>NZ_JAKVIL010000002.1 GCF_022601675.1 Ancylobacter gelatini | reverse complement strand
CGTCACCGAACGCGACGGATAGTCCTGAGCCTGCGCAAAACCAACAGGAACCGCAGCAATCGCAAGAGCCGCAAGGCCCACAGCGGCAGCCTTCAAATTCTTCATGCGTCCCTCCCGAGACATTGTCGCGACGTTTTTGCATAACGGCGCCATCCATTCGCGGGGCGCCAGCGTGAGGCCTGTTAAGCGATCATCCGTGTGCCCGAGCGTCAAGGCCTCTTTGGTTCTATGATGACCGCGCGGGCCGGCGCCATATTCCGCTGCCGTAAGCCGGCGAAGCGGTCTAGGAAGGCAACAGCCGACACGCCATATTCAGGCGATCATGATTCAGGAACCGCCGCCGATCGTCGTCGAGATCGATTTCCAGGACCCGTGGCAGGCCGCCCGCCGGCTGGCGCGGCGCGACGGCACGCGCGTGCCCGGCCTCGTTTTCCTCGACAGCGCCATGGTGCATCCCGTGCTCGGGCGCTGGTCCTACGTCATGGCCGAGCCGTTCGGCCGGTTCCGCGTCGAGGGCGCGACCGCTTTCTGGAATGGCGTGGCGCTGGAAGGCGCGCCGATGGCCGAGCTGCGCGCCCGGCTCGAACGCTTCGCCCAGCCGCCCCGCCCCGGAAATCCCGGCGCGCCGCCGTTTCGGGCCGGCGCGGCCGGGTACATGGCCTATGAGGCCGGCCGGCTGTTCGATCGTTTCCCCACGCCCGCCCCGGAGCCGGGCGAAGGCGCCGAGATCGACCTCGGCTTCTACGATCTGGTGGTCGCCTTCGACAATGTGGCCCGGCGCGCCTTCATCGTCTCCACCGGCTGGCCGGCGAGCGAACCCGCGCAGCGGCAGCAACGGGCGCGTGAGCGGCTGGAAGACGCGATCGCACGCCTCGCCGCCCCCGCGGCGCCACTCGGCACCGCGCCGGCAGTGACCGGCTGGAACTCGAATTTCGACGCCGCCGCCTACCGGGCGGCCGTGGCCCGGGTGATCGACTACATCCGTGCCGGCGACATTTTCCAGGCCAACTTCACCCAGCAGTTCCGCGCCCGGATCGGCAAGGTCGACCCGCTGGCGCTCTATGACCGGCTGCGCCGCGCCAACCCCGCAACCTTCGCCGCGCTGATCGTCAACACCGACCGCACCATTGCCTCCTCCTCGCCCGAGCGCTTCGTGCGGCTGGAAGGCCGGCAGGTCGAGGCCCGCCCGATCAAGGGCACGGTGCCGCGTTCGGTGGAGCCGACGCTGGATGCCTTCCGCGGCCGCGAGCTTTCCGGCAGCGAGAAGGACCGCGCCGAGAACGTGATGATCGTCGACCTGCTGCGCAACGATCTTTCGCGGGTATGCAGGCCCGGCACGGTGAAGGTGCCGCGCCTGTGCGGACTGGAGACCTATGCCAACGTCCATCACCTCGTCTCGGTGGTGACCGGCGAACTGGATGAGGGCCGCGACGGGCTCGACCTGATGGCGGCCTCCTTCCCGGGCGGCTCGATCACCGGCGCGCCGAAGATCCGCGCCATGGAAATCATTCACGAGCTGGAAGGCCGGCCGCGCGGACTCTATTGCGGCGCCATCGGCTATATCGGCTTTGACGGCGCGATGGATTTCAACATCGCCATCCGCACGGTGACCGTGGAGCGCGAGGAAGCGCGCTTTGGCGTCGGCGGCGGCATCACCGTGCTCTCCGATCCGGCGCTGGAATATGCCGAGAGCCTGACCAAGGCGGAGCGGCTGTTCCGCGCCTTCGTCCCGCAGCAGGCATGAGGGGCGGCCGATGATCCTGCTGATCGACAATTACGACAGCTTCGTCTTCAACGTGGCGCGCTATTTCCGCGAGCTGGGGCAGGATATCGAGGTCGCCCGCAACGACGCGCTCGACGTCGCCGCCATCGAGAGGCTGCGCCCGGACGCGCTGGTGATCTCGCCGGGCCCGTGCTCGCCCGACGAGGCCGGCGTGTCGCTGGAAGCGGTCCGCGCGCTGTCCGGCCGGCTGCCGATTCTCGGCATCTGCCTCGGCCATCAATGCATCGGGCAGGCCTTTGGCGGGCGCGTCGTGCGTGCGAAGACGCCGATGCACGGGCGCGCGTCGCAGGTGCGCCATACGGGCAGCGACGTCTTCGCTGGCTTGCCCTCCCCCTTCGCCGCCGGGCGCTATCATTCGCTGGCGGTGGAACTGGGCGATGACGGCCCGCTGGATGCCACCGCCTGGAGCGAGGATGGCGAGATCATGGGCCTCGCCCACCGCCAGCACCCGACCTTCGGCGTGCAGTTCCACCCGGAATCGGTGCTGACCGAGCACGGCTACGACATTCTCGGCAACTTCCTCAAACGCGCGCGTGTTCCGGCGTGAACCCGCTCAGCAGCGAGGATCGCGGCTTCACACTCGGCGACGGCGTGTTCGACACCGCGCTGGCGCTGAACGGGGCGGTGATCGCCCGGCATGCCCACGTCACACGGCTGCTCGCTGCCGCCGGGGCGATCGGTATTGCCATTGAGGGCGCGCGGATCGAGGCGGCGATCGACGCCGCGCTGCCGCCTACGCCCGCCATCCTGCGCACCACGCTGACGCGGGGCACCGCCGCGCGCGGGCTGTGGCCGGCAAGCGCCGGGGAGCCGACGCTGGTGGTTGCGACCGCCCCGTGGGGCCCGGCCCTGCTCGGCCAGCCGGCAAGGCTCATCACCGCGACCGGGCGGCGCAACGAGTTCTCGCCCACGGCCAACCTCAAGGCGCTGGGCTATCTCGATCATATCCTCGCCGCGCGGGAAGCGGCGCGGGCGGCCGTGGACGACGCGCTGATCCTCAACACGCAGGGCCGCGTCGCCTGCACCACCATCGCCAATGTCTTCGCGCTCATGGACGACCGGCTGGTGACCCCGCCCCTGTCCGAAGGCTGCCTGCCGGGCGTGATGCGGGCGCTGGTTCTGGAGATCGCTCCCTCCCTCGGGCTGGAGGTGGCGGAAGTCCCGCTCACGCGCGAGGCGCTGGCCGGCGCGCAGGCGGTGTTCGCCACCAACAGCCTGCGCTTCATCCGTCGCATCACCGAACTCGACGGCGCCTCGCTCGGCACCGGCGGGGCGGCGCTCGACGCACTGGAACAGGCGCTGTTCGCACAGGCCGCCGCCGAATGCGGGATCGATCCGCGCCAGGCGTGACGCGGCTCAATGCACGGCGGGAAGGTTGAGCGCGCTCCATTCCTCGCGCGCGATCGCGGCCCCGACGCGGAAGGAAAAACCGGTCACCCGCCGCCGGCTGGCGTCGAGCTCGCAGCGATAGGACAGCTCATACCATTGATGGCCGGCGCGGAACGCCGCGCCATGGGCGATGAACGCGCCCTCCTCCAGACGCGGATCCGACAGCGCGTAGTCGACCAGCCGGTCGGGCTGGAACTCGCCCTTCCAGGCGTGGATCTGCTCCATCGCCTCCAGATCGCAGAGCTGGGCGATGTGCTCCTCGTCGGCCAGCGTGGCGAGCTGGCGCCGCAACGGCCGGTTCGCCGGCTGCGCCAGCGCCTGCTGCGACAGCAGGGTCGAGGGATGGATCATGCCATCCGGCCGGGTCGTGACCGGTGGCACCGCCGCCGGCGGCGCGGCGGATGGCGGGCCGAGCCCCTCCCCGCCCCCGCTCATCGGCACCGTCGGCGGCGCGGGAGCGCGCAGAGCGTCGAACGCTGCGCCGCTCAGAATCTCCACGGTCACAGCCGGAGGCTCGGGGGGCAGCACCGGTGCGAGGCCGAGCCACAGCATGACCAGCAGCAAGGCGACATGCAGGGCGAGCGACAAGGCGAGCCGCAGCGTTCCCTGCGCGCGCGGGCAGAGGGCCGCCATCACCGGCAGCCGTTCATCCGCTGCCAGCGCGACGATCGGGACAGCCGCCGCGCCCGTCATGGAGCCCGGCAAGGATGGAAGGCACGGCACCTGTCAGGGGCAAGGCGTCTCATGCTGCCGGTCTCCCGCGTGAGGGGAACTCCTCGCCAATCAGGCCGACAACATTATGGCACCGCAAAAACCGACAGGCGGCGCGAAGCATCGCCCCGCGCCGCCTGATGGTCAGAAGAACCCGCTCACTCGGCCGCGGGCTGGGACTGCGCGTTGAGGCTCTGGCTCTTGGCCTGCAGCTTGTTGAGCGCGATGATGTAGGCCTGTGCGGAAGCGACCAGCGTGTCGGGATCGGAACCGCGCCCGGTCACCGCCTTGTCGCCATCCTCCAGCCGCACTGACACCTCGGCCTGCGCGTCGGTTCCCTCGGTCACGGCGTGGACCTGATAGAGCGCGAGCTTGGCGGTGTGCGGCACGATCTCCTTGATGCAGTTGAACACCGCATCGACCGGCCCGTTGCCCTCCTGCTCGACGGTGAAGCGCTGGCCGTCGACTTCCATCTTCATGGTGGCGCGCTGCGGGCCGTGGCTGCCGGCGATCACCGAGAGCGACACCAGCTTCATCCGATCATGCGCCACCGCGATGCCCTGATCGACCAGCGCCTCGATGTCCTCGTCGTAGACCACCTTCTTGCGGTCGGCGAGGTCCTTGAAGCGGGTGAAGGCGTCGTTCAGCGCGTTCTCGCCGAGTTCGTAGCCCAGCGCCTTCAGCTTGTCGCGGAAGGCGGCGCGGCCGGAATGCTTGCCCATCACCAGCGAGGTCTTGTTCACGCCCACGGTCTCGGGGGTCATGATCTCGTAGGTGGTGGCGTTCTTCAGCATGCCGTCCTGATGGATGCCGCTCTCATGCGCGAAGGCATTCCGGCCGACAATGGCCTTGTTGTACTGCACCGGGAACGACGTCACCGCCGAGACCAGCTTGGACGCGCGCGTCACCAGCGTCGCGTCGATGCCGGTCTGGTAGGGCAGCACGTCGGCACGGGTGCGGATGGCCATGACCACCTCTTCCAGCGCCGCATTGCCCGCGCGCTCGCCGAGACCGTTGATGGTGCATTCGATCTGCCGGGCGCCGCCGGCCAGCGCCGCCAGCGAATTGGCGACGGCGAGGCCGAGATCGTCATGGCAATGGGCGGAGAACACGATCTTCTCGGGATTCGACACGCGGTCGAGCACCCGCTCGCGCACCTGGCGGAACATCGCCTCATATTCGGACGGGGTGGCGTAACCCACCGTATCGGGCAGGTTGATGGTGGTGGCGCCGGCCTTGATCGCGGTCTCGACGCAGCGCGCGAGATAGTCGATCGGGGTGCGGGTGGCATCCATCGCCGACCACTCGATATCGTCGATCAGGTTGCGCGCCTGGGTGACGGTGGCGGTGATGATGTCGATCACCTGATCCTGCGTCTTGCGCATCTGGAATTCCAGATGGATCGGCGAGGTCGACACGAAGGTGTGGATGCGCGGGCGCTGCGCATGCTTCACCGCCTCGCCGGCGCGGGCGATGTCGACGGGAATGGCGCGGGCAAGACCCGCGATCACCGCGCGCTTCGTGCGGCGGGCGATCTCGGCGACCGATTCGAAGTCGCCGTTTGAGGCGATCGGGAAGCCCGCCTCGATGACATCGACGCCCATCGTGTCGAGCAACTCGGCCACTTCGAGCTTTTCCTCGAAGGTCATCGAGGCGCCGGGGCACTGCTCGCCATCGCGCAGAGTGGTGTCGAAGATCACCACACGGTCGTCGGCGCGGCTGTCATGGGCGCTGGAGGTGGAGGACATGGGTCTTTTCCTTCTGTCGCTTCGCCGGCGGTCCGCGCGGGACCTTTTTCATCGGCTCGGCTCTGGGTGTTGTTGGCGGTTCGGGCGTCATCCCCTGAGCGCCCAGGCACACAGCCCGGCCGGCCCTCAGGGGCGGCTAAGAAGAAGCAGGCCGGACAGAAGGAGAGCGTTCCCCGCAAACCGCTTGGCGGTCGGGGTCGCGGAAATGCGTCGGGCGGACGAATGCGTCACGGCTCGGCTCTCGCGAGGTTGCTCTCTACCCGTGTCATAATGGATCGGATGCCGGTCTGGCAAGTCGCTCAAGCACGCAGCGACCCGTCAGGCCGCCCGCGCGGCCAGCGACCGCTCCTCATCAGTGATGAAGTCGCGGATCACCGGCACCGCGTCGCGCTCATTGGACAGCAGAAGCTGGTAGACCATGTTCGAGCCGTGCAGGAAGCCAAGTTCCACCGCCACCAGGTAGAATTCCCACATCCGCGCGAAGCGCTCGCCCATCATCTCGACCACTTGCGGGCGCACCTTGTCGAAGTTGATGCGCCAATGCTTGATGGTCCAGTAGTAGTGCAGGCGCAGGATTTCGCAGTCCGCCGCCCACAGCCCCACGCGCTCCAGCGAGGCGAACACTTCCGACATCGCCGGCACATAGCCGCCGGGGAAGATGTGCTTGCGGATGAACGGACCGGTCGAGCCGGGCGGCGACATGCGGCCGATGGCGTGGATCATCGCGAAGCCGCCGGGCACCAGCAGCCGCTTGATGGTGTCGAAATACGCGTCGAAATGATTGACGCCGACATGCTCCATCATGCCGACCGAGACCACGCGGTCGAACTGGCCGGTCAGTTCACGATAGTCGCGCTCGAAGAAGGTGATGCGGTCGAGCACGCCTTCCGCCTCGGCCCGCCTTTTCGATTCGGCGAGTTGCTCGGTGGCGACGTTGATCGCGGTGACATGCACGCCGAGCTTGGCGAGATAGATGGCGAGCGCACCCCAGCCCGAGCCGATCTCCGCGACCCGCATGCCGGGCTCCAGCTTCAGCTTGGCGGCGATGTGGCGCAACTTCGCCCACTGCGCTTCTTCCAGAGAAGCGTCGGGGGTCGGGAAATAGGCGCAGGAATAGATCATCTGCGAATCGAGCCACAGCCGGTAGAATTCCGGCGGGTGGTCGTAATGGCTCTGCGCGTTGGTGGCGGCCTTGCCGAGCGGGTTGGACTGGTGCCAGCGCTTGAGGCTGCGCCACGCACGGCGCAGCGCCTGCTGCACCGGGTGGGACGCCAGCCCCTTCCGGTTCACCGAGAACAGGTACAGGAAGTCATAAACCCCCGTGCCTTCCTCGAAGGTAAGGCGGCCGTCCATATAGGCCTCGGCCGCGATCAGTTCGGGATTGAAGAACAGCTCGCGGTCAAGTTTGTCGTCGTGCAAGCGCATGACAACCTTCGGCCCGTCCTCGCCGGTGCCGAACACGGTGCGGCTCCCGTCGGGACCGATAACAGTGAGGCTGCCCTTGTGGACGAAGCGCTTCAGAAGGTGAGGAAGAAACCGCATCGCCGAACCAATATCCCGAAACCTGAGTGTCGGGGCATCGGGCATAAGCGGGAACGGCCTGTCAAGGGCGGGCTACCGCCGCGCCCCTCCTCAGGCGGCCTGCGGCGCGGCGAACTGGTCGAAGGCGCGCAGCGCGTCGGCGGCGTACATCAGCGCCGGCCCACCGCCCATATAGACGCACATCGCGGCCACCTCGCCGACCTCCTGCCGGGTGGCGCCCATGCCGTGCAGCGCCTTGGCGTGGAAGCCGATGCAGCCGTCGCAGCGCTGGGTGATGCCGATGGCGAGCGCGATCAGTTCCTTGGTCTTGGCGTCAACCGCACCGGAGGCCCCCGCGCCGCGCGACAGCGCGTGAAAGCCCTGCATGGCGTCCGGCGCCAGCTTGCGCAATTCGCCGGTATAGGCGGTGATGTCGCGGGTCAGTTCCCGATAGTCCTTGCTCATGATGCTGTTCTCCGGCATTTATCAATTCATATTTTCATGATATCATATTTTTACGATATGAAAAGCGGGAGTTTACGGATGGACGCCGCGAGCGGGATCGAGTCCATGGCGGCAAAGGCCGATCGGGTCGCCGGATTCCTGAAAGGGCTGGCCAGCCCGCACCGTCTGCTCATCCTGTGCGAGCTGACACAGGGGGAGCGCAGCGTCACCGATCTGATCGAGGCGACCGGCCTGCCGCAGAGCTCGATGTCGCAGCATCTGGCCAAGCTGAAGGAGGAGGACATCGTGTCCTTCCGCCGCGAGCATCGCACGCTCTATTATTTCCTCGACAACAAGGCGGCACGGGAGGTGATGACCGTGCTTTTCGACAATTTCTGCCGGGACGACGCGCCGGGTTGACCCGGCACGCGTTCAGCTCGCCTTTTCCTGCACCGCCGGAAGACGCGCGCCATTATCCGGGCGCAGCAGCTTGCGCACCGGGGCGCTGGCGACGATCTCGCCCTTGTCGAAGAACGCCTCGTGATTCTTTTCGATATCGTCGGGCACGTAACGGTAGTTCACCATCAGCCCGGCCGCCTGCTTCATCCCCCGCGCCGACAGGTCGCCGAACGGGTTGATGCGCTCCAGCCGCGCGCCATTGCCCAGATGGAAGCGCGCCACCGGATCGAGCGGCTTGCCCTTGGCCGAGCGCTCGCGCAGGAAAAACTGTGCCGCCAGCGCCGCGATGACCGGTGACAATTCCTCTCGCAGCGGCGCATCGGCCGGCGCGGTGTCGAGTTGCTCCAGCATGGCCCGGTCCTCGGCGGTCAGCACGGCGGAGGTCTCGCGCCGGCGCTCGCCCTCCAGCCAGGCGCGGAAGCCGGGCACCGGCGACAGCGTGACGAAGGTGGTGAGCCCCGGCATGTCGCGGGAAATCTCTTCCACCACCTGCTTGATCAGGAAATTGCCGAAGCTCACCCCGCCGAGCCCGGTCTGGCAGTTCGAGATCGAGTAGAACACCGCCACGCGGGCCTTGGCCGGGTCGAGCGGCGTGCGCTCCTGCGCCAGGATCGGGCCGATCGCCTCGGGTATCTCACGGGTGAGCGCCACCTCGACGAAGATCAGAGGCTCGTCGACCATGGCGGGGTGGAAGAAGGCGTAGCAGCGCCGGTCCGGGCTGTCGACGCGGGCGCGCAGATCGTTCCAGTCGCGAATCTCGTGCACCGCTTCGTAGCGGATGATCTTTTCGAGAACATTGGCGGGGGTCGACCAGTCGATCCGGCGCAGCACGAGAAACCCTCGATTGAACCAGGAGGCGAAGAGATGGGTGAAGTCGCGGTCGACCTCGGCGAGATCGGCGCGCCGCCGCAGGATGTCCAGCAATTCGGCGCGCATGGCAACCAACTGCGCGGTTGCGCCCGGAGCGAGGTTCACCCGGCGGATGAGTTCCTGCCGGCGCGGCTCGCTCGCCCCGTGCAGCTCCGCCAGCGCCGCCGGAGTGGGATCGGCGACATAGCGCGCGACCGCCTTGTCGAGCCGCGCCTTGTCCGGCCCGAACACACCGGCCAGCGCCTCGAAGAAGGCGATCTTCTCGGCGGTCTTCAATGAGCGGTAGAGAATGAGGATTTCCCGCGCCAGCGCGGTGCCGGACGCCTCCCCGCGCCCGCTCAGCAATTGCTCGCACAGCTCGGCAAGGCCGGCGGCGCGGATGGCGCCAAGCGGCCGCCGCTCGCGACCGAGGTCGAGAAGCTGGCGCCCGCGTTCGGCAATCGAGCCGAGCAGGTCGCCGAAGAAACTTGGCCCGCCGTCCATGGCACTCCCCAAGCGTCACGCGAGGGGCCCATGAGACCCGGTCCCCGCGACCGGCGCAAGGCGGATATTTTTCCAGGATCCCGCCCCGGTCGTTTTTCCTGCCCTAACGGCATGCGGGTGAACACATTTTCGCGGGTGGCCTGCCGGCGACTTGTTTTGCGCCAAATCATCCGCACTGTGATAGCAATGCTCCGCACCGCCCAGTTCACCCTTTTCGGTTTCATGCTGCTGTTCGCCCTGCCGCTCGGCGCCCATGCGCTGGTGCAATGGCAGACCAGTGACTTCAGCCGCTCCTGGCGCTCGGCCGACTGGTCGAGCACCGGCACCCTGCCGCCGGCCGCGCGAAACCCCGAGGCCATGGTCCGGGTCTACGCGGCCCGCGTCGGCCGCTGGCGCGGCATCTTCGCGGTCCATAGCTGGATCGTGATCAAGGAGGCCGGCGGCGGCTATGAACGCTTCGACAAGGTGGGCTGGGGTTCGCCGATCCGCCGCAACGGCTATGCCCCCGACGGGCGCTGGTACGGCAACGAGCCGGAGGTGGTGTTCGAGGCGCGCGGCGAGGCGGCGCAGGCGCTGATCCCGAAGCTGCGCGCGGCCATCGACGCCTACCCTTACGCCGACTATGGCGATTACCGCGTCTGGCCGGGGCCGAACTCCAACAGCTTCGTCGCCGCCGTGCTGGCCGCCGTGCCGGAAACCGCCGCCACCTTGCCGCCGACCGCCATCGGCAAGGACTTCCCGACCGATGGGCGCTGGATCGGCCTTGCGCCGTCGCAGACCGGCGTGCGGCTATCGCTCGGCGGCTATGCGGGCCTGACGCTGGCCTGGGTCGAGGGGCTGGAGATCAATGTACTCGGCGCCGTCGCCGGGCTCGACCTGCGCCGGCCCGGCATCAAGCTTCCCGGCTTCGGGCGCATCGGCGTGTGAGCGCGGAAACGCCGCGTTCATAACAGCGCGCGCAGGATGGCGGGCAGCGGCGCGCGGGAACAGGCGCCTTTTACCGGGAGCGGGAGCTCGGACCCAGATGAACGCCTTCAGGAAACTCGGCCGGGTTGCCGGCATCGCCTTCACCCTTCTCGCCGCAGCGCCGGCCATCGCCGCCACCTGCGGCAACGACGCCTCGGGCTTCGAGCGCTGGCTCGGCGAGTTCAGGCGCGAGGCCGCTGGCGCCGGCATCTCGGCGAGCGCCCTGCGCGCGCTGGACGGCGTGACCTACAGCACGCAGGTCATCGGGCTCGACCGCAACCAGAAGCACTTCAGCGTCCCGTTCGAGCAGTTCGTCGCCAACCGCGTCACCAAGGGCCGCATCGCCAAGGGCAAGCAGATGCTCAAGCAATATGCCGGCCCGCTCGCCCGCATCGAGCAGCGCTTCGGTGTGCCGGGGACGATTCTGGTGGCGATCTGGGGCATGGAGACCGATTTCGGCGCCAATTCCGGCAAGATGCCGGTGTTCCGCTCGCTGGCGACACTGGCCTATGACTGCCGGCGCACCGAGTTCTTCACCGCCCAGTTGCTCGATGCGCTGCGCATCGTCCAGCGCGGCGATCTCTCCATCGGCCAGATGCGCGGCGCCTGGGCGGGCGAGCTCGGCCAGACCCAGTTCATGCCGAGTTCCTACGTCAAGTACGCCGTCGATTTCAGCGGCGACGGCCATGCCGACCTGATCGGCAACCCGGTCGACGTGCTTGCCTCCACCGCCAACTATCTCAAGGCCTATGGCTGGCAGCGCGGCGCCGACTACCATCAGGGCGGCGGCAATTTCCAGGCGCTGCTGGGCTGGAACAAGGCGGTGAACAATGCCCGCGCCATCGGGCTGTTCGCCGACAAGCTCGCGCAATAACGCACATGCCGCCCGGGTCGATGTGAACCTGCGAACAACGCTTGGGCACGATTTCACATTGCCGGGGCGGTACCCTCCCGGCAGTTTCCGCGCGACGAGATGACAAGGGGTGCCCGCATGCCGACCGACGCCGCCGAGAGCTTCGATTACATCATCGTCGGCGCCGGCTCGGCCGGTTGCGTGCTCGCCAACCGGCTGTCAGCCAACCCCGCAAACAAGGTTCTGGTGCTCGAAGCCGGTGGGCGCGACAACTGGATCTGGTTTCACATCCCGGTCGGCTATCTGTTCGCCATCGGCAATCCCCGCGCCGACTGGTGCTTCAAGACCGAGCCTGAAGCCGGCCTCAATGGCCGCGCGCTGAACTACCCACGCGGCAAGACTATTGGCGGCTCCTCCGCCATCAACGCCATGATCTACATGCGCGGACAGGCCGCCGATTACGATCACTGGCGCCAGCTCGGCCTTTCCGGCTGGGGCTGGGACGATGTGCTGCCGGTGTTCAGGAAGCACGAGGACCACTATCTCGGCGCCAGTGCGGCCCATGGCGCGGGTGGGGAATGGCGCGTGGAATTCCCGCGCCTGACCTGGGAACTGCTCGACACGGTGCGCGAGGCCGCGCGGCAGGACGGCATCGCCCCGATCCCGGACTTCAACACCGGCGACAATGAAGGCTCCTCCTATTTCCAGGTGAACCAGAAGCGCGGCTTTCGCTGGAGCGCCGCGCGCGGCTTCCTCAAGCCCGTGCTCGGCCGCGCCAATCTCAGGCTGGAGACCGGCTGCCAGGCCGACCGAATCCTGATCGAGAACGGCCGCGCCGTGGGTGTCGCCTACACGCAAGGCGGGGTCGCGCGCGTCGCGCGGGCGCGGGCCGAGGTGATCCTCGCCTCCGGCGCGGTCGGCTCGCCGCATCTGATGAAGCTCTCCGGAATCGGGCCGGGCGCGGAGCTGGCGGCGCACGGCATTCCGGTCGCACTGGAGCGGCCGGGCGTGGGCGCCAACCTGCAGGACCATCTGCAACTGCGCATGATCTACAAGGTTCAGGGCGTGCCGACGCTGAACGAGCAATATCACTCGCTGTTCGGCCGGGCGAAGATGGGGCTGGACTTCGCCCTGTTCCAGCGCGGGCCATTGACCATGGCGCCCTCGCAGCTCGGCATCTTCACCCGCTCGCGCCCCGACATCGAGCGGGCCGACCTCGAATTCCACGTTCAGCCGCTCTCGCTGCCGAAGTTCGGCGAGAAGCTGCACCGCTTCCCGGCCTTCACCATGAGCGTGTGCAATCTGCGCCCGACCAGCCGGGGCGCGATCGAGCTGGCAAGCGCCGATCCCCGCGCGGCCCCGCGCATCAGGCCGAACTATCTCGCCACGCAGGACGACCGCCGCGTCGCCGCCGACAGCCTGCGCGTCGCCCGGCGCATCGTCTCCCGCCCCGCCCTCGCCCCCTACCGGCCCGAGGAATTCCTGCCGGGCCCTCAGGTCGGCGACAGCGAGGAGGCGCTGGCGCGAGCGGCGGGCGATATCGGCACCACCATCTTCCACCCGGTCGGCACCGCCAAGATGGGCCTGCCCTCCGACCCGATGGCGGTGGTGGACGAGCGACTGCGGGTCATCGGCATGGACGGGCTGCGGGTGGCGGATGCCTCGATCATGCCGACCATCGTCTCCGGCAACACCAATTCCCCGACCATCATGATCGCCGAGAAGGCCGCGGGCATGATCCTCGACGACGCGCGGGCCTGAAGAAGCGGCGCCTCAGGGCGCCAGCACCACTTCGCGGCAGGCCGGCGGCATATCGGCGAGCATCATCGGCGGCGCGGGCTTCACCGGCTCCTTGGGCGGCTTGGGATGCAGGTTGGCGTCCGAGAACCACCAGTCCAGCGCCTCTCCGCTACAGCCCTCGCCCGGCACCACTGGGTCCTGCGGGCGGCATTGCGGGCTGTCCTTCGGACAGGAGAGCCGCACATGCATGTGGTAGTCGTGCCCCCAATAGGGCCGCACCTTCTGCAGCCAGGAACGGTCGCCGGTCGCGTCGCGGCACAGCGCCTTCTTGATGGCGGCATTGACCAGCACGCGCTCGACCTCCGGGTCCTGCGCCGCCGCGCGGATCACCGCGATGTGCGAGCCGGTCCAGACCCTGGGATCGACGTCGAGCCGGTCCGATCGCACGACCATGGTGGCCGAGACCTTTTCGCGCTCCTGTGTGGTGAATTCACGCCGGGGCATCGGGGTCAGCCAGATATCGGCGTCGAGCCCGATCTGGTGCGAGGCATGGCCCGAGAGCATCGGCCCGCCGCGCGGCTGGGCCATGTCGCCGACAAGGATGCCCGGCCATTGCGAGACCTTCGGCACCTTGGCCGCGAAGCGCTCGATGAAGTCGACGAGGCGCGGATGCCCCCAGTTGCGGTTGCGCGACAGCCGCATCGCCTGCCAGGTCTGGCCGTTCACCGGCAGCATCACCGCTCCCGACAGGCACCCCTTGGAATAGAAGCCGATGGCGCGGCTGGAAAGGTCGGCCGGCCCGCGCGCGGCGCCGAAGATCTGCTTGGCCGGCACCTTGTCGGCGGCGGAGGGCGCCGGTGCGGGCGGGACCGGGGCCGCCGCCGGCTCCGCCGGTCGCGCGAGCGGCATCGGCATGCCCTGCCCCGCGGCGGGGCCGGCGAGGGCCAGAAGGCCAAACAGCAAAACCGCGCGCGACAGGCTGGAGAGCATCAAACGCTCCTTCAGCTCATGGCCGGGGCCATGACCACGAAATTAGGATCCGAGCGCGTGCCGGGATCGGCGGACAACTCGGTGATCAGCATGGTGGAGCCCGGCACCAGCAGGCTGGCGAGCTGCTTGTTGATGTCGGGCGCCACCGTGATGCGGTCGATCGCCTGCGTCGCCTTGCCGGCCGCGGCACTGTTGGCCTCATAGGCGATCGAGGTCCACGACACCTCGCCGCCCACCGATTTCAGTACATAGACCACATTGCCGAGCGGTGTCGCCGGATCGCGGATGGTGACCGGGGCGGTCAGCACCACCGCGCCGTCCTTCAGCACGGTGAGGCTCTTGTCGGCGCCGCTGATGACCAGCGACACCGCGTCCTGCGCCGGCGCCTTGGCCGCCGCCGCATCTGCGGTCGGATCGGCGCTGATTGCCGTGGTCGCGTCCTTGGGAAGCACCAGACCGGGATGGAGCACATCCACCGGCTGGGAATGCGAGTCGGCGATGATCACCGGCGTGCCGTAATGGGTGACGCCGAACAGCAGCTTGGCGAAGGCGAGCGGCAGGTGCACGCAGCCATGCGAGGACGGATAGCCCGGCAGCCCGCCGGCATGCAGCGCGACGCCCGACCAGGTGAGCCGCTCGGTAAAGGGCATGGAGGCATCGTCATAGATCGAGGAATGGTGGTCCGCATCCTTCTGCAGGATGGTGAAGATGCCCACCGGCGTTTCATGGCCTGCCTTGCCGGTCGAACAGGTCGACACGCCGATGCGCACGCCGTTGCGATAGACGTAGCAGCGCTGGTCCGGCAGCGAGACGATGATCGAGACGAAGCCCTCGGGGGCGCGGTCGGGATACCAGACGAAGGTGCCGGGCTTCATGTCGGCAATTTCGGTCTCCTGCGCGTGCCCCACGGCGCGGCCCGCCACGGCCAGCGCGCCCGCGAGGCCGAGCAGCTTCAGCGCGCGGCGGCGCCCGGTCGAGACGGCATCCCGCTCATTGGTCATCTCGTGATTCTCCTGATCGCGCGGCCAAGATACCGGCATTGCAGCTTCCCCGCCAAGAGCGGAAAGACTGATTACGGAGCGGTAACGGACTGATGAAGGCCGTCACACGGTAATATGTCGATGAATACCGCCGCTCTCGGAAGATTATTCCTTTCGGAATTTTAATGGAACTCGCGACGACACCAGACGTTTTCCAGTCATTACAATCACATTCGACCAACCATGGAGGGTTGATATGCACAGCACGCAGCAGAATCTGGAAACCCGTGAGACCATGACGCTGATAGGCAGCGACAAGGTCGAGGGCACCGCGGTGTACCGCCCCAATGGCGACCGCATCGGCTCGATCGCCCGTGTGATGATCGACAAGCTGACCGGCCAGACCGCCTATGCGGTGATGAGCTTCGGCGGCTTCCTCGGCTTCGGCGAGGACTATTATCCGCTGCCGTGGTCGCTGCTGAAATATGACGAGCGGATGGACGGCTATGTGGTCGACATCACCGAGGAGCAGCTTTCCGGCGCCCCGCACCACTCCAGCGCGGACGATCGCAACTGGAAGGACGCGGATTGGGACCGCAAGGTCAACGACTACTATCACGTGCCGCCCTACGTCATCTGACGCGGGTAGCCGTGCATAAGGAAAGGCCGGGCTCGCGCCCGGCCTTTTTCTTGGCGCCAATGAAGTAAGCGGCGCGGTGACGTGTGAGCCGGCGTCAGGCCTTGCCCTCGTCCTTCGCCACTTCGACGACGTCCGCACCCGGCGTATTCTTCTTGATGGATTCGATCGCGCTCATGGCCGATGCCTTGGCCTTGTAGCTTTCGGAAGCGAACATCGTCTCGCCGTTGGACGCCTTGAAGCGAAAGCGGTAGCCGCCCGCCTTGTCCTGGTAGACTTCGAATTTGTAGGCCATGTGACTGCCTCCCATCGTGCGGTTTTCCGCTCGCGCGATGGGAGCACACTTGCCTTCGATTCGGAAGACGCAGCGGAAGAGGCGTCAGTCATCCACCTTCAGCGCGGCGATGAAGGCTTCCTGCGGAATCTCCACCCGGCCGAACTGGCGCATCTTCTTCTTGCCTTCCTTCTGCTTTTCCAGAAGCTTGCGCTTGCGGGTGATGTCGCCGCCATAGCATTTGGCGGTCACGTCCTTGCGCAGCGCCTTGATGGTCTCGCGGGCGATGATCTTGGCGCCGATCGCCGCCTGGATCGGAATCTGGAACAGGTGCTGCGGGATCAGGTCCTTCAGCTTCTCGCACATGGCACGGCCGCGATATTCCGCGCGGGTGCGGTGCACCAGCATGGAGAGCGCGTCGACCGGCTCGGCATTGACCAGGATCGACATCTTCACCAGGTCACCCGGCCGATAGTCGGTGATCTGGTAGTCGAACGAGGCATAGCCCTTGGAGATCGACTTCAGGCGATCGTAGAAATCGAACACCACCTCGTTGAGCGGCAGGTCATAGGTGACCATGGCGCGCGCACCGACATAGGTCAGCTCGATCTGGTTGCCGCGCCGGTCCTGGCAGAGCTTCAGCACCGCGCCGAGATAATCGTCGGGGGTGAGAATGGTGGCGCGGATCCACGGCTCGCGGATTTCCTTGATCTTCACAACGTCCGGCATGTCGGCCGGGTTGTGCATCTCGATCACCGTGCCGTCGTTCATCTCGATTTCGTAGATGACCGAGGGGGCTGTGGCGATCAGGTCGAGGTTGAACTCGCGCTCCAGCCGCTCCTGGATGATTTCGAGGTGCAGCAGGCCGAGGAAGCCGCAGCGGAAGCCGAAGCCGAGCGCGGCCGATGTCTCCATCTCGAAGGAGAAGCTGGCATCGTTGAGCCGCAGCTTGCCCATCGCGGAGCGCAGATCCTCGAAATCGGCGGCATCGACCGGGAACAGGCCGCAGAACACCACCGGCTGCGCCGGCTTGAAGCCCGGCAGCGGTTCGGCGGTGGGGCGCTTCTCCTCGGTGATGGTGTCGCCGACGCGGGTATCGGCCACTTCCTTGATCGAGCCGGTCAGGAAGCCGATCTCGCCCGGCCCGAGTTCTGCCATGACGGTGAGCTTGGGCGTGAACACGCCCACGCGGTCGATCTCGTACACCGCGTCCGCCCGCATCATCTTGATGCGCTGGCCCTTCTTCAGCACGCCGTCGACGATGCGCACCAGCACCACGACGCCCAGATAGACGTCGTACCAGCTGTCGACCAGCAGCGCCTTGAGCGGGGCCTCGCGGTCACCCTGGGGCGGCGGCAGCCGGGTGACGATGGCTTCCAGCACATCGGGAATGCCGAGGCCGGTCTTGGCCGAAATCAGCACGGCATTGGAGGCGTCGAGGCCGATCACATCCTCGATCTGCGCCTTCACCTTGTCCGGCTCGGCGGCCGGCAGGTCGACCTTATTGAGGACCGGGACGATCTCGTGATTATTGTCGATCGCCTGGTAGACATTCGCCAGCGTCTGCGCCTCGACGCCCTGCGAGGCGTCGACCACGAGCAGCGAGCCTTCCACGGCGGCCAGCGAGCGGTTCACCTCATAGGCGAAGTCGACATGGCCGGGCGTGTCGATGAGATTGAGCACGTAGGTCTTGCCATCATGCGCCTTGTAGGCGAGGCGCACCGTCTGCGCCTTGATGGTGATGCCGCGCTCGCGCTCGATATCCATGTTGTCGAGCACCTGCTCGGACATCTCGCGTTCGGACAGCCCGCCCGTGATCTGGATCAGCCGGTCGGCAAGGGTCGACTTCCCATGGTCGATATGGGCGACGATGGAGAAGTTGCGGATGTTTTCGATGGGCCTGGTGCTCATGAGGCGCGGGATAGCATTGGCGCAGGGGCGCCACAAGCGGGGCGCCTTGCGGGACGGCATATGTTCGACCACATTCCGCCCGCCCCCTTGCCGAGGAAATGTGAATGTCCGAACTCAAGATCGCCGTCGTGCCCGTCACCCCGTTCCAGCAGAACTGCTCGATCATCTGGGACGAGACCACCAAGAGGGGCGCGGTGATCGATCCCGGCGGCGACCTGCCGCGCATTCTCGCGGCGCTTGAGGAGCTGGAGGTGAACGCGGAAAAGATCGTGCTCACCCATGGCCATATCGACCACGCCGCCGGCGCCGCCGAACTGGCCGAAACGCTGAAGGTTCCGGTCGAGGGACCGCACGAGGCCGACAAGTTCCTGCTGGACAATCTCGTGGCCGATGGGGAGCGCACCGGCATCCCCGGCCGCCCGGTCACCCCGAACCGCTGGCTGAACGAGGGCGACACCGTGGATATTGGCGGCTTCCCCTTCGACGTGCTGCATGTGCCGGGCCATACACCCGGCCATGTCGTGCTGGTCTACAAGCCGGGCAGCTTCGCCGTGGTCGGCGACACGCTGTTCCAGCGCTCGGTCGGGCGCACCGATTTCCCCTATGGCGACCACGACACGCTGATCGCCGGCATCAAGTCCAAGCTGCTGCCGCTCGGCGACAACGTCACCATCCTGCCCGGCCATGGCAGCGCCTCGACCATCGGCACCGAGAAGCGCACCAACCCGCATATTCGGTGATGGCCTTGCAGGTCGTCCCGGCCGCCGGAGGGCTGGGACGGGCGGACGAGGCGAGCCGCGCACAGCGATTCGCGCGCCTGTGCGCCAACGCAATCGTTACTCGCGCGGCGGTGCCGTAACGTCGATCATGCCCCGAGCGACACCGGCCCGGAGCACCCGCATGCGTCCAGCGTCCCCGCGTCTCCTGTTGACCCTCGCCGCGCTGCTGCTGGCGCCTTTGCTCGCGCCGCTGCCGGCCCTTGCGCAGGCGGACCGCTGCCCCAAGCTGGTGGCGACGTTTCCGGGCTTTCCCTCGCCGGAGCGGCTCGCCGTCCCCGCCTCGCTCCGGCTGGCCTCGGTGGCGCCGAACCATGTCAGCCTGACCTATATCGGCCATTCGACCTTCCTGATCGAGACCGCCGGCGGCGTGACGCTCGCCACCGACTACAACGACTATGTGCGCCCCGACATCGTGCCGCGCGTCGCCACCATGAACCGCGCGCACTCCACCCATTACTCGCTGGCCCCCGATCCGGGCATCGCGCATGTGCTGAAGGGGTGGAGCGACACGGTGGGCGAGCCGGTGCGCTACAATCTCGATGTCGACGATCTCTGGGTCGGCAACCTGCCGACCAATATCCGCGACTGGGAAGGCGGCACGATCCGCAACGGCAATTCGATCTTCATCTTCCGCGCCGCCGATCTGTGCATCGCCCATCTCGGGCACCTGCACCACACGTTGACGGAGGACGACCTCGCCGTGCTGGGGCGCATCGACGTGGTGCTGGCCCCGGTCGATGGCAGTTACACCATAGATGTCGACGGCATGATCGAGGTGCTGAAAGCGCTGGAATCGCCGCTGGTGATCCCGATGCATTATTTCAACGAGAGCACCTTGAACAATTTCCTGCGCCGCCTCGGCGACAGCAAATACGAGGTGAAGCGTCAGTCCGGCCCGACACTCGTGCTCTCGCGGGAAACGCTGCCGATGAAGCCGACCGTGCTGGTTATCCCGGGAAACTGATGACCTTGCGGCGATCGGCGATCTGCGCATTCGCCCGCAGCCAGTCCGTGGCCTCGCCAGCGGGCATGGGATAGCCGAACAGGAAGCCCTGTCCGGCATCGCAGCCCAGTTCCGCCACCGCGGCGAACTGCTCGTGGGTCTCTATGCCCTCCGCCAGCACCTGAAGGCCGAGATCATGGCCAAGCCCGATCAGCGCCCGAACGATCGCGCGGTCGGCCACCGAGGCGTTCATATCGACGATGAAGGAGCGGTCGAGCTTGATGGTATCCACCGGCAGCCGGCGCAGATGGGTGAGCGACGCATAGCCGGTGCCGAAATCGTCGAGCGCGATAGCAAAGCCCAGGCGCCGCAGGTCCCACAGCGCGCCGACCGCCCCCTCGCCACCGCGTCCGAGCGTAACCGTCTCCGGCACCTCGAACTCCACCAGCGCCGCCGGCACGCCGGCACTTGCCACCGCATCGCGCGCCAGCTCGGCCAGGTTGCGGATGTGAAGCTGATTGCTCGACAGGTTGATGGCGAGGCGCCGCACATCGAACCCCATGTCCAGCCAGAGGCGCATCTGGCGCACCGCCGCCTCCAGCACGAACCGGCCGATCGGCGCCATCAGGCCGACGCTCTCGGCCGCACCGACGAACTCGCCCGGAAGCACCAGCCCGCGCTCCGGGTGGCGCCAGCGCAGCAGCGCCTCGAAGCCGATCGGCCTCGGCTCGGCGAAGCCGACCAGCGGCTGGAAATAGACCTCGAACTCGCCGCGTTCGAGGCCGGCGCGCAGATCCTCGATGCATTTGTGCCGCTCGTCGGCGACCCGGCGCATATCCATGTCGAAATGCTTGATGCGCTGGCCGCTCTCGCCCTTGGCGGCATAGAGCGCAAGGTCGGCATTGCGCTGCAACTCGTCCGGCGTCGCCCCGTTTTCCGGCCATGCCGCCGTGCCGAAACTCGCCGCGACAGTCAGGGCGGCGCCCGTGGACGGCGCCTCGATCGGCTGGATGATCTGGTGATAGATCTGCTCCGCGCGCCGGCGCAGCACGTTGGGGTCGGTGAGGCCCGGCAGGATCATGGCGAACTCGTCGCCCCCCAGCCGGGCACACACATCTCCGGCGCGGGCATTGGCGGCAAGCCGTTTTCCGACCTCGCGCAGCACGACGTCGCCGGCGCCGTGGCCATGCGTGTCGTTGATCTGCTTGAAGCCATCGAGATCGATCACCAGCAGCCCACCGGACGACAGCGGCGTCTCCATCAGCCCGTCGAGCCGCCGGTTGAAGCCTATGCGGTTGACGAGTGCGGTCACCACGTCATGCCCGGCGAGATATTCGGCATGGGCGTTGGCCTGCACGCGGTCGGTGACGTCGCGCTCGTTCACCAGAAGGCAGAGCTGGCCCGTCACCGGATCGGTGGTGGTACATAAGTACAATCCGTGCCAGCGGACGCCCAGGCTGGTGACGGCACGGAATTCGCCGGTCGTGGCCTGCCCCATGAAGGCATCGGTGCGGGCGACCTCATGGCCGAGCGCCGCACGCCAGAAACGCTCGCCCTCGCCGGGGTCGACGAAGCTGGCGAGAAAGGCATGGCTTGGATTCGGATAGGCACGGGTTGCGGCCGGATTGCGGAACAGCACCGCGCCGTTGGCGCTGTACAGCGTCACCATCACCGCGGTGTGGCGCAGCGCTTCCACGCCGCGCAGTTCCTCGGGCGCCACTTCCGGCACCGCGGCCTCGACCAGCATGCCGACATTGCCGTTCGGCAGCCGGACCCCGCTCTGGGTGCAATCGACGGTGAAGGCACCGCCCTTGGGATAGAAGGTCCAGCGCTCGACCAGCACCTCGCCATTCGCCACCCGCCCCAGAGTTCCCGCCAGCCGCTCGCGGATCGCGGTGGAATGCGGGGTGAAATCGCGGATGAAAAACTCGTCCAGCCCGTCGGCCGGGACCCGCCACAGTTTCAGCGCCGCCGCGTTGGCGTAGTATTTCCGCATCCGTACGGTGTCGAGAATCCAGACCGGGCGGCGCAGCAGATCGAAACCGTCCGTGCTGACCAACGGCAGGTCACGAATTTCGGGCGCATACGCATCGGTCGCCATCGGCTGCTAACGTCATGAGATGAAATAGGGCGGCGAATTCAACAGCTTCGGGTCGGGACACTCACCATCCGGCAAGCCACCATATGTGTCTATCAACGAATTCGGCAAGGTTCAGGAAGAGGTAGGCGCATAGGCACTTGGGTCCACCAGCGCCGGGCGGCCGGGCAGATCGAGCGCGCTTACCCGCGGCGCGCCCTCGGCGATGATGCGCCCGCGCCGGACCACGAACAGCCGCGCGGCCTTCAGGCGGATCGCCTCGATGGGGTCATCGGCCTGCAGCACCACAAAGTCGGCGTTGCAGCCCGGCGCCACGCCATAGCCTTCCAGGCCCATGATGCGCGCCGGATTGGTGGTCACGGCCTCGAAGCACCAGGTCACGGCCTCGCGCGAAGACAATTGGCCGACATGCAGCGCCATATGAGCGACTTCCAGCATGTCGCCGGAGCCGAGCGAGTACCAGGGGTCCATCACGCAGTCATGGCCGAAGGCGACATTGATGCCGGCTGCCCGCAACTCCGGCACCCGCGTCATGCCGCGCCGCTTGGGATAGGTGTCGTGCCGGCCTTGCAGCATGATGTTGATCAGCGGATTGGCGATGGCGTGGACGCCGGCCTCCGCGATCAGCGGAATCAGCTTCGAGACGTAGTAATTATCCATGGAGTGCATGGAGGTGAGGTGCGAGCCAGCCACCCGGCCGCCAAGGCCCAGCCGCTGTGTTTCATAGGCCAGCGCCTCGATATGGCGCGAGAGCGGATCGTCGGTCTCGTCGCAATGGATGTCGACACGCAGGCCCCGCTCGGCCGCGATCTCGCACAGCGCCTTGAGCGAAGCGGCGCCGTCGGACATGGTGCGCTCGAAATGGGGAATGCCGCCGACGACGTCTACGCCCATGTCCAGCGCGCGGCGCAGATTGTCGGCCGCGGTGGGTGAGCGGTAATAGCCGTCCTGCGGGAAGGCGACGAGCTGGAGGTCGATATAGTCCTTCACCTTTTCCCGCACGTCGAGCAGCGCCTCAACCGCCAGCAGCCGGTCGTCGCAGATGTCGACATGAGAGCGGATGGCAAGCAGGCCCTGGCTCACCGCGAGGTCGCAATAGCGCAAAGCGCGCTCGATCACTGCCTCGTGGGTCAGCAGCGGCTTCAGTTCGCCCCAGAGCGCGATGCCCTCCAGCAGGGTTCCTGACTGGTTGAGCCGCGGCAGGCCGAGCGAAAGCGTCGCATCCATGTGGAAATGCACGTCGACGAAGGGCGGCGCGACGAGGCGACCGCCGGCATCGAGCGTGCGGCCCGCCTCGGCCTCGATCCCGCGCTCCACCGCCACGATCCGCCCTCCCTCGCAGGCGATGTCGAGGCCTTCGCGCCCGTCCGCCAGGCGCGCATTTTTCACGAGAAGGTCGAGACTCATTACCGCTTCCTACTCACCTCTGACCCTTGAAATAGGGCTTCATCAGCGCGCGCGGATAGTCGGCGCGCCGGGCCACCAAGACAAGCGCGGCAATGGAGAAAATATAGGGCAGCATCAGGAAGATCTGGCTCGGCACCGCCCCGCCGGTGATGGTCTGGAGCCGGAGCTGGTAGGCATCCAGCGCCCCGAACAGCAGCGCGCCGATCAGCGCCTTGCCCGGCCGCCACGAGGCGAAGACGGTAAGCGCGATGCACACCCAGCCGCGCCCGTTGATCATGCCGAAATAGAACGCGTTGAACGCCGAGAGCGTGAGGAACGCCCCGCCCAGCGCCATCAATGCCGAGCCTGCCATCACCGCACCGATGCGCAGGCCGACGACGGAGAGGCCCTGCGCCTCCACCGCCTCCGGATTGTCGCCCACCGCCCGGATGGCGAGGCCGAGCGGGGTACGCGCCAGCACGAAGGCGACCAGCCCGACGCAGATGAAAGCCAGTACCGTGAAGGCGCTCTGCTGGCTCAGGATCGTGCCGATGAACGGAAGGTCACCGAGCACCGGCACGTCGAGCGGGGGAAACGGCTCGATGCGTGGCGGGGTACCGACATTGGGGAACGCCACGCGATAGCCGAAATAGGCGACCGAGGTCGCCAGCAGCGTCACCCCTATGCCGGTGACATGCTGCGACAGGCCGAGCGGCACGGTGAGCACACCATGGATGAGACCGAACAGTGCCCCGACCAGCGCCGCCATCAGCACCCCGCCCCATAGCGGCAGGCCGAGATAGACGGCGAGCCAGCCGGACATGGCGCCGGCGACGAAAATGCCCTCAATGCCGAGATTGAGCACGCCCGCCCGCTCGCACAAAAGCGCGCCGAGCACGCCGAAGATCAGCGGCGTCGCGATGCGGATAGTCGCGGCCCAGAAATTCGCCTGAAGCAGAATGTCGAACGCGTCCCACATCAGGCGGTCTCCCGGCGCACGAACCGAATGCGGAAGCGCGTCAACAGACCGCCGACCAGCACGCTGAGCAGCGAGAAGGCGACGACCAGATCGGCGAGGTAGTTCGAGACGCCGATGGCCCGGCTCATGCTGTCGGCGCCGACGAACACGCCGGCGATGAAGATGGCCGAGGGGATGACGCCGAGCGGCGACAGGTTTGCCAGCGTCGCCACAACGATGCCGGCATAGCCGAATCCGGGCGAGAGGTCGGAGGTCAGGTACCCCTTGAGTCCCGCCACCTCGCTCGCCCCGGCAAGACCCGCCAGTCCGCCGGAAATGAGCCCGACCAGCGCCATCGCCTTGCCGACCGGCAGGCCGGCATAGCGCGCGGCACGGGCATTCTCGCCCACGGCACGGATGCGGAAGCCCCAGACCGTGCGGTTGATGAAGACATGCAGGCCGCTGGCGGCCAGCACCGCCAGCACCAGCCCCCAGTGCAGCCGCAGCCCCATCACCAGCTTGGGCAACGTCGCCTCGTCGAGCACGGGGGCCGATTGCGGCCAGCCCATTCCCATCTCGTCCTTCATCGGGCCTTCGAGCATCATCTGCACGAACAGCAGCACGATGAAGTTCATCAGCAGCGTGACCACCACCTCGTCCGCGCCGAAGCGGGTCTTGAACAGCACCGGCACCAGCAGCAGCGCGGCCCCCGCCAGCGCGGCGGCGATCAGCACCAGCGGCACCAGTACATAGGCCGGCGCCTCGATCAGCCCGGCGCCCACCGCGACGGTGGCCAGCGCGCCGGCATAGAGCTGGCCCTCCGCACCGATGTTCCACAGCTTGGCCCGGAACGCCACCGCGGCGGCGAGGCCGGTGAAGATCAGCGGCGTGGCGCGGGTGAGCGTCTCGGCGAGCGCGAATCCGTTGCCGGCCGCACCCTTCGCCATCAACACCAGCGCCTCCAGCACCGGCGCGCCGGCAAGCATGAGCGGGATGGAAGTGAGCAGCAGCGCGACGAGACCGGCGCCGACCGGCACCGCCACGGTGAGCCAGACCGGCGTGCGCTCGCGGGGAATGAAGCGGATCATGGGCGGTTCTCCACGAACCGGCGGGCGCTCGACCCCTCAACCCAGCCCCGTTCCCCTTCGAACCACCGGACGCCAGCGCCACCCGCCATCTCATGCGCACCGTCATTTCGAGGCGCGCGCGCGGCGAGCCTAGAAGGATGTTTTTTCCCGACCTGTGCCATCACGCGGCCTCATCCGCCGCATGGCCGGCCATCATCAGGCCGACCGTGCGCACGTCGAGCCCTTCCGACTCCATGGCCGGCGACAGGTGACCGGCATGGACCACGGCGATGCGGTCGGAGAGCGCGAACAACTCGTCGAGGTCCTCCGAGATCAGCAGCACCCCCGCGCCCCGCGCCCGCGCCGCCAGCAGCCGGCGGTGAACGTCCGTCGTCGCGCCGATGTCGAGGCCGCGTGTCGGCTGGTGGGCCAGAACCAGCAGCGGCTCGCGCTCGAGCACGCGAGCCAGCACCACCTTCTGCATGTTGCCGCCGGAGAGCGCGCGGATCGCCGCGTCCGGCCCGGGGCACCGAACGTCATAGGCCGCGATCGCCTGCGCCGCGCGGACGCGGATCGCGGCGCGCTTCAGGATGCCCGCGCCCTGGTTTTCCGGCGCGGCGATGGTCTCCAGCACGTAATTCTCGGCGACGCTCAGCGCGCCGATGGTGCCATCGCGGTGCCGGTCCTCGGGGATACGCCCGACGCGGGCGGCGATCCGGGCGGCGGGATCGGCGCGCGTCACCGGCGCGCCATTGATCGTCACCTCGCCCGCGTGCGCCCCGGCCAGCCCGGCGACCAGCGCCGCCAGCGCGCCCTGCCCGTTGCCCGACACGCCGGCAATGCCGACGATCTCACCCATGCGCACCTCAAGACTCGCGCCTTCCAGCCGGTCGCGCTGAGTGGGTGCGCCGACATCGACGGCGCGCAGGCTCAGGATCGGCGCGCCCGGCGTCGAGGGCGGGCGCTCGCGGGGAGGAATGGCGCGCCCGACCATCAGTTCGGCCAGCGAGGCGCGGTTCGAGCCGGCGGTCGGCCGGTCCGCCACCTTGGCGCCGCCGCGCAGCACCACCACGCGCTCGCACAGGGCCAAAACCTCATGCAGCTTATGGCTGATGAAGATGACCGCCAGCCCCTTGCCCGCCAGCGCGCGCACCGTCGCCGCCAGCCCGTCGGCCTCCTGCGGGGTGAGCACGGCGGTCGGCTCGTCGAGGATGAGGACGCGCACGTCGCGATAGAGCGCCTTGAGGATCTCGATGCGCTGCTGCTCGCCGACCGAAAGCTGCGCCACCGGCACGTCGAGGTCGGCGGCAAGCCCGGATTCGGCCATCAAACGCTCGATCTTCGACCGCGCCGCGCCGCGCCTGGGCGCGAGGCTCCACAGCGGCAGCGTGCCGAGCAGGATATTCTCGAAGCCGGTCAGGTTTTCGGCCAGCGCGAAATGCTGGTGCACCATGCCGATGCCGGCCTTCAGCGCCGCCTCCGCCGAACCGCCGGGCAGTGGCGCCAGCTGGCCGTCGGCATCGGCGATATGCACCGTACCCTCGTCGGCGACGTAATGGCCGAACAGGATGCTCATCAGCGTGGTTTTTCCCGCGCCGTTCTCCCCGAGCAGGGCAACGATCTCGCCGGCACGGATGTCGAGGTCGATATGGTCGTTCGCCGTCAGCGGCCCGAATCGCTTGGTGATGCCCGACAGCGAGAGGACGAGCGGACGGGTGTCATGCGGGGCGGCATCTGGCAGCGAAGTGTCGTTCATGCGAGCCCACCAGTGGCTGCCGGCATGACCGGGGCGTCTCCCGGCCATCCTCGGCTCATCCGATAACGACGTGGATCCCCGGGTCCCGCCCGGGGATGACGGCACATGAGCGGCGCATATCCGCCGCGCAGCAACGGTGACGGACTACAGCGTGGACTTCGGCTCGCCGTCGTTCACGTTCACGCGGAACATGCCGTCCTTGATCTCCTTCTCCTTCAGGAGAACCATCTCGATCACCTCCGGCGGAACCACCTTCGGGTCGAGCGGGGCGAGGCTTGCGCCGCCATGGGCCATGAAGCTGAACGGGCCGTAATCCTCGGCGGTGAAGCTGCCGTCCACCACCGCCTTGATGGCGCGGTCGATGGTCGGCTCCATGTGCCAGAGCGCGGAGGCGATCACCGTGCCGGGATATTGGGCGGAGGTGTCGATCACGTTGCCGATCGCCTTCACGCCGCGCTCCTTGGCGGCATCGGAGACGCCGAAGCGCTCGGCGTAAAGCACGTCCGCGCCCTTGTCGATCTGGGCGAAGGCGGCTTCCTTGGCCTTGGGCGGGTCGTACCAGGAGTTGATGAAGGTCACGATGAACTTCACCTGCGGGTTCACCGACTGCGCGCCTTCCATGAAGGCCTGCATCAGGCGGTTCACCTCGGGGATCGCATAGCCGCCGACCAGTCCGATGATGTTGGACTTGGTCATCTTGCCGGCGACCATGCCGGTGAGGAAGGACGGCTCATGGATGAAATTGTCGAACACCGACAGGTTCGGCTTGATCGGGCCGAAGGACGAGCCCATGAGATAGGCGACGTTCGGGTAGTCCTTCGCCACCGCACGGGCGGGACGCTCCACCGCGAAGATCTCGCCGACCACGAGGTCCGCGCCCTCCTGCGAATATTGCCGCATCACCCGCTCATAGTCGGTGTTGGCGACATTCTCGGAGAATTTATAGGTGATGTCGCCGCGCGCCTCGGCCGCCTTCAGCGCCTTGTGGATGCGCGAAACCCACTGCTGCTCGACCGGCACGGTATAGATCGCCGCGACCTTGATCGGCTTTTCCTTGGCGGCGAAGGCCTCGCCGGCGCCGAGCGCCGACAGCACCAGAGCCCCGGCGCCGAGCGCCAGCAACTGCCGCCGATCAATCGCCCCTGACGAAAAAAGCGGCACGGAACCAGACGACTTGACCACCATTTCACTTCTCCCGAGCAAAGGACCGCGGCCTCTTGGCACGCGAAGTCAATGAAGCCGACCACTCATGCGAGCGGCATGCCATTTCCGAACTGTTTGGTCCGAAAAGTCACGCCGGCATGACGGCATTGTCCACATCTGCGATGCCGCCGCCAGCGCTCCAGCGCGCGTGCAGATAGGCGCGGATGAAATCAGGCATGGCCGGGTCGATATCGGCGGGAGAACGGGCGAGGATGATGGCGTCGAGTTCGGCACGCTTCTGCGCGGCGAGGTGCTCCCGCAGCCGCGCCGCCAGTTCCTCGCCCGGCAGGCGCGTCACGATTTCGCGCATCAGGGCGATGCGGCGGCCGGCGAAGACGCCGTGGAGGGCCCGCCCGCCTTCGGGAGGCGGCAGGAAATCGGCCGCCGTCAGCCCGACCTCCTCCTCGATTTCGCGCAGCACGCTGCCGTCGATGTCCACGCGCCCGTCAGTGGTGATGTCGCCAAGGTCTGGTGTGCCGGCGGCGAAATAGATGCGCCCGGCATTGGCGGTCCACGGTGCCATGCGGCCGAGCACGAAGGCGCCGTCGCTGCCACGCAGCGCGCCCATGCCGAAGGCGTTGCACAGCTCGGGACAGCCATGGTCGCGCCACCACAGCAGCGAGGCGAAATCAGTGCGCTTGTAGCGGCCGCTGAGCACGCCGCCGGCCAGATCATGCGCGCCGAGCATCAGGATCGCGCCGTTCCACAGATGCGGATTGGCCTGCTTCAGCCGCGCGAAATGGGCCTCGATCTCCACGCGGCGCTCATCGGCCAGCGCCCAGGGCTCGGGATCGACGCGAAACGCCAGCCCCGCAAGCGCCACGACCCGGATATCGCCGTCCGCCGCCACGGCCGCGTTCACGCCCGGCACCTGCCCTCAGGCATGGATGGTGCCTTCCGACACGACCACCGCGCCGCCGCCAATGGTGACGGCTGACAGCGCGCCGCCCGACACTTCCAGCCCCAGCCGCACCAGGCTCGGCCGGCCCATCTCGACACCCTGCAGGATGTCGAAGACGTGGAACCCCTCGCCCGGACGCTCGCCCGCGAACAGCACGGCGGCGAGCGCGGCGGCGGCCGAACCGGTCGCCGGGTCCTCGTCAATTCCCATGTTCGCGGCGAACATGCGGGCGCGCAGGTCGCCTTCCCCATCCTCATCGCGGCAGAACACGTAGACCGATTCCGCCTCGCCCCCGAAGGCGCCGATCAGCCGGCCCGCGCTCGGGCTGATACGCGCCAGTGCGGAACGCGAGGCCAGGGGGATGCACACGAAGGGCACGCCGGCGGACGCGACCACCGGCTTGTAGCCGTCGAAGCCGATATCGCTGCGGTCGAGCCCCAGCGCCTGCGCGCAGGCGTCGATGGAAAGTTCGCCCGCCGTGACGATCTCCGACAGGCGCGGCACGGTGAAGGTGGCGCTGCCGGTGCGCGGCCCGCGTATATTGATGTGGCAGGGCACCTCGCCGACATTTTCCTCCAGCACGAAATCCGTCGAGGTCTCCACCCCGTCGCGGATCGCCAGCAGCACCGCCGTGCCCACGGTGGGATGGCCGGCGAAGGGTAATTCGTGATTGACGGTGAAGATGCGCAGCCGGGCGCGGTTCGCCTCGTCCGCCGGCTTCAGCACGAACACCGTCTCCGAGAGATTGAACTCGCGGGCGATGGCCTGCATCTGGTTGCCGTCGAGGCCCTCCGCGTCCAGCACGACGGCCAGCGGATTGCCCGAGAGGGCGCGATCGGTGAAGACGTCGAGAACAACGTAGCGGCGGGCCATGGCGGTCAGAGCTTCTCCGGAGTGAAGAGGCGGGACGGCGTGACGAATTCGTCCTGCGCGGCCACGGTGAGGATTTCGCGCGAGCCGGCGGCGGCGGTGCGGGCGAGCAGGCCATAGGCCGAGGAGGCCGCCTTGGAGAGCGCCTCCGCCGTGGAATGCGATGCCTTCCAGTGCACGAAGAACAGGGCCGCGATGGCATCGCCCGCCCCGTTCACTGAAATGTCCAGCTTGGGCGTGCGCACCCGGAAACGCCCATCCGGCCCGGAAGCCAGCAGGTCGATCGAATCGGCCGGAGTGTCCTCGGTATGCAGGCTGGTGACGAGGATGACGCGCGGGCCGGTGGCGTGCACGGCATCGCAGGCCGCCACCGCCTCCGCCACGGTCGAGGTTGTGCGGCCGGACAGATAGTCCAGCTCGAACTGGTTGGGCGTGATCAGGTCGGCCGCCGGCACCGCGCGCTCGCGCATGAATTCGGGGATGCCGGGCCGCACGAAGATGCCGCGCCCGACATCACCGATCACCGGATCGCAGCAATAATGCGCCTCGCGGTTCGCTGCCTTTACCCGGCCGACCGTATCGAGAATGGCGTCGCCGATCTCGGCCGCGCCCATATAGCCGGAGAGCACGCCGTCGCAGCGCGGCAGCACGTTGCGGTCCTCCAGCCCTCCGACCAGTTCGCGGATGAGGTCGGCCTCGAACACCGTGCCGCGCCAGGCGCCATAGCCGGTGTGATTGGAGAACTGCACGGTGTGGATGCCCCACACTTCATGGCCCAGGCGCTGCATCGGGAACATGGCCGAGGCATTGCCTACATGGCCGTAGGCGACCCACGACTGTATCGACAGGATATTCATGCACCACGCCCCAGCCTCAAGATGACGATCCGCGCATATCGCGCGCGACGCAAGGGCTCCAACGAAATTAGTTGAGCTGATCCATCATGTTGCGCGATGTGTTGCATCGCTGCACAGCCGACCTCATGCCGGCGGCACGGAGGGCGTGCCGGGCGTGTCGGCCATGACGAAGCGATCGCGGCCCATGGCCTTGGCGGTATAGAGCGCCTTGTCGGCGCGCCGCAGCGCCTCGTCGAGGCTCTCGCCCGGGCGCATCAATGCGGCGCCGAAGCTCGCCGTCACCCGCGTCTCGTGCGGAATGAACCGATAGCGGCGGGCGCGAAAGGTGGATTGCAGTTTCTGGATGCGCGCGCGCACGCGGCCAGCATCGGCGCCGGGCATCAGCAGGCAGAACTCCTCGCCGCCAATGCGGCCGGCGATTTCGGCCCCCGTGGCCGCTTCCATGAGAATGGCGCCGAAGGCACGGATCGCCTCGTCGCCGGCAGCATGGCCGAAGCGGTCATTGATCGACTTGAAATAGTCGAGGTCGATCATCACGAGGCTCGCGGTCGCTCCCGCCGGCAGGGCCCGCAGGCTGGCCGTCGCGCGCTGCATGAAGGCGGCACGGTTCAGCAGTCCCGACAGCGTGTCGCGCTGGAGGCTCAGCGTCGCATTCGCCACCACCTCCGCGATCAGCACGCCGAGCAGCGCGAGCCCCAGCATCAGCGAGAGAATGGCGGCGAAGGTCTGGGAATAGCGGGCATAGACGCTGAACAGATAGTCGCGCACATCGGGCGCCTTGTCCTCGACAATGAAGCCGGCGCCGCCCTTCATCAGGAACTGCGCCGCGATCAGCACCAGCACCACCGCCAGCAGGCGATCCACCGCTCCCCGGCGTTCGGAGCGCAGCACGCTGCCCGTCGCGACGACCATCATGAGGGCGAAGGGCGATTGATAGGCGAGGCCGAAGAACATCTCACCGCGCGGCAGCCGGCTGGTGACGCCGACATGGAAGGCGAGACCGAGGGCGCCGAGCAGGAAGAGCGGCCAGATATTCGCCTGCGGCCGGTAGTGGCGGGAAAGGCCCGCCGCGATCAGCGTCAGCGCCAGCATCAGGAACGAAAACGAGACAATGGACGCCACGCGCGGCGGCACAGCGGAGGGCGCCAGCGCCTCGGTCGTCACCGTCGCCGCCGCGGCCAGAAACGCCCCCGCGCTCCACAGGCCGAGCCGGATGCCGGACCGCCAGGAAAGTCCGAGGAAGGCAAGAGCGAAGAAAATGCCGATCGAGCCGTTAATGATCAGAAGGAAGGTGGCATCCCGCATCGCTTACCCGCACTCCCAGCGAACCTTCCGCTTCGGTACGCGTCCTTGTTCGACCACGCAGCACACGCGCGCGCAAGCGGCAGGTCCGGCGGCAGATCGTGTTTCCGCTGCCCCCTGCGGTGCTTGCCTGATGTGAAGCGCCATGCGAGAGCCTAGGCATGAACGCGATGCTCGAAGCTGCCACCCTCGCCCGCGATGTGCGATCCGGGCGCCTCACCCCCACCGATGTCGCCGAGCGCTGCGCCGCAGCCATCGAGGCGAGCGAGGCGGAGATCCGCGCCTTCGCCACGCTCGACCTTGCCGCCCTGCGCGCGGCGGCCGGCCGCCCCGGGCTCGACGCGATGCCGCTCGCCGGGCTGCCGGTCGGCGTCAAGGACATCATCGACACCGCCGACCTGCCGACCGAACGTGGCTCGCCACTGTTTGCCGGCTACAGGCCGACATCAGATGCCAGCATCGTGCGCATGCTGGCGCGGGCGGGCGGCCTGCTCGCCGGCAAGACCGTGACCACTGAATTCGCCTTCATGCAGCCCTCGCCGACACGCAATCCACGGCGGAGCTCGCACACGCCGGGCGGCTCCTCCGCCGGCTCGGCCGCGGCGGTGGCTGCGGGCATGCTGCCGCTGGCGCTGGGCACGCAGACCGGCGGTTCGATCATCCGTCCGGCCTCGTTCTGCGGTGTCACCGGCTTCAAGCCTTCGTTCAAGCTGCTGCCGGTGCTGGGGCTCAAGCCCTTCGCCTGGTCGCTGGACACGCTCGGCCTGTTCGCCGCGCGGGTCGCCGACGTCGCCTTCGCCATGAGCGCGCTCACCGGACGCGACCTCGCGCTGGACGCCGACGCGCCCGCCCCGCGCTTTGCCGTTGTGAAGACCGCCCGCGCCGCGCAGGCCTCCGACGACGCGCATGCCGCGCTGGAGATGGCCGCGCACGCCGCCGCCCGCGCCGGTGCGCAGGTGGTCGAACTGGAGCTACCCGCCGAAGTCGAGGCTGGCGACGCCGCCTCCGGGATCGTGCAGGCCTATGAGGCCGCGCTGGCCTTCGCCGACGAGTGGGACCGCCACCGCGACCAGCTCTCGCCGACCCTCGCCACCTATCTTGAGGAGGCGCAACGCACCGCGCCCGAGCAATATGACGCCGCCCGGCGCACCTCCCGCCGCGCGCGCAACGCGCTCGCCGATACGCTGCACGGCTTCGACGCGGTTCTGAGCTTTTCCGCCCCCGGCGAGGCGCCGGCGGGTTACGCCACCACCGGCTCGCCGGTGTTCAACCGGCTCTGGACGCTGGCGGGAACGCCCTGCATAAATGTCGCCGGCCTCACCGGCGCCACCGGCCTGCCGATCGGCGTGCAGGTGATCGGCCGCTTCGCGCGCGACAAGACGGTGCTCAACGCCGCCCACTTCCTGGAGCGCGCCATTGCGGAACACGGAGTCGGCGGGTCATAGTTCGTTAAGCCTGTCGACTTAACCTTTGTCATCGACATGAGAACCGTCGTAAGGACGTATCGCATGCGTATCAGGGCACTTTTTCTCGGCAGCGCCGCGTGCGCCGCGCTTGCCGTCCCGGCCTTCGCGGCCGATCTTTCCTTTCCGGTGAAAGCGCCCGCGGTGGCGATCATCCCGCCCTTCTCCTGGACCGGCTTCTATCTCGGCGGCAATGCCGGCTATGGCTGGGGCGAGGGCTCGGCCAACTGGGGCAACTATCTCGACTATTATTATGGCGGCTGGGACCAGTACGGCTCGACCGGCGGCTCCGACCCCGAAGGCTGGTTTGGCGGCCTCCAGATTGGCTACAACTACCAGCTCGTGAACAACGTGGTGCTCGGCATCGAGGCCGACTTTCAGTTCGGTTCGCTCGACGACCGGCTGGACTACACCGCCAGCACCACCTCCGGCGGCCTCACCGACACCGATTTCGGCACGCTGGATTCCAAGATCGAAGCCTTGGGCACGGTGCGCGGCCGCATCGGCTATGCGTTCGACCGCTTCCTGCCCTATGCAACCGGCGGCCTCGCCTGGGGGAATGTGAAGGTGTCCGAGCGCTGGGACACCTACTATAACGGCGCCTACCAGCCCGCGCTGTCCGGCTCGGCCTCAACCAGCGAGACGCTGTGGGGCTGGACCGTGGGCGGTGGCGGCGAATATGCGGTCACCGACAACTGGACGCTGAAGGCGGAATATCTCTACGCCGATCTCGGTGACATCAACTGGGATTCCGATGCCGGCACCCGGGTCGATGTGAAGGTCCAGACCTTGAAGCTGGGCGTGAACTACAAGTTCTGAAGCGAGCCTCAGTCCGCGCCGACAAGGGCGGCCGCCGCGCTCCAGATCGCATCCTTGGCGCCGACGGCCGGCGGCGGGGCGATGACCGTGGCGGGGTTCGGGTTTCTCTGCCCGTCCGGCATCAGCACCGCGAACCAGAGTTCGCCGTCGGTGTAATAGGGATCACCGCCGCCATTGCGCCCGAACAGGGTCGGACCGAGTCCGGTCACCTGATAGATCGTGCGCACCATGCCGGCCTGCTTGAGATCGCCGATCAGCAGGTCGCGCACCGCGTCGACATTCGGGCCGATATGGTGGGTCACCGCGCCGGTATAGTGGCTCAGCCCTACGCCCCGGTCATAGGTCGCCGATCCCAGCCAGACCGGCGCGCCTTCGGCGCCCCGGTCCAGCACTTTCCAGAACCGCACATGGTCGCGCCGATCGGCGCTGCGGCCCAGTTCCTTCTCGAAGGCAAGATCCTCGACACGGCCGTCATAGTAGAGCGGGCTGACCGGGGCCTGCGGGTCCGGCCGACCGAGCACCACCGAGCCGACGATCTCGACGCTTGATTTCAGTGTCACCGGATCGGCCGCGCCCCAGCCGGCTTCGTACATCGCCCGCACCAGGTCCTCGCGGGTGCCGACGAGGCCGACATCGATCGGATCGCCGGGAATGCCCTGCTTCGTCTGCGTCACCATCGACAGATGCGCGATGCTGGGCTGGCGCTCGTGATGCGTCCATAGCCGCGGCAGGATGATATAGGCGGCCAGCGCCCAGATCACCACGACCAGCAGTGCGAGCTTGGCCGCCAACCATGCATCGCTGCTGATGACGCTCATGGGGCGACACCCGGTCCTTACTCGGCGGCGACGGACTTGTAGCGTACCGGATCATAGTTCAGCACCGGCGCCAGCCAGCGCTCGGCTTCTTCCACGCTCATGCCCTTGCGCGCCGCATAGTCCTCGACCTGATCGCGCTCGATGCGCCCGACCCCGAAATAGGCGGCGTCGGGATGCGCGAAATAGAGGCCCGAGACGGCGGCGCCTGGCCACATGGCGAAGCTCTCGGTGAGTTCCACGCCGATCTTGTTCGTCGCGTCCAGCAGGGAGAACAGCGTTGCCTTCTCGGTATGGTCGGGCTGGGCCGGATAGCCCGGCGCCGGGCGGATGCCGCGATACTGCTCCTTGATCAGCGCGTCATTGTCGAGCGCCTCGTCCGCGGCATAGCCCCAGAATTCGCGGCGCACCCGCTCATGCATGCGCTCGGCAAAGGCCTCGGCGAGGCGGTCGGCCAGCGCCTTCAGCAGGATCGAGGAATAATCGTCATGCGCCGCCTTGAAGGCTTCCGAGCGCTCATGCTCGCCAAAGCCCGTGGAGACGCAGAAGCCGCCAATATAGTCCTTCACTCCGCTCTCCGCCGGCGCGATGAAATCGCTGAGAGCGACGTTCGCCCTCCCCTCGCGCTTGGCCATCTGCTGGCGCAGCGTGTGCAGCGTGGCGAGTTGGGTGGTGCGGGTCTCGTCGGTGTAGAGCGCGATGTCATCGCCGGCCGCGTTCGCCGGCCAGAAGCCGACCACGGCGCGGGCCGTCAGCCACTTCTCGTCCACGATACGCGCCAGCATCTTCTGCGCGTCGTCGTAGAGCGCGCGAGCGGCCACGCCGACCTTCGGGTCGTCGAGGATCGCCGGGTAATGGCCGGCCAGTTCCCAGGACTGGAAGAACGGCGTCCAGTCGATATAGGGCACCAGTTCAGCGAGATCGTAGCTCTCGAACACCTTCGTCCCGAGGAATCCGGGAACCGGCGCGGCATAGGAGGAGAAGTCGAGACCCACACCGTTGGCGCGCGCATCGGCCAGCTTCACCCGCACCTTGTTCCGGTCGGATTTCGCGTGCGCGTCGGCGAGCTTCTCATATTCGGCGCGGATATTGGCGACGTAATCCGGCCGGGTGTTGTCGTTGAGCAGGCTTGAGACCACGCCCACCGCGCGCGAGGCGTCGGTGACATAGACCGCCTGCCCGCGCACATATTGCGGGGCGATCTTCACCGCCGTGTGGACGCGCGAGGTGGTTGCGCCGCCGATCAGCAGCGGCACGGAGAAGCCCTCGCGCTCCATCTCGGAGGCGACATGCACCATCTCGTCGAGCGAGGGGGTAATCAGGCCCGAAAGGCCGATCACGTCCACCTTCTGCGCCTTGGCGACCTCGAGGATCTTCGCGGTCGGCACCATCACGCCGAGGTCGATCACCTCGTAATTGTTGCACTGGAGCACGACGCCGACGATGTTCTTGCCGATGTCGTGGACATCGCCCTTCACCGTCGCCATCAGCACCTTACCGGCGGAGGAATCCTCGGTAATGCCGTTGTCGAGCTTCTCCTGCTCCATGAAGGGCATGAGATAAGCCACCGCCTGCTTCATCACGCGGGCCGACTTCACCACCTGCGGCAGGAACATCTTGCCGGCGCCGAACAGGTCGCCGACCACGTTCATGCCTGCCATCAGCGGACCTTCGATGACGTGCAGCGGCCGGGCGACGGAAAGGCGCGCCTCCTCCGTATCGGCGTCGACATAGTCGGTGATGCCGTTGACGAGGGCGTGCTCCAGCCGCTTCTCGACCGGCCAGGTACGCCAGGTCAGATCCGCCTCGCGCTTTTCCTTTCCGGCGCCACCGCGGAAACGCTCTGCGAGCGACAGCAGCCGCTCGGTGGCGTCCTCGCGGCGGTTGAGCACCACGTCCTCGCAGGCCTCGCGCAGCTCCGGCTCGATCTCGCTATAGGGCGCGAGCTGGCCGGCATTGACGATGCCCATGTCCATGCCGGCGTGGATCGCGTGGTACAGGAACACGGCGTGCATCGCCTCGCGCACCGGCTCATTGCCACGGAACGAGAAGGACAGGTTCGAGACGCCACCCGAGATATGGGCGTGCGGCAATTGCTGGCGGATCGAACGGGTTGCCTCGATGAAGGCGACGCCATAGCCGGCATGTTCCTCGATGCCGGTCGCCACCGCGAACACGTTCGGATCGAAGATGATGTCCTCGGGCGGAAAGCCCACCTCGTCGACGAGGATGCGATAGGCGCGCGAACAGATCTCGACCTTGCGCTCATAGGTGTCGGCCTGGCCCTGCTCGTCGAAGGCCATCACCACCACGGCGGCGCCATAGGCGCGCACGAGGCGGGCATGGTGCTTGAACGCCTCCACACCTTCCTTCATCGAGATGGAGTTGACGATGCCCTTGCCCTGAATGCACTTCAGCCCGGCCTCGATCACGCTCCACTTGGAGCTGTCGACCATGACCGGCACGCGGGCGATGTCCGGCTCGGCGGCGAGCAGGTTGAGGAAGGTCACCATCGCCTTCTCGGAATCGAGCAGGCCCTCGTCCATGTTGACGTCGATGATCTGCGCGCCGTTCTCCACCTGATCGCGGGCAACCGCCAGCGCGGCGGTGTAGTCGCCATTGGTGATCAGCTTGCGGAAGCGCGCGGAGCCGGTGACGTTGGTGCGCTCGCCAATGTTCACGAAGGGGATGATCGGCGTGAGTTCGAACGCCTCCAGCCCGGACAGGCGCAGGCGCGGCTCAATGTCCGGGATCACGCGCGGCGCATGCGGGGCGACCGCCTGCGCGACGGCGCGGATATGGTCCGGCGTGGTGCCGCAGCAGCCGCCGACGACGTTGACGAGGCCGGAGGCGGCGAACTCGCCGACCAGCCGCGCCATCGCCTCCGGGCTCTCGTCATAGAGGCCGAACTCGTTGGGCAGGCCGGCATTGGGATAGGCGCAGACAAACGTGTCGGCGAGGCGCGACAGCTCGTCGATATGGGCGCGCATCTCCTTGGCGCCCAGCGCGCAGTTCAGGCCGATCGAGAACGGCCGGGCATGGCTGAGCGAATTCCAGAACGCGGCCGGGGTCTGGCCCGACAGGGTGCGGCCCGACAGGTCGGTGATGGTGCCGGAGATCATCACCGGCACGCGGGCGCCCCGCTCCTCGAACAGCCGCTCGACGGCGAAGATCGCCGCCTTGGCGTTCAGCGTGTCGAAGATGGTTTCGACCAGCAACAGGTCGGCGCCACCATCCAGCAGCGCCGCCGCTTGCTCGCCATAGGCCGTGGCGAGCTCGTCGAAGGAGGTGGCGCGGAAGCCGGGATCGTTGACGTCCGGCGAGATGGAGGCGGTGCGGTTGGTCGGGCCGATGGCGCCGGCGACGAAGCGGCGGCGGCCGTCCTTCGCCTCCGCGAGGCGCGCGGCCTCCTTGGCGAGCTTCGCGCCCTCGAAATTGATCTCGTAGACCAGGCTCTCCATGCCGTAATCGGCCATGGCGATGGTGGTGCCCGAGAAGGTATTGGTCTCGACGATATCCGCGCCGGCGAGGAAATAGGCGAGATGGATGTCGCGCACCGCGTCCTGCGCCGTGAGATTCAGCAGGTCGTTATTGCCCTTCACATCCTGCGGCCAGTCCGCAAAGCGCGCACCGCGATAGCCGGCCTCGTCCAGCTTCAGCTGCTGGATCATGGTGCCCATGGCCCCGTCCAGCACCAGGATGCGCTGGGAGGCGGCGGCCCTGAGGGCGTCGAACGTTTCGGTCGGCGTGACGGTCATGGGGGCATGTCCTGCTCCCTCTCCACGCGGGGGAGAGGGTTGGAGTGGAGGCCTTGGCGCGCCCCGCTTCGAGGATGCGCGGCAAAACCCCATCAAAGTTCATCAGTACGTCGTTATTCCAGAAATGGATGACGAAATAGCCGCTGTCACGTCAACTGCTCTCTCGTCAGCCTCTCACTCACGCCGCCGCCTGGCCCGCGCCCTGCCCGGCGCCCTTGTCCTGCGGGGCGCGGATGCCCAGAAGGTGGCAGATGGCGTAGACGAGATCGGCGCGGTTCAGCGTGTAGAAGTGGAACTCGTTCACGCCTCGGTCCAGGAGGTCGAACACCTGCTCGGCCGCCACTGCCGCCGAGATCAGCTTGCGGGTCTCGGGATCGTTGTCGAGCCCCTCGAAGCGCCCGGCGAGCCAGGAAGGCATGTAGCAGCCGGTCTTCTCGGCGAAGTTCTTCGCCTGCTTGAAATTGGACACCGGCAGGATGCCCGGCACAACCGGCACGTCGATGCCGCGGGCCCGCACCTTGTCGAGATAGGCGAAATAGAGGTCGTTGTCGAAGAAGCACTGGGTGATGGCCCGCGTCGCTCCGGCATCGACCTTGGCGTTGAGGATGTCGAGATCACGCTCGAAGCTGGGGCTCTCCGGGTGCTTCTCGGGATAGGCCGAGACCGACACCTCGAAATTGGCGCTGCGGCGGATACCGGCCACGAGGTCGGCGGAGGTCTTGTAGCCGTCGGGGTGCGGCTCATAGGCTTGCCCGACGCCGCCCGGCGGATCACCGCGCAGCGCCACGATGTGGCGCACGCCGGCGTTCCAGTAGCCGCGCACCACCTCGTCGACCTCGCCCTGCGAGGCGGAGACGCAGGTGAGGTGCGCCGCGGGCGAAAGCGGCGTTTCCTTCACGATGCGCTCCACCGTGGCGTGGGTACGCTCGCGCGTCGAGCCGCCCGCGCCATAGGTCACCGATACGAATTTCGGAGCCAGAGGGGCGAGGCGCTGGATCGAGTTCCAGAGCGTGGCTTCCATTTCCGGCGTCTTGGGCGGAAAGAACTCGAACGACACCGAAATGGGCCGCCCGCCGGAGCGGCGGCTGCGGCGCTGGTCATCGGACGACATCAGGCGACCTCCTTGCTTGTCTTGTCGGCCACAGCCTCCGCGCGCATGTCGCGGGCGAGCCAGAGCGAAACGGTGAGCCGACCCTCGCCCGGCTTTCCATTAGTATCGGGCGCGAGCAGGCGATGGGATGCGAGCGAGAGGCCGGCCTGGGACAGCCAGCTCTCCATGATTTCCGGCGCGAAGCCGAGGCGGCGATGAGCGTGCTGCTCACGCAGGAATTCGAGGTCGTGCGGGTCGAAATCCACCACCAGCACCCGCCCGCCGGGCTTGAGAACCCGCGCCGCCTCCTTCAGCGCGCGGGGAACGTCCTCAAGGAAATGCAGCACCTGATGGATGACGACCACGTCGAAGGCGTCGCGCGGCAGTGCGAGATTATAGATATCGCCCTGCCGCACCGAGCAGTTGCGCACCCCGGCCCGCTCCAGATTGGCGCGGGCGACGCTCAGCATGTCGGACGACAGGTCGATGCCGACGCCGCGCTCGATCTGGCCGGCGAACAGTTCGAGAATCCGCCCGGTGCCGGTGCCGAGATCGAGCAGGCTGCCGATCGGGGCGGAGGACAGGGCACTCGCAATGGCGGCCTCCACCTCGTCGTCCGGGGCGTGAAGCCGGCGGATAGCGTCCCATTCATGGGCATGGGCGCGGAAATAGGCCTGCGCCTGCTCGGCGCGGGTGGCGCGCACGGCTTCCAGCCGCTCCCGGTCGCGCAGCAGCACCTCGTCGTCCAGGTCCATCAGGTCGAGCAGGGCGGCGGTCAACGCCGCACCCGCGGTGTCGGTGGCGCGACGGTAGAACACCCAGCTCGCCTCGCGAAACCGCTCGACAAGCCCGGCCTCGGCCAGCAGCTTGAGATGGCGCGAGATTCGCGGCTGCGACTGCCCCATGATTTCGGTAAGCTCGGAGACGGTGAGTTCGCCCTCGCCCATCAGCGCCAGAAGGCGCAGGCGCGTGTCCTCGCCGGCGGCCTTGAGGCCGTCGAGCAGCAGCGCGAAATGGAGCGGCGAGGCGGGCAAGGGAAATCTCCACGAGATATAAAGATATCTTTATGTCTTATTCGACCAGAGCGCAAGTGGCGTGCAGAGGCAAGTGGTGCGCAGAGACAAGAGGCGGGCGACGTGAGTTCCGGCAGTGACAGCGGCGATTTCGGTGTGCGCCCCGGCGAAGTGACGGTGGACCTGCCGACAGGCTTCGACGCCGGCCTGCATTTCATCGGCCGCCTGCGCACGCCGTGGAAGACCCGCGCGGAATGCCCGAAGAACGGCCGCGAATCCGATGCGGTCTGCACGGTGGAACTCGACGCGCCGTTCCATCCGGCGCTGGAAGGACTGGAAGGCACAACGCATCTGTGGCTGATGTACTGGATGGACCGCGCGCCGCGAAACCTCGTGGTTCAGGTGCCCCGGCAATATGGCCGCGGGCGCGGCACCTTTGCGCTGCGCAGTCCCGCCCGCCCGAACCCGATCGCACTGAGCGCGGTCGAGGTGCTCAAGATCGGCGCCGGCACACTCTCGGTGCGCGGGCTGGACTGCCTCGACGGCACGCCCCTCCTCGACATCAAGCCTTACTTCGCCTCGACGGACTGCCATCCGGAAGCGGTGGTCGGCTGGCATCGCACGAACGGCTAAGCGGAACCATTTCTTAGGCATAATCGTTTATGTTGCAGGAATGCAACGGCCTGCCGGCTCGCGCATCCCCGGAGGCGCTACGCCAATTATGGCGCAGTCTCGTCTTGAACCCGCCTTGTTCCTGCGTCATCTCCTGCGTCAATCACTTCAGCACATTCGCATACGGGCAATATGATGGTCGTTCGCCTTGGTTTCGTTCCCGCAGCTGCACTCGTCGTCCTGACGTCGGCCGGTGTCGCCAGCGCGCAATATTATCCCGCCGAAACGGCTGCGGAACCGACGTATTCCGCTCCGGTGGAAGACCCTCAGGTGCCTGCCGCCTATGATCCCTATGCGTCGACGAGCCAGCCGGGCGCTCCCGCCGGCGCTCAGCCGATGATCATGGCCCCGCCGGCCGGAACCGCTCCCGGCACCGGCGCGGTGGCGAATGCGCCTTATTCCAATCCCACAACCCAGCCCGAGGGCTATCCGCCGGGTGCCTATTCGGGCCAGCCGCCGGCGGGCATGGCCTCGCCCTATGGCACGCCGGCTTATGGCGCGGCACCGGCTCAGGCGGCGCCCGCGCGGGCCGCAGTCGGCGCCCCGCCCGCCGGGGTCGGCGCGCAACCGCAGAATCTCGACAATAATTACGGCGCGAACGGTTCCAGCGTCGCCATGCTGCCGCCGGAAGACCAGCCGGAGACCGGCCCGCGCAAGGCGCTGCCGTCCAACCTGCAGCGTCAGGTGGTCGATTACGCGACCACTCAGCCGCCCGGCACCATCATCATCGATACGCCGAACACCTACCTCTATTACGTGCTGCCCGGCGGCAAGGCCGAGCGCTATGGCATCGGCGTCGGTCGCGAGGGCTTCACCTGGGCCGGCACCGAGAAGATCAGCCGCAAGGCGGAATGGGCCGACTGGCGTCCGCCGGCGGAGATGATCGAGCGCCAGCCCTACCTGCCGCGCTTTATGGCCGGCGGCCCGGGCAACCCGCTCGGCGCGCGCACCATGTATCTGGGCGGCACCATCTACCGCATCCACGGCACCAACCAGCCCTCCACCATCGGCCAGTTCATGTCCTCCGGCTGCATCCGCATGCTGAACGAGGATGTCGAGGCGCTGTACGAAAAGGTGAAGGTCGGCACCAAGGTGGTGGTGATGCCGGGCAATGCGCCGGCCAAGACCGCCGAGGCGCCCATCGATGAACAGCCGCAGGTTCAGCAGGTCAGCGCACCCGCCGCTTCCGGCGTCGCGGTTCGCTGACGCACGGCAGGCCCGGACGCACGGCAGGCCCGGCCTGCGGGCCGACCTTATCCCTGATGTAGAACGCCGACCGGATCGCCTCCGGTCGGCGTTTGCATTTGCGGGGTGGTGCCACGGCGCCTTTACCGCGCGCGGCGCCACAGCCGCTGTTCGGGCACGCGCACCGTGATCTCGTCGCCGGCGGCCAGATCGCCCGCGCGCTCGACCCACGCCACCAGCCCGCGCAATCCCTTCGCCGCCTGAATGAAGGCGAGGTCCAGCCCCGCACGCTCGCCGGCATCTGGCGCACCCGCCGCAACCGCCGCGCCGGCATGGCGGCAGGGCGCGTTCTCGCCCTCCACCGCGAGCGCCGCCCCGCCGGGGAAATGCAGCCGGGTGCCGGGCGGCAGACGGGTGAACTCGGCGACTCCCTCGACAACGAGATTGGCGCCGAGCCATTCCGGCCGGATCTCGGCAAGCCCGAGCCGCTCGGCGATGCGGGCGAGTTCGTCCGGCGCGACCAGCGACACCTGCCGGCAATTGCGAATGGACGTGCCGCGCGGGTACCACGGCACGCGCGAATCGGCCGGACGGGCATGACCGGCATGGCGGTCGCCCGGCACGCCTTCCAGCGTCACCCCAAGCACGGGGACCTCACGCGTGATGAAGCCCGCCCCGTCGCCCAGCAGCGTGCGGGCCAGCCGCGCCTTGAAACGGCTGGCGGGCTCCGCCGCGACGCCAAAAAGATCGTCCATTTCCGCCATGCCAATTCTCCAGACCGATAAGCGCCCTGTTGCGGGATTTGCGGCTGCATGGCGCAGGCCGCGGCGCTAAGATACCTCATTGCCACCGGCGTATCCCGGAACCGCTCGGGGAACCGGGCGTTAAGCTGCGCCGGTGTGGCGCCAGTCAGATCGAGGTCGACCAAGATGTCCACTCCCAGTTCCATCACACCAGCCGGCTCGCTCGCCAGCCATCTCCACGAAGTGCGCGCCAAATGGGGGTGGTTCGTCGCCCTCGGGCTCATCATGGTCATCGCCGGCGCCGTCGCGCTCGGCAGTTCCTACGGGCTCGTGATCGGCACTCTGGTCTCGGTCTATTACATCGGCGCGATGATGGTGGTCGGCGGCATCGCGCAGATCTTCCATGCCTTCTCGGTGAAGGGCTGGGGCGGGTTCCTGTTCTGGCTGTTCGACGGCATTCTCTATCTCGCCGCCGGCGCGCTCGCCTTCGCCCAGCCGGACCTCGCCGCGACGGTACTGACGCTGCTGCTCGGCATCTCGCTGATCATCGGTGGCATCTTCCGCCTGTTCGCCGCCTTCAAGCTGCGGCCGGCGAAGGGCTGGGGCTGGATCCTGTTTTCGGCGGTGATCGCCATGATCCTCGGCATCGAAATCACGGTGCAGTGGCCGATCAATTCGATGTGGATACTGGGTCTTTTCCTGGGTATCGACCTCATTTTCAACGGCTTCACCATATTGATGCTCGGCCTTGGGCTGAGGAAGCACTGAGCGAGGTTGCGTGAGGCAGGCCACCGCCGCGAAAGCGATCGTGCATGAAGTTCCGGCCGGCGCGGCCAGTTCGCCGCCCCGGCCGGCGCACCCTTCAGGTGGTGGCTCGGTACCGAGCGGACGCGACCTGCGGCTCGACCTGTTCCGTGGGCTGGCCCTGTGGTTCATCTTCCTGAACCATGTGCCGAACAATGTGGTGAACTGGATCACCAACCGGAATTTCGGCTTTTCCGACGCCACCGAAATCTTCGTGTTCATCTCCGGCTACACCGCCGCGATGGTCTATGGCCGGCAGATCGACAGCAATGGCGTGATGGTGACCTCTGCCCGCATCCTGCGCCGGGCGTGGCAGCTCTATGTCGCCTTCATCTTCCTGTTCGTGATCTATCTCGCCGAAATCTCCTATGTGATCGGCTCGTTCTCCAACCCGCTCTATGCGGAGGAAATGGGCGCCCTGCAGTTCCTCTCCGAGCCGGACGTGGCGCTGGTGCAGGCGCTGATGCTGAGGTTCCGCCCCGCCAATATGGACGTGCTGCCGCTCTACATCGTGCTGCTCGGCAGCTTCCCGCCGGTGCTGTGGGCGCTGAAGAAGCGCCCGGACCTGACGCTGGCGGCCTCCTTCGCCTTCTACCTGCTCATCATCACCACCGGCTACAACCTGACGGGCTATCCCGACGACCGGCAATGGTTCTTCAACCCGTTCGCCTGGCAATTCCTGTTCGTATTCGGCGGCTGGTGCGGGCTGGGCGGCAGCGACCGGCTCGGCTTCATCGTGCAGTCGCGGGCCGCCCTTATGCTAGCAGCGCTCTATCTCGTGGTCTCGCTGCTGGTGGTGGTGAGCTGGTGGTGGTCGCCGCTCGACGGTATCGTGCCGCCGCTGATCGCCGACATCATCTACCCCATCAGCAAAACCGACCTCTCGCCGCTGCGTCTCCTGCATTTCCTCGCCCTGGCGATCGTAGTGGTACGATTGATACCAGTAGACCTGCCCGCGCTGCGCTCGAAGCTGCTGCGGCCGATGATTTTGTGCGGGCAGAATTCTCTTGAGGTTTTTTGCTTCGGAGTGTTCCTTTCTTTCGCCGCACATTTCGTATTGAACGAGATCGTCGGGACGCTGGCGATGCAGCTTTTTCTCAGCGTCATCGGCATCGTCCTGATGGTAGGTCTCTCCGTCCTCTTGTCGTGGTATGGTCGCGTCGAGCGCGAAATTGCCGCGCGTAAATTTGGTTGAACGACGCGGTTCATCGTGAAGCGCACGATTTTGGCAGTTTTCCTAGCGGCAAGCTTCGGCCTGACGGGCGGTGATCCTGTCCGGGCCGAAGGTGAGCCTGTGTGCGCCGCGCCCTCGACGCTGACGCGCGCCGGCTTCCCCCTGCCGCTGCTGGCCCGCTCGCTGTCCGACAACACGCCGACCCGGATCATCGTGCTCAACAGCGCGACGCTCTCCAAGAAATCCACACCGCCGGCCGAGAAGGACGGGCTGCCGCGCACTTTCACCAGCTTCATCGAGGAGATCCTGCGCAGCCGCTATCCCGACGGCAAGGTCGCGCTCACCACGGTGAACCTGCCGCGCGCCACCGCCGAGACCGTGGTCGCGCGCCTGCCGGAGGTGCTGGAAAAGGCAAAGCCGGCGCTGATGATCTGGCAGACCGGGACCTATGACACCATTCTGGGCGCCGACAGCCGGGCCTTTGCCGATGCCGTGGAGCACGGCATCAACCTGGCCCATGGCGCCGGCACCGACGTGATCGTGGTCGGCCCGCAATACAGCCCGCGCACCGCCTTCGCGTTCGATGTCGCGCCCTACAACAACACGCTGCGCTGGATCGCCCGCACCAACGAGGTGCCGTTCTTCGACCGCTACGACATCATGCGCTTCTGGGAACAGGAGGGCATCTTCGACTTCGACACCGCGCCTCCGCCTCCCTCGCTGTTCGAGGATGTCCATCGCTGCATCGGCCGGCTTCTGGTCGGCATGATCACCGATGGCGTCGATGCCCGCACTCTCGGTTCACGCTGACATGCACAAAACTCTCCTCCTCGCCGCCTGCCTCGCCGTGCTCGCCCCGATGGCCCTGACGTCCGCGCCCGCAGCGGCCGCCAGCCTGATGCCCGCCGCCTGCCCCAGCGCCAAGGTGACGAGCAAGCTCACCGCTCCGCTCGCCCGGCTCGCGGCGCGGCTGCGTGCCGGCGAGCCGGTGACCATCGTCGCCATTGGCTCCTCCTCGACCGCCGGCGCGGGCTCGACAGCGCCCGAACTCAGCTATCCGAGCCGGCTGCAGGCGGTGCTGAAAGAGCGCTTCCCGGGCGCCGCCATCACTGTGGTCAATCGCGGCATCAACGGGCAGGACGCGCCCGAGATGCTGGCGCGCTTCGAGCGCGACGTCGCCGCCTATCAGCCCAATCTCGTGCTGTGGCAGGCCGGCGTGAACGCGCTGTTTCGCGCGAACGGCATCAACGCCGCCGAACAATTGCTGCGCGACGCGGTGCAGCGCACGCGCGCGATCGGCGCCGACATGCTGATCATCGATCCGCAATATGCCCCGCGCGTTGCAGCCGATTCCGACACCGCCGCCATGCTGCGTCTGATGGACAAGGTGGGCGCCGAGGAAGGCGTCGGCGTGTTCCATCGCTACGCGCTGATGCGCGACTGGCACGAAAGCGCCGGTCTGGCCTATGAGACCTTCCTGTGGAAGGACAGCTTCCACATGAACGACTGGGGCTATGACTGCTTCGCGCGCGATCTCGGCCGGGCGATGACCGCCAATATCGAGGCCCAGCAGCGCTCGGCGGATGTGTCGCCCACAACCAAGCTCGTCCCTGCGACCGTGCCGACGCCGGCCTCCGCCGTCACACCCTGAGGCCGAAGCGCGGTTCAGTCCTCGCCGCGGTCGGAAAACGCGCCGCCGAAACGCTTCATCACCGCCTCGCGGGCGGCGAGCACGCGCTTTTCGTAATCCTCGGCCATCGGCTCGGTCAGCACGCTCTCCAGCCCGGCGAGCAGCGCCCAGAGCGCGGGAATTTCCGCCTCGTCGTCGATGAAGTCGAGCAGCACCTCGCCGTCGCCGTCATCGACGGTGCGCGAGAGGAATTCGAACAGCACCACCGCCACCGACCGGTCGACGACCAGCGTGATTTCGTCGGACGGCTTTTCGGCGCGCGGGCGTTCGGCCATGGGTCGCTCCTCATGAGGCGGGCCGCGGGGCGCGGCCGCCAGCGGCAATCGTTCGCTCATCTTCCTTAGAGCCCTTCCCGTTCGGAGGGAACATCCGAACGGGAAGGAATTGCTCCGGGACGAGGCCCCCACGCCCGCGCCAGCTTTCCTGAACGCGCGTGCTTGCATTCGGCGCGCCGTCATGCTGCTGCTGCCTCGTCGACAAGGGAGAGGCCGATGGCGGTGACCGACGATCTGAAGACGGTGCGCGACTACGTGCGCCATGCGGTAAGCCGCTTCAACGCGGCGGGCCTCGCCTTCGGCCACGGCACCACCACCGCGCTGGACGAAGCCGCCTTCATGGTGCTGGAGGCGCTGCGCCTTCCCGTCGACGATCTCTCGCCCTGGCTCGATGCGCGGCTGACGCGGGAGGAGCGCGAGCATGTCGCCGCCCTGATCGAGGCACGCTGCACCACACGCAAGCCGGCCGCCTATCTGCTCGGCCGCACCTATATTCGCGGCGTGCCGTTCAAGAGCGACGAGCGCGCCATCGTGCCGCGCTCCTTCATCGGCGAATTGCTGGCCGGCGAACTGTTCGGCGGCGAGGGCTTCGCGCTGGTGGACGACGTCGAATCGGTCGGCCGCGCGCTCGACCTGTGCACCGGCTCCGGCTGCCTCGCCATCCTCGCCGCCATGATCTTCCCCCACGCGCAGGTCGATGCCGTCGACATCTCGCCCAAGGCCCTCTCGCTCGCCCGCGAGAACGTCGCCGAGCATGCGATGGAGGACCGGGTTAGCCTGATCGAGGGCGACCTGTTCGGCCCGCTGCAGGGCCGTCTCTACGACCTGATCATCACCAACCCGCCCTATGTCGACGCCGAGGCCATGGCGTCGCTGCCGCAGGAATACCGGCACGAACCGACGCTGGCCTTCGACGGCGGGCCGGACGGGCTCGACATCGTGCGCCGCATCCTCACCGAAGCCCCCGCGCACCTCACCGCGCGCGGCGGCATCATCTGCGAGATCGGCACGGGCAAGGAAGTGCTGGAGGCCGAATTTCCGCACCTGCCCTTCCTGTGGCTCGACACCGAGGACAGCGAGGGCGAGGTGTTCTGGCTCTCCGGCCGCGACATCGGCGCCGGCAAGGACCCGCGCGTCATCAGCCGCATGCCGCGTTAGGCGCCGGGCGCCAGCGCGTGCAGGGCGAGGGCCGAGACGCGGGCCTGCACCGCCCGCCGGTCGACGCCGTGCGGGTCGCACCAGATGTCGGGCTCGCGTTCCTTGCCGAGCGCGGTACCCTCGGCCAGCAGCACGTAATGGCCGATATCCGTGCCGAGGCGCTCCAGCGTGGCGTTGGGCAGGTGTTGATGAAGCCAGTGCGCGCAGTCATGTGCCGGCGCCTCGCGATCGGCGTCGCCCACTGCCAGCGCCACTGGCCGCTCGATTGCGCGCAGGCTCTCAAGGGTGAAGGCCCGCACTGTCGGCGCCGGCGCCAGGGCCAGCACCGCCTTGACCCGCGCGTCGCGGCACGATGTTGACTGCCGCTCCCATGAGGTGCGGAACACCGCGCTTCCCTCCAGCAGCGGCGCGACGCGGCGCGCGAGATCGGGAAACTCGCGCGGCCCGTCGCCGAACCCGCGCGCCGTCGCGAAATCGCGGAACAAGTCCATCCGCGTGATCGCGCCCAGCAGCGCGACGACGCTGTAGCCACCAAGCGAGAAGCCGGCCGCCGTCACCCGTCCAAGGTCGAGCCGCCCCGCGAACGGCTCGCGCGCGACCAGCAGGTCCAGCGCACAGGACAAGTCGCGCGGACGCTCCCACCAGCACAGGAACCCCTCGGCGCGATGGCGCTCGCTCGACGTGTTGCCGTGGTGGTCGACGCCGATCACCACATGGCCGGCGGAGGCGAGCGCACCGGCCAGCCAGCCAAGGCTCGCCGCGCTGCCGCCCGTGCCGTGCGAGAGCAGGACGACGGGAAAGGGCGCGGCGGCTTCGGCCAGCGCGGCATCGGGTGCGACCACGCCCATCAGGAACAGCGGCCGCTGCGGCGGCAGCTCCATCATCCCGACCTGCGCGTCCGCGGGTGCCGGGTACCACGCCGCCCAGCGCAGAGGCCTCGGGCCGTTGCCGGACCAGTCGCGCCGCGTCTCGTCCTGAAGAAGGCCCGTGCGAAACCCGACCTTGAACACGCCGCTACCCCCCGCGCTTCATGTGCTCCAGCACCTGCGCGTCCGGCCAGCAGTCCAGCGTCAGGCCGTTGGCCTTCTGATAGGCGCCGAGTGCGGAGCGGGTGAGCATGCCGGCCTTGCCGTCGATCTTGTCGGCATAGAGACCCCGGCGCGCCAGCTCCTTCTGCATGAATTCGAGGTCGCGGGTCTTCACCAGCGAAATGTCCTTCCACCCCTGCGCGAAGGGCTTGTCGTCCTCGATGCGGTCGGCGAGATGGCCGACATAGAGCACGTAGAGGTCCGCGAAATTGTAGCTCTTCAGCGCGAAATAATTGGCCGGGGTGAGGAATACCGGCCCATAGGGACCGGCGGGCATAATGATCGAAGCCTCGTCCTTCAAGGCGGACGCAGGAATGCGCCGGCCATCGGCCACCTTCACACCGCGCTTGAGCCAGTCGCCGATGGACAGCGTGTAGCCGGGCTCGGCCAGCGTGCAGTCGAAGCCGGACGGTACCGTGATCTCATAGGCCCAGCGCTTGCCCGCCCGCCAGCCCTTCTCCTTGAGCAGGCTAGCCGTCGCGGCCAGCGCTTCCGGCACGGAGGACCAGATATTGGCGGTGCCGTCGCCGTCGAGATCGACGCCGTATTTCAGATAGCCGGTCGGCAGGAACTGAGTGTGCCCCATCGCGCCGGCCCAGGAGCTCTTCATCTGCGCGCGGGCGACGTGCCCTTCGTCGAGGATTTTCAGGGCGGCGAGGAATTCGCCCTGGAACTCGTCCTTACGGCGACCGACATAGGCCTGCGTCGCCAGCACGCGCAGCGCGTCGTGGCTCAGCTTGGCGCCGCCATAAGCGGTCTCGCGCGCCCAGATCGCCAGCAGAACCGACCCCGGCACGCCGAAGCGCTTCTCGATGGCGGAAAGCTCGGCACGGTACTGGCTCGCGAGTTTGCGCCCGCGCGCGGCGAGTTGGCCGATGGCCTTGTCGGAGACATAGGCCGCGGGGGTCTGGACGAACTCGGCCTGCCCGTCCGGCTTCCTCGGCTTGCCGGGAATGGCGAGGTCGGGGAGCGAATAGTCGGGTTCCAGCCCTTTCGTCTCGCGCTCGAAAGTGGCGCGGGAAATCCCCATCGCCTGCGCCGCCGGCCATTGCGCGGCGAGCCAGCGATCGAAGCCGGCATCGGCACGGGCAGCGGCGGGGGCCAGCACGAGCGCCAGCAGAGCGGCGGAGCGGATGGCGAGGCGGCGAAGCATGATACCCATGGCTCAGGGATAGCTAAAACCGGCAAGGCTGTGAACCGTAACGAGCGGCCAGCCCGATCACGCCTGCCGGCGCGAGGCACTCCCCGCGCCGCGAACGGGCCTCAGCGCACCGCCACGATGAACAGGCGCGGGAAGCGCAGCAGGACCTTGCCGTCGACGCGCTCGGGATAGGCCTGTGCGATGCGCGCACCGTAATCGGCGAGATAGGCCTCGCGCTCTTCAGCCGAGAGCGGATCGAGAAAGGTGCGCAGCCCGGTCGATTTGAACCACTCAACAATCGCCGGTGCGCCGTCGAGCGGGTGGTAATAATAGGTGTGCCAGATGTCGAGGTGGCGGCAGAGCGGCTTCAGGCGGTTGTAGTAATCGCCCACGCTCGGCAGTTCCTCGCGCGTGGCGCGGCCGATCTTGTCGGCCCAAGGCCCGGACTCCGCCGCCTCGACCATCAGCCGGTGCGAGGGCTCTTGCACATTGTCCGGCATCTGCACGGCGAGAGCGCCGCCTTTGGGCAGTCCGGCGAGCAGGCGCTCCAGTATCGCCGGATGATCCGGCAGCCACTGGAACACCGCATTGGCGAACAGCACCTCGGTCCCCTCCGGCGCCTGCCAGCTGGCGATGTCGCCCTGCTCGAAGCGGGCGGCCGGCAGGCGGGCCTGCGCCTTGGCGATCATGTTGGGCGAACTGTCCATGCCGATGAGGTCGGCATCGGGCCAGCGCTCGGCCAGAAGCTCGGTGGAATTGCCCGGCCCGCAGCCGATATCCACCACACGGCGGGGATGGCTGAGCGGAATGCGGGCCAGAAGATCGCGCGGCGGGCGGGTGCGCTCGTCCTCGAACTTCAGATAGAGGTTGGGATTCCAGTCTTCATTCGCACTGCGCATGATCTCGCCGCCTCGCCTGTTGCGCGCGGAACATGACGGAGGCCGGGACAACTGCCAAGCCGCCGCATTCGGCAGCCGGGAGAGAATTTATCCTTTGTTCGCGTCCGGGACAGAAGAAAAATCCACCTCGTAGAGGCGCCGCGCCGCGCGCACCCTCCTGTCGGTGCGCAGCGGGCGCACATGGCCGAGCTGCCACGCCAGCCATCCTTCCTCGAACGAGCCGGCGCAGGCGGCCGCCATGTCGTCGAGGGTGAACGGGCGCACCCGCATGACCCTGACGAGGGCGACCGGGACGCCGTCCTCATCCTCCTCGCCGTCGCGATGCAGAAAGCGGCCATTCTCGACGATCAGCAGATCCTCGGACGGGTGCAGATCCGGCGACCAGCCGCGCACTTCCAAGGTCTTGCGACCCGTCGCGATCAGGCTTCCGCCCGGCCGCACGATCGACAGCGCCTTGATCATCCGATCCCGCCAGCCCCGGCCCGCGAAGCACAAGCCGGCGCGGATCGCTCCGGCCGGCTTTTCCTCAGCGCGTCAGCTTCTTGTGCTTCATCCGGTGCGGGACGATTTCGTCGACGCCGAGGCGGCGCTTCTTGTCTTCCTCGTAGTCGTGGAAGTTGCCCTCGAACCACTCGACATGGCCGTCGCCCTCGAAGGCGAGCATGTGGGTGGCGATACGGTCGAGGAAGAAGCGGTCATGCGAGATGATGACCGCGCAGCCGGCGAAGTCTTCCAGCGCCTCTTCCAGCGCGCGCAGCGTCTCGACGTCGAGATCGTTGGTCGGCTCGTCAAGGAGCAGGACATTCGCCCCTTGCTGCAAGATCCGGGCGAGGTGCACGCGGTTACGCTCACCACCCGAGAGCATGCCGACCTTCTTCTGCTGGTCGCCGCCCTTGAAGTTGAAGGCGCCGCAATAGGCGCGCGAATTGATCTCGCGCTTGCCGAGATAGAGGATCTCGTTGCCGCCGGAGATTTCCTCCCACACGGTCTTCTTGTCGTTCAGCGCGTCGCGGTTCTGGTCGACATAGCCGAGCTGCACGCTGTCGCCGACCTTGATCTCGCCGGCATCCGGGGCTTCCAGGCCGTTGATCATGCGGAACAGCGTGGTCTTGCCCGCGCCGTTGGGGCCGATGACGCCGACGATACCGCCGGGCGGCAGCTTGAAGGACAGATCCTCGATCAGCAGCTTGTCGCCGAACGACTTGGTCAGGCCGTTGAACTCGATGACGTTGTTGCCGAGGCGCTCGGACACCGGAATGACGATCTGCGCGGTCGTCGGCCCCTTCTCGGAGGCCTTCTTGACCAGTTCGTCATAGCGCTGGATACGCGCCTTGTTCTTGGCCTGACGGGCCTTCGGGGAGGCCCCCATCCACTCCGCCTCGGAGGCAATCGCGCGCTGGCGGGCCTCGTCCTCGCGATTTTCCTGCGCCATGCGCTTGGCCTTCTGCGAAAGCCACGAGGAATAGTTGCCCTCATAGGGAATGCCGCGGCCGCGATCGAGTTCGAGGATCCAGCCGGTCACATTGTCGAGGAAGTAGCGGTCATGGGTGACGATGAGGATCGCGCCCGGATAGGTGCGCAGATGGCCTTCCAGCCAGTTGGTGGTCTCGGCGTCGAGATGGTTGGTCGGCTCGTCGAGCAGCAGCAATTCGGGCTGCGAGAGCAGCAGCTGGCACAGCGCGACGCGGCGCCGCTCGCCGCCCGAGAGCTTGGAGACGTCGGAGCCCTCCTCCGGGCAGCCGAGCGCGTCCATCGCCTGGTCGATCTTGCTGTCGAGATCCCACAGGCCCTGGCCTTCGATTTCGTCCTGGAGCGCGGTCATTTCGTCCGCGGTCTCGTCCGAATAGTTCATGGCGAGTTCGTTGTAGCGGTCGAGGATCGCCTTCTGCTTGGCGACGCCGAGCATGACGTTCTCGCGCACCGACAGGGCGGGATCGAGCAGCGGCTCCTGCGGCAGATAACCCACGCGGGCGCCTTCCGCGACCCAGGCCTCGCCGGAGAAGTCCTTGTCGAGGCCGGCCATGATCTTGAGCAGGGTCGACTTGCCCGAGCCGTTGGGCCCGAGAATGCCGATCTTGGCCGTCGGGTAGAAGGAGAGGTGCACGTTGTCGAGCACCTTCTTGCCGCCCGGATAGGCCTTGGACATGCCATGCATGTGGTAGACGTACTGGTACGAAGCCATCGTGCGAAGTTCCTGCGCGGTCGCGCGTCTCGGGCCAAGCGCGGGCTGGGCCGCCAAACGGGAATGGGTTGGGCGCTATGTAACCCCCGCGCCCCGCAGCGGCAAGGCCACAGCGTTGCAACTCCTCGGTCAGCGGTACGGTCGCGGTGGCATCGCGTCGCGGACGCCTTGTCATAGGTCAAGCCGCGTACGGCAAAATACCTATAAACGGACCCTCTGAACCCGCATCCGCATCGGACCCCGCCCGCAACATGCTGTCGCAGATTTCTCCCGAAGAGCTCCGCGCACTCTGTCTGGATTTCCCGGTCGCCGCCTGCCTCGTCGACCGCAACCGACGTTTTCTCGCGGCCAATCGCGAATATGCCCGGCTGATCGGCTTTTCAGGCGCCCGCCTGGTCGGGCGCCGCGCGCTCGACGTGTGCGGGCCGGAGATCGATGCGCGGATGCAGCGGGATTTCGAGGTCTTCGACGCCGGCGGGCAGGTGCCGAACCATGAGCTGGACTTTGCCGGCAAGGTTCATCTGGTGGCGGCGCGGGCGATCCGGCCCGCCACCGGCGACCATGTTGTCGCCCTCTGCGTCGCGCTCACGGACATCACCGAGCAGAAGCGGCTCGAATGTCGGCTCGCCGCCGCCAACGCCCAGCTCAGCGACGCCAATCGCCGGCTTTCCGAGGCCGCGCGGACCGACGCGCTGACGGGGCTGTGGAACCGCCACGCGCTGGAGGAACTGCTGCCGCAGGAGATCGGGCGCAGCCGGCGCGCGGGTGTGCCGCTGTCGGTGCTGATGGTCGATGTCGACCGCTTCAAAGAATATAACGACCGCTACGGGCATCTGGCCGGCGACGAAGCGCTACGGGCGGTGGCACACGCCATGCGCGGCGCGCTCCGCCATCCCGGCGACCTTGCCGCCCGCTATGGCGGCGAGGAATTCGTCATTGTGCTGCCCGGCACCGATTCCGACGGCGCGATCGTGGTCGCGACCAATGTTCGGGCCGCGATCCGCACGGCGGCCATCCCCCATGCCGGCAGCGCCGTGGGCATCGTCACCGCAAGCATCGGCGTCGCCAGCGTCGCGAACATCCCGCGCACCGCCGAGGTCGCGTTGATCCGCACCCGTTTGATCGACGGCGCGGACCAGGCGCTCTACGCGGTGAAGGCAACGACGCGGGACGGCATCTGGCTGCACCCGACCGGCATCGGTGACGGCCCCGGCTGAGCCCCCACCGCCGCCTCGTGCCGAGCGCCCAATTTTTTTGCCGTGGTAATGGAACGCCATGACGCTTCGCACGTTAACCGGTGAACGGAAGGGTGGGCGGCAAGAGGCTACCTTGATACCTTTTCGTGCACGATCATGGTGGACAGGGCGCGACGGGCGCCAGCGAGGAAGGTATCGGGACACAGCATGCAACCACTCCCCCAGAGCGATTGGGCCCTGTTTCTCGATATCGATGGCACGCTCATCGAACATGCCGACCACCCCGAGGGGGTGACCATCCCCACCAGCCTGCCCGGACTTTTGACCGACCTTCAGGTCGCGCTTGGCGGCGCGGTGGCGCTTATCTCCGGCCGCACCATCGACTGGATGGACCAGCGCTTCGCACCGGCGCGGCTGGCGGCATCCGGCCAGCACGGCGCGGAAGTGCGGCTCGCCCCGGATGCGCCCTCCGTCCCCATCCCCACGCCGAAATGGCGCAAGCCGCTGGAGCAGGCGCTGGACCGCGAGCTCGCGGCGTGGCCCGGCGTGTTCGTCGAGCACAAGCCGTTGTCGCTGGCGGTACATTTTCGCGCGGTGCCGGACGCCGCCAACGAGATCATGCAGCGCGTCACCGATATCGGCCAGGGCCTCGACGGCAGCGTCGAATTCCTCAGGGGCCGCTTCGTCATCGAGGTCCGCCAGGGCGGCCACGACAAGGGCACGGCGGTCGACACGCTGATGAAGACCGCGATCTTCACGGGTCGCCTGCCGGTGTTCCTCGGCGACGACGTGACCGACGAGGATGGCTTCCGCGCCGCGCGAGCGAGCGGCGGGCTTGCCGTCGCGGTCGGCCCGCGCGCCACGCAGCAGGCCGATTTCCGCCTGGCGACGCCTAAGGATGTGCGCGAATGGCTCACCCGGATTCCCCAATCGCTGGAGACAGTCGCCCCGTGAGCGCCGATCTGAACCTCGCCGCCATCGGCAATGGCACCATTGCCGCACTGATCGACAAGAATGGGCGCCTCGCCTGGTGCTGCTGGCCACGGATCGACGGCGATCCGATCTTTTCCTCGCTGCTCGGCGGCGAGGAACCGACGGGCGGCTTCTTCGACGTGACGCTCGATGGCCAGACCAAGGCGACGCGGCGCTACCAGCCCAACACCGCGATCATCGAGACCATTCTCGAAAATGCGGACGGCGCGAAGCTGCGGGTGACCGACTTCGCCCCGCGCTTCAAGCTCTACGACCGCATCTACCGCCCTTCGATGCTGGTGCGCCGCATCGAGCCGCTGGAAGGCACCTGCCGGGTCACCATCCGCCTGCGCCCGCATTTCCAATGGGGCGCGCAGAGCCCGAAGCCGGTGCGCGGCAGCAACCATATGCGCTTTGCCGGCGAGGACTTCACCGTCCGCGCCACGACGGATCTGCCCATCGTCTATGTGGCGGAGGAACGCCCCTTCGTGCTGAGCCGGCCGGCGACGCTGGTGCTTGGCCCCGACGAGCCCTTCGCGTCGAGCATTGCCGAGACCGCGCGCGGTTTCGAGGAAAAGACCCGCGACTATTGGTGGGAATGGGTGCGCTATCTCTCCATTCCCTTCGAGTGGCAGGAGGCGGTGATCCGCGCCGCCATCTCGCTGAAGCTGTGCGCCTATGAGGAGACCGGCGGCATCGTCGCCGCGCTCACCACCTCGATCCCCGAGGCGCCGCACTCGATCCGCAACTGGGACTACCGCCATTGCTGGCTGCGGGATTCCTACTTCACCGTACGCGCGCTCAACATGCTGGGCGCCACCCGCACGATGGAGGACTTCATCCGCTACCTGACGACGGTGATCGCCTCGGACCCGTCCGGTCGGCTCGCGCCGGTCTATTCCATCGTGCCGGGCACGCCGCTTGAGGAGCGCTTCGCCGAATCGCTGCCGGGCTTTCGCGGCATGGGGCCGGTGCGGGTCGGCAACCAGGCGGCGGAACAGGTCCAGAATGACGGCTACGGCCATGTGGTGCTCGCCGCCGCGCAGATGTTCTTCGACCACCGCCTGCCCAATCGCGGCGACGAGGCGCTGTTCCGCCTGCTGGAGGGGGTCGGCGCACGCGCGGTCGAGTTCGCCTTCGAGCCGGATGCCGGCCTGTGGGAACTGCGCGGCAAACGGCGCATCCACACCTTCTCGGCGGTGATGAGCTGGGCGGCGTGCGACCGGCTCAAGCGCATCGCCCGCGTGCTGGAACTTCCCGATCGCGCCACCTACTGGGCGGAGGAGGCGCGCAAGATCCGCGAGCGCATCCTTTCCTTCGCCTGGAACGAGAAGATGGGCAGCTTCGTCGACGCCGACAGTGACGGTCAGCTCGATGCCAGCCTGCTGCTGCTGGCGGAACTGGGCTTCGTGCGCCCCGACGATGCCCGCTATGTCGCCACCGTCGAAGCCATCGGCCGCGAACTCAAGCGCAACGGCTACCTCATGCGCTATGCCGGCGAAGATGATTTCGGACTGCCTGAAACTTCCTTCACCATTTGTTCGTTCTGGTACGCGGGCGCGCTCGATCTGATCGGGCGCCGCGAGGAAGCCCGCGAGATGTTCACCAGCCTGCTGGCGCGCCGCAACGAGGCGGGCCTGCTGTCGGAAGACATCGACAACCAGACCCTGGAGCTGTGGGGCAATATTCCCCAGACCTACTCCATGGTCGGCCTGATCGACACGGCGATGCGCCTGTCGAAAACCTGGGAGGAAGCGTTCTGGCGAGGCTCGTAATCGTTTCAAATCGTGTGGCATCGCCCAAGGAACGCGCGGCCAAGGCCGGCGGACTGGCGGTTGCCCTGCGCGAGGCGCTCGGCCGTCAGGGCGGGCTGTGGTTCGGCTGGAGCGGGGAAACCGAGGTCAACCCGCCCACCGAGCCGAAGATCTTCCGCTCGGGTCGCGTGACCTACGCGCTCCAGACCCTCGACCCGGAGGAACAGCACGCTCATTACGCCGGCTATGCCAATGGCACGCTGTGGCCGCTGTGCCATTACCGGCTCGGCGCCCTGAGTTACCGGCGCACCGACTGGGAGGGCTACCGGCGGGTCAACGACACGTTCGCGCGCTCGCTGATGCCGCTGCTGAAGCCCGACGACGTGGTGTGGGTGCACGACTATCACTTCATCCCGCTGGCCAGTGCCTTGCGCGAGCTCGGCTTCAAGGGGTTGATCGGCTATTTCCACCACATCCCGTGGCCGACACCGGACGTCTTCCTCACCCTGCCCTCCCATGCCGCCCTGGTGGAGGACCTGTCGCAATATGATCTTGTCGGCCTGCAGACCGAGAACGATGTCCGCGCGCTGCTGACCTATATTTCCTCCGAAGCGCGCGGCTGGATCGCGCCGGGCGGCGTGGTCGGGCTGAAGGAACGACGGTTCCGGGTCGCCGCCTATCCGATCGGGATCGATACCGAGGCCTTCGTCAAGGATGCCAAGGCGGCCGTCACCGGCGAGGAAATGGAGCGGCTGCACAGCAGCCTCGCCGGGCGCACGCTGGCCGTCGGCGTCGACCGGCTCGACTATTCCAAGGGCCTGCCCAACAAGTTCAACGCCTTTGGCGAGTTGCTGAAAAGCCGCCCGGAGCACCGCTCCAAGGTGACGATGATGCAGGTCGCGCCGGTGAGCCGCGGCGAGGTCGCCGAATATCGCGCCCTGCGGCGCGAACTGGAGGAACTGGCCGGCGCGATCAATGGCGAATATGCCGAGTTCGACTGGGTGCCGCTGCGCTACCTCAACCGGCCTCTGGCTCGGCCGACGCTGGCGGCGATCTATCGCTCGTCGCGCATCGGCCTGGTGACGCCGCTCCGCGACGGCATGAACCTCGTCGCCAAGGAATACGTCGCCGCCCAGAACCCGAAGAACCCGGGTGTCCTCGTGCTTTCGCGCTTCGCGGGCGCGGCCAATGAATTGTCCGGGGCACTCATGGTGAACCCCTACGACATCGAGGGCATGGCCGACATGCTGGACCTCGCGCTTGCCATGCCGCTGGAGGAGCGGCAGGAGCGCTGGCGGGCCAATATGGCGGTGGTCGAGGCCAACACCATCCACAAATGGTGCGACACTTTCCTCGACGACCTCGCCCACACGGTTGATCGTCTCGGCGAATTGCCGGAACATTCGCGGGCGGCGGCGCGACAGTGAAGAGGCCCATGCATCGCTCGTTCCAGACGTAGGATACCCGCATGTGGAGCCCTCCCCCGCCCCCGAAGAACGAGGCGGCAAGGCTGGTCGCGCTGGAAGCCTGCGGCATCATGGATACGCCGCCCGAGGAGCGGTTCGACCGGCTCACCCGGCTGGCCCAGCGCGTCTACAATGCAGATGTCGCGTTTATCGGCTTCATCGACGCGCACCATCAGTGGATGAAGTCGGTCACCACCGCCGACATTGCCCCGTCCATCGAGCGCCGCAAGTCGGTGTGCCAGCACGTCGTCTCCAGCGGCCAGCCGCTTGTGGTCCGGGATTTTCGCACCGATAGCGCTTTCGAGGGCCATCCCGTGGCGCCGCGGCTGCCGCTACGCTTCTATGCCGGGGTGCCGATCCGGCTGACGCCGGATCTGGTGGTCGGCTCGCTCTGCGTGCTGCGCCGGGAGCCGGCGGCGGATGGCGAGGCGATCGACCTCGCCGCGCTGGAGGATATCGCCGCCATCGCCGTCGACGAGATCGAACTGCGGCAGATGAACCAGGCCTTGACCCGGCTCACCCGCATCGACGCCCTGACCGGCCTCGCCAATCGTCGCGGCTTCGATGAGGCGCTTGAACGCGCGGTGGTGCGCTGCCGGCGCACCAGCGAGCCGCTGTCGCTCGCCATGATCGACATCGACCACTTCAAGGTGGTGAACGACACGCTGGGCCACCCCGCCGGCGACGAGGCGCTGCGGCGGCTCGCGACCACCCTGCCGCACGCCTTCCGGCGAACGGACGACGTGATCGCGCGCTATGGCGGCGAGGAATTCGCCGTCATCTTTCCTTCAGGCACGGAGGAGGCCGCGCGGGAGGCCGGGGAACGGTTGCGCGCGGAACTCAAGGCCGTCGCCATCCCCCATCCCACGCGCGGGATCGTGACGGTGAGTGTCGGCATCGCGACCCAGATCGGCGGAGACCTTGCGGCCGAGACGCTGATCGCCGACGCCGATGCAGCGCTCTACGCCGCCAAGCGCCAGGGCCGAGACCGGGTGCTGCACCGTTCCGCCGCCGGCTGATCGTTGCCGCGTCTCACGCCCCGATATCGTCGCCCGAATTCGGCAGCCAGCGCACCGACATCGCAAAGCGTCGCTCGGCGCCGGGCTCGATGAGGACGAGGCCCGGCTTGTCGGCGAAGGCGACCGGCCCGTCCTCCGCCGAGGCATAGCCCTGCCACGGCTCGATGCACAGGAAGGGTGCGCCGGGCTTCGACCAGAGGCCGAGATGCGGCATGTCCGGGAACGCGACCTCGATCCCCGGCTGGCCCGGCACGCCGAAGCGGATATGGCGCGAGCGCAGATGGGTGAAGATCAGCGCATCGCGCTCGAACATCGCGTCGTCGGGCGTCATCACCGCGTCCATCGCCGGATTGGGCTCGGTCTCGCGCGAAAGCAGTCCACCGACCGGCCGATGGATCGCTTCAACCTCCGCCTTCTCGAACACCACGCGATGCTCGGCCTTCGTGCCACCATAGGGCAGCGGCCACAGGAAGGCCGGGTGAAAGCCGAAGCTCGCCGGCAGCGGCACCGTGCCGGAATTGGTCACGGTCGCGGAGATGGTCAGCGTCGCTTCCTCCAGCGTGTAGGTCACGCGCAGGGCGAAGGCGAAGGGATACTGCTTGAGCGTCTCCTCATCTGAGTCCAGCCCGAACACAGCGCGCGACGGCGAAGCCTCCAGCGTCGCGAAGCTGCGCCGCCGGGCGAAGCCGTGCTGGAGCATCGTGTAGGACTGCCCCTCATGCACCAGCGCATCGCCCGGCAGGCGGCCGACAATCGGGAACAGCAACGGCGCCCGGCCGGTCCAGAACGCCGGATCGCCGTTCCACAAGAGGTCCCGCCCCTCCTTGTCGCGCAGCCGCGACAGTTCAGCACCCAGCGGGCTGACCTCCGCGCTCAGGAGGCTCGACACAAGCTTCACCGGCTGTTCCGACATACAATTCCCCGTCTCGACATCGCGATGGATCAGGTCTAACCGAACCGTTGTGATAGCACTGATTTGCGCTATCCCGCCGATTCCCGTCCACACCATCCGGTTTCATCATGGCCCAGACTCTCGGCCCTGTCGCCGCGCTGTTGCTCGGCGTGTTCTTCCTGGTCACCGGAAGCGGCCTGCAGAACACGCTGCTGCCCTTGCGCGGCGCCTTCGAGGGCTTCAGCGCGGTTGAACTCGGCCTGCTGGGGTCGAGCTATTATCTGGGTTTCGTGACCGGCTGCCTGCTGGTGCCGCATCTGGTGCGTCGCTCCGGCCATATCCGCGCCTTCGCCGCGCTCACCGCCGGCGTGGTGGCCTCGATGATGGCGCATCCGCTCTTCATAGACCCCTTCGTCTGGTACGGGCTGCGCGCGATCACCGGCTTCTGCTTCGCCGGGCTCTATCTCGTCATCGAAAGCTGGCTGAACGACCGCGCCACCAACCAGACGCGCGGCTTCGTCATGAGCGCTTACGTCATCGTCGACTACGCGGCGCTCACCGCCGGCCAGATGATGATCACGCTCTATCCGGTACGCGGCTTTGAACTGTTCGCGCTCGCGACCATCCTGTTCGCGATGGCCACCCTGCCGGTGGCGATGACCAGCGCCGGCCAGCCCGCCCCGATCGAAACCGCGCGAATTCGCATCTGGCACCTGTTGAAGGCGGCGCCGGTAGCGGTGGTGGGCTGCTTCGCCATTGGGCTGACGAATGGCTCGCTCTGGTCGCTCGGCCCGATTTTCGGCATCGGGCGCGGGCTGACCTCCGACGGGGCGGCCACCTTCATGTCGGCGGCCGTAGTCGCCGGCGCGGTGGCGCAATGGCCGATCGGCTATATCTCCGACCGCATGGACCGCCGGCGCATTCTCGCCGCGCTGATGGTCGGCGCCCTGCTCGCGGGCATCGCGCTGGGCGTGTTCCAGTTCGGCCTGCTCGGCCTGTGCATCCTGGCTCTGTTCTACGGCGCGCTGTCTCTGCCGGCCTATTCCCTCGCTGCCGCCCATGCCTATGACCGCACCCTGCCGGCGGAAGCGGTGGAGACCGCAGCCGGCCTGCTGCTGGCCTATGGCATCGGCTCGGTGGTCGGCCCCTCGGTCGCCTCCTTCGGCATGATGCATTACGGCCCCGGCGCGCTGTTCCTGTTCACGGCGGCGTCCCACACCTTCCTGTTGCTGTTCGTGGTGTGGAGCCTGACGTTCCGGGATCGCCCGCCGCCGCATCTGGCCGACAAGCTGGGCGAGACCGCCGCCTCGGCCGCCACCGGCACGGTGCCGATGCCTGAGGGCGAGCCCGATGCCACGCCGTCCCGGATGGCGGCGGCCACCGCCTCGCGTCCCGCCACCCATTTGAAGCCCGCGGCGGCTCCCGCTGCCACGCCGGGGGACGAACCTTATCCCACCGAGCAGGATGGCCGTTCCGACGGCGCGTGACGCTCCAGCGCCTCATCGCTGAACCATCCGCCGCGTGCCGACGTATATCGGTGCGGCAGGAGGAGAAAGACGATGCTCAAATATGCGGTCGGGTTGCTGGTGCTGTCGCTCCTGGCCGGAGCGCTGGGGCTGACCGCGCTCTCGACGCTGGCGCGGCGGATCGCCTTCGGGCTGTTCGCCCTGTTCTTCCTGGGCTTTCTCGCGCTGATCGGCCTCGCCGCTCTGGTCGACGACGCGATGCGCCTGCCCTGAGCACCGCTTGATCCGGATCAAGGCGCCTGCGTGCGAGGGTTCTAAGGTTCCTCCATACCAAAGGAGGACACCATGCCCACGGAAACCGTCATCTTCCTTGCCGTCACGCTCATTGCGTTCGGCGGCTTCGCCGGGACGCTGGCCTATGTCGACATCAGCACCAAGCAGGTGCGCCGGCACAACCACCCGCTTCCGGGCGAATGAGCCCAAGACCGCCGCATCCGGCCCTGCCGATTTAGGGCGGAATGATCTCACATGGGCACTGGCGGGACCGGTGCCCCTCGTCTATATTTCGCGCGCTGGCGGCTCCCGCGCCTCCGGCCGTAAGCGTCCGACGTCAGGCAACGCATCCAACCCGGTCACGGCCGGCGGATGCTGTGCCATCCGGAACGCCGAGACCATCCAATGAGGATGGCCATGCCCTCTCCTTCATCGATCTCCTACAAGCTGCCGGCTCGCTATGCCGGCTTGCTCATGCCCCTTGTGCTCTCTGTGCTGATGACGTTCGTCGTCTCGGCGATTGCGACCCTGCGCAGCCTCGGGGCCGGCGCGGAGTTCCTCGCGACGTGGCCCACGGCCTGGGCGCTGTCGTGGCTCGTCGCCTTCCCCACGCTTCTGGCGGTGTTGCCGCTGGTGCGCCGTATCGTCGGGCTGCTGGTTGAAGCGCCGCAACGCTGACGCCGATGCACCGGCAAAAGAAAAGGCGGCCAAGCGCCGCCTTTTCCGTCCGATGCCGTCAGCAGACCAGCATCACGCCGCGCGCCGCTCATGACGGCCTTCGCGAATTTCCTCGATGATCTTGGCGCAGAAGGCGTCGAGATCGCCGGGGTTGCGCGAGGTGATCAGCCCCTTGTCGGTCACCACCGGCGCGTCTTCCCACTGTGCGCCGGCATTGATGACGTCGGTACGGATCGAGGCGTAGGACGTCATCTTCCGTCCCTTGGCGATCCCTGCCTCTACCAGCAGCCACGGCGCATGGCAGATGGCGGCGACGGTCTTGCCAGCATTGAAGAACGACTTGATCAGGCGAATGGCCTCAGCCTCGACGCGCAGCAGGTCGGGATTGATCTGCCCGCCCGGCAGGACGATCGCGTCGTAATCGCTCTCGCGCGCCTCGCTGAGAGGCTTGTCGACCCGCACCGGGCGCCCCCAGTCCTTCTCGTCCCAACCCTTGATGTCTCCCGTTTCCGGGGAGACGACATCCACCCGCGCGCCCGCCGCGCGCAACTGGTCGCGGGGCACTTCGAGTTCGGACTGCTCGAAACCGTTGGTCGCCAGAATAAGAATGCGCTTGCCGTCCAGAGGACCCGACATGATCGTTCTCCTTGGTTGTTAGGCTCCAAGGACAATGATGCTTCAGCGTTCTTGTTCCAAAATGAGTCGCCCGTCGAAATGGAAACGGCGGACCCGAAGGCCCGCCGTAGAAGAATGCCGATGATGCGGTAATAATCCGCTCAGTTGTCGAGGAAGGACCGCAGCTTACGCGAGCGCGAGGGGTGCTTCAGCTTTCGCAGCGCCTTGGCCTCGATCTGGCGGATACGCTCGCGGGTCACCGAGAACTGCTGGCCGACCTCTTCCAGCGTATGATCAGTGTTCATGCCGATGCCGAAGCGCATGCGCAGCACGCGCTCCTCGCGTGGGGTAAGGCTGGCCAGAACCCGCGTCGTGGTCTCGCGCAGGTTCGACTGGATCGCCGCGTCGATCGGCAGGATCGCGTTCTTGTCCTCGATGAAGTCGCCGAGGTGAGAGTCTTCCTCGTCGCCGATCGGGGTTTCGAGCGAAATCGGCTCCTTGGCGATCTTGAGGACCTTGCGGACCTTCTCCAGCGGCATGCCGAGCTTCTCGGCCAGCTCTTCCGGGGTCGGCTCGCGGCCGATCTCGTGCAGCATCTGGCGCGAGGTGCGCACGATCTTGTTGATCGTCTCGATCATGTGCACCGGAATACGGATGGTGCGCGCCTGATCCGCAATGCTGCGGGTGATGGCCTGCCGGATCCACCATGTCGCATAGGTCGAGAACTTGTAGCCGCGCCGGTACTCGAACTTGTCGACCGCCTTCATCAGGCCGATATTGCCTTCCTGAATGAGGTCGAGGAACTGCAGGCCGCGGTTCGTGTACTTCTTGGCGATGGAGATGACGAGGCGCAGATTGGCCTCCACCATTTCCTTCTTGGCCTGCCGGGCCTCCTTCTCGCCCTTCTGCACCATCTGCACGATCTTGCGGAATTCCTGGATCTCCAGGCCCGTCTCGGTCGCCAGCGTATGGATGTTCGAGCGCAGGTCGCGAATGCCGTCGAGTTCCTGCCCGACAAAGCCCTTCCAGCCACGCGAGGTCAGGTTCTTCACACGGTTGATCCACTTGGGATCAAGCTCGGAGCCCTGATACTGCTTGAGGAAGTCCTCGCGCGAGACGCCGAAGCTCTCGGCCAGACGCATGAGGCGGCCTTCAAGCGACACGAGGCGCTTGTTGATGTCGTAGAGCTGCTCGACGAGGTTGTCGATGCGCGCCTGATTGAGCGACAGCGACTTCACATCGACGATCAGGTCGTCCTTGAGCTTCTTGTACTTGCGATCCTGCGACGGCGTAAGCGTCTCGTTCTTGAGCTTGGACTCGACGTTCTGGTCCTGCAGGCGGCGCAGCTTCTTGTAAGCGTCGGCGATGCGGTCGAAGGTCTCCAGCACCTTCGGCTTGATCTCGGCTTCCATGGCCGCGAGCGACAGGGAGTTCTCCATGTCGTCATCGTCGTCGGAAGCGATGGTCTCACCGAGCGTGGGCTCGCGCTCCTCTTCGGCTTCCGGGGCCAGCGAGCCGCCTTCCACGATCGGGCCGTTCTTCGCCTCAGGCCCGGCATAGGTGGCCTCAAGATCGATGATGTCGCGCAGCAGAACCTTGCCCTCGACCAGCTCGTCCCGCCAGATGATGATGGCCTGGAAGGTCAGCGGGCTCTCGCACAGCCCGGCGATCATCGCCTCGCGGCCGGCCTCGATGCGCTTGGCGATGGCGATTTCGCCCTCGCGGGACAGAAGCTCGACCGAGCCCATCTCACGCAGATACATGCGCACCGGATCGTCGGTGCGCTCGCCGGGCTCGGACTTGGTTTCGGAGCGGATGACCGCGCGCGGCGCCGATTCGGCCAGCTCGCCGCCGGACTCTTCCTCGTCGTCCGCGGCTTCGCTCGTCGCGTTCTCTTCCTGCTCGCCCTCGGCCTCTTCGGCCTCGACCACATTGATGCCCATCTCGTTGAGCATCGCGTAGATGTCCTCGATCTGGTCCGAGGTGTTCTGGTCGGAAGGCAGAACCTCGTTCAGCTCGTCATAGGTGACATAGCCCCGCTTCTTGGCGAGCTTGATCATCTTCCGGACAGCGGCGTCCGAAAGGTCCAGCAACGGGCTATCGGGGGCGTCGCCGTCCTTCTCGGGGGCTTCCGTCGCTTCCGCTGCCTGCTTCGCCATGCGTGTGCTCCTCAACCACCGAAAGCCTTCGCCTCCGGCATCCACCGGCGGCCGTCGTCACGGCGCCGCCTGATCGACCGGCGTTCCGGTCACCCGGATCCGGCAAGAACCGTACCCGCAGCCCACCGGACCACCCAGAAATCGGCCTTCGCCAACCGGCGAAGAACCGACGCAAACAGGGCCACACGCTCCACGGCGTATTTGACGCACGCGGGCGGGCGACCCAAGGGCTGCTACATCGACCGCGCCGGACGACCCGACGCGGCGCCGAACCCCTCTACCAAAGCTTCGGTTCCGTCAAGTGCCGCGAGCTGTCTTTGTACGTCCAGAAAGCGCGCCCAGTTGAGATCGGTCGGTTCATCGGCGAGCCGTTTCTCAGCTTCCTTCAGGTCCTTAGATAGAGCGTGACCGCGCCGGTGCAAGACCAGACGCTGATGCCACCAAAGTTCGACATCGCTGCGGGCGGCGTCGGCAAAGGCCGGCCAGTCATGCCGCGCGACCGCCAGGGCCGACAGCCGCGCCGCCAGCGGGCCGAAGCCGGCGGAGGCGATCCGCTGCGCCAGCTGCTCCGGGTCGTCGGTGTCGCCCTCGACATGGGCGTCGAGCAGCACGCGGCGCAGTTCGGCCGTCTCCTTGTTCAGGAAAGCGATCTCCGCCAGTTCCTCTGCCGCGCCATCGAGCAGCCAGGGATGATTCATCACCGCGAACAGCAGCAGCGCCTCGTTGCGCGGAATTTCCGCCGCCGCACCGCGCAGCAGGGCCGAGCGGCGCATCCCCTCCCCCGCCACGCCGATCGGCTCGCGGGCCGCGCCATCGCGCCCGCCGAAGCGGCCGGGCCGCTGACCCGCGCGAAAAGTGCCGGGACGGCCACCATTCGCCCGCGCGCCCTGCCCACGCTCGCGCCAGCCGTCGCCCTGCGCCGGAGCGAACAGACGGCGGAAGCGCTCCATCAGGTCGGCGCGGTAATGCTTGCGCACCGTCTCGTCGCCGATCAGCCGGACGATTTCCCCGATCCTCGCCTCCAGCGCGGCGCGGCGCTCCGGCGTGTCGGTGCTCGCGCCTTCAAGCTCGCGGCTCCACAGCACCTCGGCCAGCGGGCGGGCGTCGCGCAGCACGGCATCGAGTGCCTCCCGGCCGCCGGCGCGGATCAGGTCGTCCGGGTCCTGCCCGTCGGGCAGAAGGCCGAAGGACAGGCTCATGCCCGGCTTGAGATGGGGCAAGGCAAGGTCCATTGCCCGCCATGCGGCGCGCCGGCCGGCCTTGTCGCCGTCGAACAGCAGCAGCGGCTCGGGCGCCATCTTCCACAGCAAAGCGAGCTGTTCCTCGGTCAGCGCGGTGCCGAGCGGGGCGACGGCGCCGGCAAAGCCCGCCTCGACCAGCGCGATCACGTCGACATAACCTTCCGCCACGATGATCGGCGCGCCCTTGTGGGCGGCCGCGCGGGCGTTGAAGCCGTTATAGAGCAGCGAGCCCTTGTGAAAGAGCGGGGTCTCCGGCGAATTGAGGTACTTGGCCGAGACCTCCTTCTCCAGCGCCCGGCCGCCAAAGGCCACGACCCGCCCGCGCAGGTCGTGGATCGGAAACATCACGCGGTCACGGAAACGGTCATAGGGCACGGGAATGTCGTCGGCCGCCACCAGCAGGCCGGCTTCCACCATGTCCTCGACCGGCACGCCCTTCGCCCCCAGCGCCTCCTTGAGCGCGTAGCGCTCGGCCGGGGCGTAGCCGATCCGGAAGCGTGCCTGCGTCGGGGCGCCGAGGCCGCGATCATTGAGATAGCCGCGCCCGCGCGCCCCGGCGCGGCCCTGCAGCGTCGCCTCGAAGAACTGCGCGGCGAGTTCCATCACCTCGTGCAGCGTCTTGCGGCGATTCTCGCGGACCTCTTCCTCGCGGGACTGCACCGGCATCGGCACACCCGCCATATTGGCAAGCCGCTCCACCGCCTCGGGAAACGGCAGGCCTTCGGTCTCCATCAGGAAGTCGAACTGGTCGCCATGCTTGCCGGAGGAGAAGCAGTGATAAAAGCCCTTCTGGTCGTTGACGTAGAAGGACGGCGTCTTCTCGGCGTTGAAGGGCGACAGCCCGCGCCACTCCCGGCCCTGCTTCTTGAGCTGCACGCGCTTTCCCACCACCTCCGACAGCGGGAGGCGGGTGCGTATCTCGTCGAGGAACGAGGGCGGAAAGCGCATGGCGGGAGCGATTCTCTTCTCACATCTTGCCGGATTTCAGCAGGCAAGAGACGGGCCGATCCGGCATATCGCGCCATCCCCGCCAGCACTGAAGTGGCGTTTGACCGCTCCGCCCGCAATCCCCGTTATTCACCGGCATCTCGCGACCGCGATATTCAACTTATTGGTTGACAGTTTCGGCGCATGCGCAGATATTCAACCACATGGTTGAACAAATGCACGCCTCACCCCTCGATCTCGTGTTTCACGCCCTGGCCGACCCGACACGGCGGGACATGCTCCGGCGTCTCTCCACCGGCGAACGCACGGTGGGCGAGCTCGCCGAGCCCTTCGCCATGTCGCTCGCCGGCGCCTCCAAGCATATCCGCACGCTGGAGGCGGCCGGGCTGGTGCGCCGTGAGGTGAAGGGCCGCCAGCATCTGTGCCGGCTCGATGCCGCACGGCTCGCGCAGGCCAGCGAGTGGCTGCGCTTCTACGAACGCTTCTGGACCGAACGCCTCAACGTCCTCGACGCGCTGCTGCGCGAGGACGACAGCAAGGGAGATACGCCATGACGTCACATGCCGACACCCAGCTTGCCAGTTCCGACCTCGCCAATGGCTATGCCACGCAGGAAGCCGCCGACACGCTGCGCTTCGAGCGCCTGCTCCCCGGCCCGGTGGAACGGGTCTGGTCCTATCTCACCGAGCCCGACAAGCGCCGCCTCTGGCTCGCCGCCGGGCCGATGGAGCTGACGGCGGGCGGCAAGGTCGACCTTGTGTTCCGCAATGGCGAGCTCAACGCCGGCCAGCCGACCCCGGAGCGCTTCGCCAAATTCGCCGGCGAGATTCACAATGAAGGCGTGGTGCTGGCCTGCGAGCCGAACCGGCTGCTGCGCTTCACCTGGGAAGCGGGAACGCCGTCAGAATCGGAAGTCACCTTCGAACTCACCCCCCGCGGGGGCAAGGTGCACCTCACCGTCACCCATCGCCGGCTGGTCGCGCGCGGCACGCGGCTCGGCGTCGCCGGCGGCTGGCATGCCCATCTCACCTTGCTCGCCGACGCGCTGGAAGGGCGCGAGCGCAGCGCGCTGTGGCCGCTTTTCGCGCAATATCGCGAGGCCTATGAGGCGCGGCTGGCGGAGTGAGCGCTCACGCGCCCATGAAGGCCCGGTACAGCGCCGCCGCGAGAATGCCCAGCGCCATCGCGACCAGCCCCCGCCGTACCACCACCATGGCCAGCAAGGTGACGCCGACCGCGACGAAGGCGGCGGCGCCACCGCGCACCGTCGCCGGCACCACCAGCGCCACCAGCACCGAGCCGGCGAGATAGCGCAGGAATGCTTCAAGGCGCGGCGACATCGGCATGAAGCCGACCAGCCAGATGCCACCGGCGCGGGTGCCATAGGTCACCAGCGCCATCGCGAAGATCACCAGCAGCGCATCGGTTGTGTTCACGGCCGGCGCCCATACTGGATCAGACCGGCGACGCCGCCGGCAAGGCCGCCGGCAAGCACATGCCAGTTTGCCGGCAGCCACCACACCGCCGCCAGCGAGGCGAGCCCGGCCACCAGCCACGGCAGATCGTCGATCTTCTTGCGGCGCAGCCCGAACAGCGTGGTGGCGAAGAACACCGCCATGACCAGATCGAGCCCGTAGCGCTGAAGGTCCGCGAGGGTGAAGTCGCCGACCGCGCCGCCAATCACGGTCGCACTCAGCCACACCACCCACATCGCCACCCCGCCACCGACCATGTAGCCGAGATCGCGCTCGCCGCGCGCCTCGGCCGAGATCAGCGCCGCCCAGTTGAGATCGCTGAGCAGCGTCATCGACAGGTAGCGTTTCCAGGTCGACAGGCCGCGCGTCAGCGGCCGGATGGAGGCGCCGAGCAGCAGATGGCGGGAATTGATGGCGAAGGTGGCGAGCAGGATCGTCACCCACGGCACCGGCGACTGCCAGAGATCCAGCACCGCGAATTGCGAGGCGCCCGCGAAGACGAGCGCGCTCATCAGCGCCGCGACCCAGCCCTCCAGCCCGGCCGCATGCGCCGCGACGCCAAACGCCGCGCCGAACACGAAGACCGGGATGAACACCGGCACCATGGCGCGCGCGCCCCGCCAGGCGCCGGCAAGCGTCAGCGTGGCAGGCCCGCGCGCGGAGGGAGGCGTGTCCATGGGAAGGGAGCGTTTCAGCCGGCGGTGAGCAGGGTCTTAACCGAGCCGCTGGCCTTGCCGAAGTCCATCACGCCGGTATAGCGCTCCTTCAGCGCCGCCATGGTGCGGCCCATGTCCTTCAGCCCGTGCGCGTCGATTTCGGCGATCACGGCAGCGATGGCGGCCTGCGATTCGGCTTCCGTCATCTGCTTGGGCAGGAAGACCTGGATGACCGAGATTTCCTCGCGCTCCTGGGTGGCGAGGTCGGTGCGGCCGGCCTCGTCATAGACCTTGGCCGACTCCTCGCGCTGCTTGATCATCTTGGTCAGCAGGCCAAGCAGTTCGTCGTCGGAGAGCGGATCCCGGCCATGGCCGCGCGCCTCGATATCGCGATCCTTGATCGCGGCGTTCACCAGACGCAGCGTGCCGAGGCGACGCTTGTCCTGCGTCTTCATCGCATCCTTGAGAGAAGTATTGATCGCGTCCCGCAGCACGTCGGCCTCTTTCGCATGATCTCGCGGCGGTCGCACCGCGGAACTGTCCCGTTCCGCGCGTCGTCCCACCGCTGGTAAGCCACTGGTTTTCCGCCCCGCGCCCTCGCGGCGGGTCGCCGCTCCGCCCCCTCCAGCCGCGCGCTGCGCGCAGCTATACGGTTCGTGAGGCGCAGATACACGGTCTTCGGACTGGCATCCGGCGCGGCAACCGACTAATTAGGCCACACAGACGCAAGGAACAAGACCATGAGCGGCAGCGCCAACGACAATGTGTGGGCCGAACCCCTTCCCACGGCCCTTCTCGTGCTCGCGGACGGCACGGTGCTTGAAGGTTTCGGCCTCGGCGCCACGGGCGAGGCGGTCGGCGAGGTGTGCTTCAACACCGCGATGACCGGCTATCAGGAAGTGCTGACCGATCCGTCCTATGCCGGGCAGATCATCACCTTCACCTTCCCCCATATCGGCAATGTCGGCACCAATGAGGAGGACGTCGAGACCGTCTCGATGGCCGGCGCCTCCGGTGTGCGCGGCGTCGTGCTGCATTCGGCAATCACCGATCCGTCGAACTACCGCGCCACCCGCCATTTCGACCAGTGGCTGAAGGCACGCGGCATCATCGCCATTTCCGGTATCGACACCCGCGCGCTGACGGCGCTGATCCGCGATGGCGGCATGCCGAACGCCGTGATCGCGCATTCACCGGATGGCGTGTTCGACCTGCCGGCGCTCAAGAAGCAGGCGGCGGAATGGCCCGGCCTCGTCGGCATGGACCTCGTGCCCATGGTCACCAGCGCCCAGCGCTTCACCTGGGACGAGACCCCCTGGCAGTGGCCGGAAGGCTATGGCCGGCAGGAGGCGCCCGCTTATAACGTCGTCGCGGTGGATTACGGCATCAAGCGCAACATCCTGCGGCTGCTGGCCCGCGCCGGCTGCAAGGTCACCGTGGTGCCGGCCACCGCCTCATCCGAGGAGATTCTCGCGCTGAAGCCCGACGGCGTGTTCCTCTCCAACGGCCCGGGCGACCCGGCCGCGACCGGGGAATATGCCGTGCCGGTGATCCGCGACATCATCGAGGCCGGCGTGCCGACCTTCGGCATCTGCCTCGGCCACCAGATGATCGGCCTCGCGGTCGGCGGGCGCACCATGAAGATGCACCAGGGCCACCACGGCGCGAATCACCCGGTGAAGGACATGACCACCGGCAAGGTCGAGATCACCTCGATGAACCACGGCTTCGCGGTCGACCGCGACAGCCTGCCGGCCAGCGCGCAGGAGACCCATGTCTCGCTGTTCGACGGCTCCAATGCCGGCATCGCGCTCTCCGACAAGCCGGTGTTCTCGGTGCAGTACCACCCCGAGGCAAGCCCCGGCCCGCAGGACAGCCATTACCTCTTCGACCGCTTCGTCGAGATGATCGCCAAGCACAAGGCGGCCTGAGCCGCCTTCGCTGCGCGTTGAAAAGGCCGGGCCCTTAAAGGTCCGGCCTTTTTCATGCGCGGCGCCCGGTATCAGGCGGCGGATTGCGCGAAGAAGAACGAGAACATAAAGTGAACACGAGAGGAGACTCCCGTGGACGACACCCTCGCGACCAAGCTGCGCATTCTGGCGGACGCCGCCAAATATGATGCCTCCTGCGCCTCCTCCGGTTCGGCGGGGCGGGCGGCGAAGAAGACCGGCATCGGCTCCACCACCGGCGCCGGCATCTGCCATTCCTACACGCCGGATGGACGCTGCGTTTCGCTGCTGAAGATCCTGCTCACCAATTACTGCCTGTTCGATTGCGCCTATTGCATCAACCGGCGTTCCTCCAATGTCGAGCGCGCCCGCTTCTCCGTGGACGAGGTGGTGCGGCTCACCCTCGGCTTCTACAAGCGCAACTATATCGAGGGACTGTTCCTCTCCTCCGGCATCATCCGCTCGCCCGATTACACGATGGAGCAGATGATGCGGGTAGCGCGTTCGCTGCGGGAGGAGCACGGCTTTGCCGGCTACATCCATCTGAAGGCCATTCCCGAGGCCAGCCCGTGGCTGGTCGAACAGGCCGGGCTGTGGGCGGACAGGCTGTCGCTGAACATCGAACTGGCGTCGGAGACCAGCCTGAAATCGCTGGCGCCGGAGAAGGATGCCCCGCGCATCCGTGCAACCATGGGCCAGATGACCGAGCGCATCGCCGAGGCCAGGGAGGAGAAGCGCCGCTTCGCGCCGGCCGGCCAGAGCACGCAGATGATCGTCGGTGCCGACGCGACGACGGATGCGACGGTGCTCGAAACCAGCGCCACGCTCTATCGCGGCTATGGACTGCGGCGGGTCTATTATTCCGCGTTCAGCCCGATTCCCGAGGCGAGCCGCGTGCTGCCGGTGAAGCCCGCGCCGCTGCGCCGGGAGAACCGGCTGTATCAGGCCGACTGGCTGCTGCGCTATTATGGTTTTTCGGTCGAGGAAATCGCCGCCGGCGGCACCGAGGGCATGCTCGATCTCGACATCGATCCCAAGCTCGCCTGGGCACTGAAGCATCGCGAGCGCTTTCCGGTCGACGTCAACAGCGCCGATCGCGAAATGCTGCTGCGCGTGCCGGGGCTCGGAGCGCGGGCGGTGGACCGCATCCTCAAGGCGCGCCGTTTTGGCCGGCTGCGGCTCGACGATATCGGCCGGCTCTCCACCAGCGTGAAGCGGGCGCGTGCCTTCCTCATCACCGCCGACCACCACCCGCTGCGCCTGACCGATCGCGCCGATCTGCGCGAGCGTCTGGCGCCGGCACCCCGGCAGATGGAGTTGTTCGGCTGATGGACGCGCTCTTCGCCTCCCCTGCCGGCGCCCTGCGCGAGGTCATCCTGTCGCCCGGCGCCGATGCCGCGGGCTTCCGCGCCGCGGTGCGCGCTCTTGTTGCGGAGGGCCTGCCGCCGGAGCGGGTGATCTGGTCGACCGGCGCTCCCGGCCTGTTCGACGCACCGCCCATGGCCCCGCATGCGGCACCGGCCTTTTCCCTGCCCCGCGCCGTGACCGAGTTGATCGGTCTGGTGCTCTGCCACGGCGACCCGGAGCGCCACGGCCTGCTCTACCGGCTGATCTGGCGCACGGTGAAGGACGAGCGGGCACTCATCGACAATCCCGCCGATCCGCTGGTGCACCGCCTGATGCGCATGGCGAAGGCGGTGCGGCGGGACATCCACAAGATGCACGCCTTCGTGCGCTTCCGCTCCGCCGGCATGGTCCAAGGCCGCGAGCGCTTCCTCGCCTGGTTCGAGCCGGAGCATTTCATCGTCGAAGCGGTGGCCGGCTTCTTCGTGAAGCGCTTTCCAGCCATGGACTGGAGCATCCTGACCCCGCACGGCTCGCTGAGCTGGGATGGCACCAGCCTCGTCATCGGCCCGCCGGCGTTACGCCCCGCTTTGCCGGAGGGCGATGGCTTCGAGGAAGGCTGGCTCTCCTATTATGAGAGCACCTTCAACCCGGCGCGGACCAACACCGCGATGATGACGAAGGAGATGCCGAAGAAATACTGGGCGAACCTGCCGGAGGCAAAGCTCATCCCCGGCCTCGTCCAATCCGCCGCCTCGCGCGTTGACGCCATGATCGCGCGAGAAGCGAGCGCGCCGCGCAAGCGCGATCCGAGAAAAGCGGTGGAAGCCATGAGCGAACAGGCCCCCGGCACGCTGGAAGAGCTGAACCGCCTGATGCGCGACACGCCGCCCTTCGTCACCGGCGGCACCCGCGCCGTGCTGGGCGAGGGGCCGGCCGGCGCGCCGCTCGCCCTTGTGGGTGAGCAGCCCGGCGATCAGGAGGATGTGGAAGGCCGGCCCTTTGTCGGCCCCGCCGGTCGGCTGCTGATGAAAGCGCTGGGCGAGGCCGGGCTGTCGCGCGAGCAGCTCTACCTCACCAATGCGGTGAAGCATTTCAAATATGTCCAGCGCGGCAAGCGGCGGCTGCATCAGAGCCCGACGTCCGGCGAGGTGAAGCATTATCGCTGGTGGCTGAAGCAGGAGCTGGATTTCGTCCAGCCGCGCCTCGTGGTGGCGCTGGGGGCCAGCGCGGCTCTGGCGCTCGCCGGCCATCCGGTCTCCGTCACCCGCGCGCGCGGTCCGATGAAATTCGAGGGCCGGCCGGGTTATGTCACCACCCACCCTTCCTATCTGCTGCGGCTGCCCGACCCGGCGGCCCAGAACGCTGCCTATGCGCAGTTCGTCGCCGATCTCAAGGCCGCGGCGGAGCGGGCGGCAGGGTGAGGGAACCCGAACGGAGCACGGGCGGTTTGTCAGGGAAGATGCGAAGGAGATGCTCATGCCCGAGCCCCGGTGCCGCCTGTTTCCGTCCTCCGGAGGGGTACCCAACAACCCCTCACTGCCGGTGCTGATCTATTCCCGCGTGCTGCGCGCCGATCCGACCGACATCGAGACGCATATCGGCGCCAATGGCTGGGATTGCCGCTGGCGCAACGGGATTTTCGACTACCACCACTTCCACTCCACCGCCCATGAGACGCTGGCCATCGCCCGCGGCTCGGCGCGCGTGCTGCTCGGCGGCGAGGATGGCGAGGTGTTCGACCTTGCCGCCGGCGACGTCCTCGTGCTGCCGGCCGGCACCGGGCACAAGCGGCTCGCCGCCAGCCGCGACCTTCTGGTGATCGGCGCCTACCCTCCCGGGCAGGATTACGAGATCGAGCGGCCCGACGAGAGCCGCCTGCATGCGGCGCTGCAGACCATCGCCGGCGTCGCCCTTCCGGCCGCCGATCCGGTCGGCGGCGCGGCGGGCGCGCTCACGCGGCTGTGGATGCGCTGAGCCGATCCGCACGGCTTGCAGGGCCAGTATCGCATACCGCCCTTCCCCCCCGGAGGAATCTGGTTTAAGGGAAGCCCCCAATTGCGGGGTAGGCCTCCGCCAACAAACTGATCCGGGTGCACCCAGGACGCGTCGACCACGCGTCCTTTTTCGTGCGCCCGGTGCAATGCGCGAGCCGCACGGGATCCGATGCCGAAACGCACAGACATTTCCACTATCCTCATCATCGGCGCCGGCCCGATCGTTATCGGACAGGCCTGCGAGTTCGATTACTCCGGTACCCAGGCGTGCAAGACGCTGAAGGCCGAGGGCTACCGGGTCGTGCTGGTGAACTCCAATCCGGCGACGATCATGACCGATCCGGATCTGGCCGATGCGACCTATATCGAGCCGATCACGTCCGAGATCGTCGCCAAGATCATCGCGAAGGAGCGCCATGCCATCCCCGGCGGCTTCGCGCTGCTGCCGACCATGGGCGGCCAGACCGCGCTGAACTGCGCGCTGTCGCTGCGCAAGATGGGCGTTCTGGAAGAGTATGACGTCGAGATGATCGGCGCCACGGCCGAGGCCATCGACAAGGCCGAGGACCGCGAGCTGTTCCGCGACGCGATGACCAAGATCGGTCTCGACACCCCGCGCTCGCGCCAGATCAAGACCCTGCCTCAGGCGCTGGAAGCCCTCGACGAGATCGGCCTGCCGGCCATCATCCGCCCGTCCTTCACCATGGGCGGCCAGGGCGGCGGCATCGCCTACAACAAGAGCGAATATATCGAGATCATCGAGCGCGGCATCGACGCCTCCCCCACCAATGAGGTGCTGGTGGAAGAGAGCGTGCTGGGCTGGAAGGAGTACGAGATGGAGGTCGTCCGCGACAAGGCGGACAACTGCATCATCGTCTGCTCGATCGAGAACATCGACCCGATGGGCGTCCACACCGGCGATTCCATCACCGTCGCGCCGGCGCTGACGCTGACCGACAAGGAATATCAGGTCATGCGCGACGCCTCGCTGGCGGTGCTGCGCGAGATCGGGGTGGAAACCGGCGGTTCCAACGTCCAGTTCGCCATCGACCCGGAAACGGGCCGCATGATCGTGATCGAGATGAACCCGCGCGTCTCGCGCTCCTCGGCGCTGGCGTCGAAGGCCACCGGCTTCCCGATCGCCAAGGTCGCCGCGCGCCTCGCGGTCGGCTACACGCTGGACGAAATCGCCAACGACATCACCGGCGGCGCCACCCCGGCCTCGTTCGAGCCGACCATCGACTATGTCGTCACCAAGATCCCCCGCTTCGCCTTCGAGAAATTCCCCGGCGCCGACCCGGTGCTGACCACGTCGATGAAGTCGGTCGGCGAGGCCATGGCGATCGGCCGCACCTTCCAGGAATCGCTGCAAAAGGCGCTGCGTTCGCTGGAGACCGGCCTGTCCGGCCTCGATGAGATCGAGATCGAGGGGCTCGGCCAGGGCGACGACAAGAACGCCATCCGCGCCGCGATCGGCACCCCGACCCCGAATCGCCTGCTTCAGGTCGCGCAGGCCATGCGGCTCGGGCTCGACAACGAGCAGATCCACACTGGCTGCAAGATCGACCCGTGGTTCCTCGAACAGATCCGCGAGATCGTGGACACCGAGGCCAAGGTCAAGGCGCATGGCCTGCCGAAGACCGCCGGCGCGTTCCGCCGGCTGAAGGCCATGGGCTTCTCCGACCAGCGCCTCGCCACGCTGGCGAAGCTGCATGAAGCCGAGGTCTCGGAGCTGCGCCGCTCGCTCGACGTGCGCCCCGTCTACAAGCGCATCGACACCTGCGCGGCCGAGTTCGCCGCGCCGACCGCCTATATGTACTCGTCCTACGAGATGCCGTTTGCCGGCGCCCCCGCCGACGAATCGCGTCCGACCGGCGCGAAGAAGGTCGCCATCCTCGGCGGCGGCCCGAACCGCATCGGCCAGGGCATCGAGTTCGACTATTGCTGCTGCCATGCCGCCTTCGCGCTGAAGGATGCCGGGTACGAGACCATCATGGTCAACTGCAACCCGGAGACGGTCTCGACCGACTACGACACGTCGGACCGGCTGTATTTCGAGCCGCTGACCGCCGAGGACGTGATCGAGATCCTTGAGCGCGAGCGCGCCAACGGGACGCTGCACGGGGTGATCGTGCAGTTCGGCGGCCAGACCCCGCTCAAGCTCGCCCGCGCGCTGGAAGAGGCCGACATCCCGATCCTCGGCACCTCGCCCGACGCCATCGACCTCGCGGAGGACCGCGACCGCTTCAAGACGCTGCTGGACAAGCTGCGCCTCAAGCAGCCGGCCAATGGCATCGCCTATTCGGTGGAGCAGGCTCGCCTCGTCACCGCGGAACTGGGCTATCCGCTGGTGGTGCGCCCGTCCTATGTGCTGGGCGGCCGCGCGATGCAGATCATCCACGAGGAAAGCCAGCTCGGCGACTACCTGCTCGGCACTCTGCCCGAGCTGGTGCCCAACGACGTCAAGGCGCGCTACCCGAACGACAAGACCGGCCAGATCAACACGCTGCTCGGCAAGAACCCGCTGCTGTTCGACCGCTACCTGTCGGACGCCATCGAGGTCGATGTCGACTGCCTCGCCGATGGCACGGATACGTTCGTCTGCGGCATCATGGAGCACATCGAGGAAGCCGGCATCCATTCCGGTGATTCGGCCTGCTCCCTGCCGCCCTACTCGCTGTCGCCGGAAACCATCGCCAAGCTGGAGGCACAGACCCGCAACCTCGCGCTCGCGCTTCAGGTCGGCGGGCTGATGAACGTGCAGTTCGCGATCAAGGACGGCACGATCCATATTCTGGAGGTCAACCCCCGCGCCTCGCGCACCGTGCCCTTCGTCGCCAAGGTGATGGGCCAGCCCTTCGCCAAGATCGCGGCGCGGGTGATGGCCGGCGAAAAGCTCGCCTCGTTCGGGCTGGAGGCGCAGACGCTGGACCATGTGGCGGTGAAGGAAGCGGTGTTCCCCTTCGCCCGCTTCCCCGGCGTCGACACGGTGCTCGGCCCGGAAATGCGCTCCACCGGCGAGGTCATGGGGCTCGACAAGTCGTTCGCCGTCGCCTTCGCCAAGAGCCAGCTCGGCGGCGGCACGAAGGTGCCGAAATCCGGGACGGTGTTCATTTCGGTACGCGAGGACGACAAGCCCCGCATCGTGGAGACGGCGCGCCTTCTGGTCTCGCTCGGCTTCAAGGTGATGGCCACCTCCGGCACGCAGCGCTTTCTCGCCGACCACGGCATTCCCGGCATCAAGATCAACAAGGTGCTGGAAGGCCGCCCGCATATCGTTGACGCGATCAAGAACGGCGAGGTGCAACTGGTGTTCAACACCACCGAGGGCGCCCAAGCGCTTGCGGATAGCCGCTCGCTGCGCCGCGCCGCCCTCTTGCACAAAGTGCCGTATTACACCACGCTGTCCGGAGCGATCGCAGCGGCGCGTGGGATCAAGGCCTATATTGGCGGTGATCTGGAAGTGCGCGCCCTGCAGGACTACTTCACGCACGGAAGCTGAGCACGCCGCAAGGCGACGCCAGCGACCGGGAACGACGAAACGCAGCCCCTCGCGCGAGACCTGTCTCCGGCCACACGGCCGGAGCCAAGTCCCTCGCGGGGGCTTCGTTTGCTTTTAAGGGAGGTCCGATAAAGACCTATGGAAAAGATCCCGATGACCGCCGGTGGGCACTCCGCCCTCGAAGCGGAACTGAAGCAGCGCCAGCAGGTGGAGCGCCCGCGCATCATTGACGCCATTTCCGAGGCGCGTGCGCATGGCGACCTGTCTGAAAACGCCGAGTATCATGCTGCCAAGGAACAGCAGGCTCTCAATGAGGGCCGTATCGCCGAGCTGGAGGACAAGCTCTCGCGCGCGGAGATCATCGATATCTCCAAGCTGTCCGGCGATATCGTGAAGTTCGGCGCCACGGTGAAGCTGATCGACGAGGACACTGAGGAAGAGCGCATCTGGCAGATCGTCGGCGACATGGAAGCCGACGCCAAGGCCGGGCGTATCTCGCTCTCCTCGCCGTTGGCGCGCGCGCTCATCGGCAAGAAGCTCGGCACCTCCGTGGAAGTGGTGACCCCCAAGGGCGCCCGCTCCTACGAAATCGCCGCGATTCAGTTCGTCTGATTCTCATGAACCGGGAGGTGGTGCCGGATCCGGCGGGGCTGGAAGCTGTCGCGCCGAATTTCAAGCGCCGCCTCTCGGGCGTGACCGCGACGCTGGAACGCGTGGTGCCGTATCAGGCCCGCGACATTTCCATCGCCGCGCTCGGCCCCGGCCTCGCCGCCGGCCTGCCGCGCCTCTCCTTCGCCGATCTGCGCCATTTCTGGCGCGCCCCGCCCGGCCGCCCCGCCCGCATCTGGCATGCGCGGCGCAATGTCGAGATGCTGGCGGGCCTCATCCTGCGCGACCTGTTGCGCATGAAATTGAGGCTGGTCTTCACCTCCGCCTCGCAGCGCCGCCATACGCGCTGGACCAAGTTCCAGATCGCGCGCATGGACGCGGTGATCGCCACTTCCGCCGCCACCGCCTCCTATCTCGAACGGCCCTCGACCGTGATCCACCACGGCATCGACCTCACCGTGTTTCACCCGCCCGCCGACAAGGCGCAGGCGCGCGCCCGGCTCGGCCTGCCGGAACTCCGCCTCATCGGCTGTCTCGGCCGCATCCGCGCGCAGAAGGGCACGGATGTGTTCGTCGACGCGCTCATCGCCGCCCTGCCCTCGCGCCCCGGCTGGGGCGGTGTGGTGCTCGGCCGCGCCGTCGGCAAGGATACCGGCTTCCTTGAGGGCCTGAAGGCGCGCGTCGCGGCTTCTGGGCTCGCGGACCGCATCCTGTTCCCCGGCGAGGTCGCGACGTCAGTGACGCCGGACTGGTATCGCGCGCTCGACCTCTATGTCGCGCCGCAGCGCTGGGAGGGCTTCGGCGTCACCCCGCTGGAAGCCATGGCGACGGGCGTACCGGTGGTGGCGACCACGGTCGGCGCCTTCCCGGAGCTTGTGGTGGAGGGCGTGACGGGAAACCTGATCCCGCCCGGCGATGTCCCCGCCATGAGCGCCGCCATGAGCGCCTTCATCGATATGGACGAGGCCGCTCGCGAGGCATGGAGCGCGGCCTCGCTGCAACGGACGCGCACCGACTTCGCCATCGAGGTCGAGGCGCAACGCATCAACGCGGTCTATGAAGAAGTCTGGCGCGCGGCTCAGAGATAGGCGGCGTGCGGCTGCTCCAGCACGTAGCCTTCCGGCGGAGCCAGCCCCAGCACCGGCGCGATGATCGCCGCCAGCCGGTCGCGCCAGTCACCGCGCGCCGGGGTCAGCGAGGTCAGCGTCGCGGCGAACTGGGCGGGCGTCGCGCTTGCCATGGGCAGGATGGCGAGGCTCGGTCCTACCGCCCAAGAGGCGATCGCCTCGCTGGCATAGCCATCATGCACCTTGGCCGAGCGCAGGCCGATCACCGGCCGCCGCGCCGCGATGCCTTCCGCCAGCATGCTCATCGAATCCTCTGTCACCACCACGCCATCGCAGCCGAACAGCGCCCGCGCCGAGCCCGGTCCGGCGGTGCGATAGTCGACGAACTCCGCGAGGATGCCGGCCTCCGCCAGCGCCTTGAAGCGCTGGTGCACGTCCTCGGGCGTACGCCGCGAGGTCGAGACGCGCCAGCGCACGCCGTACTGTGCGGCAATGTCGCCAACGAGGCGGATCAGCGCCTCCCATTCGCCGGCGGGATATTCCTTGCGATAAGCCGAACCGCCGATCAGCAGCGCGATCTCCGCGCCCTTGAGGTCGGTGAGGCTGAGCAACGGGCGCGGCGGGGCATAGGCGTCAGGGTCGATCACAGAGGGGATCAGCGCATAGGCCGAGCGCGGATTGCCGGCCGCGCGGGGCGAGGCCACCAGCATCAGGCTGACCTCGCGCGTGTCGTAGCCGCCAATGCCGCCGGAGTAGAGGAAGGGAATGCCGCCGAACACCCGCTTCAGCAGGATGCCCGCCGCGATGGTCGGGCGGCCGGAGCCGACAATGACGTCCGGCCGCTCCAGCGCGTCGGCGTCGATGGCGTACATCGATTTCAGCCAGCCCAGCGCATCGCGGCCCCAGCGCTTCATGATCTGCTTGCGGATATCGTCATGGGCGAACCAGGACGGCCGCACGTCGAGCCGCGCCACCTCGATCGGGGCGAGGCGGCCAAGCGCCAGCGCGACCCCTTCCGCCTGGTTGAAGTGACCGGGCTTCTTGTCCCGGAGAACCAGAACCTTCACCGCCGCTTCCCCGCCAGCGCCCGGCGGGCGGAGCGCGAGAGCTTCATCGTGCGGTAGATCGCCCGCTCGCGCAGGCGGATGGCGAGCGAGGGCAGCACCGGATGTTCGGCGTCCCAGGTCTTGAAAGCGACGCGGTTGCGGCGGTGGATGGTCATCTCCCGCACATCGGGAAAATGCGGCTTCAGCCGCGCCAGCCACCACGGCGCGTCGTGCTGAGAGACATGGGCATTGCGCCCGTCGGAGAGCAGCAGCTTGGCCGGACCGATATCGATGACGAACAGCGCGTGGCGCGCCGCCTTCGCAATGCTGGCCAGCACCGCGTCGATTTCCTCGTCGGGAATGTGCTCCATCACGTCGACATTCACGGCGAGTTCGACCTGATGGTCCGGCAGGGTCGCGATCTCGGGAATGGCGGGATCGTAGCGATGCACCTCGCCTATGCCGGCCTTGGCGCCGATCAGCGCCGCGAGATTGCTCTGGCCGCAGCCGAAATCGATCAGCGAGGCCGGCTTCAGTGCCAGTATGTGCGGCAGCATGTCGGCCAGCGCATGGCGCGCCGTGGCGCCGTAGCGGTGGTTGGAATGCAGCCGCTGATATTCACTGACGAGACTGTATTCCATGGTCGGCCCATGAGTGCGGGAGTGGTGCGGCAGATGGCGTAAACTATTCGGCGGCGCAGGCAAGTCCCCGCCGGAATCGGGCGTGCGTCTTCAGCCCGCCGGCGCCAGCCCGAGGCGCCGCTTCATGCCACCGATGAAGCGGCGCAGCTTGCGCACCCGCTTCTCGATCTTGCGGTCCCACGGCGTCTTCAGCTTCTCGCCACCGAACGGCGTCCGCGCCCGGTAGCGCAGATAGATGTCGCGCGCGGGGTGTCCGCAATCGGCATAGTTCGGCTTCACCTGCCCGATGAAATGGATGATGCGCACCGCCGACCAGTCGAGCGGCTCGTCGTCATAGCGTCCCTTCTTCAACCGGCGATGCACGTTCCAGCTGTCGTCCAGCGCCAGCCACTGCCCGCGCAGCGCGCCGTTCAGTGCGTCCTGGTCCATCATCGGCAATTCCGGGTGCTCCAGCGCGAAGGCGATGGTGCGCTCCGACACCTTGTCGCGCCGCCAGGCTTCAAGGTCGATCAGCAGCACGCCGCTGTTGAAATAGGCCATGTCCTCGGGCAGGCCGATATCGCGGTTGCGCTTGGCGTGGCGCTCGGGCACGCGGTGGGCGATGTCGTTCACCGCTGCCACCGGAAAACCCTGCATGTCGAGCTTCGCCAGCGGGCTGAGCGCGCCGTTCACCAGCGTGTCGCAGTCCAGATAGAGCAGCCGGCCGGTCTCGTTCGCCAGGCTCAGCGGCATCAGGATGCGCGCATAGGCGGTGCGCGAGAGGTGGTGATTGACCGGGCGGGCGCCGAAATGCCGGGTCATGTCGTCGGTGAGGTCGACGAAAACGAGGTCCGGCCGGCCATAGCTCGCGGCCATCTTCGCCTTCTCGTCCTCGCTCACCCCGTCGCAGAACACATAGGCCGCGCTCACTTCGCCGTCGGCATGGGCGGCGAGCGAGGCCAGCATCACCGCGGTGAACTCGACATAGGTGGTGTCGGTCGCGGTGGCGACGATCACGGCTGCACCTCTTCCATCGGCACCACGGGGGCGCTCTTGGCGTGCTTGAGGGTCAGCGCGGTCTTCACGTTGCGCACATTGGGCGCGCCGGTAAGCTCCAGCACGAAGTTCTGGAAGGTGCGCAAATCCGGCGCCACGCACAGCAGAAGGAAATCGGTCTCGCCCGAGAGCATCCAGCAATCGCGCACCAGCGGCCAGCGCTCGACCTGAGCGGCGAAGGCGGAAAGGTCCGCCTCGGCCTGGCTGACGAGGTGAACCATGGCGAAGGCCATCAGGTCGAAGCCGAGCTTCTTCTCGTCGAGCAGGGCACGATAGCCCTTGATGATGCCTTCCTCTTCCAGCGACCGGACGCGGCGCAGGCAGGGCGGCGCGGAAATGCCGACGCGCTGGGATAGCTCGACATTGGTGATGCGGCCATCGGCCTGCAGTTCGCGCAGGATGTTCAGGTCAATCGCGTCGATGCGGCGGGCCACGCATTGTCTCCGTTCACGGCCACCCGAAGGGGCGCCGATGGTCGGCGCGCAACATAAAGGAGCGGTGCCGCAGCGCAATATTATTTCGTGAGCGAGTTTCGTGCACGCCTTGCGCGTTCTTGCCTCTGGAAAACTTAAGGATAAGCGGGAGCGCGCTTGCGGTTGCAACGGGCAGACCCTACATTTTCGCATGGCTGATGGCCGCTGCCCTTGCATCGGGTGCATGCGTCGTCCATCTGACCCGGACTCTCCTTACGGCGACGGGTCTTCCGCCGCCCGCAACCTGCGAGCATTTCCATGTCGGCGGCTTCCTCCGCTTCTCGCCCGGCGAACCACGTCAAGGTGCTGATCATCGGCTCCGGTCCGGCGGGATATACCGCCGCGATCTATGCCGCGCGCGCCATGCTGGAGCCGGTGCTGATCCAGGGCCTGCAACCGGGCGGCCAACTCACCATCACCACCGATGTCGAGAATTATCCCGGCTTCCGCGACCCGATCCAGGGTCCGTGGCTGATGGAGGAGATGCAGGCCCAGGCCGAGCATGTGGGCACGCGCATCGTCACCGACATCGTGACCAAGGCCGATTTCTCGTCGCGCCCGTTCCGGCTGGAAACCGATTCCGGCGAGACCTGGATCGCCGACACGGTGATCCTCGCCACCGGAGCGCAGGCGCGCTGGCTCGACCTGCCCTCCGAGCAGGAATATCGCGGCTTCGGGGTGTCCGCCTGCGCCACCTGCGACGGATTCTTCTACCGGGGCAAGGAAGTGATCGTGATCGGCGGCGGCAACACCGCGGTCGAGGAGGCGCTGTTCCTCACCAATTTCGCCGCCAAGGTCACCGTCGTGCACCGGCGCGACAGCTTCCGCGCCGAGCGCATCCTGCAGGACCGGCTGTTCGCCCACCCCAAGGTCGAGGTGGTGTGGAACGCCGCGCTGCATGAGGTGAAGGGCGAGCAGGACCCGCCCAAGGTCAAGGGCGTGGTGCTGAAGGACGTCGAGACCGGCGCGTTCCATGAGCGGGCGGCGGATGGCGTGTTCATCGCCATCGGCCACGCCCCCTCCACGGAGCTCGTCGCCGGGCAGCTCAAGCTCAAGCCGAGCGGCTACGTCTGGACCGCCCCGGATTCCACCCGCACCTCGATTGAAGGCGTGTTCGCGGCCGGCGATGTCGCCGACGACGTGTTCCGGCAGGCTGTCACGGCGGCAGGCATGGGCTGCATGGCCGCTCTGGAGGCCGAGCGCTTCCTGCACGCCCAGCCGGTATTGGCGCAGGCAGCGGAATGATCGGGAAGCGGGGGGACATGGAAAACAAGGCGAATCGGGCGCGTGACATGGACTGGGACAAGCTGAAAGTGTTCCACGTCGCCGCCGAAGCGGGGTCCTTCACCCATGCCGGCGAGGCCCTCGGCCTTTCCCAGTCGGCGGTGAGCCGGCAGGTCTCCGCGCTGGAGCAGGAACTCAACATCCCGCTGTTCCACCGCCACGCCCGCGGCCTCATCCTCACCGAACAGGGCGACCTGCTGTACCGCACGGCCCACGAAGTGTTCATGAAGCTGGAGGCGGCTCGCGCCAAGCTGACCGACAGCCGCGAGAAGCCGAACGGCGAGCTTCGCGTGACCACGACCATGGGCCTCGGCACCCACTGGCTCACCGCACGGATCGGCGAGTTCCTCGAACTCTATCCCGACATCCGCATCACGCTGATCCTGACCGACGACGAACTCGACCTCGCCATGCGCGAGGCGGACGTCGCCATCCGCCTGCGCCAGCCGGTGCAGCCGGACCTGATCCAGCGCAAGCTGTTCACCGTGCATTTCCACGCCTTCGCCTCGGCGGAATATCTCAAGCGCAATGGCCACCCGCGCACGCTGGACGAACTGGACAAGCACCGCATCATCCTGCTCGGCGGCCCGATCCCCTCCTATTTCCAGGGGCTGAACTGGCTGGAGCGCGCCGGCATCGAGGACGGGCAGGAAGGCCGCGTCCCCGCGCTCTCGGTCAACAACGTGCTCGGCCTCAAGCGCGCGGTGGAGCGCGGCGTCGGCATCGGCATCGTCCCCGACTATCTGCTGGAGGATTCCGCGACGCTGGTGCAGCTCTTCGCCGAGCGGCCGACCCCGACGCTGGAGGCCTATTTCGTCTACCCGCAGGAAATGCGCTCGGTGGCGCGCATCCAGGTGTTCCGCGACTTCCTCGTCGCGAAGGCGCAGCGCTGGAGCTTCTGAGCCGGGCGCCGGCCCGCTCAGCGTACCGCCGACACCACTTCGCGCGCGGCATAGTCGCCGGCGTGGCGCCAGCCGGCATCATTGTCGCCGCGAAAACTCAGCAGGCGCTCCAGAACCAGATCGCCGGACGCGGTGTCGAGCACGGCAAGACGCATTGACATCACCAGCGTGCTCATCTTGTGCACCTTACCCACCAGCACGAAGCCGGCCCCCGCCTTCCTTGCGCGTTCGCGCAGCGCCTCAATGCCGGCCGCGTCCAGCGAACAGCCCTCCCCGCAGGCCAGATGCACGGTGTCGAGTTGGCCAGCAGCCGCCACCTCCCGACTCAGCGCCTCGGTCAGCGCCCGCTGGCGCTCGCCATGTACGGCAGCCTGATCGCGCGCCTCGCCGGACGAATCGGTAAAGCCGATATCGACGACCGCGATCCGGGCCGAAGCGGCGTGAAGCGGCGCGCACATCAGCAGCGCCAGCGCACCGACCGCCAGCGCACATGCTGGCAGCGCACATGCCGGCAGCGCCGACACGGCACGCCAGCCTTTAAGGGGATGCAGCGGGTACATCTGGCGGGTCCTCCGGTCTCCCTCTGCCGGGGAGCATGGACCAGCCTAGCACGGCCCCGTGGGCCTTGCCGAATGGCGAGAGCGCGCCAACGGCGCTCAAATACCGGGCAATGCCACCGCCATGACGGACCTCTGCAAATGCGCATGCCTGCCATGCAGGCAAACTTGATTGTAAACTGCCCGCCAATTGATCATATGAACGGGTGACGCTGAAGCTTATCGCTTTAGCTGTTCCCCTCTGGAAGGTTCGCCGCCTTTGCGCGGCGAGACTCGCCGGGCTCCTTGCGGAGTCCGGCTTTTTTCTTTTCAGGACGGCCCGAATGCGGGCGCGCGCCGGTTCACATGAACAGCTTCTCGCCGGTCATCCCGGCATAGAGGCCGGCAACCTGCTCGCCATAGCCGTTATAGATCAGCGTCGGCCGCCGCTCGCCGGTGCCGAGGTCCCGCTCCGTGGCCTGGCTCCAGCGCGGGTGCGAGACAGCCGGGTTCACATTGGCCCAGAAGCCATATTCCCGGCCCTGCACCTGCTCCCACAACCCGACCGGCCGCTCCGCCACGAAGGAGATGCGCACGATCGACTTCACCGACTTGAAGCCATATTTCCACGGCACGGCGAGCCGCAGCGGCGCGCCATACTGGTTGGGCGCCGGCTTGCCGTAGACGCCGGTGACGAAGAAGGCGAGATCGTTGGTCGCTTCCGCCATGGTCAGGCCGTCGACATAGGGCCAGGGATAGACGAAACCGTTCTGCGCCGGGGCCACCTTCGGGTTCATGAAGGTTTCCATGCGGATGAACTTCGCGCCCGACAGCGGCTTCGCCCACGCCACCAGTTCCTTCACCGCAAAGCCGGTCCACGGCACCGCCATCGACCACGCCTCGACGCAGCGGTGGCGGTACAGCCGCTCCTCCAGCGGCATGGCGCGGATGATGTCGTCGATCCCGACCTCGCGCTCCTGCTCCACCAGCCCGTCGATCTTCACCGTCCACGGCCGGCGCGGCATGCGCGCGGCGAGGTCGGCGATCTGGTAGTTCCGGCGCTCGGAGCCGAACTCGTAGAAATTATTGTAATTGGCGGTGATGTCCTCGGGCGTCACCGGCCGGTCCAGCGTGTAGGCGTCGTTGCGCTTGGCCGGATAGAGGTCGTTGGTCGGGTCGAGCGCCGGATCGCCGGGGGGCGGCGCGGCGCGGGCGAACTCCGGCAGGCCCACACCCGCCAGCGCGCCAGCGGCGAGCCCCCCGGCCAACCCTATGCCGCCGAGCAGGTGGCGGCGCGAGAGATAGACGGATTCCGGGGTGGCGGCACTTTCGGGCAGTTCCCACGGCCGGCGGCGGCGGATCAGCATTGGCCTCTTCCTCATCGGTTGGCTACCGGGAAGATACGTCGGCCGGACGCTTTCCATTACAGGGGAATTGATCAACTCGGCGTGCGCGGAACGAAAACGGCCCGGCACTCGCGCGCCGGGCCGTGGATTCGTGAAAGCGGACGATCAGAGCGCGCGGAGCGACAGGCTGCCGACGCCGACGGCAAGGTTCACGCCGGTCTGGCCTTCGACGCTGAAGGGCTGCAGCGCGACGGTGTTCTGCGAGCCGCCGAGCAGGGCATTGCCGGCCACGCCGACGCCGAGCGCCACGCTGCCGGAGACGCCGGCATACTTGCCCGCGAGGTCGCTCGGGTTGAGCTTGGTGGTCGGCGCGAACACGCCCCACACCAGCGCATTGCGGCCGGTCACGCCGACATCGAGGCCCCAGCGGCGGATGGTGCCCTCGTAATAGGCGCGCACGCCGCGGCGGTTGATGAAGGTGCACTCAAGCGTGCGCTTCGAGCCGATGATGAAGCTCACCGACTTCGAGCCGGTGCACTCAAGCGTGCCGACCTGAACGCGCTGGATACCCTGGGCCGAAGCCGGGGTCGCGGAAAGGGCGCCAGCGGCGAGCGCAACCGCGAGAGCGCCGAGCGTAACGAACTTACGGATCATGATGATCTCCATGGAGAGGCGCGAGGCGCCTCATGCGGGCCTTGTCAGGCAGTCACCGGCAAACTGCCAGCAACCGCCCATTGATACCTCAGCGAAGCGAACCGCAGAAGCGCTGAATGCGCAGGCACGCCTCTTCGAGATCCTTGGTCGAGGTGGCGTAGGAAATGCGGAACGCCGGGCCAAGCCCGAAGGCCGAGCCATGCACCACGGCAACGCCCTCGGCGTCGAGCAGTTCGGTCGCGAAGTCCTCGTCGGTGGCGATCAGCTTGCCCGACGGCGCGGTCTTGCCGATCGCGCCGGCGCAGGACGGATAGACATAGAACGCGCCTTCCGGCTTCGGGCAGGTGAGCCCGTTGGCCTGGTTCAGCATCGAGACCACGAGGTCGCGGCGCTCCTTGAACACCTTGTTGTTCGCGGCGATGAAGTCCTGCGGACCGTTCAGCGCCTCGACCGCCGCCCACTGGGCGATGGAGTTGGGGTTCGAGGTGGACTGCGACTGCAGCGTGCCGATGGCCTTGATCAGTTCCTCCGGGCCGGCGGCGTAGCCGATGCGCCAGCCGGTCATGCAATAGGCCTTGGAGACGCCGTTCATGGTCAGCGTGCGGTCGTAGAGCGCCGGCTCGATCTGCGCCGGGGTCACGAACTCGAAGTCGTCATAGACGAGGTGCTCGTACATGTCGTCGGTGAGGATCAGCACATGCGGATACTTCACCAGCACGTCGGTAAGCGCCTTCATCTCATCGCGGTTATAGGCCGCGCCGGAGGGGTTGGACGGCGAGTTGAAGATCAGCCACTTGGTCTTGGGCGTGATCGCCGCTTCCAGCGCTTCCGGCTTGAGCTTGAAATTGTCCTCAAGCTTGGTCTCGATCGCGACCGGGGTGCCGCCGGCGAAGTTCACGATGTCCGGGTAGCTGACCCAGTACGGCGCCGGGATGATCACCTCGTCGCCGGCATCGACGGTCGCCAGCAGGGCGTTGAACAGCACCTGCTTGCCGCCGGTGCCAACCGTGACCTGGCTCGGCTTGTAGGTCAGGCCGTTCTCGCGCTTGAACTTGGCAACGATGGCCGCCTTCAGCTCGGGAATGCCGTCGACCGCGGTGTAGCGGGTCTGGTTGCCGTTGATCGCCTTGATCGCGGCTTCCTTGATGTTGTCCGGCGTGTCGAAGTCCGGCTCGCCGGCCGCGAGCGCGATCACGTCACGGCCCGCCGCTTTCAGCTCCCGCGCCTTGTTGGAAATGGCGATGGTGGCCGAGGGATTGATGCGCTTCATGGCGGCGGAAACGAGGCTCATGGCCGGACTCCGTAATGGCGGGTTTTGCGCGCGACAACTATCCCCGCCCTTGCGCGCGGGCAAGGCCTTACCTACCTGCCCGCTGCCAACTTGGTGGCATAGTGTGTCGTTGATGCCCGATTGTGGGCGGTTTGCCGCAGGATTGTTTCCGTGCTCCGACTCTATGGCATGCAGAGTTCCGGGAACTCGTACAAAGTCCGGCTGCTGCTTGCCAGGCTCGGCACGCCGTTCCAGCTGGTCGATGTCGACGTGCTGCGCGGGGAGAACCGCACGCCCGACTTCCTGATTAAGAACCCGGAAGGGCGCGTGCCGCTGCTGGAGCTGCCCGGCGGGCGGCACCTCGCCGAATCGAATGCCATTCTTGTCTACCTCGCCGAGGAGACACGGTTCCTGCCGGCTGATCGGCTGGCGCGTGCCGAGGTGCTGCGCTGGATGTTCTTCGAGCAGCACTCGCACGAGCCCGCCATCGCCGCCGCCCGGTTCTGGCTGAAGCTGGTGCGCGGCGGGCGCGACCTGCGCACCCACGACATCGACCGCTGGATGGAGGAAGGCTACGCCGCCCTCCGGGTGATGGAGCGTCATCTCGCCCGCCGCCCGTTCTTCGTGGACGGCACGCTGAGCGTCGCGGATATCGCCCTCTACGCCCATACTCATGTCGCCGAGGAGGGCGATTTCACGCTCGATGGCTTCCCCGCGGTGCGCGATTGGCTGGCGCGGGTGGAGGCCGAACCCGGTCATGTGGGGATCGACTGGCACCCCGAGCCAGCTAAGCCCTTGGTGCCTATTCGTTAACATGTTTTAACGCTGCCGCGAAATCGCCTTGAAATGGCGCGGGCTCGCCCAAGTGCGGACCAAGGCGAGCCGCGTTCGCCCGCCACTTTCTTCCCCATCGAATCGCCCAACGCCCTGTCGATCGGGAAGGACCATCTCATGCCGCGCACTGCCGCCCCGCAGATCGAAGCCTCGAAGATTTCGGGCCGCCGCCTGCGCCGCGCCCTGATGGAGGCCGGCGTTGTATTGTCCCTGACGCTCGCCATCGTGGCCGTGCTCTGCATGTTCGGCCTGCAGCGGGCATCGGCCTTCGAGATCAATGCCATGGCGGATTCCGGCGGGCGGCTGACCATGGGCGCGGTGCTGCTCGGCGCCTTCGTCGCGCTGTGCGGCCTCACCACCTACATGCTGCGCGACACCATGGGCGCTTCCCGCCGCGCGGTCTCGTCCCGGCAGCGCCGCGGCTGAACCTCAAGGCTCCCGGCGGCACGGTCGCCGGAAGCCGACTTCACGCTATTGTTTGCCGCCGCGTCTTGGCCGAATCCGCGCGGGATGATTTATCCGGGCATCACTGGCAGGAGCAGCGGAGCGCGCCTTGATCGCCCTATCCCACGACGGACGACCGGGGCCATTGCGGCGCCTTTTCGCGATTGCGGCGCTGGCCGCCCTGTGTTTTGCCGGCGATGTAGGCCGAGCTGGCGCGCAGGAGCCCGTCACCCTGCCCTCCTCCGCCGGCCCGCTGTCCGTCGAGACCGTGGCGACGGGACTTGCAAGCCCGTGGAGCCTCGCCTTTCTGCCCGACGGCCGCATGCTGGTGACCGAGCGTCCGGGACGGCTGCGCATCGTCAGCCGCAGCGGCACCGTTTCCGCGCCGGTGCCGGGCCTGCCGGCGGTCTATGCGCGCGGACAGGGCGGGCTGCTCGACATCGCGCTGGCGCCCGATTTCACCTCCAGCCGCGTCCTCTATTTCTCCTATGCCGAGCCGCGCGAAGGCGCTTCCGGCACCAGCGTGGCCCGCGCCCGCCTCGTCGAGAGCGGCGGCTCCGCCCGCATCGAGAATGTCGAGGTCATCTTCCGCCAGAGCCCGGCCGCCACGGGATCGAACCATTACGGCTCCCGCCTCGTCTTCGCCCGCGACGGCTCGCTGTTCGTCACGCTCGGCGACCGATTCTCCTATCGCGATCAGGCGCAGAACCTCGGCAACCATCTCGGCAAGCTGGTGCGCATCCTGCCGGACGGCTCGGTGCCAGCGGATAATCCGTTGCGCGAGCGCCAGGGCGCGCGCCCGGAAATCTGGAGCTACGGCCACCGCAACGTGCAGGGCGCCGCCCTCGATCCCGCCACCGGGCGGCTTTGGACCATGGAGCACGGCGCGCGCGGCGGCGACGAACTGAACCACCCTGAGGCCGGCAAGAACTATGGCTGGCCGGTCATCACCTATGGCCGCGACTATTCCATGCTGCCGATCGGCGAAGGCACCCACAAGGACGGCATGGAACAGCCGGTGCGCTACTGGGACCCGTCCTTCGCGCCCTCGGGCCTCGCCTTCTATACCGGCAACCTGCTCGGCCAATGGAAGGGCGACCTGTTCACCGGGGGACTTTCCGGCATGCGGCTGCTGCGGCTGCGGCTCGACCCGGCGCGCGAGAAGGTGGTGGACGAGGAGGTCCTGCTCACCGACCTTCAGGCGCGCATCCGGGACGTGCGTCAGGGCCCGGACGGCGCGCTCTGGCTGCTCACCGACGATCCGGGCGCCGGCCGCCTGCTCCGGGTGTCGCCGGCCGAGTAAGGCCGCTCACCATTTCTGGAAGATGAACCACGCGCCGAGCGCGATGAAGGCGAAGCCGATCAGGTGGTTCCAGTGCAGAGGCTCCTTGAGCCACAGCACCGAGAAGCCGGCGAACACCACGAGCGTGATCACCTCCTGCATGGTCTTGAGCTCCGCCGTCGAATACACCGCCGAGCCGAAGCGGTTGGCCGGCACGGCGAGGCAATATTCGAACAGCGCGATGCCCCAGCTCGCGAGAATCGCGATCAGCAGCGGGGACGATTTGTGCTTCAGGTGGCCGTACCACGCGAAGGTCATGAACACGTTCGAGGCGAACAGCAGGACGATCGGCAGCACAGCGGGCGGCAGCAGGGAAGACAAGGCGGGCATGGGCGGGGAATCCGGTTGAACCGGCTCCGAGCATCACCCCGCCGCGCCGCACGTCAATGGCCTGCGGTCACCGGAGCGGCCGCTCCTCACAGCTCGGCCCAGTGGCGCAGCAGGTTGTGATAGACATTGGTGAGGCCGAGCACCGCCGGGTCCTCGTCCGGCAGCCGGGTGCGGGTGGTCATAATGGCGAGGTCGAGGTCGTAGAGCATCGCGCGGCGCTCCTGATCCTTGATCATCGACTGCGACCAGAAGAACGAGCCCCAGCGGCTGCCGCGCGTGATCTCGTTGACGCTGTGCAGGCTGGAGGACGGATAGACCACGGCGTGGCCGGCCGGCAGCTTCACCTCATGGACGCCATACGTGTCCTCGATCAGCAGCTCGCCGCCATCATACTCATCCGGTTCGGTGAGGAAGATGGTGGTGGAGACGTCGGCGCGCATGCGCATGCCGGTGCCGGGGATCGAGCGGATCGACCCGTCGACATGGGCGCCGAACTTCATGCCGACATCGTAGCGATTGAACATCGGCGGCAGCACGCGCAGCGGCATCACCGCGGAATTGAAGGTCGGGTTGCGCCCGAGCGCGCGCAGGATGATGTCGCCAAGCTCCTCCGATTCCTTGGACTCCACCGGAATCTGAAGGTTCAGCTTGGATTTCGCCGCCTGCTGGCCGGCGGTCACGCGCCCATCCACCCAGGGGGAGGCTTCGAGCGTACGCCGGCAATGGGCGACTTCTTCCTTGGTGAGGATATCGGCGATCTGGATGAGCATGGGCAAGCCCGAAACGTAAGAGGTCCGAACGAAAAAGAGGGGGAAAGCCGGCGCGGCCGACCTTCCCCCGAATTGACGGTCATTTCAGTCCTGGCGGGTCAGCCCGTCAGAAGGTGGCGCCCAGGGTGAGCGTCACGTAGCGGCCCGGCGCGACCACCGCGCGGTTGCCCCACGCCGAGGCGTAGTTCAGCTCGTCGGTGAGGTTGTAGGCGTTGACCGCCAGCCGGTAGTTCTCCCACTGGTAGGACACCAGCGCGTCGAGCGAGAAGGTCTCGGGGATGATCGCGGTGTTGGCGGACGAGGTGTAGTACTCGTCGGCATAGGTCACGCCGCCACCGACCAGAAGCTTGCCCGGGATGGTGGTCCAGATCTTGTTCAGCTCGAACGTGGTCCAGAGGGTGAAGTTGTTCGGCGACAGGAACGGGATGTCGTTGCCGATATTGGCAAAGTTCGCGGTCGTGGCGCCGGTGATCTCACCCTTGTAGTAGGCATAGCCCGCCTGCACCGACCAGTAGTCAGTGATCATGCCGGTGATGCCGAGTTCGATGCCGCGCACCCGCTGGCTCTCGCCGGTGGCGAGGTCGTCGCCGGTGACCGGATCGACATAGAACGTGTTGCTCTTGTCGACCTGGAACACCGCGCCGGTCAGGCCGAGCTTGCCGCCGAGCAGCGAGATCTTGGCGCCGGCTTCCCAGGTCTCGTTGTCTTCGGGGTCGAGATCGGGCTGGGCGCCGTTGATCGGGGTCACGTCATTGGTCGGGAAGCCGCCCTGCGGGGTGAAGGACTTGGCCCAGGACACATAGTAGGTCTGGGACTGCGTCGGCTCCCAGATCACGCTGACTTTCGGGCTCCAGAAATCGGTGGTGGCGTCGGTGTTGACCATCTGGCCGCCGCCCGTCGTCGACCAGTAGGAATAGTCGCTCGAATAGCTGTCATAGCGGGTGCCGGCCAGCAGCGAGAGCTGCTCGGTGAACCACACGCGGTCGCTGATGAACGCGCCGAAATCGGTGGACTGCGTGTTGCGCTGGCCGTTATTGCCCCACGGGTTGGAATAGAGGAAATAGCCCGTGGTGTTGGCGTAGACCGGGTTCCAGATGGTCGAGGTGCCCTTGGAGCCGTTCACCGAGATCAGCGTGCGCTCGTCGCTCACCGTGCTCAGGTCGAGGCCGGCCACCAGTTCGTGGCGCAGCGCGCCGGTGTGGAACTTGGCGATGAGGGTGGTGACGTTCTGGGCGCTCCAGCTCTCCTGGTTGAAGCCGGGATTGCCGCCGCCGAACGAGATCGCCGGATCGAGCCCGGCGAAGAACTGGCCGGTGCAGCTTGCCGCATAGGCCGCCTCGGTGGTGCCGGTGCCGCAGCCCGGAACCGACGTGGCGAAGTCACGGGTGTAGTAGCCGAACCGGGTGTCGTTGGTCACGGTCAGCCAGTCGTTGACTTCCTTCTTGAAGTTCAACGTCAGCATGTTGGTGTCGGTCTCGTCCATGTCCGTCACCTTGCCGTAGAAGGTGCTGCGGGGGACGCCGAACTCGGTGACCGGCTGGCCAACCGAGCCGAAATTCGCCACGTCGGAGAAGCGCGGGGTCAGGATCGGCACGCCGTAATTGGGCGTGCGGTCGCCATGCTGGAACAGATAGTTGATGTGCAGCGTCTGGTCGGTGCCGAGACCGAAGCCGACATCGCCCATCAGGCCCCAGCGGTTGGCTTCGACGTGATCCACGTCGACCACGTCCTGCTGGTTGACCATGCCGACGATGCGGACCGCCGACGTATCGCTGAGCTGCTTGTTGAGGTCGAACACGCCGCGATAGAGCGGGCCCATGCCGAGCTGGCCCTCGAAATCGTACTTGTCGCCGATATGGGCCTGCTTCAGCGTGGTGTTGATCGCGCCGCCGGTGGTGCCGAGGCCGAAGCTCTCGGAAGACGGCCCCTTGAACACCTCGACACTCTCATAGGCGAAGCTGTCGCGGACATAGACGCCATAGTCGCGCAGGCCGTTGATGAAGATGTCGCCCTTGGACTGGAAGCCGCGGATACGGAACTGGTCGCCGTTCATGCCGCCGCCGCCCTCGCCGATGCCGGAGGTGACGCCCGGAACATTGCGCAGCGCCTGTTCGAGCGTGGTGACGCCCTGCTGCTGCATGGTTTCCTGGGTGATGACGGTGATCGTCTGCGGCGTGTCCTGCACCGTGCCCGGCAGGCGCGACAGGCCTGTGCTGGCTTCGAGCGTGTTCGCCGGAGAGCCCTCGCCCTCCACGGTCACGGTCGGCAGTTCTTCGCCGGCCGCCGACGCCGGCGCCGCCTGCTGAGCGCTCGCCGCAAACAGCGGGAACGCCGACATCGTAGCGGCGAGCCCCGCTGTCAAAGCAGCATTCGGCGCAGACCCGCGCAGTGTCCTCAAGGTGTTCATTACCAGACCCCAACCTTCATTAAGTATTTTCGCTCTTAACGAGGATTCTAAGCCCTTTCAAACATTATGTTTTTTATTTGTTCTAATTTTGCCGGAGTCAAAATACGGCGAACACTCAGTTTTTAATTATTAAAAACAAAAACAGTAGTGTGCTTCTTGCCGCTCAACTATGGTCGACCTTATGTGACATAAGGAAAAATCGGCATCACGCGCCCCGGCGCCGCGATGCCCCGGACCGGCGATCGGCAGCGAACCCACATGCGTGACGAATGGATTACCTACCCGGCCCTCAAACGAATGGGCGCGGATGTGTTGCGCGAACGCATCAGTGAAAGCCCCGAGGAGGCGGCGCGCTGGGTCGAGGCCGGGGCGCTCAACGGGCTGCTCAATGCCCAGCTCGCCTGGGGCCGCATGCTGGTTGAAGGGCATGGCGTGCCGCGCGATCCCAAGGCCGGGCTGCGCTGGTTCACCGTCGCCGCATCAGCCGGCAACCTTGAGGGCATCAACATGGTCGGGCGCTGCCACGAGCTCGGCTGGGGAACGCCGATCGATCGCGGCGAGGCGGCGCGGCATTACCGGCAGGCGGCGGAGGGCGGCCATGCCTGGGCGCAGTTCAATCTCGCCACGCTGCTGCTGCACGGCTCCGGCGTGGCGCCGGACCGGCACGAGGCTCTGCGCTGGTACGCCCGCGCCGCCCGCGGCGGCAATGTGAAGGCGATGACCATGATCGGCCGTTATCTGGAGCTCGGCTGGGACCGCCCGGCCCGGCCGGACGCGGCGCTGCGCTGGTATCGCCGGGGTGCGGCGGGCGAGGATTATCGCGGCCAGTTCGACTATGCCCGCCTGCTGCTGGCGCGCACGGGCGATCTCGCCGCCGCCCTGCCGTGGTTCGCCCGCTCGGTGGAGGCCGGGGTACCCGCTTTCTGCCGGCAGGTCGCGCAGGGGCTGCGCGAGGCGCCTGCGCCGGAATTGCGCCGCCTCGCGCTCCGGGCGCTGGAGCGTGCCACTGAGAGCGGCGACCCGGCCGATCTGCGCGCCTATGCCGCCGGCCTTGCCGAGGGTCTTGGCGGCGCGCCGGATGCGGCGGCCGCGCGCGCACATTTCGAGCGCGCCCGTGAGCGGGAAACCGCGCCCCCCGCCTCGGCCACGCCGCCAGCACCAGCCCGGCGCCGCGTCTCGCTCAAGGCGAAAATCCGCCGGCTGCTGGACCGGCTGCGGTAATCGAATAGACGCCCAATGCGCAAATAGCACAAAAAGATGCATTATTATGTGTTATTTGTAATTTTCAAGGTATTAAATTACTTTTCGCCAACGTAACCCTCCTGAAATAACCCGAATACTTGGTGAAACCTTAAGCGATATCTCCGGTTGTTCATTTGCGTCAGACATTCGATCACCCATGACGTGGAGTACAACAACCAGGAGAATAGCCATGTGGCAGGACCATGAAGGACGAAGGACCTCTCAACTACTGGCGCCGGGCATTGCCGCCCTGTGCCTGGCGCTGACGACAGCCCCGCTCGACGCCCGGCCGGGCTCCCGGGGCGGTGACCGCTCGCTGGGCGGCGCGGTCGGGGGCGCCGTTTCCGGCGTCGGCCGAACCGCCGACCGGGCGATTTCAGGCGTCAGCCGCGCGGCGGGCGGCGCCGTCTCCGGGGTCGGCAATGCGGTTGGCAATGCCGGTGACAGCCTTGCCGGCGGATCATCGAGAGTTGGCGATGCGGTCGGCGGAGCCGTCAGCCGCACGGGAGACGCCGTAAGCACCGCCGGGCGCGCCGTGGGCAGCATCGGTTCGGATGTTGGCGGCGCCGTGTCGTCCGCGACCGGCAACACGGCGAGTTCCGCGGGCACAGGCGCCTCGACCTCGGCATCCGGCGCCTCGCCGTCGGGAGCCGGCTCCGGCTCCACCGCCGGCACCGGCCGTTCGTCCGTCGCTGGCGCATCCGATCGCACCACCGCCGGGCGCAATTCGGCGGGCAGCACGACCCGAGGCGCAGCCGCGCCGTCCCGTCTCGCCAATACCGGCCTCAATCTGTTCGGCATTCAGGTCGACCTGCTGCGCAAGCGCGCCCGGCCGGTCGATGTCAGCCGCCGCAACACCGGCGACGTGGTGCGGGCCGACGTATCGGCCCTTGGGCGTCGCGGTATCAATGCCGATGCGCGGGTCGGCCTTGATCGCCAGCGCGGGCTTGAAGCCCGGGCGAAGGCCAACGCTCTCGGCCGACGTGGTGTGACGGCCAATACCGACGTCGCCGTGGGTGGCACCCGCAGCCTCAATCGCGGCCTCGCCGACGCCAGGGTCGGCCTGTCGGCACTCGGCCGGCGCGGCGTGAACGCCAAGGCCGACGCTACGGTCGCGAGCCGCAGCCAGGTCGCGGATGTCGATGTCGGCGCCCGCATCGGCGGACCGCGCGGCGTGCGCACCGCGGCGGCGGTCGATGTCGGCGGCTCCAGCCTCGCCAGCGTCAATGTCGGGCTGGCGATCGGCGGCCCGCGCGGCAGCACCCCCGGCGGTGGTACCCCCGGTGGTAACACGCCCGGTGGCGGCATCCCGGGCGGCGGTGATCCCGGCGCCGGCCTTCCCGGCGGCGGCTCGGGCGGCACGCCGGGCTCCGGCGGCAATGCCGGGAATGGCAACGGCACGCCCGGCGGCGGCTCCGGCACCGCGGTGCGCGGCAATGCGGGCGATCGGTCCGGCGATGTCGCGCTCAAGAAGACGCGCTGCGTCGGCGTGATGTCGGATCCCCGCTCCTTCGATCCCGGAATCGTGGCGCTCTGCCGCTCGCTGATCGGCGGCTGATGCACAAGATATCAACGAACGCGCCGTCCGGCCCGGTCGGTCACGATCGCGCCGGACGGCGAAGCCGCGTTCAAAGCCGCTGCGCCGCCCAGCTCCGGATCTCGATCATCAGGTTCCTGAAGTCCCAGAACGCCGCGGCCAGCAGCACCGTCGGCACCAGCGCCAGCAGCGCTCCCCATTCCGGCGACAGGTCCACCGGGCCGCGCGAGAAGTCATAGACCCCATAGGCGACCACCAGCGTGACCAGGCCCGCGACGATGAAATAGGCGAGCCGGTCCAGCCGGCTCAGCACCAGTGGCACGATCAGCGCCACGGCGATGCCGATGCCCGCCGCCCAGCCGAAGCCGAGCGAGAGCGCCGTCGCCAGCCAGCGCCCGACCAGAACCGAAATCAGGCCGAGCGCCACCAGCACCAGTATGCCGGCGCGCACGCGCCCCAGCGGAAAATGCCGGCGAACCTCGTCCGCCGGCGCGCGTTGTGGTTCCGCCATGTTGGCACCTAAATTCTCTCGCCCTATCGGCTCCCGCACCGTAACCAATCCTACCGAATGCCAACGCGACCCGCCATGCGGAAGCCGGCCTCCCGGCCTTCCCGAGGCGTCACCCGCGCCAGCCGTCATCCCCCGTGGAGCCCCGATGCGTCACATACTGGTTCTGCTGAACGCCGATGCCGGCACGATGCTCGATCGCGACCCCGAGCAGGTGCGCGCCATGGTGGAGCAACGTCTCGGCCATGACGGGCGGGAGGTCGTGGTTCAGCTTCTGCATTCCAGGAAGCTGGCGCCGGCGATTCGCGAGGCCGGGAGCGGCCCGCACGACACCATCATCGTCGGCGGCGGCGACGGCAGCGTCAGCCTCGCCATCCGAAGCCTCCACCAGTCCGATAAGGTGCTCGGCATCCTGCCGCTCGGCACCATGAACCTGCTGGCGCGCGATATCGGCGTGCCGCTGGATCTCGACAAGGCGGTCGAGGCGCTGGCCCACGGCCACCCCACCACCATCGACCTCGCGACGCTGAACGGGCAGCTGCTTCACACCATTTCCGGCATCGGCTTCTTCAGCCAGATGGCGCGGGCGCGGGAGGCCGCCCGCCACTGGAAGCTCTGGCGCTTCATCGTCGTCGCCATTGCCGCCCTCACCGCGCTGCGGCGCATGGGGCGGATGACGCTCGACGTCACGGTGGACGGCAACACCCGCACCTTCACCGCCTTCGCGGCGCTGGTGACGGTCAACCGCTTCAGCGGACCGGGCTGGAGCCGCGGCCGGCTCGACGAGGGCGTGCTGGAAGTCCATGTCGCCGAAGACCGCGGCGCGCTGGCCAAGCTGAAGGCGGGCGCGGACATGGTGACGGACAGTTGGCGCGGCAATCCCGGCATCGTCAGCCTGACCGGCGCCGAGATCGTGATAAACCGGCGCGCGCGCCGCCGGGCCTGGGTGTCGACCGATGGCGAGCTCGACCGCGAGGACCTGCCGCTCAACTATCGCATCGCGCCCGGCGCGCTGCGGGTGCTGATGCCGGCGACGCCGAGCCGTCCGGCCTGAGAGAAAAGTCTCCGGCGCGCCGCCACCGCGAGACGGCGCCGCCGGTCATGCGCGCTCAGCGCGGCTCGATCTCATAGGTGATCGAGACATTGGCGCGGCTCTCGCTCTCGCCGGCCTCGACCGGCACGGACGAGTCCATCTTCATCATCATCGGCGCCGCCGCCATGCGCGGCATCGGCCGCATGCCGGCCTCGCCGACCATGTTGATGATGCGCACCAGCCGCACGCCGCCGGCCTCCGCCATGATCTCGGCCTGCCGGCGCGCATCCTTGACCGCCGCCACGCGCGCGGCCTCCTGCATCGCCTGCGGCTCGGCGATATCGAACGAGATGCCGCCGATCTGGTTGGCGCCGCTGGTGACCACCTTGTCGAGCAGGTCGCCGAGACGGGCAAGGTCGCGCACGCGCACGGTCACCGTGTTGCGCACCTCATAGCCGGCGATGCGCGGCGCATCGCTGCTGTCCTTCTTCTGCGGCTGGTATTGCGGCTGCACCGAGAAGCCGGAGGTCGAGATGTCGCGCGCCTCGATGCCGGCCTCCTTGATCGCCGCGATCATTCCGGCCACCTGCCCGGTATTGGCGTCGAGCGCCTCGCGCGCGGTCTTGGCCTCGCTCACCACGCCCGAGGAGAAGGTCGCCATGTCCGGCACGGCGGTCGCGGTGCCCTCGCCGGTGACGGTGAGGGTCGGCCGGCGCATGGTGGAGCCGACATCCTGCGCCGCCAGCGGAGACAGGCTCGCCACGAGAGCGACGGCGGCGAGAGCGGCTCGGGAAAACATCATCTTGGGAACTCCCTGAAGGATTCGGGCAGGCCGCTGACGCGGCGGCATGGAGGCGTTGGCGCACACCACTGCCCGATAGCGGCGGCAATGGGGCGGCGCGCGCACGCTGTCGCTGGAGCGTGAGCCGCGCAAGTGGGGGAAGGCGGCGCGCGGACTGTTGGCGTGGCAGAGCGCATTTGCTAGTTTCCGCCCGCGCCACCCCGCGCAGCCGGGCCACCGCCCGGAAAGGGCCTATAGCTCAATGGTTAGAGCCGACCGCTCATAACGGTCTGGTTCCAGGTTCGAGTCCTGGTGGGCCCACCACTCTTCTCAATCAGTTAGCTGCCGCCGCAACCGATCCAGTCCGTCATCCCCAACGAACCTCCCAACGATTGGGATCGGACATGACCGTGAAATCGGGACCGCCGTCTGCCTATGTGCAGCGATCGTCCGCCCCCCTCACCCGCTCCGGCCCGTATCCTCCACCTCGACGTCGGGCGCGTCGGAGCCGTTGACCGTCTCTTCGTGCCATTTGCCGTTGCGGTCCTGATAGGCGATCGGCCGGGTGTCGCCGAAGCCGGCCTGCCGGGTTGCCGCCGCGCGGGCGGCCGCCAGCGCGCCATCGTGGGTCGGGTGGGTTTCCGAGAACACGTCGCCGAGCTTGTAGGCCCAGCCCCCGTCATGCTCGACGATCTCGTAGCGGATATGCGTCATGGGTCAGCTCCTTTGCCAGCGACAACGGTCAGGCGCGCGCGCCGGTTCCCGGCTGCGGACGCGGGCGGCGCGCGCGCCCCGCGACCATAGGCGTCCGCGTCCGGGCGGGCTTGCCGATTCGCCGCCCGCGCGGCCTCACATCACGATCACGCGGTCCGGCAATTCATTGGCGTCGTCCGGCCCGCGCGGGGCGTGACGCGCGAGGATGCGGCCGGCCTCGGCCACACCGTCGGCCAGCCCCTCGCAAAGCCGGCCGTCGCGGGCGCCGGCCAGCACTGCCGCGCACACGCCCTGCCAGGCCTCGTGCCCCACCTTGCCATGGATCGCCTCGTCGGCGACCACCTCGACCAGATGATCGACCGGCGCCACCAGGATCAGCACGCCGGTGCGCCCGCTGGTCTGGTGCATGCCGAGTGCGAGGAAATGATCCACCGCCGCCGCCCGCCCCGCTTCCTCGCGGGCGAAGCGCGGCACGACGAAGGCCCCGAGCGGGCTCAGGATCAGCGCCGCGCCGGCAATCACAAAGGCGCCGGCCTGCGCGGCCAGCAGGGTCGGCGTATTCAGCGTGGTGAACAGAGCAAGCGGCCAGGGCAGCAGCAGCGCCAGCAGCGCCGCCCACATCAGGCCGAAGAATGGCGAGCGTGCCAGCGGGCGCGACAGCACGACGACGCGGATCTCGCCCGCCGTACCGGCCTCCGCCTCCTGCACCGCCCGGGCGACGGCCGCGTGTTCCTGCTCGCTCAACATCCGCTCACCAGCTCCCCGAGGCCCCGCCGCCGCCCGAGGAGCCGCCGCCCCCGGAAAAGCCGCCGCCACCCGACCATCCGCCGCCACCGCCGCCGCTGCGGCGCGACCAGTCCCAGCCCGCCGCGCCGCCCGCCAGCGTGCCGGCCCGCCCGCCGCGCCGCATGCGCAGATGGCCGGATCGTGCCTGCCGGTAGAAAACGAACAGCCAGAAGGCCACCATCAACAGGATGAACAGCAGCTCGAACCAGTCGTCCGGGCTCATCTCCGGCTCCGCCGCCGCCTTGGCGCGGGCCTTGGCCTCCTCGGGATCGAGGTTCAGCACCTCGATCACCGCATCCGCGCCCTTCTCCACGCCGCCCGCGAAATTGCCGGCGCGGAAGTCCGGCAGGATCGCGGTCTGGATGATGGTGCTGGCCACCGCGTCGGGCAGCACGCCCTCCAGCCCGTAGCCGACTTCGATGCGCACGCGCTTCTCGTTCGGCGCCACCAGCAGCAGCACGCCGTTATCCTTCTCCGTCTGGCCGAGCTTCCAGAAGCGGAACAGCCGGTTGGCATATTCCTCCACCGAGGTGCCCTCCAGCGAGGGCACGGTGGCGACCACGAACTGGTCGGTGGTCGCGCCCTCCTGCGCCGCGAGCTTTTCCTCCAGCGCCGCGCGGGCAGCGGGGGTCAGCACGGCCGCGGCATCGACCACCCGGCCGGTGAGCGCGGGAAAGGCGAACTCCGCCCGCGCGGGGCCAAGCGCCGCCAGCAGCGCGCAGAACACCAGCGCCAGCAGCGCCGCCGGAAAACGGGTGCGCGGGTTCACGACCGCTCCGCTCAGTTGAACTTCACCTGCGGCGCCTTCATCTGCTCCTCGGCAATGGTGAAGGTCTCCATCGGCTTGTTGGCCCGGTAGAGCGTCGAGGCCCAGAGCACGCCGGGGAAGGTGCGCAGCTCGGTGTTATAGACCCGCACCGCCTCGATATAATCGCGCCGCGCCACCGCGATGCGGTTCTCCGTGCCCTCGATCTGCGCCTGCAGGGCGAGGAAGTTCTGGTTGGCCTTGAGGTCGGGATAGGCCTCCGACACCGCGATCAGCCGGCCGAGGGCGCCCGAGAGCTGGGATTGCGCCTGCTGGAACTGCTGGAACTGCGCGGGATCGGTGATGGTGGAGGCGTCGACCTTGATCGAGGTCGCCTTGGCCCGTGCCTCCGTCACCTGCGTCAGCACCTCGCTCTCATGCTGGGCATAGCCCTTCACGGTCTCGACGAGGTTGGGGATCAGCTCCGCCCGGCGCTGGTACTGGTTCAGCACGTCGCTCCAGGCCGCCTTGGCCTTCTCCTCATTGGTCGGGATGTTGTTGACCCCGCAGCCGGCGAGGCCGAGCGCGAGGCCCGCCAGAACCAGGGGAGCGAGAAGACGGCGCCACAGCGGGCGGCTGACGGCGAGGGACCGGGCAACGGCGGACATGGCGGGACCTTTCACAAACGCGGCGTCATAACGCGAGCGGACTATAGAAGGTTGCGCGCTTGAGTTCATCAGCCTGTCGCGGCCCCGCGCATAACTGGCCGGTGTCGCGCATTGACAGCCGCCGATGGCTTTCGCGCTAGGGAAGCGGTGCCGTCTCGGCTAAGACAGACAGGGCAAGGCGGGACGCTCTCGGACCGCGGCCTCAGGACGAAAGTCGACGATACGGCATGACCGACACACAGAACATGAGGCAGCGCTTCATCGAGGATTTCGCCGCCCGCCATGGTCTCGGCACCGAGGCGGCGGAGGTGCTGCTGCGCGCGGTGGCGGCCGGCGGCGGCACCATGGCCCAGTTCAGCCATCCCGAACTCGGCGGCATGGGTCAGTGGTCGCGCGGCGGCATGATCATGGTCGGCGACATGTTCAACCAGGGGCTCAAATACCGGGTCGACACGCTGTGCACCGAAATCTCCGACGCGCTCTACCAGAACCCCGCGCTCGGCGCCGAGCCGCGCGCGACGGGGTCGGGCGGCTTTTCCGGCGGGGCGTGGTGGCCGGAGGAATTCGGCAGCCCGAGTTCGTCCGGCGCGCAGAACGACCTGCGCTACGCCTTCTTCCCCGGCGCCCGGCGGCTGGTGATCGACAAGGCCGGCGCGCAGGCGGTCTACGACACCGGCGAGCACATGATTTCCGGCGTCTCGCAGCAGCAGGGCGGCGACCAGTTGCTCAGCTTCTCCAGCCAGTTCGGTACGGTGTCGCTGTCAAACCTGCCGCGCATCGACACCGGCTGGCGCAGTGGCGAACCGCAACAGGGCGCCCACACTCACGGGACCGTCGCGGCCTCTCCCGCCCCCGCCCCGGAACCCGCGCCTGCCGATAAGCCCGCGCCCGCCCAGGAACGCGAGCCGGTCTATCAGGCCGAGCCCGCGCCCGCCCGCGAAGCCGTGCCCGCATCGTCTCCCGCGCCGGGCAGCCGCGCCGACGACATCTTCGCCACGCTGGAACGCCTTGCCGATCTCAAGGCCAAGGGCATTCTGTCGGACGAGGAATTCATCGCCAAGAAGACCGAGCTTCTGGCGCGGCTCTGACGCCCAACCCCTGATGCCCCGCTATCCGTAGATCGGGAAGCGGGCGCACAGGGTGCGGACCTCCTCGCGCAGGCGCGCCAGTCGCGCCGTGTCGGCCGGCGCCTTCAGCACCTGCGCGATCCAGCCGCCCACCGCCTCGAACTCCGCGGTGCCGAAACCGCGCGCGGTGCCGGCATTGGCCGAGAGCCGCAGGCCCGAGGGGGCCTCCGGCGGACGGGTGTCGAACGGGATCTGATTCTTGTTCACCGCCATCCCCGCCTTCTCCAGCGCCTTGGCCGCGATGTCGCCGGTCACGCCCAGCGGCGTGAGGTCTGCGAGCATCAGCCCGCAATCGGTGCCGCCCGCCACCAGCCGCACCCCGGCCGCGACCAGCGTGGCAGCCATGGCGCGGGCATTTTCCAGCACGGCGGCGTTGTAGGCGGTGAATTCCGGCCGCAGTGCCTCGCCGAAACAGGCCGCCTTGGCGGCGACGATGTGCATCATCACCGAGCCCTGAACGCCGGGAAAGATGCCGTAATTGATGCGGTCGCTCAGTTTTTCGTCGTTCCACAGCACGAAGCCGCCACGCGCGCCGCGCAGCGACTTGTAGGTCGTGGAGGTCACGACATGGGCATGGGGGAACGGGTGCGGATAAAGCCCGGTCGCCACCAGCCCGGCGAAATGCGCCATGTCCACCATCAGCAGCGCCCCCACCTCGTCGGCGATGGCGCGCAGGCCGGCGAAGTCCAGCGCGCGGGCATAGGCCGAGCCGCCGGCCACGATCATGCGCGGCCGGTTCGCCACCGCCAGCGCGCGCACCTCATCGAGTTCCACGCGCTCGCTGTCGCGACTGACGCCATACCGCACGATGCGGTAGTCGCGCCCGGTCAGCGTCGCGGGGTGGCCGTGGCTGATATGCCCGCCCGCCGCCGTGTCCATGGAGAGAATGGTGTCGCCGATCTCCAGCAGCCCGAGGAACACGCCGGCATTGGCGTTGGAGCCGGAATGGGGCTGCACATTGGCGAAGCGGCAGCCGAACAGGTCGCACGCCCGCTTCACCGCCAGTGCCTCGATGGCGTCCGCGAATTCCGCGCCGCCATAATAGCGCGCATAGGGCAGGCCCTCGACGGTCTTGTTGGTGAGCACCGAACCTTGCGCCTCCAGCACGAGGCGGGACACCAGGTTTTCCGAGGCGATCAGCTCGATACCGTCCTGCTGGCGGGCGAGTTCGCCGCGAATCGAGGCGGCGAGTTCCGGATCGGCGTCCAGACCCGTGGAGAAATATCCTTCGTGAAGCGTCGACATTGAGGGCCTGTTCCAGTTCGGCGGGATGCGGGCGGATCGAACCGCACTGTAACATCGGGCCGAATGGCGGCGTCAGCCCGCCGAAAGCAGCAGGCGCGCGGACAGGACGCTCGAAAACGGGGCGCACAAAAACAAAGAGGGACGGTGGATGATCCCCGTCCCTCTTCAGCCGTCAAGATCTGTGGCTGTTACTCGGTCTTTCGACATTGTCCGCTGTTCAGCTCTTGCGAAGCGGCTTGTCGTCGGCAATCGCCTCGTCGTGATACCAGCTGTCGCCGACCACCGAGCCCATCGCCTTCACCGCCGCGACTTCGCGGGCGAAACGGCTCTCAGGGCGGGAGTTGGTCAGGCTGGCCGCGCCGGCGCGGCCGCCGAGCGGGAACTGATAGATCTTGGCGCCTTCACCATGAATGGCTTCGTTCATTTTTGTCTCCTTTCACGCAGCGCAGGAATGCGTCAGGTTTGGACACATATAACATGTTTTGCTGCGATCAATAGCACAAAACCACGAAAATTCGTACTGAATGCCTGCTATGTGGTCAGCTAATGGCTAAAAAATAGGCGCACAAAAATCTCGCGGTTCGATTCGAGATTCACAATAGTCCGCCCGATTTTTAATCACGTCGCCCGGTTCATGGGCACTTTGTTCATTTCAATGACAGCCCCGGACTCCGCCATTGCCCACCCGCGCGCCGCCGGGCCAATAAAAAGTGCCGCACCGCTCCGCCCGCGCTATCCCTCGCAACCAAACGATTAAATCGCCCGCGGGTTCCCGCCGCCTGCCAGCTGCGCGGCGGCGCGCGGCCAAGCTGGCACGGGATGTGCTTAAGATGGTGTCAGGCATTCGGCGGGGCCACCTCGACGTGCCCCCAGAGCCCGCGTCTTCAGCTTACGAGAGACCCGACATGACCAAATACAAGCTCGAGTACATCTGGCTCGACGGTTACAAGCCGACCCCGAACCTGCGTGGCAAGACGCAGATCAAGGAATTCGACCACTTTCCCTCGCTCGATGAACTGCCGCTGTGGGGCTTCGACGGCTCGTCCACGCAGCAGGCCGAAGGTCACAGCTCGGACTGCGTTCTGAAGCCGGTCGCGCTGTACCCCGACCCGGCCCGCAAGAACGGCGTGCTGGTGATGTGCGAAGTGATGATGCCCGATGGCGTCACCCCGCACTCGACCAACGCCCGCGCCACCATCCTTGACGACGAAGGCGCCTGGTTCGGTTTCGAGCAGGAATACTTCTTCTACAAGGACGGCCGCCCGCTCGGCTTCCCCGAGCACGGCTATCCCGCGCCGCAGGGCCCCTACTACACCGGCGTCGGTTTCAAGAATGTCGGCGACGTGGCCCGCGAGATCGTGGAAGAGCACCTTGAGCTCTGCCTCGAAGCCGGCATCAACCATGAAGGCATCAACGCGGAAGTCGCGAAGGGCCAGTGGGAATTCCAGATTTTCGGCAAGGGCTCCAAGAAGGCCGCTGACGAAGTGTGGATGGCCCGCTACCTGCTGCTCCGTCTCACCGAGAAGTACGGCGTGGACATCGAGTTCCACTGCAAGCCGCTCGGCGACACCGACTGGAACGGCTCGGGCATGCATGCCAACTTCTCGACCGAGTATCTGCGCACGGTCGGCGGCAAGGACTATTTCGAGGCCCTGATGGCGGCCTTCGACAAGAACCTGATGGACCACATCGCCGTCTACGGCCCGGACAACGACAAGCGTCTGACCGGCAAGCACGAGACCGCGCCGTGGAACAAGTTCTCCTACGGCATCGCCGATCGCGGCGCGTCGATCCGCGTGCCGCATTCGTTCATCAAGAACGACTACAAGGGCTATCTTGAGGATCGCCGCCCGAACTCCCAGGGCGACCCCTACGCCATCGCTTCCCAGATCCTGAAGACCGTTTCGGAAGTCCCGACCAAGGCCGTCGCCGCGGCGTGAGCCGTGTGACGTGACGCCCGGCCCCGCGCCGGATCGACAGAGCCCCGCCGCAGCGTCACAGCTGCGGCGGGGTTTTCGTTTGTCACGGAGGTTGCCGTCCATCTCCGGCACGCCGCCAAGCCAGACCACCGGACTGCTGGACTGCTGGACTGCTGGACTGCCGGACTGCCGGACTGCCCGACTGCCGGACTGCCGGAGAGCGTGCCCGCACGCCCGCAATTCTCAGCGAGCCGGCGCCCGGATCCGCGCGGAAAAATCCATCGCCCCGTCCGCCGGCCCTTCCGCGGCGCCCGCCTCCGCCCCCTCTTCTGCCCGCGCGCGCTCCCCGATCCGCGCCCGCGCCTTTACCTCATCCAGCGTGCCGCCCCCGGCGATGATGCCGCGCTCATAGAGATAATCCGGCAGGTAGCCCGAGATCAGGATGCGCCAGTCGAGCGGAAGCCCCGGCTCGATCGCGCGCACCAGCTTGAAGATCACCGTCGTGCAGTTGGTGGTCACGGTCTGGTACCAGCGCGGCTGCGCCGCCAGTTCGTTGCCGAGTTCGAGATAGGACAGGAACAGCGCCTCCCGCACCTGCGGCGACAGGTTCAGCGGAAAAAGCGAGACGTCCTCGCGCCGCAGGTTGGTGCGCAGCCGGATGATGTCGCGTTCGTCGGCGGCGATCAGCACCAGCTCGAACTCCTTGAAGAACCCGCCGATTTCGGAAAACGATTCGCCCGCCTCGCGGCGGATTTCGGCCGAGAAGACCAGATGCCGGCCGTCGCGAAAGCCGAAGCTGATGAGCGTGTGGGCAATCGCGGGGTTGCCCCAGGTGGAAGAGAACAGGTCGACCGAGGCGAGGTCGTCGAGATCGTAGCGCCGCGTTTCCCAGCGCGGCTCGCCCTCGTCCTCGGTTCGCCAGTCGAAATCGCGGATATTGTGGACGGTCACCTCGCGCCCGGCGAATTCCGCCGTCACCCCGCGCGCCACGTCGGGCGCCCAGTCGCGCTCATTGGACGGCCGGATGGTCGCCCACCACAGGCCCACCAGCACCACGCCCAGCGCCAGCATCCCCAGCGCGCGCAGCCGCCGGCCGCTCACCGCGAGAGCGATCACCCCGCCACTCCCCAGCGCCACCAGCGCCCAGCCGAGCCCGCGGCCAACGCCCTGCGCCTGATAGAACACCGCCAGCGCCGACCATGCCGCGACCGCCACCGCCGCAACGCAGAGCACGGCCGCGCCCAGCCGGCCCGGCCATTGCCGTCCTGCGCGCCGTGCGGGCGCGGATGCGGGCTCGTGGGTGGCTGATGTCATCAATTCACGTCCTTCCGCCCGCCCCGTCGACGCCCGCCGAGCTGACGCGACATGTCCTTATCTCGCACGCGGAAGCTGTGCTATTTCCACATTGTGCGGTCCGCGCAATGAAGCGCGCGCCCCTGATCGGAACGCTCCAATGAAGCACTTGGTTCTCGCTGCCGCGTGCCTGCTCGTGCCTCTGCCCGCCCTCGCCACCCAGATCGACCTGTCGACCGAAACCTGCGAGGAATTCCTGGCCAGCGACAAGACCGAGATGATGCTGACCCTGGCGTGGCTCGACGCCTATTACAAGGATGTCGATGCGCCGCCGGTCATCGACACCGACAGCTTCGTCGAGAATGCCGGCAAACTCGGCGAGTATTGCGCCAGGAACCCGACCATCGGCCTCATCACCGCGACCGACAAACTGTTCGGGGAATAGCCCCGCCCTCTCCGGCGGAAGAAGTCCCCTGCGGAGCACCCGCCCCGCAGGCCGGTCCCGCGTCAGCGTATCCGCACGCCCGGCCCGTATTCGCCCGGCGGCAGCAGCATCACCCCGGCCTCCTGCAGCGTGCGCACCAGCAGGGTTTCGGTGCCGCGGTGCAGGACATGCCGATGGCGCTCGAAATCGCGGACGGTGCTGCGGGAAACCCCGGCACGGCACGCCAGCGTCTCCTGGGTCCAGTCCAGAAGACCGCGTGCAGCGCGGCATTGTTCGGGCGACAAATCCATCGCTTGAGCCTTGCTTCGACCGGGGCAAATCAACCATAATGGTCGAGATCATGCAATATCAACCCACCCGAAGGAGACATTGACGCGAATGTCGGACGGCTTTCTCCTTCTGGTGGTGCTGACCCTGCCGTTCGCGGGGAGCCTGCTGGCGGTTTTTTTGCCGACCAATGCGCGCAATACCGCCGGCATTCTGGCTGGCGGCATCTCCGTCACGTGCTGCGCCATTCTCGCCTGGCTGTACTTCGCCGCGCCGGCCGGCGTTCCGGTCTGGCTGCGGCTCGACTGGCTGCCCATGCTTGGGCTCGACTTCACGCTGCGGCTGGACGGGCTGGCCTGGCTGTTCGCGGTACTGATCTACGGCATCGGCACGCTGGTTGTGCTCTATGCGCGCTACTACATGTCCTCCGAGGACCCGGTTCCGCGCTTCTTCTCCTTCCTGCTGGCCTTCACCGGCTCGATGGCCGGCGTGGTGCTCTCGGGCAATCTGATCCAGCTGGTGTTCTTCTGGGAACTCACCAGCCTGTTCTCGTTCCTGCTGATCGGCTACTGGCACCACAACAACACCGCCCGCGACGGCGCGCGCATGGCGCTGACCGTGACGGCGACCGGCGGCCTGTGCCTGTTCGTCGGCGCGCTGCTGATCGGCCGGATCGTCGGCAGCTACGACCTCGATGAAATCCTGAACTCGGGCGATCTGATCCGCGAGAGCAGCCTCTATGCCCCGGCGCTGGTGCTGATCCTGCTCGGCACCTTCACCAAGAGCGCGCAGTTCCCGTTCCATTTCTGGCTGCCCCACGCCATGGCGGCGCCGACCCCGGTCTCGGCCTATCTGCACTCCGCGACCATGGTGAAGGCCGGCATCTTCCTCATGATCCGGCTGTGGCCGGTCATGGCGGGCACCGACCTGTGGTTCTACCTGATCGTGCCGACCGGGCTGCTGACCCTGCTGGTCGGGGCCTATTCGGCGATCTTCCAGCAGGACCTCAAGGGCCTGCTCGCCTATTCCACCATCAGCCATCTCGGGCTGATCACGCTGATGATCGGGCTCGGCAGCCCGCTGGCGCTGATCGCGGCGATCTTCCACACCATGAACCACGCCATCTTCAAGGCGTCGCTGTTCATGGCCGCCGGCATCATCGACCATGAGACCGGCACGCGCGACATCCGCAAGCTCAGCGGGCTGTACCGCGCCTTGCCCTATACCGGGACGCTGGCCATGGTGGCGGCGGCCTCCATGGCGGGCGTTCCGCTGCTCAACGGATTCCTGTCCAAGGAGATGTTCTTCGCCGAGGCGGTGGCCGACCATACCGGCTCGCTGCTCGATGACAGCCTGCCCTATTGGGCGACGCTGGCCGGCGTGTTCTCCGTCACCTATTCGCTGCGCTTCATCCTCAACGTGTTCTTCGGCCCCCCGGCGAAGGACTTGCCGCGCGAGCCGCACGAGCCGGCGCACTGGATGCGCTTTCCGATCGAGCTGCTGGTGCTGATCTGCCTGCTGATCGGCATCGTGCCGAACCTCACCGTCGGCTCGCCGCTGCGCAATGCCGCGCGCTCCGTGGTCGGGCCGGAGCTTCCGCCCTTCAGCCTGTCGATCTGGCACGGCTTTAACCTGCCGCTGCTCATGAGCGTCATCGCCCTGTGCGGCGGCATCATCCTGTACATGCTGCTGCGCCGCTATCTCGCCAGCGGGGTCGAGGGGCCGCCGCTGGTGCGCGAGCTCAAGGGCCAGCGCATCTTCGAGAAGGTGCTCGCCACCATCTCCTGGCAATGGGCCCGCGCGCTGGAGCATGCGCTCGGAACGCGGCGCCTGCAGCCGCAGATGCGCCTCGTGGTGGCGCTGGCCGTCGTCGCCGGCCTGTCGCCCTTCTATGTGCGCGGCATGGTCGGCACCGGTGATCTGGCGGGCACGCCGCTGCCGCCCGGCTTCGCCCTGCTGTGGGCGATCGGCATCGCCTGCGGCATCGGCGCGGCCTATCAGGCCAAATATCACCGCCTCGCGGCGCTGGTGCTGCTCGGCGGTGCCGGGCTGGTGTCATGCATCACCTTCGTCTGGCTCTCGGCGCCGGATCTGGCGGTGACGCAGCTTCTGGTGGAGATCGTCACCACCGTGCTGCTGCTGCTCGGCCTGCGCTGGCTGCCGCAGCGCATCGAGGACGTGTACCCGACGCGCCCGCCGCCGAGCGTGCTGTTCCGCCGCTATGCCGACCTCGCCATCGCGGTCGCGGTGGGCGCCTCGCTGTCCTTTCTCGCCTATGCGATGATGACGCGCCCGCTGCCGACCAGCGTCTCGCGCTTCTTCGTCGAGCGCGCCTATACCGAGGGCGGCGGCACCAACATCGTCAATGTCATCCTGGTCGATTTCCGCGGCTTCGACACCATGGGCGAGATCGTGGTGCTGTGCCTGGTGGCGCTCACCGTCTTCGCCCTGCTGCGCCGCTTCCGCCCGGCGGAGGAGAGCATCGAGACCCCCGCCCAGCAGCGCTATCAGGACGCGTTCGACGATGCCGAGCCGGACCGCGCGCCGGGCGAGACCATCCGCGACTACCTGCTGATCCCGCGCCTGATCATGCTCTGGCTGTTCCCGGTCATCGGCACCTTCGCGGTCTACCTGTTCATGCGCGGGCATGATCTGCCGGGCGGCGGCTTCGCGGCCGGCATCACGCTCTCCATCGGCTTCGTGGTGCAGTACATGGCGAGCGGCACACGCTGGGTGGAGGATCATCTGCGCGTGCTGCCGCTGCGCTGGATGGGGCTCGGCCTGCTCACCTCGGCCTTCACTGGCATGGGCTCGTGGTGGTTCGGCTATCCGTTCCTCACCTCGCATTTCCAGTATGTGGAGCTGCCGGTGATCGGCAAGGTGCCGGCGGCGAGCGCGCTGCTGTTCGATCTCGGCGTGTTCGCTCTGGTGGTCGGCGCCACGGTGCTGATCCTGATCGCGCTGGCCCACCAGTCGCTGCGCTCCACGCGCAGCGCACGGGCGATGGAGGGCGAGTGATGGAAATGGTGCTCGCCATCGGCATCGGGATCTTCGCCGGCTCGGGCGTGTGGCTGCTGCTGCGCCCGCGCACCTATCAGGTGATCGTCGGCCTCGCGCTGCTGTCCTATGCCGTCAACCTGTTCATCTTCTCGATGGGGCGGCTGCGCGTCGATTCCCCGCCGATCCTCAAGCCCGGCTCGGTCGGCGACGCGGCCCTGATCGCCGACCCGATCCCGCAGGCTCTGGTACTCACCGCCATCGTCATCGGCTTCGCCATGACCGCGCTGTTCCTCGTCGTGCTGCTCGCCGCGCGCGGGCGCACCGGCACCGATCATGTCGACGGCAGGGAGAGCTGAACCATGCGCAGCACCCTGGTCGATCATCTGGTCATCCTGCCGATCCTGCTGCCGCTGGCGGTCGGGGCCGCGATGCTGCTGTTCGACGAGCGCCGCCGCGTGCTCAAGGCGACGCTGAGCATCACCACCCTGCTGGCGCTGCTGGCGATCGCGGTCACGCTGGCGGTGTTCGCCAATGCCGTCCCCGAGACCGACATCTCCTCCATCATCGTCTACCCGCTGGGAAGCTGGCCGCCGCCCTTCGGCATCGTGCTGGTGTCGGACCGGCTCTCCGCCATGATGCTGGTGCTGACGGCGGTGCTGGGCTGCTCGGCCATGACCTATGCGCTGGCGCGCTGGCACAAGGCGGGGCCGCGCTTCCACACGCTGTTCCTGCTGTTGATCGCCGGCCTCAACGGCGCGTTCCTGACCGGCGACCTGTTCAACCTGTTCGTGTTCTTCGAGGTGCTGCTCGCCGCCTCCTACGGCCTGGTGCTGCACGGCTCCGGCACCGCGCGGGTCAAGGCCGGGCTGCACTACATCCCGATCAACCTCGTCGCCTCCTCGCTGTTCCTGGTCGGCGTGAGCCTGATCTACGGCGTCACCGGCACGCTGAACATGGCCGATCTCGCCCGCCTCATCCCCGCGCTCGGCGACCAGAGCCGCACGCTGGTGGAGGCCGGCGCCGCGGTGCTGGGCGTCGCCTTCCTGGTGAAGGCGGGCATGTGGCCGCTCAGCTTCTGGCTGCCGACCACCTATGCCGCCGCCTGCGCGCCGGTGGCGGCGATGTTCGCCATCATGACCAAGGTCGGGGTCTATGTGATCCTGCGCCTCGCTTTGCTGTGCTTCGGCGAGGATGCGGGCGCGTCCGCCGATTTCGGCATCACCTGGCTGTATTACGGCGGCATGGCGACGCTGGCCTTCGGCGGCATCGGGGTGCTGGCCTCGCAGTCGATGTCGCGCCTCGCCGGCTACAGCGTGCTCGCCTCCTCCGGCACGTTGCTGGCCGCCATCGGCACCTCGAACAGCGCGGTGATTTCCGGCGCGCTGTTTTATCTGGCAAGCTCCACCTTCGCGCTCTCCGCCTTCTTCCTGCTGATCGAGCTGATCGAGCGCGGGCGCGACGCCGGCGCCGACGTGCTGGCGGTGACCATGGAAGTGTTCGGCGATGCCGAGGACGACGCGGAGGAAGAGGAGGAGGAGATCGGCATCGCGATCCCGGCCACCACGGCGATACTCGGCGGCGCCTTCGTCGCCTGCACCGTGCTGCTCGCCGGCCTGCCGCCGCTCTCCGGCTTCATCGCCAAATTCGCCATGCTCTCGGCGCTGATCAACGAGGCCGGCGCGATTCCGTTCGCGCACTGGGCGTTCGTCGTGCTGCTGGTGGGCACCGGCCTCGCCTCGCTGATCGCGATGACCCGCACCGGCATCCGCTCGCTCTGGGTGCCGGCTGAAGGCACGCTGCCACCGGTGCGCGCGGTGGAGTTGATCCCCGTCGGCGCGCTGCTGTTCCTGTGCGTCGCGATGACGGCGGTCGGCGGCCCGGCGATGCGCTACATGGAAGCCACCGCGCAGGTGCTGCATTGGCCGAGCGAATATGCCAGCGACGTGCTGGGCACCTCGACCACGCGCTCCATGCGCCCGGCCACGACACCGTGAGGGCCGCGCCATGAACCGCATCCTGACCCGCATCCTGCCGCACCCAAAGCTGTTCCTGGCGCTGCTGGCCATGTGGCTGCTGATGAACCAGAGCGTGTCGCCGGGGCAGATCCTGTTCGGCGCGCTGGTGGCGTTCGGCGGCGCCTGGTCCATGGTCGCGCTGCAGCCGGAGCCGGTGCGCCTGCGCCGGCCGCGCGCCATGATCACCCTTGCCTGGCGGGTGTTCCTCGACGTGTTCAGCTCCAATTTCGCCGTGGCCCGCATCATCCTGCGCGGGCGCGACGGCGACCGGAACGCCGGCTTCATGACGGTGCAGCTCGACATGACCAGCCATTACGGCCTCGCCGTGCTGTCGATCATCCTGACCTGCACCCCGGGCACGCTGTGGGTGAACTACACATCCTCGACCGGCACGCTGCTGCTCCATGTGCTCGATCTGGTCGACGAGGAGGAATGGACGCGCCTGATCAAGGAGCGCTACGAACGGCTGCTGATGGAGATCTTCGAATGAGCGCGCTCATCCTCGGCTGGTCGCTCACCCTGGCCCAGCTGCTGCTCGGCCTCGCCATGGGCTGCGCGGTGCTGCGTCTGCTGCGCGGCCCGCGCGCGCAGGACCGCATCCTCGGGCTCGACACGCTCTATGTGAACTCGATGCTGCTGCTGCTCACCATCGGCATGCGCAGCGGCGCGACGCTTTATTTCGAGGCGGCGCTCATCATCGGCCTGCTCGGCTTCGTCGGCACGGTGGCGCTCTCCAAGTTCCTGATGCGCGGCGAGGTGATCGAATGAGCCAGGCACCCGACCTGCCGCTCTGGGCGGCGCTGCTGGTCTCGCTCCTCGTCGTCGCCGGCGCGGGGGTGGCGTTCCTCGGCTCGCTCGGGCTGGTGCGGCTGCGCTCGTTCTATTCCCGCGTCCATGCGCCGAGCCTTGGCGCCACGCTCGGCGCGGGCTGCATCCTCATCGCCTCGATGATCTGCTTCAGCGTGCTGCGCAGCCGGCCGATGGTGCACGAATTGCTGATCTCGCTGTTCGTCACCATCACCACGCCGGTGACGCTCATGCTGCTGGCCCGCGCGGCGCTGTACCGCGACCACGCCGAAGGACGCACCAATGTGCCGCCGCTGCCCAAGCGACGGCCGGAAGGCGCCGGGCCCGGCGAGGGCACGACCTAACCCTCGTTCAGCAGCCGGCGATACAGGGTCGAGCGGTTGACGCCGAGCCGGCGCGCCGCCTTCGAGACATTGCCGCCGCAGGCATCGAGCGCCTGCCGCATCGCGTCGAGCGTGATGTCGCCGAGCCGGCGGTCCTCGGGCTCCCCCTCCCCGTCCGCCGCGCGCTCGATTGGCGCCGCAAGCGGAGCAAGCGTTCCGCCCATGGCGATATCGGGCGGCAGCATGTCCTCGCCCACCGGCTCATGCGGCAGCGCCATGGCGGCGAGCACGCGCAGCGTGCCGACCAGCTGGCGGAAATTGCCCGGCCAGCCATAGGCGACGAGGCGCCGTTCGCAGGCCGCCGACAGCACCAGCCGCCGGTCCCCGGCAATGCGGCGCCACAGGTCGCGCACCGTCGCCATGCGGTCCGGCAGTTCGCGCACCGCCGGAAGCTGGATGGTGTAGTGCGCGATGCGGAAATACAGGTCGGAGCGGAACGTCCCGGCCTCCACCAGCGCGGCGAGGTCGCGATGGGTGGCGCAGATCAGCGCGAAATCCACCTTGACCGGCCGCCCGCCGCCGAGCGGGGACACCTCGCGCTCCTGAAGCACGCGCAGCAGCCGCGTCTGCAGGAACAGCGGCATGTCGCCGATCTCGTCGAGGAACAGCACCCCGCCATCGGCCTGCCGCAGCAGCCCCTTGCGGCCGTGGCGCCGCGCGCCGGTGAAGGCGCCGTCCTCATAGCCGAACAGCTCCGCCTCGATCAGCGTCTCGGGGATCGCCGCGCAGTTCACCGCGACGAACGGCCCGTCGGCGCGGGTGCTGCGGCGGTGAATCTCGTGGGCGACCATCTCCTTGCCGGTGCCGGTCTCGCCGCGTACCAGCACGGGGACATTGGCCTCGACCATGCGCAGCGCGCGCTGCACCGCCTGCCGGTCGCTGTCGCGCAGCAGCAGCGGCGCCTCGTCGGTGCCGATCAGGGCGGGCGCGCGCATCAGCGGGCGGGAGGCCGGCTCGCCGTCGATCCGGCAGAACAGCTCGCGGCCGCTGGCATCGACCAGCGGCTGCTCGCCGGCACCGCCCGGCACCCGGCTGAACAGTTCGCCGGCCCGGCGCAGGCCGAGCGCCGACCAGTCCATGCCCAGCAGCGACAGGCCATGGCGATTGGCGGCGACCAGCCGGTCGTCCTCGAACACCATGATGCCCTCGCGTGCCGTGCCCAGCATGGCGCGGTCGCTCTGGAAGCGCAGGACGCGGCGCCCGGCAAAATCCTCGTCGAAGAAGCGATGCTCGATCTGCTCCACCGCCAGCCGCACCAGCCCCAGCGCGTGGCGATGGTCGACCGCCGCCGGACCGGAGAGATCGAGCGCGCCGATGGTGCGCCCGTAAGGGTCGACGATCGGCGCGGCGGAACAGCTCAGAATGGCGTGCGGGTCGTAATAATGCTCGCCGCCATGCACCGCGATCGGGCGCCCCTCGACCAGCGCCGTGCCCACCGCATTGGTGCCGGTCGAGGTCTCGCCCCAGCCGACACCCGGCCGCAGCGCCACCTGCGCCGCGCGCGCGGCGAAGTCGGCATGGCCGAGCGCGTCGAGTATCAGCCCGTCGGCATCGGTGAGAACGACCACGCAGCCGGTCTGCATGGCGTCGGCATAGAGCCCTTCCAGCTCCGGCCGGCACAGCCGCCGCAGCTTCTCGTGGCGCTCCGACGCCTCCAGGAACTCATGGGCGGTGAGCGGCTCCAGACGCGGCAGCACCGAATTGTCGAGGCCGCGCGCGGCGCAGCGCTGCCAGGAGCGCAGGATCGGCGCCGATACCAGCGCCGACATGCGCGGCCCCTCCGGCCGTCCATGCTCGAAGAACTGGCGTCGCGCGGCCAGCACCGTGCGCGAAGAGTCCTCGTGACGCATGCGATCCTCCCGAGTGTTGCAATTTGCCACACATGTCGCAGGTCTTGTTGTTATCTCCGACAGTTGTTGCAAAGTTTTGGAACGCCGTCCATTCCCATGATGTGGAGTGATCCCAGAATGGAATGAGACGTCCAGCAATACCAACACCTTCCCGTCCTGCAGTAACGATTTTGTGCAGCGCCGCACAGCTCTGGCACAGGCGGTGCAATCTCATGGGCTCCACCCTGGGAGGAACCAATGAACAAGCCTGAACTCGCCATCACCAAGCAGTCCCCCTTCAAGGCCCGCTACGGCAACTTCATCGGCGGCAAGTTCGTCGAGCCCGTGAACGGGCGCTATTTCGACAACACCTCGCCCGTCACCGGCGGCAAGATCTGTGAAATCGCCCGCTCCGATTCCGCGGACATCGAGAAGGCGCTGGACGCCGCTCACGCCGCCAAGGATGCCTGGGGCAAGACCTCCGCCGCCGAGCGCGCGCTGATCCTCAACAAGATCGCCGATGTGATGGAGGCCAATCTCGACCTGCTGGCGCTGGCCGAGACCTGGGACAATGGCAAGCCGATCCGCGAGACCACGGCCGCCGACATGCCGCTCGCCATCGACCATTTCCGCTATTTCGCCGGCGCCGTCCGCGCGCAGGAAGGCGGCATCAGCGAGATCGACCACGACACCGTCGCCTATCACTTCCATGAGCCGCTCGGCGTGGTCGGGCAGATCATCCCGTGGAACTTCCCGATTCTCATGGCGGTGTGGAAGCTCGCCCCCGCGCTCGCGGCCGGCAACTGCGTGGTGCTGAAGCCGGCGGAGCAGACCCCGGCGAGCATCCTCGTGCTGGCCGAGCTGATCGCCGACCTGCTGCCCCCCGGCGTGCTCAACATCGTCAACGGTTTCGGCCTTGAGGCCGGCAAGCCGCTGGCGAGTTCCAACCGCATCGCCAAGATCGCCTTCACCGGCGAGACCACCACGGGCCGGCTGATCATGCAGTATGCCAGCCAGAACCTGATCCCGGTCACGCTGGAGCTGGGCGGCAAGTCGCCGAACATCTTCTTCAGCGACGTGGTGGCCGAGGATGACGATTTCTTCGACAAGGCGATCGAGGGCTTCGTCATGTTCGCGCTGAACCAGGGCGAGGTCTGCACCTGCCCCTCGCGCGCGCTGATCCAGGAAGACATCTATGACCGCTTCATGGAGCGGGCGCTGAAGCGCGTGGAGGCCATCGTGCAGGGCTCCCCGCTCGATCCCGCCACCATGATCGGCGCGCAGGCCTCCTCCGAGCAGCTGGAGAAGATTCTCTCCTACATCGACATCGGCAAGCAGGAGGGCGCGCAGGTGCTCACCGGCGGCGGGCGCAACGAGTTCGGCGGCGATCTGGCCGGCGGCTATTACGTCAAGCCGACCGTGTTCAAGGGCACCAACAAGATGCGGATCTTCCAGGAGGAGATCTTCGGGCCGGTGGTGTCGGTGACCACGTTCAAGGACGAGGACGAGGCGCTCTCCATCGCCAACGACACGCTGTACGGGCTGGGCGCCGGCGTGTGGACCCGCAACGGCAACCGCGCCTATCGCTTCGGCCGCGCCATCCAGGCCGGCCGCGTGTGGACCAATTGCTACCACGCCTATCCGGCCCACGCGGCGTTCGGCGGCTACAAGCAGTCCGGCATCGGGCGCGAGAACCACAAGATGATGCTCGACCACTACCAGCAGACCAAGAACATGCTGGTCAGCTACAGCCCGAAGAAGCTCGGCTTCTTCTGATCGGCGCGCGTGGGCGAGCGCCCACGCTGCCACATCGATGCCCGGCGGGAGCGGCTGCGCCCTCCTCCCGCCGGGCACGGTTCGGTCCGGACGGCCATCGCGCGCCACCTCCCGCCCGAGCACGCGCCGGGCATGGCGAGACCGGCCGCCGCGACCGGCCGCCGCGACCAGCCTTGCCGCCGTGGCCGGCCCTTGCCATCTTCACAGGACAGCCTCGCCGCACGCGGCCCGACAGCAGGTCCCGGCGACGTGAAACGGAGGACGCCATGACCGTTATCGTAACCGACGCCCCGATTGCCCGCGTGCTGGCGACGCCGGCCGCGCTTGAGCTGATCGCGGAACTCAAGGCCGAGCACGGCCCGATCCTGTTCCATCAGTCCGGCGGCTGCTGCGACGGCTCCTCCCCCATGTGCTACCCGACCGGCGACTTCATCGTCGGCGACCGCGACGTGCGTATGGGCGAGATCGGCGGCGTGCCGTTCTTCATGAGCCCGTCACAGTTCGACTACTGGAAGCACACCCAGCTCATCATCGACGTGGTGCCCGGACGCGGCGGCATGTTCAGCCTGGAGAACGGGCGCGACAAGCGTTTCCTCACCCGCTCCCGCCTGTTCGCCGACGACGAGCTGGACCGGCTGGTGCCCACCGCCGAGGGCATGCCCGAGCCGGCCTAGCGCACGTTCCGCGCGCACGGATGGCCCCTCTGGAAGCTGAAGCCTCCGGTTACCCCGGCGCGCCGCACCCTGAAACGACAAAACGCCCGCGGCATGCCGAGCGGGCGTTTTGTTGTTCGGGCGATGTCGTTCGCGCGTGCCGGAGCCGAGGCTCAGGGGCAGAGCAGGATGTCCTGTTCGCGCGTCAGCTTGTAACTGTCGGTCAGCTTCTGGACATAGCGCACATCGCCGGCGCTGTTCAGGCAGTAATCCACCAGACGGCCGTCGCTCCACGAGATGCGGACTGCGCGGGGATTGTAGCAGAGGTTCTGAAGCTGGATGCGCCCGCTGGCGGTCGAAATCGTCGTGGTGGTGATCTCGACGACGCAGGTCCGGTCGACAGCTTCCTGCAACGCCTGCCCGGCCGACCGCTGCTGGGCGGAAGCAACGCCGACAGGCAGGCCTGCCACGGTCATCGCGGCCGCGCAGCTCAGCGCCGCAATCTTGCGTTTCATGACGTCCTCCAGAATGAGGCTAACGATCTGGCGGGAAGCTACAAGTTTCAACAAAAAAAGCAATAATTTCGTAGTTTTTCGAGCACGGATTAATCAAAATTTCAAATCTGCACCTCGATACCGCGCCGCACGCGCGGGAGAGCCGCGCGACGGACGCGCGAAAACCGCGCATCAACCGGCCTTTCGGGTCGGTGGATGCGCGGCGCAATCCCGCGGTAATGTTCTGAGATGGGTGACTATTTCGGCGTCAGCGCGGTCACGGCGAGCGCGGTGGCGGCGGCCCGGTTCTCCACCCCGATCTTGGAATAGATCTGTTCGAGGTGCTTGTTCACGGTGCGCGGCGAGAGGCCGAGAATCTCACCGATATCGCGATTGGCCTTGCCGCGCGCGAGCCACATCAGCACCTCGGCCTCACGGGCCGTCAGGTTCAGCTTGGCGCGGAGCACCTGCTCGGGCGGCACGCCGCCATCCTCGACGATGCGCAGCAGCAATTCGTCCGGCCCGATCTGCCCGACATAGGACAGGCGCAGCCGGCGCGGCGAGCCCTCGACCGACAGCTCGATCACGCCCGGCTCGACCCCGCTCGGGTCGCCGCGCTGGCCGTCGAGCCAGCGGCGCACCGTCTCGGGCAGCACCAGCGAATCCCCCGGCACGGTGCCGGACACCGCGCCCAGCAGCGCGGTCGCCTGCGGCGTCGCCCACAGCACCCGCCCCCCGCGCGTCGCCGACAGCAGGAAGCGGCCGGAGGCGTCGAGCGCGGCGCGCGCGCTGTGCGCCTGCCGGGCATTGGCAAGGTGCACGCGGATGCGCGCGATCAACTCGTCCGGCGAGATCGGCTTGGTGACGTAATCCACGCCGCCGGCCTCCAGCCCCTTCACGATCTGCTCGGTCTCCGAGAGCCCGGTCATGAAGATCACCGGCACATGGGCGATCGCCTTGTTGCGCTTGAGCTGTCGGCAGGTCTCGAAGCCGTCCATGCCCGGCATCAGCGCGTCCATCAGGATGACGTCGGGCGTGATGCGCTCGGCCAGCGCGAGCGCGTTGGCGCCTTCGGTCGCGACCAGCACCGTCGCGCCGGCGGCCTCCAGCGCGTCGGTCAGAAGGCTCAGTGTCTCGGGGGAATCGTCCACCACGAGCACGATGTCCCGGCGCTCCACGCTATGCATCATTGCCGCGCAAGGCCTCCAGCACCGCCATGTAACGCTTGAAGTCGAAGGTTTCCATCAGTTCACGCATGTGGGAGACGAAGGCGTCATTGTCGCCGGGGGCTTTCTCGATCTCGTTCAGCTTGGCCTGGATGCCGCGCACATAGCCGATCTCGCCGAGCTTCAGCAGCTCTTCCAGATGGCCGGCCGCGGGCGCGTTCAGCCGCTCAGTTGGGGGCGCGGCCTGCGTCGCCGGGTCGGCATCGCCGAACCATTCCAGGTCGAGCAGCGTCTGCATCTTCTCCAGCAGCCCGCGCAGATGCACCGGCTTGACCATGTGGTCGTCATGGCTGGGCATGTCGACGCCGGGACCGAGGATCTCGCCGGCATTGGCGGAAATCATGATGATGCGCAGCCGTCCGAACCCCTCGTCGCGTAGCTGGCGTACCACTTCCCAGCCATTGAGGCCGGGCATGGAAATGTCCAGCAGCAAGAGGTCGGGGTCCCACTCGCGCACCATGTCCAGCGCCGCGACGCCATCGGCGGCGGAGAGCACGGTGAAGCCGAGCGGCACCAGCAATTCGTGCATCAGCTCGCGATGCGCCACGTCGTCGTCGGCGACGAGAACGGTGCGACGCTGCCCGGCATAGCCGGCGATACGCCGGTGCTGGATCGGCCCCGCGCGGGTCGGCGAGGCGACCTCCGCCAGCATCAGCTTGACGCGGAACGTGCTGCCCGTGCCGGGCGTGGAGCGCAGCGAGATTTCCCCGCCCATGATCTCGGTCAGCAGCTTGGTGATGGTCAGGCCGAGCCCGATGCCCGCGGTGGAATAGGTGCCCGCGCGCTCGCCGCGCTCGAACGGCTCGAAGATGCGCTGGTGGTCGCCCGGCGGGATTCCGATGCCGGTATCCTCGACCTCGAACTCGGCAACCTGGCTCTTATAGCCGATGCGCAGCGCCACCCGGCCGTTCTCTGTGAACTTGATGGCATTGGACAGCAGGTTGATCAGAATCTGCCGCAGCCGCTTCTCGTCGGTATAGACCACGGCCGGCAGGCGCTCCGGGCGGACATAGACGAAATCGATGCCCTTGGCGGTGGCCTGCAGGCGGAACATGTCGACCAGCTGGTCGAGGAACTCGCCGATCCGCACCTCGTCGCGGGTGAGATGCAGCCGCCCCGCCTCTATCTTGGAAATGTCGAGCAGCCCGTCGATCAGGCCCGACAAATGCTCCGCCGAGCGGCGCACCACGCGGATGGCGTCGCGCCGGTGCGGGGGAATCGAGGTGTCGCGCTCCAGAAGCTGGGCGTAGCCGAGAATGGCGTTGAGCGGCGTGCGCAGTTCATGGCTCACGCCGACCACATAGCGGCTCTTGGCGAGGTTGGCGGCCTCGGCCACCTCCTTCGCCTTCTGGAGCTTGGCGTCGGTGCGCTTGTGCGCCTCGATCTCGCGCATCAGCAGCGCGGTCTGGCGGTTGCTCTCCTCCTGCGCCACGCGCCGGCTTTCCTGCGCCAGCACGAACAGCCACGCCGCCACGCCCGCGATGATCAGCAGGATGAAGAACAGCGTGAACAGCATGTGCCCGATCGCCTCGCGCTCGGCGACGGGCGCGAAGGCGGACTGGAAATAGATCACGCCGAGAATGGCCCCGATCACCGAGGCCAGCAGCGAGAGCACGCCGATATAATGGCCGATGCGCGAGTTGATCCGCGCCACGATCCAGCTCGGCAGCGTCGCCTGAAGCGCGGCCAGTATCTGCTCGGGGAAGCGCGCCTCCTCCTTGCAGCGGTCATGGCAGCGGGCATCGAGCGAGCAGCACAGCGAGCAGATCGGCCCGGCATAGACCGGGCAATGCGCCATGTCCTCCGGCTCGAACTTGTGCTCGCAGATGCAGCACTTGAGCGAGAGCCGGCCCTCCCAGTTCTTGGTGGTGCGGCGGGCGATGTAGTAGCGCCCCTTCGTCGCGAAGGCGATGGCGGCGGCGGCGACGAAGGACACCACCAGCGCGACGAAGGGCGCGAAGGCCTGCAGCACCGCGCCGAACAGCCCGGCAAAGGCCAGCACCGCGACCCCGGTGCCCGCGATCACCGCGCCGACGCCGACAGGATTGATGTCGTAGAGATGGGCGCGCTTGAACTCGATGCCCGGCGGGCTCCAGCCCATCGGCTTGTTGACCACGAGATCGGCGACCAGCGCCGCGACCCAGGCGACCGCGACGATCGCGTAGAGCCCGAGAATCTGTTCCAGCGCCTTGTAGATGCCGAGCGCCATCAGCATCAGGGCGATCGAGACGTTGAACACCAGCCACACCACGCGGCCGGGGTGGCTGTGCGTCAGGCGGGAGAAGAAGTTCGACCAGGCGATCGACCCCGCATAGGAGTTGGTCACGTTGATCTTGAGCTGGGCGAGGATGACGAACACGCCGGTGAAGGCCAGCGCGACCGGGGGCGAGAACACGGTCTCGAACGCCACCAGATACATCTGGGTCGGCTCGGCGGCATGGATGAACGGCACGCCATGGGTCAGCGCGAAATAGGCGAGGAACGAGCCCGCCAGCATCTTCAGCCCGCCGGGAATGATCCAGCCCGGCCCGGCGGAGAGCAGCGCCACCCACCACAGCGCGTTGCGCCCCGCCGCGGTGCGGCCCGGCGCGCGGCGCGGCAGGAAGCGCAAAAAGTCCACCTGCTCGCCGATCTGCGCCACCAGCGCGAAGATCACCGTGGAGGCGGCGCCGAACTGCATCAGGTCGAACGCGCCGCCCGGCGCCCCGAGGCGCCCGGAATAGCTGGTCCAGCCGGCGAGGGAATCGCCGTGCTGGAGCAGGATGAAGACGAAGGGAATGAGGTTCAGCGCCAGCCAGAGCGGCTGCGTCCAGAGCTGGAACCGGCTGATGAAGGTGATGCCGTGCGTCACCAGCGGGATCACCACCAGCGCGCTGACGAAATAGCCGACCATCAGCGGCACGCCGAAGCACATTTCCAGCGCCAGCGCCATGATCGCCGCCTCGATGGCGAAGAACAGGAAGGTGAAGGAGGCGTAGATCAGCGAGGTGACGGTCGAGCCGATATAGCCGAAGCCGGCGCCGCGGGTGAGCAGGTCGATGTCGACGCCGAATTTGGCGGCATAGAAGCTGATCGGCAGGCCGGCGGCGAAGATGATGACGCAGACCGCGATGATCGCCGCCACCGCGTTCTCGAAGCCATAGGCCAGCGTGATCGCCCCGCCGATCGCCTCCAGCGCGAGGAAGGAGACCGCACCCAGCGCGGTGTTCGCCACGCGCAGCGCCGACCAGCGCCGCGCGCTCTTCGCGGTGAAGCGGAGCGCGTAGTCCTCGAGCGTCTCGTTGACGACCCACTGGTTATAGCGGCGCCGAACGCGAACGATCCTCTGCTCAGCCGCCATTGGGGTCTGCCTCGCCGCTTTGACGCCCGACATACTCCTCCGCTCACTCCCAGGCTTTTATTGCACTGCCCTGCGAACCGCCGTTCCGGTTCACGGCACCAATCGGGATGCATAGACCATCCCCGAGACTATCAAACACGAAAAGCAAACCATCGCCAGAAAACACCACACGAACGTTCCGGCATTGAGGCAGAAACGCAACAGAAACCCTGAAATCGACTCCCGAAGCTTCGTTTACCGCAAAGTATTTCAAAAATATCCGTCGCGCGCGCGCACGAAAAAACGCACGACGCCGGCGCGCACACCCCACGTCCATCGTTGCCATCAGTGTCATGCGCAACCCGCCGATCACCTATACGTCAATCGACGTATTGCTGCACCGCCGCATCGCCCCCCACGATCGCCTCAACACAAGCATGACGAAAAGCTTGTCGAGGCACGTCTAACCCGTGGAGGGGAATGTATGTCTTCCAGTGACGATAATTCGATGAAGTTTTCGAGCACCCGCCGAAAGCTTCTGATGGGCATCGCGGCGATGCCGGCCATTCCTGTGCTTGCGTCGTCCGGGCTGTTTTCTACGCCTGCCCTCGCACAGGCGCCGGCGACCTCCGCGGTCAACACCACGGGTCTTGCCGTGACCGACACGGAAGTCACCGTCGGCATCCTGCACTCCGTCACCGGCACCATGGCGATCTCCGAGACCGGCTCGGTGCAGGCCGAGAAGCTGGCGATCGAGCAGATCAACGCCATGGGCGGCGTGCTCGGCCGCAAGATCAAGTACATCCAGGAAGACGGCGCGTCCGACTGGCCGACCTTCGCCGAAAAGGCCAAGAAACTGCTGGTCAATGACAAGGTCGCCGCCGTCATGGGCTGCTGGACCTCGGCCTCGCGCAAGGCGGTGCTGCCGGTGTTCGAGCAGTATAACGGCATGCTGTACTACCCGACCTTCTATGAAGGCCTCGAGCAGTCCAAGAACGTCATCTATACCGGCCAGGAAGCCACGCAGCAGATCCTCGCCGGCCTTGACTGGGTCAACAAGGAGAAGGGCGGCAAGAGCTTCTATCTCATCGGCTCGGACTACATCTGGCCGCGCACCTCGATGAAGATCGCGCGCAAGCACATCGAGGCGAAGCTCGGCGGCAAGGTCTCGGGCGAGGAGTACTTCCCGCTCGGCCACACCCAGTTCAACTCGGTGATCAACAAGATCAAGCTGACCAAGCCCGACGTGATCTACGCCGCGGTCGTCGGCGGCTCGAACGTCGCCTTCTACAAGCAGCTCAAGGCCGCTGGCATCGACCTCAGCAAGCAGACCCTGCTGACCATCTCGGTCACCGAGGACGAGATCGACGGCATCGGCGGCGAGAACTTCGCCAATGCCTATAGCTGCATGAAATACTTCCAGTCGCTCGACAACCCGAACAACAAGGACTTCGTCGCCGCCTTCAAGAAGATGTGGGGCGAGAAGACCGTGATCGGCGACGTGACCCAGGCCGCCTATCTCGGCCCGTGGCTGTGGAAAATGACGGTCGAGAAGGCCGGCTCCTTCGACATCGACAAGATCGCCGAGGCCTCCGCCGGCATCGAGTTCACCAAGGCGCCGGAAGGCTACGTCAAGATCCACCCGAACCATCATTTGTGGTCCAAGACCCGCGTCGGCCAGGCGCAGCTCGACGGCCAGTTCAAGGTGGTGTTCGAGACCCCCGAGCTCATCGAGCCGGATCCGTTCCCCAAGGGTTACCAGTGATCGCCTGAGGCCCGAACCCGGAGAGGGCGCCCGCCCTCTCCGGGCTCTTTCCTTTGGACCGCGAGCCTGTCGGCCGTGGGCCTTTCGACCAGTCGACCGCAAGACCGCTTGAGACCGCGCCACCATGCGCACGCCGGGGGATTCGTGATGTTCTCTGAATATTCGCTGAGCGAACTCAGCTCCATCTTCATGATGCAGGGCTTTGCCGGGCTGATCCTGTTCTCCGTCTTCCTGCTGATGGCGCTGGGGCTGGCGATCATCTTCGGGCAGATGGGCGTCATCAACATGGCCCATGGCGAGTTCATGATTCTTGGCGCCTATGTCACCTATTTCACGTCGCAGCTCTTCCTGAACTACATCCCCTCGCTGTTCAGCATCTACTTCTTCATCGCCATGATCCTCGCCTTCTTCGCCGCCGGCGCGCTCGGCATGGCGGTGGAATGGCTGATGATCCGGCGCCTCTACAAACGCCCGCTGGACACGCTGCTGGCCACCTGGGGCCTCAGCCTGATCCTCCAGCAGTTCTACCGTTCCGTGTTCGGCCCGCGCGAGGTCGGCGTCGAGCTGCCGAGCTGGATGATGGGCTCGCTGCCGGTCACCGAAGTGGTCGAGGTGCAGATCAACGGCCTGTTCGTCATGGGCCTGACCATCGCCATCACCGTCGCGGTCGCCCTGCTGATGTACAAGTCGAGCTGGGGCAAGCAGGTGCGCGCCGTGGTGCAGAACCGCGTCATGGCCGGCGCCGTTGGCATCAACACCGAGAAGGTCGACCGCTACACGTTCGGCCTCGGCTGCGGCATTGCCGGCGTCGCCGGCTCGGCCTTCACCATGATCGGCTCCACCGGCCCGACCTCCGGCCAGCTCTACATCGTCGACACCTTCCTCGTCGTCGTCTTCGGCGGCGCGCAGAGCCTGCTCGGCACCATCGCCTCCGCCTTCACCATTTCGCAGGCCCAGTCGACCATGGAGTTCTTCCTCTCCGGTTCGATGGCCAAGGTCCTCACGCTGCTTGGCGTGGTCATCATCCTGATGCTGCGGCCGCAGGGCCTGTTCGTCATCAAGGTCCGTCGCTGAGGAACCGCACATGACCCAATCCGGACGCACCTTCTTCCTTCGCCCCAGGGATGCCATCGGCATCGTCATCCTCGCCGTGCTCCTGCTGGTGATCCTGCCGCTGGCGCTGGACAATTTCCGCCTCCAGTTCGTCGGCAAGTACCTGACCTACGCCTTCGTCGCGCTCGGCCTCGTGCTGTGCTGGGGCTATGCCGGCATTCTCTCGCTGGGCCAGGGCGTGTTCTTTGGCCTCGGCGGGTACTGCATGGCGATGTATCTGAAGCTGGAAGCCTCCAGCGTCGAGAACACCAAGATCCAGTCGACCCCGGGCATCCCGGACTTCATGGACTGGAACCAGATCACCTCGCTGCCCTGGTTCTGGGAGCCGTTCCGCAGCTTCGGCTTCACCACGCTGGCGGTGATCGTGGTGCCGGCGATCTTCGCCTTCATCGTCGGCTTCGCCATGTTCAAGCGCCGGGTGGGCGGCGTGTACTTCGCCATCATCACCCAGGCGCTGGCGGCGATCCTCACCATCCTGATCATCGGCCAGCAGGGCTATACCGGCGGCATCAACGGCATCACCGACCTGCGCACGCTGCACGGCTGGGACATCCGCACCGACAGCGCCAAGACCGTCCTCTATTTCGTCTGCGTCGGCCTGCTGCTCGCCTGCATCCTGATCGCCTATTTCGTGAAGTCGTCCAAGCTCGGCCGCATCCTCGTCGCCATGCGCGACAAGGAGGACCGGGTGCGGTTCTCGGGCTATGACGTGGCCTCGTTCAAGGTGTTCGTGTTCTGCCTGGCCGCCTCGCTCTCGGCCATTGGCGGGGCGATGTTCACCCTTCAGGTCGGCTTCATGTCGCCGTCCTTCGTCGGCATCGTGCCCTCGATCGAGATGGTGATCTACACCGCGGTCGGCGGCCGGCTCTCCATCCTCGGCGCCATCTACGGCACGCTGCTGGTGAACTGGGCCAAGACCTCGTTCTCCGAGAGCTTCCCCGAGCTCTGGCTGTTCGGCCTCGGCGGCCTGTTCATCGCCGTGGTGCTGCTGTTCCCGAACGGCATTGCCGGCCTCTGGCAGACCTATGTCGCCCCCCGCCTCGGCCCGCTGTTCTCGGACAAGCCGAAGGCGGCCGTGCGCACCGCCGCCACCCCGCCGGCGAGCCCCTCCGGGCCCGTCGCCCCCGCCGCCGCCGAGTGAGGGCCTCCCCATGAACACGCAAGTCATCGCCGACCAGATGAACAAGGACTTCGTCCTCGCGGTGGAAGGCCTCACGGTCTCGTTCGACGGCTTCAAGGCGGTCAACGACCTGTCCTTCTATGTCGACGAAAACGAGATCCGCGTGATCATCGGCCCAAACGGGGCCGGCAAGACCACGGTGCTCGACCTGATCTGCGGGCGCACCAAGGCCACCACCGGCTCGATCCGGTTCAAGGACCGCGAGCTGACCACCATGAAGGAGCACGAGATCGTGCGCGCCGGGGTGGGCCGCAAGTTCCAGAACCCCTCGATCTATGAAGACCTCACCGTCTTCGAGAATCTGGAAATCTCCTATCCCAAGGGTCGCTCGGTGGTCGGCGCCCTCACCTTCCGGCGCGACGCCGCGGTGAAGGGCCGGGTGCACGAGGTGGCGGAGACCATCTTCCTCGCCGACCAGCTCGACCAGCGCGCCGAATATCTCTCCCACGGCCAGAAGCAGTGGCTGGAGATCGGCATGCTGCTGATCCAGGACCCCGAACTCCTGATGCTCGACGAGCCGGTCGCCGGCATGAGCGTGTCCGAGCGCAAGAAGACCGCCGAGCTGCTCAACACCATCATCAAGGACCGCTCGGTGATCGTGATCGAGCACGACATGAAGTTCGTCGAGGACATCGCCCACAAGGTGACGGTGCTGCACCAGGGCAAGATCCTTTCGGAAGGCTCCATGGCCAAGGTCCAGGCGGACCCCAAGGTCATCGAAGTCTATCTCGGCCATTGAGGAAGGGCGGATCATGCTGAACGTCTCCGATCTGCACGTCTCCTACGGCGAAAGCGAAGCGCTCCACGGGCTGAGCTTCAAGGTCGCCCCCAACGAGATCATCGCCATCATGGGCCGCAACGGCATGGGTAAGACCACGCTCATGAAGTCGCTCATGGGCATCGTGCCGACGAAAAGCGGCTCGGTCTCGGTCGGGGATTCCGACATCACCAGGCTCAAGAGCTATGAGCGCGTCGCCAAGGGCGTCGCCTATGTGCCGCAGGGCCGCATGATCTTCTCCACCATGACGGTGCAGGAGAACATCGAGACCGGCCTCATTCCGCGCGGCGCCACCAAGGTTCCGCCGGACCTCTACGAGTTGTTCCCGGTGCTGCTGGAAATGAAGGGCCGGCGCGGCGGCAACCTGTCCGGCGGCCAGCAGCAGCAGCTCGCCATCGCCCGCGCGCTCGCCACCGCGCCCAAGGTGCTGCTGCTCGACGAGCCGACCGAAGGCATCCAGCCCTCGATCATCCGCGAGATGGCGCGTACGCTGAAGCGCATCCGCGATGAGCGTGGCCTGTCCATCGTGGTGTCCGAGCAGGTGCTGTCCTTCGCGCTGGACATCGCTGATCGCGTGCTGGTCATCGAGAACGGCGAGATCGTCCATGAGGACCTGCGCGCCGATGTCGACGAGGCCAAGGTCGCCCGTTTCCTCTCGGTGTGACCGCCGGCCATCTTCTTCCGGCCCGGCAGATCCCGGTCCGGTTCCGCCTGCCCAACTGTGCCCAAGGGGGAAATGGAGTTAGCGATGCCTGAAACATTGATCTCGGTCGATCTTTCCAAGCCGGCCACGGAGAACGAGTACCTGCACAATCGCTGGCACCCGGACATTCCGATCGCCACCTGGGTCGAGCCCGGCGCCGACTTCCTGGTCGAGACCGTCGACTGGACCGGCGGCGCGATCGCCAACAATGATTCCGCCGACGACATCCGCGACGTCGACCTGTCGACGGTGCACTATCTCTCCGGCCCGATCGGGGTGAAGGGCGCCAAGCCCGGCGACCTGCTGGTGGTTGACATTCTCGACGCCGGCACGCTCAAGGGCCATGAATGGGGCTTCAACGGCTTCTTCTCCAAGAAGAACGGCGGCGGCTTCCTGACCGAGCACTTCCCGCTCGCCCAGAAGTCGATCTGGCATTACGAGGGCATGTTCACGCGCTCGCGTCATGTGCCCGGCGTCGGCTTCGCCGGCCTGATCCATCCCGGCCTGATCGGCACCCTGCCCTCGCAGAAGCTGCTCGACACCTGGAATTCCCGCGAGCAGGCGCTGATCGACACCAACCCGACCCGCGTGCCCCCGCTCGCCAACCCGCCTTTCGCGAAGACCGCGCATCTGGGCAAGCTCGCCAAGGGCGACGCCTGGGACAAGGTCGCGGCCGAGGGCGCCCGCACCGTGCCGCCCCGCGAGCATGGCGGCAATTGCGACATCAAGGACCTGTCGCGCGGCTCCAAGATCTACTTCCCGGTCTATGTCGACGGCGCCGGCCTCTCCATGGGCGACATGCACTTCTCCCAGGGCGACGGCGAAATCACCTTCTGCGGCGCCATCGAAATGTTCGGGGCGTGGCTGCACATCAAGGTCGACCTGATCAAGAACGGCATGGAGATGTACGGGATCAAGAACCCGATCTTCAAACCGTCGCCGATCACGCCGAACTACAAGGACTACCTCATCTTCGAGGGCATTTCGGTCGACGAGAGCGGCACCCAGCACTATCTGGACGCCAATGTCGCCTATCGTCAGGCCTGCCTGAACGCCATCGAATACATGAAGAAGTTCGGCTATTCGGGCGCGCAGGCGCACTCCATCCTCGGCGTCGCGCCGGTGCAGGGCCACTTCTCGGGTGTCGTCGACATCCCGAATTCCTGCGCCACGCTGTGGCTGCCCACGGAAATCTTCGATTTCGACATCAAGCCCTCGGCTGCCGGTCCGACCAAGTTCATTGACGGGTCGATCGACATGCCGATATCGCCGGACCTTTGACCCCCCGTAATTGTCCGGTGCGCGGGACGGCTGCCATGCCGTCCCGCGGTTCTTGAGGAAACGCCCAAGGTCGGGGCTCAACAGCCCGAAGGAAAAACGCCATGCCCGTCTATGAATATATGTGCGACAGCTGCGGCGACTTCACCGAGCTTCGGCCGATGAGCGAATATCAGGCGCCCCAGCCCTGCCCGGATTGCGGGGCGATGGCCCCGCGCGTGATGCTCACCGCCCCCCATTTTTCCGGCCTCTCGCGCGAGAGCCGCATCGCCCATTCCACCAATGAGAGCGCGCGGCACAACCCGATGAGCGTCGACGGCTACAAGGAGAAACAGGAGCGCGCCAAGCACGCCTCGAACTGCTCCTGCTGCTCGGGCGGTATGAAAAGCCGCTCGAAGAAAAACCGCACCGCGACCTCCGCGTCCGGCGCCAAGAGCTTCCCCTCCGCCCGCCCGTGGATGATCAGCCACTGAGGGCGCGGCGTCCGGAGCGCCGATGCGCCGACGTCGGCGCGTCCTTATTGGCCGATCGCGACGCCCTCCCGGCGCGGATCGGCGGCCCCGGTCAGCCCCTCCGGCGTGATCCCGATGGCCTGCACACCGGAGGTCATCGGCGCCTGCTTCACCGTGAAGCCGAGCGCCTCCAGAGCCGGGGCGAGGCGCACCGCCGCCGTCCCCTCCTCGATCTCCACCGCATCGAAACGCGCCAGAACATTAGGGCTGGCAATGGCTTGCGACAGGTCCATTCCCCAGTCGATATGGGCGATCAGCGTCTTCGCGACATAGCCGATGATCTGGCTGCTGCCGGGCGAGCCGAGCGCCAGGACCGGGCGCCCGTCCTTCATCACGATGGTCGGCGCCATCGAGGAACGCGGCCGCTTTCCCGGCTCCACGCGATTGGCAACCGGGACGCCATCCTCTTGGCTTTTAAAGGAAAAATCCGTCAGCTCATTGTTGAGCAGGAACCCGCCGACCATCAGCCGCGAGCCGAAGGCGTTCTCGATGGTCGAGGTCATGGACAGCACATTGCCCTCCCCGTCCACGATGGAAATCTGCGTGGTCGAGGGCAGTTCCAGCGCGGAATCATCAGCATAATCAAGCCGTGCATGGTCCCATTTCGGCCGCCCCGGCGCGACTTCCGGCAGCGCGTCGTCGCCGCGCAGCAGTTTCCCGCGGGCTTTCAGATAGTCGCGCGCCACCAGCCCCCTGGTCGGCATCGGCACGAAATCCGCATCCGCCATGTAGCGGCCGCGATCGGCGAAGGCGAGGCGCGACGCATCCGCGATCAGTCGCCAGGCTTCCGGTGAATCCGGCCCCAAGCCATTGATATCATAGGGTTCAAGCATGCCGAGAATTTGCCCGAGCGTGAGCGCGCCAGAACTCGGCGGCCCCATGCCGCAGATGTCGAGCCCGCGATAGGGCACGCAGATCGGCTCCCGCTCCTTCACCCGATAGGTGGCGAGGTCGTCCATCGCCAGCACGCCCGGATTGCCCGGCGCCTCGCGCACCGTGCGCACGATGTTGGCCGCGAGTTCGCCGCGGTAGAACGCACCGGCCCCCTCCCGCGCCAGCAGCCGCAGCGTCGCGGCATAGGCCGGGTTCTTGAGCAAGCTGCCGGCCGCCAGCGGCGCGCCGTCGGGCGTGAAGAAATAATCGCGCGTCCCCGGCATGCGCTTCAGCCCCGCATCCTGCGCGACCAGCCCGGCGAGACGCGGCGAGACGATAAAACCGTTCTCTGCCAATGCAATAGCCGGCTCGAACAACCGTGCCCAGGCAAGCCGGCCATGGCGGCGGTGCGCGTCTTCGAGCAGCCGAGGGATCGCGGGGGTGCCGACCGAACGCCCGCCCACAACCGCCTCCATGAAGCCGAGCGGCTCGCCGGAAGCGTTCTGGAACAGGGTCGGCGTCGCGGCCAAGGGCGCGGTCTCGCGTCCGTCGAAGCTGGTGAGCCGGCCGCTCGAACGGTCCCAGTAAACGAGGAATGCCCCACCGCCGAGCCCCGAGGATTGCGGCTCGACCAGCCCAAGTACCAGTTGCGTCGCGATCATCGCATCGACCGCGCTACCGCCCTCCCGCAACATCTGCGCCCCGGCCTCGGCCGCCAGCGGGTTTGCCGCCGCGACCATCCAGTGCCGGGCCGTGACATTGCCGCGGCCGGCAATGGTGCCAGCGGCTTCCGGAGCCTGCGCATCGGCCGCCTGCTGGGCGCCGACGGGCGCGGCCAACAGCAGAAAAACCAGCAGCGATATAGCGATACGCCTCATTTTACCCGGTCTCGCTCGCACCAACATGTCACACCGTAACGGGAAGTGAACGCGCGGTCTGCATGGGGGGATGACGTCGGCGCGAATCGGCGTAATCTGATGATGTCGTCAACAATTGAAAGGAGGTGATCCAGTGTCTGATCGTCTTGATCTGCGGTCGTCGGTATCCGTGACCTGGACGCTTGCCTCTTTCGAGGTCCGTGCCGCGTGATGCGACAAAGTCGCGCTGCCAATAGGCAGCACCCTGACCGGACCGCGGTCTGACATGGGAAGGGCTGTCCGCAAGGGCAGCCCTTCTTTCTTGCTTCAACGCTCCAGCCCGCCCGGAATACCTTGTCCAAACCAATTCTGATCTACATTGACGCCGATGCCTGCCCGGTGAAAACCGAGGCCTATCGCGTGGCCGAGCGCCATCGCATCAAGGTGTTCCTCGTCGCCAACAGCTTCATCGCCACGCCCTATGGCGTCGATGTCGAGCGGGTCATCGTCGAGGCCGGCCCCGACGTCGCCGACGACTGGATCGCCGAGCGCGCGGTTGAGGGCGATATCGTCATCACGGCCGACGTGCCGCTCGCCGCCCGCACCGTCGCAACAGGCGCGGAGGTTCTGGCACCGAACGGCAAACCCTTCACCGCCTCCAGCATCGGCATGCAACTCGCCACCCGAAACCTGATGCAGGACCTGCGGGAGGCCGGCGAGATCACCGGGGGACCCCGCCCCTTCGGACCGCGCGACCGCTCGGAATTCCTGCAGGCGATGGAGCGCGCGGTGATGCGCCTGAAACGAAAAGGCTTCCTTGCGGGTTGAGGGCACGACACCACCGCGACGCAAAGGGACAACCACATGCTCCAGGCCTGCCTGAACGGCTCCCGGACCAAGGATTTCCACCCCTACACGCCTGTTTCGGCGGCTGAGCTGGCATCGGACGCCGCCGCCGCCATCGCTGCCGGCGCGAGTGAGCTGCATTTTCACCCCCGCGATGCCGAGGGCCGGGAAACGCTGGATGCCGCGATCGTCGCGCAGGCGCTTCAGGCGGTGCGAGCACGGGTGCCGGGCGTACCGGTCGGGCTGTCGACCCATGCCGGGATCGCTCCCGGCGGCGCGGGGCGGCTGGCGGCAGTTCGCGCGTGGACCGACGTGCCGGATTACGTCTCGATCAACCTGATCGAGGATGATGCACCGGAAATGATCGCTCTCGCGATGAAACGCGGCATCGGCGTCGAAGCTGGGCTGTGGTCGGTGGCCGACGCCGAGCGGCTCGTCGCTTTGCCGCAGGCACGCAAAATGCTGCGCATTCTCATTGAGATAAACGAGCAGGACGAGACAGAGGGGCTCGCCGCTGCCGCCGGCATCCGCACGATTCTGGCGGGCGCGAGCCTGGACGTGCCGGTTCTTCAGCACGGGCTCGACGCCACCAAATGGCCGCTCTACCGCGACGCCCTGCTGCGCGGCCTCGACAGCCGGATCGGCCTGGAAGACGGCAAATATCTGCCGGACGGCGAGGAGGCGGCAGACAATGCCGCCCTGATCAAGGCCGCTTTCCTGATGGCGCGCGTGCCGCCGAACCTGGCCCCGGAAGCAGCGCCGCCTCTTGGCAGCGCCTGACGCCAGACCGCCATTCCTGCGCAGAAATGAGCTGGAACAAGGGCTTGCCTGATCCCAGCGACGCCTTCTCGCGACATATCTGCAAAAGCCAAGTTGTCCCGACGCGCATCCGCGTGTCGGACGAGGCTTGCAATCAAACCCAGAGGCTCACTTCAAGGCCGAGCCTCTGGGCAAAGCGCCCTCAATCAGGGAGGGCGTGGTCGGCGACCTCCCTGTCAGGAGCATACGCGCATCGTCTGCCCCTGCCCCAGCCGCGCCCTCACCCGGAGTTCCGCAGACCCGCCGAAATGCCGTTGATGGTGAGCTGGATTCCCTGAAGCACCTTCTCGTCGGTGTCGCTGGCGCGGTACTTGCGCAGCAGGCCGACCTGAACATGGTTCAGCGGATCGATATAGGGGAAGCGGGCGCGGATCGAGCGGTCGAGATGAGGGTTGGACGCCAGCAGCTTCTCCTGCTGGGAAATCGCCAGCAACGCGTCGATCGCGGCCTGATGCTCGGCACGGATGCGCCCGAAAATGCTCTCGCGCAGTTCCACATCCTCCACCAGCTGCGCATAGCGCGAGGCGATGGCGATGGAGCTCTTGGAGAGCACCATGTCCATGTTGGAGAGCTGGGTGCGGAAGAACGGCCATTCACGATACATTTCCTGCAGCAACGGCAGGCCATCCGGGTTCTTCTCAAGCCACAGCCGCACGGCCGTGCCGAAGCCGTACCAGCCCGGCAGCATCAGCCGGCACTGCGCCCAGGAGAACACCCAGGGGATCGCGCGCAGATCGTCGATCCGCCGCGTCTTTTTGCGCGAGGCCGGGCGCGAGCCGATGTTCAGCGTCGCGATTTCGTTGATGACGGTGGATTCCCAGAAATAATCCTCAAAGCGCGGGGTCTCGTAGACCAGCGAGCGATAGGCCGCGAAGGCGGCGTCGGAAAGCTCGTCCATCACGGTCAGGTATTCCTCGCGCGGCGCCTTCGCGTCGCCCGACAGCAGCGTTGCCTCGATGGTCGCGGCCGCCAGCGTTTCCAGATTGCCGCGGCCCACCGCCGGGTTGGAATATTTGGACGAGATGATCTCGCCCTGCTCGGTGATGCGGATCGCGCCCTGCACCGCCCCACCCGGCTGGGCGAGAATGGCGTCGTAGCTCGGCCCGCCGCCACGGCCGACCGAACCGCCGCGGCCATGGAACAGCCGCAGGCGCACGCCATGGCGCTTGAACACCTCGATGAGCTCGATCTCGGCCTTGTAGAGTTCCCAGCCCGAGGTGACGAAACCGCCATCCTTGTTGGAATCCGAATAGCCGAGCATCACCTCCTGCATGCCGCCGCGGCTGTCCACCAGCTTGCGGTACTCTGGCAGGCGGAACATCTGCTCCATCACCTTGGCCGAGTTGCGCAGATCGCCGATGGTCTCGAACAGCGGCACGATGTTCACGGCCGAAGAGCCCGCCGGATCGACGAGGCCGACCTCCTTGAGCAGCAGCGCCAGCTCAAGCATGTCCGAGACGCTCTCAGCCTTGGAGATGATGCAGGTCTGGATCGCCTCGGCGCCGTAGATCTTGTGGATCCGCGCGCAGGCCCGCAGCATGTTCATTTCGCCGATGGTCTCTTCGGAATAGGCGGCGAAGGGCGAGGTCAAGGGGCGCGCCGTCGTCAGTTCGCGCAGCAGCAGGGCCACGCGCGTGCCTTCCGGGAGGCTCTTATAGTCGGTGCCGGGAGCGGCGACTTCGAACAGCTCGGCGATGCAGCGCTCGTGCACGTCCGAATTCTGACGGGAATCCAGAATGGCGAGGTGGAAGCCGAAGCAGTCCACGGCGCGGCGCAGCATGCGCAGCTTGCCGCGCGCGATCGCGCCGGATTTATGCAGCTTCAGCGAACGCGCGATGACATCGAGATCGGCGAGCAACTCGGCCGCGCTGTCATAGGGCTTGGCCGCCGGCTTCTCGGTGATCCCTACCAGATCGGCGACCTCCAGCCGGAACGCGGTGGCGCGCACGCGCTCGCGGATGCCACCAGCGGCAAGCCGATAGGGCTCGTTGCGCCGGTGCGGGGAGCCGTCGGGCGAGGAATCCACCAGCGCCAGCAACTCGTCCGAGACATTGACGCGGATGGTGCTGATCGAAAGCTCGGCGCCGAGCGCATTCAGCTCGTCCAGATAGAACTGTACCGCCACCGCGCTCTGCAGGCGCATGGTCTGCGCGGTCACGTCGGCGGTTACGAAGGGGTTGCCGTCGCGGTCGCCGCCGATCCAGCTGCCCACGCGCAGGAACGAGGCGATCTCCGCGCCCTCCCCGCCTTCCAGCGCCGAGAGGCTGTCCTCCAGCGCCGCATAGAGCCGGGGCAGCTGGCGCAGGAAGGTGTAGTCGTAATAAGCGAGCCCGTTGGCCACCTCGTCGAGCACGGTCAGCTTGGTCTTGCGCAGCAGGTTGGTTTGCCACAGCGTCAGTACGCGGCAGCGCAACTCCTCCTCGGCATCGGCCTGTTCTTCGTGCGTCGGCGTCAGCCGATCGCGCTCGGCGAGGATTTCGGCGATGCGCATCTCATGCGTCATGGTCGAGCGGCGGCGCACCTCGGTGGGATGGGCGGTCAAAACCGGGCTCGCCAGCGCGGTATCGAAGAAGCGGCGCAGCCCGGCGATGTCGATGCCGGCCGCGAGCGAGCGCTCCACCGCCTTCGCGATCGTGCCCGGCTGCGCTCCCTGTCCGGCGGCCGAGAGCTGGCGCTTGCGGCGGATGACGTGCTGGTCCTCGGCGATGTTGGCAAGGTGCGAGAAATAGGAGAAGGCGCGGACGATGGCGATGGTCTGGTCCGGCCCAAGCTCGCTCAGGATCGCCTCCAGCTCGTGCCGGGCCCCCTCGTCCTCCTCGCGGTGGAACCGGATCGAGACACGCCGGATCAGCTCGACCAGATCGAAGGTCGGCTCGCCCTCCTGGTCCCTCAGCGTGTCGCCGAGCACCCGGCCGAGCATGCGGATGTCGTCGCGCAGCGAGACATCGGACTCGCCCTCGACATCGATCTCGGCTTCGGGTTGGGCGATGGTGAGGGCAAGTGACATGGCGATACTCCCGTGAACTTTACAGGCAACTTAGCAATTAGCATGCCGTGAGCCGGCAGACCGGACCGGCCTTACCGGGACCCGAATACCTTGATGGCGCAAAGTGAGGCCGCAGAGCCACACCCGGGCGTTTTCAATCCTTTGCCCCACGGTTGCCGCGATTCTGAACGAAATCCCCGCGAACATGAACGGGTCGGTCAGCGATGATTCAGCGCAGTTGGTTCATAAACATCTGCGCATGATCGGACAGCCGGTTGTGCATACCGCTTCGGCTTCGGCCGACAACGTGACGAACGCGTACCGAGTATCAGGAAGGACAGTACGATGCCTACCCCCATGAACCGCGCCGAGGCTCCCCTGCCGGCTGCGCTTCAATCCAACGCACCCAAGTTCATGTCAGCCCAGCGTCCTGCCGACGTGGCGAACTCGCCGGAAAAAAAGGCAGCCCTCGCCGTGAACGCCCCGACCGGCTCCATCGCCGCTATCGAGTCCCGTCTCGGCTTCTGATCGGCCCTTGAGGTCTGCGGTTGGAAGCGCCCACGGATTTGTGATGGCGCCGCGTGCCAACCGTGCAAAGACTTTGCCGGGCCTTTGTCCGGCAATGCAGCGTTCGGCCGGTGACAAACCGGAAGGAAAGCCCCATATCGCTTACCTAGCGGCAGCGAGATTGCCCGCTCAGACATGCGATTGGGAGAGACATGTTCAAGACTTTGCGTTTGCGCCCGGCCAAGGCAGAGCGTGCTGTGGCAGAGCGTTCCCCGGCGGCGCGTCGCTCCGTGCGGCGGATCTTCGCCCGGCTTGCGGTCGTCACCGCCTTGCTGATGGCCGGCAGCCTCGTCGCTACCGATTTCGCCGAAGCGCGGCTTGGCCGCAGCGGCAGCATCGGCAGCCGCGGCGCGCGCACCTGGTCGACGCCGGCGCCGACCCCCACCGCGCCGAGCGCCCAGCCGATCCAGCGTTCTATGACCCAGCCCGGCACGACCGCGCCCGCCGCTGGCGCCCGCGCGCCCGGTGCGCAGACGGGCGGCTTCTTCAACCGGCCCGGCTTCATGGGCGGGTTGATGGGCGGCCTGCTCGGCGCCGGCCTGTTTGGTCTGCTCATGGGTTCGGGCTTCTTCTCCGGCCTCGGCAGCCTCTCCGGCATTCTCGGCCTGCTGCTGCAGATCGCGCTGATCGTGGTTGTGGTGCGCCTCGTCATGGGCTGGATGCGCTCGCGCAACCAGCCGTCCTATGCCGGCGGCCCGCGTCCCGATCCCATGCAGCGCTCCTCTCTGGAAGGCGCCAACACGCCCGGCACCACCGCTACCGGTGGCGGTGACGCTGCGGCCGGCCCGCGCGGCAACTTCGGCTTCGGCTCGGCCCCGCGCGGACGACCGCTGAAGCTTCAGGGTTCGGATTTCGACAGCTTCGAGAAGCTGCTGACCGAAATCCAGACCGCTTATGGCGCCAATGACCGCGTGACGCTGGAGCGTCTGCTGACCCCGGAAATGGCCTCCTATATCGGCGAGGAGCTGGACGAACTGGCTCGTGACGGGCTGGAGAACAAGCTCTCCGACGTCAAGCTGCTGCAGGGCGACCTGTCCGAGGCCTGGAGCGAGGGCGAGGCCGACTACGCCACCGTCGCCATGCGCTACGAGATGAAGGACGTGATCGTCGAGAGCGCGACCGGCCGCGTGGTGCAGGGCGACCCTGACCGCGCGACGCAGGCGACCGAATTCTGGACCTTCGCCCGCCCGCCGGGCGGGGAGTGGCGCCTGAGCGCCCTCCAGCAGGCCTGATCGACCCCGGAACGCCCGCCCCCAAAGGCGGGCGTTCTTGCGACAGGCCATCGTCACCGCCGGCCTTTGATCGCATACTCGCCCGACAAGCTGGAATCAGCCGGCGGGGAGAAAATGCCATGTCCAACTTTCCCGGGTCTCGTCTTCTAGGGCGCGGCGCGATCGCGGCGCTGATGTCGACCTCGCTCGCCTTCTCGCCGATTGCCGCGCAGGCCTGCACCTCCTTCCTGCTGTCGGCGAAGGATGGGGGCAAGGTCTATGGCCGCACCCTGGAATTCGGCCTCCCGCTGAACTCGCAGCTCATCGTCATCCCGCGCAACCTCACTATCAAGGGCACCGCGCCTGACGGCACGGCGGACGGCGGGCTGGCCTGGACCGGCAAATATGGCGCGGCCGGCGCCAACGGCCTCGGCCTGCCAGTACTCATCGACGGAATGAACGAGAAGGGCCTTGCCGGCGGGCTGCTGTTCTTCCCTGGCCTCGCCAAATTCCAGGACGTGCCGCCCGCCGAGGCCGGCAACTCGATCGCCTCCTTCGAGATGCTGACCTATATCCTGACCAGCTTCGCGACGGTCGCGGAGGTCCGCGCCAACCTGCCGAAGATCAAGGTCTCGAATGCGCCGCAGGCGACGTTCCAGGGCCTGGTTCCGCTCCATGTCACGCTGCACGACGCGGGCGGCAACAGCCTCGTCATCGAATATGTCGACGGCCACCTCAACATGTACGACAACCCGACCGGCGTGCTGACCAATGCGCCGGCCCTGCCCTGGCACCTCGCCAATCTCGGCCTTTACGGCAATCTCTCGGGCAAGGAGCCGGCCCCGCGCAAGGTCGGCGACCTGACCATTGCCGCCCCGAGCACCGGCGCCGGGCTGCACGGCATGCCGGGCGATTCACTTTCGCCCTCGCGCTTCGTGCGCGCCTTCAATTTCGTGCAGAACCTGCCGGATATCCCGACCACCGCTCAAGCGTCGACGGCGGCCAGGCACATCCTCAACAATTTCGACATCCCGCCGGGCTCGGTGGTCACGGTAGCGGGTGGTGCCGGGGGCGGCGTTGCTGGTTTCGAGATCACCGAATGGAGCGGCATCGCCGACCTGAAGAACATGACCTATTCGATCTGGAACTACGCCAACCCCACCGCGCGCAAGCTCGACTTCAGCAAGCTCGACCTCGACGCCAAGGCCGTGAGGCTCATCCCGATCAACCAGCCGGCGGCGGATATCGACCTGTCGCAATAGGCCGGCCGTTCACACCGGGCGGTGGTCGAGAGGGTCCGGGCCGTAGCGGTTCGGGCCTTCCGTGCCCCGGCGCATGAACCAGAAGAAGATCACCAGCGCACCGATGCCGGTCAGGCCGATCAGCAGCCACCACCCGGTATGGCGCATGTCATGGAAGCGCCGCACGCCGACCGCGATCGACGGCACGATCAACGCCAGGCCGACCAGTGTCGAGATCGGTGTGAACACCTGTATCTCGTCATAGTGCATCAGGTAGAACTCGCCGAACAGCAGCGTGTCGACAAAGGTCGTCGCCCAGTTCACCGCCACGGAGAACAGCACCCACCACCAATATTCAGAGCGTGGCGCGCGTCCCTCGAAGGTGGCGTATTTGCTGAAAACGGAAGAGACGGCGCTGCTGAAATTCATGACACGTTCCCGGGCCGGCTGCGGCGGCCGGATTCGGCCGCAGGGTCGAACATAATCCACTCCACGACGTTGGGGAATGAGGCGGATTTGGGACTTCGGCATGCCTCGGGCTAGAAGATGTCCCCGCATAAACCCTGCTGTTACGGCAACTGGAGATGTCCATGCCGATCGTCATCGAGGAAAATCCCGGCCCCGAGGTCCGCGCCCTGATCGATCGGGGATTGGACGCTTTCAACGACACCAAGGCCGGCCCAGCCGCGAAACGCGAGCTGTGGGTGATCTCCCGCGGCGGCGATGAGGGCGGCACCCAGGGCGGCCTTCGCGGCCACACCTATTATGGCTGGCTGTTCATCGACTGGCTGTGGGTCTCGCCCGCCGCGCGCGGCGAGGGAATTGGCGCCAAGCTGCTGGCGGCGGCCGAGGCCGAGGCGCGGCGGCGGGGCTGCATCGGCGCCTATGTCGATACGTTCAGCTTCCAGGCGCCGGAATTCTACACACGCCGGGGCTATGAGGAGTTCGGCCGGATCGAGGATTTCCCGCCCGGCCATGCCTGCGTCTGGCTGAAGAAGACGTTCGAGGCACCTCCCGCCGCCGCGAGCTGACGCGCCTGCCGGGCCGCTCTCTCTCTGGATCGGCGTCCTTCGAGACCCGGCGAGCGTCCGGCGGCTCAGGATGACGGTGAGCACGGCGACCGGGCAAATGCCCGCGTCGTCACCGCCCCTTGCGCCGGCCGCCCGGCCGGTAGCCCTTGGTCATCGGGTCCGGCCGCTCCGGCCGGGTCCAGCCTTCCGGCCCCAGCGGCTCCGCGCGGTCGGTGCCCGGCCCCATATCGTCGAGCGAAGGCTTCACCACGCGCGAGCGCACCGGCGTCTCGTCGGGATCATAGGCCGCCTGCGCTTCCTCCGCCCGCGCCTGATGCCCGGAGGAGACATGGCCCGGCGATGAGCGCGGTCCGGACTTGGAGCCCGACTTGGAACTCGATTTGGAGCCGGGCCTGGAGCTCCCCTTGGCTCCGCCCCGCCCACTCTTCTCCGGCAGATTGGCGGCGCGGCCATATTTGCGTTCGCCGCGATAGCCGCCGGTGCGGTCGTCGATCGCGTCCTGCCGCGCCAGCGGGTCGTCGGAAATGGCCAGCTCGGTGGCCTGCAGCCGCTTGACCTCGTCGCGCAGCCGCGCCGCCTGCTCGAAATCGAGGTCGGCCGCAGCCGCGCGCATGCGCTTCTCAAGGTCGGAGATGACGGCGGCCAGATTATTGCCATAGGCGGCGGGCGCCTCGGCGAAGCCGCTGTCCACCGTCACATGGTCGCGCTCATAGACGCTGTTGAGGATGTCGCCGATCGCCTTGCGCACGCTTTCCGGCGTGATGCCGTGTTCGGTGTTCCAGGCGATCTGCTTGGCGCGGCGGCGTTCGGTCTCCGCCATGGCCCGCTCCATCGAGCCGGTGATGTTGTCCGCATAGAGGATCACCCGGCCGTCGACGTTGCGCGCGGCGCGGCCGATGGTCTGCACCAGCGAGGTCTCCGAGCGCAGGAAGCCCTCCTTGTCGGCGTCGAGGATCGCGACCAGCCCGCATTCCGGGATGTCGAGCCCCTCGCGCAGCAGGTTGATGCCGATCAGCACGTCGAACGCCCCGAGCCGCAGGTCGCGGATGATCTCGATGCGCTCGATGGTGTCGATATCCGAATGCATGTAGCGCACGCGAATGCCGTTCTCATGCAGATACTCGGTCAGGTCCTCCGACATGCGCTTGGTGAGCGTGGTCACCAGCGTGCGGTAGCCCTTGGCCGCCACCTGCCGCACCTCGCCCAGCAGGTCGTCCACCTGCGTGCGGGCGGAGCGCACCTCCACAGGAGGATCGACCAGCCCGGTCGGACGGATCACCTGCTCGACGAATACGCCGCCGGTCTGCTCCATCTCCCACTTGCCGGGTGTCGCCGAGACATGGACGGTCTGCGGGCGCATCGCTTCCCATTCCTCGAAGCGCAGCGGCCGGTTGTCCATGCAGCTCGGCAGGCGGAAGCCGTATTCCGCCAGCGTCGCCTTGCGCCGAAAGTCGCCGCGATACATCGCGCCGATCTGCGGGACGGTGACATGGCTCTCGTCGCAGAAGATCAGCGCGTTGTCGGGCACGTATTCGAACAGCGTCGGCGGCGGCTCGCCCGGCAGGCGGCCGGTGAGCCAGCGCGAATAGTTTTCGATACCGGCGCAGCTTCCCGTCGCTTCCATCATCTCGATGTCGAAGGTGCAGCGCTGCTCCAGCCGCTGCGCCTCCAGATAGCGCCCCATGGCGTTGAGTTCGTCCAGCCGCATCTTCAGCTCGGCCTTGATGCCCTGCATCGCCTGGATCAGCGTCGGGCGCGGCGTCACGTAATGCGAGTTGGCGTAGAGCTTGACGAATTTGAGGTCCTGCGACTTCTGCCCGGTGAGCGGGTCGAACTCCTGGATGCTCTCCACCTCGTCGCCGAACAGCGACACCCGCCACGCTCTGTCTTCATAGTGGGCGGGGAAAATCTCAATCACGTCGCCGCGCACGCGAAACGTGCCACGGCCGAAATCGGCCTGCGTACGCTTGAATTGCAGCGCCACCAGATCCGCGAGGAGCTGGCGCTGGTCAACGCGCTCGCCAACCGAAATCTTCAGTGTCATCGAAGCATAGGTCTCGACCGAGCCGATACCGTAGATGCAGGACACGGAAGCGACGATGATCACGTCGTCGCGTTCCAGCAGCGCCCGCGTCGCCGAATGGCGCATGCGGTCGATCTGCTCGTTGATCGAGGATTCCTTCTCGATGAAGGTGTCGGTGCGCGGGACGTAGGCTTCCGGCTGGTAATAGTCGTAATACGAGACGAAATACTCGACAGCGTTGTCCGGGAAGAAGCTCTTGAACTCGCCATAGAGCTGCGCCGCCAGCGTCTTGTTCGGCGCCAGCACCAGCGCCGGGCGCTGAAGGCGCTGAATGACATTGGCCATGGTGAAGGTCTTGCCCGAGCCGGTCACACCCAGCAGCACCTGGTCGCGCTCGCCTTCCTGCGCCGCCTTGCACAGTTCCTCGATCGCGTGCGGCTGGTCGCCATTCGGCGTGTAATCCGACTTCAATTCGAAGCGGACACCGCCTTCGGATTTTTCCGGGCGCGGCGGGCGATGGGGAACCCAGACCTGATTATCGACCTCGGCGCGCCCGCTCTCGATCAGGGCGGAGAGCGCGGCGACGGTGGCGGAGGCACCCGAGGTCGGCGCCACGCCGAGTTTCTCGGCGAGCGCGGGGTCGAGCGTGGCGGAGGTTGCGGGCTCGAAGGCGCGCTGAGAGCGCTCACCGAATCCGCCGGGACGTGCAGCTTTGGCCATGGCGCGAATATGGGGTGCGAGGGCGGCGGTGGGAAGAGCCACAGAACGCTGTGAACTTCCGAACTTCAACCTTTGATTGAAACGCGAATCAGTGCCCCATTTGCGAACGTTTCACACCAGCATCCGGGGCAGCTATGGGCAGGACGCGCAGGTTCGCGGTGGTGTTCGCATTGGCGTTGACGGTATCTGGATGCAGCTATCTCAAGCAGGAATTCAATAATCGCGGCGGCTATCTCGATTATGTTTCCGACAAATACTGGATGCGCGCCGACACCAAGAAAATGAGAGTGCTGCGCGCCTATGTGGTGCAGGCGTCGCTTGTCCGCATCGGCGTCACCTCGCCGCGCGGGGCCAAGGATCGAACCATCATCGCGACGCGCGCATCGCAGGCAAACACGTCCTATGCGGCGGCCTATTCCTGCGCCTATCGTGATACGGCCGCGCTCGAAGCACAGAAACAAATCACCACGCAGGTGGCCGAGAATAGATCGGCATATAACGAGGCGGTGAAGCTGTTCGGAGAGACAGCGCCGGCAACGGTCAATGCCAGGTCCGCCTGGGAAAGCGCCAGCAAAAAGTACAACGAGCACGACCCCACCGGCTGCGTCTTTTTCGACGACCTTATGGTCGCCTGGCAGGGAGACCTGTTCAGCCTCGCCCTCGCCTCGCTCTCGGTCGAGGATGGCGAATCCTTCATCACCAAGGTTGCCAGCGGCGGCCTCGATACCGTGCAGGCCCTCATCCAGGTCGGCGAGCAAGCGTTTCAGCTGCAACGGGAAGTCGGGGCGCTTTACCGGGATTCGATCGAGCTGGAAGTGCGGGTGTGGCTGGACGACCCGACGATCGATGACGAGCTGACCGCGCGGCTGCGGGAGGTCTATCATGGCGGCGCTGGAGAGCTTTCGGACTGGAAAGCGGAGCTTGCTTACCTGAAGGGCCGCCCGCTCGAAGCCGTCAACGGGACGCCGACGCCCCCGCCGGCCCCGCCCGCCGCGATGGCGCCGCTTGGCAAGCCGGCCCAGACCGCCAACCCGCGCCCTCTGGGGTATCCGACACCGCGGCCGGCGCACTTCAAGATGGTCGCCGAGATGATCAAGCGAAGCTGCGCCGATCTCGGCATCGCGGCCGTTCAGTTGCTCAAGTTCTGTTCGGCTCCGGCCTCCCAGCTTCTGGCAGACACCGACCTTAGCCCACCCGCGCCGACGACAGAGAAAGGCGCCGGCGAATCCACCGCGCTCAAGGCGACAACGGACGCCGCTACCGAAGCGGCGAAGAAAATGACCGAAATCGGCCAAGCCGGCGCGACATAAATGCGACCGCTGACGACACAGCTTAATGTTTGAGCAATCAGGCAGAAAACAGCCAGCTCCGAGCAGTCGACCTCTCAAATTTAATCAAACAATAACAGTCACTTAATATCAAAAATGCGTTGGCACACCTGATGCATGCATCAATGCATGCAATGGCAAATCGCTTGCCTCGGGGGGATGCCCATGCCGGAAAGCCTGCTCGCCGCCGAACCTTCCCCACTCGCCTTCGATCCGACGCGCACCGCGCTCGTCATCATCGATATGCAGCGCGACTTCCTGGAACCGGGCGGTTTCGGCGAAACGCTGGGCAATGACGTCTCCCTGCTTCAGGCCGCCGTCGGGCCGTGCAAGGCCGCGCTCAAGGCCGCCCGCGCCGCCGGCATGCTGGTCATTCACACCCGCGAGGGTCACCGCCCGGATATGATGGACGCGCCGCCGGCCAAGGTCGAGCGCGGCGAGCCCAAAGCGCGCATCGGCTGCGCCGGCCCGATGGGCCGCATTCTCATTCGTGGCGAGCCCGGTCACGACATCATCGCTGAGCTCTATCCCACTGAGGGCGAGCCGGTGCTCGACAAGCCCGGCAAGGGCGCCTTCTACCAGACCGACCTCGAATTGATGCTCAAGAACCGTGGCATCGACACGCTGCTGGTGTGCGGCGTCACCACCGAGGTCTGCGTCCACACCACGATCCGCGAGGGCAATGATCGCGGCTATCGCTGTGTGGCGCTCGCCGATTGCTGCGCCTCCTATTTCCCGGAGTTCCACCGCATCGGCCTTGAGATGATCAAGGCGCAGGGCGGCATCTTCGGCTGGGTCTCCGATTCCTCGGCCCTGATCGCCGCGCTCGGCAACAAGGCCAAAGCTGCCTGAAAACACCGCCTCAACCTGCCGTCGCCTGCCGCTCACGCGCCATATCCATCAAGAGGGGAAGAGCTTCATGTCAGACAACGAGATGACCCCCATATCGCCGTCCCGCATGGGCATGCGGCCGACGATCTGGACCAAGGGTGACTGGAACGCCCTGTTCGGCTTCGGGACCAACATCCTGGTCAACATGCTGGTGCTGACCGGCCTGCTGCAATTCGTGCTGAAAATGCCTTCGGAGATCGTGTTCGGCCGCATCCTGCCGGCGGTCGGCCTGATGATGTTCCTGTCGACTGCCTACTATGCCTTTCTCGCCTTCCAGCTCGCGAAGAAGACCGGCCGCGACGATGTGTGCGCCCTGCCCTCCGGCATCAGCGTGCCGCACATGTTCGTGGTGGTGTTCGTCATCATGCTGCCGATCGGCGCCGCCACCGGTGACCCGATCCAGGGCTGGGAAGCCGGCCTCGTCTGGGTGTTCTTCCAGAGCTTCATCCTGATGATCGGCGGCTTTGTCGCACCCTACATCCGGCGCATCACCCCGCGCGCGGCCCTGCTCGGCACGCTGGCCGGTGTCTCCATCGCCTTCATCTCGATGCGCCCGGCTTTCGAAATCTTCATGACGCCGGTGATCGGCCTCACCTGCTTCGCCATTATCATGGTGAGCTGGTTCGGCGGGGTGAAATACCCCAAGGGCATCCCCGCGGGCCTCATCGCCATCGCCGTCGGCATGATCATCGCCTGGGGCTCGAACATCTTCGGTCTCGGCTATGGCGGCATGAGCGTGGAAAAGCTCGGCGCCTCCTTCGCCAATTTCGGCTTCTCGATCCCGCTGCCGGCCTTCGACCACGTCTTCCACGGCTTCAACTATCTCGGCGTCATCCTCGTCACCGCCATCCCGTTCGGCATCTACGACCTGGTGGAAGCCATGGACAATGTGGAGAGCGCCGAGGCGGCGGGCGACCATTACCCCACGACACGCGTGCTGAGCGCGGACGGCGTGGTCAGCCTCATCGGCTGCCTGATGGGCAACCCGTTCATCAACGCGGTCTATATCGGCCACCCCGGCTGGAAATCCATGGGCGGTCGCATCGGTTATTCCGCCGCCACCGGGCTGATGGTCATCGTGCTGTCCTGGTTCGGAATCATCGCCGTGCTGCTGGCGCTGATCCCGGTGGTCGCGATTTCGCCGATCCTGCTGTACATTGGCATGCTTATCGGCGCGCAGGCGTTCCAGACCACGCCCTCGCGCCACGCCCCGGCCGTGGTGCTGGCGCTGACCCCGCACCTTGCCGCCTGGGCCAAGCTCCTGATCGACAATGCGCTCGGCATGGCCGGCAGTTCGGCTGCCGCGATCGGCATGGAGAAGCTCGGCGCGGTCGGCGTGCTCTATCACGGGCTGGAAATAATGGGTGGCGGCGCCATCCTGGTCGGTCTGGTGCTGGGCGCCATCGGCGTCTTCGTCATCGACCGCAAATTCACCCACGCCGCCGCCTTCGCCCTGGCCGGGGCGGTACTCACCTTCTTCGGCTTCATGCATGGCGAGACGGTGGGTATCGCCGTTCAGCCCGGCGTGGCGCTTTCCTATGTGCTCGTCGCCGGCTTCCTGTTCGGCTGCGCGAAATATGCGGTCGTGGACACGGTGCCGGACGATGTGATGCTGGAGGGGGCTCACCCCGCACCGGCGGAATAGCTCCTCCCGTCGGGGGCGGATCGAGACGAGCGAGCGGGCGCGGCCACCACGGGGAGGCCGCGCCCTTTCTCGTTCGCGGCTCCTCCCGCCACACTGGCCATTCTCCCGACATCGAAGCTGTGCTCTCATCGCCTCCCGCGTACCGGCGCCGCCGGCGCGCGCAGTCAAGAAGGAGGCACACCCCATGTCGGTCCTGAAAAAAGGGCTCTCCGGAGAGCCGGTGAAGATCCTGCAGACCAAGCTCGGCGTTCCCGCCGACGGCCGGTTCGGTCCCAAGACCGAGGAAGCACTGGAGGCCTACCAGAAGCAGAATGGCCTCAAGGCCGATGGCATTGCCGGCCCCGACACCTTCGCCGCCCTTGGTCTTTACGAGTTGGTCCTGCTGAAGGTCGGCACGTCCGGCGAAACGGTGAAGAAGCTGCAATCCGCGCTCGGCATCGCCGCCGACGGCAAGTTCGGCGCCGGCACCCAGAAGGCGGTCAAGGATTATCAGGCCAGCAAGGGTCTTGAGGCCGACGGCTTCGCCGGCCCGGCGACACTGGCCAAGCTCGCCCTGTTTGCCGAGATCACCCCCGCCGTGATCGAGAAGGCGCAGATCACGCCCGAGGCCGCAAAGGAGGCTGGCGTGACCGAGGCATCGGCCGCCGGCGAAGCACCGTCCCGCTCGATCTGGGCGACCATCAAGAGCTTCTTCAACTGAGCACTGGCGGAACGGGGTCCGGCCTCGACCGGGCCCCGTTCTTGCTAGTCTCGGCCCCTGTCGCCCTTGCCGTGGAACGCGCCATGTCCTTTCTGCTGCCCATCGATCTCGCCACCCTCGGCGCCCCGGAGGAGACCGCTCCGCCGCCCGATCGCATCGTCTCCGGCGATCCTCGCCATTTGACCTGGAACGCCGAGACGCTGCCGGACGGTGCGCTGTTCGCCGGCATCTGGGAATCCTCCCCCGGCGCCTGGCGGGTCGACTATGAAGAGTGGGAGTTCTGCACCCTCACCGCCGGCATCTCGATCCTCCACGAGGACGGTGAGGCGCCGGTGACGCTGAAGGCAGGCGACACTTTCGTGATCCGTCCCGGCTTCAAGGGCGTGTGGGAAGTGGTCGAGACCACCCGCAAACTTTACGTCATCCGCCTTATCTGACAGATTTCACGCAGCACGCGCCTCATCACAGGGTGCCGACATGCTGCATGAACTCCGCCGGTGCGCCTCTCCGCTGTCGGCCCGCCCGTTCAGCGCCGCGCTCGCCCTTCTGTTGATCGCCGGCGGCAGCGCGGCCGCCGACTGCACCTGTCGCGCCGGTGGCCGGGACTATCAGCTCGGCGAACGGGTGTGCCTCTCGGCTCCCTCCGGTCCGCTCATCGCGGTGTGCGCCATGAGCCAGAATGTATCGAGCTGGGTATTCGCCAATGAACCGTGCAGCGTCTCCCGGCGCCCGGCGCCGCAGCGCCTCGCCGCGGGCGCGCTCCGGCCGCATTGACCCGGCCCCGTGGATTTTACCTCATGTGTTGCTCCCCCGTCCTTGACCGGTGGCGAGGTGGAATGCATCGTCCCGCCAACGCATGGGAGAGGGCTGTCATGGTCAAGTATCGGAGCCGGGCAATGGGCGCCGCGACACGTTGGACGACGAAGCTGCTGGCTGGCGCGGCCCTGTTCGCGGTTTCCGCTGGCGCCGCGCAGGCAGCGAGCTTCCTTGAGAAGAATTTCTGGCTCTCCGGCCCGAACTACAGCGGCAACGTGCCCGCCTGCGACACGCCCGCCGCGATCGGCCACATCCAGAAGACTTTCGCGCAGACCGAGAGCCGCTTCTGGAACTCCACCGCCACGCTGGAAGGTTTCGAGCGCATCCATGAGATCGCGTTCCGGCCCTGGGGCGACGAGTACATTCCGCGCCGGTACTGCTCGGCCGACGTGGTCGTGACCGGCGTGCCCGCGTCCAGCCATGGCCAGTATGTCGGCGGCAAGGTCGCCGCGCAGCCGGTCGCCGGCAAGCGCACCAAGGTGTACTATTCCATCGTCGAGGATGGCGGCTTCATCGGCTATTCCTGGGGCGTCGAATGGTGCGTGGAGGGCTTCGACCGCTCATGGACCTACGCCCCCAATTGCCGCATGGCCCTGCCGTGAATGTGTGCCGTGAGGCGTGACGGCTCGGCGCGGCGCCCGTTCGCCGCGCTGCTTGCCGGCCTTCTCCTGCTCGGCCCCGGCGCGGCCCTTCCTGCCGGCGCGCGTTCCACCGACACGCCCGGCCGGTTCGACCATTATGTGCTGACACTTTCCTGGTCACCGACCTATTGCGAGATGGAAGGCCCGCGCGCCGAGCCGTCGCAGTGCCGGCGCGCGCGGCCTTTCGCCTTCGTGGTCCATGGCCTGTGGCCGCAATTCGAGCGCGGCTGGCCGGAATATTGTCAGGATCCCGCGCCCTTCGTCCCGGAACCCGTGCTGCGCTCGATGCTGGAACTGATGCCGAGCCGTCGTCTGGTGCTGCACCAGTGGCGCAAGCACGGCACGTGCTCGGGGCTGGACGCCACCGCCTATTTCGACAAGGTGCGCCAGGCTCGCGCTGCGGTCGTCATTCCCGAGCCGTTCCGCCGGATCGACGACTACCGCATGGTCTCGCCCGGCGAGGTGGAGGCCGCGTTCCGCGCCGCCAATCCCGGGCTGCAAGCCGATATGATCTCGGTCGCCTGCGACAGTCGCCGCCTGACCGAGGTCAAGATCTGCCTCGACAAATCGCTCGCCTTCGCGCCCTGCGAGGAGGTCGACCGCCGCTCGTGCCGCACGCAGCGAATCGTCATGCCGCCCATGCGCGGCGGCTGAGGCCTTTTTTCACATGAATTACCGCCACTCCTTCCACGCCGGCAATTTCGCCGATGTCGTCAAGCATGTCGTGCTGGCGCGCATCCTCGCCTATCTCGGCCAGAAGGACGCACCATTCCGCGTGCTCGACACCCATGCCGGGGCCGGGCTCTACGACCTTCAGGGCGAGGATGCCCGGCGAACGGGCGAATGGGAGGCCGGCATCGGTGCGGTGCTTCGAGCCGAGCTCTCCCCCGCCGTGCGTGAGTTGCTGGCGCCGTGGCTGGCTCTGGTGGCCGAACTCAACCCGCCGGGCGCCGGCACCGGCGACGCCCATCCTCTGGGCCGCTATCCCGGCTCCCCGCTCATCGCGCAGGCACTGACCCGGCCCCAGGACCGCCTGCTGTTCTGTGAGACCGAGCCCGGCGTGCGCGCCGCGCTGACCGAGGCGGTGGGGCGAGACGCCCGCGCCAAGGTGCTGCCGATGGACGCTTGGCAGGCGCTCGGTGCCCATCTGCCGCCCAAGGAGCGCCGCGGGCTGGTGCTGATCGACCCGCCCTTCGAGCAACCCGGCGAGTTCCACCGCATGGCGGAGGGGCTGGCGAGCGCCTATCGCCGCTTTGCGACCGGTATCTATGCGTTGTGGTACCCGATTAAGGATGTGCGTGCCGTCGACACGTTCCGCCGCGAGCTTGAGCGCGCGCATATCCCCAAGACCCTGAATATCCAGTTCGATATTCGCGCGGTCCGACAGGCCGATACGCTGTCGGGTTGCGGCATGGTGGTGGTCAACCCGCCCTTCACGCTGGCGGATGAACTGCGCACCGTGCTCTCGGCGCTCGCGCCGGTGCTCTCCAGCGACGGCGTCGGCCGGGTGCGCGTCAGCTGGCTGATCCCCGAGCGCTGACACCGTTTGCGCGACGCCGCCAAGCGGCTAAGCCGTCCGGCATCGGATTTGCTTCAACTCCAACCCAAGGAGTTAAGGAGCATACACGATGGCGACGACGGGTACCGTCAAGTTCTTCAACACGGAAAAGGGTTACGGCTTCATCCGCCCGGACGATGGCGGACGCGACGTCTTCGTCCATGTGTCGGCGGTGACGCGTTCGGGAATGGGCACGCTCGCGGAAGGGCAGCGCGTGAGTTTCGAGATCGAGCCGGACAAGCGGGGCAAGGGCCCCAAGGCCATCGACCTCGAAGCGGCGGACTGATAATTCTGCGCCGCGAAGCCGGGGGCACTCCGCCGCCGGCGGCCGGCCCGGTTTACCACCATGGTGGCGTGCGCCGCCGGGCGCACTGACGGGCCTGCCTTTCGTGAAACGGTATGCCCGATGAAGCTGCGTTCCTCGCCGCCTTCGCCGTTTGGCCGCAAGGTCAAGGTCGGCGCGTTTCTGTGCGGAATCCATCTCGATATTGAGTGGGCGGACACCTCCAGCCCCACCGATTCCCTGCGCACCCAGAATCCGCTCGGCAAGATTCCGGTGCTGCTGCGCGAGGATGGCGCGGCGATCTACGATTCGCCCGTGATCCTCGAGTATCTCGACGACCTCGCCGGCGGCGGCTGTATCCTGCCCGCGAGCGGCGAGGCGCGCTTCCAGGCGCTCACCACGCAGGCTCTGGCGGACGGACTGATGGATGCCGCCCTGCTGCAGGTCTACGAGGTGCGCATGCGGGCGGAGGGCGAGCGCAGCACCAAATGGATGGACAGTCAGGCCGGCAAGGTCGCGCGGGCTCTCAAGGCGCTTGAGGCTGCGCCGCCGAGCCACGGCCCGGTCTCGGCGGTCGCCGATGTCGGCGAGATCGCGCTGGCCTGCGCGCTCGGGTATCTCGACCTGCGTTTTGCCGGCAGTTGGCGCGCCGATCACGCCGCTTTGGTGAACTGGCTCGATGCTTTCGCCGCCCGCGTGCCTGCTTTCGAGGCAACCCGCGCCCCATCCTGACCGCGGGTACGAAAAAGGCCCCGGAGCCATCGCCCCGGGGCCTCTCTCAACAACCGGAAAGCCGGCGTCGGGAATCAGAACCTGTAGTTGATACCGGCGCGCACGACGCTGCTGGTCAGGCCGGTCTTGGTGCCGATGCTGTCGTAATAGTCATCGCCGAGATCCATGTAGAGATACTCGCCCTTGACCGACCAGTTATTGTCGAAGGCATATTCCACGCCGCCGCCGACAGTCCAGCCCACGGCCGTCTTGTCGGAGCTGAGGCCGAGATACTGATCCTTGACCTCATTGTGACCCCAGGCGAGACCGCCGGTCACATAAGGCAGCACGTTGTTGAACGCGTAGCCGAGGCGTGCGCGGACCGTGCCGAAATAATCCATCTTGGACTCGATGCCGAGGCTGCTGTCCTTGATGTCCGAGCCCTGGAAGTCGGCTTCGGCGCCGAGCACGACATTGTTGCCGAACTGGTAGTTGAAGCCGATCTGACCACCGCCGAGCCAGCCATTGGGGTCGATCGCCAGCGTATCGGCGAGGCCGTCGCCGCTGCCCCAAGCATAACCGGCGTTAGCGCCGAGGTAGAAACCCGTCCAGGAGAAAACCGGCTCGGCGACAAAAGCCGGAGCCTTGGTGGGATAAGGCTGGGCAATGTCGGCAGCGAAAGCCGGGGCCGCGACGAAAAGGGCGGCGGCGGCGACGCCCGAGCTGATGATCTTCTTCATAGTAACTCTCCAACGATCTGCCGGAACACGACGATGCAGACGTGAGAGGGGAGATAGGAGCCGAGCTTGGCATGTCGAGGGCGAGATTGCGGCAAAATTTGTAACGTGCTCGTGACCCGGCATCTTCACGCATCCGTGAAATGCCGCCGCGAATAGTTACTGCCGCTGTGTTTTCGGAGGTAAATTTGTCGTAAACCGCAGCGAAAAAAGCGCAACAATTTCGCCACGATGCGCGGGCGATCTCCGAATACCTGTAGCGTAAAAGCAACAGATTTCGATTACACGCCGCTTGCTTTGACCGCAGAAACGGCAGCGGCTGCGAGGTTCCCCACCAGGAGCCTCGCAGCCGCAAAAGGGCCGGTTCAGGATCGGCGAAGGAACGCTCAGAAGCGATAATTGGCGCCGAGCCGCAGCAGGTTGGTGGTGCTGCCGACATTGCGCGGGCCGGCGATCGTCGTATAGGTCTCGTCGCCGAGGTCGACATAGAGATATTCGGCCTTGGCGCTCCAGTTGGCGTCAATGGCGTATTCCGCACCGCCGCCGATGGTCCAGCCGGTCGAGGTCTGCTTGCTGGTCAGACCGGCGAGCTCATAGCCGGCGCGGCCATAGGCGAAGCCGCCGGTGCCATAGAGCAGGAACTGGTCGACGGTGAAGCCGGCGCGCAGACGCAGCGTGCCGAGATAGTCGAACTCATAGGTCGAGCTGCCGATATTCGTGCCCTGGATGTCGGTTTCGACGCCGATCACGAGCGGGCCGCTGGTCTGGTAGTTGTAGCCGGCCTGAAGGCCGCCGATGAAGCCGTCGGTATCGCCGGAGAAATCGGCGGTGCCCCAGCCATAACCGAGGTTGCCGCCGAGATAGAAGCCGGTCCAGGTGAAGACTGGCGCCGGCGCCGCATAGGCTGCCGGAGCGGGATAGGACATGTCGGCGGCCGCCGCCGGCGAAGCGAGCAGGGCGGCGAGGCCGAGCCCAGCGAGCATCTTGCTGTTCATGATGGTCTCCTGCGTCGTAAAGAGGCGCACAGCGCCGTCGTCTCCGAATGAGATAACGTCGACGTTCCCATAAAATTATGAGCAGAATCTTAGGGTAGTTTGAAAGGATGCGTTATGATTAACGCTCCTCTAATCAAGATGTTTTCCGCATTATTAAAATACCGCAGCACCGCCAGACTTCGTCGTTCACGACAGGAGCTGATTTTTAACGCGGATTTCCATTTTCATGGTTGAGAAATTGCTAATGCTGCGCGCAATGCCTTAAGCGGGCACCACCGAATGAGGCAGGAAGGGAGCCGGGATTTTTAGCAGCCAGTGGAGCCGGCACAGACAGGCGCCGTCGGAGCGGTCGGCTGCATGGCGGCCGCGATCCGCTCCTGCAGCAACGGCCCCAGCACGCCGCGGGCAGTGGCGGCCGCGACATGGTCATCGTCGTGATAGAGCGGCGTACCATCGATCAGCAGCCGGCAGCGCTCGCCCGCGCAGAACGCATCGGCGACAGGGATATAGTAGGTATTCGGCCGGTTCGCCGTCACCCGCCGGAAAATGTCCTCCAGCATCCGCTCTTTGGCCTGCGCATCGGCGGCATCGATGGTCGGGCTCGGCTGCCCATGCAACTCGGCGAGAGCCAGGATGTGAGGCACGTCGAAGCCGGGCTCCGGCACGCCGCCGGCGATAATCACACGCTTGCCCATGGCGGAGAGTTGGTCGAGCGTGCGGCCCAGGGCGCGCTCGAAAACCAGCTGGCTTTCCTCTTCCGACGGCGTTTCCGTCTGGTCGTCCACGAAATAAGCGGCCGACGCGCCGCGCTCTTCCGGCATCGCGCCGGTGAGATAATAGCTCCAGCGTCCCGCAAGCAGGACGGTCGATATTTCCGGCGACTGACGCAGCGCCTCCATCACCCGAGTGCGAAATTCGGTGCAGCCGCGCGGAGGATTGAAAGTCAGCACGGCCCCGTCCAGCATGGCGCATCGTCCGGACCACCACATGGTCCCGGCCCCCTCTATGCCCTCCACCGCGCGGTCGAATGCCGGCCGCAACGCCGCGGCGTGGCTGTCGCCGACGATCATATAGCGCACGGGCTCCAGAGCAGGACCGAAGCGGCAGTCGCTCCTGTCCTCGCCGTCCTGGCAGGGGTCAACGAGACGATCGATATCCGCGCTAGCCGCGACGAGGCGCAGTGCCTGATCATTAAGCCGGCCCGGCAGACCGGCGGAGATGATGAGCGCACCGGCGGCGACAGTCGCCAGCACCGCCCCGCCGGACAATGTGCGCGCCACCCGGGAGAACGGCATCCGGTTGCCGCGGAATGGCTGCTCGACATACCGCCATGTCAGCACCGCCAGCACGAAGGACAGGGCCGTGCCCGCCAGCGCATGTCCGACGCCGAGATGAATGTCGGCCTCGTACAGGCGGGTCAGGGCGAACACGGGCCAGTGCCAGAGATAGAGCGAGTAGGAGATCAATCCGATGAACACGATCGGCCGAAGCGACAGCAGGCGCTGGACCACCCCGCCCTCACCGGAGGCGTGGATGATCAGCCCCGCTCCGACGCAGGGCAGCAGCGCCGCCCAGCCCGGAAAACGCACTGAGTTGTCGATCCAGAAAATCGCGAACACCACGAGGCCAAGCCCGGCAAGCGCAGCCGCCTCCCGCACCCGGCGGTTGCGGATCGCCGGCACGACGCCGCTGGCGAGGACCGCGCCAAGACCGAGTTCCCACCCGCGCGCCGGCAGCAGATAGAACGCCGCCGTCGGCTTGTTGTACGACATCCAGACCGACAGCGCGAAAGCGGGAATCAACAGCAGGGCGATCGTCAGCCCTATCGGCAGACGCAGCCGCGCCAGCACGAGCACCCCGATCGGGAACAGGATGTAGAACTGCTCCTCCACAGCCAGCGACCAAGTGTGCAGGAGCGGCATGAATTCGGCGTTTGCACCGAAGTAGCCGCTTTGCGTCCAAAACCATATGTTTGAGCCGGAGAGCAGCGCCGCCAATGCGGACTTGGCGATATCCGTCAGTTGGTCCGGAAGCGCGATCCAGCTCGCCGCCGCGAGCGTTACGAGGATCACTACCAGAAGAGCTGGAATGATGCGGCGAATACGTCGCTCGTAGAAGCGTCGAAAGGTGAAGCGCTTTTCGGCAACGTCCGTGAGAATGATGCGCGAGATCAGATAGCCGCTGATGACGAAAAAAATGTCGACGCCGACGAATCCGCCGGAAAACACCGTAAAGCCGGCATGGAACAGCACCACCGGCATGACTGCCAAGGTCCGCAGCCCGTCGATTTCAGGGCGATAGGACATATGCGCCATCGTACAAGCTTCCCCGCGAAATCCCGACTTCCCCAACATACGTAAGAATAGCTGATCTTTAACTCTATTTTAATACGCCCATTGTCCCACCACCCACGAAAGTGGCTCAGCGTAGCGCCCCGCCCCATGGACGTGCGCCGCAACGCGGGGCAAAAGGGACGGCATGTCGAACCCCTCCCCTACTCCCGCCGCCGCGACGCCCGCCCGCCCGGTTGCGCTGGTCACCGGCGGCGCGGTGCGCATCGGGCGCGCCATCAGCTGCGCGCTTGCGCAGGCCGGCTACGACATCGCCATCCATGTGCGCCACCCACGCCCCGGCGACATCGAGGCCCGCGCCGAGGTCGAGGCGGCGGGCGCGCGCTGCGTTGTGCTTGCCGCCGAACTCGCCGACCCGCAGGCGGTCGATGAACTGGTCCCGGCGGCCCGCGCCGCGCTCGGCCCGGTGACCCTGCTGGTCAACAACGCCTCGGAATTCCACCCGGATGCGGTGGAGAGCCTCGACGCCGCACTATGGGACCGCCATTTCGCGGTGAACCTGCGCGCTCCGGCCTTTCTGGCGCGCGCGCTCGCCGCCCAGCTTCCGGAAGGCGTGCAAGGCGTCGTGATCAACATCGTCGACCAGCGTGTGCTGAAGCCGACGCCGCTCTACCTCTCCTACAGTCTCACGAAGAACGGCCTGTGGACCCAGACTCGACTGCTCGCCCAGGCGCTGGCGCCGCGGGTGCGGGTCAACGCGGTGGCGCCAGGGCCGACCTATGCCAACAGCCGGCAGAGCGCGGAGGATTTCGCCCGGCAGAGCGCCTCCATGCCGCTCGGTCACGGCCCGTCCGCGCGGGAAGTGGCGGACGCCGTGCTCTATCTGGCGGGCGCCTCCAGCGTCACCGGTCAGATGATCGCCGTCGATGGCGGCCAGCACATCTCCTGGCGCACGCCGGACACCGAGATTCCTGAATAGACCGCCGGGATACTGCGGCCCTCAGAACCCTGCCAGCACCGCCACGAATCGCAGCCCGACGATCAGCAGGTACAGCCCGAAGCCGATCTCGAGCTGGCGGCGTGTGAAGGCATGGGCGAGCCGCGCGCCAAGCGGGGCGGCCAGCGTCGCGAAGCCGCCGACGATCAGCGCGCCGGGCAGCGAGACATAGCCGAGCGACAGCGGGGGAAGCTGGGCCAGATGCGTCAGGCCCGAGATGATGTAACCGATGGTGCCGGGCACGGCGATCAGCGCGCCGAGCCCGACCGAGGTGGCGATCGCGGTGTGGATCGGCACCTTGTAGAGCGTCAGCACCACCGTTGCGATGCCGCCGCCGCTTATGCCGATCAGCGGGGCCACCACGCCGATGCCGAAGCCGTAAAGGTTCATTGCCAGCCGGCCGGGCAGCGTCTCGCCCAGCACCCAGCGGTCCCCGCCGAACAGCAGCCGCGACGACATCAGCGCCGCGAAAGCGACGAAGGCGATCTGCAGCACCCGGTCCGGCGAAATCGCCGCCAGCGAGCTGCCCGTGATCACGCCAATCACGATCGGTGCCGCCCATCGGCGCACGATCTCGCCATTGGTCTTGGTGCGGGTGCGGTGGGCGAAATAGGCCCGGAGCGCGGTCGGCACGATGATCGCCAGCGCGGTGCCCACCGACAGGTGCATCCGTTCCGCCTCGCCGATGCCGAGCGCGCCGAACACCTCATAGAGCACGGGAACAAGGATCGCCCCACCGCCAATGCCGAACAGACCGGCGAGAATCCCGGTGGCAAGGCCCGCCCCGATCAGGGCACCGGACAGCCACAGGGCCTGTTCAACAGGAATTCCGCTCAGATCAATGCCACCCAGCATGCTGCACCGCCCTTAGGCCGGGCCGTTCACGCGACCATTTCGCGGCGGCGCTCGGCCTGCCGCACCTCGTCTACCGCCGCACGCAGAACGTCAAGCCCCGCCCCCGCGCGCACGCCCTCGATCGCCAGCCGGCGCCGGAACGCCCGCGCGCCCGGCCGGCCGGTAAACAGGCCCAGCATGTGACGCGTGACATCGTGCAGCCGGCCGCCGGCCTCGACATGCGCCGCCACATAAGGCTCGAACGCCTCGACCGCCGCGAAGGCGTCGGCGTGAGCCGGCGCCGCACTGAAAAACGCGGCATCGACGCCGAGCAGCAGCTCCGGCTCGTGATAGGCCGCGCGGCCGAGCATGACGCCGTCGACCTTGCCGATATGGGCGAGCGCCGTTTCCAGCGAGCCGATGCCGCCATTGAGAATGACAGGCACATCCGGCAGCCGGGCCTTCAGGCGGTAGACCCGATCGTAATCGAGTGGAGGAATGTCGCGGTTCTCCTTCGGGGAGAGGCCCTCCAGCCAGGCCTTGCGGGCATGCACCGTGAGGGTATCCGCTCCCGCTTCCAGCACCATATCGGCAAGCGCGTCGAGCGCGACCTCGGGGTCCTGCTCGTCCACGCCGATGCGGCATTTGACGGTGACCGGGATAGCCACCGCCGCCTTCATCGCCGCCACGCAATCGGCAACCAGCTTAGGATCGCGCATCAGGCAGGCGCCGAAATTGCCGCCCTGCACCCGGTCGGACGGACAGCCGACATTGAGGTTGATCTCGACATAGCCCCGCTCGGCGCAGATCGCCGCCGCCTGCGCCAGCGCGCGCGGGTCCGATCCGCCGAGTTGCACCGCCACCGGCTGCTCGGCATCGGAAAACCCGATCAGCCGGTCGCGATCACCAAAGATCACGGCATTGGCGGTGACCATCTCCGTATAGAGCAGCGCATGGCGCGTCAGAACGCGATGGAAGGACCGGCAATGCCGATCCGTCCAATCCATCATAGGTGCCACGGCAAATCTAAATGATTGATTTTTCGACATTATTTTTGTAGATTCAACGAGTTGGGACGCGTCGTGTGCACTCGATTTTTCGCCACGATACGCTCCAATTTCCGGTTTTTCGACGCGTGAGTGCACACGGAGCGCACACGGATTGGCTACCTTCACTAAACTAAAATCCGGCTCTTGGAGAGCCCAGATCCGTCGGAAGGGGCAGTACGTCAGCGAGACGTTCCTGCGCCGCAAGGATGCCGAGGAATGGGCGCTCGACTTGGAGCGCCGCATCGATCGCCAGGAGCCAGCCGTCACGCGCAAGTCGCGCGATGCAAAACGCTTCCGCGATCTCGTCGCGCTCCACCGCCAGGATATGGCTGAGGTGGGGGTCCGGATCGGTCGTTCCAAGGACTTCTGCCTTACGGCCCTCGACGAGGCGCTTGGCGCGCTGAAGATCACCGAGCTCGACCGCGAGCGCCTCATCAAATACGGAAGGAACCGCGCCAAAGAAGGGGCTGGTCCGGTCACGGTCAGCATGGACTTCGGATACATCAAGACCGTGCTCTCCCATGCTGCGGCGGTCCACGGCGTGATCCTCTCGACCGAGCCCCTCGATCTCGCGCGCATCGCCCTGAAGCGACTCGGCCTGATTGGAAAAGGCAAGGAGCGGGATCGCCGGCCGACGCTGGACGAACTTGACCGCATCCTCACGGCGCTGGACGAGAACCCTCGGCAAAGCATCCCCGTCGGAAGGATCGTGCGCTTTGCTGTAGCTACGGCCATGCGTCAGGAAGAAATCTGCCGGGTCGAATGGCGTGACTTCGATCCGCGAACGCGGATGCTGCTCATTCGAGATCGCAAGGACCCGCGCAGGAAGGACGGCAACCATCAGCGCATCCCGCTGCTCGATGTGTCGGGTTATGACGCGTGTGAGATCATCGAGGAGCAAGCCCGCTGCTCAAGCGCTCGAGAAGGCCGCATCTTCCCCTACAACGGCCGCTCGGTCGGCACCGCATTTCGTCGGCAGTGCCAAGACCTCAACATCGAGGACCTGCATTTCCACGATTTGCGACACGAAGGCACCAGCCGGCTGTTCGAGGCCGGCTTCACCATCGAACAGGTGGCCCTCGTGACCGGCCACAAGGACTGGAAGATGCTGCGGCGCTATACCCACCTCAAGCCGGAGGCGCTTCACACCGTTCGGGCTGCGAGAGCGGCTTAGTAGCCGAGAGAAACGTTCGGTCGCGACAGCAGAGGCAGCAGCGTTTCCCCCTGCCGCTTGATCTCGCGCAGATAGGGCGTGTCGGACAATATGAACTGAGTAATGCCGAGGTCCTGGTATTTTCGAAGCGAACCGGCGACGTCCTCGGCCGACCCGACCAACCAGGTCGTGCCGGCGCCACCACCGCCGAACTTGCCCGGAGCCGTATAGAGATTGTCGTCGAGCACGTCGCCACGGTGATGCAGGTCGAGCAGGCGCTGCTGACCAACAGCGGTTGGGCCCCTGTGATCCTGCCAGCCGGCGCCTCCGGTTCGGGCCATCTCCGCTACCTTTGCCTCGGCGTCGGCCCAGGCCTGCGCCGTCGTGTCCCGCACCAGCGTCGTGATGCGCAGGCCGAATTCGAGGGGCGGGAGATCCCGGTCCAGCGTGCGGCCCAAGGCCTTCAGACGTTCAATCCGCTCGGCAACGCCGTCGCGCGGCTCGCCCCAGAACAGCTGCACGTCGGCTTCGGTCGCCGCCACCCGCTCCGCCGCCTCCGAGGCGCCACCAAAATAGAAGCGCGGGTGCCGCCGCGCGCCGCGCGCCGTGATGCGCGGCTCGACCGTCGCGTTCGTCACCTGGAAGTAGTTGCCGCTGAAGGTGACATCTTCCTCGGTCCAGAGCCGGCGCACCAGCCGCATGAATTCGCGGGTGCGCGCGTACCGTTGCGTGGTATCTCCCTCGCTGTCGCCATAGGCGGCGAGATTGTCCTTGCCCGAGACGATGTTGAAACGGGTTCGGCCATCCGAGAGCTGGTCGAGCGTTGCCGCCGCACATGCGAATTGGGCCGGCTGCCAATAGCCGGGACGGATCGCGATCAGGGGCTCGAAACGGGTCGTGCGCGCAGCAAGCGCCGCTGCGACCGTAAAGGTGTCTGGCCGCCCCCAACCGGTGCCGATCAACGCACCGCTCCAGCCGTGCTGTTCAAGTGCCTTCGCCTGATCGGTCAGGCTGTCGAGGCTGCCGGAATTTGACGTCGGCACGTCGCCACGATGGCCGGCTTTCACGTCGTTGGGGATGTACCAAAGGAAGTCAGAACGGCTCATTTCAATCCACGTTCCATGAGCGCCGAGGCAGCGGCGGAGAGAAGTCTCTATAGTATATTGACTTTGTATAATAAAGCTCTGAATGTTGGTCATCCCAAGACATGGAGCCTTTCCCATGCGCGTTCGCGCCCTGCTCGCTGCTGCCACATTTTCACTAGTGTGGGTCGCTGGTTCATCCGCTGTCTCCTCCGCCCGCGCGGAGACGAGTGAGTTGCGGATCGCCCAGCAGTTCGGAATCGCCTATCTGCCCCTGATCGTCGCGAAGGAGCAGAAACTCATCGAGAAACACGCCGCCACCGCCGGCGTAAACGATCTCAAAGTCGAGTGGCTGCGTCTCTCCGGCGCAGCGGCGATGAACGACTCACTCATTTCCGGTGGGCTGGATTTCGCGACGGCCGGCGTTGCTCCGGCGATCCTCACCTGGGATAAGACGCGCGGCAAGACTGACATCCTGCTGATCGCCGCCCTTGGCTCGATGCCGAATGTGCTGACCACCAACAACCCTGCTGTAAAGACCATCAAGGACTTCACCGATACCGATCGCATCGCCCTGCCCTCGGTCAAGGTCGGGTTCCAGCCGATTGTGCTCCAGATCGCAGCCGAAAAGACGTTCGGCCAGTACGACAAGCTCGATCATCTCACCGTGAGCCTGCCACATCCGGATGCGACGGCCTCGATCCTCTCCGGCACCGGCGGCATCACCGCCCACTTCACGTCGCCGCCCTTCTTCGAGCAGCAGCTCCAGAACGACAAGGTTCATGCGGTGCTGAACAGCTACGATGTGCTCGGCGGCCCGCACACCTTCAACGTCGTCTACGGCACGAAGAAGTTTGCGCTGGACAATCCCAAGACCGTCGATGCCTTCGTCGCCGCGCTGGACGAGGCCAATGAGTGGATCAAGGCCAACCCGAAGGACGCCGCCGCCCTCTATATCGCCGCCGAGAAGTCGAAGCTGGATCCCGGTTTTATAGAGGCCATCATCCGCGACCCGCAGATCCGCTTTACGACCGTCCCGGAGCGGGTGGAGGTGTTCGTCGACTTTGAACACCGCATCGGCCTCATCAAGCAGAAGCCGAGCTGGAAGGAACTGTTCCAGCCGGGCCTGCACGCACGCAATGGGAGCTGAGCCGGTGGGTTGGCTGCCGCCGCAGAACCAGCCGGCGGCCGGTGGCCCGCCGCCGCTGGCGGTGGAGCACGTTACTCTGCGCTACCAAACCGATGCCGGAACGGTCACGGCGGTGGAGGACGTGTCCTTCAACATCGGCGCCGGCGAGCGACTGGCCCTGCTCGGCCCCTCGGGCTGCGGCAAGTCCACGCTGCTGCGCGCCGTGGCCGGCTTCCTCAAGACGAGTTCCGGCGAAATCAGGCTCCATGGCGCGCCGGTGCGCGCACCGGGGCCCGACCGCATGGTGGTGTTCCAGGAATTTGACCAGCTCCTGCCCTGGCGGACGGTGGCGGGGAACATTGCTTTCGCCCTTCGCCGTGCCCGCGGGCTGGGTCGGGCTGAATCGTTTGAACGCGCGCGCGACTGGGCGGGGCGCGTCGGTCTCGGCGGCTTTGCCGATGCCTACCCGCACACCTTGTCGGGCGGCATGAAGCAGCGCTGTGCCATCGCCCGCGCTTTCGCCGTGCAGCCGGCTATCCTGCTGATGGACGAACCCTTTGCCGCGCTCGACGCGCTCTCTCGGCGGCGCATGCAGGACGAGCTGCTGGGCCTCTGCGAGGAGACCGGCGCCACCTGCCTGTTCGTCACCCACGCCATCGACGAGGCGCTGCATGTGGGCACCCGCGTACTGGTCATGACGCCGCATCCCGGCCGGATCGGGGCGGAATATTCCGTGCCCGATGCAGCGCGGCAGCGGGGCACCCCCGAATTCGGACGGTTGGAGATGGAGATCCAGCAGCGCATCTTCGGCGCGGCGCTGCCGGAGACGAAAACCGCTGCCAGTCTCGCGGCTAGCACGGACGCTCATCACCGCGTCAAGGTTACTCACAATGTCTGAAAGCACCCTCTCGACGTCCGCCCGCCCTGCCCCGTTCACCTTGGGCCCCCGCGCACGCCGTCTCGTCATCCTTGTGGCACTTGCCCTGATCTGGGAGTTCTATGCCCGCTGGTTGGGAAACTCGCTCCTGCTGCCAAGCCTTCTGGAGACGTTGGTGGCCTTGTGGGAGAACCTACGCAACGGCGAACTTCCCGAGCGGGTGCGCGCCTCGCTCGGCATCCTGCTCACCGGCTACGGCATCGGCATCGGCGTCGCCGCGATCATCACCGCGCTGGCCGCACTGAGCCGTTGGGGTGAGAGCCTGCTGGGCCTGCTGACGGCGATGTTCAATCCGCTGCCCGCGATCGCCCTTCTTCCCGTGGCGTTGCTGTGGTTCGGCGTCGGCGCCTCCAGCCTCGTCTTCGTCATCGTCCATTCGGTGCTCTGGCCCTTGGCGCTCGCCTGTCATGCAGGCTTTCGCGCCGTGCCGCCGACGCTGCGCATGGCGGGACGCAACATCGGGCTCACCGGCCCGTCCTATGTCGTCGGGCTACTGATCCCCGCCGCATTGCCGTCCATCCTGTCGGGACTGCGCCTCGGCTGGGCCTTCGCCTGGCGTACCCTGATCGCCGCCGAAATGGTGTTCGGCGCCAGTGCGCGAGAGGGTGGCCTCGGATGGTTCATCTTCGTGAACCGCTCCCAGCTCGAAACCGCCAATGTCTTCGCCGGTTTGCTGACCGTGATTCTAATCGGGTTGGCCGTTGAGAGCTTTGTCTTCGCCACTCTCAACCGTCTGACCGTGCAGCGCTGGGGACAGGAAGCCTGAGAGTTGGCCGGCCGCAGCAAGGTGCTCTGCGTCACCAAACTCGCTCGATTGAACATCTGCACCGTTACTGGCACATCAGGGCAGGCTCGCCTCGCGAAGGGACCGCAACTGCGGCAAGAAATCGTGGAAGATGTTTGGGGAGCGGAGAAGGACCGGAGCAGCCGGAGTTGACCCATTCCGGCCTTCCGCAATGTCCGGTTTCAAGCGGTCCACACTTCCATCGGCACGGTCATCGAAGCTGAGCCGACGTGGCCTACGAAACATCTGGATCTAGGTTGAAAACGTGCGACAGGTGGCCTCCCACAAACCCTGGGCAGTTCAAGGAGCTGAGGGTTTAAGGTGCGATTGCCTTTGCTGTTGATGCTCGGCTCTCTAAAATGATGTCGTTTCCTGCCGTGCCGGTTTGCCCTCATGGTGACAGCACGCAACCATCTGAGAGATATGACCGTTCAATCCATTCGCCGCCGTGCTGGAACCAACGCTCCCGCCAGTGTTGCTGACGAGACCAAATCAGCGGGGCAGAGTCTCGCGCGGCCCGCCGTTCCGGCCGTGGTCCACACTATTTCCATAGTCTCTTACCTGAACGAACGCGCAAGCGAGGCCGCCACGCTGGCGGAAATATCGTCCGATCTCGGCATCTCGAAGAGCCACACCCATTCCATCCTCAAGACGCTCAGCCACTTCGACTGGGTTCTGTTCGATGCGCGCCGCAAGACCTACCAGCTTCAGGCGGGCCTGCTGTCCTACATTACCTCGCTGCTCAACTATCCGATCCTTGAGCATGTGCGCACGACACTGAGCGAGTTTGTGAAGCAAGCGGACATGCCCTGCGTGCTGACGCAGCCATTGCCCGACCGTTCCTTCGTCGTGGTCGATACGTTTCGCAGCCGTCAGTTCATGCAGATATTCTATCCGATCGGCTACCGCTTTCCGGGGACGGCCTCGGCGCAGATGCGCGCCCTCTATGCCTGGCAGGACCGCAAGACCATCGACGAATGGCTTCAGGACTGGCGCGCCGTCCGGCACACCGAGCATACGGTGATCGACAAGGAGGGCGTGCTGAAGGAAATTCTCGATACCCGCAAAAGGGGCTACGCCCGCAGCCTGAGCGAGTTTGCACCGGGCATGACCGGCCTCGCGAGGCCGATCTTCGATCGGGACGGCAAGGTGAGCTATATCCTCAGCGTGTCATATCTGGGCTCGGACGACGAGGTTGACGAGCGGAAGCTCGCCGAGCTGATGCGCGCTGCGACGGCGGAGATCCACCGGCTCACGCTCGCACGCGTCCCGCCCGACTATTGAGAGGTGGCGACGGCATGACGCGGACTTCTGGCGCGGGAGTTTACGGCATCCACCGCAGCACATAGCGCTGCAGGATGCGCACGAACGCGAAGGTCAGCATGGCATAGGCCAGAATGAACAGCGTCACGATCATCATGCGACCGGTGTCGCTGAAGTAATCCGCCCAGATCACCATCCGGCCGATGCCGCTGTCGACACCTATGTATTCCGCCGCGACGACGGCACTCCAGGCGATGCCGAGAGTGACATAGATCGCGGAGAAGAACTCCGGCAGGATTGCCGGAATGACGATACTGCGCAATATCCGAAGCCTCGAGGCGCCCTGGCACAACGCCGCCTCGATGTATTTGTGCGGCAGGTTGGCAATCGCGTTGAGCGCGGTCACCAGATACACGACTCCCACCCCGTAGGCGACAAAGATGATGACCGACTTGTCGGTCGCGCCGAACCAGAACTGGAACAGCGGGATCATCGCCAGAAGCGGACACATGCGCAGGAAATGCAGTGGTCCCGCAGCAAGCGCACGGAACAGCGGGAAATGGGCGAGGAGCAGCGCCCGCGTGACGCCGACGCTGGCGCCAAGCAACATGCCCGCACTGATCCGGTAGAGTGTGATCAACGAATGATAACTCATGGCGAGGATCGCGCCACGATAGGTCTGCGCTCCGCCGAGCTCCGGCACCGGCGCCCAGAACGGGAATTTCCAGTAGTCGGACATCCCGATGAAGGAAACGCCGAGCATGTGTTCCAGGGAGGGGACGATCGGCGTTCCCTGCAGCGGGCTGACGGGTACCAGATGGGCCGCGATCTCCCATGCCGCGACGAGGCTGAGCACCGAGAGGGCGCCGATCCAGTTCCGCGCCAGCATGCGGCGCACGGCGTGCATCATGTATATGTCCTCAAGCGACGCGGAGAACGTCGTTGTTCGGCTCCAGTCGCCGAAGGATGGTTCTGGTGATGGCGACCGCTTCCGCGCGGGCCCGGACCTCCTCGTTGCGCGGCCGTGCGAGATCGATGGTCATGTCCTCGACGACCCGGCCGGCCGAGAAGACGAGAATCCGCTCGGCGAGGACCAGGGCCTCCTCAAGGTCGTGCGTCACGAACACGATCGTGGTCCGGGTGCGCTGCCATAGGTCCAGCAGGAGATTCTGCAGGTCCATGCGCGTGACATAGTCCAGCGCTCCGAACGGTTCGTCCATCAGCAGGATCGGAGCGCCGCCGGCGAAGGCCGCCGCGATGGCGACGCGCTTGCGCATGCCGCCGGAAAGCTCTTTCGGCCAGCTGTTCTCGAAGGCCGCGAGACCAACGGCGGCGAGCCAGCGCCGTGCGATCTGCGTCCGCTCGGCGGCCGGAAGGCCCTGGCATTTGAGCCCGAACTCGACATTCTCCCGCACCGTCATCCAGGGGAACACCGTATCCTCCTGGAAGACCATGCCGCGCTGGGAACTCGGACCGGCGACGAGCTCGCCCTCGACGCGGATCCAGCCGGAAGTCAGCGGGTTCAGCCCGGCCAACGACCGCAACAGCGTCGACTTGCCATGGCCGGAGCGCCCGAGCAGGCAGACGAACTCGCCGCGACCGATCGTCAGGTCGATCTCGTTGAGCGCATGAACGACCCGGCCGGAGGCATGGTCGAAGCGGCAGCTAGCCTTGTGAATCTCGATCAGCTTTTCCATTGGCGCGACCTCCGGGTTATCGCCAGCGCGTGAGCATGCGGCGCAGCCCTGCGAGGATGGCGTCGGCGATGACGGCAACGACGCCCAGCACGACGACGCCGGCCATCATTGACGTGATGTCGTAGGCGCTCCATGTCGCCGTGATCACGCGTCCCACTCCGTACTCGGAGCCGAGCAGTTCGCCGATCACGGCGAAGCCCCAGGCCGCGCCGAGCGCGGTGCGCAGGCCACCGAACAGCTCCGGAAGGCTCGCCGGCACAATGATCTCGCGGAAGATGCCGAATCCGTCGGCCCCGAGCGTGCGCGCATAGGCGACATAAGCCGGGTTCACATTCTGAACCGCCCGCATCGCATAGACGTGCAGGACCACGGCCGAATAGAAGCCGACAAGGATCAGCTTCGGCACCAAAGTGGGACCGAACCAGATGAGAAGGAACGGCGAGGCCACCAGTATCGGCACGGTTCCCAATATGGTCGCGAGCGGGCTGATGATCTGGTCGGCGACGCTCGACAGCGCGCTGGCATAGCCGGCCGCGACGCCCGCCACCGCGCCGATCGCCAGCCCGACGAGCACGGTCGTCGTCGTCGCGAGGACATGGTCGGCATATCCGCCCGGCGCCAGACCTATGCCCTCGAAGTAGCGGCTGCTCCAGAAATTCGCAGCGATGTTGTCGAAGACATCCAGCGGGGCCGGAAAGAACTGGCCGATGAAATAGTGACAGAGCTGCCAGATCACCAGCAGCAGCCCGATGCCCGCGAGTTCAAGCAGGCGCGTACCGACCCCGGCGCGGCGAAGCCTGTTGCTCCACCGCGCCATCATGGCCGCCCCCGGTGTCCGGCTGCGCGCGTTGATGATCGCCTCCGTCATCGTCAGGCCTTAGCAGCCTCGAAAAAGCGGACCGCATCCAGGTAGTTAAAGTTATCGTAGTGGAACTTCCCCTTGTCGTACAACGGCTTGCGGTCATCGCCCAGGGTCTGGCCGAGCTGCGCCATAAGCATTTCCGCCTGTGCCTTCTGGGCCTTCATCTCCTCATAGATCGCCTTGCCCTGGAAAATGTCGTCGAGATCGTAGGCTTGGTCCTTGATGGTGCCCGACGCAACGAACTGCCTAATCTTCGGCTCGTAGACGTTCTTGAAGTACAATGGGTACTTCGGATCATTCCAGACCTGTTCCTGGTCCTTCCACTGGAAGAAGGGGTCCATCTCCTCGAAGATAAACTTGATCGCCTCGGCGTTCAGGTTGGACCCGGCATTGGCGTTGATGAAGGGGGCGTACTGGGTCAGCGCCTGATTCTGCTCGGGGCCGAACATATAGGCCAGCGTGCGGTACATCGCCGAGGTGAACCGGAAGACCGTATCGCGGTTCTCCTGCAGATATTTGTCCGTCACCTGGATCAGATCGTAGTCGAGGAAGCGGTTGAGCGGCGATTCAGAGCCCGAATACATATGCTTGAGCTGCTGATCCATGGTCATGACCGGCTTCCATCCGGCCTGATGGCGCAACTGGTAGATCTGGACGGCGCCGGCCGGCGCGGCGAAGTCCACCTGCTCGCCGGCGGCGAGCTGCACGATCTTCGGATCCTCGACCGCAACGAGTTTGGTGTCCTTCATCGCCATGCCGGCGAGGCCGAGGGTGAACTCGTTCCAGGGATAGCTGCTCGGCTCGTTCGGCACGGCGAAGGACTTGCCCTTCATCTGGCCGAGCGCCGCCTTGGCCGCCGTGTCCCAGTCCATGCCCGAGGCCATGAACTCGTCAACCGACCTGTACCCCTTCTTTGCCGAGCCAAGGATCGATTTACCCTGGAAGAAGGAATAGACGAGAATGGGCTTGAAGTTCGTAAGCTTGTCCAACGTCTGCGTCATCAGGCCGTAATACATGCCGCCGATGTCGATCTCGTCGTTCTGCATGGCCGGAACGACCTGAGTGAAGCGGTAAAGCTTCGGCGCTCCGCCGGCCATGGTGATCCCGACATCCTTCAGGAAGCCCTTCTGGGAGGCGAGGATCGTCCATGCGTGGTTGGTCACCGCGAAACATCCGAACCGGACGGTGACATCGGGAATCGCAGGGATGTTGGTTGCCTGCGCCCAGACGGGAGCGGGCATCGCGGCAGCGGCGGCACCGGCAACGCCTGCCTTGAGAACGGTACGGCGGCTGACGCTTCGGGAGGGATGGTCGGACATGGCAGCTCCATAACGTTCTATATACAGAATGATATGCTTTATAGGGAACTTACCGATATCAAGATTAGGATGGACTTCACTGTCAAGAGGGTATTCCGCGGAAGCTCAATATTCATTCAAGCTGCCCAGGATGATGGCTAAACATTGATCATCGGGGCGGCGGCGCATGGCATGCGCCGCTGCCTTGGCCGGCATTCCGCGCGCTCCGCCCGCGCGCCTTCAGCGCAGATCGAACACGGCCGGGTTCTGTGCCGCCCACTCCAGATAGCCCGCGACCTGGCAGGCAAGCTGGCGCGGCTTCCAGCCGAGGGCGCGCCCGATCCGCTCGTTGGAAAATGCCCCGTAATGGCCGCTCCGCAGCGTGGGGTCCATGTCGATGTCCGCTTCCTCGCCCTGATCGACCCAGACGACCGGCGCCGGCATCAGCGTGATGAGCTCGGACACCGAAATCTTCCGTCCCGTGGAGACATTGTAGGGTCCCGGCGCGCCCGCGCCGCCGAGCGCAGCAAGCGTGGCGTCCGCGGCGTCCTCGACATTGATCCAGTCGCCGACCGCCTCGCGTGTGCGCCGTGTCACGCGCACCGGACGACCGTGAATGACGCCGGCCGCGAGATGGAAGGGCACATGCATCGTCTTGCGCGCGCCTGTCGGCCGTTCCATCGGACCGAACACCTTGCTGTAGCGGACCACGGAAAGGTCGATGCGGTGCAACTCGGCGAAGCGGCGCGCGACCAGTTCGCCGGCATACTTGCCGATGCTGTAGTAGTCGTCGGGATAGAAGGGGCCGTCTTCGTCCTGCAGGCCTTCGGGCGTTCCGGGACCTGGCCTCCCATAGGACGCGATCGACCCGACATGAACGATCTTGCGGACCGAACCTGCGGCACGAAGGGCCTCATAGACATTCAGAGTGCCGGACACGCTGACGTCGATGAAGGGGTGCGGCGCGGTAAATTCCCACGCCGGGACATGGGTGTAGCTCGCTCCATGGACGAGCGCTTCCGGCTTCAGCTCGGCGAAGAGCGCCTTTAGCGCGGCAGGGTCACGGACATCGGCCGTGTGGAAGGACAGGCGCTCGCGAAACGGGGCGAACAGCTTCATAGCCATCTCGTCCGGCGGGAAGATGTCGAGGCAAAGCACGCGGGGCCCGTCGCTTTGCTGCAGCAGCCGCTGAATCAAAACGCTCATCACAAAGCCGTTCGATCCGGTGACGGCAACGGTTCGATAGTCGCTGAGGGGCATGGTCCATGTTCCGGTAGTTAAGGGCCTGGGCATCTGTGCCGGACGCGTCGGAGCCCCGGCAGGATGAAAATCCTTGACATCGTTCCGGTCGCGCCGCAATCCTATTCATAGAATGCAATTCTATATACAGAATGAATGCGCGAGCGCGATACGGCGGCTCGACTGCCGCGTCGCGAACGGCTTCACCTGCCTTCAGCAACCAACCGGGACGTATGGTGTAATATCTGATGCCGAGACAGATTATCGATCTGAGCCTGAAGCTCACGAACAATATGCCGTCGCACAAGTTCTTCCCCCGGCCGGTCATCGTTCCGCATGTGACGCACGAGGAAATGATCACCTGGGGCAACGGGGTCGAAGGCGACCCGTTCGGCGGATGCACGACATATCTCGGGATGATCGATCACGTCGGCACGCATGTGGACGCGTTCATCCACACCAAGAAGGATGGCCTTACGATCGACCAGATGGCACTCGACCTTTTCATCGGTAAGGCCGTTTGCCTGGACCTGCGCCACATCCCGGACCTCGGCGATATCGACATTGCGGAGCTTGAGGCGGCCGAGAAGAAGGCCGGCGTCAGGATCGACGGTCATATCGTGCTTCTATGCACCGGGCTGCACAATCGCCACTATCCTACCGACAAGGTGGTTTGGTCGAACCCCGGAATTACCTATGAGGCGAGCCACTGGCTGGCGGATCGCTCGCGGGTGCATGGCGTTGAAGGCCCATCGACCGACAAGCCCTCCCACAATGAATTCCCGAACCATCGGGTATGCCGCGACCGTGGCATGACCCATTACGAGTGGCTGGTGAACCTTGAGTCGCTTCTCGGCAAGGGGGAGTTCGAGTTCTCCGGCCTGCCACTGAACATCGCCAATGGCAGCGGATCGCCCGTGCGGGCCGTCGCGTTCCTCGATTGACGCGACCAGGCCCATGGCGACCTCCGAACTCTGGCGGCTGAGCGCTGAACAGCTCTCGGCGGGCCTCGATGCACGGGATATCCGTGTCGACGATCTCATCGAGACTGCGCTCGAAAGGGCGCAGATCTTCGACGAGCGGTTGAACATCTTCACCTGCCTCGACACGGAGGGAGCACGAGGAGCCGCGGAAGCCGCGCAGGAGCGCCAGCAGCGCGGCGCGCGGCTGGGACCTCTGGATGGCGTCCCCGTGACGGTGAAGGACAATCTGTTCGTGGGCGGCTTGCCGGCACGATGGGGCAGTCGCCTGTTTGCGTCCCATGTAGCGCCATGCGACGACATCGTCGTCGAGCGGCTGCGTGCCGCCGGCGCGGTGATTCTCGGCAAGACGACGACGCCGGAATTTGCCCTCGGGCTGGTCACTGCCAGTCCGATTTCCGGCATCACCCGCAACCCATGGAACCCCGAGCTGACGCCCGGAGGATCCAGCGGAGGAGCGATGGCTGCGCTTGCGACGGGCATCGCACCGCTTGCGGTCGGCACCGATGCCGGTGGCTCCATCCGCATGCCGGCCTCCTTCACCAACATGGTGGGCCTGCGCCCCTCCAATGGACGGGTGCCCCGGCGGTTCGGCTTTCCTACGACCGCACACGACTTCCAGTCGATCGGCCTCGCTGCCCGCACGGTCGAGGATGTCGCCATGCTTTACGACGCGGTGTCCGGGCCCGACCGGCGCGACCCCGCATCCATGCGGCTGAGCGAACCGCAAGGCGGCAGCCGCCAGGTGATCGGCTGGATGACTGAGCTTCCCGGCGAACCAATCGAAAAGGAAGTCGTCCAGGCGGTCGAGCAGGCGGCCGAAACGCTTCGCAGCATAGGCTACACGATACGCACCGTGCCCCCGCCTTTCGACCCGGTCGATCTGCGCGATATCTGGAGCACCATCACATCCGCCTCGGTCGCCCGCATCGTTCAGCTGAACGGCACGGGCCACGTCGACGAACTGTCGGCGCCGATGCGCGCGCTTTATGAAAGCGGGAACGGCGTCTCCGCGGCGGAACTCGTGGCGACCTTCGACCGGCTCTCTGCGTTTCGGGCCCGCGTCAACGCAGCATGGAATGACTGGGACGTCCTCCTCTTGCCGACGGCGCCGGCGCCGGCATGGCCAATCGGCCTGCCTTGTCCGGTCACCATCGACGGCCGGACCGATGCGGGCGCCTCCATGGGCAATTATTGTGGGTGGGTTAATGCGCTCGGGTTTCCGGCTATGAATGTGCCAGGCCCGGCCCATCCCGACGGCCGCCCGATCGGCGTTCAGCTTGTCGCCCGCTTTGGCGATGATGCGAGCGTCCTGAGCGTCGGGCATGCCCTGTCCCAGGCGCTCGACCTCCCGAATCTGTGGGCACCGTTGTGCTGAGAAATAATCCCAGTCTTGCCCGCACCTTACTCCTCACCATAGGTGACGACAGAAGATTGCCAGGGAGATGGCGAGGAGTTACGTCCAGTCCACGAGTTGTCTCGAAATAGGGGTGGTCAGATCGTTTGTGATGAACGCGTACTTCCGCGCTGCATGTTTGCTCCTGGCGCCGGCACGCCAGAACCGAACTGTCCCAATTTCGCGTGTAATCGTGTGACACTGAAGCTGGTAGCGCCGGTTACCGTTTGAATTCTCAGCCCACTCTACGCGAAGCAAGCTGGTCGCGATTAACACCTAGAAGATGGCGATTGCAGAAGCGCGCAAATACACCACTGCGCACTCACAGCTCAAGCGCGCGGAGTCCAATCGAATTCGTGAGCTCAAGCGGGCGGTGAAAGATCTCGAGCCGTTCGCTACGGCACCGAGCGTAACCCCTGAGAAGTACTGGCAGGCGAGCAGGCGGGAGAATACTAGCCGAGACCGCCATAGAGCGTCGACTGACCCATACCGGCCCCTGATTGCCCTTGCAGCGCCGTCCGCTTTGCGCCGCCGATTCAGTCACCAAAGGTGGCACTGCGGGCTCTGAAAGCCGACATTGCGAACTCTAAGCTGCTGGTCGCAGTTGCGCCCGAACCCGAACGCAGCCACGAGGCTCGGGCCGGCGCGTTCCAGCCAGGAACAGCGATAGGTAACAGCCTTCTTGCGGATAATGCCTTGGAAGTCGGCGATGCCGTCCCGCCCCAGTAACAAGCTCTGACTTCCGTTTATACGCAGAATCGGCAGGGTCTCTTCGCGGTCCCAGTTATTTCAGACGTCCATTGGGTTCAATAGCACCCAGAGGCGTGCGATTCGGCCATCCACGATCTGAGCAGCATCCGACCCGGTGACAGCGACGGGGCCACCCTCGGGACCCGCCTCCCATCGGAGCACTGCCAACCCGTGATGCCCAACGGCCGGTCCGGCCGGAGTGAAGCGGAAGGTAGGGCCGAATTGCTTCAGGAGTTGGCCGGCGACGGCGGCAATCGCCGCCCGGCCGTTCACGACATTGTCCGGCTCGTACATCACCGGATCGGCGACGAAGAGCTCGCCAACCGCCGCCGCGCGCTTCGCGTCGTCGCGCTCATTGAACACGCGCGCAAGGTTGGCATGCAGCAGGTGGTCGTAATCAGGTTCAGTCGTCGACATTTGCCTCTTCCATTCTAGTCTCACAGTTCGTGTCTGCCATCTGTGGCTCAAGGGGGCTCTTTAGGGTCGGTAATCGATATAGCCTTCCGCCCCTTGGGCGAACCATGTCTCAGGGTTATCTGGCGCGAGAGGAAGCCCTTCCGCCAGGCGTTTCGGCAGGTCAGGATTGGCAATGAAGGGCCGGCCGAAGGTGACGGCATCGCCTGTGCCGGCCGCCAGCGCGGCGTTGGCGCGTGCCAGGCCGAAATCCGAGTTCAACAGCAGCGGCCCGTCGAAGTAGGGGCGGATCTGCGCCGCCAAGGGATCGAGGTATCCGACGCCGAAGGTGCCGTCGAGTGGTGGCTCGCGCAGTTCGAGATGCGCGATCCCAATCGTCGAGAGCGCTTGCGCCGCCGCGATGAACAGTGGCAGCGGGTCACTGTCGCGAACGCCTTGGGTTTCGCCATTTGGCGACAGCCGGACCCCGGTACGATCCGCGCCGATCGCGTCCGCTACCGCCTGTGTTGCCTCGCTCAGCAGCAGGAGGCGATTGGCAATCGAGCCGCCATAGGCATCGCCGCGGAAATTGGAGCTGTCGCGCAGGAACTGGTCGATCAGATAGCCGTTCGAGGCGTGAAGCTGCACCCCGTCGAACCCGGCCTCCCGCGCATTGCGGGCGGCGGCGGCGTAGTCAGCGACGATGCCGGGGATCTCATCCGCCCTGAGGCTACGTGCCGCCGCATAGGGCTGTTTGCCGCCATACGTGTGGGCATGCCCCGGGGCGGTGGTTACCGAGGCCGAGACCGGCTGCGCACCGTCGAGGAAGCTCGGATGGACCACGCGGCCCATGTGCCAAAGCTGGGCGATGATACGGCCGCCCGCCTCGTGCACGGCGTCGGTCACCTTGCGCCAGCCGGCGACCTGCTCTCGGCTCCACAGGCCGGTTGCATAGGGCCAGCCGAGACCCTGACGCGAGATGCCGATGGCTTCGCTGATGATGAGCCCCGCGGAGGCGTGCTGGGCGTAATAGGTGGCCATGATCGGCGTCGGCAGATGGTCGCGGGTGCCGCGCGCGCGGGTCATCGGCGCCATCAGAATGCGGTTCGGCGCCATGATGGCCCCGAGCCGGATCGGGTCGAAGAGCGTGGGCATGGTCATTTCCCCGGCCATCAAACGAGGCGCGCGCCGCCGTCGACATGAAGCGTCTCGCCATTGGTGAAGCCGTTGCTCATGAGGAACAGGACGGCGGCCCCCACCTCTTCGGCCGTGCCGAGGCGGTGCAGCGGCAGCTTTTCCTTCAGGGCCGCCACATAGGCCTCGCGGCCTTCGCCCAGGGTACGCGCGAGCAGCGGGGTATCGGTCGTGCCGGGCGAGACGGTATTGAAGCGGCGCGGCGCAAGCTCCAGTGCGAGGCCGCGGGCGAAGGCCTCCATCGCGGCGGAGGCGGCGGCGAGCACAGCCGTGCCGAAGGCGCTCGGACGATCCGACAGGGCGCCGGAGATGAAGGTCACCGAACCATCGGCAGCGAGTCGGTCGCCAAGGGCGCGCAGCGCATGCACCGCCGCCCAGATGCGCTCGTCGAACGCCCGGTGCAGATAGCCGACATCGGCATCCAAAATTTTGCCGGCGACAAAGGTCCCGGCGAGCAGCACGAGATGATCGACATGGTCGATATCCGCGAGCGCCGTCGCGATGGTCTCGGGTTTGGTGACATCGGCGGCACGCCAGCCGGCGAAGCCGTTCTCGATGGCAACGCGCTCGGCGCCGGCGGCATCAAATCCGATCACTGTGACCCTGGCGCCTGCCGCATTGGCCTGCCGGGCAGCAGCGAGACCGATGCCCGATGTGCCGCCGAAGATCACAACCGACTGATCCGTAAGAGTATCAATCATTTGACGGTTCCTTTCAAAGGGCCCGCACGAACTCTTGGGCCTGTTGCGAGGAACCTAGTGAGAAGAGTTGGTCTTGATAATGAGGCCAACATTCGGCTTTGTTATTCCATGATGGAACATATCAGTCTTGATCGGCTTACCGGCCTCATCGCCTTCGCGCGCGCCGGCTCGCTCGGCAGCTATACGGCCGCCGCCCGGGCGCTCGGAGTCTCTCCCTCTGCCATCAGCAAGAGCGTGCAACGGCTCGAGCAGAATCTCGGCATCCGGTTGTTCAGCCGCACCACGCGCTCCCTGACCCTCACGCCTGAGGGGCGCGATCTGCACGAGCGGGCGCTGCGCCTGCTGCGGGAAGCCGAAGCCATCGAGCAGGCAGCAGCGGCCGCGCGATCGGAGCCTGCAGGCGTGCTGAAGATCGCCGCACCGCTGCCGATCGGCGTACATATTCTTGCGCCAGCGCTGCCGCGCTTCCGCGAGCTTTATCCGAAGCTGGCGATCGATCTGAGGCTGGGCGACCGCTTCGTCGACCTGATCGAGGAGGGCATCGATGTCGCGATCCGCGTGGGCGATCTCGCCGATTCCCGCCTCATCTCACGTACTTTGGCGCCCCACAATATCTGCGCCTTCGCCTCGCCGGCCTATCTGGCCCGGCGCGGCGTGCCGGGGCATCCCGGCGAGCTGAACGCGCACGACTGCGTGAATTTCCGCTTTCAGAGTTCCGGGCAGGCGCTGCGCTGGTCGTTTCGGCTCGGCGATCGCACGCTAGAACTCGTGCCGGACGCCGGCATTACCACCGATGTCAGCGACGCCGTCGCCGCAGCCATGGCGGCGGGAGGAGGCATCGGCATCTCGCCGACCTTCGTCGCCGCCCCTTATGTCGAACGCGGCCTGCTCATGCCGCTTCTGCGGGACTATTTCGTGGCGCGCTCAGCCATCACAGCACTGTGGCCGGAAAGCCGGCGCGCCAATCCCAATGTCAAAGCCTTCGTCGGCTTTCTTGCTGAAATCTTCCCGAGCGACCCGCCATGGGATGCGATCATTCGCGCAGGGTGAATCGATGCGCGGGCTGCTTGCCAACGCCCGATGCGGTTACGTCTCCACCAATGAGCCAACTGTGGCGGCCGGCGAACTCCAGATGGTGCACTTTGGGCCGCGCCATACTACCGGAAAACGGACATTCCATCGCCTAAGGGGCAAACTGAGACGACGCATTGGGAGTGGCGGACGACCGCTTCCACTTGCGTACCGCCGAAAGCTGCCGGTCAACTCTTGGCCCCGGAGCCGTCTGTCAGCAAAGCGCCGCGATTTTGGCCGTTCGGCGTAACTTCTGTTCCGCCTGAAAGCGGACGAGCGATCAGTTGCGTGCGAACGTTACGCTAACGCCATGATCTGTCTATTCTAGTGCGAAAAGATCCTCACTCGGGACGATCGAGGTCGCGGATATCCGAAACGCTCAGCGGGCTCACGCCGGGCACCTGAGCCGCGGTCAGTAGAAAAGGATGTCAGCGATCCGGTCCTGCCGCGCCGTCCGAGCCGCCAACATCACCAGGATCCGCGCGCTGCTCGTTGCGGGCATTCCCCAGCTTTAGCCTTTAGTTAGCGCGCTCGGGCTAAACGAGCGAGTATCTGACGTTTGGCATAACATGATCTTTCCAGCAATCGGGCTTTTCGAGAAGGGGGTGGCCCTCCTGCCGCCCCTTTCGACATCACGCCGCGAACTTCTTCTTCCAGGCCACGCAGGCGCGATCGGCCGCCGCAAAGGTGGCGTCGAGATCGGCGTCAGTGTGAACCGTCGAGATGAACCGCCGATTGCCCGGCAGGATAAATATCCCCTCGTTGATCAGCTCCACCTCGATGCTCGCGAGCTTGGCCAGATCGGTAGCAACGATGTCGCGCCAGTTGGTCGGCGCCTTCTCGGTGAGCAGCATGTGCCACATCGGGCCGTCGCCGAACACGAGAAGCCCCATATCGTGGCTGTCCATCACCTTCTGCATGCCCGCGCGCAGCTTGTCGGCCATGGCGAACGTGCGGTCGTAGATGCCGGGCTCCTCCAGAATGTCGAGCGTCGCCAGCGCGGTGGCGCAGCCGAGCGGATGCCCTTGTAGCGTGCCGTTCTGGTACACATAGGTGGCGTACCCCTTACGGGTCGGATCGGCCTGATCCATGATGTCGGCCCGGCCCGTAACCGCACCGACCGGGAGGCCGCCACCGATGATCTTGCCAAAGGTCGCCATGTCGGGCGTCACACCGAAATAGCCCTGCGCGCCAGAAAGCCCATACCGGAAACCCGTCACCACCTCGTCCATGATCATGACGATGCCGTGCTTCGTCGTGAGTTCACGCACAGCCTGCAGGAAGCCGGGCTTCGGCGAGATGATGCGCTGGATCGGCTCGACGATCACCGCGGCGATATCCTTGCCGTGCTCGGCGAGGATCGAGGCCAGCGTGTCCGGATCGTTGTAGGGCGCCACCAGCATCAGGTCGCGTACGACCTCCGGAATCCCGTCGGTATCGGCCACCGGGGTCGGGAAGTTGGCGAGCTTCTTCGGCGTGGTGGAGAGTTGCGTGTAGTCGTGGTTGCCGTGATAGGCGCCTTCGAATTTGAGGATCTTGTCACGCCCGGTGAAGGCACGGGCGAGCCGCATGGCGTGGAAGGTGGATTCCGAACCCGAGGTCGTCAACCGGATACGCTCGGCACAGGGGACGATGGCGTTCAGACGCCGCGTCAGCTCCACCGCACCTTCGTTTAGATAGGAGAAGAAGTGCGTGCCGCGCGCGACCTGCTCCGTTACCGCCTGCTGGAGTCGCGGATGGGCATGGCCGGTGAAGATCGCGCCCGAGCCGAGCACATAGTCAATGTACTCGTTGCCCGACGTATCCCAGAACCGCGGCCCCGCGCCATGGCTGAACACGAATTCGGTGCCCTTCGGAAAGCTGTTGCCGCCGAGCACACCGCCCGGGATGAGCCGGGCGGCATCGTCGAATTCCTGCTTCTCCTTGGCCGACAAATGGCCGTGCCGGCCGAGCTGCCCAGCGTCTTCTGACGCGTGCTGGGTGTTAAGCGACTGCATTCTCTGTCCTTTCATGTCGGGTCGCCGGCGTGCGTCTCAGGACGACGTCGTCTCGGTCGGTGCATTCTCGACGAGGCGCAGGAAGCGCCGCGTGCGTTCGTTGCGGGGATTGTCGATTACCTGCGAAGGCGGGCCGTCCTCGATGACGCGGCCTTCGTCCATGAAGATCACGCGGTCGGCGACTTCGCGGGCGAAACGGATCTCGTGGGTGACCACCATCATAGTCATGCCGGTTTCGGCAAGCTTGCGCATGACCAGCAGCACCTCGCCGACGAGCTCCGGATCGAGTGCCGAGGTCGGCTCGTCGAAGAGCATCAGCTTCGGCTTCATGGCGAGCGCCCGGGCGATGGCGACGCGCTGCTGCTGCCCGCCGGAAAGCCGGTGCGGCAGGTGGTCGGCATGATCACCAAGCCCGACGGCGGCGAGAAGTCGCCGGCCGGTCGCTTCCGCCTCGTGACGGCTTTCGCCCAGGACACGCACCGGGGCCTCCATCACGTTTTCCAGCGCCGTCATGTGGTTGAACAGGTTGAAGTGCTGGAAGACCATGGCGATGCGCGCCTTCGCCCTCGCCTGAGCGAGGTTGCGCTCGGGTGCGAGGCCGCCGCCCGGCAACCGGCGATAGCCCACAAGCCCTCCGCCAACCAGGATTTCTCCCCAGTCGATCGCTTCGAGATGATTGACGGTGCGCAGCAGGGTGGATTTGCCGGAGCCGCTCGGCCCGAGAATGGCGACCACTTCGCCTGGCTTCACGGTCAGGTCTATGCCGGCCAGCACGGTGCGCTCGCCATAGGCTTTCTGCACGTTGGAACAGGTGACGAAGGGCTGGTCCGCCGGAAGCGGATCGGCGTCGACTAACGTACGCAGCCAGTCCCGCATCTCCTCGCGGCCGTCGGCCTCGCTCGCTGGAGCCCTAACCTCTGTCGGAGCTGATGGCACAGCGGGAGACTGGGCGCGGTGTGAGAACCCCAGCATGCGCGAGAACGCACCACCGTCGGAATCCTTCGGCAGTTCGTAGTTGAACCGGCGCTCCAGCCGCTCCTGCATCACGGCGATGAGGGTGGTGATGATCAGGTAGATCAGCGCGGTCGCGCCGAACACTGTGAAGAACTTGAAATTCTGCCCGACGATCTGCTGCGAGCGGTAGGTCAGCTCGGAGACGAAGATGACCGACGCGAGCGAGGTCATCTTCAGCATGTTGATGACGTCATTGCCAACGCCCGGCAGGATCGCCCGCATAGCTTGCGGCAGTACGATGCGGCGCAGGGACAGGAAATGCCCCATTCCAAGAGAGCTTGCCGCCACCGACTGGTTCTTGTTCACCGAGAGGATGCCCCCGCGGATGATTTCGGCGCAGAAGGCGGCCTCGTTCAGCGCGAAGCCGATCACCGCCGTGGTGAAACTGTCGAAGCGCACGCCGATCAATGGCAGCGCGTCATAGATGAACACCAGTTGCAGCAGCAGCGGCGTGCCGCGCATGACCCAGATGTAAAAAGCCGATGCTCCCCGCAGAGCGGCGATGCCCGACAGGCGCATGAGGGCGAGGCCAAGCCCGAAGGCCAGCCCGAGCACCATGGCCAGCGCCGTGATCTCGATGGCGATCAGCGCGCCATTCCACAGGAAGCCTGAAGTCGCATAGCCCCACAGTTCGGCCAGGCCGGTGAGGACGGCCGAGCCCGGGACCGCGCTATCGGTCTGCGCGACCGCAGCACCTGCCGGCAGCAAAGCCGCCGACAGGGGAACAGAGAGCCGAACGAGCCCCTTCCGAAACCGATGAGACACGGTCACTTCTCGTTCTTGATGACGGCGGTGACCTGCGAAGACGGGTCAACATTGTACTTCTTGAAGATAGCGGCTTGCTCCTTCTTCGCCTGCAGCACGGTCATGCCGTCGAAGATCGCCTTGAGCAGGTCCTGATCGTCCTTGCGGACCGCCGGTCCGATCTGGATACCGCTGAGCGTCATGAAGGCGCGGTCGTACTTGCCGGGGTTTTCGGCGACCAGGGTGTCGATGAGCCCGGCGTCCCACATCATGATGTCTGCGCGCTTGTTGTCGATGAGGCGGATGCCGGCGGCAACGTCCTGGAACGACATCATTTCGACGCCCGGCTTGCCCGCCGCCTTGCAGGTCGCATCCGCCTCCTTGACGATCGACTCCTCGAAGCCCCCGAGCGTGACGGCAGCGACTGCGCCGCACATGGCGTCTTTGCTGATGATCTTCTTCGGATTACCCGCCTGCGTCATCGCGCCGGTTCCGGCCTCCATGTAGATCACGAAATCAAGGATCTTGCCGCGCTCCGGGTTATAATAGAGGTTGTCCCACAGCACATCGAGCTGGCCGGCTCGCACCGCCGGCAGTAGGCCCGACCAGGCTCCCGCGACGAATTCGTACTTCACGCCGGCGCAGTCGAATACGGCGCGTGCCACATCGGCATCCACGCCGATCAGCTTCGCGAAATCATTGGCGGGGCGCATGACATAGGGCGGGGTCTGCGGATCGACGCCGATCTTGATGGTCCGGCCGGCGAGGCCCGGATATTTTTCCGCCAGCTTGGCCGGCTCGCAGGCCGGCGCGGCTTCCGCCACGGAGGTCAGGCAAAGGGCACTGAGGGTCGCGAGAACCGCCGCCGCGGCCGGAATATGAACGCGCTTCATTCTACAACTCCGTTCCCAATCTGGTTTGGTTGCTTGATATCGATCGGCCGTTTGGATCGGCCGTTGTTCATTGGCGTTTGGGAGACCATTTGCGCGGAGCCGTCGACCGGCTCGCCCACGTGTTGCGAACAATGTCGAGAACCAGCCGCTCGGATTCGTCGATGAAGTCGCCGAGTGCATGGGCTGCCTCCTTGCGGCGCCCCGAAAGCAGGTGATCGGCAATCTCGTGGTTGGCGAGGATCCAGTGTGACTGGAAGTTCTCGTCGTTACGAGCATCGGCGAGCGCAAGACTGAGCTGCGCCATGATTACCTCGAAGAAGCGATCCAGTCGGCGGCTGCCGATGAGGCCGACAATGCCGTGATGGAAGCGCAGGCTTGCCGTGCCGACCTGTTGCCAGTCTCCCGCCTCCGCCGCCCGTTCGGCGACATCAACGAGGGTGGCGAGCATGTCGAGCCTCTCCCGGGAGGCATAGGCGCTCTGCTCCACAGCGCGGAACTGGAGGGCACGGCGGACGACGAAGATGTCGAGCACATCCTCGCTGGTCATCGCACGGACCTTGGCGCCCTTGTAGAGTTCCTGCTCGATAAGCCCTTCCGATGCCAGCTCACGCAGCGCCTCTCGCAGCGTGTTGCGCGACACGTTAAGCGTCGTGGAAAGCGCAGCCTCCCTCAGCGGCGTGCCGGAAGGCATCTGTCCCGAGAGAATGCCCTCTCTCAGGCTGTCCGCAACCCGAAGAGCTGCAGCCTCAACCGCATCGAGGTTTTCAGACGACACGTTCGACTCCTGTTCACTCGGTATGGCGCAGCCACCGTGTTCAAGTGCCATTATTGTTGAACAAAATGATTTGGAAAGCTCAAATCCTCGGCACGCTGAGAAGCAAATGGCGACTGTTTGATCAGGGCGTTTCGTCCCAAACGTGGATTTGACGAATCCGCTCCCTACCAGAGGGCAGCTTCCCCGACATTCATTATTGTTGAACAACATTTATGCAATAGGTTGCGGTAAGCGACGCTTGCAGACTTATCGCTTGACCGGCTGGGGGCGGCTGCAGGATGGCGGCTATCCGCTTAGCGGCAGCCAACAGCGGACAGACAGCTTCCGGCCCCATACCGGCCATTCGTCGCCGCCGCAGCGAACTTCGGCTTCTGGCGCGCCTCTACCGTCACGCCTCTTCCATCGCAGCGAACATCGATCGATTTGCGACAATGAGGCTAGAGATGGCGTCGATCGTCTCGCGGACGCCACTCCGGTTTCGATCCTCACCATGAACGACCAGCCATTGTTCGTGTGACAGCTCCTCAATGACAGGGCCGGTCCTGACCAGACCTTCGTGCGCCGCGCCGACAAAGCAGGGCAGCACTACCTGCCCCGCACCGGCCAGAGCCAGATCGAGAAGCGTGCGCGGATGGGACACCTCCATGCGGATCTGCGCCCGTCGATGGTCGCGAACCCACCGGGCCGACGGCGTGTCGACGGTGCAGGCGATCCAGCCGTCTCCTGCCGATCCGTCATTCGAGGCATAGGGTGCAAAGCTCACTTTTGCCGTCCGGCGCACCGCCAGCCCAGCTGTGGTCGGGCGCTGGTTGCGGATGCCGATCAGGGTTTCACGCCGGCCGATATTGTGCCGCTCCTCGGTGGCGCTGAAGACGAGAAACCGTCCGGCTGTGCCGAGTTCGGCAATGTGCCTCGTCAGGAACCAAGTCATCCAGGTTCCGGCTGAAATGCGGATCGGCAATCCTGCGTCCCGCTCGGACGGAGCTCGCACGATATCGATGATGCGCCCTTCCACCGCCTCGACCTGGAAGAGGCGTCGTTTCCCGGCCTCGGTGAGCTCATAGCCGCCCGGCAGGCGGCGGAAGAGCTCCTCGCCGAGGGCACGCTCCAGAGCGACGATATGGCGGCCGAGCGTCGCCGGGCTCTGTCCCATCGCTTTTGCCGCCGCCGCCAGCCCGCCCGCCCGCGCGACCGTCAGAAAGATCCTGAGGTCGGACCAGTCGAGCGTCGTTTCATCCATGAATGCGGCCTTTCATTTCCAGCGACTGCACGGATCGTCGTCAACATCGCACTTTCCCGGTCGATCCAGAATGGAGCTTCGGGAAAGATGACATCAAGACTGCACACGGCGCCGCGCATCGGCATGGGCTGCTGGGCTATAGGCGGCCCGTTCTGGTTCGGCGATATCGCCGCTGGCTATTCGGGGGCCGCCGACGACGAGTCCCTGCGCGCCATCCACGCCGCCTGGGATCATGGAATAAGGGTATTCGACACCTCGGCGGTCTATGGCGCCGGCCATTCCGAGCGCCTTCTCGGCGAGGCATTAGCGCGGCGGGGCGAGGCGGTGATCGTCTCGAAATTCGGCCATTCGATCGATGCCGAGACCCGGCAGTTGACGGGGCCGCGCTTCGATCCCGCCTATGTGCGCGAGTCGGTCGAGCAGAGCCTGCGGCGCCTCGGGCGGGATCATATCGACGTCATGCTACTTCATCTGAACGATCTCCCGGTCGCGGACGCCGAACCGGCTTTCGAGACACTGGAAGCCTTCGTGGCGGCCGGCGCCATCGGCAGCTATGGCTGGAGCACGGATTTCCCGGCGAGCGCCGGGGCCATGGCGCGCCGGCTCGGCTTCTCCACCGTGCAGCATTCCATGAACCTATTCTTCGATGCGCCTTCCATGTGCCGGGTGGCGATGGAGCATGGCCTAACCCAACTCATTCGCTCGCCGCTCGGCATGGGCGTGCTGACCGGAAAGTTCGATGACGGCCGCGTCGTGCCAGAAGGAGACGTGCGCGTCGGCCCCCCGGACTGGCAGGGCTATTTCGATGCCGGGCGTCCGCGCCCGGATCTGGCACGGCAGATGGCGGCGGTTCGAGAGCTGCTCACGGTCGGCGGCCGGACGCTGGCGCAGGGCGCGCTGTGTTGGCTGCTGGCCAAGGGACCGGGAATTCTGCCAATTCCCGGAGCCAAGTCCGCGGCCCAGGCAACCGAGAACGCAGGAGCTATGGCGTTAGGCCCGCTCCCCGAGCCCGTCATGCTCGAGATCGAGAGGCTGCTCCAACGTCCACCCGAGGGATCGCCGCGCGCGCGATGACTGAGAACACGATCCGCTTCGGATCGACTGTTTCAAAGCTTCCACCTATTCCGATGGGGAGTGGATCGGGCCACATGCGCTTTCTCGAAGCCGCGTCACCTTCTCCTTCTCCTGCTCCAGCTGGTGTAGCCGCCGGCTCGTCCGCCAATGAATTCGACGCCGTCAGACCAGCCCTTCCAGTCGAGCTATGGAAACACGGTGAAGCTCACTGGAGCCGGTGGCAATAATGTTGACGTTCTGCTCGCGAAGGAGTCCGCGCCCCGACCAGTCGGTGATAACGCCGCCCGCACCTTCGACGATCGGAACGAGAGGTAGATAGTCCCAGATCTTCATGCCGCAGTCCGTGACGATATCGGCATAGCCGGAGGCGAGGAGGCCATAACCATAGGCTTCTCCCTCCATGAGGCGGTTCTTACCCGGCAGGGCATTCCAGACTGCCATCGGGTCTTGCAGGCGCATCATTCCACCACCCAGGAACACCGTAGCGTCGCCAAGCGATGCACATTCACGAACCCGGGCAAGGTGCCCTCCCTCCTTGTCGAAGAACATGGTGGGATGGCCACGGGCCCCGATCCATCGTTCATCCGTCGCGGGCGCATCGAGCAGGCCCAGAATGGGACTGCCTTCGAACAGGAGGGAAATGAGAACCGCGAACTGAGGATGGGCTGCGGCGAAACGTGAGGTGCCGTCGATCGGATCGACCACCCATTGTAAGGCCGAGGAGGTGCCAAGCGCCTCGAACTCCTCTCCTATGATGTCGTGCGTCGGGAAGGCGGCCGAAATCATCCCCCGCAGATGGGTCTCCACCGCGAGGTCGGCCTCCGTCACCAGCGAGGCGTCGGGCTTTCTGGTTATGCCGGGGTTCTGGCGGAAGTATTTCATTGCCGTCGCCCGGGCGGCATCGGCAAAGCAGGCAGCGGCTTCCAGATAGCGCGGGTCGCAAGCCATGGGATCACGCATGTCGGCGCCTCACCGTGATCGCCATTGCTGCGTGCTGTGGATAGAGCGCGCGAGCAGCAGGTTCTTGAGCAGCATGAAGACCGCAATGGTGACGAAGATGACGATGGACATCGCCGAGGCCGGCGCGATCTTGCCGGCATCGTTCCAGCGCACGATGGTGATGGAGGCCAGCTGAGTATCGGCCGAGAACAGGAAGATCACGGCGGAGACCGTCGTCATCGCGTTCACGAACAGATAGCCCCAGATATCGACGATGGCTGGCAGGCAGATCGGCGCGACGATGCTCCGCAGCATGCGGTAGCGCGACACGCGCAGCGAGGCGCAGACCGCGTTGAACTCCCTATCGATCTGCTTCAGTGCCGTCAGCGCGATGAGATGGGGGACCGTGTAGAAATGAACGATTGTCGACAGGACGAGTATGGTCATCGTCCCGTAGACGACATTGAGAGGGTTGTCGGGGTTGTTGAAGAAGAAAATATAGGAGAGGCCCAGCACAAGTCCGGGGATTGCCAGCGGCACCATGCTGAGAAAGTGAACCGCCGCCCGCAATTGCGCGGCGCCACGCACCGTCTCGACCAGAAACGCCCCGAGGAAGACGAGCGCGGTGCCAAAGAGACTGGTGAGCAGCGCGAGCAGAATGCTGTGGGCGTAAACCGAGAGGCCGGTATTATCGACTGCCTCGAAATTATAGTGGGCCCATGTCAGGCTCAAATTATATGGCCAGTACCGCACGACCGAGCCGAACGCCGTGATGCCAACGAGGGCCACGAAGCAGATTCCGACGACACCGCCAAAAATCAGGAAGGCAAGGTCGCGAGCCCGGTTCGGCTTTATTGTCAGCGGAACCGACTGTGCGGAGACCATCGACACATTGCCCCGGAGCACCCGGCGTTCGATGATGAAGGACAATAGCGCCGGCACCAGCAGGCACAGGCCGACAACCGCGCCCATGCTGAAATCGAACAGGCCGATGACCTGTTTGAAGATTTCCGTGGCCAGCACGGGGTAGGAGCCGCCGATCACGGCCGGCGCGCCGAAATCGGTGAATACCTTCACGAATACCGCGAGCGTCGCGCTGACAAGGCCATAGCGGCAACTCGGCAGGGTGATCGCAAGGAAGCTGCGTACCGGCCCGGCGCGCATGGCGAGGGCGGCATCGTAAAGTCGCTGGTCCGCCATCAGGAGGGAGGTGGAGAGGATGAGCACCGCCTGGGGAAAGGCGAAGATCACCTCCGCCATGACGATGCCAATGGGACCATAGATGCTGTGCCCGAACATCAGATCGCGCAGCACGCCTTTCTGACCGAACAGATAGATCAGCGCCAGTGCCGGCAGCAGCGACGGCGCAAGCAGCGGGATCATGGAAAGCGCCCGGAAGGTGGAACGGAACGGCGTCCGTGTGCGCGTCAGAAGGTAGGCGAAGGCGAAGCCGAGGCTGACCGTGATGACCGTCGAGATCGACGAGATAAAGACGCTGTTGATCGCCGCCTGCGCCAGTCCGGCCTCGGTCATGAAACGCCGGAAATTGGCGAGACCGACGAAGCCGCCATCATTGTCTTGCACGCTGCGGATGAGCAGGAAGCACAGAGGGAGAACGATGGTGACGATCTGGAAAAGAAAGATCGCACCGAGCAGCAGGGTCAGGGATCGCTCGTCCCGCGCCGATTTCTGCACGATATGTGAGGGAGCGTGCCCGGTAAGGGAGTTCAGCATGCCGCATCTCCCTCGACGGAAAACAGCATGAGCTTTTCCGCGGGAAGCGCGACGGATAATTCTTCGCCTTCCCGGATGTTCAGCGCTTCGATCTGGTTCCCGAGCACGCAGGCGTGGATCGGCCGCTGCGAAAAATCGGGCACCGACAGCCGGATCCGCGACAGGATGCCGGAGAACTCAACGGTCTCGACCGTCGCGGAAAAAACATTGCCGCCCGACGCCGCCCGAGGGCGCAGCACGACCTCTTCCGGCCGTATCGACACCAGAACCGTGGTCGAGGCGAGATAGCTCCGGTCGGATCGGCAGGCGATCAGCCGGTCGCCGACTTGCACCTGCCCGCGGTCCTGGAACACGGCTTGCGTGGTGTTGATGTCGCCGACGAAATGCGCGACGAAGGCGGTGCTCGGGTCGCGGTAGATGGTGGACGGCGTGTCGAATTGCTCGACGCGCCCCCGGTTCATGACGATCACGCGGTCGGCCATCGAGAGCGCCTCGTCCTGGTCATGGGTCACCATGATCGTGGTGATGCCGAGCTTGCGCTGCAGATCGCGCATTTCCTCGCGCAACCGGGCCCGCACGCGGGCATCGAGGGCGGAGAGAGGTTCGTCGAGCAGCAGCAGTCCGGGCTGCATGGCGATGGCACGGGCGATGGCGACACGCTGCTGCTGCCCGCCCGAGAGCTGCGAGGGATATTTGGCCGCATGCTCGGCGATCCCGACCAGTTCGAGCAGTTCCGCGCAACGCCGGGCGATATCGGTCCGGCTCAGGCCCCGCCCCTTGAGGCCGAAGCCGACATTCTCGGTCGCGGTCAGGTTGGGAAACAGGGCATAGGATTGAAACACGATGCCGAAGTCCCGCTCCGACGCGGGCAGGCGGGCGATCTCGCGCCCGTCCTGTTGAATGTCGCCGGCGCTCTGGGACTCAAGCCCGGCAATGACCCGCAGCAATGTGGTCTTTCCGCAACCGGATGGCCCCAGGAAGCAGACGAACTCGCCTTTCCGGATCGAAAAGGAGACCTCGTCGAGAACACGGATAGCGCCATAATTCTTGGAAACACCGGCGAGGGTGAGATAGGGCGCTTCCCCATCGGGCGGTTTCAATCGGCTCATGAGGCTCTCTGGGATCGGGCGTGGAGCGTTCAGTGCCGACTCCTTGAGGCGGCATATGGCGGGACCCCTGCGGATTCAAAGCTCTGCAGGGGCCACGAGCGACTGACCGTGCGGGTTCACTTCTTCGGGGCGCTTTTGCCACCGTAGCGCTTCTGCCATTCGGCAAGGATGCGGTCCTTGTTGGCCGCGAGCCAGTTATAGTCGAAGAAGTTCATCTTCTCTTCTTCGTTGGTGGGATAGTTGGCCGCCGTCGTGCTGGCCACCCCCTTGCGGGCGAGCACCGCATAGTATTTTCCCGCGATCTTCTGGGCGTCCTCGGTCGCCATGAAGTCGATCAGAAGCTTGGCCGCCTTGACGTTCTTGGCGCCCTTGAGAATGGCGTTGCCCTCGATCTCCGCTCCATTGCCTTCCTCGGGCAGGATCACCGCCAGCGGCGCGCCTGCGTTGATCGACTGCACGCCGATATTGGGATAGGATAAACCGATAATGGCCTCGCCGCTGGCCGCCATCCGGCACGGCGCCGAGCCGGAATGGAGATACTGCGCCACGTTCTCGTGCAGCTTGTCCATGTAGCTCCAGGCGCCTTCTTCGCCCAGCAGCTGGAACCAGTTGGCGACCATCAGGAGGCCGGTGCCCGACGAGGCCGGGTTGGGCATGACGATCTGGCCCTTATAGGCCGGCGACGTCAGGTCCGACCATTTGGTCGGTGTCGGCGCGTTCCGCGCCTCGGCTTCCGCCTTGTTGAAGCAGATCGCGCTGCCGAAAGCGTCGACGGGCGTCCACTGCGGGCCGCCGGGTTCGCGATCCGTCATGTGAGGCTTGAGATGCTCCGCCTCAGTGGTCTTGTAGGTGTCGAGCAAGCCCTGCTTCTGCAGAATGACCAGCGAACTGCCCGGAAGGGAAAGGATGACATCCGCTTGCGGATTGGATTTCTCCGCCAGGACACGGGCAAGCACCGGGCCGCCGGAGCCGTGGATCACATTGACTTTGAGCTCGGGGTACTTGGCCTTGAACACCGGCATGAACTCGGCGAGGAAGGGTTCTTCGTTGACGCTGTAGACGTTCAGCGTCCCCGTGACCGTATCCGCCTGCGCGACCGATGAGATCAGGACCATCGACAGGGCGAGGACCGTCTTGCGCGAGGCGAGAAGACCGCGATCCAGCACGTCACGTTTCATTCCAGTTCCCCATTATTGGTTGATTTCCTCCCGATTAGCCCATGGCAGGCACGCGGCAACAATGACGATGTTTGGAAGCATTCATTCGCTGGGATTATGAATAAAACCGGCGCGGCCGGGCCCGGAGAGGGCGGGGGCTCAGCCCTTCTCGGCGCCCGAGAAAGGCGATGGCACGCTGCGCACGATCGCGATGAAGTCCGCGAGCAGTCTGTGCGACGTGTCCCGGTAGCCGATGCCGATGCGGCAGGCCGGCATGTCATCGATGATCCTGAACTCGACACCGGGCCGCGAATAGAACTTCGCCGTGCTCTCGGCGGAAATGCTGATGCCTTTCCCGGTCGCGACGGCCTGAAGCTCGGATTCGACCGTCGCCGCTTCCAGCACGACCTTCGGCATGCGCCCGCCGCGATGTTCCATCGCGAGCCAGTAGTCGCGCCAGACGCTGTCGCCGGGCGCGCTGATGATCGGCTCGTCGAGGATATCGGCAAGAACGACGGAGGTGCGGGCGGCCAGGGGATGACCGACCGGCAGACAGACCACGCAGGGCTCCCGCGCCAGTTCCACGACGTGGATGTCGTCGATCGCGATGGGAGGTCTTATGATGCCGCAGTCGACCTTGTGGTCGCGCAAACCGGCGGTCGGGTCGGAGAAGTCGAATTCGCTGAGCGCGAGATGCGCATTGGGATGCAGGCGCTCGAACTCGCGCACGATCGTCGGTATGTACTCGACCGCGGTGCCTATCAGGAAGCCGACCCGCAGCTCGTTCTTCAGCGAGAGCTGCAGCGAATGAGCTTCGCCCGCAAAATCCTCGACCGCGCGCTGGATTCGCCGCGCCTTGTCGAACAGGCGCTGCCCTTCTTCCGTCAACTCGACCCGGCGGGTCGTGCGGGCGAAGAGGGGGAAGCCGACATCCTGCTCCAGCTGAATGATGGTCTGCGAAAGGGCAGGCTGCGAGACGTTCAGCCTCGCGGCCGCTCGCGCGAAGCTTTTCTCGATCGCAACCGTGACAAAGGCGCGGATATGGCGGAACTGGATATTCATAATCTGGCCGAATTAATCCTTCGGCCATTCGTCATTGTTGTCAATCGCATTGCATGAATAATCGCCTCATTCGAATTCGTTGAGGTGATCCATGAACATCGGCCGCCAAAAAGTAGCTGACGAAAGCAATTATATAGATGTCGGCAGGAAATCCCTTGTTCACGATCCAGTAGAGGGCGACGATACCAAAATCACCCTCGTCCGTGCCCTCGGCTCCCTCGTCTGGGATGATAAGGGGAAGGAATATCTCGACTGCACATCGCAGGCATGGTCCAACAATCTCGGCGCCAACGATCCGCGCGTGATCGACGCGGCCATCGCGCAGATGCGCGAGATCACCCATGCGCGTCCGAACTTCAACACGCTCCCGCTGCTCGAACTGACGGCGCGCCTGCGTGACATCGCGCCCGGCGATCTGACGCGCATCGGCTACTGTCTTCACGGCAGCCTTGCGGTCGAGATGGCGATCAAGCTTGCCTTCCGGAACAAGCCCGGGCGGCACAATCTCATCGTGCTGCAGGATGCCTATCACGGCCGGTCCATCACCACGATGGCGGCAAGCTGGCCGCATCCGAACAACCCGTTTCTGTCGATCCAGCCGCGCTTCGTGCGTGTCCCGCATCCCGATCCCTATCGTCCGCGGCTGGACTTCGATGTCGAGACGGATTCGAAACTCTGCCTCCAGCTTCTGGAGGACACGATCCAGCGCGGCGTCGATGGCGGCGTCGCGGCCATTATGCTGGAGCCGATCATGGGCAATGGCGGGCACATCGTGCTGCCCCGCAGCTTTCTGGCCGGCATCCGCGACATTTGCGATCGCTACGACATCGTGCTGATCTGGGATGAAATCCAGAGCTGCTTCGGCCGGACCGGCGCCATGTTCGCCTCCGATTATTACGGCATCGTTCCCGACATCATGACCTTCGGTAAGGGCGTGGGCGGCGGTTTTCCGCTTGCCGGCATCATGGCGAGCGAGAAGCTCGCGGGCTTCCAGTCGGGCGAGGATGCGCTGACCTTCGGCCAGTTCCCGGTCGCGATGGCCGCGGCGGTCGCCACGCTCGATGCGATCATCTCCGACAATCTTTGCGACAATGCGCGAAAGCTCGGCAACTACGCCACCCAGCGCCTGCACGAGCTGGCCGCCCGCCATCCCCTCATCGGCGACATCCGCGGGCCGGGACTGTTCGTCTCCTTCGAACTGGTCAAAGACCGCGCCACCAAGGAGCCGGCCTGCCGGGCGGCCGGCGAGGTCTACAAGCGCGGCCTCAAAAGGGGCGTGCTGTATGGCGAGAGCCGATATGCGGGGCTCGGCAACCTGATCAAGGTCAAGCCGCCGCTCGATTGCACGCTTCAACAGATGTCGCACGCGCTCGATGTTCTCGATGGCGTGCTCGGCTCGATTGAAGCCGACGGCATTGCCTAACCCGGCGGAGATCGCTGGCACGGGAAATTTTGTTTGGGCCGGCACTTGGCTAGCAAGTGCCGGCGTCAAAACCTGGTTGCAATGTCCCCATCCCGGGCCGGGTCTAACGGCCGCTCTTGGCGCGAGATCGACGTTTCTTGTTTCGCGGCAGCGGACCAGTGAAGGCCACATCGGTCATATTGCTGACAGAGCAGCAGCGGCCATGATCCGTCTGCGTTTGGCGTCGACCTCGGTGCCGTAGGGGGCCGAGCGCTGCTTAAGATCGTTCAAGATCGATTGCGCAACATCTCCCTGCGCCGCGATCGGCAGCACTCGGTTGTGATAGTCGTCCGCGCCGAGCCGCTGCTCCCCGCCGAGGACCACGGGGAGAAGATCAATGGCCGCTACCCTCCCATCGCCGTCGAAATGGCAGGTCGCGACCACGCTTTTCCAGACCTCGGGCGGGCTCCATTCTGTCTGCCCCTCCTTCAGGTGGAACAGGAAATTTCCGAGGCCGTAGAACAGCGGCGCGCCCTTGTAGATCTCGATCGCCTGCAGCACGGGAGCGCCATGGCCGACGAAGGCGCCGGCGCCCGCATCGACGCAGCGATGCGCGAAATCGACGACCCACGCCGGCACGTTCTGCCAGCTCGGCTCCCAGTGATGCTGGTGCAGATAGGCGATCACGAAGGCGCCCCCGGCCGCAGCGCGGCGTATCGCGTCGAGCTGAAGGCAGGCACTGTCCTCGTCCACGACGATGCGGCGGCACGGCGCGGCGGCCTCGCCGAAGATCGTGCCCCAGAAGTCGATCTCATCCGCCGCGACCGAGGGACGGTCATTGGGCTGCGCGTAATTCGCCCGTTCCAGCGATGAACTCTCGAACAGGCGCTGGATCTCCCGCAGGGGTTCGATCCGGGCGGGGTCCAGCTCGAAAATCCGCTTCACGCGCAGCCGGTTCACGCCGGGGCGCGCCGGGCGATCCCTGTCCGCGTCGTCGGCATACATGTTGTCCGGACCGGGGCCCGCATCCATCGCCACCAGCGCGACCTCGCGCCCGCCTAGTTGCGCGATGCCGGCGCTCTCGGCGTCGGCCCGGTTGATGCCGATCCCCGCGTGCAGGAATCCGCGCGAGCCGACCTCTTCCAGCGTCGACAGGATGCCGGAAGGGCCGAGATCGAAGGCGTGATTGTTCGACAACGACAGCACGTTGAAGCCGATGGCCTTCAACGCATCGAGCACGTCGGGGCCGGACGAGCCGAAATAGAACCCCTTGAGCGGCCAGCCCTGGTGCCGGCCGTAGATGCAGCCCTCGAAATTGGTGAAGGCGACATCGGCGCGCCGCAGGGTTTCGACCACGCGGACGAAACCGGGCTCGGCAGCTTCCCGCACATCGTGATGGATGAGCGACTGGCCCGTCACGGCGAGGGTGAACGGCTTGGACATGACACGGTGTTCTTTCAAAGGAGGACGGCGGGGAGGAAGGCGGCGCCGCCGGCAGACGCATCGCCGCTCGTCCGCGGAGGGCTACTTCGGCGGCGACATGTCCATGCCGAACCACTTCTCGGTCAGGGCCTTGATGGCTCCGTCCTCATTGGCACTCGCGATCGCCTTGTCGAAAGCGGCCTTCAACTGCGGATCGGTCTTGCGGATGCCGATGCCGGCACCAGGCCCCCACGGGCCACCATTGAGCATGGGTCCGTAGAATTCGGCCACGTCGCCATCCTTGCTCTCAAGGAAGGTCTTTAGGACGAAGAAGTCCGCCAGCGTGCCGTCGACCCGGCCGGCAGCGACGTCCATGGTCATGTTCTCGTTGGTGTCGTAGCTGCGTATGGTCGCCACCTTGCCGAACAACTCGTTCACCACGACCTCGGAGTTGGACGACCGCAGCACGCCCAGAGTCCGCCCGCTCAGCGCGGTGCGCAGCGTGTCGATGGTCGCCTGCTTGGACGCGGCCATCTGGGTGAGGTTCAGCTTCGCCTTGGCATCGGTCGGCGGCAGGCCGAGACCCTTGCGCATCACGATCTGGTTGAAGCCCACCGCATAGGGCATGGAGAAATCGATCGTCTTCTTTCGTTTCTCGGTGATCGACATGCCGCCCATGATGGCGTCGTACTTGCCGACCGTGAGGGCGGGAATGATGCCGTCCCAGTCCTGCGCGACGAAGGTGCAGGTCGCGCCCATGCGGCGGCACAGCTCATAGCCGAGATCGACATCGAAACCGATCAGCTTGCCGGTGGAGTCGGTGGAGTTCCAGGGCGGCGAGGAGCCCTCGGTCGCAATGGTGACCTTCATCGGTTCCTGCGCGAAGGCGGGCGCCAGCCCCATCGTGGCGGCGAGGGCAAAGGGAAGGGCAAGGGCAAGCATGAGCTTTTGCATCTGTGTCTCCTCTGGAAAGGCATGCGGGGGCGTGCCGCCGAGCGCGCGGCGGTGGGTGTCGGTGGATGGTGGCAGCGACGGCGTAGCCGGTCAGAGTGCCTGCCGCAGCTTCAGCAGCCACGGACGGCGCGCCTTGTCCGGAGGCGCGCCCGAGAGATGAAGCTCGATGAGGTTGAACAGCCGCGAGGCCAGGAAAGTCAGGCCGAGATAGATCGCGCCAGCGGCGATGAAGACCTCGTAGGGCGCGAAGGTCTCCGACACCAGCTTTCGCGCCAGTCCGGTGATCTCCAGCAGCGTCACCGTGCTGGCGAGGGAGCTTGCCTTGATCATGCCGACCACTTCGTTGGCATAGGAGGGCAGCACGGTGCGGAAGGCGAGCGGGAACACGATCCGCAGGCTGATCTTGGTGGGCGACAGGCCGATTGCCTGCGCCGCCTCGACGAGGCCCGGCGGCACGGACTGGATGCCGCCCCGGAACACTTCGATCGTGTACGCCGCGCTGTTCAGCGAGAACGCCAGCAGCGCGCAATAGAACGGATCGCGGAACAGCAGCCACAGGAAGCTTTCGCGCACGAAAGCGAGCTGGCCGAGCCCGTAATAGATCAGGAACAGCTGCACCAGCAGCGGCGTGCCGCGAAAGACATAGGTGTAGGCGAGCACCGGCCACGACAGCCATGGCGAGCGCGAGGCCCGCATGAAGGCCAGCGGCACGGACAGTACGAAGCCGATGAGGAGCGACAGGATGGTCAGCTCCAGCGTCAGTACGACGCCGCCCAGCAGGGTCTGGATACTCTCGATGATGAGGGCGATATCCATGGCGTAACCCTCAATGCAGCGGGGCGAGCATGCGGCGCTCGACAAGGCGGAACGTCAGCAGCGAGACGCTGGTGAGCATCAGGTAGAGCGCCGACGCCGCGAGATAGAAGGTCAGCGGATCGCGCATCGACCCGGCACCGACGACCGCGACGCGCATAATGTCGGAGAGGCCGACGATCGAGATGAGCGACGTGTCCTTGAGCAGTGAAATCCAGAGATTGCAGAGGGCCGGAAGTGCGATCCGCGCCATCTGCGGCAGGATCACCAGCAGCCATGTCTGCCAGGGCGCCAAGCCGATCGACAGCGCAGCTTCGGTCTGTCCGCGTGGAATGGCCTGTATCGCACCCCGAAAAATCTCCGTGGCGTAGGCGCCGAACACCACCGTGAGGCTGAAGACCCCCGCCCAGAGCGCACTGACCTCGACATAGGAGCCGACCAGCGCGGTGAGCGCGGCGGTGCCCCCGAAATAGACCAGAAGAATGACCAGCAGCTCCGGCACGCCGCGCACGATGGTGGTGTAGGCATCCGCGATCATCCGCAGCACCCGGAAGCGCGACAGCTTCGCCGCCGCGCCGGCAAGCCCCACCAGCATGCCTAAAGTGCCGCTGATGGCCGCCACCAGCACCGTCGTCTCCAACCCGCGCAGGAACTGTTCCTGAAAACCGCCCATCTCCGCCTCCTCAGCAGGCCGGATCGAGAAAACGGCGCAGCCCCGCCGAGGCCGGCCGCGACAGCACCTCATCGGGAGGGCCCTCCTCCTCGATCCTCCCGCCCTGCATGAAGGCGACGCGGCTGGACACCTCGCGGGCGAAGGAAAGCTCGTGGGTGACGAGGATCATGGTCCGCCCTTCTTCCGCCAGCGCGCGGATCGTGCGCAGCACCTCGCCGGTCAGCTCCGGGTCGAGCGAGGAGGTCGGCTCGTCGAACAGCAGCACCTCCGGCTCCATGGCGAGCGCGCGGGCAATGGCGACGCGTTGCTGCTGGCCGCCGGACAGGTGGCGGGGATAATGGTCGCGCCGCTCGATCAGCCCAACCTTGCGCAGATAGTTTTCGGCACGCTCGGTGGCGGCCCGGCGCGTCAGTCCGCGCACATGGACCGGCCCTTCCGTGACGTTCTCCAGCGCGGTCTTGTGCGGCCAGAGATTGAAGCTCTGGAACACCATGCCGAGCGACGCCCGCACGCGACGCGCCTGCCGCGCATCGCCGATGCGCGCGCCGTTCTGGCCGATCGGCGGCCGGATATCGAGCTTCTCATCGCGGAACCAGATCTCGCCGCTGTCCGGCACTTCGAGCAGGTTGAGACAGCGCAGCAAGGTGCTCTTGCCCGAGCCGCTGGCACCCAGCACCGAGATGACCTCATGGGGATAGGCCGCGAGACTCACCCCACGCAGCACCGGGTGCGTCCCCAGCGTCTTGTGCACATTCTCGGCGCGCAGGGAGGCGGTCGCGGCCCCTCGCCCGTGACGCCCGTCTTCCGAATGAATGTCGATCGCTGTCTGCATCTTGGGTCCGGCCCGGGCATCGAGTTCGCTCACCTCAAGGATCGAGGCGGCCGGCACGAGGCCCGTGAGCAGCCGGCGTGGTCAGAAAACAACCCTGCCTATATCGGCGTCAATTTATAAGCTGAGAATAATTTCCATAAGTGCTGCTTATCAACCGTCGCCCAGCTCACAGCGCGCGCGTCTTGGAAATGCTGGACAGGCCTAAATCGCGCCCAGCAGAGCGCCGCCTTGTTGCGCTTTTTGCTTAAGTCACGATTATGCCTTCAATCGTCCCTCGCGAAAGTCGCAAACGTGCCGGATCAGCCCAGCGCCGACGTCAAACTGCGTCAGTTGCAAATCCTGCGGGAGGTTCTGCGGACCGGATCGGCCCGCTATGCCGCGCGGCTGTTGAAGGTCAGCCAGCCGGCCGTCAGCCAGCACATCAAGCAGCTGGAAGCGACGCTGGGCTTTCCGCTGTTCCTACGCGAGAAGAACCGGCTGATCCCCACCCATCAGGCATGGGAGCTGCTCCGCGACATCGAGGTCGCCTTTGCCAGCCTAGACAAGGTCGGCAAGTCGATTGCGGCTCTGAAGGGCGAAGAACCCACGGCGGTGGGGCTTGCGGCGCCGGGCATCTTTTGCTTCGAACTGCTCCCACGCGCACTTGGCGCCCTGCGCGCGCACTATCCCGGCTGCTCGGTGCGCCTGCATTCGGGCAGCTATCCGCAGACCGCCGAGCATGTCCTCAACGGGCGCGCCGATCTCGGCCTCTCCCGCCTCCCGCTCGACGGAAATGTGTTCGAGTGGCGCCCGGTCGCGACCGCCCGCAACGTCTGCCTGATCTATCCCGGACATCGCTTCGAGCAGAAGGACTTGGTGGTCGCGGAGGATCTGGTCTCCGAGGCGCTTATCGACATCGATCCGCAGTTCTCGGCCCATCAGATGAACGTCAACTCGCTGCGCTACATGGGCGTCGAGCCCAACATCGCCGTGGAGTTCGACGCAACCGGGCACGATGCCGGTTTTGTGGCCGCCGGCATCGGCGTGTCGGTCACCAATGAGGTCATCGCGCGAGAGTATCGCCGCTTCGGCCTGATCACGCGACCATTCGAGCCGAGCGCGGTCTATCATTACGTCGTGTTCTGGCGGCGCGGCTATAAGCTGAACGAGCGCCAGCAGTTTCTCGCGGACGAGTTGGCGCGCAGCTTTGCTGCTCCTCCGCCGCGGACGGGGTCAACGCAACGCACCGACCTCCCGCCCCGCCTCCTCCCGCAACAAGGCGAGGAAGGCGTCCGCCTCCCGCGAGGCGCCGCTGCGCCGGGTGAAGGCGCCGATGTGCCGGTGGAACGCCTCCTCCCCGAGGGAGAAGACCCGGATACGCTCTGACGCCGCACCAAGATCGGAATGGGGGATGAGCGCGACTCCCATGCCCTCGCTGACAAGCGCGATCATCGTATCGAGATAGTTGATCCAGATATTGTCGGCGACAACGGTGCCCGTCCGCTCCAGAAAGGCGTCGATCCGGCGACCACTGATGGTCGATCGGTCGTAGCGCAGCAGCGGCCGCCCCACCATCGCCTCGCGCCAGTCGGCGGCCTCCACCGCCGCCGGCGCGATGAGCACGAAGGGCTTCGTCAGCAAATGGTGCCACACGACGTTGCCGGGCAACTCACCGGAAGGCTGGATCATCACCGCCAAATCCAGCTCCTCGCGCTCGACCTGCCCGAGCAGGTCGTCCTCGCCGCGCATGGAGCGCAGGGTCACATTGGGGAATACCCGATGGAACGCCAGCATGCTGCGCGCGACGAGCCCGCTATGCAGCGAGGCGACTGTGCCCACGCGCAAGGTGGTGCGGATTTCGGAAACCGCATGGCGCCGGCGCATCTCCGCGACCAGCGACACGACCTGATCGGCCAGCGGCACCAGATCCTGCCCCTCGGCGTTCAGCGTCGCGGAGCGGCCCGTCCGGAAGAACAGGCGATAGCCGACAAAGCCCTCCAGCCGGCGGATCTGCTCGCTGACCGCCGACTGCGTGAGCCCGATGCGCTCGCCGGCCTCGGTGAAGGTGCCGTAGCGAACGGCCGCCAGGAAGGTCTCGATTTCGCGCAGCATCTTTGACGCCTCCCGTAGGACTATTCCGAGCATCGAAATTGTCGATGCTTAGCGACGGGATTATTCGTTTTCCGATCGCACTGCAACATGGTCTTCTTTCCCCATAACCAGAGGGAAAAACCATGTTTCATCGTATGTCCCGCCTCGCGGGAGGTCTGGTCGCGCTCGCCATGAGCCTTGGCCTCAACGCCGCCTCCGCGCAGGAATCCCGGCTCGATACCATCGTCAAGCGCGATAAGGTGATCGTCGCCGTCTCGTCCACGGCCCGACCGAACGGCTTCATCGACGAGAATGGCAAGCTGACCGGCTTCGAGGTCGAGGTCGCGCGGCTGATGGCCAAGGCGCTGCTCGGCGATCCCGACAAGATCGAGCTGATGACCACCACCGTCGATGGCCGCTTCCCCGCCGTGCTGTCCGGCAAGGCGGATTTCGGCATCTCCACCGCCACCATCTATCCCGACCGCGCGGTGCGCCTCGCCTTCACCCGGCCCTACATCGATTCCAGCACGCTGGTCGTGGTGCCCAAGGGCTCGCCGATCAAGACGCTGGCGGACCTCGACAATGAGAATGTGGTGTTCGGCTCGACCAACAGCGCGGCCATGGTCGACCGCGCCAAGAAATACGCCCCGAAGGCCAATGCCATCTTCTTCGACACCGACAGCGCAGCCGCGCTGGCGCTGAAGAGCGGCCGCTCGACCGCCTGGCAGGCGGATTCGGCGGCGGTCAATTTCTTCGTCGGGCACAATGGCGATGAATTCGTGGTGCTCGACGGCTCGCTCGGCACCATCAACAACAACGCCATCTTCATGAAGCCCGGCGACTTCCCGCTCTGGCTGGCGCTCGACACCATCGTGCGGGAATACGTCAACGGCTCGCGCTACGGCGAATATGCGGCGCTCTACAAGACGTGGTTCGGCAAGGAGCCGCCGCCGCAGCGGCCGTTCAACCAGAACTGACGGCCCGAGCGTCCGTCCATGAATCTCGCCTTCATCCTCAACAACGCACCCCTGCTGATGGAGGGGGCGGCGATGACCGTCGCCCTCGCCATCGGCGCCCTGCTCGGCGCCACGCTCGGCGGCGGTGTGGTGGCCTTCCTGCGCATGAGCCGCCATGCGCCGCTCCGCTATGTTGCCACCGGCTTCGTCGAGATCATGCGCAACACGCCCATCCTCGTGCAGATCTTCGTGCTGTATTTCGGCCTGCCGACGCTGGGCGTGCACATGTCGGCCTTCACTTCCGCCGTGCTGGCGATGTCGCTGCAGAACAGCGCCTATATCGGCGAGATCTACCGCGCGGGGCTGGTCTCGATCCATCCGCGCCAGCGGGAGGCGGCGCTGGCGCTGGGCATGATGCCCGGCATGGCGCTCAGGGTCATCCTGCTGCCGCAGGCACTTCGCCGTGTCCTGCCGCCGCTGGGCAACCAGTTGATCATCATCATCAAGGACACCTCGGTCGCCTCGACCATCGCGGTCGCCGAACTGACCCAGGCCAGCAAGCTGCTGCTGGATCGCAGCGCCGCGCCCTACGAGACCTTCCTGACGGTGGCCCTGATCTACCTCGCCATCAGCGCCGGCGTCGCCGGCGTGCTGAAGCTCGCCGAATGGCGCTATCCGGTGAGGGCCTCGTGATGACCACCGCCATGCTGATGTCCTCCGGGATGTACCTCGCGCAGGGCGCGCTGGTGACGATCGGCCTGTCACTGGGGATCATCGCCGTCGCCACCGTCGCCGGCATGCTGCTGGCCCTGCTCCGACTTTACAGCTGGAAGCCTCTTGGCCTCCTGGCCGCAGCCTATGGGCTGGTTGCGCGCGGCGTGCCGCTGCTGGTGCTTCTGATCGGTAGCTATTTCAGCCTGCCTTATCTGGGGCTCGACCTGCCGCTCTGGCTGGTCGTCGTGCTGGTTGGCGGCCTGTACTTCGGGGCCTATGTGGCGGAGGTGTTCCGGGCGGCACTGGCCGCGGTCCCGCGCACGCAGTGGGATGCTGGCCGGGCTCTGGGCATGCGGCGCGTCCAGCTGTTCACCATCGTGATCCTGCCGCAGGCGCGGCGTCTCAGCCTCCCGCCCTACCTGAACGTCGCTCTGGTCGCGGTGAAGAACACCTCTCTGGTGTCCGCCATCGGCGGCTGGGAACTGGTGGCTGCGGGTCGGGAAATCGGCGAGCGGACCATGGAGATACTCCCCGCCTATCTCGCCGTCGCCGCGTTCTATTTCGTGATCTGCTTCTCAATCTCGCAGATCGGGCGCCATGTCGAAAAGAAGATGCGCTATGTCTGATCTCACCTCCCCCGCCACCTCCGAGCCGCTGGTCGTCATCGACCGGGTGGGCAAGTCGTTTGGCGCTGTCGACGTCCTCAAAGAGGTCAGCCTCACCGTCGCCGCCGGGGACGTGCTCTCGCTCATCGGCCCCAGCGGCTCGGGCAAGACGACGCTGCTGCGTTGCGTGAACTACCTGGAAACCTATGAGCGGGGCCTGATCACCATCGCCGGCGAAACCGTCGGCATCGAGCCGCTGCCCGATGGCCGGCGCCGCCGCAAGTCGGATAGGCAGATCGCCGCGCTGCGGGCGCAGGTCGGCATGGTTTTCCAGCATTACAACCTGTTCCCGCATCTGGATGTGCTGGAGAACCTCACCGTGGCGCCGTGCCGCGTCCATGGCGAGGCGCCGGGTCCGGTGCGCGAGCGGGCGCTCGCACTGCTGGAGCAGGTGGGCCTTGCCGACAAGCGTCACCGCTATCCCTCCGAGCTTTCAGGCGGCCAGCAGCAGCGTGTGGCGATTGCCCGTGCGCTGACCATGCAGCCGCGCCTGCTTCTGCTCGACGAGGTGACCTCCGCCCTCGACCCGGAATTGGTGGGCGAGGTGCTCGATGTCATCACCTCGCTGGCCGCCGACGGCATCACGATGATGATCGTGACCCATGAAATGGCGTTCGCACGCGAGGTGTCGACCTCGGTCGCCTTCATGGCGGATGGCCGGCTGATCGAAAGCGGCGCGCCCGAGGCCATTTTCGAAGCGCCGGATCACGAACGTCTGCGCAGCTTCATGCAGCGCTACCGCGCGGGGAACCAGCTGTGACCGCGCCCTCATCCATCCGGGATTTCACGTCAATGTCCGCCCCCCTGCGCCCGACCTGGTGCGAAATCGATCTCGGCGCCGTCGCTCACAATGTGCGCCAGCTTCGCCACCTCATCGGGCCGGCGGTCGCGATCTATATGTGCCTGAAGGGCGACGCGAGCGGCTGCGGCGCCACGGAAGTCGCGCGGCGGGCCGAGGCGGAAGGCGTCGACGGCTTCGCCTTCGGCAACATCGACAGCGCCCTCGCCTGCCGCGCCGCCGGCGTCACACGCCCGATCCTGCTCTATCCCACCTGCCTGCCCGACAGCGCGCCCTTGCTGGAACAGGCAGAACTGATGCCCACGCTCTCCACGCTGGAGGACGTCGCGCTCTGGGATCGCGCGGCCCGCCACCGCCTGCCGGTTTTCCTGAAGATCGACGGCGGGGGCTTCCGGGCCGGCGCCTTCCCGCATGAGGCGGCGGCGATCGCGCGCGCGATCACCGAGAGCCGTCATCTTCGCCTGGCGGGGGTCTATGGCCACCCGATGACGAGCTACGGCTTCGAGGACGAGCCCTACACACTCGCCCAGCTGGAGGCGATCCAGCGGGCGCTTGCCGCCATCGAAGCGGAGGGCATCGACGTGCCGATCCGCATGGTCTCCAGCTCGGCGATCGTCCTCGGCCACCCGGAGGCGGATCTGAACGCGGTGGATCCGGGCCGGCTCGTCGTCGGCATGTCGTTCCAGTCGGTCGCCGAGCGGCAGGCGAGCTGGAGGCCTGCGCTGGTGGGATTGAAGAGCCGCCTTGTCATGGTGCGCGCGCTCGCGCCGACGGATGACATCATTCGGGCACCGTTTCTGACGCTCCGCCCGAACATGCGCCTCGGTCTCATCCCCTTCGGCTGGAGCGATGGCTTCCCGAGATCCATGCCGCAGAACGCAACAGTGCTGATCCGCGGAAAGCGGGTGTCGCTGCTCGGCCCCTCGCATTCAGAACTGCTGCGCGTGGACCTGACGGATGTGCCGGACGCGCAGGTCGGCGACGAGGTGGTCCTCCTTGGCCGTTCGGGCGATGTCGCCATCCAGCTTGAGGACCTGGCGGACCAGTGGCGGATGTCGACGCACGACCTGTTTCCCGCGATCGGAAAGACCCTGCCGCGCCGCTACATCGACTAACTCGACCTCTTAGAGCTCTCAGCCACAGTCCCGATGGCGTCCGGGCCGGGAACAGATGTGCCATTGCCCTGATGGCATTCAAGCCCCCCGCACCCGTGCTTCCGCATCGGCATCGGGAGCACTGCGCCAAGCAGTCAAGCCGACAGCATCGTGACGCTGCAATTGCATCAAGCGCGCAACATCCTTACGGATGCGCCGCAGCTCCGGCCACGGGAAATGTCGCCCTCTGCGCCCTCGGCTCCGACGGCGATCAGAACGTCGAGCTTCGCGGAGAGACCGCGCAGAGAGGAGGTATCCGCTGCAAAGAGCCTCACGATCAGACGCTCTTCGTCGGTGCACGCCGCCGCCTCCTCCTCTCGGGTGACGGAGTAGCCGATAGTGCCATCCGCCTCGTCCCAACGCTGCTGATGTGCGCGCAGCGCGGCAGCGACTTCTTCGCGCTGTGAGCAGAGCGACGGCAGATCCGCCGCAAGCTCATCGAACTGCCACAGCGAGCCGATGCGCATTGGTGACGGCAGCTGGGCTGCAGCAAGAACCACCTGCGGAAAACCGATCATCCGCGCAAGTTCGGACTCCAAGCGTTGCTGTTTCCGGCATAAAGCGAGCGTGCGCCGATGCGCGGTGCGCCAGGCTTTCCATGCAATAATAGCGGCATCTGTCGTGCCGCCATCACGCGGCGCGGCCGCAGACGAACTGTCAAAGGAAGCGCCGCCGACCGTCAGCAGGGCGGCGGAGAGAATGTCTCTCCGCGATGGCCGGGACAGAGTCGTGCTAATCTCAGAATCAGCCATGATCCGAGCTCCAGACAGCTTAGGTTGTGGTCAGGCCGTTCTGAGCGGGCCAACGCTCTGAACGGCCGCCTAAACGATAATCGTAACCTTGGTACGATAACTCTCGCGACGGCAGCCTTCAATGAATAATCGTATCACCGTTACGAAATGACGCCCATCCAGTCGAAAATGGCACGTGTGGCGCTCGGCTGGGGTACCCGCGACTTGGCGCAAAAGGCGAACGTTTCGCCTGACACCATCGCGCGTTTGGAGCGCGGTGAGCGTCTTCGGGCTGGTACGATGGAAACCATCCGTGCCGCCTTTGAGGCCGCCGGCATCGAGTTTATTCCGGAGAATGGGGGCGGCGTTGGCGTGCGCTTTCGGAAGCCCTCCGAGTCGAACTGACGGCGCCTTCGCCGACCCAGCGGGCCGACGGGGCCATCTTTACGACGGGCCGGCCGCCCGAATTAATCCTTGCGCTCCACCCAAGAACGCATAGCGTCTCACTGGAATCCAACGCAATCCATATAGCGCCTTGAAAGCGTTGGCCTATTTTTGGCTCCACCTATTCTGAAATAATACTTATCACATACATTTTAATACTATGCTGAAGGTATTTTTTTGCTAGATCGGGTACACTTCATTGGTTCGACGACGAGTTCAGATCGCTCGGACGCCTGCCACCTAGCTGGAAAGCGGACCCAGGGCCCGCTTGATGACACCCTCGCATCCCACTTGCTCGCGTCCCACTTGGGCGAAATCGGAGCACCAAATGTCCGATTTCCGGCATGGGGTGAATGGCCACTCCTGGCGCGTAGCGAAGGTCAACTCCTACCGCCGGCATGCAACACTGACCTCTTCTCGACCGGCTCTTACGGCATTAGCTTTATTGGGGCTGCTCCTCGGAAGGAGGATGCCATGCATGCCAATCAAGAGAGCCATCCACAGCACGAGCCTTGGAACGCCGGCCGGATCGTCGGCGCGAAGCCTCCCCTGAAGCCCAAGCACATATGGGCCTTGCGCACGCGGCTGCAGATTGCCGACCGGGTGCGCGACCTCGCCATGTTCGACCTAGCTATCGACAGCAAGCTGCGTGGCTGCGACCTGGTCACGCTCAAGGTCGGCGACGTATTCTCCGGCAACGGCATTCGCGCGAGATCGGTGGTCGTCCAGCACAAGACCGGCCAGCCGGTTCCCTTCGAAATCACCGAACCGACGAAGGATGCTCTCGCTGCTTGGCTTGCCGTGCGGCGAGCAAAGGGAAGCGACTGGCTTTGGCCGAGCCGCAGCCACAGCGGAGGACACGTAACCACCAGGCAGTACGGACGTCTCGTCGACCAATGGGTCGGCCTGATCGGCTTTAACCCTGCGGATTACGGGACGCACAGCCTGCGGCGAACAAAAGTCTCCATCCTTTACAAGCGGACCGGAAATCTGCGTGCCTGCCAACTCCTGCTCGGTCACACGAAGCTCGAAAGCACCGTGCGATATCTCGGGATCGAGGTGGATGACGCCTTGAGCCTATCGGAGCAGACCGAGATCTAACGTTTGGCACTGGCAAATCTCGAAATTGCCAGTGCCGCTGGCCCCTACCTGACCGGTTTTCGCCTAGTCGATGCGGCGAACTACGCGACAGTCTCGCTTTGCTGGGCTTGCACCGACCACTCGGCGAAACTCGGGGTCGGCATGTCGAACCGATCGCGGATCGTTGAACATGTGCTGCCACCAAGCCGAGCGATGGCGTCGAGCCGAGCCGGATCAATGCGTAGGCGCTCAGTGTCCACAACATCCGAGCGGTAGTGCGCATAGACAATCTCGCCGAGAATGATCTGGCGGGACTTGCCCAGTTCCAGCGTGAGATGCCGACGGCACTCAAAGGCCGCTGGCGCCTCCCTGATCCAGGGCGAGGCCACCTTCACGCCCGGGACGGCGGTGAAACCTGCTGCGGCAAGTTCATCCATGTCCGGCGGGAAATCCGCCGCGCACAGATGCATGCCCTCGGCGATGGTGTGCGAAACGATGTTGACCGTGAACACTTCGGTGAGCCGGATGTTCAGCGCCGTGTCCTTGAACGACATGTCGGCATGGTTCTCAACCCCCAGCGCCACGATCGGCGGATCGGCCGAGAGGCAGTTGAAGAAGCTGAACGGCGCCGCATTCACCCGGCCTTTTGGGTCAACTGTGGTCACCAGCGCGATCGGGCGCGGCACGATGGTGCCGATCATCAGCTTGTAGCGCTCGCGCTCGCCAAGCTCGCGGAAGTCAAAGGCGACGGAATCGGTGTCGGGTTCGTGGTGCAGGCTCATGCCTCAAGCCCTTTGATCCGCGCGGCATAGGGCGCGAGAACGTCGCGAATGTCGCGTTCCGCCTTCTGCTGGAGCAGGGCGCGGCTAGCGACGGCTTCGAGATGATGGTCCATGAGTTCGACGGCCCGCGCGCCATTGCCCACGATCAGCGCGTCGACGATCTCGCCATGCTCGCTCACACCGCAATCCGACGAGTGCGGTCGGCCATACATGGCGAGGATGAGCGAGCAGCGCGACACCACTTCGGTGACATAGCGCACCAGCACATGATTGCCGGTCAGTCGTGCGAGAAGCAGATGGAACTCGCCGGCTAGGCGGATGGATTCCACCTCGTTATGGCCGGACACTTCACGTTCGCGGGCCACGTGGTTGCGCAGCACCGCGATCTCGTCAGCCTTCAGCTTGCCCGACAAGCATTCGGTCACGATCCGCTCAAGGCCTCGGCGGACGACGAACACATCGCGCCCCTCATCGAGGCTGGGATTGGCGACGAAGGCGCCCCGATTTTGTTTCAACTCGACCAGTCCTTCCACGGCGAGCCGCCCGAGCGCCTCGCGCGCAATGGTGCGGCTGGTACCGAAGGCGTCGCCGATGGCGTCCTCCGGGAGCTTGGCCCCCGGCTGGAGGCGCTGCTCGATAATGGCTTGGCGAAGCGCGTCCTGAACCGCCTCGGTGCGGGAGATCGCCCCGTTTTCGCCGGCGGCAGGAGGACCTTTCCCCTTCGCGGTCGGGTCGTTGACCGAGCGCGAGGCGCCCTTCTTTACGCGCGTGATGTTCATGCGAGTGCTCTGTGTTTCGTATGCACTGAATCAGCCAGCCGAGGCGGTGGCAGCCTTACGCGCTTTCACCCAGCTGTCGAGGATGGCGACCGCCTCACCTTCCATCGCCTGTTGCGAGGGCATGGCGCGGTCCTCGACGAGGGCGCCGGCTTCTGCACGCAATCGGTCGACATCGATCGGATGGCGCTCTCGGCGGTTCAGCGAGGCAAAGGCGACGCCGGCCTGATTCATCGATGCGGCGTAATAAAGCTTGGAGATGCCCGCGACTTCCATGGTCGCCACGCACATCGCGCAGGGCTCGCACGATGTGTAGAGCTCGCAACCGGTGAGATCGACGCATTCCAGCCGCCGGCAGGCATCGCGGATCGCCTCCACCTCGCCATGCGAGGTCGGGTCGTAATGGGCGAGCGAGTGGTTCAGCCCCTCGCCGACAATGGCATCGTCTTTGACGATCACGCAGCCGAACGGCTCGGTGCCCGGCGTGTCGAGCGCCTGCCGCGATATTTCGATGGCGCGGCGCATGAAGTTCTCTCGGTACATAGTTTCCTCCTTGAATGTGGTCAGGCGGCTTGCGGCAGCAGCCAGGCGTGTTCAGGGTTCCAGCTCAGCTTGACCTTACGGCCCGGCACGAGGTTCAGCGCCTCGATCTCGTGCTGTTGCTTCTGCACGCGGAATTCCGCACCGCCCTCGATTTCGACGAACACGGTCTGGGTCGAGCCGACGAATTCCAGCCCGAGAACGGTGCCGGAGAGGCCTTCGCCATCGGCCTCAGGCTTGAGCGCGATGCGGTCGGCGGCGATCACGAAATCGCCCTTGCTGCCCTGCGGGCGCGGTGTCGCCGACGGCACGCGGAAGTCGCCGAGCGCGCCGGCAATATCGAGCACGCCGTCGCGTGTGCTGCGCACTTCGCCGCGTACCAGATTGTTCATCCCCATGAACTCCGCGACGAAGGCGTTGGCCGGCGCGCGGTAGACATCCTGCGGGCGGCCGACCTGCTGAATGTGCCCCTCGCTCATGATGACGATACGGTCGGCCAGCGCAAAGGCTTCGGACTGGGCATGCGTCACATAGACGAAGGTGATGCCGAGTTCGCGGTGCAGGCGCGACAGCTCGGTCTGCATCCGCACCCGCAGATGTGCGTCGAGCGCCGAAAGCGGCTCATCGAGCAGCAGCACGGAAGGTTCGGTCACCAGCGCCCGGGCGATCGCCACGCGCTGGCGCTGGCCGCCGGAAAGCTGGGCAATGTTGCGCTCGGCCATGCTGGCGAGGCCCAGCCGGTCCAGCCATTCGAGCGAACGCTTGCGCCGCTCTGCCGCGCCGACCTTCTGCATGCGTAGGGGAAAGGCGACATTCTCGGCGACGGTGAGAAACGGGAACAGCGCGAGGCTCTGCCACACCATCGGCGTGTTGCGCTGGAAGGCCGGCACGCCGCGCATGCTGTCGCCGCCGATGCGGATCTCGCCGCCGGTCGGCTCGTCGAGCCCGGCGATCAGCCGTAGCGTCGTCGACTTGCCGCAGCCGGAAGGACCCATGATGGCGATGAACTCGCCGGCATCGATGTCGAGATTGATCGACTTGACGGCATGGTGGTCGGGATAGCGCTTGTCGAGCTGATCGAGCGCGATGAACGGGGTCTTCATGTCACTCTCCTTCGGGTTTGGGGCGACGTCCGGCGCGCACGCCGGTGAAGCGCTGGGCGATCAGCACCAGCGCCACGCTGATCACCAGCACCACGGTGCCGATGGCATTGATCTTCGGGTTCACCTGCCCCTGCAGGAGGTTGAGGATGCGAACCGGCAGTGTCTCGTGCACGCCGCCGACGAACCAGGCGATCAGGAATTCGTCGAACGACACCGCCGCCGACAGGAAGAACGAGGCGACCAGCGCCGGCTTGCAGAAGGGCAGCACGACATGGATCAGCGCGGCTGCCGGCGAGGCGCCAAGGTTCCACGCCGCCGGCTCCAGATCGCGACTGAGATCGTTCAGCCGCAGCCGGATGATCGCCATGGCGAAAGAGGTGGCGATAGCGACATGGCACGCCATAACCGTCTCCAGCCGACCGAACAGGCCGATGCGGGAGAGAAAGGCCAGCATCGCCATGCCGAGGATGGTCGCCGGAACCGCGGGCGGCACCGCCACCAGCAGCACGAAGGGCAGCTTGAGGCGGAAGCGATAGCGGAAGTCGATATAGGCCGCCGCAAAGCCGAGCAGGGTCGACAGCATCGCCGTGCCGAGCCCGACCAGCACGCTGTTGAGGAACGCATCGCGGATCATCGCATCGTCGAGAATCGCGCGGTGCCATTCCAGGCTGAAACCGCCCCACGGAATGGTCGGGAAGCGGTTGGCGTCGAAGGAGAACACCACGATGACCAGCATCGGCGTGGCGATGAAGCCGAACAGCAGGCCGAGAAAGCCGTATTGGGCGAGGCGCGACAGGCGGGTGGCAAGGCTCGTGTTCATCGCGTCGCCTCCTTTCGTGCCGCGCGGCCGCGCGACAGGAACTGGCCGAGGCCCAGCACCAGCGCCAGCATCACCAGCATGGAGACCCCGATCACCGAGGCGCGCGGCCATTGCGAACCGGATTTCACGGTGTCGACGATGAGGATGGAGAGCGTCGGCGGTTTGGAGCCGGTCATGAATAGCGGGCTGATATAGTCGCCGAACGCCAGCAGAAAGCTGGTGGTAGCCGTCAGCGCGATGGCCGGGCGCAGCGAGGGGATGATCACATGAGCGATCACCCGCGCGCGGCGGCAGCCGAGATTTTCCGCCGCCTCGATCAGCGTCCGGTCGATGCCGGCCATGGCGAAGACGAGGGTCAGTACCGCGATCGGCAAGGTCAGCGTGAGCAGTCCGACCTGTAGCGAGAACGCCCCGCCCAGCAGCGGCAGCGGCCCGATGCCGATCGAACCTAACAGCGCATTGGTGATGCCCTCCGGGCTCAGCACGATCTGCCAAGCATAGATGCGCAGCATGTAGCTGGAGAACACCGGCACCACGAGGAAGGCGACCGCAAGATCGCGCGCCCTCGTGCTCAAGCGGAACGCGATGGTGTAGGCGGCGGGAAAGGCGATGGCGACGGCGAGCACCGTCGTCGTGCCTGCCACCGTAAAGGTGTGCACCAGCGCACGCTGGAACGTCGTCGAGAACAGGATGCGCGTCCAGTTATCCAGCACGAAGGCCGGTTCCAGCCGGAACGACTTCACCTGCCAGAAGGTGACGACGACAAGAAAGATCAGCGGCGCCGCAAAGAACACCGCCTGCCAGAGTACCACGGGAATGCCGAGCACGGCGGGCAGCACTCTGGGAGAGCCTGCCATGCGTGGCCTCGGCATCCAGAACCAGCGCCGGGGCGCGCTGGCACGCGTCGTCATGGAGGCGGCCATTATGGCGGAACCCCTTTGTTCGCGTTGAATCAGAGGCTCTTGAACTCGCTCCAGACGTCGTTCCAGTCGGCGATTTCCTGCTGATTGGGCAGTTGGCGGAACTGGATCTTCTTCGCCTTGTACTCGTCCATCACGTTGGGGCCGGTCAGCGTCATGCGCAGGATCTCGGCTTCCTTCGTCATGGTCTCGTTGAGCAGCTTCCAGCCGGGAATCGAGGGGATCGACTTCTTGTTATCGACCTTGGTCGCCATCTTCACCTGGCCCTCGGGCGAGGTGGTGTACTGGATGAACTTGCGAGCAAGGTCGCGCTTGGGCGTGCCCTTCACGATGGAGAGCGATTCCGTCCACTGCAGACCGCCTTCCTCGGGGATGATGGTGTCGACCGGCACGCCGTTCATGCGCAGGCCGAGCGTGATCCATTCGCCGATGCCCGGCACCAGCTGGGCGCGGCCATTGGTGAGCGAGGAGAAGATGTCGGCGATGGTGTAGAAGCCGGAGGCCTGCTGCTTCAGCGAGAACAGCTTCTCCTTCACCGCCTCGAAATGCGCCTCGTCGATATCGAAGGGCGGGCGGTTGCCGTTGGACAGGCTGATCGAGCCCATGGAGGGCAGGTACCAGTCGAAGAAGCCGACCTTGCCTTTGGCCTTCTCGCTCCACAGCGCGGCGTAGGAGGCGACTTCCTTCGGGGTGAATTCCTTGGTGTTGTAGGACAGGCCGAGATAGCCGAAATCGGTCATCACGCCGTAGAGCTTGCCGTCGAACCAGTGCAGCGGGAATTTCTGGAACTCCGGCCAGTAGTCCTTCAGCGGGTAGTCCGCCGGGTCCATCTCTTCGATGAAGTCGGCTGCATGCAGTAAGTGCATGTACTCGGCATCGGCGAGCACCACGTCGAACGAGCCGGGCGGCGACTGGTTGATGACGGCAAGCATCTGGTCGCCGCCGACATATTCCTTGATGCGGATCTTGACGCCGTTCTCCTTCTCGAACTGCTCGACGAGATAGGGATCGGCATTGCCCGGCCAGGAGAGATAGTTCAGCACCTTGGGATCGTCAGCCTGGGCCGACGACCAGCGCGAGGTGGCAGTGAGGGCGCCGGCGGCGACGCCGGCCTTGAGGAAGGAGCGGCGACTGATGTCGCCCGAAAGGAAGGGTGTGCGCATCGGGTCTGTTCCTGCTTCTGGACTATATCGCATGCATCAATTGCATGCGATATGAAAAGCAAGGCGCGTGCCAACAGTCCGATTTTCACTGAGGCTAACAAATGCAACGGATTATGCGTTGAGGCATCTGGACAATGAGATCGCCGGGTGCATTGAGAATGCGCGGAATGATTAAATCGCATGCACTAACTGTGTGCGATACTCGAACGACCGGGCAAATGAGGAAACGCATAACGTTCGGTTCCGAACGACGAGTTACTTCCGGCTTGTGACGCTGGAGACTGGGAGTCGACTTATCCCGAACGGCTTCTTGCATACATTCCTTGGGAGGCCATATCGCGCAAAAAGGGTGTTACGTAGACACACCCCAAGCATCATCGCGACCTAGCTCAGGAATGCCGGATTGGTAAGCACATTTAAGCGCTAGGCACGCGCCAGCAAAGTGCCGATCAAGTATTGCCGCAGCACAGCAAAAACCCTTCAAGCGCACAAGACATCACTGGCATGGCTTTCTTGGATCTGGGAGCAGCGGCGCAAAAATGCGCCGCCCACCACGTCGAATGTCCGCTGCCAGGCAAGACGGGAATGTCTGTTCCTGGCGCAATGCCCCCACGACCTTTTTGCGCTTCTGTTTTGTCGCGCTATTGCATAGGCCGCTGGGGCTCGATCGGTCGCTAGTGTCCATGCGGGCTCTGGATAGCGCTTACAATTCTATCGTCGCAGGAACTCGCCATGCTGCGGTGAGCCAAGCAGTTCGCTATCGCACATCACAGTACGTCCGCGCACCATGGTGAGTGTCGGCCAGCCGGTCACCTCTAGTCCCTCATATGGGGTGTAGTCGGACCCGTCATGCAGCAGGTCATGGGTGATCGTGACCTTTCACTGCGGATCCCAGATGGCGATATCGGCATCCGCGCCGATGGCGATCGTGCGTTGCGGGGATAGAGGCCATAGGTCCTGGCGTGATTTGTCAAGGTGAGCGCGACGAAGCGATTGAGATCAATCCGCCCCTTCACCGTGCCTTCCGAGAACAGGATCGGCAGGCGGGTGGAGACGCCGGGAATGCCGTTCGGCACCCAGCGGAAGCCGGTGCGCCCCTTCGGCGTGGGCTTACCCGCCGGATCGTTGTAGCGGAATGGACAGTGGTCGGAGGAGAACAGCGAGAACACGCCCTGCTGCAGCCCCTCCCAGCAGGCCTGCTGGCTCGCCGCATCTCGTGGGGCGGAGAGCAGACATACTTCGCGCCTTCCATCCCCAGCCCGCGAGATCGCTCTCAGTGAGCATGAAATATTGTGGGCAGGTCTCGGCATGGACCTTCAGCCCCTTCGCCTGAGCGCGGCGGATCTCCTCCATCGCCTCGCGATTGGATACATGGACGATCACCACCGGCACATCGACGAGCTCGGCCAGCGAGATGGCGCGATGCGTCCCCTCGCGCTCGACGGGGATGGGACGCGAGGTGGCGTGGAAGCGTGGCGCCGTCTGGCCGAGCCGCTCCAGACGGTCGGTGAGGAAGCGGATCGCGTCGTAATTCTCGGCATGCACCATGACGATCGCCCCCGTCTCGCGGGCGACCGCCATCACCTCCAGGATCTCGCGGTCCGAAAGCGCGAGCCCCTCATAGGTCATGAACACCTTGAAGGAAGAATAGCCGTCCTTGATGAGGGCCGGTAGCTCCTGCCCGAGCACCTGCGGCGTCGGATCGGCGACGATGAGATGGAAGGCGACGTCGATGTAGCAGCGCCCTTCCGCTCTGGCGTGATAGAGCAGCACCGCCTCGCGCAGCGACTGCCCCTTCTCCTGCAGGAGAACGGAAGCACCGTGGTGTTGCCGCCGAAGGCGGCCGAGCGCGTGCCGCTCTCGGAATCATCGGCCATCACCACGCCCGGCCCGGAAGGCTGGGCGAAATGAACATGGCTGTCGATGCCGCCCGACAATACCAGACGGCCGGTGGCGTCGGTCACCTCGGGGGCGTCGCCGAGCTCATGTCCAAGCGCGACGATGCGGCCATCGCGGATGCCGATATCGCAGGCGAAGGTGTCCGACGCTGTCGCGACGGTGCCGCCGCGAATGAGGGTATCCAGCTGCATCGGCTCGGCTCCCGGCTTGAGCGTGTCATTCGGCGGCCCGCGGCACGTCACGATGTTCGAACAGCATCGCCAGCGCCGGATCGAGCCCCAGCGTCGACTTGGCGGCCGGCCGGCGGAAGGCGCCGACGGTCGGCTTGCGCGGCGCGAGCGCGACCAGGGTCTCCACCTGCTTCACGGCGGCGGCAATCGGATCGATCACGGGCACCGGGATGCGGTCCGCCACCTTGGGTGCGAGGCCGGCGAGCGGCGCACCCGAGAGGATGACCACCTCGGCGCCGTCCTCCTCCACGGCCTGGAGGGCCAGAGCGACCAGACGTTCTTCCTTCTCTTCCTGCACCGTGGCGAGGGTGGAGAACGGCTGGTCCGAGAAGCGGATGCCGGCGCAGCGTTCTGCCATGCCGTGCATGGCGACGCAGTCGCGATACCAGCTGCCGAGGGCCTCCGCGAAGGTGACGATGGCGAAGCGCTGGCCGAGCATGCAGGCGGTGAGCATCGCCGCCTCCGACATGCCGACCACCGGGATGTCGAACAGTTCCCTTGCGGCGAAGAGGCCGGGGTCGCCGAAAGCGGCAATGATCGCGGCATCAACCTCGCGATGGCATTCGGCCAATACTTCGAGAGCGATGGCGCCGCTGATCTGGGCCTCGGCCTTGGTCGAGATGTAGGGAAATCCCCGCGGCGCGGTGGCGGTGATGAATTCCGTACCGGGAGCGGCGGCGCCGGCCGCGGCATGCTCCAGCAATGCTGTTATGGCTTCGGTCGTGTTGGGATTGAGGATCAGGATACGCATCAGTTTGCCTGTGATCTGGTCTCAAGGTCGTCATCGGGCTGCTCCTGGACGACGCTGCCGCGAGCCGCCTTCGTGGTTGCCGTCTGGGCGACAATGGCACCGGTCCGCTCGACATGTTTGGCGAACAATATTCCGGCGTTCTCGGCATCGCCCGCCTTCAGGGCGGCGAGGATTTCCCGGTGCTCCATCACCGATTGCTCCCACCGGCCTTCCGCGCTCAGCGCCATGAAGCGGGCGCGCTCCAGCCGGCCGAGCAGCCAGTCGTGAGTTTCGATGAGAACCGGGTTCTTCGCTCCGGCGACGACCAGCCGGTGAATCTGCTGGTTGATGTCGAAATAATCCTCCAGCTCGCGGCGCGTGCGATGGCGCTCCATGCGGACCTGCAGCGCTTCCAGCCGCCTTATATCGGCGGTGGTCATCCGCCTCGCGGCAAGCCGCGCGCCGAGGCTCTCGATGCCGCTCTCGACCTCGAAGAGATGGGCGAGCTCACGGGCGTCGATCAACGAGACCACCGGGTTGCGGTTGCGCCTGAGCTCCACGAGCCCCTCGGCGGCGAGCAGCTTGATCGCCTCCCGCACGGGTGTCCGCGAAATGCCGAGCGCCTCGCAGATTTCCGGCTCGCCGATACGGGCCCCGGGCTGGACGTGACCACGCACAATCATGCGCCGGATCTGCTCGACCGCAATGTCGGTGAGGGAAGGCCGATGCACCTTGTGCAGCGGCACGGGCCGGCGCGCACGCTGCCGCGTTTCTCCCGGCTTCGTGTCCGCGCCGTCCGTCGTGGCGGTCGACATATCGTCCGGCGCTGTCATCGACCGAGCCTTTCATCAACGAGGGCGTCATCTTCCCCATCCATCGCATGTTCGGCGAAGGCGGCGAAGGCGAGGACATCGAGATCGCTCCCGCGCGCACCGATGATTTGCAGCCCGACAGGCAGGTCGTCCCGCCCGTTCCCGATGGGGAGCGACAGCGCCGGTACCTTGGCGTGGTTGAACAGCGGCGTGAATACCGCATGAGCCCGTGGCTCGACCTCGATGCCGCCGATGCGCTCGGGGCCGAGCTGCGTCAAGGGCCAGGAGACGCACGGCGTCGTGGGACCTATCAGCAGGTCGACCTCCGAGAAGAACGCCGCCGCCGACCGCTCGATCGCGCTGCTGAGCTGGAGGGCATGGGCGACCTCGACACCCGACAACGACAGGCCGCGCTCGATCTGACGCCCGATATCGGGATCGAACAGGGCGGGATCACGCCGCCACGTCTCGCCATGGATCGCGGCAAGGCCGGCATGCTGGAGCGCCATGAGCGCAGTCTCGCTCGCATCGGCCGGCCAGAGCGGATCGCGCCTCTCGATCCGCGCGCCGGCGCGGTCGAGATGCCCGACGGCCTGCCCGATGGCCTCGGCGACATCGTCGTCCACCGGCACCTCGAGGCCGAGGCGCGGACTGAAGGCGATACGCAGATCCGAAAGCGGCTTCGGCGGCCGTCGCGGCGGCCGGCCGGCGAGCACCTCGAACATGAGGGCCGCGTCGGCAACCGTGCGTGCCATGGGCGCCATGACCGACAGCCCGACGAAAGGCTCGGCAAAGCCGGGGCCATAGGGAATGGCCCCGAAGCTCGGCTTGAAGCCGATAATGCCGACATGAGCCGGCGGGCGCCGGCTCGATCCGCCAGCATCGGTGCCGAGCGCCAGCGGCACCAGCCCCGCAGCGACGGCGACGGCCGGCCCGCCGGACGAGCCGCCCGGCGTCAGGCGCGGGTCCATCGGATGGCGGGTCGGGCCGAAGAGAAGATTGGTCGTAACGCCCTTGGCGGCGAATTCGGAGGTGTTGGCCATGCCGGCGATGACAGCGCCGGCCTCCCGCAGCCGCTTCACCGCCACGGCGTCCTCGGGAGCGATGAAATCGGCGAACAGGCGGGAGCCTTGCGTCACCCGCCGCCCTGCGACCCAGATATTGTCCTTCACCGCGACCGGAACTCCCGCCAGCGGCAGTCGCTCGCCCGCAGCGACGCGCCGGTCGACCGTGCGGGCCTCGTCCCGCATTCGGTCCGGGTCGAAAGTGACGATGGCGTTAAGCGCAGGATTGAGCGTCTCGATCCGCGCGATGGCGGCCTCAGCGATCTCGACCGCCGTCCTGCGCCCTTTCACGACCGCGGTGGCGATCTCGGTCGCGGAAGGGGACGACGTCACCGGTATCTGTGAACGCGGCATCAGAACTCCGCCAGTCTGCGCAGGCCAACGAGCCGGTCGGCGATCAGGAGGAACAGGACGGTCAACACGATGAGGCAGGTCGATATCGCCGCGATCGTCGGATCGGGCGAGGATTCCAGATAGACCAGCAGCTGGATCGGTAACGTCTTGTGGTGCGCGTCCACCAGGAACATCGAGATCGGGTAGTTGTCGATCGAGGACAGGAAGGCGAACAGGCCGGAAGTAAGATAGGCGGGCGCCAGCAGCGGCACGAGCACCTTCAGGATGGCTTTCGGCGGCGCCATGCCGAGGGTGCGCGCCGCTTCCAGCAGCGAGAAGTCGAACAGGCTGAGCGCTGCCTGGACGTTGCGCATGACCAGCGGCAGGGTGATCACCACGTGGCCGATGAGCAGGCCGAGATAGGCGTCGCGCAGGCCGTAGCCGCGCAGGAACTGCAGCAGGGCGACGCCGAGCACCAGTCCCGGCATCATCAGCGGCGAGATCATGAAGGTCGAGATCGCCTCACGGCCGGGAAAGCGCCCCTGGGCCACCGCAATGGCGCAGAGCGTGCCCAGTATCAGCGAGATCGCCGTGGAGATGAGAGCGATCTGCACCGAGAGCGACACGGCGTCGAGGAGTTCCGGCTTGCTGGCGAGGATCGTGTACCAGCGCAGCGACCAGGAGGGCGGCGGCAGGTTGAACACCGGCGAGGCCGAGAAGGAGACGATGACGGCGACGACAAGCGGCGCCATCATGAACAGGGCGACCGCGCAGGCGACAGTCCAGATGATAATCGTGGTCAGGCGCTCGATGGCTGTCATGTCTCGTGCCTCGTCAACCGGATGAGATACTGGCTGCCCATGACCACCGCGACGGCGATGACGAGCAGGATGACGGCGATCGTCGAGCCGAGCGCCTCGTTGCGGAAGTAGAGATAGGAGCGTGCGACGAGCCTCGGCAGCGTCATGAACTGTTCGCCCATCAGCAGGTTGGGCACGACATACATCGACACGGTGAGCGAGAAGACGAAGGCCACCCCGGCGATGATGCCGGGCAAGGTGAGCGGCAGCAGCACGTGGAAGAACCGGTAGACCGGCCCGGCTCCCAGCGTCGCGGCAGCCTCCGGCAGTCGGGCGTCGACGAGCCGCAGTACCGAGTAGATCGGCAGGATCATGAAGGGCAGGAACACGTTGACGGCGCCGATGACGAGGCCGGTCGGCGTGAACAGCAGCCGCAGCGGCGCGTCGATGAGGCCGATGCCGAGCAGCGCCTGGTTAAGGATGCCGTTGGTGCGCAGCATGATCGTCCAGGCGAAGGCCTTGACGACCACGCCGACCGACAACGGCAGGATGAGCGAAACGAGCAGCGCCATCTGCACGACGCCGCGCGAGCGGGCGAGCGCCACCGCGGTCGGATAGCCGATCACGAGGCACGCCAGCGTCGACATGCCCGCCGACCACAGCGTGTTGTAAGTCACCTGCCAGTTATAGGCATCGGCGAAGAAGCCGGCGAAGTTCGCCAGCGAGAGCCCTTCGGGCGTGCGAAATGCCGCGAACAGCAGGATGGCGAGCGGTATGGCATAGGCCGCGACGAGATAGAGCACCGCCGGCAGCGCCAGCGCCGCCGTCGGATCGATCTTGAAACCGCGATGCCCTGGCCGGGCAACGGCGGCAGTGTGGGGATCGAGGGTCGCCTTGCTCATCACTGCACCGGAAGGGCCAGAGTGTCGGAGACCGCCCAGGCGAGAGGCACGGGCCCGCCGATGGCCAGCGGTTCGGCGAGCCGGGCGGGCACATCGATGGACAGGCGCTCACCATCGGTGAAGGCGAGCTGGAGCACGGAGCGCGGACCCAGGAAGATCCGCTCCACGAGCGTCAATTCCAGCCCACTGTCATCCTCGCCGGGCGGCGCGAGGCGGATGTTCTCCGGCCGAACCGCCACGAACACCGACGCGCCGGTGATGAAGTTCGCTGGGGCGCGGAAGCGGCCGCGGGCGGTCTCGACGACGACTTCGCCTTCCTTCGCATCCACCACCTTTCCAGGGAAGCGCGTCGACGAGCCGACGAAATCGAGCACGAAAGGGGTCGCCGGCCGCCGATAGATCGTCGCCGGGTCCGCAAACTGCTCGATCCGGCCGGCATTCATCACCGCGATCCGGTCGGACATGACCAGCGCCTCGTCCTGATCGTGGGTCACGAAGATCGCGGTGATGCCGAGCTCGCGCAGCAGCATCCGAAGGTCGATCTGCATGGATTCGCGCAGCTTGCGGTCGAGTGCCGAGAACGGCTCGTCGAGCAGGAGCAGGCCCGGCTTCACCGCGAGCGCCCTTGCCACCGCCACGCGCTGCTGCTGGCCGCCGGACAACGCTTTCGCGCTGCGGTCGACAAGGTGGGAGAGCTGGACCAGCGAGAGAAACCGCTCGACGGTCGGCCGGATGGTCTCGCTTGCCGCGCGCTGCGCCCTGAGCCCGAAGGCCACATTGTCGAACACGCTGAGATGGGGAAACGGCGCGTAGTTCTGGAACACCACCCCGACATTGCGCCTGTGGGCCGGCAGCCGCGTCAGCTCCCGTCCGCCGAGCAGGACCTGGCCGCCATCGATGCCGATCAGCCCGGCGATGAGGCGCAGCAAGGTGGTCTTGCCGCAACCGGAAGGGCCGAGTAGCGAGACGAATTCTCCCTGTCCAACGGCGAGGTCGAGGTTCGAGAGCACGTCGACCCCGCGATAGGACTTGGTGACCCGCTCGACCGCCAGATAAGCATCCGGCATATGTCCGGCGGGCGAGGGCGCGCGGGCGCCTCTTCCATTTTCGACGAGAGACAGCGAGGTCATGCCGCGATCTCCCGGTCGAAGCGCTCGATCCAGGCCTGGCGGTTCTTGGCGACATTGCCCCAATCCGGCGCGAATACCGGAATGTCGGCGGGCACGATGTCGCTGGGCGGCGCCTTGGTGCTGGTCGGCAGAGCGAAGGTCTTGGTGATCATCGCTTCCTGGAATTGCGGCCCGAGCATCTCGTTGATGAAGGCGAGCGCGAGCTCGTCCTGCGGCCCGCCCTTGACGCGAGCTATGCCCGAGGGCATGGCGCCGACCCCTTCCTTCGGCGCGGCGAGCGCAACCGGGGCGCCCGCCTTCTCGCGCGGAATGGCGAATTCGGAGAAGGCACCGGCCAGCATCGACGCCTCGCCCTGTTCGAGCAGGTTAAAGCTCGCCGGCATCTGGGTGTAGATGTTGAGGATGTTCGGCTTCAGCTGCTTGAGCTTGGCGAAGGCCGCATCGATGTCGTATTGCGCCTCGGCGAGCGGCTTGCCGGTGGCGAGCGCCGCGGCGAAGATCAGCGGCCACACCCCTTCCGTGTTCTGCAGCGAGGGGATGATCACTTTGCCCTGCAGGTTCTTGTCCCAGAGGTCAGCCCAGCTGGCGACCGCCTTCGCGCTGTCGGTGTTGAAGCCGATGCCGCACCAGGGCTGCTGGTAGTTGGCCCACATGCCATCCATGTGGACGGTGCCCGGCTTGAGGCTGGACAGGTTCGGCACCCCGGCCGGCGTGAGCTTCTCGATCACGCCTTCGCCGACCGCCTGGATCAGCACGGGGTCGTCCATCATCACGACCGACAGATAGGGCTTGTCCCTGTTCTGGCGCATCTTCTCCAGGTTGACGCTGGAGCGGGTGCCTTCGAGCGCGATCTTGCAGTCGTACTTCTTCTCGAAAAGCGGGACGACGGTCTCGTTCATCCAGCCGACATGGCCACCGGCGCAGCCGATGATCATCTCCTTGGTCTGCGCGCGGACGATGGACGGAAAGCCCGCGATACCCGTTCCGAGAACGGCCAGGCCCGAGGCGGCCTTGAGGATGGAGCGACGCGTCGGGCTGAACGTGGGCACTGTTTCGTTGGGCATGCGCTTGTTCCCCTGTTGCGAATGTAAGAAATTGCAAAGGGATAAAAGCACGATATGCCAACTCATTATCATATTGATTTCAATAACAATTTTCAAAAATAGAATTTAATATTTTGCATAAAACGTGCGCATAATCAGGCGGCGTTCAGCCGCAATTCTGGGCAGTTCGCGAGCAGAGGGACAGATATTCCGACGACTTTTGAGCCGAGAGGAGGCTCTCGGACTGGCACTCGGCCGAGGGCGACGCCACTCTTTGCGGCCCCATACGGCCCGCCTTAGCTGACCGAGCACGAACGTTTTCACCTTGGCAATGTCAGCTTTGCGACGGGCAGCGAACATCCGCTTTTGGCGCGTCGCGGTACATCGCGAAGAGCTCTATTGGGCCAGGATGCTTTCCACATAATCGGCAAATGTGCGCGCCTTTGCGCTGGCGAGGCGCCCGGTCGGGAATACGGCCCACAGATCGACCGGCGGCAACTCCCAGTCCTTCAGCACGCGCCGCACCGCGCCGCTCTCGAGTTCCGGTGCGAACATCCAGTCAGAGTTAACGGTCAGCCCCATATCGGCGAGCACAGCCGCGCGGATCCCCTCCGCCGCACTCAGGCGCACGCGACCCTTGACGGCGACGGAGGCCTGCGTGCCGTTCCGGCGGAAAGTCCAGCTGTCGCCGAGCTGGCTGTAAACGATCGCCTCGTGGATCGCGAGATCGGCGGGGCCCTGCGGTGTGCCGGCGCGGGACAGATAGGCCGGGGTCGCGATCACAGAGCGGCGGCCGCGGGCGATCCGCCGGGCAACGGCGGTGGAATCGGTTAGTTCCCCCATCCGAAGCGCAAGATCGATACCCTCTGACACCAGATCGATGACGCGGTCATCGAGCAGCACGTCGATTTCGATGTCGGGATGGCGGGCGAGGAATTCCGGCAGGCGTGGAACGATGAGCAAGCGCGCGAAAGTTGTCGCCGCCGAGACGCGCAGGCGTCCCGACAGGCCTGCGCCGGCGCCCCGCGCGTCGAGTTCGGCCTCATCCGCCTCGCGGATGGCCGATCGCGCCCGCTCGAAGAACCGAAGCCCCGCATCGGTCGGCGCGAGACTGTGCGTCGAGCGGACGAGCAGTCGCACCTGAAGGCGCTCCTCGAGCTGGGCGATGGTCTTGGAGATGGCCGGCTGGCCGACGCCGATCTGCCGCGCTGCAGCGGAGAACGATCCCGCCTCCACCACGGTCACGAACACCTGCATGGCCTGAAGACGATCCATGCTCATTCCTCCTGAGAATGAGCATTATCTCCTCAAGCGGGCTGCCGCAACAATCGGGGAATGACGATAACAGCTTCACGACACGCCAATACGGTTCAGGAGCTGAACATGATCGACGTCTACGCCTTCGCCACGCCCAACAGCGTCAAGGTTTCGATCGCGCTGGAGGAAATGGGCCTCGCCTATGAGATGAAGTCGGTAAACGTCCGCGCCGGCGAGCAGAAGGCCGCCGCCTTCCTGGTCCTGAACCCCAATGGCAAGGTTCCGGTGCTGGTCGAGCGCGACGGCGACGCCTCGTTCGTGCTGACCGAGAGCGCGGCGATCCTGGTCCATCTCGCGGAGACGACCGGCCAGCTGCTGCCGACGCAGGGGCCCGGACGGGCCCGCGTCTTCGAACAGCTGTTCTTCCACGCCTCCGCCCTGAGTCCGACCTTCGGCAATGCCGGCTTCTTCAAGCGCTCGTCGCCAGAGCCACAGCCCATCGCCGAGGCCCGCTTTTCCACCGAGGCGGAACGCATCCTCAGTCTTCTCGAGGAAAAGCTGGCCAGCCAGCGCTTCACCGCCGGCGACGATTTCACCATCGCCGACATCGCCCATTTCGGCTGGCTGTGGCGGCGCGCCTTTCCCGGCGTGACGTTGGACGCCCGCCCCAACCTCTCCCGCTGGTACGAGACGATTGCCGCCCGTCCCGCCGTGCAACGCGCCATCGCCCGCGTCGAGGCCCTCGTCCCGGCGGCCTGACCTTTCCCCATCCCCTCAACCGTGCGCACGCACGAAGGAGCTATCCCATGTCCCACTTCGACACCTACAAGACCACCTTCGCCAACGCCCAACTCACGCGCTCGGACAACGGCGTGCTTGAGGTCCGCCTCCATACCGATGGTCAGAAGCTGGTTTTCAACGGCCACACCCACGAGCAGTTCGTCGAGCTGTTCCACCAGATCGGCGCGGATCCGGACAACCGGGTCGTCATACTCACCGGATCGGACGACGCCTTCATGGATGCGATCAGCCCCGAAGGGTTCGATTTCTTCTCGCCGCGCGGCTACGACAAGATTTATCGCGAGGGCAAGAAGGTGCTCATGAACATCCTCGACATCGAGGTGCCCATGATCACCGCCCTCAACGGCCCCGTGCTGCTGCACAGCGAATATGCGCTGCTGACCGACATCATCCTCGCGACGCCGGAAACCGTGTTCCAGGACAAGCCGCATTTCGACTTCGGCGTCGTACCGGGCGACGGCGTCAACCTGCTCTGGCCGGAAGTGATCGGCAGCGTCCGCGGCCGCTATTTCATCCTCACCCGGCAGGTGCTCGACGCCGCAACAGCGAGGGAGTGGGGGGTCGTCAATGAGATCGTCCCCGCCGGCCGACTGCTCGCCCGCGCCCATGAGATTGCCGAGGGCATCGCCGCCCTGCCCCCGCTCACCAGCCGCTACACCCGCATCGCGCTGACGCAGAAACTGCGCCGGATCATCGACGAGGGTGCCGGCTATGGCCTGGCGCTCGAAGGCATCAGCGCCGCCGAGGTTGCCCGCTCGATGGCGGCAGCCGGCTGACCGCAGCCCCCTACCAACCCGACATCAAACTTCATCAAGGAGAATCCCGTGTCTCTCCAGGCAAAGCTCGACGCCTTCAAGGCTGATTTCCAAGCCGGCAGGCCGCCCTACAACGTGCCCCGTTCGGTCATCGAGACGATGCACCGCGCCACCGCTGAGCTCATCGCGTCCGGCGCAGCGCAGCGGGCGCTCAAGGCCGGCGACAGGGTCCCGGCCTTCACCCTGGCCGATCCCGACGGGAAGGCGGTTGCCTCGGCCGACCTTCTCGCCAGAGGGCCGCTGGTTATCACCTTCTATCGCGGCGTCTGGTGCCCTTATTGCAACATGGAACTGCAGGCGCTGCAGGAGGTTCTGCCGCAGTTCCAGGCACTGGGCGCGAGCCTCATTGCGATCTCGCCGCAGAACCCGGTCAACAGCCGCAAATCGATCCGCCAGAACAACCTGTCGTTCCCGATCCTGTCGGACCCCGGTAACGAAGTCGCCGCGGCGTTCGGTCTGCGCTTCGCCCTGCCGGACTATCTGGTCGATCTCTACAAATCCCTGAAGAACGACCTTCCCGCCTTCAACGGCGACCCGAGCTGGACCCTACCGATGCCGGCCCGCTTCGTGGTCGGCGAGGACGGCACGATCCTCTATGCCGAGGTCAATCCCGACTATACGCGCCGGCCCGAGCCGGAAGACATGCTGCCCGCGCTTCTCCGCGCCCGGAGCGCGACGACCGCCTGACCCATCCGGACATGCCCCGTCCGATGCGGGCGGGGCGGAGAACGCACATGCAACGGACCTTCCTCATCACCGGCGCCAGCAAGGGCATCGGCCTCGCCCTCTCGCAGCGCCTCGCGGCGCAAGGTCATCGCATCATCGGCATCGCGCGACATCGGAGCGACGACTTCCCCGGAGAGCTCCACACACTCGATCTCGGCGCCACCGAAGCGAGCCGGCGACTGGCGCAGATCGTCAACACCCATCCGGTCGACGGCGTCGTCAACAATGTCGGGCTCGTGCGCGCCGCCCCGCTCGGGGCGATCGAGGCCGCGACGCTCGACGAGGTGCTGCGGACCAATCTCCACCCCGCTCTCGCCGCCGTCCAGGCCGCCTTACCGACCATGAAGGCGCGCAGCTGGGGTCGCGTCGTCAACATCTCCAGCCTCACCATCCTCGGCGCTCTGGAGCGTACGTCCTATGCCGCGGCGAAGGCGGCGCTGGTGAGCTTCACCCGCAGCTGGGCTCTGGAGCTCGCGACCACCGGTATCACGGTCAATGCGGTTGCGCCCGGGCCGACCGAGACCGAGCTGTTCCGCGCCAATAACGCGCCGGGCAGCACGGGCGAGGCGCGCTACCTCTCCGGCGTGCCGATGGGGCGGTTCGGAACGCCGCAGGAGATCGCCAACGCCGTCGCGTTCCTGATGTCAGACGATGCGGCCTTCATCACCGGACAGACGCTGCATGTCGACGGAGGTGCCTCGATCGGCAAGGCGGCGCTCTGACCTTCGGCTACTGTTCGGATTGCGAGGCGCAGCAAGGGTCTGCTTCTGGCGCATCCTGCAGTTTGAAGCGGATGCCCCGAGGGCGATCGAAAGGACAGAACGCTTGCGTCACTGACATTGCCGCCCACAACTATCCAACCGCACCCTTCAAGTTCAGGTAGTAGCGCGTGTACCGGCGCTCGCCGGTTCGCGTCAGGGCGCCCTTCTCCACCAGATCGTGCAGGTCGCGAGTGGCAGTGGGGCGTGAGGTGGCGGTGATCGCGAGGTAGTTCTCCGCGCTCAGGCCGCCCGTGAAGCCACCGGGGCCCTCGCGGAACAGGCGGGCGATCACCTTCTCCTGTCGTTCGTTGATCTTGTCGCGGAAGCGACCATAAAAATGTGCCTTGTCAATGTGGAAGGCGACGCGGCCGAGCGTCGTCTGCTGGGCCGCGATGATCGTTTGCGCGAAATAGACCAGCCAGTCCGTGACATCGAGCGTCCGCTGATGGATCTCGAGCTGGTCGTAATAGGCCTTGCGATGCTGCTCGATGGTATGGGCGAGCGCAATCAACGTCGGCTGCCCGATGTTCTGGGCGAGGGATTTTTCCGCGAGCGTTCGCCCGATGCGGCCGTTGCCGTCCTCGAAGGGATGGATGCTCTCGAAATAGAGATGTCCGATCCCGGCCCGGGTGAGTGCCGGCAAGGGCGTTTCGCCGTCGGCGGCCGAGCCATTGAACCAGGCGAGATAGGCGGCCATCTCGTCCGGAACCCGGGAGGATGGCGGCGCCTCGAAATGCACGGTCGGCCGATCCTGGCGGCCGGACACGATCTGCATCGCGTCTTCATGGCGACGGTAGCCGCCGATCGTCTCCAGATGCCGACTGTCGGCCATCAACATGCGGTGCCAGCGGAATAGCGTGTCGGCGTCGAGGGGATCGGCCCAGCTCCGGTAGAGATCGACCATCATCTCCGCGATGCCCCGCTCCTTCGGCTTCACGGTGCGATTGTCGGTGTCGAGGCCGAGTTGACGGCGCAGGGAGGATTGCACGCTCAGGCGATCCAGCGTCTCCCCTTCGATCGCGCTGGTCTTGACGGCCTCGTCGCTCAGGAGTTCGATCCGCAGCAGGTCCCGCTCGTCCTCGCTCACATGGCGGACCGCGCCGATCACCTCGCCGGTGAGCAGCAGAAACCGCCGCTCCAGCGGTTCGAGGGCAACCGGATCATACGCAAAATGCGGCCAGCCGTGCTGCGTCCAGTTCCACGCCATGAGCGATAGACTCCCTTTCTATAGCTCATACAATAGCATATGCGTGATTGATAGATGGCCATCCTATCGCTCACGGCAGAGCCACGCCATCGCTCACCCTAGGCTGATCGAGCGGCTCCATCCTATTTCCTGTGCGGGCACAGGGAGCCTTGTTTCAAGCCGTGAAGCGGAGGCTTCCTGTGAAGCTTCCGATCACTGCACAGCAGTTCCGCCGTTCGCCTGTCATTGCACGCCACGCTGCGACGCGTAGGGAATCCTGTTGAACCGGCCCAATATCGGGCTCTTTTAATCATCCCCACCCGGGATGAGATTGTCATGACCCCGGCACGTCGGGGTTCGCATGGCAGCACAACATCATCAGGGTTTTGCCCGCAGCACACGGATGCTGTGCACGGCGCTGCGTCCGGTGATCACCCGGCATCTGGAAGACCCGGCCGTCGTCGAGGTGATGCTGAACCCGGACGGGCGGTTGTGGATCGACCGGCTCTCGGAGGGACTGTCCGCCACGGGTGAGCGGCTCTTGCCCGCTGACGGCGAGCGCATCGTTCGCCTCGTCGCACATCACGTCGGCGCCGAGGGCCAATGTGATGATCGAACTGCTCACTCCCGCGCTGCCGGCTGCGGTGATCAAGGTGCGCCGCCTCGCCGATGGCTCGGTCGCCGGGCTTCGGCCGGGGGCATCCGTCAGGCTTGGCTGGGCGGCCGATGACGCCGCTCTGCTGCAGGCAGCACCGTGAGGAGGGGGGCGATGAACATCTCCCCTCGCCGCGATCACCAGGACCTCCTGCGCGCCGGCCTTGGCCATGCGCTGAATCTCGGCCTGCCGCTGCTCTTCGTGGTGATCCCGATACTCTCCTTCGTGGCGGTAAGCTTCTGGACGCTGCAGGACGGGCAGATCCTTCTCATCCCGACGCTCGCCAACTACCGCGCCTTCTTCACCGAGGGCAGCTATCTGCCCGTCTATCTGCAGACGGTTGGGCTGTCGCTGCAGGTCACCCTGGTGAATGTGGCCCTCTCCACCGCCATCGCGCTGTTCATCTTCCGGCGTACCCCGCGCATGCGCTTCCTGATCCTGATGAGCTTCATGCTGCCGCTGTTCATGAGCTACATCATCAAGGTCTATTCGATCCGCTCCATTCTGGGACAGCGCGGGTTGCTGAACGAGGCCATGCTGGGGCTCGGGCTGATCGACCAGCCGATCGAGGCGCTGCTGTTCTCGCGCACCGCCATCTTCATCGCTCTCGCGGTGCTGTATCTGCCCTATGCGATCCTGCCGATCTATCTGGCATTGGATCGTATCCCGGCGAACTACCTCGCCGCCTGCGCCGACCTCGGCGCCACGCCGCTGCAGACGCTGCGCGACGTCGTCCTGCCCCTCGGGCGGCCGGGCATCGCCGCTGGCGCGGTGTTCACCTTCATCCTCACCTTCGGCGATTTCGTCACGCCGCAAATGGTGGGCGGCACCCAGGGCTTCACCTTCGGGCGCATCGTGTTCAGCCAGTTCGGCCTCGCGCTCAACTGGCCGCTCGGCTCGGCCCTCGCCGTTATCCTGCTCGCCACCACGCTGCTTGCGGTGGCGCTTGCCGGCCTGAGCCTCCGGCGGGAGCATGTGCGATGAAGCAGAAGGCGCCATGTCTCGATGCGCTGCTCGGCCTCGTCGCCGGCCTCGGTCTCATCGCGCTCTATGCGCCGCTGCTGGCGACGGCCGCGCTCTCCTTCTTCCAGATCGTTAGGGTGCGCGGCACGCTCGGCTTTGCGCCCTTCTCGCTCGATCCCTATGTCGCCCTGCTCGCCAATGGCGAAATTCTCTCGGCGCTCTCGACATCGCTCGTCGTGGCGACGGTGTCGAGCCTTCTGGCGCTGGTGCTGGCGTTGATGTTCGCCTTCTATTTCGTCTCGGCACGGCGCGGCCTCGGCATCGCCATGCAGATCATGGTGTTCCTGCCGTTCCTGCTGCCACCGATCATCACCGGCCTCTCGCTGCTGATCGCCTTTCGCGAGATCGATCTCGGCCGCGGGCTGGTGACGATCATCATCGCCCACGTCGTATTCATCGTGCCGGTGGTGTACCGCACGGTGCTGGTGCGCCTGCAACTGCTGGGCAGCAGCCTCACTGAGGCCTCGCTCGATCTCGGCGCCTCGCGCGTGCAGACGCTGCGCTACGTGGTCCTGCCGCAGATGCGGCCGGCACTGATTTCCGGCGCGCTGCTGGCCTTCGCCATCTCCTTCGACGAGACGCTGATCACCCTCTTCGTCGCCGGCTCCGAGACCACGCTGCCAATCCGGCTGTGGGCGATGATGCGGGTCGGCTTCGTCCCGGAGATCAACGCCCTGGCGACGCTGATCTTTCTGTGCACCGCCGCCATCACCTTCGCCATCGGACTGATGCAACGCGCCGGCGAGCGTGTCTGACACGCCACGCCGCCCGACCCAACACCTGCTTTTTTTTGAGAGAAGACGCGTCCCATGAAGATCGAAGCCGTCGATTTTTTCTATCTGGCCATGCCCGAGATCACCACCGCGGCCGATGGCAGCCAGGACGCGCTCGTCGTGCGCGTCACGGCCGCCGGCCATGTCGGCTGGGGCGAGTGCGAAGCGGCTCCGTTGCCCGCCATCGCCGCGTTCGTCTGCCCGATGTCGCATGGCGCCTGCCAGCCGGTACAAAGCGCGGTGCTCGGCCAGTGGCTCGACGGGCCGCAGGACATCGCCCGCATGGCCGCGCAGGTCGAATATGACAGCATGGACCTGCTGCAGGCCGCGCACACCTGGTCGGGCATCGAGATGGCGCTGTGGGACCTGCTCGGCAAGGTGCGCGGCGAGCCGGTCTGGAAGTTGCTCGGCTATGACCGTTCCTGCCGCAAGACGCCTTACGCCTCGCAACTTTTCGGCGACACGCCGCAGGAGACGCTGGAGCGCGGCCGGCGCTCGCGCGCCGAGGGATTCCGCGCGGTGAAGTTCGGCTGGGGGCCGATCGGGCGCGGCGCGCTGGCGGTGGATGTCGATCATTTCGTCGCCGCTCGCGAGGGGCTTGGCGCCGATGGAATCCTCCTCGTCGATGTCGGCCAGATCTTCGGCGAGGACGTCGAGCGCGCCTCGGAGCGCCTTCCGGCCCTCGAGGCGGCGCGCGCCACGTGGCTGGAAGAGCCGTTCGCCGCCAGTGCCTATGGCGAATACGCGGCGCTCGCTGCGCGCAGCACGGTGAAGATGGCCGGCGGCGAAGGCGCCCATAATTTCCACATGGCCCGCAACCTCATCGATTTCGGCGGCATCGGCTATGTGCAGATCGATTGCGGGCGCATCGGCGGCATCGGCCCGGCCAAGCGGGTGGCCGACCATGCGCGGGCCAAGGGCGTCACCTATGTGAACCATACCTTCACGTCGAACCTGGCGCTGAGCGCCTCGCTCCAGCCCTTCGCCGGCGTGGCCGAGGCGACGCTCTGCGAGTTTCCGGTGGCGCTGCAGCCGCTCGCGGTGGAACTGACGGCCAACCACATCGAGCGCGACAGCAATGGCGAGATCGCGGCACCCGAGGCGCCGGGCTTGGGGGTCGAGATCGACCCTGCCGCCCTGGAGCGATACCGGGTTGAGGTGGAAATCTCCGTCGGGGGCCGGGTCCTGTTTGCCTCGCGCGCCGGAGACGATGCCGGCTCGGCCGGTATGACGGCGATGGACGTGGCGTCCTGAGGCCTGGAAAGGGGCGGACGATGACCCGCAGACCGATCTCGTCGCGCCCGACCTGTCGGGTCGCCGCTGAAACCGGGGACGCACTCGGCGAGGCCCCGCTCTGGCATCCCATGGATTCCCACCTCTACTGGCTGGACCTAGCCCTTGCACGGCTGCACCGCATGGACGACGAAGGGAGGGTCGAGACCCGCCGGATCGATCGTCCGCCGCCACTGGGCGCAATCGTCGCCGGGAACGGGCCCGGCCGCCTCGTATTGAGCGCCTCCGACGGCCTGTGGCTGTATGACTGGGAGCGTGGCGGCATGGAACCGCTCTGCCATCCCGAGGCAGGACGCGGCGGCATTGCCTATAATGATGCCAAGGTCGACCGGTGGGGGCGCCTGTGGATCGGTACGAGCGATCTCGCCGAACGCGACCCGAGAGGGGCACTGTGGTGCTGGGCACCGGGATCGCCTCCCGTTTTGGCGGACAGCGGCTTCACCGTGGTCAACGGACCGGCCTTCTCGCCGGATGGCGATGTGCTCTATCTCAGCGACAGTGTTGGACGGCGGATCCTCGCCTATGATCTCGCGCCCGATGTCGTCGGTGTCCGCAATCGCCGGGTTTTCGCTGAAATGGCGATCGACGAGGGATATCCTGACGGACTGACCGTCGACGCCGACGGGGGCGTCTGGGTGGCGCACTGGGATGGCTGGCGGGTCACCCGCTTCTCGTCGGAGGGGGAGCGCGTGCTTGTGATACCTTTCCCGGTACCGCGCCTTACGAGCATCGCCTTTGGAGGGCAGGACCTGTCTGTTCTTTTCGCGACCAGTGCGCGGCTGGACCTTACGGCTCCGCTGCTGGAAGCGGCCCCGCTCTCCGGCTCGCTTTTCGCGTTGCAAACGGGCTTCGTGGGGATCGCCGAGCAGACATTCAGAGGCCGGTGAAAATCACTCCTTGGACAAACAGTCGCTCCGAGGAGAGGACGTGCTGTAGTCGGTCATCTACAGCGGTGACGCAAACCGGCCGCTCCAAGACGGCACCCTGCGGCGTTTATGCATCATCCCTTCGCAGAAGATCAGGTCGCCACTCGTCTAATTGAAGGCAATTTCAACGACATAAGTGTTCGCACTTCCACCCTGGTCGGCGCGCCATCGTCGCCGATCGTGCTCCCTGGTGCGACGTCACTGCCGAATACAGGCGCAAAATGACCTCGTCACGACCGTGGATGCGCCCTTGCCAGAATTCGCCGGCATCTGGCGCTACTTCGCGTCGAAACCGAGACGGGCGGGGCTGAGCAGTTCGAGCCCGGGCGGTGTCCGCCAGATCGGATCAAGCGCAGGCACAGCGACAGCCACCACCTCCCGGCCCGGCTCGACATCCCCGAGGGTTGTTAGAGGTTCGAGAGTGCGCGCATCCAGCACGGCGATCGGGTCGGGGCTGGAGGCGACGATCCGGTCTCCCTGCCAGACAAGGTGGTGCTCGTTCTTCACCCAGATGCGGAACGTCTCGCCGGCCTCCATTTCCGTGCCCGCAAAGTAGTAATCAAGATCGCGGAAACGGTAGGGCTCGGCGCTGCGCCAGCGCACTTCCGTCGTGCAACCGGTGAAGAGCTGGCGTCCCCCCGTTCGCGCGAGCAGGGTCGCGAGCCGTTCCGCCACGGGGCCGGTTCCGCCGAGGATCGCCCCCACCTCCTGCGCCAGGGCGACGCTGCCCGGCACGAGCCCGGCGGCGAATGAGCGGATGGGCGCGAAATAGGCGGCGCAAGCGAGGCCTCGGCCGTAGACGGCGGCATTGATCTGCCGCGCCAGCCGATCGGTCATGGCCGCGCCCTGCGTTTTCAGTAGCACGGTCTCGTTGCCGAAGCGGTCGACAAGCGCCGCCGGCGCGGGCGCGAGGCCGGCGAGATCGAGCTTGGCGAGACCGAGTTCGGGAATGGAACGGCCGGTTCCATCGCAGTCGAGTACGGCTTTGCCGAGAAGGTCCGCCGCCACCAGGGTCGCGGCCATGGCGAGGCTGCCCAGTTCCACGACCGCCAGGGCAGCGATCTCCGTGCCTGTCGCCCGTTCAAGCGCCTGAATGGCGCGCGCGAAACGCAGCGGCATGGACAGGTCGGCCTCGGGCCTACCCAGCGCGGTGCGCAGGGCGGCCGGCATGTCATCGGCGGGGTCGCGTCCGCCGATCACGATGGTCGCGCAGGCATAGGCGTCCGCCGGCAGATCCGCGGGCGCGGCGAAGCGCGGAGTCCAGCCCGTGCCGAAATGGGCGCGCAGCAGCGCAAGGCCGGGCTCGGCGCGCCCTCCGCCGCCGGTGCCGTAGAAAACGAGACCGCGAAACAGATCGTCCAGCGCCGGGTTGCTCATGACGCGGCCCGGGTGTCGTAAATGACGAGGCCGAGCCGGGTCGCCTTGAACCCGTTACAGATATTGCGCTCCTGCGGGCAGTTCGAGATCGCCACGACCAGATCCATCTCGGCCCGCAGATCGATGAAGTCGCCGGGCTTCGAGATCGGCGCGATCACCTCGATGTCGCCGGTGGGGCTTACGGGAACATTCATGAAGATGTTGAAGGTGTAAGGAATTTCGCTCAGCCGAACGCCATAGGGCTCCATGACGGCAGCGAGGTTCTCACGGCAGTTGGGCTGATGCGCCGCCTTGTCGCCATAACGCAGCCGGTTGAGGCCGGGGCAGCAGGAGCCGGCGAGGATGTCGTGCCGGCCCACCGTGTCCTGCGTGATCTTCAGCATGGGATAGGCGTCGACCGAACGGATATAGTCGCCGGTGGTGAGGTGGATGTTGCCCTTCACCATGACGGTGGTGCTGTGGGAGATCTTCTCGACGAGGTTGTGGCGGTTAAAGCAGATGAAATCCGCCACCTGCTGCCCGTCGAGGTCGACGATGCGCAGCGTATCGCCCCGATCGAGCTCGAAAGCGATCCGCCCCTTCGGCTCCAGAACGCGCTCCCACCGGCGCGCGCCGGGCTCGCCGGGAAGGCCACTTAGCTCGGAGAGGCTGCCGGGCGCGTCGAGCGACTGTTCCATGGCGTTTGTTCCTTTCTTGTTGAAGTGTGGGCTTGCTGGCGGTCAGCGCCGGAAGCCATCGAGCGCGAGGTAACGGCGCGCCACGGCGCTGCCGCGAAGTGTGTTCCGGCGACGCTCGCTCGCGCCGAGATCAAACCGGCCAAGCAGGCCGCCGAGCGCTGTTGCCAGCAGCCAGTAGAGCGCCGCGGTAATGATGAAGGTGCCGAGCGTGTCGAAGGTCTCGGCTTGGATGCGCAGTGTCGCATGGGTCAGTTCCGGGACGGCGATAACGGACAGGATCGCGGAATCCTTGAGCAGCATGATCGCGATGACCCGCGCGGGCGGCAGACCTACCCCCATCATCTGCGGGCCCACGACGAGGCGCAGAACGGCCCATTGCGACAATCCGAGGCTTCGGGCGGCTTCGGTCTGGCCAATCGGCACCGAGCGGTAGGCGGCGAGCAGCACTTCCGCGAAATAGGCCGAGCCGTAAAGCGCGAGCGCGAGAATGCCGCTCTCCCAGGCGGCGAGGCGCACCCCTAGCCTCGGCAGGCCGAAATGAACCAGGAAGAGCACCACGATGAAGGGCGCATTGCGCAGCGCCTCGATAAGCCCGGCGGCCGGCAGCCGCCGCAGCCTCCGGCGGGAATGCTTGCACGCCGCCAGCGGAATCGCGGCCACGAGCGCGAGCGCGATGCCGGCGAGCGACACCCACACGGTGAGCAGCAGTCCGTCTGCCAGCAGCGGCCAGTAGCGGAGCGCGAGATCAAACGTCGCCAAGGCTCAACGGCTCCCTTCGCGCGCCAGCGACTGGAGCGCGCCGCCGACGCGGCTGGCGAGCAGGTTGAGCGCGACATAGATGGTCGCCGCAGCCAGCAGGGTCTCGAAGGGACGGTAGTTCACCGCGTAGATCTGCTGGGCGGTCCGCATCATGTCGGTGACGGTGATGACCGAGAGCAGCGCCGTCGCCTTCAGCAGGATGGTGAACTCGTTCACGAGGGGCCCGATACTGACGCGCAGGATCTGCGGAAGCAGCACCCGCGTCCACACGCAGAAGGGGCGCAGCCCCAGCGCGGCGCTGGCCTCGATCTGGCCGGGAGGGATGGCACTCAGCGCCCCCGCGAAGATCTCGTTCATGAAGAACGCGCTGCACAGCGCCAGAGCCAGCGTTCCGGCAACGGCCGGCGACAGGTTCACCCCCGCCGCCGGCAGCACGTAATAGGCAAAGAGGATGAGCAACAGCACCGGTACGCCGAAGACGATGCTGCGCAGCGCGGCGAGCAGGAGGCTGAGCGGGCGCCATTTCAGCACGCGCAGCAACAGCAGCCCGACCGCGCCGATAAGCGCCGCCACCATGGCGAAGCTGGCGATGGCGAGACTGATCCAGCTGACGGCGAGCAGCCTTGGCAGCGCGTCGACATAGGCGGTCCCGTCGAACCCCATCGCTCGCTCCTCTCACCCGACCCGTACCGTCACCGTGGCGTCACAGCGCGCCGGGGGGAAGGTAGCCGGTATCGGGAATCTCCATCGTGAAGCCGAACCACTTCTTCTGGAGTTCGGCGAGCTTGCCGCTGTCGCGCAGTTTCTTGATGACCGCGGAAATCCGCGCCCGCAGGTCAGGATCGGCCGGGCGCGTGACCCAAGCGATGTAGCGCGGTGTCTGGCTGATGGTTTCGCCGACGGCAAAGACGCCCGGCTTTTCCTTGATGAGCGTGGCGACATTCGGCCCGCTCTGAACCACGGCGTCCAGCTCGCCGCTGGCGAGGGCGACATAGACTTCCGGGAAGGAGGGGTAGAGCTTCAGTTCCTTGAAACCCTTGCCGCCCGCGGCCTTGAGCGCGGCATCGGCCTTGCGGGCCTCCTGCTCGGTGGTGGTGCCGAGCTGGGTGCCCACCACCTTGCCTTCAAGGTCCTTGATGCTTGAGATCGGGCTGTCCGCCCGCTTGAGGATGACTTCGCTGCTCACCGCGATTGGCATGGTGAAGGCGTATTTTGCCGCGCGCTCCGGGGTGATGCCGACGGAGGTGGCCACGAAGTCGAACTTCTTCGCGTCGAGGCCCGGAAGAATGCCCTGGAAGGGTACGTCGAGCTGGACCAGCTCGACGCCGAGATCGGCGATCACCACGTCGAGAATATCCTTGCCATAACCGACGATCTTGCCGTCCTCGATGAATTCGAACGGCGGGAAGGCCGCTTCGGTCCCGACGGTCACCTTCTTCTGCGCCAGAATGGTCGCCAGCGTATCCGCCTTCGCCGACCAGCCCGAGCACAGGGCGGTGAGGGCAAGCGCGGTGACGCTGGCCAGCCGCCAGCAGCTCCTTTTGATCATCCCAGTCTCCTTTGGGCCCGTCGTGAATTGTGCAGGTGCGAACAGGCTAGGAGCGCGTGCGTCCGCCCGCTAGCATCATTAACTCAATCAAGCGCTGCCTTTTTGGCAGCGGCTACTGGAGGCGCCGATGCTGCATTCCCGTCTCATGCGCTACATCGACGAGGTCGCCCGCGCGGGCTCGATGCGGCAGGCGGCCGAGCGGCTTGGCATTGCCTCCTCGGCTATCAACCGCCAGATCCTCGCCTTCGAGGAGGAGCTGGGTGTCGCCGTGTTCGAGCGCCTGTCGAACGGAGTGCGCCTCACCGCCGCCGGCGAGTTGCTGGTCGAGCACATCCGGGCGACGATGAAGGACCATTCGCGCACGATCAGCCGCATCAGCGACCTGAAGACGCTGCGGCGCACGCGCATCAACGTCGCGACGCTGGAGGCACTGACCGCGGATGTGCTGGCGCCCGTCGTGAGCGCCTGGCACATGGCCTATCCGCTAACGCACATCACGCTGATGGCGATGCCGGCGGACAGCATCGCGCTGGCGGTGGGTGGGGGCGAGGCGCAGTTCGGCCTGGGTTTCGACCTGCCGCCGCAACCGAACCTCAAGGTCTACAGTTCCACCCGCTGCAGCGTCGGCCTCGTGGTCGGCCCGGATCATCCGCTTGCCAGCCGCAGCAGCGTGCGAGCCAGCGATCTCGCCGGCCACCCCTTCGCCCTGCCGGCACCGGGCCTCACCTTGCGGACCATCTTCGACCGGCTGACGCGGCGCTCGCGCCTCGCCATCGAGCCGATGGTCGAGAGCAATTCGATCGACCTTCTCAAGCGCCTCGCCCGCCTGAGCGGCCTCGCCACCGTGCTGACCCGCGCGGATGTGGAACTGGAACGCCTTGGCGGCACATTGACGTTCGTTCCGATCATCTCGGAGGAGATCAGCTGGCAGACGCTCGTCATCTTACATAGAAACACCGCCCAACTCTCTGGTCTCACCATGCGCTTTGCCGAGAAGCTCGCCGATGTCATTCAGCAGATCGGGGACGGGGGAGTAAGCAGCCGCAGCTTTCCTGATCGATGAGGCTCCAATGTCGCCGTCGTCGCCGCGGATGAGGCGCCCGAACTGAAGCTTTGCGACGCGCGAGGGGACAAGCGGCATTGCTGAGATGATGCCGTCCGCTCGTCTGCGAGCGTCACGGTGATCCCTCAAAATCACGCGCCGTTCGCGGAGGAGCGGTGCCCTTCAGGCACCGTATCGGGACGAAAATGATGCTTCTCAGTCTGCGCTCCACCTCGCACAAGTGCGTCGACTGGAGAGTGGGGAGTCAGCGGTCATGGATGCACCGGCAAAAACTTCCGCGCGCGGCGTGGCGAGAATCGACCAGATATTGGCGCCTCGAGCCTATATCGGCTTCGAGATGAGCACTGGCGAGGTTCTTCGTATCACCGACGTTGAGGGGCAACAGGTTGCCGATCTTGTTTGCTTCAACCGTGACAAGACATCGGAGAAGCTCTCGGTGCACGTGACGATGATGGATCAGGGCTCCATCTACATGAAGAAAGGCAAGAGCCTGCTGTCCAATGACTGCAACAGCCTCATGACGTTGATCGAGGATACGTGCGGCGTCCATGACCTGCTCGCCGGCTCCTGCAATGAGGGCGCCAACTTCAAGCGCTACGGCCTGCGCCACACGCCGAACTGCCGCTGCAATCTGGAAGCCGCCCTGCGCCCCTACGCCCTGCCGATGAAAGAAATCCCCTACAGTTTCAACGTGTTCATGAATGTCGATCTGCAGGCGGACGGCTCGATCAGGACGACCACGCCGACCTCCAGGGCCGGTGATTTCGTGGAGTTGCGCGCCGATATGGACCTCATCGTCGGCATCTCGAACTGCCCGTCCGATCAGGGGCCTTGCAACGGCTACAAGCTGACGCCGCTGCGGGTCGAGATATTCCCGCCGGAACAGGTCTGAGGGAGCCGGGTCGTGGCCGAGATACGTCATCTTCCGCTGCCGGTCCGTGGATCGGCGAGTCTTGCGGTGCAGGCCGGAGGCCTCGTCTTCACAAGCGGCCTCGCGCTCGCGCCGATTGAGGCCGTGCTCAAGGCGGTGGGAACCGGACTCCCGCTGGCGGCAAAGCTCAAGGCTTATCTGTCGGACATCCGCCGCGCCCCGTCCCTGCGTCGCCAGTTGCCGGACGGGCCGGCGGCGACCTCCATGGTTGGTGCCATGCTGCCGGACGGGGTGGAAGCCGTGATCGAGGTGATTGCCGGCACGGGTGTGGAGCCCGTTCGCCAGGCGGGCGGCGGCGGCATTGGCGTGACGATTATCGGCGACCTTCTGTTCGCGGACGGTGCGCGCCCAGGCCTGAGCGGCAGCCTTGCCGGCGCGGGCGATCTCACCGTGCAGGCGCAACATGTGCTCGACGGTATTCTCGCGGCGCTGGCCCCTTATGGCGCCGGACCGGCGGATGTGCTGAAGATCAACAATACCGCCGCCTGCTGGCACAATTACGCGCTCTATAACGCCGTCTATAATGAGCGCCTGACGGGCGCCAACGCGGCCCGCTGTTCGGTGGGCGGCATGCTGGAGCACCCGCTGGCGCTCATCGAGGTGGAGGCGGTCGCGGCGCGCGGCGGGCCTTATCGTTTCGTGGATTCGACCCAGAGCGGCGTCGGGCGGACCGGCTTCCAGCGCCGGGAAGACACCGTCTATCTGCCGGAGCTCGGGCCATGCAAAGGCCCCCATTCCCACGGCGCACGCGTCGGAGAGATGGTCTTCATCGCCGGTGAGTGCCCCTACGATGCGCAGGATCGGCTGGTCGGCCCCGGCGATATCGCCGCGCAGACCGTGCAGACTATGGAGAATGTGCGCATGTCGCTCGAGGCGCTGGGGGCGAGCCTTGCGGATGTCGTGCGCACCACCGTCACGCTTTCCGACATGCGGTTGTTTGACGAATTCGATGCCGCCTACGCTGGCTGCTTCACCGGGCACTACCCCGCGCGTACCGTGGTCGGAGCGCCGCTCGGGCAATATGGCCTGCTTGTCGAGATCGAGGCCATCGCCGTGATCGGCGCCGGGCGCGACGGCGTTTTTCTCGCGGGCCAGCCGGCATGATGGAGCTGGACGTCGTCGAAGGGGCCGCTACTGCGCAGGAGGGCGACGCGCTCCTGCTGCTCGTGGGCTCGAAACAAATCCCTGACCTGTTGTCGCGAACCTCGATCCTGGCTGAAGACGCGTGGCGCCGGGAGGCGGTCACGCTGCTTGCCGGTCATGGCCTCGTGGCGGCGCGCTGGCTGGTTCTCGCCGGCCTGGGTGACGGGCCGGTCGATGCGGAAACCTGCCGCCGCGCGGCAGGTGCTGCGGTCAAGGCGGTGCGGGAGCGGGAGGTCGGCCGTCTCGTCGTCGATGCGTCCGGCCTTTCAAGCCCGACGGACGACATGCTGGCGGCCCAGGTCCAGGCGCTCGTCGAGGGCGCCCTTTCCGCCGATTACGATTTCGACCGCTACCGGACGCGGCGGGCGCGCCACACGCCGCTGGCTCAACTCCGCCTTGTCGCTCCGCCAGGGCTTTCGGCGGTCGCGACGACGGCCGCCCGGCGGGGCAGGGCTGTGGCGCAGGCGGTGAACGCGGCACGCGACCTGTGCAACGAGCCGCCCAATCGCCTGACGCCAGTGGATTTCGCCGCGCGCATCGAGGCGCTGGCATCTGATCGGCGCCTGACCGTCACCACTCTCGATCGTGCGGCCATCGCCGCGGAAGGCATGGGAGCGCTGCTCGCCGTGGCGCAGGGCTCCCATGCCGAGCCGCGCTTCGTGCGCGCCGATTATCGTCCCGCCGGGGTGGCGAAGGACGCGCCGCCGCTGGTTCTTGTCGGCAAGTCCGTGACCTTCGATACCGGCGGCATCTCGCTGAAGCCGGCGCTCGACATGGAGCGCCAGAAGGCCGACATGGGCGGCGGCGCGGCGGTGTTCGGCGCGCTCACCGCGCTGCTGGCGCTCGATCTGCCGCTTGCGGTCACGGCGCTGTTTCCGATTGTCGAAAACATGCCCGGCGGCGGCGCTACCCGGCCGGGCGATGTGGTCAGCACCCGCTCCGGCCAGACGGTGGAAATCCTGAACACCGATGCCGAGGGCCGCCTGATCCTTGCCGATGCGCTTAGCTATGCGCGTTCGCTCAACCCGTGCGCGATCATTGATCTCGCAACCCTCACCGGCGCGAGCTCCATCGTGTTCGGCCCCGTCGGGATCGGCATGTTTGCCACCGACACCGCTCTTGCCGATGCGTTCGGCCACGCCGAGGCGACGGCGGGCGAGCGGGTGTGGCGGCTGCCGCTGTGGCCGGAATATCGCGATCTGCTGCGCAGCCATGTCGCGGATCTGCGCAACATCTCGACCACGGTGCAGCAAGGCAGCATGATGACCGCCGCCAGCTTTCTGCACGCCTTCATCGGCACCGAGCCATGGGTCCATCTCGACATCTACAACACGGCCTGGAACGAGGCGGAGCATCCGCATTTGCCGAAAGGGCCGACCGCGAGCGGCACGCGGCTGCTGGTCCAGTTCCTCATCGAGCGGGCCGGGTCCTCCGCGCGCGGAATTGAGGGATGAAGCGCTTCAGCCCGGGAATGCCGGTGATCGAGATGACCGGGGTGCGGCTGGCCTTCGGTTCGACCGACATTCTGCGCGGCATTGACCTGACCATCCATTGCGGCGAGCGCGTCGCGATCATCGGGCCGTCGGGCTCCGGCAAATCGAGCCTGATACGCTGCATGAACGGCCTCGCGCAGCCGCAAAGCGGGCGCATCATCGTGCTCGGCGAAGACATTTCCAGCGCTGTCGGCCTCGCCGAATGCCGCCAGCGCACCGATATGATCTTTCAGTCATTCAATCTCTATTCCCAGATGACCGTACTGGAGAATGTGATGCTGGCGCTGCGTCACGTTCTCAAGCTTCCAGCCTCGACGGCGCGTCAGAAGGCGTTGGAGCACCTTGCCGCCTTGGAAATGGACCGCTTCGCGGCGCGTTATCCGTTCGAGCTTTCCGGGGGGCAGCAACAGCGCGTCGCGCTCGCCCGGGCGCTGGCCAAGGGGCCGGACATCCTGCTGCTCGACGAGCCGACATCCGCGCTCGATCCCGAACTCGTCCGCAGCGTCATGGCGGCGATCGTCGAGGCAACGGCCAAAGGCATCACCACCGTGACGGTGACACACGAACTCGGCTTTGCCCGCGAGCACGCCGACCGTCTTGTCTTCCTGTGCGAGGGCCAGATCGTCGAGCAGGGAGCGCCGAAGGCGATGATCGCCAATCCTGTCAGCGCGCGGCTTGCGGCATTTCTCGGCGCGAGCGCGTCATCCTGAGTTCGGGCGTCAGCCGCAACTCCACCCTGCGGACGATGCGCGACACCGCGAGGACGATCACGAGATAGACCAGCGCGGCGACCAGCAGCGGGGGCACCGGCTCGAAGGTGCGGAAATAGACCTGGTTCGCCGCGCTCATCAGGTCGCGCACCGTGATGAAGCTTACCACGGCCGTTCCCTTCAGCACAAACACGGCCTCATTGCCGAAGCTGCGTATGCCGAGCCGAATGGCATGGGGCACGATGATGAACCGCAAGAGCTGCATCCGCGAGAACCCCGCCGCGCGCGCCGCCTCGATCTCATTGGCGGGAACATTGCGCAGCGCCCCGGCGATGATGTGCGTCTGGAAGCCCGCCGAATTCAGCGACAGCGCGACCAGCGCCACCGGAAACGGATCGCGCAGCAGAAACCAGATCGCGCTCTGGCGAATGCCAGGCACCTGCGGCAGGCCGTAATAGACCAGAAACAGGATCACCAGCAGCGGCGCTCCCCGGAACAAGAGAACGAATCCGTGCCCCACGCCGCGCAGCACAGGCAGGCTCGCATTGCGCGCGAAGGCGAAGGGCAGCGCGATGAGCAGGCCGATCGGCAGGGTCAGCACGAACAGCAGCAGCGTCGTGCCTGCGCCTTCCATGAGCAGCGGCACATAGGGGCCAAGGGAAGCGAAGGCCTCGATCATGGGTTACGCCCCGAGAAACCGGGAGGCCCGCCGCTCGATGCGGCTTTCCACCACCCAGATGAGAACCGCGAGGACCAGATAGATCGCCAGCGCTACGAGGTAGAAGGTGAGATATTGCTTGGTGTTCTTGCCGGCATCGCCCGCCACGCGCAGCAGGTCCTGAAGGCCGACGGCGGCGACCAGCGGCGTCGCCTTCAGCGTCACCACCACGAGATTGATGAGCCCCGGCAGGGCAAAGCGCAGGGCGAGCGGCAGCTTGACGGCGATGAAAACCGGAAAGGGCCGCAGCCCGAGCGCGCGCGCCGCCTCCAGCGGTCCGGCGGGAACCGCCAGGAACGCCCCGCGGAACACTTCCGAACAATAGGAGCCGTGCACCATGCCGATCGCGAGCACGCCCGACCAGAAGGCATTGATGGCGACGAAGCCCTCGATGCCGACCATCTGCAAAAAGGGTTGGAGGGCGAAGGAGAAACCGTAATAGACCGCGAAGATCACCAGCAGTTCGGGCACGCTTCGCATCACCACTTCATAGCCACCGACGATCACGGCAGCGATGCGAAAGCGCGAGGTCGCCACCAGGGCGCCCACCAGACCCAGCCCTGTGCCGAGAACGACCGACGCCGCGGCCAGTGCGAGGGTCACGAATAACCCCCGCGCCAGCGCATTTCCCCAACCGGACCCGAAGGCCAGAATGGACAAGTCCATGGTCTCTCCCCGGCCGGGCCTTCAGCGGCTCACTTCCAGAGCGGCTCGGCGCTCACATCCACGCCCGGCTTGAAATAGCGGGCGGCAATCGCCTTGAACGTGCCGTCGGCATAGACGCTGCGGATGGCGGCGTCGACCTTATCGCGCAGCGCGGTCTCGTCCTTGCGGAACATGGCGCCCGCCCCTCGCCCGAGGATCGGGTCGCTGTAGGCCGGGCCGACCCAGTCAAAACCCGCCCCGGCCGGCGAGGCCAGGAAGACGCTGACGGGAAGCTGTGCGTTGAAGCCGAAATCGATGCGGCCGGCTTCGAGATCGGCATTCACCTGATCGAGATTCTCGTAGCTGCGAACCTCGACCTTGTTGCCCCACTTCTCCTTGACGAAACGCTCTCCGGTGGAGCCGGCGAGCACGCCGACATTCTTGCCGTCAAGGCCTCCCGGTAGCGTGACCGCGGCGCCTTTGGGGCCGTAGAAGCGGAACTGATCGGTGATGTAGGGGATCGAGAACAGGCCGACCTTCGAACGGTCGTCGTTGATCGACATGTAGGAGAATATGAAGTCGTACTTCTTCGCCTGAAGCGCCGGGATCATGCCGGAGAAGTCCTGCTTCACCCACGTGCAGTCGAGCTGGGCGCGCTGGCAAATGGCTTTTCCCAGATCGATCTCGAAACCGCTGAAGCTGCCATCGGCTTCCGTCTTGTTGAAGGGCGGGAAGTCGGCTTCCGTGGCAACGGTCACCTTTTCAAGCGCGGCCGCCTGGCTCGCACCCAGCGCCGCCACGAACAAGGTTACACAGGTCGCGCGACCGATCAGGCCGAACAGGCTCATCGTCAACTCCTCAGTTTCACCGTTTCAGAAGGCGGCGGCCAATCCGTGTCGGGCGCCCGTCCCGTTCATCTGCACGGAGCACGTTCTTGCATTATAGTGCGGCTTGAGAAGCACAGATTTGGAAGCATAGCGGTGCGTTTTCGGCACTGCTCCCCGAGGTACCGACCCATGCTGCACTCCCGCCTCATTCGCTACATCGACGAGGTGGCCCGCGCCGGCTCGATCCGGCAGGCGGCTGAACGGCTCAATGTCGCGTCTACTGCGATCAACCGTCAGATTATCGCCTTCGAGGAAGAGCTTGGCCTGCCGGTGTTCGAGCGCCTGCCGCGCGGCGTACGACTGACCACCACCGGCGAGATCCTGGTCGAGCATATCCGCAACACGATGAAGGATCATGGCCGTGCGATGCTGCGCATCGCCGACGTGAAGACGCTGCGCCGTACGCGGATAAGCATCGCCACACTTGAGGCCCTCACCGCGGACGTGCTCGCTCATGTGGTCAGCGACTTCCAGCAGACATACCCGCTCACCAAGATCATCGTGCGCGCGATGCCGGCGGACAGCATCGTGGCAGCAGTAGCGGGCGGCGATGCCGATTTCGGGCTCGGCTTCGATTTTCCGACCGAGACGGGGCTGACCATCCACGCTCAAGTCTCTTGCCGCGTCGGAATTGTCGTGCGTCCGTCGCACCCGCTTGCGGGCCGGGCCAGTCTGCGGCTGAGCGAATGTCTCGACTATCCGTTCGTTCTGCCGACCGAGGACGTGACGCTCAGGCTGCTCTTTGATCGCATAGCCCGCAAGGCGCGTGTCTCCATCGAGCCGCTTATGGAGACGAACTCGATCGACCTCCTGAAGCGCAACGTGATGCTGACCGATACCATCACCGTTCTCACGCGTGCGGACGTCGAACTCGAAAGGCTGCGCGGCACTCTCGCCTTCATCCCTCTTCGCGACGCCGATGTTGGAGCGCAGACGCTCACCATCGTTCATCGCGACAGCGCGCGCTTCGACGCGGTGACGCAACATTTCTCGAAAAAGCTCGCAGAGCTGGCTCAAAAGATCGGCGAATAAAAACGTCCACGCACATCACGCCAATAGGTCTCGCCGAGGGCTCCGGATTGATCGGGACCTATTTTATCCAGGATGGCGGAGCTAGAGATTCGATCAAGTAATTGAAAAATAAAAGAAATATGCACGATCCATCAACGCAACGCTTCTGCACCGCAGTGGTAGGCAAGCCCCGCCCCTGGGCGATACGTGGCGCTAGCGCGACCGCTTGACGTAGTCGACCAGCGCCCGAAGCTTTGGGGCGAGATTCCGACGATTGGGGAAATACAGGAAGAAGCCCGCAAAGGGCGGGCAATAATCTTCGAGGAGAGGCACCAGCTGGCCGGAAGCAACATAGGGCCTGAAGGTCTCCTCCATGCCAAAGGTTATCCCGCCCCCCGCGCAGGCCGTGCGGATCATCAGCCACATGTCATTGGTGGTGATCTCAGGATCGACGGCGACGTCGTACTCGCGCCCTTCTTCGCCGAATTCCCAGCGGTAAGGCGCCGTCTGGGGTGCGAGACGCCAGCCGATGCAGCGATGCTGCGCCAGCTCGGACGGATGCGAAGGCTTGCCGAAGCGCTCGATATAGGCTGGCGCCGCGACCACGGTTTGGCGCTGCTCGCCCGAGACGGGAATAGCGATCATGTCCTGGTCGATCACCTCGCCAAGCCGCACCCCGGCATCATAGCCCTCCGCCACGATGTCGAATTCCTCATCGGTGACGGTCACGTCGATCTGAACGGCCGGATAGGCGTCCGCGAAGCCCGCAAGCAGCGGCCCTGAGATGAACCGTTCCGCGATCGAGGACACCGCCAGCCGCAAAAGCCCGCTCGGCGCCATGTCCCGATCCGCTGCGGCGTCCAGGGCGAGGCCGACCTCGGCGATGGCCGGCGCCACGCGCTGGAAAAGCTGCTCGCCGGCCTCCGTCAGGCTGACGCTTCGCGTCGTGCGCTGCACCAGCGCGACGCCGAGGCGATCTTCCAGCCGACGGATGGTCTGGCTTACCGCCGGCCGCGTCACGCCCAGATGATCGGCGGCCGCGCGGAAGCTCCGCATCTCCGCGACGGCGAGAAAGACAGAAATTCCAGTGAGATCGACAGCCATTGGTAATCTGACGTTACCAGCCTGGTTACGATTGGGCAAGTTGTCCGTTTGGTCGGTGACCTCTAGTTTTCGGTCAGTGAAACGAGAGGTGCGGAAAAATGACGCTCACCGACTACAAGCTTCTGGGACGCTCGGGTTTGCGTGTTTCACCGTTGAGCCTAGGCACCATGACGTTCGGATCAGATTGGGGCTGGGGCGCGGATAGTAACGAGTCTCGACGCATCTTCGATCTTTACATCGATCGTGGCGGAAATTTCATCGATACCGCGGTGAACTACACCAACGGGGCAGCCGAACGCTTCCTCGGCGCGTTCACGGGTGACAAGCGGGAGCGGCTCGTCCTCGCCACGAAGTTCACGATGGCCCGTGAGCCCGGCAACCCCAATTCGGGCGGCAACCACCGCCTCAACATGGTGCGTTCCGTCGAGCAAAGCCTGAGGCAGCTCGCCACCGACCGGATCGACCTCTTCTATCTCCACGCGTGGGACATGACGACCCGGCCGGATGAAGTGATGCGGGCGCTCGACGACCTCGTCCGGTCCGGCAAGATCATCTATCTCGGCATCTGCAATACACCCGCCTGGCGGATCGCCGAAATGCAGACCCTCGCGGACATGCGGGGATGGTCGCCCTTCGTCGCGCTCCAGATCGAATACAGCCTGGTGGAGCGCACCGTCGAGCACGAACTCATGCCGATGGCCGCAGCGATGGGGCTCGGCGTGCTCCCGTGGTCGCCGCTGGGCGGCGGCGTGCTGGCCGGCAAATACGGCAGGGCCGACGTCCAGGATTCACGCGATGCCGCTGTGTCTGCCAGCCGCAAGGGCGTGATCGCCTCGTCGGGGCATCTCAACCAGCGCTCGATCGAGATCGCGCAGGAAGTTCGCGCCGTGGCCGAGGAAGTGGGATCGACACCGTCCCAGATCGCGCTGGCATGGACGCTCGCGAACCCGGCGGTCGTCTCGCCCGTCATGGGCGCGCGCACCCTCGCCCAGGCGGAGGAGAATCTGGGCGCGCTGGACGTGGCCCTGTCGCCGGAGCAGCTCGATCGCCTGAACCGGGCCAGCGCCCCCGATCCGATATTCCCGGCCCGTTTTGTGGAGCGCCCCTTGGTCCAGCAGCTCATCTTCGGCGGAGCTGCCGTGGCCGGCCGCACCTGAACGGCCCGGAGACGATCGCCGGGGGCGACCTGGCGACGTCGACGCCGGAATTCGCGGCGCCGCTCATGTCGCCGGCGGCGTCTGAAAGATCCTCCGCGAACACAACGGCGCGCCGACGAGACAAGACTTCCCTGCCCCCCGCATGCCAACGAAAGGAACGATCCCATGACACGCTTTTCATTGAGCGCCCGCCTTGCAGGCGCGGGCCACAGGCTGCTCATCGCGTCCGCCTTCCTCACCGTCATCGCTCCGGCACATGCCGAGATCACGGCATCCGACCCGGGCGCGGAAACCCATGACACGGCCATCGAAAGTCGTAACAGGGCCATCGTCTATGGGGCTTTCGAGAAATGGCGCGAAGGAACCTACGTCTTCGCCGCGCTTCTCGCCCCCGATGTCGTCTGGACGATCCACGGCTCCGGCCCGGTCGCCGGCACGTATCGCAGCCAGGACGACTTCGTCGAACGGGCATCGCGCCCCCTGACCAGCCGTCTCGCCACCCCGGTCGTGCCGGAGGTTCGCAGCATCTACGCCGTTGGAGACACCGTCCTCATCCGCTTCGACGGTGCGGCGACGACGACCTCGGGCGCGCCCTATCGCAACCGGTTCCTCTGGATGTTCCGGATGAAGGACGGGTTGGTCATCGAGGCTGAGGCGTTTCTGGATCTCGCGGCCTACCAGCAGGTGGTCGAAAACAACGAGCCGCGCCCGCAATAGCCGGCAGCGTCTGGCCCTGCCACGACAAGCCTCGCGCCGTGCGCGCGGGGCCGCCGGTCCCTGAACCCCTGCAGCGCCCCGTTCGGCCTTCGCGGCCGACAGCCCCCGCCGATGTTGAGGAGCCCCATCATGCGTCATGCCTTTGCGGTCCTGATGACCGCCACACTCTTGAGCCAGCCCGCACATGCCGAGGAGCCCGCATTGCAGCCCAACCATCCCTATGCCGGCATGTGGGTCACCGACGATGGCCGCGTCCGCCACGAACTCCTGCCCAACGGTCGCTATGTCGAGGCGCGCGGCACACGCGAGCGCGCCTATGAAGGCCGCTACGAAGTGACCGGCACGCATATCGACTATTGGGACGACACCGGCTTTACCGCCGATGGCGACTTCGTGGACGCCCACACCTTGCATCACGGCGGGATGGTGTTGCGCCGTCGGATGGGTCCCCCCACAACGCCGTGAAGCCTCGATGGGCAGCGGCGGCGCGCCCTCGCGGCGTCATCCCGCCCTGTCCCATTGCTTCAGCAGGTCGATGAAGGCCCGGAGCGGCGACGGCATGTGCCGGCTGCGCGGATAGTAGAGCGCAAGGCCCGGCATCAGTGGGCACCAGTCCTCAAGAACGGTCACAAGCTGACCCGATTTCAGGAATGGCCGGGCGAAATGCTCGGGGACATAAGCGATGCCACGCCCGGCCGCCGCTGCCTGCACGAGCAGATCATTGTCGTCGAGTGTGAGGTTACCGGGCACATCGACCGCGATCTCGGCGCCGCGCTTGGCAAATTCCCAGCGATAGCGCTTCCCGCTGGGCAAACGCTGACGGATGCAGCGATGCGCCTGCAGGTCGTCGGGCGTCTTCGGTGTCGCGCCGCCCTCCAGATAGGCCGGAGCGGCCACGGCGATGAAACGGACTTCGCCCCCGAACTTGATCGCGATCATGTCGCGCGGCACGGCCTCCAGCAGGCGCACGCCGGCATCGAAACCCTGTTCCACGATATCGACGAGCCGCCCCTCCGACACCAGATCGAGCTCGACGTCGGGATAGAGATCGAGAAATCGCGGCACCACGTCTGCGAGCAGGATGCGGGCCCCGCTCTTGTTCGCATTGATCCGCAGCGCACCGCTGGGAGAACCACGGTCTTCTGAGAGGGTATCGAGCGCCTGATCGAGATCCTGCAGAACCGGGTCGAGGCGTGCGAGCAGGCGTGCGCCGGCCTGGGTGAGCGACACGCTTCGCGTCGTTCGGTTGAACAGCCGGACGCCCAGCTTTTCTTCCAGCCCGATGATCGCGTGGCTGAGTGCGGAGCGTGAAACGCCCATCACATCGGCGGCGCGACGGAAACTCAGGTGGCTGGCCACGGCTGCAAAAGCGGCCAGATCGTTCAGGCTCGGACGGACCATTCGTGATCTTTCCTCACCAGCTCATCCCATTTTGAGAGCCTTATATCACCAATCTCCGCCCTCTACATCGCAGGATGTTCAGACGGAGGTTCCTATGCCGAAGACATGGTTCATTACCGGCGCCACCTCGGGCCTCGGCCTTGAGATGGCGCAGCAACTGCTTGCCGAAGGTCACACAGTGATCGCGACAGCCCGCCGTCCGGAGGCCCTGGCAAAGCTGGTGCAGGATCACCCGGCGCGCCTCGAGGTCATTGAACTCGATCTGATGGCGCCGGACAGCATTGCCCCGGCTGTCGAGAAAGCTTTCGGGCGACACGAACGGATAGACGTGATCGTCAGCAATGCGGGCTATGGCCTGTTCGGAGCGGCGGAAGAACTGAGCAAGGCGCAGATCGACCGGCAGATCGCCATCAACCTTGCCGGGTCCATTCATCTGATCCGTACCGCACTACCCTTTCTTCGCAGGCAGGGCGGCGGACGGATCGTCCAGGTGTCGTCCGAAGGCGGCCAGATCGCCTATCCGGGCTTCAGCCTCTATCACGCGACCAAATGGGGCATCGAGGGCTTCGTCGAAGCCGTCGCGCAGGAGGTGGCACCTTTCGGCATCGACGTCATCATAGCCCAGCCGGGTCCGACGGCCACGAATTTCGGCGCCAACCTCGACCGAGCCGAACCCTTGGCTGCCTACGAGGAAACACCTGCCGGCACTGTTCGCCGCGCGATCGGCGACGGAAGTTTCGAAATCAAGGGCGATGCGGCGCGCACCGTGGCCGCCATCATCTCGGCCGCCGGGAGCAAGAGCCCGCCCTTGCGACTGACGCTGGGCAGCACGGCCTATTCCTCGATCTCACAGGCGCTTTCCGCACGCCTGTCCGCCCTTGAGGCGCAGCGGGACGTGGCCCATTCCGCGGACCGGCAGAATCCGTGAGCCGTGGCAGCGGTTTGGACACAGCAGCCTCATGAAGAGGAAAGGAAACTCCATGTCTATTCGGCCCATTATATTGGCTCTCGCCTTCAGCATCTCGTCTTCCGCCATGGCGCAGCCCGCCGCACCTAACCAGATCGTGGGCACCTGGCGGATGATTTCGGCGACGATCGACCCCGGCGGAAAGAACATCCCCGCCTATGGCGAGAAACCCAATGGTCTTCTCGTCTTCACGCCCGACATGCATTTCGTCGAAGTTCTGACCGACGCCGACGTTCCGCGATTTGCGTCCAACGCGCGCGGCGAGGGAACCGATGACGAAAATCGCATGGCGATGTCACGAAATATCGGGTTCTTCGGCACCTACACCGTCGATGGGAAGGGCGAATTCAGCGGAAATCGCGTGGAAGGGGCGACATTTCCGAACTGGATTGGCAGCGTTCGGACCCGTGATGATCTCACGCTGATCGTCGCCGACGACCGGATGACCGAGAACTTTCGGCGACCGGAAGGCACCGAAATCAGGATCGAATGGCAGCGCGTCAAATGAGGCCTGACCGGAAAGCGGCGGCGTGCCCACGCAAGGAAAGCAAAGCTCCCGTGCCGCCCGGAGGCCGGAAAAAGCGGCGCTCAAACGACGCCGACCTTTCGGCTCAATGAGCCCCTCGGTCGGCGTTGGAGGGTGTCGGGCTCAATCGTGAGCTGAGATTGGATGAGGCGGCATCGGGGGGACGGCCATCCTCACGCCTTGGCCGTGGACATATCGGGGGAGCGGCGTTCAAGCAGCCCGCCCTGCGTGACGATGAAATCGACGACGCTGTCGACCCCCCGACCGCGCGAGACATCGGTGAAACCGAAGGGGCGCGCCCCGCGCATCCGTGCGGCGTCTTTCTGCATCACGCCAAGATCGACATTCACGTAAGGCGCGAGGTCGGTCTTGTTGATGATCAGAAAGTCCGACCGGGTAATGCCCGGCCCGCCTTTGCGGGGGATTTCCTCGCCCTGGCAGACGGAGATGACGTAGAGCGTCAGGTCCGCGAGGTCTGGCGAGAAGGTTGCCGCCAGATTGTCGCCGCCGGATTCGATGAAGACGACATCCAGATCCGGAATCCGCCGACTGATCTCGGCAATGGCCTGCAGATTGATCGAGGCATCCTCGCGAATGGCGGTGTGCGGGCAGCCGCCGGTTTCGACGCCGACGATGCGGTCCTCCGGCAACGCCTGGAGGCGCGCCAGCATCATGGCGTCCTCCTTGGTGTAGATGTCATTGGTGACGACCGCGAGGGAGTAGTGATCGCGCATCGCCTTGCAGAGCTTTTCCGTCAGCGCCGTCTTGCCCGAGCCGACAGGGCCGCCAATGCCGACGCGGAGGGGGCCGTTCCTGGATGTCATTGGTATAACTGCCTTCGACTTAGCGGGCGCCGGCCTGCGGGGCATCTCACGCGACGGAAGCCAACGAGGGTGATGGCTTCGACATGAGGCTCGTCACATCAACCGCCACGGCTCGGCCGCCATGCGCATGAGCGTGACCACGGGAGGCGCTCTGAAATAGGAATGTACTCCGCTAGGGCTTCAACCGTCGCTCTGAGCCCGGTGACTATCGCCGTAAAGATCTGAGCGCGCAAGATCGGCACCGGCACCGACGTCCGCCCCGCGTCGGCGCCTCACCGCGGCCTCATCCTCGGCGATCGGCGGCCATCTCAGCCCCCTTCGCCGCCCGTGTCGCCGGGAAGGGACGAGCGCGCCTCGACAGGACTGACCCGCCAGACCACATTGCCGACGTCATCGGCCACCAGGAGGCCGCCGTGCTGGTCCACCCGGACACCGACCGGACGCCCCTGCGCTTCGCCATCCGCGTTCAGGAAGCCCCCAAGCAGCACCTCGGGCGGCCCGGCGGGGCGGCCGTCGGCAAACGGCACGAAGATCACGCGATAGCCGACCGGGCGGCTGCGGTTCCAGGAGCCGTGCTGGCCGATAACCGCGCCATTCTCGAAGCGCTCGCCAAGGCCCGTGCCGTTGACGAAGGTCAGGCCCAGCGAAGCGCTGTGCGATCCCAGCGCATAGTCCGGCCTGATCGCCTTCGCCACGAGTTCCGGCCGCTGCGGCTCGATGCGCGTGTCGACATGCTGGCCGTAATAGGAATAGGGCCAGCCATAGAAGCCGCCCTCCTTCACCGAGGTCATGTAGTCCGGCACCAGATCGTCGCCGATCTCGTCGCGCTCATTCACCGAGACCCACAATTCGCCGTTCGCGGGGTTCCAGTCGATGCCGACCGGATTGCGCAGACCCGAGGCGAAGACGCGCGAGGCACCGCTCGCCACGTCCACTTCCAGCACGGCGGCGCGGTTCTCCTCTTCTTCCATGCCGTTCTCGCCGACATTGGAATTGGAGCCGACGCCGACATAAAGCTTGGTCCCGTCGGGGCTGGCGAGCAGGCTCTTGGTCCAGTGATGGTTGCGCCCCGCCGGCAGATCGGTGAGCTTCACGCCCTCGGCCGTGATGCGGGTCGCCCCTTCCTCATAGGGAAAGCTCATGATCGCATCGGCATTGGCGACATAGAGACGGTCGCCGATCAACGCCATCCCGAACGGCGAGTTCAGTTGCTCCAGAAAGGCGCTCCGGGTCTCGGCCACGCCGTCATTGTCGGCATCGCGCAGCAGCGTGATGCGATTGGCACTTTCGGTGCGGGAGCCGGCACGCTTCATGAACAGTCCCTGCACCCAGCCGCGCACCCCGCCCGAGGCGTCCTCAGGCTTCGGCGGCGCGTCGGACTCGGCCACGAGGATGTCGCCGTTCGGCAGTTCGTAGAGCCAGCGCGGATGGGCCAGGCCGGAGGCGAACGCCGTCACCTGCATGCCCGCCGCCGGCTTCGGGCTGGCGCCCTCCGGCCAGCCGACCGCTTTCGCGATCTTCAGCGTAGGAATCCAGGAAGGTGCCGGCTCAGGGAGTTGCGGGTCGGGGCCATAGCCCGCATTCTCGGGCAATTCCGGGGCTCGGTCGCAGCCGGCAAGCGATACGGAGAGCAGCAGGGCGCAGGGCAAGGCGAACCAGCAGCGGGATCGGTGCCGTGAACAGATCGACATGGCAGTTTCCTTCCGCAGGGAGGTAGGGCCACGCGGACCGGCGTTCCGGCCCCGTGGGCGGCAGTGCGATGCTCAAAAGCGATGACAGTGGGTGAACGCGCGGCCCGCCGGATGGTTCGTCGATTTCTCGGTGCCGAGGGAACACGCCGGCGCCGCGCCGATTGTTCCAGAACGCCGAACGCAACGAGAGGAAGGGCCGGGCCATGGCCGCGCGCAGTTTCTGGAAGGGATATCTGAAGCTGTCGCTCGTCACCTGCCCGGTGGCGATGGCCCCGGCAACGAGCGAGGCCGAAAAGATCCGTTTCCACACGCTCAACAAGGCAACCGGAAATCGGGTCGAGGCGGTGTATGTCGACGCCGAAACCGGCCGGAAGGTCGAGGACGACGATCAGGCGCGCGGCTATGAGAAGGAGACCGGCAGCTTTGTCGTGCTGGAGGACGACGATCTGCGCGCGGTGGCGCTGAAAAGCACGCGCACCATCGAGATCGAAAGTTTCGTCCCCGCCGATAGTGTCGGGTGGCTGTGGTACGACACGCCGCATTTCCTGACGCCGAACGATCCGGTGGGCGAAGAGGCGTTCGCGGTGATCCGGGAGGCCATGGCCGCGACCGGGACGGTAGGGCTGTCGCGCCTCGTGCTCTATCGGCGCGAGCGGCCGGTGATGCTGGAGCCGCGCGGACGCGGCATTGTGCTGTGGACCCTGCATTATGCCGACGAGGTGCGCCCGGCCGAGCGCTATTTCGAGGAGATCGACGGCGCGGCCGATCCGGCGCTGCTGAAGATGATCGGCCAGTTGATCGAGAAGCGCACCCGCAAATGGGACGACGAACTGGTCCGGGACCCGATGCAGGCCAATCTGCGCAAACTCATCGAGGCCAAGAAGAAGAAACGGCCGCCCCCGACGCGCAAGCGGGCCGCGAAGGACGAGCCGACCAACGTCGTGAACATTATGGACGCGCTGAAGAAGAGCCTTGCGGCGGAAGAAAAGCCGGCGCGCCCGCGCCGCTGATCACCGGGGAGGCTCGCTGTCCTGCGATGTCTCGGCATCGGCCGGCCGATGCCCGTTCAGACGCGGGCCCGCATCCTCGCCATAGCCCTCGACCAGCCGCTCAAGCGGCAAGGCGAGCGCGAGCAGGATCAGCGTGACCAGCAGCGCCAGAACGATGAGGTGCCAGGACGCGATGGCGCAGGCGACCCCGAGCGCCGCCGTCACCCAGACCGTGGCGGCTGTAGTCAGGCCGTGCACTTCGAGCGCGCGATGGTTGCGCAGCACGACGCCGGCGCCGAGAAAGCCGATGCCGGTCATCACGCCCTGCACGATGCCCTGCACCACGCGGCTGGTGGCGTCCGGATGGCCGGCAATGCCATCGACCCGCATCGCGGTGAGCGAAATCAGCGCCGCGCCCATGCAGACCAGACCGAGCGTGCGCATGCCGGTGGGCTTGCCGCGCAGGTCGCGATTGATCCCGATCAGCATGCCGCAGGCGACGGCCGCGCACAGGCGCAGCAACGCCTCGCGATCATCCGGCGAGAGAATGTCCCACATCGTTACCTCCCGGCGCCATCGGCCGCCGCGCGACCACGTTTGCGTTCCCGGCGCGGCGCGGCGGGCAGCGGCGTCGCGGCCGCGCGAAAACCCTCCCAGGGATCGGCGGCGAGATTGGCGAGGCGCACCGGCGCATTATCGATGGTGAACTGTGCGGCGCTGGAGATCTGGTCGAGTTCCTCCCAGCCGACCGGCATGGAAACCGCCGCTCCGGGCCGGGCACGGGTGCCGTAGGCGGCAATCGCGGTGGCGCCGCGCCCGTTGCGCAAATAGTCGATGAAAATCCTTCCCCTGCGCCGCGCCTTGGTGGCCACCGCGATGAAGCGTTCCGGCGCGTCGGCGGCCATGGCGTTGGCGATCTCCTTGGCGAAAGCCTTGGCCTCTGCCCAGCCGGCCTTCGGCGCCAGCGGCACCACGACATGGAGCCCCTTGCCGCCGGAGGTCTTCACGAAGGCGGGCAGCCCCACCGCCTCAAGCCGCGCCCGCACCTCGCGCGCCCCGGCGACCACATCCGTCCATGACACGTCCTCGCCGGGGTCGAGGTCGAAGATCAGCGTGTCCGGCCGGTCGATATCCGCCAGCGGCGCGCCCCACGGATGGATCTCCAGTGCCCCGGCCTGCGCGAGGGCGACGAGGCCGTCGAATTCCTCCACCGCCAGCAGTTCCTCGCCATCGGCGTCACGCTGGACCCTGATGGCGCGGTTGATGCCGCGCCAGGCATGTTTCTGGAAGAAGCAGGCCTTGGCGATGCCGTCCGGGCAGCGCAGCAGCGCCAGCGGGCGGGCGACGATGAAGGGCGCGATGAAGCGCCACGCCTCGGCGTAATAATCGACCAGCCCCTGCTTGGTGATGCCGTCTTCCGGCCAGTACAGCCGGTCGGGATGGGTGAGCCTCACATCGCTGCGCGGCGCCCGAACGGCGTCCTGCGTGGCCACGTCCTCGCGGACGATCTCCAGCGCCGGCTTGTCCTCGCGCAGGCCGCGAAATGCGGCATGGCGCACATGCTGGTCGCCGGTCCAGCCTCGGAACTCGACTTCCGCGACCCGTTCGGGAGTAACGAAGCGGGCACCCCGCCGCTCCTCGGCGGACAGCGTGCCGGAGAACGGACTGGTCTTGCGCTCAAGCGCGTCGAGACGCTGGTGCAGATCGCGCGCCACGCGCTGCGAGAAGCCGGTGCCGACGCGCCCGACATGGCGCAGTTTTCCGCCCTCATAGACGCCAAGCAGCAGCGAGCCGATGGCGCCCTTTATCGCGGTGGAGGGCACGAAGCCGCCGATCACGAATTCCTGCCGAAGCGCGCATTTCGACTTGATCCAGTCCTTGTTGCGGCCGGAGCGATAGGGTGCGGAGGCGCGTTTCGAGACCAAGCCTTCAAGGCTCAGCCGACAGGCATGGCGCAGCAGGGTGGCGCCATCCACGTCGAACGGCTCGCTGAGCCGCAGCGGCGGCACCGCCTTTTCGGCCAGCCGGACCAGCTCGGCCTTGCGGGCCTTGAGCGGCAATCCGCGCAGGTCGCGGCCGTCGAGATAGAGCAGATCGAACAGGTAGAAAACGAAGCGATCGCGTCGCTCCTCGGCAAGGTCCTGCTGGAGCAGGGAGTAATTCGAGGCGCCGTTTCCGTCCTCGACCACCACCTCGCCGTCGATCAGCGCGGTCTCGGCCGGGAGTGTCGCGAGCGCTTCGGCGAGAGCCTTGCCAAAGCGCCCGGTCCAGTCCAGCCCGGAACGCGTGAGCAGCCGGACCCGCGATGTCGGCGCGGCCTTGGAGTCGAGGCGAGCCTGAAGGCGGTAGCCGTCGAACTTGATCTCATGCAGCCACCCCTTGCCACCCGGAGCCTTGCGGGCAAGGCTCGCCAGTTGCGGGGGCACGAAATCCGGCATCGGCTCGTCGGACGCCGTCTTCGCCACCGGTTTGCGGGGCTTGGGCGTCGGGCCCGTCCGCGTGGGCGCGCCTGCCGCGATTTCGTCCAGTGAGCGCCCGGTCTTCACCGACTCCGGCCGCTCGTCGAGAATATCGTCGCCGCCTTCCGGCCGCGCGGCGTCATCCTCGCCCTTGATCAGCAGCCAGTTGTCGGCCTTCTCGCCACGCCGCCGCTGCATGCGCACCAGATGCCAGCGTCCGGAGAGCTTCTCGCCGTGCAGATCGAACTCCAGATGTCCCTTTTCATAGCCATGATGGGGATCGCCGACCGGCGTCCAGCTTCCGGTGTCCCAGAGCATCACCGTGCCGCCGCCATACTGGCCCTTGGGGATCGTGCCCTCGAAGCTGCCATAGTCCAGCGGGTGATCCTCGACATGAACCGCGAGGCGTTTTTCGCCCGGCACGAGGCTCGGGCCGCGCGTGACCGCCCAGCTTTTCAGCACGCCGTCCATTTCCAGCCGCAGGTCATAGTGAAGCCGCCGCGCGGCGTGTTTCTGGATGAGATAGGCATGGCCGGCGGCGCCGGCGGTCTCGCCGCTGGGCTCGGAGGTGCGGGAGAAGTCGCGCTTGCGGCGGTACAGGTCGAGCGGCATGGCGCGCTACCCCGCCTTGCGCGCGGGAGCCGCCTTGCGGCGCCCCTTCGAGCCCGCCCTTGAACCTGTCCTCGGGCGGGCCTTGCCGCCGTCCTTCGACGCGGGCGCCCCCTGCCCCGCGCTGCGGCGCAGGACATCCATCAGGTCGACCACCTTGGCGCGCGCCGGTTCCTTCGGAGGCTTGATCTTGCGGCCCTCGATCTTGGCGCGCACCAGTTCCGCCAGCGCATTGTCATATGCGTCGTCGAAGGTCTCGGGCTGGAACGTGCCGGATTTGGTCTCGATGATGTGCCGCGCAAGGTCGAGCATCTCGCCCTTGATGGTCATACTGGGCACGTCCTCAAACGCCTCCGCCGCTGAACGGACCTCGTAATCATAGTTGAGCGTCGTGGCGACGATGCCCTCGTCATAAGCGCGGATCAGCAGGCTGCGCGGTCGGCGGAACAGCACGGCGGACGCAACGGCGGCGACCTTGCCGCGGCGCATGCCCTCGCGGATCACCGCGAAGGTGGGCTGAGACACCTCGTCGACCGGACGCAGGAAATAGGAGCGATCGAAATACAGGTCGTCGACCTCGCGGCAGGCGATGAAGGCGTCGACATGCAGCGTCTTGTCGCCCTCCGGGACCGCTGCCGCGACCTCGTCCGGTTCGAGCACCACGTAGTCGTCGGAGCCGACCTCGTAGCCCTTCACCTGCGCCTCGCGCTCCACCTCCTCGCCGGTTTCCGGGTCGATGAAACGGCGCAGCAGGCGATGGCCGGTTTTCCGGTTCACCATGGAGAGGCTGACGCGCTCGCTGGCGGAGACGGCGGTGTGAAGCGCGACGCCGCACACCAACTCGCCGAGCTTGAGATAGCCTTTCCAGGTCGCACGCGGAGCCATTCCGCCCTCCGAAACATCGAGATGGTCGCCCGCCACTGGTCGCGGCATATCCGGCCGCGGAACGTCCGACCGCCTCGCCGGCGCTGCGATAATCGCGCAGGCGCATATACCGTTCCATCGAGCCGCGCCCTTGACGACGAAACGCGCGCGAGCGCCGCCGCGCCGCTCCGACGCAGACCCTGATCCGCGGTCAAAGCGCTGCTGGCCGCAGGGCCGCGCCTCGGCCCCTCGATCCCCTGAGGCGCCGGATCGCATCGGCTCCGATCGCCAATCCGGGAGTGTCGGCGCGGTGCCATGGCGCGGTTCTTCTCGGAACCAAGCCGGAGCCCGGCGGTTTGCAGTAGACGCTTCCGTTCGCGGACCTCGGAGCGACGCGTCGTCACCGACCCATGAGGCAGGAGGACATGATGCAGACCGAAACCTCCACACGATCCGTCACCTACCGCCTGCGCGGCACCGAAGGGCAATGGCGGGTCGAGACCGACGAGCGGGCCGGCATGGCCTATGCCAGCAAGGAAGCCGCATTCGAGAGCGCGGTCTCGGCCGCGTCCAACGCCATTCGCGACGGCTATGATGTGGTGATCGTGGTGCCCGGCGCCTCCAGCACGATGCTGGGTGTCGAGGATACCGATCACGGCGTCGACAGCGACGACAGCGTGCCTCTCAGCCGTCTGCCTTGACCCACGGCCCCGCGATGCGCGGCAGCCGGCCCGGATTTCGGGCGTTTCCCCGCACCGCCGGGCTCGCGGGCGCCGGCATGATGCTTGGCGCCTGCTCGGGCACCCAATCGGCTCTCGACCCCGCCGGGCGGGAAGCCGGCGAGGTCGCGACGCTGTTCTGGGTGATGCTGGTCGGGGCTGCGGTCATCTGGCTCGCCGTCATTGGCACGGCGGTGTTCGCCAGCCGCTGGCAGGGACGCCCGGTCAGCGAGCGCGCCGGCCTCCGGCTGGTGCTGTGGGGCGGCGCCATCGTGCCCACCTTGGTTCTCGCCGCGCTCCTCGCCTACGGGCTGCGTCTGATGCCGGCGCTGCGGGCGGGTGAACCGGCGCTGACCGTCGAGGTGACGGGCGAGCAATATTGGTGGCGCGTGAGTTATCGGGGTCCGGACGGCGCGGCCATCGAGAGCGGGAATGAGCTGAGGCTGCCGGCCGGACACGCCGCCGAAATCCTGCTCACCAGCGCCGATGTCATCCATTCCTTCTGGATTCCCTCGCTGGCCGGCAAACTCGACATGATCCCCGGACGAACCAACCGGCTGGTGCTGCATCCCGAACGCATCGGCACCTATCGCGGCGTCTGCGCCGAATTCTGCGGCCGCTCTCATACCTTCATGGCCTTCACGGTGATCGTCATGGAGCCGGCGGCGTTCGAGGCATGGCTGGCGCGTCAGGCGGCGCCGGCTGCTACGGCCGCCGACGAGGGAGCCTTTCTCGCCAATGGCTGCGGGGGGTGCCACAGCGTGCGCGGCACGCCGGCCACGGGCACCATCGGCCCCGACCTGACCCATCTTGCCGACCGGGCGATGCTGGGCGCCGGCCTCTTCGCCAACACGCCCGAGAACCTCCGTCGTTTCGTCGCTGAAGCGGAGGAGGTGAAGCCCGGCTCCCGCATGCCGTCCTTCGGCATGCTCCCGCCGCAGGATCTCGACGCCATCACCGCCTATCTCGGGAGCCTGCGATGAGCGAGGACGATACCGAGCGCCGGCGCCGCCAGGAAGCCGAACTCAGGCGGGTCTGGGAAATCCCCCGAGGCTGGCGCTACCTGTCGAACTGCAACAACCAGGTCGTCGGCCTCTGGTATACCGGCACGGCGTTCGTCTTCTTTTTGTTCGCTGGCGTGCTCGCCCTCATCATGCGCACCCAGCTTGCCGTGCCCGACAATGATCTGGTCTCGGCCGGCACCTACAACCAGCTCTACACGCTGCACGGCACGATGATGATGTTCCTGTTCGCCGTCCCGATCTTCGAGGCGGTGGCGATCCTCATCCTGCCGCAGATGCTGGCCGCGCGGGACCTGCCTTTCCCGCGCCTGTCCGCCTTCGGCTTCTGGTGCTTCCTGATCGGCGGCGTGTTCGTCGGCGGGTCGATATTCTTTGATGCCGCGCCGGATAGCGGCTGGTTCATGTACCCGCCGCTCGCCACCGACACCACCCAGACCGGCATCGGCGCCGACATCTGGCTGCTCGGCCTCTCCTTCATCGAGGTCGCGTCGATCGCGGCGGCGGTGGAGCTGATCGTCGGCGTGCTGAAATGCCGGCCGCCCGGCATGCGCATCCACATGATGCCGCTCTATTGCTGGTACGTGCTGATCGTGGGCGGCATGATCCTGTTCGCCTTCCCGCCGCTGATCGCCGGCGACATCCTGTTCGAGATGCAGCGGCTGTTCGACTGGCCGTTCTTCGATGCCGCGCGCGGCGGCGATCCGGTGCTATGGCAGCACCTGTTCTGGATCTTCGGCCACCCGGAGGTCTACATCATCTTCCTGCCCTCCATCGCGCTGCTCGCGATGATCGTGCCGACCTTCGCGCAGCGCCCGATCCTGGGTTATGGCTGGATCGTGCTGGCGGCGGTGGGCACCGGCTTCCTCAGCTTCGGGCTGTGGGCGCACCACATGTTCACCATCGGCCTGCCGTCGCTGTCGATCGGCTTCTTCTCGGCGGCTTCCGAGGCGGTGGCGATCCCCACCGGCGTGCAGATCTTCGTCTTCGTGGCGACGCTGCTGGCGGGAAGGGTGATCTTCTCGATCCCGATGCTGTTCGCCACCGGGGCGCTGGCCATCTTCGTCTTCGGTGGGTTGACCGGCGTGATGGTGGCGCTGGCGCCGTTCGACTGGCAGGCCCATGACAGCTATTTCGTGGTCGCCCACCTGCACTACACGCTGATCGGCGGCATGTTCTTCCCGCTGATCGCCGGGGTGTATTATTTCCACCCCTTCGTCACGGGGAAAATGCTCTCCGCACGGCTGGGACGCTGGTCGTTCTGGCTGATGTTCGCCGGCTTCAACATCGCCTTCCTGCCGATGCACATCACCGGGCTTCGCGGCATGCCGCGCCGGGTGTTTACCTATCCGGCCGACCATGGCTGGGACGAGCTGAACCTCGTCTCCACCTTCGGCGCCTTCACCATGGCGGCCGGCGTCGTCGTGCTGGTGTGGGACGTGCTGCGCCCCGGCAAGGAGCGCGCGCCGCGCAACCCGTGGAACGCGGGCACGCTGGAATGGGTGGCGGGCGATCCGTCCGAGCCCTGGGGTATCCGTTCCGTGCCGCCCGTCACCAGCCGCTACCCGCTCTGGGACCAGAAGAACCTGATGGCGGATATCGATGCCGGCCGGTTCTTCCTGCCCGGCGCGCCGGAAGGAAAACGTGAGACGCTGGTGACCGGCGTGCTGGATGCCGAGCCCCAGCAGGTGCTGCGCGTTCCCGGCAACAGCTTCAAGCCGATGGTAGCCGCGGTTCTCATCGGCGGCAGTTTCATCGCCACCACCTTCCACTGGTGGGTCGCGGCCGCCCTGTCCGGCGCACTCGGCATCGCCGCGATCATGGTGTGGCTGTGGACCGGCACGGCGCGGATTCCCGAGAAGCCGGAGACCGATGCCGGCATGGGTGTGACGCTGCCACTCTATGCCTCCGGCTCCGCCTCGGTCGGCTGGTGGGCGATGTTCATCACCATGGTCGGTGATGGCACCGCCTTCCTCAGCCTGATCTTCGCCTATTTCTACTACTGGACCATCCATCCGGCCTTCCCGCCCGCGGGCGATCCCGCACCCGACACCGCGCTGATGGTGACCGGCGGCATGGCCGCGCTGGCTTCATGGGGCCTGATGCTGCTCGCCCGCCGCGCGAACGGGGCAGACCGGCCGCAGCAGGTCCGCGCCACTCTCGCCGGCGCGGCGGTGCTGGCGCTGGCCGGCGGCGCGCTGCTGGTGCTGTCGCCGTGGCAGGCCGGGCTGGCGCCCACCACCCATGTCTATCCCGCGACCGTATGGGTGATCGTGATCTGGACGGCGGTGCATCTGGCGGTCGGCGTGCTCATGCAGGGCTATTGCCTCGCCGGCAGCCTTGCCGGCCGGCTGACAGCGACCCACGACATCGATCTGCGCAACGTGGTGCTGTACTGGCACTTCGCGGCGCTCACCGCGGCGACCACGCTCGCCGTGCTCGCCCTCGCACCGCTTGCGATGTGAGGCGCCCATGCTGTTCCGCCGCGCAACGCCGAACCTCTGGACCCTGATCACCCCGCCCACGGTGTGGGCGCTGCATTTCCTGTTCTGCTATGTCGCCGGGGCGATCATCTGCGCCAGATATCCCGGCGCGCTCGGTGAATTGCGCCTGTCCATCGCCGCCGGCACCGTGCTCGCGCTCGGCCTGATCCTGGCGGCCGGCGCGCAGGCCTACCGGCACTGGGGCTTCGGCTCCGACCTGCCGCCGCATAATGAGCCGACCGAAGACGACCAGCAGCATTTCCTCGGCTTCGCCACGCTGCTGCTCTGCGCGCTGAGTGCGGTGGCGGTGCTGTTCGGCGCCATGCCGGCGCTGTTCATCGCGGAGTGCGTGCGATGAAGGCGGCCTGCCTGATCGCCGGTCTCGTTGTGCTGGTGCTGGCGTGGGGCGGGCCGCTGCCCGGCATCGCGGCCATCTCGTTCAGCGCGCATATGGTCATGCATATGAGCGTGGTCGCGCTCGCCGCGCCGCTGATCGCCATCGGCCTCTCCGGCACACGGCTCGACCCTTCCGCGCATCTGCCCTGGCTGTTCTCGCCGGTGCTCGCCGCCATGCTGGAATTCGCCATCGTCTGGGGCTGGCACCTGCCGCTGCTGCATGTCGCAGCCCGGCAGAGCGGCCTCGTCACCATGGCCGAACAGGCGAGCTTCCTCGTTGGCGGGCTGCTGCTCTGGCTGTCCTGCCTCGGCCGTGCGGCCGGCGGCGCGGCGGCGGGGGCGATGCTCGGCACGCTCGGCCTGCTGCTCACCTCCATGCACATGACGCTGCTCGGCGCGCTGATCGCCTTTGCCAACCGGCCGCTCTATGTCCAGAACGGCGTGCCGATCTGCGGTGCCGACCCGGCCTCGGCCGTGGCCGACCAGCAGCTTGGCGGCGTCATCATGCTGCTGGCCGGCGGGCTGGTCTATCTCGTGGGCGGCCTCGGCCTGATGGCGCGGGTGGTGCTGGCGCCGCCGGCCAGGGAGGCGTCGCCATGAAGCTGTCCTTCCGCATCACCGGCCGCCGCCTGCTTTATCTCCTTGCCGGAGTCGGCCTGCTCGGCCTTCTGGTCGCGTGGTCGGGCCTCGTCAATATCGGCGCCAGCGCCGGCCATTGGCGCGTCACGGCCTGGGCGCTGCACGCGGTGATGCAGAACTCGGTCCGCACCTACGCGCTGTTCGAGCCGCCTCCGCCGGCCGATCTCGACAGCCCCGCCCATATCCGGCGCGCCGCCGGGCATTTCGAGACCGCCTGTGCGTTCTGCCATGGCTCGCCGAGCCATCCCGCGCCCATCCTCGCCACCGTCATGACCCCCGTGCCTCCGGCGCTGGACGGCGCGGCGTCGAAATGGACACCGCGCCAGCTCGCGCGCATCGTGAGGCACGGGGTCAAATATACCGGCATGCCGGCCTGGATCGCGCCGGAGCGGGACGATGAGGTGTGGGCCATGGTCGCGTTCCTGCGCGCCCTGCCGGACATGTCGGCCGACGACTATCGTCGCCTCGCCTTCGGCGATGATCACGCGGAAAACCGGCCGCTCCGGAACAACCCGCTAGAAAGCTGCGCCCGCTGCCATGGCCTCGACGGCAATTCCGCCGGCGGCGCCTTCCCGGTCATCGGCGGACAGAGCGAAGCCTATCTCCGCGCCACGCTCGACGCCTACGCGAAAGGATTGCGGCCGAGCGGCTTCATGCAGTTCGCGGCAAATGCCGTCCCCGCCTCGGAACTCCAACGCCTCGCCGCCTACTACGCCTCCCGGCCCGGCCTCGGCCGACACAGCGAACCGGACGACAGCGACGGCAGCCGGATCGCTTTTCACGGGATCCCCGCCAGCGACGTGCCCGCCTGCGAGAGCTGCCATGGCGATTCCGCCAGGCGGCGGGACACCTACCCGGTCCTCGCCGGGCAGGATGCCGGCTATATCGCCGCGCGGCTCCGTCTCATGAAGGAAGGCACCGCCCCCCTGCCGGCCGCGCGCGTGATGCACACCATCGCGTCCCGACTCCCGGAGGAAGCCATAGAGGCCGTGGCGGAATTCTATTCCCGCCAGCGCCCTGCGGCGGACCGGCGCGACCCGTGATGTGATCCGCCACGCGACCTAGCCGGCCTTCCTCGGGGGCACCCCTCCCGCATCCGCCTTGCCGGGTATCGTCATCTCGCCCTCATCGGTCAGGGTCGGGAATTCGCCGGCATTGGTGAGCGCCTCGATCGGTTCGACCGGCTCACCCCGTGCCTTCACCGGCTTCAGCGTCTCGGGCAATCCCTCTTCGATAGCAATCATCTCCTTGGCCTGTGACCAATGGCTCTCGGCGCGCCCTTCGGGCCGCCCCTCCTGTTCCCAGAGGCGATAGGCGCGTTCGCGGATGGCGGTCTCGTCAGGGTTCATCGCTTCCTCCTTGGTTGCCGAAACAACGCCGGGGCGAGGCTGCCGTTCCTCGCGGGAACGCAGGCCGGCACGGCGGCGTTGAGGCACGCTGCAGGGAGTGGAGCCGATGACGGACAGCAGGGAACTCAGGCGTCTGGCGCGCGGTGTCGGGCTGCGGATCGCCAGCCGTGCCGAGTTGACCCTCTGCCGCAAGCGGCGCGGGCGGGGCTTCGTCTATGAGACCAGCGAGGGCGCGCGCGTGCGCGATCCCGAAACGCTCGCCCGCCTCGCCTCGCTCGCGGTCCCTCCTGCCTATAGTCATGTGCGGCTGGCCGCCGATGCCAGGGCCCATCTTCAGGCCGTCGGCACGGACGATGCCGGCCGCCTCCAGTATCGCTACCATCCCGACTGGACGCGGGTACGCGAGATGCTGAAGGCGCGGCGCCTGTCGGCACTTGCCGAAGCGCTGCCCACGATCCGGCGCGCGGTGCGGCGGCTTCTCGCCCGTCCGGCCTGCGACCGGCGCTTCGCGCTGGCGGCGGCGGTGGAACTGGTGGCGTCGACCGCCATCCGGGCCGGCAGCGAGCAATATGCCGAGCAGAACGGCACGCGCGGAGCAACCACCCTGCTCAAGTCCCATGTGAGGATCGAGAACGACACGATCCTCCTCGCCTTCACCGGCAAGGGCGGCAAGGCCATACGCAAGCAGGTGCGGGATGCCCGCCTCGCCGGCGCGCTCGCGCGGCTCAAGGATCTGCCCGGACGCCGGCTCTTCAAATATCGCGACCCGACGGGCACGATCCACCCGGTGCGCACCGCCGAGGTGAACGGTTTCCTCAAGGAAATCAGCGGCCAGCCCATTTCGCTGAAGGACTTCCGCACGCTGACCGCCTCGCTCGGCGTGCTGCATCGCCTCGAACGCCTCACGCCCGAAGCCAGCGCGCGAGGGCGCAACCGGCAGATCCGGGAAGCAGTCGCCCCGCTCGCCGATGAACTCGCCAACACCCTTGCCGTCTGCCGCAGCAGCTATGTCCATGACAGCATCGTCACCGCGTTCGAGCGCGGGGACCTCGGCAGCATGGGCGCGCACCGGTCTCCCGCACAGCGGCTGTCATCCCTTCTGAGAAGCACGAAATGCTCCTCCGCCGCCTGATGGCGGCGAGTTCGGGGCTTGGGCAAGCCGATCGACATCAAGGCTCCCGGAACCCGGCGCCGCTCTCTTCGTTGCCCTACCGGCATTGATGGCCGATGAAGCCGGCCGTCTCCGCTCCGTTGAAACTCACATGAAGGATGTCGACATGCAGGTACGTGATGCGATGACCCGCGACGTGCGCGTTGCCAACGCGCATGAGACCATCGAACAGGCTGCCAAGCTGATGGCGGGCCTCGACGCCGGGGCGCTGCCCGTGGGCGATAACAACCGTCTCGTCGGCATGATCACCGACCGCGATATCGCCCTGCGTGCCATCGGCGAGGGCAAGGGGCCGCAGACCAAGGTTCATGAAGTGATGACCTCGGACGTCAAATACTGCTTCGATGATCAGGAGATCGAGGAGGTGACGCGCAATATGGGCGACGTGCAGTTGCGCCGGCTTCCGGTTGTGGACCGCGACAAGCGGCTCGTCGGCATCCTGTCTCTGGGCGATATTGCGCTGGTCACCACCAACGGCTCCGCCGGCAAGGCCCTCAGCGGCATCTCCCGGCCCGGAGGCGAGCACAGCCAGAGCGCGTGAGGCGACGGGCGGCCGAGAGGCGCGGCAGGCCAAGAGGCGACGGCGGCCAAGAGGCGCGGCGGGGCGAGGAGGCGTGCCATCGCCTCCCGCACGAGCGCCGGAGGCCGTCCCCTCCGCGGCGGCGCGCGCAAAGGGGCGCCGTCCATGGTCGGCGCGGTGTGCAGATGTCAGCGCCAGTGCTCCAGAACGTCATCGGTCGTCGCCACTTCGATCTGCTCGCTGAAGCGGGTGAGATACAGCTCCATGAGCGCGTCATGGGTCTGGTCCGACGAACTGCACAGCGCATCGGCCACCAGCACGACGCGATAGCCCCGGTCGATGGCACCGAGCGCGGTCGCCAGCACGCAGACATCGGTCTCGCCGCCGGTGATCACGATGGCGTCGACCTCGGCCGCCGCCAGCCATCGGTCCAGCCGCCCTTCCGTCCAGGGTGAGTAGGTCGTCTTGTCCAGCTGCTGCGCCGGCGGCACGAAGCGTTCCAGCGCCGGCACCAGCCGGACGGCATCGGCGCCGATCTCCTCCAGCGTGGCGCGCGCCCAGCGGTGATAGTAGCGCGCCCAGCTGCCGTGCCCCTCGCCCGCCCGTTCCGCCGGAATGAACCGGGTGAACAACGTCCGCGACGGGCGGTGAGCGCACAGCGCCTCGATCGCCGGCTGAACCTTCTCCATCCACGGCACCGCCCACGGATAGCCGGGCCCGAACAGCCGCTGCATGTCGACGCACAGATGAAGAGACTTCGCGCCCAACGGTCCGTGCACGAGGCCTCGGGCGGCCATGGCGCGCTCCCTCAGTTCTTCACGCTCGGCTCCCGAGCCCACAGCCTCAGTTTCCGGCAGCTCTGGACGAAACCGGCAATCGCGCCCGCGTCGTCGAGCGGCATCACGCCTTCGTCGACCTCGACACCCGCCTTGGCGAGCAGCGGCATCGCTTCCGCGGTGAACCCGATGAACTTGCAATGGGCAAAGGCGTCCGCCACGAAGTCACGCGCCGCGGCCTCGCCGGTAAGCTGCCCGGCGCCTTCGGGCGACAGCAGCAGCGCCACCGCGTCGAACAGCACGGATGGACCGCCGTCGATCATGTTGTGGGCGGGGAGCCGGGTGCCGTCGGCGGCGGTCACGCCGCCCACCTTCGGCGCAACCAGCTCCACCGTCGCGCCTTCCTTCCCGATGGCGGCCTGAAGCTTCTTCAGCAGGGCCGCGTCGCAGCCATCGCTCACCAGCACGCCCAGCTTGCGACCGGCGAAGCTCATCGGGCCATTCTCGATGATGCTGAGCGCGGGCGATGCCGGCAGGTCGTCGCGCGGGGCAATCGCGGCATCGGCGGGTTTCGGCAGTTTCTCAAGACCGAGCTTGTCGGCCACGGCCGCGCCCAGCGCCTCGTCGATGTTGAGCAGATGCGCCACCATCCGCTCGCGGATCACCGGCTCCTCGACCTTGCTGAGCTCGAAGGTCAGCGCCATGGCGATGTGCGTCTGTTCCGTCACCGTCTGGCTGTTGAAGAACTGCCGGGCCTGGCTGTAGTGGTCGGCGAAGCTCTCCGCCCGCAGGCGCACCTTCGGCGCCTCGATCTCCTCGGCGAAGGAACGGAAGCCGCGCGTCGGGTCTTCGCGCGGCCCCTCCCCCCGCGAGTTTGGCTGGTAATTGGTGCGCCCCACCGGGTTGCGCATCGCCATATGCCCGTCCTGCTGGAAATGCGCGAACGGGCATTTCGGCGCGTTGATCGGGATGTGGGTGAAGTTCGGGCTGCCGAGCCGCTTCAGCTGGGTGTCGAGATAGGAGAAGTTGCGCCCCTGCAGCAGCGGGTCATTGGAGAAGTCGATGCCCGGCGGCACGTTCTGCGTCATGAAGGCGACCTGCTCGGTCTCCGCGAAGAAATTGTCCGGCATGCGGTCCAGCACCAGCCGACCGACCGGCACCGGCTTGATCACCTCCTCGGGGATCAGCTTGGTGGGGTCGAGCACGTCAAAATCGAAGCTGTCGGCGAAGTCCTGGTCGAACAGTTGCACGCACAATTCCCATTCCGGGAAATTGCCGGACTGGATGGCGTCCCACAGGTCGCGGCGATGGAAGTCCGGGTCGGCGCCGTTGATCTTCACCGCCTCGTTCCACACCACCGATTGCAGGCCGAGCTTCGGCTTCCAGATGAACTTCACGAAGGTGGATTCATCCTTGGCGTTCAGGAAGCGGAAGGTGTGGACGCCGAAACCCTCCATGAAGCGGAAGGAGCGCGGGATCGCCCGGTCCGACATGACCCACATGATCATGTGCATCGATTCCGGGGTCAGCGAGATGAAATCCCAGAAATTGTCATGCGCCGATTGAGCCTGCGGGAAGGCCCGGTCAGGTTCCGGCTTCACCGAGTGGATAAGGTCGGGAAACTTGATGGCGTCCTGGATGAAGAACACCGGGATATTGTTGCCCACGAGGTCCCAGTTGCCTTCCTTGGTGTAGATCTTCACCGCAAAGCCGCGCACGTCGCGGGCAAGGTCGAACGAGCCCTTGGAGCCGGCCACGGTGGAAAAGCGCACGAAAGCCGGCGTCTTCTCCCCGGCGCGCTGGAACAGGTCGGCGCGGGTGTATTTGGCGAGCGATTCATAGGTCTCGAAATAGCCGTGCGCGCCATAGCCGCGCGCATGGACCACGCGCTCGGGAATGCGCTCATGGTCGAAATGGAAGATCTTCTCGCGGAAGTGGAAATCCTCGATCAGGCTGGGCCCGCGGGCGCCCGCCTTCAGCGTGTTCTGGTCGTCCGAAACCGGCCCGCCCTGTGCCGTGGTCATCACCGGCGTATCGCCTTCCGCAATCTGGTGAAGTTCGCCGCCCGCGCCGCGATGCAGGGTCTGATCGTGGATCGCGGCGGTCGAGCTCTTGTGTTTGGTGGTCCGTGCCATCTGCGTGCGCTCCCTCGCAGGCCGGCGGTGTTCGGCCGGCAGTCGATGGCTTAACCCGCCCGGCCGACAATCGTTTCGTCGGGTCGGCGCGAAGCTCGATTGCGCCGCGACGCATCGGCAAGGAACTGAAACGCCCTGCTCACGGTTGATGAAACGGCTGGCTGACGTGTCGAGGGAACGCTGTGCTGACAACCCTGATCGGCGTTGTGGCATCGGTGCTCACGACGATGTCCTATCTGCCGCAACTCACCAAGGCATGGCGAACCGGCCAGACCGGGGATCTTTCGCTGACGATGCTCTGTCTCCTGCTCGCCGGGCTTCTGCTGTGGGTGCTGTACGGGGTGCTGAGGGCCGACATCGTGGTCCTCCTCGCCAACAGCGCAAGCTCGGCGCTGCTCGCGACCCTCATCGTTCTCAAGCTGCGCGCGCCGTCCGCATGAGCGGATCCGGCGCTTCAAATCGGAAAGCGGACATGCCGAACTGTCGTCTGGCACGCGAACGGATGGTCGAGACCCATATCGGCCGGCTGCCCGCCTCGTTCGGCGGCGCGCCGAGCTGCGTGGTCGCCATTCCGATGCGCAACGAGGCGGAACGCATCGCGGCCTGCCTCCGGGCCTTGAGCCGTCAGCGCACGCTGGCGGGGCAGCCCTTGCCGGCGGGAAGCATCGGCCTGGTGCTGCTGGCCAATAATTGCACGGACGATACCGTCCGCCTCGCTAAAGCCGCGCTGGCGGAAAGCGCTCTGCGCGGGACTGAACTTCCGGCGCTCATCGTCGAGACCCGGCTGGCGCCGCCTCTGGCCAATGTCGGCTTCGCGCGTGGCGTGGCGCTTGAGCTTGGTGCCCGCTGGCTGGAACGCCGCTCGCCCGACAGCGGCGTTCTGCTGACGACCGATGCCGATAGCCGCGTCCCGCCCGACTGGGTGGCCCGAAGCCTCGCGGCGATCGAGGCGGGCTGCGGCGCGGTGGCGGGGCGCGTGCGCCTTGAACCCCGCGAAATGCGACTTCTGAGCCCGGCGCTGAAGCAGCGCGGGCGACTGGAGAGCGGTTATGAGGCGGCATTGCTGCGCCTGCAGGCCCTCATCGATCCGCTGCCTCACGATCCATGGCCGAACCACTGGACCGCCTCCGGCGCCAGTTACGCGCTGTCCCTTGCCGCTTACCGCGCCATTGGCGGGTTGCCGATGGTGGCGAGCAGCGAGGATCGCGCGCTGGCCGAGACGCTCCATCGCCATGATATCGCGATCCGCCACGATCCCGCGCTCATTGTCACCACCTCCGCCCGCCTCACCGGCCGCGCGCCGGGAGGCGTCGCCGAGGCGCTGCGCCGGCGGGCGCAGGAGCCGGACCTGCCGGGCGACGACCGGCTGGAGGCACTGCCGCACGCCTTGCACCGTTTCCTCTGGCGCGCCCGGCTGCGGCACTGGCACCGGCTGGGAACGCTCGGCCGCCCGGAGGGCAGCCGGCCGCACTGGAGCCTGCCTCTCGGCCTGTCGCCCTGTGTCGCGGATGAGGTGGAGCCGTGCTTCGGCGCCTTCTGGCAGCGTATCGAGGCGTTAAGCCCGCAGCTTGTGCGCCAGGCGCTGCCGCCAAGCGCGATGCTGGAACATGCACGCGCCGCGCGGCGGATGTTGCGCGCGTTCGATCAGGCGGCCCTTACCCCAGAACCAGGCAATCGAGCCGATACTCGGCCTCGCGACTCCGGCGAACGACCCGCGCGCTTCGCTGCCGTGTCAGCTCACGCATGAAATGCTCCACGGCGGCATCGCCGGACAGCGGATAGTCGGTCTCCCCCAGCCAGTGCACCATCATCACCGCCCCGCCGGGTTGCAGCGCGCCGCTGACCTGGGCGGCGAGCCGGGCAAGATCGTCCCTGTCGAGATAATAAAGCACCTCGGACAGCAGGATGAGGTCGAATGTCCCGTCCGGCCATTGCTGCGGAACGCGAACCTCCTCGAAAGACACCTGGGGCAGTTCCCCGCACCGGCGCCGGGCGATGTCGAGCGCCCGGCTGGACACGTCCACCGCCCGCAGCCGGTCGCAGCGCGGCGCCAGCCGCGCCGTCAGCACGCCGATGGAGCAGCCTATCTCCAGCGCGCTGGTGCTGCGGGGCATTGGCAGGGCCGCGAGCGTCGCCTCATACTTCGCCCGCTCATACGCGCTGGTCTCGAACCGCCAGGGGTCGGCATCGGCGGCGTACAGCGCGTCGAAATAGGTCGGGGGCAGGCTGTTGTTCGCGCGCTGCGTCATGGCTGCACGTCCAGGAAGATTTCAAAGGGCCGATCGAACCGCGCCAGCTGTTCGGCGCTCAGCACGAAGCCCTGCGGATCGTCATCGATCAGCCGGGTGACCTGGGAGGCGTGCGCCGCGATGGCCGCGCGCTTGGCGGGAAGGTGCGCGGCAATGTCGAGCCGAAAACCGTCGGGACGCCCATCGTCGATGACCTCCTGAGGCGGCAGTTCGAATCCCCATATCGGGTAGGCCAGCAGGCGGACCTCCGGACGCTCGCGGCAAGCGGCGGCGGCGAGCGCGAAACTGGCGCGATGGTCGCAATGCGGATCATGGCGCCAGGTCACCGCCATATGCGAGGCGTGACAGGCATCGAGTGCGTCGACAAGAGCGGCAATGGCCGCGTCCGCCGCCGGCCCCGTCTCCGGAACCGCCGCATCCGGCAGGCGCAGGAAGCGGGCAGCGTCCGGCTGGATGCCGATCCGCGCCAGCGCGGTCAGCGCCTCGCGCTCGCGAAGCGCGCGCAGCCGGTCGCGCGGGAAGATGCGGGAGCGGGGATGCGAGGCCGCGCCATCGCTGACGAACACGACCCGCGTCTCTATCGCCGCCGCGCGCGCGCTGGCCAGCAGCCCGGCGCAGCCCAGGCTTTCATCGTCAGGGTGAGGCGCCACCACCACGAGACCGCGCATGCCGATCTGGTCGAAGCGGACAAGCGGCAGGTGCTCCATGGCGTGCAGGGCGTCGGCGACGCGGATCATCACCAGAGTTCTCCCAGCGGCGCGTCTTGCGCGAGCACATGCCCGGCCGCTTCATCGAGCGCCCGGTCCGGCGCCGGCTGGCGCAGATAGGTCGCGAGGTCGCGATAGAGCTGCTCGATCGGGTGCGCGCGGTGGAATCCGGCGAGGCCGATGGAACGCTGGGCGAGTTCGAGCACGTCGAGCCCGGCGCGCTCCACGGCGAGGCGGGTCAGGTTCACATAGGCGATACCCCGCTCGGGCTCGCCATCCTCCTCCGCGATCTCGCAGGCCCGCTCGACCCAGAGCCGGGCGGACTGCGCCGCGATCACCGCCGCCCCGACGCGGGCCCTCTGGTGCGGATCGGCGCCCCTGCCGGTTTTCGCCAGATGCCCGCGCAACTCATCCACGATCCGCTCGATGCCGCCGAGCTGAACGGCCGCGAAACGCCATGCCCCAGCGGAAAAGGCGGGCTGGCGGTGGTAGTCGCCGGCGTCACCGATCAGGTCGTCCTGGTCCACGGCGAGGCCACTAAAGTCGAAGCTCCCGGTAGCGGAGGCCCGCATGCCGTGCGCCTGCCAGCTGGAAAGGTCAGCCCGGCGCTGATCCTCCGGCTCAAGGCGCGGCAGCACCATGAACTGCCGCTCGCCGTCCATTGCGGTGACCAGCGGGCGCGCGACGAAGCCGGCACCGGAGGCGAAGGTCTTGCCTCCCTCCAGCCTCCAGCCATCGGCACCGCGCAGCAACCGCAGCCCGGGCGGGGCTTCGGTGTTCCAGACTCCGAACAGCCGGCCCTTGCCGGCGTCGCGGGCGGCTCGCGCCAGCTGGCTTGCGGTGCCATAGCGCTCGATCAGGGCGATGGCGTTGACATGGCCCTCAAACAACCGGCCGAGCACCAGACTGCCATGGCCGATCGCACTGAGCGTCTCCCGCAGCAACGGGCCACGGGTCATGCCCAGCCCGCCCTGATCGAGCGGAAACGGCGCGGTCAGCGCCCCGATGGTGGCCAGCCGTGCGACCTCGTCCGCCGGAAAGGCACCGTCATGATCGAGGGCGGAGGCATTGGCGCCGATGGACTGCGAGAGGCTCCGTATCGCATCGACGAAGCGGTCGGTCGACGGTGGCAACCGTCGCGGGGACAGGTCCGCCGCGATCGCTGCCGTCATGCCGCGCCTTTGCCTGCCGGGCATCGTCTTCGGGACAGTGGCCCGCTTGGTCGTGACGCCGGGTGCCGCCTCAGTCATCGCGTCGGCCGGCATTGCCGCCCAGCGCGCTCTGCGCCGCGCCAAGAGGGGACGCGCCGTCCGCCTGCCTGCCGGAGGTCTCAAGCGTGCGGCGGATGGTGTCGATTTCGCTCACCGGACCATGATCCCCGCGCTCGATGGCAAGGTCGGTCTCGATGACGGCCGCCGGATCCCTGGCGACGGGGTCGTGCGAGACCAGCGCGTCCGGCGCGCTCGGCGGCACTTCCGCCGCCGCGACCGGGCTCCATGAGGCTGCGCCCGCCGCGGCCGGCTCGTCATCGGCCTGCGCCATGCGCCAATGCTGGTCTGCGCGCCCGTCCGGCCGGCCCTCCTGCTCCCACAGCCGGTAGGCCCTTTCGCGGATTTCCTGTTCTCGCTGATCCATCACCTGCTCCCACGATTGTCGCGGGGCAACGCGGACGACGCTGGGACGGTTCCTCCGGCCCGGTGCGCAGCCCGCGCGATACCGGGCCCGTTCCGCTCAGCCGGATGCCGCGCCTCCCCGAATGCGACACCGCGCACCGGGCGGCATTTTGGGCGCAGCCCGCCGTCAGCCCGGGCCGGCGATCACCAGATCGATGCCCGCGGCGGCGATCGCGCGCGCCATGGTCTCGCCGGGGGCTAGGTCGGTGACCAGCGTGTGGACGCGCGACAGCGGCGCGACCTCGAACACGGCGCGGCGGTCGAACTTGGAATGGTCGGCCAGCACGGTGACGAAATCGGCGCGCTCGATCATCGCCTTGGCGACTTCGGCCTCCTGGAGGTCGAAATCCATCACGCTCGCCTGGTCGATGGCGCCGACGGTCAGCACCGCGTGCCGCACGCGGAACTTGGCGATCTGCTCCAGCGCCAGCGGGCCGAGGCTCTCGCCGGCATCCACCCCATAGGCGCCGCCGATGAGGAACACCTTGTGGGTGTGGTCGCCCGCCAGCGTCGCGGCGATGCGCGGGGCATTGGTGACGATCACCAGCGAATGGCGCGATGTCAGCGCCTCGGCGAAGGCGATGGTGGTGCTGCCGGTGTCGATGAACAGCGAATCCTCGGGCTGGAATCGCCGGCTGGCCGCGACCGCAATGGCGCGCTTGGCCGCCGCATTCTGCGCCATGCGCTGCGCGAACGGCCATTCGGTCTCCAGCGTCGCGCCCGGCTGAGCCAGCGCGCGGGCGCCGCCGTGGTGCCGCTTGACCCGGCCGGCGGCATCGAGGCGGGCAAGGTCGCGCCGCACGGTCTCGCGCGAGACGCCGAGCCGCTCGGCAATGGCGTCCACGCTCAGCTCGCCGGAGCGGGCGAGCAGGGCGACGATCTCGTCATGTCGCGAGCTGGGGGCCACGCATCGTCCTCGCTGGACCGGGAGGCCGGAGGCCCGGACCGGTCCGGTTAAGTCAATAGTCTCACGCCGTCCATCATCAGGCGGAACCCGGCGCTGAGCCCGTCCGCCTACTCCTTTCGGCGCAGACGGCCAAGCCCGGCGGCCAGCCGGCATGCCGCTTGCACGATCGGACAGCGAGCGGGGCATGACAGCGGCACTTTTGCCACGAAATGCCCGTTCGGGCAATATTGTCCGATGAAATTTGCCCGTTTCGTATTTCTAACGGTCATTGTGCCGTTCATATGGTCAAATTTGTCAAAAAACGGGCTTCTCTTTCGTTTGAGGTTCGGTAAAGTGCCTGCCGTGCGAACAAATTCGGCAGGCTCAAATGCCATGCAGGCGCGGGCGGGGCGGCACCGGGATGGAGCGGCCGCGCGCGGCGGGCGGCAGGCTGCAGGACAGGGAGCAAGGGCTTGAACGTGGATGAAACGGCGGAACCCGGACGATCCGGCGCCTGGAGCTGGATTGCCTGCTATGTGCGCATCATCGACCGGATATCGGACTATGTCGGTTACCTCGCCGCCTCGCTCATCTTCATGATGGGCGGCGTGCTGATGTTCGATGCGGTCACCCGCAACCTGCTCAAGATGCCGGTGCACTGGGCGGTGGAGCTGACCCAGTTCACCCTCGCCGCCTATTATTTCATGGGCGGGCCGTTCACCCTGCGCAACAACGAGCATGTGCGCATGGACCTCTGGTACTCGACGCTGTCGGTTCGGGGGAAGGCGAAGGTCGACCTCGCGACGGTCTGGTGCCTGATCTTCTATCTCGGGGTCATGCTTGCCGGGTCGATCTCCAGCCTGCAATACGCCATCGCCACCAATGAGAAGCGCTTCTCGATCTGGAACCCCTCGGTGATCCCGATCAAGGCGTTGCTGATGGTCTGCCTCGTACTGATGCTGCTTCAGGCCTTCTCGCTCGTGTTCAAGCACATCGCCACGCTGCGCGGGGAGACGCTGGCATGAGCTATGAAATGATCGCGCTGCTGATGTTCGCCTCCATGGTGGTGGCGCTCATCAGCGGGCAGCTCGTCTTCGCCGCCATCGGCTTTGTCGCCTCGGCCGCCGCGCTGCTGCTCTATGGCCCCGGCGCCATGGACCTGCCGTTCAACCAGGTGTTCAAGCTCTTCAACTGGTACGCCATGCTGACCCTGCCCATGTTCATCTACATGGGCTACATCCTGGCGGAATCCGGGATCGCGGAGGATTTGTACCGCGCGCTGCATGTCTGGTTCGGGCGCTTCACCGGCGGCCTCGCCATCGGCACCATCTTCCTGATGGTCATCATCTCGGCGATGAACGGCCTTTCGGTCGCCGGCATGGCAATCGGCGCTACCATCGCCCTGCCGGAGATGATCCGCCGCGGCTACGACAAGGTGCTGATCTCCGGCGTGGTGCAGGGCGGCTCCTCGCTCGGTATCCTCATTCCGCCGTCGGTCGTGCTGGTGCTCTACGGCATGATCGCGCGCCAGCCGGTCTCCAAGCTGTGGTTCGCCGGCGTGTTTCCCGGCCTGCTCATGGCCGCGCTGTTCATTCTCTACATCTACATCCGGGTGAAGCTGAATCCGAAGCTCGCGCCCGCGCTGACGGACGAAGAGCTGAACATGCCGCTGCGCGAGAAGCTGGCGCTGGCGCGGGCGGGCATCATTCCCTTCGCCATCTTCTTCTTCATGACCGGCCTGTTCGTGTTCGGCGTCACCAGCCTCGTCGAAAGCTCGGCGGTCGGCGCCACCACGGCCACGCTGGCGGCCATCGCCAAGGGGCGGTTCAGCTGGGCGGTGGTGCGCGATTCCTCGATGAAGACGCTGAACGTGTCCTGCATGTTCATGTGGCTGATCCTCGCGGCGCTGGCCTTCGGCACCGTGTTCGACGGGCTGGGCGCGGTGAAGGCGATCGAGTTCCTGTTCGTGAAACAGTGGGACCTCAATCCCTGGACCATCATCATCATGATGCAGCTCAGCTTCCTGGTGATGGGGATGTTCCTCGACGACACCGCGATGCTGGTCATCGTCGCGCCGCTCTACATCCCGCTGGTGAAGGCGCTCGATCTGGGCTTCGACCACCAGCTCATCTGGTACGGCATCCTGTACACGATTACCTGCCAGATCGCCTATATAACCCCACCCTTCGGCTACAACCTGTTCCTGATGCGCTCGCTGGCGCCGAAGGAAATCACGCTGATCGACATCTACAAGTCGATCTGGCCCTTCGCCGCGATCATGTTTTTCACCATCATCATACTGATGGTCTTCCCGCAGATCGCGCTCTGGCTGCCGGCCCACATGAACGTCAAGGGCTGACGTGCATCCGCTTTCCCGACCTTTCCATAAAAACCAGAGGAGAGACCAATGACCGATACCAAGAAGCCGGTTCCGAAAAAGCTGGATCCCGCCGCGGACAAGATCCTCGCCACCCGCCGCAACTTCCTCAGCAAGGCGGGTCTGGGCGCGGGCGCGGCGCTGGCGAGCACCACGCTGGCCGCCCCGGCGGTCCTCGCGCAGACCGGCCCGATCAAGTGGCGCCTGCAGACCTATTCCGGCGCCCCGCTCGGCGCCCATGTCATCAAGCCGCAGATCGACGCCTTCAACGCCGCCGCCAATGGCGAGATGGTGATCGAACTCTACTACGCCGACCAGCTCGTCCCGACCTCGGACCTGTTCCGCGCCCTCCAGTCCGGCACGCTCGACGCGGTGCAGTCGGACGAGGCCACCATGGCCTCCCCGGTCGATATCGCGGTGTTTGGCGGCTACTTCCCCTTCGCCACCCGCTACAGCCTCGATGTGCCCGCGCTGTTCCGCTATTACGGCCTCAAGGAAATCTGGGAAGAGGCCTATGCCGACGTGCCGAACGTCACCTGGCTCTCCACCGGCGCCTGGGACCCGCTGCACATCTTCACCGTCAACAAGCCGATCAAGAGCCTCGCCGACATGAGCGGCCTGCGCGTGTTCGGGGTGCCGACCGCCGGCAAGTTCCTCTCCAAGTACGGCCTCGTGCCGGTGACGATCCCGTGGGACAACGTCGAAGTCGCGCTGCAGACCGGCGAGCTCGACGGCGTCGCCTGGTGCGGCTTCACCGAGGCCTATGAGGTGGGCTGGGCGGATGTGTGCAACTACGCGCTCTCCAACTCGGTCACCGGCGCGTGGTTCGGCAGCTACTTCGCCAATTCGCCGAGCTGGGCCAAGGTGCCGCCGCACCTCAAGGAACTGTTCCTGATGAGCATCGACCAGTCGCATTATTACCGCGACGTCTGGTACTGGGGCGGCGAGGCCAAGCTGCGCGTCGAGGGCCAGAAGATGGAATTGACCCAGCTTCCGCCCGAGGAATGGGCGAAGGTGGTCGCCGATTCCAAGGGCTTCTGGGACGAGACCGCCGCCGCCAGCCCGCGTGCCGCCCGCGTGGTCGAAGCCTTCAAGAAGTACGACGAGACCATGCAGAAGGCCGGCTACCCCTATCGCTGAGCCGCGCATCGACGTCGGCCTCCCCGCCGCGCGGCGGCGGGGCCCCTCCTGAGGGTCCGGCCGCGCGCCGGGCCGGACCATGGTGCCGCGGCCGGTGCGCCGGCCGCGTGAGACGATTTATTGGAAAGGAGCGGTGATGCTCCACGACCCTGCCCCCGACATTCGCGAAACTTTCGACGTCGCCGTGATCGGCGCCGGCGTCGTCGGCTGCGCCGTTGCCCGCCGCTTCGCGCTGGCCGGGGCGCGGGTCGCCGTGATCGAGAAGGGCAGCGACCTCCTCTCCGGCGCCTCCAAGGCCAACAGCGCCATCCTCCACACCGGCTTCGACGCGCCGCCCGGCAGCCTGGAACTTGAGCTCATCAAGGCCGGCCGGTCCGAATATCTCGACATCCATGCCGGCCTCGGCCTGTCGCTGGTGGAAACCGGCGCGCTGGTCTGCGCGTGGAGCGCGCTGGAAGCGGGCAAGCTTGAGGACATCGCCGCGCAGGGCCGCGCGAACGGCATCGCCGAACTGCGCCTTGTCTCGGGCGAAGAGGCGCGCCGCTCCATGCCCGGCCTGTCCGGTCACCTTGTCGCCGCCATCGAGGTGATGGGCGAGCACATCATCGATCCGTGGTCGGCCCCGCTGGCCTATCTCACTCAGGCGGTCGCGCTCGGGGCGTCGTTTTTCCGCGAGGCCGAAATGCTGGCCGGCCGCTTCGACGGCGACTGGACGCTCTCCACCCGCAGGGGCGACCTGCGCGCCCGCGCCGTGGTCAACGCCGCCGGCCTTTACGGCGACATCGTCGACCAGCGGCTCGGCTTCGCACCGGAATTCTCCATCCGCCCCCGCAAGGGCCAGTTCGTGGTGCTCGACAAGGCGGCCTGTCCCCATGTGCCGCGCATCGTGCTGCCGGTGCCCACCGAGATCACCAAGGGCGTCGTGGTCTGCCCCACCGCCTTCGGCAATGTGCTGATCGGCCCCACGGCCGAGGAGCAGGACGACCGGGTGCGGGCGACGGTGGAGACCGACACGCTGAAGGCGCTGCTCGCGCGCGGCGCCGAAATCGTGCCGGCGCTGGCAGGCATTCCGGTCACCGCGGTCTATGCCGGGCTGCGGCCGGCGAGCGACAGCAAGGCCTACCGCATCTTTGCGCGGCCCGAGATGCGCGCCATCACGCTCGGCGGCATCCGCTCCACCGGCCTGTCGGCCGCGCTCGGCCTCGCCCAGCACGCGCTCAGCCTCCATGCCGGCTTCGGCCTGCCCGCCACCCCGGCACCCACGGCTCCGGGCCTCTCCATGCCGAACCTCACCGAAACCCGCGAGCGAGACTGGCAGCGCCCGGACCATGGCGAGATCGTCTGCCATTGCGAACTGGTGACGCGCCGCGAGATCGAGGCCGCGTTTGAGAGCCCCATTCCGCCCGGCGATTTCGGCGGGTTGAAGCGCCGCACCCGCGCCGGCATGGGCCGCTGCCAGGGCTTCTACTGCAACGCACGCCTCGCCGAAATGACGCGCGGTCGGCTCAGCGAGCCGCTCGCCGTCGACGGGATCGAGGAGCCCGAGGACGCATGAGCACGCGCGCGGACGTGATCATCATCGGCGGCGGGCCGTCCGGGGTCGCGGCGGCGGTCGAACTGCGCCGGCAGGGCGTCGCCCGCGTCGTGCTGCTGGAGCGCGAGCCGCATCTGGGCGGGGCGACCCGCCATTGCAGCCACTCGCCCTTCGGCATACGCGAATTCGGCCGGGTCTATCTCGGCGCCGCCTATGGAAAGCGGCTCGAACGCGAGGCCGGCCATGCCGGCGTCGACGTGCGGCTGGGCCATTCGGTCACGCAGATCGGGGCCGATGGCGAGATTGCCGTCTCCAGCGCACGCGGGGTGGAAACGCTGACCGCCCGCCGCGTCCTGCTCGCCACCGGCGCCCGCGAGATGCCGCGCTCGGCCCGGTTGATTTCCGGCGACCGCCCGCTCGGCGTGGTCACCACCGGCACGCTGCAGACCTATGTCGCCTTTCACGGGCTGATGCCGTTCCGCCGCCCGCTCATCGTCGGCTCGGAGCTGGTGAGCCTGTCCGCCGCCTTCACCTGCCTGACCCATGGCGCCCGCCCGGTCGCGATGATCGAGAGCGCCCCGGAGCCGCTCGCCCGCGCCCCGTTCCGCTGGTTCCCGGCGCTGGTCGGCGTGCCGTTCCATCGCGGCGCGGACATCGTCGATATTCGCGGCGTCCAGCGCGTCGAGGAGGTCAGCTTCCGCCGCGCCGATAGCGGGGTGGAAACCGTCGCCTGCGACGGGGTGCTGCTCACCGGGCGCTTCGTGCCGGAATCCGCGCTGTGCCGGCAATCCGCGCTTGGCGTCGACGCCGGCAGCGGCGGCCCGGCCATCGATCAGGATGGGCGCTGCGCCAACCCGATCTTCTTCGCCGGCGGCAATGTGCTGCGCGCGGTGGAAACCGGCGGCTGGGCGTTTCGCGAGGGCCGCGCGGTCGGCCGCGCTATCGCGCGGGACCTGGCGCATGACGAGGGGGCGAGCGAGGCGGTGCCGGTCACCTTCGATGCGCCGCTCAAGCTCGCCGTGCCGAGCCTGCTGCGCCGATCGGCCCATGCGCCGGCCTTTCCCGACTTCCAGCTCCGCTTCACGCGGCTCGCACAGGGCCGGCTCTCACTGGAACTCGACGGCCGCGAGGTCTGGCACAAGCGCGGCGACTGGCGGCCGGAACGGCGTATCCTCGTGCCGATTCCGCCCGCGGCCTTCCACGCGGAACACGTCCATTTCCGCTTCCGCGAGGGTGAATGATGCGCGTCGCCGCCATCGATCAGGGCACGACCTCGACCCGCTGCCTCGTCGTCGAAAGCGGCGCCGGGGCGCGTGTTGTCGCCAGCCGCCGCCACGCGCAGTTTCACCCCGCTCCGGGCCGGGTCGAACATGACCCCGAGGAACTTCTCGCCAATATCCGCGACGTGCTGGCGGCGGCCGGCCCGGTCGATGCCATCGCGATCGCCAATCAGGGCGAAAGCTGCCTCGCCTGGGATGCGGAAACCGGCGAGGCTCTCTCCGCCGTCATCGTCTGGCAGGATGCCCGCACCGCCGGCACGCTGGCCGCGCTGGGACCGGCGGCGGAGGCGCGCTCGAAGGCGATCTGCGGCCTGCCGCTCGATCCCTATTTCTCCGCCAGCAAGCTCGCCTGGACGCTGCGCAACCTTCCGGTCGTGGCGCAGGCGCTGAAAGCCGGACGGCTTCGGCTCGGCACCACCGACGCCTTCTTCCTCGACCGGCTCACCGGCGAATTCCGCACCGACCTCGCCACCGCCTCGCGCACCGGGCTCATCGATCTCGCAACAGGCACATGGAGCGCGGAGCTGTGCGCGCTGCACGGCGTGCCGCTGGAGTGCCTGCCGCAGATCGTGGCGGTGGATGCCGGCTTCGGCTGCATCGACGGCATCCCGGTCAAGGCCTCGATCGTCGACCAGCAGGCCGCGCTCTACGGCCATGGCTGCCGCGCTCCGGGCGACGCCAAGATCACCTTCGGCACCGGCGCCTTCCTGCTGGCCGTGGCGAAGGATGTGGCGCGCGGTGGCTCCGGCCTGTTGCCGACCATTGGCTGGCAGCGGCAGGGCGAGCCCCCGGCCTTCGCGATCGAGGGCGGGGTCTATGATGCCGGCGCGGCGCTGGAGTGGCTGCGCCGGCTCGGCCTGTTCGGCACCGATGACGAACTGGACGGCTTCGAAGGCCCTTCGGCGCTGCGGCGCGGGCTGGTGTTCGTGCCGGCGCTGTCCGGCCTTGCCGCGCCCTATTGGGACCGGCAGGCGGCCCCGCTGTTCATCGGCATGGACGCCGCGACCGGGCGCGCCGACATGGTGCGCGCCGCGCTGGAAGGCATCGCCCTGCTCACGGTCCGGCTGATCCAGGAGGCCGCCGCGATCGTCGGGCCGATCGAGACGATCGCCATCGATGGCGGGCTGTCGCAGAGCCGCTATTTCGCGCAGTTCCTCGCCAATGCCAGCGGGTGCACGGTGAAGGTGCCGGCGCTGCACGAGATGACCGCGCTCGGCCTCGCCGAGTTCTGCGGCGCCGAGGTCGGCGCCATCCGCGCCGACGCCGCCCTGTTCACGCCCGACGGCTCGGTGACCGCGACCGATCACGCGCGCTTCGCCTCCGCTATCGAGAAAAGCCGGAGCTGGCGCGCTTAGGGGCGCGGCTCGAAGATCGACTTGGCGATCCTGGCATGGACGCCCCAATTGCCGTCCGCCACCTGCGTCACGCCGAAATCCACCGCCACCGAGGTGAGCGAGATCGCCTCGTCCTCGTCCAGCTCGTAGCGCTCCATCAGGAACTTGCGCGCGGCACGGAAGGCGCTGCGCAGCGCGCGGCTGAGCGAGGAGCGCTTGAACACTTCCGACTGCGCATTGCGGCCCAGCTCGCGCAGATAGTTGGTGTAGCTGAAGCCGTGCAGCAGCCAAGCATCCGGCGTCTCGATCAGCGGCGCGCCGAGGCCGTTGAGGTAGGTCTTCTGCGTCTCGCCGCGCTTGTGCAGCACGAGGCGCACCTCGCCGGTGAGCGAGCATTCCAGCGCCGTGCCGCTGATTTCGCCGTCGCCCTGCGCCAGATGCGGATCGCCGACCGAGAGCAGCGCCCCCGGCACCGCGACCGGCAGATAGACCGAGGCGCCGCGCCCGGCGCGCCAATTGTCGATATTGCCGCCGAAATAGCCCGGCGGCACCGAATCCACGATGTCGGTCTCGCGCGGCGCCACCGCGATGAAGCCGAAATGCGGGCGTACCGGAATGCGCGCGCCCTTCAATATGCCCTCGCGCTTTTCGAGGCGGGAATGATCGACCGGCACGCCGGGATAATCGATGGTCTCGTGCACCACGCCGAACGGGTCGGTCTGCGGCACCCAGCGATAGGAATAGACCGCCTCCGCCACGCCGCTCTCGCCCGCCGCATCGGTGCGGTAGATGGTGATGACCTCGCGCTTGCGCGGCTCGTCGAGAATGTCGTCATGGTGGAAGCCCCAGGCCGCCGCCGCGTTGGATCCGAAGGCCGAGCCGGCATGGGCCGGATTGGCGCAGGGGCGCGGCTTCAGGTCGAGGATTTCGACCTCCAGCACGTCGCCGGGCTCCGCGCCATGGACGAAGATCGGCCCGGTGCAGATATGCACGCCGAAGCCCTCGCCCGCCCCGCGCCCGAAGATGGTGGCGTTCACCGGCCCGGCGCCGCGCCGGTCGACCGCCTTGTAGTCGCGCGTCCAGTGGAACACGCTCTCGGCGCCGGCATCGCCCGCGATCATGCGCTCATGGTCGTCATAGGCGTGCTGGGTCAGCGTCTCGATGGTGACGCGCGCCCCGGAGCGCACGCGCAACGCCGGCGCGATGGTGCGCGAGAGATAGCCCCAGTGCACCGTGTCGCGCGACACCGGCAAATGGTGGTGGCCGGGCTCCAGCAGCGCCCCCTCCCCCGCCTCCGCCGCTCTCGCCTCCGGCGCGACGACCTCCCGCTTGTCGGGCAGCGAGACCGCCGGGGCCGGGGCCGGCCGCGCCGGGCGCGAGCCCGAATGCATGGGCCGCCCGCGGGTCCAGCGCGTCTCGACCGTCGGGCCGGAGGATTTGCGGTAGTCGCGCGGAGAAATGGCATAGGCGGCGCTGAACACCCGGCTGAAATGCGCCTGGTCGGCGAAGCCCCAGCGAAAGCCGATCTCGGCGATGGAGCGGTCGGCATGCTGCGGGTTCACCAGATCCAGCCGGCACTGCTCCAGCCGCCGGTGGCGCACATAGTCCGAGAACGAGCGGTCCTGTCCCTCGAACAGGCGCTGTATGTAGCGCGCCGACAGCCCTTCGGCCTTGGCGATGTCGGCGACGGACAGTTCGGGCTCGCGCAGCCGCGCCTCGATCTGCGCGCAGACGCGGGCGAAATGCGCGGCCTGCACCTGCGTGGCGTTGTCTTCCTCAGGCCGCGCCTCGGCCAGCAGCGCGGAGAGCACCAGCTCGGTGATCGCCGGCTCGGCGGCCATGACGTCGCCATCCTCCATCGCCGCGAAATTCGCCGCCAAAGCCCGCATCATCGGCCGCGCGGCGGAGGCGGAGACCGATTCGCCCAGCACCAGCGTCGGCACGCAGGAGGCCCGGCCCAGCCGCCCCACCAGCCGCTCGCGGGGCAGGCGCAGCAGCAGCAGCTCGAAATCGTTGCGGAACTGCACCGAGAACGGCGCGGCCGGGTCGCACACCCAAAGGTCGCCATCGGCGAACTCCGCGGCGCGCCGGCCGGAATCGGTGAGATGGCCGCGCCCGTAATTCACGAAGCCGATCAGTATGTGCGGCTCCGTGCCCGCCAGCGCCGAGAGATCCTGTGCGCTGGAGCGCAGCAGCGCGAAGGTCGCCAGCGTCGGCGAGCGCTTGATCGACACCTCGCCGAAATGGAAATCGACCGCTTTCGGCAGCCGCGCGGACAGCGCGAGCGAGGCCAGAGTCTCGCGCCAGGCCGCTTCCTGCTTGCTCGCGGGAAAGGCGTTGATCGAGATGGGAACGGTTCGGTTCATCATGACGCTGCTCTAGGCCCCGACGGCCGGTCCGCGCCAGTGAAGCACTTTGACGAACGGCGCACAAAAACTTGTCGCGACCTTTGCCGCAAGAGGCGCACAAATTCGCGTCAATCATATATAATAACTTGATTTGTAACAATTTTTATCGATGAACGCCCCTCAACGACACCGCCGGTTTCCGGTCCATTGCCCCATAGAAGGCATTGCCCCCGCCGCGCGGCGGCGGAATATCTAGCCCCAACAGGGCGCGCCGCAGGCCAGCGGCCACCCGTCCGAACAAAGGGGAACATCATGGATCGTCGTGGATTTCTGGGGGCCGGCCTCGCCGGCACGGCCGCCGTCGCCACTCTCGCCGCGCCGCATGTCGCCCGCGCCCAGCAGACCTTCAACTGGAAGATGACCAACGCCTATGGCCCCGGCGCGCCGTTCTACGTCGCGGGTCCCGGCAGCCCGACCTATTTCTGCGAGCTGGTCGGCAAGATGTCCGGCGGGCGGCTGAACATCCAGCATTTCGCCGCCGGCGAGCTGATCCCGGCGCTGGAAGGCTTCGACGCGGTGTCCGCCGGCACGGTCGAGATGAACGCGGCCAATTCCTATTTCTGGGCCGGCAAGGTGCCGGCCGCGCAGTTCTTCACCTGCGTGCCGTTCGGCCTGAATTTCCAGGGCCAGAACGCGTGGATCTACCATGGCGGCGGCCTCCAGCTCTGGGAGGAGCTCTACGCCCCGTTCAATCTCGTGCCGATGCCGCTCGGCAATACCGGCGTGCAGATGTCGGGCTGGTTCCGCAAGCCGATCGAGAAGGTCGAGGACTTCAAGGGCCTGAAGATGCGCATTCCCGGCCTCGCCGGAAAGGTCTATGCGCAGCTCGGCGTCGATGTGAAGCTGCTGCCCGGCGGCGAAATCTTCCCGGCGCTGGAGCGCGGCGTGATCGATGCCGCCGAGTTCGTCGGCCCCTATCAGGACCGCCGTCTCGGCCTGCAGAAGGCCGCCAAGTACTATTACACCACCGGCTGGCACGAGCCGAACAATGTCACCGAGCTGATCGTCAACAAGGGCGCCTGGGATTCGCTGCCGGCCGACCTTCAGGAAATCGTCCGCGCCGCCGCGGCCGCCTGCAACGTCATCAGCCACACCTGGTGCGAGGCGACCAATGGCGAGGCGATGACCGACCTCGTGAAGAACCAGGGCGTCATCGCCGGCCCCTACCCGGTCCCGGTCGTCGACAAGCTGCGCGAGGTCACCACGACCACCCTCCAGCAGCTCGCCGACAGCGACCCGAAGATCAAGAAGGTCTACGAGTCCTTCACCAAGTTCGCGGCCGAGCACAGCCAGTGGGCCGGCCTGTCGGAAGCGGTCTACCAGACCCAGATCCGCAGGGGCGCATGACCTCCGCGCTGGAAAAAGTCGCCCGGGGCCTCGACGCGATTGTCGAGGCCTGCGGCTGGGTCGCGGCGTGGACGGGCTTCGCGCTCGTCCTCGTCATGGCCGGCAACGTGCTCATGCGCTACGTGTTCAACACCGGCTCGGTGGCGATGCAGGAGCTGGAATGGCACCTGATGAGCCCGCTCACGCTGCTCTGCATCGCCTACACGATCAAGCATGAGGGCCATGTGCGGGTGGACATCCTCTATGCCCGTTTCCCCGCCGGCGCGCGCCGTGTCATCGACCTGTTCTCCGCCGCTGCCGTGGTCGCGCTGTCGATCCTCATCATCCTGCTGTCCTGGAATTACGTGATGCAGTCCTACCGCATCGGCGAGGGCTCGCCCGATCCCGGCGGCCTGCCCTACCGTTTCATCCTCAAGGCGATGATCCCGGCCGGCTTCATCCTGCTTCTGCTCCAGAGCCTCGCCGCGACGCTGCGCGCGCTGGAGGCCTTTCTGGGTGGCGCGAACACACCCGCCGCGCGAGTGACTGCCGATGCCCCTTAATGAAATCCTGGCGATCGCCTGCATCGCCTCGTTCTTCGTCATGCTGCTCATCGGCGTGCCGGTGGCGCTCACCCTGGCGATCAGCGGCTTCTTCTTCGGCTGGCTCGGCTTTGGCACCTCGCTGTTCAGCCTGCTTCCGGCGCGCATCTACGGCGTCACCGCCAATTACACGCTGATCGCAATTCCGCTCTTCGTGTTCATGGGCGTGATGCTGGAGAAGTCCCGCCTCGCGGACGAGTTGATGGAGGTCATCGGCCATCTGTCCGGCGGGCTGCGCGGGGGCATGGGCCTCGGCATTGTCCTGGTCGGCATGCTGATGGGCGCCACCACCGGCATCGTCGGCGCCACCATCGTCACGCTCGGCCTGCTGACCCTGCCGACCCTGCTGCGGCGCGGCTATGACCGAAGCCTGTCCTGCGGCGCCATCTGCGCCTCGGGCACGCTCGGCCAGCTCATTCCGCCAAGCACGGTGTTGATCCTGCTCGCCGACATTCTCGGCGAATCCGTCGGCACGCTGTTCGCGGCCGCGCTGATGCCCGGCCTGCTGCTCACCGGGATTTTCTGCGTCTACATGATCGTGGTCGGCATCATCTGGCCGGAAAAGGTGCCCGCCATTCCGCTGGAAGAGCGGCAGGCCATGCCGCGCGGCGAGCTGTGGCTGAAGGCCCTCAAGGTCGGCCTGCCACCGATCGGGCTGGTGCTCGCCGTGCTCGGCTCGATCATCGCCGGCGTCGCCGCCCCGACCGAAGCCGCCAGCATGGGCGCGCTCGGCTCCATCCTCGTCGCCACCATTGCCGGCCGCTTCACCTTGAAGACGTTGGTCGACACGGTGCAATCCACCGCCCGCATCACGGCGATGATGTTCTTCGTGCTGATCTGTTCGCAGGTCTTCGCGCTCGCCTTCCGCGGCCTCGGCGGCGAACGGCTGGTGCACGACGCCTTCGCGCTGGTGCCCGGCGGCACCGACGGCATCCTGATCTTCATGCTGCTGATCATCTTCGTGCTCGGCTTCTTCATCGAGTGGATCGAGATCAGCTACATCGTGGTGCCGATGTTCCTGCCGCTGATGCAGAATGCCGGCGTCGATCTGGTGTGGGCGGCGGCCTTGATCGCCACCGTGCTGCAGACCTCGTTCCTGACACCGCCTTTCGGCTGGGCCCTGTTCTATCTGCGCGGCGTCGCGCCGCCGGAGGTGACGACGGCCGAGATCTATCGCGGCGTCGTCCCCTTCATCGCGCTGCAGATCGCGGCGGTGGCCCTGGTATTCGCGTTCCCCTCGGTGGCGACCTGGCTGCCCCGCGCGATCGGCTGGTAGACACGGGTCTTCATCATGCTGAACACGGTACGTGCCCTGCGGGGCATGGCGACTTCGCCGCATCATCTGGCTACCGAAGCCGGCCTTCGGGTGCTGCGCGAGGGCGGCAATGCGGTCGAGGCGACGGTGGCGATGGCCGCGGCCCTCGCCGTGGTCTATCCGCACATGACCGCCATCGGCGGCGACGGTTTCTGGCTCATCGGCCGGCCGGGCGAGGCGCCGGTCGGCGTCGAGGCCTGCGGCCGGGCGGCGGCGGCCGCGACGCCCGGGCTCTATGCCCGCGCGGGGCTCGACGCCATTCCCCAGCGCGGCCCGCTCGCGGCGAACACGGTGGCGGCCACCGTCGCCGGCTGGGGTGAGGCGCTGCGGCTCAGCGCCGAGCATGGCGGCACGCTCCCGCTCTCGCGCCTGATCGAGGATGCCGCCTGGCATGCCGAGAACGGCTTCCCGGTCACGGTCAGCCAGAACGAACTCACCGCCGAGAAGCGGCCCGAACTCGTCGACGCTCCGGGCTTCGCCGACAGCTTCCTCGTGCACGGCGCCGCGCCGGCCGTGGGCTCGGTCATGAAGCTGCCGGCGCTCGGGCGCACACTGCGCCGGCTCGGTGTCGCGGGCACCCGGGATTTCTATCGCGGCGCGCTGGCGCGGGAGATCGCCCACGACCTCGCGCTCGCCGGCTCGCCGGTGGCGCTCGCCGACCTCGAAGCCTGCGCCGCCCGCCGCGTGGCCCCGCTCTCCGTGGCGCTGCCGGGCGTGCGCCTGTTCAATTTCCCCCCGCCGACGCAGGGCCTCTCATCGCTGATGATCCTCGCCCTGTTCAGCCGGCTGGGCGTGAGCGAGGCGGAAGGCTTCGCCCATCTGCACGGGCTGATCGAGGCCACCAAGCAGGCCTTCCTGGTCCGCGACCGCATCGTCGGCGACCCCGACGCCATGAGCGAGAACCCGGCCGACTGGCTCACCGACGCGGCGCTGGACACGCTCGCCGCGCGCATCGACCGGCAGACCGCCCTGCCCTGGCCGGCGCCGCCCTCGGCCGGCGACACGGTGTGGCTCGGCGCCATCGACGGCAACGGCCTGGCGGCGAGCTTCATCCAGAGCATCTATTTCGAGTTCGGCTCGGGCGTGGTGCTGCCGCAGACCGGCATTGTCTGGCAGAATCGGGGCGCCAGCTTCCAGCTTCGCGGCAGCGGACCGCGTGTGTTGGCGCCCGGCCGCAAGCCGTTCCACACGCTCAATCCCGCCATGGCCTCGTTCGAGGACGGCCGCCATATGGTCTACGGCACCATGGGCGGCGAGGGCCAGCCGCAGACGCAGGCCGCGCTGTTCTCGCGCTACGCACTGTTCGGGCAGGAGCTTCAGGCCGCCATCACCGCGCCGCGCTGGCTGCTCGGGCGCACCTGGGGCGCGGAGACGGTGACGCTCAAGCTGGAGGACCGCTTCCCGCCCGCGCTGGTCGCCGCGCTGCGCGCCGCCGGCCACGACGTCGAGATGCTTCCGGCCTTCACCAGCACCATGGGCCACGCCGGCGCCATCGTGCGCCATGCCGACGGCCGGCTGGAAGGCGCGAACGATCCGCGCAGCGACGGCGCCGCGGCAGGCTTCTGAGCCCCGGCCGGCGCCCGATCGCGGCGCCGGCGCTCCGGCATCCGTCGCGCCCGAGGGCGCGCGGAACCATCGATAGAATGCGCTGTCAGAAACCGAAATCGCTGAGGCCGGGATGATCGTCCGGGCGCCGGCCGAGCGGCCAATGGAACCTGCGCTCGCTCTCGGTGATCGGATGCTCGTTGATCGAGGCAAGGCGCCAGCGCATCAGGCCGTCCTCGTCGAACTCCCAGTTCTCGTTGCCATAGGCCCGGAACCAGTTGCCGCTGTCATCATGGTACTCATAGGCGAAGCGCACCGCGATGCGGTTGCCGGTGAAGGCCCATAATTCCTTGATCAGCCGATAATCCAGCTCGCGCGACCATTTGCGGGTGAGGAAGGCGACGATCGCCTCGCGACCAGTGACGAATTCCGCGCGATTGCGCCACACGCTGTCGGGCGTGTAGGCCAGCGAGACCTTGCCGGGATCGCGGCTGTTCCAGCCGTCTTCGGCAAGACGGACCTTCTGCCGGGCGGTCTCTTCGGTGAAGGGCGGCAGCGGCGGGCGGGACGCGGCAGGCGCGGACATGAAATGTCTCCTCGACGGGCATCAGGATAAAGGGCACGCGTCGTCAGCGGTAGCACGGCGCGGCCCGCCCTTCTTCTCTTTCCGCACGCAGGCCGTCGATGGCCTGCCTCTTCGGATCCTTGATCGTCACCTCAGCGACGGCGCGAGGCGGCTTGCGGATCCGGGACAACGCCGCCCGCAGGATTTTAAACCGTTTTGGCGTGCCGGCAGTCTGAAGCACCGCTTACAACGGCATTCAGCGGGCAGAGGCTAATCGGAACGGTGACCTGTCTCTAGATGTGGCCTCTAACGCCCCTCAGGAGAAGTCGATATGTCCAATCCGAAACTGTTCTTCATCACCGGCGTCAGCACCGGCTTCGGCCGCGCCTTCGCGCAGGGCGCGCTGGACGCCGGCTATCGCGTGGTCGGCACGCTGCGCAAGCCGGCGGACGTCGCGCCGTTCGAGGCGCTCGCGCCCGGCCGCGCCACCGGCATCATCCTCGACGTCACCGACACGCCCGCCATCGCGCCGGCGGTCGCGCGCATCGAGGCCGAGATCGGGCCGATCGACGTGTTGGTCAACAATGCCGGCTATGGCCACGAGGGTGTGATCGAGGAAACCGGCATCGAGGAAGTGCGCCGGCAGTTCGAGGTGAATGTCTATGGCCCGGTGGCCCTGATTCAGGCGGTGCTGCCTTTCATGCGCGCCCGGCGCTCCGGTCACATCATCAACATCACGTCGATGGGCGGCCTCATGACCTTGCCGGGCCTCGGCATCTATCATGGCAGCAAGTTCGCCCTGGAAGGCATCTCCGAGTCGCTCGGCAAGGAGGTCAAGGATCTGGGCATCCATGTCACGGCAGTGGAGCCGGGGTCGTTCCGCACCGACTGGGCCGGCCGTTCCATGGTCCGCGTCGAGCGCGCGATCGCCGATTACGATTCGGTGTTCGAGCCGTGGCGCGAGCGCCGGCAGGGCTATAGCGGCAAGCAGCCGGGCAACCCGGCCAAGGCCGCGCAGGTGCTGCTCGAACTCGTGGCGGCCGAGAACCCGCCGGCCCATCTGCTGCTCGGCAGCGATGCGGTGAAGCTGGTCGGCGAGAAGCTCGCGGCGCTGGAGGCCGAGTTCGCGCAGTGGCGGGCTGTGTCGGTCTCGACCGACTTCGACCCGGCGGACAACGCCGCGGCCTGAGCCCCGACGCGCTAGCGGGTCACGCCGTCGACCCGTGTCGCGGGCACGGCCGGCCGGTGGGAACGCAGGAAGTCGATCAACGCCCGCAGCTTGAGCGGCACGCGGCGGCGGTCGGGATAATACAGGGTGAACCCGCTGAGCGGCGGGCTCCACTCCTCCAGCAGGCGCACCAGCCGTCCATCCTCGACGAAACGCTCGATGTAACCGCTGATCATGTAGGCGATGCCGATGCCGTCCAGAGCCGCCTGCGTCAGCGCCACCGTGTCATTGACGATCAGCCGGCCGCGCACCGCCAGCTCAAGGCTTTCATCGCCCCGCACGAAGGCCCAGCGCTCGACCTGCCCGGTCGTCAGGTGGCGGAAGCCAATGCAGGAGTGCCCGAGCAGGTCGCTCGGGTGCTGCGGCACGCCGTAGCGCGCGATGTAATCGGGCGCGGCAACCACATGGGCAGCGATGGGCGGGCCGATCTTGACCGCCACCATGTCCTTTTCCACCAGATCGCCGAAGCGGATGCCCGCGTCGAAGCCGGCGCCGACGATATCGACCAGCCGGTTGTCGATCGTGATCTCCAGATCAATGCCCGGATAGGCCTCGAGGAAATCGCGCAGCACGGGCTCCAGCGCGATCATGAAAGCGGCGCGCGGCACGTTCAGCCGCAGCAGCCCGGCGGGAGCGCTATCGGCCTCGCCGATCTCCTGCGCAGCGTCGAGCAGTTCGCGCAGCGAGGGCGCCACCCGGTCGAAATACAAAGTACCGACTTCGGTCAGGCTGACGCTGCGCGTGGTGCGGTTGAACAGCGCCACGCCGAGCCGCGCCTCAAGATTGCGGATCGACTGACTTACCGCCGATGGCGACACGCCGAGCCGTACCGCCGCCGAGGAAAAACTCTGGTGTTCTGCTACCGCGAGAAACGTCACCAGACCGTCTAGCGGATCGTGTGCCATCGGAAACCCTGGAGCCGCGAGTGGGCTGCTCATCATTAAAACAGGAAAGGCGATAATGCCCTTTTGATTTGCTGCGAAATCCGCAAAATCACCATCACATCGCCGCGAACACCCAGACCGGGCAATGTCGATTTTTGGTGCTAAGCTGCAATGCCTGTTGCACCTGCCGGCGATTCTCGCGGCCACCACAATGGGTTGGAAAAATTCCCATTTCCGGGCTCCCCTTCCGTCCGAGGCTCGGCGGGCGCTGTTTCGAGGAAGACCGCATGCTTGCCAAGGCCTTCGCCGCCGCGTCCGCCACAACGCCGCTCAGCCCCTATTCCATCGACCGCGCCGCCCCCGGGCCGAAAGATGTCGCCATAGACATTCTCTATTGCGGCGTCTGTCATTCCGACCTCCACGCCGCGCGCAGCGAATGGCCGGGCATGACCTATCCGCTGGTGCCGGGCCACGAGATCGTCGGGCGTGTGCGCGCAGTGGGCGGCGAGGTCTCGCGCTTCGCGGCCGGCGATATTGTCGGGGTCGGCTGCATGGTTGGAAGCTGCCGCCACTGCATCGCCTGCGATGATGGGCTGGAGCAATATTGCGAAGGGCCCCACGGCTTCACCCAGACCTATGGCGGCGCGGTGCGCGGCGGCCTGCCGAATACGTTTGGCGGCTATTCCGAGGCCATTACGGTCGACGAGCATTTCGTGCTGAAGATCCGCCATGGCGAGAAGGATCTCGCCGCCGTGGCGCCGCTGCTCTGCGCGGGCATCACCACCTGGTCGCCACTGCGTCACTGGAAGGCGGGGCCGGGAAAGAAGGTCGGCATCGTCGGCATTGGCGGTCTCGGCCATATGGGCGTGAAGCTCGCCCATGCGCTCGGGGCGCAGGTCGTGGCCTTCACCACCTCGCCCTCCAAGCACGCCGAAGCACTGCGGCTCGGCGCCGACCTCGCGGTCACCTCGACCAACCCCGACGAGATGGCCGCCCATGCCGGCAGCTTCGACTTCATCCTGAACACGGTGGCGGCCTCGCATAATCTCGATGCCTTCACCACGCTGCTCAAGCGCGACGGCACGCTCACGCTGGTCGGCGTGCCCGAGCATCCGCACCCCTCGCCCTCGGTGTTCCCGCTGGTGTTCGGCCGGCGCGCCATTGCCGGTTCGCTCATCGGCGGCATCGCGGAAACACAGGAAATGCTCGATTTCTGCGCCGAGCACGGCATCACCGCCGATGTCGAGATGATCGCGATGCAGGACATCGAGGTCGCCTTCGCGCGCATGTTGAAGAGTGATGTGAAGTACCGCTTCGTCATCGACATGGAGACGCTGCGCAAGGCGGCGTGACGCGCCTTTGCCGGGCCTTCCCGCGGCTCCGGGACGGCCCCGGGACGCTCAGCCCGCGCGACGGGGACGATCGTCCGATTGACCGCGCCGCGATTTGCCCGCAGCCTGCCGGCCACTCACTCGCGCGCGACACAATCCGGGGACTCCCTCCCCGCGAGCCTGGACGCGCCACCGGAGAAGACCTGCATGGCCGTTGACGCCGCTACCGACGCCGCGGCCCATGCCGCCGAGGCTGCCGCACATGGCGGGTTCGACATCTTCCCGATCGTCGCCCTGCTCGGAGCGGCGATCATCGCCGTGCCGCTGTTCAAGCGCCTCGGCCTCGGCTCGGTGCTCGGCTATCTGGCCGCCGGCCTCGCCATCGGGCCGTATGGGCTGGGCCTTTTCTCCGATCCGCAGACGATCCTGCATGTCGCCGAGCTCGGCGTGGTGATGTTTCTGTTCGTTATCGGGCTGGAAATGCAGCCCTCGCGGCTGTGGTCGATGCGCGGGGAGATCTTCGGGCTCGGCCTGGTGCAGGTGGCGCTGTGCATCGGCCTGCTGACCTGCGTCGGCCTCACCCTGGGCTTTCCCGCCCCCGTCAGCTTCGTCGCCGGCACCGGCTTCGTGCTGACCTCCACGGCCATCGTCATGCAGATGCTGGAGGAGCGCCGTACTCTCGCCACCCCGCCGGGACGGCGCATCGTCGCCATCCTGCTGCTGGAAGACCTCGCCATCGTGCCCCTGCTGGCGCTGGTGGTGTTCCTCGCCCCGGGCGGCGGTGAGGTGACGCTCGGCGAACGCCTGACCTCGGTCGCCATCGGACTCGCCTCGATCGCCGCGCTGATCCTCGCCGGTCGCTACCTGCTCGACCCGATGTTCCGCATCCTCGGCAAGGCCAAGGCGCGCGAGGTGATGACGGCGGCAGCGCTGTTCGTGGTGCTGGGCGCAGCGCTCGCCATGCAGCTTGGCGGACTCTCCATGGCGATGGGCGCGTTCCTGGCCGGCGTGCTGCTGTCGGAAAGCTCGTTCCGGCATCAGCTCGAAGCCGATATCGAACCGTTCCGCGGCATCCTGCTCGGCCTGTTCTTCCTCGGCGTCGGCATGGCGCTGGACCTCGTCGTCATCGCCGGCAACTGGCCGCTGATCTTGCTGTCCGTTGCCGCCTACATGGTGCTGAAGTTCATCGGCATCTACTCCATCGCCCGGCTTTTCCACGCCGGGCACCGCGAGGCGATCGAGCGGGCGGTGCTGATGGCGCAGGGCGGCGAGTTCGCCTTCGTGCTCTACGCTGCCGCCGCCACCGTGGGGATCATCGACGCGGAGACCAACGCGACGCTGACCGCGACCATCATCGTCTCCATGGCGCTGACCCCGCTGATGATCATCGCCCACGACCGGCTGATGCCGCAGGCGGCGCCCTCGCTGGACGGCGTGGAAGCCGCCGAAGGCCTGTCGGCCAGCGTGCTGGTCATCGGCTCCGGCCGCTTCGGCCAGATCGTCAGCCAGCCACTGATCGCGCAGGGCTGCTCGATCTCGCTGATCGAGACCAACCCGGATCTCATCCGCGATTCCCGCGATTTCGGATTCAAGGTGCATTATGGCGATGGCACCCGGCTCGATATCCTGCACGCTGCCGGCGCCCATGAGGCGCGCATGATCGTCGTCGCCGTCGACGACAAGCACGCGGCGCTCAAGATCACCGAGCTGGTGAAGTCCGAGTTCCCGTTGGTGCCGGTGCTGGTGCGCGCCTTCGACCGCGAGCACGCGCTCGACATCGTGCACGCCGGTGCGGACTTCCAGATCCGCGAAACCTTCGAATCCGCCCTCAAGATGGGTGAGAAGGCGCTGGAACTCATGGATGTCGGCGAGGAGGAGCGCGCGGAGGTGATCGCCGACATCCGACGCCGCGACGCGGAGCGCTTCGCGCTGGAGCTGACCGGCGGCCTCTACGACGTCTCGGCGCGCAAGCTGATCCACGGCAATGCGCCGCTCATCCCGCCCAAGCCAGCCAAGGCACAGCTCGGGGTTCAGGCCAGCCCGGCCGCCGACCCGGCGTAACGCCGGCCGGGCGGGCGCCTCACCCGACGCCGTTCGCCCGCGCCACGAAGTCCGGCAGCAGGCAGACATAGTCCTCGTTCCCGTCGCCGCCGGTCGCCACCGCCTGGGCATAGGCGTTCTTCACCATGCTGGCGATCGGGGTGGCGCACCGCGCCGCATTGGCCATGGCCTCGACGTATCGCAGGTCCTTATAGGCGTTGGAGAGCGTGAACTTGTGCGAGTTGCGGTTACCTTGCAGCACATAGCCCATGAAGGTCTGGTAGAAGCCGCAATCCATCCGCCCGCCGCGGATCACCTCGTCGACCTGCGCCACCGTGAGGCCCGACTTGCGCGCGATCGCCAGCGCCTCGGAATAGAGCGCGCCATAGCCGAGCGCGAGGAAGTTGTTGATAAGCTTGATGCGGTGGCCGTCTCCCACCCCGCCGACATGGACGATCCGCGCCGTCCACGGCTCGAAGATCGGCCTCAGCCGCGCGAACACCGCGTCGCTCGCCCCCACCATGGCGTGAAGCTCGCCGGCCTCGGCCTGCGCCGGCGTGCCGCCGAGCGGGGAATCGCAATAATCGACGCCGCGCGCCGCGAGCCGTTCCGCAAGTTGCACGGTCACCACCGGATCGGAAGTCGAGCAGTCGACGATCACCGTCCCCGGCCGGAGAGCGGCCTCCATCTCGCCGATCACCGCCTCGACGGCGGCCGCATCGGTGAGGCACAGGAACACGACGGACGAGGCCGCCGCGAGCGCCGCCGCCGAGCCTGCCTCACGCGCGCCTTGGCTCACCAGATCCTCCACCGGCGCGCGGTTGCGCCGCCCGACGACGGTCATCGGATAGCCCGCCTTCAGAAGGTTGGCGGCGATGCCGTGCCCCATCAGCCCCACGCCGACAAATCCGATCGTCTCCGTCACGTTACTACCTCGTCTCTCATCGCTTCTGCGGCCGCAACACGTGTCCGGCACCGGGAATCAGGGAGCTTCGGCTGCCTGATCCCCGCCGGCCGAAACTCAATTAACACGCCATGTTAAACGTTTTCGTAATGCAATACCACGCGCCGTTGGTGACGTGGGGCAGGTCGCGTTGAACGGATCCGTGCCGGCATGGCATCGTTGCGCCCGTCGTCACGTCCGGGCTTTAATCCGACGACACTGGCTTTCGCATCGGCACGACATCACATCGAACCATCGATCGCCGATGAAGAGTGAGGACTCCCGATGCCCCATCCCGCCATCGCCCGGAACCATGTCGCTCTCGTCACCGGCGGTGCCAGCGGCATCGGCCTTGCCGCGGCCCGCCGCTTCGGTGCCGCCGGCATGAAGGTGCTGGTGGTCGACCGCCCCGGCGCCGCGCTCGATGAGGCGGTCGCGGGTCTAGTGGCGGAAGGCATCGCGGCCGCGCCCGCGCCGGCCGATGTCCGCGACCGCGCCCAGCTCGCCGCCGTGAAGGCGCAGGCGGACCGGCTCGGCCCCGTGACCGTGCTCATGCTCAATGCCGGCCGCGAGGGCGGCGGCGGCCTGCTCGCCGGCGAAGAGGTCTGGCGCGCCACGCTGGAGACCAATCTCTGGGGCGTGCTGCATGGCCTGCAACTATTCCTGCCGGACCTGCTCGCCTCGGGCCTCCCCGGCGCCGTGGTGGTCACCGGCTCCAAGCAGGGCATCACCCTGCCGCCCGGCGACACCGCCTACAACGTCTCCAAGGCGGCGCTGAAGGCGCTCACAGAATCGGTGGCGCATGATCTGGTGAAAGCGACCGGCACCCGCGTCACCGCGCATCTGCTGATTCCCGGCTTCACCTATACCGGCTTCACCCGCGCCAAGGGGGTGGAGGAGAAGCCGGCCGGCGCCTGGACCCCCGATCAGGTCGCCGAACGGCTCGACGAGGAGATGGCGCGCGGCACCTTCTACATCCTGTGCCCCGACAACGAGGTGGATCGCGCCACGGACCTCAAGCGCATGCGCTGGGCCGCGTCCGACATCATCGAGAACCGCCCGGCACTGTCGCGCTGGCATCCCGACTACGCCGACGCCTTCGCCGCCTACATGCGCGACGGCGGCTGAGACACGGACACCGGGCCGCCGCTCCGAACGAGGCGCCGGCCCGGCCATCGGCGACGCCCAAAAAGCGCCCTCCCGCGCCCTCTTGACTTGTATGGTAGTATGCAAGATGGTGCGCGCCGGGAAGGAAACAACATCATGCAGCTCGCCAGGCTGGATGCCGCCACACTGCAGACGATGCGCGTCAGCGTGGTCGATCAGCTTTATTCCGCCTTGCGCGCGGCGATCATCGACAATGATCTGAGCCCCGGCTCGCGGATTTCCGAAGCCGAGATCGCCCAGCATTACGGCGTGAGCCGCCAGCCGGTCCGCGAGGCCTTCATCAAGCTCGCTAATGAGGGCCTGCTCGAAGTGCGCCCGCAGCGCGGCACCTTCGTCGCCAAGATTTCCCTTTCCGCCGTCATGGATGCCCGCTTCGTGCGCGAGGCGGTCGAGGCCGACATCGTGAAGCTGCTGGCGCAGGACGCTGCGCCCGCGCTCATCGCGGATCTGCGCGGCCAGCTCACGCGCCAGCGCGGGATCATCGGCGGCTCGGCCCGCGACTTCATGGAAGCGGACGAGGCGTTCCATCACACCCTCGCCGCTGGCGCCGGCAAGGCCAATGCCTGGCGCGTCATCGTCGAGATGAAGGCGCAGATGGACCGCGTGCGCTTCCTGTCCAGCATGCACTTCTCGGTCGCGCGCCTTGTCGACCAGCACACCGAACTCGTCGAGGCCATTGCCGCCGGCGATGCCGGGCGCGCCGAGCAGACCATCCGCGCGCATCTCAAGGGCATCCTGCAGGACCTCCCGGTCATCGAGCAGGAACACCCCGAGTTTTTTCGCTAGCCCTCCGGTAGCCCCGGAAACGTCAGAACAACGAGGAGGAGACAATGATTGTGAACAAGCTGACACGCCTTGCGGCCACCTGCGCCGCCATCGCGCTTCTCGCCGGCCCCGCCATGGCCGACGTGACCCTGAAGCTCGGCCACCTCGCGAATGAGGACAACATCTGGCACAAGGCCGCGCTGAAGTTCGGCGAGGAAGTCGCCGCGCTCTCCGACGGCCGCGTCAAAGTCCAAGTCTATCCCAACGAGTCGCTCGGCAAGGAAATCGACCTCATCAACGGCATGCAGCTCGGCACCGCCGACATGACCATCACCGGTGAGAGCCTGCAGAACTGGGCGCCCAAGGCCGCCCTGCTGGCGCTGCCCTACGGCTACCGCTCGCTGGAGCACATGGACCAGGTCGCCTCCGGCGAGATCGGCAAGCAGATCGAGGCCGAGATCATCGAGAAGGCCAGCGTGCGCCCGCTGACCTATTTCGCGCGCGGCCCGCGCAACCTCTCCGCCAACAAGGAGATCAAGACCCCGGCCGAGCTGAGCGGCTTCAAGCTGCGCGTGCCGAACGTGCCGGTCTTCGTCGCCGCCTGGCAGGCCATGGGTGCCAACCCGACCCCGATGGCGTTCTCCGAGGTATTCACCTCGCTGCAGAACGGCACCATCAACGGTCAGGAAAACCCGCTGGCGCTGTTCAAGTCCGGCGGCTTCTACGAGGTGCAGAAGGTCATCAACAAGACCGAGCATGTCCGGTCCTGGATCTACCTCGTGATTTCCGAGCGCACCTGGAACAAGCTGTCCGACGCCGACAAGGCCGCCGTGACCGAAGCCGCCAAGCGCACCCAGGCCTATGAGCGCCAGCTCTTCCTGGCCGACGAGGCCGCGCTGGTCGCAGACCTCGAATCGAAGGGCGTCAAGTTCGTCGATGTCGATCAGGCCGCCTTCGCCGCCAAGGCCAAGGATGCGGTTCTCAAGTCGGTGCCCGCCGATATCCGCCCGCTGGCCGAACAGATCTTCAGCTCCAACTGACCCGCATCGAATCTGCCGGCCTGCGTGACGCGGCCGGCAGGTTCCTCGCGCGGAGGTACCCATGTCACAGCTATTCAAGGGCATCGAGGGGCTTTGCCGCCTCCTGATACTGGCCGTCTTCCTGCTGCTGGCCAGCTCGGTTCTGCTTCAGGTCTTCGCGCGCACCTTCCTACCCTCGGCGCCGGTCTGGACCGAAGAACTGACCCGCTTCTGCCTCATCTATATCGGCGCGCTCGGCGCCGGCATGGCGCTGCGCAGCGGCGATCTGGTGAATGTCGACCTGCTGTGCGAAAGCCTGCCCGGTCGCCTGCCCTGGCTGCTGCGCCTGCTGTGCGCGCTGATCACGGCCGGTTTCGCGATCACGCTGCTCGCCGCCAGCTGGGATTTCACCGCCATCGGCGTTCGCCAGACCGCCCCCTCGCTGGGCTGGCGCATGGATTTCCTCCACGCCTCGATGCTGGTGCTGTTCGTCACCCTCGCGCTGTGGGCGCTGCTGCGCGCCTTCGAAATGATCACCGGCCGCCATAGCGGCCACCCGATTCCGACGTCAGGGGACGAGTGATGGGCCTCACGCTGCTTCTTTGCACATTTGTCGTCGGGCTGGCGATCGGCCTGCCGGTGGCGGTCACGCTCGGCCTGTCCTCGATGGTCTATCTGCTGTTCGCCGATATCCCGCTCGTGGTGATCCCGCAGAAGATGTACGCCGGCATGGACAGCTTCGTGCTGCTCTGCATTCCCGGCTTCATCCTTGCCGGCAATCTGATGAATTCCGGCGGCATCACCGAGCGCATCATCCGCTTCGCCAATGCGCTGGTCGGCTGGATGCGCGGCGGCCTCGCCCAGGCCAACATCGCCGCCTCGATGCTGTTCGGCGGCATTTCCGGCACGGCGGTGGCCGATGTCGCCTCGGTCGGCGGCATGATGATCCCCGGCATGAAGAAGGTCGGCTACCCCGCCGCGTTCTCGGCGGCGGTGACGGCGGCTTCGTCCACGGTCGGCCCCATGATCCCGCCGAGCGTGCCCATGATCATCGTCGGCTCGCTCTCGGGGCTGTCGGTCGGCAAGCTGTTCCTCGCCGGCGCGGTCCCGGGAGTCCTGATGGGCTTCGCCATGATGGTGACCACCTATTTCCTCGCCAAGAAGCACGACTTCCCCCGCGAGCCGTGGAAGGGCCTGCGCGAGCTGTTCTTCTCCTTCGCCGGCGCGATCTGGGCGATCGCGATGACCGCGCTCATCGTCGGCGGCCTGCTGATCGGCGTCACCACGCCGACCGAGACCGCGGTGGTCGCCTGCCTCTACGCCGCCATCGTCGGCCTGTTCGTCTATCGCGAGTTGCCGGTCTCGAAGATTCCCAAGATCATCATCGACAGCGCCATCAGCTCCGCTGGTATTTTGGTGCTGGTCGGCACGGCGAACGTGTTCGGCTGGATCCTGGTCGCCGAGCGCATCCCGCAGATGCTGGCCGACACGGTGCTGTCGATCACCGACAACAAGTACATGGTCATCCTGCTCATCAACATCCTGCTGCTGTTCGTGGGCATGTTCATGGAGACCATCGCGGCCCTCATCATCCTGTTCGTGCCGCTGATGACACTGGCGGGCGCGGTCGGCATCGAACCGCTGCATTTCGCGTGCTTCGCGGTGCTGAACCTGATGATCGGGCTGACCACCCCGCCGGTGGGCGTGTGCCTGTTCGTCGCCTCGAACATTGCGAGGATGCCGCTCTCCCCGGTCATCCGCGCCATCGTGCCCTACATCATCACCAACATCATCGTGCTGCTGATGGTCAGCTATTTCGCCCCGCTGGCGACCTGGCTGCCGAACCTGATGCTGCCCTGAGGAACGATCCATGAGCGAGACTCAAGACATTCGCGTCGTCCTGCTCAACGGACAGGACGATCTGAAGATCGAAACCCGCGCCCTCGCCGAGCCGGGCGCCGGCGAGGTTCGCGTCGCCATTCTCGCCGGCGGCATCTGCGGCTCGGACCTGCATTACTGGCTGGAAGGCGGGATCGGCACCATCCGCGTGCGCGAGCCCATCATTCTGGGCCATGAGGCCGCCGGGCGTATCGCGGCGATCGGCCCCTCGGTGGAGGGGCTGAAAGTCGGCCAGCTCGTCGCGGTCAACCCGTCCCATCCGTGCGGGGAATGCGAATTCTGCCGCAACGGCCTGCCGCGCCATTGCACCCATATGCGGTTCAAGGGCTCGGCCATGTACCTGCCCCATGAACAGGGCATGTTCCGCGATCAGCTTGTGATCGGCGCCGGCCAGTGCTTCCCGATGCCCGAGGAAATCTCCCCGGGCGCCGCGGCCTGCAGCGAGCCGCTGGCGGTGTGCCTGCACGCCGCCAATCGCGGCGAGGCGGTCTCCGGCAGCCTGAAGGGCAAGACCGTGCTGGTCACCGGCGCCGGTCCCATCGGTGCGCTGTGCATCGCGGTCGCGCGCCAGCGCGGCGCGGCCGAGATCATCGTCACCGACATCCAGGATGCGACGCTCGATGTCGCCCTGCGCATGGGCGCCGATCATGCCGTCAACACCGCCCGCACGCCCGAGGGACTCGCGCGCTGGCAGGAAGGCAAGGGCAAGGTCGACCTCGTGTTCGAATGCTCCGCCGCCGCCGCCGCCATCCGCGATGCGGTGAGCGTGCTGCGCCCGCTCGGCACGCTGGTGCAGGTCGGCGTCGCCGGACCGACCCCGATGCCGTTGAACGTCATGGTGGGCAAGGAGATCGTGTTCGTCGGCTCCCAGCGCTTCGACGTCGAATTCGCCGAGGCCGCCCGGTTGATCGGCACCGGCGCAATCGACCCGCGCCCGATGATCACCGGCACCTATCCCATCACCGAAGCGCTCGCCGCCTTCCGCGCCGCTTCGGACCGCTCCAGCTCCGTCAAGGTACAGCTCTCCTTCGCGGCGAGCTGAGCGGTGCAACGACCTGACGAATTCGGAAAGACCGTTTCATGAAACAAACCTGGCGCTGGTTCGGCCCTAAGGATCTGGTATCGATCGACGACATGCTGCAGGCGGATGTGGAGGGCGTGGTCTCCGCGCTCCACCACGTCCCGACCGGCGCGGTCTGGTCGCCCGAGGACATCGCACGCCGTCAGGCCGTGATCGGCACCATGACGGACGGCGCGCCCTCCGGCCTGAAATGGGACGTGGTGGAGAGCCTCCCGGTCTCCGAGGACATCAAGCGCCAGTCCGGCCCGTGGCGCGAGCACATCGCCAACTGGAAGACCTCGATGCGCCACCTGCGCGCCGCGGGTATCGAGGTGATCTGCTACAATTTCATGCCGATCCTCGACTGGACGCGCACCGACCTTTCCTATCGCCTGCCGAACGGCGCGACCTGCATGCGTTTCGACGCCATCGACTTCGCCGCCTTCGACCTGTTCCTGCTGGAGCGGGCCGGCGCGAAGGAGAGCTACGCGCCTGACATCATGGAGAAAGCGCGCGAGCGCTTCGCCGGCATGTCGGATGCCCGCAAGGCCGAGTTGTCCGGTAATGTCGTGTTCGGCCTGCCCGGCGCGGCCGAAGCCATGTCGATGGACGATGTGAAGACCCACCTCGCCCATTACGACAAGATTTCGCCCGAGCGGTTGCGCCAGCACCTCGTCGATTTCCTCGCCGAGGTCAGCCCGCTGGCGGAAGAAATCGGCATGCGGCTGTGCTGCCATCCCGACGACCCACCGTTCCCGCTGCTCGGCCTGCCGCGCATCATGTCGACCGAGGCCGATTACCGCGCGGTGATCGAGGCCGTCGACATCCCGGCCAACGGCATAACGCTGTGCACCGGCTCGCTGGGCGCGCGCGCCGACAACGACCTTCCGGGCATGATGGACCGGCTCGGCGGGCGGGTGCATTTCCTGCATCTGCGCAATGTCGCGCTGGAGGAGCGCCATCTCGGCGGCTCGTTCCACGAGGCGGCCCATCTTCAGGGCAATACCGACATGGTGGCCATGATCGCCTCGATCCTCGCCGAGGAGGCGCGCCGCAAGGCCGCCGGCCGGCCGGACTGGAACATCCCGTTCCGCCCCGACCACGGCCAGAACATCCTCGACGACCTCAATCGTGGCGGCCAGCCGGGCTATCCGGCCATCGGACGGCTCAAGGGGCTGGCCGAGCTGCGCGGAATCATGACCGCCCTCGCCCATCCGCGCGCCGGCACCGCGCAATGAACCGACTGGCCGCGACGTCCTTCGCCGCCGGTGAGGCCGAGTGGCCGCGCTACCGGCCGGAAGAGCACCGGGCCGGGATCGTGCATCTCGGCCTCGGCAACTTCGCCAAGGCGCATCTGCTGGCCTATACCGACGAGGTGCTGTCGGCGAAGGGCGGCGACTGGCGGGTGATCGGCGTCTCGCTGCGCGGCACCGCCGTCGCCGAGGCACTGAACCCGCAGGATGGGCGCTACACGCTGATCACGCGCGGCGCTGAGACCAGCGCTCGCATCATCGGCGCGCTGAAATATGTCGTCGCCGGCGCGCGCACCGCGAGTTGCGCGCTGTCCGCCATGACCCGCCCGGCCTGCCGGATCGTCTCGATCACCGTGACCGAGAAGGGCTATGGCATCACCAGCGATGGCCATCTCGACCGCGCGCATCCCGCCATTGCCGCGGATCTTTCCCAGCCCGACGCCCCGCTCGGCGTGATCGGGCTGATCGTCGAGGCACTGCGCCAGCGTCGGGCGGCGGGCATCGCGCCCTTCACCGTGCTGAGCTGCGACAACCTCTCCCATAACGGCGCCAAGCTGCGCCGCGCGGTGCTGGACTTCGCGACGCAGATCCATGACGCCGACTTTGCCGGCTGGATCGAGGCACAGGTGCGCTTTCCCTCCACCATGGTCGACCGCATCACCCCGGCATCGACGGCAGAAACCTTCGCCACCGCGAAGGAGTTGACCGGCCATGAGGACCTTGCGGCCGTCGAGACCGAGCCGTTCCGCCAATGGGTCATCGAGGACGACTTCGGGGCCGGACGCCCGGAATGGGAGCTGGCCGGCGCCGTGTTCGTGAGCGATGTCGGCCCCTATGAGCAGATGAAGCTGCGCATGCTCAACGGAGCGCATTCGATGCTGGCCTATAGCGGCCAGCTCTCGGGCAAGACCTATGTCCGCGACGTGATGGCGGACCCGGCCCATGCCGCGCTGGTGCGCCGCCATCTCGCGGCAGCGGCCGCGACCGTGCGCGGGCTTGCTCTGGATCTCGGCGCATATGCGGACGCGCTGGCGGAGCGCTTCTCCAATCCGGCAATTGCTCATGCCACCGCACAGATCGCCATGGACGGCACGCAGAAGCTGCCGCCGCGCATCACCGCCACCGCACTGGATGCGCTGGAGGCCGGCACGCCGACGCGCGCCTTCGCCTTCGCGCTGGCGAGCTGGGTGACCTATGTCGCCCGCCGAAGCGCCGACGGCGCGCCGATTCTGACCGATGATCCGCGCGCGCAGGCCCTGCTGGCCGCTGCCAGCGGCGCGCGCAACGCCGCGGCATTACTCCCCGCCCTCGCCGCCGCCTGCCCTGACATCCTGCCCGAGCGCCTGATGGCGGGCGATTTCGGTCGCACGCTGTCGGAACTGACCGATGCCATGCTGCGCGAGGGCATGCCGGCCGTGATCGCGCGCGAAGCCGCATCCGGCGGGGTGTGAGGCGATGCATTTCCTGTCGATTGGCGAGGCCATGCTGGAGCTGTCCGAGCAGGCCCCGCTCTGGGCGATGAATGTCGCCGGAGACACGCTGAACACGGCCTGGCACCTGAAGCGCCTCGCTGGCGACGCCGCTGACATCGCCTATTTCACCGCGCTGGGAACCGATCCTTTTTCGGCGCGGATCGAGGATTTCATCGCGCAGGCCGGGCTGGTCACGCGGTTCATCCGCCATGAGCCCACGCGCGGTCCCGGGCTCTACGCCATCTCGCTGCGCCATGGCGAGCGCAGCTTCACCTATTGGCGCGATCGCTCCGCCGCGAGGCTGCTGGCGGATGACGGGGCGGCGCTCGACGCCGCGCTCGGCTGGGCCGACATCGCCTATGTCAGCGGCATCACGCTCGCCATCCTCGCGCCCGAGGCGCGCGAACGGCTGATCGCAGCGCTGCAATCGGCCCGTGCGCGGGGCGTGAAGGTGGCGTTCGACCCCAACATCCGGCCCCGCCTCTGGGAGGACGCCGACACGATGCGTGCCGTGATCATGCGCGCGGCCGGCGTCGCGGACATCGTTCTGCCGAGCTTCGAGGACGAGGCGCAGCATTTCGGCGATGCGAGCCTTGAAGCCTGCGCGGTGCGCTACGGCGCGCAGACGGGACGCGAGGTGGTGGTGAAGAATGGCGGCCGCGACGTGTTGCTGGCGGTTGAGGGCAGGATGATCCCCCATGCGCTCGCCCCGGTCGAGCCGGTCGACACCACGGGCGCGGGCGATGCTTTCAATGCCGGCTGGCTCGCCGCCCGGCTGCAAGGACTGTCGCCCGAGGCGAGCGTCGAGCGCGCGCATGCGCTGGCGGTCCACGTCATCTCGCGCAAGGGCGCGCTGGTCTAGCGGGGCATTCCTCAGGTAGCCGGCTGCCACGGCTCCATGCGCAGCACCTGCCCGCCGAGCCGCGCGAAGGCGCGCTGGCGGCAGGAGAACACGATGATCTGCTGGTCCATGGCCTGACGATGCAGCGCCTCGAACATGCGCTCGATACGGTCGTCGTCGGAATAGACCAGCGCGTCGTCGAGGATCACCGGGGCCGGCCGCCCGCCCTGCGCCAGCAGCCGCGCGAAGGCGAGGCGGGTGAGCACGGAAAGCTGCTCGCGCATGCCCCCGCTCAGCCGGTCGATCTCCTCGTCCTGGCCATTGCGGCGGATGGTTTGCGGCAGCAGGGTCTTCTCGTCGAACACGATGGACACGTCGTCGAACAGCATGCCCAGTAGCGGGCGCAGTTCGCCGATAACCGGCTGGAGATAAAGGTCTCGCGCCGCAGCGCGGGCGTCGGCCAGTGTGCCGGCCAGCCGGTTCAGCAGGCCCACTTCGGCCTCGAAGGCCGCGACCCGCTTTGACGCCGCCTCCAGCGCCTCGCTAGCCTCGCGCCACGCCTCCTCCACCGCGTCGTCCGAACGGGTGCGGATCTCGGCGTTCAGGCCGGCAAGGTCGAGCTGAAGCCGTTCCTGCTGCTGGCGCGCGGCATCCTCGGCGGACGTCGCGCGGCGCAGCACCGCCTCGGCGGATTGAAGATCCGGTGCGCCGTCAAGGAGTTGCGCGGCGGCGGCGTCACGCTCGCGCAGCGTCGCCGCAAGATTCTCATGGGCGGAAGCCAGCCGCGCTTCCTGCGCCGGCCGTTCGTTTTCCGGGCCCAGCCCGGCCTCCAGCCGCTCAAATTCGGCCTTCAGCGTGAGATAGGCAGTCTCGGCGGCGGTCACCGCCTCGCCGGCATGGCGATGCAGCGGTTCGACCTCGCGCGCGGCATTGCGCGCAGCCTGGACCCGGCGGTCGGCCGCCTCCCGCGCCCGCCGGGCCTCTTCCGGGTCGTCGGAAAGTTCGGTCGGCTCGGGGGCCAGCGCGGCGCGGCGCGCCACCTCTTCGCGCAGCGTCGCCAGCCCTTCCGGGGCGAGGTGGCGCAGTTCGAGACGCAGCAGGTCCAACGCGGCGGACGCCTCGCGCGCCTGCGCCTCGCGGCGCCGCGCATCGGCCAGATCGGCGGCGCCGACCGCCGAAAGCGCCCTAAGTCGGCGGGTCTGCGCCGTCTCCAGCCGGCCATCGTCCGCCTCGGGTCGGTTGGAGCGCAGCGTGAGCGTGCCGAGCCCGGCTATGGTCAGTCGCGCGCGGTCGGCGACCGGGCGCGGCTCACCCGCCGGAAGCGGCTCGCCGTCGATCAGCACCGGGGTGGCGATGCCGGGCTCATAGTCGAGCAGCACCGAAGGCAGGCCGGCCTCGCGCGCGGCGCGCAATGTCGCGATCTCGGTCTCAAGCTTCTGCAGCGCATCGACCGCCCCGGCGGGCAGCGCGATCAGGGCGAGAGCCGCCTCGGCCGCCTCCACCTCGCCGCGCTTGGCATCGGCAGCCGCGAGACGGGCTCGCAACGCTTCGATCTCCGCCGCCGCCCGGCGTGCCGCCAGCGCCGCGTCCAGCCGCGCCATCAGTGCGCGCGCGGCGGCTTCCCCGGCTTCCGCCGCGCGGACCTCCGCCAGCGCCTCGTCGATCGCCCGCGCCGCCTCGGCACGCCGGGTCAGGGCCTGCCCGCGCTGCGCGGCCGCGGCGTCGAGCGCCACCCGAACCGTCGCGCTCCGATGCAGCGCTTCGCGGAAGGCGACCAGAGCGCGCTCGGCCGCTTCGGCCTGATTGCGCGCCAGCCCGGCCTGCGCCTGTGCCGCCGTCAGCCGTTCGGCATGGCTCTTGGCGTGATCGAGCGCGGCGCGGGCCTTCACGACCGCCTCGCGCCGCGCGGCCTGCTCGTCGGGATCGCTCAATTCGGCCAGTTCGCGCTGAAGCCGCGCGCGCCGGTCGAGCGCCTCCCGCAGGATCGCGACCTCGCCGGCAAGCCGCTTCTCGGTCTCGGCCAGTGTGTTGCGCAGATCGAGTGCCTTGCTGTACGGGCCATCTGCCTTTGGTCGGCCGGTCGGCGTGACCAGCACGGCGAGTTCGTCCTGACAGGCCGCCATGATCTGCGACATGCGCCGCCCACCGGTCACCGCCTCGACCTCGCCCTGAACCGAGGAGAGGAGGCTCTCGCGCACCTGCCGCTCCTCGTCCTCCTCCTTGCGCGCGCGATCGCCGATGCCGGTAATGCCCTGACGCACCCAAAGCAGGCCGGCGGGTCCGGCGGTGCCGCCGCGGACCAGCCCGGCGATGAAGCGTTCGGCCTCGTCGGCCTGCGCGATCAGACGACCGTCGTCGAGGCTCTCGACCGTGGCGCGCCGGCCGCCGAGAAACTGCTTGCTGAGCCGGAAGCGCCCCTCCGGCACCACGATGTCGGCCTCCACCAGCGGATTGCCGCCGCTATAGGGCTGGAGCCGCTTCACCTCCTTCGGCGCGCCGGTGTGCGGCTGGAAGAACAGCGCGTGCAGCGCCTCGAAGCTGGTCGACTTGCCGTACTCATTGGCCGCGCACAGCACATTGACGCCATCGGCGATGTTCTCGATGGCGACGCCCTGACGGGCGAAGCGCTTCACATTGTAGAACCGCAGCGCCGCGATCTTCATGAGGCGATCTTCTGGCAAAGGGAGAACAGGCGGATGAGTGCGGCCCGCGCCACTTCGCGCTCGGCGGCGGAGGCGGCCGTGTCGAGGCTGGCGGCGTGCAGCCGCTCGGCCGCCTCGCGCAGCGCGCCGGCGCGGTCGATCAGGTCGAGGTCGCCAGCCTCGCAATCGGTCTCCAGCCTGTCGTCATCAAGCTCCAGCAGGGCGAATTCCGGGGCGGCATGCTCGATCGCCGCCGCCAGCGCGGTGCGCGCATTGAGGCTGGCGCGGCCGGTGGCGGCGATGCGCAGCAGCGATTGCCGGCGCTCCGGCCCCGGCGGCAGCAACGCGGCAAGGCGGGCCGGGCCATCGTCCTGCGCCAGCAGATGCAGGGGTATGGTGCGCCACTCGAAGCTGCCGGTGACCAGCGGGGTGACCTCGGGCGGCGCGCCGACCGCCGGCAATGTCACCAGCAGCGCCTGCCCCGGCCGGTCGTGCTTGAAACGGTCCGGCTCGGGCGTGCCGCTGTAATGGGTGCGCGCGTCGATCGCCATCGCGCCGTGCCAGTCGCCGAGCGCGAGATAATCGAGCCCGGCCCGCGCGGCGCGGTCCGGCGTGATGATGCCGGAGGCGCCGCCCTCTTCCGCGAAATCGAGGATCGCGGCATGCGCGAGGCCAAGGCGGATCGTGCCTTCGGGCGTCGCTGCGCCGTCCATCCACTGGGTGAGGTCGCGGCCCGGGCGACGGGTGGTGCACGGGGCGGGCAACAGCGCGACGCCCGGCGCCAGCTCATGGATCGCCGCCTCGGTCGCCAGCGTGACATTGGCCGGCCGGCCAGTGGCGAGCGCGCTCCAGAGCTGCGCCGCCTGCAGCGAATCGTGGTTGCCCGGCAGCAGCACCCAGGTGAGCGGGGCGTGGTGGGCCATTTCCGCCAGCGCCTGGCGCCGCGTCTCCGGGCTCGGGGTCTCGGTGTCGAAACTGTCGCCGGCCAGCAGGATCGCGGAGGCGCCCTGCGCACGGGCTTGGTCCGCCAGACGGCGCAGCACGGTGTGGCGCGCCTCCTTCAGCCGCCCACGCAACTCCTCCGGCATGTTGCCGTAGCGCTTGCCAAGATGAAGGTCGCCGGAATGGATGAAGCGGTACATGTCCACTTCATAACCCAGGATGTTGCGCGATGTCCCCGCCGGCGCGCGTCGCGCGGCCCGGCATCCACGGGAAGGCGCGGCCGGAAAAGCACCGGGCGCGAAGGGAGAGGCCCGGCGCCCCGGAAGCGGCTGTCATCGATGGCGCGTCGCTCAGGCCGATGGCGGAGGCGCGGCTTCCGCCGCCACCCCTCGGCGAGCACCTGCCTAGCAGCGTCATGCCGAGCGAGAACAGCCTGATCGCGACGAGGGCCAGCGCCGCGGGCGCCGGAAGACGTGCAGGAAATTGCCGCTGGGTGAATGCCTGAGACGCGCACACAGAAAAGGCCGGCTCGCGCCGGCCTTTTCCCAGTGAGAGGGCGGCGTGAACTACGCCTTGAAGTCCTCAAGCTTGAACGGCAGCGAGCGCAGCCGCTGGCCGGTGGCGTCAAAGATCGCGTTGGACAGCGCCGGCGCGACGCCCGGCACGCCCGGCTCGCCAATGCCCGTGGGTGCGTTGGCGGAGGGCAGGATGTGCACCTCCACCTTCGGCATCTCGGACATGCGCAGCGGAATGAAGCCGTCGAAATTCGACTGCTCCACCAGCCCCTTGTCGAGCGTGATCTCGTCATGCAGCGCGGCGCCGAGACCGAAGCCGACGCCGCCCTCGATCTGCGCGGCAATGACGTCCGGGTTGATGGCGATGCCGCAATCTACGGCGCAGATCACCTTGTCGACCTTGATCTGGCCGTCCACCACCGAGACGTCGATCACGCTGCCGACCACCGTGTCGAAGCTCTCATGCAGCGCGAGGCCACGGCCCTTGCCCTGCCCGGCCTTGGGACCCCAATTCGCTTTTTCCGCCAGAAGCTTGAGCACGGCGGCGTGGCGCGGCTTGTCCTTGAGCAGCTCCATGCGGAACTCCACCGGATCGCGGCCGGCGGCGTGGGCGAGTTCGTCGATCATCACCTCCACCGCCTGCGCGGTGTGGGTGTGGCCGACCGAGCGCCACCACAGCGTCGGCACCTTCGAGGGAACCGTGTGCAGGTCCACCGCGAAATTGCCGATGTCGTAATTGGTGTCGGAGGCGCCCTCGACCGAGGTGCCGTCGACGCCATTCTTGACGATGAACGCCTCGAACGGCGTGCCCACGATGAAGGACTGGCCGACGATCTGCTGTTCCCAGCCGGCGATCTTGCCGTCCGCCGTCACCCCGGCGCGGACCTTGTGGTAGAACATGGGGCGGTAATAGCCGCCCTTGATGTCGTCCTCGCGGGTCCAGACCAGATGAACCGGGGCGCGCCCGTCAATGGCCTTGAGGATCGTCGCCGCCTCCGCCACATAGTCGGCCGGCGGATTGGCCCGGCGCCCGAAGGAGCCACCGGCCCACAGCGTCTCGATCTTCACCTGCTCGAGCTTGATTCCCATGATGCCGGCGGTCACCGCCTGCTCGATGGTCTGGAACTGCGAGCCGGTCCAGATGGTCACACCGTCGCCGGTCTTCTCAATCACGCAGTTGAGCGGCTCCATCGGCGCGTGGGCGAGATAGGGGAACTCGAACTCCGCCTCGATCACCTTGGCGGCGCCCGAAAGGCCCTTGGCCGCATCGCCGCGCTTCGCGGCGCTCGTGCCGGGCGTGGTGGCGAGCTGCTTGTAGGCCGTCATCAGCTCGGGCGTGGAGCGCATCTCGGCATTGGCCTCGTCCCAGACGATGTCGGCCAGCGCCTCGCGGCCCTGGATCGCCGCCCAGGTGTTAGTGGCGAGCACCGCGATGCCGTTGGGCACCGCCACCACCTCGACCACGCCCGGCACCTTCTTCGCCGCCGTGGCGTCGAAGCTCTTGAGCGTGGCGCCGAAGCGGTCCGGACGGCGCAGTACCGCGGTGAGCATGCCCGGACGGCGGATGTCGAGCGCGTAGATCGCCTTGCCGTCGGTCTTGTCGGCCGAATCGAGGCGCGGCAGGCGCGTGCCGATCAGCCTGAAGTCCTTCGGGTCCTTGAGCGTGACCTCGGTGGGCACCGGCAGTTTGGCGGCGGCCTCGGCAAACTCGCCGAAGCTGCCGGAATGGCTGCCGCTCGCCAGCCGGCCCTTGTCGATGGTGATGCTGGAAGCGGGCACGCCCCATTTCTCGGCGGCGGCGGCGACCAGCATGTGGCGGGCGGCGGCGCCGGCCTTGCGCAGTTGCTCCCAGCTATTGGCGACGGAGGTCGAGCCGCCCGTGCCCTGCACCGGGCCGAACGCCAGATTGTTGTAGAGCAGCGCATCGGCCGGCGCGAAGGCGGCGCGCATCTGGCTCCAGTCGGCGTCGAGTTCCTCGGCGACGATGGTGGCGAGGCCGGTGGTCACGCCCTGCCCCATGTCGAGGTGCTTGATCAGCACGGTGACGGTGCTGTCGGGGGCGATGCGCACGAAGGCGTTGGGCATCGGGCCGTCTTTCGCGGCGGCGGCGAACGCCTTGCCCGTTTCCAGATGAAGGCCGATGACCAGCGCGCCGCCGATGGCGGCGACGCCCTGCAGGAAGCCGCGGCGCGAGGGCGCCACCGGCTCGCCCGAGCCCGCCGACTGGCCCGCCAGCTGGCCCGCCAGCATCTTGCGGTAATGGTCCGGTTTGATGAGGTGCATGGCGATCACGCGAGGTTGGCGGCGGCGTCGTGGATCGCCGCGCGGATGCGTTGATAGGTGGCGCAGCGGCAGACATTGCCGTCCATGGCCGCGTCGATATCGTCATCGGTCGGCTTGCGATTTTCGCTGAGCAGCCCGACGGCGGACATGATCTGCCCGGACTGGCAGTAGCCGCACTGCACCACGTCGAGCTTGCGCCAGGCCGCCACCACCGCCTGACCGACCTCGCCGCTGCCGGCGACGCCCTCGATGGTGGTGACGCTCTTGCCCTCGACATCCGCCACGGTGGTCTGGCACGAGCGGACCGGCGCTCCGTCGACATGGACCGTGCAGGCGCCGCACAGCGCGACGCCGCAGCCGAATTTGGTGCCGGTGAGGCCGACGACGTCGCGCAGCGCCCAGAGCAGAGGCATGTCGCCGTCCGCCTCGATGCTGTGCTCGGCTCCGTTGAGTGTGAATTTCATGGATGAGCCCTCTTCATCACGGGATGAGGGGCGCAACAGGAAAAGCCGCCCTCCGCTTCCCGGCGGGTGGACGGCAGTCGAATGCGCTCCGGGGCGGAAGCTAGGCTATGCTGATGGCCATCATCTAATCACCAGTCCGTGAGGCGCGGCATACCCGGTGAATTCCTATCGCTGGCCGGGCGCGGGATCGGAGGCGGCGCCCAAGACGCCGCAGATCTCGACCGGGCGCCCGCCGGCAGTGACATAAGCGACGCAGTTGCTCGAAGACCTCGAACGCCCATCCGGCTGCCAAGTCGCGATAACGTGCCGACAGTCGCGCGGCGTTTACAGCAACATTGCATCAGCGGCACGCGTCGACGATGCGAACGCGTCGCCATTGAATGTAATCACAGGAATGATCGATCGAAATGGACATTTAATCTGCGATGTGACAGCCTGTTTGCATGCAATCACTCACCGAGCCTGCCACTCCCGATCAGTCGCCCGAGCCGGCGACCGACATGGCTGATTTGGCTCCCGATCTGGCGCGCACGCTGCGCGGGCGCAGCGCGACCCATGTCGTCGAGCGCATCCGCGACATGATCCTGGCCGGCGAGTTGCCGCCGGGCGGGCGCATCTCCGAGCGCATGCTGACCGAGGGGCTCGGCGTGACCCGCACGCCGCTGCGCGAGGCGTTCAAGATTCTGGAAACCGAAGGCCTGGTGCAGATCGTGCCCAATCGCGGCGCGCAGGTGACCAAGCTGTCCCCGGAAGAGGTCGACCTCGCCATGGAACTGCTCGCCGGCCTCGAAAGCGTGGCGGCGGAGCCGGCCTGCGAGCGGGGCACGGCGGAAGAATTCGCGCGGGTGGAAGCCCGGCACGAGGACATGGTGGCGTGCCAGCGGGCGGGCGACCTGATGGGTTATTTCCGCATCAATCAGGAGATCCACCAGACCATTGTCGACTGCGCGCATAATCCGGCGCTGTCGCGGGTCTACCGGGTGGAAAGCGCGCGCGTGCGGCTGTACCGCTTCGCCGGCAACCGGGTAAGTGAGCGCTGGGCCCGCGCGGTGATGGAGCACGAGCAGATTGTGGCGGCGCTCAAGCAGCGACAGGGGCCGCTGCTGCGCGAATTGCTGCGCGCCCACCATTTCAATGGCTGGCGTGTCACCCGCCGGGTGCTGGAGCACGAGGTGCAGCCGGACCGCTGAGCGATCCGGCGGCGTCCTTCACATCCCGCCGTCTATTTGCCGGTCCACGTCGGAACGGACTTGGTGCGGGCGAGGAACGCCTCGACGCCGCGGCGGAAATCCTCGCTGCCATAGACCTCGGAGACGATCGCCTCGATGTCCGGCAGTTGGTCGAGGGAGAGCTTGCGGATCGTGGCCTTGGTGGCGCGGGTGGTCAGCGGCGCGTTCTCGGCCGCGCGGCGGCACAGCGCCTCGACCTCCGCCTCCATCGCCCCCGCATCGAGGATCTTCAGCAGGAAGCCCTTGGCGAGCATTTCCTCGGCCGTGATGATTTCGCCGAGCAGCACCATGCGCTTGGCCAGCGGCACGCCGATGGCGCCGCCGATGCGCGCCATGCTGAGCGCCGACAGGCAATTACCGAGCGTGCGGCCGATGGGCGAGCCGAAGCGCGCGCCCGGTGTGGCGAGGCGGAAATCGCAGGCGGAGGCGATGTTGAGCCCGCCGCCGACCGCCCAGCCATCGACCACGGCGATGGTCGTGACCGGGATGGCGTCGACCGCGCTCATGCACTCATCGATGCCACGCTCATAGGCCACGCCGTCGGCGCCGCTGGCGAACTTGGTGAAGCCGGAAATGTCGGTACCGGAGACGAACGCCTTGCCGCCCACGCCGCGGAACACCGCGACGCGGATCGCGGGATCCTCCGCGATCGCCAGCGCGGCGTCGCGCAGGTCGTGCCACATCTGGCTGGTGAGGGCGTTGTGCGCCGACGGGTTGTTGAAGCGGACGAAGGCGACGTCGCCAGCCTTCTCGAAATCGATACCGGGAGTGCTCATCACGCCACGCTCTTCGTCTTCGACTGCGACAGCAGCCCCATTTGGACCAGTTCCCGGCGAATATCGTCGCCATGCTCATCGAGCAGCGGCGGCGGGAGGCGGACTTCCTGCGGGGTGGCGCTGAGCTTTACCGGGAAGCCGAGCGCGCGGAACTCGCCCTCGACGGGGTGCGGCACCATCTGCACCATCTGGCGCGCTTCGGCCTGCTCGCTGGCGACCGCCTCGCCATAATCGAGGATCGGCGCCGTCGGCACGCCGGCCGCCATCAGCGCGTCGATCCATTCCTGGCGGGTGCGGGTGAGGAAGGTCGGCGCCAGCTCCTCCATCAGCGCGATGCGGTTCTGCACACGCGCGGCATTGGTGGAGAAGCGCTCATCCTGCTGCAGTTCCTCGCGGCCGAGCACCTTCAGGAAGGTCAGCCACAGGCCCTGATTGGCGGCGCCAATGACGAACCAGCCATCGGCGGCTTCCACCGCCTGATAGGGCGCGGACATGCGGTTGGCCGAGCCGATGGGCGCGGGCGACTTGCCGGTGCCCCACAGTTCCGTGGTCTCCCAGATCGAGAGCGCCAGCGCCGCCTCGAACAGCGACGCGTCGATGTGCTGGCCCTCGCCGGAGGTCTGGCGGCCGATGACCGCGCTCAGAATGGCGTAGGCGCTGAACAGGCCGGCGCCGAGATCGGCCACCGCAATGGAGTTCTTGGCCGGCTCCATGCCGGGGAAGCCGTTGGAGCTGAGCACGCCGGACACCGCCTGCGCGATCAGGTCGAAGCCCGGCCGCTGCGACCACGGGCCGGTCTGGCCGAAACCGGAAATGCTGGCATAGACGAGGCGCGGGTTGATCGCCTTCAGCGTGGCGTAGTCCATGCCGAGGCGCGAGGCGACGCCGGGGCGGGCATTCTCGACAAGCACGTCGGCGGTCTTCACCAGCGCGTAGAGCACCTCGCGGTCTTCCGGCGACTTGAGGTCGAGCGTGATGCTGCGCTTGTTGCGATTGAGCGCCAGAAAGCCGGGGCTGTCGGAGCCCTTGAGCCGAAAGCCCATGGAATGGCGGGTGGAATCGCCCGTGCCCGGCGGCTCGATCTTGATGACGTCGGCGCCCATGTCGGCCAAGAGCATGCAGCAGAACGGCCCGGCCATCACCTGCGAGATGTCGAGCACCCGGATGCCCTGTAGAGGCAGAGCCATCACCAATTCCTCCCATTATGTCATTGCCCGGCAACGCGGCGGAACGCGCATCGCGCCGGGATAAGAGACCTGTTCCATCCCGGCGCACCGCATCGGCGCGGGGATGCACGACTATACGCTCCGGCCCTCATCGGGAGGGCGATGCATCATATATCCTATATGATTTTAGTTACGACGCGGACCCCTGTCAAACGGTGATCGCGGTTCGCCGCGTGCTTCTGCCGCCTTCAGCGCTTGCGCGCGCGGCCCCGACGCGGGCGCCCGCCGCCCTCCGGCGAGAGGTTGGCGCCGGCCAGACGCTCCTGCTCGTCCAGCGCCAGCGTCATGCGCCCGCGCGAGGCCAGCAGATGGTTGCGCATCGCCTGTTCCGCGCCCGCCGGGTCGCGCGCGAGAAGCGCACTGACGATCGCCTCATGCTCCTGCACGGCCTTGGCGGTGGCGTTGGTCCTGAACAGGAAGCGGAAGATGTGGAGATGGACGTGCAGGCCCTCGACCGTCTCCGCGATGAAGCGGTTGCCGCTCGCCGCCGTCACCAGCTGGTGCAGGCGCGCGTCGCCTTCCGCGAACTGGGCGTAGGCCAGCTCATTGCCGGTCTGCTGGCGCGACATTTCCTCGGCAAGCGTTTCCAGCGCGCGCAGCGCCTCGTCATTGGCCTTTTCCGCCGCGAAGGCCGCCGCCGCCGGCTCGATCAGCAGGCGCAGCTCGAACAGGTCGTGCACTTCCTGGCGGGTCAGCAGTTCCGCCGCCCGGAAGCCGACATTGGGGATCTTGTAGGCGAGCTTCTGCGCCTCCAGCAGCGTCAGCGCCTCGCGGATCGGGGTCTGCGAGATTTCGAGCTGCCGCGCCAGCGCCTCGATGCTGATATGCCCGCCCGGCGCGATCTTCATCGTCACCAGCATGGACAGGAGCTGCTCATAAGCCAGTTCCACCAGCGATTGCGGATAGGTGGGACGCTTGTCGTCGAGCGCCACCAGCCGCGAAAACGACAGGGGATCCTGAGTGCTGGTGGCCATGTGAATCAAACCTAAAACAAAGATGATATAAGATATAGGTTCTCATCGTTCCAACCAAGCGACGCCGCGCCGCCGGGGGCCGTCATGGCGCGGGCGGGCGACGCGCGCCGCCCACCCGGCCATCGTCACCAGTTGACCGCGATATACTTGGCCTCGGTGAATTCGAGCAGCCCGTGATGGGCACCCTCGCGCCCGAGCCCGCTCTGCTTGACGCCGCCGAACGGTGCGGCGGGATCGGAGACCAGACCGCGATTGAGCGCGACCATGCCGTATTCCAGCCGCTCGGCAAGCTGAAGCCCGAGCTTCATGTTCTCGGTGTAGACATAGGCGGCGAGGCCGTATTCGGTGTCGTTGGCCATGCGCACGGCATCTTCGATGTCCTTGAACGGCACCACCGCCGCGACCGGCCCGAAAATCTCCTCGCGCAGCAGGTCGGCGTTCAGCGGCACCTCGTCGAGCACCGACGGCGGGTAGAAGAAGCCCTCGCCCGCCGGCGTCTTGCCGCCGAGCCGCACGCGCGCGCCCTTGCCAACCGCGTCGCTCACCAGCATCTCGATCTTGTCGATCGCCGCGCCGTTGATCATCGCGCCGCACTGGGTGGCAGCATCGGTTCCCGCGCCAAGCTTCAGCGCGCCCATCTTCTCCACCAGCCGGTCGACGAAAGCGGGATAGATGCCCTCCTGCACATAGAAGCGGTTGGCCGCCGTGCAGGCCTCGCCGGCATTGCGCATCTTGGCGATCATCGCGCCGTCGATGGCGGCGTCGAGATCGGCATCGTCCAGCACCAGGAACGGCGCGTTGCCGCCCAGTTCCATCGACGAGTTGATGATGTTGTAGGAAGCCTCGCGCAGCAGGATGCGGCCGACTTCGGTGGAGCCGGTGAAGGACAGCTTGCGCACGCGGCGGTCACGCAGGATGGCGCTGCACACGCTCGCGGGGTCGGAGGTGTTGATGATGTTCACCGTGCCGGCCGGCACCCCGGCGCGGCGCAGGATTTCGCCCACCGCCAGCGCGGTCAGCGGAGTCTCTTCCGCCGGCTTGAGGATGCAGGTGCAGCCGGCGGCCAGCGCCGGGGCGATCTTGCGGGTCGCCATCGCCGCCGGGAAGTTCCACGGCGTGATCAGCAGGGAGATGCCGATCGGCTGGTACTGCACCATGATGCGGTTGCCGCCGGCCGGGGCGATGCCGATGTCGCCATTGATCCGCACCGCCTCTTCCGCGTACCAGCGGAAGAACTCGGCGGCGTACATGACTTCGGAGCGCGCATCCGGCAGCGCCTTGCCGTTCTCCAGAGAGATGAGCTGTGCCAGCCAGTCGGCATGCTCGACCATGGCGTGGAAGCAGCGCTGCAGGATGACGGCGCGGGCGCGCGGCGGGGTCGCGGCCCAGGAGGCGGCGGCGGCCTGCGCGGCGTCGACCGCGGCCATGCCGTCAGCGACGGTCGCATCGGCGATCGAGGTCAGCACCGCGCCGGTGGCGGGGTTGAGAACCTCGATACGGCCCTCCCCGCTCCCCGCGACCCAGTTGTCGCCGATGAGCAGGTCGGTCGGAATCGGGAAGGACTCCTTCGCCCCGAAGCCGGGAACGACATAGGTGGCGCCGGTATCGGCGGGCATCTGGTGCGCGGTGTTGGTCGACATGATCTGTATCCCGATGATGGTCAGAGATTGCGCAGCGCGGCACGCTCGCCGGCAAAGGCGGCCTGCGTGATGTGGAGCATCGCGGCGAGGTCCAGCGGGCGCGGATTGTTCTTCACCAGCCTCTCGGCCTTCAGCGCGCCGGCGGCGACGTCGTTCTCATGACCCGACGCAAGGCCGAGCGCCTGGAGCGAGCGGGGAATGCCGATGTCGGCGAATAGCTGCGCCACCTCGTCGATGAAGAGTTGCGAACGCTGGTCTGCGCTCATCGACGCATCGCCGAGACCCACCACGCCGGCCAGTTCCGCAAAGGCGTCCGGGCTGGCGGAGCGGTTGAACTGCATGACGAAGGGCAGCAGCGCGCCGACGCCATCGCCATGCGAGGTGTGGGTGAGGTTGCCGACCGGATATTGCAGCGCATGGGCCGCCGCCGTGCCCGCCGTGCCGAAGGCGCAGCCGGCCGCCAGCGAGGCCAGCATCATGCCCTCGCGGGCCTCGACATCGCTGCCGTCCTTGCAGGCGCGGGCGAGATAGCGGAACACGTTCGAGACCGCGAGCCGGGCGAAGTGGTCCGAGAGCATGTTCTTGCCGATGAAGACGTGCTGTTCGGTCAGCATCGCGTCGGCCGGACGGGTCTTGCTGGTGAACGCCTCGACGGCATGGGCCAGCGCATCCGCGCCCGAGCAGGCGGTGAGGCCGACCGGGCAGGTCATGGTCAACTCGGGGTCGCACACCGCCATGTGTGGGATGATGTACGGGCTGGCGATGCCGATCTTGGTGCCGCGGGCGCTGTCGAGGATGACCGCGACCGGGGTGACCTCGGAGCCGGTGCCGGAGGTGGTGGGCACCGCGATCAGCGGCACGACGGGACCGGGAACGGCGAATTCACCGTAATAGGCGCTGGGCTCGCCGCCATGGGTGAGCAGCACCGAGACCACCTTCGCCATGTCGATGCAGCTGCCGCCGCCAATGCCGATGATGCTGTCCGGCTTGAAGTCGCCGACGCCGGCCACGCACTCCTTGATCGATTCGATCGGCAGGTCGGCGATGGTCTGGTCGTAGACCCGTGCCTCGACGCCGTGCGCCTCAAGGTCCTTGAGGAGGTCGGCGAAGACGGCGAGTTGCGCCATGCGGGCATCGGTGCACACCAGCGTGCGCGTTCCCAAGCGCGCGGCCGCCGAACCGATGACGTGACGCTGGCCGCCGCCGAAGAGGATGGTGTGGGGTAGACGCAGGGCTCCGAACATGGCGCAACTCACTGATAGAGGTTTTATGATACCTTGATCCCGCAAACAGCGCCAGATCGCGCCGCGGCTGGATGCGAGGGTCTAGGGTCGGGACGTCTGGTGGTCGGCCGCCTCCCCGGCATCCGCCCCGCCGCCGCGCCCGAAGATCGCGCCGAACAGCAGCGACAGCAGGGGAAGCAGCAGCAGCAGGATGCCCAGGCCCATCATCGTTCCCACCAGCGGCGTCTCGAAGAAGACAGTGAGCGAGCCGCCGGAGGACAGCATGGACTGGCGGAAGGCATCCTCCGCCTTGTCCCCCAGCACCACGGCGAGAACGAAGGGCGCGAGCGGATAGTCGAGCTTCTTGAAGACGTAGCCGACGATGCCGAAGATCAGCGCCAGCCACACGTCGAACATGTGGTTCGACACGGTATAGGCGCCGATGACGCAGATGATCGCGATCAGCGGCCCGACCACCGAGAACGGCGCGCGCAGGATGAAGGCGAACAGCGGGACGGTGGTGAGCACCAGCACGACGGCGATGAGGTTGCCGGCATACATCGAGGCGATGAGGCCCCAGACGAAATCCGGACGGGTCGTGAACAGCATCGGGCCGGGCGACAGGCCCCAGATCATCAGGCCGCCCATCATGACGGCCGCCGTGGCCGAGCCGGGAACGCCGAGCGCCAGCATCGGCAGCAGGGCGCAGGAACCGGCGGAGTGGTCCGCGGTCTCCGGCGCGACGATGCCTTCCGGCTCGCCCTTGCCGAAGAACCTGCCGCGCCGCGAGAAACGGCGGCCCAGCGCGTAGCTCATGAAGGAGGCGGCGGTCGGGCCGCCGGGGGTGATGCCCATCCAGCAGCCCACCAGCGCGCTGCGCAGCAGCGTGACCCAGTAGCGCGGCAGTTCCAGCAGCGTGCGGAAGATGACCGACAGGCTGAGCTTGGCTTTAACGCCGTCGAACTTGTAGCCCTCATCGACCGTCACCAGCAGTTCGCCGAGCCCGAACAGGCCGATGACCACGATCAGGAACGAGATGCCGCGCGTCAGATCGGCGATGCCGAAGGTGAGCCGCCCCTCGCCGGAAATCGTGTCCATGCCGACCGTGCCGGCCGCAAGGCCCAGCATGATGCACACCAGCGTCTTGAACGGCGAGCCGCCGGACATGCCGATGAAGCTGGCGAAGGCGAGGAAGTAGACGCCGAAATATTCCGGGGAGCCAAAGCGCAGCGCGAAATTCGCCACCCAGCCGGACAGCAGGGTGATGACGAGGACGCCGACCAGCGCACCGAAGCCCGCGGAGGAGAACGCCAGCGTCAGCGCCCGGACCGCCTCGCCGCGCTTGGCCATGGGGTAGCCGTCGAAGGTGGTGGCCACCGAGGACGGCTCGCCGGGAATGTTGAACAGGATGGAGGTGGTCGAGCCGCCGAACAGCGCGCCCCAATACATCGAGGTCAGCAGGATGATCGCCGAGATCGGGTCCATGGTGAAGGTCAGCGGCAGCAGCAGCGACACGCCATTCGGGGCGCCAAGGCCCGGCAGCACGCCGACCACCAGGCCGAGCAGCACACCGATCACCATCACCATGATGTGGTGTGTCGTAAGGGCGATGGCGAAGCCATCCATCAATTGGCCGAAATTGCCCATGGGTCGTTTCCTCAGCTCTTCTTGATTTTATTTCAGTAGATGCCGAAATATTCGAGGATCGGTCCCTTGAGCAGCGGAACCAGGAAGACGGTCTCGAAGATGAAGAAGTTGATGAGCACCACTGCGGCGGAGATCAGCAGGCTGGTGATGGTGCGGTAACCTACCGACACCCGCATGGCATAGAAGATGTACAGCGCCATGCCGATATAGAGACCGAGCCCGGCCGAGATGACGACCATGGCCAGGATCGGCAGGAAGAACGCCGCCAGCTGGCGCAGGCGCGTGCCGTCGATGAACGGCTCGGCCGCGACGACGCCGGCAGCCTCGCCCGCCGGACCGACGGCGGATGCTCGCGCCGCGCCCTTCCACAGCGTGTAGACGATGTTGGCAAGGCTGCCGGCGACGATCAGGCTGCCGATGCAGAAGGGGAAGTAGCCGGGCTGCGGCCCGGACTCGCCCCAGGCAATACCGTTCTCAAGCGAGCCGTAGCAGACGACCGCCCCGACAAGGGCGGTCGTCGCGGCCGCAGCCACTTCCATGGTGTTGCGGGATATTTCCATCCGAACTTAACTCCACGAGGACGGACACCGCCGTAGCGGCTGACGAGCGGGGATTACTGCCCGGAGGACAGCAGCCAGCCGTTATCCTTGTAGATCTTCTCGTAGTTCTTCACCTGTTCGGCGACATAGGCGTTGAATTCATCGCCGACGAGCACCTTGTTGATCTGGACGTTGCGCGTGGAGTAATCCTTGAACTCCGGCGTATCGGCCACCTTCTTCAGAAGGTCGGTGTAATAGGCCGCCGCCTCGGCCGGCGCGTTCGCGCCCATCCACACCGTGCGCGGCTGGAGGAAGTCCTTCACATTGATGCCGGCCTCGACGCAGGTCGGGATATCCGCCCAGCTCACGCCATCAGCCACGACGGTCTTGTCCGCCAGGCGCTCGCTGGTGAAGACGCAGAGCGGCTTCTGGTTGCCGGCCTTCCACTGCTCCAGGCTCTCGCTCGGATTGTTGGTGTTGGCCTCGACATGGCCGCCCGCGACCTGAATGGCCGCCTCGCTGCCGCTCTTGTAGGGGATGTAGGCGAGATCGATGCCGGCCGCGCGCTCGATCAACGTCACCAGCGTCTCGTCGGCGTCCTTTGCCTTGGCACCGGAGATGCGCACCTTGCCGGGGGCGGCCTTGGCCTTCTCGACGAATTCCTGCGCGGTATTGATGCCGGAAGCCTTCGGGTTGGTCCACAGGATGAACACGTCCGACGCCATGGTCATCAGCGGCTTCAGGTCCTTCATGCTGTAGGTCACCTTGGTGGTGAGCGGCAGCACATAAGCGTCCTGGGTGCCGAAATAGAGCTTGTACGGGCTGTCGGGATTGTCCTCGGCATAGGCGAACGCCTCGGAACCGGAGCCGCCCGGCTTGTTCACGACGAGAAGCGGTGTCGACACCAGCGAGTTCTTGGTCAGCGCGGCCTGCACGACGCGCGTGAAGATGTCCGAACCACCGCCCGGACCGGCAGACACGACCAGCTCGACCGGACGGTCGGGCTTCCATTCCGCGAGAGCGGCACCCGAAGCGGTAAGGCCGAAGGCCAGCGCGGTCGCCGTGAGCAGGCCGGCACGGAACACTTGATTTTTCACGTCATTTTCCTCCCTGCGCCGCTGCCCCGCGCGACGGCCTCTCGCCGTCTGCGATGTTCAGCGCGCAATTGCGATGTGGCGACGTGCGCCTTGGACGGCGCACTTCTTGTTCTCGTTGCCTCCCTTCGCTCGCACGCGATGCGACGCAGGGAGGGGATCTCGCGCCGGTAGCCCCCGATTCCAGACCGACGGAGCGGCGGTCATGCGGCGGCCCTCCACTCAAGGCTCCGAACGGCTCCTTAAATGCAATATCCTATATCATCTATGATCATGCACAGCGAAAGATCAAGCGCTTTTGTCTCGCTCAACAGCAAAACGTTCCGCGCGCCGTGGCCGCCGCCCCGTCGCCGCTACTCGTAACGGACCCCGGCCAACTCCTCGGATATCTGCCAGAGCCGCGCAGCCACGGCGGCGTCGCGTGCCTGCGCGGGCGGCGTCTCCTCTGCCGGGTGGCCGCGTGTGCCCCACAGCCGGTCGGGGCCATAGTGAGCGCCGTCGCGCGCGCCCGGATCGGTGGCGGCAAACAGCGTCGGCAGCGCGCCCTGCGCCGCGGACTGGAGCAGGAAGCGCAAGGTGCGGCGCATCATGTAGGTGCCCAGCGGCTGCCGGCCGGGCGCGTTGTAGAGGAGATTGGTGCGCGACAGGCCGGGATGCGCCGCCAGGCTGTCAACGCCCCATCCCCTCGCCCGGCTGCGCCGGCTCAGTTCGAAGGCGAACATAAGGCAGGCGAGCTTCGACTGGGCGTAGACGGGGAATGGCCGGTAGCTGCGCTCGGCCTGCAGATCGTCGAAATCGATGGCGCCGCGGCGGGCCGCGACACTGCCCACGGTTATGACGCGCGGCTGGTGCCCCCTCTTCAGCAACGGCAGCAGATGCGCGGTAAGCGCGAAGTGGCTGAGATAATTGGTGCCGAACTGGAGTTCGAAGCCGTCATGCGTCACGCAGCGCTTCGGCGGGGTCATGACGCCGGCATTGTTGACGAGAAGATCGAGACTGTCCTGCTCTCCGGAAAGCCGGGCGGCGAATGCGGAGATCGAGGCGAGGCTGGCGAGGTCAACCTCGCCGAAGCGAAGCTGCGCGTCCGGCACCTGCTTGCCGATGGCGGCCACGGCAGCCGCACCTCTCGCCGGATTTCGTCCGACGATCACCACGCTCGCCCCGGCACGCGCAAGAGCGAGAGCCGTCTCATAGCCGAGCCCGCCCGTGCCGGTGACAATGGCCGAGCGCCCGTGTTGCGGGGGAATGTCCCGCGTTGTCCAATGTGTCATCATGGATCCATGCTGGTTCTGAGTGGAGCCGGAAACGCGCCGCGTCAGGCGACACGGCGCGTCCGGCAGAGAGGTCTGGCGTGAGAGTGAGGCGTGGCGCGAGGCGTGGCGTGAGGCTTGACGGCCGCGCCATGGCGAGCACGAAAATCTGCCTATTCGTACAAACCGCCGGGGTCAGGGCACGCGCCGGAACACGATGGTCTGGCCGAGCAGGGGCGCACCGACATAGGCGCGGACTTCCATCGTGTCGCCCACCAGTTCCGCCTGCGCGGATACGGTGCGGCCGGTCGCGCCGCTGTAGAAATTCCCGCCTTCCCAGCGGCGGTCGCGCTCGTCCCATGCGAGATCGGTCATGACCACGGCCCGCTCCAGCGACCGGCCGCGCAGCGCGGGATCGGGGTTCAGCGTGTCTTTCTTGAACGTCTTGCCGTCAGCCTCCACCAGCAGCCGGCCATAGAGCATGCGCGCCGCATAGCTGCCGCCGGCGTCGAAAATCTCGAGCTTGATACCGCCGTCCATGGCTTCCCAGACCCCGATGATCTGGTGCGCCGAGGTGGCCTGGGCCGTCGCGTGGCCGGAGGGAAGCGTGGCTGTGGCGGCCGCGAGACCGGCGGCCAGCACGTGTCTCATCACAAAGCTGAGCATGGGGAATTCCTGTTCCAGGGGATGGCCGCCGGGGATCCGTGTCCGGTCACCGGGCAGGATGATGGCCAGCGGCCCGCGCCGCCGCGCCCACCCTGCGGTGGCGCCACCCGAGTTGATCCGTCGCCGGCGACACCCGCCGGCCGTGACCTGAGCTGTCAACGAGCGGAAAGGTTACGCGCCGGCGGAACGGGGACGAATGCCGGAACGCGCAAAAAATCTGCCTGATCCTCCATTCGAGCACCCGCGCGTCGCGGCCTCCGCCAACGGTCGCAGCGGGTGAAGCCCGGGGGCGGGACCGGCTCGCGGCGCGAACGAAAACGCCCCGCGGTCAGGCCGGCATCGGCTGACAGGCGGGGCGCGATCGAGGCGCGAGGGTTGCGTGGTGTCAGGGCATGGGGGCGGTGGGCAGGTCGCGGCCGGTCAGCGAGCGATACAGGCGATGCTGGTTCAACACGTCGCGCTTCGGGGCGATCCCAAACATCCGGGAGTATTCGCGGCTGAACTGGGAGGCGCTTTCATAGCCGACCTTGTACGACGCATCGGCGACGCTGGCGGCATTCGCGACCATGAGGCGCCGCGCCTCCAGCAGCCGCAACTGCTTCTGGTATTGCAGCGGCGTCATCGAGGTCAGTGCCTTGAAATGCTGATGGAAGGATGACGGGCTCATGCGCGCCGCATCCGCGAGCTGCTCCACCCGCATCGGCTGGGCGATGTTCGCGCGGATGAGATGGATGGCCGTGGCGACCCGCTCGGTCGCCGACGCCGGCAGCGACAGCTTGCGGACCTCGGCGCCGTGCGGGCCGCTGAGCAACCAGTAGCAGATATCGCGCATCACCGAGGGATAGAGGATGGGGACGGCTTTCGGCGTGTGCGACATCCGCACCAGACGGTGGATGCATTCCGCCAGCGGCTCATCCACGTCGGCCACGAACACGCAGGGGCCGCTGCTGACATCCTCCTCCGACAGGTCGTCCATCCCCTGCACCATGTCCCGGATGACCGCGACATCGAGATCGATGGTGAGGCCGACGAAGGGCTCGTCGGCGCTGGCGGTAATGATGCGGCCGGCCGCCGGCAGTTCTATGCTGACGACAAGGCATTCCATGCGGCCATAGTCGAGCGTATCGCCGCCGAAGAGGATCTGCTTCGCTCCCTGAAGCACCACGCAGAGCGAGGGCTGGTAGACCTTGCGGTGGGGCATCACTTCCTGGAAGGAGCGAATGAAGTTGACCCCCGACATCGGTGTCGTGAACAGGCCCTGCCCGCCACCCTTGCTGTCGATGTAGTCGGTGACGGCCTCAAACAGCGATGACGACACATACGCCTCCGGTTCGTTCTGCCCCCGGCCGGCCCGCTCCCCCCTGATGGGAAGCGGAGGGGCGGCTGGAGGAATAGGCAGATTTATTGACGGTTCGGGCATTCTGACCATCGGCCACTCCTTCTAGCTTAGTGGTGCGACCCAGCTAGGAGCCTGCTCAGGATGACTGAAACTGCCGCGAGATCAATAGATGCCATAAAGGATATCCGCTATCCACCCGCCGCTTCCGGTAGCGAATACGTGAGTGGCGCGCATGGATATGCAATACTTTTGACACTTTTCCTCGTAAGCACCATTTCACAAGTCGATCGGATTCTGCCTTTCATCATGGCCGAGGCCATCCGGCTCGACCTTTCCCTGAATGACACGCAGATCGGTCTGCTGACCGGCATCCCGTTCGCCATCTGCTACACCCTGCTTTCACTGCCGCTCGCCCGTGCGGCGGATCGCGGCTCGCCGCGCGTCGTGCTTGTCGGCTGCATCCTTGTCTGGAGCGCGATGACGGCGCTCGGCGGGGCGGCCGCGAGCTTCCTCATGCTGGCGCTGACCCGCTTCGGCGTCGCCTCGGGAGAGGCGGGCGCCTTCCCGGCGGGTCACGCCATCATCGCCCGGAAGATCCGGCCCGAACGACGCGGCCTCGCGATCGGGCTGTTTGCCATGGGCATGCCGATCGGGGCGATGGTGGGGTTCGCCGCCGGGGGCGCGGTGGCCGACGCCCTGGGCTGGCGGGTGGCGCTGATCGGCGCGGGGGCCATTGGCGGTGCCATCGGCCTGCTGGCTTTCCTCGTCATCGGCCCGATGCTGCCGCTGCGGCAGTCCACCGCCAATGGCGACACGTTCCTGCGCTCCAGCGCGCGGCTGCTGGCGACGCCGGCCTTTCGCTGGCTTTTCGTCGCCGCGATCGCGGTCGGCTTCGCCTCGGCCCCGTTCTATGCCTTCGCGGCCCCCTTCCTGATGCGCGTCCATGGATTCACCGCGTCGCAGGCGGGGCTCGCCTTCGGGCTGCTGCAGGGACTGATGGGAATTTTCGGAACGGTCATCGGCGGACGCATGTTCGACCGCGCGGTGCAGTCCGGCAGCGGCCGGGTGCTGGGCCCGCCCGCCATCCTGTTCCTGATCGCCAGCGTGACCACATCGGCGGCGTTGTTCGCCCCCCTCGGCTGGGTGGCCGTCGCCCTGCTGGTGCCGGGCATGCTGTCCTTCAGCTTCATGCTGCCATGGGCGTTCGGCGCCGCGCATCTCGTTGCCGGAAAAGGCAAGGAGGCGCAGGCCACCAGCATCGTCATGGTCGGCTCCGGGCTGATGGGCCCGGCACTCGGACCGCTCATCGTCGGCCTCGTCAGCGATGCGGCGACGGCCGCGCACATCCCCAATGGACTGGCTCTCGGCATGTTGGCGGTTCCGGTCGCGAGCATCGCCACCGCCCTCGCCATGCTCATCGCCAACCGGCGCATCGCGGCCGCCTTCGGCCGGCGCTGACCGGCGCCCCCGCTCGCCCGCCCCCCTTTCCTTCCTGACATCACGGACCGTCTCGCGCCTCGGGCGCCGACGATCCCTCGCGTCCCCATGGCGGCACCCGCGCAGCGCGACGGTGTGCCCGCAGCAAGAGGCATTTCCCGCAATGAACCAGCCCATCGCCGAAACACTCAGCTTCTTCCAGGCCTGGCTCCGCAGCCCCCGTCGCGTCGCGGCCATCGCGCCGTCGGGCCGCGCCCTTGCGAGCCTCATCACCCGCGAAATCTCGCGCGATACCGGCCCGGTCATCGAGCTTGGCCCGGGCACCGGGGCCTTCACCCGCGCCTTGCTGGCGCGCGGCATCCGGCAGGAGGATCTCGCCCTGATCGAAGCCGGCTCGGAATTCGCCGTCGTGCTCCAGGCCCGCTACCCCGGTGCGCGCACGCTGTGGATGGATGCCGCGCGGCTACGGACCGTGGAACTGTTCGAGGGCCGGCCGGCCGGTGCCGTGGTCAGCGGCCTGCCGCTCCTGTCCATCGCCCCGCGCAAGGTGATGGCCATCCTGATCGGCGCCTTCGACAAGATGCGGCCGGACGGCGCGTTCTACCAGTTCACCTATGGCCCGCGCTGTCCCGTGCCATCGCGCGTGCTCGACCATCTCGGCCTGACGGCGGAATACATGGGGGGAACGCTGGCAAACCTGCCGCCGGCTGCCGTCTACCGGCTCAGGAAAACAGCTGGCCCGCGGAGCTGACGGAGCGCGCGGCACGGCAGCGAAGGCCAATTGTAACACTTCGTAAGCGCGCCCGGCGCTCGCGACAGGTCACGACAAAATCGCCCTCCGGCAGCGCAAACTGCGCGACAAGTGCCCGCTAGCCTTCCTTACGACCGGGACGACGAGGTGCAGAACCCCGTTCGTCCGCCCACAGGAGGGACCATCATGACCAAGCGAAACGAAGACCGGGAGCCGGACTACCTCCGGCGTCTCGGGAGGCGAGCCCGGCTCGGCGATGTGCTGCTGGTGGAAGGGACGCTGTGCGCGCTTGCCGTCAGCCTGCTCGTGTTCGTCCCCGCGCTTGCGGACAAAGCCCCACCGCACGCACCGCCGGCCCTGCAGGCGACCTATCGCGTGTGCACACCCGTCTTCGCTGCCGGGGACGATGACGAACCGGCACCGGCCGGGCCCGGCATCGCCGATCCGTCACAGCCGTCCTGCGCCGGATCGGCACGCCCGCTGTTCCTCGTGCAGGAGGCGCGCCGCCAGGACAGCGCGCACCGCCACTCGTTTCATTGAGGGGCCGTGCCCAGCCGCACCGCCGTCGCCGTCCGACCATTCCCAGCTGAACACCGGGCACTCACCATGACAGCCTTTACCATCAACGGACGGACCGTCGACGTTGCCGCCGAACCGGACACGCCGCTCCTGTGGATCATCCGCGATCAGCTCAAGCTCACCGGGACGAAATTCGGCTGCGGCATCGCCGTTTGCGGGGCCTGCACCGTGCATGTCGATGGCGAGCCCACACGCTCCTGCCAGACCCATTTGCAGGATGTGGCGGGGCGCCAGGTGACCACCATCGAGGGGCTTGCGCCCGATGCCGGCCACCCGCTTCAGAAAGCCTGGATTGCCGAACAGGCACCGCAATGCGGCTACTGCCAGTCGGGCCAGATCATGCAGGCCGCCGGGCTTCTGGCGCGCAATCCGCACCCCAGCCGCGATGAAATCGTCGCCCATATGGACGGCAATCTGTGCCGCTGCGGCACCTACGACCGCATTTTGCGCGCCATCGAGCGCGCGGCGCAGGAGGGCTGAACCATGTCGGAACGTCTCCAGCCGCACGCGGCGGCTCTCTCACGGCGCAGCTTTCTCGTCACGCTGGGAGGCGCGGGCATCGCGGTGGCCTTTGGCGGCCTCGCCTCGGTCGCCCGCGCCGCCGCCGAGGTCGCCACGGCCGGCGGCCTCGCACCCAATGCCTGGGTGACCATCGAAGCCGACGGCACGGTCAACCTCATCTCACCCGCCGTCGAGATGGGCCAGGGCGTGAAGACCGCCCTGCCCCTGCTGATTGCCGAGGACATGGACGCCGACTGGGAGAAGGTGCGCATCATCCAGGCGCCTTCCGACGCCGAGACCTATGGCAATCCCGGCTTTTACGGCATCCAGCTGACCGGGGGCAGCGAGACGGTTCGCGGCTATTATTCGCTGCTGCGCCTCGCCGGCGCGCAGACCCGCAAGGTGCTTCTGGCCGGCGCCGCCGCGCAGCTTGGCCTGCCGGTGAGCGAACTTGCGACCGAGCCCGGCCGTGTCGTTCACGCCGGCAGCGGGCGCTCTCTTTCCTATGGCCAGATCGCCGCGACCGGCCTGCTGCCCGATCCGCTGCCGCAGGCCAGCGAGGCCGACCTCAAGCCCGCCGCCCAGTGGCGCTATATCGGCCGCCATGACGTTGACCGGGTCGACGTGCCCTCCAAGGTCGACGGTTCGGCCCGGTTCGGAATCGATGTCGATCTGCCCGGCATGCTCCACGGTGCCGTGCTGCGTCCGCCGGTGCCGGGCGAGCGCCCGGAGCGGATCGACGATGAAGCGGCCAGGGCCGTGAAGGGCATCGTCGGCATCGTGCCCCTGCCCTATGGCGTCGGCATTCTCGGCGAGAGTACCGATGCGGTGCGCCGGGCCAAGGACGCGCTGGTCGTTACATGGAGCACCGCTTCGCGGGTGCGCCGCTACGAGAGCGCGGCCCTCGCCGACGCCTACCGCGATGTCGGCCGCGATCTCTCCCGCACCGGCGTGCCGGCGCGCGCGGAGGGCAACGCGCCCGCCGCCATCGCCGGCGCGGCCCGCGTGATCGTCGCCGACTATCTGACCGACCATGTCCATCACGCCACCATGGAGCCGATGAATGCGACGGCGCGCGTGTCCGGCGACACGGTGGAGGTCTGGGCGCCGACGCAGGGGCCGACAGCGACGCAACGTTTCGCGGCGGCCGCAGCGGGAACCACGCCGGACAAGGTGACGGTCCATGCCACGCTGCTTGGCGGCGGTTTCGGCCGGCGGGCCGAGGAGGATTTCATCACCGACGCGGTGCGGCTCGCCAAAGAGGTCGAGGGTCGCCCGGTGAAGGTGGTCTGGAGCCGCGAGGACGATGTCCGGCACGGCAAATACCGCCCGCTCGCGGCCCAGCACGTCGAGGTCGGGCTCGACGGATCGGGCAACATCGTCGGCTGGCGCCACCGCGTGGTTGCCGACTCCATCTTTGCCCGCACCCTGCCTCAGCTGTTTCAGAGCGAGGGCGGGCTCGATACCGTCGTCACCGACGGCACGCTCTTCAACTATCGCGTTCCGGCCCATCTGGTGGAGTTCATCCGGCAGGACAGCGGGCGCGATGTCGGCTTCTGGCGCGGGGTGGGCTATGGCCAGAACAATTTCGGTGTCGAATGCACCCTCGACGAAATCGCGGCTGCCAGAGGCGACGATCCGGTGGCGCTCCGGCTGGAATTGCTGAGCGGCCAGCCGCGGGCGCAGAAGGTGATCGAGGCGGTCGCCGCGCTGGCCGACTGGCGGCGGCCCCGCGAAGGACGGGCTCTCGGGCTCGCCTATACCGACGCCTTCGGCGCGCATTGCGCCGAGGTCGTCGAGGTGTCGCTGGACAGGGAGAGCGGCGAGATCCGCCTGCATGAGGTGTGGTGCGTGGTCGATCCGGGCGTCGCCGTGCAGCCGCGCAACATCGAGGCCCAGATCACCGGCGCGATCGTCTTCGGCGCCAGCCATGCACTTTACGAGCAGATCAACATCGTCGCCGGCGAGGTGCAGGAAGGCAATTTCGACACCTACCGCATCCTGCGCATGTCGGAGATGCCGCGCATCCATGTCACGGTGACGCCGACACCGGAGAACAAGCCGGCCGGCATCGGCGAGGTCGGGCTGCCGCCGATCGGGCCGGCCATCGCCAATGCGGTCGCGCGGCTGACGGGCGGGGTGCGGCTGCGGCACTATCCATTCCTGCCGGAGCGGGTGAAGGCGGCACTGGCCGGCTGACGGCTCCACCTGTTGGGCGCGAGGATGTGGACGAGGGGCGCAGCGAGACGTGCGCGCCTCACTCCCCACCGCAGAGCTGTCGCATCTTCTCGGTATCGGCGGCGCCGGACGGGACATAAACCAGCAGCCTGAGATCCGGCCGCCCGTCGATTGCGAAGGACGAAAACTCGAAGCTGATCTCGCCGACGACGCGGTGACGGATGGTCTTGGCTCCTTCGCCGGTGATCGTGACGCCGTTCTCACTCCACAGGCGAACGAAGTCCGGGCTGCTGGCGGAGAGTTCCGCAACCAGCTCGGCCGCGCGGGGATTTTCGCCGCTGCGCGCGGTCTCGGCGCGGAAGGTCGCCACAAGGAAGCGCGCGACCGACTCCCAATCGCCCTGGGCCGCGCGTGTCGCCGGATCGAGGAACATCCGTCGCAGGATATTGCGCGCCTCGGGCGCGAGCGCTTCGTAATCCGAGAGAGCCATTCGCGCCGCGTGGTTCCAGCCGATGATGTCCCAGGTCGCGGTGGCGACGGTCGCCGGGATCATCGGCATGGCATCGAGGAAGCGCTGCAGGCGCGCGGAGATGCCTTCCTGCGAAACGGCACGGGTCTTGGGCGGGTGGCCCAGGCCAACCAGGAACAGATGCTCGCGCTCCGCCTCCGTCATCATGAGCGCATGGGCGAGACTGTCGAGCACGCGGGTCGAGGGAGCACCGCCGCGCCCCTGTTCGAGCCAGGTGTACCAGGTGGTGCTGATATGGGCCCGCTGGGCGACCTCCTCGCGCCGCAGACCCGGCGTCCGGCGGCGTCCGCCCAGCCCGAGCGCGGCAGCATCGAGCCTTTGACGGCGATCCTTCAGAAAGGCGCCAAGGCGGTTCGCATCGCAGGTGCCGACCGATATGTTAGTCATTATACCCGTATAAGATCACGTATTTAACTGGATAAACTCTGCCGCATAACCTCCTTCCCGGCAAGAAGGAGAACAGCCATGCGTGTATTTGTGACCGGCGCGACCGGTTTTATCGGCTCGGCCGTGACGGCCGAGCTGCTGGCTCAGGGCCATCAGGTTCTGGGGCTCGCGCGCTCGGATCGCGGCGCGGCGGCGCTCGGGCGGGCGGGTGCCGACGTGCTGCGCGGCGACCTCGCGGCTCCCGACACGCTTCGCGAGGGCGCGCAGAGCTGTGATGCGGTCATCCATACCGGCTTCGTGCATGACTTCGCGCGGTTTGCCGAAGCCTGCGCGATCGATGGCGCGGCGATCGAGGCCCTCGGCGCCGCGATCGAAGGCACGCGGAAGCCGCTTGTCGTTACCGCCGGCCTTGCGGGGCTCGGCGCCGGGGGCCGCCCGGCCGTTGAGAGCGACGTCGCGCCCCCGCCTTCGGCAGCCTATCCCCGCGCCTCCGACAGTACAGCGCGGCGCCTCTCCGCGCGGGGCATCCCCGCGGCCATCATGCGCCTGCCGCCAAGCGTGCATGGCGAGGGCGACCACGGCTTCGTGCCGATGCTGATCGCCATGGCGCGGCGCAATGCGCGCTCGGCCTATCCCGGCGAGGGCGACAATGCGTGGCCCGCCGTGCATGTGAGCGACGCCGCGCGCGCCTTCCGCCTCGCGGTCGAACAGGGCCCCTGCGCCGCCACCTTCCACGCGGCGGCCGAACCGGGCATCCCGTTCCGTGAGATCGCACGGGCGATCGCGGCGGGCCTCGGCCTGCCCTGCGTCTCACTGACGGGGGACGATGCGCGCGCTCATTTCGGCTGGTTCCTCGACTTCGCGTCGATGCACCAGCCGGTTTCCAGCGCATGGACACAGGATCGTCTCGGCTGGGCCCCCACGGGTGCGGAACTGCTGAACGATCTCCGCGGTGCGGGGTATTTCGCGGTCGAGACGCCCGCCGGCCGCTCCGCGGCAGGCTAAGGCGCTCCCCGCCATCCCACGCCCCGCGAGAACGCGGCCGCAGTTTGTATCAATTCTTATCAGCCGCTGCGGACGCGACACCTCGCGACAATCGGCATGGCAGGCGGCACGCTTCTGCGACACCGCCCGCCTAGCGTGACGACGTCGAAGAACGCCCGCCCGCGACATGCCGGGCGCAGGCCGAACGCCGCACGCGGCATACACCGTTTCTCCAGCCGGGAGGTCATCATGGTCCAGCTCACCGTCAACGGGCAGACGCACGCGGTCGAGGTCGAGCCCGACACGCCGCTTCTCTGGGTACTGCGCGAGCAGATCGGCCTGACCGGCACCAAGTTCGGCTGCGGCATCGCCCAGTGCGGCGCCTGCACGGTTCATATTGACGGCGTGGCGACGCGCTCCTGCGTGATGCCGGTCTCCGCCATCGAGGCGGACCAGAAGATCGTCACCATCGAGGGCCTGTCGCCGGATGGCTCCCACCCGGTGCAGAAGGCCTGGCTCGCGCTCGACGTTCCCCAGTGCGGCTATTGCCAGACCGGCATGATCATGGCCGTCGCCAGCCTGCTGGAGACCAATCCGGCGCCGAGCGACGACGACATCAATGCCGAGATCACCAATATCTGCCGTTGCGGCACCTATAACCGCGTTCGCGCCGCCATCCATATGGCGGCCGAAGGCAAGGCCGGCTGAGGAGAGCGCCATGAGCATCCGTCAATCGGTCTCGCGCCGCAATTTCATCGTCGGCTCCGCCGCCACTCTGGGCGGCCTGTCGCTCGGCTTCCACATCCCGTTTGCCGGTACGGCGCTGGCGCAGGACGCCGCAGCCGTGGCTCCCGAGGTCAATGCCTGGGTGGTGGTGAAGCCGGACGATACCGTCGCCATCCGCATCGCCCGCTCCGAGATGGGCCAGGGAACGCTGACCGGTCTCGCGCAGCTGGTGGCCGAGGAGCTGGAATGCGACTGGTCGAAGGTCACCACCGAATATCCGCCGCCGGGCGAGAACCTGCGCCGCGACCGCGTCTGGGGCAGCTATTCCACCGGCGGCAGCCGGGGCATCCGCGATTCCCATGACTATGTGCGCAAGGGCGGCGCCGCCGCGCGCCACATGCTCATCACCGCCGCAGCCACGCAGTGGGGCGTGCCCGCCGGCGACTGCACCGCGGCCGACAGCGTCATCACCCACGGCCCGAGCGGGCGCACGCTGCGCTATGGCGAGGTGGCGGAAGCGGCGGGCCGCCTGACGCCGCCGGCCGAGGTCACGCTCAAGGACCCCAAGGACTGGAAGATCGCCGGCAAGCCATTGCCGCGCCTCGACACGGTCGACAAGCTCACGGGGCGGCAGGTCTACGGGGCCGACCTCAAGCTCCCCGGCATGCTCAACGCCGCCATCAAGGCCTGCCCTGTCTTCGGCGGCACGCTGGCGAGCTTCGACGCGGCGGCGATCGAGACGATGCCGGGTGTCAAGAAGGTGGTGCGGGTCGACGAGCGCTCGGTCGCCGTCGTCGCCGATACCTGGTGGCGGGCCAAGACGGCGCTCGATGCGCTGCCGATCACCTGGGACGAAGGCCCCAACAAGGACCTCACCAGCGCCGACATCCGCGCCCTGCTGGCGGAAGGGCTGGAAGCCGACGAGGCCTTCATCGGCAACAGCCAGGGCGATGCCAGGGCGGAACTCGCCCGCGTCGCGGCCGCCGGGGGCAAGGTCGTGACCGCGACCTATGCCTTTCCCTACCAGAACCACGCCACCATGGAGCCGATGAACGCCACCGCGCTCTGGACGGCGGACAAATGCGAGGTGTGGGTGCCGACGCAGAACGGCGAAGCCAGCCTCGCCGCCGCCGCCGAGGCCGCCGGACTTCCGGTCGGCCAGTGCGAAATCTACAAGATCCATCTCGGCGGCGGCTTTGGCCGGCGCGGTAATTTCCAGGACTATGTCCGCCAGTCGGTCAGCATCGCAAAGCAGATGCCGGGCACCCCGGTGAAGCTGCTGTGGACCCGCGAGGAGGACATGCTGCACGGCGCCTATCACCCGACCACGCAGGCGAAGCTGACGGGGGCGCTGGACGCGGACGGCAACCTTGCCGCGCTTCACCTGCGCATTTCCGGCCAGTCGATCCTCGCCGCGGTGCGGCCGGAGGGCATGCAGGGCGGCATGGACCCGGTCGTGTTCCAGGGGCTGACGGCGAACCTGCCGGAGGGCCACCTCGCCTATACCGTCCCCAACCTCCTGATCGACCACGCCATGCGCAACCCGCCGGTGCCGCCGGGCTTCTGGCGTGGGGTGAACCTCAATCAAAATGCCATCTATGTGGAATGCTTCATCGACGAGCTGGCCCACGCGGCCGGTGCCGAGCCACTCGCCTTCCGACGCAAGCTGATGGCGAACCATCCCAGGCACCTGGCGGTGCTGGAAGCGGCGGCCAACGGCATCGGCTGGGAGACCCCGCCGGCTGCCGGCCGCTTCCGCGGCCTCGGCCAGATCATGGGGTTCGGCTCCTATGTCGCCGCCGCCGCCGAAGTGTCGGTGGAGGATGGCGAGCTGAAGATCCACCGCATCGTCGCCGCCACCGACCCCGGCCATGTGGTCAATCCGGCGCAGGTCGAGCGGCAGGTCGAGGGCTCCTTCGTCTATGGCCTCTCCGCCTGCCTCTATGGCGAATGCACATTGGCCGGCGGGCGGATGGAGCAGGAGAATTTCGACACCTATGAGGTGTTGCGCATGGCGCAGATGCCGGCGGTGGAGACCATCATGCTGCCGTCCGGCGGCTTCTGGGGCGGGGTGGGCGAGCCGACCATCGCCGTTGCGGCGCCGGCGGTGCTCAACGCGCTGTTCGCCGCCACCGGCACGCGCTACCGCACACTGCCGCTCAAGAACCACGAGCTTGTCTGATGCGCCTGTTTTCTCTCATGCTGCCGGCGCTGGGACTGCTCATATTTGCCGCGCCGGCAGAGGCGGCGCCGCCGCGCGGGGCGGCCTCGTGCTCGGGCTGCCATCCACGCACCGCCACCAGCGGGCCGGTGCCGAGCCTGAACGGTCAGCCGGCCGAGCAGATCGTGGCGCAGATGGCGGCCTTCCGCTCGGGCGAGCGCCGCTCGACCGTGATGACCCGCATTGCGAAAGGTTTCAGCGATGAGGAAACCCGCGCCCTCGCCGATTATTTCGCCGCCGGCGGCAGCGCTCCCGCTCAGCCGTAGAAGCCTGCTGCGGGGGCTGGCGGCCGGCGCCTTCACGGCGCTCGGCAGCCCGGCCGTGCGCGCGCAGGCGGCGCCGCGCGTCGTGGTGATCGGCGGCGGCTTCGCCGGCGCCAGCGCCGCGCGTGCCATCAAGGCGGAGGATCCGCGCATCGCGATGGCGCTCGTCGAGCCCAGCCCGCATTACACTGCCTGTCCACTGAGCAATGCCGTGATTGCCGGCGTGCGCTCTATGGAGGCTCAGCATTTCGGCTACGCGAGGATTGAGGCGGAAGGCATCGTCCATGTGCCGCAGAGGGCGGTGCGGATCGAGCCGGAGCAGCGCCGGGTCGTGCTCGCCGACGAGGTGCGGCTGAGCTATGACCGCCTTGTCGTCGCGCCGGGTATCGACCTGCGCTTCGACGCTATTCCCGGCTATGACGCGGCCGCGGCCGAACTGATGCCGCATGCCTGGAAGGCTGGCGAGCAGACGCTGCTGCTGCGCCGTCAGCTGGAAGCCATGGACGATGGCGGGCTCGTGGTCATCGCCGTGCCGGCCAATCCCTTTCGCTGTCCCCCCGGCCCCTATGAACGCGCGAGCCTGATCGCGCACTATCTCAAGACGCACAAGCCGCGCTCGAAGATCCTCATTCTCGACCGCAAGGACGCCTTCTCCAAGCAGCGCCTCTTCGAGGCCGGCTGGGCGGCGCTTTATCCTGGCATGATCGAGTGGATCGGGCAGTCCTTCGGGGGCGGCGTGACCGAAGTCGATGCCACGACGCGGACGCTGCGCACGGAGTTCGGCGAGCATCGGGCGGCGGTGGCGAACATCATTCCTCCGCAGCGGGCGGGTGCCATCGCCACTCTGGCCGGCGTCGCCGATGCCACGGGCTGGTGCCCGGTCGATCCCGTCACCTTCGAATCGCTTCTCGTGCCCAATGTCCACGTGATCGGCGATGCCGCCATTGGCGGGGCGATGCCGAAATCCGCCTTCACCGCCAACGCGCAAGCCAAGGTCTGCGCCAGTGCCGTCATCGCGCTGCTGCGCGGGGAACCGCCCGGCGAGCCGACGCTCATCAACACCTGCTACAGCCTGCTCGCTCCCGATTACGGCATTTCGATCGCCGGCGTCTACCGCCCGAAAGACGGCCTTCTCGCCGAGGTCGAGGGGGCCGGCGGCACCTCTGCGCTCGACGCGCCAATGGCCGTGCGGACCGAGGAGGCCGCCTATGGCGAAGCGTGGTTCGAGACGATCACACTGGAGGCCTTCGGATGAGGCGCCCGGCGGTGGGGGCCTGTGCCGCCCTTGCCCTCGTCTGCGGGCAACAGGGCCTGGTGCGCGCCGAGGACAGGATTACGCGGGAATTGGCATCCTACATCGTCTCGGACGACGCCATCGACGGGCCACTCGCAGGCCAGCGCGGCGACCCGGCGCTCGGGCAGGCATTGATCGCGGAGCGGCACCGCAGCCTCTGCATCCTGTGCCATGGCGCGCCTTCCATCGCCGTACCGCTCCAGGGCACGCTGGCACCCAGCCTTGCCGGCATCGGTTCCCGGCTCAGCGAGGCCCAGATACGGTTGCGCATCGTCGACATGAAGCGGCTCAACCCGGACAGCCTCATGCCGTCCTATTACGTGGTCCGCGAAGGGGTGCGCGTCGCCCCGGACTGGCAGGGCAAGCCGCTGCTGGAGGCCGCCGAGATCGAACATCTCGTGGCCTATCTCGTGACGCTGAAGGAGTGACCCAATGGGCGACACCGCCACGCCGGACATTGCTGGAGGCACACAGCTGGATCGGCGCGCCCTACTCGCCGGTGCGGCCGGCCTCCTCGTGCTGGCCATGCCCTTAAGGGCACTCGCGCGCCCCTCGCTTGAGGAGGCGGTCGCCGGCTTCTCCGGGGGCGCGCCCGTCAAGGCGGGCCGGGTGACGCTGACCGTGCCGCCGCTGGTGGAAAATGGCAATGCGGTCGGCGTCACAGTCGAGGTCGACAGCCCGATGACGCCAGCGGCGCATGTGCGCCGCATCGGCCTGTTCAACCAGAAGAACCCGCAGGCCGATGTCGCGATCTTCCACCTCGGCCCGCGCAACGGCCGCGCGCGCATCGCCACCCGCATCCGCCTCGCCACTTCCCAGACCATCATCGCGGTCGCCGAGCTCAGCGACGGCACCTACTGGTCGAGCGACGCCAATGTCATCGTCACGCTCGCCGCCTGCATCGAGGACCTGACATGACCAAGGCGCTCGTCAGCGTGCCCAAGGCCGCGAAACGCGGCGACATTGTCGATATCCGCGCGATGATCGCCCACCCGATGGAGACGGGCTACCGCATGGGCGCAAACGGGGTGGCGATTCCCCGGCGCATCATCACGCGCTTCGTCTGCACCTATGGCGGCGGGGAGGTGTTCGCGGCCGATTTTTCCCCGGCCGTCTCGGCAAACCCGTTCGTGTCGTTCAGCCTCCGCGCCGCGGAAAGCGGCCCGGTCGGCTTTGCCTGGACCGACGATCAGGGGGAGACGGTGACGGCCAGCGCCGAGATTGCGGTGAGCTGATGTTGCGGCCGACTGCGAGCCTCATCGCCATCGCCCTGCTGGCCACCCCCGTGGCGGCGCAGGCCCCCCTGCCCTTCGAGCCCCGCTCCGGGCGCGACTTCATGGCGCCGGAGACCCAGGCCATGCAGGCGGACGATGCCAGCAATCCCGGCATGCTCTGGGTGCTGCAAGGGGCGGAACTCTGGGACCGGAAGGCCGGCCGATCGAACCAATCCTGCGCCGGCTGCCACGGCGAAGCGGCAAGCATGCGCGGCGTCGCGGCCCGCTATCCCGCACTCGACCCGGCCAGCGGCAAGCCGATCGACCTCGCGGGCCGCATCAACCAGTGCCGCGCCGAACGGCAGGATGCGCCGTCTCTGGCGCGGGAGAGCGACGAGATGCTGGCCCTTGCCACCTTTGTCGCCCACCAATCGCGCGGCCTGCCGATCGCGCCGCCGACCGAGCCCGGTCTCGATCCGTTCCGGGAGACCGGGCGGCAGATCTTCACCACGCGGATGGGCCAACTCGACCTCGCCTGCGCCAACTGCCATGACGACCATTGGCAGGGACGCCTGGCCGGCAGCGCGGTGACGCAGGCGCATCCGACGGCCTATCCGATCTATCGCCTGGAATGGCAGGGCGTCGGCTCCCTGCAGCGCCGCATGCGCAACTGCATGGTCGGGGTGCGGGCCCAGCCCTTCGCCGCGGGCTCCGACGAACTCGTCGCGCTGGAGCTCTACCTGATGCAGCGTGCCGCCGGCATGGCCCTGGAAACGCCGGGCGTCCGCCCCTAGCAGCTTCCGGCCGGCGGAACGCCTCATTCCGCCGGAGTGCGCCGGGGTGCACCGATGGCCAGACCGGGCCGGCGCAGGGAGCGCGCCGAGCCCTTCGGCTCCGATGGTGAAGCTGCCGCCGCCGTGGGAGGCAGGCTGATCGTGACGCGCAGGCCCGTGCCGGTGTTGGCAAGGATGATGTCGCCGCCATGGTGCCGCACCATGTTGCGCGAGATCGACAGGCCGAGACCTATCCCGCCGGTTTCGCGATTGCGCGAGTGCTCCATGCGGAAGAACGGCTCGAACACCTTCTCGACCGCATCGGCCGGAATCCCCGGACCGTCATCCTCGACCACGATCTCGATCGCCTGGGGTGTCGTCCGCAGCGAGACGCGCGCGCGCTCGCCGTAACGCACCGCGTTCTCGACCAGATTGCGGATGGCCCGCTTCAGCGCGTCCGGCCGGCAGCGATAGCTGAACTGCGGAGCGTCGGCGCAGGTCACGTCATGGCCGAGTTCGACCAGATCGTCGCACAGGCTGCCGACCAGCGCGGTCAGATCCACATTGCGCGTGACCTCCTCGGTCGCCTGCTCGCGCGAGAAGGCCAGGGTCGCCTCGGTCATGGCGCGAAGTTCGTCGAGCGTGTCGAGCATCTTCTCGCGGGTCTCGTCATCGGAGACAAATTCGGCGCGCAGCCGCAGCGAGGTAATCGGCGTGCGCAGATCGTGCCCGATCGCCGCCAGCATGCGGGTGCGGTCCTCGACAAAGCGTTGCAGCCGCGACTGCATGAGATTGAACGCCACCGCCGTGTGCCGGATGTCGTCCGGCCCCCTCTCGGCCAGCGGCTCAACGCTCTCACCCCGCCCGAGCGCTTCCGCGGCCACCGCGAGGCGCCGCATCGGCTTGGTCATGGTGCGGGCGATGAAGGCGGCGCACAGCGAAAGGACGATCGCCGTCACCGCCAGCGAGATCAGCGAGCGGGCGGTCCACATGCTGTTCGCCATCTTCTTGGCGAAGGCGCTGTTGAGCCAGGAGCCGTCCTTCAGTTGCACGGCAAGGCCCATGCCGCCGGAATCGCCCCAGTACATGAACTTGGCCGCCCGCGAGAGTGGCCAGGCATGTGCCGGAAGATCGAGCCAGGTGCTGTAGGGAGCGCCGCTCACCGCCCCCGTCGACGCGCCCGCCGCCATCGCTGGTTGCGGAACCGGGTTCGAGGCGGGCGGCGGGTTTGGCGCAGGCGCCGCCGCGGCCTTGTCGCCACCCGCCTCGCTGCCGGCGAGATTGGCCAGCGTCGGCAGCGGCTCCGCGAGCTTCTCCTTCGCCTCCTGCCGCCAGCTCTCGACATCGCCGGGGAAGGTCGGCGACACCCAGAAGCGGGTATAGCTGGTGCCGCTCGCCTGAAGGATATCCTGCTGCACGGCCGGCGGGGTTGTCTCCAGCACCTGCGCCACCGAGGCGGTGCGGCTCAGAAATTCCGTCTTGGCCGCCCGCACGAGAGCGCCGCCGATCTCGTCGGTGAACAGCAGGAAGCTGATGCCTTGCGACACGGCGAGCGCCAGCAGCACCACCGCGACGAAGCGGGCCGTCAGGCTGCGGTTCCAGATCCCGTTCATTGGCCGTGGACCTCGACCGAGAAGCTGTAGCCGCCGCCCCAATGCGTCTTGATGATGACCGGGGACCGGGGGTCGACCTCGATCTTCTTGCGCAGCCGGCTGACCTGGTTGTCGATCGCCCGGTCAAAAGGCTCGGCGCTGCGACCCACTGTGAGGTCGAGCAACTGGTCGCGGCTCAGCACCAGCCCGGCATGATCGAGGAACACGCTCAAAAGCCGGAACTCCGCCGTGCTCAGCGGGACGGCGAGCCCCTCCGGATCGATCAACTCGCGCCGTCCGACATTCAGCACCCAGCGATCGAACCCGAGCTCCTTGGCCTTGAGTTGCCCGCGCTGCGGCGGCAGGCTCTGCACCCGCCGGAGCACCGCCTTGATGCGCGCCAGCAATTCGCGTGGGTTGAACGGCTTGGAGAGATAGTCGTCGGCGCCGAGTTCCAGGCCGACGATCCGATCGGTTTCTTCCGCCATCGCGGTCAGCATGATCACCGGGAGGTTGGTGGATTCACGCAGATACCGGCAAAGGGACAGCCCGTCCTCGCCCGGCATCATCACATCGAGCACCACCAGATCGAAGGCGTTGCGCTCCATCAGCCGACGGAAGGCGGCGGCGCTTTCCGCCAGCGATGTGCGATAGCCATGCCGGTGCAGATATTTGCCGACCAGGTCGCGGATGTCGCGATGGTCGTCGACGATAGCGATGTGAGGTACGGCATCCATAGGCGGGCTCCACGCCTTTTACATACCGCCATCGCCTTTTCGCTGCTGGGAAAAATTGTAACAAACCGTATGGGGCGGCGCGATCGGGACAGGGCGAGACAATCTCGGGGGAGCTGTTTGACGATCATCCGCGACATGTATCGCCGGGACCATCGTCATCCGACAACGACACTCGGGACCGAGTGAAACAGGCCGAGCAACGTCGGCTGCCTCTACTCGGATGAATCGGCTTCGCTGAACATCACTATTGACGATCAAACGCGTTCGCCGCGCAGATGACGGCCTCGCCAGGGCCGACGTCGGCGGCGTCGATGTCAACGGTTGAAACAAGACCGGCGGCGGCGGGCCATCAGGCGCGCGCCTCCTCCGCTCCCTGATCGATGGACATCCAGTGTCGGGCGATGTCGTCACGGCGCATGAAGGCGGCGCCGGGCGTGCGCTGCACATGCTCGATGATGTCGCGCAGCGCCGAGGCCCGGTTAGGCTGGCCGGTCCAGCGGGCGTGGATGCCGATGGTCAACATGCGTCCGCCGATCTCGCTGGCCTCGTCGACCAGATAATCGACCGCGCGCCGGCAGTCCTCGGCGAAATCATGGGGATTGGCGTAGCCGGGGGCGACCAGATACCGGCTGTCGTTCAGCGTCTTGGAATAGGGCACGACCAGCAGCCGCGTGCCGGCATGGTCGACGAAATAGGGCACGTCGTCGTTGCAGGGATCGGAGGTGTAGAGGAAACCTTTCTCCCTCACGAGCAGATCACGGGTGTGCACGCTCGGGAAGGAGCGGCAATTCCAGCCCAAGGGCCGCCGGCCGGCCACCTGCCGATAGAGCGCGATGGCGGCGTGCAACTGGCGCTCCTCCTCCTCGCGCGAGAGCGTGGGGATCTCCGTCCAGCGCAGCCCATGCCCGAGCAGGTCGTGACCGCGCGCATTCATCCAGCGCGCGACCGCCGGATTGCGCTCAAGCGCGACGGCGCAGGCGGACACGGTGATGGGAATCCCGGTGCGGTCCAAAAGCCGGGCGATACGCCATATGCCGGCTCGGCTGCCATACTCGAAATGCGTCTCCGTCCCCAGGTCGCGCACCGGCGGTCTCTCGGGAATATTGTACTCGCCCCAATTGTCGTTGCGCCCGTCTTCCCGCCAGCAATATTCGGCGCCCTCTTCATAGTTGAGCACAAGATTGACAGCGAGTACCGCTCCACCCGGCCACGTCACGGCAGGCACATCGGGGCCATAGCCGATGAAGTCACGCGGCTGCTCACCTCCGAGAAGGCGGGTATCGGTTGTCATGGTTCTGCTCCGGCTGGTGGGCGATGGGCCGCGAGAACGGGCGATGAAGCAACGGCGACGACCCGTCCTGAAAGCCGTCGCGGCCCCGCGGCTGCACTGCGTTTGCGAGAGGGCGGAGCGGGCCGAGGGCGCTTCTCCATCTTGGCTTTCGACGGCGTCTCGACCCGCTCGACCTGACGCCGAACGCGCGCGAGCAGTGTCAGCGCGCCGCCTCGGCGCTATAGCGGCCGATGGCCAAGACCTCCTGCCGCCCGTTCACCCGGTACTGATACCGGAACGAAATGACGCCGGCGAGATCGTGCGACATGTGGCACGGAGCGGGACGGCCTGAAACGGCCTTAATTCATTCCCACTCGATGGTCAATAGGGGTGAGCGACGATTGTATTCATTCAGCTTTCCGCCCGCACCTGAAATTGATACCAACAGCAATACCAACAGAATACAGGCTCAAAATTCTTAGATTATAAATAGCTAGACTTACAACCATGAGCGCATTCGCATCGTAAACGAACGTCCGCAGCATGCGAACTAAAAAAGCGAAGCTGGAAGGAATGCCGCTTCCACTTCGTCACCAATCTTCGCCGATAGCTTCGACTGCTACATCTCCACGCTACCGTTGAGATTGCCCTCTCTCAAGGCGAAAGTCAGAGTGCGATTCCTCAGTGCGCGCAGAAAGGGGACGCTTTCGTGTGTTAGCATTCTGCTATAGAAATTTTTATAGCAATATGCTACATCGTGCTTATGAAAGAGATCGCTTACAGCAAAGACGCCCTACGCGTCCTGCGGAGGATGCCTCGGAACGTCGCTGAGACGATCATGGGCAAGATCGCGCAGTATGCTGCCGATCCGGCGAGCCTAGCGAACAACGTCAAGACCCTGAAGGGTGAGCCGGGCGTCTATCGGCTGCGGATCGGCGACTGGCGTGTCGTCTTCGCTGAAGATGGGCGCGTGATCTCGATCATCCGGGTTGCCCCGCGCGGGAATGTCTACGATTGAGGCCAAGGAGGGCCGCCATGAACACCCAGATCATCACCACCCCCGCCGGCGACCGTCTGGTTGTCCTGCCGGAGGCCGACTATGAAGCGCTCGTCGCTGCCGCTGAGGACGCCGCTGACATCGCGACCGTGCGCCGTTTCAAGGAACGCCTCGCCAGCGGTGAAGAGGAACTCGTGCCCGCTGCCATTGTCGATCGACTTGTGGCCGGGGAAAATGCCATCCGCGTTTGGCGGGAGCACCGTGGCCTGTCCGCGAGCTCACTCGCCGAGAAAGCCGGCATCGCGCAGGCCTTCCTATCGCAGATCGAAACCGGGAAGCGCGACGGCACCGTGGCAACGCTCAAGAAGATCGCCGACGCCCTATCGGTGACGGTCGACGACTTGATTTGACGGACTTGCCTGGCCGCCGACTGAAAGACCGAAGGTACTCACGAATGGGAGGGTGCTTCCAGCTTATCCGCCAAAGAACCGTGCGCCTCAAGGAGGTGCCATAGATCGGGCGTCAATCAGATGCCGCCGGCTTCTGGAAGCGCACACCCGCGCCGCCACCGTTCTCGGGAATGAACTCGATCCCAGCGGCTTCCAACGCCCGGCGCAGCGCATCAATCGTCACGGCATTAGCTGTGATCGGACCGGACAGAGGCTCTAATCGCTTGATGGTCGCGAGAGACACTTTCGAGGCCTGAGCTAACGCCTTCTGATCCCATTTCAGCAGGGCTCGCGCAGCACGGATTTGGTCACTTGTAAGTATCATGAATTAGGCCAATGGCATCATATGATGCCAAAAGAGTTGACGTTTGACGTTCTTGGTATAGCCTCTGGCGCGGCCGCCTTCCTTAGGACGGCCGCCAAGACGGCTGCGCAGGGTGGTGGAACACCCCACACAGCCTAACCGCAACCCAAGCTGTGTGGAGCTCGGATCATGGCTGATTCTGAGATTAGCACGAGTCTGTCCCGGCCATCCCGGAGGGACGTTCTCTCTGCCGCCCTGATGACGATCGGCGGCACCTCCTTCAACAGTTCGTCTTCGGCCGTGCCGCTGGATGACAGCGAAACGGATGCCACGGTGCTCGCGTGGAAAGCGTGGCGCGCCGCGCATCGGCGCACGCTCGCTCTGTGCCGGAAACAGCAGAGATTGGAATCCGAACTGGCGCGGACGGTTGGGTTTCCGCAGGCGGTTCTTGCTGCAGACGAATTGCCGTCACCAATGCGGATCGCCTCCCTGCGGCAATTCGATGAGCTTGCGGCCGATCTGCCGTCGCTTTGCGCGCGCCGTGACGAAGTGCTTGCCGCGCTGCGCACGCATCAACGGCTCTGGGACGACGCGGACCGCGCCATTGGCTACACCGCCACCAAACAGGAAGAGGCGGCAGCTTCCGCCGATGAAGAACGCTTGATCGCGAGGCTCTTTGCTGCAGAGGCCACCTCTTTGGTTGGTCTTACGGCGAAGCTTGACGTCCTCATTGCCGTCGGCGCCGACGGCGCCGAGGGTCGGCATTTTCCCTGGCCAGAGCTGCGGCGGATGCGCAGTGATGTTGCGCGCTTGATGCAGCTACAGCGTCACGATGCAGTTGGCCTCACTCCTTTAAGCAGTGTTTCCGATGCCGGCGCAGGAAACGCGGTAGACGCGGCCCCACCGCCGCCCTCCAGCCCGGACTTCAACCCGATCGAGAATGCCTTGTCCAAGCTTAAGGCACTCCTGAGAGCCAGGGCCGAACGAACCGTAAGCGCCTCATAACGCCGTCGGTGCGCTTCTGGGCGCATTCACGCCAGCCGAATGCGCAAACTACTCTAAAGGCGCAGGAAATGAGCCGGATTAAGCTGGACGTGCTTTAGCTGTGTGAGAACGAAGACGGACATTAGATGGCGCTGCACGATCAGTACAAAGCCATGTTCGGACCCGGGCCGATCCTGCCGAAAATTGGGACCCGACCTTCACGGGCTATGGCATCATCCAAGATTCGAAAACTAGGAGTCCCCAAGGGCGCTCTGCGGGTGTTGCCCTACTATCGATTGCATCACGTCATTTAGCGCTTTGATCTCGCTCGCATTCACCGTCTCCACATCGGCATCAGTCAAGATAATAAACATCATAATCTTAAGCGATGTTGAGACGGGCGTTATGAGGGTATCGTGAATGACGGACGTTGGAGCGAAGCAGAACGCGACGCATGCGGGGACAGACTTCTTCCCTTCGAATAATTCGTTCATCGAGCTGCCGCCCACATATCGACACATGTCGGCAAGTAGCCCTTTTATCTTCTCGCCGAATAAAAGTCCTGGGACAATGTAGTTGGGCCAGGAAAATCCTAGCGGCCAAACTTCGTCTAGCTCGAACTGTGGGGTGAGATTGAGCACGGGAAAGCCGATGTCTACATCAGCGCGCTCTATTTGATCGACAGCCTTTTCCAGATTTTCAAAAAGCGTCATGGGCGCCTTCGACCTAACGGTCTTGAGAGCATAACCAATCTTTCGACCGCCAGAGATTGCGATGACGTCGGGATTGGTTCCGCCGCTTGACGCGTCCGGATCATCAACCTCGACTCGGTCGCCCTTGGCCATACAGAGACATGCCCAGTACAGTTCGGAGAATTTGTTCGAGGCATCGTGGTGGAATGTTGGCGGTAGGCCGATATTGATTGCGCCCTCCGACAGCTTGTTGAGATGAGGGAGGAGTTTGGGGAAGTCTGGGTGTTCTTTAACCGCTAGGATTTTAGCCGCCTGATCCGCCAGCATCGCTGCCGATGCCAGAAGTGGACGTTCGTCTACTGGGCGCAAGATAGATTTGTTTTCGTGAGCTCTGAGAACTCGCCAGGTGCTCAGCATGTCGATTTGTGTCACGGGGTCTTTAGGAATGCTTATTTCGTGACGTTCAAGAAGTACCTCGAGGTCGTCGACCAGTTGGCTTGCGAGCCTAAAATTAATGTCCATTTCGCACCTCCTGACCTTCGTCATAGCAGATGCCAATTTGCACCCACGTCTTCGAATCTGCGGCGAAGCGAAGGTCTCAAGGAAGTCGACACGGCACCTCGCTCCAACATTTCACCCACTATCGTAGCGCGCTACCGTAGCCCCTTTGCTAGCTGCAGACGGTTCGCGCCTCCCTGCCAGTCACCGCACCGGACTTCCCTTACCAATGCAACTGCGCAATCGGGGCCGGGAGCGGACCGGCCGGCTTCGGATAGCCGGGCTAAGAAATCAAACTTACGCGGTGCGTTCGAGCCACGTGCTGCAGTTCGACTCTTCTCCAGCGGGCCACAACGGATAGCCATGATCACTATATTTTCGCTGGAGCGCTCCAATGAACAAGCTGGAATTTAAGTAATGCTCACAACAGAAGTTTTTTGGGAGCGAAGTCAGCTCATACAGCGATGCAGAGCTTTAACCCCAGTCGACAGCGATGGCCTCGGCTTGACGGACAACCAAGTCAACCGCGGCTTTCTGGAGGTCTGGTGGATAGCCATAACGAGCGAGCAGCTTCCGCACCTCAATGCGCATCTTGGCGCGAACACCTTCTTTCCGGGTCCAGTCTATGGTCGCCGATGCGCGGATAGTCTCCACCAAGAGCCTTGCCAGCGTGCGCAACGTATCATGGGCCATCAATTCTCGCGCCGATCCATTTTCGGCCAGCGCCTCATAGAAAGCTACTTCTTCCTGCGACAACCCTAATTCAGTCGCCCGCACTACATGGGCTCTGATGTCATTTGCGAGCGCGATCAATTCTTCGATGACCTGCACACTGTCAACGGCACGGTTGTGGTACTTGCGGAGTGTCTCGTCCAAACGCTCGCTCAACTTCTGAGACTGGATGATGTTGGTCCGAGCGTTGGCCTTGATCTCATCGGCAAGGAGGCGGCGCAACGTCTCAACAGCGAGGTTTTTCTGCTTGGTGCCGCGCACCTCGGCAAGAAACTCGTCTGAGAAGATGGAGAGGTCCGGTTGCTCCAGCCCTGCGGATTTGAACACGTCAAGGATACCGTCCGCCATCACCGCCTTCGACAGCAGCTGTCGGATGTCGCTCTCCACCGTAGCGCGGCTCCGTCCCGCGCCCATTGTGTACTTCGCCAAGTTTGCCCGCAGCGCCACGACCATTGCAATCTCGTGCGCGCGCTCCTTGACCCGGTCGTCGCCAGCGCTGATCGCATAGGCCACTTCCAGCTTGAACCCAGTCTCGATAAAGCCATCACGTCTGCCTGTCGCCAGCAAGTGCTCGAGGCATTGCTTAAGGATCGTCAGTCGTGTAGTTGGCGGCGCAGAGAAAAAAACCTGCCAGTCAACGCCATCCAGCAGCGCCAAGGCACTTTCAAGCAACGTGAGTGTTTGACGCGCAGCTTCATCGGGGTCCATGCGCACTTGGTCGCGGTCGCCCTGGGTATACTTCTCTAAGGCCTCCTTCAATTCGGCACCGATCCCGAGATAGTCGACTACTAACCCACCGGGCTTGTCACCCCAGACCCTGTTGACCCGTGCGATCGCCTGCATGAGGCCGTGACCACGCATCGGCTTGTCGATGTAAAGTGTGTGTAGGGAAGGCGCATCGAACCCGGTCAGCCACATGTCACGAACGATCACCAGATCGAAGCCGGAAGAGGGCTCTTTGAACCGGGACGCCAGCGCCTCCAGCCGGGCTTTCGTGCGCAGGTGGGGTTGCAGCGGTTGGGGATCGTCCGCGCGGTTGCCTGTGATCACCACCTTCATGAGGCCCGATCTATCATCGCGGGTGTCGGCTGAAACCCAAGCGGGACGAAGCTTGGCGATCTCGTCATAGAGCATCACGGCGACACGGCGGCTGACTGTGACGATCATCCCCTTGCCACCTGCCATGGCATCGCGCCGCCTGTCGAAGTGGTCCACCACATCGGCCGCGATCTGGGCAACGCGCTCTGGTGCGCCCACTACCTCCTCGAAACGTGCGAGCTTGCCTTTGATGCGCTCTACGGCGGCGTCATCACCTTCGGCCAGTTCCTCAGCCAGCGCATCAAGCTGCGCACGTTGGCCATCGTCTAGTGCTAAGTGTAGACGGGCAAGTCGAGCGGTGTAATGGATCGGGACCGTCGCATTGTCCTGCACGGCACGGGTCATGTCGTAGGTATCGATGACATCCCCGAATGTGGCGTAGGTATCGCGATCTCGCTCTTCGATTGGCGTGCCTGTGAAGCCCACGACCGTAGCTTTAGGGAGGGCTTGTCTGAGGTAGTCGGCAAACCCTACGGCCTCCCTCATGCCGCCGTCGCGTTCCACGTAGCGCTTCTTGAAGCCGTACTGTGTGCGGTGCGCCTCGTCTGCGATGACAATAACGTTGCTGCGGTCGGTAAGGAGGGGGTGCGAGCCGTCCTCGCCCCTGAAACGCTGGATGGTCGTGAAGACCAGACCGCCGATATCAACTGCAAGCAAGCGGCGCATCTCTTCCGACGTCTCTGCCTGCGTGGGCGTCATGCGAAGGGCTGCACCATGATCGACAAACGTGCCGAAGAGCTGACCGTCGAGGTCGTTGCGGTCGGTTACCAGCACAATGGTGGGGTTCCTCAGCGCCTTGGCAAGCTGGAGCTGCCGCACGAAGAACAGCATGGTCAACGATTTCCCGGAACCCTGCGTATGCCAGACGACGCCGCCCTTAAGGGTGCCGGACTGGGACGCGGCTAGGGTCGAAGCGAGTGCCTTCCGCACGGCATGGAATTGGTGATAGGCGGCGAGCTTCTTGGACTTGACCGTGCCGTCCTTAATCTCGAAAGCGATGAAATCGCAAATTAGCTCGATAAAGTTCTCGGGCGCAAACACGCCACGGATCAGAACTTCAAGCTCAGAACGCCGCGCGTCATCAATGCCCACACCGTCGATCGTCCTCCATGGGACGAAGCGGTCCAGTTGAGCTGTCAGTGACCCGATGCGTGCGTTGCTGCCGTCGCTGATCACAAGCACCTGGTTGGTGCGCATGAGCTCCGGCGCCCTCGTCTTGTAGGTCGTCAACTGGCTGTGAGCCTTGTCCAGTGTAGCGGAGGCGTCCGATGGACTCTTCAACTCGAGAACCGCTACCGGTAAGCCGTTGATGAAAACGGTGACGTCCGCGCGCACCGTGCCCTTCTCGCCCTTTACGATGAACTGGTTGGCAACCAACAGCCTGTTGGCCCCCGGGCTCTCCTGATCGATGATCTTGATACCGATGGTGCGCGTGGTGCCCTTCTCGTTCACCTCGACCGGCACACCGCTGACGAGTAACGGGTGGAACAGGCGGTTGTTCTCGATAAGGTCCTGGCTCTGCGACGCCTTGATCTTGAGCACTGCCGAGTTGACCATGTCGGCGGTTGCCTCGGGGTTCAGAGAGGCAATGGCGCTGCGCAGCTCAGGTTCCAGGATCGCTTCGCGGTAGTCCGCCCGCGCACCCATTGGCCCATTCGGTGCGAGATAGTCACCTGGCACGCTCCGCCAACCAAGCAACTCGAACCACGAGAGCGCCGCCAACTCGACAGCTTCCTCGGCCAGATCGATGCATGGACTGTCGGAAGGCATAGGGTTGATGTCGCTCATGTGCCCTCCGGTCAACTGCTTCAGCGTTGGCCTTGTATCACCTGCTTCCCACTCAGGGAGCTTGGGGAAGCGCCCCGTCAACTCGTCAGCTGCCAAGACACCTGCGCGCTCACGCGCCCAGCGCAACAGTTCCGGTCTGACGGCGACGCGTCATGCAGCGGCCTCCTCGCCCGCATGTTTGTCCTCGTCTCGTTCAGCCTCCCAGTCGAGACGTGCCGCATCGTAGGCGGTCTCGTCGAGGTGGAACAGCACATAGCTCGGGACGAAGGTCGCACCCGCAATCTCGATCGCGTCGTACTCGTCATCAATGTGAGCGTTGAAGGCGTCGTGATCGTCATAGCCGGGCTTGTCCCCGGGTGCTCCGTCCGGGGCGGCACGGCTCCAGGCAACATCGAACAGAAACGCCACGAGGCTGTCGGAAAGGCCGCCAAGCATAAGTGCGTGCTGGCGCTGGAGGGTGCCCCAGTCAAGCGATCCGCCATGGCGCATGTTGGGGATGTTGCTCAGTTCAGCGAGGGCGTGAGCCGCACCATTGATGCTGCCCAGCAGACGCGTGATGGTCTCGTTGATCTTTACAGCCTCGGGGTGATCCGCGACCGAGAAGTCCATAGCGTTCAGCAGCGTACGCGTGCGCTGATGGAACTGTTCATCCTTGCCGAAGGTGATGCCAAGATGCGGGCCGATGGTGGCGTGCGCGGCCTCGAACAGTGTGCGCACGCTCTGGAGGCAGAAGGCGGGTTGGCTCTCTATGCTGCGCTCCAGCGCCTCGATATGGATGCGCAGGGGCTCGGCCCGGTCAGGGTGGGCGTCTATGAGCGCGCGCAGCATCTGAAGCGTGTAGGGCATGCCTCAGGCCGCCTCCACGGCTTTGCTGGCGTCCTTGATGCGGAGTTCGCCGGAAATGAGCTTGGGCAGCAGGGTGTCACGGAGGGCGCGCAATGCCGCTGCTTCTTCCACAAGGCTGAGAATCCGCTCGTAGATGGGCTGAACGAAACGCTCGAACGCAGAAATGACCTCGTCGCTACCGTGGACGATCTTTGCTGTTTGAAGTGTCGTGGTGGTGATCGTGTCGAACACAGAGCCATGGGCGCCATGCACCAACTCTGCGACCAGCGCCGAGAATGTGCAGGCAAGCCAAAACGGTCTTTCCGCCTCCGAGTGAAGCGCATAGCAGGTTTGGTTCATGGCCATTTCGCGCCCAAACAGACAATGCCGTCCCGTCGTTGCACCGCGCGCCACAACAACTGTTGACAGGGCAGGCACCATGCGAGTGGCGCTTTCTTCTAACCCGCGACGTGTAATCGTGCGTTCGGTGACTGTGAGAAACCGGTCAGCGCACCGGCTGACATCCTTCGCACTGGCCCACAGAATAGGACCGCCCCAATATGTCGGCTCTTCGGTCTTCGGAGTGCCGCCAGATATGAGACGGGCATGGTCAAGAAGCGATGCCTTGCTCCACCCTTCCGGTAGGCCGTCGTCTCCGAACCTGTCGGGGAACAGGGCGGCGGCGGCGGCAGGAAGGCCGGGGGCCCGGCCCTCGGCCTTGGCGCGGACAGGGTCGAAGTCCACGAACCAACTCTTGAATAGCGCCTGCGCCATCTCCTCCAGCGTCGCCGCCATGCGCCGGTTCAACTCGATCTTGTCGTCGAGGGAGCCGAGTAGGTTGGCGATAGCGTCTTGGTACGGCCGGGGCGGCAAAACGAGCGGGAAGCTCGGAAAGTCCTTGAGGTGGATGCGGTCGACAGTGCTTCCAGGCTTCGTATGGGCCCGAAGATGCTCTTGGAAGCCAGGGCCCAGAAAATAGTAGAGTAGGTACTGGCTGTTGACCGCATCGGACTTCGGACGAACCAGCGCCAAACGGCGACCAAGACAGCACTTAAGGCCCTCTGGTATAAGCGCCGCCTGACCAATCCGGGTCTCATAGGAGAACACCAGATCGCCAGACTGTGGCACCACACGCCTTGTCCAGTCCAAGAAGACTTGATCTGTTACGTGCCGAGTTTGCGAGAGGTCTAGCCGGCCGTCGTCAAGTGCATCAATGCCAAGAAAAATCGGCCCTTCGTCACTGAATTGGGGGGTGGCATGCGGTCCGTCGAAGATGTCATTGACTTGCCCGAATTCCACTATCTCCCATTCACCAGCCATGGCCGACCTCCGCCAGCGCATTGCGGATGCGCTCGTCCAGCTTCACCCCCTTGGCCATTTGCTCGCAAAGGGCTGTGGTCAGCCGGGCCATCTTGGCGTCGAAGCCCTCTTCGTCTTCCTCTGCCGCCTCGGTGCCGACATAGCGCCCCGGCGTGAGCACGAAGCCCTGCGCCGCCACCTCCTCGATCGTAGCGGACTTGGCGAACCCGGGTATGTCCTGATAGTGCCCGCTGACTTCGCGCCATGCATGATAGGTGTCGGCGATCTTGTCGATGTCGTTGCCTTCGCCCTCGCTGGTGAGCTCCTTTAATGTGCGCGAGACCATAGCGCCAAGGCCCCGCGCATCGATAAACAGGATCTCGTTCGTCCGGTCGCGCAGCTTCTTGTCGCGCGAGAGGCCGTTTGACTTGTCGCGGCTGAGGAACCACAGGCAGACGGGTATCTGCGTGGTGGAGAAGAGCTGGCCTGGCAGCGCCACGATGCAGTCCACAAGGCCGGGGTAGTGGATTTGCCGACCACCCTCGCCAACCGTGATGCCTTCGATCAGCGCGCGGCGTATCTCACCCTCGCCAGATTGCTGGCTGGAGAGCGAGCCGTTGGCCAGCACCACGCCTGCATATCCATCCGGCGCGAGGTGGTGGATAATGTGCTGGAGCCAAGCGAAGTTGGCGTTGCCCGCCGGCGGCACGCCATAGCGCCAGCGGGTGTCACCCTTCAGCTTATCTCCGCCCCAGTCGCTGTCGTTGAAGGGCGGATTGGCAAGGACATACTTCGCCATCAGGCCCTTGTGCAGGTCCTCGTGGAAGGTGTCCGCCCACTTGGAGCCAAGATTCGCCTCGATGCCGCGGATGGCGAGGTTCATCTTGGCAAGCCGCCACGTGGTGGCGTTGCTCTCCTGCCCATAGACGGCGATCTGGTCGCGCGCCTTCTTTGGGTCGGCGTGCTTTCCGGCGTGCTCCTCCACGAAGCGCTCGGACTGCACGAACATTCCGCCCGACCCGCAGCAGGGATCGTAAACGCGGCCCTTGAAAGGCTCTAGCATGGCGACCAGCAGCTTCACTACGCAACCCGCCGTGTAATACTGCCCCCCGCGCTTGCCCTCCAACTTGGCGAACTCGCCGAGGAAATACTCGTAGACCCTACCCAGCACGTCCTGCCCGTGATGCGCATCCTCGAACTTGATGTCCGAGAATAGTTTCAGCACCTCGCCCAGCTTGGTCTGATCCAGCTCCTGCCGAGCGTAGTTCTTAGTAAGCACGCCCTTGAGCGTGGGGTTTTCCGCTTCGATGGCGATCATGGCCTGATCGACCAATTCGCCGATGGTCGGCTTGGTGCTGGTGGCGCTTTCCTTGAGAAAGGTCCAGCGAGCCCGCTCCGGCACGAAGAAGATACCTTCACTGATGATAAGATCGCGGGCGGCGTCAGGATCGTCGAGCAGGGACGCCTCTTCCGGATTAGCCTTGACCTCAGCCATGCGGACATCAAAGCGATCGGAGATATACTTCAGGAAGATCAGGCCGAGTGCGACGTGCTTATATTCAGCGGCATCCATATTTCCGCGCAGCTTATCAGCCGCCGCGAAAAGTGTTGCAGCTATTGAAGGGTCGGGCTTTACGGCCTTTGTTGCACTATTCTTGCTCCCCGGCTTTCTCGCTCGTGGCACGACGCATTCCCCCGATCCAAGATTGCCCGTTGATCGGACTTTTCCAGTCAATGAATGGTTAATGTCGCCATGTGAGGCAAGGAAAAAGTGGCCCTATCTACCAATAGCCAAGGCGCTGGCACCCGCAGCATCGTCATGCGATGGCGAGCGGCGCTGCGATACATGGGGTCTCCGCGCCGCGCACCATCGCTCACTCCCCATTTGATTGGCCCGGCTTGGCAGCGAGATTGCCACCGTCGCGTATCGTATCGAACGCATGCGTTCCCTTAGCCGTCCAAAGGCTGCGCGCCCGTTCGCTATCGTCACCTCTGAGCTTGTTCGCAATCCAGAGCAGCGCGCCATAGATCACGGCGCGGTCGTCACCGGTCAGTTCAACGACGCCCGACTTGACGACGAGCCCGCCGAGCTCGATCAGATGCCGGGTGCGCCTGCGGCGTTCGACCTGCCAGTCGCGCATGTCATGCCGCGCCCGTGCTGCCTGATGGCGGTTGTGTGCCGCCCGGTTGCGTCGGAGGGCTGACATCGTTGTTCTCAGCTGATGTTGTAGATCGGCGTGCCCTTCCGTGAAAGAACGCCGCGCCCCGTCGCGCCCACGCCTCCATCCTTCCGGGGTCTTTGGTCTCGGCCAGCACGAGCAGGGCGCCGGCCAATTCCTCCGCCGTGAGCGCGTCGGCGCCGGTGGCGATCACCAGGTCGCCGAGCTGCTGTACTTTGCGGGCCTTGAGCTGTCGTGCCTTGTCTTCGAGTGCCTTCAGCTCCGTATCGAAATCCCGTGGCTTGCGCATGATCATCTCCATCAGCAATCGATGAGGTGATGATAGTTGAGCGGGTTGCGGAGGGCTGTAATGTTGCCAGGACAGACTGGGATGGGCTCGTCGCTCCCGAGATTTTTTCGAGGGAGGGCGCGCTTATACGTCGTTCCGACGTGCGCTTCGCCGTGGTGATGTTCGGATCGCGATGGCGATCTATCATCTTCACGTCAAGGTCATCGGCCGCAAGGCCGGCTCCAGTGCGGTGGCGTCCGCGGCATACCGATCTGCTAGTCGGCTGCGCGATGCGCGGATCGATCGCGTCCAGGACTTCTCCTCCAAGCGCGGCGTCGTGCATTCCGAGGTGTTGATGCCGGACGGGGCACCCGAGGCGTGGCGCGACCGCGAGCGGCTCTGGAACGATGTCGAGGCCTTCGAGCTGCGCAAGGATGCGCAGCTCGCCCGCGAGGTCGAGTTCGCCCTGCCGCGTGAGATGAGCGAGGCGCAGGGCATCGCGCTCGCCCGCGACTTCGTCGAGGCGGAGTTTGTCGATCTCGGAATGGTTGCCGATCTCAATGTGCATTGGGATGTCGGTGAGGACGGCATGGCCAAACCCCATGCCCATGTCATGCTCACCATGCGCTCGGTGGAAGAGGACACCTTCGGTCCGAAGGTGCGGGAGTGGAACGCGACCGAGATGGTCGAGCGCTGGCGCGAACGCTGGGCCGCGCTCATCAATGAGCGGCTGGCCGAGCTCGACATCGACGCGCGCATCGATCATCGCAGCCTGGAAGCCCAGGGCATCGCACTGGAGCCGCAGAGCCAGATCGGCGCGCCCGCGCAACGCATCGAAGCGGAAGGGATCGAGGCGGCCGATCGGGCGGAGGTTCATCGCGAGATCGCGCGCGGCAATGGCGCGCGCATCATCACTGATCCGTCACTGGCACTGGAGGCGATCACCCATCAGCAATCGACTTTCACTCGGCGCGACATGGCGCGGTTCGCGCACCGTCACAGTGACGGCATCGAGCAGTTCAACGAGGTGATGGGCGCCATTGGCCGTGCGCCCGATCTCGTCGAGCTCGGCAAGGATGGGCGGGGCGAAGATCGCTTCACCACGCGGCAGATGATCGAAGCTGAGCAGCGCCTGCATAGGGCTACTGAACTCATGGTGGAGCGCGAACGCCACGCAGTGAATGATACCGACAAGAATGCCGCTCTGGCGCGTGCCGAAGAGCGCGGGCTTGTTCTCTCCGGTGAGCAGTCTGACGCGCTGTCGCGCATCACCGGCACCCGCGATCTCGGCATCGTCGTCGGTTATGCCGGGACGGGGAAGAGCGCCATGCTGGGTGTGGCGCGCGAGGCCTGGGAAGCGGCCGGCCTGGAGGTGCGCGGCGTCGCGCTGTCCGGCATCGCGGCGGAGAATCTGGAGAGCGGATCGGGCATCACATCCCAAACGATCGCCAGCCTTGAACATGGCTGGGGCCAGGGCCGGGATAGGCTTACGTCGCGTGATGTTCTGGTGATCGACGAGGCCGGCATGGTCGGCACGCGTCAGCTGGAGCGCGTGCTCTCCCATGCCGCGGATGCCGGCGCCAAGGTGGTGCTGGTCGGCGATCCGCAGCAGCTGCAATCCATCGAGGCGGGCGCCGCCTTCCGCTCGCTCGTCGAGCGTCATGGCGGCGCCGAGATCAGCGAGGTCCGCCGCCAGCGCGAGAGCTGGCAGCGCGATGCCACGCGCGATCTGGCGACCGGCTGGATCGGCGAGGCCATCCAGGCCTATGAGAGGAGCGGCATGGTGCATGCCGCGCAAACGCGGGAGCAGGCGCGCGATGAGTTGATCGACCGCTGGGACCGCGACCGGCAGGCCGCGCCAGACCGCAGCCGCATCATCCTCACTCACACCAATGACGAGGTACGCGCGCTCAACCAGGCCGCCCGCGCGCGGATGCGGGAGGCGGGCGATCTCGGTGAGGAGGTGCGCGTCACCGTGGAGCGCGGGGAACGTTCCTTCGCCAGCGGCGACCGCGTGATGTTCCTACAGAACGAGCGTGGGCTTGGGGTGAAGAACGGCACGCTCGGCACCCTCGAAGAGGTCAGCGCGCAGTCCATGTCCGTGCGTATTGATGATGGCCGATCAATCTCCTTCGAGCTGAAGGATTATGACCGCATCGATCACGGCTATGCCGCCACCATCCACAAGGCGCAGGGCATGACGGTCGACCGCGCCCATTTGCTGGCCACGCCCGGCATGGATGCCCATTCCAGCTACGTCGCGCTGTCGCGTCATCGCGACGGGATGGAACTGCACTATGGCCGTGACGACTTCGCCGATGGGGACCGGCTGGTGCGCACCCTATCGCGCGACCGGGCCAAGGACATGGCCTCGGACTACGCGCAGTCCGAACCGGCGCAGGCCTATGCCGAGCGCCGCGGCATCACTTTCCGCCAGCGGGTCGTGGAGATCGTGCACAAGGTTCCGGAGAAGCTGCGCGACCTCGTCGACACGCTCAGGCCGTCGGTGGCCGCGGGACGGGAAGCGCCAGCCCTACGCGAAGAGCTCGGAAACAAAGCCCGGCCGCTCGCGCAGGAGGCTCCCGAGGATCCGGAGGCGGTACTGCGCCGGGCGAGAACCCGCGCGCTCATCCGGCATGCCCGGGCGTGGGACGCGATCCTCACCACCGCCGACGCAACCGGACAGGGCACGCCCGAACAGCTGCGTGAGCTGGCCGACGCCCGCAAGGCCTTCGACGAGGTGCGGCCCCATGGCTGGCGCGATGCGGAAGCCGCCTATGAGAAGAACCCGGAGCTGGTGCACGAGGCGGCCGACGGCAAGCTCAATCGCACCATCCGCGCCCTCCAGCTTGAAACCGAAATCCGCACCGATCCGGAGCGCCGTGCCGATCGCTTCGTCGAGCGCTGGCAGAAGCTCGACCGACAGCGTCAGCACCAGTACAGCGACGGCGACTACTCCGGCTACAAGGCGACCCGCATCCAGATGGGCGACATGGCGCGGAGCCTAGAGCGCGATCCGCAGCTCGAATCCCTGCTTGCCGCTCGCAAGAAGGAACTCGGCATCAGCTTTGAAACCGGACGCAGTCTGGGCCGTGAGCTTGCCCGCAGCCACGGCATCGACTTCGACCGCAGCCGAGGCCTCGGTCTCTAGACCCGTCCGATCTACCGCCACCGGTTCGCCACGCCACACCGGCGCCGTTCATCCTCTTGCCGGTCGGCGATCCCATGCCTTGTCTGGAGCAGGCGCCATCAGGCGCATTCAGCACGAGGCAGCACCGCCATGCAGACACCAGAGCGTATCATCCGCCTGAAGACCGTCCTTGCCCGTACCGGGCTGTCACGGTCCACCATCTACCGCAAGATTGCCGAGGGTACCTTCCCCGCCCAGCTCAGGATCAGCACCAACGGCGCCGGATGGCGGGAATCCGACATCAACCAATGGGTTGCTGATCCGCCGAGGTGGCGGATCACCAATGGCAACAACTGACGAAATGGGCGGGGGAAGCACCTCGTTCAGAGATCATCATCCAATGCGTCATCATGAACCTCGGCGGATCGTCGCTTCGCGTCAGCGATCAGCTCCTTTGCGGATCGCCCGTCTACCCAAGCGTCGAGCATGTCAGCCCAGCACTGGAGCATGATCTTCCGCTCGGCGAGGTAGCGGTTCACATTGTAGACGGCCGCGATCCGGTTCCGGGGCGCGTGGGCCAAGCTCATCTCGATCCAGCGATCATCGAACTTGGCGCGGTTCAGGCCGGTCGAGAATGTGCGACGGAGATCGTGAACGCCGAAGCTCTGAAAATCAGGATCAGTTTCCCGGATTCGCTCCACCACCGTGTCGATCACGCGGTTGAGGGTGGCATTGCTGATCGGCGTATCGCTGTCGTATCGGCCGGGGTGCAGGTATCGGCTGGCTCCGAACATGGTGCGAAACACCGTCAGAATGTCGAGAGCCTGATCGCTCAGCGGAACTACATGCGACTTGCCGGCCTTCATGCGCTCGGCCGGGATCGTCCAGCGCGCGGCGGCGAAGTCGATTTCCTTCCATGTGGCGTCGATGAACTCCGACTTGCGGACGCCGGTCAGCAGGACGAACTTCACCGCCAAGCGCAGCGTGGGCGCCGCCGACACATGATCCAAGGCCGCCAGGACCGCGCGAACCTCGGAGGGCGAAAGGGCGCGCTCGCGCGGCTCGAAAGTGGCGATGGCGCTGGTGCGGATCGACTCGGCCGGGTTACTCACGTCCAGCCCGCTTCCCTGGGCATGGCGGAACACCAGCAACACGACCTCGCGGACATGCACGGCGACGGCCGGCCCGCGCTTCTCCTTAACCTTGTCGCACAGATGTTTAAGGCGTTGCGGCGTCACCTCCCCCAATTTGAGCTTCGATAACTCTCCCGCGATGGCGCGATCATAGACGGATCGGCGCATTGCCAGGGTGCTGTCAGCCAGCTTCTCGGCCCCGGACTTGGGATCGGCTTTGTGCTTGAAATAGGCCTCTGCCCACGCACCGAACGTGAACGCTTCCGCCGACGCTGTCCGCTTTTCGACCTTGGCCTTCGACGGCGACTCGCCCCGCTCGACTTGACGCCGAGCGCGCGCCAGAAGTGCCCTCGCCTCCGCAAGCGACACCTCCATTCCGTATTCCAGGGCGTCGGGAGCCCGTGTCAGCTTGCGCGTCGCCTCGGCCCTATATCGGCCGATGGTCAAGACCTCCTGCCGCCCGTTCACCCGGTACTGATACCGGAACGAGACCACGCCGGTCGGGGTGACGGCCGCGTACATCCCATCGCGGTCCGTCACCTTGTAGAGCTTGGCCCTCGGCTTGAGATTTTTCAGTTCTTTATCAGTGAGTTCGCTCATAAATCCGCATCCGATCGAGGGGCGAACGGATACCATCAACAGGCGCTGTTGGTACCGGAAGCCCGTTTCTCGACCATCCTGCGCTATACCACCATCAGTACCAACAAAGTGGTCCGGCTGGGGTGACATGCAGTGATACGGGGTAGGAAGAAAAATCGTTGCTAGACAGAGGGTTGCTGCGATTTCTGGCACGACGCGGGATGGTCTGAAACCACCCTAGTTCACTCCCACTCGATCGTCCCCGGCGGCTTGCTGGTCACGTCGTAGACCACGCGGTTCACGCCCTTCACCTCGTTGACGATCCGCGTCGCCACGCGGCCGAGGAAGGACATGTCGAAGGGGTAGAAATCCGCCGTCATGCCGTCGACCGAGGTCACCGCGCGCAGGCCCACCACATAGTCATAGGTGCGGTAGTCACCCATCACGCCGACGGTCTTCACCGGAAGGATCACCGCGAAAGCCTGCCAGATTTCGTCATAGAGCCCACCGCGGCGGATTTCCTCGAGGTAGATCTCGTCGGCGAGGCGCAGGATATCCAGCTTCTCGCGGGTGATCTCGCCCGGGCAGCGGATGGCGAGGCCCGGTCCAGGGAACGGGTGGCGACCGACGAACACTTCCGGCAACCCCAGCTCGCGGCCGAGCGCGCGCACCTCGTCCTTGAACAATTCGCGCAGCGGCTCGACGAGCTTCATGTTCATGCGCTCGGGCAGGCCACCGACATTGTGGTGGCTCTTGATCGTCACCGAAGGCCCGCCGGTGAAGCTCACGCTTTCGATCACGTCGGGGTAGAGCGTGCCCTGGGCGAGGAACTTCGCGCCGCCGATCTTCCTGGCCTCGTCCTCGAACACGTCGATGAACAGCTTGCCGATGGTCTTGCGCTTCACCTCCGGGTCGGTCACGCCTTCCAGCGCGCCGAGGAACATCTCGGAGGCATCCACATGGACGAGCGGAATGTTGTAGGCATCACGGAACAGCGTCACCACGCGTTCCGCCTCGCCGAGGCGCAGCAGGCCGTGGTCGACGAACACGCAGGTGAGCTGATCGCCTATCGCCTCATGGATCAGCACCGCCGCCACCGAGGAATCCACGCCGCCGGAAAGCCCGCAGATCACACGCTCCGAGCCCACCTGCTCGCGGATGCGGCGGATCGATTCGTCGCGATAGGCCTTCATGCCCCAATCGCCGCTGGCACCTGAAATCCTGCGCACGAAGTTGCGCAGCAGCGCCGCGCCATGCGGGGTGTGCACCACTTCCGGGTGGAACATGGTGGTGTAGATGCGCCGGCCCTCATTCACCGCAATGGCGAAGGGCGCGTTCTCGGACGTCGCCACGACTTCGAAGCCTTCCGGCAGGCGGGTCACGCGGTCGCCATGGCTCATCCACACCGGGTAGTGGCTGCCAACTTCCCACACACCGTCATAGAGCGCGCTCGCCTTGTGGATCGTCACCTCGGCGCGGCCGAACTCCGCGGCATGGCCGCCCTCGACCTCGCCGCCGAGCTGCAGCGCGCAGGTCTGCTGGCCGTAGCAGATGGCGAGGATCGGCACGCCGGCATCGAAGGCCTCCTGCGGCGCGCGCGGGCTGCCGGCATCGAGCACCGAGGCCGGACCGCCGGAAAAGATGATGCCGACAGGCTTGAGCCGCCGCACCGCCTCCGCCGCACTCTGGAACGGCACGATCTCCGAATAGACCCCCTCCTCGCGCACACGGCGCGCGATGAGCTGCGTCACCTGGCTGCCGAAGTCGATGATGAGGATGGTGTCGTGCTCGGCGGCGTCGACGGTCTCGGCGGTGTCAGTCATGGCGGGATGTGTCATGGCGAGATCTTCTAGTGAGAGGCGGCGGACGGGTAAAGCGACGCAGCGCGCGCAAGGCTCGAAGGCGATGAATAGCGCCCACGGATGGCGGAGAGGTGCGGCTCATGCGCAGTAATGCCGGCCGGCGCGGCGGCCATCGCTGTCGCGAATGTCGCCCGCCCGCTCATGAGCGCGCCAGCATGGCGATGAAGAAGCCGTCCGTTCCGGTGCGGCGCGGGGTGAGCAGCAGCCCCTCCTCGCGCGCCAGCGCCGCCTGCCGCAGCAGGATGCCGCGCTCGCCGAGCGCCAGCACCGTCTCCGCGGGCGGAATGATGCGGAACTCAGAATGGCGGGTGAGAAAATCGCGGATCTGCGCGCCATTCTCCTCGTCGAGCAGCGAGCAGGTGACATAGGCCAGCCGCCCGCCGGGCTTCACATAACGGGCGGCGGTGTCGAGGATTTCAGTCTGGTCCTTGATGCGCTCGACAAGCGCACCGGGGCGCATGCGCCACTTGGCGTCCGGGTTTCGGCGCCATGTGCCGGTGCCGGTGCAGGGCGCATCGACCAGAACGAGGTCCATGCGGGCCTCAAGGTCGGCAAGCACGTCGGCCGGCCCGCGCGGGCTGCGCACCTGCACATTGCGGGCGCCGGCGCGCTGGAGCCGCTCATGGATCGGGGCGAGGCGGCGGATGTCGTCATCATAGGCGTAGAGCTGGCCGGCATTGTCCATCAGGCTGGCGAATTCCAGCGTCTTGCCGCCACCGCCGGCGCACAGGTCCAGCACCTGCCCGCCGCGGGGCGGGGCGGCGAGGATGGCGGCGATCTGCGAGCCCTCGTCCTGGATTTCCACCTGGCCCTTCACATAGGCCGGCTCGGCGGTCAGCGCGGGGGCCTTGCCGTCGGCCTCCAGCACGATGCGCAGGGCGAGCGGCGACCACGCACCCGGCGTCACACCGAGATGGGCGAGCGCCTGCGCCGCCTTGTCCCGGTCGGCCTTCAGCGTGTTGACGCGCAAATCGAGCGGCGCGCGTTCGGCCAGCGCCACGCCTTCCAGCGCGCGCTCCTCGCCGAACACCGCCGCCAGCGAGGCGTCGAGCCATTCCGGGTAATCGCCCTCGACATAAGCGGGCGCGCCTTCCAGCGAACCGGCGGCAAGACGCTCGGCCTCGCGCTCGCTCAACGGTTCGGGCGCGAAGCGCGAACCGTCGCACAGGGCGGCGATCGCGTCGGCGTCCATGCCGCGCGCCAGCTTGAGCGTGCCCAGCGCCAGAGCGCGCGCCTCCTCCGAGCCCATCAGCCAGCCGGCGGAGGCGCGGCGGCGCAGCACGTCATAGACCAGCGAGGAAACGGCCGCACGGTCGCCCGAGCCGGCAAAGCGGTGGCTGCGTCCCCAGTCCTTCAGCACGTCCGCAGCCGGGCGGCGCTCAGTGACAAGCGTGGCGATCACATCGATGGCGGCGGACAGCCGGGCGGCGGGGGTCATTCAAGCACCTTCACGGGATCACCGGCGCGAGCAGGATGGCGAGCGCGAACAGCACCCACATCAGCACAAGCGCGCCGAAACCGATGACAAAAGACAGGAACCGCCAGCGCACGTCATTCGAGGTGACATGCACGAAAGCCTGGCCGAACCGCGACAGAACAAAAATCCAGGACAGGACCACAAAACCGATGTCGGCCTTGCGGGTCACCAGCGCCAGCGTCACCACCGCATAGAACAGCACCGGCAGCTCGAACTGGTTGCGGAAGGCGTTGCTCGCCTGCCGCACGCTGGCCGGCCATGCGCGGTCGTCCAGCGGTGCCTGTTCGAGGTCCACCTCGCCGGCCGCGAGCGCGGCCTTGCGCCGCCCGCCGAGCAGGAGGAGCAGCGCGAAGGCCAGAAACACCAGCACGAAGACCGGCAGCAGAATGGCAGCGACGCTCACGGCACGGTCTCCCCGATCAACCCGGAACGCGAAACCCGCCGGCACCGGGAAATCCGGCGCCGGCGGGACGATGAAGCGGCTCAGGTCCGCGAGGGATAGTTCGGGCTCTCGCGGGTGATGATCACGTCATGGACATGGCTCTCGCGCAGGCCGGCGCCGGAAATGCGCACGAACTGCGCCTTGTCGCGGAACTCCTCCAGCGTGGCGCCGCCTACATAGCCCATGGCGGCGCGCAGGCCGCCGGCGAGCTGGTGCAGCACACCCGAGGCCGGCCCCTTATAGGGCACCTGCCCCTCAATGCCTTCGGGCACCAGCTTCAGCGTGTCCTTGACCTCGGCCTGGAAATAGCGGTCGGCCGAACCGCGCGCCATGGCGCCCACCGAGCCCATGCCGCGATACGACTTATAGGAGCGGCCCTGATACAGGTAGACCTCGCCCGGGCTCTCGTCGGTGCCGGCCAGCAGCGAGCCGATCATGGCGCATTCCGCGCCCGCCGCCAGCGCCTTGGCTAGGTCGCCGGAGAACTTGATGCCGCCGTCGGCGATCACCGGCGTGTCAGCCTTCTGCGCTTCCTCCACCGCGTCGAGAATCGCGGTGAGCTGGGGAACGCCCACGCCCGCCACGATGCGCGTGGTGCAGATCGAGCCCGGCCCGATACCCACCTTCACCGCATCGGCGCCGGAATCGATCAGCGCACGAGCGCCCTCGCCGGTCGCGACATTGCCCGCGAGGATCTGCACCTTGTTGGACAGCTGCTTGATGCGGCTGACCTGATCCAGCACCTTGCGGGAATGGCCGTGAGCGGTGTCGACCACCACGAGGTCGACGCCGGCATCGACCAGCAGCTCGGCGCGGCGGAAACCGTCCTCGCCGACCGTGGTGGCGGCGGCGACGCGCAGACGGCCCTGTTCATCCTTGGTCGCGTGGGGGTGGGTGACGGCCTTTTCCATGTCCTTGACGGTGATCAGGCCGACACAGCGGTAATTCTCGTCCACAACGAGCAGTTTCTCGATGCGGTATTGATGCAGCAGCCGCTTCGCCTCGGGCTGGGCGACGCCCTCCTGCACCGTGACGAGGCGGTCCTTGGTCATCAGCTCGGAGACTGGCTGGCCCGGATTGGTGGCGAAGCGCACATCGCGGTTGGTGAGAATGCCCACCAGCTTGCCGCCACGGCCGTTCGGGCCGCGCTCGACCACCGGAATGCCGGAGATGGAATGCAGCTTCATCAGCGCCAGCGCGTCGGCCAGCGTCTGGTCGGGATGGATGGTGACCGGGTTGACCACCATGCCGCTCTCGAACTTCTTGACCTGCCGCACATGCTCGGCCTGGACGTCAGGTTCGAGGTTGCGGTGGATGACACCGAGGCCGCCGGCCTGCGCCATGGCGATCGCCATGGGGGCCTCGGTCACCGTGTCCATCGCCGACGACAGGATCGGCAGGTTGAGCAGGATCGAGCGTGTGACGCGCGAGCGGATATCCGCCTGACCCGGCATCGTGTCGGAAAGGCCAGGCTTGAGGAGAACGTCGTCGAAGGTGAGCGCTTCCCGCGCGAGGCCGTCGAGCACCGGCATCGCCAACTCCCGATTTGAGGGCGGCGGAGCTGGCAGCCCCGCTAAAGCCCAATGGATGGATGGACGAAGCGAAGGGGACCAAGATGTCGCCCGCTCTCTTCGAGTTGGCGAGGGCTCATACCATGGCCCCACGCGCTTTCCTAGGCGTCTCGTGCTGTGTTGCACGCAATGCCGCTGTGCGTCGCGCGCGGCTTGTAGCCGACGTTGGGAAAGCAGGGGGCGATTACGAAATCTTGTGATTCTGCCCTCTCGCCGGTTTCCTGCCGAACGGGTTATAGACGTCGCGACCTCGCCGGCAGTATGCCGCCAAGGATTCGGCCGGAACGGATCACGCCGTGCGCACAGAACGTCTTGTCCCTCTCATCGTCGCTTGCGCGCTGTTCATGGAACAGCTCGATTCAACCGTAATCGCCACCTCGTTACCGGCGATTGCCGCCGATCTTCACGAAGATCCGATCTCGCTCAAGCTGGCGCTGACCTCCTATCTGCTGAGCCTTGCGGTCTTCATCCCCGCCAGCGGCTGGTTCGCCGACCGTTTCGGCTCGCGCACCGTGTTCCGTGCCGCGATCATCATCTTCACCGCCGGCTCATTGCTGTGCGGCCTCGCCCATTCCCTGCCGGACTTCGTGCTCTACCGAATCCTGCAGGGCATGGGCGGGGCGATGATGGTGCCGGTCGGGCGCCTCGTCATCCTGCGGACCGTGCCGAAGGCCGACCTCGTTTCGGCCCTGGCCTGGCTGACCATACCCGCGCTGATGGGCCCGGTGATCGGGCCACCGCTGGGCGGCTTCATCACCACCTATTTCGACTGGCGCTACATTTTCTTCCTCAACATACCGATCGGGCTGATCGGCGTGCTCCTCGCCACCCGCTTCATTCCGGACATACGGGAGGAGAACCTCCCGCCTTTCGATTTCAAGGGAATGGCACTGTCCGGCGTCGGGCTGGCGGGGCTCGTCTTCGGCTTCGCGTTGCTGGGCCAGCATGCGGTGGCGAGTTGGATCGCCTTCGCCGTGATCGCGGTGGGCGCGGTCGCCATGTATTTCTATATCGGCCATGCCCGCATCACCGACCGGCCGATTCTCGACCTCGCGCTGTTGAAGATACCGACCTTCTTCGCGGGTGTGGTCGGCGCCTCGCTGTTCCGCATCGGCATCGGCGCGCTGCCGTTCCTGCTGCCGCTGATGCTCCAGCTCGGCTTCGGGCTCTCGCCGTTTGCCTCAGGCATGATCACCTTCGCCGCCGCCGCCGGCGCGATGACCATGAAGTTCACCGCCGCGCCGATCATCCGTACCTTCGGCTTCCGCCGCGTTCTGGTGGTGAACTGCGTCATCGCCTCCGCTTTCATCGCCGCCGGCGCCATCTTCCAGCCGGGCATGCCGTATCTGGTGATGGTCGGCATCCTGCTGCTCGGCGGCTTTTTCCGTTCGTTGCAGTTCACCTCCACCAACGCGCTGTCCTATGCGGACATTTCCAACGAGGCGATGAGCCGGGCCACCAGCTTCGCCAGCGTGGCGCAGCAGGTCTCGATCTCCACGGGCGTTGCGGTGGCGGCGCTGGTGCTGGACGGTCTGCGGAGCTGGCGTGGCGACGGCACCATCCACCTCTCGGATTTCAACGTCGCCTTCATCGTGGTGGCGCTGATCGCGGTGTGCTCGGTGTTCTTCTTCCTGCGCCTGCCCGAAGATGCGGGCGCAGCCCTGTCCCGCCGCCGCGAGAAGCCGGCCGCCCCGGCCGAACCGCCCGGCGAAATGGGCTCGGCGGCGTAAGGAGGGTGGCCTATTCGGCGCGGCCCCTGAACCCGGTCGCCACCACATAGAGTTCGGCGGAATCCTGACGGCTGGCCTGCGGCTTCACATGTTTCACCGTGGTGAAGTCGCGCTTCATGTCCGCCAGCAGCGTGCCCTCGGTGCCGCCCTGGAACACCTTGGCGACGAAGGCGCCGCCCGGCGCCAGCACCTGCCGCGCGAAGTCGATCGCCAGTTCCACCAGCCCGACGATGCGCAGATGGTCGGTCGCCTTGTGGCCGGTGGTGTTCGCCGCCATGTCGCTCATCACCACATCGGCCGGCCCGCCGAGCATCTCCATCAACCGCGCCGGCGCGTCGTCCTTGAGGAAGTCGAGCTGCTCGAACTGCACGCCGGAAATCGGCTCGACCTCGAGAAGATCGATGGCGACCACCTTGCCGTTGCCGTCCTCGGATTTCACGCGCTGCGCCGCGACCTGGCTCCAGCCGCCCGGCGCCGCACCCAGATCCACCACCCGAAGACCGGGCTTGAGGATCTTTACCTTGTCGTCGATCTCGATCAGCTTGAAGGCCGCGCGCGAGCGCCAGCCCTCGCGCTTCGCCCGAGCGACATAAGGGTCGTTGAGCTGGCGCTGCAGCCATTTCTGCGAGGAATTGGACAGCGAGCGGGCCTTCTTGAGACGCACCTTCAGCGGGCGCGCCTCCGTGGTGGCGGCGGCGCCCTGCTGCTTGCCGGGTGTCTTCTTCTCGTTCACGATCCCGCCTCGGCCGTCTCTCGCCACACGCCGTCCGCGCGCATCAGTTCCACCAATATGCCCTCGCGCAAGCCCCGGTCGGCCACACGCAGCCGGTCGCAGGGAAAGGCGCGGCGCACCGCTTCCAGTATCGCGCAGCCCGCCAGTACCAGATCGGCGCGCTCGGCGCCGATGCAGGGATTGGCCGCGCGCTCGGAGAACGGCATGGCCAGCAGCCGGTCGACCACCACGCGCACCTGCTCGGCATCGAGCCAGGTGCCGTCGACCTGCGAGCGATCATAGCGCGGCAGGTCGAGATGCACGCCGGCAATGGTCGTCACCGTTCCCGAGGTGCCGAGAAGATGCAGCCTGCCGCAATTATGCGGCCCCACCGCCGCGACGAAACTGTCGAGATGCGGCCGGAACTCATTGACCATCGCCTCGAAATTGGCGCGCGTCACCTGCACGCCGCCATGCCGCTCGGCCACCGTGACGACGCCCAGCGGCACCGAGACCCAGGCACGGATCACCGCGGCGGGCGGGCCGACATCGCAGGTTTCCACCCGGTCGAGCCACACCACTTCGGTCGAGCCGCCACCGATATCGAACAGCACCGCGCCGTCGGAGGTCGGGTCCACCAGAGGTGTACAGCCCGCAGCCGCCAGCCGCGCCTCGGTCTCGCGGTCCACGATTTCCAGCTTCAGCCCGGTCTCGCGCTCGACGCGGGCGATGAACGCGTCGCCATTGGCCGCGGAACGGCAGGCTTCCGTGGCGATCAGCCGGCCGTCGGCGATGCGCCGGGCACCGATCTTGGCCGAGCAGACATTCAGGGCGTCGATGGCCCGCGTCATCGCGGCGTCGCCCAGCCGGCCGGAGCCGATCAGCCCCTCGCCGAGCCGCACGATGCGCGAGAACGCGTCCACCACGCGAAAGCCGGTGGCGGTGGGCCGGGCAATCAGCAGGCGGCAATTATTGGTGCCGAGATCGAGCGCCGCGTAGCAGCCGTCATCGACATGCGTCCGCCCGCCGCCGGCGGGATAGGGCTGGCCGCGCCGTCCGCGCCACGGACGCCCGCGACCATGGCCCGGCGGCCCCTGTACATGCGCGCGCTCGTCGCGCGGCGGCGGTGAAGCCACCCGCTCCCCGGCCGCCGGACGTCCCGGCGGCGTATCGGCCTCGTCGACCATTTCTGAAATCCCCGGCCGAAGCCGTCCACCCGGCCGCCGAGGCGATTCCGGGTTCAAATTATTCAACACTCAACATGAAATGTAGCATTCGCCAGCGTCGGCGCAATCGGCTTTGGCGCAGGCCCGCCCGGCGACACAGGCAGGCCGCCCTCTCACAGCACCGGCCCGAGCATCGCGATGGTATTGTTCCACAGCCGCCGCCGGCGGTTCCAGCCGTCGACATGCGCCGCCCGAACTTCCTCGGAACTGTCGAGATAGCGTTGCTGGCGCTCGCGAAGCACGCAGGTGAAGGCCTCGTCGTAGCACAGGATATTGTTCTCCGAGTTCAGCTCGAAGGAACGCCGGTCCATGTTGGCCGAGCCGAACAGCGCGGTCTCGCCATCCACCGTGAGCGACTTCGTGTGCAGCAGCCCGCCAACATATTCGTGGATGCGCACGCCGGCATCGAGCAGTTCCCGATAATAGGAATGGCTCGCCGCCGCCACGATCCACGAATCATTGCGCTTGGGAAAAATGACGGTGGTGGCGACGCCGCGACGCGCGGCCGAGCAGAGCGCGGCCTGGATCGGTTCGTCCGGCACGTAATAGGGGGTCGTGATCACCAGTTCGCGCCGCGCCGCGTTCATCAGCGAGACGAAGATTTCCGGCATGGCCGAATAGCGCACCGCCGCCCCGGTGCCGATCACCTGCGCGGGGAAGCCGGCGGACGGCACGTCGAGCGGCTGGCGCAGCAGGCCGCTCAGATCTTCGTTCACATGCGCCATCCAGTCGCTGGCGAACAGATGCTGGTTCTGCCGCACCACCGGCCCTTCCAGCCGCACCAGAATGTCGACCCAGGGCGCGAACTTCGCCTTGATGGCGAAGGCGGCATCCGCGCAGTTCTGGCTGCCGCAATAGGTGACGCGATTGTCGATCACCACGATCTTGCGATGGTTGCGCATATCGATGCGCCCCTTGAACGGACGCGACAGCGGGAAGCCGATCGGCAGCGCGCGCGCCATCTTCGCCCCGGCCTGCTCCATCTCCTTCCAGTGCACCGAGCGGATGAAGGCCCGCGAGCCGAGATCGTCCGCCATGATCCGGCAGGCGACGCCCCGCGCGGCCGCGCGCTTCACCGCCTCGGCGACCTTGACCCCGCTGCCGTCGGCCAGCCAGATGTAGAACAGCAGGTGCACGCTTTCCTTCGCGCCATCGATATCGGCGACGATCGAATCGATGCCCGCGGCCGAATCGGCCATCAGCGCCGCCGTGTTGCCCCCCACCGGCGGATGTCCGCTGATGGAATGACCGACGCGGAACACCCCGGCATAATGCTCGGGTACCTGCGCCTCCACCATGCCGGCGGTGAGGCTGCCCAGCGGTGGCAGGCGCCTCAGCGCCGCGCGCAGCCGGGCGATACGCCGCCGGCCGACATTGGTCTCGCCGAACAGCACATAGGCCACCACGCCGATGAACGGCGCCACCAGGATTACCACCACCCAGGCGAGCCGGGAGGCCGGCTCGCGATGTGGCCGCAACAGCGCCCGCATGACATAAATCGCCTGCAGCGCGAGCTGACCGAGCGCGAGGATCCAGGGCAGATAGGCGGAATAGTGCATTGTCAAAAAGGCCACCACGGGGTTCGGTTGTCCATTAAAGCACAAGAGCGGCGGGCACAGCGCGCTCGCAACAGGGCCGGCGCGGGCGCGCTGGCGGATCGGGAAAGGGCCGGCATGGCGGGGTTGAGAGGTCGATGAGGTTGGTGGTTCCGGTTCGCAGCCCTCTCCTTCTGCTCGCAATCGCCGCCCTGCCCGGCGCAGCCCTCGCAGGCGATGTTCCCGGACAGGAGCGGCCGGCCGGCACGCTCCGCAAATGCACCACCTCGGGCTCGGGCTTCTATGTCGTGCCCGGCACCGATACCTGCCTGCGGCTCGGCGGCTATGTCTGGGCCGAAGGCTATTACAACAGCTACACCGACTATCCGCCGGCCGACGCCGAGACCTATTCAATCGCGACCTACGGGCTGGTGCTGGATGCCCGCGACGCGACCGACTACGGCACGCTGCGCTCCTACATGGAGATCCGCCTGCAATATCGCGGCGCGGAGGAATGGGGCAGCGGCCCGCCCGCCACCGAGGTCGACATCTGGGATGCCCATGTCGAATTCGCCGGCTTCACCTTCGGCAAGACGCAGTCCATCTTCGATTTCTACGCCAACCAGAACGTACTCGGCACCGATCCCGCGACCATTGGCGACCAGCAGCAGACCACCATCGGCGCCTATCGCTGGAACCTCGCGAACGGCTGGGCGGCGACGCTGTCGCTGGAAGATGCCGCCCTGCGCGCGGCCGGCGTGAGCGAGGGTGATCCGCGCCTCGGCGCCGGCGTGACCCAATCCAGCGATCTGCCGGAGCTGGTCGCCGCCATCAGTCAGTCAGGCGACTGGGGCCAGTTCCAGCTTTCCGGCGCGCTGCACCAGATCCGTGCGTCGGTCACGGCATTGGAGGGTTCGCCGGTGCGCGCCGGCACCTCGGAAGACTGGGGCTATGCGCTTCAGGCCGGGATCATGTTCAACCTGCCCGCGCTCGGGGCCGGAGACACGCTCTATCTGCAGACCGCCTACACGGACGGCGCGACATCCTATCTCGGCCTGATCGATCCCAGCGGCGCGTTCGCGCCACCTGACGCCTATATCGGTGCCGACGGCGCGCTGTCGCGGGTGAGCGGCTGGAACGTCACCGCCCAGTTGCTGCACAACTGGAGCGACACCTGGCAGAGCACGCTGTTCGGCGGCTATGCGCGCTACGACCTGAACGACGCGGCGACACCGCTCGGCGACAGCGCGTCACACGGCATCAATTACAATGTCGGCGGCAATATCGTGTGGTCGCCGCTGCCCGCCTTCTCGCTGATCCTGCAATATGATTACAACGTCATCGAGGCTCAGGGTGGCATAGCCCCCGGCGCCGGCCTGACCGGCGGCTCTCAGCAGGCCCAGCAGTTGCTGCTGATGGCGCAGCGACTGTTCTGAACGGCAACGGTTTCAGCGCTTCTTCTTGATCGTGTGCTCGCGGCAGCGGCTGCCGATGTAGCACTGCTCCTGATCGGCGGTCTGAACCCAGGCCGGCTCGGTCTGCTGGCCGACCGTGCAGTAGCCCCGGTTCGCCACGTAGCGCTCATAGATCACCGGCCCGGTGCCGATCACCACCGCCCCTTCCCGCCGCACCAATTCGCGCGCGCTGGCGCAGGTCATGTTCAGCGAATTTGGCATCGACTGCGCCATCGCGGGCGCCGCCATCAGGGCGAGCGGGAGAACGAGAAGGGCGGTGCGCATGGCGCGGCATCTCCGGCAAGGGCCCGGCAGGGCGTTACTCGACACACGCCAGAGATAACCCAGGGGGTGGAGGATGGCCATGGCCAGCATCAACCCCGGACGCCGACGCCCGGGGCACATGTCGCTGGAAAAAGTGGAGAGAGTGGCTGGGGGACCTGGATTCGAACCAGGACTAACGGAGTCAGAGTCCGCAGTTCTACCGTTAAACTATCCCCCAATCGGGTCGACGCGGCGGGAGGCAGAGGCTCCGAGGGCCGGCGCGACACCAAAAGGTGTTCGTGGGGCGTTCCTCTAGCGATCTACGGGCGGGAGATCAAGCCCCTTCCGCTCACGGCCCGACGATCGCGTCCCCAACTGTGGGAAACCCGCGAATGCCGCGCCGCAAGCCGGCCGGCCCTGGCCGTCGATGAGACCGCCTTTATGTCCGGCATGCCGTCGAAACGCGCACGCGCTGGAGACATGCCTAAATCGCACGCCCTCCCCTCAGAAATGCAGCCATAGGTTACCAAAATGGTATCTTTATGCCATTTATGTTAATCGAAATCCGCTGATGGTATCTAGAAACCTCGGCACAGGTCGCCGGCGGCGGGATAACCATGCGTCAGATTCATTGCTGCCATGCAGCATTCCGTCTTTTGCACTGCGTCAGGCTCGCTATATTGCTGGCATACTGAATGCAAGGAGCCTCCGATGAGCACCATTTCTCTCACCAACCGCACTTCCCCGGACTTCTCTTCGCGTGTCCTCGACACCATCGTCGCGTTCTTCGACGCTCTCGGTGAAGGTCGTCGCATCGCTGCGCGCTATGAAGCCCTGTCCCGCCTGTCCGACGCTGCTCTCGCCAGCCGCGGCCTGACCCGTCAGGACATCGCTGCCGCTGCCGTCAACGGCCGCTGAGCCGTTGCGCGGCGTCCTCGTCGAGGATGCGCGCTAGCGGATACGCAGGTTGACGCTGTCGCTATAGCCGGCGGCGTCCATGACCGTAAGGCGCGTGAAACCCGCGCCCCGCGGTTGCCAGGATAGCTGGGTGCCCCCGAAACCGGTGCTGGACGGCAAACCGTCCACCAGCACGGTGAAGGGGCCGACCCCGCCATCGACCTTCAGCGCCAGCGGCTCGTCCGCGATGCGCTCCAGATCCGCCCCGTCCGGCGGAAAGACGATTCTTGGTCCAGCCTGTTCCATCCCCTGCCCCGCGCCCGCGCCGAAACGGCGCAGCGGCGGAGGCAGGTCTGCCTGGCGTCCGGCGAGTGCTCCGCGTGGCGCGGGACCGAGCGGCACCGGGCGCAGAGCCAGCCGTTCGAACGCCTCGAACAGCAAGGGCGCGGCCGCCTCGCGGCCGATCATGCCCGGCACCGGCTGGCCATCCGGCCGCCCCACCCACACAGCCAGCGTGCGCTTGCCGTCGAATCCCACCGCCCAGGCATCGCGGTAGCCATAGGACGTACCGGTCTTGAAGGCGATCCGCCCGCCCCGCGCATTGTGCGGCGGCGGCGTACCCGCCAGTGCCTGAGCGAGATACCACGCCGCCACCGGGCTCAGCAGCCGGCGCCCCTCATCCGTGCTGGTCGCGCCCTCCGCCTGCGTCTCGATCCGATGCGCCATACCGCCATTGGCAACGCCGGCATAAATTCCCGCCAACCCTTCCAGCGTCACCCCCACGCCGCCCAGCCCGACCGCCAGCCCCGGCACCTCGCCTGGCGGCAGGCGCAGCGCGAAGCCTCCCCCGTCGAGCCGGCTGGCAAGCCGCTGCGGGCCGACCGCCTGCAGCAGCACCACCGCCGGCACGTTCAGCGACAATTGCAACGCCTGCCGCACCGAGACCGTGCCCTGATAGTCACGGTCGAAATTGCGCGGGCGATAGGCGCCGAAGCGCACCGGCCGGTCCTCGATCAGCGTTTCCGGGTGGGCGAGGCCGTCCTCGAAAGCCATGCCGTAAATGAAGGGCTTGAGCGTCGAGCCCGGCGAGCGCAGCGCGCGCGTCAGGTCCACCGCCCCCGCCCGCGTCGCATCGAGCGGATCGGCCCCGCTCACGCGCGCCAGCACCTGCCCGCTGGCATTGTCCACCATCACGAAGGCGAGCGAGACCCCCTTGCCGAGATCGCGCACCCGCTCGCGCGCCAGCGCCTCCAGCGGCGCCTGCATCGATAGATCAATGGCCAGCCTCTGGCTGGGCGCGCCGGGCCGCTCGCGCCGGGCCGTCCCCGTGGCATGGGCGGCGACCATCGGCATGTCGGTGCGCCGGGTGGGGATGCTCGCACGGCGGGCGAACTCCTCCTCGGCGGCGCCGAACAGTCCCCGGCTCGCGACGCGCGAGATCACCGTGTCGCGGGCGCGCGCGGCGGCCTGCGGGTGACGATCCGGACGGCGGGCCTCCGGCGCCTGCGGCAGGGCGACCAGCAGCGCGGCCTCGGCGAGGCTGAGCCGGCGCGGCTCCTTGCCGAACCAGGCGAGGCTCGCCGCGCGCACGCCTTCCAGATTGCCGCCGAACGGAGCCAGCTTGAGATAGAGGTCGAGGATCTCCGCCTTGGAGAGCCGCGCCTCCAGTTCGATCGCCCGGCGCATCTCCTTGAACTTGGCGGCGAAGGTCCGCCCCTCGCGCGGCTCCATCAGCCGCGCCACCTGCATGGTCAGCGTCGAGCCGCCGGAGACGATGTGGCCATGGGTGAGCATCTGCCAGCCGGCGCGGGCCAGCGCCAGCGGATCGACACCGCCATGCTGGTAGAAGCGACGGTCCTCATAGGCGATCAGCATCTCGACATAACGCCGGTCCACCTCGACCCGGCCGGGATCGAGCCGCCAGCGTCCGTCAGTGAGCGCGAAGGCGCGCAGAAGCCGGCCTTCGCGGTCCAGCACCTCGGGCGACAGCGCGACGGCGGGGACGGGTGGCGCGCCGGCGCGCACCCCGGCGAGCCAGGCGTGAGCACCGCCCACGGCCAGCGCGCCGGCAACCGCGCCGAGCGCCAGCACGCGCTGCCAGAGCGGGCGCTTCACCTCGCCCCCCTCACCTGCCGGGGCCCGTCACCTCGACCCGCCCTGCACCCGTCCGCGCGAAGCGGCCGGGACGGTACATGTCCTCGACCGTCGCAGGGGGGTGGGCGTAGCTGCCGGGCGAGACCGCGCGCACGATATAGGCGACGCGCAGCACGCCCGCCTCCTCGGCATCCTGCGTCAGGTCGAAAGCCGCGAGGAAATACGCGTCGCGGAATTCGGCATGGGCGACATCCGTGGTTTCGCCGAGCCAGGACAGCACGCCGGCCTCCGCGCCCACGGCAAGGTTCGGATTGTCGATCTCGAAGCCGGCGGGCAGGTGATCGACCATCAGCACTCGGCTCGGCGCCGGCTGGTCCTCCGCCGCTTCCAGCACCACCACCAGCCTCTGGTTCTGAGCCACCCTGGCCGGATCGACCGGAGTGCCGGAGAGGTCGAAATAGCGGCGGGTCAGCGCGAAGCCGTTGGCCGCCGCCGGCTCGGGCTGCGCCGGCGGGCCATCGATGGAGACGACGACATCGACCGGTGCGGTGCCGCGATTGGTCAGCACCACCGGCGCCGCCTTCAGTTCCTCGGGCGACAGCACCCGCTCATAGAGCCCGTCCTGCGCCGTGCCGTCGACATCGAGCCGCACGCCCTGCCCCTCGCGCGCCGCGCGGGCGGCGAGCAGCAGCCAGGCATCTTCCTGCGTCGAGGTCGGGCCGAGATCGGCCGCGGCCGCGTTCAGTCGGCCGCGGGCCTCGCGTGCCATGCCGGGGAACCCCGCCTCGGCGGCAAGCGTCGCCACGGCGGCCGCGTCGCGCAGCATGGAGCCGAAATCGGCACGGCCCACCCGTTCGCTTTCCGGCACCTCGGGAATCAGCTCAAGCGCGCTGGCGAACACCCGCTCGGCCCGGCCCTTGTCGCCCAGCATGCCGAGCGCGGCAGCGATCTGGCCGCGCGCCAGAGGCGAGGCCACGTCGGCGAGACGGGCATCGGCGACATAGCGCAGATCCCCCAGCGGCGCCCTTCCGTTGCGCGCCAACACATAGGCGGCATAGGCCAGCCCGCTATTACCGGGGTCCTCACCGGCATAAGCGACCGAATTGCGCAACTGGTCCAGCGCCATGGTTAAGGGCTGCTGCGGCACCTCGAAGCCGCGTTCGCGGGCGCGGGTGAGGAAGTCCATGACGTAGGAATCGAGCCACAGATCATTGCCCCCCGCCTCCCACAGGCCGAAGGAGCCGTCCGCCCCCTGCCGCGCGATCAGCCGGGCGATGGCCTTGTTCACCATCTCCTGCGGATCGGTGCCGAGCCGCAGCTTTGAGGCGCCGGCCAGTTCGTTAAGATAGAGCATGGGCAGGGCGCGGCTGGTGAGCTGTTCCGAGCAGGCATAGGGATAGCGGTCCAACGCCATCAGCAGCGCCGGCACGTCGAGCACCGGGTCCCCCCCGGCGCTGACCGCGACATCGCCGCGCCCCGGCACCAGGTCGGCCACGAGATCGGCGCTCAGCGTCAGGCTCTTGCCGGGGGCCAGTGCCTGCACGCTGCGGCGGGAGATCGAGGGATAGGCCGGGCGGACATTGAGGCGATAGTCGCGCACGACGCTCAGCCCCTCCGGCCCCGACAGCCGCACCGAAACCTTGGCCTCGCCCAGCCCTGTGCCCTCCACCGGCACGGCGAACCCTTGGCGCCCGCCCTCGGCAAGGGTGAGTGTCTTCGGTCCCGCGCTAAGGCCCAGCGGGCCGTCGGCCACGAGGTCGAGCGCGTAATCACCCGGCTTGCCGTCGACATTGGCGATGTCGAGATTGAGCGTCGAGCGGTCGCCATTGGCGAGGAAGCGCGGCAGCGTCGCGGTGATCACCACGGGATCGCGGATCGTGACCTCGGCTGCCGCGTGCCCCACCCCCGCCGCCGACCACGCCACCGCCATCAGCCGGCCGGTGCCATCGAAGGGCGGGACGGCGAAATCGATAACGCCCCTGCCATTGGCGTCGAGCTTCACCGGCCCGGAGAACAGCGCGAGAGGCGGCTGCGTCGGCGGCTCGGCCTGCAGGCCGCCGTCCATGGCGTCACCGCCGGCACGCAACCGGCCGCGCGCGCCGGACATGCCGTCGATCAACTGCCCGTAGAAGTCGCGGACCTGCGTGCCCAGCGCCCGCTGGCCGAGATAGAACGCCTCCGGGTCCGGCGTTTTGAAGCCGGTGAGGTTGAGAATACCGACATCGACCAGGGCCAGCGTGACATAGGCCTCGCCCGCCCCGGCCCCGGCGACGCTGACCGGCACCGACAGCGTGGTATCCGGGCGCACCAGCGCCGGCGGCTCCAGCGTCACCTTGAGTTCGCGCGCCGCTCGGTCGACGCCGAACCAGGCGAGCCCGATGGCGCGACCGGGATTGCGCCCGGCCGCGACCTCCATCGGCCGGTGCAGGAAGGCAAGCGCATAGGCGCCCGGCCCCCAGCCGGCATCGACCTTGAATTCGAAGGACGACGCGCCAGCCGGCACCTCCTGCGTCTGCGAGGCCAGGACACCATCACCCACGATCACCACCGTCGCGGAACCGGCGCTGCGGCTGGCAAGGTTCACCCGCAGCGTGTCGCCCGCCGCGTATTGCGCCTTGTCGAGCGCCACATCGAGCCGGTCGGGCGCGTCCGCCGTGGCGCCGCCGCCCCAGCCGGCCTGGAACGGGACCGCCGTCGAGACGCCGGCATCGGTGACCTCGAAGCGATAATTGCCCCATTGCACCGGCACTTCGACCCGCGCGGGCGCCTGCCCGGACAAGTCGAGCTTGCCGTCCGCGACCTTGGCGGTCGACTGTACCGGCTCGAAATCCCAGTTCGAGCCGACGCGGTACCATTGATAGCGGGTCTCGACGCGATAGAGCGCCCAGCCGACGCCGGTTTTGGCCATCGGCACGCCGTTTGCGCCGATCATCTGCACCTCGAAGCCGGCCGGCGCGTTCTCGCCCGGCCCCTCGCCGCCAAACAGCGGCTTGACGCCGAAAGCCGGCCCGGCGGGACGCACCGGCAGCACCAGCGAGCGACGCACCGCGCGCCCGCCGCCTTCCTGCAGGCTGACGAAGATTTCCGCCTCCAGCGGCCGCCCGCTCGCCGGGAATTCCGGCAGCGCGACCTTCAGCATGGCCTTGCCCTCGGCATCCGTCACCGGCGCCTCGGCAAGCGGGGCGCGCACCGGGGTGAAGCCATCATCAGGCCGCCCGAAGCGCCAGCCGGGGAAACCGGGCCGCTCCGGCGCGACCCGAACCTCGACTTCGCCCTCGACATCGAGCGAGCGCGCCGGCGGGCCGAACAGCCACCGCCCCTGCGCGGCGACATCGACCGTCATGGACGGCGCGATGGACTTGGCATCGGTGCTCAGTTCCAGCGCGAGCCGCTCGGGCACGTAGTCTTCCAGAAGGAAGGTGGTGGACCCGACCGGCGCGCCACGCGGATCGACATAGGCCTCGACGCGCCAGGTCCCGGTCATCGCGCCGCCGCCAAGCGGGAAGGCCACCGCCCGGCCGCCCGCCCCCTCATCCGCCGCAAGCACTCGCGTCTCCTCGACGCCATCGGGCCGCTTCAGCATCAGCGTCAGCGGCACGCCGGAGACGGCGCGCACCTGCGGATCGCGCAGCAGTGCGGTGACATGCACGCTCTCGCCGGAACGGTAAACCCCGCGCTCAGTGGTCACGAAGGCGTCCATGCGCTCGGGCGCGGCGCGTCCACCGACGCCGCGATCGGTGAGGTCGAAGGCCTGATCGTCAAGCGAGAGGAAGGCGTAATCGCCCTCGCCCGACCGCGCCACGATCACGGCCGGCGCGAAGCCCTCGCGTCCGCGCATCAGCCCGGCCTCGAAGGCGGCGGCGCCCGACATGTCGGTGGTCGCGGTGCCCAGCACTTCGTTGGACTTCGCCAGCAGGCTCAACTCGACGCCGGCCAGCGGCTGGGCCGAACCGAGCGCGCGCACGAACACGCTCAGCCCGTCCGTGCCCGAGAGCGCAGTGAGGCCGAGATCGGACACCACGAACCACTGGGTGGAACGGGTGGAGTAATCGTCGTTCGGATCGGCCGCGCCGCCGGCCGGGCGGGCGGCGAGCACATAAACGCCCGGCTCCAGAGCACCGATCGCCTCGTCGACCGGAAAAGAGGTCACCGTGTCTTCGTTCAGCGGCGCCGCCGTCTCCAGCGTGCCGGAGAACACCTGCTCGGCGCGGCCGTTCTTGAGCCGCTCCAGATCGAACGCGCCGAGATCGCGGCGGAAATCGCCGTCGATCGCGGTCGGTATCAGGCTGCGGTCGCCGATGCGGTAGAGTTCGAGCCCGACGAGGCTGGTATTGACCGTGACCACCGGAATGCCGCGCGGCCCGGTACGCGGCAGCACGTAGTTGCGGCCGGTGAAGCGCACGCCCGGCTTGCGGTCGCGCACATAGACGGTGAGATCGATGCTCGCTGCCAGCGGCTCGGCCGCAACCACCGAGGGCAGCCCCTGACGGATGGTGAGGTCGTAGCTGTCGCCATGGCGCAGCCCCTCGACGCAGAGCTGGCTGTTCTCCACGCTCACCGCCGGCTTGTCGATCGGCCCCTGCGGACCTGCCAGCGTTACGAAGGCGGCGAAATCCACCGGCCCGGACGAGAGGTTCTCGGAAAACTGCACGCACAGCCGCGGATTGGCCGCTTCCGAATCGACACTGTAGTCGAGAAGGCGAAAGCCCTTCTCCTCGCGCAGCTTGTCGTAGAAGGCGCGCTGCTCGGGCACGTCGCGATAGCCGAGCGCGAGGTTCAGCGTGTCGAGCGCCGCGCGGGAAAGCTGGCGCTCGGCATAGAGGTGGCCGAGCCAAAACAGCGCGTCGGCCTCCTGCACCTTGGTCTTCGCCGCGCGATAGGAGAGGAAGGCGGCCGCGCTGGCGCGTTCCAGGAAGGTGTCGCCGGATTCGTCGTCATTGGGCTTGATGGCGGCCAGCGCGCGCGACAGCCGCAGCCACAGCGCCGGGTCCCCGCCCGCCGTGTCGCGGCCTGCTGCGCGCGCGAGACGGCCATAGATGTCGGCCGCGCTGCGGGCATCGCCGGCCTGCAACGCGGCAGCGGCGTCACGCGAGAGTTGCGCGGCCGGCTTGCCGAGCGGAGAACGGTCCCGGTCCAGCAGCGCCTGGAGCCGGCGCGCGGATTCGACAAGATCGGGGCGGGCAAAGGTCTTGGGCAGCGCCGCTTCCGCCGCGATCGGCGGCACCGGCGGCTTGGCGGGCGCCTGTTTGGCCGGAGCGGGCCTCGGCGCGGGCTGCGGCACCTGCGCCAGTGCCGCCGCGGGCAGCGCCACGAGCATAAGCGCGACAAGAACATTGCGCAGGAGTGAACCTGCGGAAAGCGAAGCGGACCTGACCATGACACTCACCCCGACGACGGACCAAACCGGGCGTCGGCGCCGACGATAGGCCGGAATCGTGACAACGGCCATCACCCTGCGAGAGGTCCGGTAGACGCGCAGATGTCACACAGCCGAGGATTGGCACACCGGTGCCATTGAATAGCCGTTCGCGCTTAGGTATACGGGCCGTCATCCATGAGGAGGCTTCCCTGCGCGCAAGCGCGGGTTAGAAGTGCTCCACTCGCAATCGGGCCGGACGCGGCCCAAAGACCAGAGGCATTCCATGTCGTCCACGTTCGAGACCGTTGCCAACATCATTGCCGAAACGTGCGACATTCCGCGCGAGAACATCACGCCGGAAAGCCACGCCATCGACGATCTCGGCATCGACAGCCTGGACTTCCTCGACATCGCTTTCGCCATCGACAAGGCGTTCGGCATCAAGCTGCCGCTCGAGCAGTGGACGCAGGAAGTCAACGAAGGCAAGGCGACGACCGAGCAGTATTTCGTGCTCAAGAACCTTTGCGCGCGAATCGACGAGCTCATTGCCGCCAAGTCGGCGTGAGCGTTCGGCGCGAGGCTTCCGGTTCGAAGCTTCGGGCGTGACGCATTCCGCGTGACGCCGCCGGCCGTTTTGGCCGGAGGATCATGGCAGCAGGGCAGACGATGCGGCTCGAATATTTCCAGATGGTCGACAAGGTGCTCGAGCTCGATCTCGAAGCACGAACCTTGAAGACAGCGAATATCGTGCCCGAGCAGAGCCCGATCTTCGAGGGCCATTTCCCCGGGCACCCGCTGCTGCCGGGTGTCCTGCTGTTCGAGATCATGGCGCAGAGCTGCGGCATGCTCCTGCTGCGCCTGCACAATTACGACCGCATGGCGTTCCTCGCCTCGGTCGACAAGGGCAAGCTGCGCACCTTCGTGACGCCGGGCCAGGTGATCGAGGTTCATGCGAGCATGGAGCATGACGGCTCCGGCTTCGCCCGCCTCAAGGCCAAGGGCCTGGTCGACGGGAAGCCGGTGTGCAGCGCCGACATCACACTCAAGACGATGCCATTCCCGGCACCGGAACTGAGGGGCTATCTGCTCACCACGGCCGAGCGCATCGGCATGCCGATGGGTGAGCCGCAGGCCCCCGACGCGCGCTCCTGCGCAGGAAATCTCTCGCATGTCTGAACGTCGCGACGTCTGGATCACCGGCATCGGGCTTGTCTCGTCGCTCGGTGAAGGACTTGAAGCCCATTGGGATGCCCTCAAAGCCGGCACGCGCCCGGTGGTCGACGAGACCGGCTTCGCGCCTTACGTGGTGCACCCGCTGGCCAAGGTCGAGTTCGACAAGCAGATCCCCAAGAGGGGTGACCAGCGCCAGATGGAGCCGTGGCAGCGGATCGGCACCTATGCCGCCGGCCTCGCGCTCGATTCCGCCGGCATCAAGGGCGACAAGGAGATTCTCGGCCGCACCGACATGGTGGTGGCGGCGGGCGGCGGCGAGCGCGACCAGTCGGTCGACGGCGCCATCCTCACCGACATCGAGAAGCAGGCCAAGCCCGACGTCTTCCTGAACGAGCAGCTCCAGTCCAACCTGCGCCCGACCCTGTTCCTCGCCCAGCTCTCCAATCTGCTGGCGGGCAACATCTCGATCGTGCACGGTGTCACCGGCTCCTCGCGCACCTTCATGGGCGAAGAGAGTTCGGGTACCGATGCGGTGCGCATCGGCTGGTCGCGCATCGCGGCCGGCACCAGCGAAATCGCCCTGGTCGGCGGCGCCTACAATGCCGAGCGGCGCGACATGCTGCTGCTGTTCGCGCTCAAGCGCCTCGCCATGATGGCTCCCTGGTCGCCGGTTCTGGCGGCAGCCAAGGGCATTCCCACCGGCTCGGCCGGCGCCTTCCTGGTTCTGGAATCGCCCGAGCACGCCATGGCGCGCGGGGCGACCCCGATCGCCAAGCTCTCCGGCGTGTGGTCCGAGCGCGCGCGCCGCACCGAGGCGGGCGCTGTGGAAGCCATGATCGAGGAACTGGTGACCGTGGCGCGCGGCGGCAGCGACGAGGCCACCGCGGTGCTGTCCGCCGCCTGCGGCGCTCCCGAGCCGACCGCGGCGGAAGCCGCGGTTCTGGCGCGCTCCGGCCTGCCGGTCCGCTCGGTCACCGATCGCGTGGGCCACGGACTTGAAGCGCAGATGCCGGTGGCGCTCGCCATCGCCGCGCTCGCGGTCTCCAAGGGCGGCCTGTTCCCCCCGCTGGAGGGCGAGCCGCTGGAAAAGCCTTTCGATGGAACGCTGAAGCGTGCCATCGTCACCGGAGTGGGGCATTGGCGCGGTGAAGGCGTGGCGCTCGTGGAGAGCGTCGACTGAACCGCTTATATGAGGGAGCCACTGGCTCCTGAGGATGAAATAATGGCGTCCTATACCGACAAGGCCGGCCGGCCGATCGTCGTCGTGACCGGCATGGGCATGGTGACCTCGCTCGGCCAGGGCAAGCAGGATAATTGGGCGAAGTTGACCGCCGGCAAGTCCGGCATTCACCGCATCACCCGCTTCCCGATCGAGACGATGAAGACCACCATCGCCGGCACGGTCGATTTCCTGCCCGAGAGCGGGCGCACCGCGCCGGACCTCTCCGAGGAACTGGCCCAGCTCGCGGCGGAAGAGGCGATCGCCGAATCCGGCATCGGCTCCAAGGGCAACTTCCCCGGTCCGCTGTTCTGCGCCGTGCCGCCGATCGAACTGGAATGGCCGCAGCGCCGCATTCTCGCGCAGGAATCGGCCGCGAACGGCCCGATCTCCTATGACGACCTGCTGCGCGCCGCCGAGACCGGCGGGCACGACGCCTGGCACGAGCGCTTCCTCTACGGCTCGATCGCCGACCATCTGGCCGACCGCTTCGGCACGCGCGGCCAGCCGATTTCGCTGTCCACCGCCTGCGCGTCCGGCAACACCTCGATCCAGCTCGCGGTCGAGGCGATCCGGCGCGGCGATTGCGACGCGGCGCTTTCCATCGCCACCGACGGCTCGGTGACGGCCGAAGCGCTGATCCGCTTCTCGCTGCTGTCCGCGCTCTCCACCAATAACGACGTCCCGGAAGCGGCCTCGCGTCCCTTCGCCAAGAACCGTGACGGCTTCATCATCGCGGAAGGTGCCGGGGCGCTGGTGCTGGAGAGCCTCGAACACGCCGTGGCGCGCGGGGCAAAGATCCTCGGCGTGCTGGAAGGCGTGGGCGAGATGGCCGACAGCTTCCACCGCACCCGCTCCTCCCCGGATGCGAAGCCCGTGATCGGCTGCATGCGCGCCGCGCTGGCCGATGCCGGCGTCGCGCCCGAAGACATCGACTACATCAACGCTCACGGCACCTCGACGCCCGAGAACGACCGCATGGAGTTCACCGGCATGTCGGCGGTGTTCGGCGAGCGCATCGGCTCGATCCCGCTGTCGTCCAACAAGTCGATGATCGGCCACACGCTGACCGCCGCCGGCGCCATCGAGGCCGTGGCCTCGCTGCTGACCATTCTGAACGGCCGCATTCCGCCGACCATCAATTACGAGACGCCGGACCCGGCGATCCCGCTCGACGTGGTGCCGAATGTCGCGCGCGACGCGCAGGTGAAGCGGGTGATGTCGAACTCCTTCGGCTTCGGCGGCCAGAATGTCTGCCTGATCATGACGGGCGAGCCGGCGTGACCTCATCGCGTGTTCTGGTTACCGGCGGCGGTCGCGGCGTGGGCGCCGCGATCGTGCGGGCGCTGGCACTCGCCGGCTTCGAGGTGGTGTTCACCGTGCGCACCGCGACCGCGGAAGCGCAGGCACTGATCGAGGCGATCAAGGCCGAAAAGCCCGACGCAATCCTCACGCCCCGCAGCCTCGACCTCGCCGACAAAGCGGCGGTCGGCGCCTTCGCGGCCGAGGTCGCCGAGGAGCCCGCCTATTTCGGCTTCGTCCACAATGCCGGCACCAGCTATGACACGCTCGCCGCGCTCGTCGACCAGACGAAGGCGGAAGAGCTTATGCAGGTGAACTACTGGTCCTTCGTGCGCCTTGCCGGCGCGCTGGTGCGCCCGATGACCCGCGCCCGCGCCGGGCGTATCGTCGCCATCGGTTCGATCGCGGCCGATGTCGCCAATGCGGGCAACGCCATCTATGCCGGCTCCAAGGCCGCGCTGGCCGGCTATTGCCGCACCCTCGCCATCGAGAGCGCGCGGCGCGGCGTGACCGTCAACGTGGTCGCGCCCGGTTTCGTGGATACCGCGATGCTGGAGCCTTACGCCGCCTATCGCGCCAATGTCGAGAAGCAGATACCGGCCGGGCGCTTCGCGCGGCCGGCGGATGTGGCCGGCGTGGTGGATTTTCTGCTCTCACCTGGCGCGGCTTATGTGACCGGAGCGACACTTCCGGTTGACGGCGGGCTTACCGCTGCACTAGCCATCCAGCGCTGATGTTTTCTCGTACTCTGTTTCAGGAGTGAGCCACGCCATGCGCGCGCTTCAACTCGTCTCCGACCGCCAGCTTTCCCTGGTCGACCTCCCCGCCCCCGACGCCCCGGCGCCCGGCGAGGTTCAGGTCGCCGTCAAGGCGCTCGCACTCAACCATATCGACGTCTGGGGCTGGCGCGGCATGGCCTTCGCCAAGCGCAAGATGCCGCTCGTGGTCGGTGCCGAGGCGGTGGGCGAGGTGACGGCGGTCGGCGAGGGTGTGACCCGCTTCAAGCCGGGCTCGCGCGTCGCCATGTATGGCGCGCTCACCTGCGGCCAGTGCCGCATGTGCAAGGCCGGCCGTGACAATCTGTGCGAGGAGGTCGCCGGCGTCATGGGCTTCCATGTCGACGGCTTCGCCCGCGATCAGCTGAACATCAAGGATCGGCTCTGCGTGCCGATTCCCGAGGGCATCGACTGGGTGGATGCCGCGACCGCGCCCGTCACCTTTTCCACGGTCGAGCACATGCTGTTCGACAACGCCAGGCTCGAGCCCGGCGAGACCATTCTGGTCCACGCGGCGGGCTCCGGCATCGGCACGGTGGCGATCCGCATGGCCAAGGAGATTGGCTGCACCGTCATCACCACCGCCGGCGACGACGAGAAATGCGCCAAGGCGCTGGCGCTCGGCGCCGATCACGTCATCAACTACAAGACCGAGCGCTTCGAGCACGAGGTCCGCAAGATCACCAAGAAGAAGGGCGTCGACGTCGTGTTCGAGCATGTCGGGGCGGAGACCTGGAATGGCTCGCTGCTCTCCATGCGGCCGGGCGCCCGCCTCGTCACCTGCGGCTCGACCTCGGGCGTCTCGGTGAACATGAACCTGATGCAGCTGTTCCAGCGCCAGTACCGCATCATCGGCTCGTTCGGCGCGCCGATCCGCGCCATTTCGGACGGGCTGGTGCGTATGGCGCGCGGGGTGAAGCCGGTGATCGACAGTCAGTTCCCGCTCGAAGAGTTCGAGAAAGGACTGGAGCGCCTGGAGACCCGCCGGGTGTTCGGCAAGGTCGTCATCACCTTCTGACGCCCGGAGAATTCGCGCATTGACCACGGCCCTGCCCTGGCACAAGAGGCTGCGCGACAAGGCGCTATCAGCGGCCGTGTGGACGCTGATCCGCGTGATGCGCCTGCAGCCGCCGCAATTCGCCTCCTGGGTCGGCGGCTTCTGGGCGCGCAGGATCGGGCCGCTCACCTCGATCAACCGCACGGCGCTGAAGAACCTGGCCCTCGCCTACCCGGAAAAGACCGAAGCCGAGCGGCGCGCCATCGCTGTCGGCATGTGGGACAATCTCGGCCGGATGGCCGGTGAGTTCGTACATCTCGACCGCATCTGGCAATACAATATGTGGGAGCCGTCGAAGAGCCGAATCGAGACCACGGGTGTCTCGAACTTCGTCGCCATGCGCACCGACGGCAAGCCCGCGCTCGTCTTCACCGCGCATCTGGCGAACTGGGAACTGCCCGCCATCGCCGCTGCCGCGCAGGGGCTGGACAGCGCGGTGCTGTTCCGCGCGCCCGACAACCAGTTCTTCGCCGACCTGCTGTTCAACGCCCGCGCCAGCGTGATGGGCAATCTCGTCGCCGCCTCCCATGTCGCGGTGTTCGAACTGGCCGCGGTGCTCGATCAGGGCAAGCATCTGGGCATCCTCGTCGACCAGAGCCGGCGCGGCGGGCCAACGGTGAATTTCTTCGGCCAGCCCTGTTCATCGAACCCGACCATTGCGCGCCTCGCCCGGCTCTATGAATGCCCGGTGCACGGGGTCCGCGTGATCCGTCTGCCCGGCGGGCGGTTCCGCATCACCTGCACACCTCCGCTCAACCTGCCGCGCGACAAGGACGGCAAGATCGACGTCGACGGGTCGATGCAGGCCATCACCTCGGTGGTCGAGGGCTGGGTGCGCGAGCATCCCGAGCAATGGACCTGGTTCTATCGCCGCTGGCGGAACTAGCGCGCCGGCTCGGCCGCGTGACAGCACAGGCAGAGCTTGTTGCCTTCCGTGTCACGGAAATAGGCGCCGTAATAATCGGCGTGGTACTGCGGCCGCAGCCCCGGCGCGCCCTCGTCCGCGCCGCCAAGTTCCAGCGCCAGAGCATGCAACCGGTCGACATCGGCGCGGCGCGCGACCTGAAACGCCGTCATCTGGCCATTACCGGGATGTTGCGGCGCGCCGTCATGGGGCGCGCCGATGATGAAGAGCGGGCGGTCGACGCCTGGCATCTTCCATCCCGCCCACGGATGCTCCGGCTCGACGAATTTCAGCTCCAGCCCCAGCGCTTGCAGCAGCGGCGCATAGAAGGCCATGGCCCGGCCGAAATCGCCGACGCCGACATGGATATGGGAAAACATCGCGCCTCTCTCCGATGGCCTCTCTCACGAAAAAGGGCGCCCGCTGGGGCGCCCTCATCCTGTCACGTCCCGCGGGGACGCTGCACGCTCGCCAATCGAAGGGTCACTTGCCGCGCTTGAAGTCGCCCCAGGTGCGGGTGACGACGCGCTGCACCTTCTGCGGATAGGTGGTGACGGTGAAGAGCTTGTCCTGCGTCTCCTTGTCCGGGTAGATCGACGGGTTCTCCAGAACGTCCTTGCTGATGAACTTCTGCGCGCCGAGGCTGCCGCTGGCATAGGCGATATAGTCGGAGTTCTTCGCCGCGACTTCAGGCTTCATCATGTAGTTGATGAAAGCCAGCGCCTCTTCCGGATGCGGGGCATCCTTCGGGATCGCGAAGTTGTCGAACCACATCAGCGCGCCTTCCTTGGGGATGATGTATTCGATGTTGACCGGCGGCTTGCCGGTCTTCTCCGCCGCCTCTTCGGCGCGGGCCTTGGCCTGCAGCACGTCGCCCGACCAGCCGGTCGCGATGCAGATGTCGCCGCCCGCCAGGGCGTTGATGTAGCCCGACGAATCGAACTTCTTGATGAATTTGCGGATCGGCGCCAGCAGCTTGCCGGCGGCCTCGATGTCCTTGGGATCCTTGGAGTTCGGATCGAGGCCGAGATAGCGCAGCGCGGTCGGGATGATCTCTTCCGGGCCATCCAGCATGTAGACGCCGCAATCCTTCAGCTTGCCGAGGATTTCCGGCTTGAACACGATGTCCCAGCTGTTGAGCGGGATGTCGCCGAGGCGCTCCTTCACCTTGTCGACATTGATGCCGATGCCGGTGGTGCCCCACATGTAGTTCACGGCGTAGTCATTGCCGGGATCGTACACCGCGAGGCGGTCGGAAATCAGCGGCCACTGATATTCGAGGTTCGGCAACTTGGACTTGTCGAGCTTGGCGAACACGCCCGCCTGAATCTGCCGCTGCAGGAAGGAGCCGGTCGGCACGACGACGTCGTACCCGGTCTTGCCCCCGAGCAGCTTGGTCTCCAGCACCTCGTTACTGTCGAAGACGTCGTAACGTACCTTGATGCCGGTTTCCTTGGTGAACTCCTCCAGTACCGACTCATCGATATAGTCGGACCAGTTGTAGACGTTCACGACCTTATCCTGGGCGGACGCCGGCGAGATCGCCAGCACGCCGAGGAAGCCTGCCGCGATTGTCGAGAGGAGGCGGGACATCCTGTTCTCCTTGAAGGAAGGTTGCAGTGTTCTGGATAGGAAAACACGTCATTGCAGACTAGAGGCTCGCGCCAGCCTGCTCAAGCCTTATGCACGCTCACAAATACGTCTCATACTCGAGAGGGTTGATACGCCGCTCGAAGGCAGCCAGTTCTGCTTCCTTCATGATGGCGAACACCCGCCGATATTCCGGCCCGAAGGCACGGGCGACGAAATCGGAACCGGCGAAGCCGCGGATCGCCTCGCCCATATCGTAGGTCAGCAGCGGGGCCTGCGCCTCATAGGCATTGCCGACCAGCGGCGCCGGCGGCACCATCTTCTTATCGATGCCCTCCAGCATGCCGGCGAGGATCGCCGCCAGCACGAGGTGAGGATGGGCGTCGGCACCGGCGATGCGGTGTTCCAGCCGGCGCGCCTTGGGCGGACCGTTGGGCACGCGCACCGCCACCGAGCGATTGTCATATCCCCAGGAAATGCCGGTCGGGGCATAGCTGCCCGGCACCAGCCGGCGGAAGCCGTTGTAGCTCGGCACATAGAGCACGGCGGTGTCGGCCATGGTTTCCAGCAGCCCGGCGGCGCAGTTCTTCAGCAGGGTCTCGCCCGCCTCTCCCGCGCCGAAGGCATTGCCCCCGGCCGCGTCGGTGAGGCTGACATGGACATGCATGCCCGAGCCGGCGAATTCGAGGAAGGGCTTGGCCATGAAGCTGGCGCGCAGCCCGTGCTTGCGGGCGACGCCATCGATCAGCCGGCGCAGCAGGATCGCGTCGTCCGCCGCCGCCATGGCGTCGCGGCGGTGATAGAGATTGACCTCGTACTGGCCGGGCGCGGCCTCCGAGATCACGGTGTCCGCCGGCAGGCCCTGAATGCGCGCGGCCTCGCGAATGTCGTGCAGCAGCGGCGCATAGGCGTCGAGGTCGGACATGGAATACATGTTCTGCCGCGCCGGCCCGGTCGAGGAGGCGGCGAAAACCGGCTGCGGCACGCCATCGTGCCCGGCCGCCGGCTTCATTAGGTAGAATTCCAGCTCGAAGGCAACGCACGGGTGCAGGCCGAGCGCGGCAAGGCGCGCCACCTGGCGGGCGAGCTTGTGGCGCGGGTCGAGATCCCACGGCCTTTCGCCGCCGCGCGCATCGGGCTCGTACATGGACAGCATGACCTGCGCGGCCGGGCGCGGCGACCATGGCACCGGGGTCAGCGTGCCGGGCACCGGGCGGCAGATGCCGTCGCGGTCGCCGGTCTCGATGTGGATCCCGGTTTCCTCAACCTCGCGGCCCCAGATATCCAGCCCGAAGATGGACAGTGGAATGGCGACGCCGTCGCCCCAGATCTTGCCGCCCGCCGTGCCGGGAATCCATTTGCCGCGCAGCACGCCGTGGGTGTCGGGCAGCAGCACCTCGACGATATCGGGCGCGCCATGCGCGGCGATATAGGAGCCGAACTCGTCGGCGGGGGCAGTTTCGCTGGCAGCGGCCGCGGTCAAATTCGCGGCATCGGGCAATGGCATGATCCACCTGGAAAGAGACCCGGAACCCTTTCCATCCATCAGGTGAAATCGCCTGCTCGATGGAAAAGGTTCCGGTTTCGATAGTCTGGGGCCTGTTCTGATCGCAAAAGTCATTCAACTTTTGCGGAACATGCCTCGGCACGATTTTGGGCATGCCGGCCGGGCTCTGGTCAAGCCACGCGCCAGACACGCACCCTACTCTTGTGCCATGCCGGACCGCTTGACGCACGCAAAATGTGATCACATTCTCTGGCGACGCTTAACGAGACAGCCTTGCAAGGTCCATCATGACGCTTCCCCGCTCCACCGCCGAACTGCGGGCGCTCGACGCCGCCCATCACCTCCACCCGTTCAGCGACAACAAGGCGCTGGGCGTGGAAGGCACGCGCGTCATCGTGAAGGCGGAAGGCGTGTGGCTGACCGATTCCGACGGCAACCGCATCCTCGACGGCATGTCCGGCCTGTGGTGCGTGAATGTCGGCTATGGCCGCGACGAGATCGTCGACGCGGTGGCCGCGCAGATGCGCGAGCTGCCCTATTACAACACCTTCTTCAAGACCACCCACCAGCCGGCGATCGACCTCGCCACCAAGCTCGCCGAACTGACGCCGCCGCAGTTCAACCGGGTGTTCTTCACCGGCTCGGGGTCGGAATCCAACGACACCGTGATCAAGCTGGTCCGCCGCTACTACCAGATCAAGGAGAAGCCGGAGAAGCGCATCATCATCTCGCGCCGCAACGCCTATCACGGCTCGACGGTGGCCGCCGGCAGTCTGGGTGGCATGGCGCCGATGCATGAGCAGAGCGCGCCGATCGCCGATGTCGTGCACATCGCCCAGCCCTATTGGTGGGGCGAGGCGCGCCAGGGCGAGACGCCGGAGGAATTCGGCATCCGCACGGCCCGCGCGCTGGAAGCGACCATCGACGCATTGGGCGAGGACCGTATCGCCGCCTTCATCGCCGAGCCGGTGCAGGGCGCGGGCGGCGTGATCGTGCCGCCGGCCACCTATTGGCCGGAGATCGCCCGCATCTGCCGCGAGCGCGACATCCTGTTCATTTCCGACGAGGTGATCTGCGGCTTCGGGCGTACCGGCCAGTGGTTCGGCTGCCAGACCTTCGGCACCCATCCCGACATGCTGGTCATGGCGAAGGGCATCACCTCCGGCTACATGCCGCTCGGCGGGGTGATGGTGGCCGACCGCGTGGTCGAGGTGCTGCTGGAAGGCGGCGACTTCAACCACGGCTACACCTATTCCGGCCACCCGGCCGCCTGCGCCGCCGCGCTGGCCAATCTCGACATCATCGTGCGCGAGCAACTGGTCGAGCGCGTCGCCAATGATGCCGGCCCGTATCTCGCCGCGCGCTGGCGGGCGCTGGCCGAGCATCCCCTCGTCGGCGAGGCGCCGATGGTCGGCCTCGTCGGCGCGCTGGAGCTGACGCCGGACAAGCTCGGGCGCACCAAATTCCCCGATGTCGGCAAGGTCGGCACGCTGGCCCGCGACTTCTCGTTCCGCAACGGCCTGGTCATGCGCGCGGTGCGCGACCGACTGATCATCGCACCGCCGCTGACAATTTCCCATGGCGAGATGGACGAACTGATCGCCCGCGCCCGCAGGACGCTGGACGAGACCTATGCGGAGCTCAAGCGCTGGGGCTGGGTAAGCTGAGCGCCGAGCGCCGGGAAGGGATCGATGGACGCGCCGTCACTGCCCGAGGGCTATGAGATTTCCACCGATCCCGCGCGGCTGAATGTCGACGTGATCCATGGCTTCCTGTCGCAGGAAGCCTACTGGTCGCCCGGCATTCCCCGCTCCGTCGTGGCGCGGGCGCTCGCCCATTCGCTGTGCTTCGGCCTCTATCATGGCGACGCACAGGTCGGGCTGGCGCGGGTGGTGACGGACACCGCGTCCTTCGCCCTGCTCGCCGACGTCTTCGTGCTCAAGGAGCATCGCGGCAAGGGCCTCTCCAAGGCGTTGATGCAACGCGTGATCGATCATGAGGACCTGCAGGGCCTGCGCCGGTTGCTGCTGCTGACCTCGGATGCCCATGGCCTCTACCGGCAGTTCGGCTTCGAGGAGATCGGCAATCCCTGGCGCTTCATGGAAATCCTGCGGCCGGACAATTACCGGCCCTGAGCCGGTGCACCCGTTTCTCCGGCACCGTTTATCGCGCTAGGATTGCGCGCCGCCCAATGAGCCACGGCAGGGGCCAGCCGCTGATGAACGTCAAAATGAACGACAGCGCCGCCGGCGTGTCCCATTCCCGCATCGCGGCCCTGCGCACCGAGACCGAGGCGCTCTATCTCGGCATGCGCCCGCGCACCCGCGCGGCCGCCGGGGCGGCGGCGCATCTGTTCGAGGGCGTGCCGATGCACTGGATGGTCGACTGGTCGACCCCGGTGCCGCTGGTGGTGGCGCAGGCGACGGGTGCCCGGCTCACCGACATTGACGGCCACGGTTATGATGATTTCTGCCTTGGCGACACCGCCTCGCTGTTCGGACACGGCCCGGCGCCGGTGGCGCAGGCGCTGATGCGGCAGGCGAGCCGCGGGCTCGCCACCATGCTGCCGAGCCCGGATGCCGGCGTTGTCGGCGACCTGCTCGCACAGCGCTTCGGCCTTGCCCGCTGGCAGGTCGCGACCACCGCGACCGACGCCAATCGCTTCGCCCTGCGCGCCGCGCGTGCGGTGACGGGACGCCCGCGCATCCTCGTGTTCGACGGCGCCTATCACGGCGCGGTGGACGAGACCTTCGTGGAGATCACCGGGAATGGCCGCGTGGCGAACCGGCCGGGACTGATCGGCGAACCGCGCGACCTTTCCGTGCTCACCCGCGTCGTTCCCTTCAACGACCTCGACGCGCTGGAGGCGGCGCTGGCCGACGAGACGGTGGCCTGCGTCATCACCGAGCCGGCGATGACCAACTGCGCCATGGTGCTGCCCGCACCCGGCTTCCATGCCGGCCTGCGCGAAATCACCCGCCGTCACGGCACGCTGCTGCTGATCGACGAGACTCACACCCTCTCCAGCGGCCCGGGCGGCTATACGAAGCGCTATGGACTGCAGCCGGACCTGTTCGTGGTCGGCAAGGCCATTGCCGGCGGCATTCCCGCGTCGGTCTGGGGCATGAGCGAGGAGGTGGCCGCGCGGTTCCAGCGCGTGCTGGCCGACAAGCCGGATGGCCATTCCGGCATGGGCACCACGCTTTCGGGCAGCCCGCTCCAGCTCGCGGCGCTGCGCGCCACGCTGGAGCATGTGGCGACGGAGCAGGCCTATGCGCACATGAACCGCCTCGCCGACCGCATGGAGGCCGGGCTCGCGCAGGTCATAACGCAGGCGCGGCTGCCGTGGCATGTCGCGCGCTGCGGCGCGCGGGTGGAGGTGGTGCGCACGCCCGAGCCCGTGAGCGACGGGCGGGCGGCCAGAGCGGCCCATCACCCCGCGCTGGAGGCGGTCGTGCATCTGGCGCTGCTGGTGCGCGGCGTACTCATCTCGCCGTTCCACGACATGATGCTGGCTTCACCCGCGACCAGCGACGAACAGGTCGAGACGCTGATCGGGGCGACGGCCGAGGTCGTGGCGCGGCTGGCGGACTGACGCCGCTTACGGCGTCTCGGTCGGGAAGCCGGCGGCCTTCCAGGCCAGGATGCCGCCCGCCATGTGGCGGTGCAGGTCGAGCCCGGCGGCCTGCGCGGCGGCCGACGCCCTCTGCGAGCGCTGGCCGGAGCGGCAGGAAAACACCAGCGTCTTGTCGCCGGGATCGGGCAGCGCCGCGGCATCGAAGGTGGAAAGCGGGAATGCCACCGCGCCGGGAATGCTCTCGGCATCGGTCTCGTTGGGCTCGCGCACATCGACCAGCAGGATCGTGCCGGCCTCAAGCCCGGCCTTCACCTCCTCGACCGACAGATGTTCGATGGTGCCGCCGAACGGATTGGCTTCCTGCGCCATGGCTGTTCCCCTCAAAACGATGTCGTCTGGAGGTAGACCCGCGACGGCGCGTCCGCAAGTGGGACACACGCGTTGAAAGACGGCACGCTCAGGAGCGCGGGCGCACCGTCAGGACGCCGGCGATCAGCAGGGCGCCGCCGAACAGGATCGCCGGCGTGGGGATTTCGCCGAACAGCAGCGCGGCAAGGCCGACGCCGAACACGATCTGCAGCAATTGCACCACCGAGATCAGCCCGGCCGGCAGCCGGCCGAGCGCGAAGGTGGTCAGCCCCTGCCCGCCGACATGCGCCACGATGCCCAGCCCCACCACCGCCAGCAGTCCCTGAACGCTCTGCGGCAGCAAGGTCTCGCCGGCGGCGATCGCCCAGATCAGGCAGATCACCATGCCGGAGGCGCTGGACAGCAGCGCGACCATGCCACCGCCCAGACCCGATGTGCCGAGACCGGACGGCGCCCGTGAATCGCCCCGGCGCAGCACGCGCACGAACAGCATGAATCCGGCATAGCACGCCGCCGCCGCCACGCAGAGCAGGTCGCCGAGTGCGCTGCCGGTCACCATCGGGGCGGCCGCTCCGGCCTCCGCGAGGCTGCGGGAAATGATGATCACCGTGCCCGACAGGGCGAGGAAGAGAGCGACGAACAGCCCGCGCGAGGGCCGCTCCCCGAGAATGAGCCAGCCCAGCAGCAGCGTGAACACCACGCCGAGATTGCCCAGCAGCACGCCGTTCGCCGTCGTCGTGATGGCGAGGCCCGCATGGTACATGATGAGATCGGCGGCAAAGAACAGGCCGGCCAGACCGGACAGCATGAGCTGGCGCGGCGTCACCAGCCGGTACGGCACGACCGGGCGGCCGGCCTCCGTGGCGACCAGCGCCGCCACCCGCGCCCGCTGCCGGGCCGCGCGCTGCTCGGCATAGGCCCAGAGCGCAGTGGGGCCGAGCGCGAAGAACAGCCGCCAGAAGCCGATGGCCGCCGGCCCGGCATCGGCCAGCCGCACAAAGATCGGCGAGAAACCGATGCAACACGCCGCGAGAACGACCGCGAAGAAGGCCTGACGGCGCAGCCGCGCCTCCTCCGCCGCCGCGCCGAGCGCGGACAACGCCCCGGCGACGTCGCCGCCCATCGGAGATAACGTAGCGGAAGAAGGGGGCGGCGGGGCCATTGCCGGTCTCGATGGAATGAGGTGGTACAGTCGGCGGGTCGATGAAGGGGCCGCGCACGTCCCGCTATTGGCGCCGCCGCGCCGGAACCGGCAGCTTCAGCGGGCCTTGATGCAGGTCACGAACACGATGAATCGTGCTCTACACCCGCCCCGGTAAATCGTCAAAGCGAATTTATTTTGTCGTTTCATTCGCAAAAGTGATAGTACTGGTGCGACCATGACGAACGCAGCGTGAGGGCCTCGATGCGCCACCTCGACACCGAATCTCTGGGCATGCTGATCGCCATTGTCGATTGCGGGGGCTTCACCGCCGCCGCCGAGCGCGTGGGGCGCACCCAGTCCGCGGTCTCCGCCCGCATCGCCCAGCTCGAGGAAAGTCTCGGCGTGCGGCTGCTGGAGCGTTCCCGGCGCGGCATCTCCCTGACCGAGACCGGCGAGCGGCTGGTGGCCCATGCCCGGCGCCTGCTCGCCTTCGAGAGCGAGGCGCTGGCCGATCTCAAGGGCGGCACGCCGGAAGGCAGCGTGCGCCTCGGCATGCCGGATGATTATGTCGACGCCTATTTCACCCCGACCATCGCCCGCTTCGCCGCCGCCTATCCGCGCGTTGAGATTTCCATTCGCTGCGACCTCTCCAAGGCGCTGGAGCCGGAGGTCGAGCGCGGGCAGATCGACGTCGCGCTGGTGACCCGCGACCTGTCGCGCCCGACCGGGGAACTGCTCAAGCGCGAGAAGCTGCTCTGGCTCGCCGCGCGCGGCCACCGGCCGGAGCGCAACGATCCCCTGCCTCTCGCCCTGTTCCCCACCGGCTGCCGCGCCCGCCCGCATATCGCCGCCGCGCTGGATGCCTCCGGTCGCAACTGGCGCGTGGCCTGCACCTCCTCCTCGCAGGGCGGCATCCATTCGGCGGTGGAGACCGGGCTTTGCATCACCGCCATGGCGGAATGCGCCGCCCCGCCTGAATGGCGCCGCCTTGGCGCGGCCGACGGCCTGCCCCCGCTCCCCGAGCTGGAGATTGGCCTGCTCATCGCGCCGAATGCCTCCGCCGCCGCCCGGCGCCTCGCCGACACGCTGCGCACCGCGCTTGCCATGCCGGCGGCGGTGGAAGCCGCCTGACGTCATCAAAAATTCACATGTAACCTGCGCCAGCGCGCGCTAAAGCTGCGCCATGACGCCCGATACCCACGGTTCCGCCACCGCATCCACCGCCCCGGCCTCCGGCGCGCTGGAGGTATTGCGGGTGTTCCTGCGGCTCGGGCTGACCTCCTTCGGCGGGCCAGTGGCGCATCTGGGCTATTTCCATGCCGAGATCGTCGAGCGTCGCCGCTGGCTGACCGACGATGCCTATGCCGGGGTGGTGGCGCTGTGCCAGTTCCTGCCCGGCCCGAGTTCCAGCCAGGTCGGTATGGCCATCGGGCTGATGCGCGCCGGCCCGGCCGGCATGCTGGCGGCGTGGCTCGGCTTCACCCTGCCCTCCGCGATCGCCATGGTGATCTTCGCCTATGGCATGAGCGGCGCCCATGAGGCGGGGCTGGCCGGAGGCTGGCTCGCCGGGCTCAAGATCGCCGCCGCCGCCATCGTCGCCGACGCCGTGCTCACCATGGCGCGCAGCCTGACCCCGGACCGCTCGCGGCGCAGCCTCGCGCTGGTCGCCGCGGCGCTGGTCGCGAGTTTTCCGGGCGCGCTCGGGCAGATTGCGGTCATCGCGGGCGGCGGGCTGATCGGCTATCTGCTGCTGCGCCTGCCGGTCACCTCCGCACCGGGGCTGATGCCAGCGCAATATCGGCCGGGGCGCGGTCTGGCGCTCGGGTCCCTGGGATTGTTTGCCGCGCTGCTGATCGGCCTGCCGCTGGCGGCGGCGAGCGGCGATGGCGGGATCGCGCTGTTCGATACGTTCTACCGCGCCGGCTCGCTGGTGTTCGGCGGCGGGCATGTCGTGCTGCCGCTGATCGAGGCCGAGGTTGTGCATCCGGGCGGGCTGACGCGAGAGGCCTTCCTCGCCGGATATGGCGCGGTGCAGGCGGTGCCCGGACCATTGTTCACCTTCGCCGCCTATGTCGGGGCGGCGATGCCGACCGCCCCCAACGGGCTCGCGGGTGCCGCCATCGCGCTTGTCGCGATGTTCCTGCCCTCGATGCTGCTGGTGCTGGGCGCGCTGCGCTACTGGGGCCTGATCGCGGCGCGGGCGGATGTGCGCAACGCGCTGGCCGGCATGAATGCCGCCGTGGTCGGACTGCTGGGCGCGGCGTTCTGGGACCCGGTCGTGACCTCGGCCATCGGCTCGCCGCGCGCCTTCGCGCTGGCTCTGATGGCCTATCTGGCGCTCGTGCTATGGCGGGTGCCGCCTTGGGCGGTGGTGGCCGGCGCGGCGCTCGCGGGCGCCGCGCTCCTGTAAGCGATGCCGGTCAGTCCCGCTCGACCTTGAAGCCCGCGAAGGTCTGGCAGGTCGGGAACACCTGAAGCCGGTTGATGTTCACATGGCGCGGGGCGGTGCAGCAGAAGAAGATCTGCTCGGCGATGTCCTCACTGGTGAGAGAGTCGGTGCCGGCATAGACCCGCTCCGACTTCGAGGCATCGCCGTGGAAACGCACCAGCGAGAACTCGGTCTCCACCATGCCCGGCTCGATATTGGTCACGCGCACCCCCGTGCCGGCAAGATCGGCGATCAGGTTCAGCGAGAACTGCTTTACGAAGGCCTTGGTGGCGCCATAGGCATTGCCGCCGGGATAGGCATAGTCACCGGCGATCGAGCCCGTGAACACCACATGGCCCTCGCCGCGCTCGACCATGCCGGGCAGCGTGGCGCGCACCGTGTAGAGCAGGCCCTTGATATTGGTGTCGATCATGTCGTCCCAGTCCGAGAGTTCCGCCTTGTGGGCGGGCTCCAGGCCCAAAGCGAGGCCGGCATTGGCGAACACGATGTTGATGGCGGCGAATTCCGCCGGCAGTGCCGCCAGCGCGGCGGTCAGCGCGGCGTTGTCGCGCACATCCACTTCCAGCGGGTGCAGGCGCGGGCCAAGCTCGTCGCGCAGCGCGATCAGCCGGTCGGCGCGCCGGCCGGTCGCGATGACGCGCGCACCGGCGAGCGCGAAGCGCCGGGCGGTCGCGGCACCGATGCCGGACGTGGCGCCGGTGATGAGCACGGTGAGGGTGGCGGGATCCAGCATCCGATACATGAGCGAGCTCCTCTTGCTGCAACGCACATAGAGCCTTTTTCGCCCGGATGAAATCCTCCCGCACGCACGAACGTCTCTGCCGCCACATTAACCGGGCATTGACCATATCGGCACAAGGCTGCGCAAACTCGTGACTGTGGCCGGCAATGGGGCTTCCGGGTCACGCTCACGCCACGATCCTTGGCGAAACAGGCCGTGTGCATCGCAGCGCCGCGGCGTGGCATAGCGACTGCAGGGGCAAGCGCGGAAGGGGACATCCGCGTGAGGAGCTTTGTTGACATGCGTATCATTGCCATTTCCGTCACAGCCATGACCGCCCTCGCCCTTGGCGGGTGTAGCACGGTGCTTGACGGATTCGGCCAGCCTTCCGCCGCTACGGTCGAAACCAGCCAGATCACCCCCGCCCCCACCGGTGCGATCGAAAGCTCCCCGGTTCCCCCGCCCGCCGCGCCGGCCTATGGCGCAGCAGCGGCAACCGCCAGCGACGCGGTGACCCCACGCCCGACCGACGCCTCGGTGGCACTCGCCCCGCCGGCTGCGACCGCCCCGGGCGGCGTCGCCTATGCCGAGCCCGGCGCGGCGCGCACCCAGCTCGCGGGCACCTGGAATTTCGCCTGGGACGAGGGGCAGAAGACCTGCAAGGTCACGCTTTCCACCCGCCGCGGCATGTCGGGCTTCGCAGCCGATGCCGACGTGTCCTGCCCCAACGATATCTTCATGACCAAGGGCTGGGACGTGTGGGGCAGCGAGGTCGTGCTGCAGAACCATGTCGGCAAGGTCACGGCGCGGCTGCAGCCGGCGGGCGACGGTCGCTATGACGGCGTGCTGACCGGGGACGGCGAAAAGGTGACCCTCACCCGCCTGTAGTCGGCAAAGAATTCACTGCCGTCTCCTCCCCTTGCGAACCGGGTCGCGAGTGCCGCCGGCAAGGTGCCCCCACTCCCGCCACCGTTCTATTTTGAAAGTTGAAGTAACTTTGAAAATACTGCGCCGTTGCGGTGAAATACGCATGGCGCACACGTTGCGTTGCGGCATGATCACTTTGTGGGGTCTTGCTTCACAAAATGCGGAACCTGCAGAAATCTCGTGCGTTGGCGAACGGATTGCCGCATGCTCGGCATCAGGAAAGTCGATTGATTCGCTCTTTCGATCGGAGGCGGTTGTGATGCTGCAAGGTGCGCGCGTGTTCGTGGCGCCGGCTTCGTCCGGAGCGATGGAATCCGTGACGGCGAGGACCGCCGAGAGCTCCCCGTCGGGCATGGCTGCCTGGCGTGGCGATGCCCAATCGGTCACCCAGCTCATGCGCCAGCATCTCGATCTCGCCGCTCCGCGCACCGACGCCGAGGCCCTGCGACTGCTGCGTCAGGCCTTCCCGTCCGCCTCGCTGGCGGCCCGCGTCACCGCCATGGCGGAGCGCGCGCGCTAGGTCCTCGTCAAAGACAGCGCCGGCTTTCTCGCGGTCGCCTTCCGATACGCGGCCGGCTCAGTTAAGCGGGCCGCCCGGACGGTCGGCGTCATTCTCATCATCATAAGGCGGCAGCGGCCCGCCGGCCCCGCCCGTCGTCGCCATCCGCGCCTCATGCTCGCGCGCCAGCCGCGCATAGCGCACGACCGAGAACGGCAGCGCTGCGAGATAGGCGATGCTGAGGATGGAGAGCATCGCCCAGGGCCAGGTCACCAGGACAGCCACGAACAGCACCACGCAGACGAAGAGCGGCAGCACCGCATCGCGCGGGATGCGGGCGCCCAGCTTCTTGCCGGACCAGGCCGGCAGCTTCGAGACCATCAGCAGCGCGATCGCGAGGCAGAAGATCGCCGCCACCGCCGGCGAAGCGACAAGGCGCGGCATGCCGATGAGCTCAAGATAGACCGGCAGCAGCACGCAGATCGCCCCGGCGGGCGCCGGAACTCCGGTGAAGAAATCCGCCGCAAAGGCCGGCTTGTTGGGGTCTTCCAGCATCACGTTGAAACGCGCGAGGCGCAGCGCCGCACAAATGGCGAAGGCGAGCGCGGCGATCCAGCCGATCGAACCCAGCGTCTCCAGTCCCCACATATAGAGCACGAGCCCCGGCGCCACGCCGAAGCAGACGAAGTCCGACAGGCTGTCCAGTTCCGCGCCGAAGCGCGACGTGCCCTGAAGCATGCGGGCCAGCCGCCCATCCATGCCGTCGAGCACCGCGGCGACGATGATGGCGGCGAGCGCCACTTCCATCCGGCCCTCGATCGCCATGCGAATGCCGGTCAGGCCGGCGCAGAGCGCGAGCAGCGTCACCACATTGGGGATGAGCACGCGGACCGGCACCGCCTGGAAGCGCCGGCGGCGCGGCTCGGGGTCGGACGACCGGGGATCGAAGGGAGGGAAGAGATCGGACATCTCGGGCCGCCTTGGGTCTGGAACGAAAGCCCGGGTCGACTCGTCGCCGGGCTCGGTTCGATCATGTCACGACATCGGCACTCCGGCGAACTGAGGCGCCGGAGCAGACGAACCGTCAGTCGAGCCGGAAGCTGAGCGGACGCTCCAGGCTTGCGAAATCGGCGAGCACGGTCTCGCCGGCAATGGCGCGCTGGCCTTCCGCCACCAGCGGCTGGACGCCTTCCGGCAGATAGACGTCGACGCGCGAACCGAAGCGGATCAGGCCGAAGCGCTGACCCGGCGCCAGCATGTCGCCCTCGCGCACGAAACCGACGATGCGCCGCGCCACCAGGCCGGCGATCTGCACCACGCCCACGCGGCCGATCGCGGTGTCGAGCACCATGCCGGAACGCTCATTGTCCTCGCTCGCCTTGTCGAGATCGGCGGAAAGGAACTTGCCGGGCTTGTAGGCGATGCGCGCCACCCGGCCGGCGATCGGCGAACGGTTCACATGCACATCGAACACGTTCATGAAAATGCAGATGCGCGGCAGCGGCATGTCGCCGAGGCCAAGCTCGACCGGCGGCACGGCAGGGCCGATGAGGCAGACCCGCCCATCGGCCGGCGAGACCACCAGCCCCTCGCGGACCGGCGTCACCCGTTCGGGATCGCGGAAGAAATAGCAGATCCACAGCGTGATCAGCACGCAGATCCAGCCGAGCGGCGGCACGAGCCAGAGCAGCACGGCCGATACCGCCGCCCCGATCAGCACGAACGGATAGCCTTCGCGATGGATCGGCGCGATGCCGCTGCGGATGGAGTCGATCACGGACATGTCGGGTTCCCAATTATGCACGCACAGCTAAAGGGCCGCCGCCGCAACGTCAAATCACGCGGCGGTGGCCATGTCGGTGCGGGCGAAGTCCCAGCCCTTGTACAGCACTGGCACGCTTTGCGCCCGCGCGCAGGCATGGGCGCTGCATTGACATCCCTATTAGGCTGCGCCGGATCGCCGCGTCCCAACCATGACGCTTGAAGGCCTGACGCGCGAGCGAGCCGATTTCCGGCGTGATCGGAGCCGTCGGCCCTCCCCGCGTCGTGGCACGTACCGTCCGTCGCCGTCGAGGCCAATGATCAGTTCGTTGCCATGGCCCGACGAGGGCAGCCGTGCGACCGGGCCTCAGGCCGCCGCGTCGCTGGCGCCGGCCCCGTTCTCGTCGTCGTCGTCCGCCGCGCGCAGGGTCTGGCGCGCGCGCTCGGCCTCGCGCTGGCGCTCCCACATCGAATGGTACAGGCCATGGCGCAGCATCAGTTCAGCATGAGTGCCGCGCTCGCGGATCACGCCGTGCTCCAGCACGATGATCTCATCCGCGCCAACCACGGTGGACAGGCGATGCGCGATCACCAGCGTGGTGCGCCCGCGCGACACACGGTCGAGCGCGTCCTGGATCTCGCGCTCAGTGTGGCTGTCCAGCGCCGAGGTCGCCTCGTCGAGCAGGAGAATGGTCGGCGCCTTCAGAATGGTGCGGGCGATGGCAACGCGCTGCTTCTCGCCGCCCGAGAGCTTCAGCCCGCGCTCGCCGACTTCCGTCTCGTAGCCCTTGGGGGTGCGGCGCACGAAGCCGTCGATCTGGGCGAGTTCGGCGGCGGCGGCCACCTCCGCGTCGGAGGCGCCATGGCGGCCATAGCGGATGTTGTAGCCGAGCGTGTCGTTGAACAGCACCGTGTCCTGCGGGACCATGCCGATGGCGGCGCGCAGGCTCTCCTGAGAGACCTCGCGCAGATCCTGCCCGTCAATGGTGATGCGCCCGCCCGCCACGTCGTAGAAGCGGAACAGCAGCCGCGAGATGGTCGACTTGCCGGCGCCCGAAGGACCGACGATCGCCACCGTCTTGCCGGCCGGCACCTCGAAGGAGATGCCTTTGAGGATTTCCCGATCGGGATCGTAGGAGAAGCGCACATCCTCGAAACGCACCGTGCCGCCCGAGAGCTGGAGCGCAGGGGCGCGCGGCCGGTCCTCGATCTCCGGCGAGCGGGAGAGGATGGTGAACATGGCCTCGATGTCGATCAGCGACTGCTTGATCTCGCGATAGATCATGCCGAGGAAGTTCAGCGGCTGATAGAGCTGGATCATCATGGCGTTGACCATGACGAAGGAGCCGACCGACTGGCGACCGGCGCGAATGTCGAACACGCACAGCACCATCACCGCGGTCAGACCGATCGTGAAGATCACCGCCTGACCGAGATTGAGCCAGGCGAGCGAGGTGTGGGTGTGCACGGTCGCGCGCTCGAAGCGGGCCATGGAGCGGTCATAGCGCTGGGCTTCCCACTTCTCGGCGCCGAAATACTTCACCGTCTCGTAATTGAGCAGGCTGTCGACCGCCTTGGCGTTGGCGTCGGTGTCGCTCTCGTTCATGGCGGCGCGGATGCCCATGCGCCATTCGGTCATCATGAAGGTGAACAGCGTATAGCCGCCGATCATCAGCACCGAGGCCAGCGCATAACGCCAGTCAAACACCCAGAGCAGCACGCCGATCACCATGGCGAATTCCAGGATGGTCGGGGCCAGATGCAGCACCAGCATGCGCACGATGGTCTCGATGCCCTCGCGCGAGCGCTCCAGAATGCGGGTCAGCCCGCCGGTCTTGCGTTCCAGATGAAAGCGCAGCGACAGGGCGTGCATGTGCTCGAAGGTTTCGAGCGCGAGCCGGCGCACGGCATGCACCGCGACCTTGGCGAACAGGCCGTCGCGCCACTGGGTGAGGCCGGCCATCACGATGCGCGACAGGCCATAGGCCAGCGCCAGCGCGGCGGGCGCGGCGATGATCAGGCTGATGGCATCGGTGCCGATGCGCGCGCCTTCGGTCTCGGCCACCGCGTCCGTCGCCCATTTGAAGATGAACGGCGTCGCCATGGTGGCGACCTTGGCGAGCACCAGCAGCAGCAGGCCCCACATCACGCGCGCGCGCAGATCGGCCCGGTCAGCCGGCCACAAATAAGGGCCGAGCCCCTTGAGAGCCACCAAGAGGCTGCCGCGCGGATTGATCTCGGAGGCCTTGGTGGGACGCGACAGAGCGGCGCCGCCGTCAGGTGCAGACATCATTCATTCCAGTCATTCGAGCGAGGCGGGCGGGACGACCTCACCCGGTAGGTGATCATAGATAGGCGCGCCGGTGGAGATGTGCCCCATCGCTGTCCGCATGGCTGCCCCGAGCGAGCCGAGCGCGGCCAGCGTGCCGGCCAACGCGGCACGATCGAGGCAGTAGCAGGAGCGCGGCCCCTCGACCGTTCCGTCGATCAGCCCGGCGTCCTTGAGGATCTTGAGGTGCTGCGAGACCGTGGACTGCGCCAGCGGCAGGCCCCGCACGATCTCCCCGCAATGGCAGCGCTCCGCCCGCGCCAGCGCACGAAGGATCGCCAGCCGCGCGGGGTGCCCCAGCGCGCGCAGACGCACGGCGAGAAGTTCGTCATCGATCGGGACGCTGGTGGTCATCGTTCATCGTCGATAGACGATGATTGCGGCATTGGGAAGACACGCCGGGAAATGCGCCGCCCCGGCAGGCGCCCGCCGGACCGGCGCGCGGCTGGGTGGAACGCCGGCGCGGCCGCCTGCCGGCTTGACGCTTTCCTGCCGCACTGCATCATGGTGCGCATGAACACGATCAAAAGCGTCTGCGTGTATTGCGGAGCGGCCTCGGGGTCCGACTCCGTCTATCTCGAAACCGCCATCGAGCTCGGGCGACTCTTCGCCCGGGAGAATATCCGTCTCGTCTATGGCGGCGGCGGCGTCGGGCTGATGGGCGCGGCCGCGCGCGCCTGCGCCGAGGCCGGCGGGCGCGTCACCGGCATCATCCCGGATTTCCTCATCGGCAAGGAGCAGGCCTTCGAGCATGCTCACGAGTTGATCGTCACCAAGGACATGCACGAGCGCAAGCGCCTGATGTTCGAGAGGGCGGACGCGTTCATCGCCTTGCCCGGCGGCATCGGCACGCTGGAGGAACTGGTCGAGCAACTCACCTGGGTGCAGCTCAACCGGCACACCAAGCCGGTCATGGTGCTCAACATCGCCGGGTTCTGGGACCCGCTGCTGACCCTGTTCGACCACATGCAGGCCACTGGCTTCGTGAACGTCGCGCGGCCGATCCGCATGCTGGTGGCGCATAATGTCCGCGCCGTCCTGCCCAAGCTGAACACGGCCCTCGACGCGGTTCACGACCGCGACCCGCACGGCGACGCGGCGGAGAAGGTGCTCGACCGCATGTGAGACGGCGCCCGCAGCCGCCTACCGATCGCGCAGCACGGTGCGCAGCGCGCTCGGCGGGGCGACGAATTGCGGGACGGCCTCCGGCAGGGCGTAGCGGTTCCGCCCGCGCCGCTTGGCCAGATACAGCGCGGAGTCGGCCTCCTCGACCAGTTCGGCGATGGTGGCATGGCGCTTCGGCTGCCAGATTGCGATGCCGATGCTGAGCGTCACCGGAATGGTGGTGCCGTAGTAGAAGAGCGGGTTGCGGTCCATCAGCTCGACGATCTCGCCGGCGATGACGGCGGCGGGCTCAAGCCCGGTATCGGACAGCAGCACGCAGAACTCGTCGCCGCCGAGCCGCGCCAGAAGATCGCCCTTGCGCACCCGCCCCGCCACCAGCCGGCTGAAATGGGTGAGGCAGGCATCGCCGGCGGCGTGACCATATTCGTCATTGATGCCCTTGAAGCGGTCCACGTCGATCAGCAGCAGGGCAAAGCCGCGTCCCTCGCGCTCGCTGAGCTCCTTCTCGGCCTCCATCCGCGCGGTGAACATCCGCCGGTTGGGCAGGCCGGTCAGTTCGTCGACCACGGCGAGCGAGTGCGCCTCCGAATGCAGGCGCTCGATCACCAGAAGCAGGAAGCCGAAATTCCAGACGAAGCCGCCGAAGATCGTCACCAGCAGCGTGCCGAACAGCACGACATTGTAGCTCTCATCGGAGAGTTGCCCGGCATTGTGCATCACCAGCCCGCCATAGCGCAGCATGATGGCGGCGATCGCAGCCAGGATCGAGACCAGCGCCAGCGGCGCGCCGGTATGGCGTCGCGCGCCCACCAGCAGCGGCAGGCACAGCACCAGCGGAATCGACTGGCCGAGCGCGTAGACGAGGTTTCGCACAAGCCGTGAATCGTCAAACGCGATCAGCACGCACAGCGCCAGCGACGGGGCGAGCAGGCTGGCGATCCAGGGCGCGGGCCGCCCGAAGAAGCGACGGAGCCCCGCCCAGTTGAGGAAGAACCCGACGATCACCAGCGTATTGCCGAGGATGGCCGGCGACAGCGGCCCGGAGCGCGTCTCCAGCGCCATGATCAGGCCACCGGCCAACGCGGCAAGGTTCGACAACATCCAGTGCCGCGCTGCCGCAGACTGCCCGTAGAGCCGCCAGATCGCGCACCACAGCAGCGACAACGCGAGACCCTTGAACAGGACCACCGTGTAGAGGGTAAACAGGTCCATGACCACGTGCGCAGGTCCCCCAAGGCCCGCTCATACCGCCACCCCCGCAAGGGGTAAGGTGCCGCCACCGTGCTCTGTATACCACAACGGGTAATTTGGTACGAAATCGCCTCTAATCCCGCGCGATTTCCGCACGCGGTTGCGTGCCGGCCGGATGGCGATCAGCCGGTAGCCGCCTCGCCGGTCAGGCTCTTTTCCAGCGTGGTGTTGCCGAGCCAGACGTCGCCGAGCGTCACCGTGTTACGCTGGCGCGGCACATAGCCCCGCTTCTGGAAGAAGCCGAGCGCGGTGTCGCTGGCGTCGACGGTGAGGCTTTTCGCCCCGCGCGCGGCGGCGAGCTTCTCGGCGGCGTCGCACAACAGCGCCGCCACACCCTCGCCGGCAACGGACGGATGGACATACAGCAGGTCGATCTGCCGGTTGTCGGCCAGCGCGATGAAGCCGGCCGCCTCGCCGCCGCGGGTCGCGACCAGCGTCAGGCGGTCGGCGAGTCGGCGCCCGAAGGCGTCCTCGTCATCGAACCGGGCCGCCCACGCCTCCTGCTGATTGGCGTCGTAATCCTCGCCTGTCAGCTCGAAGATGGCGGCCTGGGCGATGGCGGCGAGCAGCCCGATGTCGGAGGGCAGCGCGGGCCGCAGGCCGGTTCCGGGCGCGCCCGGAGCGGCCGGGCTCACCGCTTCGGCTCCCAGGTCGTGGTGCCGTCCTTGTTGTCCTTCAGCGCCACGCCGAGGGCGAGCAGTTCATCGCGGATCCGGTCGGAGGCCGCCCAGTCGCGGTTGCGCCGCGCCTCGATGCGCTCGGCGATGCGCGCCTCCACCGTCGCGGCATCGACGTCCAGCGTCGGCGTCCGTGCGGCGGTCCACTCGCGCAGCGGCCCGGCCTCGAAGCCGAGAAAGGCCAGCGTTCCCGCCAGCGCCTTCTTGCCGGCATGGTCCTTGAGCCCGTGCATCTCGGCGATGGCCTTGGGCGTGTTGAGATCGTCCGCCAACGCCTCCAGCACGGCCGGCGCGGGCCGCGGATAGGCATCCGGGGCGCTGGCGTCGAACCATTGTTCCAGCGTCTTCGCGCTCTCCTCCAGCCCCTTCACCGTCCAGTCGATCGGCTGGCGGTAGTGCGACTTGAGCATGTTGAGGCGCAGCACCTGGCCCGGCCAGTCGGCGAGAAGCTGGTTGATGGTGATGAAGTTGCCGAGCGACTTCGACATCTTCTCGCCTTCCACCTGCAGGAAGCCGTTGTGCATCCAGACGTTGGCCATGATGCCGGAATGGAAGGCACAGCGCGACTGCGCGACCTCGTTCTCATGGTGGGGGAAGACGAGATCGATGCCGCCGCCATGAATGTCGAAGGTCTCGCCCAGATGCGCCCAACTCATGGCCGAGCACTCGATGTGCCAGCCCGGCCGACCGGGAACCGCGATGCCGGCGGGCGATGACCAGCCGGGCTCGCCGGGCTTGGACGGCTTCCACAGCACGAAGTCCATCGCGTCCTTCTTGTAGGGCGCGACGTCGACGCGGGCGCCGGCGATCATGTCGTCGAGCGGACGGCGCGAGAGCTGGCCGTAATCGGGCATGGAGGGCACCGAAAACAGCACATGGTCTTCCGCCACATAGGCGTTGCCTGAGGCGACGAGCCGCTCGATCAGCTCGCGCATCTGACCGATATGCTCGGTCGCGCGCGGCTCCACATCGGGATGGAGAACCCCCAGCGCTTCCAGATCGTCGTGAAACTGCGCCTCGGTTTTGGCGGTCACGCGGGAGATCGCCTCATTGAGGTCGAGCCCGGGGAATTCGGTCACCGCGCGCGCGTTGATCTTGTCATCGACGTCGGTGATGTTGCGCACATATTTGACGTGCTCCGCGCCATAGAAGTGGCGCAGCAGCCGGTACAGCAGATCGAACACGATCACCGGGCGCGCATTGCCGATATGCGCGTGATCATAGACGGTCGGGCCGCACACATACATCCGCACCAGACCGGCATCGAGGGGCACGAAGCCCTCCTTGGCGCGCGTCAGCGTGTTGTAGAGTTTCAGCTCGGGAAGCCCCGACCCGGAAATGCCCGACATCAATCAATCTCCTCACGCTCCCGCGCGGGGAGCGACGGCGCGTCTGTCGTCCGTTTGCACCGCCACGTCAAGACATCGTGCGGATTTGAACGATCCCCACCGCCCCCAGTGTCACATCGTCTCGTCGACGAAACGGCGATTGACGCCCTCGCGGCCCAGAGCTATTCCGGCGCCGAAATCGCCGCGGAGCCGTACACCGCGTCTCTTGTTAAAGGTCGATTCAAACCTTTTGCCCACATTGGCGTTATCGGGCCACACGCCCGATCAACCCGAACCCTCGCGAAACTCACCATGCGCCCCGCCCCGCGTCTCCGCAGCAGCCTCCTCGCCGCGCTCGTTTTCTTTGCCCCCACGCTGGCCGTGGCAAACAGCGCCGATAACATCTTCATCGTGGATAATTCCGACGGCTACGGCATCGATACCTGCCTCGCCTCGGGCGCGTCCTGCGGACAGGCGATGGCCGATGCCTGGTGCCGCGTCCACGACTTCGAGCGCGCGGCAAGCTTCGGCAAGATGAAGACCGACGCGATCCTCGCCTCGGCCTCCGTGGCGCCGGTGCGCACCGCCTGCGTGGGCGCTGCCTGCACCGATAGCGTTGCGATCACCTGCACGCGGTGAGCCGCTAGCCGCTTGCGCGTGGCGAAGTCCTGGCGCGCGCGGAAGTCCTCGCGCGCAGGGCTACCGGCGGCTTCGCTCCCGTTCGCTCATTGCAGGTAGTCCGCGCATTTGGGCGCCTCGGTCTGCGCGCCCCAGGGCATGATCGGCACGGCGGTGGTCGAGTTCTTCGGGCTACCCTCGATCAGCTTGTCTGAATAGACCAGATAAACCAGCACGTTGCGGGTCGCATCGCAGCCGCGCACGATCTGCATCTTCTTGAAGATCAGCGAGCGGCTCTCGCGATAGGCGACATCGCCCTGCTCGAATTTCTTCTTGAAGGTGATCGGACCGACCTGCCGGCAGGCAATGGAAATATCCGAGACTTCCTCCGCCACGCCGAGCATGCCCTTGACCCCGCCGCGCTCGGGAATCGTGTAGTAGCAGGCAACGCCCTCCACGATCGGATCGTCGATCGCATAGGTCGCGAGCTTGTCGTCCGGCGTCAGGAATTTCCACACCGTCGACTTCTTGAAGATCAGGCTTGGCTCCTGCGCATGGGCGGGCGCCGCCTGCGTGAGGGCCGCCGTGGCAAGCACGGCGAGGGCGAGCAGGCAGCGGGCAACGGCACGTTTCATGGGTCGCTTTCTCCCAAGGGAACCAGACGTCATATGGTGATGCCCAAGACGCGCGCAAAGATCGTGATCGCCTGCGTGAAGGGCCGGGGTTGCGCCGCGCGCCGAATGCGTCTTCAAACTTTGGCCCATCTCGGCGTGCTAAAGCTGCCGGACCGATTCCCCGGTCCCCCGAGGGGAGACCGGCACAGGACACGAACGGCAGAGCGACGATGACGGAACGCAGACCCACCGCCCGCGCCTTCGCGGCCACCCTCGCGAGCCTCGCCTTGCTGGCGCTCGGCCCGGTGGCGGCGAGCGCGCAGACCGATCCCAACCTGCCGCCCGGCGCGGTGGGCGGCGGGGCGGACCGCGCGGCCTGCATGCGGCTCGAAGGCCAGCTTGCCCAGCTCGACCGCGGCGGCGGGCAGCAGCGCGACGTCGGCGCCCTCATCGCCCAGCAGCAGCAGGAACTGGCGAACATTTCCGCGCAGGTACGCCAGCTCGGCTGCGACAAGCGCGGCTTCCTCATTTTCCAGCCGCAGCTTCCCCCGCAATGCGAGGCGCTGAACCGTAACCTGACCCGCGTCCGCTCCCAGCTCGATCGCACCATGATGGAGGCGCGCGGCCAGCGCAGCGGCAATGACGAGCAGCGCCGGCAACTGGTCTACGCGCTCGCGCAGAATGATTGCGGGCCGCAATACCGCGCCGCGCTCGGCGACGGCGGCGGCCGCGCCAGCAATGTCGAGCGGCGCCCGCGCAATTTCTTCGAGCAGCTCTTCGGCGCCCCGGTGCCGCGCGAGGAGGCCGGCCCGCTCGACGTCGAGCCGCTCTACGAACTCCCCAAGGTCTCGACCTACCGCACCGTGTGCGTACGCACCTGCGACGGGTTCTTCTTCCCGATTTCGTTCGCCGCCACCCCGGCCCGGTTCTCGACCGACGAGGCGCAGTGCCAGGCGCAATGCCCCGGCACCGAGGCCAAGCTGTTCGCCTATCGCAATCCGGGCGAGGATATCGAGCAGGCGGTCGGCACCAATGGCGAGCGCTACATGTCGCTGCCGAATGCGCTGATATTCCGGAAGCAATATGTCAACGCCTGCTCGTGCCGCCCCGCCGGCATGGGCTGGGCGCAGGCGCTCGGCGGCGAGAACGACACCACCCTGCGCAAGGGCGACATCGTGGTGACCGAGGACGCCTCGCGGGAAATGTCGCAGCCGCGCCCGGTGATCACTCCCGCGCCCCAGAAGAAGAACTGAGGCGCTCAGGCGCTCTCGCCGAGGAGGCGCGCCCGCGCCTTTTCCGGCCCGATCAGCGGCAGCAGCGCCTTCAGCTCTGGCCCGCTATCCGCGCCAGTGAGCGCGAGACGCAGCGGGTGGAACAGCGCCCGCCCCGAGCGCCCGCTCGCCGGCTTCACGGCGGCGATCCATTGCGCGTAGGTCGACCCGTCCCACGGCGCCGGCGGCAGCAGCCCGGCGGCCTGGCTGAGAAAATCGGCATCCTCCGGCGCCGCGCCGCGCTCGATCCGGCCGTCGACAACCTGCCACCATGCGGCGGCATCCGTCAGCCGGGCGAGATTGCCGCGCACCGCCAGCCAGAACGCCTCCCCACCGCCGACGCCAAGCGCCGCCAGCCGGCCGGCAACCGCTTCATGCGGCAGCCCGTGCAACGTCGCGGCGGTCAGCGCAGCGAGATCGTCGGGGTCGAAGCGCGCCGGGGCGCGGGAGATTTTGGCGAGGTCGATCCTCTCCGCCAGTTCGTCGAGGCTCGCCACCGGCTCCACCGCCAGCGAGGTGCCGGTCAGCACCGCGAGCGCGGCCACCGCCAGCGCCTCCTCCCCGGCCTCACGCAGGGCGCGCAATGAGAGGTGGCCGAGGCGCTTCGACAACCCCTCCCCGTTCGGCAGGGTCAGCAGGTTGTGATGCCCGAACACCGGCGCCACACCTCCCAACGCCTCGATGATCTCGATCTGCACGCCGGTATTGGTGACGTGGTCCTCGCCGCGGATGACATGAGTGACGCCCATCTCGATATCGTCGACCACCGAGGTCAGCGTGTAGAGATAGGAGCCGTCGGCGCGCACCAGCACCGGATCTGAGAGCGTCGAGGTATCGACGCCCTGTTCGTCGCGCACCAGGTCGTCCCACGCCACGCGGCGCCCGTTCAGCCGGAACCGCCAGTGCGGCACGCGCCCCTGCGCTTCCATCCGCGTGCGATCGTCATCGGTGAGCATCAGGGCGGCGCGGTCATAGATCGGCGGCAGGCCGCGACGGCGGCGCGACAGGCGCCGCGTCTCCAATTCCTCCTCGCTCTCATAGGCGGGATAAAGCCGGCCGATCTGCTTCAGCCGCTCCACCGCCGCGTCATAGCGCGCGGTGCGATCCGACTGGCGCTCCACCCGGTCCGGCGTCAGGCCGAGCCAGGCGAGGTCCTCGGCGATGGCCTCGGCGAATGCGGACGTGGAGCGGGACAGGTCGGTGTCGTCATAGCGCAGGATGAAGGTGCCGCCCGCGCGCCGCGCGTAAAGCGCGTTGTAGAGCGCGGTACGGGCGTTGCCGACATGCAGAAGACCGGTCGGCGATGGGGCGAAGCGCAGGACGGGGGGCGTGGCGGATTTCGACATGGCGCGCTTATCGCCGAGGTTAGGGGATGGGAGCAAGCCGCCCAGCCGAATTGGCCTTCTCTATCTTTACCAGAGGAGGCATAGCCGCGTATTCTGCTACCGGTCAGCCATATACTCGATTTCGCCGCGGGCCGACAGAATTTGGAGCCCGATGTGACGCCAATATTTCAGGATATTTTCTCGATCTTCTTTGTTCTCGCCTTAGGATACATTGCCGGCAAGCGCTCAAGTTTCGATCAGGCCCAAGCGTTCGGCTTCAATCACCTTGTTCTAACCTACTGCCTTCCGGCTCTTCTGTTCGTCTCTATTGCCAATTCCTCCCGCGAAGAACTGCTTTCCGACACGCGACTACTGATCATATCCGTTGCTGTCCTACTTTTCTGGTATTTGGTAGCCTTTTTCGGCGCCCTGTTCGTGTTCGGACATGATCGCCGTGAGGCGGGTATCGCCGGGCTGAGTGCCGGCGCCCCCACAGTCGGGTTCCTGGGCATGGCGGTGCTCTCGCCGCTGTTCGGCGGCAGTGCCGCGCTCAGTGTCGCCATCGTCGCACTGGTCGTGAACGTCATACTGGTGCCTCTGGGCATGTTCTTCGTCGCCCCCAAAGGCACGAAGCCGATGGCGGCCCTGATCAATGCGGCCAAGGAGCCGGTCGTCCTCGCTCCGATGATCGCCGTCATCCTCGTCATCACCGGCATCCAAATGCCCGAACTGTTTCGGGCGCCGTTGGCGTTGATCGGTCATGCCACGTCCGGCGTCGCGATATTTGCCGCCGGGCTGGTGCTCTCCGCCCACAAGTTCCAGCTCAACGCCGAAGTCATCTGGAACTCGGTGATCAAGGTCGGCTTCATGCCCGCCTCGATGCTGGCACTGGCGCTCGCCACCGGCGTGAGCGCAACGCATCTCGAGCAGGTGGTGTTACTCGCCGCGCTGCCGCCGGCTTTCTCGGGGATCGTCATTGCCGGGCGCGAGCACACCTATGTCGGCCTCGCCTCGTCGACGCTCATTGTCAGCGTACTGGGATTCGCCGTCGCCGCGCCGCTCTGGACGGGCCTTGCCCGCCACCTCGCGGGATGATGGACGGCTAGGCCCCCTCGCGGAAGCGGTTGGTGATCGGGTAGCGCCGATCGCGGCCGAAATTGCGGGGGGTCACCTTCACCCCGGGCGCTGCCTGTCGGCGCTTATATTCGGCAAGATTGAGCATCCGCTCCACCCGCGCCACCAGCGCGGCGTCGAACCCCTCCTCGACGATCGCGGCCACCGGACGCTCCAGTTCGACCAGCCGTTCCAGTATGGCGTCCAGCACCTCGTAGGGCGGCAGGCTGTCCTGGTCCTTCTGGTTCTCGCGCAGTTCGGCGGTCGGCGGCTTGACGATGATGTTCTCAGGGATCACCTCGCCGTCGGGGCCGAGCGCATAGGCCGGCTTCCAGCGGTTGCGCAGGTGGCACAGACGGAACACCTGCGTCTTGTAGAGATCCTTGAGCGGGTTATAGCCGCCGTTCATGTCGCCATAGAGCGTGGCGTAGCCGGTCGACATTTCCGACTTGTTGCCGGTGGTGACCACCATCGCGCCGAACTTGTTGGAGATCGACATCAGGATGGTCCCGCGCGCCCGGGACTGCAGGTTCTCCTCGGTGACGTCGCGCGGGCGGCCCTCGAACAGCGGCCCGAGCACCCGCTCCAACCCTTCCACCGCATCCGCGATCGGCACGATGTCGTAGCGACAGCCCAGCGCATTGGCGACGCCCGCCGCATCCGCCAACGATTCGTCCGAGGTGTAGCGATAGGGCAGCATCACGCAATGCACGCGCTCAGGCCCGAGCGCATCGACCGCCATGGCGGCAACCAGCGCCGAATCCACGCCGCCCGACAGGCCGAGCACCACGCCGGGGAAGCGGTTCTTCTCGACATAGTCCTTCAGCCCCATGACGCAGGCGGCATAGTCGGCCTCGTCATCGGTGATCAGCGGCGCGCGCGCGCCCTCCTCGCAGCGCCAGCCATCGGCCCAGCGCTCCCAGCGGGTGATGCGCAGGCGCTCCTGGAAATTGGGGAACTGGATCGCCAGCGAGCGGTCGGCGTTCAGCACGAACGACCCGCCATCGAACACGAGTTCGTCCTGCCCGCCGAGCTGGTTGATATAGGCGAGCGGCAAGCCGCTCTCGACCACGCGGGCCACCGCGACATTGGTGCGCTCATCATGGGCCGAGCGACGATAGGGCGAGCCATTAGGCACCAGCAGCATTTCCGCGCCGGTCTCGGCGAGGCACTCCACCACGTCGGGGCCCCAAATGTCCTCGCAGACCGGGACACCGAGCCGCACGCCCTTGAACGGGATCGGCCCCGGCATCGGACCGGGCGTGAACACGCGCTTCTCGTCGAACACGCCGTAATTGGGCAGGTCCACCTTGTGGCGCACCGCCGAGATGGCGCCGTCCTCCAGCAGCAGCACCGAATTGTGCAGCCGTCCGCCCTCCACCCAGGGCGAGCCGATCAGGACGGCCGGGCCGCCATCGGCGGTTTCGGCGGCGAGCGCTTCCACGGCCTCCCGACAGGCGGCCTGAAAGGCCGGCTTCAGCACCAGGTCCTCCGGCGGGTAGCCCGCGATGAACAGCTCGGTGAACAGGATGAGATCGGCGCCCTGCTCGCCGGCCTGGGCACGGGCGGCGCGCGCTTTGTCCGCATTGCCGGCAATGTCGCCGACGATGGGGTTGAGCTGGGCGAAGGCGATGAGAAGCTGGTCGACCGGGGCGCTGGACATGACCGGGAGATTTACCGTTCTGTCGCGCGCGGGGCAATCGGGTGGCATGTCACTATTGTGCCCTCAGCGCCGCGACCAGATCGCGCGCCACCTCGTCCCATGTCCGCAGGTGAAGCGCGGCGACCTCCGCCTCGCGGGCGCGCAGATAGTCGCGGTCCCGCATCGGCCGCTCCAGCTTGTCCGCCATGTCCTGCGCCGAGTTCGGATCGAAATAGTCGGCCGCCGCGCCCACAACCTCGGGGATCGAGGAGGCATGCGAGGCGACGCAGAACCTGCCGAACCACGCGCTCTCGCCCACCGGCAGGCCCCAGCCCTCAAACAGCGACGGATAGACCGAGAACAGGCAGTGCTTGTAAAGCCCGGCGAGACGGGCGTCGTCCGGGCGGTCCACCAGCGCGATATGGCCGGCCAGCGCGGGGTGGCGGGCAAGGAACGAATCGAGCAGCGCGCTCTTGCCGCCATGGCTCCCGGCGATGACCAGCTTGGGAAGCTCCGCGCCAAGCCGCGCATGCAGCAGCGCCCACGCCTCCATCAGACGGAGGAAATTCTTGCGCGGATAGCCGAGCGAACCGATCGTGAGCACATACTCACCCGCGATGCCGGCCGGCCCGGCCTCCCCCTCATAGTCGAAGACATGGGCCAGCGGCACCACGTCGAGCCGATCGACATGGCCGCCGAGGGCGGGGACGCGCACCGCGATTTCCCGCCCGGTATAGGCCGAGACCGACAGATAGCGCCGCACCAGCACCGCCATCGCCGCGAACCAGTCGCGGAATTCGGGGTTGTCGACGTCCATCGGCGGGTCGGCGAAGGGGATGAGGTCGTGCACCAGCAACACGACCTCGACATCGCCCTGGGCCGCGAGTTCGCGCAGTCGCATGGGGTGATCGTCGAGCGCCCAGGCCGTGCCGAGCACGGCGAGCCGCACGGGGCCTTGCGGCAGGCGCCAGTCGCGCAGCGCCCAGCCGGCGGGACGGGTCTCGCCGCGCGGAGGCACATGGCGCACCTTGCGGCGGAAACGCATGTGGCGCCGCCAGCGCCGATACCAGGCGCGCAGCGGACGGCCGCGATATTTCAGCTCGTTGATCGGGAAATAGGCGTCGGCGAGGCCGAGCCCGTGGATCAGCGCCGCCGGCTCTTCCAACGCCTGAGAAACCACGGCGGGATCGATCGCCACATAGATGCCGCGCGTGGGATGGTGGAACACCAGAGCCATGCCCTCGGCATCGGCCCTTGCTGCGACATGGCGCAGGATTTCCAGCACCACGCGGGCAATGCCACCGACGCCCGCCTTGCGGTGCAGAAGCATTACGAGATCGGTCAGGTCGAAGACAAGGGCGGGCGCGGGAGGGGCCGGCATCGGCTGTGCGGCGGGGGCGCCGTGCTCATTCATGGGCTGCTTTCCGTCCGAGCCGGCGTTTCACCGCCCCCGCATACCCCGCCATAGCCGGCAACGGAACCCCCGCCCACAGCGATCAGGCGCCCACGGCGATCAGGACGATGTCTTGACCCGCCAACCGGCCGGCTTCTCATTGCCGGCGGCGGCAGGCTGCGGCGCGCGCGCAAGGCTCCTTCGCAACCGCCACTCGATGACGCGCTCCAGACAAGTGTAGCGGAAACGGCGCAAGGTACTGGTGCTCTTGCGCGCGCGGTATTTGCGATAGATCGGCGTGTCGTGGCGAGCCGACCAAAGCCGGTATTCGAGATCCGGCACATCCAGCCGACCGGCGGCGACATCGAGGAGCATGCCTTCAAGCAGTCCCGCCTCATGGGCATAGACGACGGAATCATGGTCGCAGAAATGGACGCGCACCGGTTCGATGGCGGCCCGCGCGCCGATATAGCGTATATGCCGGTCGTCGAGGCTCAGCGGATCGTAGACGGTGTAGACCCGCACATTCGGATCCGGCGGGCGCTCGTCCCAGAGCTTGCGCACGCCGGCCATCTCCCAGCGCGTCTCCCATGGCAGTTCGATGCTGGCCTGCGGAGAAAAGGCGAGAACGGTCTCGGCGCCGAGCAGATTCGCAAAGTGGATCGCGGCATAGCCGCCCATGCTGTGCCCATAGGCGACAACGCGCACGCCCGGCGCGAGGTCGGCACGCACCCGCGCCAGCAATTCCGGCATTTCCGGATACTGATACCAGGCGTTGCTTTCGCTGATGAAATGATAGGCCGTGATGCCGCGCTTGGCGAAAAAGGCCTCGCCGAAACCATCACGCACCGGCTCGCGCTCGCCGGGAATAAACGGCTCGAATGTGACGAACACCACGTCTTCACGCGCGCCCGGCACTTTGATCAGCGAGAGATTTTCACTCTCGTACACAACCTGCCGCACGCGGACGGCCCTCCCTGCAAGACTGTGTTCCGGGCGGCAAAAACACGCCGGGAACACAGTCTGAATGCAGGTAGCACATATTCAGAAACGATCGGCGACATTCAGCAACATTCGGCTGAAAAGCCCGGCCTTTGTTGCCGAAGCGTCACGCCACGCCGCCGCCTCATTCGGCGGCGGCGATCACCGGACGTTCGCGGCCCGAACGCGCCTGCTTCAGCAGTTCAGCGACGAGGAAGGCCATCTCGATGGCCTGCTCGGCATTGAGGCGCGGGTCGCAATAGGTGTGGTAGCGGTCCTTGAGGTCCGCATCCGAGATCGCGCGGGCGCCGCCCGTGCATTCGGTGACGTTCTTGCCCGTCATTTCCAGATGAATGCCGCCTGGGAAAGTGCCCTCGGCCGCGTGCACGGCGAAGAAGTCCTTCACCTCGCGCAGGATCTGGTCGAACGGGCGCGTCTTGTAGCCCGAGGCGGCCTTGATGGTGTTGCCGTGCATGGGATCGCACGACCACACCACGCTGCGCCCCTCGCGCTGAACGGCGCGCACCAGGCCCGGCAGATGGTCGCCCACCTTGTCGGCGCCGAAGCGGGCGATGAGCGTGAGGCGGCCCGGCTCGTCCTGCGGGTTGAGCTGGTCGATGAGGCGGATCAGGTCATCCGGCTTCAGCGACGGGCCGCACTTAAGGCCGATCGGGTTCTTCACACCGCGAGCATATTCCATGTGCGCATGGTCCGGCTGGCGGGTGCGGTCACCGATCCAGATCATGTGGCCGGAGGTCGCGTACCAGTCGCCCGTGGTGGAATCCACGCGGGTCAGCGCCTGCTCGAAGCCGAGCAGCAGCGCCTCGTGCGAGGTGAAGAAATCGGTCGAACGCATCTCCGGATGGGTTTCCGGGTCGATGCCGATGGCGCGCATGAAGTCGAGCGCCTCGGTGATGCGATCGGCCAGCGCCTGGTAGCGACCTGACTGCGGGCTGTCCTTGATGAAGCCGAGCATCCACTGATGCGCGTTGCCGAGGCTGGCATAGCCGCCATTGGCGAAGGCGCGCAGCAGGTTGAGCGTGGCCGCCGACTGGCGGTACGCCTCAAGCTGGCGGCGCGGATCGGGAATGCGCGCGGCCGGCGTGAACTCGATGTCGTTGACGATGTCACCGCGATAGGACGGCAGCTCCAGGCCGCCGACCGTCTCCATCGGCGCCGAGCGCGGCTTGGCGAACTGGCCGGCGATGCGGCCCACCTTCACCACGGGCGAGGCGCCGGCATAGGTCAGCACCACCGCCATCTGCAGGAAGACGCGGAAAAAATCGCGGATGTTGTCGGCCGAATGCTCGGCGAAGCTCTCGGCGCAGTCGCCGCCCTGGAGCAGGAAGGCCTCTCCCTTGGCCACCTTCGCGAGTTCGCGCTTCAGGCGGCGGGCCTCACCTGCAAAAACCAGCGGCGGAAAGGAGGCAAGCTGACGCTCCACCGAAGCCAGGGCTTCCGCGTCGGGATAATCCGGCACCTGCTGAATGGGCTTGGCCCTCCAGCTTTCCGGTGTCCAGCGTTCGGACATGATTGCCTCCTAAAGACATTGATCACCGCCCCTTCTGACACCCCGGGGGACGGGAAAGGCGCGCCTTATACACCCAAGCGCAAGGGAAACACCAGAAGGCCGCGACGCACGCGCGCAGGAGCGACGTTGCGCGGATGCCCTAGATCGCCGGGGTGGATTCCGCCGAGTGCTCGGGCAGGTCGCTGCTGTCATGCTTGGTACGCAGCGTCACCAGTTCCTCCGCCGCGCTGGGGTGCAGGGCGAGCGTGCGGTCGAAATCGGCCTTGGTGGCGCCGACAGTCATGGTGATGCCCACGATCTGGATGATCTCGGCCGATGCCTCGCCGATGAGATGCACGCCGATCACCTTGTCGTCCTTCTGGTCGACGATGATCTTCATGAACACCCGTGAGGGACTGCCCGAGAGCGTCGCCTTCATCGGGCGGAAGTCGGTCTTGTAGATGTCGAGCCGGCGGCCTTGCGCCCGCGCCTCTTCTTCTGTCAGCCCGACCACGCCGATCTCCGGTTCGGTGAACACGGCGGTGGGTACCAGCGAGTGATCCACCACCCACGGCTTGCCGCCGAACACGGTATCGGCGAAGGCATGGCCCTCGCGGATCGCGATCGGGGTAAGGTTCACCCGGTCGGTGACGTCGCCCACGGCGTAGATCGAGGGTATGTTGGTACGCGAATTCTCGTCGACCACGACGGCGCCGTTGGCATTGAGGTGAACGCCGGCCGTCTCCAGCCCGACCCCGACCGTGTTCGGCACCCGGCCGATGGCGAGCATCACCTCGTCGGCCAGCAGGATGCGCCCGTCATTGAGGCGGACGCGCCGGCCCTGATCGGTGGCGTCGATGGAATCGACGGTGACGCCGAATTCCAGCGCGATGCCGGCGGCCTCCAGCTCTTTCGACAGCCGCTCGCGGATCTCCTCGTCGAAGCCGCGCAGCAGCTTATCGCCGCGATGCACCACCGTGACCTTCGAACCGAGACCGGCCAGCAGGCTGGCGAATTCGAGCGCGATATAGCCGGCGCCCTGGATCACGATGCTCGCCGGCAGGCGGGACAGGTGGAAGATCTCGTTCGAGGTGATGCCCAGCTCGCGGCCGGGAATGTCGAGCCCGAGATTGGGCCGCCCACCGGTCGCCACGAGAATATAACGTGCGGTGACGCGGCTGCCGTCGGCAAGCTGGACCTCGTTCGGGCCGGTGATGACCGCGCGCTGCGGCACGATCTCGACGCCCGCGCGCTCCAGATTGGCGCGATAGGCGCCCTCCAGCCGGGCGATCTCGCGGTCCTTGTTGGCGATCAGGGTTGGCCAGTCGAACCGAACACCGTCCACGGTCCAGCCGAAACCGGCGGCGGCCTCGAATTCATGGGCGAAGCGCGCGGCATAGACGAGGAGCTTCTTGGGCACGCAGCCGCGGATCACGCAAGTGCCGCCGAGCCGGTATTCCTCCGCGATCCTGACGCGCGCGCCATGCGAGGCCGCGATGCGCGCGGCACGCACGCCGCCCGAGCCCCCGCCGATGACGAAGAGGTCGACGTCGAACTTGTCCATGAAGGCGCACCCCGGTGACATTTCCAGCTCACCGGCATGTCGCCCCGACGACGCGCTACGTCAAGCCGGCGCATGGCTGACCTCCGGCAATCGGTTAGCCTTCCGTGTATCTCGACAGCGCCCCCGCGCCGCTCTAGCTTCGCGTCCAGCGTAAAGACGGTGCTGCCCCCCACAAGCGCCGCACGCACGACCTGGAGGAAAACCATGAACCAGAATTTCCGCGGCGCCCTGCTTGCGGCAGCCTTCGCCATTACCCTTCCGCTCGGCGCCGCACAGGCGCAGATGAGCGATATGAAGATCATGGCGCCGGCCGGCCCCGGCGGCGGCTGGGACCAGACCGCGCGCTCCATGCAGCAGGTGCTCCAGTCCGAGAAGATCGTCCCCAACGTGCAGGTACTGAATGTTCCCGGCGCGGGCGGCACCATCGGCCTCGCCCAGTTCGTAAACTCGGCCAAGGGCGACCCGAGCCAGCTCATCGTCGGCGGCTATGTGATGGTTGGCGCGATCATCACCAACAAGTCGCCGGTGAACCTGTCGCAGGTGACCCCGATCGCCCGCCTCACCGGCGAGTATGAAGCCATCGCCGTGCCGGCCAGTTCCCCGCTCAAGTCGATGGCCGACCTTGTGGCGGCGCTGAAGGCGGACCCGCAGAAGGTCTCCTGGGCCGGCGGCTCGGCCGGCGGTACCGACCACATCACCGCCGGGCTGATCGCCAAGGCCATCGGCATCGATCCGACCAAGGTCAACTACATCGCCTTCTCGGGTGGCGGCGAATCGCTGGCCTCCATCCTTGGCGGCAAGGTCACGGTCGGCATTTCGAGCATGAGCGAGTTCGAATCGCAGGCCAAGGCCGGCAAGCTGCGTATTCTCGGCATTTCCAGCCCCGAACGCCTCGCCAGCCTGCCGGACGTACCGACCTTCAAGGAATCGGGCGTCGACGTCGACATTCAGAACTGGCGCATGGTCGCGGCCGCCCCCGGCCTGACGCCGGAACAGAAGGCCGAAGTCGCGGCGGCCGTGGAGAAGATGGCCAAGTCCAAGGCCTGGGAAGACATGCTGGCCCAGAAGGGCTGGGTGAACACCTATCTCGCCGGCCCCGAATTCGAGGCGCAACTCGCCAAGGACATCGCCTCCACCCAGACCATCCTCAAGGATATCGGCCTCGCGCAGTAAGCGCGCGGTCGTTCGACCTGCCCTCTGCCACTCCCCCGCCGGCTCGACGGCCGCGGGGGAGTGCGCGTCTTCATCCTTCGGGAGCCGCCGATGTCCGACACCACCCCATCATCCTCCAAGACCGCCGACAAGGCCGGCTTCGCCATCGCCTTCGGCCTCGCGGCGCTCTCTTTCGTCGTCGGGTGGGACGCCTGGCGCCTGTCGAGCGTCAACGCGCATTCGGCGGTCGGCCCCGCGGCCTTCCCCACCATCATCTCGGCCGGGCTTGCGCTGCTCGCCGTCGCGACCGCGGTCGAGGCGATGCGTGCCGGGCCGGTAGACCGCCCGCGCGACGAGATCGTGCCCATGGCCTGGGTACTGGCCGGGCTGGTCGGGCAGATCGCGCTGCTGCCATTCCTCGGCTTTTCCATCGCTACCGGCTGGCTGTTCGCCGCCACCGCGAAGGGATTCGGCAAGGGCCCGATCTGGGGGCATTTCCTCGCTGGCACGCTCATGTGCTTCATCATCTACCTGATCTTTGCCAAGGGGCTGCAGCTCTCGCTGCCTGCTGGCCCGCTTGAACGGCTGATCTGAGGGGCCGCCGTCGATGGATACGTTCGCCGCTCTCAGCCAGGGCCTGATGATCGCCCTGCAGCCCATGAATCTCGTTTTCGCCTTTGTCGGCGTCATGCTCGGCACGGCGGTCGGCGTGCTGCCGGGCATCGGGCCCGCGCTCACCGTGGCGCTGCTGCTGCCGATCACCTTCAAGCTCGATCCGGCCGGCTCGCTCATCATGTTCGCCGGTATTTATTATGGCGGCATGTATGGCGGTTCCACCGCCTCGATCCTGCTGAACACGCCGGGCGAAAGCTCCTCGATCGTCACGGCGCTGGAAGGCAACAAGATGGCCCGCGCTGGGCGCGGCGGGCCCGCGCTCGCCACCGCCGCCATCGGCTCCTTCGTGGCCGGCACCATCGCCACCATCGGCCTCGCGCTGATCGCCCCCACCGTGGTCGACATCGCCATCTCCTTCGGCCCGGAGGATTATTTCGCGCTGATGGTGCTGGCGTTCACCACGGTGTCGGCCGCGTTCGGCTCCTCGGTGACCAAGGGTCTCACCAGCCTGTTCATCGGCCTCTCGCTGGGCCTCATCGGCATCGACCTGCAGAGCGGGCAGGCGCGCCTTTCCTTCGGCGTACCCGACCTTCTGGACGGCGTGGAAGTAACCACGCTCGCCGTCGCACTGTTCGCCATCGGCGAGACGCTCTCTGTGGTGGCCGCCGGGGCACGCGCCGACGAGATCATCGAGCCGGTGAAGGGCTCGGTGTTCATGAACCGCGAGGACTGGAAACGCTCCTGGAAGCCGTGGCTGCGCGGCACGTTCCTCGGCTTCCCCATCGGCGCCATGCCGGCCGGCGGCGCGGAAATTCCGACCTTCCTGTCCTATGCGCTGGAAAAGCGGCTGTGCAAGAAGCCGGACGAGTTCGGCAATGGCGCCATCGAGGGGGTCGCCGGGCCGGAAGCCGCGAACAACGCGGCCGCAGCCGGCGTGCTGGTGCCGCTGCTGACGCTCGGCCTGCCCACCTCGGCGACGGCCGCGATCATGCTGGCCGGCTTCCAGCAATACGGTCTCAATCCCGGTCCGCTTCTGTTCGTGACCAATCCGGATCTCGTGTGGGGCCTCATCGCCAGCCTGTTCATCGCCAATGCGATGCTGCTGATCCTCAACCTGCCGCTGGTCGGCCTGTGGGTGCGGCTGCTGGCGATCCCGCGCCCGTGGCTCTATGGCGGCATTCTGGTGTTCGCCACGCTCGGCACGCTCGGCGCCAATCCCTCGCTGGTCGAACTCGGCATGCTGCTGATCTTCGGTCTGCTGGGCTATGTGCTGCGGCGCTACGACTATCCGATCGCGCCGGTCGTGGTCGGCCTCATCCTCGGCCCGCTGTCCGAACAGCAGCTGCGCCGCGCGCTCGCCATCAGCGTGGGCGATCCCGTGGTGCTGTTCCAGAGCCCGATCGCACTCACGCTCTACGCGTTGTCCGCGCTCGCCCTGTTCGGCCCGCTGCTCTTCTTCCTCGCGACCGGCCGCAAGGCCCCCGTGGGCGGCGACGAGGACTGAGGCGCGCCGGCCACTGCCGCCTCACCGCACCAACAAAAATGCCCGGCTCGCGCCGGGCATTTTCATTTCCGTCCTGCTGCGAGGATCAGATGGTGAAGCCGCGCTTCTTCATCTCCTCGCGAACCCGCGCTTCCATCTCGCGGGAGAACTTGGCGCTCCAGGTCTGGATGCCGCGCAGGCCGTCGTCCAGCAGTTCCTGCCGGCGCTGTACCAGCTTCACGCCCACCGGCGAGCGGTAGAAGGTCAAAAGTTCGGTCAGCTCGGCCTCGGAGAACTGTGCCGCATAGGTCTGCGCCAGGATCGAGGTGATCTCGGAGCGGCGGTTCTCATATTGCGGGATCATCGACTTGGCGACGTCGCGCAGGTCGCGGATCAGGTCCGGGTTGGCCTGGACGAAACTATTGGCCGCCTGCTCGATGACACCGGGGATCAGCGCGTCGAAGGCGCTCGCCTCGCCATTGGCGACCAGCAGCTCATTGGCGAGCTTGATCTGGCCGGCGCTGGGCGGGGTGGCCGGCTTGGCCGGCGCGGCAGCGGTCGCGCCGGCCATCGGAAAGGGCTGGTTCTGGGCAAGAGCCGGGCCGGCCGCGGCGAGTCCGGCGACCAGCATCACGGCGGCGACTGTGTTCGCGGCCGGTTGCCGGAACCGTCCTGCAGGCGCAAAACGCATAAATCTCTCCCTGACGAACTCGTAACCGTCACGCACGGTCGAGGACCGTTATGCCGTCGGCGCCCGCGAGAATGACGCGGCTCGCCAGATTGATGAACAGGCCGTGATCCACCACGCCCGGAACCTGCTCCAGCGCACGGGCGAGGAGCGCGGGCTCGGGAATCGCGCCATAGGCCGCGTCGAGGATCAGGTGTCCTTGATCCGTGACGAAAACATGGCCGTCCTTGCCACGGCGCAGGGTCAGAAGCCCCGCGCAGCCGGCGGACCTGGCGGCGCGCTCGATGCCCCGGCGGATCGCCGCCACGCCGAAATCCACCACCTCGATCGGCAGCGGGAAGGCGCCGAGCCTGGCGACATGCTTGGAAGCGTCGGCAATGACGATCATCTGCGCGGAGGCCGAGGCGACGATCTTCTCGCGCAGCAGCGCGCCGCCGCCGCCCTTCACCAGGACCAGATCGGGGCCTACCTCATCGGCGCCGTCAATCGTGATGTCGAGCGCGGGATGCTCGTCCAGCGTGCCGAGCGGCACGTTCAGGCTCTCCGCCAGCGCGCGGGTCTGCTCGGAGGTCGGCACGCCGACCACCTCCAGCCCCTGCGCGACACGCTCGGCCAGCAATTCGACGAAATGCTTCGCGGTGGAGCCGGTGCCAAGCCCGAGCTTCATGCCGGAACGCACCTGCTCCAGCGCGCGGGCGGCCGCAAGGCGTTTGAGACTCTCGGCGTCGGACATGCGGGGCTCCAGAAATCCAGCTCCGCTGCCTACCGCCGAACCGCGGCGAGAACAAGCCCGCCGCGCCTTTTGCGCGCAGCTTCGCGCGTGCAAGGGCCGCGGAAAGGGTCGCGGAAAGCGGCCCGCTCAGCGCGCGCCCGGCGTGCACACGACCACCGCCTCGGCCCCGCCATTGGGGCGCGGCATGTCGCGCACATAGCACACGCTCATCTCGCCGGTTTCCACATTGACCCGGAAGATGCCGGTCTCGCCGGAGTAGCGGGTGGACACGATGTCGTAGCTGCCCTCCCCGGCCGGGCCAGCGCTGGCATCACGCGGGAAGCACTTGGTGAGGCCGATCAGGCTGCCTTCGGGCCGCTCGAACTGGCAGGCAGAGACCTCGCCCGTGCGGGCATTGACCGAATAGAGCCGGTTGGCCTGCGCGGAAGGCGGCGAGCCGAACACATAGGGCCCGGCATAGGCCGGCGGCGCGGCCTCGGTGGATGGCGCCGGCGCGGGCGCGGCCTCGGCCGGCGTGGTCGACTGGCCCTGCGCGAAGGCGGGTTGCGGCATGGCGACCTGCGACAGGCCGAAGCACAGCGCCGACAAAGCGCAGGCCGTCAGGCTTGCCAGCACAGGCCCGCGCCCGCCATGGCGACGCGAAGAGCCGGTTCGGAACAACGGCATCATCAGAAAACTCCCGAAAGCAAAGCCTCGACGAATGGATCGGCGTGCCGGCCGGCACCTGCGCCGTATGGACGCGGAACGCTGGACAGCAAAAGCGGCAGGATTGTAGGCCTGTAGCATCACGTGCTGCACTAGGCCGTCCGCTCCCCGCTTTTCGTCCCCGCATCTATCGCGTTTTTCTCTACGGAACCGTTTATGCCCTCATCGTTCGCCTCCGCGCCAGCCGTCATCGCCTTCGATCTCGACGGAACCCTGGTCGACACCGCCCCGGACCTGCTCGACACGCTCGACCTGGTGCTGATCGAGGCCGGCGCCCGGCCGCTGCCGCACGAGGAAACCCGCAAGATGATCGGCGCCGGGGTAAGGGCGCTGGTGACGCGCGGTCTCGACGCCGCCGGCGTCACCGTGGACGAGGCGCGCTTCGCCGCCCTGGAGGCCATGTTCCTCGCCCATTATGCCGACCACATCGCCGACCGCTCGCGCCCGTTCCCAGGCCTCGTCGAGGCGCTGGACGAACTCACCGCGCGCGGTCACCTGCTCGCCGTCTGCACGAACAAGCTGGAGTACCTCTCCAAGCTGCTGCTGACCCGCCTCGGCCTCGCCGAGCGCTTCGCCATCATCGCCGGTGCCGACACCTTCCCGGTGAAGAAGCCGGATGCCGGCCACCTGCTTGGCACCATTGCCGGCGCCGGGGGACTGGCCGGCCGCGCGGTGATGGTCGGCGACAGCATGACCGACGTGCTCGCCGCGAAGAATGCGCGCGTGCCGGTGGTGGTGGTGCCGTTCGGCTATACCGACATCCCGGCCGAGGAACTGGGCGGCGATGCCTTCATCACACATTTCGACCGGCTGCCGGAAACTGTGGAGCATCTGCTTCTGGCGCGCTGATTGCAGCCAGGCGCTTGACACCACTCATGCCGACACACTAAATCCAGCCCGCCTGACGGCACTGTTGCGGTTCGCCAAGAACCCGACGGGCGATTAGCTCAGCGGGAGAGCACTCCCTTCACACGGGAGGGGTCACAGGTTCAATCCCTGTATCGCCCACCATTTCCTTCCCTCCGACATGTTGCAGTTGGCGGCCGCGTCTGCGGCCCTTAGAACTGGGCCCCTGTTCACAGCCGGGGCAAGCCGGGCGGGCGCGAGTATCTCCATGGCACAGTGGCAGTGGATTCTGACCCAGTTCAGCCGGCGCCTCTGGGTCCGGGCCAGCCTCATCGGCTTCCTCGGCGCCGCCGGTGCGGTGGTCGCCGCCTTCGTCGAGCCTTACGTTCCCTGGGAACTGCCGCAGTCCATAGGCGCGGACGCGGTGGACAGTCTGCTGGACATCATCGCCTCCAGCATGCTGGCCGTGACCACGTTTTCGCTCAGCGTGATGGTGTCGGCTTATGGTTCGGCCACCAGCAACGTGACGCCGCGCGCGACACGCCTGCTGATCGAGGATCGCGTCTCGCAGAACGTGCTGTCGACCTTCCTCGGCTGCTTCCTGTTCGGCATTGTCGGCATGATCGCGCTGAAGCTCAGCTTTTACGGCGAGCGCGGGCGCGTGGTGCTGTTCCTGATCACCATCGGCATCGTGATCCTCATCGTCATCACGCTGCTGCGCTGGATCGATCATCTCACCCGGCTCGGCCGGGTTGGCGAGACCACCGATCGCGTGGAGCAGGCGACCCGCATCGCCATCGAGCAGCGCCGGAAGGCGCCGTGCCTCGGCGGAAGGCCGCTCGGCGAGGCACCGCGCCCGCTACACGACGCGCGGGCAGTTGGGGCCGACCTCATCGGCTATGTCCAGCACATCGACATGCCGGCGCTGTCCCGCTGCTGCGAGGCCCGGCATGTCGATATCCTCGTCCTTGCGCTACCGGGAACGTTCACCTACCCGACGACGGCGCTCGCCCGCATATCGCCGCGCAAGGATGCCCCCACCGACGAGGGCGACGCGGATATGGACGCGCTGATGCACGAGGTGCGCGGCGCCTTCGCCATCGCGTCGGAACGCAGCTTCGATCAGGACCCTCGCTTCGGCCTCGCCGTGCTCAGCGAGATCGCGATGCGCGCGCTGTCGCCGGCGGTGAACGACCCGGGCACGGCGATCGATGTCCTGGGTCGGGCGACGCGCCTGCTCGCGCTCTGGGCCGAGCCGGTGGAGGCGACGGAGCCGGAATTTCCGCAACTCTTCGTCGCGCCGCTCGCCGCCAACGATCTGATGGAGGATGCCTTCATGCTGATCGCGCGTGACGGCGCCGCGCTGATCGAGGTGCAGTTGCGGCTGCAAAAATCACTCAATGCCCTCGCGCAGCTCGGCGATACCGATTTTCGCGCTGCCGCCCGCCGGCAGGCATCCATGGCACGCCAACGCGCGGAGGCGGCATTGACGCTCGACGAGGACAAGCAGCGCCTGCACGAGGTGCATGCGGATATCGAGGGCAGACCTGCGGCCCCGCTCTCCTGACCGACGCGGCGCGGCACCTGGGGTCTCAGCTACTGGGGACCCGGCCCTCGGCTCAGGTCTTGAGCTGCCGTGCCAGCCAGCCAATGCCCGCCAGAATGGCGCCTCCGGCGAGGAGGCCGCCTGCCCCGCCCCAGATCGCGCCCTCGCTGCCGGCCAGCCAGTTGCCGCCCAACAGCCCCGCCACCCCGAGAATCAACGGAGCCAGACACCCGATCGCGATCATTGCGTTCTCCCCGACAGACTCGCCCCGGCTAGAGAACCAGCCATCATTTCCCATCAATCACAAGGCGTGTGGATAGCCTCGATCGCCCTTCGTGCGGAGCCGCAAGCGCGATGACGCGATAGGGGTCCTATGATAATTGGTGAAATGAAACATGTCAGAAAAGTTGCGTCTTTTTGCACCAGCCCCCCTCCTATCGCGCCCATATTGACGGCCTGCGGGCGATTGCGGTTCTCGGTGTGGTCCTGTTCCATTTCGGGGCCGACTGGCTGCCGGGCGGCTTTATCGGCGTCGACGTCTTCTTCGTCATTTCCGGCTTCCTGATCTCCCGCTCGATCTTCGGGGACATGGCCGACGGCTCGTTCTCGATCGTCGACTTCTACGAGCGCCGCATCCGGCGCATCGCGCCGGCCTTCCTGGTGGTGACGGCAGTCACCGCGCTCGCCGCCTCGCTGATCCTTTTGCCGCACGAGATGCTGATCTTCGGCCGCTCGATGCTGTGGTCGGTGTTCGCCGCCGGTAATATCTTCTTCTATCAGCGACTGGACTATTTCGGCCCCGGCGCGCAGGAAATGCCGCTGCTCCACTACTGGTCCCTCGGCGTCGAGGAGCAGTTCTACCTCGTCCTCCCGGCGCTGCTGCTGCTGTGCCGGCGCTACCGCCCCGGTGCGGTGCCGGGAATGATCGCGGTGCTGCTCCTCGCCTCGCTCGTGGCGAGCGAGGCCATGCTGCGCCACGACCCGGCCGCCGCCTATTTCCTGCTGCCGTTCCGCGCTTTCGAAATGCTCATCGGCTCGGCTCTCGCCCTGCCCGCGATGCGGTTTCCGGCCTCCGTGCCGGTGCGGGCGGGCGCCGTCCTCGCCGGCTGCGCGCTGATCGTCGGCGGCATGGTGTTCATCACCTCCGCCATGCCGTTCCCCGGCCTGCTGGCGCTGGTGCCGAGCCTCGGGGCGGCGCTGGTGATCTGGGGTGGGGAGAAGGGCGCGACATTGCCCTCGCGCCTGCTCAGCATCCCGCCCATGCTGTTCTTCGGGCGGATCTCCTATTCGCTCTATCTCGTGCACTGGCCGATCGTCTCGCTGGTCTCCGAGCGCTTCGACGATCTCGACCCGACCCGTTTCCTGATCGGCGGCGTCGTGGCCTCGACGCTGCTGGGCTACCTGTCCTACCGCTTCGTCGAACAGCCGGTGCGCTTCAACCGCGCCCTGTTCACGCGCGCCCGGCTGGTCGGCGGCACGACGGCTGCGACCCTGCTGCTCGCCATCCTCGCACAGGTCACCATTTCCACGCGCGGCCTGCCGATGCGCTATGAGGGCGAGGTGCTGCGGCTCGCCAAGTTCGCCACCTACAAATCCGACCACATCTTCCGCTCGGGCAGCTGCTTCATCGTGTTCAGCAGGCGCGATACCAACCTCAAGCCGGAATGCCTGCCGACGCAGCGCCCCAACATCATCCTGTGGGGCAACAGCCACATCGCGCAGTTCGTCAACGCCATCGACGACGTGGCCAAACAACACGGCTATGCGCTCGGCCAGGTCACCGGGGCGGCCTGCATGCCATTCGCCGGGGGACAGGGCGGGGGCTCGCCGTTCTGCGCCACGATGAACGCGTTCGCGCTGGACTGGCTGTTGAAGAACCGTCCGGACATCGTGGTCATCGGCGCCGTGTCGGCGGCCTTCCCGGAGTTCGATGAGGGAATCGCGGCGCTGGCCAAGGCCGGCATCCGCGTTGTGGTGGTCGGTCCGGTGCCGCTCTACCGGACGACCGTTCCGAAAATCCTCGCGCGCCGCCTCATACGTGGCGACGTCGACACCATGGCCGGGCGCGACCTGAAGCCGGAAGTGGCGCAGGAGGACGCGGCGCTCAAGGCGCATTTCGCCGGCAATCCCGATGTGACCTATCTCTCGGTGCTCGACACCGGCTGCGGCGGCACGGACTGCCCGCTCTCGGCCAATGGCGAGCCGCTGCAATTCGACGCCTCGCACTTCACGCAGGCCGGCGTCGATTTCTTCGGCCTTCCCCTCGCCCGACACATCTTCGCGACGCCAGACGGAGCGGCAGGCGTGTCGGCCGCGCCTGTGTCTTCCGCGCCATAGTGGGCCGCGACAGCGCCACCTCGCGACAAGATGAAGAGTTCATTCGTACATTCGACGCATATTGTCTGTCTCGCGCCCTTCGACGAGGCCGCAAGGTCAGGCTATGCTCCGTTGCCCGGGCCGGGCCGGCAAGGCGGGTTACAAGGGCAGGTTCAGGGGCAGGTTCGTTCCGTATGAGGCTGGCGATGCGACTGATGAGATTGGCGGCGGGGGCCGTCGCTGCATTGATGTTGAGCTCCATGGCGCCCGCCATGGCTTATGAACCCGGCCAGAGCCGATTCCTGGGCATCTTCCCGATGCCGTCCGATTTCGGCGTCGGGCCCAAGTCCGGCTATCGCGGCTCCTCGCCAATCCCGCGCCAGACCGTGCGCTATGATGGCAGGTACGCGCCCGGCTCCATCATCATCAACACCGCGGAGCGGCGGCTCTACCTCGTGCAGCCGGGCGGCACCGCGCTGAAATATGGCATCGGCGTTGGCCGCGACGGCTTCCGCTGGGCCGGCACCAAGACCATTACCCGCAAGGCGGAATGGCCGGGCTGGACGCCGCCGCCGCAAATGCTGAAGCGCCGCCCCGACCTGCCGCGCTATATGCCCGGCGGCATCGACAACCCGCTCGGCGCGCGCGCCATGTATCTCGGCTCCTCGCTCTACCGCATCCACGGCTCCAACGAGCCGGAGACGATCGGTCAGGCGGTATCGTCGGGCTGCTTCCGCATGACCAATGACGACGTGACCGACCTCTACAACCGCGTGGCGGTCGGCACTCGGGTCTATGTGCTGAACTGAATCCTGCGCAGGCGGCGCCGGCTCAATGCCGGCGCTGCGCCCCGGCCGGGTCGCGGGACAGGTTCTTGGAGGCAAGCTCCTGCAGGTAGCGCTTCCAGCGCTCCTCATATTCCCCTCCCAGCGTACGGAAGGTGTCCCAGGTGTAGATGCCGGTGGAATGCCCGTCGTCGAAGATCAGGCGCACGGCGTAGTGACCCACCGGTATCACCTCCTGTATGCGCACCTCCCGCTTGGCGGGCACGGTCTGGCGGTCGGCGGGCGAATGGCCCTGCACCTCGGCCGACGGGCTCTCCACCCTGAGATATTCCGCCGACAGCGTGTAATTGGCGCCGTCGTCGAAGGCGATGGTGATGCCGCGGCGGTCCTTGTGCACGCGGATTTCGGTAGGCCAGGCGTCGGTCACGGGCGTTTCCCCTCACATCTGCCCACCACATAAGCCCCGCGCGCCGATCCGCCAAGATGGTCGTGCCAAACGGGAATTTGAACGGTTTCAGCTATCGCACGATAGGGTTCGTCAGCTTGGCAGCCCCGCAGGCAGCCATTACATAGGGATAGGCCCGAGAGAGACAGGCTTGTCCTGCGGCGCCGAGGGAGTGCAGCGTGAGCGACCAGCGCGAGGCGATGATCGACAGGATGCTACGTGAGCCGGCGCGCGCGCCGCTGGTCGATACGTTCGGCCGCGCCGTCACCTATCTGCGCGTCTCGGTCACCGACCGCTGCGATTTCCGCTGCGTCTACTGCATGGCGGAACACATGACGTTCCTGCCGAAGCCCGAGTTGCTGACGCTGGAAGAGCTGGATCGCCTGTGCTCCGCCTTCGTGGCGCGCGGCGTGAAAAAGCTGCGGCTCACCGGCGGCGAGCCGCTGGTGCGACGCGATGTGATGACGCTGTTCCGCTCGCTTGGCCGCCATCTCGATTCCGGCGCGCTGGAGGAACTCACCCTCACCACCAACGGCTCGCAGCTTGCCCGCTTCGCCGGCGATCTCGCCGCGTCCGGGGTCAAGCGCATCAACGTCTCGCTCGACACGCTGGACCCCGACCGCTTCCGCGCGCTGACCCGCTGGGGCGATCTCTCCAAGGTGCTCGCCGGCATCGACGCCGCGCAGCGCGCTGGCCTGCAGGTGAAGCTCAACGCCGTGGCTCTGGCCGGCGAGAACGAGGCCGAAATTCCCTCGCTCATCGAATGGGCGCATGGACGCGGCATTGATGTCTCGCTGATCGAGGTCATGCCGCTGGGCGAGACCGGGGCCGAGCGCATCGACCAGTACCTGCCGCTGAGCCGCGTGCGCGCCCAGCTCGCCGAGCGCTGGACGCTGGAGGACATCCCCTACCGCACCGGCGGACCGGCGCGCTATGTCTCGATCGCGCAGACCGGCGGTCGGCTCGGCTTCATCACGCCCCTGACGCATAATTTCTGCGAGGGCTGCAACCGCGTGCGCGTTACCTGCACCGGCACGCTCTATATGTGCCTCGGCCAGGAAGACGCGGCGGATTTGCGCGCGCCGCTGCGGGCCTCGGAGAGCGACGGGAAGCTCCACGCCGCGCTTGACGACGCGATCTTCCGCAAGCCCAAGGGTCACGACTTCGTGATCGATCGCCCCGGTCGCCCGCCGGCGCTGCGCCGGCACATGAGCGTCACCGGCGGCTGAGGCTGCGCGCCGACATTCCATCGCCATCCGCACATGGCAGGACTGCGCGGCGGGGCCTTGCTGCGCCGCAGCACCAGGCGTTAAATCCGTAAGACTCCCTATAAGCTGCGTCGCGCCCGCCGGAGTGCGGCGCGCCGCGCGTGAAAGCCTCGTTCATGAGAATGCCGCTTCTTGCCCTCGCCATGGCCTCGTTCGGCATTGGCACCACCGAATTCGTGATCATGGGCCTGCTGCCGGAAGTGGCGGCCGATCTCGGCGTCAGCATTCCCGCCGCCGGGCTGCTGGTGACGGGCTACGCGATGGGCGTGGTGATCGGGGCGCCGATCGTTGCCATCATCACCAATTCTCTGCCGCGCAAGGCGACGCTGATCGGTCTTTCCAGCATGTTTGTGCTGGGCAATTTCCTGTGCGCGGTGTCGCCGGATTACTGGATGCTGATGGGCGCGCGCATCGTCACCGCCTTCTGCCATGGCGCGTTCTTCGGCATCGGTGCGGTCGTCGCCTCCAATCTCGTGCCGCCGAACCAGCGCGCCAGCGCCATCGCGCTGATGTTCGCCGGGTTGACGCTGGCCAATGTGCTGGGCGTGCCGGCCGGCACGGCACTGGGTCAGGCACTGGGCTGGCGCTCGACCTTCTGGGCCGTGGTGTTCATCGGGATCGCGGCCGTTAGCGCCATCGCGCTGTGGGTGCCGCGCAACATCCCCCATTCCAGCGGCAACATCGTCTCGGAATTCGCGGTGCTGAAGCGTCCGCAGGTGCTGCTGGCCATGGGCATGAGCATCCTCGCTTCGGCCAGCCTGTTCACCGTCTTCACCTATATCGCGCCGCTGCTTCGCGACGTGACCGGCATGAGCCCGCACACCGTGACCTGGGTGCTGGTGCTGTTCGGCATCGGCATCACCATCGGCAACATCGTGGGCGGCAAGCTGGCGGACTGGCGGCTGATGCCCTCGCTGATGGGAATCTTCGTCGGGCTCGCGGCGGTGCTCGTTGTGCTGGTCTTCGCCGTGCCGTTCGCGGTCGCGGCCGTCGCGACCATCTTCGTGTGGGGCATCCTCGTCTTCGCCGTGGTGCCGCCGATCCAGATGCGCGTGGTCGACAGCGCGATCGGCGCGCCCAACCTCGCCTCCACGCTCAATCAGGGCGCGTTCAACCTCGGCAATGCCGGCGGGGCATGGATCGGCGGCGCGGCGATCACGCTGGGCGTCGGCTATGCCGAACTGCCCTGGGTCGGCGCGGCTCTGGCGGTCGGCGCGCTCGGCCTGTGCGTCGCCTCCCAGGCGCTAGAGAGGCGCGAGAACTCCCCGCTTGCACAAGCCGCCTGCGAGGAATGCTGAATGCGCGCCCGCGAAACCGCATAAATCGTTTAATCTGTCCCGATCCGGCCGTGATTCACGGCTAGGAAGAGCCGTCTCCCGCCGAAGCCAGACCCATGCACAACCATTCAGCCAATACGCGCGGCATCCTGCTGATGATCGCGGGCTCATGTTTCTTTGCCGGCAATGACGCGCTGTCGAAGCTCGCCCTGATCGAACTTCCGTCCTCGCAGGTACTCGCCGTGCGCGGCGCGATGGCTGGCCTGGTGCTGCTGGCCCTCCTGGCGGTGCGGGGCGAACTGCCGGGCCTGCGCCATGCCTTCGACCGCCTCGTGTTGCTCCGCGCGGGGATCGAGGCGATGAGCGCGGTGCTGTTCATCACCGCCATTTCGGTGATCTCGATTGGCGATGCCGCGGCGATCATCCAGGTCGCGCCGCTGGTGACCATGGCGCTCGCGGTGCTGTTCTTCGGCGCGAAGCTGAGCTGGCAACGCTGGCTGGCGGTCATTGCCGGGTTCATCGGCGTGGCGCTGATCATCAAGCCCGGCGGCCACGGCTTCGACCCGATGGCCTCGCTGCCCTTCGTCTGCGCGTTCCTGATCGCGTTCCGCGATTTCATCACCGGGCGCATCCACGCCCACATCCCGACGCTGGTGGTGACGCTGGTGACCGCCATTGTCGGCATGATGCTCGGCTTCGGCGGCACCGCGATCCAGGAATGGCGCCCGCTCGACGTCCATGTCCTGATCCTGCTGGCGGCGGGCAGCGTCACGCTGGTGCTCGGCCACATCTTCACCATCGGCGCCTTCCGCGGCACCGATCCGGCGCTGATCACGCCGTTCCGCTACGCCACGGTGGTGTGCTCGGTCGCGCTGAGCGCGATCATCTTCAACAACCCGCCGGACCTGATCTCGATCGCCGGCATGGCGATGATCGTCGCGGCGGGGCTGTTCACGATGCACAGCCACCGCGCGAGCCACAAGGCCGCGCTCGCCACCGCCGCGCGGGCCGAGCGCGAGGCGGTCTGACCGCCTCGCCTGTCATCGGTCAGGTACGCGTACGCGCGCGGATCATGTAGCCGTCATAGGGATATTCGCCGACCTGCCACCACAGATAGGACTCGTTGCGGAAGTTCAGCATCGAGTCGTAGATCGCCTTGAAATCGGCGTTCTGCGCGGAAATCTGGCCCATCAGCGCGATGTTTTCCTTATAGGCGGCATCCATCACCTCCATCGGAAACGGACGGAGTTGCGCGCCCTGTGCCACCAGCCTGCGCAGCGCCGCCGGATTGCCGGCGTCGTACTTGGCCAGCATGTCGGCATTGGCATAGGCGGAAGCCGCCTCGAAGGCCGCCTTGTAGGCCTTGGGCAGCGCGTCCCACGCCTTGTTGCCGGCGACGAAATGGATGGTCGGGCCACCTTCCCACCAGCCGGGATAATAGTAATAGGGCGCCACGCGAACGAAGCCGAGCTTCTCGTCGTCCACCGGCCCGACGAACTCGGCGGCGTCGATCGTGCCCTTTTCCAGCGCCGGATAGATATCGCCGCCGGCGAGATTCTGCGGCACCAGCCCAAGACGCGAGAGCACCTGCCCGGCGATGCCGGGAATGCGCATCTTGAGCCCCTTGATGTCGGCGACGCTCTTGATCTCCTTGCGGAACCAGCCGCCCATCTGCGCGCCGGTATTACCGCCGGCGAAGCCGATCACGTTGTATTTGGCGAGGAAGGCGTTCTGAAGCTGCGTCCCGCCGCCATGGTACAGCCACGCCGTCTGCATCCGCGCGTTCAGCCCGAAGGGCAGCGTGGTGAAGGGCGCGAAAGCCGGGTTCTTGCCGATGTAGTAATACAGCGCGGTCTGCGCGGCCTCGACCGTACCGTTCTGCACCGCGTCGAAGGCCTGCAACCCCGGCACCAGTTCGCCCGGGGCGAACACGTCGATCTGGAACTGGCCGTCGGTTGCCTCGCCGACATATTTGGACAGCAGCACCGCCGAGCCATAGATGGTGTCCAGCGACTTCGGATAGCTGGAGGTCAGGCGCCAGCGCACCTTGGGCGCGGACTGGGCGATGGCGGGGGCGGCGAGCGTGCCGGCCGCAGCGGCAAGGCCGGCGCCCTTGAGCAGATGGCGGCGGGAAGTCGGGGTCGACATGGTGTTTTTCCTTCTTGATCGTCGATCCGATCGGCTCACCCGCGCGAGCGGGCGCGGATCATGTAGCCGTCATAGGGATATTCGCCGACCTGCCACCACAGATAGCCCTCGTTGCGGAAGGCGAGAAGCGACTCCAGCACCTTCTTAAACTCGGGATTCTTGGCGGAAAGCTCGGCATAAAGCTCGGTGGTCGCGGTGTAGGAGGCGTCGAGGAAGCTCTGCGGAAACGTGCGAAGCTGCGCGCCCTGCCCCACCAGCCGGCGCAGCGCCGCCGGATTGCGCGCGTCGTATTTCGCCAGCATGTCGGAATTGGCGTAGGCGACCGCCGCGTCGAAGATCGCCTGATACGGCTTGGGCAGCGCGTTCCACTTGGCGCGGTTCACCACCACATTCATGGTGGGTCCGCCATCCCACCAGCCGGGATAATAGTAATAAGGCGCGACCTTCACGAAGCCGAGCTTCTCGTCGTCATAGGGCCCGACCCATTCGCAGGCGTCGATCGTGCCCTTTTCGAGCGCGGCATAAATGTCGCCCGGCGCGATCTGCTGCGGCACCACGCCGAGCTTGGCCACCACCTGCCCGGCAATGCCGCCGATGCGGAATTTCAGGCCCTTGAAATCGGCGATGTCCTTCACCTCGTGTCGGAACCAGCCGCCCATCTGGGTGCCGGTATTGCCACCGAGGAAGCCGACGAGATTGTACTTCTCAAGGAACGCGTCCTGAAGCTCGCGCCCGCCGCCATGGTAGAACCAGGCGTTCTGCATGCGCGCGTTCAGGCCGAACGGCATGGTGGTGAAGCAGGCGAAGGTCGGATCCTTGCCGACATAATAGTAGAGCGGGGTCTGGGCGAGTTCGACCGTGCCGTTCTGCACCGCGTCGAGCGCCTGAAGGCCGGGGACGATTTCGCCGGCCGCGAAATTCTGGATCACGAACCGCCCGTCGGTAGCCTCGCTCACATATTTCGACACAAGCTCATTGGCGCCGAAGATATTGTCCAGCACCTTGGGCACGCTGGAGGTCAGCCGCCAGCGCACCTCCGGGGCGGACTGAGCCAGTGCGGGCGCGGCAAGCATGGCTGCCGGGGCGGCGAGGGCGGCGGAGCGAAGAACATCGCGGCGCTTCATCAGGCGACTCCTTGGCATCGTCCCTCCCATGGAAGGACGAAGGCCCGGCCGGGTGAGCGGCCGGGCCATATGTCGAGCGGTCTCATCACAGAGCCGCAACGCGCGGGCCTATAGCACGGCCTGCGCGCCTGTGGGGAGGAAACGATCCCGTGATCAGCCGCGCGGGCGGGTGCGGATCTGGAAGCTGTCGAAGGTGTACTCAGCCACCTGCCACCACAGATATTCCTCGTTACGGAACGCCTGCATGGTGTCGATCGCCTTCTTGAAATCCGGGTTCTTGGCCGAGATTTCCGCCCACAGCTCGTTGGTCGCCTTGAGGCAGGCTTCCATCACCTCGGTGGGATAGGGACGCAGCTGCGTGCCGTTCGCCACCAGGCGCTTGATCGCCGGCGGGTTCTGCACGTCGTAGCGGCCCTGCATGATGGTGTTGGCATAGGTCGTCGCTGCGATCAGCGCCTGCTGGTAGGTCTTGGGCAGGGCGTTGAACTTCTCGAGATTGGCGAAGGCGTGGATGGTCGGGCCACCTTCCCACCAGCCGGGATAGTAGTAGAACTTGGCGACCTTGTAGAAGCCGAGCTTCTCGTCGTCATAGGGGCCGATCCACTCGGCGCCGTCGATCGTGCCCTTTTCGAGCGCGGGATAGATGTCGCCGCCAGCGATCTGCTGCGGCACCACGCCGAGCTTGGCCATGACCTGCCCGGCAATGCCGCCGATGCGCATCTTCAGGCCGTTCATGTCGGCGACGTTCTTGATTTCCTTGGCGAACCAGCCGCCCATCTGCGCGCCGGTATTGCCGCAGGGCATGCCGTAGACATTGTACTTCTGGTAGAACTCGTTGAAGAGTTCATTGCCGCCGTTCTGGTAGAGCCAGGCATTCTGCATGCGGGCGTTGAGCCCGAACGGCACCGAGGCGGCGATGGCGAAGGTCGGATCCTTGCCGACGAAATAATACGAGACGGTGTGGCACATCTCGACCGTGTTGTTCTGCACGGCGTCGAGCACCTGCAGGCCGGGCACGATTTCGCCGGCCGCGAACACCTGGATCTGGAACTTGCCGTCGGTCAGCTCCGAAACCATCTTCGACATGACTTCGGCGCCGCCATAGATCGTGTCCAGCGACTTCGGGAAGCTGGAAGCGAGGCGCCATTTGATCTCGGGGGCGGACTGGGCAATGGCGGGGGCAGCGATGGCCGCAGCCGCGACGCCGGTGCCGGCGGCGGCAATAAACTGACGACGCTTCATCAGGATTTCTCTCCTTGGGGGGTTCCTCATCGGCGCAGTTGGCGACATCCGCCTCCGCGCTCGAAACGCTTGTTGGCAAAACAGTTACGCTAGGCCATCGCGGGGCGCAACGGCGTTGACCTGCGCCTTTTGTCGAGGGCAAACACGAGACTGTGCGGACGATCGCGGGGACGACCGCGCGGCTGAACGCACGCTCGAATATCTTTCCCTACGTCATCCCCGACATACCCCGTCGCCGTCCAGCAGGACACCGCAAACGGCCGTGCGCTTATCGGCCGGAGGTGGCTCTGCGCGCGGTCAGACGCTTTCCTGCAACGGGAACGCATCCATCAGGGTGATGATGCATTCCGCCCGCTGGTGCGCGTTGATCAACGGCACCAGCCGGGTGAAATGCTCGCTCGCGCAATGGGCATCGAGTGCCGCGCGGTCCGGCCATTCCTCGACGAAGACGAAATGGCCGGGGTCCTTCTGGTCGATGAACAGATCATAGGACAGGCAGCGCTCTTCCTGCCGGGTCTTCTCGACCAGCTCGCGATAGAGCGGCAGGACGGTGTCGACCGATTCCGGCCTGATGAAATCCTGCGCGATCACCTTCAGCATAGAGGGTGCCTCACCCCTCCATCACGATACGCGGCGCCTGGCGGGCGCTGGCGTGCTTGCCGGCCAGCCGGTCGCGCACGGTGGCAGCGATGGTGCGGTAGATCTCGGCCTCGCGGCTGTCCGGATTGGCGGCGACCACCGGGCGGCCGGCATCCGAGCTTTCGCGGATCGACATGTGCAGCGGCACCTCGCCGAGGAACGGAACGCCAAGGCGCTTGGCCTCGTGCCGCGCGCCGCCATGGCCGAACACGTCGGAGCGCTCGCCGCAATGCGGGCACAGGAAATAGCTCATGTTCTCGACCACGCCGAGCACCGGCACGTTCACCTTCTCGAACATGGCGATGCCGCGGCGCGCGTCGATCAGCGCGAGATCCTGCGGGGTGGAGACGATCACCGCGCCGGCCAGCGGCACCTGTTGGGCCATGGTCAGTTGGGCGTCGCCGGTGCCGGGCGGCATGTCCACCACCAGAATGTCGAGCGGCGCCCAGTTCACTTCCTTCAGCATCTGGCTGATAGCGCTCATCACCATCGGGCCGCGCCAGATCATCGGCGTCTCCTCCTCCACGAGGAAGCCGATGGACATCACCTTGAGGCCCCAGGAGGCGAGCGGCTGCATGATGCGGCCATGTACCTCGGGACGGCCCTTGAGGCCCATGAGACGCGGCACGGAGGGGCCGTAGATGTCGGCATCGAGCAGGCCGACCTTGAGGCCGAGCGCGGACAGGCCGAGCGCGAGATTGGCCGCCAGCGTCGACTTGCCGACGCCACCCTTGCCGGACGCCACCGCGATGATCGCGCCGACGCCGGGAAGACTTGGCGATTCCTTCTGCGGATCGGCCGGCGCGGGATGGGAATGGCCGGCATGCGCATGGCCCGCATGGGTGTGCCCGGCGTGGGAGTGGCCCGCCTGCGCGCCCTGGCCCGAGACCCGGACCGGCTCGGCGGAAGCTCCCGCCGGGGCACTTCCGGCGCGGCGCTCGGCTGTCAGCGCCACCAGCGCGGAACTGACCCCCGGCGTCGCCCGCACCGCGCGCTCCACAGCGGCGCGCACCGGCTCCCAGGCCTTGGCCTGCGCGGCGTCTACCGTCAGCGAGAGATAGACCTTGCCATTCGACACCACCACTTCGGACAGCGCGCCGGTCTCGGTCACCGGCCGCCCGTCAGGCGCAACCACCTGAGCCAGCCGTGCCTTCACCTCTTCAGCGGTCACCATGATAGCGCTCCCGATATCGCATTCGTTGATGTTGTGAGACAACACAGCCGGCGCAGCGTCAACCCGTTCTACCCTGTCGAACGATCGGCACGGCAAATGGTTTGGCGATGCTTATAAGATGGACAGATGCAACGGGTGACCACAATTGCATCACCCCCCGGTTGCGCTTCTCCTCGAAATAGTGCCAGCATCCGGCGCCGGCAAAAAAACAATCCGGCCCCAGAGCAACCTCCAGAGGGGAACAGCATGAGCCTCTTCACCCGCCTCGCCGCAGCGGCCGTTCTCGTCGCCGCGGCCACCACCGGCGTGTCCGCGAAGGAATGGAAGACGGTGCGCATCGGCACCGAGGGGGCTTACCCGCCCTTCAACTATGTCGAGAACAACGAGCTCAAGGGCTTCGACATCGATATCGCCAAGGCGCTCTGCGAGAAGATGAAGGTCACCTGCACCTTCACCGCCCAGGACTGGGACGGCATCATTCCCGCGCTGCTTGCCGGCAAGTACGACGCCATCGTCGCCTCGATGTCGATCACCGAAGAGCGCAAGCAGCAGATCGCCTTCTCGAAGAAGTACTACAACACCCCGGCGAACTTCGTGGCGCCGAAGGACACCAAGATCACCGATACCTCCCCGGAAGCGCTGAAAGGCAAGGTTCTGGGCGCGCAGGGCTCCACCATCCACTCGAACTATCTCGAGGACGTCTACGCCAAGGCCGGCGCCGAGGTGAAGCTCTACGGCAAGCAGGACGAGGCCAATCTCGACCTCGCCAATGGCCGCCTCGACGCCATTCTTGCCGACAAGGTGGTGCTGCTGGAATGGATGGGCACCAAGGAAGGCGAATGCTGCAAGTTCGTCGGCAGCGAATACAAGGACCCGAAATATTTCGGTGAGGGCGTGGGCGTGGGCATCCGCAAGGACGACGCGGAACTGGTCGCCATGTTCAACAAGGCGATCGACGAGATCGTCGCCGACGGCACCTACAAGAAGATCAACGACAAGTACTTCCCCTTCAGCGTCTACTGACGCGCTCCCCAGGCGCCGTTCCGGTAGTGGCTCCCGGAACGGCGTCGCCGTCCCTTGAAATGACGCCGCAGCCGCGGCGCGGCAGCGGAGCGCATCGGTCCCTATGCTCAACTTACTGGAGCTTCTGTCGTTCGGCCCGAACGGGTGGGGCGATGAAATCGCCAAGGGTGCGCTGCTCACGCTGGAACTGGCCATCGCCACCCTGCCGGTGGGCTTCGCCATCGGGCTCGGCGTCGCACTGGCCAAGGATTCCGGCTCCCGGCTGGTCCGTGCCGCCGGCAACCTCTTCACCACCGTGTTCCGCGGCCTGCCCGAGCTGCTGACGCTGTTCATCGTCTATTATGGCGGGCAGATCCTGTTCACCCGGATCGCCGGCTATCTGGTCGAGGGCGCCACGATCGAGGTCAACCAGTTCCTCGCCGGCGTCATCGCACTCAGCCTGGTGCTCGGCGCCTTTTCCAGCGAGGTGTTTCTGGCCGCGATGCGCTCGGTCTCGCGCGGCCAGAAGGAAGCCGCCAGCGCGCTCGGCTTGTCGAAATGGCAGGCATTCCGGCTGGTGGTGCTGCCCCAGCTCTGGCGCGTGGCCCTGCCCGGACTGTCGAACAACTGGATGGTGCTGCTGAAGGACACCTCGCTGGTGTCGGTGATCGCCATCAACGACCTGATGCGCCAGACCTCGATCGCGGTCGGCGTGACCAAGCAGCCCTTCTTCTTCTACCTGGTCGCCTGCACGATCTATCTCCTGTTCTCGATCCTTTCGAGCGTAGGATTCAGCTATGCCGAGGCGCGCGCCAATCGCGGCCTGAAGCGCATCGGGGGCAAGGCATGATGGACGCTGTGTTCTCCACGCTCGGCGCCGGCTTCCTCGCGCTGATGGGGCTGCTCGGCCTCAACGCCGACCTGATGTCGCGCTATGGCGAGCGCTTCCTCGGCGGCATCTGGGTGACGCTGGAGCTGGTCGGAATCTCGGTGTTCTTCGGTCTCCTGCTCGCCCTGCCGCTCGCCATTGCGCGCGTCGAGGGCGGCCGCTGGACCTCCCGGGCAGCCTTCGCCTATTCCTATTTCTTCCGCGGCACGCCGCTGCTGGCGCAGACCTTCCTGGTCTATTATGGCGCCGGTCAGTTTCGCGAGCAACTCACCGATATCGGCCTGTGGTGGTTCTTCCGCGACGCGTTCAACTGCGCGGTGCTGACCTTCACGCTGAACACCGCCGCCTATCAGTCGGAAATCCTGCGCGGCGGCATCCAGAGCCTGCCGGTCGGCCAGAGCGAGGGCGCCAAGGCACTGGGGCTGAACAGCGTCCAGACCTATATCAAGGTGATCCTGCCGCAGGCTTTCGCGGTTGGCCTGCGGCCGCTCGGCAATGAGCTGGTGCTGATGGTCAAGGCGTCCTCCATCGCCTCCGTCATCACGGTCTACGACCTGATGGGCGTCACCCGCCTCGCCTTCTCGCGCTCCTATGACATGGAGGTCTATCTCTGGGCGGCGGTGCTCTATCTGGTCATGGTGGAAACCATCCGCCGGGTGTGGGACGTGCTGGAACGCCGGCTTAACCGGCATCTTCTGCTGTCGCACTGATGAGGCGGGCGACCTCCGCCCGCAGCACCGGCACCAGCTCGGCGTCGAACCATGGGTGGCGCTTCAGCCAGCCGGTATTGCGCCAGGAGGGATGCGGCAGCACCAGCACGCGCGGCCCTTGCCGCGCCTGCCAGATGTCGCGCCATCGCGCGATCCGCTCGGTCAACCCGCCGGTCGCGAAGCGCTCCAGTCCCAGCCGCCTCAGGTGGTAGGCCTGCGAGGCCGCCCCGATCGCCAGCACAAGCTCGAAGGGCGGGCGCGCCGCGAACAGCCGGTCGTGCCACCGCGCCGCGCATTCGCGCCGGGGCGGCAGGTCGCCGCCCTTGGCATCCTGCCCGGGAAAGCAGAAGCCCATGGCGGCGATCGAAATCCGCGACGGGTCGTAGAAGGTCGTGCGGTCTATCCCCATCCATGTCCGCAGCCGGTCGCCGGACGGGTCGTTGAACGACTGCCCCGACGCATGCACCCGCGTGCCCGGCGCCTGCCCGGCGACGAGGATCGGCGCCCGCGCGGAGACGCTGAGCACCGGGCGCGGCTCATGCGGCAGCGGCTTGCCGCGCGGGCTCTCCACGCAGAACCGGCAGGCACGAATCTCCGCGAGCAGGGTGTCGAGGGTGTCAGGCGGCGAGGTGGCGTCCATGTGCTGATAGATGAGGATGACCCCGCCCGCTGTCATCCCCTCACATGTTCCGCGCGCGCCAGTCCGCCGGCCGCTCGAACGGCCCGGCCCAGATGCCGCGTTGGCTGGCTCGTGCCTCGCGCTCTTCCGTGGCATAGGCGCCGAGCGAGATGGCGAGCCCCTGCGCCACTATCGCGCTCCCGAGATCGCGCCCGCCCGCCTCGCAGATCGACACCGCGCGGCCATAGCGGTCCTCGTCTACCGGGCGGCAGCTCACCTCGCCGGCATCGACCAGCGTCTGCAAGGCCTCGCGCGCGCGCCGCCCGCATGGCCATTCCTTGCCGGGAGCGCCGCAGGACTGGTGAAGCTCCGGCGCATCCAGACCTTCCAGTCGGATGCGCTCCCCGCCGACCTCCAGGCTATCGCCATCCGCCACGCGCACGCTGCCGGTGATTGCGGGGAGAAAGCGCTCCGCCACCAGCGCCACGGCAATCATCGCCAGCGCGACCAGAACCGATTTCCAGGTGTCCGGCCGCCAACCCCGCCGGGGACGGCGCCGGGGACCGCGCCAAGGGACGTTCAAGGCCTCAGGCGTCCGCGACGCCGGCTTCCGCGAAGGTCGCCATGCCGGAATGGCAGGCCACCGCCGCCTTGACCACGCCGATCGCCAGCGCCGCCCCGGAGCCCTCGCCGAGCCGCATGCCGAGATCGAGGATCGGGCGCAGGCCCAGCTTTTGGAGCACGCGCGCATGGGCCGGCTCGGCGGAGACATGACCGGCGAGGCAATGGTCGAGCGCGGCCGGGTTCAGCCGGTGCAGCAGCGCGGCGGCGGCGGTGACGACATAGCCGTCGAGCACGACCGGCACGCGCTGGAGCCGCGCGGCGAGGATCGCCCCGGCCATGGCCGCGATTTCGCGACCGCCGAGCTTGCGCAGGATTTCCAGCGGGTCGTCGAGATGACCGCGCGCGCGCTCCACCGCCGCGCGCACCGCTGCGATCTTGCGCTCCAGAACCTCGCCGGAGGCGCCCGTGCCGGGGCCGACCCATTCCTCCGCTTCGCCGCCATAGAGCGCGTGGAAGATCGCGGCCGCGACGGTGGTGTTGCCGATGCCCATCTCGCCGAGGCACAGCAGGTCCGGCTCGCCGGCCAGCGCTTCCATGCCGAACGCCATGGTCGCCGCGCATTCCGCCTCGGTGAAGGCGTCGGCCTCCACGATGTCGGGCGTCGGCAGGTCGAGCGCGAGATCGAACACGCGCAGCCCCGCGCCGAACGCCCCGCAAATCTGGTTCACCGCCGCTTTGCCGTCGGTGAAGGTCGCGACCATCTGCTTGGTCACTTCCGGCGGATAGGGCGAGACGCCGCGGCTGGCGACGCCGTGGGTTGAGGCGAACACCGCGACGGTCGGCCGGTCGACCTTCGGAATGGCACGCCCCTGCCAAGCAGCGATGTGCACCGCGATTTCCTCCAGCCGGCCGAGCGCACCGGGCGGCTTGACCAGCTGCGCCTGACGGTCGAGCGCGCCCTGCCGCGCCGCCTCATCGGCGTCGGGCAGCGAGGCGGCAAGGTTGCGGATGTCGTCGAAGGGCAGTCCGGTGACAGCGCGCGGCATGAAGAGCTCCCTTGGGATGCATCTGGAGGGTGCATCGGGCGATGGCGCGGGGTAGACCCTCCTCGGGGCGAGAGCAACCCATATTCCCGCCGCCGCCACCCGCGGAGACCGCATGAGCACGCCGCCGATCTTCGATGAGCGCTTCACCGGCGAGCTGGCCGAACTCTTCGCCTGGCGCCGCGATGTGCGCCATTTCCACACCCGCGCGGTGGAGACGGCAATGATGGACGACCTGCTCGCCAGCGCCTGCCGGGCGCCGAGCGTGGGCCTGAGCCAGCCCTGGCGCCTCGCGCGGGTGCGGCAGGAGGAGCGCCGCGAGGCGGTACGCGCCATCTACCGCCGCTGCAACGCCGACGCCCAGTCTCTCCAGCCGGCCGAGCGCGCGGGGCTCTATGCCCGGCTCAAGCTCTCCGGCCTGGAGGAGGCGCCGGAACAGATCGCGGTGTTCATCGATCCCGATCCCGCCACTGGCGGCGGGTTGGGGCGCGCCACCATGCCGGAGACGCTGGCCTATTCCGCCGTGCTGGCCATCCACACGTTGTGGCTCGGCGCCAGCGCGCGCGGGCTCGGGCTGGGCTGGGTGTCGATCCTCGATCCCGTCGCCATGGCCGGCGCGCTCGATGTGCCCGCCCACTGGCGGTTCGTCGCCTATCTGTGCATAGGCTATCCGCGTGAGCCTTCGGACGTGCCGGAGCTGGAGCGGGCCGGCTGGGAGAGGCGCGCCCCGCTTGCCGACGTCCTGCTGGAACGCTGAACCCATGCCGCTGCCTGCCGCCGATCTTTTGCGCCTCGACCTTCTGCGCCAGGTGCCCGCCGCGCTGCGTTTCCTGTCGCGGCTGCCCGTGCCGCGCCTGTCGTTCGAGCCTGAGAACGAGGCGCCGGACATGGCGAAGCTCGGCCCGGCGCTCCCGGTGGCCGGCGCGCTGCTCGGCCTTGCCGGTGCGCTGGTCCTGCTGCTGGCGCATTTTGTGGGCTTGAGCGCTTTCCTCGGCGCGACGCTCGCCTTCGCCGTGCTGGCCGCGATCACCGGCGCGTTTCATGAAGACGGCCTCGCCGACACCGCCGACGCTCTGGGCGCCATGAACCGCGCGCGGCGGCTGGAGATCATGCGCGACAGCCGGATCGGCACGTTCGGTGCCGTGGCCCTCATCCTCGGCTTCGCCCTGCGCATCGGCGCGCTGGAGGCGTTGGCAGGTCTCGAGCTGATGGCCGCGGCTGGCGCGCTGGTGGCGGCGCAGGCGCTGACGCGTGTCGCGGGGCTGTGGATAGTGCACGCCCTCCCCCCGGCCCGCGCCGACGGGCTCGCCTACACGGTCGGCACGCCCGGAAGCACCGGAATTCGCGACGCCGCCCTCGCCGGCGTCGTGCTTGCCGCGCTTTTCGTCCTCCCCGGCTTCGGGCTGATCGCCCTGCTGGCCGGGCTCGCCCTCGGGGCGGCGGTGCTCGCGGCGTTCAGCCGCCTTGCCAGCGCCCAATTCGGTGGACAGACCGGAGACGTTGCCGGCGCTGGCGCGGTGCTGGCCGAGATTGCCTTCCTGCTCGGCGTGCTTATCCTCGCGCGTCCGGCCTAGGGCGAGGCGAAAATTCGGACCCGGCCCCGCCGCGTAAGCAATGCCCTAAACATTATGGCCGATGATCCGTCCACCATGCCGATGACCACTTCCACCCCCTGCATCGCCGTGTGCACGCTGGACGGGACCGCGCGGTTCTGCCTCGGCTGCGGCCGCACGACCGAGGAGATCGGCGCGTGGGCCACGCTCGACGAGCCGCGCCGCCGCACCATCATGGCCGAGCTGCCCGCCCGGCTCGGGGCCGCACGGCCGGAGGCGGCGCGATGAACGCGGATCGTTTTCTCTGGGTGGTCATCCTTGGACTCGGTACCGGGGTCGGGCTGATCATGTGGGCGCATGAGGCGGGGGGCATTGCCGGTCTCAGCGCCTCGGAACTCGCCCGTGTGGTGTTCTACGGCGCGATACTGCTGATGGTCGGTGCCGGCGCCGTGGCCATGTTCACCGGCCGGATCGGCGAGCTGATCGGCGCCGCGCTGGTCTGGATGGCGATCTTCGCTGTCATCGCCACCGGTTACACCTATCGCTACGAGCTGCACGCCGCCGCCTATCGCGTGCTGGCGGAACTCGCACCCGGCTATGCCGTGCCGCTTGCCCGTGATTCCGGGCCGGCGGTCGAGGTCGCCCGTGCCCGCGACGGCGATTTCAACATCCGCGTCGAGATCAACGGCACGCGCATCCCCATGCTGGTCGATACCGGCGCCTCCTCCGTGGTGCTGACGCCCGAGGACGCGGTAGCGGTCGGCCTGCCGATCGAGTTCCTGCGCTACGACATCCCGATCGACACAGCCAACGGGCGCGGCCGCGCGGCGGCGGTGGTGCTGGACCGGGTGGCGATCGCCGGGGACATTGACGAGCGGCAGGTGCCCGCTCTCATCGCCAGCCCGGGCACCCTCAAGCACAGCCTGCTCGGCATGACCTTCCTGTCGCGGCTCGACAGCTTCGAGATCCGCGGCGAGAAGCTCGTCATGCGGGCCAAAGTGGTCCAATAGGGCCGGCCCCAACTCGCCGCGCCCCCCTGCTGACGCGCCCCAACTCGCCGGCCCCCCTGTCGACTTTGCCGGCGAATCCCTATCTTGAGACCCGATGATCGCCCGCCCGACACCTGACGCACCCGACCTCGACCCGGACGACGCCGAACTGGCGGACACCGAGGACGAGGCGCTGCTGCTCGCCGATCCCCTGTTTGAGGAGGCCGAGCCCAGCGCCGGCACGCTCAAGCTCGGCCGCGCCGCCATTCTCGCGGCGGTGAAGCACGCCCCGACCGGCGCCGGCGTCTACCGCATGATCGGCGCGGATGATGCGGTGCTCTATGTCGGCAAGGCCAAGAGCATCCGCAAGCGCATCATCGCCTATACCCGCCCGACCGGGCTCACCGCGCGCATCATGCGCATGGTGGCGGCAACGGTGCGGATGGAGTTCGTCTCGACCCAGACCGAGACCGAAGCGCTGCTGCTGGAAGCCAACCTCATCAAGCAGCTGCGCCCGCGCTTCAACGTGCTGCTGCGCGACGACAAGTCGTTCCCCTATATCCTGATCACCCGCGACCACGCCGCCCCGCAGATCACCAAGCATCGCGGCGCGCGCAATCGGCCGGGCGACTATTACGGCCCCTTCGCCTCGGTCTGGGCGGTGAACCGCACCATCAACGCGCTGCAGAAGGCGTTTCTGGTGCGCTCCTGCTCGGACAGCTTCTACGAGGCGCGCAGCCGGCCCTGCCTGCTGTTCCAGATCAAGCGCTGCGCCGGCCCCTGCACCGGCGAGGTCTCCACCGCCGACTATGCCGACTATGTGCGCGAGGCGCGCGACTTCCTGTCCGGCAAGAGCCGGGCGGTGAAGGAACAGCTCGCTCACGAGATGCAGCAGGCATCCGAGGACCTCGAATTCGAGCGTGCCGCCGCGCTGCGCGACCGCCTCGCCGCGCTCTCGGCGGTTCAGGGAACGCAGGGCATCAACCCGCGCTCGGTGGAAGAGGCCGACGTCTTCGCCGTGCATCAGGAGGGCGGGGCGACCTGCGTGCAGGTGTTCTTCTTCCGCACCGGGCAGAACTGGGGCAACCACGCGCTCTACCCCCGCGCCGACCGCTCGCTCGGCCCCGGTGAGGTGCTGGATGCCCTGATCGCCCAGTTCTACGAGGACAAGCCCTGTCCGCGCCTGGTGCTGCTCAGCCACGACATCGCCGAGCGCGAGCTCCTGGAGGAGGCCCTCTCCGCCCGCGCCGGCTACCGGGTCGAGATTGCCGTGCCCCGACGTGGTGAAAAACGCGAGCTGGTGGAGCACGCGCTACAGAACGCGCGCGAGGCGCTGGGCCGCAAGCTCGCCGAGAGCGCCAGCCAGGCCCGGCTGCTCGACGAGCTGGCCCGCGCCTTCACCCTGCCCGCCCCGCCCCGGCGCATCGAGGTCTACGACAACAGCCACATCATGGGCTCGAACGCCGTCGGCGGCATGATCGTGGCGGGGCCGGAAGGCTTCGCCAAAAGCCAGTACCGCAAATTCAACATCAAGTCGGCCGACCTCGTGCCCGGAGACGATTACGGTATGATGCGCGAGGTGCTGACCCGGCGCTTCTCCCGCCTGCTGCGGGAGAATCCGCGAGCGGATGCCGGCCTTGTTGCAAGTGACGAGGCCGAGTCTCCCAGCACCGGCGGGCCCCCTCGCCCCACCCCTCTTCCCGACGGGGAGAGCGAATTGCTTTCTGAAACCGGCGAGCCGCCCGCCATGACGTCTCCTCCTTCCCCTCCCGCCAGCGGGGGAGAGGGGCCGGACCCCGCCGACGCCAGCACCACCGCTTGGCCCGATCTGGTGCTGATCGACGGCGGTCTCGGACAATTGAAGGCGGCGAGAGAGACGCTCACCGAACTCGGCATCACCAATGTTCCGCTGGTCGGCATCGCCAAGGGACCGGACCGCGACGCGGGACGCGAGACCTTCTTCGTTCCCGGCCGCGAGCCGTTCCGGCTGGAGCCGCGCGATCCCGTGCTCTACTTCGTGCAGCGGCTGCGCGACGAGGCGCACCGCTTTGCCATCGGCTCCCACCGCGCAAGGCGCAAGAAGGACATCGCCCAGGCCGGGCTTCAGGAAATCCCCGGCATCGGCCCCACCCGCAAGCGCGCCTTGCTGCATCATTTCGGCACGCTGAAAGCCATAGAGCGCGCCTCACTCAGCGACCTCGAATCCGTGCCGGGCGTCAATGCCGCGACCGCGCGGGCGGTGTATGATTTCTTCCATTCCGGCCCCCGGTGAGGCCTACCTGTCTCCGGGTATGGATTGACGTTCATGCCGTGGATGATTACGTCCGTGACAGGGAGCCCGATGAGCCATGGTTGATGTAACGTCCAGCCGAACCAGCGCGCCGGGTCCTTCCTCCGGCAAACGCAGCCATGCCTTCTCGCTGCCGAACATGCTGACCTATGGCCGCTGCGTGGCGGTGCCGCTGGTCGCGGCCTGCCTGTTCTGGGCCGACATCATGGCCGGCGGCCTGTGGCTGCGCTGGCTGGCGCTCGGCATCTACATCGTCGCCGCCATCACCGATTTCTTCGACGGCTATCTCGCGCGCATGTGGTCGCAGCAATCGGCCATCGGCCGCATGCTGGACCCGATCGCCGACAAGCTGCTGGTCTCGACCTCGCTGCTGATGCTGGCCTCCGACGGCACGATTCGCGGCTGGTCGCTCTGGGCCGCCGCCGTCATCCTCTGCCGTGAGATCCTGGTCTCGGGCCTGCGCGAATTCCTCGCCGAACTGCGCGTCAGCGTCCCGGTGACCCGGCTCGCCAAGTGGAAGACCGCGACCCAGCTTATCGCGGTGGGCGTGCTGCTGGCCGGCCCGGCTGCCGACAGCCTGCTGCCGGGCACCACGCTGGCCGGCATCCTGCTGCTGTGGATTTCCGCGATCCTGACGCTGTACACCGGCTGGGACTATTTCCGCGCCGGCGCCCGCCATCTGGTCGAGGACGAGCGGTGAAGATTCGTTATTTCGCCTGGGTGCGCGAGCGCATCGGGCGCGAGGCCGAGGACATCGAGCTGCCCGAGGATGTGCGCACCGTGGCCGAGCTTGCCGCATGGCTGGCCGCGCGCGGCGAGGGCTATGCCCATGCCTTCGAGAACCCGCGCGTGGTGCGCGCCGCCATCGACCGGCACCACGCCCGGCCCGACAGCGCGCTGGGCGAGGCCCGGGAAGTCGCGTTCTTCCCGCCCATGACCGGCGGCTGAGACAGGAAGACGGCATGTTTACCGTCCGCATTCAGGCCGAGGATTTCGACGCCTCCGCCGAGGCTGCCGCGCTGGCGCGCGGTCGCACCGATATCGGAGCCGTGGTCACCTTCGCCGGCCTGTGCCGCGCCGACGACACGCCCGGTGCCGCGCCGCTCAACGCGCTGACGCTCGAACATTACCCCGGCATGGCGGAAGAAGAGATCGGCCGCCTCATGGAGGACGCCCGCGCGCGCTGGCCGCTCGCCGGCGCCACCGTGATCCACCGCCATGGCAGGCTTGTGCCGGGCGACAATATCGTCCTCGTCGTCACCGCCTCCGCCCATCGCACCGCCGCCTTCGAGGCCGCCGAGTTCCTGATGGACTGGCTGAAGACCCGCGCCCCGTTCTGGAAGCAGGAGGAGCGCGGCGAGGCCCAGAGCTGGATCGAGGCCAAGGACGCCGACGACGCGGCGGCCGAGCGGTGGAGTTGAAGGCTGGGTGCGCCCCTTTCCGCCCCTGACCTCCCCTGAAACGAAAATGCCGGCCCGAGGGCCGGCATTTCCTTGAGCCACTGGGCTATGCCCTCAGGCCGCGGCCTTCTTGGGCTGCACTTCGGCCATGTAGTCTTCCATCAGCGTGCGCGTCACCGGGCCGGGCTGGTAGTGGCGGCCGGCGATCTCGGAGACCGGCGTCACTTCGGCGGCGGTGCCGGTGATGAAGCACTCGTCGAAGTCCGGCAGTTCCTCCGGCATGATCGCGCGCTCGATCACCGTGAAGCCGCGCCGCTTGGCGAGTTCGATCACGGTCTGGCGGGTGATGCCGTTGAGGAAGGCGTCGGCCTCCGGCGTGTGGATCACCCCGTCCTTCACGAAGAAGATGTTGGCGCCGGTGCATTCCGCCACGCGGCCGCGCCAGTCCAGCATCATCGCGTCGGAATATCCCTCACGCTCGGCGGCGTGCTTGGAGATGGTGCAGATCATGTACAGGCCGGCGGCCTTCGAGGTCGAGGGCGCGGTCTGCGGATCGGGACGGCGATACTTCGCCTCGCCGATGCGGATACCCTTGAGCCGCTCGGCGGGGTCGAAATAGCTCGGCCATTCCCACGCCGCGATGGCAAGGTGGATGGTGTTGTGCTGCGCCGAGACGCCCATCATGTCCGAGCCACGCCAGGCGACCGGGCGCAGATAGGCATTGGTGAGCTTCTGCTTGACCAGCAGTTCGCGGCAGGCCGCGTTGATCTCGGCCTCGCTGTAGGGAATCTCGAAGTCGAGCAGCCGGGCGCTTTCCTTCAGGCGCGCCGTGTGCTCGTCGAGCTTGAAAATCTCCCCGCCATAGGCACGCTCGCCCTCGAACACGCTGCTGCCATAGTGCAGCCCGTGAGTCAGTACGTGCACCTGCGCATCCGACCACGGCACGAAGGCACCGTCGTACCAGATCCAGCCGCTGCGTTTGTCGAAAGGTTCGCTAGCCATGGTTCTCGTCTCCCAAACCGGGGCCCGGCGCGCGCCATGGAAGGCGTCGAGACCCTTCTTGAATTCGTTAAGCCTGTGACCGACCAGCATGCGCGCGAGCACATGTTTTGCCTAGCGGCCGAAGTCCCGTTATCGTTCGCGACCCGCAAGGGTCCGCTGGAAGGAACGCCCCGCGACACGGATCGATACATCGGTTCGAACCGTCTCGCCGAACGATCCTTTCGTCGAGCGGTGCATCTGGGTAACGATCATAACGAAAAAAGTCAACATGGCTGACATAAATGTCTCTCTGCCGGCCCGCGCCGGCGCCGTCGAATCCCCCGCTTCCGCGCGAGCGCCAACCGCGCCGGGAGACGAATCCATGCTCGAACTGATCGAGCTGTTCTTCTTTGCCTACAGGAACTTCGTCAGCGATCCCGACGAGATTCTGCAGGGCATCGGCTTCGGCCGCGCGCATCACCGCGTGCTGCATTTCGTCAATCGCCACCCTGGCATGCGCGTGACGGACCTCTTGGAGATCCTGCGCATCACCAAGCAGAGCCTTGGCCGCGTGCTGCGGGAGCTGGTGGACCAGGGCTTCATCGACAGCCGTGCCGGCAAGTCCGACCGACGCCAGCGGCTGCTCTATCTGACGCCCAAGGGCGAGGCGCTGGCCCGGCAATTCGTCGCGATCCAGTCGAGGCGTATCGCGCGCGCCCTGTCCGAATGCGGTCCGGACTCGCGCGAACTGTGCCGCCGCTTTCTTGTCGCCATGATCGACACCGAGGATCGCGGGTCGGTCGAGAAGCTCATCGCGCGCGCCGACCAGATTGCCGCCGACCCTTCCCGCGCGCGCAAGGCCTGATCCGCGGGTGCAAGACCTGAACGGCCGCGCGGCCCGCGACCACGACAGCTGAGAGACCCGTGACATGCCGGATGTCGATGCGAAACCCCGCCCCCGCGCCGCCACCCCGGCGGACGACGCCCCTCATCTGCTGATCGTGGACGACGACCGGCGCATCCGCGACCTGATCTCGCGCTTCCTCTCGGAACATGGCTACCGCGTCACCACCGCCGAATCGGCGGCTGACGCGCGCGGCCGGCTGTCGGGCCTTACCTTCGATCTCCTGATCCTCGACGTGATGATGCCCGGCGAAAACGGCTTCGAACTCGCCCAGTTCGTACGCAGCGGCTCGCATGTGCCGATCCTGATGCTCACGGCCCGCGCCGAGACGCAGGACCGCATCACCGGGCTGGAGATCGGCGCCGACGACTATCTCGCCAAGCCGTTCGAGCCACGCGAACTGCTGCTGCGCATCGGCAACATCATCAAGCGCTCGGCCGCTCCGCCGACGCAAGTGATCGAGGCGGTGCGCTTCGGCCCGTTCATGTTCCATCTGGAGCGCGGGGAGCTGACGCGCGAGGACGAGCCGGTGCGCCTGACCGACCGCGAACGCGACATGCTGCGCGTGCTGAGCGAGCGCCCCGGCGACACCGTGCCCCGTCAGGCGCTGGTCGCGCCCGGCGTCGCGGCCGGTGACCGCGCCGTCGACGTGCAGGTGAACCGGCTGCGTCGCAAGATCGAGCGCGACCCGGCCAACCCGGCCTATGTGCAGACCGTGCGCGGCGTCGGCTACCGGCTGGTCGTCGCGCCTTGAGCCTGCTCGACGCCCATATGCGCGATGCCGCCCTGCTGCGCCTCAGGCGCGCGATGGCGCGCTGGCACGAAGCGAATCTGCGCTTCGGCGCGTGGTTCAACCGCACCATGCCCAAGGGCCTGTTCGCCCGCTCGCTGATCATCATCGTCGCGCCGATGGTGATCCTGCAGTCGGTTCTGGTCTTCGTGTTCATGGAGCGGCACTACAGCACCGTGACGCGCCGGCTCTCCGCTGCCGTCTCGCAGGACATCGCCGCGCTGGCCGAGCTCGCCATCGCCTTCCCCGATGCCGCCGATCAGGAGCGCATCAAGCAGATCGCGCAATTCACCATGAACCTCACGGTGGATTTCCTGCCCGACCAGCACCTGCCGCCGCCCGGCCCGAAACCCTTCTTCTCCATCCTGGATTCACACTTCACCGGCGAGGTCGGCAAGCGGCTGCGCCGCCCGTTCTGGACCGACACGGTCGGCAATTCCAACCTGCTGGAGGTCCGCGTCCAGCTCGACGACAAGGTGATGCGCGTCTTCGCCCGGCGCACCCAGGCCTATCTGTCGAACTCGCACATCTTCCTGGTGTGGATGGTGGGCACCTCGCTGGTGCTGCTGGCGGTGGCCATCCTGTTCCTGCGCAACCAGATCAAGCCGATCGAGGCGCTGGCCGAAGCGGCGGCGGCCTTCGGCAAGGGGCGCGACGTCACCGGCTTCCGCCCGCGCGGCGCGCGCGAGGTGCGCGGGGCCGCGCTGGCCTTCCTGGAGATGAAGCGGCGCATCGAGCGGCAGATCGAGCAGCGCACCACCATGCTCGCGGGCGTGTCCCATGACATGCGCACCATTCTCACCCGCTTCAAGCTGGAACTGGCGCTGATCGGCGACACGGTGGATTCGGAAGCGCTGCGCGCCGATGTCGACGAACTCCAGAGCATGCTGGAGGCCTATCTCGCCTTTGCGCGCGACGATTCCGCCGGCGAGCCGCCCGCTTTGACCGATGTGTCGCGCATCCTCGACGATGCCCGCCGCAATGGCGAGCGCCACGGCGTCGAGATCGAGGCGCGGTTCACCGGCGAGCCTATGGTGATGCTGCGCGCCGACGCCTTCCGGCGCTGCATCGGCAATCTGGTTGCCAATGGCTGGCGCCATGGCCGCAAGCTGGCGATCAACGGCAATTCCGATGCGCGCTGGCTCACCGTCACGGTGGACGATGACGGCCCGGGCATTCCGCCGGACCGTCGCGAGGAGGTGTTCCGCCCCTTCGTCCGGCTGGACGATGCGCGCAATCAGGATGCCGGCGGCTCCGGGCTCGGGCTCACCATCGCCCGCGACGCCGCGCGCGCCCATGGCGGCGACGTCACGCTCAGTGACAGCCCGCTCGGCGGCCTGCGCGCCACGGTGCGGATACCGGTCTGAGCCTCAGAACAGCCGGGCCCCGTTCGGCACCTGCAGGTCCGGGGCGAACAGCACCACCGCGCCGTCCTCGTCGGGAAAGCCGAGAGTCAGCACCTCGGAAATCGCCGGGCCTATCTGGCGCGGCGGAAAATTCACCACCGCCGCCACCTGCCGCCCGACCAGATCCTCCGGTGCGTAATGCACGGTGATCTGCGCCGTGGACTTCTTCACCCCGATATGCGGTCCGAAATCGATGGTCAGCTTCAGCGCCGGCTTGCGCGCCTCCGGGAACGGCTCGGCGAGGATGATCGTGCCGACGCGGATATCGACCTTGAGAAACTCGGCGATGGTGATCTGTTCGACAGGGCCAAGACTCATTGAATCGTCCTCATTGCACCGTCCTCACTGCACTGTCCTCACGTTGCGATTCTCACGCGCTTGACCTGTTTCAGGCCGCCACCGGCGCTTGCGGCGCGGCGGGCGGTTCGGGCGAAGGCGACGGCTCCGGCCGACGCGCCGTCCGGCCGCTACAGCGCGTCAGCCGCAACAGCCGGTCCATCAGCCCGAGCGCCCGAGCGCCCTTGGCGAGTTCCCGGTCGAGCGCGGCCATGGTACGCGACAGCGCCGGGTCGTCATCGGTCACGAAGGTCTGGAGCACGCGCGCGAACAGCAGCGCCAGCCCCTGCGCGCGCACCGCGCCCTTGAGGCCGGAAGTGTCGATGCCCGCGCTCGCCAGCATCCATTGCTGGGAGCGCACGCTCAAGCGGTTCAGCCCCATGGCAAGCTGGGGATGGCTGCGGGCGGAGCGCGCCAGCGAGGCGATGGCCGCCTTGTGCGGTGCGAGCACGTCGAGCCGGCGCATCAGCACGTCGAACAGCCGGTCGCGCGCCGGCTGGTCCGCCATGTCCTCGCCGGTCCCTTCCAGCACCAGCGTATCGGTGCGCTTCACGAAGCCGGCAAGAATGTCGAAGGTCGAGCCGAACGAGGCGCGCAACTCGGCCAGCGAGACGCCGGCCTTGTCCGCGACCTCGGCAAGGCCGATGCGCTCGAACGGCCGCTCGGCCAGAAGCGCGAGAAAACTGTCGATGATCGGGCCGCGCGGGTCGGGCGCCTTGGCGCCGGCGCGGGGCCGGCCGGGAGATGCTGCCATCGAAACCTCCTGTCCAGAAAATCGTCCTTCTGGAACTTAGGGTCGAAGGGTGGCCGGGAGAAGGCCTGCCCTTCAGGAAGCGTCAGCCGGCGAGTTCGCGCGAGCGCTTCGCGGCGGCGGCCACCGCCTCGGTGAGCAGCGGGGTAAAGCCGCGCGCCTCGTCCATCAGCACCGCCAGCGCGGCCGCCGTGGTGCCGTTCGGCGAGGTGACGTTCTTGCGGAGCTGCGCGGGATCGATGCCGGAGCGGATCATCAATTCACCAGCTCCGGCGACGGTGGCGCGGGCGAGACGGTCGGCGAGGTCGGCAGGAAGGCCCGCCTTCGCGCCCGCCGCCGCCAGCGCCTCCGCCAGCAGGAACACATAGGCCGGGCCGGACCCGGAGACGGCAGTGGCGAGGTCGATCATCGCCTCGTCCTCCACCCACTCCACCTCGCCGGAGGCGCGCAGCAACCCGTCCGCGATCAGCTTCTGCTCCGCGCTCACCGCGCCGTTCGGCACCGCGACGGTGATGCCGCGCCCAATGGCGGCCGGCGTGTTGGGAATGGAGCGCACCACCGCTGTGCCCGGCGCGAAGCCGGCCTCAAGAAACCCCAGCGTGCGACCGGCCATGACCGACACCACCAGCGTGCCGGGCCCGGCCAGCGGGGCGACCTTCGCGATCACGTCGGCCGCGACCTGCGGCTTCACCGCCAGCAGCATCACGGCGGGCGGGCCGCCATTGAGCGGATTGAGCGCGACGCCGCGCGCATCCAGCAGCGCCGCCACTTCCGGGGGCGGACCGGGATCGATCACCGCCGCCTTTGCCGGCTCCAGCCCGAGATCGAGCCAGCCTTCCAGCATGGCGCCGCCCATCTTGCCGGCGCCGACGAGCAGCACGCGGCCGGGAATATCGGAAAGTGCAGGCATGGTCGAACTCTCGGCTGTCACCGGCTCACGCGCGAGCCCGCCGTAACATAGCGCCTTTGCCCGCCGGATGCCCGGTGCGAGGCCGGCCATCCACGATTTTGGCAGCAGCCGGAGGACGGGCGCCGCCCGTCACGCCTCGCCGACGGTCTCGAACAGCGTGGCGTCCATGGCCTCGCGGGCAGACTTGCCGGCCCAGACCACGAACTGGAACGCCGGAAAATAGCGCTCGACCGCCTCGATGGCGCATTCCATCAGCACCTCGCACTGGCGGTCGGTCGCTTCCGCGCCGGCCAGCAGAAGCGCGTGACGGAACATGATCACGCCCTCCTTCGACCACAGGTCGAAATGGCCGATCCACATCTGCTCGTTGATCAGCGAGAGCAGGCGCAGCACCTCGGTCTTGCGCTTCTCCGGCACCTTAAGGTCGAAGGCGCAGGCGACATGCAGCGCCTCCACCTCGTCCATCCACTGGAACGAGACATGGCAGTCCGTCCAGCGGCCTTCGAGCGAGATGGTGATCTCGTCCTCGGCGGAGCGCTCAAAGGCCCACTCATTGAGCGCAGCCATGCGCTCGATCAGATCGAGCGGGTTCAGGCGGGTATCGGCTTCGAAATCGGTATAGGTCATGCACGACCTCGCGAGGGTAGGCGCTGCAAGGACAGGAACGCACGCGACGCGCAGCCAGTAGCGGCGAAACCTGCAAATTGTGTTCGAATCGCCGTACCCGACTTTATCGCGCGCAACTTGCTCCCCGCTATGACCGACTGTCAGGAACCATCAACAATCGGTCCATGGCGACAAGATGTCCGGGATTCGGTGCCCCCTCGCAAGCGCGCTTGGCGCCCGTCCACAAGCCCGGCCCGGAAGGAGGGCCTCAGCCCAGTGAATCCGGCGGGCTGAGCTTGGCTTCCAGCGCCGCGATGCGGGCCTCCAACCGCTCATTCTCCTCGCGCGCGGCGGCGGCGAGTTCCTTGACGGTCTCGAATTCCTCGCGCGTCACCACGTCCAGCTCGCGCAGGATGCGATCGGCCTGAGCCCGCATCACGGTTTCCGCCTCGCGGCGCACGCCGGTGGCGACGCCGGCGGCGTCGTTCATGAGCTTGGCGAAATCATCGAAAATGCGGCTGGTGGTCTGGGTCATGCTCATTACTCCCGGTCTGGGCACCGAAGATCGGTCCACTCGCGCAGCCGTTTCCCTCAAGAGACAATGGGGCGCGCGGCTCCGCTTCGCAAGTGCAGCGCACAACTCCACGCGCCGCTTAAGGCCTTGATCCCGTCACGCGACGCAGGCACACCCGCAAACGATGCCGCGATACCCGTGCCGCCTGCGGGCGACCGGCCTGCCCCGGAAAGCGACGGACCCATGCTGCCCTTGCTCGCACTCCCCTTCCCCGCCATCGACCCGGTGCTGATCGAGCTCGGCCCCTTCGCCATACGCTGGTACGCGCTGGCTTATGTGGCGGGGCTGCTGATCGGCTGGTGGCTCGCCAAGAAGCTGTGCGCGAGCCCCGCGCTCTGGGGCGGCAAGGCGCCGATCGCGCCGGAAGAGTTCGACGACGCCATCGTCTGGGTCGCCCTCGGCGTCATCCTCGGCGGGCGCATCGGCTATGTGCTGTTCTACAACCTCGCCTATTACGTCGAGAACCCGTTGCAGGCGCTCACCGTCTGGCATGGCGGCATGTCGTTCCATGGCGGCTTCCTCGGCTCCATCCTCGCCATGGCGCTGTTCTGCCGCCGGCGCGGCCTGCCGCTGCTCTCCATGCTGGACATCGCCGCCGCGGTGGTGCCGATCGGGCTGTTCCTCGGACGCCTCGCCAATTTCATCAATGGCGAATTGTGGGGCCGGACGACCGATGTGCCCTGGGCCTTCGTGTTCCCCCATGGCGGCCCGCTGCCGCGCCACCCGAGCCAGCTCTACGAGGCCGGGCTGGAAGGACTTCTCATCTTCGCGGTGCTGATGCTGGTGATCCGGCGCGGCGGGCTGGCGCGCCCCGGTCTGGTGGCCGGCCTGTTCGTGCTGATGTACGGCCTCGCGCGGATCATCGTGGAATTCGTGCGCGAGCCCGATCCGCAGCTCGGCTATCTCGCGGGCGGCTTCGTCACCATGGGCATGGTGCTTTCGCTGCCCATGCTCGCGGTCGGCCTCACGCTGATCCTGCGCGCGCGGCACCGGCCGGCGCTGGGCGGCGCGGCGTCATGAGCACTGCGCTCGCCCATCTTCTCGCCCGGCGGATTTCCGCCGGCGGGCCGATGAACGTTGCCGAGTACATGGCCGAGTGCCTGTTCCACCCGCAGCACGGCTATTACACCACCCATGAACCCTTCGGCGCGGCCGGTGATTTCGTCACCGCGCCGGAGATCAGCCAGATGTTCGGCGAACTGCTGGGCCTGTGGGCCGCCGATTGCTGGATGCGCATGGGCTCGCCCGCCCGCCTCATCCTCGCCGAGCTTGGCCCCGGCCGCGGCACCATGATGGCGGACGTGCTGCGCGCCACCCGTATCGTGCCCGGCTTTCACGAGGCCGCGCAGGTCGTGCTGGTGGAAGCCTCCCCGCGCCTGCGCGAGAAGCAGGCCGCGACGCTGTCCGCCTACCCCGTCGACTGGCGCGGGCGGTTCGAGGACATCCCGGACGGGCCGCTGATCCTGCTCGCCAACGAGTTCTTCGACGCGCTGCCGATCCGCCAGTTCGTCCGCACCGCCACCGGCATCGCCGAGCGCATGGTGGGGCTTGGCGAGGATGGTGCCCTCGCTTTCGGCCTGCGCCCCGATGCGCGTCCCGACCCGGCCGACGCCGCGCGGCTGATGGCAGCGCGGGAGGGCGCGCTGCTGGAAGTCTGCCCCTCGGGCACCGCCATCGCCGGCGACATCGCCGCCCGCGTCTCGCGCGAAGGCGGCGCGGCGCTGTTCATCGATTACGGCCATGCTGGCGGCTTCGGCGACACGCTGCAGGCGTTGAAATCCCACGCCTATGACGAGGTGCTCGCCCATCCCGGCGACGCCGACCTCACCGCCCATGTCGATTTCTCCGCGCTGGCGCAGGCGGGGATGGCGGCCGGCGCGCTCGCCCTCGGCCCGATCCCGCAGGGCGCGTTTCTCGCCCGGCTCGGCATCGCCGCGCGGGCGGAGCGGCTGAAGGCGAAAGCAGCGCCCGAAGCCGCCGCCGCCATCGATGCCGCCACCCGCCGGCTCGCCGGTAGCGGCGAAGGCGAGATGGGGGCCCTCTTCAAGGCGCTCGCGCTGGTGCATCCTGCCCTTGGCGGCGCGGCGGGATTCGCGCCGCAGGATGTCTTCCCGACAGGCAAGAAGGTGGAATCATGAAGGTCGAATCCCCGGCGCTCGCCGCGCTCCCCGGAATCCGCCACGCCTTCTTCACCCGCGAGGGCGGCGTCTCGCAGGGCATCTATGCCGGGCTGAATGGCGGCACCGGCTCCAACGACGCCCCCGAAAATGTCGCCGAGAACCGCGCGCGCATGGCCCGCGCGCTCGGCGTGCCGGACGGCCATCTGCTCACCTGCTGGCAGATCCACTCGCCGGACTGCCTCATCGCCTCCGCGCCCTGGGGCGAGCGGCCCAAGGCGGATGCGGTGGCGACCAATACGCCCGGCATCGCGGTCGGCGTCGCCATCGCCGATTGCGGGCCCGTCCTGTTCGCCGATGGCGAGGCCCGCGTGGTGGCCGCCGCCCATTCCGGCTGGAAGGGCGCGGTGGGCGGCGTGCTGGATTCCACCATCGCGCGCATGGAAGAGCTGGGGGCGAAGCGCGAGCGCATCGTCGCCGCCATCGGCCCGCTGATCCGCCAGCAGAGCTATGAGGTCGGGCCGGAATTCGTCAGCACGCTGACGGCGCTCGACCATGCCAATATCCGCTTCTTCGCGCCTTCCGAGCGCGACCACCACGCCATGTTCGACCTGCCCGGCTATATCCGGGCGCGGCTGGAGACGATCGGCGTGGGCCAGATCGACGATCTATGCCTCGACACCTATTCCGACGAGGCGCGCTTCTTCAGCTACCGCCGCACCACCCATCGCGGCGAGCCCGATTACGGCCGGCTGATCGCCGCCATCACCCTGGCCTGAGAGGGCGCCATGACGCTGCATTTCACCGCCCCGGAATTCGAGCGCCGCAGGCAGCGCCTGCTGGCCGAACTCGCGGCGCGCCGGCTCGACGGGCTGCTGATGTTCCAGCAGGAATCGATGTACTGGCTGACCGGCTACGACACGTTCGGCTTCTGCTTCTTCCAGGCGCTCTACCTTTCCGCCGACGGCCGGCTGGCGCTGCTCACCCGCTCGGCGGACCTGCGGCAGGCGCAGCACACCTCGCTGATCGAGGATGTCCGCGTCTGGACCGACCGCGCCGACGCCACCCCGCAGCAGCAATTGCGCGACATGGTGGCTGATCTCGGCGGCACGGGCGCGCGCATCGGCGTCGAATATGAGAGCTACGGCCTGACCGCCGCCAATGGAAAGAAGCTCGACGCCGCCTTTGACGGCTTCGCGACGCTGGAGGACGCCTCGCGCCTCGTCGACCGGCTGCGCGCGGTGAAGTCGCCGGCGGAAATCCTTTATGTGAAGCAGGCGGCGAAACTCGCACTGGCGGCGCGCGACGTCGCCATCGACATGATCGGCGACGGCGTCGACGAGGGCGACATCCTCGCCGGCATGCAGGGCGCGATCTTCAAGGGCGGCGGCGACTATCCCGCCAACGAGTTCATCATCGGCTCCGGCCCGGACGCGCTGCTGTGCCGCTACAAATCCGGCCGCCGCCGGCTGGAGGGCGAGGACCAGATCACGCTGGAATGGGCCGGCGCCTATCGCCACTACCACGCGGCGATGATGGAGACGGTGATCGTCGGCCCGCCGCGCGACCGGCACCTCGAACTCTTCGCCGCCGCCAGGCAGGCGCTGGAAGCCTGCGCCCACGCCATCGTGCCCGGCAAGACCGCCGGCGACGTGTTCACCGCCCACGCCCATGTCATGGACGGCCACGGCCTCGCCGGGCATCGCCTCGCCGCCTGCGGCTATTCGCTCGGCGCCAAGTTCACCCCGTCCTGGATGGACCCGCCCATGTTCTATGCCGGCAATGACTGGGTGCTGGAGCCGGGCATGGTCATGTTCGCCCACATGATCCTGATGGACAGCGAGACCTCGACCGCCATGTGCCTCGGGCGCACCTACCTCGTCACCGTTAACGGTAACGAGTGTGCGACCGACGCGCCTCTGGACCTGCTGGTCAAATAGCATTAACGGTTTCTTAAGGATTGCGGCGGCCGCGAGGCATCCCGTTGCGGGATGCGCGGATGCCCGGCTCTCGAGAGAAACCGCGCCCCATGACCGATCGCCTTCGCCAGCGCCCCGCCCGACTGCTTCCGGTAGCGGCGGTTCTTTTCGGTTCCCTCGCGCTCGCGGCCTGCCAGACCGGCGGCGGCAATTCCCCCACTGCCAGCGCCGCCCTCTCCTCCGGCGCGCCCCGCGCCATCGCCTTCGAATCGATCGATGGCCCGCCGGAGCCGGTTTTCAACAAGCTGGTCGCCAATCTCTCCACCGCCGCCGACGCCCGCCGGATGCATGTCGTCTCGCGCAACGGCGAGGCCACCTATCGGGTGCGCGGCTATCTCGCCGCCTCGGTCGACGGCGACAAGGGCTCGGTGGACTGGGTGTGGGACGTGTTCGACAAGGACCGCGAGCGCGTGCTGCGCGTGGCCGGCGTCGAGACCATCGGCAAGGGCAAGGACGTGTGGAACCAGGTCGACGATGCCACGCTCCAGCGCATCGCCGCGCAAAGCCTCGATGAAATCGGCTCTCGCCTTGCCGGCGGGCCTTCCGCTCCGGTGCGCAGCGAGCCGGCGGTCGCGCCGGCCACCGAGGAAGCACCTGACATCCGCACCGATGACGGCCCGCAGGTCGCCTCGAGCGCGCCGGCCGACGATGCGCTGCCCAGCGACGCCGAGCCGACCGTCGGCGCCACCGCCCTCACCTTCGCCGCGCATCCGTGATCGAAAGGCCGCGCTGCACCCGCTGCGCGTCTGCACGGCAGAACTTGGAGCCTCCAGTGCTTTACAGCACGCCCTCGCCCGCCTATCAGGGCTTCGCGACGGTCTTGCGACGGCCGCACGGTGAGATAGTACGGCTGGGAGCGTGCCGGAATGTCGAGTGATAACGGGTCGATAAAAATCGTCGCCGGCAATAGCAACAGGCCTCTGGGCGAGGCGATCGGCGCCTACCTCAACACGCCGCTGAGCAAGGCTGTGGTGCGGCGTTTCGCCGATATGGAGATCTTCGTCGAGATTCAGGAGAATGTGCGCGGCAAGGATGTGTTCATCCTGCAGTCCACCTCCTTCCCGACCAATGACCACCTGATGGAACTGCTCATCATCACCGATGCGCTGCGCCGTTCCTCCGCCCGCCGCATCACCGCCGTGCTGCCCTATTTCGGCTATGCCCGGCAGGACCGCCGTTCCTCCGGCCGCACGCCGATCTCGGCCAAGCTGGTCGCCAACCTCATCACCCATGCCGGCGCTGACCGCGTGCTGACCGTCGACCTGCACGCCGGCCAGATCCAGGGCTTCTTCGACATCCCGACCGACAATCTGTTCGCCGCGCCGGTCATGGTGCAGGACATCAAGGCACGGTTCGATTTGTCCAACATCACCGTGGTCTCGCCCGATGTCGGCGGCGTGGTGCGCGCCCGCGCGCTGGCCAAGCGCATCGACGCCCAGCTCGCCATCGTCGACAAGCGCCGCGAGCGCCCCGGCGAGAGCGAGGTGATGAACGTGATCGGCGATGTCGAGGGACGCCGCTGCATCCTCGTCGACGACATCATCGATTCCGGTGGCACGCTGGTGAACGCGGCCGATGCCCTGCTGGCGCGCGGCGCGACCGAAGTCCACGCCTACATCACCCATGGCGTGCTCTCCGGCGGCGCTGTGGCGCGCGTCACCGCCTCCAATCTCAAGGAACTGGTGATCACCGACACCATCCAGCCGACCGAGGCGGTGCGGGTGGCGCGCAACATCCGTGTCATCTCGATCGCCAGCCTGCTGGCGGAGGCCATCGGCCGTACCGCGCATGAAGAGAGCGTTTCCAGCCTGTTCAACTGAGCCGGCAACGCGCGATCCGTCGGACGAAAAGGGGCGCTGCGGCGCCCCTTGCTGTGTCTCATTGGTCGCAGCCGCGCATTTCCTGCTGGCGATCCGCCATTCAACTACCTGCGCACGCGCAGCATTTCGCGAAAAATCGCGGTCGTTGTGCATTGCGCCATGATCGCTCCACACTTCGTCCGCAGGCTTTGCCGCTCCACCAAGCTACAGGACGGACGACGCATGAAACGAGCCCTGCCGCGCGCCCATCTGGCGGCACGCCTCTCCTTCATCCTGCCGTTCACGTTGCTGGCGCTGCCGGCGGCCGCCCAGACGACGGGTGCTCCGGCTCCGACCAACCCCTGGGGCAGCATCACGGTCATCCTGCTCTCGCCCGCCGGCGAATCGCCCTATGAGGCCGCCCAGCGCGCCTCCGATGCCGCCGTCGCGGCGCAAACCGAGGCCGCGGCCATCGCCGCTCAGGCGGAAGCCGCCGCCACCACGCAGCCGGCGGACAGCGAATATATGAGCGACGAGGACGCGGATGCGGCCATGCAGGGCGCGCTGGTCGAGGCTGGCGAGGCGCCGGCGCCCTCGCTGTGGAACGCGCTGCTCGGCAGCGTCGGCGTGACCTCCGGCGCCGCCCCGGCCAAACTGCCCGAGCGCAAATCCGTCGCCGCGCCGAAATCCGCCTCCGTGCCGACCAAGCTGGAGCTGAAGCAGGGGCCGGCGAGCCTTGCCGTTTCCACCAATGCGAGCGCCTCGGCGCCGGTTTCCGGCGCGCTGTCGACCAGCGCGGGCGGCGGCTCCGGCGAGATCAAGGGCCGGGTCGGCTTCGAGCAGGACAATCTGACCATCTACAGCACCGGCGCGGTCGGGGCGGCGGCGAGCACGGGCGTGCCCTCGCTGTATGACAATCTCGCCGTCGGCAGCACCTATTCCATGCCGCTCGCCCCGCTCGGGCTCGGCAATGAGAAGCTCGGCGCCAGCGTCGAGATGAACAGCACCCAGACCGTCACCACCGGACTTGAGCTGCGCTCGCCACTCGGCTCCTATGAGCGCTATATCAGCGTGCAGCGCTCGATTGCCCCCGACAGCGACGGCAGCGGCCTGTTGAAGGCGGGCGTGCTCGGCAAGTTCTAAAGCGCCGGCTGCGGCGCGCGCATTGCCCCGCAACGCTTTTGCTGCTATGAGCCGCCCCGGCTCGTGGCCTTTCCGCACCCCTGGAGGCGCGCCGCGGCCGATCCGATACCCAGCCGCGAAAGATGGGGCCGCGCGAGCGGCCTTCTGCTTTTGCACCATATGCAAGGACTTATGCCATGACCGCCATCAAGGAACTGAAGGCGACGGCCCGCGCGAAGGTCGGCAAGGGGGCCGCTCGCGCCGAACGCCGCGCCGGTCGCGTCCCCGCCGTGATCTACGGCGACGGGAAGGCCCCCGTCACGATCTCGCTCGACCACACGCAGATCACCCGCACCATCTATGCCGGCCACTTCCTGACCACGCTGTTCAGCGTCGACGTCGAGGGCGAGAAGCACCGCGTGATCCCGCGCGACTACCAGCTCGACCCGCTCAAGGATCTGCCGGTTCACGTCGACTTCCTGCGCGTCGCCGTCGGCGCCAGCCTGACCGTCGACGTGCCCGTGCACTTCCTGAACGCCGACACCGCGCCGGTGATCAAGGAAGGCGCGACGCTGAACGTCGTCAGCCACACCGTCTCGCTGAACGTCCCCTCCGACGCCATCCCCGAGGCGATCGAGGTCGACATCACCGGCTTCAGCTTCGGCGACTCGATCCACCTCTCGGCGGTGAAGCTGCCGGCGGGCGTGACCTGGGCCGGCCATGGCGACGACACGCTGGCCACCATCGTGGCGCCGTCGGGCCTCAAGGACGCCGAGGAAGACGAAGCCGCCGCCGCTGCGGCCGCTGCCGCCAGCTCCGCCACCAAGGCGTGACCGGGGCGGGCTCGGGCCCGTTCGTCAGCCTCTCCTGAACAGGGAGCCGGAAGTCCGCTTCCGGCTCCATTTCTTTTAGCTCGCGCGGAGGCCAGCTGTGTACCTGTTCACGGGGCTCGGCAATCCCGGGCCGAAATATGCCGGCAACCGGCACAATATCGGTTTCATGGCCGTCGACGCCATCGCCCGGCGCCATCGCTTTTCCCCCTGGCGCCGCCGCTTCCAGGGCGCCGCCTGCGAGGGCGAGATCGCCGGCGAGAAGGTGGTCGCGCTGCTGCCGGAAACCTTCATGAACGAAAGCGGCCGCGCGGTCGCCGAGGCGCAGCGCTTCTACAAGATCGACCTGCGCGACGTGTTCGCCTTCCACGACGAGCTCGACCTGCCGCCCGCCAAGGTGCGGGTGAAGCGCGGCGGCGGCAATGCCGGCCATAACGGCCTGCGCTCGATCACCGCCCATTGCGGCAACGAGTATGGCCGCGTCCGGCTCGGCATCGGCCATCCCGGCGACAAGGCGCTGGTGCACAACTATGTGCTGAGCGACTTCGCCAAGGCCGAGCGCGACTGGGTGGGCGCGGTGTGCGAAGGCTGCGCGGATCTGGCCGAGCTGCTGGTCGCGCACAAGCTCGAGGAATTCCAGAGCCGGCTGCACCTCTTCATGGAGCAGCGCGGCTTCGGCGACCCCGTACCGAGCGGCCGGGCCGGCATGAAGCCCGGCTGAACCCCAAATTACGGGCTTGAGGCTTGCCTGCCGGCCCGCCGATGGCCTAACCAACGGCCACAACCTTCAAGCGATCGCGAGCACCGACCCCATGGGCTTCAAATGCGGCATTGTCGGCCTGCCGAACGTCGGCAAGTCGACCCTCTTCAACGCGCTGACGCAGACCGCGGCAGCGCAGGCGGCCAATTACCCGTTCTGCACCATCGAGCCCAATGTCGGCGACGTCGCGGTGCCCGATCCCCGGCTTGATACGCTGGCGAAGATCGCCGGCTCGGGCCAGATCATCCCGACCCGGCTGACCTTCGTCGACATTGCCGGCTTGGTGCGCGGTGCCTCCAAGGGCGAGGGTCTCGGCAACCAGTTCCTCGCCAATATTCGCGAATGCGACGCCATCGCCCATGTGGTGCGCTGCTTCGAGGATGGCGACGTCACCCATGTCGAGGGCAAGATCGCCCCGCTGAACGACATCGACACCATCGAGACCGAGCTGATGCTGGCCGACCTGGACAGCCTCGAGAAGCGCGCCGGCGCGCTGGAGAAGAAGGCGAAGGGCGGCGACAAGGAAGCCAAGGAAGCCATCGACCTGATCAACCGCGCGCTGGTGCTGCTGCGCGAGGGCAAGCCGGCCCGCCTCGTCGACGTGAAGCCCGAGGAGGAGAAGGCGTTCCGCATGCTCGGCCTCCTGTCCTCAAAGCCCGTGCTGTATGTCTGCAATGTCGAGGAAGCCTCGGCCAAGGACGGCAACGCCCTCTCCGCGCAGGTGTTCGCGCAGGCCGCCAAGGAAGGCGCCAAGGCGGTCGTGGTCTCGGCCAAGATCGAGAGCGAGATCGCCGTGCTGCCGCCCGAGGAGCAGACCGAGTATCTCGAAGCCATCGAACTCGACGAGCCCGGCCTGAACCGCGTCATCCGCGCCGGCTACGAGTTGCTGAAGCTGGTGACCTATTTCACCGTCGGGCCGAAAGAAGCCCGCGCCTGGACCATCACCGCAGGCACCAAGGCTCCGGCGGCGGCGGGCGTTATCCACAGCGATTTCGAGAAGGGTTTCATCCGTGCCGAGACCATCGCCTTTGACGATTACGTGAAGGGCAATGGCGAAGCGGGCGCGCGCGACGCCGGCCGGCTGCGGCTGGAAGGCAAGGAATATGTCGTTGCGGACGGGGATGTGCTTCACTTCCGCTTCGCGAACTAGAGCGTTTTCCGGCCGGGTGATTCCACCGGTTCGGAACAGGTTCTGGAACCGGGGCGCGCAGGGCCGCCGGCCCGATGATCGGGGCGGTTGAAACCGCAGGGCCGCGCGGTCAGTCTGGGGGTTGCCGGCCGCGCGCCGGCATGTGGACGTGGGCATGTCAGGGGACCGTCGGGGGGCGGCACGATGAAACTTGGGGTCAAACTCGCGGTGCTGGCTGTCGCCGGCCTGATGGCGCCCGCCGCGCACGCAGCCGATATTCCCGCGGTTATTCCTGTTACCTCGTCCACGCCGGCGGTCGACTGGACCGGCTTCTATCTCGGCGGCGTGGCCGGCGGCGTGGTCAGCAGCCTAGACCATAACTCGATCGCCGGAGCCGTCGGCCTGGTGGGGCAGAGTTATGGCTGCGTCGGCGGGCTGTGCGACGGCAAGCGCGAGTCCTACGCGGTCGGCGCCACCTTCGGCTATAATCAGGCCTATGCCGATGGCGGCGTGCTCGGCATCGAGGCGGACGTTGCCTATAGCGGGCTCGACGAGGGCCTCGACTTCGCCGGCATCGTGCCGCTCAGTGCCAATCAGCGCCTTGATGCAACCGGCATGGCGCGGGTCGATACCCCGTTCCTGGGCACGCTGCGCCTGCGCGCGGGCTATGCGGTCGGCCGCTTCCTGCCCTTCGTCACCGCCGGCGTGGCCGTGACCTATTCCACCGTCGAGCTGCAGTCGCTCGGCATCGTCGAGACCCAGACCTCGCCCGGCAACTGGACGGCGACCGGGGCGGCGCCAGTGTCGGTGCGCGGCAGCGGCTGGACGGCCGGGTGGACCGCGGGCGGCGGCCTCGAATATGCGATCTCCGAGCGCTGGAGCGCCAAGACCGAATATCTCTACGTCGACCTCATCACCTCGACGCTGGGCGACGAGACGCCCAAGCACCAGATGCTGCGCGCCGGGCTGAACTACCGGTACTGACAACCGGATCGCCGCCGCAGGCGCGACATCGCGGCGTGGCACACGGTTGCCGCCCGGCATCTGTCGTGCGCCATCTGGCGTGCGGCGCGTGCGCAAGCCGCACGACATCCGGGGCCGCCACGCCGAGGCTGATTTCGGATGCGCCGGCCACACACCGACGATGAAGCTCCAATCACGCACCCTGCAACGCACCCGCCACGGCGATCTCTCACGACGCGCGCCAGCCGCTCGCCACAATGCCTGCCCGTGCGGAACGAGAGGACGCCGGCCATGAAAAAGGGCCCCATCGGGGCCCTTTCGCATTGGCAATCGTCGTGAGAGCCGGTCAGTGCTCGACGCTCTTCCATACCTTCTTCTTGGTGAAGTAGAGCAGGCCGGCGAACACGATCAGGAAGATCATGACCTGGAAACCGAGGCGCTTGCGCGTTTCCAGATGCGGCTCCGCCACCCACATCATGAAGGCGGTGACGTCGCGCGAATACTGTTCGACCGTCTCCGGCGAGCCGTCGGAATAGGTCACCTGACCCTCCGAGATCGGCTGCGGCATCTTGATGGCGTGGCCGGGGAAGTAGGCGTTGTAATGCGCACCCTCGGGGACCGCGAAGCCTTCCGGCGGCTCGGTGTAACCGTTCAGCAGCGCATGGATGTAGTCCGGGCCCTGCTCCTGATACTGGGTGAAGATGTCGATCAGGAAGCCGGGGAAGCCGACCTCATAGGTGCGCGCCTTGGCGAGGGTCGAGAAATCCGGCGGATAGGCGCCGCCATTGGAGGCGCGGGCCGCCTGCTCGTTGGGGAACGGCGAGGGCCAGCGGTCCGACAGGCGACCCGGCCGGTCGAACATGTCGCCGGCGTCGTTCGGGCCGTCCTGGATCTGGAAGCCCTCCGCGACCACGCGCGCCTGCGCATCGGTGAAGCCCGGGCCGCCCGGCTGGGCAAGGTTGCGGAACGCCAGCAGGTGCGCGCCGTGGCAGGAGGCGCAAACCTCCTTGAACACCTGGAAGCCGCGCTGGAGCTGGGCCTGGTCGAAGCGGCCGAACGGGCCGGCGAAGGACCAGTGCTCGCGCGGCGGCTTGGGCGAGCCGTGGCCGCCTTCTTCCGCCGCGACGGCGAGGCCGCCCGCCGCCGTGACCAGCGTCGCCGCCACGACGGCGCGGGCGATGAGCGAACGAAGGGAGGAGAGCTTGTTCATGGTCATGTTCATGATGTCCGCTCAACCCTTCGTCTGCGGCGCGTGAGCGCCAACCGAGGCGGGCGCGCCGCCCTTGGTCTTCTTGCCCAGCACCGCCTCGGTGATCGAGGCCGGCACCGCCTTCGGCTTCTCGAACAGGCCGAGCAGCGGAAGGATGATGAGGAAGTGCGCGAAGTACCACACGGTGAGGATGCGGCCGGCGATGACGTAGCCGCCCTCGGCCGGCTTGGAGCCCAGCCAGCCCAGACCGATGCACACCACGATCCAGATCCAGAAGAACTGCTTGAACAGCGGGCGGTAGACGCCCGAGCGCACCTTCGAGGTATCCAGCCACGGCACGAAGAACAACACGATGATCGCGCCGAACATGGTGAGCACGCCGCCCAGCTTGTCCGGCACCGCGCGCAGCATCGCGTAGAACGGCAGGTAGTACCATTCGGGCACGATGTGGGCCGGCGTCACCAGCGGGTTGGCCGGGATGTAGTTGTCGGCGTGGCCGAGATAGTTCGGGATGTAGAACAGGAACCACGCGAAGAAGATCAGGAAGCACACCATCCCGAACCCGTCCTTGATGGTCGCGTACGGGGTGAAGGGAACGGTGTCCTTCTCGGTCTTGGGCTCGACGCCGGTCGGGTTGTTCTGGCCCACCACATGCAGCGCCCAGACGTGCAGGACGACGACGCCCGCGATCATGAAGGGCAGCAGGTAGTGCAGCGAGAAGAAGCGGTTCAGCGTCGGGTTGTCGACCGAGAACCCGCCCCACAGCCACTCGACGATGGTCGGGCCGACCACCGGGAAGGCCGAGAACAGGTTGGTGATGACGGTGGCGCCCCAGAAGCTCATCTGGCCCCACGGCAGGACGTAGCCCATGAAGGCGGTCGCCATCATCAGCAGGTAGATGATGCAGCCGAGGATCCACAGCACCTCGCGCGGCGCCTTGTAGGACCCGTAATACAGGCCGCGGAACATGTGGATGTACACCGCGATGAAGAACATCGACGCGCCGTTGGCGTGGATGTAGCGGATCAGCCAGCCATAGGACACGTCGCGCATGATGTGCTCGACCGAGTCGAAGGCGAGCGTCACATGCGGGGTGTAGTGCATCACCAGCACCACGCCCGACAGGATCTGACACACCAGCATCAGCGACAGGATGCCGCCGAAGGTCCACCAGTAGTTCAGGTTGCGCGGGGTCGGGTAGGCGATGAAGGAGGAATGGATGAGGCCGACCAGGGGAAGCCGGCTCTCGAACCACTTGAGTGCCGGATGCTTCGGCTCGAATGTCGCGTGTCCGCTCATTGCATAAGTTTCCTGAAGCCGATCAGCCGATGGTGATCTTGGTGTCGGACGCGAAGGCGTAGGGCGGCACCTCCAGGTTGGTCGGCGCCGGCCCGCGGCGCACGCGGCCCGCCTGGTCGTATTCCGAGCCGTGGCAGGGGCAGAACCAGCCGTCATACTCGCCCGCATGGCCGATCGGCACGCAGCCCAGATGCGTGCAGATGCCGATCACCACCAGCCAGCGCTCCTTGTCGGGGGCGGCGCGGTTCTCGTCGGTCGCGGGGGCGTCGGGCGGCAGGTTGGCGTTGCGCGCGATCGGGTCCAGCAGCGCGGACAGCGCCACTTCCTTCGACTTGGCGATGTCCTCGGGGGTGCGATTCCACACGAAGACCGGCTTGCCGCGCCACTTCACGGTGACGATCTGGCCTTCGGCGATCTGCGAAATGTCCACATCCGTGGAGGCCAGCGCCAGCACCGAGGCGTCGGGCTGCAATTGGGAAACGAAAGGCCACACCAGAGCGGCGGCTCCGACCGCGCCCATGGCGCCGGTCGCTATATAGAGAAAGTCGCGGCGCGTGGTTTCCGCCGTCCCGGTTGTTGCCACGATGGATCCCTTTCCCCTCATGCCCTCAACAGATACACGCCCGCCGGCGGTCCGGCTCCGCAATGCGGAGCAGGCAAGCGGACCCTGCGCAGGCTGGCGTACCTTCGAGTGCCTCTAATTGCACCGGAACAGCCCCTTGTCCAGATGAAGGCAGTGCGGCAGTCCGTCCTGCCCCCCATTCTCCCTCGGGCGCTGCGCCCGCTACCAACCTTCGGGAATGTCTCATGTCTCTCGCGCTGGCCCTGTTTGAACCGGATATCGCGCAGAATGCCGGAACGCTGGCGCGCACGAGCGCCTGCCTCGGCATCGGGCTGCACATCATCGAGCCGGCGGGTTTTCCGGTGGGCGATGCCGGTTTTCGGCGGGCGGGAATGGACTATCTCGACCGCGCCGTCATCCACCGCCACGCCAGCTTTGCCGCCTTCGAGAGCTGGCGCGCCGGGGAGAATCGGCGGCTCGTGCTGTGCACCACCCGCGCGGCGATCGCCTATACCGGTTTCGACTTTTCGGAATCGGACGTGCTGCTGCTCGGCCGGGAAAGCGCGGGCGTGCCGGAATCTGTGCATGAGCGGGCCGACGCCCGGGTCGTGATCCCGCTGGCGGCCGGCACCCGCTCGCTCAATGTCGCGGTGGCGGGCGCGATGATTCTCGGCGAGGCGCTGCGCCAGACCGGGGGCTTTCCGGGGTGAGCGCTATTCCGCCGCTTCCTCGACCACCGCCTCATCTGCGTCGATGAAGCCGCCGGACTGGCGCTTCCACAGCCGGGCATAGAGCCCCCCGCGCGCGATCAGCTCGGCATGGCTGCCGGTCTCGACGATGCGCCCATGCTCCATCACCACCAGCCGGTCCATCTTCGCGATGGTGGAAAGCCGGTGGGCGATGGCGATCACGGTCTTGCCGTCCATCAGCGTGTCGAGATTGGCCTGGATCGCGGCCTCGATTTCCGAATCGAGCGCCGAGGTCGCCTCGTCGAGCACGAGGATCGGGGCGTCCTTCAGCAGCACGCGGGCGATGGCGATGCGCTGGCGCTGACCGCCGGAGAGCTTCACGCCGCGCTCGCCGACATGGGCGTCGAGCCCGGTGCGGCCCTGCGGGTCGACCAGCGTCTCGATGAACTCGTCGGCATGGGCGCGCCGCGCGGCCTGCCAGATCTCCTCGTCCGAGGCTTCCGGGCGGCCATAGGCGATGTTGTCGCGCACCGAGCGGTGCATCAGCGAGGTGTCCTGCGTCACCACGCCGATCTTCGCGCGCAGCGATTCCTGCGTGATCGCCGTCACGTCCTGCCCGTCGATCAGGATACGCCCGCCCTCCGGGTCGTAGAAGCGCAGCAAAAGGCTCATCAGCGTCGACTTGCCCGCGCCCGACGGCCCGACCAGCCCGACGCGCTCGCCCGGCTGGAGCGCGAGGTCGAGATGGTCGATCACGCCGCCGCCCTTGCCGTAGTGGAAGCTCAGATCCTCGAAGCGGATCGCACCCTGCGCCACGGTGAGCGCCGGCGCCGCCTCGCGGTCGGTCACGGTGTGCGGGCGGGCGATGGTGAGGATGGCCTCCTGCACCGTGCCCACATTCTCGAACACGCCGGTGACCACCCACATGATCCAGCCGGACATGTTGGTGATGCGGATGGCAAGGCCGGTGGAGAGCGCGATGGCACCGAGATTGATGGCGCCGGTCGACCACAGCCAGATGCCGATGCCGCCCACGGCGCCGAGCATGGCGCTGTTGAGCACGCTGACTGTCAGCGCCATCCGCGTGATCTGGCGCTGCTGGTCCTTGAAGGCGCGGTTGTGGTTCTCCAGCGCGTCGCGGACATAGGTGTCCTCGCGGTCGCCATGCGCGAACAGCTTCACCGTCATGACATTGGTGTAGCTGTCGACGATCCGGCCCGAGAGCATGGAGTTCTTCTCGGAGGTGGTCTTCGACAGATGCCGCACCGCGGGCACGAATTTCGACAGCGCCAGTATGTACAGCGCGATCCACGCCACCATCGGCACGGCGAGCCGCCAGTCGGCCTCGGCGAACAGGATGACTGCGCTCACCGCATAGACGCTTACATACCAGAGCGCGTCGATCACCTCGACCACGGAGCCGCGCACCGCCGGCCCGGCCTGCAGCACGCGGGTCGCGATGCGGCCGGCGAAGTCGCCCTGAAAATACCCGAGCGACTGGCGAACCACCCAGCGATAGGACTGCCAGCGGATCAGGCTGCCGACATTGGCGGTGATGGACTGGCGCACCAGCAGGTCATGCAACGCATTGGCGAGCGGGCGCGCGATCACCACGACGAAGGCCATCCACAGCAGCAGGCCGCCATGGTCGGTGAAGATCGTCCCCGGCGAGGAGTTCTGCAGCAGGTCGACGATCTGGCCGATATAGCGGAACAGCGACACCTCCACGATCGCCACCACGAAGGCGGCGGCGAGCGCGGCTATGAAGATCCAGCCGCTCTGCCGGACGAAGTGCCAGTAGAACGCGGCAAGCCCTTCCGGCGGCCGTTCGATGGGTACGGGACGGAACGGATCGACCAGATTTTCGAACCAGGCGAAGATGCGCGTGAACATGGCGCGCCTTGTGATACCTCGATGCGGCATCAGTATGTCGTAACGCGCGTGTAAAGCCATGCCGGCGACACGGGTCGCACCATGCCTTGGGGGGAGGCCCGCGCCATGCGCAGCCATATGGAACGCCATTACGTCACGCGCATCGGCTGGCTCCGCGCCGCCGTGCTCGGCGCCAATGACGGCATTCTCTCCACCGCGAGCCTGATGGTGGGCATCGCCGCCGCCAGCACCGCGCGCGGCGATATCTTGCTCGCCGGCCTCGCCGGTCTGGTGGCCGGCGCGATGTCGATGGCGGCGGGCGAATATGTCTCGGTGTCCTCGCAATCCGATGCCGAGCAGTCGGACCTGAAGCGCGAGCGCGAGGAGCTGCGCACCGATCCGATAGGCGAGCTGGAGGAACTGGCCGGCATCTATGTCGCGCGCGGGCTGGAGCCGGGCCTTGCCCGCGAGGTCGCGATCCAGCTCACGGCCGGCGACGCGCTGGGCGCCCATGCCCGCGACGAGCTGGGTATTTCCGAAATCAGCGTCGCGCGCCCGGTTCAGGCCGCCCTTGCCTCCGCCGCGAGTTTCGCGGCCGGCGCGGCGTTACCGCTCGCCACCGCGATTCTGGTGCCGACGGCCTGGATCGGGGCGAGCGTCACGCTGTGCTCGCTGGTGTTCCTCGCCTTGCTCGGCGCGGTCGGCGCCCGGGCCGGCGGCGCCGTGATGTGGCGGGCGGCAATCCGCGTGACGTTCTGGGGCGCGCTGGCGATGGCGCTGACGGCGGTGATCGGCCACCTCGCCGGGACGCTGGTCTGAGGCGAGCCGGTCTGTGCCCTTCCGGCGACGCGGCTTAGGCGATAAAAGCCCGCTCGACGAGAACAGCGCGAGGACGCCCCATGGCCGCGAGCGACATGGCTGCCACCGATATCGAGGCCCGCAAGGAAGCCGCCCGCGCCTGGTTCGAGGAACTGCGCAATCGCATCTGCGCCGCCTTCGAGGCGCTGGAGGACGAGGCGCCGGACGCGCTCTATCCCGGCACGCCCGGCCGCTTCGAGCGCACGCCCTGGGCCCGCACCGATCATAGCGGCGCGCCGGGCGGCGGCGGGGTGATGTCGATCATGCGCGGCCGGCTGTTCGAGAAGGTCGGCGTGCATTGCTCGACCGTGCATGGCGAGTTCGCCCCGGAATTCCGCAAGCAGATTCCCGGCGCCGAGGAAGACCCGCGCTTCCACGCCACCGGCATCTCGCTGATCGCGCATCTGGCCAACCCGCATGTGCCGGCCGTGCACATGAACACGCGCTTCGTCGTCACCACCAAGGCGTGGTTCGGCGGCGGCGCGGACCTCACCCCGGTGCTCGACGCCCGCCGCACGCAGGAAGACCCGGACTCGGTTGCCTTCCACGCGGCGATGCGCGGCGCCTGCGAGGGGCGGCCCCATATCGACTATGAGCGCTACAGGAAATGGTGCGACGAGTATTTCTACCTGCCGCACCGCAAGGAGATGCGCGGCATTGGCGGCATTTTCTACGACTGGCTGGATTCGGAGGATCGCGACGCCGATTTCCACTTCACCAGGGCGGTCGGCCTCGCCTTCCTCGACGTCTATCCCCGCCTCGTGCGGGCCAACTTCGCCACGCCATGGAACGAGGCCGAGCGCGAGGAGCAGCTCATCCGCCGCGGCCGCTATGTCGAGTTCAACCTGCTCTACGACCGCGGCACGCTGTTCGGCCTGAAGACCGGCGGCAATGTCGATTCGATCCTGTCCTCCATGCCGCCCGTGGTGAAGTGGCCGTAACGGCCCGATCCCCTGTCGGGGCGCTTACCCCACCGCCTCCCGCACGATCCCGTCCAGCGCCGCCGCGTCCATCGGAAACCCCGCCTCGATCCAGGCGTCTTCCGCCCGCTTGAGCGCGGCGCCCAGCGCCGGGCCGGGGGTGAGGCCGGCGGCGATCAGGTCGGCGGCCTTGAGCGGGAACACCGGCAGCGGCCAACCGCGCGCGATCATCACCAGCCCACGCCAGCCTTCCTCCTCCAGCGGCGCGCCGGCGCGGGCGAAGGCGATCAGGGCGCGGTCGAGGAAGGCCTCGCGGCCCATGCGGTAGAGAAACGCCTTCTGCCCCTTCTCGCACATGCCCGGCGTCGGCGCCGGGCCGGCCATGGCGAGCAGCCGCGCCGCCTCGGCATTGGAGAGGCGCAACTCCTCGCGCAGCGCCCGCGCCTCCTCCTCGCCACGCACCGCGAGCGCGCCCAGCCGGCGCACCGCGTCGGGCGGCAGATCCAGCGCCGCCTCGATATCGGCGAGCCGGGCGACGGTCGCGACATCGCCCGGCCGGCCGAGCACAAGGTCGAGCAGCCCGGCCTCCTGCATGATCGCCAGCGTTTCCGCCGCGCGCGGGGCGACGAACAGCTTCATCAGCTCGGCTCGCACCCGCTCGCGCGACAGCCGGGCAAGGCCATCCCTGTGGCGGATGGCGGCGGCCAGCGCCCGCGCGTCGAGGTCGCCGCGCCCATAGGCGGCGTGGAAGCGGAACAGGCGCAGGATGCGCAGATAATCCTCGGTGATGCGCCGGTCGGCCTCGCCGATGAAGCGGACATGGCCCGCCCGCGCATCCGCCTCCCCGCCCACGAGATCGACCAGCTCGCCGTCGCGGGTGAGATAGAGCGCGTTCATGGTGAAGTCGCGCCGCTCGGCGTCGCGGCGCCAGTCGCGCCCGAAGGTCACAACGGCGCGGCGGCCATCGGTCTCGATGTCCTCGCGCAGCGTCGTCACCTCATAGGGCTCGCCATCGGCAATGAGCGTGACGGTGCCGTGCTCGATGCCGGTCGGCACTGCCTTCAGCCCGTTGGCGCGCGCGCGGCGCACCACCTCCTCGGGCCGGGCGGTGGTGGCGATGTCGATATCCGAGCGCTGCCGGCGCCCGACCACCCAGTCGCGCACCGCGCCGCCGACGATGCGGGCATCCTCGCCGTCGCCGTTCAGCGCGTCGAGCACGCGGGCGAGGCCAGGGCGCCCCTGCATCAGCGGGTTCATTCGATGTGACCGGGTATCAGCACGCCATCCTGCCAGGTCGGCGGCACATAGCGCCCTGTCGTCGGCCCGCGCCCCTCGCCCTCGAACAGCAGCAGGCTCAGCGTCACCAGCACCACGGCGGCCAGGGCGCACAGCGCGAAAGCGCGCGTCGACCAGCCGGAGAGCAGCGTGTCGACGCCCCGGCCATAGCGCAGATACAGCGCGAACAGCACGAAGGGCAGCAGGAACAGCAGGATGTTGGTAATCGCGACCCGAGCCATCAGGCATACATCCTTTCATAGAGCGTGCGCAGGATGCCGGCGGTGATGCCCCAGATGAAGCGCTTCTCATAGGCCATCGCATGGAAGGTGCGGATCAGCCCCTCCGCCTCGCGCGAGTGGCGCTGGTGATTGGCCGGGCTCATCAGGAAATCCAGCGGCACCTCGAACGCTTCGTCGACCTCGCCGGGATTGAGCCTCAACCCGAAATCCGGCTCGACCGCCGCCACCACCGGCACGATGCGGTAGCCGGTGCGCGAGAGATAGCTGTCGAGATAGCCGAGCGGGCGCACGCGGGCGCGCTCCAGCCCGACCTCCTCCTCCGCCTCGCGCAGCGCCGCGTCGAGCGGGCCGGCATCGGTCGGGTCGATCTTGCCGCCGGGAAAGGCGATCTGGCCGGGATGGCTCGGCAGATGCGCCGAGCGCAGCGTGAGCAGCACGGTCGGCTCGGGCCGCGTGATCACCGGGATCAGCACCGCCGCCGCGCGCACCGGCCGCTGGTCCACCAGCGGACGGAATTCCGGGGTCAGCTCATGGTCGCCGCGGCGCGGATCGCCGGCAATGTCCGGGGTGCTCATCAACTTCGTGCGCGCCCGCGTCAGGAAGTCCGCCAGCGGCGCGGAAAGCTCCGCCTCGGCAGGGGCGGCATCAGAGAAAGGCACGGCGTGATCCATCATGTCCCGTTCCGTTCGTCCGCCGGCGCCAGCGGGAAGAAGGCGCCGGCCGATGCGACGCCGAACAGGCGCCGACCCTCGACCTCACGTTCCTCGCCCCGCTCCGCGAGTTCGAGGAACACGGCGCGGGTGAGCCGGGCCCACAGGCCGCGCCGGACATATATATAGGGACGAACGCCGTCCGCGCCCGCCTGCGGCTCGAAGCGCAGCGGGTGCTCGGTGTCGCAGCGCACGAGGTCGTCGAGATTGGTGCGGAACACCAGCCGCTCGCCCGCCTCATACGGCTCCGCCGCCATGTCGACCGCGAGGAACGGCGCGTCCTCCACCACGATCCCGACTTTCTCGACCGGCGTGATCAGCACATGGCGCTCGCCCTCGCGGGCCAGCACGGAGGCGAACAGCTTCACCAGCGCCTCACGGCGGATCGGTGTACCGGCATAGTGCCAGACACCCTCGCGGTCGATTCTGAGATCGATGTCGCCGCAATCGGGCGGATTCCAGCGCTCCAGCGGCGCCGGGCTGCGGCCACTCGCCTCCCCGGCCGACCTCAATAAATCGTCAAGCCGCCCAGAAGATTCTGAAATCACGGGAATTTCCCTGTCACACGGGCGTAATCGCGCAGTCGTGATGCCCCAACCAATGGTCGACGAGGCCCAAACTTAGCGTAAGCTTGAATGCGGGAAAGCCGCCCCGACGGCAACCGGTACGATGGTGCGTGCATTGCAATATCCATTGTTGCGGCGCAACATGGCCGGCAAAGGGTTTTCAGGAGCAGGACATGACGTCAGCGACCAGCGAGAACTTCCAATCCCTCGACGACATGATCGTGCGCTCCGCGGAGAGCACGGCGGCCAACATCCGCGCCGCCAAGGCAGGCATTGGCGCGGTGATCTTCGGCCAGGAAGCCGTGGTCGAGCGCACGCTCATCACCATCCTCTCCGGCGGCCATGGCCTGCTGGTCGGCGTGCCCGGCCTCGCCAAGACCAAGCTGGTGGAAACGCTCGGCACCGTGCTCGGCCTCGACGCGCGGCGCGTGCAGTTCACGCCGGACCTCATGCCCTCCGACATTCTCGGTGCCGAGGTGCTGGAGGAAAGCGCTGGCGGGCGGCGCTCGTTCCGCTTCATTCCCGGCCCGGTCTTCGCCCAGCTGCTGATGGCGGACGAGATCAACCGCGCCTCGCCGCGCACCCAGTCGGCGCTGCTGCAGTCGATGCAGGAAGGCCATGTCACCGTCGCCGGCGTGCGGCATGACCTGCCCAAGCCGTTCCATGTGCTCGCCACCCAGAACCCGCTGGAGCAGGAAGGCACCTACCCGCTCCCCGAAGCCCAGCTCGACCGCTTCCTGATGGAAATCGACGTCGATTATCCCGACCGCGACGCGGAGCGGAAAATCCTCTTCGACACCACCAGCGCCGAGGAGACCAAGCCCAAGGCGGTGATGACGGCCGACGACCTCACCGCCGCCCAGCGCCTGGTGCGCCGGCTCCCGGTCGGGGAATCCGTGGTGGAGGCGATCCTCACTTTGGTGCGCTCGGCCCGCCCCGGCACCGATGCCGGCGACCTGTCGAAGTTCATTTCCTGGGGCCCCGGCCCCCGCGCCTCGCAGTCCTTGATGCTGGCGGTGCGAGCCCGCGCGCTGCTGGACGGGCGCTATGCGCCGTCCATCGACGACGTGGTGGCGCTGGCCGAGCCGGTCCTCAAGCACCGCATGGCGCTCACTTTCGCCGCGCGGGCCGACGGCGAAACAGTGCCGGGCATTATCGCCAAACTTGCGTCCAAGATCGGGTGATGATGCGCGGGTGATGATGGCAGGGTGGACGACCGGGCGCGTACAGGAGTTCTGATCGGGTGGAGATGGACGCCGACATCGCCGTGCGCGGCGCAGCACAGGACGCGGCCGGCCTCATCGCCGCCATGCCCCGGCTCGTGCTCGAAGCCCGCAAGATCGCCGCCAGCGTCTATCACGGGCTGCACGGGCGCCGGCGCGCCGGCACCGGCGAGAATTTCTGGCAGTACCGCCGCTTCATGGATGGCGAACCTTCCGCCCGCGTCGACTGGCGCCGCTCCGCCCGCGACGACCATCTGTATGTCCGCGAGCGCGAATGGGAGGCCGCCCACACGGTGTGGATCTGGCCCGACCTCTCCGCCTCCATGGTCTATGCCTCGCCGCTGGTGTGGGAGACCAAGCGCGACCGCGCGCTGGTGGTCGCCTTCGCCCTGGCCGAACTGCTGGTGAAGGGCGGCGAGCGCGTCGGCATTCCCGGCATCATGCGCCCCTCCGCCTCGCGCCGCATCGTCGAGAAGATGGCCGAGGCACTGGTGCATTCGCATCGCCTGCCGGAAAGCCTGCCGCCGAACTTCTCGCCCTCGCCGCTGGCCGAGGTGGTGCTGCTCGGCGATTTCTGGAGCCCGGCGAGCGAGGTGGTCGCGAGCCTTGCCGCGACGTCCGCCTCCGGCTGCCACGGCCATGTGGTGCAGGTCTGCGATCCGGCGGAGGAGACCTTCCCGTTCTCCGGCCGCATCGAGTTCCGCGAGCCGGAAAGCGGCAGCGTGTTCACGGTCGGCCGCGCCGAGACGGTGCGCGAGGATTATATCGCCCGCGTCGCCCGGCATCGGGACACCATCCGCTTCGAGGCGGAGCGGCGCACCTGGAGCTTCATCGTCCACCGCACCGATCGCCCGGCCAGCGAACTGCTGCTCGCCCTCCATGCCCGCATGAGCGGGGGCCACCACACCCCCTCGATCGAAGCCGGTAGCGACAAGGCGGGAAGTGGCGGGACGACCGGCAACCGGGGGCGCGCGGCATGAGCGGATTGTTCGGATTGCCCCTCGCCTTCTCCTCGCCGCTGATCCTCGCCGCGCTCGCCGGCCTGCCGCTGCTGTGGTTCCTGCTGCGTCTGGTGCCGCCCCGTCCGCGCCGCATCGCCTTCGCGCCGATGCGGCTGCTGCTGGACATTCCGCCCAAGGAAGAGACGCCGGCCCGCACCCCGTGGTGGCTGACCGCGCTGCGCCTGCTGCTGGCGGCGCTCGTCATCTTCGCCGCCGCCGGCCCGGTGTGGAATCCCCCGGTGGCCGGCCCGGCCTCCACCGGCCCCGCCGTGCTGCTGATCGATTCCGGCTGGCCCGCCGCCGCGCACTGGAACGCGCGCCGCGCCAGCGCCGAGAGCGTGGTGGCCGATGCCGATATCGATGGACGCGGCGTCGTCCTCATCCCGACCGGCGAGCCCCCGCTGGAGCCGCGCGTCATGTCGCCCAGCGAAGCCCGCGAGCGGTTGCGCACGCTGGCCCCGGTCGCCCATGTGCCCGAGCGCGGGCCGGCGCTGGCAAGCCTGTCGAAGGCGCTGGCCGGCGTACCGCAGGCCTCGGTGATCTATCTGTCTGACGGCGTGGCGCTGGAGGGCACGGACGGCTTTGCCGCCGAGCTCGCCCGCACCGTCGGCACTCACCCGCTGATCACGCTGGCCGATGGCGTCGAGGAGCCGCTGGCCCTCACCGCCCCTGACAATGCGGTGGACGCGCTCTCCGTGAAAGTGGTGCGCGCCGACCGCAACACGCTGCCGCGCGCCGGCACCGTGCGCGCGCTCGATCTGCGCGGCCTTGCCCTTGGCGAGGCGCCCTTCTCCTTCGAGCCGGGCGCGAAGGAGACCGAAGCGCGCTTCACGATTCCCGTCGAGATCCGCAACGAGATCGCACGGCTGGAAATCGTCGACGAGGCGTCGGCCGGCGCGGTGCAATTGCTCGACAAGCGCTGGCGCCGCCGCACGGTCGGCCTCGTCTCCGGCGCCTCCGCCGACCAGCGCCAGCCGCTGCTCGCGCCCTCCTATTACCTCACCCGCGCGCTCGGCCCCTTCGCCGATATCCGCACCGCCGACGGCGCTTCGACCTCGGAGGCCATCGACCGCTTCATCGACCAGAAGCTGCCGGTGATCGTGCTCTCGGACATCGGCACGCTTCAGCCGGAGACCCGCGCACGACTGGATCGCTGGATCGAGGGTGGCGGCGTGCTGATCCGCTTCGCCGGCCCGCGCCTCGCCAATGCCTCCGACGACCTCGTGCCGGTCACGCTGCGGCGCGGCGGGCGCGTGCTCGGCGGTTCGCTGTCCTGGGAGCAGCCGCAGGCACTGGGCGGCTTCGCTCAGGAAGGCCCGTTCCGCGACGTGCCGGTGCCGACCGACGTGACGGTCGAGCGCCAGGTGCTCGCCGAGCCGGACGGGCTGCTGGCCGGCCGCACCTGGGCAACCCTGACCGACGGCACGCCGCTGGTCACCGGCGAGCGGCGCGGCGCCGGCACGCTGGCGCTGTTCCATGTCACCGCCGACACATCATGGTCCAACCTGCCGCTGTCCGGCGCCTTCGTCGACATGCTGCGCCGTGTGGTGGCGCTGGGCGGGGCGAGCGCGGCCGAGGTCGCCGCCGATGAGAGCGGCGCCAATGCCGTCACCGGCGAGACCGTGGCGCCGAGCCGCATTCTCGACGGTTTCGGCGCGTTCCGCCCGGTGACCCCGACCGCCAAGGCGATCCCGGTCGGCTTCAACGGGCGCGCCAGCGCCGACCATCCGCCCGGCTTCTACGGCCCGCCGGAAGGCCTGGTCGCCGTCAACGCGCTGCTGCCGCGCGACCGGCTGGCCCCGCTCGACCTTCAAGGCCTCGGCCAAGTCGAACCCTATCGCGACGCGACGCCCAGCGACCTGCGCGCGCCGCTGCTGCTCGCTCTGCTGGCGCTGCTGCTGGTGGACGCGATCATCGTGTTCCTGCTCGGCGGCGGCCTCTCGCGCCTCGTGCCCCGCCGTGCCGCCACCGCCGCGCTGCTGGCGCTCGCTTTCGCGCTCGGCGCGGCGATGCCGACGGAGCGGGCGCTCGCGCAGGGAACTCCGACCACCCCCACACCTGCCGCACAAAGCGAAGCCGCAGCCAAGCCGCCCGCGCGCCGCGAAATGACGCCGGCCGAGATCGAGTTCGCCACCAAGGCCTCGAACGCCACCCGCCTCGCCTATGTCGTCACTGGCGACGCCGACACCGACCAGATCAGCCAGGCCGGCCTGACCGGGCTCACCGAATTCCTGCGTGATCGCACCGCGCTGGAGGCCGGCGAGCCGATGGGCGTCGATATCGCGCGCGACGACCTCTCCTTCTTCCCGCTGCTGTACTGGCCGGTGCTGCCGGGCGCGACCACGCTGCCACCGGAGACGCTGGCGCGGGTCGATGCCTTCATGAAGCAGGGCGGCACCATCCTGTTCGACACACGCGACGCCGAATCCGTGCTGCCGGGCTCCAACGGCTCGGGCTCCCCGGCCAACACCGCGCTGCGCACCATCCTCGAAGGTCTCGATATTCCCGAGCTGGAGCCGGTGCCGCGCGACCATGTGCTGACCAAGGCATTCTATCTGCTGCGGGATTTCCCCGGCCGCTTCGCCGAGGGCACGACCTGGGTCGAGGCGCTGCCCGCGCCCGAAGACGGCGAGGAACGCCCGGCCCGTGCCGGCGACGGCGTGTCCCCGGTGGTCATCACCTCGAACGATCTTGCCGGCGCCTGGGCGCTCGGCAGCGACGGCCAGCCGCTGCTGCCCATGTCCGGCGGCAGCCCGCGCCAGCGCGAAATGGCGTTCCGCACCGGCGCCAATCTCGTGATGTATGTGCTCACCGGCAACTACAAGGCCGATCAGGTCCACGTCCCGGCGCTGCTGGAAAGGCTGGGGCAATGACGCACCTCTCCCGGATGAAGACGACCTCCCCGATCGCCGCCGGCCCTGCCGCCCGGCTCACCCTCGCCGTCGCGGAGAGGCATAAGGCCCCCGCCGCCGTCATGCCGGGTGTCGTCCCGGCCATCACGACCGCCACAACTGACGCAGGCCATTCATGAATCTGGGCCTCGCCTTCGACCCGCTGATTCCGCTGCCCTGGCTCCTCGCCGCCGCGGCCGTCACCGCCGTGGTCGCCCTGCTGCTGCTGGTGGCGCGCACCCGCGGCGCGATCTTCCGCGCCCTCGCCCTGCTGCTCGCGGTGCTCGCGCTCGCCAATCCTTCGCTGACCCGCGAAGAGCGCGAGCCGCTCTCCACCGTGGTCGCCGTTGTGGTGGACCAGAGCGCCAGCCAGGATTTCGGCGAGCGCACGCAGATGACGCAGGCCGCCCGGCAGGAGCTGGAGCAGCGCCTCGCCCGGCTGAAGGAGCAGGGCGCGGAGGTGCGCATGGTGGAAGCCGGCGGCGGCGCCGGCGAGGTGGACGGCACCCGCCTGTTCACCGCGCTCTCCGCCGCGCTGGCCGACGTGCCGCCCGAGCGCGTGGCCGGTGCGATCTTCCTCACCGACGGCCGCGTGCACGACATTCCCGCGACCATGGCGGGGCTCGGCTTCCGCGCGCCGGTGCATGCCATCATTTCCGGCCAGGAGGGCGAGCGCGACCGCCGCGTCGCGCTGACCTCCACCCCGCGCTTCGGCATTGTCGGCCAGAAGCAGAGCGTGGGCTACCGCGTCGAGGATGAGGGCGCCCCCGCCGGCGCCCGCGTCGGCGTCACCGTGCGGCGCGACGGCGAGGTGGTGGCCCGGCCCATCGTCACCGCCGGCCAGCCGGCCAATGTCGAGGTCGAGATCACCCATGCCGGCGCCAACATCATCGAGATCGAGGCCGCCGCGCTCGACGGCGAGCTGACCCCGGTCAACAACCGCGCGGCGCTCTCGATCGACGGCGTGCGCGACAAGCTGCGCGTGCTCCTCGTCTCCGGCGAGCCCCATGTCGGCGAGCGCACCTGGCGCAATCTTCTGAAGTCCGACGCCAATGTCGACCTGGTGCACTTCACCATCCTGCGCCCGCCGGAGAAGCAGGACGGCACGCCGATCAACGAGCTGTCGCTGATCGCCTTCCCGACGCGCGAGCTGTTCCAGCAGAAGATCAAGGATTTCGACCTGATCATCTTCGACCGCTACGCCCAGCAGGGCGTGCTGCCGATGATCTATTTCGACAATATCGTGCGCTATGTCGAAGAGGGCGGCGCGCTGCTGGTGGCGGCAGGGACCGACTACATCTCCGACGGTTCGGTCTATTACACCTCGCTGGATTCCATTCTGCCCGCCGCCCCGACCGGGCGCATGGACGAGACCCCGTTCCGCCCCACCCTCACCCAGGCCGGCCAGCGCCACCCGGTGACGCGCGCCTTGCCCGGCTCGCAGAGCGACCCGCCGAACTGGTCGCACTTTTTCCGCGTGGTCGACACCGACGGCGCCAAGGGCACCAGCGTGATGGACGGGCCGAACGGCAAGCCCCTGGTGCTGCTCGACCGGGTGGGCGAAGGCCGGGTCGCGCTGCTGCTCTCCGATCATTTCTGGCTGTGGGCGCGCGGCTTCGAGGGCGGCGGGCCGCATATCGACCTGCTGCGCCGGCTCTCGCACTGGCTGATGAAGGAGCCGGACCTTGAGGAGGAGCGCCTGCGCATGTCCGCCCATGGCGGCGACATCGTGGTGGAGCGCCAGACCATGGGCGACACCGCGCCGACCGTGGTGGTGACCACGCCCACCGGCGCCACCCGGCGCGTCACGCTCGATCAGGCCGAGCCCGGCCTGTTCCGCGCCACCTTCCCGGCCGACACGCTCGGCCTGTGGCGCGCCAGCGACGGCACGCTGACCGCGCTGGTGAATGTCGGCCCGCTCAATCCGCGCGAGTTCTCGGAAGTCACCTCGACCACCGAGGCCCTGCGCCCGGCGGTGGAAGCCACCGGCGGCGGCGTCTGGCGCATGGCGGACCTCGCCGGCTTCGTCCCGCGCGTGGTCGGCGTGCGCTCGGGCGAGCGCTATGCCGGCGAGGACTGGATGGGCGTCGCCCTGCGCGAGGTCTCGGTGGTGCGCGGGCTCGGCCTGTTCCCGCTCTTCGCCGGGCTCTCGGGCCTGCTCATCCTCATGGCCGGCATCGCCGCCGCCTGGGCACGCGAGGGGCGGTAGCCTCCCGCCAGCCCGGCCTCTATCCTCGCGCGCGGAATCGCGGGGGATGGGTGATGGCCATAGTGGGCTACATGGCGGCCAGCCTCGACGGCTATATCGCCGATCGGGACGGCGGCATTTCCTGGCTGGCGCCGTTCGACGAGGTGGATTCCGGCTATGCCGATTTCATCGCCGATATCGAGACGGTGGTCATGGGCCGGACGACCTATGATCAGGTCATCGCCATGGGGCGCGAGAGCGGCGCGGGCTGGTTCTACAAGGGCAAGCGCAGCCTTGTCGTGACCTCTCGCCCGCTGGCCGACGCTCCCGTCGGCGTCGAGCCCTGGCAGGAGGGCGTCCCCGCGCTGATCGCACATCTGCGGGCGCTGCCGGGAAACAGCTGGATCGTCGGCGGGGCCGGGCTTCAGGATGCGTTCATCGCGGCGGACGCGCTCGACCGGCTCGACCTGTTCGTCATACCCGTGCTGCTCGGCGACGGCCTCGCCATGTTCCCGCGAAACGCGCGCGGCCCGCGCGGCCTCACTCTGGAGCGCAGCCTCGCCCTGCCCAAGGGCATGGTGCGTCTCACCTACCGGCTTGGCCGGGCGCCTCAGCCCGTATAGGGCACGATCTGTTTCTCGAAGACCTGCACGCCGAAGCCGGGCTTGCACGCGCACTGGTACTGGCGGGCGATCTCGCTCACCAGCGCGGCGCGGCTGGCATGGGTGCCGGCAATGTGCTTGTCGAGCCATTCATCCGGCACGCTCAAGGACATGCCCGGCGCCATGCGGCACAGAATCAGCTTCAGCTCATCGCCCTGCACGCGAACCTCCCGAATGTCACGATCAAATCCCACCCACGCTATAGGATGGCGGACACCGCCGGTTCAAGCCGGCGGCGCCTTCAGCGTGGCGTGAAATCAGCGTGGTGTGAAATCCTTGCGCACCGGCCCGCGCACCGCCTCGACCGGGGTGCCGTCCAGCGCGCACAGCAGCACGCGGCGCGGGTCGACCGGGCCGGGCAGCGCCACCTGGCCGGGCGGTACGCGCTTGAAGCCCATGCGGCCATAATAGGGCTCGTCGCCGACCAGTAGCACCCGCGTCGCGCCGCCGGCCTTCGCCGCCTCCAGCGCGCGCTCCACCAGCCGCCGGCCGATGCCGTGCGAGCGGAACGGCGGCTCCACGGTGAGCGGACCGAGCAGCAGCGCGGGCGCGTCCCCGATCACGATCGGGGTGAGCCGCACCGAGCCGACCAGCATGGTGCCGATATGGGCGGTGAAGGACAGGTCGCGCCGGTGCGGATTGCCCTCGCGCAGGCGATAGGCGGTGCGCGCGAACCGGCCGGGGCCGAAGGTGCGCGCCGCCAGCCGCTCGATCGCGGCATCGTCGGCGGGGGTTTCATTCAGAAGGGCGATCGACAGTTCGGTCATCGGGGCACTCGGACACTGGAGACGGTCAGCACGCACCAGCGCCCCGCCTCGTTCACGGTCGCCGGCACGCACGAGCTTCACGGCACACGCGCAGGGATGCGCGGGCTCGCGGCTCTCGTCGTCGCTGGATGAACCGGGCGGTCATGAAGTCAGTTCCCGAAAAGGTCCGGCCGGATAGCACAGGCCGGGGGCGAGGTCGAGGGGCGCGCGCCCCGGATCAGATCGCGATCCGCCCCGTCGCCAGCCCGAACACGGCCAGCACCGCCCCGGCACCCACCGCCATGAAGAGCCCCAGTTCGACCGGGGTGAACACCTGCCGCCCGCGCTCCCTCTGCGCGATCACGAACAGCACGCTGCCGGGCGCGTAGATCACCAGCGACAGCAGCAGGAACTTCAGCCCGCCGGCATAGACCAGCCCGGCCGCGTAGAGCGTCGCGAGCCCGGCGCGCACCAGATCGCCGCGCCGGCCTTCATCCGGCCGGTAGCCCTCCCCGCTCAGCGCCAGCTTGAGCGCATAGGCGCCGGTCAGCAGATAGGGCAGCAGGATCATCGAGGAGGTGAGCTTGAGCGCCAGCAGGAAGGCTTCCTGCGCGAACAGCGTCACGATGAGGAAGAGCTGGATGAGCAGGTTGGTCAGCCACAGCGCGATGAAGGGCACGCCGTTGCGGTTCTCGGCGGCGAGGAAGGCCGGCATGCTTTCCTTCTTGGCGGCGGAGAACAGCACCTCGGCCGCGAGCAGCGACCACGACAGATAGGCGCCGAGCACCGAGACGATCAGCCCGACGCTGACGAACACCGCGCCCCACGGCCCGACCACCGCCGCCAGCACCCCGGCCATGGACGGGTTGCGAAGGCTGGCGAGGTCCGGGCGCAGCATCACGCCATAGGACAGCATGGTGACCAGCACCAGCAGGCACAGCACGCCGAGGAAGCCGAGCAGCGTGGCGAGGCCGACATCCGACCGCTGGCGGGCGTAGCGCGAATAGACGCTCGCCCCCTCGATGCCGACGAACACGAACACCGTCACCAGCATGGTGCCGCGCACCTGCGCGAACAGGCCCGCGCCTTCCAGCCCCGGCCCGCCGTAGAAATTCACGGCGAAGATGTCGGCCTTGAAACCGAAGGCGACGAAGATCAGGAAGATCAGGATCGGGATGATCTTGGCGACGGTCACCACCGTGTTGATGAACGCCGCCTGCTTCACCCCGCGCAGGATCAGGAAATGGAACAGCCAGATCCCGACCGAGGACAGCGCCACCGCCGCCACCGTGTTGCCGTCGCCGAAGATCGGGAACAGCGCGCCGAGCGTCGACTTGATCAGCACCCAGTAGGACACGTTGCCGAGGCAGCATACCGTCCAGTAGCCGAGCGCGGAGAGGAAGCCGGGATAATTGCCGAAACCGGCCTTGGCATAGGCATAGACGCCGGCATCGAGCTCCGGCTTGCGCCGCGCCAGCGTCTGGAACACGAAGGCCAGCATCAGCATGCCCGCGCCGGCGATGGCCCAGGCGATCAGCGCACCGAGCCCGCCGGTAACGCGCCCGAAGGTCTGCGGCAGCGAGAAGATGCCCGCCCCGACCATGGAGCCCACCACCATCGCGGTCAGCGTGGGCAGGGCGAATTTCTGTTGTTCGGGCTGGGTCATGCAGGCGGGCCGCTCCGATGCGACGTGAAACGGGACGACTCGGCGGGGGGCGGTTGCCGAGCCGTCCCGCGACTACCGACCGGATAAGAGGTCAGTAGTCAACGGCGTCGCGGATGATCGGGCAGGTCATGCAGTGACCGCCGCCGCGCCCGCGGCCCAGCTCGGAACCGTCGATGGTGATGACCTCGATGCCCGCCTTGCGCAGCAGCGTGTTGGCGTAGGTGTTGCGGTCATAGGCGAAGACCACGCCCGGCGAGGCGCAGACCAGGTTGGCGCCGGAATCCCACTGAGTGCGCTCGCGCATGTAGTCGTTGCCGCCGGTCTCGACCACGCGCAGCTCCTTGAGGCCGAGCGCCTCGCGCACGGTCTCGACCAGCCCGCCATCCTTGGAGAGGGTGAGGCCGCCCTTGCCGTCCGGGCGATAGGAGAAGCATTCGATCTTGTCGACGATATCGGGGTAGAGCAGCACGCAGTCGCGGTCGGCGAAGGTGAACACCGTGTCGAGATGCATGGCCGCGCGCAGCTTCGGCATGGCGGCGATGATCACGCGCTCGGCCCCGCCCTTGTCGAACAGCGCCTGCGCGAGCTGGCTGATGGCCTGGCGCGAGGTGCGCTCGCTCATGCCGATCAGCACGTTGCCCTTGCCGATCGGCATCACGTCGCCGCCTTCCAGCGTGGCGAGGCCCCAATCCTGCGTCGGGTCGCCCCACCACACATTCACCTTGCCGGCGAAATCGGGGTGGAACTTGTAGATCGAGGTGGTGAGGATGGTCTCCTCGTGCCGCGCCGGCCAGTAGAGCGGGTTCAGCGTCACCCCGCCATAGATCCAGCAGGTGGTGTCGCGGGTGTAGAGCGTGTTCGGCAGCGGCGGCAGCAGGTACTCATTGGCCCCGGCGGCGTCGCGGATCAGGTCCAGCGTCGCCCCGCCGATGGTCTCGGGGAATTCGGTGGTCGACAGGCCGCCGATCAGCGTCTCGGCGAGCTGGCGCGCCGTCAGCCCTTCGAGATAGGAGCGCACCTCCTCGACGAAGCCGAGCCCGATCTGGTTCGGCACCACCTGGTTGTCGAGGATCCACTTCTTCGCCTCGGGGATCGCGACGGTCTCGGTGAGCATATTGTGCATCTCCACCACCTCGATGCCGCGCTCGCGCATCTTGTTGATGAAGTCGAAATGGTCGCGCTTGGCGACATCGACCCACAGCACGTCGTCGAACAGCAGGTCGTCGCAATTGCTGGGGGTCAGGCGCTGATGGGCGCGGCCGGGGGCGCAGACCATCACCTTGCGAAGCTGGCCGACCTCGGAATGCACGCCGAACTTGGTTTCCATCTTGGCAGTCCTCGTGTTTTTCTTGTCAGGGAGTGATGAGGCCGGTCAGCAGCCCGTAGGTGCCGACGGCGCCGCCGATGAGCACGACGACGAAGATCGCGAGTTCGACCGGCGTGAACAGCCGGGCCTTCTGCTCGCGCCGGGCCCAGAAATAGAGGATGGTGCCGGGCACGAAGAGCACGGTGACCAGCAGCACATATTTCGGCCCCGCCGCGCCGAACATGAACAGCGTGTAGACCACCGCGATCCAGCTGAAGAACTGGTCGCGCCCGCGCTTGTCCTGCGCCGCCTCGTAGCCCTCGCCGCTGCGCGCCAGCAGCACGCCATAGCCGGCGACCAGCAGATAGGGCAGCAGCGCGGTCACGCTGGTCATGTCGAGCATGAAGTTGAAGGCGTCACGCGACCAGTAGGTCGAGATCACGAACAGCGAGACCACGATATTGGTCAGCCACAGCGCATTGGCCGGCACGCGGTTGCCGTTCTGCGCCGCGAACAGCTTCGGCATGTCCTTGGACTTGGCGGCGGCGAACAGCACCTCGGCGCAGATGAGCGACCAGGCGAGATAGGCGCCCAGCACCGAAACCAGCACGCCGATCGAGATCAGCACCGCGCCCCAGTGGCCGACCACCAGTTCGAGCGCGCCGGCGAGCGAGGGATTCTGCACCCCCGCGATCGCCGCGCGCGGCGCCGTGGCATAGGGCAGCAGCGTGACCGCGACCATCAGGCCGGTCACCCCGACGAAGCCGAGAATGGTGGCGGCGCCGACATCCGAGCGCTTCTTGGCGAAGCGCGAATACACGCTCGCGCCCTCGATGCCGAGAAACACGAACACCGTGATCAGCATGGTGTCGCGCACCTGCGCCAGCAGGGTCTTTTCCGGCATGCCGACGCCGCCGAAGAAGTTCTCCGAGAACTGATTGTAATTGAAGAAGAACACGAAGCCGAGGATGGCCACGATCAGCGGCACGATCTTGGCGATGGTGACGACCGTGTTGATGAAGGTCGCCTGCTCCACCCCGCGCAGGATCATGAAATGGAACGCCCAGATGCCGGCCAGCGACACGACGATCGCGATCATCGAGGAGCCGTCGCCGAAGATCTCCGGGAAGAAGCGCCCCAGCGTCGAGCCGATCAGCACCCAGTAGAACACATTGCCGAGGCAGCTCCCGAGCCAGTAACCGAAGGCCGAGAGGAAGCCCATATAGTCGCCGAAACCGGCCTTGGCATAAGCGAACACGCCGGAATCGATGTCGGGCCGCCGCTCGGCGAGCGCCTGGAACACCCGCGCCAGCATGTACATGCCGGTGCCGGCGATCAGCCAGGCGATGATGGCGCCGAACGGCCCGGTGGCGGTGGCGAAGCGGCCCGGCAGGTTGAAGATGCCGGCGCCGACCATCGAGCCGACGACCATGGCGGTGAGCGAGTAGAGGGAGAGTTTTCCGGTCGTTTCGTTCGCCATGGATCGCCTCACGGATTGCAGACGTAATCTTTCGAAACAGAGCTATAGAACAGTTACCTGTTCAATAAATTGACCCGGCATCTCATTTATTGACTGAAAATCCCGAATAGTCACCGTACCAAAATCTGGGGTCGCTCGATTTAATATTGCACATGCGAAGAAAAACATCCGAAAACGCCCTAAATTGGTATCAAAACACCACTTGTCGCTTCGCTCATGCAGCATTCCGGGCATCGAAGGGCCATGGCGCGCTCAGCCGACAAGGCCATGGAGCAGCACGGAGAGGCTCGGCGGCGCGGCCGGGGGCGCCGGCCGTCCGGACGCCGCGCCGGCCGCGCCGAGGCCGATCCCGCGCACATCGCGGGGTGAGACGCCGAATTCATGCCGGAACGCGCGGCTGAACACGGAAGGGTCACGAAAGCCCCATTCCTCCGCGATCATCATGATCGGGCGGGTCTCGAACGGATCGACCAGCGCGTGACGCGCCTGCATCAGGCGCTGCCGGCGGATATAGGCCGCGATCCCGCCGAGCGGCGCGAACAGCCGGTAGAGCCGCGACCGCGACACGGCCAGCTCGCGGCAGATGGCGTCCGGCTCCAGCGCCTCGTCCTTCAGCCGCGCACGGATCACCCGGCGCGCGCGCTCGATCACCGACAGATCATTGGTCGAGGCCGCAAGCGGGCCTGGCGGCGTGAACGCCGTCGCGGCGCCGCTGACCAGCATGCAGACCGCGTCGGCGGCATGGGCGATCGCGCCGTCGTCGAGCCCCGGCAACCGGTTGGCCAGCGACAGCATCAGGTCGCCGAGCAGCCCGAGCAGTCCGTTGTCGTCCAGCCCGTTATCGTCCAGATCAACGCCGTGCAGCCCGATGCCCGGCCCCCGCGCCGCGCGCAACGCACCGCGCGGCACGAACAGCAGGAGCGCGCCCTCCTCCCGCACGGTCACCGCATGGGGATGGGCGAGCGAATGAAGCGCTGCCGCACGCGCGGAGCGCGCGGGCACGGCCTGTCCATCGACGAAGCGGCACGGCAGCGCCGCGTACCAATGGTCGAACACCGTATGGCCGGCATGGGTCCAGCGCAGCGGCTGCGGGGACGCCGGCAGGCTCATGGCGACCAGCAGGCACCGCCCCAGCGGCCAGATGCGCTGGCTGACCGCATAACCCGCCGCGCGCTCAGGCGACGGCGCCATGTCGACGATGCCGTCATAGGCCGCGCGAAAGGCCTCGAACTGATGTGTCGGGGCGAGGCCGGCATTGGTGAGGATGAACGGGAGCAAGGCGGTCGGTGCTGCAGGGCTTGCGGGAAACGGACGGCGGAGCGGCTCGCTGGCGAGGGGAGGCTGAATGCGAAGCATGCCGGCACCGGAACAAGCAGGCCATCGGCCCTTGATCCATCCGTTGCTAGTCCGCTGCGTAGAGCGCGCGAACCGGGTCGTGACAACTGGATATAGATCGTGAAGGAGTGCACTATTCCCACCTGTTCGCGGCGGCGTCCGGCCGCGGCGTTCGCTTGAGGTGATCTTGGACGAGCCGCGCAAATTCGCCGTTGATTTTCCCGCGCTGCGGTCCGGGCTCGGCGCGGGCGAATTCGCGTCGTCGGAGCTGGTAGCGGGCGGACTCGGACAGGCCGTGAATGCCCGCGAGCACGGCTATCGCCGCATTGATGCCCATACGCTACTGCACCTGATGAATTTCGAGGTGCGCGAGCCCTACCGGCTGTCGCTGGCGCGCGCCGATCTCGTGTGCATACAGGCCATCATCACCGGCAGCTATCATCGCTGGATCGGCCCGCGCATGGACCCGGTGTCCTCGCACATGCTCCAGATCAGCAACACGCCGACCTCGGCGTCGGCCGCGCAGGCTGGCGTGCGCCTGCGCGGTATGCTGCTCATCTGCGACCGCCGGCACTTGCTGGATCACTACCGGCTGAACCCGGAACATGTGCCTGCCGCGTTCCGCCCGATCTTCCTGTCGCGCGAAGGCACGCCGGACGTGTTCCAGCTTCCGCTGACGACGACCGGCATCGGCCTTGTCGACCAGATGCTGGCCTGCCGCTATCCCGAGCCGCTGCGCGGCATCTTCCTCGGCGTGAAGACCGTGGAGTTCCTGTGCCACGTCGTCGCCCAGCTCCAGCAGCCGCTCCGCTCCGCCACGCCCCGGCTGATCGGGGAAAACGCCCGGCGCAAGGCGATCGACACCGCCGCCGATATCTATCGCCGCGAGATCGAGAAGCCGCCGAGCATCGAGCAGCTCGCCTTGCGCGTCGGGCTCAACCGCAACGAACTCTCCGGCGGCTTCCGCGAGGCCTTCGGCCTCACCCCGCACGCCTTCGCGCAGGCCCGGCGCATGGAGCGCGCGCGCGACCTGCTGCGCGAGGGCCGGCTGTCCATCAGCGAGATCGGCCGGCGCGTCGGCTATGAAGGCTATTCCAGCTTCGCGCGCGCCTATCACGCCCATTTCGGCCATGCCCCCGCTCTCGGGCGGTCACTGCCCGTCGAGGGTTAGGCCAAGGGCCGGTGCGCCGTCTCCGGCATGCGCCACACGGTGACGAGGCTGGTCGCGCTGGCGAGAATGACATAGCCGGCCGGCGCCAGCGGCCAGTCCAGCGCCGCGGTCAGCCAGACCGCGATGAACGGGGCGAAGCCGCCGAACACCGCCGCCGCCAGCGCATAGGCCACCGCCGACCAGCGCGAGCGGTCGCGTGTGGCGAACAGTTCCACCACCGCCGCCGGCGCCGCCCCGGAATAGAGCGCGATGCAGCCGCCGAGCAGGAACTGGATCGCCGCCACCGGCAGGAAGCTCCCGGCATGGGCGATGGCCCACAGGGCCGGCAGCACCAGCGCCAGCACCAGCACGCAGGAGGCGATGAGGAACGGCCGCCGCCCCACCCGGTCCGACAGATGCCCGACCAGCGGCACGAAGATCAGGATCGCCAGCGTGGACAGCGCGTTCGCCCAGTTCGCCTCGCTGGCGCTCAGCCCCGCCTGCTTCTGCGTGAACAAGGGCAGGTAGATCAGGAAGATGTAGAAGCACACCGTCCAGTGCATGGTGAGGCCGAACACGGTGAGCATCGGCCGGCGTACCCTTTGCAGCACCGCCTCCGGCGCGGCTGGCACCGGCGCCGCGCGCTCATAGACCGGCGTCTCGTCGATGCCGCGGCGCAACCACAGCGCGAGGATGCCGAGCACCCCGCCGGCGAGGAACGGCACGCGCCAGCCCCAGTGCTCCATCGCCTCCGCCGGCAGCAGCCCGACCAGCAGCGCCGTGCTCACGCTGGCGAGTCCGCTGCCGAGCGCGACCGTCATGGCGAGGAAGCTGGTGGAGAGGCCGCGTCGCCCTTCCGGCGCGGTTTCCAGCAGGAAGGCGTTGGCGATGCCGAATTCGCCGCCGGCCGAGAAGCCCTGCATCATGCGCGCGGCGACCAGCAGCAGCGGCGCGGCAAGGCCGATCCGCTCGAATGAGGGGATGAGGCCGATGGCGAAGGTGCTCACCGCCATCAACAGCGCGGCGGCCAGCAGAGCGGGCTTGCGGCCCCGGCCATCGCCCATGCCCCCCAGCACCAGCCCGCCAAGCGGACGCATGACGAAGCTGACCCCGAACACGGCGAGCGTCGCCAGCAGCGCCAGTTGCCCGTGGCCCTGCGGGAAGAAGGCGCGCGACAGATAGACCGCGAGCAGGCCGTAAATCGCGAAATCGAACCATTCCAGCACGTTGCACAGCAGCACCGCGACCAGCGCGCGCTCCTGCCGCGGCGGCGCCGCCCGCCCGGCGGCCGGTATCAGCATAAAGGCGCCGGAGCGCAGCGGAGCAGGGCGGCAGGCGCGGCGTGAGGCATAAACTTCCGTGAGCGGCCATGTGATACCGAAGCAGCGGACCACACCGCGCCGGCACTGGCAAGCGGGCATCCCGGCACGCGCGCTCCTGCGCCGATGCCCGCACTTTACCGGGGAAATCCCGCGCCATCCGCACTAGTCTCACCCCTGCAAGAGGAGACATCGCGATGGGACTTCTGGTCGACGGCACCTGGGCCGACAAATGGTACGACACGTCGAGCACCGGCGGGCGCTTCCAGCGCACCGTCACCCGCTTCCGCAACTGGGTGACGACCGACGGCAGCGCCGGCCCCACCGGCGAGGCGGGCTTTCGCGCCGAGGCCGGGCGCTACCATCTCTATGTCTCCTATGCCTGCCCGTGGGCGCACCGCACGCTGATCTTCCGCAAGCTCAAGAAGCTGGAGAACGTCATCTCGGTCTCGGTGGTGGATCCGCATATGGGCGAGGAAGGCTGGGTGTTCGCCGACCACGCCGCCATCCCCTCCCCCGGCGCCACCCGCGACGAGGTGCTGGGCAAGCAGCGGCTCTATGAGGTGTATCTGGCCGCCGATCCGCATTATTCCGGCCGCGTCACCGTGCCGGTGCTGTGGGACAAGGAGCGCGGCACCATCGTGAACAATGAATCGGCGGAGATCATCCGCATGTTCAACACCGCATTCGACGCCGTCACGCCCGACCGCCACGATTATTACCCGCCGGCGCTGCGCGAGGAGATCGATGCGATCAACGCCAAGGTCTATGACCGCGTGAACAACGGCGTCTACAAGGCGGGCTTTGCCACCGCGCAGGACGCCTATGAGGAAGCCGTGACCGCCCTGTTCGCCATGCTGGACGAGCTTGAGGCGCGGCTGTCAGGCCAGCCTTATCTGATGGGCGACACGCTGACGGAAGCCGACTGGCGGCTGTTCACGACGCTGATCCGGTTCGATCCGGTCTATGTCGGCCATTTCAAATGCAACATCCGCCGCATCGCCGACTACCCCAGCCTCACCCGCTACCTGCGCGCGCTCTACCACGTCGACGGCGTGAAGGAGACGGTGAACCTCCCCCACATCAAGCGCCACTATTACGAGAGCCACAAGACGATCAACCCGACCGGGATCGTGCCGGTGGGGCCGGAGTTGGCGTGGGGGTGAGGCGTTGTAACTTCGCAATGGAACAGAACATGGCGACCAACCAAATCGCTCCTATGCACTTATCATCTTTCTTACCGAAAGAATGGCTAGATGACGTAAGTTTTGAATATTTTATTTTTGATTTTTATTCCACATCTTATCACAGTGTGGCACGTAAAAATTTTGATGTCATTTCTTCATTTTGTCAATCTATGACTTCTTATCCTGTAAAATTAATTATTATAGATTTATTAAATGAATTCGAAATTTCCTTTTCAGAACTAAATGTTGTATATTCTGAAGGAAAAAATATACTTCATAGCAATGGACTATCTAAAAAATCCATACCTATTGGAAAATATCTTATTATAATTTCCCCTGTAAGGAAAAATAATGGCGGATACAATGAAGGAATAGCCAAAGATTCATCGTTAGCTACTTTGGGGGCATTATTTTCTTTATACGGTAAAAGTATAGCCCATTCGCACTTTGGTAGCGTCCGGGTACATAGAGAACGTTTAGACGAAATTGGCTGGGCTTCAACATCAGTTGAAATTGGAAAGTCCGTAGGTTTTTATGAATACTATAGATTTGATTTATTAAAAGCAATAATAGATAAAATAGAATGCATTAAAGAACAGGATATATACAATAAAATATCTCTATGCATGAAATTACTAGCGCGAGCATATTTTAATGAGAATAAAAGCCTGCAATTGATAGATTATTGGACCGCGCTTGAAATAATAAATGGCGGACCATCTTCTTTGAGGGCCAAAATAAATGTAGAAAATAATACAGATTGGGGAACCACGATACGAATAATTCGGAAGAAACGAAACGACATTATCCATGAAGGGGCGTCGAAAACAATAACTGACTCAGAAAAGCTTGCAATTAATAGAGATATCATCAATACAATATGCAAAATACTCGACATACCAGAAATTGAAGCTCGCGGAACATAGGGAGCTTCGCACTCACCCCGCCAGCGCGACCTCGGCACCTTCTTCCGCGCCGGCCACTTCCGCCGCGCTGCGCTTGCGAAAGCGCACCAGCGTGTACATGCCGAGCGCCACGTCGCGCTTGATCGGCAGGTCCACCGTGCCGTTGGCCACCGCCCAGTTGCGCAGGCGGGCGAACTGGAATTCCGGGCGCCAGCCCAGCTTGCGGGCGCGGCGGGCGAACCAGCGCTCGAACACTGCGCGCGGGCCGTCCTCGGCGCCGAGATGGTTGACCAGGATGATCTCGCCGCCGGGCTTCAGCACGCGGGCCATCTCGTCCAGCGTCTCCTCCGGGTGCGGCACCACGGTGATGACGAACTGCGCGACCACCACGTCGAAGCTCTCATCGGCGAAGCCCATATGGGCGCCGTCCATCAGGCACAGGCCCTCGACGTGGTCGAGCTTCTCCTTCTCCACCCGCTCGCGCGCCTTTTGCAGCATGGGTTCGGAGATATCGACGCCGATAAGGCGGTTGCCGCGCTTATAGGCCGGGAGGGCGAAGCCGGTGCCGACGCCGAATTCGAGCATCCGCCCGCCGATGCGCTCGGCCGCCTGGATCGCCACCTTGCGGCCGGCCTCGAACACCGCCCCGAAGACCACATCGTAGATCGGCGCCCATTTCGCATAGGCTTCTTCCACCGTGGTGCGATCGAGATCGGTGCTCATCGTCGTTCGTCTCCCCTCGGCCCGCCGCGGCGGGTTGTGTCCTCAAGCGCTATCCGACTCGCGCCGTCGGCGTATCGGTCACCATCGCCGCACCGCGTGTCATCTGCGTGAAGGATGGGCGCGCGCGGCGGATGGCGCCGCCGCCCAGCAGCCGCGCGGCCGGGCCGCCATCCTCGTAGAACACGCAGGCCTGCCCCGGCGCCACGCCTTCCTCCGCCATGTGAAGATGCACCGTAACCGAGCCGTCCGCCGCCCGCGCCAGATGGCCGGGCACCGGCGCACGGGTCGAGCGCACCTTCACAAAGATCTCGCGCTCACTGGCCAGCGCCTCGTCCAGCGTGCCGTCGCCAAGCCAGTTCACTTCGTCCACCGGCACCACCGCGACGCCGAGCGCGCTGCGCGGGCCGACCAGCACCCGGCGGCTCGCGGCCTCGATGCCGACCACATAGAGCGGCTCGGCGCTGGAAATGCCGAGCCCCTTGCGCTGGCCGATGGTGTAGCGCATCACGCCGTTGTGCCGGCCGAGCACCCGTCCGTCGAGATGCAGGATGTCGCCCGGCTCGGCGGCCTCGGGGCGCAGCTTCTCGACGATGTCGGTGTAGCGCCCCGTGGGCACAAAGCAGATGTCCTGGCTGTCCGGCTTGTCCGCCACCTTCAGCCCGAATCTTTCCGCCAGCGCGCGCACTTCCGGCTTGCTGGTCTCGCCGAGCGGGAAGCGCAGCATGTCGATCTGCGCCTGGGTGGTGGCGTAGAGGAAGTAGCTCTGGTCGCGGCTCTCGTCCTGCGGACGGAACAGCGCGCGCCCGCCCTCCGGCAGCGCGCGGCTGGTCACGTAATGGCCGGTGGCGAGAATGTCGGCGCCGAGATCGCGCGCGGTCTCCAGCAGGTCGCGGAACTTCACCGTGCGGTTGCAGTCCACGCAGGGGATCGGCGTCTCGCCGCTGGCATAGGCATCGGCGAAGCGCTCGATCACCGCGTGGCGGAACCGGCTTTCATAGTCGAGCACGTAATGGGGAATGCCCAGCTTCTCGGCGACGGTGCGCGCATCATAGATGTCCTGTCCCGCGCAGCACGCGCCCGGGCGGTGGTGCATCGCCTCGCCGTGATCATAGAGCTGGAGCGTGACACCGAGCACATCATAGCCGGCCTGCGCATAGAGCGCGGCGACCACGGAGGAATCCACGCCGCCGGACATGGCCACCACGACGCGGGTCTGGCTGGGAGCGCGGGATGTGTCGTCGAGACGGATCATCGGTGCTGCGGGTTCGGGGCACGGAAGGCTCTATATAGAGTACCCCGGCGCTTCTATGAACCCCAATCGGCAGGCTTCGGCGCTCTTCCATGCGCGCGCCCCGCATCATAGCCATGCGTCAAACGTAAACAAAGCGTTTCGACAATATTAACGAAGCACTACGCAGCAGACTTTCAAGATCGGGTGATTCGCTTAGGAAAATATTTAAGGCTGCCTGTCTATGCTACCAGCATTGATTGGGTGTTTTTAGTGAGCGTACCATGAGCGAACCCTATCGCCCGAGGGTGAAATACGTAATCGGGCCGGACGGAAGTCCGTTAACCATTGCCGACTTGCCCCCGCCCAACACCAGGCGGTGGGTCATCCGTCGCAAGGCGGAAGTCGTCGCCGCCGTTCGTGGCGGCCTCCTCAGCCTTGAGGAGGCGTGCAAGCGCTATACGCTGACCACCGAGGAATTCCTGTCCTGGCAGGCGTCGATCGACCGCCACGGCCTCGCCGGCCTGCGCACCACCCGTATTCAGCAATACCGGCAATAGCCCGCGCCTTGCCTTCCCATTGTCGCCATGGCCGGGCTCGCCCGGCCATTCGCGTTTTCAGAGCCGCGCGCACAGCCCGGCGAGATAGGCCGTCAGCCGCTCGCCCGCCTGTTCGATGCCGCCATCATTGATGAGGATGAGGTCGGGCGGAAGGTCGATCCTCGGCTCGCGGGCGAGCCGCTGCGCCGCCGCCTCGCCACCCTCGCGCCCCCGCGCGCTGATGCGGGCCGCCAGCACCTCCGGCGGGGCGGTGACCAGCACCACCTTGACGCGCGCGAACAGCCGCCGGGCCTGCGCCACCGCCGCGCGCGAGCCGTTGGCCACCACGATGCCGCCCTGGTCGATCGCGCTGGCCACCTCCTCGCCCAGCGCGTAGCCGAGCCCGTTGGCGCGCCAGTACAGCGGGAAGCGTCCCTCCGCCACGCCGCGCTCGAAGGCGTCGACATCGAGGCTGAGATGATCCTCGGTGTGGTCGGTCGCGCGGGTGATGCGCCGGCGCGCGAACAGGATGCCCTCGCGCTCCGCCAGACGCTGCCTGGCATAGGACAGCAGCGTGTCCTTGCCCGCCCCGGACGGGCCGACCACGAACACCAAGAGCCCCGCGCCGGAACTGCCGATGCCCCCGGCGGCGTTTTTCTCCACCGCGTCCACGCTCACGCCACCCGTTCGCCTTCGCGCCACACCATCCGCACCACCGGCACCTCGCCGGCGCCGGCCAGCGCCACCCTTATCAGGTCCGCGCGCAATCCGGGGGCGATCCGACCGCGATCGTCCATGCCGGCGGCGCGGGCCGGATTGGCGCTCACCAGCCGGGTGGCGGCGGCAAGATCGATGCCCTCGACCCGGCGCGGCAGGTCGAAGGCGGCGAGCAGCAGGCTGCCGGGCACATAGTCCGACGACAGGATGTCCAGCGTCCCGGCGCGGGCGAGGCTCTCGGCCGCGATATTGCCGGCATGCGAGCCGCCGCGCACCAGATTGGGCGCGCCCATCAGCACCTGAATGCCGGCCTTGTGCGAGCCCGCCGCCGCCTCGGTTGTGGTCGGGAATTCGGCGATGGCGACGCCATCCTCCAGCGCTTCGGTCACATGGGCGCCGGTGGCGTCGTCATGGCTCGCCAGCACGATGGCGCGCTCATGGGCCAGCGCCACCAGCGCCTGACGGTTCGGACGCGCATGCAGGCGATGCGCCTCCAGCCGCTTCTCGACGATCACGTCCATCTCGGCTTCGGTGATGCCGCTTTTCTTCATGTAGTAATTGCGGAAATGCTCCTGGGTGAGGAACTGGCGCTGGCCCGGCGTGTGGTCCATCAGCGAGATCAGGCGCACATCGGCCTCTTCCATCAGCGCCTGCGCATCCTCCACCACGCCCTCGGCGGCGACCTCGCAGCGCAGATGCACGTGGTGCTCGGCGCGCAGCATGCCGACCTCCCCGGCCTCGCGCAGCGTGCGCAGCAGCAGCGGTGCGTCGCCATCCATGCCCACCGCCCGCTTGTCCGGCCATACCCGCAACGAGTCGAACACGGTGGTGATGCCGGCGCTGGCAATCTGCGCGTCATAGGCGGTCACCGCCGCCATCGCGTTCCACATCACGCGCGGGCGGGGATAGAGGTGGCCTTCCACCGCATCGGTGTGCAGTTCGACAAGGCCGGGCATGAGGTAATCGCCCTCAAGGTCGATCGCGCCGCGCGGCAGCGCCCCCTCGCCGATCTCGGCGATCACGCCGTCGCGCAGCACCACATGGCCGGCCCTCACCTCGTCCGGCAGCACCAGCCGGGCATTGCCCAGCACGGTCTCACCCATCGTCTCGTTCATCACATCCTCACGCCGCACATCTCACGCCATTTGCCGGCCGAATTCCGTCACATCGATCACCCGGCCGCACACCGCCTCGCGCACTTCCGCGTCGTGGAAGATGCCGAGTATGCCGACGCCGGCCCGCTTCTTTTCCTCGATCAGCCCGATCACCACCGCCCGGTTGGCCGCGTCCAGCGAGGCGGTGGGCTCGTCCATCAGCAGCAGCGGGCGAAAGGCGATCAGCCCGCGCGCGATGTTCACGCGCTGCTGCTCGCCGCCGGAGAAGGTGGCCGGCGGCAGGCCCCACAGCCGCTCCGGCAGGTTGAGCCGCGCCAGCAGATCAGCGGCGCGGCGGGTCGCCTCCTCGCGGGGCACCCCGTCGCCGACCAGCGGCTCGGCCACCACGTCGAGCGCGCTCACGCGCGGGATCACGCGCAGGAACTGGCTGACATAGCCGATCGTGCCGGCCCGCAGCCGGATCAGGCGGCGCGGCGCGGCGCTCGCGACATCGACGGTCTCGTCGCCGTCACGCACGAGAATGGCGCCGGCATCCACGCGGTAATTGCCGTAGATCATCTTCAGCAGCGAACTTTTGCCCGCGCCCGAAGGCCCGCCCAGCGCCACGCATTCGCCCGGATACAGCTCGAACGCCGCGCCGGAGACCACCGGCAGCCGCGCCCCCTCGCGCAGATGCAGCACGAAGGTCTTGGAGAGGCTGGAAACCGCAAGCAGGGCCCCCTCCCCCCTCATTTGCCCCTGCGGGGCGACCTCGCTCCGGCTGGCCGAGGCCATGCGTTCCTCCGGTTCCCTCTCCTCGACGGCGAGAGAGGCGGGGTGAGAGGCGTTGTCCGTCGTCGTCATTCCATCCCCCTCACGCCGCCAGCACCGAGGACACCAGCAGTTGCGTATAGGGCTCGCGCGGGTCGTCGAGCACCTGATCGGTCAGCCCGGTCTCGATCACCCGCCCCTGCCGCATCACCACCATGCGGTGCGACAACAGCCGCGCCACCGCGAGGTCATGGGTGACGATGATCACCGCCAGCCCCATTTCCGACACCAGCGAGCGCACGAGGTCGAGCAGGCGCGCCTGCACCGAGACGTCGAGCCCCCCGGTCGGCTCGTCCATGAAGACGAGGCGCGGGCGCGTCACCAGATTGCGCGCGATCTGCAGGCGCTGGCGCATGCCGCCGGAGAAACTGCGCGGGTCGTCGTCGATCCGGTCCGCCGCGATTTCCACGCGGCCGAGCCAGTCCAGCGCTTCCGTGCGGATGTCGCCATAATGGCGGCGCCCCACCGCCATCAGCCGCTCGCCGACATTGCCGCCGGCCGAGACCGCCATGCGCAGGCCGTCCGCGGGGTTCTGCCGCACAAAGCCCCAGTCGGTGCGCATCAGCAGCCGGCGTTCCGCCGCGCCGAGCGTCGCCAGATCGCGCAGGCTGCCGTCGCGCAGTCGGTAGGAGACGCGCCCCGCGCTCGGCTCCAGCTCGGTGGAAAGCAGGCCGAGCAGGGTAGACTTGCCCGAGCCGGATTCCCCGACCACCGCCAGCACTTCGCCGGGATAGACCTCCAGCGCCACGTCGCGGCAGCCGATGCGCGCGCCATAATTCTTGCCGAGCGTCTCGGCGATCAGCAGGGGCTGTTCAGTCATGGCCAGCCTCCGTGCCGCCCGCTCCTGTACCCGCTCCTGTACCCGCCCCTGCACCCGCCCCGGCGGGGCGGCCTCTCGCGGACGCGGAGAGGTCGGAAGACGCATCATCGCTAACACGCGTGGCATCCTCGCCCCGTGGGGAAACGGGTTGGGGCAAGGCCGCATCCGGCGGCGCCATCTCGCCGCGATGCCCGGCCGCCTGCCGGCTTTCGCAATAATCGGTGTCTGAACACACGAACATCCGCCCGCCGCGATCATCGAGGATCACCTCATCGAGATACACGCCCCGCGCCGCGCACAGCGCGCAAGGCTGCGCGAAGCGCTGCACCTCGAACGGGTGGTCCTCGAAATCCAGCGAGCGCACGCGGGTATGCGGCGGGATCGCGTAGATGCGCTTCTCGCGGCCGGCGCCGAAAAGCTGGAGCGCCGGGCAGTCGTCCATCTTCGGGTTGTCGAATTTCGGGATCGGCGACGGGTCCATCACATAGCGCCCCGCGACCTCGACCGGATAGGCGTAGGTGGTGGCGATATGGCCGTGGCGGGCGATGTCCTCATAGAGCTTCACATGCATCAGCCCGTATTCTTCGAGCGCGTGCATCTGCCGCGTCTCGGTCTCTCGCGGTTCGAGAAAGCGCAGCGGCTCCGGGATCGGCACCTGATAGACCAGGATCTGGTCGTCCCGCAGCGGCGTCTCGGGAATGCGGTGGCGGGTCTGGATCACGGTCGCCTCCGTGGTCGCGGTGGTGGTCGCCACCCCGGCGGTCTTCTCGAAGAAGCCGCGTATCGCCACCGCATTGGTGGTGTCGTCCGCGCCCTGGTCGATCACTTTGAGCACATCGTCCGGACCGAGCACGGCGGCGGTAACCTGCACGCCGCCGGTGCCCCAGCCATAGGGCATCGGCATTTCGCGCGCGGCGAACGGCACCTGATAGCCGGGAACCGCGATCGCCTTCAGGATCGCGCGGCGGATCATCCGCTTGGTCTGCTCGTCGAGATAGGCGAAGTTATAGGTGATGGCGGGCATGCCCCCGAGCGTTGCGGTAGTCATTCGGCCGCCTCCTTGAGTTCGGCCTCATGTTCGGCACGCATGCGCCGCACAAGGTCCAGCTCGGCCTGGAAATCGACGTAGTGCGGCAGCTTCAAATGCTCGACGAAGCCGGTGGCCTGTACGTTGTCGCAGTGGGACAGCACGAACTCCTCGTCCTGCGCCGGCGCTCCGGGCTCCTCGCCCAGTTCCTTCCAGCGCAGCGCCCGCTCCACCAGCGCCATCGCCATCGCCTTGCGCTCGCTTTGGCCGAAGACGAGGCCATAGCCGCGGGTGAACTGCGGCGGCACCTCGGCACTGCCCTTGAACTGGTTGACCATCTGGCACTCGGTGACCTGCACCGTCCCCAGCGACACCTCGAAGCCCAGCTCCTCGACGAACAGCTTGACCTCGACATCGCCCACGCGGATTTCACCGACGAAGGGGTGCGAGCGCGCATAGCCGCGCTGCGTGGAGTAGCCGAGCGCGAGCAGATACCCCTCGTCGCCCCGCGCCAGAGTCTGCAGCCGCGTCGGCCGGTCGACCGGGAAAGTCACCGGCGCGCGGGTGATGTCGAAGGGCTCCGCGCCGTCATCGGCGGGCGCGCTCTCGATCAACCCTTCCTCGCCGAGCAGGTCGGTCACGCGCGGCATGTCCGCCGGTTCGGCGCCGCCGATTTCCGCCGTCGGCGCGCCGATATCGCCGACGAGAGAGGTATCTAATAACCGATGCGTATAATCGAAGGTCGGCCCGAGAAGTTGCCCGCCCGGCAGATCCTTATAGGTCGCCGACACCCGCCGGCGCACCAGCATGGCCGCGGTATCGACCGGCTGCGAGGCACCAAAGCGCGGCAAGGTGGTGCGGAACGCGCGGATCAAAAAGATCGCCTCGATCAGGTCGCCGCGCGCCTGCTTGACCGAAAGGCTCGCCAATTCAACGTCATAGAGCGAACCCTCCGCCATCACCCGGTCCACCGCGAGGCTGAGTTGCTGCGCGATCTGGTCGAGCGTGAGCGCAGGCAGCGCCCGGTTTCCGCGCCGGCGTTTTGCCAGCAGGGCATGGGCATTGCGGATCGCCCGCTCGCCACCTTTAGCCGCGACATACATGGCGCCTAGCCCTCCCGAACCATGACCGAGCGCGGCAACCCGGCAACATGCCCTGCCCCCGCCAGCAGCAGATCGACCCCCAGCGGAAAGCCCGCACGGTTCGCCACCATGCGCGCGATGAAATCAGCCGGCAGCGGCTGCGCGCCAAAGCCTCGAACGCCCGGCACGCCCGGGCCTTCCAGAACAAGGCCGGAGGCCGAGAAGCGCTCCACCTGCACCACCAGCGTCGCGGAAATGTCCGGATAATCCGGCGTGCCCTGCGCAAATTCGGCAAAGTCGGCCATCCGCGCCGGGTCCGTGATCAGGACAAAGCGCGCCGCGCCGGGCTCCGCAACGATCCGCGCTCCGGTGTGGAAACGCAGGAAACGCGCCACTTCGGGCACAGCGGCAGCGGATGCGTCGAGCCAGACCGGCGTCTCGAAATCGCACAGAGCCAGCAGCAGCGCTGCCGCCTCAGGTGACAGCGGCGCGGGCGGGTCGAGCGTGACGGCCAGCGGTTCTAGCCGGCCGGGACGGGCCAACGCCCACATCGCCGCGCGGAAGGCGCTCTGGGAATCGAAGACCGGATCGGCAAATCCGAGGGCGAGACCCATGCTCAATCCTCCCCGCGCACCAATGTGAAGAACTCGACTTTGGTCGCCGCCGTCTCGGCCCGCACCAGGCCCGCCTCCTCAGCGAGGCGCCCGCGCACCGGCCCGAGCGCCATTTCCACCGACGCGCGATACGCGGGGTCCTGCCACAGCGCATCGAGAATTGCGGCCGCGCGGGCGGCGGCGATGTCGCGGCCAAGCCGGTAGCCGAAGCCTTCCGCCCCACCTTCCAGCCGCACCGCGGCGCGGGCGACGCTGGCCTCGCCAAGATTGAAGGACGCGCCGTCGCCGCCCGTTCGGGCGCGCACCATGACCAGACCGGACTCCGCCGGGCGCAGATCGGTGGCGGCAGGAACCGGCGAGAGACGCTCCAGAGCCGCCTGCAATTCATCGATTCCGGCGCGGGCGAGCAGCGCCATCACCGCCTGCCGGGCCGGCAAATCCTTGCCCGCGCTGGATTGTGGAGAGATCTGCATGAGGAAATTCCGCCGGTCGGACTGGGAAGGTCGATTTACTTGTCGGGCGAATTTGTATAATGATCTATACAAACAGGCAATACACATCCACCGATCCGGCGAAAAAACCATGAGCCCTTCCGACGACACCCCCGTGACAAGCCTGACGTCGACGACACTGGCGCCTCAGGCGGACGAGGATGTCGCGCGCGGCACGGGCGTCGCGCTGTGGAGGCAGATCACCGAGCGAATCGAGGCCGATATCGCGGAAGGGCGCCTGACGCCGGGCCAGCGCCTGCCCACCGAAATGGAGATGGCCGAGCGTTTCGGTGTGAACCGCCACACGCTCCGCCGCGCGCTCGCCATGCTGACTGAACAGGGGCTGGTCGAGGCGACGCCCGGGCGCGGCACCTTCGTGAAGGAGGCTCCGCTGCGCTACCCCATCGCCGCGCGCACGCGCTTTTCGGAGATCGTCTCCTCGGAAGGGCGGGCGCCGGGTGGGCGGGTGGTCGGTTCACACCTCGAACGGGCCAGCCCCGACATAGCGCTGGCGCTGCGCCTCGCCCCGGGCGCGGACGTGCTGCGGCTCGATATGGTGCGCGAGGCCGACGGCGTGCCGATCACGCTGGGCACCCACTGGTACGACGCCGAGCGCTGCCGCGACCTCGACCTCCTCGCCGCCGCCACCGGCTCGGTGACGCGGGCGCTGGAAGCCATAGGCATCACCGATTATCGCCGGCTGGAAACCCGCATCACCGCCCGTGCCGCCGACGAGGAGGAACGCCGCCTCCTCAGCCTGCAGCCGGGCCGCACCGTGATGGTGGTGGAGAGCCTGAATGGTGACGCCCAGCGCCGGCCCCTGCAATATACCCGCGCGCGCTTCTCCGCCGATCGCGTGCAGCTCATCGTGAAGAACTGAGGACGCCCCGCACATGGCCCGCATCGAGAGCCTCGACCAGCTCCGTACGCTCTATCCCGAGCCGCGCGAGCGCAGCCGCCGCAAGGTGCTCCCCGCGCTGGACGTGCATTGCCGCGCCGTCATCGCTCTGTCGCCACTGGTGATGGTGGCAAGCGTCGGGGCCGACGGGCGCGCCGACGTCACCCCGCGCGGCGACGCGCCGGGGTTCGTCCGTGTCGAGGACGAAGCCACGCTGCTGATCCCGGACCGGCCGGGCAACAACCGGCTGGACACGCTGACCAACCTGATCGCCAACCCGGCGATCGGCCTGCTGTTCCTGATACCCGGCGTGGACGAGACGCTGCGGGTGAACGGGCGCGCGGAGATCCGCGATGACGAGGCGCTGCGCCAGCTTTTCGTCATCGATGGCCGCCCGCCCGCCACCGTGCTACGCGTCCACGTCGAGGAAGCCTATCTGCACTGCGCCAAGGCCTTCATGCGCTCGCGGGCCTGGGATGGGTCCAGCCACATCGAACGCTCGACGCTCCCCAGCATGGGCGAGATGCTGCGCGATCAGCTCAAGCTGGCCACGGCGGAAACCCAGGCCGAGATGCTCCTGCGCTACCGCGAAACGCTGTACTGACCCTCGCGCAGCCCGTCGTCCCACAACATATGCGGGCCGATTTCCTCCAGCTTGGCGCAGCCGGTCAGCACCATGGCGATCTCGAACTCGCAGCGCAGCACATGAAGCAGATGCGCCACCCCCGCCGGCCCGGCGACGGCCAGCGCATAGAGGCAGGGGCGACCGACCAGCACCGCACGGGCGCCAAGCGCCAGCGCCTTGAGCACATCCGTGCCCCGGCGGATGCCGCCATCCAGCAGCACCGGCACGCGCCCCTCCACGACCCGCACCACGCCCGGCAGCGCGTCGAGACTGGCCGGAGACGTGTCGAGCACCCGACCGCCATGGTTGGAGACGATGATCCCGTCCGCGCCGTGCTCAAGCGCCAGAACCGCATCCTCGGGGCTCAGAATGCCCTTGAGCAGGATCGGCAATGTCGTGTTGGCCCGCAGCCACGCAATATCCGCCCATTGCGCGGTCACATCGAGGAAGCCGTTGAACATGATGCTCTCGCCCAGCTCGGCATGGGCGAAATAGGTGGTGTGCAGCCCCTTGAGATTGGCGTGCTCGGAGAGCTTTGGCGGCTGGTAGCCGGCGCGCTGCTCGCGGTTGCGCATGCCGAAGACCGGAGCATCCACCGTCACCACCAGCGCGCCATACCCCGCGCGCTCGGCCCGCCGCACCAGTTCGAGCGTGAAACCGCGATCGTGCTGGATGTAGAGCTGGAACCACAGCGGCGTCCTTGCCGCCCCGGCGATCTCCTCAAGCGTGAGATCGGCCTCGGTGCTCACCACCATGCCCGCCTTTGCTCCGCCCGCGCCCACCACGGTCGCGATCTCGCCATCGGGATCGGCGAACCGGTGATGGGCGGTCGGGGCGATGAGGATCGGGTGCGCGAATTCCTGCCCGAACAGCGAAAGTCCGGTACCGCCCCCCGCCGCCGTGCCGAGCACGCGAGGCTTCAGCGCGATCCGCCCGAAAGCCCGCCGGTTCCAGTCCACCGTCAGCTCATCGGCCGCCCCGCCGGCGTAATAAGCCAGCGCCTGCGGGCTCAGCCGCTCCCGCGCGACCCGCTCGTAATCGTCGGCGCACACCACGTCGGCCGGTATTTCGTAGCTTCTGGACATGTGACCGTCACTATCGGCAGGAACAACCTAACGCTTCATAAGCGCTCCCGCCCGCGCAGGCGACCCTTCCGCCCGGCGAGGGTAAACCGCCATTAACCGCGTCCCTGTAAGGCATGGGGCGGGGCGCCCGTCAGGCTGGCGGTGCCTGCGCACAGCCGCTAATCTTCGTAGAGCCTCTCGATCAAGGTATCGAACCATGGACGACGCCGGCCATTCTCGTGGCGATACGCCGGGCCTGTCGCTGCGCGAGGCGATACGCGCCGCCCGGGTCGAGGCCGCCGAGCATACCGGCGTGATCGTCGAGTTGCGCGACGCCAGCCTCGCCCGGCTGTCCATGCTCAATGAAATCCTCGATCCGATCTTCGTCGAAGTGCCGCTTGAGCATGCCGACCTGTTCGACCGCGGCCTCATGCCCGGCGAGACTCCGCGCCTGTTCGTCGACATGGTGGCCCATGTGACGCTTGGCCGTGACCGGCGCACCTACCGCTTCCTCCAGGACACCCGCTCCGGCCGGCGCGTGCTGGCGGAGAGCACCAATCCGCACGATATCGCCGACGCGGTAACGCGTTATGTCGCCCGCCGGCTCATCGCCCGTGAGCAGGCGATTTCGGCCAGCAGCCCGCCGGAGCTGGACATCGCGCCGCGCCCCGCGCCTCATCACGCGCCGGCCATAACGCCGGCGCCCCAGTCGGCCGCCCCCGCCCCCGAGCGGCGCACGCGTGCCAAGCTCTTCGCCTTCATCGCCGGCGTGCTCGCCGGCGTCTGCGCCATGATTGCGGTGGACGCGCTGATCAACGGGCGCTGACGACCGGCGCACTCAGCAGGCGCTCGGTGCGCGCAGCGATCTCCAGTCCGCCGTCGCGAAAACCGCGCGCTTCCAGTGTGCAGCGCCACGGAAAGGCGGCCTCCTGCGTGCGCTCGATGCGGTATAGGTGATAGCCGCCCGGCCAGTGCCGGTCTTCCGGACCGGCCGCGAAGGACGGCGCCTCGACGACCGGGATCAACGCCGAATTCGGCCCGGGCAGCATCTCCACCATCGGGCGATGGTCGTGGCCGCAGATCACCAGTTCCGCGCCATGGCGGGCGAGGCAGACGCGCACGCTGGCGGCGTCGATCAGCCGTTTGTGCCCGGCACGCTGGCCGCACGGCGGATGATGGATCAGCACCACGCGGAACAGGCCCTGCGCGCCCAGTTCGTCCAGCTCACGACCGAGGCGCTCCAGTTGCGCATGGCCGACCCGGCCGGTCGCCATGAAGGGCTGGGTGGGAATGGCGGTCGAGACACCGATCAGCGCCACGTCGCCGCGCCGGCGCACGAAGGGAAAGGCGTGGGCGGCGGTGACATCCCCCGGCGCACCGTCGCCACGCATGTAGTCGCCCCAGTTCAGCAGCGCGTGATGGGCGGTGGAGCGCACATAGGCGTCATGATTGCCCGGCACGACGGTGACGTCCGTGCCGGTGCCTAGAACCTCAAGAAACCGCAGCGCGGTGTGGTACTCCGCCGGCAGGCCGACATTCACCAGATCGCCGGTCACCGCGATATGATCGGGAGCCTGCTCCTTGATGTCGGCCAGCAGCAGGTCGATCGTATCTGAGGAGAATCGGTGCCGGCGGCCCCGGCGCCAGTTCAAGACGCCGAGCACGCGCTTGCCGGCGAGTTCACGGAACCGGGCGCGGGGCAGCGGCCCGAGATGGGCGTCGGTGAGATGGGCGAGAACAAACACGAGGGCTTGCATAGCAGCCCGAACCCGCCCGTGGAAGGCACGGCGCCGGCTTTTGGCCCGGCGTCTCTGCTGCCGCGCCATCTGATCCCCAGCCTGCTCCATGCGTTCGGCCGGTTCCGGCGCGGCATGACGCTGGGCGTGCGTGCGCTGGTGATCGACACCAAGGGCGACATCCTGCTGTTGCGCCATTCCTATGTACCGGGCTGGCACCTGCCCGGAGGCGGCGTGGAGCGCGGCGAGGCGGCGGAACAGGCGCTGGCGCGCGAACTCGCCGAAGAAACAGCCGTGGAAATTCTGGCTCCGCCGCGCCTGCACGGGCTGTTGCTCAACCTCAATCACGGCCGACGCGACCACGTGGCGGTCTATGTGATCGAGCATTTCCGTGCCGGGACGCCGGATGTGCCGAATCGCGAAATTCTGGAGGTCGGCTTCTTCCCGCCCGCCGCTCTTCCGGCCGGCACCACGCCCGCCACGCGCCGGCGCATCGCGGAAGTCACGGGAGGCCAACCGGCCGCGCCCTATTGGTGACATGCGGCCCGATGGGGATGGCGGGGCGGAGTTTGCACTCCTGCCTTGACACCATCCGGCCGTCTTCCTTATATCGCGCCCACTCTGCGGTGCCGGCGCGATGCGCCAGCCCGTCGTGGCGGGGTAGCTCAGCTGGTTAGAGCACGGGAATCATAATCCTGGGGTCGGGGGTTCAAGTCCCTCTCCCGCTACCACGACCTTCCGCAGGGATTTCAAGCGTTTGGCAGTTCATCGCCTCGGAACGACGCGATGAACTGTGAGCTATCCTGCGCGCATTTCAAGGAATCGCACGGAAGCATGGGCCGCCGGCCTGCAACCTTCCGAGCGGGAGTTCGATGATGTCACAGCAGAGAACGCCGCCCTACTGCACCCAAACGTCGTGGTGTTGTACGGGACCAGCTACCGGAAATCGGCCGGGCTGCTGAACGGCCCGGGCATCATTGCCGGAATGATCCAGAAGGCGAGCAGGCCGACAATGGCAATGACGACATAGAATATGAGCTTCGGGCGCGAAACGTTCTCTGCCACGCTAAACTTCTCCGGCCGCACTCTGCAACCAGGGGTAATATTTATCGACCAAATTTACAACCAAAGATCGCAGGCATCTTCGATAACACGCGGCTTGAGGATTTCCGCTAGCGCGTGAGGCCGGGCGGGCCCTTGCGCGCGGCCTGCCCGGGGCCATCGGTGCAGAAGCATTCCGGTTTGTGCGGGCGTCCGTGATCGGACCGGCGCGGAAGCTTGTCGGCCACCTTCAGCCGCCGACACGCCGCCCCATAACCGGATATTTCGGATCGACGGCGTAGGGCACGGCCGCGGCGCCGCGCGCCACGATCTCATCGACGGCAGCCTCGTGAACACCGGACCACGCGACCTCGACGGACTTCAGGTAACTGTTCCATTGCTCCATCGTTCTCGGCCCGACGATGGCTGCGGTAATTTTGTGGTTCGCCAGCACCCACGCGATGGCAAAGGCGGTCGGCTCGATACCGAGAGAACTCGCATAGGACGCGACCCGCGCAGCCGCCTGAACGGCTTCCGGACGATAAGCGGATTCAAGGATACGGCGGTCGCCGACCGCGACGCGGCTGTCGGCCGGCGGCGGGCCGTCGACGCTGTATTTGCCGGACAGAATGCCGCGCGCCGTCGGGCTATAGACGGCGACGCCGACGCCGAGATACTCGCAGGCCGGCAGCAACTCGGTCTCTGCCGTGCGGTCGAGCGCGTGGTAGAGCGGCTGGGCGACCACGGGGCGATCGATGCCCTCCTCGTCGCAGAGCGCGCACAGCGTGGCCATGCGCCAGGCGCTGTGATTGGAGACGCCGAAATAGCGGATCGCGCCGTCGCGCTGGAGTTGCGCCAGCGCGCGAACCGTTTCCTCCAGCGGGGTGTCGACATCTTCGGTATGCAGATACAGAATGTCGATATAGTCGCTTTTCAGACGCTTAAGGCTTTGATGCGTCTCGTGAAGCACCCATTTGCGCGACAGGCCGCGATCATTATGCCCCGGCCCGTTGCGGTTCGCGATCTTGGTTGCGACCACCCAGCCATCGCGGCGGCCGGCAAGGGCGGTGCCGACGATCTCCTCGGAGCGTCCATCGGAATAGGTATCGGCCGTGTCGATGAAATTCACGCCAGCTTCGGCAGCGGCCTCAATGATGCGGAGCGCGTCGGCCTCCGCGGTCCTGCTGCCAAAATTCATCGTACCGAGTACGAGACGGGAAACAACCAAACCGCTGCGGCCAAGTCGGCGGGCCGGTATTTTAATGGACATCGGATTTCCGGCGTAAATGGACCACATGGCCGCCGCGTCGGAAGACAACCGGCGCGGCGGGAGTTCTCATAAGCAGACTACTGGGCGGCAGCGGCGACCGGCGGCTGCGCCGGCATACTCAGCATCTGGCGCACTTCGGCGGGGGTCGCGATCTCGCGGTCCATGTCGCGCGCCATCGCGACGATACGGCGGGTCAGTTCGGCATTGGTCGGGCAGCCGAGTTCGGGATACTGGTAGTCACCGAGGCCCGGCGCAACATGCTGGCCATGAGCGATGGCCACGGCGGCTACCGGGAAGATGTTCGCATACTTGCTGCAGACACACCATTGCAGCCGGTCATTGGACGGCTCGGCATGGAAGAAGGCGCGCAGTCCCTCCGGCGTGGCATCGTGGCCGGCGATCAGGTCGCCGCCACTGAGCGGGATGATCGCCAGAGCCGGCGAATCCAGCAGCCCGAGATCGAGGAACACTCCCGCGGTCCGCATGAAGGGAACGCTCCAGAGCCCGAGACTCGGCTTCACACCGATGTCCTTCATGATATTGGCGAAGTACATGCAGCTTTCGATCGTGTTGGCATAAAGCTGCTTCGTGGTCTCGAACTTCATCGTCGGGCGGTCGAACTTGTCCATGTTCGTGCTGCCGATATCGATGGTGGCGATATCGGGCATGGCCGCCTCGACATGCTTGACCCGATCCTTGGCATCGCCTTCCAGATAGACGTTGCCGAGCGTGGTGTGGATCAGGATATCGCAACGCTCGCGGATCTTGTGGGTAATCTCGGCATAAAGCTCGGGACTGTGGCTTTTCTCGCCATTGGGTCCGCGCGCATGTACATGCACCAGGTTGGCGCCGGCCTGATAACACTCGTAGGCGTCAGCCGCGATTTCATCGGGAGTGTAGGGAATATTGTTATTTGGCCCGCGCATTTCCCATTCGTTGAGACGAACATTGACGATGAGCTTCTTTTTCACTGGTTAATCCTCCCGATAATTCTTCATCCGGCTGGCGTATCCGGACGGCGGATGGCGCATGGTGGTTTTGGCCTCCTCGTGCGAGGGGCAAGCGCGCCGCAAAAACAAACGGAGCGCACCTTTATTGTCAACAAGATTATCGAAAATAGACTCTCAAAAAGCCATATAAGCCATGAAGACCGAATAGATCACGTTTTTGTCGACAATAGAGCGACTCATGCAAAACCAGCCTCCTTCAGCGAGTCGACAGCGTCGCTCGCCTCGTTGAATGGCGTCGTCAGGAAACGCGCGCGTGCCGCCGAGATGTGCCGGCTCATCAGAAATTCGGCGAGGGCCTCGTCGCGATCCTCGATCGCCTCGATGATGCGCATGTGATCGCGGAAGGACTGCATCTGCCCAGGCACATGGGCGGTTTTGAATCGGCACAGCCGGATCAGCGAATAGAGGTCGCCGCACAGCAACTGCTTGAGGCGCACGGACTTGCTCCCCTCGGCGATGCGGTAATGAAAGTCGGCATCGCCGAACACCAGCGGATAGGCATCACTGCGCAGGCCGGAATTCAGGTCCTCATCGAGCAGCGCGCGCAGCGAGGCGACCTCTTCCTCGCTCATGTTGCGAGCCGCGAGCCGGGCAGCCAGTCCCTCCAGCAGCTCACGAATTTCATACAGCTCCAGCAGCGCTTTGCGGGAAAGCGCCACGACCCGGACGCCAGCATGGGCGGTGCGGATCACCAGCCCCCGGCCCTCCAGCCGGCGCAACGCTTCGCGCAGAGGGCCGCGGCTGACGCCGAAGCGGCTGGCCAGCAACTCCTCACCCAGCTTTGAGCCCATCGCCAGTTGGCCGCTGACGATGTCGTGCTCCAGCACGGTGAAGATGCGATCGACGTGAGTTTCGCCCGAGGGGCACATCTCGATTGTTGACAAAATAATCAATCTCGCCGTAATGGTTTTATCAGTCGCCTGACATTTTCTTTTAATATCAACGAAAGTCAGCGATTTCAAGCATTGGAGGCACAGAACGGAATCGTTAATCCGTTATTTTTGTCAACAAACAGCACAGCCTCCAGCTCACGCCAATGAGCCGAAAATGATGCGCCTGCCAGAAAGGCGGGGCAAAACGGGAGAGAACGATCATGATGAGAAGCGGAAAAGTCGCGTTTGCGGTCGCCGCGCTGTTCGGTCTGGGCCTCGCTACGGCAGCATGGGCCCAGGACGCCAAATATCCGGCCTATCCGCTGAAGACCGTCACCCTGCTCAGCAGCTCGGGTCCCGGTGGCGGCGGCGACGTCTTCCTGCGACAACTGACCAAGGTTCTCGGGCCGCGCTGGGGGCTCAATCTCGTCGTCGAGAACGTGACCGGCGGCGGCGGCACCAACGCGCTGCGGCGGATCGTCGAAGGGCCGAAGGATGGGTCTCTGCTGTATGGCGGCAATACCCAGCACCTCATCACCTCCGTACTCAGCACGCCGCCCTACACCTATAAGGATCTCCAGCCCATCGCCAACGTGCTGGTCGACGCGCCCGTATTCTATGTGCGCACCGAGAGCCCGTTCAAGACGTTGCAGGATGTGGTGGAGTACGCGCGCGCCAACCCCGGCAAGTTGAAATTCGGCTCGGCCACCGCCTCCTCGCCGGATCGCATGGCGGTGGAAACCTTCAAACGCCTCAACAAGCTGGAGATGGTGGTCGCCACCCATGACAGCGGCGGCCAGCTCCTCATCAGCGTGCTCAGCGGGGCGGTCGACGCGGGCACCGCCGACATTCAGGAAGTCGCCTCGCAGGTCGAGGCCGGCAAGGTCCGCATCCTCGCCGCCCTGACCGAAGAGCGCATTCCCGGCTACCCGGACCTCGCGACCGCAAAGGAACAGGGAACCGATGTCGTCGTCACCCAGTTCCGCGGCATCGTGGGCGCCAAGGGTCTGCCGCCGGAGGTGGTGAAAGCCTGGGAAGAGGCGATCCAGCTGGTCCTCCAGGACCCCGAATACAAGGCCCAGCTCGCCAAGAACGGCCAGATCGCCGCCTTTATGGACTCCGCGCAGTACGACAAGGCGACGAACGAATACGTCGCCAACATCTCAGCCTTCTTCAAACAGATCGGCCTCATCAACTGAGAAAGGTGAGTGCGGCATGTTCAAGGACATCATCTGCGGCTGCGTCCTTCTGGCATTGTCGGTCGGCTACTATCTGACCGCGACGGCCTTTCCCAAGAGCGCGCTCGACACCTCCGTCAGCGCGTCCGCCTTTCCCGAGATGATCGGGGTGATCGGGGCCTTCTTCTCGGTCCTGCTCATCGCCCAGGGGGTGTGGAGCGCGTCAGCAAGGCGCGCGAGGCCCGCATCCGCTGGCGCGGAGGCGACCGACGACGACGCCCTTACGGACTGGCCCAGACACAAGGCGGCGCTGGGGCTGCTGGTCATCATGTGCGGGTTCCTGCTGCTGCTGGAGCCGCTCGGCTACCCGGTCGCCCTCGCCAGCCTGATCTTTGTCGTGGCGATCTATCTGGGCATGCCGATCGGCCTGAAGACCGCATCCGTCGCGATCGGCGGGGCGCTGTTTTTCTGGCTGTTCTTCGTCCAGTTCCTGGGAATCCACATGCCCATGGGGATCTTGGAGCACCTGGGGGCGCTCGATGTCGTCTCCTGGCCGGTTCATGCCGCTTAGGGCCCGCATCCGGGGGCGGGGCGACCATCGCCCCGTCTGACGCCCGCTCATCCGGCACCTGCTCATCGGGAAATCAGAATGCACGGCTTGGAAATCGCCTTACACACCCTGTTCACGACCCCCGCCATCTTCTACGCGCTGTTCGGGGTGGCCTGGGGCATCGTCGGGGGCGCGCTCCCCGGCCTGTCCGCCTCCATCTCCATGGCGCTGCTGCTGCCGCTCACTTTCGGCATGGACCCCACCATGGCGATCATCCTGCTGGCCTCGACCTATGTCGGCGCCGAGTATGGCGGGTCGATTCCAGCCATCCTCATCCGCACCCCCGGCACCAGCGCCGCCGTGACCACAGTGCTCGACGGCTACGAGATGCACCGGCAGGGCAGGAGCGGCGAGGCTCTCGGCATCTCGCTGATGGCCGGCGTGGTCGGCGGCGTGATCGGCATGGTGCTCGTGGTGGCGCTGACCGAACCGCTGGCGCATGTCTCGCTGTTCTTCACCGCGCCCGCCTATTTCGCGCTCGGGATCTTCGGACTGAGCCTCATCGCCGCTTTGTCGGACGGCGCGATCATCAAGGGCTTCCTGTCGGCGGTCGTCGGGCTGGCCATCGCCACGGTCGGCGTGGACCCGCTGTCCGGCGTGCAGCGCTTCACCTTCGACTCGGTGGACTTGATGGGCGGGATCGAGCCGATCCTCATCATGATGGGCATGTTCGCCATCACGGAACTGATGGTGCAGGCCAGCCAGAAGAACTGGGCGAAAGCGTCGGTCAGGACACGGATCGTGTTGCCCAGCCTGAAACTGTGGCGCCGCATTTCGTTGCCGACCTTCATCGGCACGACCATCGGCACACTCGACGGGCTGACACCCGGCGGCGGTTCAACACTGGCCTCGTTCCTTTCCTACAATGAAGCCAAGCGCTGGTCGAAACACCCGGAAGAGTTCGGCAAGGGATCGCCCGAAGGGATCGCCGCGCCCGAAGCCGCCAACAACACGGTGGCGGCGACGGCGCTGATCCCGACGCTGACCTTCGGCATTCCGAGTTCCGGCTCAACGGCGGTGCTGCTCGGCGGCCTCATCCTTCACGGACTGGAGCCCGGCCCGCTGCTGCTGACGAAAAACCCGGATTTCGTCTACGGCCTGTTCGGCGGGTTGTTCGTGGCGAACATCTCGCAGCTCCTGCTCGGCATCGTCATGCTGCCGCCGTGCATCTGGCTGGTCAACCGACCGAAAGCCTACCTGACGGCCATCATCATCTGCCTGATCGCGTCCGGCATCTACTCGCTGAACGCCAGCATCGCCGACATGTGGATCGTTCTGGGGGCCGGCGTCATCGGCTACGCCATGCGCACACTCGGCTTCCCCATACTGCCGCTGGTGCTGGCGCTCGTTCTCGGCGGGATCGTCGAGCGCAACTACCGACGCTCGATCGACCTCAGCTACGGCGATCCGATGATCTTCCTTCAGGACCCGGTATCGGCCGGCCTGCTTGGCCTGACTGTCTTCTTCGTCGCCTTGTCCATTTTTCTGCGCCTGCGGAAGAACGCAAGAGAAGGAAAGCCGCTAGTGGCATCCGCCGCGCCGCAAGGCGTTTCCGAGATCGCAAACTGAAAAGAACCAACTCCGGGAGTGGAACAATGAACTTACGTGACAGGATCGGCATCGATCTCGGCCAGCGCAACAAGATCGAGGACGGCATCGCGGCGGCGATCGCGCATCAGGTGCGCTATCTCGATCTGAAGGTCGACGTCGCGCCCAATGCCGTCGAGAGCCTCACCGACGAACGGGTATCGAAGATCCGGCAGTCCTGCGAGGCCAACGACATCCATGTCGGCATCCACACCATGTCGGCGGTCAATGTCGCGGAGATCGCGCCTCATGTGCGCGATGGCGTCGACAACTACCTCCTCGGTCATCTCAACGCCTGCAAGCGGCTCGGTGGCGGCTGGATGGTGGTCCATGCCGGCTATCACTTCACCTCCGACTACCAGCTTCGGCAGCAGGCGGCCGTCGACCGACTGTCCCGGCTGAGCGAGCACGCCGACAAAGCCGGCGTCACGCTTTTGCTCGAGAACATGAATGTCGAGCCGGATGACGCCGAGGTGCATTATCTCGCCTTCAACCTGGAGGAGACGCAGTTCTTCTTCGATGCCCTGAAATCGACCAGCATCCGATGGGCCTTCACCGCCAATCACGCCCATCTGGTGCCGGACGGCGTGGAAGGCTTTCTGGCGGGCATGGACATCGCCCGCTGCGATGAAGTCCGGCTCGCCGATTGCTGGCGCAATGGAAAGGAAATCCACCTGCGGCCGGGCGAAGGTGACTTCGATTTTCCCGACCTGTTCCGGCGGCTCGATGCGCTCGGCTTCAAGGGCCATTACATGAACGCGTTCGGCTCGCTGGAGGACATGATCGCCGGACGCGACGCGCTCGCCGCGATGGACGAACCCGTCGGCTGACCCGGAGGTCTTCCAGCAGAAGATCCCGGCGCGCGCCTATCGCCGCCGGGATCCGCTTTGTTTCTGCCATGCCGGAACCCGATGGGTCACAGGGCGCGGATGCAGGCCGTCGGAGTGTGCTGCCAGCAGGACGTTAGGCCACGCGTTCCTTGCGCTCGCTAGGGCCGCATGTCGAATGGCGCCGGCCGGACCGCGAGCCGCGAGGCGGTGGCGCTGAAGGGCGCGATGGCCGGGGCCGTGTCATTGCGGCCTGACGCGGCCGGCGGCGGCAGGCCTCGCGCGGGCGCAGCGGACGGGGTCTCGCGCGCTATACTGATCGGCGCGGGAGACGGCACGTCTCGGGTCGCGGCCACACCCGGAGCCGGTGCGGCTGGAGCCGACTTGGCGACCGGCGCATCGCTGGCCTGCTGCTGGCGGGCATCGACTGAAATGGTCGAAAGCCGCCAATTGCCGCCGATCGCCTGGAAGCCGAGATCGAAGCCGATCCGCAGCGGCGCGGTCGGGAAATAGCCGGCAAGACGCAGCACGCCATCCTTGTCGATGGAGGGCGCACGCGAGAGTTTGGCATCGAGCAACAGGATCGCGGCGAAATCGAGCGCATTGTCGCGCCACGGCCGGAAACGGTCGGCGAGTTCGGCAGCATTGTAATTCTCACGAAAGGCCGGCGCGCCGAGATCCCGCAGGACCGAGTAATTCCCGGTGACGTTCGCCTGATTTACCGCGGCGAGCGTGCCGCGCAGCAGGGCCAGCAGTACAGCGGGCGGCGGCACCTGCATCACACCCTGCGAGCTTGAGGCCGGCACGGTCGGCGAACTGGCGCGGGCCGGCGGATCGCTGGCGGGCGCGTTCACATCCGGCGCGTCCTGCTGTGCCGAACTGACAAAGCCGGTCGGCTGGCTGGTCACGGCCGGCAGCCCGAGCCCGATGCCGAAGGCGGCGGCAAGCACCAGCGCGGCGGGGCGCAGCGTCACCATGCCATCATCATGCCGGCCTTGCCGCCGACCGTCCCCTCGTTGAGGCCGACACCGATGCCGCCGGTGAGAAACAGGCTGTCGTCCCAGATGCGCGCAATGCCGGAAAACGCCATCGCGTTCTGGCCGCCGAACGTGCCCCACTGCGCGCTGACCGCGATGTCCTTGCCATAGGGCAGGTTCGGCGTGTCCATCGCAAGCGCCATGGCCACACCCTCCTGCACCCGGTCGATCTCGCGATAGACATTGTCGAGATTGATCAGATCGTTGACCGCCGCCGAGGCGAGGTTGCCCGAGGAATCCGTGGTCACGATCTGCACGGGCCCGGACTGCGCGGAACGACTCGCCGAGGAGGTGAGACCCGGCATGGAATACGTGCTGGAGGAGGTGCCGAGAGCGACCTGATTGGCGCGGGTCGTGGCGGCGCCGCTGCCCAGCGCGAAGGAATTATCGAAGGTGGCGCTCGCGCCGGCGCCGACGGCGCTGGCGTTGGGGGCGGTGGCGGTGGCCCCCTGGCCGAGCGCCGTGGAGCCCTGAGCGAGCGCGCTCGCGCCCTGCCCGAAGGCCGCCGATCCTTGCGCCGATGCGACGGAACCCTGCCCCAGCGCGGTGGCCCCGGTCCCGTTGGCCGAGGCACCCCAGCCCACCGCTGTCGCGTTGGTCGCATTGGCGGTGGCGCCGCTGCCAAGCGCGGTGGAGGCCTGAGAGGCGGCGGTGGCGCCATTGCCGAGAGCGGTGGCGTCGACGGCCGAGGAGTTCGCACCCTGCCCGACCGCGGTCGCGCCCTCGAACGCGGCGATCGAGCCCTGACCAAGCGCGGTGGCGCCGACCCCGTTCGCCGACGCGTTCCAGCCGAGCGCCGTCGAGTTGGCTGCATTGGCCGCGGCGATACGGCCGACCGCGGTCGCGCCCTCGCCATTGGCGGTGGCGTTCTGGCCAAGTGCGGTGGAGCTGTCGGCGTTGGCGATCGCCTCCTGCCCCAGCGCGGTCGCGCCGACGCCATTGGCGACCGCACCCTGCCCGACAGCGGTGGACTGCTCGGCGGTGGCGCCGGCGCCCTGCCCGAGGGCCGTGCTCGAGGCGGCATTGGCCTGCGCGCCAGAGCCGAAGGCGGACGCGTTCACGCCCTGCGCGGCGGAACCTGCGCCCACCGCGGTGGCAAAGTCGAGATTGGCATTGGCGCCTTGGCCGATGGCGGTGGCACTCTGCCCATTGGCATTCGCACCCTGGCCGATGGCGGTGGCGGCAACCGCGTTGGCGGCGGCATCAGCGCCCACGACCGTGGTCTGGTCGGCATTGGCAGCGGCGTTGCGCCCAACCGCCGTGGAGGACGCGCCGTTGGCCGCGCTGTTCTGGCCGACCGCCGTGGAGGACACACCATTGGCAACGGCGAGCTGGCCGAAGGCACTGCCATTGACACCGAACACCTTGGCGCCCTGCCCCACCGCCGTGCCGCCATCCTGCGTGGCTTCGGACGCATCGCCGACCGCCGTGGCGTCCGCGCCGGTCGCATCGCCAGCGCAGCTCAGCGAGGTGGCGGTGAGATCGCAGGCGATATCGGCCGCCAGCACCGGCAGCGGCATCAGCATCAGCATCAGCATCAGCATCAGCAGGGCAAATGACAGAGCGGCAGCGGACACCAGGCCGAGAGACGCGCAAAACAGCGGGCGCGGCCCATTACGGCCGGAAAAGACTGGCGCGGCGCTGCCCGCGTCAACGGTCGTTTCAGCCATGTCCCACTGCCCTGCCCGCAGACTCGAATCACCCTTGCCCGCGAGCATAGCAGATATGGTGTACGCGCAGGGTCACACCACAGGGTCTCCGTAGCGCAGCGACGCCTGATTCAGTCCGCACCAACGTATTCCTTCAAGTATTCACGCCGGCTCTTCCAGACAGCGCGACGTAAGCGGAAATAGACGTCTTGTCGTGTCTCCGGATGAAAGGTCAGTCACCCTGACAATCCTACGGAACCCGCGGCACGGGCTCGGGCCCGGCGCGCCGTTCGTCCGTCCGGCGAAACGCGGATCGACAGCCGCCTGCCTTGCCCGTACCGATGAATGCCCTTCGGCGGATGTCGGGAGGGCCGGGCTGACCATCAGTAGGGTGGCCGCACGCCGCCGGAGCCATCGCCTGGAGAGCGCCCATGCACGCCATGGTCCTGAATGCCCTTGGAGAGGATCTGGTCTGGACCGAGCTTCCCGACCGCAGGCCGGGCCCCGGCGAAATCGGCCTGAAGGTCACGGCCTGCGGCGTGTGCCGAACCGATCTGCATGTCATCGACGGCGAACTTGCGCAGCCGCGCGTGCCAATCATACCCGGACACGAGATTGTGGGCCGCATCGACGCGATCGGATCCGGCGTTACCGGCCTTGTCCTGGGCCAGCGCGTAGGCGTGCCGTGGCTGGGCCACACCTGCGGCACCTGCCCCTATTGCCGCGACGCTCATGAGAACCTCTGCGACACCCCGGAATTCACCGGCTACACCCGCGACGGCGGTTACGCGACGGCGGTGATCGCCGATGCCCGGTTCGCCTTCCCGCTTGGCGAGACGGGAGAGGATGTCGCGCTCGCACCCCTGCTCTGCGCCGGGCTGATCGGCTGGCGCTCGCTGGTGATGGCGGGCAAAGCGCGCCGGCTCGGGCTCTACGGTTTCGGCGCAGCGGCCCATATCATCGCGCAGGTGGCGCACTGGCAGGGGCGCGCGGTGTTCGCCTTCACCCAGAAGGGCGACACTGCAAGCCAGGATTTTGCCCGCAAGATGGGCGCGGTCTGGGCCGGCGGCTCGGACGAGGCCCCGCCCGAGCCGCTCGACGCGGCCATCCTGTTCGCCCCGGTCGGGGCGCTGGTGCCGGCGGCGCTGAGGGCGGTGCGCAAGGGTGGGCGCGTGGTATGTGCCGGCATCCATATGAGCGACATTCCGAGCTTTCCTTACGCGCTGCTCTGGGAAGAACGGCAGGTGCTCTCGGTCGCCAATCTTACACGGCAGGACGGCATCGATTTTCTCGACCTCGCCCCGCGCATCGGCATCGTGACCCGGACCACGACCTATCCCTTGCAACAGGCCAATCGGGCGCTGGACGACCTGCGGCACGGGCGTTTCGACGGCGCGGCGGTGCTGGTTCCGTAGCGCCAAACGCAAAATGCCGCCCCGGCGGTGAGGCCGGAGCGGCATTCGTTACGTCAGGCGTCGCGCATCAGATGCAGGTCAGGCTCAGTAAGGCGAGACGCACTGCTGGCGCGGGCCGTTATAGGGCTGGAAGGTGTTGTCGGAGACCCGGTAGGAGCGGTACTGGCTCTGGCACCAGCGCACATGTGCGTTACCGGGACTGACATAGGTCGGGCCGGGCTGGGCCGCGATGGCACCGCCAATCAGGGCGCCGGTGGCGAACGCGGCGGCCGGGAACCACCAGCCATTATACTGGCGATAGCCGGGCCGGTAGTAATTATAGCCGCGATGCCCATTGTAATAGTGGCGGCCGCCACGGTTGTAATAGGCCGGGCCGGGCCCCCGGTAGCCGGGACGACCATAGCCGGGGCCACCGGGGCGCGGGCCGTGATAGCCTCCATGTCGCACAGCTTCAACATTAGAGGCCGGCGCCGCAAGTTGACTCGGCACGAATGGCGCCGCAATCGCCGGTACTGCGGCCGATGTGAAAGCCGTTGCGACGGCGAGAGCGACAATGGTGATCTTTTTCATCCTGAGTCTCCTCTGGATCTACAAGCGATACACTCAGGTTAAGTTCCGCGAAATGAACGCGCGCTGAATGAATGCTCGTTCATCCATGATCACTCATGCGTGTAAAAACCCGCGGCTTCACAGGCCACTGGCACTGTCGCTCCTATCATGTATATGAAGGAATATATGATGCTGGGAGCGCCGCCATGTCCTTGATGTCCAGATCCTTCCGCGTCGCCGCCATTGCGATGGTCGCGACCCTGCTGACTCACGCGCCTGCCGGGGCGCAGGACCGGATCACCGTTTTTGCCGCCGCCAGCCTGACCAACGCATTTCAGGATATCGGCAAGCTCTACAAGGCGCAGACCGGCAAGGACGTTGCCTTCTCCTTCGCCGCCTCTTCGGCGCTGGCCAAGCAGCTGGAGGCCGGCGCTCCGGCCGCGATCTTCGCCTCGGCCGACAACAAGTGGATGGATTATGCGGAGGGCAAGGACCTCACCCTGAAGGCCACGCGCGTCACCCCGATCGGCAATTCGCTGGTGCTGATCATGCCGGCGGACAAGGCGAGAGACGTGACCATCGACAAGTCCTTCGACTGGCTCGCCTTCCTCGGTGCCGACGGCAGGCTGGCCACGGGCCTGACCGACAGCGTGCCGGCCGGCATCTATGCCAAGACCGCGCTGACCAGCCTCGGCCAGTGGGACAAGGTGAGGGAGCGCATCGTCGGCGCCGAGAGCGTGCGCGCCGCGCTGGCGCTGGTGGAGCGCGGCGAGGCCGCAGCGGGCATCGTCTATTCGACCGACGCCGCCATCGCCAGGAATGTGAAGGTCGTCGCCACCTTCCCGGCGGACAGCCACCCGCCGGTGGAATATCCGTTCGAGATCGTGAAGGGCCAGGACAACGCCGACACCCGCGCCTTCTTCGATTTCCTCATCGGCCCCGATGCCAGCAAGGTGTACGCCCAGTATGGCTTCGTGGTGAAGTGATCGCCGCCTGACGATGCACGCCGCCCGGCCGGAGCCCACAGCCGGGCGGCGCCGTCTTCCCTCTGCACTCTGAAGGATCGACCGCCCTGTTCAGCTCCGACTATTGGCTCACCCCCGAAGAGTGGACGGCGGTCCATCTCAGCCTGAAGGTCGCGTTCTGGGCGACGTTCTGGAGCCTGCCGGTCGCCATCGGCGCAGCGTGGCTGCTGGCACGTACGCGCTTCCCCGGCCGGGGGCTGTTCGACGGCCTCCTCTACCTGCCGCTCGTGCTGCCCAAGGTGGTGGTCGGCTATCTGCTGCTGCTGACGCTCGGCGCGCGCGGCTCTATCGGCCAGTATCTCGACGCGTGGTTCGGCATCAAGCTGATCTTCACCACCGCCGGCGCCACGGTTGCCGCCGCCGTGGTCAGCTTCCCCTTGACGGTAAACGCCATCCGCCTGTCGCTTGAAGCGGTCGACCAAGGGTTGGAAACCGCCGCGCGCACGCTCGGCGCCAGCCGGCTCGATGTGTTCCTCTCCATCACCCTGCCCCTGATGCTACCCGGCATTCTCTCCGGCGCGCTGATGGCGATCGCCTCGGCGCTCGGCGAGTTCGGCGCCACAATCACCTTTGTCTCCAATGTCGAGGGCCAGACCCGCACCATCCCGCTCGCCATCTACAGCGCCACCCACATGCCGGACGGGGACGCGATGGCCGCCCGCCTCGTGGTGGTTTCCGTGGTGCTGGCGCTGGCCTCGCTGCTGCTGGCGAGCCTGGTCGACCGGCGTATCCGCGCCATGATGGGCCGGTGAGGACGGCGCCATGATCGAGATCGACATCGCGCTCACCCGCCCGGACGGCTTTTCGCTGCAGGCGAATTTCGTGGCGCCGGACGCCGGCGTCACCGCGCTGTTCGGCCGTTCGGGCGCTGGCAAGACCACGATCATCCAGGCGGTCGCCGGGGTGGTGCGGCCCGATCGCGGCCGCATCATCGTCGATGGCGAGACCTATTTCGACGCCGCGCGCGGCATCGACCTGAAGATCGAGGAACGCCGGGTGGGCTATGTGTTCCAGGACGCGCGCCTGTTCCCGCACATGTCGGTGGAGCGCAATCTGCGCTATGGCGAGAGCCGCAGCCGCGCGCCCGAGAAACGTATCGGCTTCGCATCGGTGGTGGATCTGCTCGGCATTTCGCATTTGCTGGCCCGGCGCCCGCACACCCTCTCCGGCGGCGAAAGACAGCGCGTGGCGATCGGCCGGGCGCTGCTGTCCCAGCCTCGCCTGCTGCTGATGGACGAACCGCTGGCGGCGCTGGACGAAGCGCGCAAGCAGGAAATCCTGCCCTATCTCGAACGCCTGCGCGACGAGATGGCCCTGCCCATCTTCTATGTAAGCCATTCGGTGGACGAGGTATTGCGGCTTTCCGACATTGTGGTCGCCCTGCGCGATGGCCGGCAGGTGGCGTATGGCTCGGTGACGGAGGTGATGGCGCGGCCGGAAGTACTGCCGATCATCGGCCGGTTCGACGCGGGCAGTCTGCTCGACTGCGTGGTCGAGCGCCATGACGAGGTGTATGCGCTGTCCACCATCGCCTTTGCCGGCGGGCACTTGCGGGTGCCGCGGGTCGACCTGGCTGTCGGCGCGCGGCTGCGGGCACGGGTGCGATCCCGCGACGTTGCGCTGGCGCTGGCCCGGCCGGATGACACCTCGGTCTCCAATCTACTGCCGGCGACCATCACCGATGTGCGGTTGCAGGAAGGTCCCTATGCCGAAATCGCGCTCGATCTCGGCGGCAGCGCGCTGTCGGCGATGATCACGCGCGAGAGCGTGGAACGGCTCGGCCTTGCCCACGGCATGACGGTCTGGGCGATGATCAAGGGCGTGGCGGTGGACAGCCGGAGCCCGGATTTCAGCGCGGCTCGCAAGCCTTCACCGCAGCTGGCTCCGCTCCCCGGTCCGGAGAAAGCTTTGCCCTGAGCTCCGCCACCGCCCCCGCAGCGGCCTGCGCGCTGGCGGCCTCGATCTCGCGATAGAGCGTGATCAGCCTTTCCCCGAATTCCGTGAGGTCGGTGCCATGGCCGCGCCGGCCGGGATAGGTTTGCACCACCCGCTCGGTGAAGGCGTGGTCGAGTTCGTCCACCAGCAGCCAGGCCCGGCGATAGCTCATGCCCATGCGCCGGGCCGCCGAGAGAATGGATCGCTCGGCGCGGATGGTCTCCAGAAGCTCGATCATCCCCGGGCCGATATGGCGCCCGTCGCCGAAATATACACGGATGAAAAGCCCGTCACGGTGCCGGTTGCCCTCGGCATCCGGTTCGATCGGTTCGGTCATGGCGCCTCTTCCCTCGTCGCCAAGGTTAGGGGAAGAGGCGCCCTGCCGAAAGCCCGGCCGCCTCAGGCCGGCCGCGAGACCGGTGCGCGCCGGCGTGCGAACAGGAAGTCGAGCGCCAGCATCACCAGAAGCGAGGCGCCGACCAGCGGGAAGATGAGCCCGACCACCGCCATCATCGCTACCAGCCCGCGCATCACCGACCGATCCTGCGGCGCCGGGGGGATGCCGAGCGAACCGGCCGGGCGGCGCTTCCACCACATCACGCCGGCAGAGACCGACATCAGGATGGTGGCAAGGCAGAGGGCCAGCATGAAGAGCTGGTTCGCCAACCCGAACTCCTGCCCCATATGCACGTTGATGCCCCATTCCATCGCCTTGGCGGCCGGCCCGTAATCGGCATAGCTCATATCGATCAGCGCATTGCCGCTGTACTGGTCGAGATGGATCACGCGCTGCAGCGACAGATCGTCGGGGTAGACGCTCGCCGAATAGACGCCGGTCGGGCCGGAGGGCAGGCTCAGCGTGTAGCCGGGCGAGATGCCCAGCCCATCGACGATTGCCGCCGCGCGGTCGATGCCGATGGGTTGCGCCGAGGCGGGGGTCGATTCCGGCAGTTTCGCCTGTTCCAGCGACCAGGCCGTCGGGCCGTTGGCATGGGCGAGGTGCTCGTCCGACATCGGCACGGCGGTATAGACCCCGGCCGGGTAGCCGTAATTGCCGCTATTGGCCAGTTCGTTGACCTTATCGCCCCAGACCAGCGACCACGGCATGCCCGACAGTGACATGAAGCCGATGGCGAGCCCGGCGAACGCGCCGGTCACGGCGTGCATGTCGCGCCAGAACACCCGCTTTGCCGGCGTGCCGCGCACGGTGACCACGCCCCCGGACTGTCGGCGCGGCCACCACAGATAGAAGCCGGTACCGACCAGCAGGATCGACCAGCCGCCGACTATCTCGATGATGCCGTTGGTGATCGTGCCAAATTCGGCAAGGCTGTGCAGCCGGCGCACCAGCCACATCACCGTGCCGCGATCGGCGAGTTCGCCGAGCACGCGCCCGTCATAGGGGTCGACATAGACCGAGCGGCGCGCACCGTCGCTGGTCTTGACCACCACCTCGGCAGACGCATTCGGCGTCGCGGGGGAGATGAGTTTAAGCGCGGTGCCGGGCCGGGCAATGAGCGTGGCGTCGATCCACTCGCTGGGGGCCTGCCGCGGCGCGTCACGCACCACGACCTGTTTGAGGTCGCGATGCCACAGCCCGTCCAGTTCGTCGCGGAACAGGTAGAGCCCGCCGGTCACCGCCAGCAGGATCATGAAGGGCAGCACCAGCAGCCCGGCATAAAAGTGCCAGCGCCACACGGCACGGTAGAGACTGGCCGAGCGCGTGGCGTCATCGGCAGGCAAGGAGGTAGCGTTCATCGGACGACATCCGGAAAAAGAGGGGTTCTGGAGGCATGCGCGCCCCTCGCCCGGCACGCAGCCGGGCGGCGCTCATGCGCGAGGCATCTACATGCGTGGGACGTGAGCGGCGCTAGTTCGTCGACGCGCCGTGCCCGCTATGGGCGTCGTGGCCGCCTTCCGGCATCTCCATGCCCTTCATCTCCGCGCCCTTCGGCCCGGCCATGCCCTCGACCTTGAACACGACATCGACGGTGCCGGCCTTGGCGAAGGTGAGCGTGCCCTTGAAGCTCTCGCCTTCCTTCAGCGGCTGCTTCAGGCCCATCAGCATCAGATGGTAGCCACCGGGGGCCAGCTTCACCTCGCCGCCGGCGGGGATCGGCAGCCCCTCGGACAGCATGCGCATCTTCATCACGCCGTCGGTCACGGCCATCTCGTGGATCTCGACGTGATCGGCAACCTCGGCGGAGGCGGAGACCAGCGTGTCGGGCTCCTTGCCCTCGTTATGGATGCCGACATAGCCGCCGCCGACCTTGGCGCCGGCAGGCGTCATCCGCGCCCAGGGATGGCCGATCTCGATCTCGCCGACCTTGAAGCCGTGGGCGAGCACCGGCTGGGCGGCGAACAGGATGAGGGCGGCGGCGAGGATGGCGGCGCCGAAGCGTTCCTCGCCGTGGCGCAGCACGCGCGTAAGGGTATAGCGGATCATCGAAGGCACTCCCGTTTGCCGGCGGGGCAAAGCCCTCACGCCGGCGGATATCGACTGACGGTGACAGATCGGCGTCAGTCGGCGGGAGGCGCGCGCGGAGGATGGGAGAGTCGCTCAATGCCCGGCAGCGACCCAGCGGTCGGCGGCACGAGCGTCGCCATGTCGGTAAAGGCGACGGGCGCGAGCGGGGTGGTCGCAGCCGGAGGCGGCAGCGCGGTGAGACCCGCATTCTGGCAGCCAATGGTGCAGCAATCGGGTGTATGATGCGCCGGATCGGCGGGACCGGACGGCGTGTCGCCGCGATCCATGCCGAGACAGATTGTCGGCCCGGCGCCGGGCGACAGACCGGCCGCCGCATGGGCACCGGTGGCGACACCGCCCAGCAGCGCCTGCAGCACGAGCAGATAGGCGACGGCAAGAGCCATCGTCATTCTGCGCAAGCTGGCGTGGGCGGCTGTCATTTCGTGCGGTGTCCCCTCACGATGTATCTAGCACGGGCTCGGCAGACGAAAAAAGAGCGGCATGCCGCCGCTACTCGCCGTCGATACATCATGGGCGATCGCAGAACGATGAGGGGGAACGCCGTGCGGGGCGCTCCCCCTTCACCCCGGCCCTCTCCCAAAGGGAAAGGCCGGAAAACTCAATGCGCGGCGCCGGGACCGGGGATCGCGCCGGGCGGGCTTTTGCCCATGATGATCATGCCGAGAACCTCGTCCTTGGTGACGTCCGAGGTCTTGGCGGTGCCCACCAGCTTGCCGTTCTTCATCACGCTCACCCGGTCCGCGAGGTCGAAGACGTCGTGGATGTCGTGGCTGATGAGGAAGATACCGATGCCTTCGGCCTTGAGCTGCTTGATCAACTCGGCGACCTGCGCCGTCTCCTGCGGACCCAGCGCGGCGGTCGGCTCGTCCATGATCAGGATCTTGGCGTTGAAGTGGATGGCGCGGGCGATGGCGACCGACTGGCGCTGGCCACCGGAGAGGCCGCGCACCGGCTCCTTGAACTTGCGGAAATTCGGGTTCAGCCGGCCCATCACCTCGCGAGTCGCCGCCTCCATCGCCACGTCGTCGAGCGTGCCCCAGGGCGTGCGCAACTCGCGGCCGAGGAACAGGTTGGCGGCGGCGTCGACATTATCGGCGAGGGCGAGCGTCTGATAGATCGTCTCGATGCCGTAGCGCTTGGCGTCGCGGGGGTTGGCGATGTCGGCCTTCTCGCCGGCAATGCGGATTTCGCCGGTATCGGGGCGATAGGCGCCGGAGAGGATCTTGATCAGCGTCGACTTGCCGGCGCCGTTGTGGCCGAGCAGGCCGACCACTTCGCCGGGGTACAGATCGACATTCACGCCGTCGACGGCACGGATGCCGCCGAAGGAGATGGAAATGTCGCGCATGTCGACAAGCGGGGTCGCAGCAGAATTGGCCATGTCCCGGTCTCCCCTCACTTGAACCGCTTGCGGTACATGGTGTCGATCCACACCGCGAACACCAGCACGACGCCGACCACGATGTTCTGGTAGGGCGTATCGACCCGCATCAGCACCATGCCGGATTGCAGGCTCTGCATCACCACGGCGCCGAGCATGGCGCCCGCCACCGTACCGGCACCACCGGCGAGCGAGGTGCCACCAATCACCGCCGCGGCGATGACGTAGAGTTCGTCGAGCGTGCCCTGCGCATTGGTCGCGGAGTTGAGGCGCGCGGTGGAGATCGCGGCGCCGATGGCGGCGAGAGCGCCCATCAGCGCGAACACCATCAGCGTCACGCGCTTGGTGTTGATGCCCGCGAGTTCGGCGGCTTCCGGATTGCCGCCAATGGCGAACACATAGCGGCCGAAGCGGGTGCGGGTGGTCAGGAAGGTCATGGCGATGCCGACCGCCAGAGCCACGAGGACCGGCACCGCGAAGCCGAAGCTGATCGCGAGGCCCTCGGGCGGCACCTCGATCCCGGCCGCCTCGGCATAGCGCCGGGCGAGCGCTGCGGGCAGCGTGTAGGCATTGACCACAAGCGTCGCGCACACCACCGCGAGGCAGCCCGCGACGATGGTGAACGCCTCGGCCCAGAGCGGCTTGAGCGGGAAGTGGAAGCGCTGGCGCTGCCGCCGCGCCTGGACGGTGGCCGCGAGAATGGCGAGGCAGGCCACCACGCACACCACCCAGCTCCATGTCGCTCCGATCGAGCCATTGGCACCGCCGCCGAGCAGCTTGAAATTGTCGTCGACTAACGGGATGGTCTTGCCCTCGGCGATCGCCCAGGCCGCGCCGCGCCACACCAGCAGGCCGCCGAGCGTGACGATGAAGGCCGGAACGCCGAGATAGGCGATGACGAAGCCGTGCAGGGCGCCGATCAATGCGCCGGCAAGGATGCCGGCCGCCAGCGTGAGCACGATCACCGCCGGATGGTTGAAACCGAAAGCCGGCAGCAGGTGGTTCACCTGGAACACCGCCATGATCATGCCGGTGACACCCAGGATGGAGCCGACCGACAGATCGATGTGACGCATCACGATGACCAGCACCATGCCGGTGGACATTACCGCGATGGAGGAGGTCTGGACCGAGAGGTTCCAGAGATTTCGCGGGGTCAGGAACGTGCCGTCCGCCAGAAAGTCGAACACGACCCAGATGACCGCGAGCGCGCCGACCATGCCGAGAAAGCGGACATCGATCTCCAGCGCGCCGAGAAAGGAGCTTGAAGCCGACGGAGGCACCGATGCAGGCCGGGCCGGGGGCACAGCAGGCGCCGCCGTGGTGGTGGTGTCGCTCATGAGCGTTCTCCTGATGCCCGTCATGAGCCAAATCCAGCCGGAACCGGGTGCTCCGCCGACGCGACTAGCTCAAGCTGTTGGTTCGAGGACCTGTCCCGATCGATCCGGCGCGCCGCCCGACCGGAAGGCCCGTACGCGGCGGCAGGAAGATTCCCGCCGCCGCATGGCGTGAAATGCTCAGTCGCAGGCCTTCACCGTGCCGGGCTTGACGCCCTGACAGACGGTGGCCTTCGGCACCCAGCCGGCCTCGATGATCACGTCGAGATTGTCCTTGGTGATCGGCAGCGGCTTGAGGAAGGTGGAGTTCATCGCCTGGCCCTTGGGGCCGCCCGTGAAGGTGGTGGTGCCAGCAACGGCCTTGGGATCGGTGCCCTTGGAGAGCTCCAGCGCGATTTCCGCCGCCTTGGCGCCGAGTTCGCGGGAATCCTTCCACACCGAAACGGTCTGGGTGCCAAGCGCGATGCGGTTCAGCGCGGCGAAATCGGCATCCTGGCCGGAGACCGGCACCGAACCGGCAAGGCCCTGCGCGGCCAGCGCGGCGATGGCGCCGCCGGCGGTGCCGTCATTGGAGGCCACGACCGCATCGACCTTGTTGTTCGCGGCGGTCAGGAACTGCTCCATGTTCCGCTGGGCGTTGGCCGGCAGCCACGAGTCGGTATAGGCCTCGCCGACATTCTTGATGTCGCCCTTGTCCATGGCGGGCTTCAGAACTTCCATCTGGCCCGAGAACAGGAAGTCGGCATTGGGATCCGACGCCGAACCCTTGATGAAGACGTAGTTGCCCTTAGGCTTCAGCTTCAGAACCTCGGCGGCCTGCAGGCGGCCGACTTCCTTATTGTCGAACGTCACGTAATACGCATAGGGATTCTCGATCAGGCGGTCATAGCCGACCACCGGAATGCCCTCGTTCTGCGCCTTGGCGATGGCGGGCGCGATCGCATCCGAATCCTGCGCGAGGATGATGAGGGCGGTCGCGCCCTGCGCGATCAGCGCCTCCACATCGGAAAGCTGCTTGGCGGCGGAGGACTGCGCATCCGCGGAGATGTACTTGGCGCCGGCGGCCGCGAGAGCCTTCTTGATCGCCGCTTCGTCGGTCTTCCAGCGCTCTTCCTGGAAATTCGACCAGCTCACGCCGACCACCGGCTCGGCGGCCCGCGCCAGCCCTACCGTCGCCACCGTGGCGAGCGCAGCAAGGGCCACTGTCATCTTGAACGTCATGGTCTTCCTCCCAAAGGGTGCCGATATCGAGGGCGACGCAGGCTTCGATGCACAGAGCGCAGCGCACCCGGACGTTATTTTTGACGTTCGAACCTCAAATATGCCCGAACGCGTCATGCGCGTTTTGCAACGCTTGATCACACAAACCGCTAATCTTACCGCTTGCTGAACACTGGCGGCACCCTAGCAAAGTGTTTGAAGCATGGCTCCTACCAATTTGTCTAGGTGTACCCTCAGCACAATGAGTTGCGTACCTCAAAGATTGAAGGCATCCTGCCCCGCATGTCCAGACCGCTTTCACGCATCACGCTCCAGGATGTCGCCCGCGAGGCCGGCGTGTCGCTCGCCACCGCCGACCGCGTGCTCAATGGTCGTGCGGGAGTGCGCGGCCCGACCATTGAGCGGGTGCGCGATGCGGTGGCGCGACTTGGCTACCGGCCGAACGCGGCGGCGGCGCGTTTGGCGCGCGGCGCGCATTATCGCTTTTGCTTCGTGCTGCCGGCCGGCCCCAACGTGTTCATGCGCATGCTCGCCGAGCAGGTGGCGAACACCGCGAATTGGCTCGCCGTCAACAACGCCTATATCGACACGCTCCATGTCGACGTGTTCGCCCCCGAAACGCTGGCGAGCGCGCTGGAGGGGCTGATTGGCCATTATGATGGCGTTGCCGTGGTGGCGCTGGACCATCCGCGCGTGCGTGCCGCCATCGACGACCTCACCGCCTCGGGAATTGCCGTCGTTACGCTGGTCTCCGACGTGCCGTCCTCGCACCGTCTGCATTATGTCGGCATCGACAATATCGCCGCAGGCCGTACGGCCGCCACGCTGCTGGGCCGATTCGCCGGCGGCCGGCGCGGCACGATCGGACTCATCGTCGGCACGCCGGCGCTGCGCGATCATGCCGAGCGCCAGTTCGGCTTCACCCAGGTGCTCGCCGGGGAGTATCCCGCGCTCAAGGTGCTCCCGGTTCAGGAAAGCCTGGACGAGGACGAGCGCACCGAAACCATCACCCGCACCATGCTGCGCGAGGCGCCCGATCTCGTGGGGCTCTACAATGTCGGCGCCGGCAATCGCGGAATTGCGGCGGCGCTCTCCTCGGCAAACCGCGCCAGCGAGACGCTGTTCGTCGGCCACGACCTCACCGAGGACACCCGCCGCTTCCTGCTGCGCGGGGTGATGGACGCGGTGATCAATCAGGACGCCGGGCACCAGTCGCGCTCGGCCGCCCGCGTGCTGCTGGCCCATTGCGCCGGCGAGCCGCTGTTCAGCGAGCAGGAGCGCATCCGCATCGACATTTTCGTGCGGGACAACCTGCCGTGACCTTCCATTTCCGATCGCTTCAAAGGATGTGAGGCATGTATCTCGGCCTCGATATGGGGACCTCCGCCGTCAAGGCGGTGCTGGTCGACGACGCGCAGAACGTACTGGCGAGCGCCGAGACGCCACTCGGCATTTCGCGCCCGGCTCCCGGCTTTTCCGAACAGGATCCGGAGGAGTGGTGGCAGGCGACGCTGGCCAGCATCGACGCGCTCAAGGCCGAGCAGCCCACCGCGCTTGAAGCCGTGCGCGGCATCGCGCTGTCCGGCCAGATGCACGGCGCGGTGCTGCTGGACGCAAGCGATGCCGTGCTCCGCCCCGCCATCCTGTGGAATGACGGGCGCGCCGCCGCCGAGTGCCTGGAACTGGAGCAGCGCTTTCCCGCGCTGCATGCCATCGCCGGCAATCTCGCCTTCCCCGGCTTCACCGCACCCAAGCTCTTGTGGGTGCGCCGCCACGAGCCGGACGTCTTCGCCGCCACCCGGACCGTGCTGCTGCCCAAGGCTTATGTCGGCTTCCGCCTTACCGGCGAGAAGGTCGAGGAAATGTCGGACGCCTCCGGCACCCTCTGGCTCGATGTCGGACGGCGTGACTGGTCGGATGACGCGCTTGAGGCGACCTATATGACCCGGGCGAACATGCCCCGTCTCGTCGAGGGCAATGCGGTCGCCGGGCGGCTCCGGCCGGAACTTGCCGCGCGCTGGGGCATGGCGACGCCGCCGGTGGTCGCGGGCGGGGCGGGCGACAACGCCGCCGGTGCCGTCGGCCTCGGCGCTATCCATCCCGGCGACGCCTTCGTCTCGCTCGGCACGTCGGGCGTGCTATGGGCGACCACCGACCGCTTCGCGCCGAACCCGCAATCTAGCGTCCACGCCTTCTGCCACGCCGTGCCAGCGACCTGGCACCAGATGGGCGTCATCCTCTCCGCCGCATCGGCGCTCGGCTGGTGGGCGACGGCCAGCAAGTCCACGCCGGCAGAGCTTCTTGCCCCCCTCGGCGCGCGGCCCCAGAGCCCCTCGCCTGTCACCTTCCTGCCGTACCTGTCCGGCGAGCGCACCCCGCACAACGACACCGCGATTCGTGGCGCCTTCGTCGGACTCGACCACGACACCTCGCGCGAAACGCTGACGCAGGCCGTGCTGGAGGGCGTCGCCTTCGCCTTCCGCGACTGTCTGGAAGCGCTCGGGCAGGCCGGCACGCAGCTGACCAGCGCCGACGTGATCGGCGGCGGCTCGCGTTCCGGCTACTGGATCAGCGTGCTCGCCAATGTGCTCGGCCTGCCGCTTCATCGCGTCGATGAAGGCGAGCGCGGGGGAGCCTTCGGCGCCGCCCGCCTCGCCCGCATGGCGGCGACCGGCGAGGCCCCCGCCGAGATCTGTCTGCCGCCCCGGCGCATCGAGACCATCGAGCCGATCCCGGCTCTCCAACAAGCCTATGCGGAACGTTACGCGCGCTACCGTGCGCTGTATCCCGCTCTCAAGGGAGTGACCCCATGAATGCCCCGATCAACGCCCCCGCACACTTCTTCGCTAATAGCGAGCCGCTGAAATATGCCGGCCGCGACAGCCGCGATCCGCTGACCTTCCGCTGGTACGACAAGGACAAGGTCGTGCTCGGCAAGACCATGGAGGAGCATCTGCGCTTCGCCGTCGCCTATTGGCACAGCTTCACCTGGCCGGGCGGTGATCCGTTCGGCGGCGAGACCTTCCTGCGCCCGTGGATGCATGGCAGCGACGAGATGGCGCTGGCCAAGGCGAAGGCCGACGTCGCCTTCGAGCTGTTCCGCATTCTCGACGTGCCGTACTTCGCGTTCCATGACCGCGACATCGCCCCGGAAGGCAAGTCGCTGGCCGAGAGCAACGCCAATGTCCGCGCCATCGCCGACATCTTCGCGAAGAAGATGGAGACGTCCAAGGTCAAGCTGCTCTGGGGCACCGCGAACCTGTTCTCCAACCGCCGCTTCATGGCCGGCGCGGCCACCAACCCGGACCCGGACGTGTTCGCCTACTCCGCCGCGCAGGTGAAAAACGTGCTGGAGATCACCCATGAGCTCGGTGGCGAGAACTATGTGCTGTGGGGCGGCCGCGAGGGCTATGAGACCCTGCTCAACACCGACCTGAAGCGCGAGCTGGACCAGATGGGCCGCTTCCTCAACATGGTGGTCGAGCACAAGTACAAGATCGGCTTCAAGGGCACGATCCTGATCGAGCCCAAGCCGCAGGAGCCGACCAAGCACCAGTACGACTTCGACGTCGGAACCGTGTACGGCCTGCTGGCCCGCGCCGGGCTGGAGAAGGAAGTGAAGGTCAACATCGAGGCCAACCACGCCACGCTGGCCGGCCACTCCTTCGAGCACGAGATCGCCATGGCGGCGGCGCTCGGCATTTTCGGCTCCATCGACATGAACAAGGGCGACGCCCAGTCCGGCTGGGACACCGACCAGTTCCCGACCAATGTCGAGGACACCGCGCTCGCCATGTACGAAATCCTCAAGGCCGGCGGCTATACCACGGGCGGCACCAATTTCGACGCCAAGATCCGCCGCCAGTCGATCGAGCCGGAAGACCTCATCCTCGCCCATGCCAGCGCGATGGACGTGTGCGCCCGGGCGCTGCTGATCGCGGCCGACATGATCGAGGACGGCGCGCTCAAGAACGCGGTCGATGCGCGCTATGCCGGCTGGGACAAGCCGGAGAACAAGGCGATGCTGGAGCCCGGCGCCTCGCTGGAGAGCATTGCCGCGCGGGTGGAAGCCGAGAATCTCGACCCGCAGCCGCGCTCGGGCCGTCAGGAGCGTCTGGAAGCGCTCGCGGGCAGCTATCTGCGCTGAAAACGCCGAAGGGGCGCGATCCCGGTGGACCGCGCCCCTTCGCTCCGCCCCCCGGCGGGGCCGGTCAGCTGTTTTTCATTTTCTGTAGCGCCGGAGCGCAACCGACCGGCCGGGATTTGAAGCGTTTCATCAGCCTGCCGCCGCGGGCCGAATGCCTCTGCACAGCCGCTCGATGTCGGCTTTGCACGAGGTGACGAGGTTGTTCTCCCGGGCCATCGCCGGGACGGCGCCACGCAGCGAGGCAGCGACCGGCGGCGCCGGCGCATGAACACGCATCGCTTGTCTCTCCAGTCGCCGTGTTTCGGACGCAGTATGTGTTAACTGTCGCGGGCCCGGCAGCTAATGGCGATTTTTGGTTCGATCCGGGCGCGCCGGCATCCCGATGCCGGTGAACGCCTCGACAGCTGACGATCACTTTGCCGTGGCGCCCCGGCGCAGGCGACCGCGAATTAATCTCGCTGTAATTGACTTATGGTGAATTAATCCCTTCGATCGCTCATCGGGAGCGACTTGAATCGCACCCTCGCCGGGTAAGGCACGAGGGGCGGCAAGATGTGTGAGAAGGAACCACGACCATGCGCGATTCCATGCGTTCTGGCATTCTGGGGGTGGCGCTGACGGTCGTCGCGGCCCTCTCCCTTTCTTCCGCCGAAGCGCAGATGCGCCCCACCGCCGGGATGGGAAACCAGATCCTCGACGTGCCGGAGAAGCCCGGTTACGTGCCCTCGCCGGACGAAGAGCAGCTTGATCCGGCGTTCCGTCGCCAGCCGGTCTATTTCCGGAGCAACGAAGCACCCGGCACCATCGTCATCCACACCAATGAGCGCTTTCTCTATCTGGTGCTCGGCCCCAACAGCGCGCTGCGCTATGGCATCGGTGTCGGCCGCGAGGGCTTCACCTGGGCCGGCCTCCAGAAGGTTTCGCGCAAGGCCGAATGGCCGGACTGGACGCCGCCGGCAGAAATGATCCAGCGCCAGCCCTACCTGCCGCGTTTCATGGCGGGTGGGCCGGGCAACCCGATGGGCGCCGCCGCGCTCTATCTCGGCAGCACCGTGTACCGCATTCACGGCACCAACCAGCCGCAGACCATCGGCAGCGCCGTCTCGTCCGGCTGCTTCCGTCTGGTGAACTCCGACGTCCAGGATTTGTACAACCGGGTGCCGGTCGGCACCAAGGTGGTCATCAAGCACGCGCCCGAACTCTGACGGCCCGTTGCGGGCTGAACCCACTGGGGGATCTATGAACAAGCTTGGAACCGCGCTGGCCGTCGCCGGCGCTCTTCTCGTGTCGCAAATGGGACACTCCACCGCGGCCGGCGCCGCGACCCTCGCGGACGTCAAGGCGCGCGGCACGCTGAAGTGCGGCGTGAGCCAGGGCCTGCAGGGCTTTTCTTCCAAGGACGACAAGGGCGACTGGAAGGGTTTCGACGTCGACCTGTGCCGCGCGGTCGCCGCCGCCGTGCTCGGCGACGCCGCCAAGGTCGAGTATGTCCCGCTCTCCGCCGAGGCGCGCTTTCCCGCGCTGAAGAAGGGCGACATCGACCTGCTCTCGCGCAACTCCACCTGGACGCTCTCGCGCGAGGCCGATCTGGGCCTGATGTTCGCGGGCGTGTCCTATTATGACGGCCAGGGCTTCATGGTCCCGGCCGCAAAGAACGTGAATGGCGCGCTCGAACTCGGCGGCTTCAAGGTCTGCACCCAGGCCGGCACCACCAGCGCCCTGAACGTCACCGACTATTTCAAGCAGAACCGGATGGAATTCCAGCTCATCGAGCTGCCGAACGTCGAGGAGCTGACCAAGGCTTACGATGCCGGCAAGTGTGACGCGCTGACCACCGACGTCTCGCAGCTCTACGCGCTGCGGCTGAAGCTCTCCAAGCCCGCCGACCACATCGTGCTGCCCGACGTCATCTCCAAGGAGCCACTCGGCCCCGTGGTGCGCCAGGGCGACGACCAGTGGCTGAACGTCGTGAAATGGACGCTCTACGCCATGCTGAACGCCGAGGAGCTGGGCGTCTCGTCCCAGACTCTCGATCAGGCGCTGAAGTCCGAGAAGCCGGACGTGAAGCGTCTTATCGGCACCGAAGGCGCCTATGGCGAGCAGCTCGGGCTCACCAAGGACTTCGCCGCCCTGATCGTGAAGAATGTCGGCAATTACGGCGAGGTGTTCGAGGCCAATATCGGCACCGATTCCAAGCTCGGCATCCCGCGCGGCATCAACCAGCTCTGGAGCGCCGGCGGCATCCAGTACGCCCCGCCGATCCGCTGACGCGCACGCCCTTGAGACAGAAATGGCCCGGTTCGCTGGGCCATTTTCATTTGCGGCCGCGACCAGCTACACCCCACGCCAGTTCGGCGGACGCTTGGCGAGGAAGGCGTCGACGCCCTCCCGGAAATCGGCGCTGCCATAGGTCTCGCGCACCAGATCCGCAGCGGACGCCTGCGGATCGAGGCGCAGGCGGCGCAGGGCCTCCTTGGTGACCCGCATGGTGATCGGGGCGTGGGACACCAGCTTCGCGCAGAGCGTATCGACCTCGGCGTCCAGCGCCTCGGGCGCGACCACGCCGACATAGCCCGGCGGCATGGTTTCCGCGGTCGGCATCTCCGCCAGCATCACCATGCGCTTGACCATGCCCACGCCCAGCGTGGCGGCCAGCAGGCTGAGATTGGTGGTCGAGAGGCAATTGCCGAGCGTGCGCGCGATCGGTACGCCGAAGCGCGTGCCGGGCGTGGCGAGGCGCAGATCGCAGGCATTGGCGATCGCCATGCCGCCGCCCACCGCCCAGCCCTCCACCACCGCGAGCGTCGGCACCGGCAGGCGTTCGACCCCGCCGACGAAGCGCTCGACCTGCTGCTCATAGGCAACCCCGTCCTCGCCCGACGTGAAGGCCCGGAACTGGTCGATGTCCGTGCCGGCGACGAAGGCCTTGCCGCCGGCGCCGCGGAGCACCGCGACCCGGATCGACGGGTCGGCCGCGATGGCGAGGCAGGCCTGCTCCAGTTCCTCATACATGCGCCAGGTCATGGCATTGCGCGCCGCCGGACGGTCGAAGGTGATGCGCGCCACCGGCCCGTCGACGGCGAAGCGCACCCGCCCCTTGTCGTCGGCCTCAACGGCCGGGCTGTCCTTCGTGCTCATGCCGCGAAGGCTCCGCGCGCGCCGAAGGCCGCGACGGCATCTTCGTCGAGACCGATCTCGGTCAGGATAGCCTGCGTGTGCTCGCCGAGCAGCGGCGGCGGCAGGCGCACTTGCTGGGGCGTGCCCATCAGCTTCACCGGAAAACCGATGGTGGAGACCTTGCCCTCGTTCGGGTGGTCGATCTCCATCCGCATGTTGCGGTGCCGGCCGTGCTCGCTCTCGAAGGCCTCGGGGTAGGAATACATGGTGCCGGCGGGAATGCCGACCGCCAGCAGCGCCTCGACCCATTCCTCGGAGGTCCGCGTGGCGAAGGTCTTCTCCAGCTCCTCGATCAGCGCCTCGCGATTATCGAGCCGGTGCGGGTTGGTGTCGAAGCGCGCATCGTCCAGCAGATCGGGCCGGCCGATGGTCTCGCATAGCGAGAGCCAGAGCTTCTGATTGGTCGCGCCCATGACGAAATAGCCGTCCTTCGACTTCACCGCCTGATAGGGCGCGCTCATGCGGTTGGCCGTGCCGAGCGGGATCGGGTAGGTGCCGCGGCCCCAATATTCGGAAATGTCCCACACCGAGAAGGCGAGCGCGGCCTCGAAAAGCGAAGCGTCGATATATTGCCCCTGCCCGGTATTCTTCGCGCCGATATAGGCGGCGAGCACCGCATAGGTGGCGAACAGGCCGCAGCCGATATCGGCGACCGGCACGCCGGCCTTGACCGGCGGCCCGCCGGGATGGCCGGTGACGCTCATCACGCCGGACATGGCCTGCGCCATCAAATCGAAGCCGGGACGGCTCGCCCAGGGGCCGCTCTGGCCGAAGCCGGAAATCGAGGCATAGACCAATCGGGGATTCAGCTTTGATACGATGTCATAGTCGCATTTCAGCTTCTTCATGACGCCGGGCCGGTAGTTCTCGATCAGGATATCGGCGCTCTTCACCAGCTCATAGAACAGCTCGCGGCCGGCCTCGCTCTTGAGGTTGAGCGTCACGGAACGCTTGTTCCGGTTCATGTTGAGGAAGCCCATGCTGTCCGGGCCCTTCATCTTGAACCCCATGGCGCCGCGGGTCTGGTCGCCGGTGCCGGGCGGCTCGACCTTGATCACGTCGGCGCCGAGATCGCCCAGCATCATGCACGCGAACGGCCCGGCCATGACCTGCGCAACATCGAGGACACGCACGCCGGCGAGCGGCAGCGGGCGGGCGGCGGCAGCGGCCTGCTGCTGCGGGCGCGTCTCGTCGAGAACGTCGGTCATCGGTTGCGTCCCTTTCTGGTTCGGCTTTCGGGGGCGTCAGCCGAAGCCGAACCGCCCTCACCGCTGATGAAGGCGCGGGCGATGCCCGCGGTGGTGCCGGTGATGTGCGCTTCCATGAGCGCGCCGAGCCGGGCCGCGTCGCGTGCGGCGAAGGCTTCCATCATCGCGCGATGCTCGGCCACAGCCGCCAGCCAGTGCTCGCGGCTCTTGCGCATCACGAAGCGGCAGGAATGGATGCGGGTCAGCACCTGTTGGTAATAGGTGCTCAGCGTGGCATTGCCGGCGACCTCGAAGAACGCCTCATGGATCAGCCGGTTGTAGCGTAGATAATCCACCTCCTCGCCGGCCTCGAAACACGCCATCATCCCGTCATGCAATGCACCGAGCCGGGCAATGTCGGCCTCGGTGGCTCTGGCGCAGGCGAGGATGCCGGCGAGCCGCTCCAGCGAGGCCATGATCGGGAACAACTCCTCGACCTGCTCGGCGGTGATGCGCGCGACAATGGCGCCGCGATGCGGCAGGATCTGAAGAACACCCTCGGCAGCAAGCACCTTCAGCGCCTCGCGGATCGGCGTGCGCGAGACGCCGAAGCGTTCGCAAAGCTGCTCTTCGGGCACCTTCTGGCCGGGCCGCAATTCGCCGTTGAGAATCATCTCACGCAGAGGCGCCACCAGCGATTCATGGAGCGAATGGCGAACGATCTGCGGGGCGTTCATAAGCGGGCTTCCTGCCGGCGACGTTGCCGTAACGCTAGCCGATCCCGCATTGCGCATCAATAATTAAAGATGCAATCCGTTAAGCCCCTCGACCCTCGCCGCAGCAAGGGCGGCAGCAGCGGCAGGATGCCTATTCGGCGGCGGCGCTGTCCATCGGGCCCAGCGATTCGTGCACCATCGCCGCCTTGTGGCGCAAATGGAGCCGCAGAATATTACCGAGCCGCATGGCGTCGCGGGCCTTCAGCGCGGCCATCATTTCCTCGTGGTCGTCGACCGCCTCGCGCCAGCGCTCCGACGATTTCTGCGCGATGAAACGCACCGCGTGGATGCGCACCATCAGTGTCTGGTAGAGCTGGACCAGAGAGGCATTGCCGGACAGGTCGAAGAAGGCCTCGTGAATCTGCCGGTTGAGGCGCAGATAGCCGGCCGCATCATTGGCCCGGTAATAGGCCAGCATCTGGTCGTGCATGGCCTGGATGCGGGCGACGTCGGCATCGGTCGCCCGGGCACACGCAGCCTCCCCCGCCAGCGCTTCCAGCGCGCCCATGATCGGGAACAGTTCGTCGACTTCCTCAGGCGTGACACGGGCGACCGACGCGCCGCGATTGGGCGAGAGGATCAGCAGCCCCTCATTGGCAAGCACTTTCAGCGCCTCGCGCAGCGGCGTGCGCGAGACGCCGAATCGGGCGCACAAAGCCTGCTCCGAGATCTTCTCGCCGGCCTTGAGGTCCCCGCGCATCAGCATGTCGCGCAACTGCGCGGCGAGTTCGCCGTGAAGGCTGCGACGAGGAATAATGGCCGTGCCCGACATCGCCATGGGGCGACACTCTCCCGTATGTGTCGATTCAGGCTTCTAGATTGCGCCGACCGGCGACTTTGGCAAGCCACTTGAGCCGCCGGTCGGCGCATTCAGGCGATCATGCCGCGGCGCGGACCGGGGCCTGCGCGCACTCGGCAAGGTAGTCCATCGCCGCCTGGGCGCCGCCCTTCTTGTGCGGAACGCCGGCTACCGACAGGCCCATCTCGACGCCGGACAACGCGCCCATCATGGTCAGGTCGTTGGTGTCGCCGAGATGGCCGATGCGGAACACGCGGCCGGTGAGCTTGGTGAGGCCGGTGCCGAGCGACATGTCGAAATGGTTCAGCGTCTTCTCGCGGAAGGCGTCGGCGTCATGGCCTTCCGGCATCATCACGGCGGTCAGCGAGGACGAATAGTACTTCGGCTCGCGGCACAGCACTTCCAGCCCCCAGGCGCGCACGGCGCGGCGGGTGGCTTCGGCATGGCGATCGTGGCGGGCGAACACGTTGTCGAGGCCTTCCTCGTGCAGCATGTCGATCGCCTCGGCGAGGCCGTAGAGCAGGTTGGTGCCGGGCGTATAGGGGAAGAAGCCCTTGGCATTGTGGGGCAGCATCTCTTCCCACGACCAGAACAGCTTGGGCATGGTCGACGTCTTGGCGGCGGCCAGCGCCTTGTCGGACAACGCATTGAACGACAGGCCCGGCGGCAGCATCAGGCCCTTCTGCGAGCCGGAGACGGTGACGTCCACGCCCCACTCGTCATGGCGGAAATCGATCGAGGCCAGCGAGGAAATGGTGTCGACCATCAGCAGCGCCGGGTGGCCGGCGGCATCGATCGCCTTGCGCACTTCGTCGACGCGGGTGATGCAGCCGGTCGAGGTCTCGTTATGGACCACGCACACCGCCTTGTATTCGTGGTTCTTGTCCTCGCGCAGCTTGGCCTCGATCTGCGCGGCGTCGGCGCCGATGCGCCAGTCGGAGGCGATGAAGTCGGGCTTGAGGCCGAGCTTGATCGCCATGTTCTTCCACAGCGTCGCGAAATGGCCGGTCTCGAACATCAGCACCTTGTCGCCGGGCGACAGCACGTTGGCGAGCGCGCCTTCCCAGGCACCGGTGCCGGACGCGGGATAGATGATCACCGGGCTCTGGGTCTTGAAGATGGTCTTGATGCCGTCCAGCACCCGATGGCCGAGCTTCTGGAATTCGGGGCCGCGATGGTCGATCGTGGGCATGTCCATGGCGCGCAGGATGCGGTCCGGCACCGGGGTCGGCCCCGGAATCTGCAGGAAGTGGCGACCCGCGACCCGGGCGGAATTGCTGGACATCTTATTTCTCCCTTGACGGCGCGGTGCTTGGGACCGCGTTCCGGTTCAGCCTCGCGACGCGGAAACCCACTTTCCGCACCGACTGTCTTGCATATATGAATTATGAATGCAAAATTCAGTCAAGCCCGTCGGAGCGCTGTTTGCGTCTTTAACGTCGGGCATAGGGAGGAATGAAATGGCGGCACGGCTCACGCCGGGACTTGAGCGGCGCCTGAAGAGCGAAATCACGGGTGACGTGTGGTTCGACCGCTTCAATCGCGGGCGCTACGCCACCGATGCCTCGTTCTATCAGATCATGCCGCTGGGTGTCGTGGTTCCCCGTACGGTGGAGGAAGCCGAGCGGGCGATCGCGCTGGCGCGGTCGGAAGGCGTGCCGGTCACGGCCCGCGGCGGCGGCACGTCGCAGTGCGGACAGACCATCAACGACGCCCTTGTGGTCGACGGCTCCAAATATCTCAACCGCATCCTCGAACTCGATGTCGCCGAGCGGCGCTGCGTGGTCGAGCCCGGCATCGTGCTGGACGACCTCAACCGGCAGCTTCGGCAGCACGGCCTGTGGTTTCCCGTGGACGTCTCTACCGCCTCGCGGGCGACGATTGGCGGCATGGCGGGCAACAACAGCTGCGGCGGCCGCTCGCTGCGCTACGGCACGATGCGCGACAATGTGATCGCCATCGACGCCATGATGGCCGACGGCGCCAAGGCGCATTTCGGCCGGGTCGATCACAATCTGTCCGGCCTCTCCACGGATTCGCCGCTGATGCCGCTGGCGCGCGACCTGCTGGATATCGGCGCCCGCGAGGCCGGCGAGATCGCCGCGCGCTTTCCCAGCGTCCAGCGCCGCGTCGGCGGCTATAATATCGACGCGCTGGTGCCGGACCCGGCAGGCTACAACCTTGCCCATCTGCTCGTCGGCTCGGAAGGCACCCTCGCCTACTCCACCCGCATCAAGCTGAAGCTCTGGCCGGTCATCGGCAAGAAGGTGATCGGCGCCTGCCATTTCGGCAGCTTCTATCAGGCGATGGACGCCGCCCAGCATCTGGTGAAGCTGGGGCCCATCGCGGTCGAACTGGTCGACGAGACGCTGCTGTCGCTGGCCAGCGAGATTCCGATGTTCCAGCCGACGCTCCGCCAGTTCGTGCGTGGCACGCCGGCGGCGGTGCTGCTGGTCGAGTTCGCCGAGGATGAGGACGAGAACGAGCGCCGCCTGAAGCTGCTGGAGCAGACCATGGGCGATCTCGGCTTCGGCTGGGACAAAAGCGGGGAGCGCTGGGGCGGCGTGGTGAACGTGCGCGACCCCGGGCTTCAGGCCGCGATCGCGGATGTGCGCACCTCCGGCCTCAACATCATGATGTCGATGAAGCAGGCGGGCAAACCCGTCTCCTTCGTCGAGGACTGCGCGGTCCCTCTGCCGCATCTGGCCGACTACACCGCCCGGCTGACCCAGGTGTTCGAGAAGCACGGCACCAAGGGCACCTGGTACGCCCACGCCTCCGAAGGCTGCCTTCATGTGCGCCCGGTGCTCAATCTGCGCCAGGAGCAGGATGTGAAGGCGATGCGCGCCATTGCCGAGGAAGCCTTCCACATGGTGCGCGAGTACAAGGGCTCGCATTCCGGCGAGCACGGCGACGGCATCGTGCGCTCGGAATTCCACGAGACCATGTTCGGCCCGCACCTCGTCAAGGTGTTCGAGGAGGTGAAGGACCGCTTCGATCCCAACGGGCTCTACAATCCCGGCAAGATCGTGCGCGCGCCGAAATTCGACGACCGCTCGCTGTTCCGCTACGCCCCGGACTACAAGGTTGCGCCGATCAAGACGGCTATGGACTGGTCCGGCTATTCCGGCGAGGGCGGCGGCCTGCAGGGCGCCATCGAGATGTGCAACAACAACGGCGCCTGCCGCAAGGCCGTCGGCGGGGTGATGTGCCCCAGCTACCGCGTTACGCGCAACGAGCGCGACGTGACGCGCGGGCGCGCCAACACGCTGCGTCTCGCCATCTCCGGCCGGCTCGGCCCCGACGCGCTCGCCTCCGACGAGATGATGGAGACGCTCAAGCTCTGCGTCTCCTGCAAGGGCTGCCGGCGCGAATGCCCGACCGGCGTCGATATGGCGAAGATGAAGATCGAGGCCTTGGCCGCTCGCGCCAGAGCCAAGGGCATCACGCTGCATCAGCGCCTCGTCGCCTATCTCCCGCACTACGCGGCGCTCGCCTCGAAAGTGCCGTGGCTGCTTAATCTGCGCGACCGTCTGCCCGGCGCGGCAGCAATGTCGGAAAAGGTCGCCCAGTTCAGCGCACGCCGCAGCCTGCCCAAATGGCGCGCCGACGGCTTCTGCGGCGACGGCGCCACCTTTGGTCCGGAAGACGGGCGCGAGGTCGTCCTGTTCGCCGACACCTTCAATCGCTGGTTCGAGAGCGAGAACATCAAGGCCGCGCTCACCGTGCTCACCGCCGCCGGCTACCGCGTGCACATGCCCGCGCCGTCCGACGGCAAGTCCCGCGCCCTGTGCTGCGGGCGCACCTTCCTCTCCGCCGGTCTGGTCGATCAGGCGAAAGCCGAGGCGCGTCGCGTGCTCGACACCTACGCCCCGTTCGTCGCGCGCGGCGTGCCGGTGGTTGGCCTTGAGCCGAGCTGCCTGTTCGCCTTCCGCGACGAACTGCCCTCGATGTTCCCCGGCGAGAGCGCGCAGCGGCTTTCCGCCCATGCGCTGCTGATCGAGGAGTTTCTCGCCCGCGAGCATGAGGCCGGCCGGCTTGAGCTGGACCTCGGCCCGGTGGGCGACAAGGCGCTGCTGCACGGGCATTGCCACCAGAAGTCCTTCGGAGCGATGGGCGCGGTGGAGAAGACGCTGCGTCTGGTGCCGGGCCTCGCCGTTGAGACCATCGAGTCGAGCTGCTGCGGCATGGCCGGGGCCTTCGGCTATCATTCCGAGACCATCGACACATCGATTGCCATGGCCGAGCTCTCGCTGCTGCCGGCGGTGCGCAAGGCCGATGCCGGCACGCTGGTGGTGGCGGATGGCACCTCCTGCCGCCACCAGATACATGACGGCGCTCAGCGCGACGCGGTGCATGTGGTGCAGGTACTGGCTCGCTCCGTGGTCTCGGCGCGTCAGTCGGGCACGGTCCGCGATCTGGAGGCGGCCGAGTAGCGGCCTCCCCTCGCCGCCCCGACATCGACGCCGACCAGACGCCCGGGCCGCAAGCCCGGGCGTTCTGCTGTCGGCCCCTCCCTGCATGTCGCCGCGGGGTTAAGTGGGCCAGCGCTGCCGGCGCATAAAAAAAACCTCCCCGGCAAGGCATCCGGGGAGGTCGAGAGGTTCGAGGGAAACGATCAGTTCGTCGGCATCATGCCGATCGAGCTGTCGCCGTAGAACCACTGGGTCGGTGCAAGGGCGAACCAGGGCACATAGGTGCAGATCAGCAGCACCACCAGCAGCACCAGCAGGAAGCCGAGATTGGCCTTGGTGGTCTGCCAGATGTCCGCCTTGGCAATCGAGCACGCCGCGATCAGCACCGAAGCCACCGGCGGCGTCTGCTGGCCGATCGCCAGATTCAGCGTCAGCACCAGCCCGAAATGCACCGGATCGATGCCGACCTGCTGGATCAGCGGCAGGACGATCGGCACGGTCAGGATGATCGCCGCCGCCGAGTGCAGGAACATGCCGAGGATGAGGAACAGCACGTTCAGCAGCAGAAGGACGAGGTAGGGATTGTCCGTCAGCTCGGCGATGGACTGCGCCAGCGCCTGCGGCACCCGGCTTTCGGTGAGGAACACGCCGACCAGCGCCGAAGCGGCCACCAGCAGCATCACCACGGCGGTCTGCAGCGCGCTGTCGACCAGGGCGCGGTACAGCGCCTTGAAGTCGAGCTCGCGATAGATGACCACCGAAATGAACAGCGCCGCGCAAACCGCGACCGCCGCGCCTTCCGTGGCCGTCACCAGGCCGCCGAAGATGCCGCCGAGGATGATCACGGGCAGCATCAGCGCCCAGAGCGCCTCGCGGAAGGCGGTCGCCAGCCGGCTCCAGGCAAAACGCTGTTCCACCGGGAAGTCGTACTTGACGGCATAGTACCAGCTTGCCAGCGCGAGGCCGGCGCCGCCCAGCAGGCCCGGCAGCAGGCCGGAGATGAACATCTTCACCACCGAGACCTGAGCCATGACCGCGTAGAGGATCATGGGGATCGACGGCGGCAGGATGATCGCGAGGCTCGCCGAGGACGAGGAGATCGCCGCGGCGAATTCCTTGCTGTAGCCGCGGCTCTTCATCGCCGGGATCAGCAGCGAGCCGAGCGCCGCGACGCCCGCCACCGCCGAGCCGGAAATCTCGGCAAAGAACATCGAGGAGCCGATGGTCACCATGGCGAGGCCGCCACGGATGAAGCCGAGCATCGCCGAGGCGAGGTTGATGAGCCGCCGCGAGATCGACGACGAATTCATGATGCCGCCGGCGAGGATGAACAGCGGGATCGCCAGCAACGGGAAGTTGGTCGCACCTTCGAACATCACCAGCGCGACGTTCGGGAGCATGTCGGCACCCTGCGTCGCCCAGATGGCGATCACGGCGACCATGCCAAGTGCGATCGCGATCGGCACGTTCAGCAGCACCATGCCGAACAGGCCGATGAACATCAGACCCATAGTGCTCGTCATCGTGCCGCCCCTTCCTTGGCCGTGCCCGTCTCATGGACGGTTTCGAGCGCTTCCTTCAGTTCATGGTCCTCGAAGCCCGCGCCGCGCGCGGCGGCCAGCACTTCGGGGAAGCGCAGCAGTTCGGAGATGATGATCAGCACCGCCGTCACCGGGATCACCGACTGCGTCACCACGAGCGACACGTTCGGCAACGACACCAGCGTGCTGCCCTGCAGGATGTCGAGCACCTCAAGCCCCGTCACCGTGAGGATGATGAAGAAGGCCAGCACGATGACCTCGGCGAAAATAGTCGAGGCGACCCGCAATCCCGGCGGGAAGGCGTTCACAATCCCCGGAAAACCGATATGGGCACCGCGCAGGGCCGCCAGCGCGCTGCCGTAATAGGTCAGCCAGCACAGGCCGATCGAGGCGATTTCGTCGTACCAGACCAGCGAGAGGCCGACGGCGCGGAAGACGAAGCCAAGGACGATGATGACCGTCAGTGCCGCCATCAGCAGCGCGGCGATGATCTCCAAGATCCGGTCGTAGGATCTTCTGATTGCGAGCATGTTCCTGTTCCAAGGGCGCGGCCGCTCAGGCGACCGTGCACGATGTGAGTGCGGGAGCTGTGAGTTCTGCGAACGATGGCCTGTCCCGCGAGAGCGGGCGATCCTGCCGTATCAGGGCGGCACGCTGCATGATGTGCATCGCCCGCCGCGTGGGTCGGCGATGCATCCGATAAGCCGAGGCTTCCGGCGACCGGCGGGGGAGCGCCGGTCGCCGGGAAGGCTCAGGAGCCTTTGCCGAGGGCGAGGGAGTCGTCGACCAGCTTCTGGCCGCCGGGCACTTCCTTCGCGAATTCCTCGTAGACGGGCTTGCTGGCCTCGATGAAGGCGGCCTTGTCGACCTCGTTCACCTGCATGCCGGCAGCCTTCAGCTTGCCGAGCAGCTCGTCGTCGAGCTTGGCGGCGATGTCGAGCGCGACCGGCTCCATCTCCACCGCGGTCTCGACCAGCGCCTTCTGCACGTCCGGCGGCAGCTTCGACCAGCTGCGGCCCGCGGTGACATAGGCCGGCGTATAGACGTGGCCGGTCATCGAGAGGTACTTCTGCACTTCCTGGAAGCGGGACGGATAGATCTGGGCGAGCGGGTTCTCCTGGCCGTCCATCACACCGGTCTGCAGCGCGACGAACACTTCCGACAGCGCCATCGGGCTCGGCGTCGCGCCATAGGCCTGGAACATGCGCACGCGCCACACGCCTTGCGGCACGCGCAGCTTGATGCCCTTCAGGTCCTCCGGCTTGTTGATCGGCCGGGTATTGTTGGTGACGTGGCGGATGCCGTTTTCCCAGACGGCGATGATCTCGTAACCCTTGTCCTTGGCGATCGGGACCAGAACCGGCTTGATCACGGCCTCGCGGATCTTGGCCGCGTGCTCGCGATTCTGCACCAGATAGGGCATTTCGAACACGCCGAATTCCGGCGAGACGGTGGTCATCACCGTGGAGGGCAGCGCCAGGTCGACCGTGCCGAGCTTGAGCTTCTTGAGGAGTTCGGTATCGCCGCCGAGCTGGCTGGAGCCGTAGGTGACGACCTTGGCCTTGTCGCCCAGCTTGGCATTCGCGCGCTTGGCGAATTCCTGGGAGGTCTGGTCAAACAGCGAGCCGGGCTCGCCGACATGCCCGAGCTTGATTTCGATAGGTTCAGCGCTTGCCGTCGCGGCGAGCAGGACGGTGCCGGCAATGGCCGACACGAGTCGCGTAAGGCGGATCATGGCTTGCTCCTTTGGGTTTCCTCAGCCGCCGGTTCGTCCAGCGTTTGTTGTTGATGTGCGACCAGGTCACGATAGCACTCCGAGGCGTGCCGAACGCGACAAAATCGAACTATGAATTATGAATGCAAAAAATGACAAAGAAGGCAAGGCGAGACTTGACGTCGACCCATCGAAGGCGTCAATCGAGCGCAACCTGACACCGATCAGCCTGGGAGATTCCATGCCAAGCCTGAGCCTCAGTTCCGCCCAGACCATTCTGGCGACCGCGCTCGACGCCTGCCGTAAGGGCAATTTCAAGCCGATGGCCGTCGTCGTGCTCGACGAGCGCGGCGCGGTGCGTGCGGCGGCGTCGGAGGACGGCACCAGCCTGAAGCGTTTCGAGATCGCCCATGGCAAGGCTTACGGCGCGCTCTCGCTGGGGATTGGCTCGCGCTCGATCTTCAAGCGGGCCAAGGAGCAGGCCTTCTTCATCGCTTCGGCCACCAACGTGGTCGGCGGCGCGCTGGTGCCGGTGCCCGGCGGCGTGCTGATCCGCGACGGCTCCGGCGAGGTGGTCGGCGCGGTCGGCATCTCCGGTGACACGTCGGAGAATGACGAGGCGGCGGCGCTGGCCGGCATCGCGGCGGCAGGCCTTGCCGGCGACCCGGGCGCGGACTGAGCGCTGGCTGAATACGCAAAAAGGCCGGGCATCCCCCGGCCTTTTTCATGCGTGGACCATCGCTCTCATGCGTGGCGGCAGATTCCGACCGGCGAGGCCGAGCGCCACGAGATTGTCGCGGGAAATTATCCCGCCTGCCACCGCGCAGCCCGTTGAGCAGGCGGAGCGGCCATGCCGTTCAAAATTGCCACTCGAAGCTGTGTGGGCAAACAGTCTCCCGGACGCTCCGGCGCCCGAGGGCTCAGTCGATGACCCCGGTCGAGCGCGCGGCGGCGGCGGCGGCCTTCTCGGCGGCGGCTACGAGATCCCAGGCAGCGATCTGCCCATCCTTGCCGAACTGAATCGCCGGCCCGCTCGACACGATGCGGCGGCCGCGACCATCATCCACCACCGCGAATTCGTACACGTGATGCGCGCTGCGGTGCATCACCCGCACCGTCGAAGGCGATAGCGTCACGACATCGAACTCGTTGTGTGGCATGGGTTCTCCCTCTCGTCTTCGTTGAAAACCGCACTGGCTCGCGCCAGGCGGGCTGGCCGCTTGGCGCGGCTCTGGCACAAACCTGCCGGCAAGGCGCTCGCGATGCCGCAGAAAACTCTCATGGGAACTTTGAGGGTTGCCGGGCGTTTCGACAACGAAAATCTCCGCGTCCGATCCATTTTTAACCTGACGTAGAGACATCGCCCGAAGCCGGGATGGGGTCGGCCCGGCGGTTATTATTCATGCACGCGGAGAGACTGCGGCGCGTCTTGAAAAAAGTTGCCTGGAACAACTCAAGGGTGCGTGCCGACCCACGGGAGACGCTTCATGAACCGGACCACCACCCTCGTCATCGCCGCCATCGTGCTGGGGCTCGCCCTCTATGCCGCGATCGATTATTCCGGCCGCACCACCACCCAGCCGACCGAGAGCCCGACGCCGCCCGTCGGCGAGCCCGTGACGCCCCCCGCTCCCGCAACACCGGCTCCCGCCGCGCCGGCCCCGTGAGCGGGCTGGCTATTCCGCGCGCGTCTCGGCCATCGCCTTGAGGGCGGCACGGGCGGAGGGGCGCTCCAGCACGGCCTCCGCGGATAGAGAGAGGCGCCGTCGCCAGTTCGGCCGCTCGCGATCCGTCCCCGGCAGGTTGACCGCCACCTCCTCGCCCGCGAGATCGTCAAGCTGCGCGAGCGCGATCTGGGCGCGCGTGCGCCCGACATAGGCATGCACCGCGATCAGGAAAGCTTCGGCCAGCGGTGCGTCCGGCTCCGGCGCGGCCTCGATCAGCCCCTCGGCCAGCAGGGCGTTTGCCAGCCGCTGCTTCTCGGCGATCCGCTCCTCGCGGGCCACCGCGCTTGCCGCCTCGTCCGCAAGGCCGAGGGCAAGACGCTCGTCGATATCCACGCCGTCCCACCAGCCCGTGAGCGTCGGCAGGTCATGGGTGGAGACGCAGGCGGCCGCCAGCGCGGGGTAATCCTGCGGCGGCAGGAAATCCTCCCCCGAGCGTTCGAACCACAGCACGCGGTAGGACAGCATGCGCTCGCGGGTGAGTTGATCGCGCATGCCGAACGGCACCGTGCCCAGATCCTCACCGACCACGAGGCACTGCGCGCGCACGCTCTCGGCGGCCACCTGCCCCGCAAGGTCCTCGAACGGATAGGCGAGATAAGCGCCCTCCACCGCTCCTGCGCCTTCCGGCAGCAGGAACAGGCGGCGCAGGCCCATCACATGATCGATCCTCAGCGCACCAGCATGGCGCATATTGGCCGCCACCAGTTTGGCGAAGCCGCGATAGCCGTCGCGCTGCAGGGCAAGCGGGTCGGGCGGGGGCAGATTCCAGTTCTGCCCCTCGGGACCGAGCGGATCAGGCGGCGCGCCGACGGTCACGCCCTGCATCAGCATGCCCTGCTCCGCCCAGGCTTCCGCTCCGTCCGGCGCGGTGCCGACCGCGAGGTCGCGATAAAAGCCGAGAATGAGTCCGGCCTCGCGCGCCTTCCGCGCCGCAGCCCCGAGTTGGCGGTCGGCGATCCATTGCTGCCACAGTGCGAACCGCACCTCGCGCTCATGCTGGCCGGTAAATTCCGCAATGATGGAAGGGTTGGCATCGCGCAGGCCCTCCGGCCAGTCGCGCCAGCCACGCTTCGGGTACAGGCGGGAGATGGCCTGAAACGCCGCGAACCGGCTCAGCGGCTCGCCGCCCTCGGCGATGAAGCCGGCAAAGCCGGGCTCGGGCTCGGCTTCGAAGCGCGAGAAGGCCTCGCGCAGCAGCGCATCCTTGGCCGCCCAGACCGCCGTGTAGTCGACATTCGCATCGCCTGCGATGCCGGCAAAGCCGGACACATCCGCGCCTAACGCGGCAAGATCGATATAGATCGGGTCGAGAAAACGCCGATCCGAAGGGTGATAGGGGCTCGCCCGCTCGCGGTCGTGCGGGAACAGCGCGTGCAGCGGGTTGAGCCCGAGCGTGGCCGCTCCCTCCCCGGCCGCCAGCGCCCCCAGTTCTCCCAGCGCGGTAAAGTCGCCTATGCCCTGATCGTGCCGGGCGCGGCGCAGCGTGTAGAGATGCGCGGCGAGGCCGAAGCACCGGCCGCCCTGCACCAGCGCTGGCGGCAGATAGCAGGCCGGCGGCGCCACGGTGAGGCGGCAGACGACATCGCCGAGCCGCAATTCGTGCCGGCCCGGCGGAAGTTCCGGTAGCGCAACCCGGCGGGTCACCGCCAGCCGGCCGTCCGGCTGCGTCGCCTGCATGCGGATGCCGTCATCGGCATGGATCGGGAGGACACGCCGCGTGCCGTCCTCCAGCGCGATGTCGAGGTCGAGCCGGCGCCGTGCCCGCGCGGCCTCACCGCCGAGCCGCACCTCGCCGGCCTCGCCCTGCCGCAGCACCAGCGCGAAGGGCAGGTCGCGGCCGAACTGCTGGTCCGAAAGACCGGCCAGACTATCGCGCGCCTCGCCGGACGTGCCGGCCGGCAGGCGCAGCGCCTTCAGCAGCGCGCGCTTGGTGTCATCGCTCACCACATGATGGGTGCCCCCGACATCCCACCATTCGTTGGAAATGCCTGCCGCGGCCGCGAGGCGTTCCAGCAGCGCAGGGTCCGCCCGGCGCTGCGGCGCCGCAGGCGCGGGCTCCTCGACCAGAATTCGCACCGCCCGGGCGGGCATATCGTTCACGGCGGGCGCATCCTCGCCCGCGCTGTCCGCCGCGAGGCGCCAGGCGAAACCGTCGCGCGGCTCGGGCAGCACCAGCGGCAGCGCTTCCTGCGAGGCGTTCAGCGCCACCGCCACCCGGTCGGCCGGCAGGCCACCCGCTGCGGGCGCATAGAACACCGCGACCAGCGCACGCGCCTGCGGCCCGTCCCAGTCGACCGCCCCACCGGCGGGATCACGCCATTCGACATCGGGAATCGCGCTCGCATCGACCGGGCGGCCGGTGAGCGGGGCTTCCAGCCGGAGCGCGCGATGGCGACGACGCAGCAGCACCAATCGCGCGGTGAAGGCGGCGAGGTCTTCGTCAGTGCGGGACCAGTCCAGCCAGGTCAGTTCGTTGTCCTGGGCATAGGCGTTGTTGTTGCCGGCCTGCGAACGCCCGCATTCATCGCCCATGGTGAGCATCGGCGTGCCGCGCGAAGCGATCAGAATCGCCAGCAGCGCCCGCATGTCGGCACGCCGCCGGCCGAGCACCCCCGGATCGTCGGTCCAGCCCTCGATGCCGTGATTCCATGAATAATTGGCGTTGGTGCCGTCGCGATTATCCTCGCCATTGGCCTCGTTGTGCTTGGTCTCGAAGGAGACGAGGTCGGCCAGCGTGAAGCCGTCATGGGCGGTGACGAAATTGATGCCGCGCGACAGCGGGCGCTCGCTGGCACCGAACAGATCGGCCGATCCGGCGAGGCGGGTGGCGAGTTCGCCGACGAGGCCGGCATCGCCACGCCAGAACCGGCGCGCCGTGTCGCGGAAATGGTCGTTCCACTCGCCCCAGCCGGCGGGAAAGCGCCCGACCTGGTAGCCGCCCGGGCCAACGTCCCACGGTTCGGCGATCAATGCGAGGTCGCGCAGCATCGGATCCTGCTGCATGGCGGCGAGGAAAGGGGCGTGCGGGTCAAAGCCGTCCACCCGCCGTCCCAGCGTGGCGGCGAGGTCGAAGCGGAAGCCGTCAAGCCCGGTTCCAGCCCAGCGCCGCAGCATGTCCATGCCGAGCCGAAGCACCGGGCTGCGCTCCAGCGCCAGCGTGTTGCCGGTGCCGGCATCGTTGAGCAGGCGCGAGGGATCATCCGCCGCATGCCGGTAATAGGTCGCGTTATCGAGCCCGCGCAGGCTCACCGTGGGCCCGAACTCGTCGCTCTCGCCGGTGTGGTTCAGCACCACGTCCAGCACCACGCGGATGCCCGCGCCGTGCAACACCTCGATGGCCTGCGTCACCTCCTCGAACCCGCCGGGCGCGAGCCGGGGATCCGGCGCGCCGAACAGGATCGGATTGTAGCCCCAGTAATTGGTCAGCCCGAGCGGGGGCAGATGCCGCTCGTCGATCCAGGCGAAGGCCGGCATCAGCTCGACCGTGGTAATGCCGAGCCTCACCAGATGCTCGATCACCGCCGGCTGCCCCAGCGCGGCGAAGGTACCGCGCATTTCCACCGGCACTTCGGGATGGCGCATGGTGAAGCCGCGCACATGCAGTTCGTACAGCACCTGGTCGTCCCAGGCGAAACGCGGGGTCGCCGGCTGCGCCATCGCGACCGGATGGGGCACGATGGCCTTCGGCACCGCCGCCGCGCTGTCGATCTCGTCGCGCTCGGCGCCATGGGCGCGGCGGTCGAACAGGGTCTCGTCGAGCCGAAACGGCCGGTCCAGGTGGCTGGCATAGGGATCGACCAGCAGCTTGTACGGGTTGAAGCGGTGCCCCTCCTGCGGGCGCCATGGCCCGGCGGCGCGCAGGCCGTAGCGCGCGCCCGGCGGCACGCCGGCAATATGACCGTGGAACACGTCCCCGGTGCGCCCGGGCAGCTCGATCCGCGCGATCTCGTGCTCGCCGGTCGGATCGAACAGGCAGAACTCGATGCGCTCGGCATGAGCTGAGAACACCGCGACATTGACGCCGCTCGCATCCGCGCTGACGCCGAGCGGCTCCGGGCTGCCGGGAGAACGCGTCCAGTCGTTCACCCGGCGCGCTCCGCCACCACGGTGCGGAACAGCTCGGCATATTGCCTGGCGGCGCGGTCCCAGGACACGTCGGTCGCCATGGCGTTCTTCTGCAGCTTGCGCCACAGCGCCTTGTCCTGCCAGAGCTGGTGCGCGCGGATCAGCGCGCCGCGCAGCGCCGGCGCGGTCACGGGCGAGAACTGGACGCCGGTGCCGACACCGACGGCGCGCGCCATCTCGTTGACGTCGATCACGGTATCGGCGAGCCCGCCGACCCGCGCCACGACGGGAAGCGCGCCATAGCGCAGGGCCGAGAGCTGGGTGAGGCCGCAGGGCTCGAAGCGCGAGGGCACGATCAGCGCGTCGGCGCCGGCCTGAATGCCGTGCGCAATCGCCTCGTCATAGCCCAGCTTCACGCCGATCCGCCCGGGATTGGCACGCGCCGCGCCGATGAAGCGCTCGGCCAGGTCGGCATCTCCCGCCCCCAGCAGCACGAGCTGCGCGCCGAGGCCGAGCAGCGTGCCGAGATTATCGGCAAGCAGATCCAGCCCCTTCTGCCAGGACAACCGGCTGACCACGCCGAACAAGAGCGCGTCCGGGTCGGCATCGAGCCCGAAGGCCTGCTTGAGCGCGATCTTGTTGGCGACGCGCGCCTTTGGCTTCTTCTCGTCGAAGGGCAGCGGGATCAGAGGATCGGTGGCCGGCGTCCAGGCGTTGAGGTCGAGCCCGTTCAGAATGCCGGAGAGTGCGTGGCTGCGGGCATTCAGCAGCCCGTCCAGCCCCATGCCGGCTTCCGGCTGGAGGATTTCCCCGGCATAGCCCGGCGAGACCGTCGTGATGCGGTCGGCGAGCTGGAGGCCCGCCTTCAGGTAGCCGACCATGCCGTAATACTCGATGCCGTCCACCGCGAAGGCATGGGACGGCAGGCCGAGCATCGGCACGACGGATTGCGGAAACTGGCCCTGGAAGGCGATGTTGTGGATCGTCATCACCGTAGCAGGCCGGCGGCCGCCGGAATAGTGGAGATAGGCCGGCGCAAGGCCGGCCTGCCAGTCATGCGCATGCACGATGTCCGGCACGAAGCCGGGCACGAGGCCGAGCCCGATGCCGGAGGCCACCGCACCGAGCGCGGCGAAGCGCGCGGCATTGTCGCCCCAGTCCTGCCCGTTTGGCCCGACATAGGGCCCGCCCGGCCGGTCATAAAGATGGGGCGCGTCGATCACAAACAGGTCGAGCCCGGCCGCGCGCCCCGCCAGCAGCCGAGCCGGCCCGCCGAACAAATGGTCGAAGCTGTGCGCGACCTCCGCCTCGCCCAGCGCCGCCATCACCGCCGGATAGCCCGGAACCAGCGTGTACGAGCCGACGCCATGCGGGGCCAGCGCCTCCGGCAGGGCGCCGGCGACATCGGCGAGCCCGCCGGTTTTCACCAGCGGAAACACTTCGGAGACGACCGAGAGAAGCTTCAGATCCGCCACGTTGCCCTGCCCGCGTTCACAGCCGTCAAAGTTCGATCCGGTCGATCATGGACTGGGTTATCAGGCAAATGCCCTTCTCCGTGCGACGGAAGCGCTGCGCATCGAGAACCTCGTCGTCGCCGACGACCAGCCCCTCGGGAATCCGCACATGCGAATCGATCACCACATTCTTCAGCCGCGCCCCGCGCCCGACCTCGACATAAGGCAGCACCACCCCATTCTCGATCGAGCCGTAGGAGTTCACCCGCACGCCGGTGAACAGCAGCGCACGGCGCAGCGATGAGCCGGAAATGATGCAGCCGCCCGAGACCAGCGAGGAAATCGCCTGACCGCGCCGGCCTTCGTCATCATGCACGAACTTGGCCGGCGGGGTGATCTCGGCATAGGTCCAGATCGGCCAGTCCTTGTCATAAAGATCGAGCTCCGGAACGATCTCGGTCAGGTCGATATTGGCTTCCCAATAGGCATCGACCGTTCCCACGTCCCGCCAGTAGGGGGCGGTCTCCATGTCCGAGCGCACGCAGGAGCGCGAGAAGTGATGCGCCACCGCCTTACCGTGCTTGACGATGTAGGGGATGATGTCCTTGCCGAAATCATGGGTCGACAGCGGATCGGCAGCATCGCGCCGCAGCAGGTCGATCAGGAACTTGGTCTCGAACACATAGATGCCCATGCTCGCCAGCGCCTTGTCCGGGTGGCCCGGCATGGCCGGCGGGTTCTTTGGCTTTTCGAGGAAGGACAGGATCTTGTCGTTCTTGTCGACATGCATCACGCCGAAGGCACTCGCCTCCATGCGCGGCACCTCCAGACACCCCACCGTCACATCGGCGCCCTGATCAACATGCTGCTGGAGCATGATCTCATAGTCCTGCTTGTAGATGTGATCGCCGGCCAGGATGATGATGTGGCGCGTGTCATAGGCCTCGATGATGTCGAGGTTCTGATACACGGCGTCGGCGGTCCCGAGATACCACATGGTCTCGGAAACCCGCTGGCTGGCGGGTAGCACGTCGAAGCTCTCATTGCGCTCGTGGCGCAGGAAGTTCCAGCCGCGCTGCATGTGGCGGATCAGGCTGTGCGCCTGGTACTGGGTGGCGACGCCGATGCGCCGGATGCCGGAATTGATGGCGTTGGACAGCGCGAAATCGATGATGCGCGACTTGCCGCCGAAATAGACCGCCGGCTTGGCGCGCCGGTCGGTGAGTTCCATGAGGCGACTGCCGCGACCGCCCGCGAGAACGTAGGCCATGGCCGTGCGGGCGAGAGGTGCATTTGGTGCCGGTGGCCTGGCCATGACTCGCGTTCTCCTTAACTGGCGTTTCCCTGTGGGCGCGAACTTTCGAGGCTCACGCCGGCTCCCATACGAAATACAGCGTCGCAAGCGGCGGCAGGACGATCTGCGCGCTGGCGGGCTGACCGTGCGCGGGCACGTCCTCCGCCTGCGCGGCGCCCATATTGCCAACGCCCGAGCCGCCGTAATCGATACTGTCCGTGTTCAATATTTCCCGCCATGTGCCCGCCTGCGGCAGGCCGAGCCGGTAGAACGGGCGCGAGACGGGGGTGAAGTTCGACACCATCACCACCGGCGGATCGCCCTCTTCGCCGATCCGCATCCAGGCGAACACCGACTGGGCGGCGTCGTCGACCACGATCCACTGATAGCCGTCAGGACGGCAGTCGCGGGCGTGGAGCGCGGGCATATCGCGATAGAGGTGGTTGAGATCGCGCACCAACTTCTGCATCCCGGCATGGTGCGGCCCCTGGCCAGTCAGATGCCAGTCCAGCGAGCGCTCCTCGCTCCATTCCGCACGCTGGGCAAATTCCTGCCCCATGAACAGCAGCTTCTTGCCGGGATAGGCCCACATCAGTCCGTAATAGGCGCGCTGGGTAGCGAAGCGCTGCCAGTCATCGGCCCCGCCCATGCGGCTGAAGACCGTGCCCTTGCCGTGCACCACCTCGTCATGGGAGAGCGGCAGCACAAAATTCTCGGTGAAGGCATAGGTAAAGCCGAAGGTGATCTTGTCGTGGTGCCACGGGCGATGCACCGGATCGAGCGCCATGTAGTCGAGCGTGTCGTGCATCCAGCCCATGTTCCACTTGAAGCCGAAGCCGAGCCCGCCGGCATAGACCGGAGCGGAGACGCCGGACCAGGTGGTAGATTCCTCGGCGATCACCACGGTGCCGGGATGCTCGGCATACACCGCCTCATTGGCGCGGCGGATGAAACCAACGGCGTCCTTGTTGTCGTTGGAACCATCCGGGTTCGGCGCCCATTCCCCATCCTTGCGGGAGTAGTTCAGGTAGAGCATCGAGGCCACCGCATCGACGCGCAGCCCGTCGATATGGAAACGGTCGAGCCAATACAGAGCGTTGGCGATCAGCATATTGGCGACTTCGTGCCGGCCGAAATCATAGATCGCCGTATTCCAGTCCGGGTGGAAGCCGCGGCGGGGGTCGGCGTGCTCGTACAGCGCGGTGCCGTCGAAATGGGCGAGGCCGTGAATATCGGTCGGGAAATGCGCCGGCACCCAGTCGAGCAGCACCGAAAGCCCGGCCTGGTGCGCGCGGTCGACGAACCGCGCGAAGCCCGCCGGGTCGCCGAAGCGGCTGGTCGGGGCGAACAGCCCGATCGGCTGATAGCCCCACGAGGCATCGAGCGGATGCTCGGAGACCGGCAGCAACTCGATATGGGTGAAACCCATCCAGGCCGCATAGGGCACGAGTTGGTCGGCCAGTTCGTCATAGGTGAGGAAGCGGTTGCCCTCCCCGCGCCGCCACGACCCCAGATGCACCTCATAGACCGACATCGGCCTGGCGATCGCCTCGCCCTCGGCGCGCGCCGCGACATGGGCGTCGTCGTCCCAGGTGAACTGGTCGGTGCGGGCGACGATCGAGCCGGTCGCCGGGCGGAACTCGCCGCGGAAGCCGAACGGATCGGCCTTCAGCGGCAGCAGCCGACCGTCGGCGGAAACGATCTCGTATTTGTAGACCGTGCCCTCGCACACATCGGGAGCGAACAATTCCCACAGCCCGCTGTCGACGCGCTTGCGCATCTGGTGGCGGCGCCCGTCCCATTCGTTGAAGTCACCGACCACCGAGACGCGGGCGGCATTGGGCGCCCAGACCGCGAAGCGCACGCCCTCCGCGCCCTCATGGGTGCAGACATGCGCGCCGAGGCGCTCATAGAGCAGGTGGTGGGTGCCCTCGATCAGCAGGTGGTCGTCGAGCGGGCCGAGCACGGGTCCGAAGGAATAGGGGTCGCGCAGCTCCCATTCCCCGCCCTCATTGCGTGCCCGCAGGCGATAGCGTGCCCAGGCGGGACGCTCCGCGATCCGCCCCTCGAAGAAGCCGGCATCGTTGCGCCGCTCGAGCCTGGCGATGACGCGGCCATCCTCCTCGATCGCCTCCAGCGTGCCGGCATGGGGCACGAAGGCGCGGATCACCAGACCCTCGCCGTCCTCATGCGGACCAAGCAGGGCGAACGGGTCGTCATGGCGACCACCAACGAGTGCGTCGACCTCGTGATCGGGTGCCTGCCACGCATGCATCAGCAACGACCTTTCCTGCGGATCCGTCTCATCAAGACCCGGGTGCAGTACAGGTTCCGTTACCGCTGAAACAAAGTCCACTATCCGCAATCACTTCACTGCCGCACGAGGTGCGTGAAACACCCCTGCCGGGTCCACCCGGCTCCCCCCAAGGGCCGCCCGGCAAGGCCGGACGGCGTTTCGTGCGACCATTGCGCGCTGTCAGCGCACCGGGCGAACCGGCACGTTCCAGATGTCCTTGGCATATTCGGAAATGGTGCGGTCGGAGGAGAACCACCCCATATTGGCGGTGTTGATCACGCTCGACGTCCACCATTCCGACCGGGCGTGCCAACGCGCGTCGACCTTGCGCTGGGCATCCCAATAGGCGTCGAAATCGGGCGTCACGAGGAAGTAGTCGTGGTGGCGCAGCGCGTCGACCAGCGGCTTGAAGCGGTCCGGCTCGTCCGGCGAGAACACGCCGGATTCGACGGCCGTCAGAACCTCGCCCAAATGCGCGGAGCTGGAAATGGCGCCGAACTCGTCGATCCCGGCGATGCGGCGCTGCTCCACCTCCTCGGCGGTGAGACCGAAGATGAAGATGTTGTCGTCGCCGACATGTTCCTTGATCTCGACATTGGCGCCGTCGAGCGTGCCGATGGTAAGCGCGCCGTTGAGCGCCATCTTCATATTGCCGGTGCCGGAGGCCTCCATGCCGGCGGTGGAGATCTGCTCGGACAGGTCCGCCGCCGGGATGATGCTCTCGGCGAGCGACACGTTGTAGTTCGGCAGGAACACGACCTTGAGCAGGTCGCGCACGGTGGGATCGTCGTTCACCACCTTCGCCACGTCGTTGGCCAGCTTGATGATCAGCTTGGCCATGTGGTAGCTGGCCGCCGCCTTGCCGGAGAAGATCTTCACCCGCGGCGCCCAGTTGCGGGCCGGGTTGGCGCGCATGGCGTCATAGAGCGCGATGGTCTCCAGCACGTTGAGCAGCTGGCGCTTATATTCGTGGATGCGCTTGATCTGCACGTCGAACAGCGCGCCGGGATTGACCTTGATGTCCAGCCGGTCGCGGATGATGCGAGCGAGCGCCACCTTGTTCTGTCGGCGCACCGCCGCCAGCCTGTCGTGCAGCGCGCTGTCGCCGGCGAGCGGCTCCAGCTTCTTAAGCTGGGCGGGGTCGTCGAGAACCTCGGGCCCGCACACATCGACCAGCAGCCGGGTGAGGCCGGGATTGGACTGCATCAGCCAGCGGCGGAAGGTGATGCCGTTGGTCTTGTTGTTCATCCGCTCCGGGAAGATGCGGTAGAAATCCTTGAAGACCGTCACCTTCATCAGGTCGGAATGCAGCGCGGCCACGCCGTTGATCGAGTGCGAGCCAAGGAAGGCGAGGTTGCCCATGCGCACGCGCCGGCCGTGATCTTCCTGGATCAGCGAGACCGCCGAGAGCAGGCCGTCATCGTCCGGGAACTGCGTGCGCACCTTCTCAAGGTGCTTGGCGTTCAGGAGGTAGATGATCTGCATGTGGCGCGGCAGCACGCGCTCCATCAGCGGCACCGGCCACGTCTCCAGCGCCTCCGGCAGCAGGGTGTGGTTGGTGTAGGAGATGGTGCGGTTGGTGATGTCGAACGCCTCGTCCCAGGCGATGTCGTGCTCGTCGACCAGCAACCGCATCAGTTCGGCGACCGCGATGGCCGGGTGGGTGTCGTTGAGCTGGATCGACACCTTGTCGGGCAGCGAACGCACGTCGCCGAAGCTGTCGATGTGGCGGCGCATCAGGTCGTGCAGCGAGGCGGCGGTGAAGAAATACTCCTGCCGCAGCCTCAGTTCCTGGCCGGCCGGGGTGGCGTCGCTCGGGTACAGCACCTTGGAGATCGCCTCGGCCTTCACCTGGTTCACCAGTGCGCCGACATGGTCGCCCTGGTTGAAGGCGTCGAGGCGCAGCGGGTCGGCCGCGCGGGCAGACCACAGCCGCAGCGTGTTCACATGGCGGCCGCGCCAGCCGACGATGGGCGTGTCATAGGCCACCGCCTCAACGGTCTCGGCCGGGTGCCAGACCTGCTTCTTGCGTTCGCCGCCGGCGGACACCGCCTCGACCGAGCCGCCGAAACCGACATCGTAATAGACCTCCGGGCGCTCGAATTCCCATGGATTGCCGAAGGACAGCCAGTCCTCGGGATATTCCTGCTGCCAGCCGTTCTTCACCACCTGCCGGAACAGGCCATGGTCGTAGCGGATGCCATAGCCATAGGCAGCGATGGAGAGCGTGGCCATGCTTTCCATGAAGCAGGCGGCGAGACGGCCAAGGCCGCCATTGCCCAGCGCCGCGTCCGGCTCGACCTGGCGCAGCCGGTCGAGATCGACGCCGAGATCGCCGAGCGCGGCGCGCACCGTGTCGAGCAGTTCGAGATTGGTCAGCGCGTCGAACAGCAGCCGGCCGATCAGGAATTCCAGCGAGAGATAATAGACGCGCTTGCGGCCTTCGGAGTAGGTCTGCCGCGTCGAGGTGATCCAGCGGTCGACGATGCGGTCGCGGGTGGCAAAGGCCGTGGCGAGGAACCAGTCACGGTCGCTCGCCGCCGCCGGATTCTTGCCCACCGCATAGGTGAGCTTGGAAATCACCTGGGCGCGGAACTTCGCCACGTCGTCACCGTCGGCGATCGCGCGCGAGAGGGTCTCCGGCTTTTCCAGCATCTTTTCCTCGACCTCGACTGTCATGTGCAGCATCTGCTCCCTAAGCGATGGCCCGTCGGACCCGCGCCATCAGCGCGGATCCCCCATCGGCGGATATCGGTTCCCGTCATGCAACCTTTTGGCCAACTGCCCGTCAGCCGCCCCGCCGCTTGAACGCGGCCAGAGCCAGCACGAGCCATCCGGCCATCAGAATAGTACCGCCCGTCGGCGCCGCCATGGGAAAAATCACCACATTCCAGACGACACGGCCCGCCAACGCGCCGCTGAACAGCAAGGTTCCAAGCGCAATCAGGCCACCGGACACGTCGGCGAAGGACCAGCCCGGCCCCTGCGCGATCGCCAGCGCGGCAGTCCCAGCCAGCGCGCAGGCGCCGATCATGAGGAAAGTGGCGGCCGTCGTCAAAGCGGGGTCGGAAAAGGCATGGGCACCGGCGGCCGCGGCCGCGACCCCCGCCGTACCGAACAGCCCGGCCAGGAAGACGATCAGGCGGCGGAACAGGGTCATTGGCTCACTCCGTGGCGATGAGGTGGAAGAACGCGCCGGAGACCGGCCCGCGCCGGCCGCCCGCCTCGCCCATCGGTTTACCCTGCCCGTCGCTCAGCGCGACCAGCGGCGCATCGTCGCCCGGCTCTGTGACGCTGGCATAATGGAATTCGTGGCCGCGCAGGGCGAGCCCCGCCGGCCCGATACCGGAGGCCGCCAGCGTCACCGCGCGGCGATAGCCCAGATTGAGCCGGCGCTTGTGGAAGCTGGTGGCATGGCCGAGCAGACCCAGCATCTCGTGGGTCTGGCCGTCGGCATCTTCCAGTGCCTCGCCCAGCACCATGAAGCCCCCGCATTCGCCGTGAACCATGCCGCCGCGCGCGGCGAAGGCGCGCACCCCTTCGCGGAACCGCTCCGCCGCCGCGAGCCGGCCGGCATGCAGCTCGGGATAGCCGCCCGGCAGCCAGCAGGCATCGCAATCCGGGCGTGGCGCCTCGTTCGCAAGCGGGGAGAACGGCACGATCTCAGCCCCCGCCCGCCGCCAGCCCTCCAGCACATGCGGATAGGCGAAGCTGAACGCCACGTCGCTGGCGAGCGCGATGCGCTGGCCCGGCGGAGGCAGCGGAACGGGTACGCCATCACGCGCGGGGAGCGGCGCGCCCAGTGCCACCAGCGCATCGAGGTCGATATGCGCCTGCGCCAGCCCCGCCAGCCGCCCGAAATGCTCCGCCAGCGCCGGATGTTCGGCCGCCTGCACTAAACCGAGATGGCGCTCCGGCAGGGTCACCGTGCCGTCGCGCGGGATGGCCCCGACCACCGGAATGCCGATCGCGGCGATCGCCTCGCTGGCCTGGAGGCGATGGCGCTCGCTTGCCACCTTGTTGAGCACAACGCCCGCAATTCGCACGCCGGGGTCATGGCTGGCGAAGCCGCGCACCACGGCGGCGGCCGATTGCGACTGGCCGGAAATGTCGAGCACAAGCACGACGGGCAAATTAAGTCGCGCGGCAAGGTCGGCCGCCGCCCCGCTGCGCCCCGGTTCGCCGGAAATGCCGTCGAACAGGCCCATCGCCGCTTCGATGATCACGAGGTCCACCTCGCGCGCCGCGTCGCCCGCCAGCGCGTCGACCAGCTCCGGCGCCATGGCGAAGCTGTCGAGGTTGAGACCGGCACGCCCGCTGGCGGCGGCGTGGAAGGCGGGATCGATATAGTCCGGTCCGGACTTCACCGCCCGCACCCTGAGCCCCCGGCGCGCCAAAGCCGCGACCACGCCGAGCGTCACCGTGGTCTTGCCGGAGCCCGAGCGCGGCGCGGCGATGATGAAGGCGCTCATTCACGCCCCCGGAAGCGGCGCTGATAGCCCGGATCGTACAGCGCGCTCTCGCGGAAACCTTCGGCGGCGAGCGCGCGCCCGACCAGGATCAGCGCCATGCGCTCGACCGGCTCGGTGGCGACACGTGCCTCGATGTCGTCGAGCGTCCCGGCGATCACCCGCTCCGCCGGGCGCGTCGCCTCCACCACGATGGCGACCGGGCAGTCGGCGCCGTACAGCGGCGAAAGATCGCGCACCGCCTCGCTGAGCGCGTGGATGGCGAGGTGGAGCACGAGCGTTGCCCCCGTCCGCCCGAACGCCTCCAGCGTCTCGCGCGGCGGCATAGCGGAGGCGCGGCCGGAGACGCGGGTCAGCACCACGCTCTGCGCCACGCCCGGCACGGTGAGTTCACGCCCCAGCAGCGCGCTCGCGGCGGCAAAGGCCGGGACGCCGGGGGTCAGCGTATAGGCGATGCCGGCGTGCTCCAGCCGCCTGATCTGTTCGGCCACCGCCGAATAGATCGACAGATCGCCCGAATGCAGCCGCGCGACGTCGAGCCCTGCCGCGTCGGCGGCGCGGAACTCGGCCTCGATCTCGTCCAGCGACAGCGGCGCTGTGTCGACAAGGCGCGCACCGGGCGGGGACCAGCCCAGCATCTCGCGCGGCACGATCGAACCGGCATAGAGGCAGACCGGGCAGCGCGCGATCAGGTCTCGCCCGCGCAGTGTGATGAGGTCGGCCGCGCCGGGACCGGCGCCGATGAAGTGCACGGTCATGATTTTTCCGCCTCACGCGCCAGCGCGCAGGTCACAGGGCCGAGCACGAAGCGCGGGCCGATCAGGGTGGAGCGCCGCCCGGCGGCGGCGAGCGCGGCGGCCTCGGCCACGGACGGCACGCCCATCAGCGCGACCACGCGGTCGGAATGGGAGAGCGCACGCGTGCCGGCCGCTTCCATCTGCGACTGCGGCACCATGACCAGCAGGAGGCCTAGGTCGAGCGCCGCGCGCATGATCCCGGCTTCGCTGCCCTTGAGCGCCGGGGTTGCCATCAGCGAGATGTCGCAGAGCTTCACGCCGTGGCGCTCCATGGCGCCGCGCACCGCCGCGCAGACCTCCTGCGCGGTCACGCCGCGACGGCTGCCGACCCCGGCGACGATCATCGCGCCTGACCCACGGGCTTCATCCAGCTCCATTGCGTCACCGGCATCGCCGGGCGCCAGCCGGTCATGCCCGCCACCGGTGCGGCACGGGAAATCGCGATGCGGGTGAGTTCCCCGCCGAGCGCGGCATGGCGCGCCAGCAGCAGCGCTTCGGTTTCCAGCGTCACCGCATTGACCACCAGCCGCCCGCCGGGCTTCAGCACGGCCAGCGCCGCGTCCATCACGCCCGCCTCGCTCGCCCCGCCGCCGACGAAGATGGCATCCGGCGCCGGCAGCCCGGCCAGCGCCGCCGGCGCGCTGCCCTGCACCAGCACGAGACCGGGCACGCCGAGCGCGCTGGCATTGCGGGCGATCCGGGCCGCGCGTGTCTCGCGCTCCTCGATGGCGATGGCCTTGAGGGAGGGATCGGCGAGCATCCATTCGATGGCGACCGAGCCCGCCCCGGCGCCGATGTCCCACAGCAATTCGCCCCGGCGCGGCGCCAGCGCACCGAGTGTCATGGCCCGCATGTCGCGCTTGGTGAGCTGGCCGTCATGCTCGAACAGCTCGTCCGGCAGGCCGGGCGTGAGCGCAATGATCCGCGCGCCCTCTCCCGCCTCGACCTCAAGGCCGACGACGTTCAGCGGGTCGATGTCCGCCAGATCGAACGCCTCGGCCGCGACGCCGCGCACCCATTCCCGCGCGCCGCCCAGCGCTTCCAGCACATGAAGCCGCGAGCCGCCGAAGCCGGCCACCGTCACCAGCTCGGCCAGCGCGCGCGGGCCATTCTCGTCCGAGGTCAGCACCAGCAGCCGGCGGCCGGGATGGAGATGCGGTCGGATGAGATCGAGCGGGCGGCCATGGGCGGACAGGCAGGTGATATCGGGTAGCGCCCAGCCGAGCCGCGAGGTGGCAAGGCTGAAGGCGGACGGAGCCGGCATAACGTGCATTTGATCCACCGGCACATGGCGCGCCAGCACCGCACCGACGCCGTGCAGGAACGGGTCGCCCGAAGCCAGCACACAGACGTTTTCACCCCGCATCGCCAGCACCTCGCGCACGCCCTCCTCGAACGGGCTCGGCCACGCCCGCGCCGTCCCCCTCACGGCGTCGCTGGCAAGGGCGAGATGGCGTGCACCGCCGAACACGATTCCCGCTTGCTCGATCAGCGCGCGTGCGGCCGGCGAAAGGCCCGCGAGCCCGTCCTCTCCGATACCGACAATGGACAACCAGCGCCGGCCTGCTACAGGCTCGGGGCCTTGAGGCGCGAGAGGATCACAGTCCGGCATGGCGGCTTCCGACATCGACACGCCTTCAGGCTCGAACGCGCGGCTGCGCGTGCTGGTTCTGGGCGGCACGGGCGAAGCGCGGCGCCTTGCCGAGGCGCTGGCGGCCCGTCCCGCATTCGAGGCCAACGTGTCGCTTGCCGGGCGCACGCGCAACCCGCTGGTGCTGGCCTTGCCGACGCGCACGGGCGGCTTCGGCGGGGTGGAGGGACTTGTCGCCTATCTCGAAGCCGAGCGCATCGATGCCCTGATCGATGCCACCCACCCCTTCGCCGCCATCATGTCGGCCCATGCCGCGGAAGCCGCGCGGATCGCGGGCGTCCCCCTGCTTGCGCTGGCCCGCCCCCAGTGGGAGCCCCTGCCGGGCGACATCTGGCGCGAAGCGGCAAGCCTCGCGGAGGCGCTGACCGCTCTGGGAGCCGCCCCGCGCCGTGTGTTCGCTGCGCTGGGCCGCAACGAGGTGCAGGCGCTGGAGGCCGCCCCGCAGCACCATTACCTGATCCGCAGCATCGATCCGGTCGAGGCCCGTCTCGACCTGCCTTCCGCCGCCTATATCGAAGCGCGCGGCCCCTTCGCGGAACAAGACGAGCGCGACCTGCTCACCGGCCACCGCATCGACGCCGTGCTGGCCAAGAACAGCGGCGGGCCGGAGACCTATGCCAAGATCGCCGCCGCCCGGGCGCTGGGCATCGAGGTGATGATGATCACGCGCCCGGCGCGGCCGGCGGTGGAGAGCGTCGCGGACGTCGAGGCCGCGCTCACATGGCTGGAGCGGCGGCAACCGCTGCCACGCCCTCATGCATCCCCCGCCCGGCGCGGCGTATAGACCAGTGCCCGCTTGCCGGGCCGCTCCACGATGCGGGTCTCGGTCGAGCCGACGATGATGCAGGTCGCCATGTCCGCCATGTGCCCACGCGCATGGGCGAGCGGGGCGACGCGCAACCGCTCGTCCGGCCGCCCCACCGCGCGCCCGAAGATCACCGGCACGCTGGAAGGCAGCTCCTCGCGCAGGATGTCGAAGGCGGTGTCGAGCTGGTGCGGGCGCGCCTTGGAGACCGGGTTGTAGAACGCCATGGCAAACCCCGCCTGCGCGGCGAGACGCAGCCGCTTCTCGATCACCTCCCACGGCTTGAGATTGTCGGAGAGCGAGATGGCGCAGAAATCATGCCCCAGCGGCGCGCCGGCCTTGGCGGCCACCGCCAGCATGGCGGTGATGCCCGGCACGATCAGCAATTCGATCTGCCGCCAGCTCTCCGGCCCCTGTTCGATCGCCTCGATCACCGCCGCCGCCATGGCGAACACGCCGGGATCGCCGCCCGACACCATGGCGACCCGCGCGCCGGCGGCGGCATGGGCCAGCGCGTCCTGCGCGCGCTCCAGCTCGACGCGGTTGTCGGAAGCATGGCGGGCCTGCCCCTCGCGCGCCGGCACGCGCTCGACATAGGGCCCATAGCCATAGACCGCCTCGGCGAGCGCCAGCGCGTCCGCCGCCTCGGGAATGAGGAAGCGCTGATCGCCCGGCCCGAGGCCGACCACGTAGAGAACGCCACTCACCGCTTCGTCTCCCAGCCAGGCACCAGCACAATGGCGAAATAAGGCGCAGGCGCCTCCGGGCGCGTCGCCAGAGGGGCGTGATGGCCGCCCGTCATGGTGCCGCGCTCGACATAAAGCGCCCGATCCAGCCGGCCGGCGCGGGCCAGCGCCCGACGGATCTTCGGCAAATTGCGCCCGACTTTCATGATGACCGCCGCATCGGTTCCGGCAAGCCGCTCGGTGAGCGCGTCTTCCGAGAGCGTGCCGGGCAGCACGCTCAGCACGTCGTCGCCCTGTGTGATCGGCGTGCCGGCCTGCGACCAGCAGCCGGACATACCGGTAACCCCGGCAATCACGTCCGTCGGGTAGCGATGGGCGAGGCGCACATGCAGATGCATATAGGAACCGTAGAACAGCGGATCGCCTTCCGACAGCACCGCGACGGTGCGGCCGGCGTCGAGATGGCACGCCACCGCCTGCGCCGCCTGCTCGTAGAACGCATCGATCGCGGCGCGATAGGGCGCCTCGTCCTTGGGCATCTCGGTGGTCACCGGATAGCCGAGCGGCAGTTCCTCGATGCCGGCGCGGAAATGGGTGTGAGCGATGGCGCGCGCGTGGCTGGCATTGCCGAGCTTGGAGAAATAGGCGACGACATCGGCGTGCTGGAGCGCCCGCACCGCCTTGAGCGTCATCAGCTCCGGGTCGCCCGGGCCAACGCCGACACCGATCAGATGGCCGGGATTCATATGCCGGGCCTCGCCAGTGCGTTGACCGCCGCCGCCGTCATGGCGCTGCCGCCGAGCCGTCCGCGCACCACGATCCACGGCACGCCGTGATCGCCGGCCGCCAGCGCGTCCTTGGATTCCGCCGCGCCGACGAAGCCGACGGGAATGCCGAGAATCACCGCCGGCTTCGGCGCGCCGGCATCGAGCATTTCCAGCAAATGGAACAGCGCGGTCGGCGCATTGCCGATGGCGACCACCGCGCCGTCCAGCTTGTCGCGCCACAACTCCAGCGCCGCCGCCGAGCGCGTGGTGCCGAGCCGCGCGGCAAGCTCCGGCACGGCGGGATCGTTCAGCGTGCAGATCACCTCATTGCCGGCAGGGAGCCGGGCGCGGGTAACGCCGTGAGCCACCATCTGCGCGTCGCACAGGATCGGCGCGCCGGCCTCAAGCGCGCGACGGCCGGCGCGAACGGCACCGGGAGAGAAGTCGATGGCGGCGGCGGCTTCCACCAGCCCGCAGGCGTGGATCATCCGCACCGCGACATCGGCCTCGTCGGGCGCGAAGCGGCCGAGTTCGGCCTCCGCGCGGATGATGGCGAAGGAGCGTTCATAGATCGCCGTGCCGTCCCGGACGTACTCGAACGGCGCGGACCCGTCGGCCACCGTCATGTCCCCGCCTTTTCCGCCAGCATGGCTTCCATCCTCGCGCGCAACTCCGCCACCGGCACGATCCTCGCGGGTGTGGCGCGCGCGGAGCCTTCGACCACGATCCCGGCCCCCTCGTCCAGCCCCACGATGGCGAAAGCCGTAGGCGCGGGATGGGCACAGCCCTTGGAGCAGCCCGACACATGCAGTGTGCGCCCCCGTATGAGCGGGGCGAGGGCGAGCGCCAGCGGCCGGGTTTCCAGCGTCGCGGCACCGCAGGCCGGGCGGCCGGCGCAGGCGAACACCGCGCGACGCGGATCGGCCGGATTGGTGATGAAACCGAGCGCGTGTGCTTCCTCGCGCAGCCGGGCGACAGCGTCCGCGCTCAGGGCCGACAGCAGCAGAGCCCGCCCGGCGGCAGGCTCGACGCTCGTCACGCCCGCGGCCTCGGCCCGCGCAGCGAGTTGCTCCAGCGCATCCGCCTCGCCATGGCCGAAAGCCAGCGCGATGCCCAGTGCCACCCCGCCCTCGCGCAGCGGATGAAGCCCGACCGGCTCGGCGGAATGGGCGGGAGCCCTTTCCTGCGGCTCGATCTGAAGCTCCCCACGCAGCAGCTCGGCCATGCGGGCCGCCGGGCCGCGCATGGCGAGGCGCGCCAGCAACGCGACCGCCATGTCGGCGGCCTCCGTCTCGGGAATCGTGCCGATCGGCTGGCCGGCGAGCACCAGTCGCACCCCTCCCGGCTCGTCGCCGACCGTCAGTGCGAGATCGGCGGAGAGCGCCGAGAGGTTGAGCGCCCCGCCGCTATCCACCACCACCGAGACCTTCGGCGCCAGCTCCGGAGCGAAGGGCGCGGCGCCGCTCTCGATCGCGCGCGCCAGCGGGCGCGGGTCGAACACGGCATCCGCCGCCTGTCCCGCCAGCGCGGGAAACTCCACCGCCAACCCCGGGCGCACCGCGATCCCCAGCGCCGCGATGCCGCCGGGAAGTCTCGGCGCGGTGTCGGAGGTGAGGCCACGCAGTTGCAGCTTGCCGCGCGCGGTCACCTCCACCACGCCATTGCCCAGCGTGCGCGCCAGCCGGGCGAGGCCGGCCAACTGCGCCGGGCTGAGCGGTTCGGCGGGAACGAGGCGGGCCAGCAGCCCGTCGCCGGTCAGCATCGGCGCTGGCAGGCTCGGACAGGCGCCGCGCCGCAGGGAAGCCGTCATCGCGCCCCCTCCGCTGCCGCGAGCAGCGCCTCGCCATGCAAGGCCGCATCATTACGGCGCGGATGCCATAAACCACAAGCGCGGGCCTCCTCCAGCCGCTGCGCAATGAAGCGCGCCGCCTCGGGCGAAGCCTGCGCAAGGAAGGCGCGCACCGTCTCGTCGGCGACATAGGCGTCGTGCATCAGCTCGATGAGATGAGACGGCACGGCGCGCGTTACCTGCGCGAAGCCGACCAGCCGGTCGATCGTCTCCGCCATTTCCGCCGCACCGCGCGGGCCGTGGCGCAGCAGGCCGGCAATATAGCGGGGATGGGCGCGCCCGCGCACGATCCGCGCCAGCGCCTGCTCCAGCGGGCGCGCCCTGGGGCGGGCGGGATCGGCGGTGTCGAGCACCACGAGGTCCGGCAGCCGGCCGAGCTTTGAAGCCGCCGCCGCGAAGCCGCCGATGAAGGCGAGGTCGCCATCGCCCTCCAGCAGGTCGCGGCCGGGATCGTCGGCGCCGTGCACCAGAAGGTCCGCCGCCGCCACCCGCGCGACGAACGCGCCGGGCACCGGCCGCGCCTGCCCTTCCGGCCCGCCATAGGCATGCGAGGCGCTGGCGAGATAGGCCGCCCCCACCGCCTCGCGTGGGGCGTCGGCTTCCAGCCCATCGAGCCCCGCGCCATAGGCGCCCGGCGCGGTGCCGAAAATGCGCGGCGCGTCCTCACCGGCCGCCGCCAGCGGGTTCTCCTCCGCGCTCTCCTCCCGCCGCGCCACCGCGCGCAGCGCCGCGTCCAGCAGCGCGATCTGTGCAGGAAACAGGTCGCGGAACAGGCCGGAAATACGGAAGGTGACATCGATGCGTGGGCGCCCCAGCACCGCGCAGGGCAGTACCTCGACGCCCGTCACCCGGCCCGTCGCCGGGTCCCAGACCGGCCGGGCGCCGATCAGCGCCAGCCCCTGCGCGATCTCCTCGCCGCCGGTGCGCAGCGTCGCGCTGCCCCACAAATCGAGCACGAGGGCGCGCGGCCAGTCACCATGGGCCTGCAGATAGGCGCGCAGCACCTCGTCCGCGCCCAGCCGGCCGAGGTCCATGGCGGTCGGGGTCGGCAGCGCGCGCGGGTCGCTGGCGTAGAGATTGCGCCCGGTCGGCATCACATCGGATCGCCCCCGCCCCGGCGCACCGGCCGGACCCGGCGCGACGCGGCGCCCGTCCAGAGCGGCCAGCAGCCCGTCGCGCTCGGCCGCGCCGCAGGCGCCGCGTCCATAGACATGGAACCCGTCCTTGAGCCGCAAATCCTTGAGGTCGCACAGAAAGGCATCGATCCGGCGCAGTGCTTCATTGGTTTCGGGCTGGCCCTCCAGCCCGGCGTCGCGGGCAAAGCCGGTGCGCTGGGCCTCGTCCACGATCAGCCGTGCCAGCTTCTCGCGACGGCGCGGATCCAGCCCCTCGGCCTGCGCATATTCGTCGACCAGACGCTCCAGTTCCTGCGCCTCGCCGGCCAGCCCCTGCTCGCTCATCGGCGGCGGCAGGTGGCCGAGCGTCACGGCGGCGATGCGGCGCTTGGCCTGCGCGGCCTCGCCGGGATTGGAGACGATGAACGGATAGGCCACCGGCAGGCGGCCCAGAACCAGCTCGGGCCAGCACGCGCCGGTCAGCGCCGCCTGCTTGCCCGGCAGCCATTCCAGCGTGCCATGGGCGCCCATATGCACCAGCGCGTCGGCATGCTCCTGCAGCCACAGGCCGAAGGCGAGCAGGCCATGGCGCGGCGGCAAAGCAGGATCGTGATACTGCGCGCGACGCTCCGCATAACTGCCGCGATCGGGCGCGATGGCCACGGTGACATTCCCGAAGGCACGGGCGCGGAACCGGAAGGCGCCGCCGATGAGATCCGGGTCGTCCTCCGGCGCGCCCCATGCCGCGTGGAGCGAGGCGCGCGCCTCGTCGGGTAGCGCATGAAGGCGGGCGCGGTAGGTGGCGAGGTCAAGCGTTCCGCGCCACGCGCGCGCTTGCCCGGCAAAGCCCTCCCGCGATGTGGGCGCAGATTGGTCCGGGGCTTGCGCCAACAGCTCCAGCAATGCCCGTTCATCCGCCGGCGCGCCCTCGACGCGATAGCCGGCGGCGCGCAGATCCTCAAGCAGCGCCCGCACGCTCGCCGGCACGTCGAGCCCGACCGCCCAGCCGGTGCGGCCCGGCGCGCCGGCATATTCAGGTATGAGGACCGTTATCCGTCGCTCCGCGGCGGGAAGCGCGGCAAGGCGCGCCAGCGCCGCCACGCGCGCCGCCACCTGCGCCACCCGGTCCGGCTCCGCGCGGTTCACCAGCGCGCCGAAGCCCGGCACACTCTCGCGCTCCGCCGGCGCCTTGAACGAGAGTGCTCCGGCAAGAATACGCCCGTCGAGCTCGGGCAGCACGACATGCATGGCAAGGTCCGCGCCGGTCAGCCCGCGCGCGCCCTCCTGCCACGCCTCGCGCCGCGTGGTCGCCACCACCGCCTGCAGCACCGGCACGCCGGGTGTGTCGAGCACCGTGGCTTCGCCCGGCTCGGCGGCGGCGAAGGCGGTCAGTGTCAGGATCACGGCCGGCTTTCGCGCCGTGAGCGCCTCGCGCAGGAAGGCGATCGAGAACGGCTCCTTGAGGCTGGCGACGAAGATCGGGCGGGGTTCGAGGCCGCGCGCCGCCAGCGCGGCGCACAGCGCATCGACCGGCGCGGTATCGCCGGCGAGCCACATGGATCGATAGAAGATGACGGGGATGACGGGTCTGCCGGTCCCCTCTCCCGCACCTCTCACCCATGGAGAGAGGGCTTCGCCGATTCCGGCCCGCGCGGCTCCCTCCCCCAGCAGGGGTGAGGGGCCGCCCTTCCACTCATAAAACCCCGCCAGCGGCACCGGCTGGGGCGGTTCGGCCTCCAGCGCCACCCCGGCATGGCCCGCCATCCGGTGCAGCAGGGCGCACATGTTTGACGGCCCCCCGGCGCGGAAATAGCCGAGTAGCGCGGCCAGTTCCTGATCCGGCAGGGTCGAGGCGTCGCTCAGGCGCGGATCGTCGCGGTCCTCGCCCGGCAGCACCGCGAGCGCGATGCCATTCGCCCGCGCCAGCACCGTCAGCCGGTCGACGCCATAGCGCCACCAGTCCAGCCCGCCGAGCAGCCGCACCACGATAAGGCGCGCATGGGCGGCCACGCGATCGATCCAGAGGTCGACCGACATCGGGTGCTTGAGATCGCGCAGGCTGGCGAGGCGCAGGCTCGGCAGTTTGTCGCTCTCGCCTTCATAGGCGGCGGCCAGCGCCCCCAGATCACTGTCGGTGAACGACACCACCACCATCTCGCCCGGCGTCTGGGCAAGGTCCACCGGCTCGGCGAGATCGTCGAGCGAGGCGCTGGTGGTGGCGAGAATGTGCATGGACCGGCAGTTCTCCTAGCTTGTCGTCATCCTGGCCGACGCGGCGTGCGATCCCGGAACTGCCGCAGGCCGCCTGCGGGATGACTGCGCGCCGCTCACGCCGGCACGCTTTCCCCGGCTAGGATGGCCTCGACTTTGGCGCGGTCCAGCCCCTTGAGCCCGATGGCAACCAGCCGGCCGGCGCGGGGGTCGCTCCCCCACGGCCGATCGAACTGGTGCGCCACGCGCGGACCGACTGCCTGTACCAGCAGCCGCATCGGCTTGGCCGCGACCGCGAGGAAACCCTTCACCCGCAGCACATCGGCCTCGCTCGCCGCGCGGGCGACGCGGGCGGCAAATTCCGCCGGGTCGGCGATTTCCGGCACCTCGACGACGAAGCTGTCGAAATCGTCGTGGTCGTGGTCGAGTTCGTCGTCATGGTGGGTCTTGCGGTTCTCGATATCGTCCTCGGTCCCGACGCCGAGGCCCAGCAGGACGGCGGGATCGAGCCGGCCCTGCGTCACGCTCACCACCCGCACGCCGGCCGGCAATTCGGCATCGAGCGCGGCGCGGGCGCGCACGGCACCGTCGGCGTCGATCAGGTCGGCCTTGGTCATCACCACGAGGTCGGCGCAGGCGATCTGGTCGTCGAACACTTCCTCGATCGGGTCGTCATGGTCGAGCACCACATCGGTCGCGCGCTGTTCGGCCAGCGCGTCATGGTCATGCGCCACCCGGCCGGAGGCGAGTGCGTCGCCGTCCACCACCGCGACCACGCCGTCCACCGTGACGCGGCTCTTGATCGCCGGCCAGTGGAACGCCTGCACCAGCGGCTTGGGCAGAGCGAGGCCCGAGGTCTCGATCAGGATGTGATCGACCTTCGGGCGCAGTGCGAGGATGGCGTCGAGCGCGGGCACGAAATCATCCGCCACCGTGCAGCAGATGCAGCCATTGGCCAGCTCGACGATGTTCTCCTCCGGGCAGGCCTCAACGCCGCAGCCCTTGAGGATTTGGCCATCGATGCCGACGTCGCCGAACTCGTTGACGATCACCGCGAGCCGGCGGCCCTTCGCGTTTTCCAGCACATGGCGGATCAGCGTGGTCTTTCCCGAGCCCAGAAAGCCGGTGACGATGGTGCACGGCACCTTGGAAAGGGTTACGGCGGCGGTCATGCGGCGTCTCCACGAAGGCCAAGGGGCAGGAATGCCCGGGGGCGGAACGGGATGCGCCGGCCGCGGAAACAGCTTCCGCGCAAGCCCCGCGCACGGTGCGCGACGCTCTCCGATACCGGGCACCCCGCCGGCATGAGGACCGAACCTACGGCAGGTCTCCTGGCTCGCGGGTCACAGCCCTCATGCCGCCTTCCCGGATCGCTCCAGTGGACTTGTGGCACGGGCTCGCCGCTTACAGTTGCGGGGGCAGCCGCGGAATCGGGCGCCTCTCGCAAGGCCCCCTCACCGCATTCCCTTTTCATCCCTCCCTGGCAGGAAGGAACCGTCGGTCGCGGCACTTAAGGAGCGCAGGGGTGGAATGTCAACGCGGGGCCGCGCAACGCCGATGTGCCCCAATGCCGCCACATCTTCCATTTGCAGCGCGGCCGCCGGCCGTTATAGTCGCGCCCTGTCGTCGGTTCCCGTGATCCACACGGGACGCAAGACGGGAACGCGGTGGGGCATTGCTCGGTCTTCGAGGGATGCCGAATCCGCGGCTGCCCCCGCAACTGTAAGCGGCGAGCCCACTCCACATGCCACTGGCGCCTTGGCGCCGGGAAGGCGGGGAACGGGCGAGGACCCGCGAGCCAGGAGACCGGCCGATGACGCAACCCGCACTGGCCCTCGGGTGGAGGGCCAAAGGAGCCTGTCATGACGACCGAACGGACCACGTCCGCCCCCAGCCTTTCCGCCGAATCCCCGGCCTCCCGCGCGATCCAGATCACCTTTGCCGCTCTGCTCGGCGTGGTCGTTCTCGGCGGCGTGGGCTTCTCCCATGTCAGCGCCGCGCATAACGCGACGCATGACGTGCGCCACGCGAACGCCTTCCCCTGCCACTGAACCGGGGGACGTTGCATGTCTGTCTTCAGGACGATTCTGTTCGTCGCCGCGCTTTCCGGCATCGGCACCGGCCTTGCCAGTGCGGGGCTTCACCTTTTCACCACCGTTCCACTGATTCTCCAGGCGGAAACCTTCGAGGGCGCCGGCGAGGCCTCTCCCGCGGAAGCGACCGCGCATGAGCACGCGCCGGGCACGGCCGCGCATGAGCATTCGCACGGCGAGGACGAATGGGCGCCGGCCGACGGCTTCGAACGCAACGGGCTCACCGTGATCTTCACCGTGCTCACCGGCTTCGGCTTCGCGCTGCTGCTGGTGTCCGCCAGCGAGATCGCCGGCGGGCTCAAGGGCTGGCATCAGGGCGTGCTCTGGGGGCTAGCCGGCTTCGCCGTGTTCACCCTCGCGCCGGGGCTCGGCCTTCCGCCGGAACTGCCGGCCATGCCCGCCGCCGATCTTGATGCGCGGCAGCTCTGGTGGGTCGGGACGGCGACAGCCACCGCCACCGGTCTCGCTCTGCTGGTCTATGGCGGCTCGCCGCTGCTGGCGGTGCTCGGCGTGGTGCTGATCGTCGCGCCGCACGCCATCGGCGCGCCGCAGCCCGGCAGCCATGACAGCCCGATCCCGGAATCGCTGCACCACAGCTTCGTGGTGGCGAGCATCGTGGCGAGCTTCATGTTCTGGGTGCTGCTCGGCGGCCTCGCCGGCTGGCTGCGTCCGCGCCTCGCCCAGCGGGCGGCGTAACCCTTTCCCTCTCCAGCCTGCCGGCAAAGGCGGGCCATAGGATGATGACAATGACGTCTTCGTATTCGCGCGTGTTCGCGCTTCTGGCGGCGGTTCCCGCCGCGCTGGCGCTTGCCGCCACCCCCGCCGCCGCCCACCACGCCATGGACGGCGCCATGCCCTCGACCTTCGCCGAGGGCTTCATTTCCGGCCTCGCCCATCCGGTGATCGGGGTCGATCATCTCGCCTTCCTGGTCGCGGTCGGCGTCGCCACGGCGGTCGGCGCCATGCCGCTCTGGATGCCGGTCGCGTTCGTCGCGGCTTCAGCGGTGGGGGTCGGCCTGCATCTGGCGCTGGTCGACCTGCCGGCGGCCGAGCTTGTCATCGCGGCATCCGTGCTGCTGGCGGGCGTGCTGCTGGCGGGAGGCGTTCGCGTCGCCACCGGCGCGTGGCTGGCGCTGTTCGCCGTGGCCGGCCTGTTCCATGGCTACGCCTATGGCGAATCCATCGTCGGCGCCGAGCCCACCCCGCTTTATGCCTATCTGGCCGGCCTGGTGATCATCCAGTCAGCCCTCGCCATCGGGGTGGCGGCCGTGTCCCGGCGTGCCTTCTCGGCCCTCGCCCCGCGCCTTGCCGGCGCGGCGGTTGCCGGCATCGGCTTTGCCGCGTTGGTCGGACAGGTGGTTCCGGGCTGAGCGGCGCGGCATACAGGCCGTGCCCCTCACCCTCGTCCTCGGCGGCGCCCGCTCCGGCAAGAGTGCGCATGCCGAGGCACTGGCCGAAGGCTTGGGCTCGCCGTGGCACTACATCGCCACGGCGCAGGCCTATGATGACGAGATGGTGGAGCGCATCGCGCTCCACCATTCCCGGCGCGGCGCGGGCTGGGTGACGCATGACGCGCCACACGACCTCTGCCGCACCCTGGACGAGGTGCCCGCCGATGCCGTGCTGCTGCTGGACTGCCTGACGCTCTGGCTGTCGAACCGCATGCTGGCCGAGGCCGATGTCGCGGCGGAAAGCGCGGCGCTGGCCGATCGGCTTGCCCGACGTGCGGGACCGAGCTTCGTCGTGTCGAACGAGGTCGGGCTCGGCATCGTGCCGGACAACGCGCTGGCCCGGCGCTTTCGCGATGCCCAGGGCCGGCTGAACCAGATGGTGGCAGCAAAGGCCGATACCGTGATCTTCATGGTCGCCGGCCTGCCTATGAAGGTGAAATGATGAGCGAACTCTCGGAAGCCGAGGCCGAGCGCCACCGCGCCAAGATGGCCAAGCGCAAGCAGGTGCAGGATGCCGAGGTCGCGTCCAAGACTATCGAGAAGGGCCTGCTGATCGTCCACACCGGCCCCGGCAAGGGCAAGTCCACCGCCGCCTTCGGCCTCGCTTTGCGGGTGCTCGGCCATGGTGGTTCGGTCGGGGTGGTTCAGTTCATCAAGGGCGCGTGGCATTCCGCCGAGCGCGACGCGCTGGAGAGCTTCGGCCCGCGGGTGCGCTGGCATTCGATGGGCGAGGGCTTCACCTGGGAGACGCAGGACCTCGCGCGCGACAAGGCCAGCGCCGCCCGCGCCTGGGAAAAAGCCTGCGAGTTGATGGCGGACCCCGCGATTGGCCTCGTCATTCTCGACGAACTGAACATCGCGCTGCGCTACGACTACCTGCCGCTCGACGAGGTGATCGCGACGCTCGCAACCCGCCGCGAGGGGCTGCATGTCGTGATCACCGGCCGCAACGCGAAGCCCGCGCTGGTGGAAGCCGCCGATCTCGTGACCGAGATGGGCGCGGTCAAGCATCATTTCAGTGCCGGGGTGAAGGCACAGCAGGGCATCGAATTCTGATGCCGATCCCTCGAAATTCCGCGAGGGACTTCCTATGTGAAGAAGGACGCCGGCTGTTGCGGCGTGGCTTGTTCATGGAGAAACGCTTCGATGCGTTCCACCCCCGTCGCCTACCTTTTCTGGCTGTTCGGCCTGATCGGCGTCTGCGGCATTCATCGTTTCTACACCGGCCGCTACTGGACGGGCGCCCTTTGGCTGCTGACCCTCGGCCTGCTCGGAATCGGGCAGATCATCGATCTGTTCCTGATCCCCGGCATGGTGCGCGAGGCCAATCTGGAACGCCGCGTCGACTATCTCGAAGCCCGTCACGGCTGAGCCTGCCTCTCCGGCGCGAGGGTTCGCGATGAGCGCCCTCGCGCTGATGTTCCAGGGCACCGGCTCGGATGTCGGCAAATCGCTGATCGTCGCCGGCCTCGCCCGCGCCTTCGCCAATCGGGGCCTGAAGGTGCGCCCGTTCAAGCCGCAGAACATGTCGAACAACGCGGCGGTGACGCCCGACGGCGGCGAGATCGGCCGGGCTCAGGCGCTGCAGGCCCGCGCCGCGCGCATCCCCCCTTCCGTTCACATGAACCCGGTGCTGCTGAAGCCGCAGAGCGAAATCGGTGCGCAGGTGATCGTGCAGGGCCGCGTCCACGGCATGGCGAAGGCGGCCGACTATCAGAGGCTGAAGCCCGCTTTGCTCGCCCCCGTGCTGGAGAGCTTCTCGCTGTTGCGCGGCGAGGCCGACCTTGTGCTCGTGGAGGGCGCGGGCTCGGCATCCGAAATCAACCTGCGCGCGGCGGACATCGCCAATATGGGCTTTGCCCGCGCGGCGAATGTGCCGGTGATTCTCATTGGCGACATCGACCGCGGCGGCGTGATCGCCAGTCTCGTCGGCACGAAAGCCGTGCTGCCGCCGGACGATGCGGCGATGATCAAGGGCTTCCTCGTCAACCGCTTTCGCGGCGATCCGGCGCTGTTCCGCGCCGGCATGGATGAGATTGCAACCCTCACCGGCTGGGACGCGCTCGGGCTGATCCCGTTCTTCACTGAGGCGGCGCGGCTGCCGGCCGAGGATGCGCTGGGGCTCGACGGCCCTCGCCCGGCGAAACCCGGCGCGCGGCTGCGCATCGTCGTGCCAATCCTGCCGCGCATCGCCAATTTCGACGATCTCGACCCGCTCGACGCCGAACCCATGGTCGAGGTGCTGCGCATCCGCCCCGGCACGGCGCTGCCGGGCGACGCCGATCTTGTGATCCTGCCCGGCTCGAAATCCACCATGGCCGATCTTGCCGATCTCAGGCGCGCCGGCTGGGACATCGATCTCCTCGCCCATGTGCGGCGCGGCGGGCGGGTGCTCGGCCTCTGCGGCGGCTACCAGATGCTCGGCTGCACCCTGTCCGACCCGGATGGCGTGGAAGGTGCGCCCGGCAGCGTACCCGGCCTCGGCCTGCTCGACGTCGACACCGTGCTCGCGGGCGAGAAGCGCCTCGTCGCCATCACCGGCCGCACGCAGGACGATGTGCCGTTCTCGGGTTACGAGATGCACATGGGCGTGACCACCGGCCCCGGCCGGGCTCGGCCCTTCGCGCAGATCGACGGCGAGGACGCGGAAGGCGCGCTCTCCGCTGATGGCCGGATCGCCGGCACCTATTTGCACGGTCTGTTCGGCGACGATGACCAGCGCTCCGCCTGGCTCGCCCGCCTGGGGTTGGGGCCGAGCGGGCTGAATTATGAGGCCGGGATCGACGCCACACTCGACCGGTTGGCCATCCACCTGAGCGCGCATGTCGATCTCGATCGGCTGCTGGCGCTGGCGGCCCGACGGTAGCGGTCACATCCCTGAGAACAGCGCGGCGGCGGCGCCGGCAAGGACCAGCGCGACCAGCAGCGTATCCGCCACGCGGTAGAGCCTCAGCGCGCGGCGGATATCGGCTTGCGTGCAGTCGCGCCGGCCGCCCTCGCCCATATAGCCGTCCACCGAGAGCTGGCCGCCATAATGGCGCGGCCCGGCGAGCGCGAGGCCGAGTGCGCCGGCCATCGCCGCCTCCGGCCAGCCGGCATTGGGCGAACGGTGGCGGCGGGCGTCGCGGCGGATCGCGCGCCAGCTATCGGCCGCCGAGGCGCCGGGCACCATCACCGCGGCCACCACGATCAACGCGCCGGCCAGCCGCGCCGCCGGCAGGTTGATCAGATCGTCGAACCGCGCCGAGGCCCAGCCGAACTCCAGATAGCGCCGGTTGCGGTGGCCGATCATGCTGTCGGCGGTGTTCACCGCCTTGTAGGCCGCCGCCCCGCCGAGCCCCCCGACCGCCATCCACAGCGCTGGCGCGACGATGCCGTCGGAAAAATTCTCCGCGAGGCTCTCAATGGCGGCGCGGGCGACACCGGCCTCGTCCAGCACATGCGGATCGCGCCCGACGATCTGCGCGACCGCCTCCCGCCCCTCGTCCAGCGAACGATCGAGTGCCTGCGCCACCCGCTCCACATGCTGATGCAGGCTGCGCTGGGCGAGCAGCGACGAGGCGAAAATGGCCAGGATGAACAGCCCGAACGGCAGCGACAGCAGCCAGGATTGAAGGAGAAAGCCGGGCACGAGGCTGGCGCCGAGGATCACCAGCAGCGTCGCCACCCCCGCCAGCCGCCGCTCGCCCGGCGCCGCCTCCTCGCGGTTCAGCACCCGCTCCAGCCCGGCGATCAGCCGGCCGATCCAGCCCACCGGATGGCCGATCACGCGGTACAGGACGGCGGGATAGCCGAATGCCGCCTCGAACAGCAGCGCCAGAGCGGTTAAAGCGAGGGTAAGCTCCAGGGCCATCGGCACTGATTCTCCGGTTCGTCCGATTCGGCAGGGTCGAGTGGCTGAACCATTTCCTTCCGCGCCGCAGGCGACAAGAGCCGAGTTTGCGGCACGACCAGAAAGCTGAAGCCTTCCCCCGATGAACGCGATGCCCCCCTCGCTCAGCATGCTGCCCGCCGCGCTGGAGGCCAGCAAGAAGCGCCATCTGGCCGAGGTGTTCGGCTTCGACCGCTTCCGCGCCGGCCAGCAGGAGGTGGTGGACGCCGTGCTCTCCGGCGCGCCGACGCTGGCGGTGATGCCGACCGGCGCGGGCAAGTCGCTGTGCTACCAGTTGCCGGCGCTGGTGCTGGGCGGTTTGGCGCTGGTGGTCTCGCCGCTGATCGCGCTGATGGACGATCAGGTGAACGCGCTGAAATTGCAGGGCGTCGCCGCCGAGGCGATCCATTCCGGCAAGTCGCGCGACGAGAACGTCGCGATCTGGCGCCGCGTGGCGGCCGGCGAGGTGCGCCTGCTCTATCTCGCGCCCGAGCGGCTGATGACCGACCGCATGCTCGCCGCGCTGTCACGGCTGCCGCTCCGGCTGGTGGCCGTGGACGAGGCGCATTGCGTCTCGCAATGGGGCCATTCCTTCCGCTCGGAATATCTCGAACTCGGCCGGCTGCGCGACATCTTCCCCGATCTGCCGATGGTCGCGCTCACCGCCACCGCCGACAAGGCGACCCAGACCGACATCGTGGAGCGGCTGCTCGGCGGGCAGGCGCGGGTGTTCGTCTCCGGCTTCGACCGGCCGAACATCTTCATCGGGGTGGAGGAAAAGACCGCCCCGGCGCAGCAGATCGAGAGCTATGTGCGGGCGCGGCCGGGCGTGTCCGGCATCGTCTACCGCATCTCGCGCAAGAAGGTGGAGGAGACCGCCGAGCGGCTGCAGTCACTCGGCATCCGCGCCTTGCCCTACCATGCGGGGCTGAGCCCGGAGGCGCGGGCGGCCAACCAGGAAACCTTCCTCGCCGAGCGCGGCATCGTCATGGTCGCCACCGTCGCCTTCGGCATGGGCATCGACAAGTCAGATGTGCGCTACGTGCTGCACGCCGACGCGCCGGGCACGCTGGAGGCCTATTATCAGGAAATCGGCCGCGCCGGCCGCGATGGCCTGCCCTCCGAGGCGCTGCTGCTTTACGGCGCCGGCGACATCGCCACCCGGCGCCGCTTCCTCGACGAGGAGAATTCCTCGCCCGAGCGCAAGATGATGGAGGCCCGCCGGCTCGACGCCATGGTCGGCTTCTGCGAGGCGGTGACCTGCCGGCGCGCGGTGCTGCTCGGCTATTTCGGCGAGCGTGCCAAGGCGTGCGGAGCGTGCGATGTCTGCCGCGATCCCCCGCAGGTGGTGGATGCCAGCCGACAGGCGCAGCTCGCGCTCCGGCTCGCCCGCGCCACCGGAGAACGCTACGGCGCGGCCTATATCGCCAGCCTCGTTACCGGCCAGCGCACCGACCAGGTCTGCGCGCGCGGCCATGACCGTCTGGCCGATTTCGGCGCGGGGGCGGACCGGCCGGCCACGGAATGGCGGGCCCTGCTGCGCCAGCTGGTCGCCACCGGCGCGCTGCATGCCGACGCTGCCCATTTCGGCGCGCTCACCCTCACCGAGACCGGCCAGGCGGTGCTCGCCGGCACCCGCGCCTTCACCCTGCGCGCGCCGGTGAAGCGCCGGCGCGAGAAGCCGGGCCGCGCCTCCGAGCCCGACCTCGCCCCCGCCGAGGCGGCGCTGCTCGGCAAGCTCAAGGCGCTGCGGCGCGAACTCGCCGCCGAGCGCAACGTGCCGGCCTATGTCGTGTTCGCCGACCGCACGCTCGAAGAGATGGCGGTGGAGCACCCGCGCACCCGCACCGAACTGTCGGGGATCAAGGGCGTGGGCGCCGCCAAGCTGGAAGCCTTCGGCGCGGCGTTTCTTAAGATTCTCAAAGAATTTTCTTAGAAATCTCAAATATAAAAATCGGGAAGTTTTTCCCGATTCCAAGAGTTCACGAACCGCGTTTCTCTTCGTAGACTGCTGCCAACGGACGTGAAGTCCGGCCACAAAACCAGTCTCCGGGATGGAAACGATGAAGATGAAACTCCTTGCCGCCGCCGGTGCCGCGGTCGCCCTCGCCGTTGTCACGCTCAGCGGCGCCGATGCCCATGGCCCCACGCGCCAGAAGGTCTCCGAAAAGATCGAGATCAACGCCGCGCCGGAGAAGGTCTGGGCGGTGGTGTCCAATTTCCAGGATGGCAGCTGGATTCCGGTGGTCGACAAGACCGAGGGTACGGGCGGCAACGCCCCCGGCGCCAAGCGCACGCTGACGCTCAAGGGCGGGGCGACGGTGGACGAGGAAGTCGCCAAGCTCGATCCGGAGAAGATGACGCTCATGTACCGGATCGACAAGGTCGACGTGAAGGTGCTGCCCGTCACCAATTACTCGTCCTGGCTGGTGGTGTCGCCGCTCGACGGCGGCAAGAAGTCGGAAGTCGAGTGGCGCGGCGCGTTCTATCGCGGCTACCCCAACAACGACCCGCCGCCGGAACTGAACGACGAGGCCGCGATCAAGGCCGTGAGCGGGCTCTACAAGGCAGGGCTCGACGGGCTGAAGAAGAAGATCGAAGGCGGCAGCTGATCGAGCGCGCCTGTGCCGCCTGCGCTTCGGCCCTCGCAATTCCTCCCGGCCTCGCGCCGTCCTGTGCCGGGAAGGACGAGCGCCTGTGGCGTGATCGCGGATCGGCCTGCCTCCGGTCGGGATGATGGGTGCGGGACGCGCGACACGGCCCCCTCTCACCAGTGGGGAGAGGGGCAGCGCCCGCCAAGCACATCGCTGCGCAACCGCCTGACCTCCCATCCCGCTTCCTCGTGGAGAGGGCTTTGGGGCGCCCTGCTGCTGCTGCCTTTCCTCGCCGCCTTCCCCGCCCGCCCGGACGAAGCCTTCGTCACCTCGCAGCCGGCGGAAATGCTCTCCATCGTCGACCTCGACACGCGCAAGGTCGTGGCCACGCTGTCGATCCCCGGCAAGCCGGCGGGTATCGCGGTGTCGCCGGATGGCCGGCGCGCCTTCGTGACCAGCCCGGACGGCCGCGCACTCACCATTCTCGACGCCGCCGCCCGCACCGTCACCGCGCGGGTGGATGTCGGCGGCGGGCCGGTCGGTGTCGCGGTGCTGCCTTCCGGTGAGGTCGCCTATGTCGCGGACTGGTACGGCGCGCGAGTGGTGGCGGTGGAGGCCGCCAGTGGACGCATTCTCGGCACGGTGGAAACCGGGCTCTCGCCTTCCGGTCTCGCGGTCACGCCGGATGGCGCGCTGCTGCTCTCCGCCGATCGCGATTCCGATGCGGTGAGCGTCATCGACACGGCGAGCCTGAAGCGGGTCGGCGAGATCAAGGTCGGAAGCCGCCCGTTCGGCGTCACCATCGATGCGGCGGGAGCGCGCGCCTACACCGCCAATGTCGCGTCGAACGATGTCAGCGTGATCGACATCGCCACGCGCCAGCTCATCGCCACGGTGACGGTCGGCGAGCGGCCCTATGCGGTGGCGCTGGCGCAGGGCCGCGCCTTCGTCACCAACCAGTATGCCGGCACGCTCAGTGTGTTCGACCTCGATACGCTGGAACCGATCGGCACGGTCGCGGTCGGCGAATACCCGGAAGGCATCGCCGCCAGCAGCGATGGCGCCTTCGTCTATGTCGCGAACTGGGAGACCAACACGCTGAGCGTGGTCGATGCGAGGACGCTCAAGCTCGTCGATGACATCGTGGTTGCGGATGGCCCGCGCGCCTTCGGCGCGTTCATCCGGGCGCCATCGCGCTGACATGAGGGGAGTGTCGGATGTGGGCTGCGGCGCGCTATCCAGCGCCGGGGGCGACCGAGAGGACAGGCGATGGAACATGAGTTCTGGCACCGCAAATGGTCTGACAACGACATCGGCTTTCATAGTGCCGCGCCGCATCCGCTGCTGCTGCGCCATCTCGCTGCGCTGGGACTGCACCCGGGCGCCCGCGTTTTCCTGCCGCTCTGCGGCAAGAGCCTCGATATCCACTGGTTGCTCCAGCAGGGCTATCGCGTCGCCGGCGCCGAGCTGAGCCGGCTCGCCGTCGAACAGCTCTTTGCCGAGCTGAACCTTACACCTGCCATCACCTATGAGGGCACGCTGGAGCGGTTCGAGGCCGAGGCAATCACGGTGTTCGCCGGCAACATCTTCGATCTCGACCGCGATGCGCTCGGCCCGGTGGACGCGGTCTACGATCGCGCGGCGCTGGTCGCTCTGCCCGAGGCGATGCGCGGCGAGTACACCGCGCATCTGGCCGCGCTCACTCATCACGCCCGCCAGCTTCTCATCAGCTTCGACTATGACCCCGCGCTGATGGCAGGCCCGCCCTTCAGCGTGCCCGAGCACGAAGTGCGCCGCCATTATGGCGGGGCCTATCATGTCTCGCGGCTGGAGCGGGTGGCGCTGAAGGGAGGCCTCAAGGGCCACCCCGCGCATGAGGACGCCTGGCTGCTGGAGCCGCGCTGAGCGTCAGATCGCGTATTCGCCGCTCTGCTGCGCCGCCGGGGCGCGGCAGTCGACCCCAAGGCCGCCGCCGGGGAACAGCCGCGCGCGGTCGAGCCGCACCGCCACCGGCTCGCCGATCGGCACCCGCACCGTCGGCGCGATGTCGGCCTCGAACAGCGCGCTGCCGACCTCGACCTCAACCCGGCGGATCGCACCGTGGCGGCGGAAGCCGCGCACCTGGCCCTTGAGGCCCGGCGTGCCCGGCAGGCCGAGCGAAATGTCATGCGGGCGCACATAGAGCAGACCCGGGCCATTCGGCACGGTCTGAGTCGCCGCCGCGATCGGGGTGCTACCGGCCAGTGCCACGCCGTCCCTGACCTCGACCTCGATGCGGCTGGATTCGCCCATGAAGCCGAACACGGCGGCGGTCGCCGGGCGGTCATACACGTCGTCCGGGGTGCCGACCTGCTCGATCTTGCCCTTGCCCATCACCACCACGCGGTCGGCAAGCTCCAGCGCCTCTTCCTGATCGTGGGTCACGAACAGCGTCGTGTGCCCGGTGCGGTCATGCAACTCGCGCAGCCATTTGCGCAATTCCTTGCGCACCAGCGCGTCGAGCGCGCCGAAGGGCTCGTCCAGCAGCAGCACCTTCGGCTCGATGGCGAGCGCACGGGCGAGCGCCACGCGCTGGCGCTGGCCGCCGGAGAGCTGCGCGGGAAAGCGCCCGCCATAGCTCTCAAGCTGAACCAGCGCGAGAAGATCGGCCACGCGCGAGCGGATCTCTGCGTCGGATGGCCGCTCGGCCCGCGGGCGCGAGCGCAGGCCGAAGGCGACGTTCTCCGCCACTGTCATATGCCGGAACAGCGCGTAGTTCTGGAACACGAAGCCAATGCCGCGCCGACGCACCGGAACCGAGAGCGCGTCCTCGCCATTGAACAGCACGCGGCCATGGCTCGGCTGCTCCAGCCCGGCGACGATGCGCAGCAGCGTGGTCTTGCCCGAGCCCGAAGGCCCGAGCAGCGCCACCAGCTCGCTCGGCGCCACGTCGAGCGAGACGTGCGACAGTGCCGGTGCCCCGCTGCCGAAGCTCTTGCCGACGGAATCGATGGACACGGCGACGGTCATCTAATTAACTTCCATTAAGTGTAATAAATTGAATTACCCGTAAGATATCTGAAAATTCGCTGTTGTGAACCCTCGGGCGCGTTCAAGCCGAATTCCATCCCCGCCCATGGCACCGCGGTGGTAGCGCCGGAGCGGTTCCCCCTTGTACAAGCGGGTAGGTTCAACCGCCCGTCAGGTTCCCGTGACCGATCCATCATCGCCCCAGACGCCCCAGACCCTACCGCCCGGCCCTGCCCTTGATCTCAACGGCTATACCGCGCTGCCGCCGGGCAAGGTCGCGACCATCGTCACCTTTCTGGAAATGCACGCCCGCCCCGCCCCATTGCCCGAACGCGGTGGCGAGCCACTGCGGCTGCGCCGGGTCAGCGCACCGCGTGCCCGCTGGTACCGCGCGCTGTTCCGCGCCATCGGCGAGGACTGGCTGTGGTTCTCGCGGCAATCGCTGTCGGATGCCGCCCTGGAAACGATCATCACCGATCCGGCGGTGGAAATTTATGTGCTGGAGCGCGGGGACGAGACCGATCTCGGCCTGCTGGAGCTGGATTTCCGGCAGGCGCCGGATGTCGAGCTGGCGTTCTTCGGCGTGGTGCCGGCACTGGTCGGCGCCGGGGCCGGCCGCTTCATGATCAACCGCGCCAATGAGCTGGTATGGGCGCGCGCGGTGACGCGGTTCTTCGTGCACACCTGCAGCAACGACCACCCTGCCGCACTCGGCTTCTACCGCAAGGCGGGCTTCAAGCCGGTGGCGCAGATGGTGGAGGTGGTCGACGACCCCCGGCTTTCCGGCGTGCTGCCGCGCGAGGCGGCACCGCACATCCCGATCATCCAACCGTGAACGGCGACGGGGCCGAAGCCCGGCCGGGGAAATGCGCGTCCGACGCCGACATCACATGGCGAGGCTGGCCCGCGCCCGTCCGGCAACGCTCTTGACGATTTCCACCGGCGCCTCGGGGCCGCGCTCGCGCTCGCCCAGCGCTTCAACCTTCTTCAGTTCCTCGACCGCCGCGTCCCAGAGCGCGCGGGCCTCGTCGAGCTGCTGCTTCAGCTCGTCAGCGGAGCGGCGCAGATTGTCGCGGCGGGTCGCCGCGGCGCGGGCATAGGTCGGATAGGCGAAATGCTGGGCGTCGGTGATACCGGCCCGTTGTTCCTCGGCCTCTATTTCCCGGTCGAGTTCGCGCGCCATGCGGTCGAAGTCCGAGATCATGGTCTCGATCTGAACGAAATGGCGGCGCTTTTCCTCCGCCTGGAACCGCTTGAGACGAATGGCTGTGTCGAGCTTCATGCCGGCGATACTCCGCTTTTCGTCCGGCTGGCCCCCATGCCCCGTGTGCACGGCGCATACCCCTCCGGTTCGAGCCGCCATTACGCAGCGGCGATGGTCATGATCGCGAACAGATATTGCCGCTTCCTTACCCTGTGGGCGCGAATGCGGCGATTGGGGGCTGAATCTGTGACTCTTCAGGCAGATGGAAACGATTTGTTTACCGGCCTCGTTAATGATCAGGTCACCGTCCGGTGTGGATCGACGGCTTTTGCGGAAAAGCAGAGTCGCACGATTCACTTAGAGGCACTTCTTGAGATTCGACTCTAGGGTTTGGACTCACAGATTCTGTTTCTGTTCCAGCGCGTTGCGGAAAGACTCGAATAAAATCGAGAACCCCGCTTGTGCAGGAGAATCAGACTTTGTTATCCCTAATCCATCGAAGGTCGAATCGGTTGTGCCAAAGCCGGGCGCGGGGTGGGGTCACGCTCGGCTGCGTAATGTCCGATTGTGCCGAAACCCCGGGGGCCGTGGCGAGGGAAGGGGATTGGCATGCGCGTCTTGCTCATCGAGGACGACCGCGCGACCGCGCAGAGCATCGAACTGATGCTCAAGTCCGAGAATTTTAACGTCTACACGACGGATCTCGGCGAGGAGGGTGTCGATCTCGGCAAGCTCTATGATTACGACATCATTCTCCTCGATCTGAACCTGCCCGACATGTCGGGCTATGATGTGCTGAAGGGCCTTCGCGTGGCGAAGGTGAAGACGCCCATCCTGATCCTCTCCGGCCTTGCCGGCATCGAGGACAAGGTGAAGGGTCTCGGCTTCGGTGCCGACGACTATCTCACCAAGCCGTTCCACAAGGACGAGCTGATCGCCCGCATCCACGCCATTGTCCGGCGATCGAAGGGCCACGCCCAGTCGGTGATCATCACCGGCGAGCTGGTGGTGAACCTCGACACCAAGACCGTGGAAGTCGGCGGCGCCCGCGTGCACCTGACGGGCAAGGAGTACCAGATGCTGGAGCTGCTCTCGCTCCGCAAGGGCACGACGCTCACCAAGGAGATGTTCCTGAACCATCTCTATGGCGGCATGGATGAGCCCGAGCTGAAGATCATTGACGTCTTCATCTGCAAGCTGCGGAAGAAGCTCGCCAATGCCAGCCAGGGTCACAATTTCATCGAGACGGTCTGGGGTCGCGGCTATGTGCTGCGGGAGATGGGCGAGCAGGAGCAGCGCATCCCCGCCTGAGCCGGACGAGTTCCCGAGAGGCGTGACGCGACCTGTCGTCCGCCCAACTGAAAACCCCGCCGCAAGGCGGGGTTTTTGTTTGCTGAAGACCGGCGCCGTTCGCTGGCGCCGGCCCTTGTCCTGTCGCGAAATGCTACTTCTTCGCGTTCTTTTCCAGCCACTCCTTCAGGAAGGCGATCTCGCTCTCCTGCGCCTTGATGATGTCCTCGGCCAGCTTGCGCAGTTCCGGGTCCTTGCCGAAGGCGAGCTGGATCCTGGCCATGTCGATCGCGCCCTGATGATGGGGGATCATACCCTGCGCGAAATCGACATCGGTGTCGCCGGTCATCGGCACGCTCATGCCTTCATGCATCTTGGCATTGGCCGCGGCGAAGGCGGCACTGGACGGGCTGGTGGCGGGCGCCGCCCCGCCTGTATGGGCGCTGTGGTCCATGCCCGGCATGTTGCCGTGAGGCATGTTTCCAGACGGCGCCCCCTGCTGGGCGAAGGCAATGCCGGCCGTCAGCAGGCTGCCGGCGACGAGGCCGGCGCGAAGGAAGGTCTTCATGGTGTGAACTCCTGAATCATCGGTAGTGAGCGCGCCGCGCGAAAACGCGCCGCGCGCAGATCGGCTCGATGCGAGGTTCAGGAAAAACGCGGCGGAGGGGTCGGCATCGCCACCATGCGCCCGCGCGGCACGAGCATCGTCGGGGGTGTGAGCACGGCGGCACGTGCCACCGGATGGCTCAGTGTCATCCCGCCGAGCGGCGGCACCACAAGGCACGCCAGCACGCAGCACAGATGGGCGCCGCCCGCGATCTTGGCGGGAGGCGACATCGCCTTCGACGCAATCGCTTCCGTCTCATGGCACGGCATGGTCGCCGCGCCGGTGTCCACCGCGCCCGACGCGCCGGCCGTCATGGCCGGAACCGCCACCGCCGGGTTCGCCATGGCGAACCCCAGCGCAAGAAGCGTCAGCAGCAGCCGGAGGATACGGATGATGGGCATGGATGCGTGTGATGTCCCGCCGCGCCAAAGCAGCGCGACGCCACGCTAGCACAGGCTCGCGCAGGCGGCAGGAGGATCCCTACGGACCCGGCGCGCGCGGTGATCAGGCTTGCGTGAATGCTCAGGCGCCGCCGATGAGCGCGGCGACCAGCGCCACGGCATCGCCCGGCGCCACGACGCGCTCGAAGCCGGCCGGAACCGGAACCCGGCTCTCGGTGGAAAAGCCGATGCGCCGCGCACCGTCGCGGGTCGCGATCCCGGCCTCACGGACATCGGCATAGGTGTCGAGGTCGAACAGCACCACGTCGAACCGCCCGCCGGCGAGGCGCGCGGCGCGCGGGTCGTCGGCCAGCGAGACGTCATGACCCATGGAGCGCACGAGATCGCGGAGCCGGCTGCGGGCCTCCCCGGCGGGCGCCGTCACCAGAACGCGCAGCACCGCGAGAGCGTCGGGGCTGGTCTCGCCGGGCTCCAGCAGCCGGTAGCGGCCATTGGAGGCGACAAGGTAGCGTACGCCGGCGATCCGCTCGATGCGGCCCTGTGGGGCGAGACCGATGACCTCGTCCACCGCCACCGCCTCGCCCTCGCCGCCAAGCAGCAGAAGGGTGCGTCCGCCGGAAATCCGGCCATCCTCGATCGGGTGCAGGCCGCGCAATGCGGCGACGCGCACCGCTTCCAGTTCCTGCCGCCCAGCGCGCACCAGAAGATGCGCGCTGTCGCGCTCCACGCGCGGCATGACCCGGGCACGCGGCGCATCGACGCCGATGGCGAGGTCCAGCATCGCCGCCTGCGTGCCGTCCGGCAGCAGGGCCACGCCGTCGATCAGGTCCGCGCAGGGCTGGAAATGCTCGCGCCAGGCTGCCGGCATCGGCTCGACCTTCGCGCGCATGCGCACCGGCGCGTCGTCGACCAGAACGGTCGCCCGCACCCGCCCGCCCGTACCGAACAGCACCAGCGCGCCGCGCTCCGGCGCCGTCTCAGGCGGGAAGCCGAGCCGGTTGGACAGGCGGATCAGCGGCAGGCCGCTGCTGCCCAGCGTGCCAGCGGCGGCCATGTTGAGAAGCTTGCCCCAGCGCTCGCCGGTCACCGGCAGCGTGTCGACGATGCGCGCCGCCGGCAGCGCGAAGCGCATGCCACGCAGGGCGAAGACGAGAAGATCGGTTTCCGGGACCTCGCGCGGCGCATGGGGACGCAGCGGCACCACGGCCGCCATGGTCGTCCCTGCCATGCCGGACGACAGCGCGCCGGAAGCCGGGACGCCGTCGCTACGGGCGGGAGAGAGGTCTCTTTCAAACATGGACACAGCACTCGACAGGACGCGCGCCCGGAGGCGCTCACCGACAAAATGTGCCGCCACGCGTTAATGTCTTCTGAAAGTGCCGTAACGAAACGTGCGTCGTTACCGATTTCGCCGGCCGGTCACGCCGGCGCGGCGAGGATCGTCACACCCTCGCCTTCCAGCGCGAAGCTGATGGCGAGCCCGACTTCACGGGCCAGCAGCCCGGTATAATGCGGCTGGATAGCATGGGCATCGATGGCGCCGCCTTCCGGAGGCTCGCCGGCAATAAGCTGCGGCAGATGCGGAGGAATGCGGGAATGGCTACCGACGGTGGTGAGCCGGAAACCGCCGGCCTCGCCCTCCCCGGTCGCGCTCACCGCGATGCGCCCGCCGCGCGGAATGGTGGCACCGGCGACCAGCAGCAGGTTGAGCAGCAGCTTCACCCGGTTCTTGGGCAGCAGCGCGCGCGGCACCTGCCACTCCAGGCTGGTACGGTCATCGACGATGAAGCCGCGCGCGACGGTCTCGGCGTCACCGGTGTCGATCTGTGCGCCGGCCGAGCCGGCCGCTCCGAAAGCAAGGCGCGCGAACTGGAGGCGGGCCGACGCCTGGCGCGCGCTCTTGGCGATGAGATCGAGCGCGAACTGCTTCATGCTGGCGTCGTCTTCGTCCTCGAGCACTTCGAGCCCGTTGACGATGGCCCCCACCGGGCTGATGACATCGTGGCAGACGCGCGAGCACAGCAGGGCGGCGAGGTCGAGCTTGTCGAGATCGATGGCGGTCGTCATCGGGCTCCCATGTAAGGCAGGTTCGGGCGAATCGCCGCGCATCGGCGCGGAATGGACGAGGGTTGTGATACACCGCACCCCTGCCCACGCCAACCCGCGGCACGCGGCGGCCGGCCGGTAGCCACGGGGGCGACGCGACGCGCGAGCCAAGCACTGGTGCGGGTTCGCAGCGGATCACCTGACGCAGGCGCGTCACACTGCCCGGCCTTTGCGCCGCCGCCGCGGCCCGCTCCGCCTTCCTAAGGTCGCACTACGTGCTAATGATACGCTGGGACGTGTGCGTGCCGGTGCGCTGCCGGCCCGCCATGCCCCATGCCTTTGCATGTCCATCGTCGACCAATCGCGAGACCGCCAATGCCGACCTTGCGCGCCCTGCTTGCCTGCCTTGCCCTGCTCTGCGTCCCTTTCGCCGCCGCCCCCGCCATGGCGCAATATGCCCAGCAGCCTCAGCAGCAGGGCTCCTATTCGAGCGATGAACTCGTCAGCCAGGGCCACGGCTTCTTCGGCGAGGTTTCGCGCGGTCTCGCACTGTCCATCGAGAAGGCGGTCAGCCAGTGGGGCCAGCCCAATGGCTATATCCTCGGCCAGGAAGGCAGCGGCGCCTTTGTCGGTGGCCTGCGCTATGGCGAAGGCACGCTCTACACCCGCAATGCCGGCGACCTGCGGGTGTTCTGGCAGGGCCCGTCGCTGGGCTGGGATTTCGGCGGCGACGGCGCGCGTACCATGATCCTGGTCTACAACCTCAATTCCATCAATGACATCTTCCGGCGCTTCGGCGGCATTTCCGGCTCGGCCTATTTCGTGGCCGGCTTCGGCATGACCGCGCTCGCGGCCGACAACATGGTGGTGGTGCCGATCCGCTCCGGCGTCGGCGTGCGGCTGGGCGCCAATATCGGCTACCTGAAATTCACGCCCTCGGCGACGTGGAACCCGTTCTGAAAACCGACGACACGTGATCATCGGCCGGCGTGACCGGCCGTTTTGATGTTTGTAACGGTTGGGCGCTATGCTGTGCCCAGCTGGCCCGCTCCGCCGAGGTTGCGCGTTCGCACGCCTGCGTGCCGCAGCGACGTTCCGTGCCTCGAAACCGGCTGGCGCCGACGACGTGCCTGCCCATATGACTGCCTGTTCCATGAGTAGGAGCGTTGCGTTCGATGCGCTCCATGAGCCAAAGTGAGACCGCCGCGTGATCGAAACGATCATGTACGCCGCAATCGGCTTCCTGTCGGCGACGCTGCTCGCCCTGCTCACGCTGCCTGCCGTCTGGCGGCGCGCGGTCAGGCTGACGCGCCGGCGCATGGAGGCGGCCATGCCGATCTCCGTGACCGAGTTCCAGGCCGAGAAGGACGAGATGCGCGCGGCCTTCGCCCTGGAGGCGCGCCGCCAGGAAATGGACGTTGGCGAGTTGCGCGAACGCACCGCCGAGCAATGGGCGCAGATCAGCCGCCAGACTGAAGATCTGCGCCTGCGCCAGATCCGGCTGGATGAGACGTCCGCCACGCTCGCTGCGCTGGAAATCCGCCATGGCGAGCTGGAGCGGCATGATCAGCAGATCAGCACCGAGCTGGACGCGCGCACCAGCGAGCTCGCAACGGTTTCCGCCGCGCTCGACATCACGAGGCGCGACCTTGCCGAGGCCCGCGCCGCCCGCGACGAAAGCCAGACCCTCGCCGAGGAGCTGCAGGTCGAGAATGTCACGCTCACCACGGTACGCGACACGCTGAGCGGGCGTGTGGCCGACCTTGAACACCGGCTGGCCCGCACCACCGCGCTGCTGGAGGAAGAGCGCGCGGCCCTGCGCACAACCACCGAACAGCTCGCCACCGAGCGCAGCCGCACCGCCGACCTCGGCGGTCGCCTGTCGCTGACCGAATCCAGCCTCGCCGCCACCAGCAGCCAGGCGGCGCTGGTGAGCGCCGAGCTTTCCGCCCTCAGGATCAATGCCGAGCTGCTGGAAGCGCGCTCCGCCGCGGTCGAGAAGGAGCGCGACGAGGTCCGGGCCGAAGCCGAGCGCAGCAACGGGCTCGCCCTGAGCTACCAGCGCGCCGCCGAGACCTCGGCGCGCCAGTCGCAGGACCAGGTCACCATGCTGCAGGCCGAGAAGGCCATGCTGGAGGGGGCGCTGGCCAAGGCTCGCGAGGAGCGCAACGCGCTGCAGTCCCGCCTCGACGCCGGCCTGCCGGTTGTTCCCGGTGCGCCGGCGGTGGAAGACGCCGGCCTGCTGCGACGCCATATCAGCGAGGTCGCCGCGCAAGTGGCGCGCATCACCGCCGCGCTGGAAGGTCCCGGCTCGCCCGTGACGTCCCTGCTCGTCGCCGGTTCCCCGGCCAGGAAAAACAACGGCGCCGGCCCGACGCTCGCCGACCGCATCCGCGCGCTTCAGGAACAGGGCGCGCATGGGGCGCCGGTGAACGGGCAGGCTCTCAACGGCCCCTCTCTCAATGGGCAGGCCCTTAATGGACAGGCCGCGACCAGCCAGCCGGCCGCTGGCGGCCCGCCCGGCCTCGTGCCCGACAGTCCGCCCGCACCCGATCACGTCGCGGCGGGATAAGACCTCACCCGCTCGGACTGCCCGGCTGGATCGTACCCCCCGGTTCGGACTATGCTCCCCCCGCGTGATGCACACGCCGAACGCCGCCAGATCCGCGTTCGACGACCGGCAACGTCCGGCACACAGGGAGGAAATCCATGAATCTCGCCCGCATGCTGAAGGCGCGCGCCGATGCCGGCCGCCCGGTCCGGGTCGGCCTGATCGGCGCCGGCAAGTTCGGCTCGATGTTCCTGTCGCAGATCCGAACCACTCCCGGCCTGCATCTGCTCGGCATCGCCGATCTGTCCGCCACCCGCGCGCGGCAGGCGCTGGAGCGCACCGGGTGGGATGCCGATGCCGCCATCGCTGCCTCCTTCGATGAGGCGCGCCGGACGGAGCGCACCATGCTGACCGAGGATGCGCAAGCGCTGATCGCCGCCGACGGGCTCGACGTCGTGGTCGAGGCCACCGGCAGCCCGGCGGCGGGGGCACGCCACGCGCTGCTGGCGATCGAGCATGGCAAGCACATCGTGATGGTCACGGTGGAAGCCGACGTGCTGGTCGGCCCTCTGCTGGCCGAGCGTGCGCGCAAGGCCGGCGTGGTCTATTCCATGGCCTATGGCGACCAGCCGGCGCTGGTGTGCGACATGGTGGACTGGGCGCGGACCTGCGGCTTCAACGTGGTCTGCGCCGGCAAGGGCACGAAATATCTGCCGAGCTTCCACCGCTCGACGCCCGACACGATCTGGGACCTTTATGGTCTCACCGCCGAACAGGCGGCGCAGGGTGGCATGAACGCGCAGATGTTCAACTCCTTCGCCGACGGCACCAAATCCTCGATCGAGATGGCGGCCATCGCCAATGCCGCCGACCTGAAGGCGCCGTCCGACGGCCTTCTGTTCCCGCCCTGCGGGGTGGACGACCTCGCCACCATCCTGCGCCCGCGTGGGGATGGCGGTGTACTGGAGCATTCCGGCACGGTGGAGACCGTCTCCTCGCTGGAACGCGACGGGCGGCCGGTGTTCCGCGATCTACGCTGGGGCGTCTATGTGGTGTTCGAGGCCGAGCCCGGCCCGAGCGGCGACTATGCGCGGCGCTGCTTCAAGGAATATGGCGTGGTGACGGATTCCTCCGGCCGCTATACCGCGCTCTATCGCCCCTATCACATGATCGGGCTGGAACTCGGCGTCTCGGTCGCCGCAGCCGCCCTGCGTGGCGAGCCGACCGGCGTCACGGAGCATTTCAATGCCGACGTGGTGGCGGTCGCCAAGCGCCCGTTGAAGGCCGGCGAAATGCTCGACGGGGAAGGCGGCTTCACGGTGTGGGGCAAGCTGCTGCCGGCCGGCACCTCGCTGGCGCGTGGCGGCCTGCCCATCGGCCTTGCCCATCACGCCCGGCTCCACCGCGACATCGCGGAAGGGGAAATCGTGGGTTGGGCCGATGTCGCGATGGTCGAGGATGACACCGTGCGGCTGCGTCGCGAGATGGAACGACGGTTCTCAGGCACCGCACAGGCGGCCGCCGAATAGGCGCTATCGGCGCGCCGATCGGCGCTGCATGTTGCCTTGCAGCGCCGATTGCGCTAGGTCGCCCTCACCCATCAGGACCCGGTGAAAATCCGGGTGGCTCTTCCGGCCGCCGATCCGCCGGACCACGCATAGTCAGCGCATGCCATCACCGCCCCACCGGGCGGATGCCCCGCTCTTTGCGAAGATTGTCCCTCATGACTCCGAGCTTCATTTCCGCCTCCCGCTATTTCCGTGACTGGACCTCCAATATTCGCGGCGACGTCCTCGCCGGCATCGTGGTCGCTCTCGCCCTCATTCCCGAGGCCATCGGTTTCTCGGTGATCGCCGGTGTCGATCCGAAGGTCGGGCTGTTCGCCTCCTTCGCCATCGCCTGCGTCTCCGCATTGGTGGGCGGCCGGCCGGGCATGATCTCCGCCGCCACCGCCGCCACTGCCGTGGTGATGGTCAGCCTCGTGCGCGATCACGGCCTGCAATATCTCTTCGCCGCCACCATACTCATGGGCCTCATCCAGCTCGTCGCCGGCGCGCTGCGGGTGGGGCGGCTGATGCGCTTCGTCTCGCGCTCGGTCATCACCGGCTTCGTCAATGCGCTTGCCATCCTCATCTTCATGGCACAGTTGCCCGAACTGATCGGCGTGCCGGTTCAGACCTACCCGATGATCGCGGTGGGCCTCGCCATCATCTATCTGTTCCCGCGCCTGACCAAGGCGATCCCCTCGCCGCTGGTGGCCATCGCCGCCCTCACCCTGTTCGCGTGGTGGAGCGGGATGGACCTGCGCACGGTCGGTGATCTCGGGGAGCTGCCCTCCAGCCTGCCGGTCTTCGCCCTGCCGCAGGTGCCGTTCACCCTGGAGACGTTGCAGATCATCCTGCCCTATTCGCTGACGCTGGCGGCGGTCGGCCTGCTGGAATCGCTGCTCACGGCGCAGATCGTCGACGACACGACCGACACGCCGAGCAACAAGAGCCAGGAATGCATCGGCCAGGGCACCAGCAACATCGCGTCGGCGCTGATCGGCGGCATGGGCGGTTGCGCGATGATCGGCCAGTCGGTGATCAACGTCACCTCGGGCGGCCGCGGCCGGCTCTCCACCTTCGTGGCGGGCGCCTTCCTGCTGTTCCTCATCCTGGTGCTGGACGATCTGGTGCGCATCATCCCGATGGCGGCGCTGGTCGCGGTGATGATCATGGTCTCGATCGGCACCTTCTCCTGGCGCTCGATCCTCGACCTGCGCACCAATCCGCGATCCTCGTCCATCGTGATGCTGGCGACGGTCGTGACCGTGGTGGCGACGCATGACCTCGCCATCGGCGTTCTGGTGGGCGTGCTGCTCTCGGGCGTGTTCTTTGCCGGCAAGGTGGCGCAATTGGTCAGCGTCGGTGAAGTGATCGACGAGGCGGCCGGGCGCATCACCTTTGTGGTCGAGGGCCAGATCTTCTTCGCCTCCTCGGAGGTTTTCCTGCGCGCCTTCGACTTCGAGACGCCGAAGCGCGCGGTGGTGATCGACCTGACCCACGCCCATTTCTGGGACATCACCTCCATCGGAGCGCTCGACAAGGCCGTGCTGAAGTTCCGCAAGGCAGGGGCCAGCGTCGAGGTGATCGGCCTCAACGAGGCAAGCGCCACGCTGGTCGACCGCTTCGCCATCCACGACAAGGCCAGCGGCGCCCCGGCCTCGCTGCACTGAACGCAGGCGGCGACGTCCGGCGGGCGCGCCCCGCTGGACTTCGCCGCGCGCCGCGTGTACATCGCCGCCACGGTCCGCAGTTCACCGAGGCGTTGCCGCCCCGCAAGGGGAGCTAAACCTGCACCACCATAGATGACCTTCGCACTTGTCCCCGTGCCCGGTCGCAAGACGGCAACCCCGACGCTCTTACCTAGAGTCCGGCACGCATGAGGATAAGTCATGCCCAGAACCGTTCTCGCCTATGAGGCGCCGGATATTTCCGCCCTCGCCCGCTCGCTCCGCAACGACCTGACCGGCCGCGACCGGCCGCCCGGTCATGTCGAGTTGCTCAACCTGCTGGCCAGAGCCGCCGGCTTCCGCAACTTCCAGCATCTGAGGGCCGACGCGCAGGCCCGCCAGCGGCTGGCGGAGCCCACCGCGCCGCCGGCCCCGCCGCCCGATCACGCGCGCTGCGCCAAGGCGCTGCGGCTGTTCGACGGCGCGGGCGTGCTCCAGCGCTGGCCCAAGAAGCGCAATCTTCAGGAACTGTGCCTGTGGGTACTTTGGGCGCAGCTCCCGGCGCATGAGGTGTTCGCGGAGAAGCGGATGAACCAGCTGCTCAACCAGCATCACGGCTTCGGCGACCACGCGTTGCTGCGCCGCGAGCTGGTGGAACTCGGCCTGTTCCGCCGCACGCCGGGCGGGCGGGAATATTCCCGCATCGAGCGCGCGCCGCCGCCGGAGCTGCCGGCGCTCAACGCGCTGCTGCGGGCGGGGAAAGGAAGCTATTCCTCGAACGCCATGTAGCGGATGATCCGCCAGCGTCCATCCTCCTCCCGGCGAAACACGTCGAGCCCCGGCTCGACGCTGGTGATGTCGCCGGGAGCGACGGTCAGCGTCCAGGTGAGGCGGACGACCGCCATGTCGCGGTCGACGATGATTTCCTTGATGTCGAGCCCGTAGTGGAAGCTGCGGGCGGGGTCGTCGAGCGCCTTCGAGATAAGGGCGCAGCGCGCCGCATAATCGGCCTCGCCCTGCCCGCGATAATCGGAGACCAGCGAACGGGAAAACAGCTCGCAGGCGCCGGCCTTGTCGCGGGCATTGAACTGCCGGGTCCATTCGTGAAGTCGCGCGCGGATGTCGGCGGCATCGTCCGCCCGCGCGGGCATTGCCGCGAACAGGACCAACGCGGCGAGGCCGCAAGCAGAGAGGCCGTAAGCGAAGAGGCGCATGCAGAAGGCTCCCGGCGTGAGGCTTCCCGTTCGCCGGCAAGCCTAGCACGCGCGGCCGGCCCGGTGCAGCGTCAGGCGCTTTCGCGCGTGGCCGAGACCCATTCGCGGGCGCGCGCTTCGGGGTTGGGATTCAGCAGCACGTCGGTCACAACCGCCACGCAGTCGGCCCCGGCGGAAAGCACGCCCTGCGCGCGCTCGATGGTGAGCCCGCCAATGCCGACCAGCGGCACCTTGCCGACGCGGGCCTTCCACTGGCTCACCCGCTCCAGCCCCTGCGGCGCCCAGCGCATCTGCTTGAGGATGGTCGGATAGACCGGGCCAAGCGCGACATAATCCGGCCGCACCGCCAGCGCGGTGTCGAGCTCGGCATCGTCATGCGTGCTGATGCCGAGCCGCATGCCGGCCGCGCGGATGGCGCCGACATCGGCGTCCGCGAGGTCTTCCTGGCCCAGATGCACGAAGTCGCAGCCGAGTTCGATGGCGAGCTGCCAGTAATCATTGACCACGAGCTGCGCGCCGTAGCGCGCGCAGCTTTCCTTCGCCAGCAGGATTTCGCGGCGAAGCTGGTCGGGCTCCATCTCCTTGGCGCGCAGCTGCACCAGCTTGACGCCCTGCGGCAGCAGGCGCGGCAGCCAGCTCGCGCGGTCGACGATGAGATAGAACGGGTCGAGCTTCATTCAGGCACCTGAACATATGCGAAGGGTGGCGATGGATCAGCCGAGCACGGCCCGTCCCATCACCGGGGTCGAGGGAGCGGCCATGTCGCGCGCGTCGATCGGGTCGGCGAGGAAAGCCTCGCGGCCGGCCTCCAGCGCGCGGGCGAAGGCGCGGGCCATGCGCGCGGGATCGCCGGCCTTGGCGACGGCGGTGTTCAGCAGCACCGCGTCATAGCCGAGTTCCATCGCCGCCGCCGCATGGGACGGCACGCCGACGCCGGCATCGACCACCAGCGGAATGCCGGGGAAATGCGCGCGCATGGAGCGCAGGCCATAGGGATTGTTCAGCCCGCGCCCGCTGCCGATCGGCGCGCCCCACGGCATCAGCACCTCGCAGCCGGCGGAGACCAGCTTCTCGGCGACCACGAGGTCCTCGGTGGTGTAGGGGAACACCTGGAAGCCGTCGCGCGACAGGATGCGCGCGGCCTCGACCAGGCCGAACACGTCGGGCTGCAGCGTGTCGTCCTCGCCGATCACCTCCAGCTTGACCCAGGGCGTGCCGAACAGTTCGCGCGCCATCTCGGCGGTGGTGACGGCTTCCTTCACGGTCTTGCAGCCGGCGGTGTTGGGCAGAACCTTCACGCCGAGGTCGCGGATCAGCGACCAGAAGCTTTGGCCCGCCAGTTTCTCGCCTGATTTGGCCGCGCCGGATTCGCGGCGCAGCGAGACCGTGACGATCTCGGTGCCGCTGGCGCGGATCGCCTCAGTGAGAATGGCGGGCGAGGGATATTGCGCCGTGCCGAGCAGCAGGCGCGACGCCACCTGCGTGCCATAGAACTCCAGCGGATCGGTCATGGCGCTCGACGATGTCGTATTCGTGGTGGTGTTCACGGCGTCCATGCTCAGCCTCCCTGCATCGGGGCGAGGATTTCGATGCGGTCGCCTTCAGTGATCGGGGTCTCGCCGCGCCGGGCGGCGCGCACCATCGCCCCGTTCACCGCGGTGGCGACTATGGCATCGGCAAAGCCGAGTTCGGTCAGAAGGTCGGTCAGGCTGGCCGAGCGGGTCTCGGCCGCCTCACCATTCACGACGATCTTCATCCATCACCTCCGGGAAATGCGTCCCGTCGAAGGCCAGTTCCGCCGCGCGGCGCGCCAGCGCGGGGGCGGCAAGGAAGCCGTGGCGGTACAGGCCGTTGACATAAATGGTCTTTCCCCGCCGGCGCAGGCGCGGCAGGTTGTCCGGGAAGGCCGGGCGGACATCCGCGCCGATCTCCACGATTTCCGCTTCGCCAAAGGCCGGGTGCAGCGCGTAGACCGCCCCGAGCAGCTCCAGCATGGAACGCCCGGTCACGCGGCCGCGCTCGTCATTCTCGATCGAGGTGGCGCCGATCATGAAATGCCCGTCGCCGCGCGGCACGATATAGACCGGGATGCGCGGATGCAGCATGCGCACCGGGCGCTTGAGCGACACCTCGGTGGAATAGAGCACCAGCATCTCGCCCTTGACGCCGCGCAGGTCGGTGAGTTCGTCGCGGGCGGCAAGGCCCCGGCAGTCGACTACGACATCGGCGTCGTCCGCCTCCGCCGCGAAGCCTTCCGCCTCGAATGTCATCTCGACGCCGAACTCGTCGGTCAGCCGACGGGTCAGCGCGGCCAACGCCTTGCGCGGTTCCAGATGCGATTCGCTGGCGAAGAACAGGCCCTGGTCGAAGCGCCCGTCGAGATCCGGCTCCAGCGCGGCGATGGCCGGGCCGTCGAGCCATTCATAATGATCGGTACGCCGCGCAAAGCGCCGAAGGTCGGGCAGGTCGCGCGGCTGCGCCAGCACGAGGCTACCCTCATTCGGCACGTCCGGCACCGCCTCGCGCCAGTAGGCCTGCGATTCCAGCCCAAGGTCGACGATGATCGGCTCGGCGCTCTCGCGCTCGCACCATGGCGCCAGCATGCCGCCCGCATACCACGAGCAGCCACGCCCGGAGCCGGCATTGCGGTCCACCAGAGTCACGCGTGCCCCGCGCCTTGCGAAGGCATGGGCGCAGGTCAGCCCCGCGACGCCCGCGCCCACGATGCGCACGCGCATCGCATTGTCGGCGCCGCGCGCGGCATCGGTCACCGTGTCGTCATGCAGGTCAGTATGCGGGGTCATGCACTCCCTCCCTCCGCCAGTCCGAGCTGGATCAGGTTCAAAGGGTCGCCATGCCACGCGAAACCCGCGCGTTGATGGCCTCTCAGCCTCCTGACGAGGCTCCCCTGGACGGGTCTGATATAATCATTCGGATCACGGATGTCACGGGAGCGCCGGAAGAATTGCGACGCTTCGCGCGAGGGTCGGCGCCGCGTGGTCCACCGGCGCGGACAGCCTAGCCGTGGCGTGACGGCATGCGGACCACGTTCTCGCCGGCGCGGCGGGTTGCGACCGAAATCGCCTGTTCCAGCGCATCCCGACCGAACGGTTTTCCGAGCCGCTTGAGGTCGGCTCCCGCCTCCGGGGGCAGCTCGGCGTAGCCGGTGCCGAGGATCACCGGCAAATCCGGCCAGCGCCGGCGGATGGCGAGATAGAGCTGGACACCCGTCATGCCCGGCATGGCCTGATCGGTAAGCACGACGTCGAACGCCGCGCCGCCATCGAGGATGTTGAGCGCCTGCTGCGCGGAGGACGCCTCTGTCACGACATAAGAGAGGTCTTCGAGCATCGCCACCGTGGCCGACAGCACCAGCGGATCGTCATCGACCACCAGGATGCGCGCGCCGGCGCAATCCGCGAACACCTCGGCGGGCGGCGCCACGGCGGGAACCTTGGCCATCTCGTCGGCGATCGGCAGGTAGATCGCCGCCGTGGTGCCCTCGCCCTTGCGGCTGGTCAGCACCAGCCGCCCGCCCGATTGCGCGGCAAGGCCATGCACCATGGCAAGGCCGAGCCCGGTGCCCTTGCCAATGCCCTTGGTGGTGAAGAACGGCTCGGTGGCGTGCGAGAGCGTTTCCTCGTCCATGCCGACGCCGTCATCGGTGACGGTGAGGCAGAAATAGCGGCCGGTCGGCAGCCCCTCGGGCTCCTGCGCCGCGCTGGCGGCGTCGATCTCCTCCTCGCGCGCGGCGATCACGATCGAGCCGCCATCGGGCATGGCGTCGCGCGCGTTTACCGCAAGGTTGAGCAGGGACAGTTCGAGCTGGTTGGCGTCGACCCGCGCGCGTGGCAGGCCCAGCGGAAAGCGGGTCTCGATCTTCACGCTCGGCCCGATGGACCGGCGCATCAGCTCCGCCATGCCGAGCACCAGCTCGGGCACGTCCACCGGCTGCGGATTGAGGTCCTGCCGGCGCGCGAAGGCGAGCATGCGCTGGGTGAGGGCCGCCCCGCGCTGCGCCGCCTGCATGGTGTTGCCGAGCAGGAGCCGCAGGCGCGGGTCGTCCGGCGCGCGCTTGGAAGCAAGTTCGAGATTGCCGAGAATCACCGCCAGCAGATTGTTGAAATCGTGCGCAATGCCGCCGGTGAGCTGGCCGACTGCTTCCAGCTTCTGCGCCTGGCGCAGGGCCTCCTCGGCCTGGCGCCGCTCGGAAATGTCGATCAGGCCGCACAGGGTCTTGGTCAGGCGCCCCTCGGAATCGCGCTCGGCGACCGCGGAGAGCACGCAGTCCAGCTGGCGACCTTCCCGGGTGATGAGCTTGTACTCCGCCTCGCGCAGTTCGCCGGTGCCCAGCAGCAGCGGCCAGTGCTCCTCATTGCGCTGGCGGGCGGATTCCGGGGTCATGAAATCGGTGAGCGGGCGGCCGATCACCTCGTTGCGCTGATAGCCCAGCATGTCGAGCCACTTGTCGCTGACCTGCTCGATCCGCCCGTCGGCGCCGAGCGAATGCAGCGGCAGCGGCGTGCGGCGGTAGAGCGTGCGGTAGCGCTCCTCGTCCTCGCGCCACATCAGCGCCTCGCGCTCCGCCAGCAGCACGAAGCGGCGGTCATACATGGCCGCGAGGATGGCGGCGACGAAGATGATGAAGCTGGTACCCGTCACCAGCACGGCGAGATGGGAATCGTCGATCCCGGCCGCCTGATGCGTGGCCATCGCCTCGTCCGATCCCACATAGGTGATGCCGATCATGGCAACGTAATGCACGCTGGCAACGCCGATGCCGAGCGCGATGGCGCCGACGATGCGCTGCGGGATCGAATGGCGGCGGAACGCCAGCCAGAGAGCGGCGACCGACGCGCCGATGGCGATGATGATCGCGGCGCCGACGAAGAGATAATCATAGTAGAGCTGGCCCGACATGCGCATCGCGCTCATGCCGGTGTAGTGCATCCCGACGATGCCGAGCCCCATGAACACGCCGCTCAGCACCACCAGGCGCCGCGAGGTCTCGCGGCCGCTGGCCACGAGAAAGGCGGCGCCGGTCGCGGCGAGCGCGATCAGGAAGGACAACAGCGTGAGAAGAGGATCATAGGACACGACCATGCCGCTCTTCAGCGCCAGCATCGCGATGAAATGCATCGACCAGATGCCGCCGCCCATCACCACGGCACCCGCGGCCAACCAACGCCGCTGCATCGACAGCGATGCATGCCGCATGCGTCCGGCAAGATCGAGAGCAGTATAGGAAGCGGCAATCGCGATCAGGATCGACAGAGCGACCAGCGCGACATGATGACCTCCGACGACGTGCATCGCCACGATGTTCAAGCCCCCGGCGGCCGGCTCCCCCTGCCTCCCGCCAAACTGGTACATACCGTCGGCACCTTCCTGGCGCCGACGGCAGGAGAAATTCGGATTACAGGTACCCCATCAGCCACAGCACGATGATGATCGGCAGCGGAATGCCGATGAGCCATAGCAGACCACCTCTAAGCATGCCTTCCTCCTGTTGCATTGGTCCAGCGGGAACACCGCATGCCCCGATTTGGTTCCCCTCCCTCAAGGGAATGTACGAGGACGACGCCATGCCGACCCCGCCTTCGCCCCGCCCGCGCTTTTTCGCGGAACTCGGGGTGCTCTACGCGCTCATTGCCATCGCCGCCGGCCTGCTCGGCTTCGCCCTGCTCGCCGACGAGGTGATCGAGGGCGAGACCCATGGTTTCGACGAGGCGCTGCTTCTGGCGTTCCGCGCGCCGGGCGACACCGCCGATCCACTCGGCCCGGCCTGGCTGGAGATCATGATGCTGGACATCACCGCGCTGGGCAGCACCACGGTGCTGATCCTGGTGACGCTGATCGTCACCGGCTTCCTGTTCATGGACGGCAAGCGCGCCTCAGCGCTGTTCGTGCTGCTGGCCACCGCCAGTGGCGGCGTGATGTCCACCCTGCTGAAGCTCGGCTTCGAGCGACCGCGCCCGGACCTCGTGGCGCATCTGGTCGAGGTGCACACGCTGAGCTTCCCCAGTGGCCACGCCATGGGGGCGGCGCTGACCTATCTCACGCTCGGCGTACTGATCGTGCGCACCGAACAGAAGCGGCGAATCAAGGCCTATGCGCTGACGGTCGCGGTGACGTTGACGCTGCTGATCGGCCTCAGCCGGGTCTATCTCGGCGTGCACTGGCCGACCGATGTTCTGGCCGGCTGGTGCCTGGGCGGGGCGTGGGCGCTGGGGTGCTGGCTGGTGGCGCTCCGGCTGCAGCGCCACGGCGACATCGAGCCTGAGGAAAGCGGCGCGGGAGCCCGCGAAGGGTGATGGCGTTCGGCGCGGCCCGAGCTATTGTTGTGACACAGCCGCGACGGCGAAGGGTCCACGCGAGACGGACCCACGCCGCGGTGAGTGCCAAGGACCGTTCCAGGAGGAAACAACCATGTCCACTTCGACCCTCGAAGGTCAGTTGATCCGGGAGATCGGTGTGATCGAGACCACCGAGTCCGACAACGTGCTGCACTGGGACGGCGAGAACCTCTATGTGGAACAGGACATCTACCACAATGGCCAGCTGGTACACCGCAAGTACCGGCGCCGCGTGACCAAGCAGGTGGCCCGCGCCATCGCCGACATGCTCAGCGGCCACCACTGAGCCGTCGCTCAAATCCTCGCCAGCAGGCCGCCGAGCAGAAGCAGCCCCGCCGGCCACATGCCGAGACCGGCGGCGCTGCCAATATGGCCGGCCTCGCCGATATCGGCGAAATCCGCGCCCCAGGCCTGCGCGCATTCGCGTGCCCGCGGCATCGTCACGCGCGGATCGTCGCGGCTCGCCACCACCAGCGCCGGATAGGGCAGCCTCGCCATCGGCATCGGCGCGAAATTGCGCACCAGATCGAAGGAGGGGTCGGGGTCCTCGACATTGGTCGGCGCGGCGAGGAACGCGCCCGCCACCTTGGCGACCTGGGCGGCCGGCGCGCTCGCGGTCCAGCGCAGGATGGTCGCAACCCCGACCGAATGGCCGATCAGCACCACCCGGCGCGGCGCCGCCTCCACCGCCGCCCCCAATTGCCCGGTCCACGCCCCGACCTCCGGGCGCGACCAGTCGGCCTGGATCAGCCGCGAGGAATTGGCGAAGGCGCCGAGCCAGTGCGACTGCCAGTGCGCCGCGGGAGCGTTCTCCCGGCCCGGGACGACGAGGAAATCGAAGGAGCTGAGTTCAACAGGCATGAAGGCTCCCGGAAAGGTCAGGCCGGCAGCAGCAGCGCGGCGAGAATCAGGACAAGGCCGACCATGGCGACATACCAGGCCAGCGTACGAACATAGGGCACGCCGAATGCATAGAGCGGCACATAGACCACACGCGCGCCGAGATAGAGCCACGCGCCCCACAGGGTGAGCGCGCCCTCGCGGCCCGCGACATGGGCGATCAGCACCGCGCTCGCGAAAAGCGGCAGCGTCTCGAACAGGTTGGCCTGCGCGCGCCGCAGCCGCCCCGTGATCACGCCGACCGGCGGCCGCTCGGTGTCGCGCGGGCCGACGTTGAACTCGGTCCCGGTCTCGCGATTGCGAAACATCGCCGGTAGCAATATCTGAAGGATGGCCAGGATCAGCGTCCAGGCCAGCAGCGTCAACTCGGTCGTCATCGAGGCTTCCAATCGGGAAGGACGGGCGAAAACGGTCGCTGTATGCGGAAAGGCCCGTTAGATTTAGCAGCCATGGCCAATGCAAAACAACAGAAACGGAAAGCCTCCTCCGGCCGCCCGCTCACGCAGGTTGCGGCCCTGCCGTTTCGCGTCGGCGCGCATGGCCGGCTGGAAATCCTGGTGATGAGCTCGCGCGAGACCCATCGCGCAGTGATTCCCAAGGGCTGGCCGATGAAGAACCGCAAGGACTGGAAATCGGCGCAGATCGAGGCGCGGCAGGAGGCCGGCGTGCTTGGCGAAATCGGCCGCAAATCCTGCGGCCGCTACCTGTACTGGAAGCGGCTGGAAAGCCATTTCGCGCTGACCCGCGTCACGGTCTACCCGCTGATGGTGAAGCGCCAGCTCGACGACTGGCCCGAGCGGCACGAGCGGGTGCATATGTGGGTGGCGCCGGACGAGGCGGCGCTGCTGATCGACGAGCCCGATCTCGGCACGCTGATTCTCGATTTTGCCCAGTCGCGCGGCTGGACGCTGCCGCCCGAGGAGGATTTGCGCGCGCCGCGTTCGCTCGCCTCCAGCAGCACGCCCTGAGCCGCGCCGGCACGAGGGAGCCGGGAACTAGGACCGGCCGGCCGGCGCGCCGTGCGAACTGAAAAGCCGGCCCTTTTCCGCGAACAGCACGAACACCAGCGCCATCACTCCGAACGCGGCGAAACCGAAGGTCAGCGGCAGCGTCGTCCCGTCGAAATTCTGGCCGAGCACGAAGCCGAGCAGCGCGCCGCCGATGGTGCTGACGAAGCCGAGCAGCGAGGACGCCGTGCCGGCGACATGGCCGACCGGCTCCATCGCCATGGAATTGAAGTTCGACACCATCAGGCCGAAGCAGAACATCATCCCGGCCTGCAGTATCGAGAAGGTCCAGATGTTCTCGACGCCCGACGCCACGACGCCGGCATGGACCAGCGTGATCGCCAGATAGCCGAGCAGCGCGGCATGGGACACCCGCCGCATGCCGACCCGCCCGACGATGCGGGCGTTGAGCAGCGAGGACAGCGCCATGAACACCGCGATCAGCGCGAAGACGATGGTGAACAGATGCGCCGCGTCGAAGGCATCGGCGAAGATCTGCTGCGAGGAATTGATGAAGCCGAACAGCCCGCCCATCACCATGGTCATGGCCAGCATGTAGCCGACCGTGATGCGGCTGCCGAGCACCAGCCCGAAGGCATGGGAAATGCCGGCGACCGAGATCGGCGTGCGGTCCTCGGGGTGCAGCGTCTCCGGCAGGCGCAACCAGGTCCAGACCATCAGCACCGCGCCGAACAGGCAGAGCATGACGAAGATGCCGCGCCACGGCGCGAACAGCACGATGAGCTGGCCGATGGAGGGGGCGATGATCGGCACCGACAGGAACACGATGAAGGCCAGCGACATGACGCGGGCCATCTGCCGGCCGGAATAGCAGTCGCGCACGATGGCGACCGCGAGAATGCGGGTCGCGGCCGAGCCGACGCCCTGCAGGGCCCGCGCGGCCATCATCACCTCGAAGCTGCCGGCGAAGATCGCGCCGATCGAGGCCAGCGTGTAGATCGCCAGCCCGACCATCAGCACGCTGCGCCGCCCGAAGCGGTCGGCAAGGCTGCCATAGATGATCTGCGCCGCGCCGAAACCGAGCAGATAGGCCGTGATCACCCACTGCGCATGATTGGCCGTGTCGATGGCCAGCGCGTGCCCGATCTCGGGAAGCGCGGGCAGCATGGAATCGATCGCGATGGCATTGGTGGCCATCATGGCGGCGATGAACACGACGAACTGCCGGAAACCCATGCCGGGATGGGGATTTTCAGGCGTGGCGGGAGCGGAGGACATGAGACGGACCGAAGGCTTGAAGCGCCGGCGCAACTCGCCGGGGCTGGCCTTATCGCCCAAAAGCGCCGTCCGCCCTATTGGCCAGAAGACACAGGAGCGAACATTCCGCTCTCGGCTCATCAAGGTGTGATCACATGGGTCGGGCGCATCGGTATTCCGCTGGCGCCGCCGTTTCAGGATCGCTAGCATGATTAGTATTCGGCCGGCACGGAACGCAGGCCGCAAGGGTGCCGGACGGCTCCTGACGCCGCACGGTGCTTTTTGAGCAACGCACCGCGGCGGGGAGCCCTTCATGTTCGACCCTACCAACTGGACCGGGTTTCATACCTGGCTGAGCCTGATCGCGATCGCCACCGGCATCGTGGTCGTCTACGACCTCATCGGCGGGCGCGACCGGCCCATGGTCACGGCACTGTTCCTGGGAACCGCGGCGGCGACCAGCCTGACCGGCTACGGCTTTCCCTTCAACACCGTGCTGCCCTCGCACATCGTCGGCGCGGTGGCGCTGGTGGTGCTCGCGGCGACCTTCCCCGCGCGTTACCTGCTGAACTATGCCGGGCCGTGGCGGCTGATCTACGTGGTAGGCGTGGTCATCAGCTTGTATCTGCTGGTCTTCGTCGGCGTGGCGCAGGCCTTCGTGAAGATCCCCGCGCTCCAGGCCAGCGCCCCCACCCAGTCCGAACCGCCCTTCGCCATCGCGCAGCTTGTCGTGCTCGCGCTGTTCGTGGCGATCGGCTTCGCCGCAGTCCGGGGCGGGCGCACCGCGCTGCGGCCCGCCTGACCGCTTCGCGCCACGACCCACGCTCTCCTCAACACAACAGGCCCGATCCGCGGGGGATCGGGCCTGTCGGGCGGTCAGGTCGCGGCTCGATGCAGGATCAGAACTGCGGCGGCCCCATGTCCAGTGGCGGCGCATCGAACTGCGGAATGTTCAGCTCGATGGTGTTGGGGTCGACGGTCGGCCCCGCGCTGATCCAGTAGGTCACCGCCTCCGGCCACATGATCACCACCACCACGAGGATAAGCTGCATGAACAGCCACGGAAGCGCGCCCCAGTAGATCTGCGAGGTCTTGATCGAGGGCGGCGCGATGCCGCGCAGATAGAACAGCGCGAAGCCGAAGGGCGGGTGCATGAAGGCGGTCTGCATGTTCACGCAGAGCAGCACGCCGAACCAGATCAGGTTGATGTCAAGCTTGACCGCCACCGGCACCAGCAGCGGCACGATGATGAACGCGATCTCGAAGAAGTCGAGGAAGAACGCGATGAAGAAGACGAAGACGTTGACGAAGATCAGGAAGCCCAGGCGCCCGCCGGGGAGCTGGGACAGCAGGTGCTCGATCCACAGCGCGCCGTCCATGCCCTGAAACACGAGGCTGAACACGGTGGCGCCGATCAGGATGAACACCACCATGGAGGTGATGCGGGCGGTCGAGGCCATGGCCTGACGCACCAGAGTCCAGGACAGACGGCTGTGCACCGCCGCCAGCAGGATCGCGCCGACCGCGCCCATGGCGCCGGCCTCGGTCGGGGTGGCAAGGCCCATGGCCAGCGTGCCGAGCACCAGCATGATCAGCACGATCGAGGGCACCATGCCGCGCAGCACCTGCCAGATCAGCGGCCAGCCGCCCTCCCCGCGCGCCTCGGGCGGCAGCGGCGGCATGATCTGCGGCTTGATCAGCGACATCACGAACACAAAGCCGAGGAAGATCAGCACCTGCAGCATCGAGGGGCCGATGGCTCCGAGATACATCTCGCCGACCGGACGGCCGAGCTGCTCGGCGAGGATGATCAGCACCAGCGAGGGCGGAATGAGCTGGGTGATGGTGCCCGACGCCGCGATCACGCCGGTGGCGAGCTTCTGGTCGTAGCCGTAGCGCATCATGACCGGCAGCGAGATCACGCCCATGGCGATCACCGAAGCCGCCACCGTGCCGGTAATGGCGCCGAGAATCGCGCCGACCACGATCACCGCATAGGCGAGGCCACCGGGCACCTTGCCGAACAGCTTGCCGGTTCCCTCGAGAAGGTCCTCGGCCAGGCCGCAGCGCTCAAGGATGGCGCCCATGAAGGTGAAGAACGGAATGGCGAGCAGCAGGTCGTTGGAGATGATGCCGTAGAAGCGCAGCGGCAGCGCCTGCAGGAAGCTGAGATGGAAATGATCGGTCAGGATCCCGACCGTGCCGAAGAACAGCCCGACCGCGACCAGCGAGAAAGCGACCGGAAAGCCCGCCAGCATGAAGCAGACCATGCCGGCGAACATCAGCGGGGGCATTACGCCGTGTGAAAACATGCGGGGCTCGTCTCTGGCGAAAAGGGATAGGGGGAGGACGCGATGCGGGACGCCTCACGGCGCCCGGGCTGCTCGGCTATTGCAGGGGCTTCTCGTACTCGGTCTCGACCTCGATCACGCCCTGAAGCGCGGCGGCACGCTTGATCAGCTCGGAGAGGCCCTGCGCCGTCAGCAGTGCGAAGCCCAGCGGCAGCAACAGCTTCGCCGGCCACAGGATCAGGCCGCCGGCATTCTGCGACACCTCGTCGGACACGAAGGCCTGCCAGAAGAACGGGAAGCACAGCCAGGACAAATAGAGACCGGCGGGGATCAGAATGATGGTGAAGCCGAGTGCGTCGACCCAGAGCCGGCCCCGCGGCGTAAGCGCCATGTAGACGAGATCGACCCGCACATGCTCGTTGCGCTTGAGCGTATAGGGCGCGCCGAGCAGCACCACCGCGCCGAACAGGTACCACTGGATTTCCAGCAGGCCGTTGGTGGAGTAGCTGAACAGGTAGCGCACCGTGGCATTGCCGGCACTGATGAGGCAGGACGCCAGCACGCAATAATCGGCGACGCGGCCGAAGCGCTCGTTCAGCCAGTCGACAGCCCGGCTGAAGCCCAGAAGCCCACCCATGCGACGTTCCCCTCGAAAAGGCTGCCCCGCAATGGGGCGTGTTTCTTATTTCGGCGTTCAATCCGCCGTTTAGGTACGATGACGCAAGATAGACCATCGTCTCACGCAATTTAAGCCCGCCCGATCCAGCTTTCTCAAGGCGCAGGCCGATACCGGCGGGCTGCGCACATTCGCGTGTGCAACCGCGAATTTCGCCCGTTGGTAGGGGAACCTTCAGCATATTGACGGATTCACTAGGCGTCGGCGATTGACGCCGGGGAATGATGTTCTATTTTTGTTCACATGATGATGCGCACCGCACCCACTGACCGGCACCTGAGCGACGACGGACCGCTGAGCGCGGCCGATCTCGTTCTGGCGCGACGCTTCCATCTCTGGCGCGACGGCACCGGCCGCCGGCAGGTGTTCTCGGTCTATGCCGTGGACGACGCGCCGGACTATCCCGACGCCATCGCGCTGGCCGTCCGGCGTTCGGGCGGGCGCTGCGAGCCGCTGTGGAGCGGCCCGGCGGGCGCCAAGGCCCGCGCCGCCGCCTATGCCGCCGGCGCCGACGAAATCCACCTGCGCCTGCTGCCGGGCACCGCGAGCGGACCGCTCTCTCCGGCCTGAGCCGCTTAGGCGCTCTCGGTGCTCTCCATCCGCGACAGGGTGCGGCGGAGCGTGGCGATGGCCGGGTTGATGTTCGAGGCGCGCCACGCGGCGTGCAGCTCCGCAAGGGCCGGGGGCTCCATCGCCACCGTCTTCAGCACGACCCCTTCAAAGCCGAGATGGCGCGCGGCGCGCGGCACCAGCGCGACGCCGAGCCCGGCCTTCACCAGCCCGAGAATGGTGTGAATCTGGCTGATGTGCTGGACATAATGCGGCGCAAGGCCGGACTGCGCGAACAAGGTCGCGACCAGATCGTAGAAATACCGCGCCTCATAGGGCGAATAGGCGACGAAGGGCTGCCCCGCGAGATCGGAGAGGTGCACCACCTCGATGCCGGCGAGCGGATGATCCTCGGGTGCGGCCAGCATCAGCGGCTCGCGCACCACCGAAACCGCCTGCAACTCGTGGCGGTTGAACGTCATCCGCAGCAGGCCGACGTCGATCTGCCCCGTCGCCAGCGCCTCGAACTGGTCGGATGACACCATTTCCTTCAGCACCAGATCGATGTCCGGCGCTTCCGCGCGCAGGCGCTTGATCAGCCGCGGCAGGAAGTCATAGCCCGAGACCGCGGTGAAGCCGAGCGTGAGCGAGCCGGCCTCGCCGCTTGCGGTGCGCCGCGCCGCCAGCGCCGCGCCCTCCGCCAGCCGCAGCAGCCGCCGCGCTTCGGGCAGGAAGCTCCGTCCGGCGCGGGTGAGTTGCACCGAACGGCTGGTGCGGTCCAGCAGCCGCACATCCAGCGTGTGCTCCAGCAGCTGGATCTGCCGGCTGAGCGGGGGCTGGGTGAGGTTCAGCCGCGCGGCGGCACGGCCGAAATGCAGCTCCTCGGCGACGGCGACGAAACATCGAAGGTGGGAAAGCTCGAACATCGATACAAAAATGGCATTGATCCATGCCGAGAACAACTCATTCGCGCATCATGTCTCGCCTAACATGCGCCCCGGATCGCGCTGCGTTCCCAAGAGCCCAAGAGCTTTGCCGCCCTTTCCGATTCCGTTTCTGGAGGAAACGCCAATGACGCTACGCCTCTTCAAGGCGGCCCTCGCCGCCCTCGCGCTCGGCAGTGCCGCCCTCCCCTCGCTTGCGAGCGCCCAGGAATTCGAGCGCCCCGTGCGCATCGTCGTGCCCTACGCGCCCGGCGGCACCTCCGACATTCTCGCGCGCCTGATCGCGCCGAAGCTGTCGGAAGCCATCGGCCAGTCCGTGGTGGTCGAGAACAAGCCCGGCGCCGCCGGCAATATCGGCGCGGATTCCGTCGCCAAGGCCAAGCCTGACGGCCACACGCTGCTGCTGGCCGACATCGGGACCCTTGCGCTGGCGCCCACCGTGTTCCCCGACCTCACCTTCAACGTGCAGAACGACCTCGCCCCGGTCGGCATGGTGATGTTCGCGCCTTACGTGCTGGCGGTGCATCCGTCGGTGCCGGCCAAGAACGTGGCCGAGCTGGTGGCCTATGCCAAGGCCAATCCCGGCAAGCTGGCCGCCGCCAATTCCGGCATTGGCGGGCTGAACCACATCACCGCCATCGCCCTTGCCAAGGACCTCGGCATCGAATGGAAGACCGTGCCCTATAAGGGCGGCTCGGCCGCTTCGCGCGCCGTGGTCTCCGGCGAGAGCAACGTGATCATCAACGGCGCCACCGCGACGCTGCCCTTCGTCACCAATGGCCAGCTTGTCGGCATCGCCGTCACCGGCGAGGAGCGCCTCGCCGCGCTGCCGAATGTCGAGACCTTCAAGGAAGCCAAGCTGCCGCTGGCCGATGCCGGCACCTGGCAGGGCGTGATGACCACCGGCGGCACCCCGCCGGAAGTGGTCGCCCGCCTCAATGCCGAACTGGCCAAGATCCTTGCCATGCCGGAGATCAAGGACCGTGTCGCCGAGCAGGGTGGCTCGGTGCGCCCCGGCTCGCCGGACGATGCCAAGGCCTGGCTGGCCAACGCCATCAAGAACTGGGGTGAAGTCGCCCGCGCCGCCGACGTCAAGATCAACTGACCGGCCGAACCGGCGGCCACCCGGCGACGGGCCGGGAGCCGCTTCCGATTGACTGAAACGCGCAAGATCCGGCCGGCTCCCCATGAGCCGGCCGGGCCCTGCCCCAGCGCGGATACACGATCATGACACAGCGTCGGATCGACTGGCCGGACCTGCTGTTCGGCGCCTTCCTGATCCTTGTGGCGGCCGGCACCTTCGCCGCGACCTGGCGCCTGAACGGCGGCACGGCGGCCAATATGGGCCCGGGCTACATGCCCCGCGCCATCGCGGGCATCCTGCTCGCCTTCGGGCTGTTCTTCGCGATACGCGGCCTGCTGCGCGCCCATTCCGGCATCGAGCGGGTGCAGCTTCGCCCGATCCTCGGCGTCGGGGCGGCGGTCGGCGTGTTCGCGCTGCTGATCGAGACGGCCGGCCTCGCGACCGCCTCGCTGGCCTCGATCTTCATCGCCGCGCTGGCGAGCCGGGAAAGCCGGTTCTTCGAGGTGATCCTCTTCGGCCTGTTCGTCGCCGCCGGCGCGGTCCTTCTGTTCGTGAAGGCGCTCGCTTTGCCGGTTCCGATCTGGCCCTGGTGAGCAAAAGGCGGACACCCTATGGAACTGTTCGACAACCTGCTCCTCGGCCTCTCCACGGCCCTGCAGTTCAACAATCTGTTCTACTGCCTGATCGGCGTGGTGATCGGCACCGCGATCGGCGTGCTGCCCGGTATCGGGCCGATCCCCACCGTCGCGCTGCTGCTGCCCTTCACCTTCGGGCTGGAGCCGGCCTCGGCGCTGATCATGCTCGCCGGCATCTTCTACGGCGCGCAATATGGCGGCTCGACCACCGCCATCCTGGTCAATGTGCCGGGCGAGACCTCCTCGGTGGTGACCTGTCTCGACGGCCACGAGATGGCCAAGAAGGGCCGCGCCGGCGCCGCGCTCGCCATCGCCGCCATCTCCTCCTTCTTCGCCGGCACGGTGGCGACGGTGATCATCGCGGTGCTGAGCCTGCCGCTGGCGGCGCTGGCGCTGAAGTTCACCGCGGTGGAATATTTCAGCCTGCTGGTGCTCGGCCTGTTCGCGGCGGTGATCCTCGCCCATGGCTCGGTGTCGAAGTCGCTCGCCATGGTGTTCCTCGGCCTGCTGATCGGCACGGTCGGCATCGACGTCAATTCCGGCATTGCGCGCATGACCTTCGGGGTGCCGGCGCTGGCGGACGGGCTGGACTTCGTGCCGGTGGCCATGGGCCTGTTCGGCCTCGCCGAGATCATCGCCAATCTGGAGAGGCCGGCGGTGCGGCAGGTGGTGAGCCAGAAGCTGCGCGACCTGATGCCCTCGCGCGCCGACCTCAAGGCCGCCTTCCCGGCCATGGTGCGCGGCACCTTCATCGGCTCGGCGCTCGGCGTGCTGCCGGGCGGGGGCGCGGCGCTGCCGCCCTTCACCGCCTACGCGCTGGAAAAGAAGATCGCCAAGGACCCCTCGCGCTTCGGCAAGGGCGCGATCGAGGGTGTCGCCGGGCCGGAGGCCGCCAATAATGCCGGCGCGCAGACCAGCTTCATCCCGCTGCTGACGCTGGGCATTCCCGCCAATGCGCTGATGGCGCTGATGATCGGCGCGCTGATGATGCAGGGCATCCAGCCCGGCCCGCAGGTGATGACCGAGCAGCCGGAGCTGGTCTGGGGCGTCATCGCCTCGATGTGGACCGGCAATCTGATGCTGCTGATCATCAACCTGCCGCTGGTCGGGCTCTGGGTCTCGATGCTCAAGATCCCCTACCGGCTGCTGTTCCCCGCCATCGTGCTGTTCTGCTGCATCGGCACCTACGGCATCTCCAACAGCGCGTTCAACGTCTGGCTGATGCTGGGCTGCGCGGTCGTCGGCTACTTCTTCATCAAGGTCGGCGTCGAGCCCGCCCCGCTGCTGCTCGGGCTCGTGCTCGGCCCGCAGCTGGAGGAGAATTTCCGCCGCGCCATGCAGCTTTCCGACGGCGATCCGTCGGTCTTCGTCACCCGGCCGATCAGCGCCGTGCTGCTCGGCATCGTGGCGATCATGCTGCTGGCGATGCTGTCCCCCGCCGTACTGAAGACCCGCAAGGAAGCCCTGGCGGAATAGCTCCATCCGACCCGTTGTACCGAAACCGAGGACGTTCCCCGTGGACCTGCCCGTCAACACCTTCAAGCGCGCCATCCATGCCGGCCAGCAGCAGATCGGCTTCTGGAACTCGATGGCGTGCCCCACCACGACCGAGATTCTCGCCGGCTCCGGCTTCGACTGGCTGCTGATCGATGCCGAACATGCGCCCAACGACGTGCCGAACGTGATGGCGCAGCTTCAGGCGATGATGGAGAACACCACGCACCCGATCGTGCGCATCCCCGTCAACGACCCGATCGTGATCAAGCGCCATCTCGACATCGGCACCCAGAGCTTCCTGATCCCGATGGTCGAGACCGTCGAGGAGGCGCAGGCCGCCGTGGCGGCGACGCGGTTTCCCCCGCACGGCCTGCGCGGCTTCGCCGGCGCCAGCCGCGCCTCCCGCTTCGGCCGGGTGAAGGACTATCACCACAAGGCGCATGACGAGCTGTGCCTCCTCGTCCAGATCGAGACGCTGAAAGGCCTCGACAATCTGGAGGCGATCGCCGCCGTCCCGGGCATTGACGGGCTGTTCATCGGGCCGGGCGACCTGTCCTCGGACATGGGCCATCTCGGCAATCAGGGGCACCCGGAGGTGGTGGAACTGATCGAGAAGACGATTGCCCGTATCGTCGCCGCCGGCAACCGCGCCGGCATCCTCACCGGCGACGAGACGCTGGCACGGCGCTACATGGCGGCGGGCTGCATTTTCACGGCGGTGGGCATCGATACCGGCCTGCTCGCGCGGTCGACGGAAGCGATCGCAAAGAAGTACAAGTCCTGACCACCTTTTCCGGCAGCGGGGAGCGCCTCATGAAGCTCGGTTTCATCGGTCTCGGCATCATGGGAGCCCCCATGGCGGGGCACCTCCTCGCCGCGGGGCACACGCTGCATGCCCATGCCCGGCGCGCGCTGCCGGCGGAACTCGCCGCCGCCGGCGCGATCGCCTGCGGTTCCGCGGCGGAGGTGGCGCGGGCCGCGGACGTGATCTTCACCATGCTGCCCGACACCTCCGACGTCGCGGCCGTGCTGTTCGGTGAGAACGGGATCGCGGCGGGTCTGAGCGCGGGCAAGATCGTCGTGGACATGTCCTCGATCGCTCCGGTGGAGACCAA
>NZ_JAKVIL010000020.1 GCF_022601675.1 Ancylobacter gelatini | reverse complement strand
TATCATCGCCTTCCGCGTCCTGGTAAGCTTGAAATTCAGCCGACGAAGCCTCTTGCGAACCAGCGGGACCTTGCACTGGCGTATACGCCTGGGGTTGCGGCGGTGTGCGAGGCGATTGCCGCGGACAAGTCTCTGGTGGCGGAGCTTACGGGGCGCCAGAACCTCGTCGCGGTGGTGTCCAACGGCACGGCGGTCCTCGGGCTCGGCAATATCGGCCCGGAAGCCTCCAAGCCGGTGATGGAGGGCAAGGCGGTCCTGTTCAAGAAGTTCGCCGGCATCGACGTGTTCGACATCGAGATCAACGCGCTGGAGCCCGACCATGTCGTCTCGGTGGTGGCGGCGCTGGAGCCGACCTTCGGCGGCATCAATCTGGAGGACATCAAGTCCCCGGAATGCTTCGAGATCGAGACGCGCCTGCGCGAGATCATGAACATCCCGGTGTTCCACGACGACCAGCACGGCACCGCGATCACCATCGCCGCCGGCATCGTCAACGCGCTGTTCCTCGGGGGCAAGAAGATCGAGGAGGTGAAGATCGTCACCTCCGGCGCCGGCGCGGCGGCGATCGCCACGCTGAACCTGCTGGTCTCGATGGGCGCCCGGCGCGAGAACATCTGGGTCAACGACATTGAGGGGCTGGTCTATGAAGGCCGCACCACGCTGATGGACCCCTATAAGGGCGCCTTCGCCCAGAAGACCGACAAGCGCACCATCGCCGAATCGATCGAGGGCGCGGACATCTTCATCGGCCTGTCGGCCGGGGGCGTGCTCAAGCCCGAGATGCTGAAGGCCATGGCGCCGAACCCGGTGATCATGGCGCTGGCCAACCCGACCCCGGAGATCATGCCCGACCTCGCCCGCGAGGCGCGCCCGGACGCGATGATCTGTACCGGCCGTTCGGACTTCCCGAACCAGGTCAACAACGTGCTGTGCTTCCCCTTCATCTTCCGCGGGGCGCTCGATGCCGGCGCGACCACGATCAATGAGGAGATGAAGGTGGCGGCGGTCCACGCCATCGCCGAGCTCGCCCGCGAGACCCCCTCCGACGTGGTGGCGCGCGCCTATGGCGGCGAGACCCCGGTGTTCGGGCCGACCTCGCTGATACCCTCGCCCTTCGACCCGCGCCTGATCCTGCGCATCGCGCCGGCCGTGGCGCGGGCGGCGATGGAGTCGGGCGTCGCGCGCCGGCCGATCGCCGATTTCGAGGCCTATATGGAGGGGCTGGACCGCTTCGTGTTCCGCTCCGGCCTGGTGATGAAGCCGCTGTTCGCCATGGCCAAGCAGGCGCCCAAGCGCGTGATCTACGCCGAGGGCGAGGACGAGCGCATCCTGCGCGCCGCGCAGGTCGTGGTCGAGGAGGGCATTGCCCGCCCGATCCTGATCGGCCGCCCGCAGGTGATCGACACCCGGCTGGAGCGCTTCGGCCTCTCGATCCGCCCCGGCCGCGATTTCGACCTGGTGAACCCGGACGACGATCCGCGCTACCGCGATTATGTGAACACCTATGTCGAGCTGGCCGGCCGCCGGGGCGTGACGCCCGAGCTCGCCCGCACGCTGGTGCGCACCACCCCGACCGTGATCGCGGCGCTGGCGGTGATGCGCGGCGACGCCGACACCATGTTGTGCGGCGTCGAGGGGCGGTTCATCCGCCATCTGCGCCACATCCGCACCATTGTCGGCCTTGCGCCGGGGGTGTCGGACGTCTCGGCGCTCTCCATGCTGCTGACCCAGAAGGGCGCCTTCTTCCTGTGCGACACGCAGGTCACCAGCGATCCCACCGCCGAGGAACTGGCGGAGATGTCGGCGCTGGCGGCGGCCCATGTGCGCCGCTTCGGCATCGAGCCGAAGATCGCGATGCTCTCGCACTCCGATTTCGGCACCCGCGAGGACGAGGGTGCCCGCAAGATGCGCCGCGCGGTGGAACTGCTGCTGGAGCGCGAGCCCACGCTGATGGTCGACGGCGAGATGGAAGGCGACAGCGCGCTGCTGCCGCAGATGCGTGAGCGCGTGCTGCCGGGCGGCCGGCTGCAGGGCGTGGCGAACATCCTCGTCATGCCCAATATCGACGCCGCCAACATCGCCTACCAGATGGTGAAGGTGTTCGGCGATTCGCTCCCCGTCGGCCCCATCCTGCTCGGCACCGCACGCCCGGCCCACATCCTCACCCCCTCCGTCACCGCGCGAGGCGTCGTCAACATGACCGCAATCGCCGTCGTCGAGGCG
>NZ_JAKVIL010000019.1 GCF_022601675.1 Ancylobacter gelatini | reverse complement strand
TTATTCCTGGAAGGCTTCCTCGCGTTTTTTACGGACGGATGGGAGCAGCACGACGATGAGGGCGAGTGCGGCGAGAGCGAGCATTGTTGCGGAGATGGGGCGTGTGACGAAGACGAGGGGGTCTCCGCGGGAGATGAGCATGGCGCGGCGCAGATATTCCTCGAGCATGGGCCCGATGATGAAGCCGAGCAGGAGCGGGGCGGGCTCGCAGTCGAGCTTGACCAGCGCGTAGCCGACGAGCCCGAACAGCGCCATGGTGAACACGTCGATGGCGTTGTTGTTCACGCTGTACACGCCGATGCAGCAGAAGCCGACGATGAGCGGGAACAGGATGTGGTAGGGCACGGTGAGCAGGCGCACCCAGATGCCGATCAGCGGCAGGTTGAGCACCACCAGCATGAAATTGCCGATCCACATCGAGGCGACGATGCCCCAGAACAGGTCCGGCTGCTCGTTCACCACATTGGGGCCCGGCACGATGCCCTGGATGATCAGCGCGCCGATCATCAGCGCCATCACCGGGTTTGAGGGAATGCCGAGGGTGAGCATCGGGATGAAGGAGGTCTGCGCGCCGGCATTATTGGCGCTTTCCGGCCCGGCCACGCCCTCGATCGCGCCCTTGCCGAAGCGCTGGGGCTCGCGCGAGATCTTCTTCTCGATCGAGTAGGAGGCGAAGGAGGATAGCACCGCCCCGCCGCCGGGCAGGATGCCGAGGAACGAGCCGAGAAAGGTGCCGCGCAGCACCGGTCCCGCGATGCGCTTGATGTCCTCCTTCGAGAGCAGCAGCCCCTTCACCTTCTGCACCATCACGGTGCGGGTGTGCTCCTCCTCGAGATTGCGCACGATTTCGCCGAGGCCGAACACGCCCATGGCCAGCGCCACGAACTCGATGCCGTCGGCGAGGTCGATCATGTTGAAGGTGAAGCGCGGGGTGCCGGTATAGACGTCCTGGCCGGACAGGCCGAGCAGGATGCCGAGCACCACCATGGCCAGCGCCTTCACCACCGAGCCGGAGGCCAGCGCCACCGAGGCGACGAGGCCGAGCACCATCAGCGCGAAATATTCCGGTGGCCCGAACTTCAGCGCGAGATCGGACAGCGGCGGGGCGAACACCGCGAGCAGGAAGGTGGCGACCGATCCGGCGAAGAACGAGCCGAGCGCGGCGGTGGCGAGCGCGGCGCCGGCGCGGCCCTGCCGCGCCATCTGGTAGCCGTCGATCGCGGTGACCACGGAGGAGGATTCGCCCGGCAGGTTGATCAGGATCGCCGTGGTCGAGCCGCCATATTGCGCGCCGTAATAGATGCCGGCCAGCATGATCAGCGCGGCGACCGGGGGCAGGCCGAAGGTGATGGGCAGCAGCATGGCGATGGTCGGCACCGGGCCGAGGCCCGGCAGCACCCCGATCAGCGTGCCCAGCAGCACGCCGAGGAAGCAGTAGAAGAGGTTCTGCAGCGAGAAGGCGACCGAGAAGCCGAGCGCGAGATTGTCGAAGATTTCCATGGGAACCGCTCCAGCCTTCAGTAACCGCCCAGCCAGGGGCCGAGCATGGGAAGCGGCAGGCCGAGGCCCTTGATGAACACCGCCCAGGAGAACGCCACCATCGCCGCCGACATGACCAGGCTGCGCATCAGCTTGAACTTGCCGCTGGCCAGCGAGGACAGGAACACGGCGAGCCCCATGGATGGGCCGAGGCCCAGCGTGCGGATGCCGAGGCCGAACACCACCACCGCGAGCGTGACGAAGAACAGGCCGCGCCACGACACGGCGCCGAAGCCCGGGGCCTCGCTGTCCCCGTCCGCGGCGCCGAGGCCGGAAATGACGACGATCAGCCCGAGAAAGGCCAGCAGGCCGCACAGGATCATCGGGAAATAGCCCGGCCCCATGCGCACCGCGCGCCCGAACGGCAGGTCCGATCCCAGCCAGGCGAACAGCGCGGCCAGCAGGATGAGCACGAGGCCGGCGGTGACGTCCTTCGGGTTCTTTATGTATCGCGTCATGCGCGGCGTTCCCGGAATGCGAGTATGGACACCCACCCGTCCGCCCGGCGGGCCAGGGTGGCGGCCGGCAGGGCGGACGGGCGATCGAGGTCGGTCCGCGATCAGTCGGCGAAGACGCCGGCCTGCTCGATGACGGGCTTCCACTTGGCGACTTCGGCGGCGAGGAACTTCTCGTGCACCTCGGGGGTGGCGCGCTCGAGCGCGACCGGCTCGGTGCCGAGATCGGCGAAGCGGGCGATGACCTTGGGGTCCTGCAGCGCCGCCACCAGCGCGGTGTTCAGCTTGTCCACCACCGCCTCGGGCGTGCCCTTCGGCGCGTAGATGCCGTGCCACACCGCGACCTCGAAGTCCTTCACGCCGCCTTCCTGCATGGTGGGCAGGTCCGGCATGGATTTGAGGCGGTTGGCGGTGGTGACGCCATAGGCCTTCACCTTGCCGGCCTTGATCTGGCCGGTGGTGTTGGTGGTCTGGTCGCACATCAGGTCGATCTGGCCGCCGACCAGGTCGTTCATCGCCGGGCCCGTGCCCTGATAGGGCACCGTGGTCATCTGCGTGCCGAGCGCCGACATGAACAGCATGCCGCACAGATGCGAGGCGGAGCCGACGCCGGCATTGCCGTAGATCACCCCGTCCTTCTTGTCCTTCACGAACGCCACCAGCTCGCCGATGTCCTTCGGCTCCAGGGTGGACTTGCCGATCAGGGTCATCGGCACGTCGGTGACGAGGCCGACCTCCTCGAAATCGGTCAGCACGTTGTAGGGCAGCTTGCGGTACAGCGTGGCGGCGGTCGCCTGGCCGATATGGTGCAGCAGGATCGTGTAGCCGTCCGGGTTGGCCTTGGCCACCTGCCCCGCGCCGCGCGTGCCGCCGGCGCCGCCGACATTCTCAACCACCACCTGCTGGCCCAGCGAGCGCGACATCGATTCCGCCACCAGACGCGCCACCGTGTCCGTCGGCCCACCCGCCGCAAACGGAACAACCATCGTCACCGAACGCGACGGATAGTCCTGAGCCTGCGCAAAACCAACAGGAACCGCAGCAATCGCAAGAGCCGCAAGGC
>NZ_JAKVIL010000001.1 GCF_022601675.1 Ancylobacter gelatini | reverse complement strand
GGTGCCGGGCGAGGCCAGCGCGTAGTTCGGCGCGCCATAGGCGCGGGCGGCGGCCGGCTGCGCGCCGGCATACAGCGCGCCCTGCGACACGAGGCGGGCGCTGACATAGCCGTATTGCGTCTGGCACCAGCTGCCGGTGCACCCGAGAATATCGACGGAAGATCCGGCTGGCAGTGACGCAACGACGCTGTAGCGCGCCCCGGGTCCGGAGCGCACATTCACATTCGCCGTCGTCGTCGCGGGCACGGCCGCGGCCTGCATCGTGCCGGCCAGAACCAGCCCGGCGGACAGCGCGAAGGATGTCGTGAACCTCATACGGTCCTCCTCGTCGCCGACCTGCGCCATGGCGCGCAGCATCAGCCATCCTCACGCTTGCCCTTTCTTGGGGTTGACGGCAATCAAATGCCGCAAAGATGGTTGCCAAGGTGCAACCCGAATCACTGAAACATCAGGACGTGGGCCGACGCTGCGTCCGCGCCACGGACGTGCCATGCGTGCCCGGCGATGCGACCATCGCCGCCGGACGGTGGCCGCGCCTCAACGCCGACGGTCGGGCGACCTCTGCGGGTTCCCGACCGTTTTCTTTGATATATCAAGCGCTTGGCTGGCGTCCTTCAGCCGTTGCCCGGCCGTGATGGACGCGCGGCCGCAGGCTCAGCCTTCCGCCTTCAGGCTCGCGATGGCGTCGAGCAGCAGCTCTTCCATCGTGCGCCGGATGCGATGCTCGGAAATATCGACGCCCTTGGCGTCGAAATCCGCCTTAACCTTCCGGAACACGTCTTCGTCGCCGGCTTCTTCGAGATCCGCCTCGATCAGGGACTTGGCGTAGGCCGCGGCCTCGTCGCCGGACAGGCCGAGCTTGTCGGCCGCCCACAGGCCCAGCGCGCGGTTGCGGCGGGCGCTCGCCTTGAAGCGCAGGGTCGCATCATGCGCGAACTTGGCTTCAAAGGCATCTTCACGATTATCGAACGTGCTCATGTCTCGCCCTCGTGCATGACTGGTCGCGGGCTTGATTATCGCGAGCCCGCCCCCAAATCAACGTCGCCGAAGCGCTCAGGTGCCCGCTACGTCAATGTGACGCCGGGCGCGGGGTTGCGCGGCACGCGCGGCCGCGTTGCGCGCCATCCCGTTTGTATCCGCTTCGCCAATCGGCTAGTGTCCGCGCGGGTACAGGTGCAACGCGATACGAATCGACAAAGCGCGCCTCGTTCGCATGCGCCCGAAGCACCCAGCCGTGGACCAGCAACACCGGAGCCCCGGCATCAATGGATTTCCTCAACCGACGGTACCCCCCCATGAGCCGCCGCCGCCGCATTTACGAAGGTAAGGCGAAGGTCCTGTATGAAGGTCCTGAGCCCGGCACTTTGATCCAGCACTTCAAGGATGACGCCACCGCGTTCAACGCGAAGAAACACGACGTCATCGACGGCAAAGGCGTGCTGAACAACCGCATCTCGGAATATGTCTTCCTGAAGCTGAACGAGATCGGTGTTCCCACCCACTTCATCAAGCGGCTGAACATGCGCGAGCAGCTCATCCGCGAAGTGGAGATCATTCCGCTCGAAGTCGTGGTGCGCAACGTTGCCGCCGGCTCGCTGTCGACCCGCCTCGGCATCGAGGAAGGCACGCAGCTCCCGCGCTCGATCATCGAGTTCTACTACAAGAACGACCAGCTCAACGACCCGATGGTGTCGGAAGAGCACATCACGGCGTTCGGCTGGGCGACGACCCAGGAGATCGACGACATCATCGCGCTCGCGATCCGCGTCAACGATTTCCTCTCGGGCCTGTTCCTCGGCGTCGGCATCCGTCTCGTCGATTTCAAGATGGAATGCGGGCGGCTGTGGGAAAACGACATGATGCGCATCGTCGTCGCCGACGAGATCAGCCCGGATTCGTGCCGGCTGTGGGACATCAAGTCGAACGACAAGCTCGACAAGGACCGCTTCCGCCGCGACATGGGCGGGCTGGTCGAAGCCTATTCTGAGGTCGCGCGTCGTCTCGGCATCATGTCCGAGAACGAGCGGTCCCCGACCGGCGGCCCGGTGCTGGTGAAGTCCGAGCCGGAGAAATGAGCCGTTGAGCCGCACGCGGCGCAATGCTAGGCGGGGGCGTTGAGCCCCCGCTTTACGTTTCTGACACCCGATGCGGGTGGCTGGATGCCCGAAAGGTTTCCGGCGGCCCGTCGCAAAGCGATGCAAAGAGCTGACCCATGAAGGCGCGCGTTCTCGTCACCCTCAAATCCGCCGTGCTCGACCCGCAGGGCAAAGCCATTGAAGGCGCGCTGCGCTCGCTCGGCGTGCCCGGTGTTGCCAGCGTTCGGCAGGGCAAGGTCTTCGACGTCGAACTCGACGGCGACGACAAGGTCCGCGCCGAAGCCACGCTGAAGGACGCGTGCGAGAAGCTGCTCGCCAATACGGTGATCGAAAGCTACCGCATCGAGTTCGTGGGTTAGGCCGATGAAATCCGCCGTCCTCGTCTTCCCCGGCTCCAATCGCGAGGGTGACGCCAAGCGCGCGCTGGAGAACGTCTCCGGCAGCCGCGTCAGCCTGGTCTGGCACGCCGAGACCGAGCTTCCGACCGGCACCGACCTCGTGGTGCTGCCCGGCGGCTTTTCCTATGGCGACTATCTGCGCTGCGGCGCCATCGCGGCCCGCGCCTCGATCATGGACGCGGTGCGCGCCCACGCCGCGCGCGGCGGCCTGGTGCTCGGCATCTGCAACGGCTTCCAGATCCTGTGCGAAAGCGGCCTGCTGCCGGGCGTGCTGGTGCGCAATGCCCGGCTGCGCTTCGTCTGCCGCGAGGCGCTGTTGAAGGTCGAGCGCACCGATACCCCGTTCACCCGCAAATACGCCAAGGGCGCCGTGGTGCGCTACCCGGTGGCGCATGGCGAGGGCAACTACGCCGCCGATGCCGAAACGCTCAAGCAGCTGGAAGGCGATGGGCGGGTGATCTTCCGCTATGTCACCGCGGACGGCCGGCGCGACGACACGCAGGTGCTGAACGGCGCGGCCAATTCCATCGCCGGCATCGCCTCGGAAAAGCTGAACGTGCTCGGCCTGATGCCGCACCCCGAAAACCATGTCGACCCGCTGCTCGGCCCGACCGACGGGCGCGGCCTGTTCGAGAGCATTGCCGGCGTGCTGGAAAAGGCGTGAGCCCCGCGCTCACCGCCCTGCCCCGCATGACGCGAAACGGAATGACGGCCCTCGCATGACCTCCCTTGAACCGAAGATCACTCCCCAGCTCGTCGCCGACCATGGGCTCAAGCCCGACGAGTATGAGCGCATTCTCACGCTGATCGGGCGGGAGCCCAGCTTCACCGAGCTCGGCATCTTCTCGGCGATGTGGAACGAACACTGTTCCTACAAGTCCTCGCGCCTGCACCTGAAGGGCCTGCCGACCAAGGCGCCCTGGGTGATCCAGGGCCCCGGCGAGAATGCCGGCGTGATCGACATCGGCGACGGGCAGGCCGCCGTGTTCAAGATGGAGAGCCACAACCACCCGTCCTATATCGAGCCCTATCAGGGCGCGGGCACGGGTGTCGGCGGCATTCTGCGCGACGTTTTCACCATGGGCGCGCGCCCGATCGCGGCGCTGAACGCGCTGCGCTTCGGCGACCCCAAGCATCCGCGCACGCGGCACCTCGTCGCCGGCGTGGTGGCGGGCATCGGCGGCTATGGCAATTCCTTCGGCGTGCCGACCGTCGGCGGCCTCGTGGGCTTCCACACGCGCTATGACGGCAATTGCCTGGTCAACGCCATGGCGGTCGGCCTCGCGGACGCCGACAAGATCTTCTACGCCAAGGCGACCGGCGTCGGCCTGCCCGTGGTCTATCTCGGCTCCAAGACCGGACGCGACGGCATCCACGGCGCCACCATGGCCTCGGCCGAGTTCGGCGAGGGCGCGGAGGAGAAGCGCCCCACCGTGCAGGTCGGCGACCCCTTCGCCGAGAAGCTGCTGCTGGAAGCCTGCCTCGAAATCATGGAAGCGGGCTGCGTGGTCGCGATCCAGGACATGGGCGCGGCCGGCCTCACCTGCTCGGCGGTCGAGATGGGCGCCAAGGGCGACCTCGGCATCGAGCTGGACCTCGACAAGCTGCCCTGCCGCGAGGCGGGCATGAGCGCCTATGAGATGATGCTCTCCGAGAGCCAGGAGCGCATGCTCATGGTGATCGCGCCCGGCAAGGAAGCGCAGGCCGAGGCGATCTTCCGCAAATGGGGTCTCGACTTCGCCATTGTCGGGCGCACCACCGACACGCTGCGCTTCGTGGTCAAGCACAAGGGCGAAGTGAAGGCCGATCTGCCGATCAAGGAACTGGGCGACGAGGCCCCGCTCTATGATCGCCCGTGGGTCGAGACGCCCAAGCAGCAGAATGTCGATCCCGCCTCGCTGGAGATTTCCGCCACTGTTCCCGGCGCGCTGGAGCGGCTGCTCGGCTCGCCGGACTTCGCCTCCAAGCGCTGGATCTGGGAACAATACGACCACCTGATCCTCAACAACACCGTGCAGCGCCCCGGCGGCGACGCGGCCGTGGTGCGTGTCGAGGATGGCCCGAAGGGGCTGGTCATGGCCTGCGACGTCACCCCGCGCTATTGTGAGGCCGATCCGTTCGAGGGCGGCAAGCAGGCGGTCGCGGAAGTGTGGCGCAACATCACCGCCGTCGGCGGCAAGCCGCTGGCGCTGACCGACAATCTCAACTTCGGCAATCCCGAGCGGCCCGAGATCATGGGCCAGCTCGTCGGCTGCCTGCGCGGTATCGGTGCGGCAGCGCTGGCGCTCGATTTCCCGGTCGTTTCCGGCAATGTCAGCCTCTACAACGAGACCAACGGCCGCGCGATCCTGCCGACCCCGACCATTGGCGGCGTCGGCGTGGTGGCCGATGTCGCGAAGACGGCGACGCTGGCGTTCAAGGACGATGGCGAGACCATCCTCGTCATCGGCGCCACCACGGGCTGGCTTGGCCAGTCGGCCTTCCTCTCGGAGATTCTCGACCGCGAGGATGGCGCCCCGCCCCCGGTCGACCTCGCGCTGGAGCGCAAGCATGGCGATTTCGTGCGCACGCTGATCGAGGAAGGTCTCGTCACCGCGGTGCATGACGTCTCCGATGGCGGCCTTCTGGTCGCCGTGGCCGAGATGGCGATGGCGTCGGGCATCGGCGCGACGCTCGTCGCCCCGCCCGCCGGCATGGTGCCGCACGCCTTCTGGTTCGGCGAGGACCAGGCGCGCTACATCGTGACGGTGGCCCACGCCAAGGCGCTCGTGCTCAAGCGCGCGGAAACTGCCGGCATCACGGTGGCAAAGCTCGGCGTAACCGGCTCCGACCGATTGAATATCCCGGGCGAGCGCCCAATTATCGTGGATGCGCTGCGTGAGCGTCACGAGGCGTGGTTGCCGATCTATATGGGCGCCGGCTTTTGATGTGAGGGAGCACTGACTTATGGCGATGGAAGCGGCCGAGATCGAGCGGCTGATCAAGCAGGGCCTTCCCGACGCGGACGTCTCGATCCGCGATCTCGCCGGCGACGGCAATCATTATGCCGCCACGGTGACGTGCGAGAGCTTTCGCGGAAAGAGCCGGGTGCAGCAGCACCAGATGGTCTATGCCGCGCTTCAGGGCCAGATGGGCGGCATCTTGCATGCCCTGGCCCTACAGACCAATGTACCGGAATGAACGCGGCTGAAAGCAGCCGTCAGCCGTATTTCTCAAGGGTTCCATCATGAGCATCCATGATTTCATTGACAGCCAGGTGAAGAGCAACGACGTCGTGGTCTTCATGAAGGGCACGCCGCAGTTTCCGATGTGCGGGTTCTCCGGCCAGGTCGCACAGATCCTGAACCATCTCGGCGTCGACTATAAGGGCATCAACGTTCTTGATTCCGACGAGATGCGCACCGGCATCAAGGAATACACCAACTGGCCCACCATCCCGCAGATCTTCGTCAAGGGCGAGTTCATCGGCGGCTGCGATATCGTGCGCGAGATGTTCCAGGCCGGCGAGCTGCAGACGCTGCTGGAAGAAAAGGGCGTCCCGGTGATGGGCAAGGCGACGGCCTGAGGTGGTCGCTGTACCACTACGATATGAGAAAGCCGCCTCTCGGGGCGGCTTTTTTCATGAGAGCGCGACCGTTGGTTAGAGTTGCGAAGTGTAGAATGGCGGCTTGATGTCCCACACCACTTCTATGTCAGATGGCTTCTTGCTGACCAAAAATGACTCCAGCTGAACTCGATAGCGATCCGCATACTCATGCAAAATATCGTCGAGGTTTATGATGACGTAGGCGATGCGCCGAGTATCAGCCTCGGAACAATAAGCCCGCATTTGCTTCGCAGCATTGTTCAAAGAACATTCTAGCTTCGTGAAAAATCCCTCGTCTAATTGGTCCACCACGTCAAAGACCTCATTCCTAGCGAACGTCTCTCTCTGCTGATCGGACCTGTTGATCGTTTTCACCTCACATAGAATTCTCCGACTTCCCTCAAACGCCTCCAGATCAGGGGTGCTCTGTCCGGATACAGGGATGAAGCGAATGTCGGAGTAGCCAGCGCTAACGAGGTATTTGTAACCCTTGGCCTCATTAAGCGTATTAAAGGCCTGCTCCCAAGCGCGTAGAGCATCCTTTCTTTTCAAGTCCGGTTCGACCTTTGCCTTGAGACAGGCCCACGCATCATAATCAAGAACCTGCAATTCCGCTTCGATATCCCGATACTGCTTCAGTTTCTGGGGGATTGCGGCCAGCGACGCGTTGAGGTTGTGGAAATACGCGCCTGCGGGTGCCGGTGTCGCGATCAGATCGCTGAGTTCATAAATTCTGGGAAGCTGCCCCCGGAACATTTCGTCGTTCCTCATGGTGGTTCCCGTTATGGTACGTGAAGTTTGGCCAGCTTGTATCGCACAACAAAAAAGCCGCCCGAAAGGGCGGCTTTTCCGTCTGTCGCGATCCGTTGCCGGATCAGCGCGAATAGTATTCGACCACGAGGTTCGGTTCCATCACCACCGGGTACGGCACCTCGTTGAGGTCCGGGGTGCGGACATACTTGGCGGTCATCTTGGAGTGATCGACCTCAAGATAGTCCGGCACGTCGCGCTCGCCGGAGGCGACGGCTTCGAGAACCAGGACCAGCTGGCGGGAGGCTTCCTTCACCTCGACCACGTCGCCGACCTTCACCTTGTAGCTCGGGATGTTGACGCGGTGGCCGTTCACCTTGATGTGGCCGTGGCTCACGAACTGGCGGGCGGCGAACACGGTGGGAACGAACTTGGCGCGGTACACCACGGCGTCCAGACGGCACTCGAGGAGGCCGATCAGGTTGGCGCCGGTGTCGCCCTTGAGGCGCGAGGCTTCCACATAGATGGCGTGGAACTGCTTCTCGCCGATCGAGGCGTAGTAGCCCTTCAGCTTTTGCTTGGCGCGCAGCTGCACGCCGAAGTCGGACAGCTTGCCCTTGCGGCGCTGGCCGTGCTGGCCGGGGCCATATTCACGCTTGTTGATGGGGCTCTTCGGGCGACCCCAGATATTCTCGCCCATACGGCGGTCAAGCTTGTGCTTGGCCGAAACGCGCTTGCTCATTGCGCTGGTCCTCTTCGCAAGGTTGCGGGTTGGATCGCGCCCCCTCCTCTTTGGCCACAAGGACCAATGACAGGCTCCGATCGAACGCGCCGACCGGCACCACGGGTGCGTGAAACATATCGCGGGGCCGTTGCCAGCCCCGCGAGTGATCGGGTGCATACGCGCGCCGGCCACAAAGGTCAAGCGCGCATGCAGCTTGCCGGGCTCAGCCCGCCGCGCCACCGTGCGAGGAGGCGGCCAGGCCGGCTCCCTGCGCGGCCGGCTCTTCGCCGCGCGCCATGAAGGCGCCGCGCACCGGCTTCAGCACGAACAGCGCCAGCAGCGCCGCCGTGGCGTTGAGGCCGACGGCAATGGCGAACACCGCGTACCAGCCATAGGCGGCCGCCACGACGCTCGCCAACGGCACCAGCAACGCCGCCGTGCCCTTGGCGGTATAGAGCATGCCGGCATTGGTGGCGGCGAATTTCGAGCCGAACGTGTCGCCGCAGGTCGCAGGGAACAGGCTGTATATTTCGCCGAACACGCCGAAGAAGCACGCCGTAGCCAGGACGAACACCAGCGGGTTCGAGCCGTGATAGACCAGCAGCAGCAGCATGACCGCGGCGGTGCCGAAGGCGATGAACATGGTGTTCTCACGCCCGATCCGGTCCGAGACATAGCCGAAGATCGGCCGGCCGAAGCCGTCGAAGATGCGATCCAGCGAGATCGCCAGCGTCAGCGCCACGGCCTGAAGCCCCAGCAGGTTGACCGGCACGTCGGCGACGCCGAGATCGTGGGCGATCGGGCCGATCTGCGCCGCAGCCATCAGGCCGCCAGACGCGACCATGACGAACATCAGGTAGAGCAGCCAGAACACCGGCTTGGAGAGCGTCTTGCTCGGGGGATAATCGACCTTGGTCTGCGGCAGGCTGATGGCCTTCTTGGGCGGGGCGATCTTCTGGCGGGGCGGATAAAGGAACTGGGCGGCGATCAGAACGATGATGCCCTGCCCGATGCCGAACCAGAAGAAGGCGGTCTCATAGCCGGAGTTGGCGATGACGTTGGCGATCGGCACCACGGTCAGCGCCGCGCCGGCGCCGAAGCCGGCCGCCGTGGCACCGGCGGCGAGGCCGCGCCGGTAGGGAAACCACTTCAGCGCATTGCCGACGCAGGTGCCGTAGACCGAGCCGGCACCAATGCCGCCGAGCACCGCGCCAAGATAGAGCATGGGCAGCGAGGCGGCGTAGGAATTGACGATCCAGGCCAGTGCGATCATCACCGCACCGAAGGAGAGCACGATCCGCGGGCCGTAGCGGTCGACGAACCAGGCCTCGATCGGCACTAGCCAGGTCTCGGTCAGCACGAAGATGGTGAAGGCGGTCTGGATCGCCGCCCGGCCCCACTGGTGCTTGGCGTCGATCGGATCGACGAACAGCGTCCAGCCATATTGAAGATTGGCGATCATCGCCATGCAGAGAATGCCGCATCCGAGCTGAACCCACGGTTCCCACGGACGCATCGCGACATCATTCTTGTTCATCTTTGTCTTCCTCGACCTGTTCGTAACACGCGGCTCTTCTGTGCGGCCGCTTACGGTTCTGACGGGCGTCTGGCCGCCCGGCCGGAATGAAGGCGATGCCCTGCCAATGTTTATGGGGGAGCGGCAGGCATCATTACCTCAAGTAAACCTTACCCTCGGTAACGATCAAACCTTTTAGATATTATGTATTTTCAATATGCACGTCAAATAACGTGCCAAATACGCTTACGTATCGTCACGTTACAGAATATTCATCGGACGAATATTGAAAGTAGAAGCTAATAAAAATTAGGTTATAGGTGTTGATTACGTTGTGTCTCTCGGCTGATGTTAGAGAATGTATTTCTCGTCCGCACGAAAAGGCCGGCGACATCCTTGCGTCATATGACGCAGCATCGCTCACTCGGTGGCGGGCCGGCGGTCGGAACAACTGGAAATCGGGGGCGCTCTAGTACGCAGTCGCGCGGCGAAAGCTGGCGGGTTCAGCGCGCGCCGCGCAGCGCGTTCAGTACATCGAGGCTGGCATAGCCGTCTGCCGGGGCGATTCCCGTCTTCTTCTGGAAGTCGCGCACCGCGCGCATGGTCATGTTGCCGACCCGTCCATCGACGCCGCCGGTATCGAATCCCGCGCGCGTCAGGCGCTTCTGCACTTCCTGAACCTCCGCCAGGGTGAGCGCGCGCTCGCCACCGGGAAACGGCGTAACGAATCCCGGCGAGCCCAGCACCCGGTCGCCGAGATGGCAGACCGCGAGGGCGTAGTTCATCGAGGGGTTATAGGACCGCACGGCGAAGAAATTCTGTGTCAGCAGGAAGCACGGTCCCTCCGCACCCGTGGGCGCCCACAGCCGCGTGCGGGCCTTGGGATGGGAGAAGCCGCCGCCTTCCACCGGCCTGATGCCGAGCTTGCCCCAGTCCTCGACGGTGCGAATGGTCTTGGCGTCCGCCGCCTTCGCGGCCGAGGCCGGCATCACGACCTCGAAGCCCCACGGCAGGCCGCGCTGATAGCCGCCGCGCTTGATGAGATAGCGCGAGCTGCCGGCCAGCGCATCGCCCACCTCATAGGGCGAGACCCGGCCGTCGCCGTCATAGTCGATGCCGAGATTGAGCCAGACTTCCGGCATCCACTGGGTGTGGCCCATGGCACCGGCCCAGGAGCCGAGCATGCCGTCCGGCTCGCCCCAGCCGCGCTGCACGATGGCCAGGGCATTGAGCAGCTCGGTCTCCCAATATTTGCGCCGTCGCGGCTCGCCCCAGGCCAGCGCTGCGAGCGAGGGGAAGACCGGGCGCATGTGATCGGGATCATCGACGAGTTCGCCGAAGGCGCTCTCCATGCCCCACAGGCCGAGCAGCACATCCGCCTCGACGCCGAAATCCTTCTCCAGCCGCTTCAGCAGGGCGGCGTTCTTCTTCAGCGCGGCTTGTCCGGTGACGATGCGCCATTCCGAAATGCGACGGTTGAGATATTGCCAGAGCTGTTCGCGGAACTCCGGCTGCGCGCGGTCTCTCGCATAGACCGAGGTGTCGGGCTCCAGCCCGCGCATCACCCGGTCATAGACCTGATCGGTGATGCCGCGCGCGCGGGCTCGCGCCCGGAACGTGGCGACCCAGGAATCGAACGGCTGCGCCGCGGTCTGCGCGCCCGCTGCCGGGACGCCGAACAGAAGGACGCCCGCGCCGCCGATAAAGGCGCGGCGGGTCAAGGGGTGGGCATCGCCGGAACGATCGGACCGAAAGGCACTCACGGCGCGGGCATGCTCCCTGTTATCGGCGCTCGTGCCGCTACGGCATGCTGACAAGCGATCATGACGCAGGCAAGGCCTCGCGTCACCTCGCCGGCCGTCACGCGACGGCTGGATCCAGCGAGACGATCTCGCCGGCACGCGCCTTGCGGCCGGTGAGCCGCTCCACCATCGCCGCGTCGAGCGGCGCGCCGGTCGAGAACAGCCGAAGCGGCATCGGGCTGGCGGCAAAGGCGACAGGGCCGAGCAGCGAGCCCATGCGCCGCGCGATGGCGGGCGCGGGATCGACCCAGCGCACCGGCCAGGGCGCGGCCCGTTCCAGCCGGTCGAGCACCAGCGGATAATGGGTGCAGGCCAGCACCACCGTATCGGTGCGCGCGCGTCCCTCACGCACGAAGCACGGCGCGATCTCCTGCGCGAACGCCTCGTCCGGCACAGATTCGCCGGCCATGGCGGCTTCGGCCAGCGGCGCGAGGCGGGTGGATCCGATCAGCGTCACCCGGCAGTTGCCCGCGAAATCGCGGATCAGCGCCTGCGTATAGTCGCGGCGCACCGTGCCCGGCGTCGCCAGCACGCTCACCTGCCGCGTCAGCGAGCTCTCGCAGGCGGGCTTGATGGCCGGAACCGTGCCGACGAAGGGAATGGCGTAGCGCGCCCGCAGCGCCGGCAGCACGGCGGTCGAAGCGGTGTTGCAGGCGATCACCACGGCATCGGGCGCCAGCCGCGCGATCAGCGCGCCGACCACGGCGAGCACGCGCGCGGTCAGCTCGGGCTCGGCGAGCGGGCCATAGGGAAAGCCGGCATCGTCGGCGGCATAGATGAAGCGGGCGTCAGGCCGGGTTCGCGCCAGCTCGCGGAATACCGACAGCCCGCCGAGGCCCGAATCGAAGACCAGTATGGTGGGCGCGCGCAGCGCGGTGGCAGGGCCATGGCCCGGAGTGAGAGGCGACACGACTGGCGGTCCAAAGGAGTGAGCCTGACCGTAACCGGAAACGGATGACATCTCTGTGCTCATCTGTTGACCTCCATCCCCGGCGGGAGTGTGGCCCAGTTTGGTGAACGGAAGGTTGAGACGTCTATCCTTCGCCTTCGCCGGTTTCCACAGCTCCGGCCGCCTTGCCGCTCAGCCGCGCCCTGGTGCGGGCCTCGCGCAGCGCCCTGCCCTCCACCAGTGCCGTGACCATGCCGTGCAGCGTGGCGATGTCCTGTCGCGTCAGCCCGACCCGGTGGAAGATGTCGCGGATGTTGCGGGTGGTGGAGGGCTGCTTTTCCTTGGAGCGGAAGAACGCCGCCGCTTCCAGCTCGCGCTCCACATGGTCGAAGAAGGCCAGCAGGTCGCCCTTGTCCGCCATCTGGTAGCGATCCGGCTGGGCGAAGGGCAGCGCGCCGCCGGTGGTGAGCTTGAACCATTCGTAGCACACCACGGCAACCGCCATGCCGAGATTGAGCGAGGCGAAGGCCGGGTTGACCGGAAGGGTCACGATGACGTCGGCGAGCGACACCTCGTCGGTATAGAGCCCGGTGCGCTCGCGGCCGAACAGCAGCCCGACCTCGTTGCCCGCCAGCGTGCGCGCGACGATCTCGCCGGCGAGCAGGTCGGCGCCGAGCACCGGCTTCTGCATGCCGCGTTCGCGCGCCGTCGTGGCCGCGACGAAGGACAGGTCGGCGATCGCCGAGCGCACATCGGGAAACAGCTCGGCATTCTCCAGAATGCGGTCGGCGCCCGATGCGAAGGTCACCGCTTTCGGATTGGGCCAGCCCTCGCGCGGATTGACGATCCGCAGCCGCGACACCCCGAAATTGCCCATGGCGCGCACCGCCGAGCCGATATTCTCGCCAAGCTGCGGCTCGACGAGGATCACGACCGGCCCGCCCTCGGGCCAGGGCTTGGTGCTGTCTGTTCCGGCGCCCGGCATGAATTGCGCTCCGCAAGCAAGGTGGAAAGGCAAAGCGGCTCGTATACCCCCCGCCGGTCCGCTTGCGAAGCGTGGTTGCACCACAGAGGCACCGGAGCGTACGGCATAAGCCGCGCATTGCCCCGAAAGTTGGCCTGCTGCGTGCTTTCACTTGAGCACGCGGCGCGCTATCACCGCGCACCGGCATATTCCACGCGGGCAGGCATTTCCGCGCGGAGGGTGCCGCGGCCCCATTACGACATCCGTTCCGTGCGAGGGTTATAATTCCATGGCGAAGATCAAGGTCGCGAATCCGGTCGTCGAACTCGACGGCGACGAGATGACCCGCATCATCTGGCAGTACATCAAGGACAAGCTGATCCACCCCTATCTCGACATCGATCTCGAATATTACGATCTGAGTGTCGAGAATCGCGATGCCACCGAGGACCAGGTGACGATCGACGCCGCCCACGCCATCAAGCGGGTGGGCGTCGGCGTGAAATGCGCGACCATCACGCCGGACGAGGCCCGCGTGAAGGAGTTCAACCTCAAGAAGATGTGGCGCTCGCCGAACGGCACGATCCGCAACATCCTTGGCGGCGTCATCTTCCGCGAGCCGATCATCGCCAAGAACGTGCCGCGCCTCGTTCCGGGCTGGACCCAGCCGATCATCGTCGGCCGCCACGCCTTCGGCGACCAGTACCGCGCCACCGACTTCAAGTTCCCCGGCAAGGGCACGCTCACCATCAAGTTCGTCGGCGAGGACGGCGCGGTGATCGAGCACGAGGTCTACAAGTCGCCGGGCTCCGGCGTCGCCATGGCGATGTACAACATCGACGAATCCATCATCGAGTTCGCGCGCGCCTCGCTGAACTACGGCCTGATCCGCAACTATCCGGTCTATCTCTCCACGAAGAACACGATCCTCAAGCAGTATGACGGCCGCTTCAAGGACATCTTCCAGGAGATCTACGAAGCCGAGTTCAAGGCCGAGTTCGAGAAGCGCAAGATCTGGTACGAGCACCGCCTGATCGACGACATGGTGGCCTCCGCCCTCAAATGGTCCGGCGGCTATGTCTGGGCCTGCAAGAACTATGACGGCGACGTGCAGTCCGACATCGTGGCGCAGGGCTTCGGTTCGCTCGGCCTGATGACCTCGGTGCTGATGACGCCGGATGGTCAGACGGTCGAGGCCGAAGCCGCCCACGGCACCGTCACGCGCCATTACCGCGAGCACCAGAAGGGCAAGGAGACCTCGACCAACTCCATCGCCTCCATCTTCGCCTGGACCCGCGGCCTCGCCCATCGCGCCAAGCTTGACGACAATGCCGACCTCGCCGCCTTCGCCAACACGCTGGAGAAGGTCTGCGTCGACACCGTCGAGAGCGGCTACATGACCAAGGACCTTGCGCTGCTGGTTGGCGCCGACCAGAAGTGGCTGTCCACCACCGGCTTCCTCGACAAGGTTTCCGACAATCTCAGCAAGGCGCTGAGCTGACGGCGCGCCCGGCCGTCGCGGGCCGGGCACCCTGCCCTCGCATCGAGTCGGCCGACGGGCCGGGAGCTACGCTTCCGGCCCGTTTGCTTTTCATTTCGGGCCGTCGTCGCTGTCGGGCAGTTCGTCGCCGGCAATATCGGTGCGCCGGCTGACCGGCTGCGGGCCGTCCGTATTGCGCGACACCGCCTGGATGCCCGCCCGGATCTGCGGATGGCGCCGCATGATGTCCGCGAGATCGGTGGAGTCCAGCACCAGAAGCATCGAGCGCTTGCGTGCCCGCGCCGTCGCCGCGCGCCGCGCCACATGCAGCAGCGCCATCTCACCGAAAAACTGGCCTTCCGAGAGCGTGACGGTCTCGTCGGCGAATTCCAGCTCCACCTCGCCCGAGGCGATGAAATACATCGAAGTCGCCTCCTCGCCGCGCCGCACGATCACCTCGCCGGCATGGGCGGTGTGGGCGGACAGCGCACGGTGAATCTCCCCGATGCCGGCCGCATCGAGATCGGCGAACAGAGGCACGCGCGCGACCATGCCCCAGGTGATGATGAAATCGCGCCGCTTGATCACTTCCACAAAAGCGGTCGCAATGATGCCGACCGGCAGGGCGATCATGATGATGCCCGAGAGCATGGTGAGCCCGGCAATGATGCGTCCCGGCACGGTGACCGGATAGACGTCGCCATAGCCGACCGTGGTCACGGTCGCCATCGACCACCACATGGCGGCGGGGATCGAGCCCAGATGGTCGGGCTGGACATGGCCTTCCGCCACATACATCGCCGAGGCGGAGAGCAGCACGGCGCCGGCCAGCAGCCAGAAGCAGGCCAGAAGCGACTGCGATTCCGAACGCAGTACCTCCAGCAGCGACTGCATGCCCGGCGAATACCGCGCCAGCTTCACGAAGCGCAGCAGCCGCAGAATGGCGAGCGTGCGCAAATTGATGCCCATCATCATCGAAATCAGGAAAGGCATCCACGCCAGGAGGTCGATGATCGCGGCCGGGGTCCACAGATGGCGCCAGCGCGCACGCCGCGCCGACAGCCCGCGATAGCGCGGGTTTTCCGGCGCGACCCAGATGCGCGCCAGATACTCGACCGCGAAGACAACGAGCGAGAACATCTCGAAGGCGCGAAACAGCAGCATCTCGCGCAGCAGCAGGCTCTCGACCGTCTCCAGCACCGCGAAGACCACATTTGCGACGATGAGAACGATGAGCCCGAGATTGACGATTTCGGCCGTGCGGTCCTGTACCGCGTCGCGCTCCAGCACCTGATAGCAGCGCCGCCGCTGCTGTCGCCGCCACGACGCCGAAAGCCAGCCCGTATTCTGGCCACGCGTTGTCATACCGGCCGCTCCCTCATCCCCGACGCCCGATCCCGGTGCGACTCACCGCTTGCGGCATGGCCCCGATCGCCGCCGGGCCTTCCATGCCACATGTCGGTCATGGCGGTCGCGGCCGGTCTCTCAACGACGGCGGGTTCACGACTGCGCCGTCCGCGCGCATTACGTCTGAGGTCGCGGCGGAACGCCAGAGGGATCGAGGGTCCCGAGCGGACGAACCGCGTCGCGGTGTCGTGCGCAGCGCTTCCCCCTGCCCGCCCCGTCGGCGCCTCTCCCGGCAACGGCCGGAGCGGGAATGACCTCGCCGACGCGATCATCGCTCCTGGCGCGGGCGACGGGGCAGCCACGGCGAAACTCCCGCGCGGCGTTTCCCGCCCCTATCCGTGCCGGTGACCGGCAGATCGCGGCAAGAAGGCTCGACCTGGAATTGGAGCCGCGCCCCACATTGCCGTTCCCTGCCGTGCCGCCAGCCGTACCTGCCGAAGCGGCGCGATCACCCGCGGCGCCTCGCTTCAGCGCCGGCCAGCGCAGCAGCGAGCGCCGGCCTGCCACGCGTATTTCCAGCACCATGAAACGCTGCAAGGCGCGGGATATCCGCGTCCCGCGCCCCGCCGGCTAGCCGGCCAGGGCGCTTTCAACAGCCGCGAGGGCTTCGGCCGCGCGCGCGCCATCCGGGCCACCGGCCTGCGCCATGTCGGGCCGGCCGCCGCCGCCCTTGCCGCCCAGCGCCTCGGCGCCCCGACGTACCAGCGCCACCGCGTCGAAGCGGGCCGTAAGGTCGGCCGTCACGCCGACGACCAGCACGCCCTTGCCGTCCGGCGCGGTGTTGACGATGGCCACCACCCCGGAACCGACCCGCTTCTTGGCCTCGTCGGCGATCGGCTTCATGTCCTTTGCGTCGACGCCGCTGACCGCGATCGGCAGATAGCTGATGCCGTTCACCGTCATGATGTCGGGCGCCGCCGAGCTGCTGCCGCCGCCGAAGGCAAGCTGCCGTTTGACGTCGCCGAGTTCGCGTTCCAGCCGGCGCCGCTCCTCGACCAGCGCCGCGATGCGCTCGCCGACATCGGCGACCGGCGCCTTGAGCAGACCCGCCGCCGCATGAAACGCGCGGCTTTCCTGGGAAAGGTGATGACGTGCGGCATCGCCTGTCATCGCCTCGATGCGGCGCACGCCGGCGCCGACCGCACTCTCGCCCAGCACGGTGACGATACCGATGTCCCCGGTCCGCGCGACATGGGTGCCGCCGCACAATTCCACGGAATAGGGCGCGCCATTGTCCGGCCCGGTGCCCATGGAGACCACGCGGACCTCCTCACCATATTTCTCGCCGAACAGGGCGCGCGCGCCCGATTCGATCGCCTCGTCGACCGCCATAAGCCGGGTCACGACAGGCTCGTTGCGCAGCACGACCCGGTTCGCCAGATCCTCGACCCGCTCCAGTTCGTCCTCGGACAACGGCTTGGGATGGCTGAAATCGAAGCGCAGCCGGTCCGGCGCCACGAGCGAGCCCTTCTGCGCGACATGATCGCCGAGCACACGACGCAGCGCCTCGTGCAGCAGATGGGTGGCTGAATGGTTGCCGCGAATCGCAGAACGCCGCCTCGCATCGACCGTCAGCGCCAGAGGCGTACCGATGGCGAGGGTGCCGGTCTCGACCTCGACTTCGTGGACAAAAATGTCGCCCAGTTTCTTCTGGGTGCCGATCACGCGAACGCTCAGACCGTCCTCGCCGGTCATCCGCCCGGTATCGCCGACCTGGCCGCCGGATTCGCCATAGAACGGGGTCTGGTTGAGGACGACCAGGCCACGCGAACCCGCCGCCAGGGTCGTGGCGCGCGCGCCCTCCGTAACCAGAGCCGTTACCGCACCCTCCGCGGTCTCGGTCTCATAGCCGAGAAACTCGGTCGCCCCGACCTCCTCGCGCACCCCGAACCACACCGTGTCGGTCGCGGCTTCACCCGAACCGGCCCAAGAGGCGCGCGCATCGGCGCGCTGGCGTTCCATGGCGGCATTGAAAGCGGTCTCGTCGACCGAGATGCCACGAGTGCGCAGCGCGTCCTCTGTCAGATCGAGCGGGAAGCCATAGGTGTCGTAGAGTTTGAACGCGGTGTCGCCGGAGAACTTGGCGCCGGCCGACAGGCCTTCGCTCTCGGTCTCAAGGATCGACAGGCCGCGCTCCAGCGTCTTGCGGAAGCGGGTTTCCTCCAGGCGCAGCGTCTCGGAGACCAGTGCTTCCGCGCGAACGATCTCGGGATAGGCACGGCCCATCTCGCGCACCAATACCGGAACGAGACGGTACATCAGTGGATCCTGCGCGCCCAGAAGCTGGGCGTGGCGCATGGCCCGGCGCATGATGCGGCGCAGCACATAGCCGCGGCCCTCATTGGAGGGCAGGACCCCGTCGGCGACCAGGAAGGTCGCGGCGCGCAGATGGTCGGCAATCACCCGATGGCTGGCCTTGCGCGGCCCGTTGGCCTCGACATTGGTCATTTCCTCGACCGCGCCGATCAAGGCGCGCATCAGGTCGATCTCGTAATTGTCGTGCGTGCCCTGGAGCACCGCGGAAATGCGCTCAAGCCCCATGCCGGTGTCGATGGACGGACGGGGCAGGTTTACGCGCTCGCCGCCGGCCATCTGCTCGAACTGCATAAAGACGAGATTCCAGATCTCGATGAAGCGGTCGCCATCCTCGTCCGGCGAGCCGGGAGGGCCACCGGGAATGTGGGGGCCGTGATCAAAGAAGATCTCCGAGCACGGGCCGCACGGGCCCGTATCGCCCATCTGCCAGAAATTGTCAGAGGTGGCGATGCGGATGATCTTCTCATCCGGCAGCCCGGCGATCCGCTTCCATAGCGAGAACGCCTCGTCATCCTCGTGATAGACGGTGACCAGGAGACGGTCGACCGGCAGCTCGAATTCCCGGGTGATCAGCTTCCAGGCGAACTCGATCGCGTTCTCCTTGAAATAGTCACCGAAGGAAAAATTCCCCAGCATTTCAAAGAACGTATGATGACGCGCCGTGTAGCCGACATTGTCGAGATCGTTATGCTTGCCGCCCGCACGGACACACTTCTGCGACGTCGCCGCGCGCTGGTAGGGCCGCTTCTCAACCCCGGTGAAAACATTCTTGAACTGCACCATGCCGGCATTGGTGAACATCAATGTCGGATCGTTGCGCGGGACAAGCGGCGAAGATTCGACCACCTGATGACCATTCTTCGCAAAATAATCGAGAAAGGTCGCACGTATCTCGTTAACGCCGCTCATGAATTCGTCCGCCAACTCCAAACAGCCGACGTTGCCGCCGGGACGCGCCCAAACGCGCGCCACCGGTTCTAACGGCGCTCAAATAGCTTGTCCAGAATGCTTCCCGCCCGTTGAGCGGGGCGGGCGAAGCCGGATCGGCGCAGGGAGCGCCTACCCGGTCACCTGTCGCGCGAACCGAGCCGGAGGGGTCACTCCGCCTCGTCTTCCCCTTCATTCGAACCCGCCAGAATCTGCTCGGCGATCAGGCCGGCATTCTGCCGTATGGTCGCCTCGATGCGATTGGCCACTTCCGGGTTCTGACGCAGGAAGTTCTTGGCATTCTCACGCCCCTGCCCCAGCCGCTGGTTGTCGTGCGAAAACCAGGCGCCGGACTTCTCGACCACCCCAGCCTTGATGCCGAGATCGATCAATTCGCCCATCTTCGAGACGCCCTCGCCATACATGATGTCGAACTCGACCTGCTTGAAAGGAGGCGCCAGCTTGTTCTTGACCACCTTCACGCGGGTCTGGTTGCCCACCACCTCGTCGCGCTCCTTGATCGAGCCGATGCGGCGGATGTCGAGACGGACCGAAGCATAGAATTTCAGCGCATTGCCGCCGGTCGTCGTCTCCGGGCTGCCATACATCACGCCGATCTTCATGCGGATCTGGTTGATGAAGATGACCATCGTGTTGGAGCGGCTGATCGAGGCGGTGAGCTTGCGCAGCGCCTGGCTCATCAGGCGCGCCTGCATACCCGGCTGGGAATCGCCCATCTCACCATCGAGTTCGGCGCGCGGGGTCAGAGCCGCCACCGAATCCACCACCAGCACGTCGACGGCACCGGAGCGCACCAGCGTATCGGCAATCTCCAGCGCCTGCTCGCCGGCGTCGGGCTGCGAGATCAGCAGTCCGTCGAGGTCCACGCCGAGCTTGCGCGCATAGATCGGGTCAAGCGCGTGCTCGGCGTCGATGAAGGCACACACCCCGCCCTTCTTCTGCGCTTCCGCGATGGTATGGAGCGCCAGCGTGGTCTTGCCCGAGGATTCCGGCCCGAAAATCTCCACGACACGGCCGCGCGGCAGACCGCCGACGCCGAGCGCGATATCAAGGCCGAGCGAGCCGGTCGACACGGTCTCGATCTCGAGAACCTTGTCATTCTTGCCCAGGCGCATGATCGAGCCCTTGCCAAAGGCCCGCTCGATCTGGCTCAGCGCGGCATCCAGCGCCTTGGTCTTGTCCATTGAAGTTCCTTCGACGAGTCGCAACGTGGATTGAGTCATTGCCGGGCTCCGGGTTGCACGCAAGGGGTGCCAATGGATTTGTCGGACTGAGGATGATTAAACGTACATGTTTTGTTCCATGTTCGCAATCTGTTCTTTTTGAATCCCGCAGAATGTCGGGCTCGTTCGGCGGCGCAAAGCACGGTACCAATCATGCATGTCCCCGCCTGCCGCCCGTTTTGCGAGAATCCCATGTCGAATGATGAGAAGCTGGCCCGGCTGCGGGCCAAATATGCCGATGTGTCCGGCTCGGTGATCTTCGATCCCGCCTTCAAGCGCGTGGCCGAGCTGCAGTTCAAGGGCGACCGGCGCGTGTGGCCCTGGGCCAATGCCGCCACGCTGCTCGGCGCGCCCTATCGCCCGGAGTTGCAGGACACGCCGGATTTCGGCGGGCTGGACATGGCGCTGATCGGCGTGCCGATGGACCTCGGCGTCACCAATCGCGCCGGCGCCCGGCTCGGTCCGCGCGCGGTCCGCGCCATCGAGCGCATCGGGCCTTACGAACATGTGCTCGGCATGGTGCCGGCCGCCGAGGCGGCCATCGCCGATATTGGCGACGTGCCCTTTGCCAGCCGGTTCAACCTCGAGACCTGTCACGCCGATATTGAGGCGTTCTTTGCCAAGGTGGTCGCGGCCGGCGTCATCCCGCTCAGCGTCGGGGGCGATCACTCCATCACCGGCTCGATCCTGAAGGCGGTCGGCGCCGCGCGGCCCGTGGGCATGCTGCACATCGACGCCCATTGCGATACCAGCGGCATCTATGAGGGCTCGAAGTTTCACCATGGCGGGCCGTTCCGCAAGGCGGTGCTGGACGGCACGCTCGATCCCGAGCGCACCATCCAGATCGGCATTCGCGGCGGGGCGGAGTTCCTGTGGGAATTTTCCTATGAGAGCGGCATGACGGTGATCCATGCCGAGGAAGTCACCGGGCTCGGCATTCCGGCGATCATCGAAAAGGCGCGGGAGGTGCTCGGCAACGGCCCGGTCTATGTCTCCTTCGACGTCGACAGCCTCGATCCGGCCTTCGCGCCGGGCACGGGCACGCCGGAAATCGGCGGGCTCACCTCGCGTGAGGTTCTGGAAATTCTTCGCGGACTCAATGGGCTGGATGTGATTGGTGGCGATGTGGTTGAAGTCGCGCCGCAATATGATGCGACCACAAACACGGCCCACGCCGCCGCACAGGTGCTGTTCGAGCTGTTCTGCATGGCGGTGACAGCGATGAAGGCGCGCCGGGGCGGGTGAGAGCGGTGCGCGCCCACCACCTCCAAATATTAACCTTCAATTAACCTTTGAACAGTTCGCAAACGCGATTCGCGACGACTTGGCGAGGTAGGTTTTTTGCATGGTTTCTCTCGTCTAACGCGTTGAGATTCCCACGAATCAGCTATGTTGTAAAAAATGGCTGGGAATAGTGACATGCAATCGAAATGGCGTGCACCTGCGTGCTATGTCGGGGTGGCTGCCCTGTGCGCCCTGTATCTCGCAATCGTTCCTGGCGTCACGCTTGCGGATGTCGCGGCCGGTGCAGGTATCGGCGCAGCGCTGATGTGGGCGATCAACGAATGGGAAGCCGGCAAATGGGGCGTGCGGATCGCGTTCCAGCCGATCGTGGCGGAGGCCCAGGCCGCCGTCCAGCCCGTTCAGGCTCAGGTTCAGCCGGTGGTCCAGGCCTCGCCGGTGGCCGCGCCAGCCGCTCAGCCTGAGGCCGCTCCGGTGGCGACGGCCGCGGCCCGCGAGGTGGCGCCGGAAGCCCCGCGCGCGCCGCCGCCCGCCAGCTCGGAAAGCTGGAAGATCGACGATGCCGAGCCGAGCTGGGACCCGTCGGCGCTCGCGGAAACCTGGGCCAAGCTGCGCCGAGAGCTCTCCATCAACCCGTCTGCCTCGCGCGCGGTGCCCCCGGCGCCGGACCTGCCGCTCACCGCGCAGCTCGCCAAGGGCTCACAGCTGGCCAAGGCGCAGCTTCCCGGACTTGCCGCCCGTTCGGCTGCCACCGGCACCGTGACCGCCAAGGCGGGCGCCGAGGCCCGTCCCTCAGCCAAGCCGTTCGCGTCGGCCCCTGCCCCGCAGCCGGCTCCTGCGTCCGCTCCGCGCAAGCCCGCAACGGAGGCGTCGCGCCTGTCGCAGACGCCGCCGCCCTCTTTCCTGCGCGCCGGAGCGATGCGCCCGCGCTGATCGCCGCAACGCCGGGTCAGACGACAAAAGCCGGGCTCATGCCCGGCTTTTTCATGTGGCGAGTGATGAGTGGGGGCGAGTAATGAGGTTGCTCACTCGTCGGCGGAATAGCGCTCTTCCTTCCACGGGTCCGCGTGGTTGTGGTAGCCGTTTTCCTCCCAGAAGCCGCGCTTGTCGAAGGTGCGGAACTCGATCCGCTGCAGCCACTTGGCGCTCTTCCAGAAATAGAGATGCGGCACCACGAGGCGCATCGGCGCGCCATGGGCGACGCTGAGCGGCTTGCCCTCCCAGCTATGCACCAGCATCGCGTCCTCGGCGGCGAAATCCTCCAGGGCGAGATTGGTGGTGTAGCCGTCGAAACTGTGCAGCAGAACGTGGCTGGCGCCCAGCTTCGGCATCACGATGTCGAGCAGGTCGCGCACCAGCAGGCCGTCCCAGCGATTATCGTAGCGCGACCAGGTGGTGACGCAGTGAATATCGGTGACGAGATGGCTCTGCGCATGGGACTGGAAGGTCGGCCAGTCCCAGGAGATCGGGGCCTCCACCGCCCCCGTGACATCGAAGCGCCAGTGGTTGAGCGGAATGTCCGGCTGAAGACCGAGATCGAGCACCGGCCAGTCCTTGACCAGATGCTGGCCGGGCGGCAGGCGCTCGTCATCCTCGCGGGTGACCTTGCCGGTGAGGAACTTGCCGGCCTGTGCCCAGGCGCGCTTGGTGCGGGTGAGCTTGCTGTCCGGGGGCGGGTCACCGCCGGCAAGCTCATCAGGCGCGGGGGGCTCGTCTGTCATCGCGGGTCTCCTCAGGCGGATAGCCGGGCGAATATAGCATCGCCTCGCCGCTCCGGATTCGAGGATCGCACGCTCGGTGCGTCACGAAATTGAGAAACGGCGGGCACGAGGCCCGCCGTTTCGGTTGGTCAGTGGCCGGCGCCGGCCGGGCGGCGGCGGCGCACCATCATGTTCAGCGCCTCCACACCGGCCGAGAACGCCATGGCGGTGTAGATGTAGCCCTTCGAGACGTGAGCGCCGAAGCCTTCCGCGATCAGCGTGGTGCCGATCAGCAGCAGGAAGCCCAGAGCCAACATCACGATCGACGGATTGCGATTGATGAAGTTGGCGAGCGGGCCGGCGGCCAGCAGCATGGTGAGCACCGCAACGATGACCGCGATCACCATGATCGGGATGTGCTCGGTCATGCCCACGGCGGTGATGATGCTGTCGACCGAGAACACCAGGTCGAGGATCAGGATCTGCACGATCGCCGCGCTGAAGCTCATCTGAAGCGTGCCACCGAGCGCCGCTTCCTGCTCTTCATGGGGCGCCATCGCGTGATGGATTTCCTTGGTCGCCTTCCACACCAGGAACAGGCCGCCGGCGATCAGGATCAGGTCGCGCCACGAGAAGGCGTGGCCGAACACCGTGAACACCGGGTGCACCAACTGCACGATGATCGCAACCGTCGACAGCAGGCCGAGGCGCATGATCAGGGCGAGCCCGATGCCGATGCGCCGCGCGCGGGGCCGGATGTCCTCAGGCAATTTGTTGGTGAGAATCGAGATGAACAGCAGGTTGTCGATGCCGAGCACGACTTCCATGGCCATCAGGGTGATGAGCGCCGCCCAGGCTTCCGGGCTGGCGGCAAGCTGCAGCAGATATTCCGTCATGAGTGTCCCTCCCCCGCGCTAATCAGATAAACGCACGAATGGGCCGGGGAAACATCCGTTTCTCCGGGGTACAGGTCGATTCACGGTGCTGCGGTAGCATTTGACACGGTTCTCCAGCCAGCATGACATCGGAAATCGATCCGACATCACGCGAACGCCGGCAAGGCTCGCGTCAGAGGGGCCCGGATCATCGGGTAGGCGGAACTTAGTGGAGACCCGCGCACTTTCCATCCGTCCCGGGCCATGACAGATTGTCGCACCCCCTGCTGGTAGCCTCTTCCGCCCTTCGGTAACTGTTGAACGAATGCGACATGGCCACTGTTCGTGTGCGACGGGCGCTTTCTAGGCTCGCGGGAGCGTGTCATCGTTCGTTCATCGCCCCGAACTAGAGCGGACCCGGTTTCGCCCTTGGGGCCTCTGGGAGGTTAGAATGACCCGTTTTTCCCGCCGCGACATCATGAAGGCCGGCGCCTTCGCGCTCGCCGCTCCCGCCGTTCTGCGCGCCCATGACGCGCTGGCCAGCTCCGGCTCGGTCGCCGTTTATGCCTGGGGCGACTATTTCGACAAGAACACCATCCTGGCCGACTTCACCAATGCCACCGGCATCAAGGTGAACCTGTCGACCTACGGCTCCAACGAGGAGGCCGAGAACAAGCTGCGCGCCGCCGGCGGCAAGGGCTTCGACATCCTGTTCCCGTCGGTCGACACCGGCCCGAACTACTACAAGGACAACCTGCTGCAGCCGATCGACGAGGCGAAGTTCAAATCGGCGCAGGTCATCCCCTCGATCTACCGCAACTCGCTGACCCTCGGCGCCGCCCATCGCGGCAAGCGCTTCCTCGTGCCCTTCGACTGGGGCACGGAAGGCATCACCTGGGATTCGACCAAGTTCCCCGGCAAGGTGTCCGGCGACATCTCCTATGGCGACATGTGGCTCGCCGATCACCCCAAGCAGACCGCGATCCGCCAGAAGTCGGTGTTCAACGGCGTCGCGCTCTATCTCGACGCCAACGGCACGCTCAAGAGCAACCGCGGCCTCGACCTCTACAAGTCGGAAGCCGAGAGCCGCCGCGTGTTCGAGGGCTGCCTGAAGTTCATCCTCGAACACAAGGGCAATATCGGCGCCTACTGGAACAACGCGACGGAGGCCACCGCCGCCTTCACCGACGCGGGCTGCACCATCGGCCAGACCTGGGACACCACCGGCATCCTGCTCGGCCGCAAGACCAGCCCGAACTGGAAGTACGGCATGCCCAAGGAAGGCGGCCTCGCCTGGACCGACACGCTGGCCATTCCCTCGGGCGCGGCCAATCTCGAACAGGCCTATGCCTTCGCGAACTTCCTCTATCAGCCGGAAGTGGGCGCGCTGTTCGCCAACACCACCGGCTATAACAGCTGCGCCGTGAAGGCCGAGAACTACCTGTCGGCGGAAGCGCGTTCGGCCTTCGAGGCGGCCTATCCGGCCGGCACCATCGACAACCTGTTCTGGTGGCCGATGCAGACCGACTTCTACGCCAAGCTGCGCTCTGAGTTCGTCGAGAAGCTCACCAACAGCTGATCGCGCGGCCCGGCACGCCCGGGCCTTCCGCCTCCAACGTCATCCCCGGGCGTGTCCCGGGGATCCACGCCTGTCAGCCGGATGGCCCCGGACGACGTGGTTGGCCGGGACACGCCCGGCCAGGACGGCAGATAACGTGGCTGGTGGTGTTTCCATGCGCGGCAAGGACGTTCGTCTCGACAAGGTGATGATCCGCTTCGGCGACGCCACCGCGGTGCAGCCTCTCGATCTCACCATCGAGGCCGGCGAATTCTTCTCGATCCTAGGCCCCTCCGGCTGCGGCAAGACCACGATCCTGCGCGCCATTTCCGGTTTCATCGAGCCGACGGAAGGCCGGGTGCTGATCGGCGGCGAGGACATGGTGGGCAAGGGCCCGAACCAGCGTCCGACCGCGCTGATCTTCCAGAACCTCGCCCTGTTCCCGCTGATGAGCGTCGCCGAGAACGTCGCCTTCGGGCTGGAGGCGCGCGGCGTCTCCAGGGCCGACCGGCTGAAGCGCGCGCAGGAACTGCTCGATCTGGTCGCGCTTGGCGGCTATGGCGACAAGAAGCCGTCCGACCTGTCCGGCGGCCAGCGCCAGCGCGTCGCCATCGCCCGCGCGCTGGCGGTCGAGCCTTCCGTGCTGCTGCTGGACGAGCCGCTCTCCGCGCTGGATCTCAAGCTGCGCCAGCACATGCGCACCGAACTGCGCGCCATCCAGCGCCGGGTCGGCATCACCTTCATCTACATCACCCACGATCAGGGCGAGGCGCTCGCCATGTCGGACCGCGTGGCGGTGATGAGCCGCGGCCGGCTGGAGCAGGTGGCGACCGCCGACCAGCTCTATGCCGAGCCCGCCACCCCCTTCGTCGCGACCTTCGTGGGGGAACAGAACGTGCTGCGCGGCAAGCTGATGCGCACCATTGACGGCATCGCCACGGTGGAAACCGCTGTCGGGCGCGTCGAGGGTCGGCTGCGGGCCGAGATCGGTGCGGGCGCGGAGGCACTGGTCATGGTCCGGCCCGAGCGTATCGCGCTGGGCGGCAATGCCGGCAATTCGGTGCCGGCAAAACTCGTCGCCCGTCATCTCGAAGGCCCTTCGATCAATCTCGACTGCGAGGCCGCCGGCCAGCATTTCATGGTCACGATGCCCAATGGCCCGGCGGTGCGCGACCTGCCGGAGGACCTGGTGCTGTCCTTCGGGCGCGACGACGCGCTGGTGTTCGCGGAAGGAGCCCTCGCCAATGGCTGAAGCGTTTTCAAGCGAAGTGGCAGCCGGTTCGCGTGAAGAAAACGCGTTGGCGAATATCGCTAGCCATGGCGCGACGAGGAGATCGCGTCATGGCTAGCCTCGCGCGCGCCTATGGCAAGCTCCTCGCGGCGCTGATCTGCGCCATCACCGTCGCCTGGGTGCTGGTGCTGATCGTGGTGCCGATCGGCGCCATGCTGGAACAGTCGCTGTGGTGGCGCGAATCCGGCGGCGACATCACGCTGAGCATCGACCGGCTCTATAACGAGATCGCGGTGATCGAGCTCGACGCGAACACCGCCACCGACCCGGCAAAGCGCGCCGCGATCGAATCGACGCTGGAGCAGAAGCGGACCGAGATCGCGACGCTCGAAGCGCAGGAGACCAACCCGCCCAAGATGTACGGGCTGGCCAACTTCACCCGGATGAGCAGCCTGCATCTCTACATCTTCGTGCGCACGATCTTCTACGCGCTGCTGGTGACGCTGCTGGCCTTCATCGTCTGCTACCCCATCGCCTATGCGGTGGCGTTGGCGAGCGGCCCGCGCAAGACGGTGATCCTCACCGTGGCGCTGATCGTGCCTTACGCGATCAACGAATTGCTGCGGGTCTATGCCTGGCTGATGATTCTCGACTATCGCGGCGTCATCAACGGCCTGCTGGCCTGGGCCGGCTTCATCGACCTCGACGCGCGCGAGTGGATTCCGTTCCTCGAAAATCCCTCCGCCGTCTTCCTGGCGATGATCTACACCTATGTGCTGTTCATGGTGTTCCCGATGGTGAACACGCTGGAGACGCTGGACCGCAACCAGATCGAAGCCGCCCGCGACCTCGGCGCTTCCACCTGGCGCATCCATCGCCGCGTGATCATCCCGCACGCCAAGCCCGGCATCGCGGTCGGCTGCATCATGACCTTCATGCTCTCCGCCGGCTCCTATTCGGTGCCGGTGATCATGACGCGGGGACAGGGCGGCGACTGGTTCAGCCAGCTCGTCTACCGCCAGTTCTATGAGAGCAACAACTGGAACATGGGCTCGGCCTATGCGGTGTCGCTGCTGGTGGTGTGCACGGCCTTCATCCTCATCATGATGCGCCTGTTCGGCGTCGGTTTGAGGGACATCGCGAAATGAGCACCGCCACCGAGAGCCCTGCCGCCCGGCTGGTGCTGAACATCTATGTCGGGCTGTTCTGCCTGTATCTGTTCCTGCCGCTGGCGGTGATGTCGGCGGCGGCGTTCAATGCCTATCCCTACCCGTCCGTCACCCAGTGGCAGGGCTTCACTCTGGAGTGGTTCGTGGCGCTGGCTCATGACCAGCGCCTGCTCAAGGGGCTGCTGAATTCGGTGATCGTGGCGCTGGGCGTGATCGCGGTGTCGATCCCGGCGGGCCTCGCCGGCGCGCTGATCCTGACCCGGCTATCGGAGCGCTCGGGCACCTTCCTTTATTCCGTGCTGGTGTCGCCGGTGCTGACGCCCGGCATCATCCTCGGCATTTCCAGCCTGATCTTCTGGCGGGAATTCGGCGTGCCGGGCGGGCTGTTCGTCGCGGTCATGGCACAGTCCAGCTTCATCGCCTCCTACGCCATGCTGCTGTTCCTCGCCCGCCTGCAGCGGCAGGACCGCACGCTGGAAGAAGCGGCGCTCGATCTCGGCGCCCGCCACACGCTGGTGTTCCGCCGCATCACCCTGCCCTTCCTCGCCCCGACCGCCTTCACGGCGGCGGTCGTGGCCTTCCTGCAATCCTTCGAGAACTACAACACCACTGTCTTCGCCATTGGCGGCGAGTGGACGCTGGTGACGGAAATCGCCTCCCGCCTGCGCTTCGGCCTGTCGCCGGTGATCAATGTTGTCGGCGTCATCTTCGTGGTGCTGACCTTGCTCGCCGCGAGCGCTTATGTCGTGCTGAAAGGCAAGCCCAAGCGCTGATTCAAGGCTATGAATGGCGAGCGGAAGAGGGGTTCGGCATGAAAAGAATGGGGCCGGTGGCGGCGTTTCTGGTGGGCGCGCTGGCCGTCACGCCAGCTTGGGCCGGCAGTACCACGATCGGCGGCACGGTCACCACCGAGCGCGACCCGGACCATTTCGGAACCACCAAATCCACCGATTGGGACCTGTCGCTCTCTCATGTCTTCGACAATAATGTCGTGATCTCCGGCGGCGCCAAATATTACGACACCGCGCACACCTCGGACTACAAGGTGAACGTCCAGGCGGCGATCGGCTACACCCACAAATTCGATAAGCTGAGCCTGACCGGCATGGCCGGCATCGGCCAGCATTTCATCGAGAACGACGACTCTTCGAACTTCACCTATTATTATTTCACCGTCTCCGCCGAAGTGCCGCTGACCCAGTCCGTGAGCTGGACCATCGCGCGGCTGCGCTACCGCAACGCCTTCGACACGGCGAACGACTACGACACCCCCGAAATCGCCACCGGCCTCAATTTCCACCTCGACGCGCACAACACGCTGACGGTGTTTGTGGAGCGCGACTGGACTGATGGTGAGCCGTCTTACAACGGTCTCGAATTCGGCTTCAAACACAGCTTCTGACGGCCCGGCCTCACCCGAACGTGAACCGTTGCGGCGTGACCCTGCACCATGGCCCGACTAGCTTCTCTCGCGCGCGGCTCATGCCCGGCGCCACCCTGTTCAGGAGGAAGCGATGACCGATACAACCCGCCGCGGGCTTCTCGCCGGTGCCGCCAGCCTGCCCCTCCTCGCCGGCGCGCCCGCTTTGTCGGCTCTCGTCGGCTCGTCGGGTGCAGCCCACGCCCAGACCGGCTCCGGCACGCAGGTTCCCGGCCTCTACCGCTACAAGGTCGGCGATATCGAGATCACCGCGATCAATGACGGCGCGCGCAGTTTCCCGCTGGCCGACGGCTTCGTGAAGAACGCCAGCCGCGATGAGGTCAATGGCGCGCTGGAGGCGGCCTTCCTGCCGAAGGACCAGATGACCATCCAGTTCAACCCGATGCTGCTGAACACCGGCGGCAAGCGGGTGCTGATCGATACCGGCAACGGTCCGCAGAGCGCCAATGCCCCGGTCGGCAAGCTGATGGCCAATCTCGCCTGGGCCGGGGTGAAGCCGGCCGATATCGATACCGTGGTCATTTCCCATTTCCATGGCGACCACATTAACGGCCTGCGCGCCGAAGACGGTTCGCTCGCCTTCCCGAACGCCGAAATCCTCGTTCCCGCGCCGGAATGGGCGTTCTGGATGGACGAGGGCCAGATGAGCCGCGCCCCGGAGGCGATGAAGGGTGCCTTCGCCAATGTGCGCAAGGTGTTCAAGGATACCGACAGCCGGGTGAAGCCCTATGAGTGGGACAAGGAGATCGCCCCCGGCATCACCTCGGTGAACGCCGCCGGCCATACGCCCGGCCACACCGCCTATGTGGTCGCCTCCGGCGATGCCAAGCTTTTCGTCCAGTCCGACATCACCAACACGCCGGCGCTGTTCGTGCCCAACCCGGAATGGCAGGTGACCTTCGACATGGACGCCGCCAAGGCAATCGAGACCCGGCGCAAGGTCTACGACATGCTGGCGGCCGAGCGCATGCAGCTTACCGGCTATCATTTCTTCTTCCCGGCCACCGGCTTCATCGAGAAGGCCGGGAACGGCTACCGGCTGGTTCCCGCCCCCTGGAACCCCGTGCTCTGAGCGCCGGGGACGACCACGCGGCCGGGGCCGGCAACCTTTTCGCCGCACTGGGCGATCTCCCCGCCTCGGCCGAGCATGTCCAGGATCTTCTGGTGCGGCCGGGGCTGCGCATCGAGCGGATCGTCTCGCAGGGCCAGTCGAGCCCGCCCGGCTTCTGGTACGAGCAGGCGCAGGCGGAATGGGTGCTGCTGGTCAGCGGTGAGGCATGGTTGCGTTTCGAGGATGAAGCGGCACCGCGCCGCCTGCTGCCGGGCGATCATCTGCTGATCGCGCCGCTCCGGCGCCACCGGGTGGACGAGACCGCGGCGGGTATGCCGACGGTCTGGCTGACGGTGTGGTTCGACGAAAGCTGAGCGCGGCGATTGGCAGGCCGGCGGCATGAGGCTATGTGTGCCGGCCGATCCATTCGCCTTGCCGAGGATGCCATGAACGATACCGTCCCCGCCGCCCTGCCCGACCGCCTCTCCAGCGACCCGTCGAGCCCCCATTACAATGAGGAGCTTCTCGCCCGTGGCGTCGGCATCCGCTTTAAGGGCGTCGAGAAGACCAATGTCGAGGAATATTGCGTCAGCGAGGGCTGGGTCCGCGTCTCGGTCGGCAAGGCCAAGGACCGCGCCGGCAACCCGATGACGGTCAAGCTCAAGGGCCCGGTCGAGCCCTATCTGCGCGAGGCTGAAGGCTGACGGCCGGTAGCCTCGCTACTCTTCCGTCTCCGCCTCGATCCAGTCGAGATACGCCTCGTCGCCCCCGGAGACGGGGAGGAAGAGGATGGCCGGCACCTCGTAGGAATGGCGCGCGCGCACGGCCTGCGCCACCGCCTCGGCGAGGTCCTCGCGGGTCTTGAGCAGCATCACCGTCTCCTGCGCCCGCTCGATTTCGCCCTGCCAGCGATAGATCGATACCATTCCCGGCAGTATATTGACGCAGGCCGCCAGCCCATCGGCAACGATGGCCCTGCCGGCGGCCTCGGCCTCGACGGGGCTTGGCCAGGTCGTATAGATCAGTACCGTGCCATAGCCGTTATGTGGCGCCATCCTCGAAACCCCGCGATCGGGCCCGTCCACGATGAACGAAGTCGCCCGTCCCGCCTCGGCTTCCGCGACAGACGCCCCCGAGGCACCAGCATATGGCCGAATCGCCTTTGTCGCGAGCGAGGCGACGGATGCCGTGCAGGCCCGCGCCGAGCTGGTCGCGCGCTATGGCAATGTCGCCCCGGAGGATGCGGATATCGTGGTGGCGCTCGGCGGCGACGGCTTCATGCTGCAGACGCTGCATCGCTTCCGCGACACCGGCATCCCGATCTACGGGATGAATCGTGGATCGGTCGGCTTCCTGATGAACTCCTATCGTCACGAGGACCTGCCCGCGCGCATCGCCGCCGCGCAGCGCGTGGTGATCCACCCGCTGATGATGGAAGCCACCGATACGTCCGGGCGCACCCATCGCGCGCCGGCGATCAATGAGGTGTCGCTGATCCGTCAGTCCTATCAGGCCGCCAAGCTGCGCATCGCCATCGACGGCAAGGTGCGCATGGAGGAGCTGATCTGCGACGGCGTGCTGGTGGCGACCCCCGCCGGCTCCACCGCCTACAACCTCTCGGCCCAGGGCCCGATCCTGCCGATCGGCACGCCGCTGCTGGCGGTCACGCCGATCTCGGCCTTTCGCCCGCGGCGCTGGCGCGGTGCGCTGGTGCCGGACCGTGTGCGGGTCGATATCGCGGTGCTGGAATCGGAAAAGCGCCCGGTCAATGCCACGGCGGACCATTTTCAGGTGCTGAACGCCGTCGCCGTGCGCGCGCGCCTCGATCCGAACTCGACGCTGATCATGCTGGTCGACCGCGATCACTCGATCGAGGAGCGCATCCTGCGCGAGCAGTTCGACTGAGACGGCGCCTCACGCCGCCTGACGGTCGGCCGCGTCGCGGATTGCCTCGGCCTGCCAGCGCTGGAGCACCTCGATCAGCTTGCCGCTGCCCTGCGTCTCGCCCAGCCCGGCATATTGGTCGAGCACGCGCTCGACGATGCGGCGCTTGAGGCCGGCGGTACCTTCGCCCTCGTCGACATAGCTCTCCGCCTGCATCACCTGAAGCGCGGTGCGGAAGGCGACATAGGCGCCGCGCGGCAGCCCGATCCGATCATAGAGCACGCGGAAGGCGGCACCCGAGCGGTCGGCGGCCAGCGCCGCCACCCGGTCGGTCGGCAGGCCGGAGAGCACCGAGACCGCTTCGAGGAACAGCCGCACCTGCCCGGACAGCAGCGCACGCAGCACCAGAGCCGGGGTGAGCTGGTCGTTCCGGTACATCTGCTCGACCAGCCCGCGCACGTCGGCATCCTCGCGCCCGTCGGCGCAGGTCAGCGTCGCCCGCTCGCAGGCCTCGCGCGCAACCCGCGCGGCGTCGGCCGTTCCCATCCAGTCGCGTTCCGAGACAAAGCTGGTAAGCGCGCCGGCCACAGCCCGGATCAGCGCATGATGCGCGGCAGCGGGCAGACCGGGGCGCGCCAGCAGCGCCTCGCGCATCGCCGGCAGGTGCGAGAAGCGCTCGACGATGCGTGCCAGCGCGAAGCCCGGGATATCGGCGGAGGCATTGGTGACCAGCGTCAGGGAGGCGGCGGCATGGCCGACCTCGGCAATCGCGGCGGCGACCGGCGCGACCAGCCCCTCGCGGCTGGCAATCGCGGCCTGCCGGGCCGGCGATCCGGTTTCCACCAGTTCGATCAGCTCGCGTTCATGCAGCACCGGCGAGCGCGCCAGCATCATCAGCCCGGCATCGCCCTCGTTCGCTGCCAGCGAGAGCACGATGTCGACGGGCACCAACGGGTGGCGGCAGAACGCCTCGGCCAGCGCCAGCCCCATCTGCGGCGCCGGGTCCACGATCATCAGCGGCAGCGCCTCTTCCAGCTCGGCGCGATCCTGTGCCCCGAGATCGGCCCGCAGGTAAGCCCGCGCCAGAGCCGAAGCCGCCTGTGCGCGAACATTGGCGGGAGCGGTACGGGCCCAGAGCAGAAACTGTCGCACGATCATGGCAGCCACCCGTCGGATCATCTTCGGTGGTCGGATGGTGACCCGGTGCAGCTTAAGAAAGCGTTGACCATAACCGCCGGGCAGGCCGCAATAAGCCGCTCAGTCGCCGCTGCCCTCGGCACTCACCCCGAGATCGCCGTCACCGGATCCTTCCAGCCCGTCGCCGCCATCGACCTGCGGGGACGCGGGCGCCGTGATCTGCTCGCCGATCGTCACCTCGACCGGCTGGTCCTTGCCCGATTCGACGTCGAATTCCTTGGAATAGGTCTTGCCGTCATAGCGCGCGATGGCCTGGTAGCGACCTTCCGCCAGCACGAAGGACGGCACGGCGCCGCTGGATTCCTTGATCGCGTCGCCGCCCGGCGAAAGCACGGACCATTGCGTGTCCGGCAGCGGCTGGCCGCCCTTGGCCTGCACCAGCCGCAGCGTCACCTCAGCGGCGCGGTGATGCAGCGTCGCGTCGGTCACCTTGCCGGCCGCGACCGCGATGTCGGCCTGAATCACCGCATTGCCGTCGCCATAGGTCGAGACCACGTAATAGTCGCCTGCCGGCAGTATGATGAGATCGCCGGAATTCGCGCCACGATAGAAGGGGCGGCTTGAGGCGCGTCCCTGCAGGAAGCTGCCCTCGAAAATATCGTAGCTGATCTTTTCGGGCGGGATCGGCTTGTCGTCGACGTCGCTCTGGAGCTGCACCGCCCCGGCCGACATGATGATCTGCTCGCGGCGGGAATCGTCGCCCACCACGATGCGGCGCGCCACGCTGGCGAGCCCGTAGGAGACATGAACCACATAGCCGCCGGGCGACAGGAAGAACACCGGCGCCGGCTCGGCGGCCTCAGCCACCAGCGGGTAGGCGCCGGAGGTTTCCGGCTGGTCGGCGAAAATGCGCCACACCAGCCCGCGCGGCACCAGCGGCTCGGCCGCACCGAAGCGCGCGCTCATGCCGATCGCGGCCTTGCCGGGCGGTGGCTGGGGCAGGATGGCATGCGGGTCGCTCGGGTTGGCGCGTCCACCGGGCGTGAGCGGCTGCGGCGGCCCCACGCGCGAGGGTAACTGCCCGGTCGGCGACTGGGTGCCGACGAAGGGCATGGCCTGCGTCAGCGTGCCGGAATTAAGCGGCGCGGCGTTCTGCGCGCGGACACACGTCCCCCCGGCCGCCAGCATCGCCAGGGCGGCGGCCGTGCACGGAAATGCTTGAAGCAAACGGGAGGTCGCGGGGTGGGTTCTGTGTCGCATGCCGCGCTTTCGTGCCCCCAAACCGGGGCGAATTCAAGTCACCGCGCGGCGTATCACCAAGGCGGGACCGGCGCCCGTCCGCCTTGGAGCGCGCCGCGTGCCATGCTACCCGAGGGCTCCACCACTAAGGATGGACCATGATCGACGCCCGCACCCTGCTGAAGACGCGCAAGAGCCCGAAAGTCTTCGATCTCGCCGAGCCCGGCCCCTCGCCCGCCGAGATCGAGGAGATGCTGACCATTGCCTCCCGCGTGCCCGATCATGGCAAGCTGGCGCCGTGGCGCTTCATCGTGTTCGAAGGCGAGGCGCGCGCGCGGGCTGGCGGCGTCATCGCCGGCGTGTTCGCGGCCGACAACCCGCAGGCCGATTCCGACCGTCTCGCCATTGAGCGGGCGCGGATGACGCAGGCCCCGCTGGTCGTCGCCGTCGTCTCCAGTGCCGTGCCGCACGCGAAGATTCCCGAGTTCGAGCAGCTGCTGTCCGGAGGCGCTGCCTGCACGCTGCTGGTGCTCGCCGCCCATGCGCTCGGCTACGCGGCGGTGTGGCTCACCGGCTGGCAGTCCTATGACCCGCGCGTGCGCGCCGGACTCGGGCTGTCGGAGGAGGAGCGCATTGTCGGCTTCGTCCATATCGGCACCCTCGCCCGGCCGCAGGACGACCGCCCGCGCCCCGCGCTCGACGCCATCGTGACGAGGTTCTGACCCGATGTTCTACGAACCTTCCCGGCGCAATCACGGCCTGCCGCACGATCCGCTGAAAGCCATCGTCGCCCCGCGTCCCATCGGCTGGATCTCCACCCTGTCGCCGCACGGCACCGCCAATCTCGCCCCCTACTCCTTCTTCAATCTCGTGAGCGAGAACCCGTCCATCCTCGCCTTCTCCAGCGATGGCTGGAAGCACTCGGTCAGCAACATCCGCGACAGCGGCGAGTTCGTGTGGAACCTTCCCACCCACGATCTGATCGAGCAGGTGAACCTCACCTCCAGGCCGATCGGGCCGGAGGACAGCGAGTTCGACCTCGCCGAGCTGGACACTGCCCCGTCCCGGCTGGTGAAGCCACCGCGCGTCGCCGCCTCTCCCGCCGCGCTGGAATGCGTGCTGATCGAGATCATCGAGATCAAGGACCGTCACGGCGCGTGGTCCGGCCGACTGCTGACGCTCGGCGAGATCGTCGGCGTGCATCTCGACGAACGCTTCATCGAGGACGGGCTGGTGCGCACCGAACGGCTCCAGCCGCTCGCCCGCGCCGGCTATTTCGATTACGCCTGGGTTGATCAGGTGCGCTCGATCCCGCGGCCGAAATAGCGCGGTTTGCCTCCCGGCCGGCACGATCGGCACCTGATGCGTGCCTTTTGCGCGACAGATGACGCATGGACATGCGCGCACAAGCGCATTTGATCGAACATTCCGCCAGCTGCGCGTTTATATCCGCGGCACGGCTGACGATCGCCGGTAAGGTTTTGTTAGGCATAATCGCAATTAATTGCGGGCACCCCGTCCGGTTGAGAGTCGTAGACCATGCGCACCCCTGATCGCCGCACCTTTCTGACCGGCCTATCGCTTGCCGGCATCGCCGTCGCCCTCGGCGGCTGCAACCGCACGACGTCGGCCCGCGCCCCGGTGGAGCCCATCTCCCCCGCCATGAGCTATGCCGGCTCGGGCGGCGGCTATGGGCCGGTGCAGGACCGCTACCCCATCGCGGGCGTCGACACCTCCCAGATCAATCCGGCCTATCTGCGCCGGCAGGTGCCCTATTCGGGCAAGGAGCCGCCCGGCACCATCATCGTCGATCCGCAGGCCAAGTTCCTCTACCTCGTGCAGCCCGGCGGCACCGCGATGCGCTACGGCGTCGGCGTCGGCAAGCAGGGCTTTTCCTGGTCGGGCGTCGCCACCATCAATTCCAAGCAGGAATGGCCGGACTGGTATCCGCCCAAGGAGATGATCGAGCGCCGGCCCGACATCAAGCCGCAGCTCAGCAAGCTGCAAAGCGGCGACGGCGTTGCCGGCGGCCTGTCCAACCCGCTCGGTGCACGGGCCATGTATCTGTGGCAGAACGGCAAGGACACGCTGTACCGCATCCACGGCACGCTGGAGCCCTATTCCATCGGCACCAACGTGTCCTCCGGCTGCATCCGCATGATCAATCAGGATGCCATCGATCTCTACAACCGCATCCCGGTCGGCACCCGCGTCGTGGTGCTGGGAGCCGGCGCCTCGGTCTGATTGATCGCCGGATAAGCCGGCGTCGCGGCTGCATTAGCGGTTGCGGCGCGGCTGTTGCGGTGCAAACCTCCCCTTGGGCAAGGGAGCATCAGGCATGAGCGGCCGCATCATCACGATTGCGCAGCAGAAGGGCGGATCGGGCAAGACCACCCTCGCCGCCCACATCGCCGTCGCCGTGGCGCGCGACGGCGCTCGCGTCGCCCTGCTGGACTGCGACCCGCAGGGCAGCCTCGGCGAATGGTTCGAGACCCGCGAGCAGACGCTGGGCGAGGACGAAACCGGCCTCGTCTTCCGCACCGCCAGCGGCTGGGGCGCGCGTCGCGAGGCGCGCAGCCTGGCGCGCGACTATGATTTTGTCGTGATCGACACCCCGCCCAAATCCGACGTGGAATCCCGCCCCGCGATCGAGGTGTCCGATATCGTCACCGTGCCGGTCCAGCCGACCCCGATCGACCTGTGGGCCACCCGGCCGACGCTTGAAATGATCGCCAAGGAGGGCAAGGCCTCGCTGCTGGTGATCAACCGCGCCGTGCAGCGCGTGGCGCTGACGCAGGAAATCACCGAGGCCATCCGCTCTCTCGGTCATCCGGCGGCGGAGGTGCGGCTCGGCAACCGCACCGGCTTTGCCGCCAGCATGGGCGACGGACTGACCATCATGGAGACCGCGCCGGGCAGCAAGGGCGCGCTGGAGGTCGAGGCGCTCGCGCTGGAGTTGCGCCAGCATCTGCGACTGTGACCGCTCCACGGCACCCTGATGCCGTTGCGTCCACGGCTGAGGTTGACGTCGCGGCCGTCACGCGGCAATCAGGATAAGCTGCCCGGCAGCAAGCCATTGTTCATCGTCGCGGATTAGGTTCGCGGCTTCATGGTTCCTCGCGGTCCTTCGGGCCCGCCTCGATCCCGTGGGTCGCCATCGGTTTCGGCGTTCGCGGGGCTTGTACTGGTCGGATGTTGTCGTTGGTGTATCGGGCGTCGAATGAAAAACAGTCACGGAGCCTGCTCGCGCTCAGCGCGGTGGCCCTGATTGCCGCGCCCCTTCCGGCCATTGCGCAGGAGAGCGCCGGCGCGGCGACCGAGCAACCCGGCCTGTTCAACTCCTTGCTGAACCTGTTCAATCCGCAGCGCACGGCCGGAAGCGAGGCGCCCACCATCGATGCGCTGCCCTACAGCGTCGACATCGAGGTGCGCGGCGGCGACCGCGATCTGCGCAATGCCGTCACCGACGCCTCGAACCTCGAGTCGCTCAAGAACCGCCCGCCTTCCGGCGCCGCCGGGCTGGTGCGCCGCGCGCGGGCGGATGAGGGCAACATCAACGCCGCGCTCTATTCGCTCGGCCATTATGCCGGCGTGATCCGCATCACACTGGCCGGAAATGCGCCGGACGCGCCAAATATTTTCGACCTGCTGGAGGCGGCGCGCAAGCGCGGGCCGGTTCCGGTGCGCATCGATGTCGATCCCGGCCCGGTCTTCACCTTCGGCAAGGTACAGATCCTCGACGCCGCCACCCATCGCCCGCTGGCCGACGCCCCTTCCCTTGATGTGCTGAACCTTCAGCCCGGCGAGCCGGCGCTGGCGAGCGCGATCGTGCGGGCCGAAAGCGTGCTGGTGGATCATTGGCGCCGCTCCGGCCACCCCTTCGCCCGTGTGGTCGACAAGGACGTCGTGGCCGACCACGCCACGCGCAAGCTGGATGTGGCGATACTGGTCTCGCCCGGCCCGGTCGCCACCTTCGGTCGCTTCACCGTGGAAGGCGCGGATTTCCTCACGCCCGGCTTTATCGAGGAGCGGGTCGAGATCGCGCCCGGCACGCCCTACTCGCCGGAGGTGCTGAACCGGCTGCGTCGGCGGCTGCTGAAATACGAGGCCATCGCGGGCGTGCGTCTGGTCGAGGCGGATCATCTCGCGCCTGACGGGAGCCTCCCGATCACCATCGAGGTCACCGCCCGCAAGCCGCGCTATGTCGGCTTCAGCGCGACCTATTCCAGCACGGACGGCTCGGCCATCAACGCCTATTGGGGCCATCGCAACCTGTTCGGCGGCGGCGAGACGCTGCGGCTGGATTCGCAGGTGTCGTGGTTCGGCCAGAAGCCAGAGGCGGTGCCGGATGCCGACCCGTTCGGCTATCGGCTCGCGGCCTCCTTCATGAAGCCCGGCATCTACACCGCGCAGGATGACCTGATCGCGCAGGCCGCGGTTTTCCGCGAGGTGACCAACGCCTATGTCAACGAGGCCATCACGCTGCTGGCCGGCGTGCGGCATCGCTTCAACGATCAACTCTCCATGCAGGTCAGCATCGACCTCGAAGAGTCGCAGGTCGAGGACACCACCGGCACCCATGACTATTTCATCGCCGGTGTGCCGATCGACGTGAATTACGACAGCACCGACAACGACCTCGATCCCTCGCGCGGCTGGCGCATTTCCGGCACGGTGGAGCCCTTCGCCTATCTCGGCGATTCCGGGGGCGGGCCGGCGATGCTGAAGGGCTCGGCCTCGACCTATTACGCGCTGGACGAGCGCAAGCGCTACATCCTCGCCGGCCGCGTCGCCGCTGGCAGCGTGCTCGGCGCCAGCCTCGACGACATCCCGCCGCAGCGGCGGTTCTATGTCGGCGGCGGCGGCTCGCTGCGCGGCTATGACTACCAGTCGGCCTCCCCGCGCAACGCCGACGGCGTGATCATTGGCGGTCGCAGCTTCTTCGAGGCCTCCGTGGAAGCGCGCATCAGGATCACCGACACCATCGGCGTGGTGCCGTTCCTGGATATGGGTTCGGCCTTTACCTCCGAACTGCCGGACTTTGACGAGATGAAATATTCCGCCGGCATCGGCCTGCGCTACTACACCGCCATCGGCCCGCTGCGCGTCGATCTCGCCTTCCCGCTCAATCCGAGCCCGGAAGACGGCACGTACGGCATCTATGTCAGCCTGGGGCAGTCGTTCTGATGGTCAGGCGCATCCTCAAATCATTCGCCTATCTGGTCGTCGGCCTGGTGGTTCTGCTCGCCCTGCTGTTCGGCGCGATCCAGACCGGGCCCGGCAAGTCCGTGCTGGCGCGCCTCGCCTCCTCGCTGGCCTCGACGCCGGACCTGCGGATCGAGATTTCCGACATCGGCGGCTTCATCCCTTCGCAGATGAGCGTCGGCGCGGTCACGCTCGCCGACCGCGAGGGCGAATTCGCGCGCATCGATGCCATCCGCCTCGACTGGAGCCCGCTTGCCCTGCTGAGCGGGCGGGTCGATGTGACCGCGCTCGATATCGCCAAGGTCGCGGTCGCGCGGATGCCGCTGCCCGCGCAGACCCCGGTGGAGCCCGCCAGCGAAGGGTCTTCCTTCGCCTTGCCGGTTCATGTCGCCCGCTTCGCCATCGACGAGATCGCGCTGGCCGAGCCGGTGGTCGGCCATGAGGCGACGCTCTCGCTCCAGGCCTCGGCCGACCTCGCCGCGCTGGGCCGCGCGCTGTCGCTCGATTTCGCGCTGGAACGCCACGACGCGCCGGGCAAGATCGCCGGCACCGCACGGTTTGCGCCCGAGACCGGGCAGCTCGACCTCGACCTCACGGCGCAGGAACCTGCCGGCGGATTGATCGCACGCGCCGCCGGCATGGACGGCCTCCCCGAACTCGACGCCACGCTCAAGGGCACCGGCACGCTCGATGCGTGGGACGGCCGGCTGAACCTCTCCGCGGGCGATGCGGCGCAGATCGGCGGCGTTGCCGGCATCCGCGCCGTTCCGCAGGGCCATCGTGTCACCTTCGCTCTCGATGCTGACATGGCGAAGCTGCTGCCGGCCGATCTCGCCCCGCTGTTCGAGGGACGCACGGAACTCGCCGGCGCGGCGCTGGTCGATCCGGCCCTCCTCGTCACCATCGAGACCGCGACCGCGCGTGCCGCCGGCTTCGGTGCCTCCGCCACCGGAACCTTCGATGCGTCCGCCAACATCCCGGACCTCGCCTTCCATGTCACGCTGGGTGAGGCCGCCCGCTTCGCCGCGCTGGCGCCGGGCGTGAACTGGGGCTCGGTCGCCCTGGACGGCACGCTGAAGGGCACGCTGCAGGCGCCGACGCTGGTGACCAATGTGGCCGCTTCCGGCCTCTCCGGCGCCGGCTACGGCGCCCAGACGGTGACACTGGCCGCCGGCACCGTACCCGACCCGGCCGGCAACCTCGCCATCACCGTGACAGGTGACGCCTCGGGCCTCTCGGCCTCCGACCCGCAGGTCGCCAGCGCGCTTGGTACCACCGGACGCTTCTCCGCGACGGCCAACCGGCCGGCCGGCGGCGAGCCGGTTCTCACCGCGCTCGCCATCGAACTCACCGCGCTCACCGCCCGCTTCGCCGGAACCGCGGACGCCCGCGACATCGACGGCACCCTGCATCTGGAGCGGCTGAACCTCGCCGCACTGTCCCCGCTTGCCGGCCGCACACTGGCGGGCGAGGCACGGGCCGACATCACAGTGGATGCGAGCGCCGATTTCAGCCGCATCAGTCTCGACGTCAAAGGCAGCACCTCCGGTATTTCCACCGGTATCGCCGCCGTGGACGAATTGTTCGGCCGCACCACGACGCTGGAAGGCGCGCTCGCCCGCGGCGGCGCCAATGCGATTTCCATCAACGATCTCAAGCTGATCGCCGACGGACTTCAACTCGATGTCAATGGCCGCATCGCCGAGACTCTGGCGGATCTCCAGGCCAGTGTGGCGCTCAGCGACCTCTCCCGCCTCGACCCCCGACTGACCGGCGCCATGAACGCGCAGGCCGCGTTCACCGGCGATCTCGCCAATCTGGGCGCGACGGCGCGGATCGAGATTCCACGCGGCACCGCGATGAAGCAGCCGATCGAAAACCTGGCGCTCGACCTGAACGCGACCGACCTGACAGGCAATGTCGGCGGCACCTTCCGGCTCACCGGCGATGTCGCCGGCCGCCCCGCCACGGGTAGCGGCGCGCTCTCCAGCGAGCCCGGCACCCGCCGGCTGCGGGGCCTCGACGTCGCCATCGGTTCAGTGAACGCCAAGGGCGACCTCACCCTCACGGAAGCGTCCGGCCTCCTTGACGGCCGGCTCATCGTCGCGGCCGGTAATCTCGCGGACCTCTCCGCCCTCGCCTTGACCCCGCTCGCGGGCCAGCTCAATGCCGACGTGACGCTGAGCAGTGATGAGGGCCGGCAGCGCGTGGCGGTGAAGGCCGACGGCGCGGATATCGCGGCCGCCGGCCAGCGCGTCGGGAGCGCGCGCATCGATGCGACCGTCACCGACCCGACCGGGATTCCCCTGCTCGACGGCACCATAAATCTCAGCGGCGTGGACGCTTCGGGCGTGCGGATCGCCAATGCGTCGGTGGTTGCCAAGGGCGGCCTGGAAGGCACCGATCTCACCGTGGATGCGCTCGCCGAAGGCACCACGCTGCGCGCCGCCGGCCGTCTGACCCCCCGCGAAGGCGGTGCGGTCCTGCGCCTCGACCGGCTCACCGCGGAGCGCACCGGGGTGCGCGTCGCCACCAGCGCGCCGGCCACCTTCACCCTCGTCGACGGCACCGTTACCATCGACCGCCTCGCGCTTGCGACCGGCGGCGGCAGCGCCACGGTTTCCGGCTCGGCGGGCCAGCGGCTCGACCTCAATGTCGACCTGCGCGCCCTGCCGCTGGCGCTTGCCGACCTCGCCTCCCCCGGCCTCGGCCTGTCCGGCACGCTCGCCGGCAATGCCCGCATCACCGGCACGCCGGCGGCCCCCGGCGGGAATTACGAGCTGCGGATCACCCGGCTGAGTTCGCCCGTGCTCGCGCAGCAAGGTGCCGGCCCGTTCGACATCGCCGCGCAGGGAACGCTGGCCGATGGCCGCGCCGGCATACGCGCGACCATTTCCGGGCAAAACCTGCAGGCGCTGACCATCACCGGCTCGGTGCCGGTGGCGGCCGGCGAGTTGGACCTCGCTATTCGCGGCGCGGTCAATCTCGCCATCGCCAACACGGCGCTGGCCACATCGGGAGCGCGGGTTTCCGGCATCGCCAATATCGACGCCACGCTGCGAGGCACCCCGGCCGCGCCTCGCGCCGGCGGCACAGTGCGTGTTTCGGGCGGACGTTTCGACGACAGCGTGAACGGCGTGGCGCTCGACCAGATCACCGCCGTGCTCACCGGCAGCGAGCGCTCGGTGACCGTCACTTCCTTCTCCGCGCGCACCTCCAATGGCGGCAGCCTGAGCGGGCGCGGCAATGTCGGGCTGGACGCGGCCGCCGGCTTCCCCGGCCGCATCGAGGTGGACCTCACCAATGCCGGCCTGATCAATAGCGACCTGATGCGTCTCGTCGCCGAGGGCCGGGTCGCGGTCGAGGGCGCGTTCCTCGTCGATCCGCGCATCACCGGCCGGCTGGTGGTGCGGGCGCTTGACGTCAACATTCCCGACCGCTTCCCCGGCGGTGTGCAGAACCTGAATGTGCGCCATGTCAATGCCGGGCCCCGCAACACGCGCCGCACGGCCGGTCGTGCCGCTGCCAGCCGTCGGGCGCCCGCCAGCGGCGGCATGCCGCTCGACCTCACCGTCTCGGCTCCGAACAATGTGTTCGTGCGCGGCCTCGGCATCAATGCCGAGCTGGGCGGCGAGATCCGCGTGACCGGCACCTCCGCGGCTCCGGTGACCAACGGCGCCTTCGAGATGCGGCGGGGCAGCTTCGACATTCTCGGCCGCCGTCTCACTTTCACGCGCGGGCGCGTCACCTTTGCCGGCAGCACCGATCCCGAGCTGGACTTCGTCGCCGAAACCACAAGCGCCGACGTGACCGCGCGGATCCTGGTCACCGGCCCGGCCTCCCAGCCGGAGATCAGCTTCACCTCCACACCCACCCTGCCGCAGGACGAAGTGCTGGCACGGCTGATGTTCGGACGCTCGGCCGGCTCGCTGACAGCCGGCCAGGCGGTGCAGGTAGCCCAGACCATCGCGCAGTTTTCCGGCGGCGCCGGCATGCTCGACAGCGTGCGCCGCTCCCTCGGCGTTGACGCGCTGGATGTCGGCACCGACTCCGCGGGCACCGGCGGACAGGTCGGCCTCGGCAAGCGGCTGAACGACAACATCTATCTCGGCGTGCGGCAGGGCACCACGCCGAACTCCAGCCGGGTGACGGTGGATGTCGACGTGACCAACCGCATTCGCCTGCAAGGCGCGACCGGCGCCGATGGCTCGGCGGAAGTCGGCATCGGCGCGCAGTGGGATTACTGAGGGCGGGCGTCCCTGCGCCTCTGTCGCGCTGGCTCGCAGCCGCCGTCTGGCCTCTATGATCGGCTGAAGCGCAACGTCGGAAAATCCCGGCTGCCTGCGAAGCCGGGCGCTCCAGGCACCGCATCGCTCCCGCGTCGCGACAGGCGTGATTCAACCGCGTGGCCGGTCTGACGCGCAGCGCTCTGCGGTTGCGTAGGTCGTGAGATCTCGGGCCGTCGTCCTCCTGCAGCGGACCTTAGGGCGCTGCCCAGGGCCGGCGACAGAAATGCAACCACAGATATTTACAAGTCCGCTGGGTGTATCCTCGCCGCAGGCGCGCGAGCGCGGCCTCTAACTCATTGAAAAGGTACAAAAACGCGCACATCCCGGCCTCCTTGCCGGACTAATGTACCTTCTTCCCTTGGTGCAAAAATTGAGGTATTGCAACTATAGGAGGTGTTGGGCGATGCGGGTTGGGGATCGGCAAGCAGCAGAGGTGGCGCCTTCGTGCTCGTCCTGTAAGGAAGAGCTGAGGGCCGACGTTTTCTTTTGTCCATTCTGCGGCGTGATGGCGTTTCGCAGGCCCGGCCCGGCCATTCCGGCGCCACGCGTGGTGACCGACCGTGTTCCGCCAGCGCGGCCGCCGAAGGCTCCGCCAATTCCCGAGCCGGCGATCCGCACGCCGCCGCGTGCTGCCCCGGCGGTCCTGCCGCAGTCATCCGCCAGCCCGTCTCTTCCCGTTGTTGCCCCGGTGCCGCCGGCCGCTGCCGAGCTTCGGGGGCCGCCCAGACGTCGCGGCGTCCGCAGGCTGGCCATGGCCGCGATGATCGTGCTGGTGCCGGGGGCCGGGCTGCTCGCTGTGAGGAGCATCGGCTCCCATCCCGCGGCCAGCACGCCACCCGTCGCGGCGCCCGCGCCGCAGGCAAAGCTGACACCTCTGCCGACGCCCCGTCCAGGCACCCTCGCTGCGGCCACTCCCGAACAGCGCACCCGCATCGACGTGCCCAACAACTGGACCGAAGTCCCTCTCCCACCGGACGCGGCACGCCCCACTGTGTCGTTGGTGGCATCGGAGCCCATTCGCGTGCGCAGCAAAGGTCAGCTCTATCTGGTAGCCGGCAACACGCCCGTCGCCGTCGATCTGAAAGATGTCTCGTCCATCGATGTACGTGCTGTGTCGACCCCGGCCTCGTTGACGGTCGTTCGCTCCGCCAACGGTGGGAGCCGTTGAATGGTGTCCGAAGAAACGCATTGGCCGTTGCCGTCCCCGGTCCCCGGTCCGGAACTGGATTGGGTGTTCCACGATCAGCGGGTGGTCGGCTTGCGGTGGAACGGCGAAGTGCTGACACCCGAGGATCCGCGTTTCATGCTGGGTGCGTTTCCCGTTTCTGAAACCGGGGCGCCGTTTCCAGTTCAGTTCCGTTATGATCCGGCCACCGGAGGAGAGCTGAAATCGCCGCCGTCCTCGGGCCAGCTCGCAAGCTATCCCGGTTATGAGCGTGATGGCTTTCCGGCCATTCTCAGCGGCGTCAGCTTCCGGTCCTCTCCCGAGAAACTCCGCGTCACGATGCCGGCGGGCGCCATTTGCGTGTTCTGTGCAGGCGCGCCGTCGCGGCTCTTCTGTCTGACCAGCCACGGCAACCTCTCCTTCCGCCTGAACGAGACGTCGTGGGTGGAGCTCTCCCGCCGGCTGGCGCCGCCCACGCTGCCATCGCACGCCTTTGGCGTCTGTGCCTTCGCGCAGGGCTTCGCCATGGCTCTCGGCAACAGCGCCGTGATCGGTCGGCTGGTCCCGGGGCTTCCGGAGCCTCTCATCACGCCTCACGACTTCGGGGACTGCGTGCCCTGCGGCACTCCCGCGCTGATCGAGGATGACATTATCGTCTTCCCGGTCGCCAGGGGCACGTCCGTCAAACTCGCGCGGTATCAGATCGCGACTGGCAAATGGCTCGACGATATGATCGTCGAGGGACAGCGCGCGCCGGGTGGCGGGGCGTTCGACGTGCCCGTGCAGAACCTCTCCCGCATCCCCGACACGTTCTGGTGCGGCGAGACGGATTATCTGGTGCTGACCTCCGCCTTCGACCGGCGTGAGGCGCACATCAGGTCTCTTTCGGCAGGTATGAGGGCCGTGCGCGGCGCTCCGCGGCTCAGGGACGAGCGGGAGACCATCTACGTACTGGCGAGCAGTGACGCGCATTACGCCTTCGTCAATCTGGCGGGCCGGCCGGTTCCGATCCCTCTCGACGGCCCGCATCTGAGCGCGGGAGAAGGTCGGTATATCGGGCGCTATTACTACCCGTCGCTGTGGAGCGATGAGATTACCGCGTTCCAGATCGAGGCCGGCGCCGAGCGGGCACTGGTTCCCCTCGCCTATGGTCGGAACGAGCGCGGACGAACCGAAAGCGCGCTGCTGGTCCTCGCCGACGGCGTGTCCGAAGTCGACGCGCTCTTCTCTCCGCGTGACGGCAAGATTTTCTCCGGAAGTCTTTATTGGCACGCCGGCGCCCAGCTTCATCAACTGAACATCACGCTGCGATTCAGGTCCAGATACGACATCATACTTTATCGAGACGCCGGAGGTTTGGTTGTCGGCACCGCGCTGACTGGAGATTTCTATCGATTCCGGCTGCCGTCAGCCGGGACTGATCAGTGATCGCATAGGTTCGGCGGCCATGATCCATTGTTTGCAGAGAATTGTTCTGGGCGTTGTGCTGCTGATGGCGGCCGGCCCGGCGGATGCCGCCTCGGTACGGCAGGTTTATCTGGTCCAGAATTCCGGCTGGATGGAGCCGTACTATCTCGATCCGGCGTCACAGTTCATCGCCCTCGCCGAGAGGCTCATCGAGGCCACCCAACTCGAAGGGGTGGATATCACGGTGGCGACCTTCAACCAGGATGGGCAGGTTCCGGGGCAGACGTCGCCCGACATATTGTACGCGGGATCCTACAATCCGCAGGCGGTCGCCCTGCAACTGGCGACCATCACCCTGCCCCGCCGTCCAAACGGCCGCTATGCCGACGCCGATTTCCTCGGCGCGCTGCAAGCCACGCTCGGCACTCTGTTGCAGCAGCAGGACGGCATCATATGGATGCTGAGCAACAACAAGAATTCGCCGAACAACAGTCAGGATGTCGAAAACAATACGCGGGGATTTTATGATCTGTTGCGCGGGTCTGAATTCATCACGCGGATCATCGCCTTCCCGCTGCGCATGCCGGTTGTGGGGCCTAATTTTTCCGAAAAGGGCTTCATCGTTTATGGCATCGCCTACGGCGCCGATGGTGCACGGGCCCTTGATGTGATTACGGGTCCCCAGGCCCCCTTGCGCGCCCTGTTCTCCGATCCCCCCATCTTCCTGAAACCGCAGGAACCGCAGACGCTCGAATTGCGCATGCATCCTCAGGGGGTCGGCGACGATGGCCAGATCGCCATCGAGAACGGGGTCGTCATTGTCAGCGGGCTGGACGCGGACCAGGACTCCACGGTCAGCTTCGTGGGCGAGATCGCCAATGTCGCCTATCCCAAGAAGATACTGACTGGCCACGTCAGCGCCTCGTGGGAGGGGCCGCAACAGGCGGGCTCCGTCCAGATCGACCCGGCCCGCGTCCAGAATATCGGCACCGGGCGGGTGTCGCCGCCCCTGCAGTTCACGCTGACCGTGCCGCGCATTCCGCGCCCTGCGGGGATGGCCGGCCTGCTGACGACGGACACCGTGGTGGACGGCCAGCTCAGCATCACCCTGAACGATCTCAATTTCGATCTCGACGATACGTTCATTGAAAAAGCCGCCGCGGTGTTCGGTGGCGGCATGATCGGCGAGGGCCAGCGCGCATTCGTCGAGAAGCAGCTGCCGGCCATCTTTTTCGATTTTCGCACCGTTCGCGAGCGCGTCACGACGATCCCGATCCGGGTGATCCTCAGCTACCCCGTCTGGCCGCTTTATGCGGGGGCCGGCATGGCGGTCGCGATGCTGCTGCTCCTGGCGGGATTGCTCACACAGGCGCTTCGAGCGAGGGCCTACAGCGTCGCACTGGGCGGTGGGGGCGCGCAGCGGGTGATGCTGCGGCCCGGCCAGCAGGTGTCGCTGCAGGGCATCGATGGAAAATCCTATCTGCTGCGCGGCCGCCTGTTCGGCCCTCCGCGCTCCCGCGTGTCCTGATTTCCCTCCGCCCATTGGAATGTTCTGAAATGACGGATGCCCCGCTGCAGCTTGCCCAGTCCGACTTCAAGATTCCGGCCCCGCGCCAAAATCAGACGGCCCAGCCGGGCAGCGCCGGTGCCCCTCAGCCGGCGCAGAATCCGCCTCCGGCGGTACCGTTGGCGAAATCCCAGTCGTCCACCCTCTCGTTCGACGTCCAGCTCGGCAAGCCCGTCTCGACGACCGAGATTACCGTCGGCGTCCTGCTCTTCATCGTTCTGCTGGTTCCCTATTTCTTCGCCAAAATGTCCATGACGCGCGGACTTCAGTCCCGCTACGCCGCACCGGGCGTCGCGTCGGAAGCGGGGTGGCTTCTGTTCAGCTGGCTGGCGTTCACCACGCTGTTCCTGATCGCCGGATTCATCGCCGGCCTCTGGACCCAGCTGCTCCTGCTCGTCCCGGCCACGCTCATTTCCCTAGTCCTTTTGCTCCTCTTCGTGAGGAAGCGAAGCGCAGCCCTGAACACACGGCGCTAGGCCGCGAGGACGAAGATGAACGACACAACGAATGCCGACACGCCGAACCGCGGTTCGGAGCTGCTCCTTGATGTCATGCCCACGGTGTTCGTCGCGCTGGGCGGGACTGGAATGGAAATTCTCCTGCGCCTGCGCCGGCGCATCCTTCAGCACAACTGGGCCGGCCGCAGCCTGATGTCGCTCGACGAGTTCCCGCCGGCGCGGTTCGTCTATTTCGACACGGACACCGCAGAAGCGCGGGAAAGCGGGCGGGCGGGGGCGACCGACGTTCTCGGGTCGCGCGTGGCTTTCGCGCGCGGCGGAGAGACGATCCAGAAGAAGGTGGATACGGCCCACTATATTGCCGAGCTGCAAAACTATCCGAATATCCAGGAATGGCTGCCAAAGGGCGAACTCGACAAGATCGACACCGAGAAGGGCGCCGGTCAGATCCGATCGATTTCGCGCCTGCTGTTCTTTGACGAATACTCGAATTTCATGAACCTCGTCCGCACCCAGGCGGACCGCGTCACCCAGAATGTGACCAACGAGGCCGCCCTGCGCAGCCTCGGCCTCAAGACCGGCACCAATCTTCGCGTGGTGGTGGTCGGCTCCAGCGCGGGAGGCACCGGCTCCGGGGCGTTCATCGATGTCGGCTATGCGCTGCGCTCGATGCGGGCGCCCCGGATCGACCAGCTCGACCTGTTTCTCATGCTGCCGGGCGGCTACCGCGATGCGAACAAGGAGCGGGTGTTTGCCAACACCTATGCCGCGCTGTCGGAACTTGAATTCGCCATGCGCGGCACCCGCAAGCCGCCTTACGTGACGCGCTGGAGCGATTTCGACAAGCCCGAGCCCGACGTGGCGTCGCCCTATAAGGACGTCTACCTCTTCGACCGCCAGAACATCGCCGGCCAGCAGACCGGCAACAAGGAAGACATTTTCGACATGGTCGCCGATATCCTTTTCGAGGATTTCGGCTCCAGCGATTTCGCCCGTCGCAAGCGATCCGTGGCGGTCAACCAGCAGCGGCACAAGCTCGGAAGCTATGTGCCGAACCTGCCGGAGTGGCTTCGGGGTGGGCTTTTCTATTCCCGCGCCTATTCCGCGATCGGCCAGACCACGCTGATCTCGAAGGCGAGCATCCAGGTCGAGGAGCATCTGTCGCGCAATAACGGCGCCATGGTCCGCGCCTTTTTCGGGATGGCGCTGCACGGCCAGGCCCGGCTCGCGACGACGGAGGAGCGCGACACGTTCCTTCAGGAGCGCCTGCGCCTGCGTGGTCAGGCGTTCCACGATGATTACGATGTCCGCGCGCGCTTCGAGCATGCGCCCATCACCGATTACGCCCTGGTCGATCATCTCCTGCTGCGGGCGGACAAGAGCCTGGTAACGGTCACGCTCGCCTCGGAGATCGAGCAGGACGTCGCCGGCATCCTCGCCCGGATACCCGATCACAAGGCCTGGGAATCCGAGATCCGGAAACTCGTCGACCTGCGCCAGAGGGATGTCGAGGGCCGGGTCGGCGAGGGCACGTCCTACGGACCGAAGGGCGCGGAAATTGCCGCCCAGAGGATGCGGCTGGAAGCGGCGCTTCTGAACAGGGGCAATGATGACGGCAGCCTGCGTGCGGAACTCTACAACATACTGGACGACCAGGAGCGCGGAGGGCTGGAATACACCATCGATCTGGTGGCGAAGATCCAGGCCCGTCTCGATGAATCGGGCACCGGGATCGTCACGCGCCTGCTTGAGGCGGAAGAAGCTTACGCGAAGCGCGCCAATCGCCTGCATGCGGAGCAATTGCAGGCGTCTATCGACCGGGTGAAGCAGGCGGCCGACAGCAGCTTCCTCACCGGCGGAGGCCGAAAGGCCGCCGAGAAATATCTCAATCAGGTGCGCGATGATCTGATCGCGACGCTACAGGCACGGCTGCGCAGTATCGCCTGCCGCGAAGCCATCGCGCTCCTGCATCGTGTTTCCCAATTCCTCGGCTCGCCACAAGGCGTCGATGACAAGACGGGCGAGACGCTCTGGTCCGGCCTCATCGGCGAGTTCCAGACCGGGCGCCGCCGGGTACGCCAGCTGATTGCCATGATCGACGGCGACACCGCGCGCCTGCAGGACGCGCTCAGCCGCGGCGATGGCGGCACTTTCTTTGTCATCAAGGACAAGGGCGTGGAGCTTCCCGTCGAAAACACCGCGCGGCAGCTCGAATGGGCGCGGGAAGCGTTCGAGAGCATCGGGGGCTCGCGGGAGATATTCGCCAGGCTGGAAAACGAGGATGGCCGTCTGGATATCCTCGGCCTGCTGCGCTCGGTCACCAACAAGCAGCTTGGGGACTATCGCCAGCGCATTCCCTCCGTCGTGGATGCGCTCCGCCAGTTGCCCATTCACGAGCAGCAGCGCCTCATGGAACTCCTCATCGCCCGTGCCATGCCGTGGATCTACACGGACTTCAGCCGCAGCTTCCGTCCCGAGAATGAGCACTACAAGATGTTCATCGCGGTGGACGACACGAAGGCCTTCCGCGCCGAGTTCGACGAGATGGCGCGGTCACGGCTGCCGGGCCAGTCGGGCCTGACATCGCTCGCCTACGAGGAATCCGGCGTTCCCGGCCGCATCGTCTGTTATTGCGAGCTCTCCGGTCTTCCGCTGGATGCCATCGCGTCCATTCGCTCGGAGTGGCGCCCCTCCTATCTGCGCGAACAGAGCCGGCCTGACGCCCTGCCGCTGCACAACCACAAGGATGATCTGCGCTTTCCTGATCCGATCGTTCCGACCTCCGCCGAGCTGGAAGACCTGAGGGAGCGGATCGCGCTGTTCCTGGAAGGCGTGATGCTCGGCGCGCTGCGCTTCAATTCCACCCGGCGCATCTATGAGATCGAGGTCGCGCGGAGCCATTGGGACCCGGTCGGCGACGAGAAATATCTGCGTCGCCGCGGGTTTCAGGCGGGACAGAAGACCCGGCTGGCGGAGCATATCCGGCGCGCCAAGGAGCGCTTCGGCTATGTCCAGTTCCTGGCCATGTCGGCCTTGGCGGGCTGGTTCGCCAAGCGTGTCTACACCGAACGCCCCTTTGAGGAGAGCGAGCGGGGTGCGCTGATCCGGCGTGGCGGAATCGGCCATCACACCTGCCTGCAGATGGAAAAGGATTTCCGGCTTCAGGCAGAGCGCATCGGTGGCAGCCTGCCCGGCGGGCGGAGCGCGGAGGATGTCGTCAACCTCCTGCATGACGAGGTCGCTCAGTGGACCACCAATATTTCGGGAACGCTGGACGACGTCGAGGACACCGAGGTTGGCCGCGATCCACGGGATCCGCCGGGACGGCAGGCCACGGAAAAGCGCACCATCAATTGGGCGGTCTTTGACGAAGCCCGACTTCTGCAGTTCGTCGGGGGCAACGCAGCTCCGCAGAATGTGGGCACGACACCATCCTCCTTCCCGGCCTCCGCTGCGTCGCCCCCCTCTCCTCCTCCCGCTCCGCCGGCAGCGCGCTATTGGCTGTTCAATGCCGCGAGCCAGGTTGTCGGCCCCTTCGAGCTGTCGGCCTTCCAGATGCTGGGCCAGTTGGGCCAGCTCAACGCCGAGATGAAAGTCTGCCCCGATGGCTCACAGCAATGGGTGAGCATTCGCGATGTACCCGCGCTGTCCCTGTTGCTTCAGGCGGCGCCCGCCGCACCTCCAGCCCCGCCCCCCGTCGCCTGAATCACACTTTTCTTCAATAGGAGATGCATCTTGATCACGCTTAAGCTTGCTCGAAATTCCGTTCTTCTCCTTGGAGTCGCGGCGTTTCTCGGTGCCTGCCAGACGAATTCGGTCGGCCGAAAAACCGCGGCGGGCGCTGGAATTGGCGCCGCCATCGGCGGTCTGGGCTGCGCGGCGCTCGGCGGCAATGCCGGCACCTGCATTGCCGTCGCCGGCGTCGGAGCGCTCATTGGCGGATCGATCGGCGCGCAGATGGACGCACGCGACCGCGCAGAGCGCGATGCTGCGCTCAGGCAGGCTCGGGCGTCGGCACAGACGGTCCATTGGAAGAACAGCCAGACCGGAAACAGCGGCACCATCACGCCGCTGCGCGCCGTGGTCGAGGACGGCCGCACCTGCCAGCTCGTCAAGGAAACCTATGTCAAGGAAGGACAGGTCGTCACCGAGGAGCATTCAGTCTGTTCCTGAGACGTCTCACGGGCCCGGCTTCCGGCATCCACGCGATCGGCCGCCCTCTGCGCGGCCGATCGGTCGCGATCGTGCTGCTTCTGTCGTGTCCGGCCAGCGCCGCCTCGCCGCTGGAAAGGGTCTATGAGGACGCCCGGCGCCATCCCATTCCCGCAGCGGCGACGGTGGTGGGGTCGGGCTTCTTCATCGGGCCGACCACCGTCCTTACCAGCGCCCATGTTCTGGCCGGCTGCGCGTCCTTCGGCGTCGAGAACAAGCATATGGGTTGGCTGCCGGCACAGCGTGGGCGCATCATTGCGGACCGTGATGCGGCCCTGCTCACCGTGTCCGTTCCCTCGGACGCGGTGCTGTCGATTGCCAGCGATGCGACGGCCGGGGATTTCTCCATTCTCGGCTTTCCGGCCACTGCCCGCGGCGACACAGAGCCGGTACGCGTCAGGGCGGAGCGGGTCGAGATGACCGACGACCTGGTTCTCCTGCTCACGGGAAATGTCCCCGCCGGCTTCTCCGGCGGGCCGGTTATCGACGGGAAGGGGCGCGCCGCGGCGATCCTGACCGGCCGAATGAACAGCGCACGCCAGGAGTTGGCCGCATCGCCGATTTCGGTGTTTCGGGGCGGTCTCGATATTCGGGAGGACCAGCCACCGTCAGCTCCGGCGCAAATGGTCGCTCCGTCGCTGGCGACAGTCAAAGTACGATGCAAATGACACGGCTTTTTACCGCCCTTCTCGCTCTGCTGATGCTGGCGTCATCCGGCCGAGGGCAAGAGGGACTGTCACCGATCGAGCGAAGCAGTATCGACGCGCTCATCGGCCAGGCGATGGCCGACTTCACCTCCGGGCAGCCGCATCGCACATCGATTTCATCCAGCTTGTCCGCGCAGGTAACGCCGGGCCTCATCATGTCGAAGGCAACCGGCAGGCCTTGCACCCGCTGCAAGGACATGTGCCGCGACTACACCTTGGAAATCGTGCGGGACGCCGGTCTTTCGACCAGCACATATGCCGGCGAACGATGCATGACGGTTCCCGCTTCTTTGCCCAATGAAGCCCCGTGGCAGGACCGGCGGCGCCCCACTCTCGTCGGCACGAAATGGCAGGTGGCGCCGGAAACGCTTGCGGAGGCGCGGGGCTATCTGACCGCGCTGATGTATCTCCCCGACGATGCCGGCATCTCGCCCCGGCTTATCCTGCGCGCCCTTGATGAGTTCAGGCAGGATGCGGGCCTGCCGCGGCCCTTGACCGTGGAGATCACTGCGCGCGACTGGGCCGCGCTCCGCGAGGTTGTCGGTCGCTCGACCATGTCCGGCGGATGCTCGGCCTCCGCTCCCAACTCCGCATGCGGTCGGCTGAACTGACGGTTTGGAATCGGCACGCCTCGGATGACCGATGAACCGCCATATCACCCCGGCTTCGACTGCTGGAGCGTCGCGAGGGCTTTCAGCGCGCGGTGCAGGGTCACGCGAACGCCCGTCTCGCTCATGCTCAGACGCGCCGCGGCCTCCCGGGTCGTGCAGCCTTCGATGCTGACGGCCTGAACGACGGCGCGCTGGCGATCCTTCAGCCTGCCGATCAGCCTGCCGATCTGGGCAGCGGGTGTATCGTCGGCCGGCTCATCGGCGGCGAGCACTTCGGCGAAGTCGTCGATGGGAACGGTGTGCCGAGCCGACCGGCGCAGCATATCGATCAGCTTGTTGCGGACGATCACCGAAATCCACGGCGTGATGGGCCGCACGGGGTCCCATGTGCTGCGCTTCAGATGGATAGCCAGCAAGGTTTCCTGAACGATATCCTCGACATCGCTGGCGGGCGCCCCGTATTTGGCGCAATTGCTGCGAGCCATGGCCCGCAGATGCGGCGTCACCGACTGTAGAAAATGGCGATACGCATCGGCATCCCCCGCCAGGGCAGCGCGCATGTCGGCGGCCCACTCACTCTCGCGATCCGCCCGTGTCACATACGCCCTCGTACGCGCTTCGCCAGCCTTTGCCGGGATGTTTTATAATGTCCGATCTATATCTCCGGGAGGGTTGCGGCGATAGCATGACCGCCGCCCCTGTCCGGTCATTGCGTAAAGCGAATGCTTTGGGATCGGGCATTTCGGCAAGGCGGCGGTTCGCCCACCTGCCGGCGCACAAGCTGACACACGACATCGAAGCGCGCCGGCGCCCCGGCGATGCCAACCCGTCGCCGGTCTCGCCGCCTCCGTGGCCGTGCCGGATCCGGGCGGCTCGCAAAATTAGAGCCGGGCTGTAACGAAGCCGCCCTGGCCTGCGTAGAGGACACATGACGCATCCGGCCCCTGTCGGAGCGCGTCATTTTTGGCCCTCGCCGCTCCACCGATCGCAGGTTCCATGGACGACCGTCCCTCCCGCCGATTTATGCCCCGCACTGTGGCCACCCGCGCGCTCGGCGTCGGGCGTCCGCCGTCGACCGCGCTCACGCCGTCGATCGACATGAGCACCACCTATGCGCGGGACCCCGATAATGGTTACCGCTCCGGCCACGTCTATGGCCGCAAGGACAATGCGACGGTCCAGCAGGCCGAGCGGCAGATCGCCGAGCTCGAACAGGCGCGGGATGCCCTGCTGTTCGGCTCGGGCATGGCGGCGGCCGTGGCGGTCTTCACGGCGCTGCCGCCCACCCACATCGTGGCGCCGCGCGACATGTATTGGGGATTGCGCGTCTGGCTGCACGCCGCCCATCGATATGGTCACGAGGTCAGCTTCATCGATATCTCGAGGCTCGACGAGGTTCGAGCCAGCCTTCGTCCCGGCGGGACCGGGCTGGTCTGGATCGAAACGCCGAGCAATCCGCTCTGGACCGTGACCGACATCGCCGCCGTGTCCGATCTGGCCCACCGGGCCGGTGCGATGGTGTGCGCCGATTCCACCGTCGCGACGCCGGTGCTGACCAATCCGCTGCTGTTCGGGGCCGACATCGTGATGCATTCGGCGACCAAATATCTCAACGGCCATTCGGACGTGGTCGCGGGCGCCTTGGCCAGCGCCGATCGTTCGGAGCTCTGGCTGCGCATCAAGGACATGCGCGACCAGCAGGGCGCCGTGCTCGGCTCGTTCGATGCCTGGCTGCTGACGCGCGGCCTGCGCACTCTTGACCTGCGCGTGAAGGAACAGAGCCGCAGCGCCGCCGTGATCGCGGAGCGGCTGCGCGGGCATCCGGCGATCAGCGATGTGCTGTATCCCGGCCTGCCGGACCATCCCGGCCACGCGATCGCCAAACGCCAGATGCCGCATGGCTTTGGCGGCATGCTGTCCCTGCGTCTGCGCGGCGGGGCCGCTGCGGCCATCACCGCCGCCGCGCAGGTTCAGCTGTGGCGACGGGCCACGTCTTTCGGCGGCATTGAAAGCCTCATCGAGCATCGCGCGTCGATCGAAGGAGAAGGCTCTCCCTGCCCGGACGATCTGTTGCGGCTTTCCGTCGGCCTTGAAGACCCCAACGACCTGTATCGCGACCTTGCCGACTCGCTCGACCTTCTGACTCGCATGTGAGGACACGCATCATGTCGACTGTCGCCGTGGCCATCATCTGCAAGACGCCGGCGCCGGGCAAATCCAAGACCCGGCTGTCGCCGCCCTTGCGCCCCGAGGAATGCGCGGAAATCTCCGCCTGCTTCATCGCCGACCTGTCCGCCACCATCGCGGAACTTGCCACTGAGGGCGATGCGCAGGGTTATGCCGTCTACACGCCCGCAGGATCGGAAGGCGTGCTGACCCGGCTGCTCCCGCCCGGTTTCGGGCTGGTGCTGCAGGGTGACGGCGATCTCGGCCAGCGGCTCGACAAGGGCATCGCCGACCTGCTTGCGCTCGGTCATTCGGGAGCCATCCTCATCAATTCCGACAGCCCGACTTTGCCGAAGGCGCTGCTGCGCCAGGCGATCGAGCTGTTGAAGGACGGCGACCGGGCGGTGCTCAGCCCGGCGCTGGATGGTGGCTATACCTTCATCGGGCTCTCCCGGCCGCATCCGCATCTGTTCGCGGACATTCCGTGGAGCACGCCGGAGGTGCACCGCCTGACGCTGGAACGAGCCCGAGACATCGAGCTGCCCGTCGTTGAACTCGCGCCCTGGTACGATGTCGACGACGCCGCATCCTACGCGCTGCTGGAGCGGGATCTTGACGGGTTGTCGCTGAGCTTCGCGCCGGCCGACCTGCCGCGCGAGCCAGCGGTGCACACGGCCGCCTTCGTCCGGCGGCGCCGCGCTAGATTGGCGGCGATGCCGTCCGTGCACGTAGGTGCGGCATGACGGGACCGAACCCTCTCCGCGGCGTCACCGTCGTCATTCCCTGCCTCGACGAGGAAGAAGCCATCGCGGCCGTGGTGCGCGAGGTGCTTGCCGAGGGCGTGGCCGAGGTGATCGTCGTCGACAACGGCTCGCGTGACCGGACGGCCGAGCGCGCAGCGGCTGCGGGAGCCCGCGTCGTGGTGGAACCGGTGCGGGGCTATGGCCGCGCCTGCGCCGCCGGCCTCGCAGCGGTCGGTGCCGACAGCGACATTGTCTGCTTCCTGGATGGCGATGGCAGCGATGTGCCGGCGTTCCTTCCCTCAGTCGTCGCGCCGGTGGCGGACGGCGCCGCGGATTTCGTCATGGGCTCGCGGCTGCGCGGACAGCGCGAACGCGGTTCCATGACACCCCAGCAACTCGTTGCGGGCCGGATTGCAGGCATGCTGCTGCGCCTGACCTATGGCGTGCGCTTCACCGACATGTCGCCACTGCGCGCGATGCGGATCGACCGCCTCCGCGCGCTCGGCATGAGCGAGCAGACCTATGGCTGGAATCTGGAAATGCAGATGCGCGCGGCGGGTGCCGGCCTGCGCTGCCTGGAGGTGCCGGTCGACCATCGCTGCCGGCGCGGCGGGCAGTCGAAAGTCTCCGGCAATCTCGTCGCCGGGCTGAGCGCGGCCTGGAAGATCTCAACCACCTTCCTGCGCCTGGCGCGACGCCAGCGCGCGGGACGCCGATGCGAGCCGGCAGCGGTTCCCGTGGCGCGTCGCTGATCGATCAGGAGAAAGTCATGCGCATCCTCCTCACGGGCGCAGCCGGCTTCATAGGCCGGCATGTTCTCGCCCAGTTGCTTGATCGTGGCCACGAGGTGCGGGCGCTGGATTCCCTGCGGCCGGACGTGCATCGTTCCGGCGCCCCCTGGACCACGCCCCGCGGTGTCGATGCGCGGGTCGGGGACATGCGCGACGCTGCCGTCGTCGCGCAGGCGGTGGCTGGCGTCGATGCCGTCATCCATCTCGCCGCCAAGGTCGGTCTCGGCGTCGATATCGGCGATATGCCGGACTATGCGTCCTCGAATGATGTCGGCACCGCCGAGCTGCTCTCCGCCATGGCGCGGGCTGGCGTGTCCCGGCTGACGCTGGCGAGTTCGATGGTGGTGTATGGCGAGGGCTTCGGCCGTTGCCCCGAGCACGGCGCCGTGCGTCCCGGTCCCCGATTTGAAAGCGCGCTTGCCGCCGGTGACTTCGAGCCCCCCTGCCCGATCTGCGCCCGCCCGCTGGCCGTCGGGCTGGTGGATGAGGAGACCTCCTTCGACCCCCGAAATGCCTATGCGTCCAGCAAGGCGACGCAGGAATTCTACGCCGCGAACTGGGCGCGCGCGACCGGCGGATCGGCGGCGATGATGCGCTACCACAATGTCTACGGCCCCGGCATGCCGCGCGACACGCCCTATGCCGGTGTCGCCTCCATCTTTACCTCCGCGCTGCGACGCGGCGAGGCGCCGCGGGTGTTCGAGGACGGCGGGCAGCGGCGCGACTTCGTGCATGTGGGAGACGTGGCCTCCGCGACCATACGCGCCTGCGAGCGGCCGGCGCAGGGCGTCCGAGCCTACAATGTCGGCTCAGGCACTCCCCGGACGGTGGGCGACATGGCGAACGCCCTCGCCCGCGCGCTGGAGGGCCCGGCCCCGGTGGTGACCGGCCAATACCGGCTCGGCGATGTCCGCCACATCACCGCCGATTCCTCCCGACTGCGGCGCGAGCTTGGCTGGACACCGGCGGTCGATTTCGCCGATGGCATGGCCGAACTGGCCGATCTTTCGCGGGAATCGGCGCATCCGCACGCGGCGATGGCATGACACGGAGCGCGGTGATTGGCCTGATCCTGGCCAGCGTGACCCTCAACGCGCTCGCGCAGATATTGCTGCGGATCGGCGCGCGGACGGCCATCCACTCGGGCAACGGCTCGGTACTCGCGGGATTCGCGGATATGGCAGTTCGCCCCACCGTTCTGGCGGGACTGGCCTGCTATGGTTTCAGCCTGCTGACATGGCTTTACGTGCTGGGCCGCATCGAGGTCTCCTTCGCCTATCCGTTCCTCGCCTTGGGTTTCGTGCTGGTGGCGCTGGCGGGGTGGCAGTGGCTGGATGAACCGATGTCGCCCGCCCGCGCAACGGGGATCGGCATAATCCTCGTCGGCGTGTTCATATTGGCGCGGAGCTAGCGGGATTTCGTCGCCCAGCCTATCTAGGGTAAGTCAATGATATGCCCTGAACATCACGAAGGCGCGGGCGGGGAGTCCCCGTCGGCGCATCGGGAGTGTGAAACGTGAAAACGGACGATCTCATCGATCTGCTCGCCAAGGACGCGGCACCGCAATGGCCGTTTCGCACGTTGTACATGGCCGCGCTGTGTTGCGGAATTGTCCTCGCCGGGGTGCTGTTCTTCACGACGGTCGGTCTGCGGCCGAACATTGCGCTGGCGGCCGAAACGGTCCGTTTTCCGCTCAAATTCGCGCTCATGCTGCCCTTGGCACTGGGCGCGGCGGGTGTGACGCTGGCGATGGCGCAGCCGGCTGCCGACCGCGGCATCTGGGGTTGGTTCCTCATTGCTGCGTCGGCGCTTGCGATCGGCGCGGTGGCGATCGAGCTTTATGTACTTCCATCCGAACTGTGGATGACCAATCTGGTTGGGCAGAATGCCGCCTTCTGCCTGCGGACCATCCCGATGCTGGCGTTGGGTCCGCTGTTGTGCCTGCTGTACGTGCTTCGCCGGGGCGCGCCGACCCACCCCGGTCGCACCGGGGCATGGGCCGGTTTGGCGGCGGGCGCGATCGGGGCCACCTGGTATGCGGCGCATTGCCCGGATGACAGCCCGCTCTTCGTCGCCGTCTGGTACAGCCTGGGCATCACAGTGATGACGCTCGCCGGCTATGCGGTCGGCCGAAGCCGGTTGCGCTGGTAGCCATCAGGCGGAAGGTTCAGGCAAACCCCTGCCCCGCAGCCGTTTCGCTGTGTACCTGCGCCAAGAACACGTCGAGCGCACTGGCGAGCTTGAGGTCGATGACCTCCAGATATTCCGTCCAGTCCTCGAAGCCTGCGAGCGGGCGACGGCCGTCGCTGATGCCGCGCAGCCCGATGGTCGGCACGCCGAAGCGCCGGGCGGCCCGGAGCACGGCGAAGCTCTCCATGTCCACCATGTCGGCATCGATCGCCTCGTAGCACACCCCGGATACGATCGACGCACCGGTGGCAAGCGAAGCGGCGGGCACGCCCTCAATGCGATAGGAGATCCGAATATGCGCCGGCTCGTCGAGGAAGGGCGTCACCCCCTTCGCAAAGCCAAGGGGCGAGGCGTCCATGTCCCGATAGCTGACGCTGGCCATCTGGTAGATGCCGGCGTGATCGAGCCGCTGCGATCCGGCGGATCCAAGAGTGAACACGAGATCCGGCAACTGCCCGGCATGATCGAGCCTCGCCAGTGCCGTCGCTGTCGCGACCGCCGCTTCGACCGGCCCGACGCCGCAGATCAGCGGACGGATCCGCGCCCGCAGCGCGGGGCCGTACTCATGCGTCGTCGCCATGACGAAGAGCACGCGGGCCTGCGCGATGGAAAGAACGTGCTGGCGGGGATCGTCCATGGCGCTATGGGTTGCCCTGTGGCGTGGTGGAAGGTGCCGGATCGCGCGCGTTGCGGGCCGCGACATAGACCCGCCACGCCTGCGGATCGGTCTCGGCCAGGCGATAGAGCGGGCTGTCCGCGAACGGATCGCGCGCCCAGGCGCCGTCGCGGGCGGTGATCAGGACGACACCGCAGCCATACATCTCGGCCAGTGCGCGCGGATCGTCGGCCGATCCCTCGCCGGCGAAGAGACGCCGGAACCGTTCGGAAATCTCGCCGCGCCGTTGCCGCGAGAGTGGCGCGAAGGCAATCGCCAGTTCATTACCGGCGAAACAGGAGCGGCGATCCGCCAGCAGCGCCCAGGAGATGTTGACCGGCCATGGCGTCATGGCGGCGAACAGCGCGGGATTGTTCGCGACCCGCGCGTCGGCCGGCGCATGCCGCCGCACCGCGGCCCACATGGCGGGCGCGCGCGCGAACCATGCGGCATCGGGCGACACCTCGCCTTGCGCATTGCCGGCGGCGATGATCCCGCCGCTGAGAAGGCTTGCCGCGAAGCCGGCGAGCGCCAGTCCCGGCAGGACCCGGCCGGGCCGTTCCACGAGACGCGCGAGACCCGCCCCGGCCGCCGCCGTCAGAACCATGAGGCCCGGCAGTACGGCGCGCCATCCAAGGTCGTTATTGTCGCCGACCGTGCTCACCAGCAGCCAGCTCACCGCAAGGCTGACCAGCGTCAGCACGCCCAGCGCCCGTGCGTCGAGGGCCGGCAGCGTGCGTTCGGCACGCCGGGAGGCCAGCCGCCACAGCGCCAAGGCGCCCACCGGATAGATCAGCGGGAACTCGACCACCAGCAGCACCAGCCAATAGGCCGGAAGGTCGAGCCAGCTCCCGAAGCCCCCGGCGACGCCGTCCGAGAGCACGCGGTAGGGCGCGATCGCGACCGGGCTGCCGCCGCCGCGCATCATGCCGGCGTGATATTGCTCCACCAGCAGCGGAGCCGCGAGCAGCAGCGCCAACGTCGCTGCGACGAGAACGAATACAAGGAAGCGCGGCAGGCCGCCCTCGGGGACACAGCGCAGCAGCAGAGGCAGCAGCGCCAGCATGGCGAGGGCGAGCACGAGGCCCCCGACCCATATCGAGCTCTGATAGGCCCCCGCGACCACGAGCCCCAGCGCGACCGCCATGGGCCACGCGGGACGCGCGGCCAGCCGCACCGCCAGCAGCGTGGCGATGACCAGCGCGCCGGCGGCCGCGACATGGTGCGGACTCCAGCTCGACTGGAACAGCCAGCCGGCAAAGCCGGTCGCCGGGCGCAGGACGGTGCCGAGCGCCTGTACGCCGGACAGCGCGTCGAGAACCGGCCGCAGCGACCCGCCGCAACTCAGCGCGATGGCGAAACCGGCGGCGAGGCGCGAACCGGCGAACCGCAGTGCCAGCCCCGCCATCAGCATCAGCGTCGAGAAGGCGGTGAACCAGCTTGCCGCCGCGTCGGCCTCCCAGCCGCGGGCGCCGGTAAGGCTGGCGATCTGGGCGGCGCCGAAATGCCAGAGATAGTAATAGGCGACGCCGGCCGGCTCGCCTGGCGGACCGTAGAACGGATCGACCGGCGGGATGCCGTCCCGGACCATCGCGTCGATGAGCGCGATCTTGGAGTGGTCGAAGATCGCCGGGGCCAGTGCGATGCCAGCCTGCGTCGCCTTCGGTACCACCGCCATCGCCGGAACCAGAGCGACGAGGGCGGCGGCGAGGACGATCCAGATCGGCATGGCCGGTGTGTCGTCGGACGCGGTGTAGGCATTCCTGTCGCGCAGCAGCCAGCCGGCCGCCACCAGCACCAGCGCGCCAAGGGTGCCGGCCACCGGGCTACCGGCCCACCGCGCGATTTCCAGCGCCAGGGCATTCAGCACGGTCCAGCCGAGAGCCGGCGCCAGCGGCAGTGCGAGGGAGGGGCCGAAGCCGAGTGTGCGTGCCAGCCCGTAGCCCGCGCCGGTCCACAGGACGAGGCCGGCGGCGGCGGCGAGGAAGGCCGAATCCAGCGCGAACATCACGGTGTCGCGACCCTGCGGGCAGGTCGTTCGCGCCGGATCGAGGTGTCTTTCGTGGCGCTCACAGCCCGCTGAACCAGTTGAAGCCCTGCTTCTCCCAGAACCCCTCCTGATAGGTGTTCGTCACCTCGATCGCCCGGATCCATTTGGGGTTCTTGAAGCCTAGTTTGACCGCGGTGCGCAGGCGCAGCGGCGCGCCGAACGGATCGGTGATCGGCTCGCCGGCATATTTGGTGGCGAGAATGGTCTGCGGGTGCAGCGCGGAGGCCATGTCGATGCTCTCCATATAGTCGTCCTGCCCATGGAAGGCGACGTACTTGGCCGTCAGGTCCGCGCCGATCTGCGTGAGGAATTGCCGGAGGTTTGGGCCCGACCACTGCCCGATATAGTCCCAGCCCTCGACGCAGATGTGCTTGATGATCACTTCCTGCTCGGGAAGAGCATTGATCTGATCAAGGCCCCACGGGCGCTTGTCGGCGATGAGGCCGCTCAGTTCCAGCCTCCAGCTGGCGATATCGACCGGCTTGACGTTCTCGATCTCGTAATAGGCGTTGAAGCGGGGCGGCTTGACCACCTGGTCGAGCGAATAGGTCGGCGCCAGCTTGTTCGGATCGAAAATCCTGGCCTGGACCCAGTCATTGAAGGAGGAGACCGAGCGCAGCGCGCTCTGCACCTGGCTCTGCTCGGCGATGTCGCAGCCGGTGAGCATGGACAGCGCGCCGAGGCTGACGGCCCCGCGCAGCAGCTTGCGCCGGTCGATATCCTCGATCAGGGCACGATTTTCCGTCAGCAGGCTCTGATCCGGGCCGCGGCGCGGGCGGAACAGCGAGCTCGGGCGTCGAAGGATGGACATGGCTCGATCTCTCACATGTTCGAGGCGTGGGCCGATGGCGCGCGGGAGGCCGGGTCGTCGTCGACACGCGGCCCGCCGGTGATCATGGCGAGCAGTGTCTTCGGCACGAGCAATGCGAGGGCGATATGCACGACCATGAACAGGCAGATCGCCGTCATGCCGAAGAAGTGCGCGAGCCGCGCGCCCTGAAAATCGTAAAACAGCGCGGTCAGGAATGAGAACTGAACGGGTTTCCAGATCGCCAGACCGGAAATCACCTGCAGGATGATCACCAGTATCACCCCGACATAGAGCGTCTTCTGAACCGCGTTGTAATGCGTGAGGTCGGCATGCTGCAGGCGGAAGCTCAGCGCGGCCAGTGCCTCGCGGATCACCTCGCGCGGCGAGATCGGCAGAAGCAGGCGGCGGAAACGGCCGGTCACAATGCCGTAGATCAGATAGGCGAGGCCGTTCAGCCCCAGAACCCACATGCCGAAGAAGTGCCATTGCAGGCCATGCTGCGCCCACGGGCCGAGCGTGACCGCATCGGGAAAGTGGAGAAACCCGAAGATGACTTCGTCATTATAGATCTTCCAGCCGCTCATGATCATGATGATCATCGCTACAGCGTTCGTCCAATGCATGATCCTGACGACGACGGGGTGCATTCTCTTCATGGCTGGCTCTATTTGCTGAAGTATTTATGAAGTTTATACGAAATATTCTTGATGATTAGAAAAATAAACATTAAATAACTCTCCGTTTCATTGAAGGAGATGGCCATTATGCGCCGTGAAATCGCTTATTCTCTGCTTGGGGTTCTCCTTCTGGGCGGCGCGCCCGGCGCCGGCCTTGCCCAGGAGACCACGCCGATGCGCGCGGAAGGCGGGGCGCATACCCAAGCTGGACCGGAACAGGACGGGCTGACGCCGCAGCAGCGGATGGAACGCCGCTTCCCGCAGAACGTCCGGGTCGGCGACCTGATCGGCCTGCCCCTGCAGGACTATGATGACCGCGTTCTGGGATATGTGAAGGAGGTCGTGCGCACCCCCGACGGCCAGATTGTGCTGGTGATGCCGTTCGGCGGATGGTTCGGCTATGGCGGGCGCCCGGTCGGCGTGCCGATCGAGACCGTGGCCATCCTCGCGCGGCACCTGAACGTGCTGGACCTGCCGCGGGAGGCGTTTCCCGAGCTGCCGACCTGGAAGGATGGCGAGGGAATGCCGATCCCTGCCGACGACATCATCCGCATCGCCATTTCCCGCCGCTGAACGGCGCCGGCCGTTCGGCCGGGCATAGGTGCCGGAGGACCGCACGGCCGTCATAGGGTGCGGCCCTCCAGCATGGTCATGAGCGTGCGCACCTGCCCGATCGCGGCGAAGCGTCCGCGCTCGACCGCGAGCACCCGTCCGGCCATCAGCGCCCGATGCTCGCAGCAGGCGCGCACCGCTTCGTTCGCAATCGTTTCGAACTCGGGGATGTGGGCGAGGCCGAGAATGCGGCGGTGTATCTCGATGCCGGCGAAGCCGACCGCGTCGCGCCAGATTTCGGCGATCATCGTGTTGAGCGCGAGTTCGCTCCCGATCGGGTCGGCCTGTTCCTCGAACAGTTCCCGGCCCCCGAGAATGCCGGCGCGCTCGCACCGCCACAGCCGCGTGAACTCCTCGACAAAGACGCTCCAGACCGCCTCCGCCGTATCGAGAATCCAGTCGCGATAGGCGCGCCTCTCCTCGCGGTCCGGCTGAAGGCCGGGCAGGGCGAAGGCCGCCATCCAGAGATTGGCGAGCAGCGAGCCGATGTCGAAGCCGATCGGCCCGTAAGTGGCAAATTCGGCGTCGATGACGCGGGTGTCATCCGCGCACGCCATGATCGACCCGGTATGCAGATCGCCGTGGAGCAGCGTCTGGGCGCTGCAGCAGAAGCGTGCCTTCAATTCGAGCGCGGCGAGCTTGAGGTCGCGGTCGGCGCGGATGGCCGCAACGGCGCGATCCAGCGCCGGGCCGTGGCTGTTTCGCGCGCAGTCATGGAATGGATCAGTGAAAAACAGGTCCTCGGTGATGCCGCACAGTTCGACATTGCCGGCAAACAAGGCGAGGTCCGCCTTCCGTCGCGCCGTCTCCATTGCCCAGTCGGACCCGCGGAACAGCGTGCGTGCGAGATAGCGTCCAATCTGCCCGGCCAGCAGCGGGTAGCGCTCCCCCGCCATCAAGCCCTTGCGCAGGATGATATGGGGCTGCAGGTGCTCCATGATCTGGATCGCCTGATGGCGATCGAAATAGTAAAGCTCCGGCAGCCGGCCCGGATCGCGGCTGCCCAGGCGCAACAGGGCCTCATGCTCGAAAAAGGCGCGGTCGAGCGACATCGGCCAGCTTTCGCCGACCACCCGCGCATAGGGCAGCGCCTGCTTGACGATGATCGAGCCGGCCGCACCCTCGACGATGAAGACGAGGTTCAGATTGCCGTCGCCGACCTCGCGGACGCGCCACTGCGCTGCCGGGCCGATGCGCCCGGTCATTTCCGGCAGACCTCCCAGCCGGTCGGCCAGTGTCCGCGCCTGCAGCGGCTCGTAAGGCGAATGAGTAAGCATCCCGGTCTCCGCGTCGCGTGTGCGAAGGCCGACAGGGTTTTTGCGGCACCTCGCATAGCCGGTACGGCGGCGTGGCGGCACGCATTACATCTGTCACGGAATCGTGAACGAAGCGGGAGCGGCGCCGGCAACCTGCCTGCCGCGACACGAATGCGTGAGGCCGTAACAAGCGGCGGCGCCATCGCGAACACAGGTTGAACGCCCTTGCGCCGGGGCGTCCATGTGAAACCGGAGCGATTGGATGCGCCTTTCCTTATATCTCCTGATGGCAGGACCTCTGCTCGCCCTTTCGGGGCCGGCCTCCGCCAAGGAGTTCGTCACGCCCGATCGGCAGCCGATCGTGGTCGAGCTGTTCACCAGCCAGGGCTGTTCCTCCTGCCCGCCGGCGAATGCCAATCTTATCAAGCTGGCGGAGCGTCCCGACGTCCTCGCTTTGTCCTTCAGCGTCACCTATTGGGACTATCTCGGCTGGAAGGATGTGTTCGGCCACCCGGCCTATACGCAGCGGCAGGCGGTCTATGAGCCCAAGCTCGGCGAGGCCGGCCCATTCACGCCGCAGATGGTCGTCGACGGCCGCGCGTCCGCCATCGGCTTCGATCTCCGGGAGATGCAGGCGCTCATCGCCAACAGCGCGCCCAAGACCGGGCCCGCGATCGCTCTCTCTCCCGAGCGCGTCGACATCGGCAAAGGGCGCGCGGGCAGCGGCGGCTCGGATGTCTGGCTGGTATGGTTCGATCCGGCGACCGTGCAGGTTCCGGTGCGCCGCGGCGAGAATACCGGGCGCACGCTGCCCCACAGCCATGTCGTACATCACTTGGCCCGCCTCGGCGGTTGGAATGGCGAGGCGGTCGCCTTCACAACCCCCGCCGCGCCCGAGGGACTGAAAACCGCGATACTGGTCCAGGAGCCCGGCGGCGGGCCGATCCTTGCGGCGGCGACCGACTGAGGGCGAGAGGGCCGTCTGGAAATAGAGAGGTCGGCGATGGCCCGCCCGCCCATCGTCGCAGTGGGTGGCGTCGATGCCGGGGAAGGCTCCCCCCGACATTCGCGCTCATGCCCGCCGCGTTGCCGTCCGATGACCCAGTTGCCATCACACTGGCTTTGATCGATGTCCATCCGCCAGCTAACGATTGGCAGGAACGTGGGCCCCCTACCCGCTCCGGCTCAGTTCCACACGATCGCGGCCGGAGTTCTTTGCGCGGTACAGAGCGAGGTCCGCGGCCCGGATGAGCAGGTCCGGCACCATGTCGTCCGTCGGGCAGGCGGCGGCCCCTCCAATGCTCACCGTCACCGTGCCTTCGCCATGCGGGATGGCAAGGTCGCGTACGCTCTGCACCAGACGTTGCGCCACCGTGCTGGCTCCGACGATCGTGGTGCCCAGCAGCACGACCACGAACTCCTCGCCGCCGAACCGGACCGCCAGATCGCCGGGGCGGCTTGCGCCGCCCTGCAGCGTTCCGCCGATCTTGCGCAGCACGTCGTCGCCAGCGAGATGGCCATAGGTGTCGTTATAAAGCTTGAAGCGGTCGACATCGATCATCAGAAGGGCGACCGAGCCGCCAGAACGCTGCGCGCGCCTCCATTCCGCCTGCATGTATTCGTCGAAATAACGACGGTTGCCGAGTCCGGTCAGCCCGTCCACCCGGGTCAGTCTCTCCAGCTCCAGATTGGCCTGCATCAGCAGGCGCTGGCTCTCCCGCAAGGCGGCATAGGCGGCGTCCCGCTCGACATGGTCGATATAGGCGCGGCTGTGATAGCGCAGGCGGGCGATCAGCTCGACCCGGTCCGGCAGCTTTACCAGATAGTCGTTGGCACCGGCCTTGAACGCCGCGCTCTTGGTCACGGCCTCGTCCCTCGCCGACAACACGATGACGGGGACGGCTGCAATAGATGGGCGTTCGCGATAGCGGGCGACGAGATCAAGCCCGTCCACTCCCGGCATAACCAGATCCTGAAGGATCACGGTAGGCCTGAAGCCCTCGGCGATGGTGATCGCTTCCAGCGGGTTGGTGCAGTAGTGGAACTCGATGTCGGTCTCGTCAAAAAGAGCACGCCGCACCGCCTCGCAGATCAGCACCTGATCGTCGACCAACAGCACCCTGGCCTGAAACTTGTCGGAAGCCCCCGTCACGTCGAGCGGCGTCGCTCCGGCTTCATTGCTCATTCTTTCGATTCCTTAATCGGAGCGTCCGAAGACACCCAGCAGACGTCCTGCGATATGCTCAAGCGGCAGAACTTCGACGGCCGCGTCCAGGGCAGCGGCGGCTTTTGGCATGCCATAAACGGCACTGGAACCCTTATCTTGCGCAAGCGTGAGATGGCCGGCATCCCGCAGGGCTTTGAGCCCCTGCGCGCCGTCCCGCCCCATGCCGGACAGAAGGACAGCGATCAGTTCACCGTGCCAGTGCCGTTCGAGGCTTTGATAAAACAGATCAACGGAAGGCCGGTACGGAAGGCTGCGCGGCTCGGGAGTGTAAGCGAACGTGCCGTCTTCCAGCAGAACAAGATGATCGGCGCTCGACGCGACGTGAACCATCCCGCGCTCGGGTCGGCCGCCGGTGACCGCCGCCGTCACGCGGATCGGCGTGTGCTGACCAAGCCACTGGCACAGACCCGGCACGAACTTTTCGTCGATATGCTGGACCAGCACGAGCGCCGCGGTGAAATCCGCCGGCAGACCACTCAGCACCTTGGCGACCGCTGCCGGCCCGCCGGCGGAGGCGCCGATCGCGACCAGCCGGCGAGCCGCACCGCCCGCCTCTTCCGGCGCCGGCGGCGACGACGGTCGGGACCGCTGTCCCCGGCCTTCGCCGAGCAGCGTGCCGATGATCGCTATCTTGGTGAGCAGCCTCGATGCCTGTGTCGAAAGATCCGCGCCGATGCCGACATTGGGCAGGTCGACGGCGTCGATCGCGCCATGCCCCATGGCATCATAGACACCGGTCACATTGGCATCGACGCTCGCTATCACCAGCAAAATGGCACACGGCGTTTCCGCCATGATCCGGCGCGTCGCCTCCACGCCGTCCATGTTCGGCATGTTGATGTCCATCAGGACAAGATCAGGTAGCTGATAGCGGCAATTGTCGACCGCTTCCTGACCATCCGCGGCGACCCACACCACCCGGTGCTCGGGCACGGACGCGACCACTCGGCGCAGCAGTTCGGCCGCGATCGGCATGTCGTTGGCGATACCGATCCTCACCGGATCATCTCCTGTGAACCGTGTCCGATGACCGTCATTCGACTGCTGGTCCTATCAGGTCGCTGACCGCGTGAAGCAGTGTCTCGTCGTGGAAGCTGCCCTTGGTCAGATAATAATCCGCACCGGCATCCAGACCGCGCAGACGGTCCTCCTCGCGGTCCTTGTAGGAGACGATCATGACCGGAAGAGTGCCCAGGCGCGGGTCGCGCTTGATCAAGGTCACCAGTTCGATGCCGTCCATGCGCGGCATATCCACATCGGTAACGACCAGATCGTAGGTGCCGCCGCGGGCGGCGTTCCAGCCGTCCATGCCGTCCACGGCAACCTCGACCTCGTAGCCATTGGCGTCCAGCAGCTTGCGCTGAAGCTCGCGGACGGTAAGCGAATCGTCGACGATCAGCACCCGCTTGCGGCGCATCGCGGCGTTGGCGGACAGGGTCCGGCGCAAGCCGCGCAGGTTGTTGGTGCCGGCGAGCTTGTCCGCCGAGCGCACCAGATCGTCCACGTCGACGATCAGCACCGGCGTGCCGTCTTCCATCAGCGCAGCGGCACTAATGTCCTGGATCTTTCCCAGCCGAGGGTCGAGCGGGCGAACCACGAGTTCGCGCTCGCCGAGAAACCGGTCGACGACCAAGCCGTATTCGACGCCACCTGCCCCGATCACCACGACGGAAAGTTCTACGCCTTCCAATGGCGCTTCGCCGCGCGCGAGCAGTTCGTGCGCCGTCACCAGTCCGATGCGCCGGCCCTGCATCTCGAAATGCGGCCGCCCCTCCAACTGCTCGATGGCGTCCCGCGAAAGCCGAAGCGTCCGCGTAATGCCGACCAGCGGCAGGGCATAGGGTTCGGCGTCGATTTCGACCAGCAGCGTGCGGATGACCGACAGCGTGAGCGGCAGTTCCATGAGGAAGCTGGTTCCTTCGCCGAGCTGTGTAGTGATGCTGACCTGCCCCCGCACCTGCTTTGCGGCGACCTGCACCGCATCGAGCCCGACGCCGCGTCCCGAAATGTCGCTCACGATCGGCTTCATGGAAAAGCCGGGCAGAAACAGGAACTCCAGCAGTTCCGCATTGGAGAGCCGCATGACGGCCTCCTCCGTGATCAGGCGACGGTTCAGTACCGCCGCGCGCAGACGATCGAGATCGATGCCGCCGCCATCGTCCGCGACGATAATCTGGAGCATGCCGGCATTGTGGCGAGCTTCCAGCCGGATCGTGCCTTCAGCCGGCTTGCCGGCAGTCAATCGCTGCTCGGGGGGCTCGAGCCCATGGTCGATTGCGTTGCGCAGCAGATGGCCGAGCGGTGCGTCGAGCTGGTCGAGTATGTCGCGATCGATGCCGGTCGAGCCGCCGATGATCTGCAGACGCGCCGGCTTGCCGAGCGTGCGGCTGAGGTCGCGCACGGTCCGCGAATAATGCTGAACACCATCACCGAACGGGCGCATGCGGCTTTCCAGCGTCTCGGTGTAGAGCCGATTGGCCAGGTCGGTGCTGCGCCGGTCTATGGCATCGATTTCGGCGAGCCGGTCACCGAGAAAGACCCGTGTCTGCTCCAGCGCACCGCGCACCGCGTCAAGCGACTGCACGACATGGCCGTTCCTCTCGTCTGCCGGGAAGGTCGAGCGTATCCCATCCAGCATCCTGGCGATCGCACCATGTTGGCGTCGAAGGCGCTGGAGGCCGTCGGCGAACGGACGGAGACGGCGCGCCTCGATCAGGGATTCGCCGGCAAGTCCGAGCAGACGGGTCATGCTCTGTGCGGAAATATGCAGCATGCGATCGTTCGCGACGCCGCTCCCAGCCGGTGCGATTCCGGGCCGCGGAGTTTCCTCGTTGGCCTGAGGCCCGTCCGACAAGGCTGGCGGCAGGGGGGCGGCTTCGGCCTCCATCTCCCCACCCGCGACCGGCTCGTCCGTGCCGCGCATTGCAGCCTCAAGCGTCTCCGCGAAACGCTCGATGTCGGTGTTGCCGGCGGTCGGCGCGTCGGCGGCGAGTGCCCCGAGAAGATCGACACCCCTGAGCAGCATGTCGATATGCGTGTGCCGCAGCCGAAGCTGGCCGTGCTGGGCGGCGACGAGGCATTCTTCCATCACATGCGCGACGCGTACGGCCGGCATCAGATCGACGATGCGCGCCGCCCCCTTCAGCGAATGCGCCGCGCGCATCGCGGCTTCCAGCTGTTCGGCGGCAACCGGATCGCGTTCGAGCACGAGGAGACTGGCTATCAGGGCCCGCGACTGCGACGCCAGCTCGGCACGGAACAGCTGGAGCAGGGATAAGCCGCTGAGATCCTCGCCGCTCATGCGATGGCCCGATCGATGGCAGCCAGCAGATGCGCGGCGTCCAGGCCGCCCACGGCATGGCCGCGCCACGCCAGCACCGAGCTTGTGAACGCCGATGTCGAGCGCGCGATCGTCGCTGGAACCGCCCCGACCTCGCTGGCGGCAAAAAGGTGCAGTCCATGCACCTCGTCGACCGGAAGGGCCACCCGCCCATTCGCGCCGACGATCACGACGAGACGGGCGACGGACCCGCCACGCGCATCTCGCGCCTGCTCACTCCCCGCTATGCCGAGCAAGGCGGCAAGAGACAGGCTGACCAGCAACTCGCCCCGGACATTCACGATGCCGAGTACATAAGCCGAGCGGCGGTGCGGAAGGGAGTGACAGATGCGCGGATCGGTGACCTCGTCCACCAGCGCGGCTGGCAGCGCCAGCCACTCATCGGCAATGCGAAACACCAGACGGTTTCGCGCGGCTCGCTCTGCATCGGCCTCGTCGACATAGGTGGCGCGAGTTCCAGTCTCGGCATAGTGGCGAGCCCACTCCTCGCGATAGCCGGACGGTAACGGGCGGGAGAGCAGTCGCTCGGCGGCTGCTTCCTGCACACTGGCCCGCCCTGTGGCATCCGTCATTGCCGTACGCTCCGCTCGGTGAGCCGGTTAAGTCGTTCCGTCAGCCGCCGGGCGCCGGCGACATCGCCCTGTCGCCGCAACAGGAGCGCGAGCTGTGCGAGCGCGTCCGGGTGATCGGGTAGAAGATACAACGCCTTGCGATAATGCTTGGCGGCCTCGGCGAGGTTGTTCTCGGCATCGCAAATCAGCCCGAGCAGATAAAAGGCATCGCCCGATGGCCCGTGAATCTCAACATGGCCCTGCGCTGCCGCCCGAGCCTCGGCCAGCCGACCGGCATCCGCCGCACGGCGGATCGCGGACAGGCCGTCTCCGGCCGCCGCCGTGGGTCGCTCGTCCGTCGCGGCGTTTGTCGCAGCCGGCAGGGCTCTCGGCGGGGAAAAGGGACGCCGGCTCGGCGTCGGTCGTGCCCCGGTTTCCGCAGTGCGCGGCGCGGCGCGGGCGGCGATGGACACGGCGGTTGGCTGTGGACGGCTGGAATCCGCAGGCGCCGTCACGCGCCCGCCCTTCACGAATGCGAAGGCCATAGGAGTGCGAAGCGATGAGAAGCCGTGCAACCCCATCAGCCCGGCCTCGGCCGGGCCAACGAGCAGCAATCCATCGGTGGCCAGCATCTGTTTCAGCCGAACCAGCGCGCGATGTTGCAGGTCGCGATCGAAATAGATCAGCAGGTTCCGGCAGAAAATCATGTCGTAGATCGTCTCGCTCGGCGGGACGGCGGGATCCAGAAGATTGCCGAGCCGGAAGCGCACCGCGTCGCGGATCGCGGCATGGGGCCGGAAACCGGCCTCCAGTTTCTCAAAATGCCGCGCGCGAAAGTCGATATCGGCGCCGCGGAACGAGTTTCGGCCATAAACGGCGTGCGCGGCACCGGCGAGGTTGCGGGTGGAGATATCGATCGCGTCGATCTGAAACTGGCCGGCTTCGAAGCCGGCGTCGAACAGTGCCATCGCCATGGAATACGGCTCCTCGCCGGTGGAACATGGCAGGCTGAGCAGACGTAGCGGTTGGCTGACCGACAAACGAGCGCGGGCATGCGCCGTCATGACGTCAAAGGCCTTGGGATCGCGAAAGAACCAGGTTTCCGGCACGATGACCGCGTTGACGAGCTCCTGAAGCTCCTGTTCAGTCGTGGTTAGATGACGCCAATAGGCCGCCGCATCAGTGGCGCCACAGGCCGCCATGCGCTGCTTGACGGCGTACTGCACGGTCGAGGCGCCGACCGTTTCGCGGTCGAGACCGATTGCGTCCTTCAACAGCTTTTCAACGTTGTCGAGGCTCATACCGGCGCTCCTGCGTGCCGGAACAGGATTTCGCGTATCTCGTCGGTCAGCAGCGCCTGCGCCTTCACCCACTGGATAAGGCCCTGCTCGTCGGCCGCGACGGGGCCGAGAAAGGCTGGGGTGCCTGCTTCAAGGCCGGTAGCGACAAAGTCGGCCGGCTCGCGCTTGATGGCTTCGATCGCGCGCTCCGCGCACAGGGCCAGCCGCACGGGCTCGCCCTCTGGCATGGGATAGCGCACCAGGATGATGCGCGTGCTCATTACCGGCGTCGACGGCGTTCCCGTGGCCATCTGGCTGAGATCGACCAGCGGCACCGGGTCACCGTGATAGTTGATGACGCCCACCACCCCATAAGGCGCACCCGGCACCTCCTTGGCCGCCATCAGCGGCAGGACCTGCTCGATCTGGTCGACGTCGAGCACATAGCGGTCAGCGCCGATACGGAACATCAGGAACAGCATCACCGCTCTCCCGGTGTCATGCTCGGAGCTTGAACCGTGAGATCGAGTTGCGCAATCCGCTCGACACCTGATTCAGTTCGTCCATCGCGACGCTCGACTGGTGCAGGGATTCAACTGTCTGCTGTGCCGCCTCGCTGAGCTGGCCGAGAGCGTCACTGATCTGCTCGGCACCGGTCGCCTGAGCCTGCATGCCCTCGTTCACCACATCGAAGCGCGGCACCAGCCCCTGCACCTGATGGATGATCTGCGACAGCTGGCCGCCGACATCCTGAACGTCGAGAATGCCGCGGCGCACTTCCTCGGAAAACTTGTCCATCCCCATGACGCCTGCGGCGACGGCCGACTGAATATCCTTGACCATCTGCTCGATGTCGTAGGTCGAGGCAGCCGTCTGATCGGCGAGGCGGCGGATCTCGGTCGCCACCACGGCGAAGCCGCGACCATATTGCCCGGCCTTCTCGGCTTCGATGGCGGCGTTCAGCGAGAGCAGATTGGTCTGGTCGGCCACTTTGGTGATGGTGGTGACCATCTGGTTGATGTCGCCGGCTTTCTCGCTCAATACCGACAGCTTGGTATTGATCGCGCCAGCCGCCTCCATGACACGGCGCATGGTGTCCTCCATACGCGAAAGTCCGCTTTGTCCGCCGCCGGCAAGTGTCGCCGTCTGCTCGGCGACGCCCGACACCTCCGCCATGGTGCGCACGAGTTCATTGGAGGTCGCGGAAATCTCCTTGGCGGTTGCGCCGATCTCCGTGGTGGTGGCCGCAATCTCGCTCGCGGTCGCCTGCTGCTCCTTGGAGGTCGCCGCGACCTCGGTGATCGAGGTGTTGACCTGAATACTGGAGCGCTGAACCTGACCGATCAGGGTGGCGAGATCATCCGCCATGCTGTTGAACCCGTCAGCGAGCACGCCGAACTCGTCGCGACCCTCAAGGTTGAGGCGCTCGCTGAAATCGCCGCCGCGCAGGACGCCAACGAAGCGCTGAAGCTTGCCGAGCGGAATGGCAACCGCGCGGAACAGCAGATAACCGCAGAGGATGGACAGGGCGAGCGCCACGACGAACCCGATCGTCAGCGCCAGCTCGGCCTGCCGCACCGTGGATACGATCGTTGCGACCGATTGCGAGGCTTCCGCCTGCTCGTGCTCGAGCGCGGCCGCGAGCTGCGCCTGGAGCTGGTCGAACTGGGGGCCGAGTTCCGTCCGCACCGCGGCGACAATCTGACTCGGATCACGCTGGAGAATAGCATCCTCGGCCGGGATCAGCCGCTCCGAAAGCTGCCGGATGCCGGCAAACGTCCGCTCCTCAACTTCGGTCTCGATGGTGGCCTCATAGGCGGCCATCAACTCTGCGATAATCCTGCGGTTGTCCTCGATACGCCGAAGCACCTGATCGCGGCCGGCCTGATCCGCCTGAAGCACGTAACTGTCGAGCAGCCTGTGCGCCTCGACCCACGCGGTTGCCAAGCGCAGGCTGGACGAGAGGGCCGGCACGGTCTGCGTCTCGACCCGCACACCCTCTCGCTCGGTGACTAGGAAGCCATAGAGGTTGATGGCGGCAATCGCCGAAAGCACCGCGAGTATCGCCAGGAAACTCGCAAGAATACGCGTACGGATTGTGATGCCACTCATATGCACTCTCGCCACTAAAAGGCACCCGGCGCCCTGCCGAAAATTCTAGACATCAATCGTTGAGGAAGCCTAACCGGGCATCTGGATGCCGCCATCGTGAGCGTCGGATATAGCCCGCAGAATGCGCGCCCAACGGCCGGCCTTGAGCCAGCGGCTGAAGCGGTTGACGCACGCCAAAGCGAGCCATCTCAACCTTCAGGGCTGAGGGCGAACACCGGCCCCAGGGGGAATCCCGTTTTTGGGTATGTGACCTAGCGCGCCGTCCAGCCCCCATCGACGCGCAGGCTGTCGCCGGTGATGAAGCGCGCCCCCGGCGACACGAGGAACAGGATGCCCTCCGCGATATCCTCTGGCGTCGGCAGATCGTTCAGCGGTACCATGTCGTAGACGAAGCGCCTGAACTCCTCATCCTCGAACATGCCGTGGGTCATCGGCGTCATCACGAAAGTCGGCGCGATCGAGACGACCCGGATGCCGCGCGGGGCGAGTTCAACGGCCATCGCCTTGGTCAGGCCCTCCACCGCATGCTTGGTCATGCAGTAGACGGTGCGCTTGGGCGACCCGACATGGCCCATCTGCGAGGACATGTTGACGATGACGCCGCCCTTGCCCATGGCCCGCACGGCTGCCCGCGCCACCCGGTAGACCGAGCGGATATTGAGATCGATCATCCAGTCGAGCGCCTCATCGTCGACATCGGCCATCAGCTTGGGACGATTGCCGCCCGCATTGTTCACGAGAATGTCGAGACCGGGCATCGCCTCGATCCGCGTGAGAAAAGCCTCGTCGCGCACATCCGTGGCCCACGGTTCAATGCGACCGTGGCCTTGCTGCGCGAGTTCGTCGAGATCGGCCTGCGTGCGGGCAACCGCGATTACCTTTGCCCCCGCCTCGGCCAAGGCGAGCGCCGTCGCCCGTCCGATGCCACGGCCGGCGCCGGTGACCAGCGCCGTCTTGCCCTCGAGACGCATGGTTCAGCGCTCCTCGATATCCGCCACGAGACCGGCGGCCTCGATGCCGGCGACCGCGCAGAATTCGTCGACATCGGAGGTGTCGCCGCTGATGCCAACCGCGCCGATGATCGGCCCGTCCGCTCCGTCGCGGACCAGCACGCCGCCCGGCACCGGCACCATACGGCCATCGGTCGCCGCGGCGAGCGCGGCGAAGAAGCCGGGCATCTTCGCGGCGCGTACCGACAGGCCCCGCGAGGAAATGCCCATGCCCAGAGCGCCCCAGGCCTTGCCAAAGGCGATGTCGAACCGCGCGATCCCGCTGCCGTCCTCACGGCGCACCAGCGTCACATGGCCGCCGGCATCGAGAACCACCACGGTGAGGGGCTTGGCGTCGCGCCGCCGGCCGTCCTCCAGGGCGGCACGGCCGATCACATCGGCCTGAGCCAGAGTAAGATCCCCCATGTCACTCTCCCTTGTCGCGCGGCTCGGTCATGCCCTTGAGCACCGCGAACAGCGAGGCGGTGTCCTGCTTGCCGCGGCCTTCCGCCAGCGCCGCGTAATAGAATGGCAGGCTCGCCGCCATGAGCGGGGTGGGCGTGCGCATCTCGCGGGCGAAGTCCATGATGAGCTGCAAGTCCTTGATGTAGATGTCCATCTTCATCGTGGCCGGCTCGTAGCGGTTCTCGATCATCATCGGCGCGCGCACGTCGAACATGCGCGAGCCGCCGGCACCCGGACGGATCGCGTCATAGACAAGGTTGAGATCGAGCCCCGAGCGCTCGGCGAGCAACAGCGCCTCAGCCGTCGAAAGGTTGTGTATGGTGACCAGCAGGTTCGCGATGTATTTCAGCTTCATTCCGGTTCCGAAGCTGCCGCAATAGCGGACGTCTCGGGCGAAGGCGCCGAAGGACGCTTCAACCTTCCGGAATGCGGCCTCGTCGCCGCTGGCATAGATGGAGAGGTCGCGCCGTGCCGCCTGTGCGCCGGTGCCGCTCACCGGGCAATCGAGCACATCGGCGCCCTTCGCTTCCAGCGCGACGCGGCACGCCTCTTTCGCCTCGATCGGCAGGGTGCCCATCTCGCAGGCCACCGCTCCCGGACGAAGGGTGTCGGCGATCTCGGCCGTCACCTTCTCCAGTGCCTTCACAGAGGGTAGCGCGAGCAGGAGAATATCGGCCCCCGCCGCCACCTCCCCGGCCGAGCCGACCGGCTGGCCGCCCTGCTGCGCAAGCGTTGCCATCGCCTCTTCCGCGATATCGGTGCCGATTACCCTAAAGCCGTGCGCCAGCAGATTACTGGCATAGGCCGAACCCATAATGCCGAGACCGATGATGCCAACGGTCCCCTTGGTCTCGCTCGTCACGCGTCTCACTCCGCCGCTTGTCGGGAAATGTTGAGAAAATTGGCTACCGCCGTGTTGAAACCGTCAACGTCTTCCATGTTCGCGACATGTGCGACGGCCGGCAGGATTTCGAACTGTCCGCCCGGCGTTGCGGCCGCCATGTTGCGCATCGCGTCGGCCGGCGCGGCGCCATCCTCGGCGCCGACGATGTAGAGCGTCGGCGGCTGCATACGCTGGAGGTGGCGCAGATAATCCAGCCCCCTCAGGGCGTTGGCGCAGCCGATATAGCCGACGGGCGACGTCGACAGCAGCATGCGTGCCGCGCGATCGACGACCTCCGGCCGCTGCTTGCGCGTCGCGGCGGTAAACCAGCGCTCCATGGTGCCGGAGAGGATCGCCGCCATGCCGCCGGCTTCCACCGCCGCGATGCGCTGCTCCCAGCCGGCCACAAAAGGCGGCGGCGCATCGGCACGCGCATCCGCGCAGATCAGCCGGCCGACGCGCTCGGGATGGCCAAGGGCGAGGCCCAGAGCCGTCATACCCCCCATCGACAGACCGAGAATATCCGCCTGCCTGATGGCGAAATGGTCCATGACCGCGAGGAGATCGCCAACGAGAATGTCGAAGCTGTAAGGCCCGGCCGGCGCAGAACTCTTCCCATGGCCGCGCGTATCGTAGCGCAGCACTCGGTAGCTGCGGGTCAGGAACGGGATCTGGTCGTCCCACATGGTGAGATCGGCGGCGAGCGAGTTCGACAGCACAATCCAGGGCAGATGCTCCGCCCCATCAATGCGCACGGCGATCTCGGCGTCGCCGGAAGTGACGAATTCGGTCGTCATGGGCGGCTCCTCTCCAATTGTTATTTCCGGGGCGTTTGCCGCCTCCGGTCCGGGTGAACGCTAACGACCTCCCCCTTGGGGTGCGAAACCATGAGTTCTGATCCCGCCGATCATCAATGCTGATCGGCGACGACTTTGGCTTCGACCCACTGTGAGCGATTGACAAAACCGTCACGCCACCCTGATATTTATCGAACGATAAACAAATCGCACGAGCTTGAAAAGCCCGGACGTGATTAGTCCCGCCGAGAAAACCAATCCGCGTGCCCTGAACTGCCACCCGGCCAACGCCAGTTCTTGCGGCCGGCGATCGAAAAACCAGAAAAGTGAGGAAACCCATGGACATCAATGTCGGCCTCGCCGCCATAGAAGAGGCCTCCCGCAAGCTCTCCAACTGGGGGCGCTGGGGCAAGGACGATCACAGCGGCACGCTCAATCACATCCAGCCGGAGGACATCGTCGCCGCTGCCGGGCTTATCAAAACCGGCCGGGTATTCTCGCTCGGCATCCCGCTCGACCGCGAAGGGCCGCAGAACGGTCTGTTCGGCGGGCGTTTCAATCCGATCCACCAGATGCTCGCCACCGGCACCGATGCCGTCACCGGCCAGCAGGATTGGAACAAGATCCGCTATGCCGACGACACGCTGAATCTGTGCGTGCAGGGGGCCACCCATTGGGATGCGCTCGGCCACATCTTCTATGAGGACAAGGCCTATAACGGCCACGATCCCCGTCACATCGATTCGCGCGGTCTCAACGTTCTCGGCATCGAACATTCCAAGTCGAAGATGAACGGGCGCGGCGTGCTGCTGGACATTGCCCGTTTCCGCGGCGTCGACTGGCTGAAGGACGGAGAATCCATCTCCAATGACGAACTCGACGCCTGCGCCAGGAAGCAGGGTGTCGAAATCCGCCGGGCCGATTTCGTGATCGTCCGCACCGGCCAGATGGAACGCTGCCTCGCCGAAGGCGAATGGGGCGGCTATGCCGGTGGCGACGCGCCGGGTGTGAAGTTCGAGAATTGCTACTGGTGCCACGAGAAGGAGGTCGCAGCGATCTGCTCCGACACCTGGGGTGTCGAGGTGCGGCCGAACGAGACCACCGAAGCCAACCAGCCCTGGCACTGGGTGGTGATCCCCGCCATGGGCCTGTGCATGGGCGAGATCTTCTACGTCAAGGAACTCGCCGAGGACTGCGCCAGGGATGGCATCTACGAGTTCTTCTTCTGTGGTCCGCCGCTGATCATCACCGGCGGCACCGGCTCGCCGATCAATCCGCAGGCGATCAAGTAGCGCCGCCGTATAGGCTGATATCGCAGGACGGCGCAGACCCGCGCCGTCCCCTCGCCGCTCGAATCACTGGAGCCGATCATGGCTGCCGCCCGCAAGGTCATCGTCACCTGCGCCTGCACCGGCGCGATTCACACGCCTTCCATGTCGCCGCATCTGCCGATCACGCCGGACGAGATCATCGCCGACGCCATCGGCGCCGCCGAAGCCGGTGCCGCGATCCTGCATCTGCACGCCCGCAACCCGGAGACCGGCAAGCCGGACCAGACGCCCAAGGCGTTCGGGCGTTTCCTGCCGCAGCTCAAGCAGCGCACCAATGCCGCCATCAACATCACCACCGGCGGCAGCCCCTATATGAAGGTGGAAGAGCGTGTGCTGCCGGCGGCGCATTTCAAGCCGGAGGTCGCCTCGCTCAATATGGGGTCGATCAATTTCGGCCTGTACCACCTGCTCGACCGCTACAAGGACTTCAAGTTCGAGTGGGAGCGTCAGCATCTCGAAGCGACGCGGGATCTGGTATTCCGTAATTCCTTCAAAGACATCGAGTACATACTCGAGACCTGTTACGGCAATGGCACGCGCTTCGAGTTCGAGTGCTACGACATCGCCCATCTCTACAATCTCAAGCACTTCCTCGATCGCGGCCTCGTCAAGCCGCCGCTCTTCGTGCAGTCGGTGTTCGGCATTCTCGGTGGCATCGGCACGCACCCCGAAGACATCATCCACATGAAGCGCACGGCCGACCGGCTGTTCGGCGACCAGTATCGCTGGTCGGTGCTCGGCGCGGGGGCCTCGCAGCTTCGAGTCGCCGCCATGGCCGCCTCGATGGGGGCCAATGTCCGCGTAGGACTGGAGGATTCGCTGTGGCTCGGGCCGGGCGAACTCGCGCCATCCAGCGCTGCGCAGGTGCGCAAGGCGCGGCAGATCCTCGAAGGCATGGGGCTTGAACTCGCCACGCCCGATGAGGCCCGCGACATGCTCGCGCTCAAGGGCGCGGACCAGGTGGATTTCTAGGCCGTGCTGAACACCGCGATCATCGGGCTCGGCCGCTGGGGGCAGTCTCTCGTCACTTCGGCGCAGGGCAAGAGCGACCTCATCCGCTTCACATGTGCCGCCACCGGCACCCGCGCCAAGGCGGAGGACTTCGCGTCCTCCGCCGGCATCGAACTCAAGGACAGTTTTGAGGCCGTGCTCGCCGAGCCCTCGGTCGAGGCGGTGGTGCTGGCGACCCCGCATCTCCAGCACGCCGAGCAGATCGCGCTGGCGGCGGCAGCCGGCAAGCACATCTTCGTCGAAAAGCCCTTCACCATGACGAAGGCGAGCGCCCGGGAAGCCGTCGCCGCGACGGAGCGCGCCGGCGTGACGCTGGCGCTCGGCCATAACCGGCGCTTCCATCCCAACATGCACCGGCTGCGTGCTCTCGTGCGGTCGGGCGAACTCGGCACGGTACTGCATTGCCATGGCGAGATGGCCTCGCCGACCGGCCTGTTCATGCGGGCCGGCGGGTGGCGCACCGATCCCGATCAGTCGCCTGCCGGCGGGATGACCGGGCTCGGCATCCACCTCGTGGATGGCATGATCGACCTGTTCGGCGAGGTAGAGGCCGTTGCCTGCCAGAGCGTTCACCGCGCCGCACCCTCGGGCGCCGAGGACACCACCTCGGTGTTGCTGCGCTTCAGGAGCGGGCAGACCGGCTCGCTGCTCGCCTTCACCGCCACGGCGCCGACCTATCGCTTCATGGTCGCCGGCTCGGCCGCCACCGTGACCATCACCGGCGCGACGCTGGACCGTTTCAGCCTGCAGCCGGTACTGACCACACCCGGCGCGCCCGCGGCGCCGGCGACGCACGACACGGTCGAAGGCTTCGATACGTTGCGGGCGGAACTCGACGCCTTTGCCCAGGCTGCCCAGGGCGGTACGCCCTATCCCATAACACCCGCTGAGATGATCCACGGCGTCGCGGTGCTGGAAGCCATCGTCGCCGTCGTCGGGAAGGATCGCTTCGTCACCGTCTCCTGAGGAGAACTGCCATGCCTTTATCCGCCACGTCTCGGACCATCATCGTCACGGGCGCCTCCAAGGGTATCGGCGCGGCCATCGCCGGTGCCGCGGGTGCCGCGGGCTACCGGGTCGCCCTCACCTACAAGGGCGACGCGGCCGGCGCCGAAGCGGTCGCCGAGGCTGTCTCGACGGCCGGCGGCGACGCGTTCATCGTCAAGGCGGATGTCGCCGATGAGGCCGATGTCCTCGCGCTGTTCCGCAAGGTGGATACCCACTTCGGCCCGCCCGACATACTGGTCAACAATGCCGGCGGTGTCGGTCCGCTCGGCCGGGTCGAGGCGATCACCGCCCGCGCGCTCACCGACATCATGGCCGTGAACGTCGTCGGCAGCTTCCTGTGCTGCCGGGAAGCGGTGAAACGCATGTCGACGCGTCACGGCGGACGGGGCGGCGTCATCATCAACATGTCCTCCCGCGCCGCCGAACTCGGCGGTGCCGGCGAGTGGGTGCATTACGCGGCCAGCAAGGGCGCGGTGGACAGCCTCACCATCGGTCTTGCGCGCGAGGTTGCGGCGGAAGGCATTCGCGTCAACGCCGTCGCTCCGGGCCTCATCGCCACCAATCTGCACGCCGCCGCCGGCGCGCCGGAACGGCTGGAGCGGCTCGGCCCGATGATCCCGATGCAGCGGCCCGGTACAGCAACGGAAGTTGCCGATGTTGTGATGTGGCTGGCCTCGCCCGCCAGCGGCTATGTCACGGGCGCGATTATTCCCGTCGGCGGCGGGCGTTAGCCGGCATCGCGATCCGCACTTTAGGACTTGCGAGCGATGCCGAGATCATCTTGCATCGTTGACATGATCGAAAATCCAAGAGATTATCAATCGATAAATAAGCAGGAGCTGCCGCGCAAAGTACCAGCGGCGGGTGACGCCAAGCCGACCGGGACGCCCAACTTCTCCCGCGCGGAGTCCGTGGGACGCCCCGATCTTCTCTGCCCAGAACAACAAGCGACCCGGCCAAAGCCCGGGCGCATCGGGAGAAAACGATCATGGCAACACGACGCGGCGCCTTGGCGCTCGCGGCCGCGATGGCGGCCCTCATCATCGCCCCCGGCGGTCTGACCCCGGCAAAGGCCGACCCGGTCAAGATCCGCATCGGCTGGTCCACCATGCCGGGCCATCTCATCCCGGTGCTCTACAGCAAGCCGGAAATCCTCAAATACTACGGCAAGAGCTACACGGTAGAGCCGATTCGGTTCCGCGGGTCCTCGCCGCAGATCACCGCCATGGCGGCGAACGAGATCGACATGGCCGCCTTCGGCCCCCTGGTGCTCGCGCTCGCCGCGACCAATGCCCGGCTGGACGTGAAGGTGGTGGCCGACATCATTCAGGACGGCGTCGGCGACAGCCACAGCGAGACCTTCATGGTCCGTGCCGATTCCGGGATCAACACCATCGCCGACATGAAGGGCAAGCGGGTCGGCACCAACGCCATCGGCTCGGCTTCCGACACCGGCATCCGCGCCATGTTCCGCAAGAACAACATGCAGGACAAGCGCGACTACACGATGGTCGAGGTCGCCTTCCCCAACATCCCGGCGATGCTGGATGAGAAGAAGATCGACCTCGGCACCGTGCTGCAGCCGATGTCGAAGCAGATGATCGCCACCGGGAATTACAAGGTGCTGTTCACCTCCAAGGATGCGATGGGGCCGTCCCAGCTCGTCTTCCTGGTCGCCAATGGCAAGTTCCTCGCGGATAACCGCCAGGCGCTGATGGACTTCTTCGAGGACCATGTCCGCGCCGTGCGCTGGTTCACCGACCCGAAGAACCACGACGAGGCGGTGAAGATCATCGCCAACTTCATGCAGCAGTCGCCGGAATCGCTGAGCTACCTGTTCACCAAGGAAGACTATTTCCGCGATCCCTTCATGGTGCCGAACATTAACGCCATCCAGGAAAGCATTGATATCGCGGTTGATCTCGGCCTCGCCCAGCGCGGCATCAAGGTCGATCCCGACTATGTCGACCTGAGCTTCGTCAAGGAGGCACAGAAGCGGATCGAGGCCAGCCAATGAGCATGACCCACGCATCGGCCGCCCCGCGACAGGGCGCACACCTCGCCAGCGGCATCTCGATCAGCAATGTATCGCACAGCTATGGCGCGCAGGGCGGCGGCGGGATGCTGGCTCTGGACGGCATCAATCTCGAGATTGGCGATGGCGAGTTCCATTGCCTGCTCGGCCCCTCGGGCTGCGGCAAGAGCACGCTGCTCTATCTCGTCGGCGGCTTCATCCCGGTGCAGTCCGGGGTGATCTCCACCGCCGCCGGCCCGGTGACGGCGCCGGGGCCGGACCGCAGCATCGTGTTCCAGAACTTCGCGCTGTTCCCGTGGAAGACCGTGAAGGACAATGTGCTCTACGGCCTGAAGAAAGCCGGCTACCCCAGCGCCGAGCGCGAGGAGCGCGCCCAGCGCTACATCGACATGGTGCATCTCACCGGGTTCGAGAACTCCTATCCCTCGCAGCTCTCCGGCGGCATGCAGCAACGCGCCGCCATCGCCCGCACGCTGGCGGTCGATCCGGGCATCCTGTTGATGGACGAGCCATTCGGCGCGCTCGACGCGCAGACAAGGCGCGTCATGCAGGAAGAGCTGCGCGCAATCTGGCGCGACAGCCGCAAGACCGTGGTGTTCGTGACCCATGACGTGCAGGAGGCGGTGTTCCTCGCCGACCGCATCTCGATCATGAGCGCGCGGCCCGGCCGCATCCAGCACATCATCGACGTCAACCTGCCCAAGGACCGCGGCGAGGAGATCCTCGAGAACCGCGAATTCATCGGGCTCAGCGAGCACATCTGGCGTCTGGTGCGCGAGCAGGCGGTGGCGGCGACGCGGGGGGTGCATTGATGAGCGACACTCTCGCCGGTCGCCGGCGCCCGCCCGGTTTTGGCTACACCCTCATCGAGCTGGCATTCCGCTTCTCGCCGCTGCTGCTGCTGGCCTTCTTCTGGGAGTTCCTGGGCCTTAGCGGCATCGTCTCGCAGCAGATGTTGCCCGGGCTCGGAGAGGTGTTTTCCGCCTTCGTCCAGATGCTGGTCAATGGCGACCTGCTCTACAACACCGCCCGCTCGGTCAGCCGCGCGGCGGGGGGACTGGCCGCTGCGGTGATTGTCGGCGTGGTCGTCGGGCTGATGATGGCGCAGTTCCGTATCGCCCGGCTGCTGGTCAATCCGATCGTGCAGATCTTCTACCCCATGCCGAAATCCGCTCTGATCCCCGTGGTCATGATCTGGCTTGGCCTGGGGGATTCGTCAAAAATCCTGCTGATCTTTCTCGGTTGCCTGCTCCCCGTCGTGGTCGGCACCTATAATGGCGCCCGTGGCGTCAATCCGTTTCTGCTGTGGTCGGCGGCAAGCCTCGGCGCCTCGCGCTTCGACGTGCTGCGCGAAGTGGTACTGCGCGGCGCGATGCCGGACATTATCAACGGCTGCCGCACCGCGCTTGCCTTCTCCTTCATCCTGATGGTGAGTTCGGAATTCGTCATCGCCACCGATGGCGTCGGCTTCATGATTTCCTCGCTCGGCGATGGCGGACAGTATCCGGCCATGTTCGCCGCCATCTTTTTCGTCGCCGGCATCGGGTTCGGGGCGGACCGCCTCTACGCGATGTTCGCTCGGCGCTCGCTGCGCTGGAGGGAGGCATGATGAACATGGCTCAGGCCCGCCACATCGCTCCGAACATGCCCACCAGGAAGGTTCCGGCGCCTCGTGCGGCCCGCGCGATCTCGCCGAAGACGGTCGATACCCTCGTTCAGATCGCGGTGGTCGCCCTGCTCGCCGGCATCTGGGAGTTCAGCGCACGCTTTGGCGCGCTCAACCCCTTCCTGCTGCCGCCGCTCAGCGTGGTGCTGGGGCGGATCTGGGAAGATTTGCTCGCGGGCACGGTGCTGGTCGATCTCGGCCTCACGCTCTATCGCGCCTTGCTCGGCTTCGTCATCGGCGCGGTGATCGGCATTCCCGCCGGCATTCTGATGGCGCGCTCGGCGGTGATGCGCTGGTTCCTCGACCCGCTGGTGTCCATCGGCTTCCCGATGCCGAAGATCGCCTTCCTCCCGATCTTCATCCTGTGGTTCGACATTTACGACACCTCGAAGATCATCATGGTGTCGTTCTCCTGCTTCTTCCCGATCGTCGCGGCGACCTATGCCGGCTGCTCCGGCCTCGACAAATGGCCGATCTGGTCGGCCCGCTCGCTGGGAGCCAAGGAGCGCGAGCTGCTGTGGGAAGTGTATCTGCCCATGGCCATGCCGCAGATCATCACCGGCCTTCAGGTCGCACTGCCGACCGGCATGATCACCACCATCGTCACGGAGATGCTGATGGGCGGGCGCGGCGTGGGTGGCTCGATGATCATGGCCGGGCGCTTCGCCGACTCGGTCGGTGTGTTCGCCGGCATCGTGCAGATCATCATCCTGGGCTTCGTGGTGGTGAAGAGTCTCGAGATCGTCCGCCGCCGCCTGCTGATCTGGCATCCCGAGAGCCGGCGGTGACACGCCGCCTCCCCGCCCTCGCCGGCTTGCCGCCGCTCGTCGCCTATGGCGCCGAGAAGGCACCGGCGACGGGCTCCCTCGACAGCCTCCCCTGGGTGCCCGTACATCCGGGGGAGTTGCTGCGTCTCAGCGATGAGGCGCTCGACCTGCCGGCGCCGGCAATCGGACAGGAGAACACGCCAACCGATATGAGGCTGGCCGAGCATCTGAAACGGCTGGCCGGCGGGTGGAACCGCAGCGCCGGCCTGTTCATCGACGGCTATTTCGCGCATCTCCGGTCGATCATCGCCAGCCATCGCGAGGAGATCGGGGAGCGGCTGGACGGGATGGCCGGGCTTTTCGTGCCGGAGGATGTGCTCTACTCCGCCCCCCTTCCGCTGCCGCGCGCAGTGCTGCCGCTGGAAGCGGGGGGCCATGTCCCGGTGGACATGTTCCTGTGGCTTGGCGAAACAGCCGTGGCCGTGCTTTTCGCACCCTCAGCCCTGCTCCCGGCGGCCGAACGCCGACGGCAGGAGCAACTGGCTGCGGCGGGGATAACGGTACGGATGATCACCGGTGCCGATCTTGCTCGACCCGGCATCTTCGCCGAACTGCTCGGCGAACGCGGCAACGGCTTCTGGCGCGACGAGCTGCTGCCCATCGCGCCGGGAGCGCCCCGGTTGCCGAGCTTCTAGACCGGCCTTAAAGGCTCGCGGCGCGGTACCAATCGGCGATCTCCTCGCCGGTCATCATCGCCACATGCGGCCGCGCCAGCACATAGTCCAGCAATTGTTCGAAATAGCCGATGCGGTGCGGCACGCCGGTCAGATAGGGATGCGTGCTGATCGCCATCACCTTGGCGTTCTGTGCGCCCTCCTCCCATAACCGGTCGAACTGCAGCGTGCAGCGGCGCAGGAAGGCGTCGGAAGGCTGATGCTGCACGGCATGCACGACAATGTCGTTGGTCTCCACCGAATAGGGCACCGACAGCATCGGCCCATGGCCGGTGGCGAGTTCCAACGGCAGGTCGTCGATCACCCAATTGGCGACATAGCCCACGCCGGCCTCCTTCAGGAGGTCGAGCGTCGCATCGTTCTCGGTGAGGCCGGGGCTTTCCCAGCCGGGCGGCGGGCGGCCGGTGAAATCACGGATCGCCTCCACCGTGTCGAAGATCGCTTTGCGCTGGTCCTCCACATGATGCATCGGCTGCTGCACGTAGCCGTGGCCCATGAACTCCCAGCCGGCATCGCGTGCCGCCCGCGTCACCCGCTCATAGGAATGGCAGACATGGCCGTTCACCGCGAAAGTGGCGCGCAGACCGCGGGATTCGATCGCCTTCAGCAGCCGCCAGAAGCCAACCCGCATCCCGTATTCATGCCAGGCCCAGTTGGGCAGATCGGGCATGAGCGGCTGGCCCATGGGCGGCGGCAGCACGGTGCGCGGCATGGCCCGGGCGATGGACCATTCCTCGACATTGACGATGATCCAGACCGCGACGCGGGCATCATCGGGCAAATGCAGGCGCGGGCGGTCGGGAAAGGCGAGATAAGGCGCACGTTCGCTGAGAAGGCTCATGCTGCGGCTCCGGGCATGTCAGGTCTGATGGGAGGGGCTCGGCGGGCCGGTGTCACCCGACCTTGCGGGCCGCCGCCGTCGCATACTCGACATTGCCGCCGCCATAACGGCGCACCCGGACATTGGCCTGCTCGGCATGGCCAAGGAAGCCTTCGAGCACGCAGAGCCGCGAGCAGTACTCGCCAACTTCCGCGCTCGCCGTGTCGCTGGTCACCTTCTGATAGGTGCAGGTCTTGAGGAATTTGCCGACCCAGAGCCCACCCGTGTAGCGCGCCGCCTTCTTGGTCGGCAGCGTGTGATTGGTGCCGATCACCTTGTCGCCATAGGCGACATTGGTGCGCGGGCCGAGGAACAGAGCGCCGTAATTGCGGATATTGTTCAGGAAGTAGTCCGGGTCTGCCGTCATCACCTGCACGTGCTCGGACGCGATGCGGTCGGCCTCGGCGACCATCTCGTCGACGCTGTCGCAGACAATCACCTCGCCGAAATCGCGCCAGGAAACCGAGGCGATCTCACTGGTCGGCAGGATTTTGAGCAGTCGCTCGATTTCCGCCATGGTCGCGCGCGCCAGCTTCTCGGAATTGGTGAGCAGCACCGCGGGCGACGTCGGCCCGTGTTCGGCCTGGCCCAGAAGGTCGGTCGCGCAGATCTCGGCATCCACCGTGTCGTCGGCGATCACCAGCGTCTCGGTCGGGCCGGCGAACAGGTCGATGCCGACGCGGCCATAGAGCTGCCGCTTGGCCTCCGCGACGAAGGCATTGCCCGGCCCCACCAGCATGTCGACCGGCAAGACCGTCTCGGTGCCCAGCGCCATGGCCGCCACGGCCTGAACGCCGCCGAGCACGAGAATCTCGTCGGCCCCCGCCAGATGCATCGCCGCCACGATGGCGGGATGCGGTCCGTTGTGAAACGGCGGGGCCGCTGCCACGACGCTCTTCACGCCCGCGACCTTTGCGGTGACCACGCTCATATGGGCGGAGGCGACCATGGGATATTTGCCGCCCGGCACATAGCAGCCGACACGCTCCACCGGCACATTGCGGTGGCCGAGGATCACGCCCGGCAGGGTTTCCACCTCAAGGTCGGTGATACAGGCGCGCTGCTTCTCGGCGAAGTTGCGCACCTGCGCCTGTGCGAAGCGGATGTCGTCGAGATCGGACTTCGAGACCTTGGACAGCGCCGCTTCGATATCCTGTTCGGACAGCTTGAAGCTCGCCGGCGACCATTTGTCGAAGCGCTCGGAATAGGAGCGGACGGCCGCGTCGCCGCCGTTCTCGATCTCCCTGAGGATGGTCTCGACCGTGGCGCGCACCTGCGCATCGGCGTCGGCCCGTTCCTCGATGGAGCGGGCGGTCTTCAAATGGCGGGGCATGTTTTCCTCCTGGCGCCTTGGCGGGGCCAAACGTTGACGCGAGCGGCGAGGCTCAGCGCGATCCGTCGATATCTGTTGTTATTTATCGAGTGAAAACTAAATTACCGACAAGTGTCAAGCCTTGCCGGGGTCCACTTCCAATGTTATTTATCGATCGATAAGTAAAAATATAAGGGAGCGCCATGCACGCCACCGGCCTGAACCATCTGTCGATCGGCGCCCGCGATGTCGAGGAGTCCGTTCGCTTCTATGTCGCGCTGTTCGGGATGGAGATCATCCCGACCTATAATTTCGGCTTTCGCACCCAGTATCTGCGCTGCGGCAACCAGCAGCTGCACATCTTCGGCCTGCCCGACGCCACGCCGCACTACCAGCATTTCGCTCTCAACGTGGATGATTTCATGGGCGTGTATGAGCGGGCGCGTGACGCCGGCCTCATCGACCACGCGACCTTCGGCAATGGCGTGAACGAGATGCCCGATGGCACGGTGCAGCTTTATCTGCGCGATCCCGGCGGCAATCTCGTCGAGGTCGACTGGCCGGATGTTTCGAGCCTCGATACCTCCCGGATTCCCGAACTCAAGCGCCTCGCCGATCGCTTCGAACAGGTCGGCGAGAACCTCGAAGCGACGCTTTACCTCGACCGCCGCGGGCGCGCGTGAGGGAGGCCGTGATGATCGACACGATCGCTGCACCCGCCATTGCCCGCTCGCCCGTGGAACAGCGCCACGATGAACTGCTCGGGCGCGCCGTCGAACTCGCCTCGGTGTTTGCCGCACGCGCCCCGCGTACCGAAGACTTGCGTCGCCTGCCGCCGGAAAGCGAGCGCGACCTGCATGACAGCGGCCTCTACCGGATGCTTCAGCCGCAGGCGATCGGCGGCGCCGAACTCGGCTATGAAAGCCTGATCACCATCGGGGCCGCGCTGGCGGCCGGCTGCGCCTCGACCGCATGGAACCTCACCAACCTCGCCAGCCATCACTGGATGCTGGCCATGTTCCCGCCGGCCGCGCAGGACCGTATCTGGAACGAGGACCGCGACGCGCTGATCGCCTCCTCCTTCGTCTTTCCCGCCGCCAAGGTGACGAAGGCGCCCGGCGGCTATGTGCTGTCCGGCCGCTGGCCGTTCTCCTCGGGGGTCGATGTCTGCGGCTGGAACATGCTTGCCGGCATCGTGCGCGAGGACGGCGAGGCGCCGGACCACCGTGTGTTCCTGCTCCCCCGCTCCGACTATCGGATTCTCGATACCTGGCAGGTCACGGGGCTCAAGGGCACTGGCTCAAACGATGTGATGTGCGAGGACGTCTTCGTGCCGGAGGAGATGACCGTCTCCGCCGCGCATCTGAAAGGCGGCGAGACGCCGGGCTCGGAGCGGCATCCCGCGCCGCTCTACCGGCTGCCGGTGTTCGCCCTGTTCCCGGCCATTCTCTCTGGCGTCGGGCTCGGCAATGGCGAAGGCGCCCTCACCGATCATGTCGCGTCCACCCGCAAGCGTGCGGCGAGCTACACCGGCGCGCGGCTGGCGGAACTGCAGAGCGTGCAGATCCACATCGGCAGCGCCGCGACCCGGCTGTCCCACTCCCGGCGCATGATGCTGGCGATCTGCAACGAGGCGATGTGCGATGCCGAGCGCGGGCATGTCCCCGATCCGGTGACGAAGTTCGCCTATCGCCGGGATCTGGCCTTCGCGACCGGCCTGGCGACGCAGGCGGTGGACGAGATCAATGGCGCGGGTGGCGCGCAGTCGCTCTATCTTTCAGGAAGCCCGCAGCGCCGCTTTCGCGACGCCCATGCTATAAGTGCCCATATCGCCTTCAGCTCCGATGTCGCCAACGCCGCCTTCGGGCGCCTTGCGCTCGGCATGGAAGCCGACAACCCGGTCGTGTGAGACGCAGTCTCGACAAGGACATCGACGCAAGATCAATGGACGGCTCGTCATCTCCCTCCGCTGAGGCCACCGGCACGGTTCGCGCGGCCCGGCGCACCCGCAACAAGCCCGAGGATCGGCATCGCGAATTCGTCCGCAAGGCCATCGAGCTGTTCGCGGAGGTCGGGTTCGAAGCCGGCACCCGCGAACTCGCCCAGCGCCTTGGCGTCACCCAGCCGCTGCTCTACCGCTATTTTCCGAGCAAGGACGACCTGATCGCCGCGGTCTATCAGGAGATCTACGTCAACCGCTGGAAGAGCGAGTGGCGCGAGGGATTGATGGATGACAGCCGCCCGATCCGCGAGCGCATCATCGCCTTCTATGAGGACTACACGCACACCATCTTCACGCCGGAATGGATCCGCATCTACATCTTCGCGGGCCTGCGCGGCGTCGACATCAACCGGCGCTATGCGGCGACGGTGGAGACGGAAATCCTGCGCCCCATCACATTGGCGACCCGGCAGAGCTTCGGTCTCGGCGGGGCCGAACCGCCGAGTCCGCAGGAGGTCGAGTTGTTCTGGACCCTTCAGGGCGGCATTTTCTACTACGGCGTCCGCGAGATCGTTTACCAGTTCCCGATGCCGGTCGATCGGCCGACCATGATCCGCAATGCGGTCGACACCTTCCTCACCGGCGTCGGCCCGGTGCTGAAGCGCCTCGCCGATCAGGAAACAAAGGACAACTCAACGCGCTAGACGATTGGCCAAGAGAGCCTCGAACATCTTCGCTTTGATCGAACGTCGGCCGCGGGTATGATCTACCGGTGATTTCAGCCGTGGAGAACGCCCTGTGTCCCTTCAGCCCGTCGCGGTCGCGGACGACGAATCGACAACGCTAGGCATCGAGATCTACGCCCGGCTGCGCCGCGACCTGATCGCCGGTCATCTCAAGCCCGGCGAGCGGCTGCGCTTTCGCCAGCTCAGTTCCATCTATGGGGTCGGCATCGCGCCACTGCGCGAGGCGCTGTCGCGTCTGGTATCCGATCAACTGGTGCGCTTCGAAGGCCACCGTGGCTACACCGTCGCCCCGCTGTCGCTGTCGGATCTGCATGATCTGTGTGCGCTGCGTACCGAGCTGAGCTGCAACGCCCTGCGCCGCTCCATCACCCGCGGCGACGAGGATTGGGAGGCGGAGATTCTTGCCGCCCTGCACCGGCTGGAGCGCACGCCGCTGCCGCATTCGGTCGAGGACCGCAAGATCGTCGACGAATGGGAACTGCGTCACGACCGCTTCCATTACAGCCTGATCGCCGCCTGCGACTCGCCCTGGCTGCTGCATTTCTGCGGGGCGTTGTCCGATCATTTCCAGCGCTATCGGCGCGGCGTGATCGTCGTTACCTCGTCTTCGCAGGAGCTTCTGAAGCGCGTGCGAGACCAGCATCGCACCATCGCGGAAGCGGCCATCGCCCGCGACGCGGATCGCGCCACCGCCGTGCTCGCGGAGCATTTTCAGGGGAGCGTCGAGGTGGTGATCCGCAACTATGAAGAGGTCTCCCTGAGCCTCTCGGCGGGCAATGGCGACGAGGCAAACTAGCTGCCAAACGAACAAACAAGGCCCGCTTTTATTGACATAGTATTTTTGTTCGAACATTCTTGTGATTAACAATCACAAGGACCGTTCGACGGGTCTTGCCCGCGCTGGTCCACCGGGAGGACCGTGCATGCTCGACCACACCAGGGTTGCCGACGTTAAGATCGACCTGATCTCCGGCATGAAGCTGATCGCCCATGACCCGATTGCCGGCTTCGGCGGCATCGGCGAGGGCATGTCGCTCCAGAAGGCCCCGGATGGCCGCCGCATTCTCTGGCTGGCGCATGAAGGCCCGCCGAAGAACTTCAGCGGCGTCGACGTCACCGATCCGACCCGCCCCAAGGTGATCGTCCAGACCGATCTGCCGCATAACAGGGTGCGTTCGAATTCGCTGGAGACGACCGGCGATCTGATGGCCGTGGCCTATCAGTCCTACCAGCATGGCGAGCAGCCCGCGGGCATCGAGCTGTTCGATATCTCGGTGCCGGAGAACCCGCGCTCCATCAGCTTCTTCGACTGTTCCGGCCCGCATTCGCGCGGCGTGCATCAGGTCTGGTTCGTCGATGGCGAATTCGTTCACTGCGCCGCCGGGGCGCCTGACTTCACCCCGCGCAATCCGCTCGACGACCAGCCCTACCGCATCATCGACGTGCGCAATCCGTCGAAGCCGGTCGAGGCCGGTCGCTGGTGGATGCCGGGTACGGCAGAAGGCGATGACGCCGCGCCGCCGCCACGCCTGAAGATCGACACCGGCATTCGCTGCCACAACACCAATGTCTACCCGGCCCGCCCGGACCGCGCCTATGTCGGCTATATCGACGGCGGCTTCTTCGTGATGGACATCTCGGACAAGTCGCGCCCGACCGTCATCTCCCGCTTCAGCCCCAATCCGCCCTTCCCCGGCTTCGCCCATACGCTGATGCCGTTGTTCGGCCGCGATCTTGCGGTCGCGAGCCATGAGTGCATCCATGATGACGGGTTCGACTGGCCGAAGCTGACCTGGCTCCTCGACATTCGCTGCGAGGACAATCCGGTGGCGCTGTCCACTCTGCCCATGCCCTCCTTCGAGGAATATTCCCGCAAGGGCGGCCGGTTCGGCTGCCATAATCTGCATGAGAACCCGCCGCGCGACACGGCGCTGCACTCCGAAAACCTGCTGTTCTCGACGCTGTTCAATGGCGGCCTGCGCGTCCACGACATCAGCGACCCGCTGATCCCGCGTGAGGTCGGCGCCTTCGTGCCCGCCGCGGCCCCCGGCGCCCGCCTGCCGGCGACCCAGATCAACGAGGTCTATGTCGACGAGAACGGCATCGTCTATTGCGCCGACCGTCACGCCGGCGGGCTCTACATATTGGAGCTCGACCTCTAGGGCCATTCCGGTGAACGCGCATTCGCCGGGAAGGCTCTGGCTGATTGTTCCGACGCGCGTTCTTTACGCGAACCGGAATCCACTTCACTCGAAAACGCTCTACCGGGAGGCGTCGCCATGATCCCCGTCGTGCTGATCACCGGCTTCCTCGGCAGCGGCAAGACCACGCTGCTGAACCATTTACTGCGCGATCCCGGCATGGCGGACAGCGCGGTGATCATCAACGAGTTCGGCGATGTCGCCATCGACCATCTGCTGGTCGAGAGCTCGATCGAGAACACGGTCGTGCTGCAGAGCGGCTGCATCTGCTGCACCGTGCGCGGCGACCTTGTCGACACGCTGGACGACCTGACCGGCAAAGCGGCACGGGGCGAGGTGCCGCCCTTCTCGCGTATCGCCGTCGAAACCACGGGCCTCGCCGACCCGGCTTCGCTGGTGCAGATGTTCCTGACCGAGCGCACGCTGGCGGAGCGCTTTGCGCTGCGCGCGGTGATCACCACGGTCGATGCCGTCAATGGCGCCGGCCAGCTCGAGGAGTTCGAGGAAGCGCGGCATCAGGTCGGGCTTGCGGATGTGCTGGTGCTCACCAAGTCCGATCTCGCCACGCCGGAGGCGATCGGAACGCTGAGGGACCGGCTGCAGGCGATAAACCCGGGCGCTGAAATCGTGCCGGTGGTTCAGGGAATCATAGCCCCGGACGATCTGTTCGCCCACGCCGCGCGGGCCCCCACGCGCGACAGCGGCGACGTGCTGCGCTGGTTGAACGAGGCCGCCTTCGCCACCGCGCACGAGCCGACGGGGCATGCCCCTTCCCATCATGACAATGGCATCAAGGCGTTCTCGATCACGCTGGATCGCCCGGTCAGCCGCGAGGCACTCCGCGGATGGCTGCGCTCCATCCTCTCGCTGCGCGGCCGTGATCTCCTGCGCATGAAGGGCATCGTGGCTCTGCGCGGCGAAGCGGCGCCTCTTGTGGTCCACGCGGTGCAGAACGTGCTGCATCCGCCGGTTCAGCTGGAGAGGTGGCCGACCGGGGATCACACCACCCGCATCGTCTTCATCACCCGCAACATACCTCCTGCCGCGCTACAGCGCAGTCTGGACGTCCTGGCGATGAGAAACGCCGCCTGATCCCGGATCGCAACCATTGGAATGACCTGCCGCGACGGACTCATCGGTCACCACACAGTGCGAGGCGCCAGTAACGATCAAGCATTGGCATACATAATTCAATATTCTTGTAAGCAGTACTGACATTTTGCGTTCCTCCGAGCAGTTTTTTTATTTTTGGATCGTAGCATAAACAATTCGTGCATCAAACAAACACGCACCGTCTATTTTAATTTTGAACGCGAATGCGTTGAAGTTTATGCCGCACTCACCACACCGCACTACCGTCAGCGCGCGCCGCAAGTCGCGACTCAACGGAACGAAAGCTTCATAAGACTCATGATATTGTATTTTTGAGTTCGCACTACACGATACATGCCGAGTTGTACTATATGCATGCCAAATCGGCATCGGTTTCCTGATGTAATTATCTAAGTTTGACTTGACACCACCCAGTTGTCGCCATTTGCTCCGCAATACAAGACGTCAAAAGACGCTGTGCCGCTGCAAGCCTGGGAAGGAACGCCACATGATCCAGACAAACACTGAGATGCGGTCGAGCGTGCCGCTTCATCTGCGCCTGAAGCACACGGCCATAGCGTTCGCGCTTGGCGCCGCCTGCCTCGCCGCGCCGACCGCCCTGCAGGCGCAGGGTGCCCCCACCGGCCCGATCGAAATCACCACGGGCACCAGCCCCGGCGGCACGCCGGATGTGCTGATGCGCCGGGCCGCCAAAATCCTGAACGAGCAGAAGATCATCACCAACCCGCTGGTGGTGCAGAACCGCACGGGCGGCTCCTGGATGGTCGCGGCCAATTTCGTCATGGGCAAGCAGGGCGACCGCAACGTCGTGCTGTGCATCGCCCAGCCGATCTTGACGACGCCGATCACGCAGGGCCTGCCGACGCTCTATGACAAGCTGACCCCGATCAGCATGTTCATCCAGGGCGATCTGGTTCTGGTGGTTCCGGAAAGCTCGCCGATCAAGGACATGAAGCAGCTCGTCGAGCTGGCCGCCAAGCGCGAGCGCTCGGTCAAGGTCGCCGGTGCCCAGTCGGGCTCGACCGACCACATGGTGTCCGGGCTGGTCGAGAAGGCCGGCAATGTGAAGCTCAATTATGTGCCGTTCGACGGTGGCGGCGCCGCACAGGCGGCCTTCCTCGGCGGCAATGTCGACTTCATGACCCTCACGCCGGGCGAGGCGCTGCCTCTGGTGAAGGGCGGCAAGGCGCGCATCATCGCCATTCTCGCCAGCGAGCGTCGCACCGCGCCCGAGCTGAAGGACATCCCGACCGCGAAGGAGCAGGGCTACGACGTGGTGTGGGGCCAGGCCTGGGGCCTCGCCGGCCCTCCCGGCCTCGACGCCGAGACCGTGAAGTTCTGGGACGAGGCCATCGCCAAGCTGGTCGCCAATCCGGAATGGCAGGCGAGCCTGAAGGAGAACTTCCTGCGCAGCCAGATGATCCCGGCCGCCGAGGTGAAGCCCTACATGCAGAAGCTGCATGACGAGCATCTCGCGCTGCTGCGCGATCTCGGCCTCGCCAAACAGCCCGCGGTGCAGTGAGCCGCTGAGCCGGCGGGCCGGGCGTGTCCCCGGCCCGCCAATCTCCGCCTTCAGGCAAGGGTTCGGCATGCGCTTAACCAACATCATCGCAGCGCTGGTGCTGCTCGGCCTCTCCGCCACGGTGCTGCTCGGGACATGGCAACTGCCCTATTGGGCGGACTTCGCTCCGGGCTCCTCATTCACCGCGTTCTGGGTCGGAATCATCGGCATCGTGTTGGCGCTCAGCCTTCTCGTCACCGCGGTGATGGATGACAGCACCGAGCCTCACAGCTTCCCCGATCGGTCCGGCATCCTGCGCATTGTCGCGCTCACCGCCGGGCTCTGGCTGTTGGTGCTCTTGATCCCGCCGCTGGGTTTCGTCACCGCCAGCATCCTGTTCTGCCTGTTCCTGCTGCTCGGCATCGAGCGGCGGCCGATCGTGCCCAGCCTGTTCACCACCGTGATCGTGGTTGGAGTGGTCTATGGCGTGTTCATCGCGTGGCTCGGCATCGCTTTGCCGACCGGCCCGCTTGGCATCTGAGACGAGGGATCGCACATGGACGCCCTCGCCTCGCTCGCCAACGGCTTCGCCATCGCGATGACGCCCACCAACCTGCTCTTCGTGCTGATCGGCGTGACGCTCGGGCAGCTCATCGGCGCCCTGCCCGGCATCGGGCCATCGGCCGGCATGGCGCTGCTGCTCCCCGTCACCTTCGGCCTCGATCCCGTCACCGCGCTCGTGATGCTGTCCGGCATCATGTATGGCGGCATGTATGGCGGCACGCTCACCTCGGTGCTGGTGAACGTGCCGGGCGAAGCCGCGAGCGTGATGACCGCGATCGACGGCAACCAGCTCGCGAAGCAGGGGCGCGCCGGACAGGCGCTTGCGGTGGCAGCGATCGGCTCGTTCCTTGCCGGCATCGGCTCCGTGACCGCCCTTGTGTTCCTGACGCCGGCGCTCAGTTCTTTCGCGCTCAACTTCTCCGCGCCGGAATATTTCCTGCTGGCGTTGCTCGGCATCACGGCCACGGCGAGCCTCGGCACCGGCTCGGCGCTCAAGGCGATGATCGGCGCCACGCTCGGCCTGATGATCGCCCTGATCGGCACCGACCCGATTCAGGGCACGTCGCGGCTCACCTTCGGCTCGCTGGATCTGCTGGAAGGCATCGACTTCCTTCCCGTGGCCATCGGCGTGTTCGGCATCGCCGAGATCCTGGTGTCGATGGAGCAGACCCAGTCGGGACAGGTCGTCCGCACCCGGCTCAAGGATATGTGGCTGACCGGGAAGGACTGGGCGGAGTGCCGCATGGCGATCGTACGCGGCGGCTTCATCGGCCTGCTCATCGGCCTGATGCCCGGCGCGGGGCCGACGGTTGCGGCCCTGCTGGCTTATGTCGTGGAGAAAAAGGCGAGCCGCCACCCCGAGAAATTCGGTCATGGCGCGCTCGATGGCGTGGCGGCATCGGAATCCGCCAACAACTCGGCCGCTCATGGCGCCATGATCCCGATGCTTGCGCTCGGCATTCCCGGCTCGGCATCGACCGCCGTGCTGCTCGCCGCGCTGGTGCTGCTGGGCATCCGGCCGGGACCGATGCTGCTCACCGAGCAGGCCGATCTGGTCTGGGGGCTCATCGCCTCCATGTTCATCGGCAATGTGATCCTGCTGATCATGAACCTGCCGCTCGCCCCGCTTTTCGCGAGCGTGCTGCGCATCCCCTACTCCTACCTTGTCGCCGGCATCCTCATCGTGTCGCTGGTCGGCGCCTACGCCATCAGTCTCAGCCTGTTCAATGTCGGGCTGACGCTGGTGTTCGGAATGGTCGGCTATCTCATGATCCGCGCCGACATCCCGCGGGCGCCGCTGGTGCTCGCCGTGGTGCTGGCGCCGATGATGGAAAGCGCGCTGCGCCAGAGCCTGATGCTGTCGGAAGGCAGCGGGGTGATCTTCGTGCAGCGTCCGCTTTCCGCCGTGCTGGCCCTGCTCGTCATCGGCTCGCTCTGCCTGCCGCTGCTCAGCTTTCTCCTCGCCCGCCGCGCGGCGCGCCGTGCCGGCGTCGCCGAGGCCCTGTCGCATTCCCCTGACTAGGACATCAGCATGACCCCTCTCCTGCCTGTCGCTCCCGTCATCGACGTCCACGCCCATATCCTCACCGAGGAAATGATGGCCCGCATGCGGCGCGAGGCGCCCGAGATCGGACCGACACTTTCCGAGGTCGACGAGGAGGGCGGCGTCCTGAAAGTCGGCGACATCGTGCAGCGGCCGTTTCCGCGCGGCGGCTGGGACCTCGACCGGCGCTTCGCCGATCTCGATCACGCCGGCTTCGATCTGCAGGTGCTCTCCAACTGCCCGCAGACCTTCCTTTATGAGCGCGAGGCGGCGCTCACCGCCGCGCTCTGCCAGATTCAGAACGAGGCGATCGCCGATCTGGTGCGGCGCCACCCGTCCCGCTTCCTCGGCATCGCCACCCTGCCGATGCAGGATCCCCCCCGCGCGGCGGACGAGCTGCGGCGTGCCATGACCAAGCTGGGGCTGAAAGGCGCGCAGATCGGCTCGCATATCGAAGGCAAGAATCTCGACGATCCGGCGCTGGAACCGATCTGGGCCACCGCCGAGGAACTGGGCGCCTTCATCCTGATCCACCCGCAGAAGACCGCGGCCGCCAACCGGACCAGCGAGTTCTATCTCAAGAACCTGATCGGCAATCCGCTGGAAACCACCATCGCGGCAGCCTCGCTGGTGTTTGGCGGTGTGCTTGAGCGCTACCCCGACCTGAAGATCTGCCTGGTGCATGGCGGCGGCTTCCTGCCGTTCCAGACCGGCCGCATGATCCATGGCTGGAAGGAGCGGCCTGAATGCCGGCAGTTCATCAGCGAGAGCCCGGAAGTCTCGATCCGCCGGCTCCATTTCGACACGCTGACCCATTTCGGCCCGGCGCTGCGCTATCTCACCGACACGTTCGGTGCCGATCATGTGCTGCTGGGCAGCGACTACCCGTTCGACATGGGCACACTGGAAGGTGCCCGGCAGGTCCGCGACGCCGGCCTGTCGAAAGCGGACGAGACCGCGATCCTTGGCAGCACAGCCGCGAGCTGGTTCGGCCTCGACGCGCAGATCCGCAAGGCGGTGAACGCATGAGCGCGCAGACACCCGCTCCCGCCATCCTGCGCCCGCGCGAGTTGCCCGTGACCGAGCGTGGCGGTGGTGCCCGCACGGTCCGGCTCGTCACCGCCGAGATCGGCTCGCAGAAACTGCTGAACGGCATCACCCGCTTCGGCCCCGGCGCGGCGATCCCCCTGCACAGTCATAATTGCGAGGAGAGCGTGATCATCCTCGAAGGCGACGCGGTGTTCGAAATCGACGGCGTCACCCATGAGTTGTCGCAGCACGACACGACCTGGATTCCCCCGGACGTGCCGCACCGCTTCCGCAACGCTTCGGACAGCGCGCCGCTCGCCATCTTCTGGACCTACGCCGATGTCGAGGCCACCCGCACCTTGTCGGCAAGCGGCGAGACACGCTCCATCGCCTCCGAACACTCGGCAGGCCCGAAAACCCATTCCGCAGGTACGCCACAATGAATGCTGCCGTGAAGCCGGAGCCCGGCTCCTCCGCCACTCTTCCGCCGTCCGCCCTGGAAGGCCTGATCACCGACGCGATGCGGGCGTGCGGCCTGCCGGCCACGGAAGCGCAACGCGTCGCGACCCTCATGGTCGAGGCCGACCTTACCGGGGCCGACGGCCACGGCATCTTCCGCCTGGCGCAATATGTGAGGCGGCTGAAGGGTGGTGCGGTCAATCCGACCCCGACCATCGCCGTCGAGCGGGCCGCCCCCGGCGTCGCGCTGGTCGATGGCGATAACGGTATGGGCCATCTGGTGATGTCGACGGCCGTCGACACGGCGCTAGCGCTGGCCCGCGAGATCGGCGTCGCCTGGGTCGGCGTGCGCCGTTCAAACCACGCCGGCCCGGCCTCGCTCTATGTCGACATGCTCGCCAGGCGCGGCATGGTCGGCATCTATTCCGTGGTCGCGAGCGCGAACCATATGGCGATCTGGGGCGGCACCTCGTCCCTGCTCGGCACCAACCCGCTCGCCATCGCCATCCCCGCCGGCGAGGGCAAGCCGCCGGTGTTGCTCGACATCGCCACCACCGTCGTCTCCTACGGCACAGTGAAGAAGCACCTGCTGAACGACGCCCCGATGCCCGAGGGCTGGATGGTGAGCAAGGCCGATGGCAGCGCCATCACCGACCCCAGACAGAGCAGCGAAGGCCTGCTGCTGCCGATCGGGGGCTATAAGGGCTCCGGCATCGCCTTGATGCTCGGCCTGCTGGCCGGCACGCTGAATGGCGCAGCGTTCGGCAGCGAGGTGGTCGACTTCAACGCCGATTCCTCGACCGAATCCAATACCGGCCATTTCATCCTGGCGCTGGATGTCGCCCGCTTCATGAAGCCGGATGCCTTCGCGGCGCTGCTGGCAACGCATCTCGATGAGCTGCGCAACGACACACCGCTGCCCGGCACCGACGGCGTGCGCATTCCCGGCGACCGCCGCGCCGCCCTGCGCGCGGCCCGCGCCCGCGACGGCGTGCCGATGCCGGCGGCGCTGCAACGCCAGCTCGATACGCTCGCCGCCGATCTCGCCATTCCCCCGCTCGCCCGCCGCGTGTGATGGAGTTCATCGACCGGCGCCAGATCGGAAGGCCGCCGACGGCATGACGTCCGGCGGTGACTACGGCACGCCGACTTCCTCATAGAGGCCGGCGCGCGCGCCCCACACCCGGCCGATCCGCGCCGTCTCCTGCGCGAGAATGTCGAGAAAGGCCGCGGCGGCCGGCGCCAGCGACCGCCGCGCCGGCTCGATCTGAACAAGGTCGATGCCGAGCGGGGGATCGTCGAACGGGTTGACGGTCAAGCGGCGCATGGCGTCGGATCCGGCCGACCATTCGACCTCCTGCGCCATCATCAGCCCGGGCAGGATCGCCACCCAGTCGGTTGAGGCGACGAAATCCAGCGTGCCCATCATGGCGTCGAGCTCAAGCCGCTGCTCCACGGCGACACCATTCGAGGCGAGATAGGTCTCGATGCTCGCCCTCCGGGCGTTTTGCGCGCTGGGCACCACCACTTTCAGAGGGCCCAGATCGGCGAGCCGCACCGGTCTCATATGCTCCCGCCGGGCATCCGCCGCCGAGACCAGAACCTCCGGCGTGTAGGCGAAGCGCGTGGTCTTCACGCCCACCGTCCCGGTCGAGGCCGGCACGATGGCGAAAGCAAGCTCTCCGGCCCGCACCTGCTGGGTGAGGATCGCCGAATAGGCTTCTGTCACCCGCACCACCACATTGGGGTGCATCGCTACAAAGCGGGCGAGCGACGGTGCCAGCACGGAGCGGGTCATGGTCGGCATCAGCCCCACCACCATCTCGCCGTCGAGACCCGTGCCGAACCGGCCCACCGAGCGATTAGCCGCCTCGTTGAGCCGCAACAGCTCGATGCAGTGCCGGTAATAGCTCTCACCGGCTGGCGTCGGCTGCACCGTGCCACCACCGCGCGCGAACAGTTTCACCCCGAAGCGGTCCTCGATCTTGCGGATGTGCTGGGAGACGCCGGACTGCGTGGCGTTCTCGCGCTCGGCTGCGGCCGTGAAGGAGCGCTCCTCATAAGCCGCCACGAACAGCCGGATATCGCGCAGGGTGTCGCTCATCGCCATTACATTTCCTGATGGAGACAAGTAGATCATATCATTTCTACAGCGAGCGCCACCACCTTAAGCTCATCCTCATGAGCGAACATGTCATCGATTTCCGATCTACCGACGATCATGGTCACTTCCGACGGGCGCTCGGGCGCTTCGCCACCGGTGTCACCATCGTCACCACGCGCACTGCCGACGGAAAGCTCGAAGGGTTGACCGCCAACAGCTTCTCGTCGGTCTCGCTCGACCCGCCGCTGGTGCTGTGGAGCCTGCGCCGACAGGCCCCTTCACTGGCGAACTTCACAACGGCCGGCCATTTCGCGGTCAATGTGCTCGGCACTCATCAGAAGCATCTGTGCCGGCATTTCGCGACCCCGCATCCCGACAAGTTCGAGACCGTCGCGCACCGCATCGGCGATCACGGCGCCCCGCTGATCGAGGACACCATCGCCCGGTTCGAATGCCGCACCGAGCAGATCATCGAGGCCGGTGACCATCTCATCTTCCTTGGCCGGGTGCTGCGCGCCGCGCATCGCGACGGCGAACCGCTGATTTTCGCCACCGGCGCCCTTTGCAGCGCCGCAACTTTGCCGGCCGACACGGCGGCCAATGACAGCACCGCGAACAACGCTTTCGCGAACCGGGAACGCGCATCATGAAACTCGGTTTCTTCACCATGCCGATCCACCCGCTGCACCGTCCGCTGACCGAGACGCTGCAGGAAGATCGAGAATTCTGCCTCATCGCCGAGAAGCTGGGGTTCTGCGAGGGCTATTTCGGCGAGCATGTCACCGACGGCGCCGAGACCATCACCTCTTCGCTGATCTTCATCGCCTGGCTGCTGAACGAGACCAAGACCATCAAGCTCGGCTCCGGCACCATCAACCTGCCGAACCAGCACCCCGCGCGCGTCGCCGGCGAGGTGGCGATGCTCGATCACATGGCCAAGGGCCGCTATCTCATGGGCATCAGCCCTGGCGGCCTTCTGTCCGACGCCGAAGTGTTCGGCAATCTCGACAAGAACCGCACGGAGATGTTCGTCGAGGCCATCGACCACATCCTCGCCATCTGGTCGGGCGAGCCGCCCTACAGGCGGGAAGGCAAGTACTGGAACATCACCACCGAGCGGACCCACATCCCCGCGCTCGGACAGGGTGCGATGCACAAGCCCTATCAAACGCCGCACCCGCCCATCGTGGTCACCGCGGTCGCGCCGTTCTCCAAGGGCGTAGCCGAGGCCGCGCAGCGCGGCTGGGACCCGATCTCGGCGAACTTCCTGCTGCCGTGCTGGGTAAAGACCCACTGGCCGAAATATGTCGAGGGGTGCGAGAAGGGCGGTCGGCCGGCCGACCCTGCCAACTGGCGCGTCGCCAAGAGCATCTTCGTCGCCGATGACCTCGCCACGGCGAAGCGCTATGCGACCGAGCCCGGCAGCCCCTATTATGCCTATTACAGCTCGCTCGCGACCAAGCTGGTCGGCAACGGCCGGGCGAACCTGTTCAAGCACGACCAGAACGCGCCGGACAGTTCGGTGACGGTCGACAGCGTGCTGTCGGATCTCGTCATCTGGGGCACGCCTGACAAGGTTGCCGACGAACTCGCCGCGTTTCAGGATGAGATCGGCGAATTCGGTACCCTGCTCTATGCCGGCCATGACTGGGCCGACAAGCAGCTCGCCATACGTTCCCTTGAGCTGATGGCGGAGAAGGTGATGCCGGCGGTGAATGCCGGGCGCCACTCCGCTGCCGCCGAATAGCATGTTCAAGATCAAAAGCCGCCGGCCAAGGCGGCAAGGGAGGACCATATGATCCGCGCCGCAATCGCCGGCCTCGGCTGGTGGGGCAAGCACATGATCCGCCGCATGGCGGATTCCGACCAGCTCCGCATCGTCGCCGCCATCGACACCTCGGACGCGCAGGCCGCCTTTGCCGCCGAGCATGGCATCCCGCTCACCACGAACTGGGACGACGTGCTGTCCGATCCCTCGATCGACGCGGTGATCCTGTGCACCCCGCATTCGCTGCACACCGCGCAGGTCGCGATGGTCGCGCATGCGGGCAAGCATGTGTTCTGCGAGAAGCCGCTGGCGCTGACCCGTGCCGACGCCGAACGTTCGGTCGCCGCCTGCCGCGCGGCAGGTGTCAAGCTCGGCATCGGGCATGAGCGCCGCTACGAGCTCGCCATGCTGCAGATCAAGGAACTCGTGCAGTCCGGCGCGCTCGGCACCATCATGCATGTCGAGGCGAATTTCAGCCACGACAAGCTCGCTGCCGTGCCGAAGACCGACTGGCGCGCCTCCACCGTGGACGCCCCCGCCGCCGGCATGACCGCCATGGGCATTCATCTCACCGACGGTTTTCTCGAACTGTTCGGCCCGATCAGCGAGGTCTATGCCGCGACCTCGACACGGGCGACCGACCGGCCGAATGGCGATGTGGTCTCGGTCCACACGCGCTTTGCCTCCGGCGCCACCGGCTATCTCAATGCCATTCTGGTGACGCCGCTCTATATCGGCATCACCGTGTTCGGCACCGATGCCTGGGTCGAGGCGCGCAACCAGACGCACCCCGACACCCCCGGTCCGACGACGCTGACCATCCAGTACAAGGACGGGCGGCGGGACGTGCGCGAATATGAGTGGACCGACACGGTGCGCGCCAATCTCGAGGCCTTCGCCCGCTCCATCGAGACCGGCGCGCCCTATGTGTTCACCGACGAACAGAAGATCGGCAACATCGCCGTGCTCGAAGCGATCTGCCGCTCGGTGGCGACCAACATGCCGGTCGCGGTCGAGGCCGTCGTGCAGTCCGACCGTCCCTCCCTCGCCGCCAGCGCCTGAGGAAGTGACATGGACAGCCTGACCGACGCGCCCCCGCGCTACCGCGAATTGAACCCCGCCGATCTCGACGCCGAGCAGCTCCGCATCTTCGAAGCCATCGGCCGTCCGCGGGCCGGCGCGGTGCCGGCGCCGTTCCACATCTATGTCGAGAGCCCGGAGCTGGCCGAGACCGCGCAGGCGGTCGGTGCCTTCTGCCGCTATCGCACCGGCCTGTCGCCGCGCCTGTCGGAACTCGCCATTCTCACAACCGCCTCCTTCTGGGGCGCGGAATATGAGTTCGGCGTGCATGCCTGCGAGGCGCGCAAGGCCGGGGTTCCGGAATTCGAGATCGAGGCGCTCGCCGGCGGCCGCCGGCCGGATTTCACGGATGACGACGCCGCGCTGGTGCATGATTTTTCCGCCGCGATCTACCAGCACAAGGATGTGCCGGATGATCTGTTCGCGGCGGCGGTGACGCGCTTCGGCCGTCGCACGGTGATCGAGTTGACCGGATTGCTCGGCTACTACTCGATGCTTGCCATCGCCCTGCGGGTGTTTCGGGTTCCCTCCCCCGCGTGAGAGGGTTTGCGTTCAGCACGAAGGGCGCGCCACAAAATAATAGGCGCCCTTCCCGGAGGAAGACGCCATGGAATTGCGTAGCATCGAAGCCTTCGTGCGCGTTGCCGAACTTGGCAGCATCACACGCGCCTCCCGTGATCTCGGTATCGTCCAGCCAGCACTGAGCCGGCATATCCAGCGCATCGAAACCGAGATCGGCACGCCGCTTCTGGTGCGCCTGCCGCGCGGGGTGCAACTCACCCTCGCCGGCCGCCGCTTCCTCCAGCACAGCCGGCGCATCCTTCAGGAAGTGGCGCGCGCTGCGCAGGAGATGAACATTGGCGGTGACGGCGTGTCCGGCAAGGTCGTGGTCGGCATCTCGCCGACGCTCTCCTCGCTGCTGGCCCCCGGCCTGATCGAGCGTTGCGCGACGAGCTATCCGGCGATCAACCTGACCATCGTCGAGGAATTCACCCGGCGCCTGCAGGTCGATCTCATGAATGCTCAGGTCGATCTCGCTCTGCTCACCAACCCGCCGCCGAACCGCGCCCTGCGATTCACCGCCGTGCTGACCGAGCCGATCGTCGTGGTGATGCCGCGCCAGCAGCGCGGTGTCTCGCCTGTGGTGACGCTGGATGAGCTGGCCTCCACACCGATGCTGGTCACGCGCGGCATTCGCGCGCTGGTCGACGAGCAACTCGCCTCGCACGGCGTCTGTGTCGAGGTGGATTGCGAGATCGACGCGGTGGAGGCTATCCGCCGGATGCTGCTGCAGGGGCGCGGCGCCTCGATCATGCCGATCTCGACCTTCCGAAAGGAGATCGATGAAGGCCAGCTCACCGGTCTCGCGGTCGGCGGGGTAAACATAAGCCGCACCATCATGCTCTCCCATGTCGGCGACAAGGTCAGCGCTGCGGCGCATGCGGTGATGGGGCTGCTGCGCGCGGAGATCGATGCGCTGGCGCAGCGCGGCATCTTCAGCGCCCTCCCCGACACCAACGCCTCGCACTGGGCCGCCCCGCAGCACCGGATCCTGGCCGGCGTCGCCTGAACAGGATCGCGTTTCCTGAAACAAAACGGCCGGGCACCATGCCCGGCCGTTTTCATGTGAGCCCAGAGGGCGGGCTTCAGTCCGTGCTCTCCTCGAAGGCGCGCTGGCGCGTCATGCGGATCATCGGCGCCACCAGCACGATCAGCAGCAGGACCGTCAGCACCAGGAAGCTGAGGCTGATCGGCCGCTGGACGAACACCATCGGATTGCCGTGCGAGATCAGCAGAGCGCGGCGCAGCGTCTCCTCGATCATCGGGCCGAGAATGAAGCCGAGCAGCAGCGGCGCCGGCTCGCAGTGCAGCCGCTTCATCAGATAGCCGAACGCCCCGAAGATCGCCGCCAGCACCACGTCGAGCGCGTTGTTGTTGATGCTGTACACGCCGATGCAGCAGAACAGCATGATCGCCGGATAGAGCATGCGGTAGGGCACGGAGAGCAGCTTCACCCAGATGCCGACCAGTGGCAGGTTGAGCACGACGAGCATCAGATTGCCCAACCACATCGAGGCGATGAGGCCCCAGAACAGATCGGGTCGTTGAGTCATCAGCTGCGGGCCGGGCGACAGACCCTGCATCATCAGCGCGCCGATCATCAGCGCCATGACCGCACTCGACGGCAGGCCCAGGGTCAGCATCGGGATGAAGGCGGTCTGCGCGGCGGCGTTGTTGGCCGCCTCCGGCCCGGCGACGCCGGCAATAGCGCCTTTGCCGAATTCGCCAGGCGTCTTCGAGAGCTTCTTCTCCAGCGCATAGGTCGAGAACGACGCCAGCACCGGTCCGCCACCCGGAAGCAGGCCGAGGGCGCCACCGAGAAGGGTGCCGCGCAAGGCCGGCGGCACGAAGCGTCGGAAATCCGCCCAACGCGGCCACAGCCCGCGGACTTCCTTCACGAAGCTGCGTTCCTCGTCCTTCTGGCAGAGGTTTGAGATGGTCTCGCCAATGCCGAACATGCCCATGGCGATGACCGCGAAGTCGATGCCATCGGCAAAAGACGGAACGCCGAAGGTGTAGCGTTCGAGGCTGGTATTGGCATCGATGCCCATCGTGCCGAACAGGATGCCGACGAGGATCATGCCGACCGCCTTGACCACCGAGCCGTGGGCGAGGATCACCGCGGCGACGAGGCCGAACAGCATCAGCGAGAAATAGTCCGCTGGCCCGAAATCGAGCGCCACCTCCGCCAGCGCCGGCGCCGCCACCGCGATCACCAGCGTAGCCAGCGTTCCGGCGATGAAGGAGCACAGCGCGGCGGTCGCAAGCGCGAGCCCCGCCTGTCCCTTGCGGGCCATCTGATAGCCGTCGATGGCGGTCACCACCGACGAACTCTCACCCGGCAGATTGACGAGGATCGCGGTGGTCGAGCCACCATATTGCGCGCCGTAATAGATGCCGGCGAGCATGATCAGCGCCGCCGGCGCCGGCAGCGCGAAGGTGACCGGCAGCAGGATCGAGATCGTCGCCACCGGGCCGAGGCCGGGCAGCACGCCGATGATCGTGCCGAGCAGGACGCCGAGGAAACCATAGACCAGATTCGCCGGCGTCATCGCCACCGAGAAACCAAGGAGAACGTCGCTGAAGAGTTCCATGGCCAACCCTCACCACAGACGCGTGGCGGGGAAATGCAGGCCCAGCCCATAGGAGAACAGGAGCAGGCAGAAGCCGACCAGCCCGACCGCGAGCAGCAGGGTCTCCAGCGGCTTGTAGTGCTTGCCGGCGATGCGCGCGCCGATGACGACCACCAGGCCGGCGACCGGGAACCCCCAATCCTCGATCAGCAGGCCGAACAGCAGGATGCTGACGATCAGCAGCGCCAACGGTCGGAAGTCGATGGACCCGACCTCGTCGGTCTCGGTGACGAAGGACCGCACGATCAGGATGCCGCCGAGCAGGATGAGCCCGCAGCTGATCATCAACGGGAAATAGCCGGCGCCCATGCGGGCCGCGGTGCCGATCGGATAGTCGGAGCCGATGATCATGGCGACCGCGCCGAGGCTGCAGAAGAACAGGCCGGTCACGAAATCGGAAGAAATCTTGATGTCCATGGACAACCCCAATGGATGGTCCGCCACGGCCTCATAGATGCGTCGAGGCGGGAGGATCGGTCGGAAGGACGAGGGGCCGACGCCTGTGGCGCGGCCCCTTCGCCTGCGGGACATCAATCGGCCTTCGCGCCGATATCCTTGATGACGCCACCCCATTTGTCGGCGTCGGCCTGGATATAGGCCTTGAAGTCCGCCGGGCTGGGGCTCGACACCGCCATCACGCCGGCCTCCGCCATGCGCGTCTTGATGGTCGGATCCTTCATCGCCTCGACGATCGCGGCATGCAGCTTGTCAATGATCGGCTGCGGCGTGCCGGCCGGCGCCAGAATGCCCTGCCAGGACGACGACACGCTCTTGGGGAAGCCCTGCTCGGTCATGGTGGGCACGTCGGGCAGTTGCGGCACGCGTTCCTTGGTGGACACGCCCAGCGCCTTGAGCCGGCCGCCTTTCACATGGTTGATGCCGGACGAGATGGTCACGAACATCAGGCTGACATGGCCGCCCATCACATCGGCCGTGGCCGGGCCGGCGCCGCCCTTATAGGGCACATGGTTCATGTCGAGCCCCGCCTCGCGGCGAAACGCCTCCATTTCAAGCCGGTTCACCGAGCCGGTGCCGGGCGAGGCGAAATTCACCTCCCCGGGGCGCGCCTTCACATATTCCACCAGTTCCTTGACGTTGTTCGGCGGAAACTGCGGGTTGGCGATCAAAAGGCCCGGCGTATCGGCGACGATGGAGATCGGGATGAAATCCTGCAGCGGCTTCACCCGCAGACTGGCGAACAGCGACGGGTTGATCGACACCGTGCCGACATTGCCGAGGAACAGCGTATAGCCGTCCGGCTTGGCCCGCGCGGCGAAGTCCATGCCGACATTACCGGCCGCGCCGTCACGGTTTTCGATGACGATCTGCTGACCGAGGATTTCGGAGAGGCGCGGCTGCAGCAGCCGGGCCGCAAAGTCCGAAGCACCACCGGGTGCGAAGGGTACGATCAGCGTGATCGGCTGGTTCGGATAGTCGGACTGGGCCGACGCGGGAAGCGCGGTGGCCAGGCCGGCGGCGAGTGCGGCGGCGGCAAGTACGGCTAAGGAATTCACGGCACGGCGTGTGACGGACGTCTTCATCGTTCCCTCCCAGGGTAGCCGCGCCGCTTTTTGTTCTGGCTGACGCCGGCTCGCTTTAGCGATGTCAGGCACGGTTGCTTCAGGCCATGGCGGCCTCACGCATCATCTCGCGCTCGCCTTCCACTTCGAGCGGCAGCTTCACCGGCCGCTTGAGTTTGGCCGAAAGATCGAGCGCCTTGGTCAGCATCAGCCGGTTATGGGCCTCGGCCGCGGTCGCGTGCTGGGTCGGCAGGTCGAGCGCGATGCGGTTGAGCCAGGATTCGGTCTCGGTGCGCATCGGGCCGCGCAGCTCGCCAAGGGCCATGTCGCCCGGCGGATAGCTGCCCATGAAGTCGACGAGCCGGGTCTTGTCCGGCAGATAGCCTTCTTCCTGCGGCGCCGAGACCGCCAGCACGATATCGCGATGAGTGTCGTCGATGGTGAGCACGCCGGTGGTGCCGACAATGCCGACCTCAAGGCTGTAGACCGCGCCGGGCCAGGTCACCGGCAGCGCCCAGGAGATGGCGAGGTGATAGACCGAGCCGTCGCTCATCATGATCATGCCGGCGGTGCCGTCGATGCCCTGCCAGTCGGCACCGAGCACCTTGTCGACCGAGCGGGCATAGACCTCGACCGGGGTCTTGGCCTCCAGGTACCACATGACGATATCGAGCGCATGGGTGCCGGAAATCACCATCGGCGAGATGGTCGCGGGCGCATCGGAACGCCGGTAATTGTCGATGGCGACCAGCCGGTTCATGAAGGCGCGGGACGTCACCATGGTCACGTCGCCGAGCGCGCCGGTACGCACCTTCTCCTTGGCGGCGAGCCAGCGGCGGCGGAAGCGCTGGGTATAGCCCACCACGGCATCGACGCCGGCAGTCTCGATCTCGCGCAGCACGCGCATGGAGTCATCTAGATGGGTGGCGAGCGGCTTCTCGATCAGCATGGGCAGGTCGCGCTCGAGCGCCGCCATCACCGGATCGACATGCAGATGCTCGTCGGTGGCGACGATCACCGCCGTCACTTCCGGCCGCTTCAGCAATTCGCGATGATCGGTGGTGATGAAGTCGGCGCCGATCTCGGCACCGACGCGCTGGCCGCGCTCGGGGTTGATCTCGGCGAGACCGATCCATTCCACCGCCGGATGGCGCGCGGCGACCGCGCCGCGAAACAGACCGACGCGCCCAGCGCCGACAATGGCGAGGCCGATACCCTTGGGAGACTGGCGACGCATCACCACGCCCCCTCTGCTGCCGCGACGCAGACATCGGCCTGCGAACGCAAAGTGTTGGCGTCGTCGCCCGTGTTCCTCATGGTTTCCACCCTGCTCAATCAGTGTTGTTGATGTTGAGCGGACCATGCGTTTCCAAGCCGCGCAAATGCTCTTTCGCCATTGGGACATAGTGAAAGGGCATGGATGCATCGCCGGCGCCAAGGTCAGAAAGGCACCTCGGAAAGACAGTTCGAAAATGAGCCGGAAGTTATTGACTTGTGAAAAATGTTCAAACATCCTTCATATGTTAATTTGATCCGGCACGACGCACCCTTCGCCCCGGAGCGTGCGCTTAACAAGTCCGGACATTGATCCCGCCACGGCAAACCGAAGACCGGGCCGGCGGGACTGCAACGGGAGAAGCCACACATGTCCGCACAAGCCGCCATGTCTCGTGAAACCAAGAACGAAGGCGCGGTGAAAGCCGGCGACGGCGCCTATATTTTCGACCTGCTCACCCTCGACAAGATGGAAGCCGGCCCGACCTACAGCACCGCCATCGGCCCGGTGGTCGAAGGCGAGCGCACGCAGGTCGGCTTGATGCGCAAGGCGCGCGGCACCGGCGCCCGGCCGCATTCGCACCCCAACGAGCAGTGGAACTACGTCATTCAGGGACGGCTGCGCGTGAACATCGAAGGGCAGCCGGAGCAGATCGCCGGCCCCGGCACGCTGATCTTCTTCCCCGCCAACAAGATCCATTCGACCGTCGCCCTGCCGGATGAAGACGTCATCTTCTTCGTCGCCAAGGACCTGTCCTTCGGCATTGCCGGCGTCGCCGCCGACGGCAAGAACACCGGCGCCTTCTATGAGAAGGGCTTCGAGCCCAAGGCATGATGAGAGGCTGATTCCCCGGGAGACGCGGCTGCGCCAAGACAAGCGTCTCTTATCGACCGCCCGCATCGCGCCGATGCGTGGCGGGCCGGCAAGCGCACAAAAACCGCGCTGCCAAAACCTGGGAGGAAAACATATGATCAAACTCGCCGCCGGCCTCGCGGCCGTGATGCTTTCTGTCGCCGCCGCCCCGGCGGCGCATGCGCAGGCCTACCCCACCAAGCCGATTGAACTTGTCTGCTCGACCTCGCCCGGCTCCACGGCGGCACAGTGGTGCCAACTGATGGCGCAGGTACTCTCCAAGCCCGACGTGCTCGGCAAGCCGGTGAATGTGGTCTACAAGGGCGCCGGCTCCGGCAATGAGGCGGCGGTCTATGTCATGAGCCGCCCGGCGGATGGCTACACGCTGCTGCACGCCAGCGCGAGTTTCTCGGGCTACATGAACCTGCCGACCTTCTCGGCCAAGCCGGAGGATTTCGAGTTCCTGGTCAAGGTCGAGAAGTTCGTCTACGGGCTCGCCGTTCGCTCCGACAGCAAGTACCAGACCTTCGGCGATCTCGTCACCGCCGCCAAGCTGGCGCCGGGCAGCATCGGCGTTGCCGGCAACAAGATCGGCTCGATCCATCACAAGCACATCCTTTCCGCCTTCACGGCGGCGGGCGCGAGCGTCAACCACATTCCCTATGAAGGTTCGGGCGACGCGATCCGTGACCTGCTCGGCGGTCATGTGCCGGCGGGGCTCGGCACGATCGGCCAGATCATGCCGCATCAGGAAGCCGGCAAGCTGCGCACCCTCGTCGTGCTCAACGAGACGCGCTCCCCCAAAATGCCCGACGTGCCCACCATTCAGGAGCTCGGCTTCGTCTACCCGATCTCGCATCAATGGCAGGGCATCTTCGTCAAGGCGGGCACCCCCGACGACGTCAAGGTCAAGGTGCGCGCCGCCTTCCAGAAGGTGGTCGATGGGCCGGAATATGCCGAGTACCTGAAGAACAGCCCGCATGTGGAAAAGGCGTTCGAGAGCGATGGCGCGAAACTGAAGAAGTCGTTCGAGGAAGAACGTCAGGGCTATCGCGCCTTCATGCAGCAGAACGGCATTCTCTGAGCCATGCCCCCTCCTGTCCGCGCCCGGCCAAAGGGCGCGGACGGCCTGTCAATGGCCCCGACCCAAGGGAGCATCGCCATGGAAGAACGTGGCATCGTCCGCATCAATCGCGGCGTCGCGGAGGCGGTCACCGCCCTCGTGGTTCTCGCCGCCGTCATCACTCTTTACATCAACAGCCTGAGCCTGCCGCCATCGCCCATGCGCGGCTATCCCGGACCGGGCTTCATTCCCCGCATCATCCTGCTCTTCACCGGCACCTTCGCCCTGCTCTGGCTCGGCCGGCTCTATCTCGGGCGGGCGCGCAGCCGGCACGATCCCGGCTCGGCCGAGGCAGAAGCGGAGGCAGCGCCGGTCATTTTCGAGTATCGCGATTTCGCCCTCGCCATCGGGGCGGGACTTCTGTTCGCGGTTGGTCTCGATACGGTCGGCTTCGAGGTCACGTGCGTGGCGATTGCCTTCGCGCTGCTCTATCCGCGGCTGGACTCCCCCGCGATGAGCGCCTTTGCCGCCGTCGCGACCATGCTGACGATCTATCTCGTCTTCGTGCTGGCCCTCGGCGTGTCGATCCCGCTGGCCTTCCTGCCCAGCTACATCACCTTCTGAGGAGGCCGCGATGGAGGTTCTGTTCGACAACCTGATCCCGGCGACCCTTCTGGTCCTGTCGCCGACCAATATCCTGATCATGCTGGCCGGCGCCGTCGTCGGCACGGTGCTGGGCGCTCTGCCGGGCTTTGGCGCAGCGCAGGCGCTGGCGCTGATGTTCCCCTTCACCTTCTTCATGTCGCCGGAAGCGGGAGCGCTGTTCTTCATCTCGATCTATGCGGCGGCGGAGTATGGCGGATCGATCCCGGCCATTCTGATCCGCACGCCGGGCACCGCCGCGGCGGCGATCACTCTGCTCGACGGCTACCCGATGGCACAGCAGGGCAAGGCGGGCCGCGCGCTCAAGATCTCGCTCTATACCGGCGTCGTCGGCTCCATCGCCTCCAGCCTGATCTTCCTGTTCGCCGCCTCGGGCCTGGCCTGGGTCGGCCTGCAGTTCGGCCCCAGCGAGATGTTCGCGGTGGGCGTGTTCGGCCTGTCGATGATCGGTTCGTTCTTCGGCAACAGCCCGGTGAAGGGCTTCGTCGCCACCGGCATCGGCCTGTTCCTCGCCACCATCGGCAGTTCCGGCTTTGCCGGGCTGCGCTTCACCTTCGGACTGGAATCGCTGATGGACGGCATACCGCTCATCGTCGTCATCACCGGCCTGATGGCGATGCCGGAGGCCTTCAACCTGCTGATGGCCCGCAAGGGCGAGGCCGGGCTCGACCTGCAGTCGCTCAAGGGCGCGGATCGCGAGAAGAACCATATCGGCTGGAAGGAGATGAAGAAGCTGTCGCCGACCATGCTGCGCGCGACGGTGATCGGCACCGCCATCGGCGCCATCCCCGGTCCCGGCGCCACCGTCTCCTCGATCGTCGCCTATAATGAGGAGCGCCGTGTCTCAAAGCACCCGGAGAGGTTCGGCACCGGCTGCGATGAAGGCGTCGCCGCGCCGGAGACCGCCAACAACGCCATCGTCGCCGGCGCGCTCATCCCCTCTCTGGCGCTGGGCGTACCAGGCTCCGGCGCCATCGCGGTGCTGCTCGGCCTGCTCATCTCCAAGGGCATAGTGCCCGGCCCGCTGCTGTTCGAGCGCAACGGCCTCCTCGTTATGACGGTGTTCGTCGGCCTCATCGCCTCTGCGCTGCTGATGCTGGTCGTCGGCATGGCGGGCATCCGCATCTTCGCGCGGGTGGCGCAAATCCCGCGCTACATACTCGGCCCGTTCGTGCTGATCCTTCTGACCATGGGCGTGTTCGCCGACCAGACCTATACCCCGCACATCATCATGGCGCTGATGCTCGGGGCGGTCGCCTTCTGGTTCGACAAGATCCAGATGCCGGTCATTCCGATCGTGCTCGCCTTCGTCATGGGGCCGATCGTCGAATCCAATCTCAACCGGGCCATGGTGATCCATGGCGGCGATCTCAGCTTCATGCTGACCCGGCCGATCACCATGGGCCTGCTGCTGCTGGCCTTCATCACGGTGGTGCTGGCCTTCCGGCGCTCGCGCAAGGCCCGGCGGAGCGGCCCACGCACCGCGACCGCCTGAAACAAAACGACCGGCGCCAAAGACGCCGGTCGTCTGCCTGCCGGAGCCGTCGGAGGTCAGGAAGCGGCGATCATCGCTGCTTTCAGATCGCTGATCTCGGCCAGGGCGCGGTTCGACAGCGGCAGGTCCACCGGTTCGTTCACCGCCGCGGAAAGATCGGCCGCCAGATAGCTCTCCATCACCATGCGGGCATGCTCGGGCGCCACCATGGGCGAACGGTCGAGCAGCACCGATTCAAGGAAATGCAGCGTCTCCGGCCCCATCTGGCCGGCAAAGACGTGATCGACCTGCTCGCCGGGCATGGTCGACATCGGGAACCGCGTGCCCCCGCTCACCGTGCTCAGCCAATTGTCACGCTGCGTATCATCAAGGATCAGCGCGCCCTCGGTGCCGGTGATCTCGATCCAGGTGCCGCAATAATTGGGATAGGCCGGCGGCAGGTTCCAGCCGCCGCCGATCACCACCAGCATGCCATTATCCATGGTCACGGTGGACCACATGCAGTCATAGGAGCCGTTGACGTCCTGCATGTAGCCATAGGCGCCCTGCGAATAGACCCGTACAGGTTTGGCCGGCTCCAGCAGCCAGAACACGAAATCGAGGTCGTGGGTCGATTCCATCGCGGCCGGCGACAGCTTCACGCGCGAGGCGATCTTCTTGCCGAGGCTGCGCGACAAATGGCGTGACACCATCACATTGACCACGCGCCCCAGCGTGCCCTCGGCGATCTGCTTCTTGGCGTAGGCGATCTTGGGATTGAAGCGCTGCGAATAGCCGATGGTGAACTTCACCCTGTTCCGGTTCGACAGCTCGATCAGCTCGTTGGCCTCCCACAGCTCCATCGCGATCGGCTTTTCCAGCAGGACATGCTTGCCGGCCTTCAGGCAGTCGCGGGCGATCGCGTAATGCGTGCTCTCGGGCGTGGTCGAGATGTAGACCACCTGAATGGCCTCGTTCTCGACGATATCGCGATAGTCCAGCGTCGCCGTGGCCGCGTTGGTAAGCCTGCGCACCTCCTCGAGCCTTTCGGGACGGATTTCGCAGATGTGCAGCTTGTCCACCAGTGCCGATCGCGAAAGGGTCTCGGCGCGGATACCGCCGCACCAGCCCGTGCCAATCACCGCTACTTCGACCTGCCGCATTACCTGATCTCCTTCAGACCCATCGCCCCCGGCGACCGGGAATGCCTGAAGAATACCGGAGCCAAATGCCGTAGCGGCAATGCTTTTCGGGCATGTAACCATCAGATCCGGGCATGCGAGACGCCGCAGCCGCCCCTAGACGGCCGTCGCCCGGGAGCGGCGACGGTTCGACGCCCCGCACGCCCGGGAAACAAAATCCAAACGCCAGAGCGAACTCACAGCGGGATAGACGTTGGGGGGAGCACAGCGAGACCATCCGCGCGCGGCATCAGCGCATCAAGCGTAGGAGCGACGGCGAACGGCGTTCGCAGCTTTGTACCGAAGTGGCGCACCGGCGTTGATGAAACCGAGAACTACGTTTTCGCTACCGCCTTCTAGGCTGCGAATTCCAATTTGGCTGATCACGACAGGCGTAAGGTGCAGTTCGAATCCCTCTGGTTCCTGACGCTTGCAGACGCCGCCGACCGTCTCCCGCCAATTTCAGCTCGTCCCCAGTCGCTTCGCGATTCTGGAGGACGGGCTCGGCTTCCAAGTCGTGCCTTGGCAGCCGGTGCTCGACAAGCACATCGGCCGGCACCTCTCCGGCATCAGGCGCAGCGACGGCGGTATCGAGTGGGATCTCGGCCGGCAAAGGGGAGTGGGGTTGTGAACTCTTTGGGTCGTAGGCGGCCACTCCCAATTGATCTGCCGACCATGCCACCGCGCACCGTCACCATTGCCGGAAGAGAGCTTCCGCACAAAACAGGGTTCCGGTCCGCCGCAGCTGCATCAAGGCTGGCACTTCGCGCCACCGCTCGCGCGGCGGCGGCCTTGACCCAGTCGCGTTGGACAGGAGGAGCTGATCATAGCGAAAGGCGATTCGTGAGCCATTGGCTCACCTCCGCGAGCGACTCTTGGAACCGGGCAAATGCGCGAAAAGTGGTATTAGGAATGAGTCGGCCAACGGGAAAAGTCGGGTATGGCGGTTCGACACTCAAGGTCGCTTAAAGAATAATCCGCTGTTCGTTCATTCACCACGCACTGACTTCGCTCATGCGGTTCCAACCGACCTTTTTCTCCGTCGCACCCATCAGCGCACCGCCATGGCGCGGAGCTCGGCAATTTCGGGGTCAGTCAGGTAGCGGATATTTTCGCCACGTAGAATAAACGCGAGCCGCGCGGTTTCTTCGAGCTCCTCGGCATTGTTGACCGCATCCTCCAGGTCCTTTCCAAGCACGACCACGCCGTGCGAGGCGAGGAGGAAGGCATTGACGGGATGCGCCTTGGCGGCAATCGCCAGGTCGCGCCCGATCTCGGGCGCGCCGGGCCGGTAATAGGGAATGACCGGCATGTAGCCGGCGCGCATCACATAATAAGGGGTGAAGGCGCGCAGGGCGTTATCCGTCGGCAGATCCTCGAGGCACGACAGGGCGGTGAGATAGGTCGAGTGCAGATGCACGATCGCGCCTGCCTCGGGCCGGCACTCGAACAGCGCGAGGTGAAAGGCGAACTCCTTCGACGGCTTCGGCCCCGCCACCGGATTTCCCGCAGCATCGATCCGCGCCAGATCCGCCGGGGTAATGCGCCCGAGGCTGCCGCCGGTCGGTGTCACCAGAAAGCCGCCCTCGTCGAGCCGGACCGACACATTCCCGGCACCGCCAACGGAATAGCCGCGGTCGAAAAGGCTGTTGCAGAGGTTGCACATCTGCTCTGCCTTGGAGTTCCGGCTCATATCTTCCCTCGGCGCTGGAGCGATGATGTCCCCCCGGATCAGAGCCCGGGCCGGGAAGGCAATGCCCGGGCGCCGACCGATTGACGCGGCGCCCGGGCATAAGGTGACTAGTTCGACAGTGCCCAGCTGGTGAAGCCGGGCACATAGGTCACCAGAGCCAGCACCGCCAGCATGATGCCGATGAAGGGCAGCATGGCCTTGGACAGTTTCATCACCGGAACGCCGGAGATACTGCTGGCAAGGTAGAGTGCGGTGCCGACCGGTGGCGTCAGCAGGCCGATGGTGAGGTTGATCACCATGATCAGGCCGAACTGCACGGGATGCACGCCCAGATGTGCCGCAACCGGGCCCAGGATCGGGGTCATGAGAAGGATCGCCGGACCGCTATCGAGAAACATGCCGACGACCAGCAGCATGAGGTTGATCAGCAGCAGCAGTAGGATCTTGTTCTCCGTCAGGCTGAGAATGGCGCTCGCGATGGTCTGCGGCAGACGTGCATTGGTCAGCAACCAACCAAAAAGAGAGGTCGCGGCGATGATGGAGGCGATCACCGCTGTGGCGATCGCCGCCTCCATGCAGATCTTCGGAATACTGGCGAGCGTGATTTCCTTATAGACGAAGACGCCAACCAGGAAGGCGTAGACCGCGACCACGGCGCCGCCCTCCGTGGGCGTGAAAATGCCCATACGGATGCCGCCGATGATGATGACCGGCATCATCAGCGCCCAGCTCGCCTCCTTGAAGCGCTGCCACTTCTCGGCACCGCTCACACGGCCCTCGGTCGGATAGCCGTGCTTGAGAGCGAAGAGGTATGAGTAGATCGCGAAGCCGAGGCCGATCAGCACGCCGGGCGCGATGGCGGCGAGGAACAGGTCGCCGATCGATGCCTGGTTGGAGACGCCATAGATGATGATGGCAATGCTGGGCGGAATGATCAGCGCAAGGCTGCCCGACGAGGCCACGAGCGCGGCGGAGAAGCCGGCATCATAATTGCGCTTCTTCATCTCGGGGATCATCACCGAGCCGAGTGCCGCGACATCCGCCACGCCCGAGCCGGAGATGCCGCCCATGATCACGCCGCTGGAGGCCACGACATGAGCGAGGCTACCGCGGATGTTGCCGACCAGCGCCAGCGCGAGGTTGATGATACGCCGGGTGATGCCGCCGTGCCCCATCAGGGATCCGGCCAGCATGAACAGCGGGATCGCCATCAGCGGGAAGGAGTCGACGGAGGTGAACAGCCTCTGGCCGAACAGCGCCAGAGGATAGCCCTGATAGACGATCGCGCTCAGCGAGGCGAGGGCGATGCCAAAGGCGACGGGAACGCCCAGAACGAGAAAGAGCGCGAAGCCTCCAAGAAGCAGAAGTGCGATCATAGCGCGCCCTTTTCGTCGAAGGTCATCTGCCTGCCGGAGATGATTTGATTCCAGCTCGCGCGCAGCGCGAAGTAAAACAGCATGGCGCCGCTGAACGGGATCACCACGTAAACACAGTACATCGGGATGCCGAGCGCTGCGCTGCGCTGGTTCATGCCGAACTTCATCAGCGATATACCGCCGACAACCAGCGCGAGGCCGACAACAGCGATGAGCAGCGTGTTGAGTATGGAGAGCGCATGGGATGACTTCGACGGCAGCAGCGACACCAGGAAGTCCAGTGCGATGTGGGCCTTGGACTGGAAGGCGGCGGCCATGCCGAGGAAGGTGATCCAGACGAATATGTATCTGCCGAGCTCTTCGGACCAGCTCAGCGAATTTGCCAGGGCATAGCGCGCGATCACCTGCGTGAAGGTGACACCCATCATTGCGAAGATCAGCGCACCGATGGCCCAGAGAAGGATTATGTGTATCAGGCGATCGAGCTTGTCCAAGCCGGGTTCTCCCTCAGGCGGCATGCCGCGACACTATTGCGCTCACACTTGTCGCCCGGGTCGGTGGAGCGTGCGCTCCTTCCGTCCCGGGCGTGTAGCCGGCTGTGCCGAATGTTTGGGCGCTGTTACCGGCCCAGCTCTTTGTTGATGCGATTGTAGAGATCGACGTTGACCTTCTCGGCAAACGCCTTGTGGGCCGACACCGCTGCCGCCGCGATCGGTGCGGTGTCTGGATTGGTGACCTGAAGCCCCGCATCCTGCATCGTCTTCAGCATCTCGCCGGTCTTGCTGCGGACGGCCTCGTTCTCGGCCTTGGTCGCGGCATTCGCGGCCTCAACGATGATCTTCTGCTGCTCGGGGGTAAGCTGGCTCCAGCGCAGTTCGCTCATGGCCAGCGTCACGTACTCATATTTGTGGTTGGTGAAGGCCAGATACTTCTGAACTTCGTTGATACGGCCGCCGAAGATGAACGGGATCGGGTTTTCCTGCGCCTCGATTACGTTCTGCTCGAGGCCGGTATAGACCTCGCTCCAGGCCATCGGCGTCGGGTTCGCGCCGATCGCGCGCCAGGTCGTGACCATGGCCGGAATTTCCGGAACGCGTATCTTCAGGCCTTTTAGATCGGCGATGCCGTTGATCGGCTTGTTCGACGTAACCTGGCGCGAGCCACGCTCCCACCAGTCGAGAATGCGGACATTGGCGCTCTTGAGCACGCCGGCGGTGATTTCCGCGCCGAGCGGGCCCTTCACGACCTTGTCGAACTCTTCCTGCGACTTGAACAGGTAGGGCAGTTCAAGCAGCTGGATCGAGGGATCGAAATTGCCCAGAACGCCAGCGATCAGGCCGAAGTCCACCGTGCCCATCTGCATGCCCTCGACCAGGTCGCGGTCACCGCCCAGCGTCGAGTTTGGATAGATGGTCAGTGTGATCTTGCCGTTAGAGCGCTTTTCCAGCTCTTCCTTGAACTTCTGAGCGCCGAACTGCCACAAATCCTGCTCGGACTGGATGTGTCCGAGCTTGAGGTTCAACACTTCCTGGGCAACGCCCGGGGTCGGCGCCGACGCGATGGCCAGAGCCGCCACCGCCGAGACAAACGCCGGCTTGAGTGTTTTCGTGAATAAATTCAACATGTTGTATCCTCCTTAAGTCTTCTGTTTTGTGCTCTGCGGCAGCAATTAGCGCCATCCGCAGACGTCGAGTTCAGATGCCGCGCAGAATGGCGTCGGCTTCCGCGAAGAAGTTCGGGCCCCCGAAATTTCCGGATTTCAGCGCCAGGGCGAGCGGGCGGCCGCCCGGCGGGGTGCTGCGCAGCGCCGGGGCACCGGGTGCGATTTCCGGCCCGATCTCCAGCGAGGTCAGGCTGAGGCCCTCGACCACGGCGCCGGAGGTTTCCCCCCCGGCCACGACGAGGCGCCCGACGCCGCCAGCGACGAGAGCCCGGGCGATGCCGGCGAAAAGCTGCTCGATGGCCGCCGCGACCCTCTCGCGGCCATAGGTGTCCTGCGCCACCCGAACGCTCTCCGGATCTGCGGAGGAGAACACCAGCGGCCGATCGGTTTGCGCCATGGCCCAGTCGGCGATCTCCTGCGCATCAAGCCGGTTGGCGACGGCATCGTCCGCCGTGATCTCGCGCATCGGCAGACCGGAGGCACGATGCGTCGCGACCTGGCCTCGGGTCGCGCTTGAGCACGACCCCGAGAGCACGATGCATTTGCCGTCGACGCCCTGCCAACTGCTGCCTTCGCCCGACAGCAGACCCTGACGGCGGAAATTGGCGGGCAGTCCCATCGCGATGCCCGAACCGCCGGTCAGCAGGGGAAGGCCGTCCAGTGCGCTGCCGATGGCCATCAGGTCGTCGTCGGAAAGCGCGTCCACCACGATCAGCCGGGCGCCTTCGGCATCGGCGCGCGTCAGCGCCTCCGTGATCGCGGCGGTGCCCCTGCGGACGGCACTGAAGCCGACATGCCCGACCGCCATATCGGTCTGCAGCGCCAGCCAGCGGCGGATGTCGGCATCTGTCATCGGGTTGAGCGGGTGGTGCTCCATGCCGCTCTCGTTCAGCAGCCGGTCATGGACGAACAGATGGCCCTGATAGATGGTGCGACCCGCGCCCGGAAACGCCGGGCAGACCACGACCTTGCGGGCGCCCAGCGCCTCGGCGAGCGCCGCCGCCACCGGGCCAATATTGCCCTCGGCCGTGCTGTCGAAGGTCGAGCAGTATTTGAACAGAAACTGCGTGCAGCCCTGCGCCTTCAGCCATTCCAGTGCCTGCAACGACTGGGCGATTGCATCCTTCGCCGGAATGCTGCGCGACTTCAACGCCACCACACCGGCTTCGACCGAGGAATCGGCGTTGGTCGTCGGCACGCCGGAGAATTGCGTGACCCGCATGCCCTGCTTCGACAGGGTGTTGGCCAGATCGCTGGAGCCGGTGAAGTCGTCACCAATGCAGCCGAGAAGCATCGTCTTAACCTTTACAGAATAGGCGGGTGCTGGAGACGGAAAATCAGGGCGAGGCTTGCTCGCGAATACCCCAATAGGTGTGGATCACCGTCTCGAGATGATCGCGCATGGCGGCCTCCGCGCGATCGGCATCGTGATCGCGGATAGCCTCGAAGATACGGCGATGCGCCGCCTGGGCTTTGCCCAGCGATTCGGGATGACTGAGCGACGTCCGGCGCTGCTCTTCGAGCAACTCCAGAACGACGTGATAAAGCGCATCAAGCAATGGATCCTCGGCGATGAGGGCAATGCGATGGTGGAAGGCATCGTCGGTCGCGGAGAACGCCGGGATATCGTCGGCGCAGCTCTCGTTGCGCAGCAGCACAGCTTCCAGATCGGCGATATCATCGTCCGTTGCCAGCCGCGCTGCCTCCCGGGCGAGGGCGACCTCGACGAAAATGCGGGTCTTCTGGAACTGGCGGATGCCTTCGGCGCGGGCAACCAGCATCTTTGCCGCGCCGGACAGAAGCTGCAGCATGTCCCGCGGGTCGGGCTCGGTGACGCGCGTGCGGTCGCCGTTCGACACCGACAGCATGCCGGTCTTGTTCAGCCAGAGCAGGGCCTCGCGCACGGCGGGACGTCCGACACCGTAATGCGCCATCAGATCGCGTTCCGAAGGCAGCCGATCGCCGACCGTCAGTTCGCCTGACAGCACCCGGTCCTGGATGTCCTTCGCGATCTTGTCCGACAAGCGGTCGCGGCGCAGATGGGCGGGCGTCCCGAAGCCACTCATGCGCCGAACTTCCCGGTGATGTCGCGCTTGGCCGCGACGATGGCCGCGAGGAAGCCGTCACGCCATTTGCGCCGGGCGGGCAGGTCCTCGGACGGCACCTTGGCGCGCATCTTCGCTTCGATGGCCGAGACCAGATCGGGCGTCCACTCGCGCGGGTCAGCCTGCTCCTTGGCGAGCCCGTAATACATCGGGCCGAGGTTGGCGCAATATTCCGCGACGCCGTTGGCGGCATTCAGGTCGATGGTGGCGAAGGGCCCCATGAAGCACCAGCGCAGGCCCAGACCGTCGGCTACGGCCGCGTCGACATCGGCCGGTGTGCAGATGCCGTCCTCGACCAGCCGGAAGGCTTCGCCCAGAAGCGCGCTTTGTAGACGGTTGACCACGAAGCCGTTGATTTCGCGGGTCAGGGTGATGGGGCTTTGGCCAAGGCTGCGCATGAGATCGCGGGTGAAGTCCAGCGTCTCGGTCGCGGTCCAGGGCGCCGGGATCAACTCCACCAGCGGGATGAGATGCGGCGGGTTGATCGGATGGGCGACGAGGCAGCGGGCGCTGTTCTTCAGTCCCTCGGTGAAGGCGGAGGCGGGGAAGCCGGAGGTCGAGCTGGCAACGATCGTGGTCGGCGACAGCAGCGCGTCCATCTCCTGATACAGCGCCAGCTTGATCGGCAGCCGCTCCGGAGCGCTTTCCTGCACATAGTCGGCGGCCCCCAGCGCATCGGCGAGGCTCGATGCAATGCGACAGCGCTTGGAGAGCGCAGGGTCAGCATTGGCAACGAACGCCACAGCTGCCTCAGCCGCCGCAGGCGTGCGATCGTAAATGACCAGATCGTGCCCTGCGCGAGCAAAGACCAGCGACCAAGACGACCCCACCACACCGCAACCGACGATCGCAATCTTCATTCTCTTAGCCCTCTCGCCATCCCAAGTGATCACGGCAACCAATCCCTGATGCGTGCCCAAAATGGAGTCCGTCGCGAACTTTGTTGCCGCCGCATTGTCATCTGTTCTGGTATGACAGGTTGATAGCCTGATCGTCAACCTATTCTGCGAGCCTTGTTGCTCGGTCCGAATTCCTAGCTTTTTGGCGCGCGTGTTTGCTCCTTCCCCTTCCGAAGGGGACCAACGCACAGAAGGGGAAGGTGTCTGCCGAATTTATGGAGGCGGCGATGCACCCGCTGAGGGCGCTGGTTGGCAGTCGAGAGAGCTGCGTCAAGACCTTGGCGACGATCCTATGAGCGTCATGATGCGCGAGATCATGACGCTGTTCGACGAGTATCAGTCCAAGGAGAATGCTAAGCTCACCCTGCGGGCGATGAAGGAAAATGCCCGTCAGGGCTATTGGAACGGCTCACGCCCACCGATCGGCTACCGCATCGTGATCGCCGGTCCGCGCGGCTCGACCGAGCTGTCATCGATCATCTGGAGCGACGCATTCTCGATCCCGAGCGCCTTTCCGTCCTTCTGGAAAAGCTTGTCGACCGGCGCAAGGAATGCGTCGAGCGGCGGCGCAGCCACATCACCGAGCTCAACAAGCGTGCGACGGAGGCCGAGGCCAAGCTGAGAGCCTGAAGCACTTCTCCGAGGTCGCCCGCGCCAAGCTGCGTACCGAGACCGGCGAGTATCACCGCGACCATCTTCGCGCGCTCGCGCAGCGCATCGAGGTGGTGAGCAAGTCGGAGATTCGGCCCATGGGGAACAAGTCGGACCTTCTGCGCACCCTAGCAGCCGCATCAAGCGCAGGAGCGACGGCGAACGGCGTTCATAGTTCTGTTCTGAATTGGCGCACCCGGCACGATTCGAACGTGCGACCTCTGCCTTCGGAGGGCAGCGCTCTATCCAGCTGAGCTACGGGTGCAGCGGCATCTGCCTAGCCCGATTGGGCGGCGGGGGTCAATGGCTCTCGTGCAGTTTCCGCCAAACCTTCGAACCGGGCTCCGGGCGACCCGGATTCCCGACGCATGTCCCCGCCCCTGCCCACGCGCCTTGCTGGAGCAAAAGCATTGCTTCAGCAAAGACATGCCTTGAGCAAACACCCGCCTTGAGCAAACACCCGCCTTGAGCGAACACATGGCCGACATGCCCGCACCATCGTCAGCCGGCCGCGGTCCTCCCATAACCCCGAACCATGTCGCCGCGCGTCAGATCGATGGCGGGCGGCAGGCGGCAAGGCCTTCCTGTTCCAGCGCCCCGGCCAGGTCGAGCAGGTGGGCATCGGCGAAGGGCCGGCCGATGAGTTGCACGCCGACCGGCAGTCCGTCGCGCGATAGGCCGACGGGCGCCGACACCGCGCACAGGTCGAGCATGTTGACGTAGCGCCCGAAAATGCTCAGCGCCATGTTGGACTGGTCGATCTCGGCCAGCGGCGGCGGCAGGATCGGCATACCGGGCATGACCAGAACATCGAACGGCGCGAAAAGCGTGGCGAAATGCGCCTTCCACGTCCGCTTCAGTTCATGAAGCCCGGCCAGTTCGGTCGCCGTCACCTCGCGGCCGAGATTGATCCGCGCGCGAATTTCCGGGGCGATGTCGGTGGCCGGGTCTTCGGTCACGGCGTGCAGCGTGGCGTAGCTCTCGGCAGCCATCAGGCGCCCGGCCTGCGCGCACAGCGTCTCCATCGGCACCGGCGGCGCGATCCGCGCCACCTCGCCAAAGCGCTGGCCAAGCTGCACCAGCGTCGCCTCGAAGATCGCCCTCACCTCCTCGTCGAGGCGCGCGAAGGCGGGATCGTCGAAGGTCGCCAGCCGGAACGCTCCGATGGGGCGGGCCGGCGTGAACAGGTCGGTCGGCGCATCGCCGCTCGCCGCGTCATCCGGGTCCGGGCCGGCCAGCAGCGCGATCACCGCGCGTAGGTCGCGCACGCTCCTGGCCAGCGCGCCGATGCTGTCATGGGAGCGCGAGAGGAACCGCATGCCGCCGCGCCCGATCAGGCCGGGCGTCGATTTGTGGCCGAACAGGCCGCAGAAGGCGGCCGGGATACGCACAGAGCCGCCGGTGTCGGTGGCGAGCGCCAGCGGCACCATGCCGCTTGCTACCGAGACCGCCGAGCCGCTGCTGGAGCCGCCGGGCGCGCGGTGCACGTCCACGTCGAACGGGTTGCGCGGCGCGCCGAGCACCGGATTGGTGCCCCATCCGCCGAAGGCGAACTCCACGGTGTGGGTCTTCCCGACAATGATCGCCCCGGCCGCCTCCAGCCGACGCACGGCGGTCGCGCTCATCTGCGCGACGTGATCGGGAAAGCAGCGCGAGCCCGATCCGGTGCGGAAGCCCTCGATGTCGAACAGGTCCTTCACCGCCACCGGCACGCCGTGAAGCGGGCCACGGAGGCGGCCGGCGTCGCGTTCGGCGTCGCGCTCGGCGGCCATCTCGAGGGCGCGTTCGTCGAGGCGCAGCACGAAGGCGTGCAGCGTCGGATCGAGACGGTCAATGCGGGCGAGACTGGCGCGCACCGCCCCGACACTTGTCAGCGCGCCGGAGCGGATGAGCGCGCCGGTCTCCATGGCGTCGAGGCCGCCTGTCTCACTCGTCCGCATGTCCATGCCCGTCACTCCCTCGCCGGAATCCCGCGCTCGCCACCATGAGCTTGCGCGTGTAGTCGGTACCGATGCGCCCGGCGACCAGATCGTCGGCGGGCAGTTCCTCGACGATGCGCCCGCCGTGCATCACCGCAAGGCGGTCGCACATATGGGTGACGACGCCGAGATCATGGCTGACGAGGACATAGGTGAGCCCCCGTTCCGCCCTCACCTGCTCGAGGAGATTCAGCACCTCCGCCTGCACCGAGGCATCGAGCGCCGATGTGGGTTCGTCCAGCAGCAGTATCGCGGGTTCGAGGATCAGCGCGCGGGCGATGGCGACACGCTGGCGCTGGCCGCCGGAAAGCTGGTGCGGGTAGCGGAAGCGGAAGCCGGCGCCGAGCCCCACCTCGTCCAGCGCGCGCAGGATTCGCGGGCTGGTGGCGTCGACGCCATGGATCGCGAGCGGCTCCAGCAATTGCCGATCGATGGTATGGCGCGGATGCAGCGAGCCATAGGGGTCCTGGAACACCATCTGCACGCGGGCATGGAACGCTCGGCCCCGGCGCTGGCCGGTCAGCGTCTCGCCCTCGACGCGCAGCGTGCCGGCGGTCACCGGCGCGAGGCCGGCGATGGCGCGCAGCAGGGTCGACTTGCCGGAACCGGATTCCCCAACCAGCCCGAACGCCTCGCCGGCGGCGACGTTCAGGCTGACATCCGCCAGCGCGCGATAGCCGTCATAGGCGACGTTTACCCCGGCAAGCGAGAGAGCCGGCACGGCGTCGGTCATAGCCGCCACTCCGGCCGGCGGTCGAGCACCGGCAGCGGATGCCGGTCATGGCCGGGCACCGGCACGCAGGCGAGTAACCCGCGCGTATAGGGATGGCGGGCATGGGCAAGTTCGGCGGCGGCGATCTCCTCGACCACACGCCCGGCATACATCACCAGCACCCGGTCGCAGAACGAGGAGACGAGGCGCAGATCGTGCGAGATGAAGATCAGCCCCATGCCGCGATCCGTCACCAGCCGGTCGAGAATGCCCAACACCTCAAGCTGCACGGTGACGTCGAGTGCCGAGGTCGGCTCGTCGGCGATCAGCAGCTCGGGATTGGCGATCAGCATCATGGCGATCATGGCCCGCTGGCCCATGCCGCCGGACACCTCATGCGGATAAAGGTCGAACACCCGGGCCGGGTTCTCGATCTGCACCGCCGCCAGCATGTCGAGCGCGCGCTCCCGCGCCTCGCGGCGGGACACCCGCTCATGGGTCCTCAGCGTCTCGACGATCTGGCGGCCGATGCTCATCACCGGGTCGAGCGAATATTTCGGGTCCTGGAGCACCATGGAGAGCCGCGCACCGCGCAAGGCACGGCGCTGTGCCGGCGGCGCGGTCAGCAGGTCGATGCCGTCGAAGGCCAGCCGCCGGGCGGTGACGTCGGCGCTTGGCGGCGTCAGCCCCATGATGGCGCGCCCGGTCAGCGACTTGCCCGAGCCGCTCTCGCCGACGATGCCGAGCCGCTCGCGCCCGAGCGTGAACGAAACGCCGCGCACCGCCTCGAAACGGCCGGTGCGGGTGGCGAAGGAGATGGCGAGATCCTCGACCGTCAGCATCGGGGTCATCGCTCGGCCTCGCGCGGGTCGAGCGCGTCGCGCAGGCCATCGCCGACCAGGTTGAAGCCGAGGCTCACGATCAGGATCGCCATGCCCGGCATGGTCGCCACCCACCATTGATCGAGGATGAAGCGCCGCCCCGAGGCGATCATCGCGCCCCATTCCGGCGCCGGCGGCTGGGCGCCGAGGCCCAGAAAGCCGAGGCCGGCCGCAATCAGGATGATACCGGCCATGTCGAGCGTCACCCGCACGATCAGCGAGGACAGGCACATCGGCATGACATGGCGCAGCACGATGCGCAGCGGCGAGGCGCCCATCAGCCGGATCGCGTCGATATAGTCGGCATGGCGCACCGCCAGCGTCTCGGCCCGCGCCATGCGGGCATAAGGCGGCCAGGAGGTGATGGCGATGGCGATCACCGCGTTCTCGATGCCCGGCCCGAGCGCGGCGACCAGCGCCAGCGCCAGCACCAGCTTGGGAAAGGCCAGGAAGATGTCGGTGACACGCATAAGCGCCGTATCGATGATGCCGCCGGCATAGCCGGCGACCGTGCCGACCAGCAGGCCGACCGGCGCGGTCAGCACGGCGACCATGAGCACCACGGCAAGCGTCAGCCGGGAGCCGTAAATCAGCCGGGAAAGAATGTCGCGCCCCTGATCATCGGTGCCGAGCAGATGGCCGGGCGAGAGTGGCGGCAGCAGCCGCGCGCCGGCAAGATCGCCGGCATAGGGCGAATGTGGTGCAAGTACCCCGGCAAACGTCGCCACCAGAACCAGAGCGATCAGGATCGCGAGCCCCACCACCGCCAGCCGGTTGGCGGCGAAGCGCAGCCAGGTCGCATAGGCCCGCCCCAGCCGCGCCTGCATCCGCGAGGCCGGATATTCCGAGAGCAGCCATGCGCGGGTCCCCTGCCCGCTTCCGATTCCGGCCTCGCTCATCGCGCGTGCGTCCTCGGGTCGAGCAGCCGGTACAGCAGGTCGGACAACAGGTTGATGCCGATGAAGGTCGCGCCGATCACCAGCGTCCCGCCCAGCACCGCGTTCATGTCGGCGTTCTGGAGCGAGTTGGTGATGTAAAGCCCGAGGCCGGGCCAGGAGAACACGGTCTCCGTCAGCACCGAGCCTTCGAGCAGATTGGCGTAGGACAAGGCGATCACCGTCACCAGCGGCACCGCCGCGTTGCGCAGGGCGTGGCACCAGATGATGCGCGCCTCCGACAGGCCCTTGGCGCGGGCGGCGACGATGTATTCCTGCCCCAGCTCGTTGAGCATGAAACTGCGGGTCATGCGGCTGATATAGGCCAGCGAGAAATAGCCGAGCAGCGAAGCCGGCAGGATGATGTGGCGGAACACGTCCCACGCCACTTCCCACTCGCCCTGCCACAGCGCATCCAGCAGATAAAGCCCGGTGGTCGAGGTGAAGCTGTACTCGAAGGCGACCCCGATCCGCCCGGGATAGGCCACCCATCCGAGGCGGGCGTAGAAGATCAGCAGCGACAGCAGCGCCAGCCAGAAGATCGGCACCGAATAGCCGACAAGCCCGATGACGCGCACGATCTGGTCGGTGAGACTGCCGCGCTTCACCGCCGCCAGCACGCCGAGCGGGACGCCGAGCCCGGTGCCGATCAGCGTGCCGAGCGTCGCGAGTTCGATGGTGGCGGGGAACACCCGGCGGATGTCGTCCATCACCGCGTTGGTGGTCAGCACCGAGGTGCCGAAATCACCCGAGAGGGCCTGCCGCACATACAGCACGAATTGCTGCCAGAGCGGCAGATTGAGGCCCATCTCCTCGCGCACCCGCTCCATGGCCGAGGCCGGCGCCCGATCGCCCAGCACCGCCAGCACCGGATCGACCGGGATCACCCGGCCGATGAAGAAGGTGACCGCCAGCAGGCCGAGGAAGGTGGTGGCGACCACGGCGGCAAAGCGGATCAGACCAAGCAGCGGCCGCCACAGCCGAGCGGCCGGGCGGGAGCCGGTTCGTGAGGCGGCGGCGACCGTCGGGCTCATCGAACCGGCTCCCGCTCACTTCTTGGAAACGGGGCCGACATAATTGGTGTCGAAGGTCGGGCCCAGCCGAAGCCCCTCGACATTGCCGCCAATGCCCGCGACTTCGGTCTGCTGGAAGATCAGCGCATAGGGGCCGGTCTCCAGCACATCCTTCTGCAACTCGCGATAGAGATCCGCCCGCTTGTCGGCATCCTTCTCCAGCAGGGCGGCACGGGTCCGGGCGGTGAGTTCCGGCACATCCCACGCATTGCGCCACGCCAGCGTCTTGATCTTGCCGGCGTCGGAATTGTCCGGGTTGGCGGTGAAGGTCTCGGCGTTGGAGTTGGGATCCCAGTAATCCGAGCCCCACTGGCCGATATACATGTCGTGGTTGCGGGCGCGGTACTTGGTCAGGGTCTGCTTGCCGTCACCGGGAATGATCTCGACCTTCACCCCCGCCTTGGCCGCGCTCTGCTGGAACGCTTCGGCGATGCCGGTCACGGGCTGGGTGTTGCGCACGTCGATGGTGACGGTGAAGCCGTCCTTGAGGCCGGCGCTCGCCAGCAGTTCCTTGGCCTTCTCGACATCGAGCTTGTACGGTTTGGCATCGAGTGCGCCGAGCACGCCTTCCGGCAGGAAGGTCTGGTGCACCTCGCCGATGCCCTTGATCAGCGTGGCGCCGATCGCGTCGTAGTCGATGAGATATTTGAGCGCCTCGCGCACTTCGGGCTTGGCGAGGTTCGGGTTCTTCTGGTTGAAGCTGATGTAATAGACCGTGCCCTTGGGCTTGGTGACCACGGCAAGCTTCGGGTTGGCGAGCACCGCGGTGAGGTCGCCCGGCTCCAGATTGCGCGCGACGTCGATGTCCCCGGCCTCAAGCGCGAGGCGCTGGCCGGCGCTCTCCTTCATGTGGCGATAGACCACGCGGGCGAGCTTGGCCTGCGGCCCGAAATATTTGTCGTTGCGGTCCAGCACCACCGCCTCGTTCGCCCGCCACTGCCGCAGCTTGAACGGGCCTGAGCCGGCGGAATTGGTCTTCAGCCAGCCATTGCCGAAATCGCTGCCATATTTATTGGTGTCGCTGACCGGCGCCGTCTTGATATTCGGCTCCACCAGCTTGCGGTCGACCGCCGAAATCGGGCTCGCCGCCATCACGTTGAGCACGAAGCTCGGCGCATAGGGCTGGTCGACGGTGATCGCGAGCGTCGAGGGGTCGAGCGCCTTCACCTTCTGCGTCACGTTCTCGCCGGTGAGGCCGAACTGATTGAGCAGGAAGGCCGGGCTCTTGTCGAGCTTCACCATGCGCTCGAACGACCAGGCGATGTCGTCGGCGGTGAGCGGATTGCCGGAGGCGAAGACGAGGCGGGGCTTCAGCTTGAAGGTGAAGGTCAGCCCGTCATCGGAGACGGTCCAGCTTTCCGCCAGTTCGCCCACCACCTTCGAGGTGTCGTCGAGGTCGAGGTGAACGAGCGAGGAATAGACATTGCCCAGCACCTCGCCGGCGGTCAGTTCGAAGGATTCCGCCGGGTCCATGGAGATGATGTCGTCGATGGCAAAGCCCTCGACCAGCGTGTCGGCCGGCGTCTTGGCCAGCGCTGGCGCCCCATAGCTGAGAGCGAGGCACAGGGCGGCACCCAGCGTGCGCAGGCCCAGGCGCGGAAGTCGCTGCACGATCATGACCCGTCTCCCTATAATGGTTCGCAATGTTCAGCCGGCCTCGTGCCAGGCGCGGGCGAGCACCCGCAGCCAGTTCTCCCGGCACAGCTTGGCGAGGTCGTCCTCGGAAAATCCGTCCGCCGCCAGCGCGTCGACCAGCGCCTGCTGGCCGGCCGCGTCGCCGATCGGCGCCGGGATGGTGGCGCCGTCATAATCCGAGCCAAGCGCCACGCAGTCCACGCCCATGCGCTCCACCATGTAACGGATATGGGCGACCATCAACTCCAGCGGCGTGTTGGCATTCTCGGCACCGTCCGGCCGCAGCATGGTGGTCGCGTAGTTGAGACCGACCACCCCCGCGCTCTCGCGCACCGCGTCCATCTGGCGGTCGGTCAGGTTGCGCGCCACCGGGGTCAGCGCGTGGGCATTGGAATGGCTGACGATCAGCGGCTTGTCGCTGGTGCGCGCGACATCCCAGAACCCCTGCTCGGTGATATGGGCGAGGTCGATGGCGATGCAGAGCCGGTCACAGGCACGCACCAGATCGAAGCCGGCCTCGGTCAGGCCGGGGCCGGTATCCGGGCTCATCGGATAGGCGAAAGGCACGCCATGGCCGAAGATATTGTGCCGGCTCCATACCGGGCCGAGCGAGCGCAGGCCGGCGGCATGGAAGGTCTCCAGCGCGGCCAGATCGCGGTCGATCGCCTCGCAGCCCTCAATGTGCAGCACGGCGGCGAAAGTGCCCGCTGCCATGGCCTCGCGGATATCCGCCGTGGAGCGGCACAGCCGCCAGAGCCCGGCACGATCCAGCCGCAGCGCGATCGCCGCCATGTCGAGCGCGATGTCGAGCGAGGGCGCGCGCTCCAGAGGCGCGGCCATCGGCGTCAGATAATGGCCGTTGGCGTCCGGCGCCTTGAGCACGAGGTCGCCGGAGGGAATGTAGATCGCGCACAGCCCACCGCCGAGCCCGCCGGCCCGGGCGCGCGGCGCGTCGATGTGGCCGGACGTCGTGCCCTCGCCGAATTCGCGCAGCGGATCGATGCCGGCCGCCGCGTGTTTCCACAGCCGCAGGAGAACGTCGTTGTGACCGTCGAAAACAAGCTGCATCGAAACCGACCCGGCAGGTTGAAAGGTGGGCGAGTCGCCCGGCACCATCCTGTTGCACTTTCCGCCATGCCCGCAAGGCGACGACCGGACTACGCGGCTGGAACTACGGGCCGTCCGGGAGCTTCGAGGCCGCGCCGCGTGGGGTCGGGCAGCGGCACGGCGGCCATCAGTTCGCGCGTATAGGCATCGGCCGGCGCCTCGAACACCGCCCGTCGGCTGCCGGCCTCGACGATGGCGCCGCCGCGCATCACCGCCACGTCGTGGCACATGCGCTCGATGACCGCCATGTCGTGGGAGATGAACAGATAGGCGAGGCCCATGGTCTCCTGAAGCTCCAGCATCAGGTCCAGCACGCGGGCCCGCACCGAGACGTCGAGCGCCGCCACGCTTTCATCCGCGACGATGAGTTTCGGCTCCAGCGCGAGCGCGCGGGCGATACAGATACACTGGCGCTGGCCACCGGAGAATTCGTGCGGGTAGCGCCCGGCATGGTCCGGCGACGGATTTTTGCACCGCGCCTTGGAGCCCCCGCCTTCCCTTAGGTTGCCCGGCGCCGGCGGAAGCGCCATGGTGCGCGCCACCTGTCCCCCCACATCTGAGAGTGCCGTCATGGATGCACGCGCGCGACGCCTGGCCCTCGTCAGCGGCCGCTGGGACCCCATGCTGACGGTCGTGGATATCGACGCCGCACTCGATCCTGCCAATAACGATACCGACCGCGCCGTGATCACCCGCGCGCGGGTCACACCGGACATCGCGTTGCCCTCGGGTGCCCGCGCTCCGGCTGTCGGGCTGCCGGTCAGCGTCGCGGCCGTGCCGGCGCTGGATCGCCTTGTCGTGGTCAACCATGCCGGTTGCGCGACGCCGCAGGCACTGGAGGCGCACCCCCACGGGCACGCCGGGGCGCTCGCGATGTTCGACCTGCGGGCGACGCTGGCCGGCTCCGCCACCCGCCCGACCCTGCTCCTGCCAACGGCGACGTTCGGCCCGGTTGGTTGCGTGGTCGCCCCGGATGGCCGCCATCTCCTGGTCGCGGCCGGCGAAGGCCCCGGCCTTGAGGATGGCGGCTACCAGATCAGCGTGATCGATCTCCCCACCTGCACGCTCCGGCACAATTTCGCGCTGCCGCATGAGGGGGAACCCACCCGTGCGGGGTCGCCTGATCCCGGCTTCGGCCGCTATCCCAACCCGGCCGGCATCGCCATCGCCCGCGGCTCGCCTGATCTCGTGCTCACCGCCGATGGCGGCAGTTCGACCGTCACCGCCATCGCGCTCGCCGATGTTCTGTCGGGCGAACCGCGCGCCCCCTTGGCACGCCTTGAATTGCCAACCGGCCCGTTCGGCATCGCAGCGAGTCCCGACGGCACGCTGGCGGTGGTCGCTGGCCGCGAATGCCCGCGCACCGGCGCGGAGGGCAACGCCGTCACCTTTCTCGATCTCGCGGCGCTGAGGCGCGGCGACGGCTGGGCTGCGCGCCACGTCGTGGTCGGCAGCGATGACGGCCGGCCGAGCCGCCCGATGGGCGTCGCCTTTTCGCCTGACGGCCTGAGCGTCTTCGCCACCTGCTTTCGGACCGGCACCGTCTCGCGAATCGAGCGTACCGCGCAGGGCGACTGGAAGGAGAGCGGGCGTGCCGCCCTGTGTGATCCGCTCGGCTCGCCGCCCTGCCCGCGCGGGATCGGGGTAACGGGGGACGGCGCTCTGGTCGTGGTGGCCGGCGGGGCACGAGGCGCCCCCGGCAGCAGCCAGCTCTGGCTGCTCGACGCCCGCACGCTGCGAATGCTTGCGCGGGTAAGTGGCGTCGGAAACGAGACCTATTTCATTGAAGTAATTGAGATTTCCTCTACCGCATCGCAATAGAGAATTCAGTTGCATTCCTCAGAGGAAATGTCAGACTGAATTCATAATTCAAAAAAATACAACGCGACGCCAATCTAAAAAAACATATCCCTGGGAGGGGACCATGAATATTTCACGCCGAGATTTCGTGCTCGGGGCTTCGGCCTCGGCTTGCCTGATTTCCTCCGGTTCCGGCATGCTTGGCAGCGCCTTCGCCCAGAGCGCGTGGGCGCCGACCCGTGACGTCGAACTGGTGATTCCGTTCGCGGCCGGCGGCGGTTCCGATCTGCTCGCCCGCGTGGTCGGCAAGATCATCGTCGAGGAGAAGCTCATCCCGCAGCCGCTGGTGCTCAACAATCGGCCGGGTGGCGGTGGCGCCGTCGGCCTCGGCTATGTGGCGGCGAGCCGGCGCAAGGATCCCAACACCATCATCCTGATCAACGGCACGACCCAGATCACGCCGATACTGAACCCGTCCGCGCGCACGCTCACGGAAATCCAGCCGATCATGAACTTCATGCTCGACGACTTCCTGCTCTTCGTGCGGGGGGATTCCAAGTACAAGACCGCGCAGGAGATGATCGACGACATCAAGTCGAAGCCGACCAAGACGTTCAACTTCTCGACCGGCGGCACCACCGATGTCATGGCGATCACCGTGTTCTCGCGCGCGCTCGGCAAGGACATCAACCCGGTCAACTTCAACTCGGGCGGTGAATCGCTGACCGCGCTGCTCGGCGGCCATGTCGACGGCACGATCGGCAATCCGCTGGAGTTCATGGGCCAGCTCGCCTCCGGCAAGGTCCGCGCGCTGGGCGTGTTCCGTGACACGCGCTTCTCCGCCATGCCGGACGTCCCGACCATGAAGGAAATCGGCCTCTCCGTGCCGAACTTCCAGATGTGGCGCGGCATCGCCGTGCCCAAGGATGTCGACCCGGCCGCCCAGGCCTATTGGGAAGGCATCATGCAGAAGGTCGCCGCCTCCCCCACCATGAAGAAATACATCGCCGACAACGTGGCGACGGAAGCGCCGATCGTCGGGGCGGATTTCGTGGCGTTCCTCGCCGCGCAGGAAAAGCTCTATCGCGAACTCCTGGCCAAGCCGGCCTGAGGAGAGGCCCAATGAAACAGAAGATCTTGACCGGCGACATGGCCTTCGCCGGCGGCTGGACTCTGCTCGGCCTGTACTGGGTCGTGGGTTCGCTCGACTTTCCCCTGTGGTCCGGCTTCGCGCCGGACTCAGGTTTTCTTCCCCTGGTCTACGGCGCGCTGCTCCTGCTGCTCTCCGGCGGAGTCATGATCTCGCTGCTTCTGGCGGACCCCGATGAGGAGGAGCGCGAGCCGCTCACCAAGTCCATGCTCGTGCTCGGCGCGCTGGTGGTCGTGGTCGCGAGCCTCGGCTTCATCGGGTTCCTGCTGCCGGTCTTCGCGATGATGATGTTCATCTATCTCTATGTGGAGCGGCTCCCGCTGCTGCGTTCCACCATCATTTCCGCATTGGTCACCGGCTGCCTGGCGCTGATCTTCGTGCACTGGCTTGCCGTGCCTCTTCCACTCACGCCGTGGGACTTCTGACATGGAATCGCTGATCGATCTCGGCGGCGGTTTCGCAACCGCTCTTACGCCTGCCAATCTGCTGATGTGCTTTGTCGGCGTGTTCCTGGGGCAACTGGTGGGCGTCCTGCCCGGCATCGGCCCTTCGGCAGCGATCGCGCTGCTGCTGCCGCTCACCTTCGGCGGGGACCCGACCGGCTCGCTCATCATGTTCGCCGGCATCTACTACGGCGCGCAATATGGCGGCACCATCACCTCGGTGCTCATCAGCGTGCCCGGGGAATCCTCGACGGTCATGACCAGCATCGATGGCTACCAGATGGCCATCAAGGGCCGTGCCGGCCCTGCCCTCGGGATCGCCGCCATCGGCTCGTTCATTGCCGGCACCATCGCCACGCTCGGCCTGACATTGGTCGCGCCGGCGCTGGCGGAAGCCGCGCTTGCCTTCGGGCCACCGGAATATTTCGCACTGGTGGTGCTCGGCCTCGTCGCCCTCGCGGCTGTAAGCGGTCGCTCGGTGCTGCGCGGCGTGGCGGCGGGCGTTGCGGGGCTTCTGCTCGCCACGATCGGCGTCGATCCGCAAAGCGGCGTGTCCCGTTTCGATTTCGGCATGATCTGGCTGCTGGACGGCATCGAGTTCATCGTGCTCACCGTCGCCCTGTTCGGTGTCGGCGAGGTGCTGGCGAGCTGTTCCTCCGCGACGGCGCGGCCGGTGGCGGAGGTGAAGAGCGCCCTGCCGACGCGCGAAGACTGGCGGCGCAGCCGGATGCCGATCCTGCGCGGCTCGTTCGTCGGCTTCCTGGTGGGTGTCCTGCCGGGCACGGGCGCGACCATTGCCAGCTTCATTGCCTATATCATGGAGAAGAAGCTCTCCCGCCACCCGGAGGAATTCGGCAAGGGCGCCATTGAGGGCGTCGCCGGGCCGGAAGCCTCCAACAACGCCGCCGCCGCCGGCGCGCTGGTCCCGATGTTCGCACTCGGCGTGCCCGGCTCGGGCACCACGGCGATCATCCTCGGCGCCCTGATCATGTTCGGGCTGCGCCCCGGCCCCGAGCTGTTCACCCAGAACTCGACTCTGGTCTGGGCGGTCATCGCCAGCATGTATATCGGCAACGTGCTGCTGCTGATCATGAACCTGCCGCTCGCCGGCCTGTTCGCCCGCCTGCTCAAGGTGCCCTACAAGTGGCTGTATCCGCCGATCCTCGCGATCTGTTTGGTCGGTGTGTTCTCGCAGGCCAACAGCCTTGAGGATTGCTGGCTGGTGGTGGGCTTCGGCGCGCTGGGCTGGGGCATGAAGCGGTTCGACTGGCCGGCGGCGCCCATGGTGCTCGGCCTCGTGCTCGGGCCGATTTTCGAAAGCTCGCTGCGCCAGTCGCTCACCATGTCGCATGGCACCGCCATCATCTTCTTCGACCGTCCGATCGCGGCGGCGCTGATGGTCGCGGCGGCGCTGTTCCTCGCCGTTCCGCTGATCGCCGGCATGCTGGCATCGCGGGCGCGCCACGCCAGCATGGGAGAACTGCCGTGAGAAACGATTTCCGCTCCCGCATCGGGATCGACCTCAACCGACGGATCGGGCTGGAGCCCGGTCTCGACTGGGCGATCGCGAACGGGGTCCATTATCTCGACATCTGCCTCGACCCGGACCCAGCGTTGCTGGACCCCTCCAATCCCCGGCTCGCCCGTGCCCGGGAGAAAATCGAGGCGGCCGGCATCACGCTCGGCCTGCACACGCTGTCGGCGGTCAATGTCTCCGAAAGCTCGCCGTTCCTGAGCGAGGCGACCGATGCCTATCTCACCGCCTATCTGCGCGCCGCCAAGGCGCTCGGCGCTGGTTGGGTGATCATGCATGGCGGCTATCATTTCACTGCCGACAAGCGCGAGCGCATGGAGATCGCCGTCGCCCGCCTCGCCCGCATGAGCGCGATCGCCGAGGACGAGGGCATGACCATCCTCTTGGAGAACATGAATCCCGAACCCGCTGGCGCCGAGGTGAAATATCTGGTCCACGACCCCGACGAGGCGGCGTTCTATTTCGACCGGCTGACCTCGCCGGCCCTGCGCTGGGCCTTCACGACCAATCATGCCCATATGTTGGACTGCGGCATTCGCGGCTTTCTCGACGTGCTCGATTTCAGCCGCTGCGGCGAGGTCCGGCTGGCCGACAATCGCGGCGAGATCGAAGAACACCTGTATCCGGGAACCGGAAACATGGACTTCGCCGATATCTTCCGCGAGTTGGAACGCCGCGGCTATCGCGGCCACTACATGCAGGATTATCTCGGCATCGAGGACATGCTGAAGGGCCGCGATATCCTCGCCAACATCGCGGAGCACGCGGTCGCCCAGCAGACGGCATGAGGGCGCCGCCGGCGCCGCCGGTGCTGTCCGATCTGGCACGATCGGCGGGCCGGACGCGGCTCTCCGGCCTGCGGAATCTCCGCAGGCCCATCTCCGTAAAATCCCCCTGCCGTCCCTCGGCGGCTGCGCCCGTCGCTGCCCGAGAGCCGACCAGACGGCCCCGCAGCCATTCAAAACGACCGCTCCAAAGTGTCTCCCGTGCAATCCGAACAACGGTTCGCGGATGCGTGCCGCATTGTGCTGGCTAGACGAAAGTCCCCAAAGGCTTTCAAAGCCGGCCTCCCCACGCGGGCCGGACACAGCGCTGCGTCGATCATCGGCGCAGGTCAGCCGTCAGTGGAGATCCCGAAATGTCCAATGATATCAACCGACAGCGGCGCAGTCTGCTTGGCGTGACCGCGCTCGGCCTGGCCACCTTGCCGCTCGGCACCCGTGTCGCGACCGCAGCCCAGACCGGAGCCGGTGAGAGCCACTCGGCCGCACCCAAGACCGAACCCACCGCGCGCACCGGCTTTTCAGCGCTGACGCATGTCCATGCCGGCGAGCTTGATGTCGTCTATGCCGAGGAAGGCCCCGCCGATGGCCGGCCGGTGCTGCTTCTGCATGGCTGGCCCTACGACATTCACGCCTATGTCGACGTCGCCCCGATCCTCGCCGCTGCCGGTTATCGTGTGCTCATCCCCTATCTGCGGGGCTATGGCGGCACGCGTTTTCTCGCGGATAACACGCCGCGCAACGGCCAGCAGGCGGCGCTGGCGGCCGATGCACTCGCCTTTCTGGACGCTCTCAACATCGACAAGGCGGTGCTCGGCGGCTTCGACTGGGGCGCGCGGACCGTCAACATCCTGGCCGCGCTGTGGCCCGAGCGCTGCGCGGGCATGGTGTCGGTGAGCGGCTATCTGATCGGCAGCCAGGAGGCCAACCGCAATCCGCTGCCGCCCAAGGCGGAGCTTGCCTGGTGGTACCAGTATTATTTCGCCACCGAGCGCGGCGAGGCCGGCTATCGTCAATATACCGCCGATTTCGCGCGGCTGATCTGGCAGCTCGCGTCGCCGAAATGGGCGTTCGACGATGCCACCTTCGCCCGCACCGCCGCGTCCTTCGAGAATCCCGACCATGTCGCCATCAGCATCGACAATTATCGCTGGCGGCTGGGCCTCTCCAAGGGCGAGGCGAAATATGACGGGCTGGAAAAACGGCTCGCGGCCTTCCCGACCATCGGCGTTCCCACCATAACCATGGAGGGCGACGCCAATGGCGCTCCGCATCCCGATCCGTCGGCCTATGCGAAGAAGTTCACCGGGAAATACGAGTTTCGGCTGATCACCGGTGGCATCGGCCACAATCTGCCGCAGGAGGCGCCGGAGGCGTTCGCCAAGGCAATCGTGGACGTCGGCCGCGCCTGAGCGCAGGTAGGAAACGCCTCCCCATAGAAGCCGGCGTCATCGCCGCCGTGACGCCGGCTCACGCTTCGCAATCATGCGGCGATGGCGTGTCGAGGGTTGCCTTGCGACGTCGCTCCGGCAGCGGAACTCATGACGACCCGGCGGCGTGAGCCGTGCGCGAGGTCTTCAGTGCCCGACCTGCTTGAGAGGTGCGCTGGGGCGCTTTGCCAGCCAGACGGCTGCGGCGAAGACGAGGATGAGCCCGGTTGCCATCGCGTAGAAATTATTGGTCGCCAGCATCACCGACTGGGCGTCGACCATCTTCGAGAACAGCGCCAGCCGGGACTCCAGCGGGACGCCCGGCGGGGCAGGAAGTGCCACGGCAGGGTCAATGATCGCCACCAGATTGGCGCGGCTCTCCTTGGTCGCGTTCTCCCAATAGGTCGAGGTCAGCGAGGCACCCACCGCCATCGCCATGACGCGGATGAAGTTCTGCAGGCCGGCGCCACCAGCGATCTTCTCCGGCGGAAGGTCGGACACCGCGAGCGATGTCAGCGTGACAAGGCAGGCCGGCACGCCGGCGCCGAGCACGAACATGGCCAGCGCGATCGACATGTAGTCCGCCTGCGCCGTGAATTGGGCGCGCATGTAGAATGAGAGGGCGAGCATGGTCATGCCGTAGGTGACGATGAGGCGCGGGTCGATCCGCGCCATCAGCCGGCCGACGAGCGGCGCCGTCAGCACAGCAAGAATGCCCATCGGCGCGGTGGCGAAGCCGGCCCAGGTCGCGGTGTAACCCATCATCTGCTGAAGCCAGAGCGGCGTCAGCACGATGTTGCCGAAGAACAGGCCGAACATCAGGCCGAGCGTGAGGGTCGACACCAGCCAGTTGCGCGAACCGAACACCGAGAGATCGAGCACCGGGTTGTCATCCGTCAGTTCCCAAATGACCAAAGTCACGAGGGCGACGAAAGCGGTGATCGCCATCCAGACGATGAACGAAGAGGAAAACCAGTCCAGCTCGCGCCCCTTGTCGATCATCGTCTGGAAGGCGCTGACGAACACGACGAGCAGGATCAGCCCCACGACGTCGATGGGCGCACGCTCGGTCGGCGTGTCGCGCGTGCGCATCAGCGCCCAGACGATCCCGCCGACGGCGGCCCCGAACACGATGTTGATGTAGAAGATCCAGCCCCAGTGATAATTGTCGGAGATATAGCCGCCGAGGATCGGCCCGAAGATCGGTGCGACCACAGTGGTCATGCCCCATATGGCAAGGCCGGTATTGGCCTTCTCCTTCGGAAAGATCGCCATCAGCAGCGTCGATGACAGGGGGATGAGCGGCCCGCCGGCAAATCCCTGCAGGATGCGGAACGCCACCAGCATGGCCAGGCTGCCGGACAGACCGCACAGAACCGAACAGACCACGAATGCGACCGCACAGCACAGGAACACCCGCACCTCGCCGAAGCGCCGGGAGAGCCAGCCGGTCAGCGGCACGGTGATCGCCTCTGCCACGGCATAAGCCGTGATGATCCAGGTGCCTTCGGTGGTCGACACGCCGAGATCGCCGGCGATGGTGGGCATGGCGACATTGGCGATGGTGGTGTCGAGCACGACCATGAAGTTGGCGAAGGCCAGCGCCCCCACCGACAGCACCAGCGCCGCCCCGGTCAGCGGCGGGTGAGGCCGCCCCGCCGGCTCGACGACGTCTGCGGACATATCAGTGCGGCTCCGAGAGGTCGATGGTCGCATGCATGGACAAGCCGACCCGCAAAGGGTGGGCGCGCAGCTCAGCGGGGTCGAGCTCGATCCGGACCGGCAGGCGCTGGACCACCTTGATCCAGTTGCCGGTCGCGTTCTGCGCCGGGATGGCGGCAAACGCCGCGCCGGTGCCACCCGCGAAGCCGCCAACGCGGCCGCGAAAGACAACATCCGATCCGTAGAGATCGGAGGTCAGCCGAACCGGCTGGCCCGGCCGGACGCGCGCCAGCTGCACTTCCTTGAAATTGGCGTCGACGTGCATGTCCTGCAAAGGCACGACCACCATGATGGGCGCGCCGGCCTGCACGCGCTGGCCCACCGCGATGCGGCGCTGATCGACGATACCGTCCACCGGCGCACGGATGATGGCGCGGTCGAGGTCGAGCAGGGCCTGATCGAGTTGCGCCCTGGCGGCGGCGACCTCGGGGTTGGTTTCCACCGTAGCGTCTTCCAACAGCGCCTGATTGGCACGGCGCGCCCCGGCAGCGGCCTGCTGCGCCGCCTGCGACACGGCGATGCGCGCCTGCGCCTGTGCGACAGCGGCGCGGGCTTGCCGGACACTGGTATGGGCATCATCCAACCGCTGCGTCGGCGCCCAGCCATGGATGGAGAGCTTCTGCGCCCGGTCTTCGTCGAGCAGCGCCTTGTCGAGATCGGCCTGTGCGCGGGCGAGGTCGGCGCGGGCCGTTGCTTCCTCCGCCGCGCGCACCTGCTCCTGACCTTCGAGGCTGGCGTCGTTGGCCTCCAGCTGCCAGACCCGGCGCCGGGCCTTGCCGAGCGCGGCTTCCGCCTGGCTTACGGCGAGGCGAAGATCGGCATCGTCGAGTTCCACGAGGACGTCGCCCGCCGCGACACGCTGGCTCTCGACCACCCGCACGCGTTTCACGGGCGCGCTTACCAGCGGCGTCACCTGCGCCAGCTCCACATTGGTGTAGGCATTCTCGGTGCTCTCGATGTCGCCGGCGAACAGGTTCGCCCACAGCCACCACGACGCCGCCGCAAGCGCGAGGAAGGTTGCGAACAGTAGCAGCAGACGCCGCCGCCGCTGGCGATTGCCGGGCTTCCTTTCACCGGTAGGCACGGCGGCCGTTTCGGCAACCGGCGCCGCCTCGGGCAGCTTCACGTCGAGGGGCGGCTTGAGCTCCGGCGCTTCGGACGCGCAGGCTCCGGGCGCATGGTCATGCCCCGGGCTTTCATGCGCGTCGCGGACCGGTATCGAGTAGAGCACCGTTTTCATCTCCGAATCCAGTACGGGCACCAGTGCCCGGATGCCCGACCAAGACCCGACCCGCCCCGCATAGTGCGAGGCGCCGAGTATTCCGGGGGCCTTGATCGGGGCAATCGGCGGTCAGTAGTCCCAGAAGGCCGGCACCCAGCGGAAAGCGTCGCCATCGACCGCCACCCGGCCGACGGACGGGAACGGCAGATGCGTCGCCACCAGTTGCTCGCCGGTCGCCGCCAGTTCGGTCAGAAGACGTACCCGGACGCGGGCCGCTTCCTTCGGGTCGTGCTCGAAACCGTTGTGCCAGTCAGGGTGCTCGAACCCGACCGTGAACACGGCATCACCGGCGAAGGTCAGACGCTCGCCGCCGGAGGACATGCGCACGACACTGTGCCCCGGCGTGTGGCCACCCGTACGACGAACGATGACGCCCGGCGCCACCTCGTGCTCCTCGTCGAACAGCCGGAGCTGGCTGCGGTAGGTCTCGGCGAAACGCTTTGCCGTCGCCCGAAGCGCATCCGGGAAGCCAGGGGGCATGTCGGCATAGGTAAAGTCGGGCGCCTCCCAAAACGTGACCTCGGCCGCCGCCACGTGGATCCGCAGGTCCGGCCGCATGCGCTCCTTCACGCCGTCGACGAGCAGTCCGCCGATATGGTCCATGTGCATGTGGGTCAGCACGACGTCGGTCACCGAGCCGAGATCGATACCGGCAGCCTCCAGACGCATGATCAGCTGGCCGGCGCGGGGCAGGTTCAGATTCGGGTCGAGGCCGAGGCCGGCGTCGATGAGAATGGTCTGCCCGCCGCTCTTCACCACCACCACGTTGAGCGACCAGTCGAACGCGTCGGGCGGCAGGAACATGTCGTTCAGCCAGGCCGCCCGGACATTCGGATCGGCGTTGTGCCCGAGCATCTTGGTCGGCAGTGGCAGCACCCCGTCGCTGATCACCAATACGTCGATGTCGCCGACCTGAACCGCGTAGCGCGACGGCACCAGCTCGCTGGGGGCTCTGTCAGGATGAGAAGTAATGTTGACGCTCATGTCTATCTCCTTCGCGCCGCCTTGAACACGGCATCGACGACGCTACGTCGAGGCGCGGCGGTCCTCGACTATTCGCGGGGATAGGGTGAGCGGCCGAATGGTACAGGCCCTGTTATTCCAGTCGCGAGGCGCCCGAAATCTAGGTTTCTCTAGCCTGGAATCGACCCACTCGCGGGACCAGACATGGCCCGGCGCAACGGGATGTCATTGCCAGGGTATTCGGCGAAACCGGTCGACGATGAAGTCGATGAAAAGCCGCGCCCGTCGGGCGAGATGCCGACGGTGGGCATAGACGATGCGCACATCCATCGCTTCCGCCCGGAGCGCGGGCAGAACTTCCACGATCTCTCCGGACAGCAGTTCACCGTGGACGAGAAATTCCGGCAGGAGAGCGATGGCCTCGGCACGCAGAACGGCGGCCTTCAAGCCGAGCCCGTTGGCGCACATCGTCGTGCATGGCGTCTCGATCGCGTGGCGCACGCCATCGGCCGCCTCCAGCGTCCAAGCATTGGCGGTGTCGGAGAACAGGTAGCCGGCACGAGGCAAGCCCCGAATGTGTTCGACGCTGCCGATCTCGCCCTTGGCGGCCAGCAGACCCGGCGCCGCGCATACCAGCATGCGGGTCGTTGCCACGCGGCGCGACACCAGAGTTTCAGCACCGGCGCGGGAGATGCGCAGCGCCAGGTCGAAGCTCTCATCCGCCATTTCGATGACCCGATCGCTGTAATGGAGATCGAGTTCTATGGCCGGATGGTTCTCGGCAAACTCCACCAGTAGCGGGTTCAGCCAGGCAATGCCGAAGGTCAGCGGCGCGTTGACCCTCAACCGGCCGCGCGCGGTCTTGCCATCGCTCGCAAGTCCGTTTTCCAGATCGGCGACCTCATCGAGGATCGTACGGACACGCGCATATAGTTCGCGGCCGCTGTCGGTGAGTTCCATCCGGCGCGAGGTGCGCTCCAGCAGCCGGGTGCCAAGCACCTGCTCCAACTGCTGCATGTGGCGGCTGACATTGGCCGGCGAGATGGCGAGCTCCGCCGCCGCACGGTTGAAGCCACCACAGGCGACGATGGTTGCGAAGACTTCATAGGAGCGCAGCCTGTCCATGCGCTATCATTGCAGAATATGAAACACTCAGCCAGATTTTGGACAATTGAGTAAACGATGCCGCCGCCGCACATGCGGATGACCATTCATGGAGGTCATCATGGCAATGTTTGAAGGCAGGGTCGCCATCGTCACGGGCGGCGGCGCGGGGATAGGTCACGCCACAGCGCGGCGTTTCGCGGACATGGGCGCACACGTCCTCATCACCGGCCGGCGACCCGAGTCCCTCGCGGCGGCGGCTGGCGCGCATCCGTTAATTGAGGGGTTCGTTGCCGATGCCGGCAGCGCCCAGGCGGCCGACGCCACGGTGGCGGAGGCTCTGCGTCGCTGGGGGCGTCTCGATATTCTCGTGAACAATGCCGGCGCCGGTCAGCCCGCCCCGCTCGACCAGATGACGACGGAACATCTCGACGCGACCTTCCGAATCAATGTGTTCGGGCCGGCGCTGCTCGCCCGAGCCTGCCTGCCGTCCCTGCGCGAGACCCGGGGCTCTATCGTCAACCTGTCGAGCACGCTTGGTCGCAAGCCGGTAGCGGGCTTCTCGGCCTACGGCGCCAGCAAGTCCGCGCTCGAACAGATGACGCGCGCCTGGGCGCTCGAACTCGCGCCGGCGGGCGTGCGCGTCAACGCGGTGGCGTCGGGCCCGGTGGAGTCGGACTTCCTGCGCGAACGCATGGGTTTTTCCGAGGAGGAGATCGCAGCGATCAAGACCAGCGAAGCGGCGATGATTCCGCTCGCTCGCCGAGGCGTCCCGGAGGATGTCGCCCGCTGGGTCGTGGCCCTCGCCGATCCGGAGGCAGACTGGGTGACGGGACAGGTGCTGGGCATCGATGGAGGCTTCAGCCTCTAGAAGGACCGCGACGCAACCCGACGGCTGGCCGCGAAGGCCAGCCGAAGGCGGCAGGCAACCGATGGGTTTCCATAGGATGCGCCGGCGCCCGCGTAAGATTAGGGTGCCACCAGGCCGCCCGAGCCGCGGCCGGACCGCGACGCTGAACGCCCACGGGCTCGACGCGCCGCGGCCCGCGCAGGAGGAGATGTCATGGCCATTTCGCGACCCGTTTGTCTTGCGCTGGCTCTGCTCGCCTGCATCGCCGGGACGGTCGCGGCCTGGCGCATTTACGCGCCCCTGGGACTGGCGCCGATCGCCGCCGTGCTGTTCCTGCGGGTCGGCGCCGGATGGCTGCTTCCGTTGCTCGGCTTGGCGACGGCAGGCCTAGCGGTGTCGGTGCTGGTGGCGAGCGAGGCGCTGCTGCCGAATGAGGACGCGACCTATGTCGGGTTCTTCGCGCTCATACTCGCGCTGGGAGGCGCCCTCACTGCCCACAGGACCTTCGGGACGGCGAAGGCCGGATCGGGAATGGTGGGCCGCGCGCCGACACCAGAGGTGACGCCGGACGCGTCCTTTACCGCGCATCCCCTTCACCCCGATGATCGAATGGCGGCGGCATTGGCCGCGGCGCGGGCGTTCTGGACCGGCGTGCCGCAGGTCATGCGCTATCGGCGGCTCCAGCCAGACGGTAGCTATCTCTGGGTTCGCACCCGGTCGATCGCATCCCATGGCTCGGCTGTCGAGATCGACGAGTTGGAGACCACGCGGGAGGAGCCGACCACATCCGACACGGTCATTGCCTCGCCGGTGGCGGACGCGGTGCACGCCGCGCGGACTGTCGAAGATCTGTTCGGCAATGGATGGGCCTTCGATTCGGCGGGACGCTGGACCTACCTGCCGCTCTTCGCGCAGACCACGCTCGGCCTGACGCCCGACGACCTCAATGCCGCGCTTGAGGACGGCGACATCAGTTGGAAGCGCCTGCTCCATCCCGATGAATATGAGGCGGTCGCCGCAAAGTGGCGCCACAGCCTGGCGACCGGCGCGCCCTTCCATGCCGAGTTCCGCATCCGGCGCGGAAACGGCGTCTATGCGTGGGCCAAGACGGCGGCCAAGCCCCTCCTCGACGCCCACGGAAATATCTCTGGCTGGTTCGGCACCTCGATAGACATCGACCTGCCGAAGAAGACCGAGGCGGCACTGCGCGCCAAGGAACTCCAGCTGCGCCAGTTGATCGAAGCCGTACCAACGATGATCTGGAGTACGACGGCCTCGGGAACGCCGACCTATGCCAACAAGCGCTTCGTCGAGATGACCGGTGCGTCCCTCGCCGACATCACCGCGCCGGATGGCTCCGCTTCGCTAATTGTCATTCACCCGGACGACCGGAAGGAGGCGCGAGAGCTGTTCCGCACCTCGATGGAGCTCGGCACTCCCTACATTGCCACCTATCGTCAACTGCGAGCCGATGGCGACTATCGCTGGACCCAGACCCGCGCAGAACCATTGCGGGACGACACCGGTACCATTCTCCAGTGGTACGGAGTCAGCATCGATATTCACGAACGGGTCGTCGCCGAGATGAGCCTGCGCGAAAGCGAGCACGCGCATCGACAGCTGGTCGAGACGCTGCCGGCGCTGATCTACTGTGCCACGCCCGAGGGAGCGCCGACCTACCGCAGCGAGAAGCTTCGCAACTATCTCGGCTTCGGGCTCATCGACAAGGAGGATCCCGAGCGGAAGCGGCTGAAAGATACACTCGATGCCATCATCCACCCCGACGATCTCGCAGCGGTAAAAGAGTGCTACGGGCATTCGCTCTCGACCGGTGAACCGTATCACATGAAACACCGGCTGCGACGCTTTGATGGGGTTTACCGCTGGGTGGAGACCCGCGCGGCAGCAATGCGCAACGCCGAAGGAAGGATCGTGCAGTGGAACGGGATCTGCCTCGAAATCGAGGACCAGGTGCGGGCGCAGGAAGAACTGCGGCTGGCGCAGGATGATCTCGCCAAGGCAAGCCAGGCGGCCAGCCTCGCGGAGCTTTCCGCCTCGATCGCGCATGAGGTGAACCAGCCGCTTGCCGCCATCGTCGCCAATTCGCATACCTGCCTGCGCTGGCTGCGCGCCGAACCGCCCAACTATCCGCGCGCGATGATCACCGCCGAGCGCATCATCCGCGATTCCAATGCCGCGGCCGATGTCGTCAGCCGCATCCGCGCCCTGTTCAAGCAGTCCGTGCAGCCGAAGATGTCGACCGCGCTTCCCAGCGTGATCGACGAGGCTCGCCGATTGCTGGCGGAAGAGGCGTCCCGGCTGCGCATCCGCCTGCATGTCGACATTGAGGACAGCCTTCCACGCGTCGTCTTCGACCGCGTCCAGCTTCAGCAGGTGCTCATCAACCTGATCCGCAACGGGATGGAGGCAATGGAGGCCGTCGAGGGCGACAAGGTGGTGGGGGTCCGCGTCTACCGTGCCGGGGACGATGTGCAGGTCCGGGTGAGCGATCTCGGCGCCGGCGTCGCCTTCCCCGACCGGATCTTCGAGCCGTTCTTCACCACCAAGGGGAGCGGCATGGGCATGGGACTGGCCATCTGCCGCTCCATTATCGAGAGCCATGGCGGGCGCCTCTGGATCGAAAACAACGAACCGCGGGGAGCGATATTTGTCTTCACCCTTCCGGTTGAAGCGGACGTAGCGGCATGACGGCGGAAAACAACGTGGTCTTCGTCGTCGATGACGACGCCCGCATTCGCGAGGCACTGCTCGACATGCTGGAATCCTATGGCATCCGGGCGATCACCTTCGGCTCCGCCGGGGAATATGCCCGTGCGGTTAAGCCTGAGACGACCGCGTGCCTCGTCCTCGACGTGGAACTGCCGGATATAAACGGGCTCGACTTCCAGACCCAGATCGCCAATGCCGGGCATCCGCCGATCGTCTTCATCACCGGCCACGGCAGCATCCCCGCCTCCGTCCGCGCGATCCGGCATGGTGCGGTCGATTTCCTGACCAAGCCGTTCAGCGACGCCGATCTCATGACGGCGATCCGCACCGCTCTCGCGCGCGACCGCCAGGAACGTTCGGCCCGCAGCGAACTCAGCGCGCTCCGGCGGCGCCTCGACGAGCTTACGCCGCGCGAGCGCGACGTGTTGCCTCTGGTCGTCAGCGGCTTCCTGAACAAGCAGGCCGCGGCCGAGCTCGGAATCAGCGAGGTGACGCTGCAACTGCATCGGCGCAACGTGATGCTGAAGATGGGGGCGGCATCGCTCGCCGACCTCGTCCGGATGGCGGAGAAGCTGGAGATCCCCCTCTCCCGGTCGCCCCGGGCGGGAGGGCACTGAACATGGGCGAGACGCGCCCCCTGGCAGCCATCGTGGACGATGATCCCCGACTGATCGAATCCTTGCAGGACCTGCTGGAATCGGCCGGGTATCGCACGATCAATTTCCGCTCGGCGGAGGCGCTGCTCGGCAGCGGCCTGGCGACCGTCGACGTGCTGATTACCGACATTGGCTTGCCGGGCGCAGACGGCTTTGCCCTGCGGGACGCGGTGAAGAGGCAACACCCGGAGCTTCCGGTGATCCTCATCAGCGGCCGTTATGAGTTCGCCGATGACAAACGTGCGCAGGTCACCGGCGATTTCTTTCGCAAGCCGTTCAACGCGCAGGACCTGCTCTCGGCCATTGGGAATGCCGTACACAGTCGAAAAACGGGAGGGTGAGCATGATCGTCAACCGGCCGCTCATGCGGCAGTCCACGCTGTCGCCTCTTCAGGACGAGAGCGACGCATCGCGCCCGATCGTCATCATCGTCGACGACGATGCGGCCATCAGGGAAGCACTCTGCGATCTGATCCTGTCCGCCGGACTGGAACCGATCGCCTTCGCGTCCACCAATGCATTTCTGGAGACCGATCTGCCGGATCGCCCCGGATGCCTGATATTGGATGTACGGATGCCCGGGGCCAGCGGCCTCGATCTTCAGCACCACCTGTCGCAGAGCGGAACCTCGAAGCCAGTGGTCTTCCTCACCGGCCATGGCGATATTCCCATGACGGTTCAGGCGATGAAGGCCGGCGCCGTGGATTTTCTCACCAAGCCGGTAAGGGACCAGACATTGCTTGATGCCGTAACCGCCGGCATCGCCCTCGATTGCGCCCGGCGGGCGGAAGCCGTTCTGGCGAGGCGCAGCATGGAGCGCTACGCGACGTTGACCCCGCGCGAGCGGGAAATCTTGCACAAGGTGATGCGCGGGCGTCTGAACAAGCAGATCGCCTTCGATCTGGGGATCAGCGAGGTCACCGTGAAGCTGCATCGCGGCAACGGCATGCGCAAAATGGAGGCCGCCTCTCTCGGCCAGTTGGTGCGAGCCTGGCAATCGCTGCCCAAGGAAATGCGCGAGTCAGGTACGCCCTGACCCGCACATCCGGCTATGGGCAGCCTCAGAGGTCGGTGACGCGCGCCGGGTCTGCCGACGCCAGCGCGGCCGCGCGCTGGGGCTTGGGCGGGTAGATCCAGATCGTATTGATGTCCTGCTTCATCTTCTTCGCCTCGGCACCGGTGAACTCGATCTTCCGATCCCAGCCGCGCGTGAACAGCGCGCCGGCTGACCCCAGATCAAGGCAGGTCACATAGGCCTTCTGGTGGTAGGTCATGGTCGGCAGGCCGAGTAGATCGGCGGCGGCGTTGTTGCCTGCGAAGGCTCCCATGCGTGTGGCGTGCTGGCAGGACATGAGGGCGATGGTGCCCTCCTCGTCACACACCGCCTTCGCCGCGTCGCCGGTGGCGAACACGGCGGAGACGCCCGGCACGCGCAAATCCCGCTCGACGACAAGCCGGCCGAAATTGTCGCGCTCCGCGGGGATCTGCGCGGTCAGCGGCGCCGCGCGCATGCCGGCCGCCCAGATCACCGTTTCAGCCTCGATGCGCTCGCCATTGGAGAGCGTGACGCCGGAAGCATCCAGCGCGGCGACACCGACCGCGAGCCGCGCCTCGACGCCGGTCTTGTCCAGCGCGTCCTCGATGATCGGACGCGGACCGGGACCAAGGTCGTGCCCGATGGCATCTCTGCGTTCGACGATCACGACGCGGATATCAGCCGAGGCCCCGAGGATGGCCCGCAGCCTGGCCGGCATTTCTGTGGCGACCTCGATGCCGGTGAAGCCGCCGCCGGCGACCACGACCGTGTTGCGCGCGCGGGTAGCGGGCCGAGCGCCAAGCCCCTGAAGATGGCGGTCGAGGGCGATCGCATCCGGTACGGTATCAACGCTGAAGCCGTGGGTGGAAAGACCGGGAATATCGGGACGGAACAACCGGCTGCCGGTGGCCACGACCAGCCGGTCATAGCCGAGCGTCCTGCGCTCTCCGTCCCGGGTCAGGATTTCCACCTGGTTCGCGATAGTGTCGACCGTCTCGGCATGACCCTGCACATATGTGACGTCGATCGCGGTGAGCACGTCGAGAAGCGGTGCCGTCAGGGTTTCCGGGCGGGGCTCGTAAAGCCGGGGACGCACTGTCAGAGTGGGCTCCGGCGCGACCAGCGCGATCTGGAACATCTCGGGCGAGACGCCCTCAATGTCGCGCAGGCGTGCGGCGGAGAGCGCGGCATACATGCCGGCAAAGCCGGCGCCTATGATGAGAAGTCGCATGGGATGTACTCCTGTCGGTTGAGGATGAAAGGGCGTGCGCCGTCCTTGCCGCGCCGGGTGGCGCGGATGATGGCGGAACGGCGACGCCGGAAAGCGGCGTAAATTCAGGTGGTTATGAAGGCGCTCAGCTCGGACTGGATGAGGTCCGCATGGGTCGTGCACATGCCGTGTGGAAGGTTCTCAAGGGCTTTGAGCGTTCCGTTTTTCAGCAGGTTTGCGGAGAGCGGCGCGGAGTCCGCGAAGGGCACGATCTGGTCGTCCGTGCCATGCATCACCAGGGTGGGAACGGAGATGCCGGCGAGATCCTCGGTAAAATCAGTCTCCGAGAATGCCTTGATGCCATCGAACTGCGCCTTGGCGCCGCCCATCATGGCCTGTCGCCACCAGTTCCAGATCACCGCCTGCGAGGGTGCGGAGCCCGGCCGGTTGTAGCCGTAGAAAGGCCCGCCGGCGAAGTCGAGGTAGAATTGCGAGCGGTTGGCGGCGAGCCGGGCCCGCAGATTGTCGAACACGCCGATCGGCAGGCCGCCAGGATTGGCCGGCGTCTTCAGCATCAGCGGTGGCACCGCACCGATGAGGACCAGCTTGGCCACCCTTCCCTTGCCATGACGGGCGACATAGCGGGCCGCCTCGCCCCCGCCGGTGGAATGACCGATATGGATGGTGTTGTGCAGATCCAGCCGCTCCACAACCGCCGCCACATCGGCCGCATACTGGTCCATGTCATGTCCATGTCCGATCTGCGAGGAGCGCCCATGTCCCCGCCGGTCATGCGCGACGACGCGATATCCTTTGCCGACGAAATACAGCATGTGCGTATCCCAATCGTCGGAGGAAAGCGGCCAGCCGTGATGGAAGAAGATGGGCTGCGCCGACTTCGGGCCCCAGTCCTTATAGAAGATGCGCGCACCGTCGCGGGTCGCGACGACCGGCGTGGGGCTGACGGTCTGGGCAAGACCGTGGCCGTCCTGATGCTGAGCCCCTTCGGCCGGGACGATCGGGAGCGTCATCGACACCAGCCCCGCCGCCCCCGCCGCCAATATGCCACGTCGCGTCAGACTGGTCTGACAACCGGTACAATTCGCCTTGATCATAGCCGCCTCGCGGTCTGTGTGAGTTCGAGAACGAGTAGAGAACGACATGCCGCACCGTGCCCGCGAGCGATTGCCGCGATTGCCGCGCGATTGCGGCTAACGTGCGCGTCGCCGCCAGCCGCTCGGTGTTTCGCCCGTCAGTCGCCGGAAGGCGGTGGCAAAGGCGGATTGCGAGCCGTAGCCAAGTCCGACGGCGATCGAGATCACGGCCTCGTCGGTCTCACGCAGCAGGGTCATCGCCTGGGTGAGCCGGTGCTGCCTGAGCCAGGCATGGGGTGGCAGTCCCGTACTTTCCTTGAAGGCACGGCAGAAATGAAACCGGGAGAGTTGCGCATCGGCCGCCAATGTCGCGAGCGACACGTCGGCGTCGCAATCCGAGGAAAGGCGCTCGATTGCGCGCCGCAGGACAGCGGGCGAGAGCCCTCCCCCTAGGGGCGGAGGCGCGGCACCATGGCCCGCGTGAGCCGACAGAACCCGAGTGGCAAGCAGTTCCGTGATCTGCTGGCGAAACAGCGCGTCGAGCGCCTCATTGCCCTCAAGAACATCCGCAGCGCTGGCGAGGAGCCGCGAGGTGGTGGGATCGCGGAACCCGGTCCGCTCCACAACGGATGTCGAGAATGGCCGGTGGGCCTCGCCGGCGATGCGTGTCAGCGTCGCGTGCGGAAGGTAGAGTTGAACGACGTCGATGCGGCCGGCAATATCCCAGCGGGCGCTTGATCCGGCGGGAATGATGGTCACCGCATCCGGACTGGCGGTTCCTCGTTGCGTCGCGCCGCCGCTCCGCCTCTCCAGCCGTTGCCTCGTGCCGACATAGGTCATCACAACATGGTCGGCCATGGGCTCGACCGTGTCGTGTAGAGCGCCATGCGTCCAATGGGCGATGAAGCCTTCCGATGCGGTGGCCAGTCGCTTGGGGGCGGTGCGCAGAACGCGCGTCATTTCATCGACGGGATGGCGATTGCCCGCAAGGCTTCCACTGGAAAGCGCGCGGCCCGGTCGCATCGCGTTGCTCGATGACCTTTCAAAGGCACTGAGCGATTCCATCGCACACCCCTAAGACAGTTTTGGCAACTGCTCTGATCCAGCATCAATCTACTGGCTCAGCCGATCGCGATACTGGATCGCACTGACCGGATATTAGGGATGTGTCGCGTGCCGGCTACTATACGCGCGTGCAGTAACGCTGAGGAAATGGATAGGTTATGCCGGACCCGAGGGGTGGAGGGGCGGCAAGTTCGCGGCTTCTTCCCCCGCCTGACCCTCAAAGTCGGCATCCTGACCCGCCGAGTTCGGCCGCGATCCGTCAGCGGGTAAGGCGCGGCAGACGATGCACAGGCGGGCGACGCGCGGGCGGGGGCTGCCCGGCATCGCCCGCGCCGCATCAACGCTCCGTACGCGAGGAGCGGGCGTTGATCTCGATGCGATGTGCGTGAACGGGCTGCGCGGGCCGGGTCTCGACGCGGTGAATGGCCGTCATCTGCCGGCCTTCAGGGACCGGGCCGACCGGGAGATGCACGCTCGTCACGGCGCTCCTCCAGGCTTGGCGCTCATAGCGCTCCTGCTTCGCTTCCGACGCATCCACATAGGAAAACGCCGCAGCGGCAGCCAGAATAAATGCGAACTTGTTCATCATCGTCTCCATCTCTGAAAATTTCAGTCGCATCAAATGCGATCGACGGATCATCATTGTATATATTGACAATTGTTATTTATTATACTTGCTGTTCTTTTACAGTAATTGCTATTTGTTCTGATTCAATTTATTGGACAAGTGAAGTCCGGGAGCGCTAGCGCTGCATGGCCCGTGACAAGATCACGCTTCCCGACGGCGCGGCGCGCCAGAAATCACCGCGTGCGCCGATCTCCTCCCCAAGCTGAAAAAGGCGATTCATGTAGGCGCGGTCGAATTCGCTCGACGGACGGTCCGAGAAACCCTCGGGTATGGCCACCAACCGCAGCTCAATATCCTCCGCCTGTGATCGCCTGGAAAAATCAGCGATATCGGCAAGGGTCTGGTACTTCACCATGGTGCCGACGGCGCGCTTGGCGAGAGCCGCGACCGTCCGGTCGGTCGGATCATATTCCGGCTGAAGCTTTCCATTACGGATCACATACAGGGTCTTGCCGCGCACGCGGCCGAAGATGCGCCTCTCGGCAGAGCGCAGGTCCAGGCCCGGCGGCCCGAAGGTGATCTGCGAGGTGACGCCGCCATCAACATGCAGTTCCTCATAGGACCGTCCGCCGCTTTGCACGTCGATCGACACCGGCGGAAAGACGGCGGGGATCGCGGCGGAGGCAAGAAGCACGTCGATGAAAAGCCGTCGTCGCTCGAAGCCGCCACCGCTCGCGATGGCGCCCATGTCCCAGATGACGGGGCGCTGGGCGTCGATATTGGTGGTCTGGACCAGCAGGCGACGCCCATTGCGATGCTCCCGCGCAATCTCGTCAAGAAGCGCCTCGGTGACATAGAGGCCGATCAGGCGCCGCAGCGGTGAACTGTCGTACAGCGCATCGCCGATGAGGCCGGCAGCACCCTTGTCGACATACACATCCCGGTCGGTGATCTGGGTATAGACCCGCCGCAAGGTGGCGTCGTGACCGGTCCCGAGAAAGGCAAAGGGTGCGGCCAGGGAGCCGGTGCTGACGCCGGTGACGACCTCGAATTCCGGGCGATTCCCGCGCATGCTCCAACCGTTCAGCAAACCGGCGGCGAACGCGCCCTCCTCGCCACCACCCGAAATGGCCAGGAAGTTCGCGGTGGTCCGGCATTCCCGGCAGCCGGAGGCCCGCACCTGCCTCAGCTGGGCGTCGACATAGGCCTCGACGACCGGCGAATTCTCGTCGGCCCAGAAGCGCACGAGGCCATAGTCCGGGATGTGCGCCTTATCGAGCGCCGCATAGGGCAGAGCCCGGGATCGATCCGACCCGATGCAACCGCCCAGGCAGAGGCTGGCGATGATCGCCACGACAACGATGCGAAACATGAGCGCCGCTTCCCCAACAATCGCGCCAACGACGCCGGCAGTCGCGGGCCGTTACCCATCCCCTCGAACCGAGGCGCAGGCGTTAAGGAAGCTACGCAACTCTCATGTCGCGAAATATCTGGACTCTTCTCCAGTGCAGCATCAATGGCCGACTGTATTCCCTGCCCATCCATATGACCGAACCTATACGTCAGCATGTACGGCAGGCGGGCCCGTCACCTGTCCGTGGCCGGATCGTCGCTTCACCCCTCAATCCGTCTTGCGCAGCTTGAGGACGCCTCTTCGCCGCGCACATCGTCGACCATCCTATGAGAGCCCCCCGCCGAGGCCCGACGACAACAGTCCCGTTCCGCTGTCGCCGGAGCGTGCATTTCCTGTGAAGCAAAGCTCAACCGGAAAGAACGCGTGTCACCAGAGAGGCCGCGAGCCCAAGCATCACGATCCCCACGCAAGCATCCAGCACCCGCCAGGCGACCGGCCGGGCAAAGAGCGGCCGCAGCAGCCGGGCGCCATAACCGAGACACGCGAACCAGATGAAGCTGGCGGCGACGGCACCGGCGACGAAGACGGGGCGAACCTCCTCGGGTTGGGCAGAGCCTGCGGTCCCCATCAGCAAAACCGTGTCGAGATAGACATGCGGGTTGAGCAGGGTGAAGCCAGCCGTGGCGATGAGCGCCCGTATGAGCGTCATGCTGCGCGCATTGCTGACCGCCATAGAATCGGGGGCTGCCGTCCGCCGCAGCGCCTGGACGCCGTACCAACTGAGAAAGCCGGCGCCGCCGAGCGCGAGAAGCGTGGTGAGTTGAGGCACGGCGGCGAGGAAGGCGCCGACGCCGGCGACGCCGGCGAGGATGAGCAATGCGTCGGCGGTGCCGCAGAACAGCACGATTACCCCGACATGCTCCCGCTGCAACCCCTGCCGCAGGACGAAGAGGTTCTGTGCGCCGATGGCGACGATGAGCGCGGCCGAGAGCAGGAAACCGGTCGCGAAGGGCACAAGCGCGTTTGTCATGACGTGTAGGTGGCGCGAATGGCCGATCAAGTAAAACTTGTTCTTCTAAGCTCGATGAAGCAAAACTTCATCCATGCTGGATTACCCCTCTCTTTCCGCCGTGGCCGCCGTGGTACGCGAGGGCACGTTTGAGCGCGCCGCCGCCGCGCTGGCCATCACGCCATCGGCGGTTTCGCAGCGGGTGCGAGGACTGGAGGAGCGCCTCGGCGCAATCCTCGTCATCCGCGGGCAGCCCTGCGAGCCGACCGAACTCGGCCGCACCCTGTGCGCCCACCTCGACCGCGTGCGACTGCTCGAACACGATCTGGCTCCCATGCTCGGCAGCGTCGCCGCCGGTACAGGGGAAAGGCTGACCCTGCCCGTGGCGGTGAATGCCGACAGTCTTGCCACCTGGTTTCCAGCCGCCGCTGCCGCCTTCGGGCGTGTGGCGGACGTGTCGCTGGACCTCACTCTAGACGACGAGGCGCACACGGCGGAAAGGCTGCGCTCCGGGGAGGTGCTGGCCGCCGTGACTGGCGAACGCGAGCCGGTACAGGGATGTCGAACGACGCCGCTGGGCGCGCTGCGCTATGCGGCTTGTGCGAGCCCGGAATTCGTCGAGCGCTACTTCGCTCACGGCATGACCGCACAGGCACTGGAGCATGCTCCCTGCCTCCGCTTCGACCGGCGCGACCTACTGCAGGCGCGCTGGGCGCGGGTGGCGCTTGGTTCGGAACGGATCGGCCCGGTGCACTGGGTGCCCTCGACCCATGGCTTCCTTGACATGACGCTGGTCGGGCTGGGCTGGGGCATGCATCCCTGCGTCATGGTTGAGAACAACCTCGCGACGGGGCGCCTTGTCGATTTGTCGCCGCCCCACCGGATCGATGTCGCGCTCTACTGGACGATCACCCGGCTGCACTCCACGGCGCTGCGCCAGCTGACGCAGGCCGTTCGCGCCGCGGCAGCTGCGATCCTTGTGAACAGTGAATAGATGCGCTCACACACCCACCCTGCACGCCGGGCGACCAGCTCATTCGCCGTAACAGCTTCCGCAGCCCCTGCCGCTAACATGGGTCAGGCGTCAACTGCGGGTGACCTCTCCCGATGCGAGACGTTCTCAAGGCGACATCTGGCTTTAAATATCCTGCGTCGAGCGCTCACATCGCTTTGCCGGACAAGGTCTTCTGAGGCTTGTCCGGGCCATCCAGCTTCCGCGCGGCATACCAGGCGGCCAAGCCGGCCAGCACAATGATGCCTCCGAGCAGCGGCAGGGTGTGGCGCACGGCGATGAGCATGTCGGCGCCACTCGAGGACAGCCAGGCCCGCGATGCGCCATCAGGGCTTTCCAGATTCAGCGCCAGCATGGTCGCGCCGCCCGCGACACCGAGACTGGTCCCCAGCGCGCGCATGAGGTTCAGCAGCGAGCTGGCGGGCCCCGACAGAGCCGGTGGCACGGCCGCGATCGCCACCTGGTTGTTGGGCGCGATGAAGAGACCGATACCGGCGCCGAACAGGGCATAGGCGACAGCGTCGAAAAGACGGTGATCATCGACACGCCCCAGGGTGGCGAGCAGAAGGGCGATGGCCAGGAAGCTCAGTGCCATGCCCGCAAGGCCGACCCAGTGCCCGCCCAATCGCTCCTTCACCGTATTGCTGAACGGCGCCGTCAAGCCGATGGCCACCGGGATGATGGCCAGATGCAGTCCAGCGGTGCCCGGTGGCTCCCCGAAGCCATGCCCCTGCGCGAAGGACATGAGGAAGAACATGCCGAAGAGCAGCGCGTAGCCAAGCGTCACCCCGGCGGCAGCGCTGCAAAACGCCGGGCTCCGGAACAGGACCGGATCGATCAGCGGAGCGACGAACATGCGTTCGCGCCGTAACAGCAACAGGAGCAAAAGCGCGGCGAGCGCGAGACTGCCAAGCGTCGCGGGGGAACCCAGGCCCCAGGTGGAGAGATAGTTGAACAGCGCGACGATCAGGATCAGAGCCGGGCCAATCAGCAGCGCACCGCCCCAGTCGAAAGCACGGCCCGGCTGCACGCCGCTCGTACGGGGCAGCGCCAGCCAGCCAAGGACGACGGCCAACGCACCGAACGGCACGGTGAGCCAGAAGATCCATCGCCATCCGAGCGTCACTAGCAGCAATCCGCCCAGCACCGGGCCGGCGCTCATTCCCACAGCCTGAGCGGCCGCGAACCAGCCAAGTGCCCTCCCTCGCTGCGCCGGCGAAACGGTTTTAACCAGGATCGAGATGCTGTTGGCGCCGAGCAGCGACCCGCCTATCCCCTGCAGAAAGCGGAAGACCACGAGTTGCTCGAAACTGGAAGCAAAGCCACACAGGGCGCTGGCAGCAATGAAAACGAGGTATCCGAGGATATACAGCGTCTTGCGGCCGAACATTTCGCACAGCCGGCCGAAGATCGGGAGAAATGCCACGAAAGCGGCGAGGTAGGACAACGCAATCCAGCTTACATGCTGGAGCGACGCCTCGAAATGGTGCCCGAGAGTCGGCAGGGCGAGCTGAACGATCGTGGCGTCGACCTGCCCGATGAACGCGCCCATCGAGACGAGGCCGACGACCAGCCAGGGATGCCATGGCTGACGCTCAAGCCAGGCGAGAGGAGCGGGTTCGGTCGTCAGCCGCGCGATGAGGAGAGACATTCAGTGTCCGAATGCTGGCCGACAGGGCCTAGGCGACCCAATCGCCTTTCAGGTCGGGGCTTTGAGCGGCAGCGACGGAAACCGTCATCGCATTGCAGAGCAACATCCAACCCAGCGCCTTCATCGTGCCGCCCCCAATCGTTCGAATTTAACTCGAATTGCGCCGTATCCCAACGCCACTTTTACGGGAATGACAAGCGCCCTGCCGCATCGTCGCGAACCTCGCGGAAGGCTTCGGCACTTCTCGGGGCGTTCGCGCTGCTTACGTAAGGTCTGGCATTTCCGCGCCCAGTCCTATAAATATCGATGTGGGTGTCGTCGGCTGCATCCCGCAGCCGGGGCAGGTATGCGCTGGTCGGGCCGCCGCGCGGGACCTGTCCTGCATGCATCGACGCCTGTACCGCCGCACCAGTGCGCGCGCGCGCCTCGTCACCGATCGCGCTTTCCATTCCGCCGAGCGTTTCCTGCATATCGAAGCCGTCAGCGGCCTCGTTCTACTGTGCGCGGCGGCGATTGCGCTGATCTGGGCGAACTCCTCCTATGCGCAGAGCTATCACGACCTCTGGCACGCGCCGCTCAGCTTCGGGATCGGCTCTTTCACCGTGTCGCATTCGCTGCATTTCTGGGTGAACGACGCGCTGATGACGGTCTTCTTCCTCGTCGTGGGGATGGAGATACGGCGGGAAATCCATGAGGGGGCGCTCTCAAAGCTGCGCGCGGCGGTGCTGCCAATGGCGGCGGCGGTGGGCGGTGTCGCCGTGCCCGCGCTCATCTATGTCACGTTGAACACAGAGCCCGGCCGGATCGAGGGCTGGGCGGTGCCGACGGCCACCGACATCGCCTTCGCCGTCGGCGTGCTCGCCCTGTTGGGGCGCTCCATCCCCACCAATCTGCGCGTCTTCCTGCTGGCGCTGGCGATCATCGACGACATCGCCGCGATCCTCATCATCGCACTGTTCTATTCCGGCGGCATCGATCCAACGGGGCTGCTGGTGGGGCTGCTGGGCCTCGCGATGGTCGTCGCGCTGCAAATGGCGGGTATCGGCTCGGCCTGGGCCTATGTACTGCCCGGCGCGGTACTGTGGATCGGCCTTCTGCAGGCGGGCGCGCATCCGACGCTCGCCGGCGTGATGCTCGGCATGCTCACCCCTGTCCTTCCCGGGCGGGGGCGTGAGCCGGCGCTGCATGCCGCGATGCGGGCGCTGGACGACATCCGCGCCAAGGTCGCCCGCGCGCCGGACGCAGCGGCCAGCCTGCTGCCGCCGCTCCGCCGCCTCGCCATCGCCCAGCGCGAGATGACGCCGCCGGTGACGCGGGTGCAGATGGTGCTGCACCCCTGGGTCGCTTATGGCGTGATGCCGATCTTCGCGCTCGCCAATGCCGGGGTGAGCCTCGACGGCGTCGATCTCGGCCGGACGGACACTTTCGCCGTAATGGCGGGTGTGGCGGTGGCGCTGGTGGTCGGCAAGCCCCTCGGCGTTCTCGCCGCCAGCTGGCTGGTGGTGCGCGCCGGCTGGGGGAGCCTGCCGCCGGGCGTCGGCTGGGGCGGGGTGCTGCTGGTCGGGCTGCTGGCCGGCATCGGCTTCACCATGTCGATCTTCATCGCCACCCTCGCCTTCTCCGACCCGGCGCTGCTCGGCGCCGCCAAGCTCGGCGTCCTCGTGGCCTCGCTCGGCGCCGCCTGCCTCGGCCTCGGCTGGGGCGTGCTCCATGCGCGGCGGACGCTGCTCACGGCCACCTCATCCACGTGAACCACGGGAGATTGATATGACGGGACTCGTCATCGGCCTCACCTTGATCGCCGTCACCTTGGTGATGTTCTTCGTCGCGCTGCCGCGGCAGGATCGCAAGGTTCGCCCCTTCCTCAGGGCGGACTTCGCGCAGGGCATCTATGCGGTGGCCATTGTCGGCCTCGGCGCGACCGGGTTCATCACCAGCGTGGTCAGTTTGGCTGGCGCGGCGGACTAAGGCGCCAGCCAGCCCGTCACAGCATAAGCGATAATTTGCCCGGCTCCGGGACCTGCCAGGATGCAAGGAGGAAACATGATTTTTCTTGTTGTCGGCTTCGCACTGCTCTCGGCCGCGGCGATGATGTGCGTGTTCGCACCAACGACGTCACAGGACTCTGGTGATGGCCACACACGACAGAGCATTCATGGCTGGTACGCGGCAGCGATCATGGTGCTCATGGTCGCTGGAGGGGCAATCGCCGTCAGTGGTGTTTTGAGTCTTCATAACGCGTGAATTTAATTACCGTAAGGCCACCAGAACCGCGCCGGCGGCGATGAGGGCGACCCCGCACCAGTTGGCGAGGGAGAGGCGCTCTCCCAGGAAGAGGGTCGCGAAGAGCGCGACCATCACGACGCTCAGCTTGTCAACCGGCGCTACGCGGGCCGCGTCTCCCAGCTTCAACGCCCGGAAATAGCACAGCCACGAGGCGCCGGTGGCAATTCCCGAAAGCACCAGGAAGACATAGCTGCGCCCCGACACCGAGCTGGGGGATTGCCATTGCCCGGTGGTGACGAGCAGGGCCGCGACCACGCACAGGATGACGAGGGTGCGCACGAAGGTCGCGAAATCGGAGCCGACATTCTCCACCCCGACCTTGGCGAAGATTGCCGTCAGGGCGGCAAAGGCCGCCGACAGCACGGCCCACACCGGCCAAGTGAGAAACAGGTTTTTCATCAACGACCTCCGCCATTCGCCGCCGCTCGCGCCGGGCGGGAACCCGCCAGTCGCAATTATTTGGCGGCCTGGGCATCCCCGCCGGCCAGGGCCTCATCGGCTATCATATCGCCGTCGACCACGCCCCAATGCTCGAGATGCTTGTAGACGATGACCTTGCGCTCCAGCAGCTTGCCATGAGTGCGGCAGAAGGTTTCGAGCTGCGCGCGCGGCGCGATCAGTTCGACGCACATGGTCAGGTCGGGATTGGCGATCTCGACGCCTTCATCCTGCAGCGTGCCGCCATTGCTGTAGCCGAAATGGGTGTGGTGGGCGACCGCATTCATGATCCCGGCCTCCTTCGCCTGGATCACCAGTTCGCGGTACAGCGGCCGCGTGCCGAACAGGCGGCTGCGGGGTCCCGGCGCCTTCTCGCGCGGGCGCAGATAGATGCGGATCATGCCCATTTCATTGAGGGTCAGCGTGTGGCGCGACATGGAATGTCCTTCGTCGGGCGGGAGGGAGGAGGAAAGGCTGATGCGGCGCAACCGAGCGCGGCCGATGAGGTCGCCCATCGCCTGGTTGTTGAGTTCGTGGATGTGGCGCAGCGACGCCTCCGGCGGAATCGCGTGCCCCATGGCGGATTTGGGCACGCCGACGCGCTGGGCGAGGTAAATGCTGGAGTGGCCGCTGCAGAGATAGGCAATGAAGCAGGCGACAGCGATGTACACGGCATGGGTGGCGCCAAAGAGCTCGATGCCCATGATCATGCAGGCGAGCGGCGTGTTGGTGGCGCCGGCGAGGATGGCCACGAAGCCGAGCGCGGCGAACAGATCGACCGGCGCGCCGAAAACGCCGGCCAACGCGTGACCGAGCCCGGCACCGATGAAGAACAGCGGCGTGACCTCGCCCCCCTTGAAGCCCGAACTGAGGGTGATGACGGTGAACACCGTCTTCCACAGCCAGCTCCAGTCATCGGCGCGTCCGGCGTCGAAGAAGCCGGAGATGGTCGCGTCCGCCGGGTTGGGCGACCACACGCCGAGACCGAGATATTCTCGGGTCCCGAGCGCATGGACGAGGCCGATCAGGATAAGGCCGGCGATCACCGGACGCATCGGTGCGTAGGGGCAGATCGCCTTGAAGCCGCTCGACACCAGATGCGAGATCTCGGCGAAGAAACGGGCCATGAGCCCGAAGGCGACGCCGGCGAGCACGACCTTGATCAGGAGCAGCGCTTCAAGATGGAAGCCGGGTCCCGCCTCCGCCAGAAAGGCAATGTGGTAGCTCGTGTGCTCGATGCCCCAGGCGTGGCACGCCCAGTCGCCGCCGATCGCCGCCATCAGGCAGGGAAGCAGCGCCTCATACTGCATCCGCCCGATGGTCAGCACCTCCAGCGCGAAGATTGCCCCGGCGATCGGCGTGCCGAAAACGGCCCCGAACCCGGCGGCGATGCCCGCCATCAGCAGGATGCGGATCTCGTTGCGGTCGAGGCGGAACAGCCGCGCAAAGCCGCTGGCGATGCTGCCGCCGAGTTGCACCGCCGTCCCTTCGCGTCCCGCCGATCCACCCACCAGATGGGTGAGCACGGTCGAGACCAGGATCAGCGGCGCCATGCGCAGCGGAACGCCGCCGCCGGGCTCGTGGATCTGCTCGACGATCAGATTGTTGCCGCCCTCTGACCCGCGCCCGAAAACCTGATAGGCCAGCACCATCACGAAGCCGGCGATGGGCATCACATAAATCAGCAGCGGATAGTCGAAGCGAGCCTGCGTCGCCCGGTCGAGCGCCCAGAGAAACAGGGCGCACAGCGTGCCCACCACCGCGGACATGGTCACGACGACGAGGGTCCATTTGGCGAGGCCGCGCAGCTGCTGCAGGCTGAGGCCGAAAAATCCCGGAGCGAACATCATGGGGCCGCCCTCCACGCGGCGGTGGAGGCGAGCCCGATGGGCCCCAACGTCGAAAAGATGAGCGACAATACAGACATGACCCTACTCCTTCGCCCGCAGGCGATGTGAGTAGGAGTCATCAGCTTCTCGAACGAAGCGGTTCGGCCACGATGGCCCGGCAGAATCCATTGCCTTGGTTATTTTGTACCGACCCCGGCGCCCCCCCTGTCAATACGCCGCCGAGAGGGAGGTCGAGTCGCACTGCGCTCTAGGCTCAGGATCCATTGATCAGATCCGGAAGATGCCGATGGCTGAGAAGACGGTGTGGGCGCATCGGCCGCAGCGGGATCATCATCGGCGCCCGTGTCCCGATGGCCCGCTTGCGGCCACCCCGCCAGCGCACCATCAGCCGTTCCTCACGATAGAGCCGGAACAACCGCTTGTGGTTGACCCGGAAGCCCTCCCGCCGGAGCAGGACGTGGAGACGGCGATACCCGAACCGCCGCCGCTCCTGGGCGATGGCTTTCATCCGCTCCCGCAGCGAGGCGTCATTCACGCACGTGGCCTTGTATCTCATGGTCATGCGGCAGAAGCCGGTGGCTTTACACGCCCGCCGTTCGCTCATCCATGGACATCCATGAGGTGGGCGACAGCTCTGCGCTCGGCAGCGGGCGTCACCACTTCTTTCCCAGCAGATCCTTCAGCGCGACGTTGTCCAGCATGGCGTCGGCGAGCATGCGCTTCAGCTTGGCGTTCTCATCCTCGAGCGCCCGCAGCCGCTTGGCCTCCGATACGTCCATCCCGCTGAGACGAGCCTTCCACTTGTAGATGCTGGCGTCGCTGACCCCGTGCTTCCTGCACAGGTCCGAGACCGGCACCCCGGCCTCATGCTCCTTCAGGATGCTGATGATCTGCTCTTCCGTGAAGCGGCTGCGCCTCATGTTCTGGTCCTCTCATTGGGCCAGAGCGAACTTCAAGCTGGATTAGACCTGAGGGGCAACGTCAGTCGCACCAGCCAAGCGGTGTCTGGTTGCTCGAGGGTGCCATGGTGGCCTTTGACTGCGCGTTGGAGGAGCAGATCGCCCATCGCTCACACGCCATTCTGATCGGTTTGGTACGAGCCGTGAAGGACCGCGACGCCCAGCATCCGCTTGTGTATTGGCAAGGGGGATATCGCCATCTGGCAGGTTCGCATTAAAATAAAGAACAGGTTTTCGGGCGCCTGAAAGACTGGCGGCGGGCAGCAACCCGATATGATTGCTGCCCGCCCGCCTTCCTCTCCACCATAGTCCTCGCCACAACCGTCCTGTTCTGGCTATGAGTGCTGAGCCTAAGCCGCCTCTCCTACCAGAATCACTTCGGCTTTCCGCGATCCATGTTCCAGAAACTGTAGGCGCGCTCGCCATAGAGCGGCTTGTCGAGACCTTCTTCCTGGATAGTCTCCGAAACCCGAAGAATACCCATCGCATCCAGTACCTTCAGAAGTATATAGGTGACGATACTGGCATAAGCGGCAACGATCACCACGGCGAGGAACTGGAAACCCAGCTGGTAAATGCCTGCGGACACCTCGTTGATATGCGGACTGGCCAACACCCCGATCAACAGCGCGCCGGTCACGCCGCCGACGCCATGTGCCCGCCAGACCTCCAAGGAATCGTCGATCTTCAGCCAGTTCTGTACATGTTTGGCGTGGTAGCAGACGGTAGCACCGACGGCACCGATCAACAGTGCGGACATCGGTTCGACATAACCCGAGGCCGGGGTGATGGTGGCCAATCCCGCCACCGCGCCGACCAGCACGCCGGAGAATGAAGGCCGGCCATTTCCCCGCCACTCCCAGAACATCCACACCAGCATGGCGATCGAGCCGGCCAGCATGGTGTTAGTGAAGGCATAGGCTGCCAGCGCATCGGCCGCATAGGCGCCGCCTGCGTTGAAGCCGAACCAGCCGAACCACAAAAGGCCAGCGCCTAGCGCCACGAGCGGCAGCGCGGCCGGCTCGGATTCGCTTTCCCCCGGCGCCAGCTTACGCTTACCGAGATAGGCAGCCGTCAGAAGCGCCGAGAAGCCCGCGGCGGTGTGGATGACGATGCCACCGGCGAAATCGACCACGCCGAGCTTCGCGAGGAAGCCGCCACCCCAGATCCAGTGAGCGGCGGGCAGATAGACCAAAATGGTCCAGAAGGCGATGAAGAAGAGATAGGCCCCGAAGCGGAACCGCCCGACAAAAGCGCCGGTCATCAGCGCCGGGGTGATGATGGCGAACATCATCTGATAGGCGAACACCATGATGAAGGGAATGCTCGGCCCATAATCCGGATTGGGCGCTATGCCGACATTGTACATGCCAAAATAGGGCACGATGCTGCCGATTACGCCACCAATGTCCGGCCCGAAGGCAAGGCTGAAGCCGCCAAAAACCCAGATCAGTCCGACCACCCCCATACAGACGAAGTTCTGGATCATGATCGACAGCATGTCGCGCTGTTTGACGAGGCCGCCGTAGAACAGCGCCAGCGCCGGGGTCATCATGCACACCAGAGCGGTGCACAGGAGAATGAAGGCGGTATCGCCCGCGTTTATAGCCTGCATCGCGTCACCCTTTCAAAAATACGCGCCGGGATAGTCCCATCCCGCTGCGCGCGGCGGCAGCCTGAGACGGCGGCAACACGGCCGTCGTCTTGATTCCAGCGGTCTTCACGACCCTTCGCCTCGGGCTCATGCCGCCTTGGACGCGGGCGAGGCCGACTTGCGATGCTCGTGGCCGACGATGTGACCCGCGACCGGCTTGTGCGGGTGCGGCGCCATGAGCTTCTTCGGGGCGATGAAGAGATACATCGTCAGCACATAGGGAGCCGTGAACGAGGGAATGCCCGCGGGGGCCACCATCACGTCGAGCGCGCCCTGCACGAAAACCGTGGCGATGGTCGCGAGCACCGCGTAAGCGATCACTTTCGGCGAAGCCTCCAGGAAGATCATGCCGACGGCGAGCGCGGTCAGTACCGGGCTGAACCCGTAGAGCCCCTGGCTGACCACGGCCGGATCGGCGCCCATGCCGATCGATACCACCATGGCGATCACCGAGCCGGCAACGACGGCGATACCGGCCCGGATCGACGCGATGAAGATACCAAGAAGAATGATCGCGCCGGAAATCTCGGCACCCAGCAGATAAACCTGACCGATGTTGCGGAAGAAGATCTGCACCAGCTCGATCGGCTGGGGAATCGACGAAATCCCCTGCACATAATCGGTCGCGAGCCTGGGGGCGTCGCCGGTGACGTGCAGGCCGCCGAAGGAATAGGCGCCCGCGACCATCAGCCAGCCAGTGAGCACGAACGGGCCCGTAGAGCCTGGAATGCCCCATCTGGCGGTAAGCGTTGCGCTGAAGGCGGCGGTCACCACGGTGCTGACCGCGGAACCGACCACCACATAGACCCACAGCTGCGGCGAGGCGGCGATGAAGGTCGGCAGGGCGGCGCCGACAAGAACACCGTTGAAACCGAACAGACCCGAGGCGACAGAGGCCTCGTCGCAGTCCAGCAGCCTTGCGGTGAGCGTCGCGACGATGACGCCGACCGCCGCGCCGATCGTGGTCGCCCAGACGCCGGAAACGTAGGAGGCATAAGCCATGGCCACGAAAAACAGGACGCCCGTGACAGAGTTCTCCATGAAGAAGACCTGACTGGTTCCCTTCAGGACGTCGGTGACGACATTGCTTTTCTGCTTGGCCATGGCTGCGGTCCTTCGGTCAGCGCCAGAGAAATTCCTGAGGAAGTGTCCGGCCGCGCGCCTCCTCGCGGACGATGCGCCAGAACCGGCGCACCTCGTGGCGCACGTCATAGGTCTCCACGCCCACCGCGCGCAGCATCAGGCCGGCATCATTGGGCAGGCGGCTGACACCGGAGATCGCCCGCGGCGCTTCGCTCGGGAAGTGGGCCTCGAACCGTTCCTTGATGCGGGCGGCGACCGGCGGCGGCGTCAGGCACATGATGTTGGCGAAGGCGTCATAGCCCTGCATCACGGCGGGGTAATCGATCGACGTGTCGCCCTTCTCGATCAGAATCTTCTCGGCAAAGAGCTTGCGGCCGCCGGGCCGGCGCACCGCCACCGCGACGGAGAGGAGATCGAGCCCGAACCGCTCGTCGGCATGATGATGCTTGCGGCCGGCCAGCATCATCTCGCCATAGAGCAGCGTGGCGTCCTCCGCGATCACGATGTCGGTCTGGTTGATGAAGCGGGAGTCGCGGTAGGGAATGGTGAAATCGGGCAGATATTCCAGATAGGAACCGCCCTCCAGCGTCACCGTCTGATGCTGGGACGCGTAGTTCGCGTCCATCCGGTGGACGCGGTTGGCGCTCTGCGTCGTGACGTGAGCACAGGCCCCCTCGCCCACCGAGATGTCGATCTTGTACCGGTCGCCCTGCAGGATGCCGCCGCCGATCGAGATGATCGAGCAGATCGGCAGTTCCGGCATCGCCTCGTCCCAGTACAGCGCCTGCTGCACGAGCAGCGGCGCCACGCGATAGAGGTCGTGCAGGATCGAGCGCCCATTGCGCAGCGAAAAGCCCAGACGCAACTCGCCGACCTTTCCCGGTCCCGCCGCCCGCATCTGGGCAGGCTCGGACTTGAAATCGCGGAGCTCGCGCGCCGCGTCGAGGCGGCCGAGTTGCTCGTGGAGCGTCATGTCCTAGGCATCCACCGTCGCGGGCGGCGTGACCTTCACGTCGAACAGCGCCATATCGAGGATGAGGCGGATCAGGTCGTCGATCCCCTCGCCGGTCTTGCAGTTGGTGAAGATGAACGGCTTCTTGCCGCGCATCAGCTTGGAATCGCGGTCCATCACCTCGAGGCTCGCGCCGACATAGGGGGCGAGATCCTTCTTGTTGATCACGAGGATATCGGACTGGCAGACGCCGGCGCCGTTCTTGCGCGGAATCTTGTCACCGGCGGCGACATCGATCACGTAGATGTAGAAATCTGCCAGCGCCGGGCTGAAGGTCAGTGTCAGGTTGTCGCCGCCGGATTCGATGAGGATCACGTCGCTGTCAGGGTACTTCTCTTCCAGTTCCTCGACGGCCGCGATGTTCATCGACGGGTCCTCGCGCACGGCGGTATGCGGGCACGCGCCGGTCTCGACGCCGACGATCTTCTCCTCGATCAGAATGCCGTTCAGCGTGCGGCGCACCTGCTTGGCGTCCTCGGTCGTCACCACGTCGTTGGTGATGATCAGCGGCTTGATGCCGAGGTCGATCAGTCGCGGGGTGATGGTCTCGATGACGGCCGTCTTGCCCGAGCCGACCGGCCCACCGATGCCGATGCGTGTGATCTTTTTCATGACCCGCTTCCTTTGCCGATACCGCGTTCAGTTCATGAACAGGCGGAGATGGGTGGTCGTATGGTGCGCGACGAGGACGTCGAACACGGGAGCGAACGAGGCCATCTCGTCGAGCGAGAAATCGCGCACGGCGAGATAGTCGCCTTCGACGCGCCCCTGTGCCGTGAACAGGATGCGCTGCGTGTCGACATGGTCGATACGCATGAGCCGCAGCGCAGCGCTCAGGATCATCGAAGCGATGCCGTACTGGTGCATGACGAAGGCCTCGACCTCGTCGACGCCCATATGGGCGAGCGCGAGCGCCTGGCCGATGGGAAGACAGCCTGGCGTCGCGTTCGCCTTGATGTCGCCCAGCCAGCGTTCGAGCGTCGGCGACGGCATGATCTTCAGCACCAGCTCGGCGAACTTCTTGCCGACGCGGGTCAGCATAAGCTGCTGCTCCTCGCCGACGCGCCGGCAGAACAGCTCGCTGTCGGCTTCGAGGATCGTCTCGTAATCCCCCGCCAGCGCCGCGCGATGGGCATGCAGGAGGGCGATGCCGTCCATGCGCGCGGTTTGCCTGAGGATGAGGTCGACATATTTCAGCAGGCTTTCCGGATCGGAGACGACGCCGGTCTGCAACGCGGATTCCAGCCCGTTCGAGAAGGCGAACGACCCGATCGGAAGCGTGGAATCCGAGAATTGCAGCAGGCGCGCCAGATGCACCATTCCGGCAGAACTGCCACGCTTGCCCGCGCCGTCATCGGTCATCACTTCACCGGCGAATGAGCATGGCTGTGGGAATGCGAATGATCATGGCCATGCGAATGCCCGTGCTCATGAACATGATCATGATGATCGTGACCGTGGTGGTGCCCTTGGTCGTGGTCATGTGAATCGCCATGCCCACCATGATGGTGGTGCGGCGTTGCGTCGGCCCCGGCGAAAAGCAGGCGCACCTCCCGGGCGTCCAGCTTGGCCGCGATTTCCGCTCCCGGCGCGAAATGCGTCTTCACATGCTCGAAGGCATGGGTGCGCATGACCGACGCCATGACCTTCTGGTCGACGGAGAGCGGCACGTAGACGGTGGTGTCCTTGATCACCGCCGGCCAGTGCTGGTTGCCAAGACCATGGCCCAGTTCGAAACAGGTACGCAGGATCTGGGCCGGCGACAGCTTCTCGATGCCTTCGAGCTCGATGACCAGCACGTCCTTGAGCGCGATGCGGGCGGCGACGATGATGTTCGCGGCCTCATCGTAGTGCAGCACATCGCCGTCCTGCAGGTGCTCGGAGCGCGGCAGCGAGATGGCGAGTTCGATCCCGCCTCCGGTCGCCTTGCGAAGCCGGCTCTTCGGCGCCTCCCATTGCTCCAGCACCAGCAGGTCCACCGTGCCGGACGCGGCCCGCTGCTGCCAGAGCGGATCGCTGAGATTGCCGAGCGTGCTCTCGACGAGAATCATGTGTGCCTCCAAACAGACGTGGCCTCAGGCGCGACGCAGTTGCGTCGCGGCCCGAAGACCTAGCCAGCCAGCGCTGTAGCCGATGACGAGACTGGCAAGGATGTAGACAAGCGAAAGGCCCAGCTGGCCGGTCGTCATCTCCGAATAGGCTCCGAAGATGAAGGTCGAGAAGGTGGACATGCCGCCGCAAAAGCCGGTCGAAACCAGCAGGGTCACATGGTCCGAGGCGCGGCGTGCCCGATGAAGACCGAAGACGAGCCCCAGCAGGAATGAGGCGAGGATGTTTGCCGCAAAGATGTCGACCGGAAAGGCCGCGCTGTAGCGGCCGAGCGTCAGCATGGACAGTTCGCGGGTGATCGCCCCGAGGCCTCCGCCCACGAAGACGATGATCGGTGGCAGCCACATCTTCCGTCTCCTATGCCCGTGCCAGCATCACGCCGGCTCCCGCGGCGAGAAGGCCCAGCCCGACCGACGTGACGAGATACAGCATCGCCCGCACATGGTGCCGGGCCTCGGCCATCTCGACGGCGTCGAGCTGCATGGTGCTGAAGGTCGTGTAACCGCCCAGCACGCCCGTCAGCACCAACGACGCGATGACGCTGCCGAAGCGATCCTCCCAACCCATGGACAGCAATGCGGAGATATAGGCGATGACGAAGGCGCCGGAGACATTGATGAACAAGGTGCTGACCTTGAACGCCGCACCGACCCACTGCTCGATGAGACGTCCCACCTGCCAGCGCAGCAGGGAGCCGACACCCCCTCCCAGACCGACCCACAGAATATCGATTGCATGCATCGGCTTCGTGCCATCGAGTTTATGTGGAGGGGCACGCCCCTCCACAGGACGATGCGAGGCTCAGCTGAAGAAGTGGAGCTGGGTGAGCGGGAGACGGGTCGCCGGCTCGATCGTGGCATGGGTGCCATCGACCGTAACGGCAAAGGTCTCCGGATTGACCTCGATCACCGGCAGCGTGTTGTTCCGCACCATCGAGCCCTTGGTGATGGTCCGCGTCCCATAAACCGGCACGACCTGGGACTTCAGCTCGTAGCGGTCCACGATCCCGTCCTCGATGGCGACATGCGACGTGAACGTGATGCGGGTCCGGGGCAGCGCCGACCCCATTGCGCCGAACATGGGCCGGTAGATCACCGGCTGGGGTGTCGGCAGCGAAGCATTGGGATCGCCCATCAGCGCCCAGGAGATCATGCCGCCCTTGATGACCATCTTCGGCTTGGCGCCGAAGAAGGCGGGCTCCCAGAGCACCAGATCGGCCATCTTGCCGACCTCGACCGACCCGATCACATGGGCCACGCCCTGCGCGATGGCGGGGTTGATCGTCACCTTGGCGACGAAGCGCAGGACGCGCTCATTGTCGTTGCCCGAGGTGTCGCCCTTGTAGGCGCCCAGACGCAGCTTCATCAGATCGGCGGTCTGGATGGTGCGCGTCCAGTTCTCGCCGATGCGCCCCATGGCCTGGCTGTCGCTGGAGAGGATCGAGATCGCCCCCAGATCGTGCAGCACGTTTTCGGCCGCGATGGTTTCGGCGCGCACCCGGCTCTCGGCGAACGCGACGTCGGTGGGGATCTTCGGGCTGAGATTGTGACAGATCATCGTCATGTCGAACAATTCGGCCTGGGAATTGATCCCGTAGGGCAGCGTCGGGTTGGTGGAGCTGGGGATCACGTTCGAGAGCCCCGCCACCCGGATGATGTCCGGCGCGTGACCGCCGCCGGCGCCTTCCGTGTGGTAGGTGTGGATCGTGCGTCCCTCGAAGGCGGCGATCGTGTTTTCCACGAAGCCGGCTTCGTTGAGCGTGTCGGTGTGAATGCAGACCTGAACGTCGTAATTATCGGCGACTGTCAGCGCGTTACGGATCGCGGCAGGGGTCGAGCCCCAGTCCTCATGGATCTTGAGGCCCGCCGCGCCGGCGCGAAGCTGCTCTTCCAGCGGAACCGGCGCCGAGCCATTGCCCTTGCCGAGCACGCCGGCATTCACCGGCCAGCTGTCGAACGAGCGGAGCATCATTTCGATGTTCCAGGTACCGGGCGTGATCGTGGTGCCGTTGGTGCCGTCGGTAGGCCCGACCCCGCCGCCGAACACGGTGGTGACGCCGTTGGAGAGCGCGGCGAGGGCCTGCTGGGGCGAGATGTAGTGGACGTGCGCGTCGATGCCGCCGGCCGTCAGAATGAGATGCTCGCCGGAGATCGCGTCCGTGCCCGGCCCAAGCGCCAGACCCGGCGTGACGCCGGACATGGTGGACGGGTTGCCGGCTTTACCAATGGCGCAGACCAGCCCGTTCTTGATGCCCACATCCGCCTTGATGACACCCTGCACGGCGTCGACGATGGTGACGTTGGTGATGACGAGATCGGGGGCGCCGGCCGCGCTGGTCAGTTCATTGTCATAGCCCATGCCGTCGCGCAGCGTCTTGCCGCCGCCATAGACGGCTTCCTCGCCATAGACGCGCAGGTCCTTCTCGATCTCGATATAGAGATCGGTGTCAGCGAGCCGAATCTTGTCGCCGGTCGTGGGGCCGTAAAGGTCTGAATATTGCTGCCTCGAGATCTTTGCCATCTCAGAGCTCCATTACCTGAATGTTGCGGCTCATTACGACTTGCTCTTGAAACCGTAGCGCTTCGCACGCTCCAGAGCGTCCGTAAGGCGCGGACGGTAATCGTCGTAGTTCTCGTCGCCCACCCAGCCATTGACGAGACCATTGAAGCCCAGCACGCGCTGCTTGCCCTGATAGGGAACCAGCACAACCTCCTTCTCGTCACCCGGCTCGAAACGCAGCGCCGTGGTGGCGGGAATGTTCAGCCGCTTACCGAAGGCCTGTTCACGGTCGAATTCCAGCGAGGCGTTCACCTCGAAGAAATGGAAATGCGACCCGACCTGAATGGGACGATCGCCAGTGTTGCGCACCTTCAGCGTCGTGGTCGGATAGCCGGCATTGATCTCGATGTCGCCCTCCGCGAGGACGAGCCCGCCGACAGGAGCCTTCTTCTGGTCTTTGCTCATGATGACATCCCTCGCGCGGCTACTTGATGGGATTGTGCACGGTGACGAGGCGGCTGCCGTCGGTGAACACGGCCTCGACCTGCACATAAGGGATCATCTCCACGACGCCTTCCATGACGTCATCGCGGGTGATCGCCTTGCCGGCGAGTTCCATGACCTCTTCGACGGTCTTGCCGGCGCGCGCGCCATCCAGCGCGGCGACGGAGATCAGCGACACGGTCTCCGGGTGATTGAGCTTCAGTCCCTGATCCTTCCGCTTCTGCGCCACCTGCGCGAGCGTGTAGATCATGAGCTTGTCGATTTCCCTTGGCGTAAAGTGCATCGGCGTATCCCTCGACAAACACGGTCCTCCGGCCGTGCCGCAAGGGCAAGCCGGGTCGATCTGCGTGATCGCGCCCCTTAGATAACAGAGAGCCTTACGCCGGCACCAGTGTCAAACAGTTGTGCCGTCTAATTATCGCGAACTGAAATAAGTGGCCGTTCGACGGGAAAATATCACGCTGCAGATAGCAAAAATTCCCGGCTAAATTCATTATACCCGCTCTAGTCGTGCTCCAGATGTATGTGGCGGTGCTGGTGCATATGAGCGTGGTCATGGATTTCTGCCGGTATCAGACGGCCGTGTTGAACGACCATCGCGCCCGTCGCCAGTTCCGCCACGAAATGAGAATCGTGCGAGACGAGCAGCAGGGCCCCGGCATAGTCGAGAAGCGCCTGCCGCAACCGGCGGCCATTCTCCGCGTCCACCCCATTGGTGGGCTCATCGAGCATCAGCACGTCGGGTTTCATGGCGAGCAGACCCGCGAGACATACGAGCCGCTTTTCTCCGCCGGAGAGCCGGTGATTGATGCGCTGAGCGAGATGGCCGATCCCGAGACCTTCGAGCGCCGCCATCGCCTGTCGGTGCGCTTCCGCCTCGCCAAGGCCGAGATTGAGCGGCCCGAAGGCGACATCCTCGATGACTGTCGGACAAAACAACTGGTCGTCGCTGTCCTGGAACAGGAAGCCGATGCGCGGGCGGAACTTCCGGAATGCGCGCTCCGTCGTGCAGTCCTCGCCGAAAAGCCGGATACGGCCGCCTCCGATCGGTTCGAGCCCGATGATGCTGCGCAGCAGCGTCGTCTTGCCGGCGCCGTTCGGGCCGATCAAGGCGAGGCGTTCGCCGCGCGACAGCGTGAGATCCACGCCGGTCAGCACGGTCGTGCCGCCGCGCATGACGGTGAGGTCGGCGAGTTCGAGAAGCGGGCTCATAGGCGATCGACCATCAGTGCGAGAATGGCGGCGCCGGAAACCAGCGCGAAGGCGGCCCAGTCGCGATGGCGGGGCGCGGGCAGCGGCGAATGGGGATAGTGGCCGGCATAGCCCCGGCACAGCATGGCTTCTTCCACGCGCTCGGCGCGTTCGAGCGCGCGCACCAGTATCATGCCGAGCAGATGACCGTAGCTGCGCCAGGTATGGCGGTTCGAGCGCGGGCGGAAACCGCGCGCGCGCATGGTCTCGGTCAGCCGGCGCGCCTCGTCGCGGATGAGGCCGACATAGCGCGCCGTCATGACGAACAGCCGGCTAAGCCGCTCCGGCACGTGCAGCGCCCGAAGGGTCGAGCCCAGCCGCTCCGGCTCCATCCCGCCGAGAAAGACCAGCAGAATCAACACGGAGGTCGACACCTTCAGCGCGATGAGCGTGGCGCGCCACAGCCCGGTGCTGCTGACATGGAGCGGCCCGAAGGTGGCGACGGTGGGACCGGCCATGGTGAAGGGAAGCGTCACGAACAGCAGCAGAATGAACGCTTCGACATGCAGAAGCCGGCGCCAGAGCCGGCGTTCGGGCCGGTGCAACGCCGCGACGACGGCGGTAAGCGAGAACACGGCGATGGCGACCGGCAGCGTGTGCAGCAGTGAGATTGCCGCAACGGCAATGAGCGCCGCGACCAGGCGCAACCGCGGATCGCCGGGCGTGATCAGCGCCGCCTCCCCCGCATCCAGAGGCCGATGCCGGCGAGGCCGATGATCAGGAATACCCCGGACAGTATGTCGGTGTAACGCAGCCGAGCGTCCATCGCCTCCAACTGCTCCATCATCGGCTCGATCTCTTTCTGCACCGCGCCGGCGATCAGGGCGGCAAGTCGTGCGTCATCCACTGCCACATCGGCCGCGCCGGCGGCGGGTGCGGCGGCGGGTGGAACGAGCGAGGGAGCGCCGGCCAGCCGGGTCGCCGCCAGCGTCGCGGAGGCGACATGGGCCTCCTGCGTGTCGACCGTCACGGTCAGATCGGTCGCGATGGCGGCAGGCAGCGCGAAGGCGAAGCGTCCCTCGGCGTCCGTGGTGCCGGAGGCGATGACGGTGCCGGCGGCTTCCTTCGCCACCCAGGGGCTGCCTTCCGGGCGACCGCCGCCGATGAAGAAGGCGTAGCCCCGGACCGTCTGCCCCTCGACCGTGGCGAACACCTTCAGCTTGTGGGCGCTCGCCGGCGAGACGGTGGCGAGCGCGAGCAGCAGCGCGAGGACGGCGCGCTTCATGAAGTTGCCGGCCGCAGCGCGTCCGGCTGCACGCGCGCGAGAAAGGTCACGATCGTCGCCGTGACGAACGCCTCGCCGATCATCAGCGGCACATAGGTGGCCATGAGCACCTTCGCGACCGGCGTGTAGTCCGAGGATGAGACAGCGAGCGACAGCGCCACGAGACCGCCGGTGCCCGCCACCGACAGCGCGCCCACGAGGCCGGCGAGCGCGGCCCGCGTCGCGGCATGGCCGGTGCGCCGTATCGCCGGGCCGAGCAGCAGGGCGAACAGGACACCCGGCAGCGCGATATTGACCGTGTTGACGCCCAGCGTCGTCAGCCCCCCGAAGCCGAACAGCAGCGTCTGCAGCAGCAGGATGACCAGCACCGCCGGGAAGGTGGCGGTGCCGAGCATGAGGCCCATCAGCCCGCTCAGCAGCACGTGGACGCTGGACGGGCCGACGGGAATGGAGACCAGCGAGCCGACGAACACCGCCGCAGCGAGGATGCCCGCTCGCGGAATCAGACGGTCGTCGAGCCGCCTCAGCCCGAGCCCCACGCCCGCAGCCGCCACGCCGGCACCGCAGAGCAGCACCGGCACGGAGAGCAGTCCGTCAGGGATGTGGGCCATGGGCCATCCTCACTTCGTGCCGGGCATATCGGTGGTCTTGACCCAGATCAGGCCGCCCTCCTCGATCGCGACATCCTTGCCATCCGGCGACTCGCCCGGCTTGTCGGCCTCGACCAGCGCCGCAAAGCCCCACCAGCCGCCGCGCGGCATGGTATAGGAGAAGGTGCCGTTGGCATCGGCCTTGATCACCTGGGTGATGAAGGCATCGTTCGGCGCCTTCACCGTGCCGTCATTGATGAACTCGACCTCGATCTCGGCGAAGGGCACCGGCTCGCCGTTCTTCAGAACGACGCCGGAGAACTGGTTTCCCGTCCACAGCCCGGTTGGCCGGGTCAGCGGACGGATCTCGACCGGCAGGCCCACGAGGTCGTCCCACCCCTCGCCGGACGCGAAGCCGTCCACGATCACCTTGGCATAGTGGATGATCTGCTTGTTCTCGGCCGGCTCGAAATAGGGCTGGGGCTCGACATAGAAGATCGCGGCGCCGGGCTCGCTTACGTCATGGCTCAGCGTCCACCCTGTCGTTCCCCCGACGGGCTTCTCCGTGAGCGCGCCCGAAAGATCGGTCTTCTTGCCGTCCCTGAGCACGCCCACCTGCACCGGGCGCTTCATCTCCATCACCGGGCCGCCATCGAAGGGGTGGGTGAAGACCATGTCGACCGTCACGCTGCCGCCCTCCGGCACGACATCGGCGGACGGAATGATCTCCTGGAAATGGGCGAGTGCCGGCGTCGAACCGAGCATCAGACAGGCGGCGTAACGCCCGAGAGTGGCGGGAAGACCGGTCACGGCAAACTCCATGTATGAAATTCCTACATATATATCATACTAGCCGTTTCGCGTGATCGGGCAAGGGTTTCCCGGATGGATTCATTGTGCGGCCTTCTTCATCGGCCTATCCTTCGGAGGAGATGGGAGAGCTATTCGCCATGCAACGGACCACCATTGCGATCGACGACGATCTCGCTGCCGCGCTCGACGCCTATATGGAGAGCGTCGGCGCCGCCAATCGGTCGGAGGCGATACGCGATCTGGTACGCCGCGGGCTGTCCGCGCGCCGCGAGGCGCCGGCCGAGGCCCACTGCTTCGGCGTCGTCAGCTGCACCATCGACCAGTCCGTCCGCAACCTCGCGACCCGTGTGCCTCAGGGCCGGCTCGACCGGCATGACGAGACGATCGCGGTGCTGTCGACCCCGCTCGACCACACCACCTCGATCGATGTGATGCTGATGCGGGGGCGGGTTGGCGAAGTATCGGCCTATGCCGAGGCGCTGTTCACCGAGCGGGGCGTGCTCCATGGCGCGCTCAGCCTGATCCCGATCGCCGAGGAACGGCATTCGCATGCCCACCCGACCGGCCACAGCCATGAGCACCGCCATTTGCGGGTCCTGAGCGGTTTCTGAGGCGATCGGGCCAAAGGACGAAGCAATCGCCGGGTATTTATCCATCCTCGCGATAAGTGCCGGGGTGCCGCCGGTAACGCTGGTCACCTGCATGATCCGTCATGCATAAGGATCGGCAACACGCGAAACGCACAGGCTGGCATCCCATGCAGGAACACGGCAGTCTCATCGATACAGATGAGTTGCGCGCATTTGACGTCGTCGCGACCAGGCGCAGCTTCAGTCTCGCCGCCAAAGACATCGGGACGTCGCAATCCACCATCAGCCAGCGGATCGCCCGCCTTGAGAAGCGCCTCAATCGCAAGCTGATTCACCGCACCACCCGGCAGGTGAATCTCACCACCGACGGCGAGGCGATGCTGATCTACGCCCGCTCGATGCTGGCCATATCCGAGGAGGCGCGCCTGCGCCTCGCGCAGCCCGGACTGAAGGGTGTTCTCAAGGTCGGAATCGAAGACGAATTTGCACGAACCCGACTGCCGGAAGTGCTCGGCATCTTCCGCGCGCAGTTCCCGGATTTCGGCCTGAAGTTCATCACCGGCCGCAATGAGCATCTACAGGACGTGCTGCGCTCGCATGAGGTCGACGTCATTCTGGGCAAGAGCCACGGCGCTTCGAGCGGAGGCGCGCTCTGGCAGGAGCAATTGGTGTGGATCGGGCACCGATCCCTGGATTTGAAACCTTCCGATCCGGTGCCGCTCATAACCTACCTGAAGCCGAGCCTGACGCGATCGCTCGCCGAGAGCGCGCTGCTCGCCCGAGGCCGCGCCTGGATCGACGTTGCGGAATGCAGCAACCTGCTCGGAGTCATCGCCGCCGCACGCTCCGGCCTTGGCGTCATGGCGATCGGACAGAGCTTTAAGAAGACGGTCCTGGAAGAAGTTCCCGAAGCGGCGGATTTGCCGCCCCTTGGTAAGCTCACCTATGTCATCGAAGGCAATCTCGGTGCGATCGATCCCGCCGTCGACGCGTTCCGAGCCGTTCTGAGCGAAGTGGCCAAGCGGTCGACGGGCGTGGAAAGTGAAGGAATACGGGGCGTTGGGTAGGAAGCGACCAGGTTGACGGCCCTCGCATGGCCCGCCTTCACGATAAATCCGGACTAGCGAAATCTGGCCGTCTCGGCGCGCCTCGCCATCGCAGCGATCGCCGCGCTCGCCATTGCGTACTGGCTGGAACCCCCGGAACCGCAATGGGCGATCCTGACGGTCTATCTGCTTCCCCAGACGTCCGCCGGAGCGGCGCTGGCCAAAGGCGCGCCTCGCCTGCGGGAACGATCCGCGCCGCTGGATCGACGTTGGGGGCAACGTCAGTGTTACCCGCCGCCAAATCACATCACAGGGCCGGCTATAATCCAAAACGGCACCGCGTTACCAACGGCCGCTTTGCGCCGCCATTTCGGTCGTTCGCCTAGCCATTGGTCAAGCCGGAAAGCCGCCATTCGATAAATTGTCATCGGCGGGAGCGGTTGGGAGATACCAGCCTCGGCTCAAGGCGCACACAGCGCCTTGGCCAACGCCGCAATCCGCCGCGCCTGTTTGACCCCCGGCAGATGGAGGACGCCGCCTTGGTGGCCGCGGCGTCGTCGTCCCTGGGTAGGTAAGCCGACGTTCGGAAGGGCTAGCCCAGAATATCCCTGCTGCATCCGTCGGGATAGACGTTTGCCGTGTCGAAAAGATTGATGCCGCTTCCCGTGCGGCCCGCACACCAGCACATCGGCCTCGTCTTGGCCAAGCGTGCCGACCTTCCCCCCTCCCCGCCGGAGCCCCGGAAGGTCATTGCCCCGAAGGCCACTCCGAGACGAACAGGCCGCTTTTTCCCGGCTTGCGAATATCGCGTAGTCGATCTCTTGCCAATTGTTCAGGATCCTACGGCGAATTGGCGTTCGCCCGTCCGTGCCGCCCGCTCAACCATGGCGACGAGGCGGCTGTTGTGGAGCGCGTGAGAAAAGCCCGGCGTGTCGTAAGTGCCGGTCGCCAGATCACGGACGAGACAGGCATAGACCTCTCCCACATTGATCGCGGCACCGGCCCAGAAATCGGCGGCTGTTGGACCCACACCGGAGGCTATGGGGGCATCGGGCTTGGCGAACTCGAGGCTGGAAGACAGGGTAAGGTCGCCGACCTGAACACCCGCGAGGTGGTTGCCGGTAAGTTTGAGCCATCCGTTCGAGCCGCGGATCTCGAAAACGAAGTTGGCTTCATCCGCCGGTACGCCGGCCAGGATCTGGACGGAAACCGGCGCGCCGCTCGAGGTCTTGGCGATGAGATCCAGATGATCGGGGATTTCGCGAACGGATGTCTCGCCAGTATCGACGATCCTGATCTCCGGCCAGGGCAGCTCGGTGCGCGCGTCGACCTCGGTGATCTCGCCGAGCAGGGCCTCGACGACATCCAGCACGTGCCCCACCGTGATGGTCATGAAGCTCGCGCCCGAGGCGGCCTTGTTGAAGTAGTCATAAGCCTTCGGCGACTCCGGGCCGTAACCGAACGTCGTGGCGCCGACCCGGGCCGACATCAGCCGGCCGAGATTTCCGGCTGCGATCATCTCCGCTGCCCGGCGGACGGCGGGGTTCTGGCGCCCCTGCAGCCCGATCGCGGTGTGCAACGAACCGACGGCAGCCGCCATCTCCTCGGTCTCGGCCAAAGTCGAGCCGAGAGGGCTTTCGCAGTAGACCGCCTTCCCGGCCGCGAGTGCCGCGAGCACCAGGTCCTTGTGAGCAGGAACGTTCACGGCGACCGTGACGAGGTCGACAGCGTCGTCGTAGATCATCGCGTAAGGATCGGCAAACCAGCGCTCTGCCCCGAAAGCTTCGGCGGCAGCCCTTGCACTCTCTTCCCTTCGTGTCGCCACTGCCGCCAGAACAAGTCGCGGTTGCGACTGCAACGCCGGTATATGTGAGGCGGCCGCCCAACTGGCCTTCGTGTCCGCACCGATGATGCCGACGCCGAATTTCCTGTTTGTCATGTTCCATGCTCCGGGAGTTCCGCAGCCGGGCTCTCGGCCCGCGCGGTTTCCTGGAACATAGGGATCTGCGTGTGGCGTGGTCTAAGCGGATCCTATCATCGACTAGCTCGCCACTCTCATTCAGCGATGCCGGCGCTAGCGGCATCCAGGTCGCTGTGCCGTATGAGAGAATCCAGCGTGTTGTTGATGGGATTTGCGTAGTGCGCGGCATGCATGGCTGATGATCTGGCGAGGAGAGTGGGTTGGGCCATCGATCCACCGCTGGCGGCCACCACAGACGGTCATCCCGGTCGCCGATGCAGGACGGGTGGCTTCAATGATGAAACCGACATTCGCAGATCTGCTCAACATTATCGAACGTCACGCCCGTTATGACTATGTGACGCGGATTGACGGGCTGAAAGCAGGCCGAGCCGATCTGCCGTCCGAGGTCGGGCATTCCCTCTATCACCCCTCCTTCGGGCTGGTCGCGCCGCGAGGACGAGTGATCGCTTTCTGGGGTGCACGCAGCCCGCCCATCAGTTCTGCCGCCAGTTCACCGATCAGCGTTCGCAGCCATCGATGTGCGGGATCGTGCCGATAGCGGACATGCCATCCCATCTGGACCGGGAACGTACCAAGATCGACCGGCGCCGGAAGCACCTTCAAGCGGGCATCCCGCTCCAACGCCCGGCAGATCAGCATGGGCAGCGTCGCGCAGTAATCCGTTACGGCGATCATTTCCGGCACGGCCATGAAGTGGGTGACCGAGACCACCACGTTCCTCTTCAGGTTCTGCTGACCAAGCGCCTGGTGGAGGCCAGCACGAATGCGACCCGGCGGAAGGACGTTCACATGCTTCAGGCTTTCATAAATCTTCCGGGTGATCACGTTTCGCACAATTGGATGATCCGCCCGCACGACGCAGGCAAGACCATCATCCATGAGATGCTGGAGAACCAGATTGTCGGGCGGGTCGACGATCCGGCCGAGCACCATGGCCGTGGTGCCCGAGATGACGCCAGTGTCGGCCAGATCATTGCCGAAAGGTGTCAGCTGTATCCTGATCCCGGGCGCCAGATCGCGGAGCTTCATCACAAGCGCCGGCATCAGCACCAGTTCCGCGTAGCTGTTGGGCGCCAGGGCGAACAGATGCTCTGCCGTACCGGGGTCGAACTCCTGCTGGTCCACGATGATGGCGTCGAGTTGCGCCAGAGCGGCCTCGATGGTCGACGCGATCTCTTCGGCGAGAGGGGTCGGCCGGATGCCATACCGTTCCCGAACAAAAAGCGGATCGCGAAGCGTGTCCCGCAGCCGGTTCAGTGCGTTGGAAAGGGCGGGCTGGGTGATGCCGAGGCGCAGCGCAGCGCGCGTGACGCTGCGCTCTTCCATCAGAGCGACAAACACCGGGAGCAGGTTCAGGTCGTACTTCATCCAGTTATATAGAAATACCAATAACTGAAATCAAAGAAGTAAATTTCTTGAATAATTCACTTGGGGCCATATTCGCTCCAACGAATAGCCCGCACGGCAGGCCCGACAGACGAGCCCCGGCGATGGCATCAGACAAGGGATACGGTGCAATGAAAGTCCTCATGGTACTCACGTCGCACGACACGCTCGGCGATACGGGAAAGAAGACCGGCTTCTGGCTGGAGGAACTGGCGGCTCCCTATTACGCGTTCAAGGACGCCGGGGCCGAGATCACGCTGGCCTCTCCCAAAGGCGGGCAGCCGCCGCTGGATCCCAAGAGCGACGAGCCGATGTTCCAGACCGACCTCACGCGTCGCTTCACCGCCGACGAGGCCGCCAATGCGCAACTCGCCCGGACGGTGCGCCTCGACAGCGTCGACCAGAACGACTTCGACACGGTGTTCTACCCCGGCGGACACGGCCCGATGTGGGATCTGGCGGAAGACGAGACCTCCATCGGCCTGATCGAATCCTTCATCGCCGCCGGCAAGACCATCGCTCTGGTCTGCCATGCCCCGGGCGTTCTGCATCGGGTCAAGAAGGCTGATGGCAGCCCGTTCGTGAGCGGCCGCCACTTGACCGGTTTCACCAACAGCGAGGAAGCGGCGGTGGGGCTCGACAAGGTGGTGCCGTTCCTGGTCGAGGACGAGCTTCTGAGCCTTGGGGCCGTATTCTCGAAGGTCAAGGACTGGGGCGTCCACACGGTCGTGGATGGCCAGCTCATCACCGGGCAGAACCCCGCCTCCTCGGAGGAAGCGGCGCGCGTGCTGATCGCCGCACTAAGCGAGGGCACGTTCAGGACCGTCTGAACGGACACCGCGCTCCGCCATGACAGCGTGGCGGAGTTCGCCTTCGGCCAAGGAGACAGAAGATGATTGTCTATATCATCGGGATCACCGGTGGCGTCGGCGGCCGGGTTGCGGATCGCCTGGTCGCGCAGGGCCACACGGTCACCGGAATGGTCCGAAGCGACAAGCAGGCGGCCGCCCTGGCCCGCCGGGGTATCGGCGCCGTCCTCGGGGACGTCGCCAAGGACACGCCGGAACGCTTGGCCCAATCGATCAAAGGCCATGACATCGTGCTGTTTACCGCCGGCGCCGGGGGCCGGGATGGCCCCGAGGCCACAGCCGCCGTCGATGGCGACGGTCCCGGCAAGGTCGCGCGCGCGATGGAGATCGCTGCCGTCCGCCGGTTCTATCTCGTTTCCGTCTTCCCCGAAGCGTGGCGCGAGCGGCGGATGGACGACGATTTCGAGCATTACATGGTCGAGAAGAAGAAGGCGGAAACTCAGATCGTGCTCACGGCTCTCGACTGGGTAATACTGAGGCCCTCGGCGCTCACGAATGAGCCGGGCGTCGGAACCGTCGATCTGGGGCTGGCGAAGGTCCACCAGAAGATCCGACGCGACGATGTGGCCGATACGCTCATCGCTCTGATGGCTCGCCCCGATGTCAGCCGATCAATCCTGGAAGTAACCGGCGGATCGACACCGATTGCGGAAGCCGTCAACTCCCTCGCAGGCGGCGACGGACAATGAGCGCGTCTGTGGGCACCCTCGCGCAGGCTAGCGGCGATATAGAAGCGACTGGTCCCAATGGGCCGCTGCGGGGGACGATGATCATGCCGGCAAGCGATGCGCCGGTAATCCTGATGATCCCTGGCTCTGGCCCCACGGACCAAGACGGTAACAGCCCATTGGGTATACGCGCCGCGCCGTATCGCCTGCTCGCGGAAGGTCTGGCCGAACAGGGCATTGGCAGCGTGCGCATCGACAAGCGCGGCATGTTCCGCAGCCAGGGCGCCGTCCCCGACGCAAATGCAGTGACGATCGCCGATTATGTCCACGACACCGATGCCTGGATCCGTTCGATCAGGGCGCGGACGGGCGCGCAATGCGTCTGGCTGCTCGGTCATAGCGAAGGAGGCCTTGTCGCGCTCGCGGCTGCCGGGAAGGTGGACCATCTTTGCGGCCTGATTCTCATCGCCACGGCGGGGCGACCGCTCGGCAACGTGCTCAAGGAGCAGTTGCGCGCCAATCCCGCCAATGCGCCGTTCCTGAACGCGGCCGATCAGGCAATCGACGAACTTTCGGCCGGGCGGTACGTCAACACAGCCGAGTTACAGCCAGCGCTCACACCCTTGTTCAATCCTGCCGTGCAGGGGTTCCTCATCAGCATCTTCGCACTGGATCCCGCCGTACTGGCAGCCAATACGATACTGCCGATACTGATCCTTCAAGGGCAGCGCGACCTTCAGGTATCAGTCGCTGATGCCGAGCGACTGCAGGCGGCGGCGCACGCGACGCTCGTCACCCTGCCGGATACAAACCATGTCTTGAAACAAGTCACCTCCGACGAACCCGGTGCCAACCTCGCGACCTATGCCGCTGCCGATCTAGCACTCGCGCCCGGCGTGGTGGATGCTATCAGCCGCTTCGTGAAAACTCCTTAAGTTGTTTTTTCCATTCAGTGGGCGCCCCTGCGGCCCGGGCAAATATGGATCGTGCTCTCCACTCGCCCCGGCGGCGTCGCCGAATTGACGCCGCGACCTATGGATGCGCAGACCGCCAATGCGGATAGGTGACATAGGCGGTCACGGCGCCTTCCGCGTGGGAGCGGATGGTCACCATGCTTTTTGTGGATCTGGCCTGGCGACCTGCGGCGGAAAGAAAGACGTAGGACGTTCACGTCCCCAGGCGCCATTGCCCTCATTGAAACGATCGGGCCGGTCTCTGATCGGATCTGCATATCCATATGCCGCAACGGCATGCTGATCTGAAGTGCAGTGAGAATGCGTCTTCACGGTCGGGATGGGTAATGGACGACGAGAAAACCAGAGCAGGCGGCTACTCCAGCAATCGACGCCGATTTCTTATCGGATCGGCTCTGACGGGTGCCATGCCTCTACTGTCGGGCGATGCCACCGCGCAACCGGCGCGCGCGTCACGAACGCCGGAAGCGCACCAGCCGCTCGCAATGACCTTGCGTGTAAATGGAAGCACGCATGCGGTCGAACTGGATGCGCGCACCACCCTGCTGGACGCGCTGCGCGAGCATATTGGACTGACCGGTTCGAAAAAGGGATGCGACCACGGCCAGTGCGGCGCCTGCACCGTGCTGATCGATGGCAGCCGTGAGCTTTCCTGTCTGACCCTCGCCGTCTCAAGCCAGCAGCGTGAGGTGACGACTATCGAGGGGCTGGCGCGACCGGATGGCGACCTGCATCCGATGCAGCAGGCCTTCATCGATCACGATGCCTTCCAGTGCGGGTACTGCACGCCGGGCCAGATCCTCTCGGCCATCGGCTGCGTCAGCGAGGGGCATGCAGACACGCCAGCCGGTATCCGCGAATATATGAGCGGCAACATATGCCGGTGCGCCGCCTATCCCAACATCGTCGCTGCCGTCATGCAGGCCCGCGACCAGATGGCAGGTGGCTAGCCATGCGTGCGTGCCACTATTAGCGCCCCTCGTCGACGGCCGCAGCAGTTCTGGAGATGCGGGATATTCTGGCGGCCGAGCCGGACTCATCCGTCGCTTTCCTTGCCGGAGGCACGACGGTTCTGGACCTCATGAAGCTCGAGGTCATCCGGCCCGAGCGCGTCATCGACCTGAATGCGCTGCGTGGCGAGTACGGGCACATCAGATGGGATGGCGTAAGCCTGCGTCTCGGCGCCTTTGCCAGGATGGCGGAGGTCGCGGCCCATCCTGATGTCCTCGCCCATTATCCGGTGATCGCGCAGAGCCTGTCTCTCGCCGCCAGCGCCCAGCTCCGCAACATGGCGAGCCTTGGCGGCAACGTGTTGCAGCGAACGCGCTGCGCCTATTTTCGCGATACTTCCTGGAGCGCCTGCAACAAGCGCGTGCCAGGCAGCGGCTGCGCGGCGCTGGAGGGCGCGAACCGCTCGCACGCGGTGCTCGGAACCAGCGACCACTGCATCGCGACCTATCCGGGGGATTTTGCGCAGGCGCTTCTGGCACTGGACGCATCGGTCAACGTCGCTGGCCCGCGCGGCAGCCGCCGCCTCCCGTTTGCATCGCTGCATCGGCGGCCGGGTACGATCCCGCATCTGGAGACCAATTTGCTGTCGGGCGAGATCATCACTGAGTTCGTCGTTCCCTCAGGCGCATGGACCCGCCGCTCGCTCTATTTGAAGATCCGGGATCGGCAATCCTACGAGTTCGCCGTCGCATCCGCTGCGGTTGCGGTGGATCTGGACGGCGATGTCGTGCGCAATGCCCGCATCGCGCTGGGCGGGGTTGCCACCGTGCCGTGGCGGGCGCTCGAAGCTGAAGCGGCGCTGCGCGGCCGCCCCCTGACCGCGGAGGTGGCACGCACCGCCGCGCGGGCGGCATTCGCCGATGCCACTCCCCAATCCCACAACGCCTTCAAGGTTGAGCTCGGCCAGTCGACGCTGGTGCGTGCTCTGTTGCAGGCCGCATCGATGGAGTTCCAGCCATGAGCGAGACGCTGTTTCCCCAATCCAGTACCCTGGGGCAGCCGGTGCCGCGCTATGAAGGGCGAGCCAAGGTCACGGGCGAGGCGCGCTATGCGAGCGATGTGAGGCTCGCCCGCACCGCCCATGCCTATTTGCACATGAGTGCGATTGCTCGGGGCACCATCGAGGCGTTCGACCTCGCGGCTGCCCGAGCCGTTCCCGGTGTCATCGACATTCTGACGCATGAGACGATCGGCGATCAGATCAGGCAGACGCCGGCGATCTATCAGGGCGGCTACATATCGGATTCCCGTCGTCCGCTGGGTTCGGCCGAGATTGCCAATTGGGGCCAGCCGATTGCGGTCGTTGTCGCCGAGACGTTCGAGGCGGCCCGCGAGGCGGCGCACCGGATCGATGTCACCTACAAGCTTCACCCGTCGCTTGCCGCCGGCATGAACTCGCCCAGTGCCACCACCCAGACGCTCGAACCCATGACCATCGGGGTCGGCGATTTCGACGCGGCGTATGCGGCAGCGCCGGTCAAAGTCGAGGCTCATTACTCCACCCCGGCGCAGCACCAGAATCCGATGGAGCAGTTCGCGACCCAGTGCGTGTGGGAGAGCGACAGGCTGACCGTCCATGAACCGAGCCAGTACGTGAACAACGTCAAGTTCGGGCTCGCCGAGCAGCTTGGCATCGGCGCTGAACGGATCCGCGTCATCAGCACCTATGTCGGCGGCGCCTTTGGCGCGAAGGGTTTTCTGACACAGCGCACGGCCCTGGTGGCTATCGCCGCGCGGCGTATTGGGCGGCCGGTCAAGCTGGTGGCGACGCGCGAGCAGGGTTTCACCGTTTCGGGCTATCGCGCCGAGACCCGGCACCATGTGCAGCTGGGGGCTGACAGCGAGGGCCGACTGAGCGCTCTGCGACATGAGGGATGGGAGCTGACCTCGCGCGGCGATGCGGTCGCGATGGGCGCGGTGTCGATGACCGCCCGGCTCTATGCCTGCCCGAACATTTCGGCGCGGGTGAACACCGTGGCGACCGACCGCTCCACGCCGGGCTTCATGAGGGCGCCGGGCGAAATGCCTTACGCCTTCGCGCTCGAGACGGCGCTGGACGAACTCGCTCACACGCTCGACATGGACCCGATCGAGCTTCGGCGAGTCAACGACACCCGGACCGAGCCGGTGGGCGGACTGCCCTATACCAGCCGCTCGCTGATGCGGTGCTTCGACGAGGCGGCGGCGGCCTTCGACTGGAAGCGCCGGACAAGCCAGCCGGGATCGATGCGCGATGGCGACTGGCTGGTCGGCTGGGGATGCGCCACTGCATTCTATCCCACCTATGCCGGGAATTCGGCAGCGCGCGTCCGGCTCTCAGCGAATGGGCGCGTCCATGTGTCGAGCGCCGGCCATGAGCTTGGCCAGGGCATGTACACGATGATGGCGCAGGTCGCGGCCGAGGAATTGGGCGTGCCGGTCGAGCGAGTGACTGTGTCGCTGGGCGATACCGACCTGCCTCCGGCCATCGTCGCCGGCGGGTCGTCCTCGACCGCCAGCGTCGCGCCCGCCATCATGGCCGCCTGCGATGCCATCCGCCGGAGGCTCGGCGTGGACGGCGCGTCCCCGGCCGAGATCATGCCGGCGATGGAAGCGTCGGGGATCGGGGTCATCGAGGAATTCGCGGAGACCCGTCCACATGGCGTTCCGCCGGACAGCATGAAGGGCTTGTATCGCGGCAAGACGTTTCCGGTGGGCGGGGTGCATCTTCCCGACCGCGTCCAGTTCGCTCTCGGCGCGCAGTTTGTCGAGGTGCGCATACACGCACTGACGCACGAGATTCGGGTCCCTCGCGCCGTGGGCGCCTTTGCCGCCGGACGGATCATCAATCCGCGCACCGTTCATGGCCAGTTCGTCGGCGGCATGATCTGGGGGATCAGTTCAGCGCTGCACGAGCACACGGAAATCGACGACCGCAACGCCAGCTACATCAACGCCAACCTGGCCGATTACCTGCTGCCGGTGAATGCCGACATCATCGATGTCAAGGCCATCATGGTCCCGGAGGAGGACCGGCTGGTCAACCGCGCGGGCGTGAAGGGCGTGGGTGAAATCGGCGTCGTCGGCGTCGCAGCGGCCATCTCCAACGCGGTGTTTCACGCGACGGGTCGGCGGCTGCGCGATCTGCCGATCCGGCTTGAACACGTCATGTGAGCGCCGCGCATGCGTGGTCATCCGCGCCACCAGCGACGCAGCGCCAATGGAAAGCAGAGGGTCGAAATGGAACTGACGCGCCGCCGCTCCCTGCAGATCGGGCTCGCATGTCTCTCCGCGCTATCGCTCGCGGGTCTCGCCTCAGCGCAGGCTGAGGAAGTCGGTGACCGCTACGGCGCCGACGGCGGCGAGATCGTCGTCGTGCCGATCAGGGAGGCCAGCTTCGCTCTCAAGGTGCCCGGTCTGGTGATCTACAATGATCCTGCTGGCGGCAGGGAGCTGTTCGAGGGTCAGCCGGAGCCCGGCCTGATTCTGATCTGCCACGAACATATCGACCATTTCGATCTGGATACCTTGAAGAAGGTCGTCGGCGCCGATACGCGGCTCGTCGTCAATCCGGCGACGATGCAGATGCTGCCGCCCGATCTCAGATCGAAAGCGACCGCTCTGGCGAACGGCGAAACCATAAAGGTCGGGCCGGTCCAGATCGAGGCGATTCCGGCCTATCATCTGGTGCCGGCCTACACGCACTATCACCCGCGCGGCCGCGACAATGGCTACCTACTCACCGTCGCCGGCCGCCGCATCTACATATCGGGAGATACCGACGCGACCCCCGAATTGCGGGGACTGAAGGACATCGATATCGCCTTTCTCGCAATATCGCGCTGGACGCTGACACCGGAGCAAGGTGCGTCCGCCGTCGCGTCCTTTGGACCGGCTTTCGCCTACCCGTATCACTATGAGAATGTCCAAGAACGGGACGCGTTCGCCGCCAGAGTTCAAGCCGCCGGGGGCCGCACGAAAGTCGTCGTCAGGGATTGGCGCTGAGAGCCTCGGAGCTCAGGAAGCCGCCGTGGTGCCCCGAAGCTCCTGCCGCAGATTGGCGACGTCCTGGCTGGGTGGGAGCCCATAGAGCTTGCGGTAGTCGCGATTGAACTGCGAAAGGCTCTCATAGCCGACATCATAGGCGACTAACCCCACGGCCTCTGCCTCCAGCAGGCGGCGGCGTGCCATGTGAAGACGCACATGCTTGTGGAACTGCAGCGGGGAAACCGTGGTGATCGTCTTGAAATGACGATGGAAGCTCGGAACGCTCATATTTGCCAGATCGGCGAGTTCCGCGACCCGCAACGGCTCGGCAAAATGATCGCGTATCCAGTTCGTGGCGCGGGCAATGCGCCCCACATTTCCTTCAGGCCACGCCAACTGACGCAGCAGCGGCTCGAATGACGTCTGGAGCAATCGCCAGATGATCTCGCGGCGGATGAGCGGCGCCAGTACGGCCATGTCACGCGGGTGATCCAGAAGTTCGAGCAGCCGCGCCAACGGATCGGCCAGCCGCGTGTCGAACGGGCGGATGTCGAACGGCACGACCTTTTGGGCGGTCGATGACCCTCCCGGCTGTTCGCCCAGCAAATCAAGCACAGTGGCGCGGTCGAGCTCGACGCTCACCGACATGTAAGGTCCCGCGACGCTGGCCTCGACAATGCGGGAGGTGACCGGCAGATCGACCGCCGTAATCAAGGAATCTCCGGCGGAATAGCGCACCAGCCTGTCCCCGAGCATCGCTTCCTTCACGCCCTGAACCACCACGCTGTAGACCGGCCGCTGGACAGCCGCGAGGGGTTCGCTGGGGTGCACGAAGCGCGAGGTCATCAGCCCTTCGATCGGCGTGTAGAGGCCATAACGAAGCGCCTGGCGTTCGATCAGCGGTCGCAGGCGCCGGATCGGCAGGTCGGTCTCGCTGGGTGTCACGCTAATGTCCATGATCGGTCTCCAGCCCGGTCCAGCGGGCGGCGAACGCCCACATGTCGGCTATCTCGTCGATGGCCTGCCGCATTGGCTTTCCCGCCCCATGGCCGGCGCGGGTATCGATGCGCAGCAGGCGCGGCCGGTCGCCGAGATCGGCGGCCTGAAGCGCGGCGACATATTTGAAGCTGTGCGCCGGCACGACGCGGTCGTCGGTATCGGCCGTGGTCACAAGGATCGCGGGATAGGGCTCGCCCGCGCGGATGTTGTGATAGGGCGAGTAACCGAGCAGATTGCGGAAATCCGCCTCGCGCGCGGGGTCGCCATATTCGCTGACCCAGAATGCACCGCCGGTGAAGCGGTCGAAGCGAAGCATGTCCATCACCCCGACGCCGGCCAGCGCGGCGGCGAACAGATCGGGCCGCTGGTTGACGACGGCGCCGACCAGAAGCCCGCCATTGGACTCCCCCTGGCTGGCGAGGCCGTCGGGTGTGGCGATGCCCTCCGCCTTCAGATATTCGCCGGCAGCGATGAAGTCGTCGAAGCTGTTCTGCTTGTTGAACAGCCGCCCGCCATCGTGCCAGCTTTTGCCGTACTCGCCGCCGCCGCGAATATTGGCGACGGCAATGACCCCGCCCCGCTCGACCCAGGCAAGCTGCGCCGGTGAGTAGACCGGCACGACGCTGATCGCATAGCCGCCATAGGCATAAAGAATCGTCGGGGCCGGACCCGTGATGTCGGCGCGCCGCACAATGAACATCGGCACCTCTGTGCCATCTTTTGAACTGAAGAAACGCTGCTCGACGACGATGCTGTCGAGATCGAGCGTGACCTTGGGCGTGGCCCACACCGTCCGACTATTGGTCGCCACGTCGTAGGAATAGATCGTGGTCGGCGTGTTGTAGCTGGTGAAAACGAAGAATGCCTCATCGTCGTCCAACCGGCCGCGAAAGCCTCCGGCGCTCCCGATGCCGGGCATTTCCACCACGCCATCGGGGGTGCCATCAAGCCGGTAGCGCTCGACGTGCGTCTGCGCGTCCGAGAGGTAAGAGACGATGAGCCGCCCGCCGAGCAGTACCGCGTCGTTCAGGACGGCATCCTTCTCGGGGACGAGGTCGGTGAATGCCGGCTCAGGGTCACGCAGGTCACAGGTGACGATCTTGCCGCGCTCCGCCCCCTTCTGGGTGGTCAGGAACAGCCTGCTGCCGACGCTGCCGAGTATGGCCCAGTAATGGTCGAAATCCGGCACCAGCGTTCGCGGAGCCCAGTCCGGACTCGTCAAGTCGACGACGGTCGGCGCGCTGCCGCCCGAGCCCGGCGTCGTAAAGATCATGGCGTAGCGGCCATCCTCGGTCACGCCGGCCATGTGCACCAGATGCGGCTGTTCGGGCGTCGAATAGACCAGCCGATCCTCGCTTTGCGCCGTGCCGAGCGCATGGAAATAGACCGCATGCCCGCCCACCCGCGCCTGTAACGTCGCTTCGGCCTGCGGCTCGGGAAAGCGGGAATAGAAGAAGCCGGACCCGTCCCTGGCCCACGCAATGGCCGAGAACCGGACCCGGACGAGCTCATCGTCGAGGACGTCGCCAATGCTGACGTTGAGGACGCGGATCGTGCGCCAGTCGGTGCCGCCATCCTGCATCGCGAAGGCGAGAAGCGTGCCGTCTTCGGAAGGCGACCACTCCGCCAGCGCGGTCGCGCCATCCTCCGACCAGTTGTTCGGATCGATCAGCACGCGGTCCGGACCGCCCGCGCCATCGCGAAGGACGAGCACAGCCTGATTGTCGAGCCCGGCATTGCGGGTGAAGAAGTAGCGCGCGCCTCGTTTCTCCGGGGTCGTAAGGCGCTCATGGTCAAACAGCGTGGTCAGAAGTTCGCGGAACACGCCCCGCATCGGCAGGCGGCCGAGATAGGCACGGGCGGCCTTGTCCTGTGCCGCCATCCAGGCGGCGACATCAGGACTGCCGCCATCGCCCTCCAGCCAGCGATAGGGATCGGCCACCCGCGTGCCGAAATGCTCCTCGGCGACATCAGACCGGCTGGTTTCGGGATAGATCATCGGCGCCTCCTCTTGGGATCGATGCAAGGATCACGTCGCGACGATGGCCGGTTAAGCCGGGATACGGGCGATGACCTTGATCTCGAAGTCGAACCCCCCGAGCCAGTTGACGCCGATCGCCGTCCAGTTCGGGTAAGGCGCTGCCGAGAAGACTTCGGCTTTGACGGTCATGACCGTGCCGAACTGGTTCTTGGGATCGGTGTGAAAACTGGTCACATCGACGATATCGTCCAGCTCGCAGCCGCCAGCTTGCAACGTCGCCTCAAGGTTGGCGAATGCCAGGCGAACCTGGAGCTCGAAGTCCGGCTCGGGCGAGCCGTCGCTGCGGCTGCCGACCTGGCCGGACACGAACAGGAGATCACCGGATTTGATCGCCGCCGAATAGGTCTGTGACGTGTAGAGGTCATGCCGACCGGCGGGGAAAACAGCGTCGCGCTTTGCCATTGAAGTCTCCTGTTGCGGATTGTTCGGCCTAGGCTGTCGCCGGGCTCGCGGGCAGGACGACGACCTTCGCGCCAACGGGAACCCGCCGGTAGAGGTCGATAATGTCCTGATTGAGTAGCCGGACGCAGCCGGACGACACCATCGTCCCGATGGTCCAGGGCTCGACCGTCCCGTGCAGCCGGTAATAGGTGTCCTGGCCATCCCGATAGAGATAGAGCGCACGCGGCCCAAGAGGATTGCCCAAGCCACCCGGAAGACCCTCCTTCAACGGGCCGTAGCGCTCCGGTTCCCGCCTGATCATGTCCGGCGTGGGCCGCCAGCCCGGCCATTCGGCCTTGCGGGCGATTGTCGCGTCGCCCTTGAAGTTGAACCCTCCCTGCTTGCCGACCCCGACGCCGTAGCGCAGCGCGCGGCCATTCTCCAGGACGAGATAGGCGTAGCGCGCACTGGGGTCGACGACGATCGTGCCGGGCGCCGCATTGGTCTTATAGGACACCTCGCGGCGCAGGAACGCGGGCTCGACGGTGGTCAAGTCGATCGCGGGGACCGGAAACGGCTCGGTGTCGACCTGCGCGTACATGGACACATAGGAGGCATCGAGGAGCGGCGCGGAAAGGCTGGCGCCCGGCGGTTTGGACCTCACGCAACCCGCCAACGCAAATGGGCTTCCGACAACAAAAACACGTCTGCTGATACTCATTCGCCGTCCAGACCTCCCGCGCCGATGTTCGCAGCGAGGAGAAAACATGCAGCGCGGGCAGCGTCGATCCGTTATGAAGTTATCGATCCCATAGCCATCGGTTATGCTAAGATGCGGTATACATGCTGGCTGGAGACCCGAGGGTCGGATCTATGACGCGTGGAGATCGAAATGGACGTCGCGGCCGCCCTTAGGGCTTTTGTGCGCACCGTCGAGCGCGGGTCGGTGACGGCGGCCGCGCGCGACCTCTCGCTTTCCCAGCCCGGCGTCACCAAGCATCTGCGAAATCTAGAACGCCATGTCGGTGCGCGCCTGCTGGAGCGCTCGTCGCGGCTGGTGCGCCCGACCCCGCAGGGACAGGCGCTCTACGATTCGAGCCGGGAGGCGCTGGTTGCGATCGATGCGGCGCTGGAAGGCGTCCGCACGGATAAGGGCGTGGTGGAGGGCAGCTTTCGCATCCACGCGCCGTCCTGCATCGGTACCAAGCATCTCCACGGCATCGTCATGGCTTTCCAGGGCCAGCACCCGTCAGTCACGGTGGATCTGATGCTCGACAATAGGGATGTCGACCTTGTCTATGAAAACTTCGATCTGGCGATAAAATACGGCCGTCCCGCCGATCAGGAACTGATCATTCGCCGGCTCGGCTTCAGCCGCCGGATACTCGTCGCGGCGCCCAGCTTCCTCAAGCAATTCGGACCTATCGACACGCTGGAGCGACTGTCCGCCGTCGGGCTCGTCGCCAGCGCGAGGATGGTCTCACCGCGCGATGTACTGACGCTGCGTCATCGGAACGGCGATCTGGTCAATGTCCCGATCCGCTCGGCTCTGCGGACCAATAGCGCAGAGGTCATCACCTCCACGCTGATCAAAGGCCACGCAGCCGGACCGGTGCAGCAGCTTCTGGTCAATGACGAGCTTTCCCAGGGGCGCCTCATACGCATTCTGCCCGACTATGAGGTGAGACCCACTGAGGCTTTCCTTGCCTATCCCTCCGTTAGCTTTATGCGGCCCATCGTCCGGGCCTTTACCGATTTCGCTGTGCCCGCACTTAGGTCGATCGAAGGCATCACAACCAGCGAAGCTTGGCCATCGGAAGACAAGCCGGGCCTTCCAATTCCGGTTCGGAATGCGCCCAGGAACGAGAATTTGGCTGAACGATCGCCTAGCCTCGACATGCCTAGCAGTGCGTAGGCTGTGTATGGCCTGCATTACGCTAGGAGCCGAACTCCGAGTTGTGCCGGGAAGCGGGCATTCGCAAGACACGACCACCCGTCGCCCCGTACCTCTCAGAGGCATTCAACTTCCGGAGATAATCTCAAGGGCTACGCCGCAATGCGGTAATCGTGCGTTTCAAGTCTCGTCCGTATACAGGGCATCCCCGTACTCGGGCATCTCTCGCGTTTCGCGCGCCGGCTCGGTCTGAAACTGCGCAAAATACTGTTGTAACTTCGTGCCGGCCAAAACGGGAGGGTTTCGCAAACCCACCTCGGGCGATCAAAGACGCGTGGTAGATTATCGAGGTTGGGCACGGCAGCTCAGGTCATGAGCGATTCCAAATCACCCCGATGCAAATGAGCGCCACGCTGCGAAAAATGTGGGCGACATTTACCCGAAGAGAAAAAAGCAAAATAAAACAATTGCTTGCTTATAATAAATGGCGGGCAGCGCCCGATGAAGATGAGAACTACGACATCATCATAAACCTCTGATTATTATACAGATATTCCGCACTACGCGGCTATCGGCGGCTATCGGCGGCATTTGGGCGGCTAACGGCGGCCATTTCGGAGGTTTGGCACGGTATCGCAGTACACTGATCATGCGCATCGCGAAGGCGCTCGATTTCTTCACCCGGCTGGCCCTGGCCCATATCGATCTCCATTTGCCTGCACATGCGCTCGCACTTGGTCGACCCACGCTGGGTACCAATACCAAGCGCCATCAGCCAGAGTCGTCCCAAATGCTTTGCCTGGAGCCTTAGCGTCCGCCGTCTGCCAAAGCTGGGTATGATGATGCAAATTGAAGCGAGGATAGCCCTCCTCTCTCATCAGAGAGACGATCTGGCCCGGCTTAAGCTTCGGTTTTTCGACTTCTTTCAACGCCAGTCGAACATGGTCACCCTTCTCAGTACCCGGACGTAGAAACTCAACGACTTGATCCGCCTTCCCTCGCGAGTTCACGGCCTGCTCGATGTAGGCGACGCGATAAGAATAGCGCGGATCCGCCACCATCTCGTCGGTCAACCCATCCTCATATTCAGTATGAGCTGCTTGGATGTGAGCCGGCATATCCGTCTCGGAGAGCAGGATGTTACGATGATCTCTGCTGATACCGCTGAACTGTAAGGCGAGGGATAGATCTCGGTCCAGGCCGTGCTGCGCGCCCGCAATCTCCTTTATAGCCCGGTTGAAATTCAAGCAGCAGGCCTGCAGCTTCGCTGAGATCGTATCATCGATCTGGTTGGTTAGCTGGTGCTCAATCTCATGCCGAATAGCGATCAAAAACCTGAGGTTCGCAATCGTTGGAGCATCGAGAGGACATTCGGCGTAGTCGATGCACGCCTCCAGCTCCCAATGTTTGTCTGCTCCGTGCCGCGTCTTCAAGACGGTCTCCACACCGTCCACCGCTCGCTTGTAGCGGATGTCGACGCCGCTTCGACGGTAGTGCCAGTGAAGAAGGTAAGTGTAAGCAATTACCGCGATGACGATGAACATTTCGCTTTTAAAATAGGCGCGAGGATTATTGAAGCCCTGCACCGCCTGGAGCATCGCTTCGCGCGCTTTAACAAGCAACTCGTCGCCGCGCAGGTGAGCTCCAGTGACCGGATCTATCTGTGGCCACGCTTGCAAAAATGCCCCAAGCTCTGCTTGGCTGGCAGCCGCTACGTTGCGGTGTTTTGCCTGATTCCGAATTTCGGCAATCCGCGCATGGTTGATGCTACGAGTTGGCCGCGTGAAATAGGCAAGGATGTCCTGATCGTTCAAAATACCTGCTGAGATCATGCGCTTAATGAGCGCGATTTCCCAACGTTCCAGTTTGTTGGCCGCATTGCGTTTCGGCCTTTGCGCCATGCCCAATCTCCCCCTTCCAAGATTGGATCACATTCCGCAACGTCACGATAGGAGGTCAAGCCTTCCAATCTTCGTCACCTGCTTCTTGATCCAGTTTTTATATTTGGCACTCGTGCCTCCGAGTACCTCCGGCATACTGATTTCGGTGATCGTAAAATCGTCAGGAATGCTAAACTTGAGTTCTCTGCCGAGCAGCGAGCTGACGACATAGTCGTACCCGACGCTTGGATCTTCATGGTATTCGATCGCGAATAAGCCAAACACCTCCATAATGAGCGGATCGATAATGGTGTAAATGAACTCGAGTGATAAGGCCCGAAGATCGTCCTTCTCCGGCGCGCAAAAGTGCTGGATGGAATTGCGCGCTAACCTCACCCGCTCGTAGCATTCTCGGTTAGGAATTCGTCTGCCTGTCGTCGCCCAAAGCACCTGGGGCAACCGCTCAAAATCGTGCGTCCGACCCCGTCTGATCAGAGTTTCTATATCAAGAAGCTTGCCTTTGTTGTCGTCCAAGCTGAACAGATCTTTGAAAATTAGGAGTGGATGCTCTCGCGCAATAATTGCCTTTAAAAAGAGCTCACCTGCGTGAGCCGCATTGAGAATGCACATATGATCCCAATATTCCCGGCCAGGATCGGAATAGACAGCGTGTGTGTTAGCTTGGCTGAGCGCGCCGATCGCGAGGTTGAGAATGCGATCCGGTATATCTTTCAGATCCGGATTCAAGCGTCAGCTCCTTCAGATCCGAGCTTAGTGATATCCGCCTGGATCAGGTCGTAGATCCCGCTATTCATGACGAGCAATCCCCCATCTTCGAGGTGATCCAGCTCGATAAATCCGGCGCGTTCGAAAATGCGCCAGATTTTACGTTCTCCCCGTTCCAACCATAGCTGGATCGCGAGAAGGCGGCGCCTCATGAATTGGCAGCTCTCTGCGTCCATCTCACCAGGCCAAGCGTGGTCGTGAAAAAGTCGATGAACAAAGTAGTCCCGCTTATCCTTGATCCACCGCAGATACGCGATGTCGGCCGGATCGACGTTATGGCGTTCGAGTATCTTGATCAGGGAGCCGAGGGTCGATCCTTCAAGCTGAGACTTTTTAGCGACTGACAGTGCCCACGCATCTTCGTCCAGCCCGAGGGCTTTTTGAACCTTGACGCGATCGCACATATGCATCGCTGAGATCAGCATGCTTTCGAATTTACCAACGGACAGATAGGTAGCCGCCATTTCCTGAAAATAGAGAAATCTCGCCACATCGAGTTCAGACATCTCCTCGATGAGCGATATGAGTTCGTTTTTTCCAACCGCGGGTCTGAACATCGGAAATAAGATACTTGCTTGCTCGCGAAAGCGCAGCCCCCCTTGACGGCGGCTATATCGGATGTCCGGCCACCCATGTTGATCACCGCGATCACAGCTATTCCTCTCCGAAAAGAGAGGCTTGCGATGAAGCGTCCTTATCAACCTGTTCAGTCATCGCCTGGGCGGATGCGATAGTGGCGCTGGAGTTAGACTTCCATGCATTCGCGAATCGTTGACGATCGACATTGGCATAGTCGAGAAGTGCTCCGAGCATCGATTTGGTTTGGACGCTGAGGCCGTCAAACGTCGGCAGCGCGATGTGGTAGCTTGCCATTTCAAGCTCGCGCCCGGTCACGAAAAGCTGGTCCGATTTTAGGAGCCGTACCGCTTGATCCGCGACGATCTCAGCGGGGATTTGATCCAGATCCCGCTTTAAGCCGGCTTCTACTGCCATAGCGGTTCCCCTGCCACCGGGCGCGTATTTTTCGACCAGCGCCATAGCCAAGCGAAGCGTCTGCTGCCCATCGTCATTGCCCAATGCACCCAGCCGCACAGCCCGCAGGATTAAGTCCCGCCTCTCGTCTATTGTTCGAAATGCCGCGCCGACGCTGACGTAATCGAGGCTCTGGCAAGCGATGGCCCCAGCAAGGTAGGCCAAGCGGCCAGCCGAGCGAGCGGCCTGTGAGTCCGGATGGTACGCAACGGCGGCCGTGGCCAACCGGGAGAAGCCTTCCAAAGCTCTAACTGCGGACGGAGCGCCAAACCCCTCCGAGAGAGCCGACAGTATATCAAATCGTGCGTCCTGGAGGTTCTTGTTCCGGAAGCCTTTATCCACCGCCTGCAATTCGGCGATTAGTTGCTCATCGCCCATTCGCTCCGAATAGAGAACAACCTGGCTGTTCTGAATGCGTTGAATGTCTGTGCCGTCGATCAGTTGCAGGTCCAGCTTCTCTGCTACGGACCGTAGACTTTTACGCTTATCGGTGGTCGCAACATATGCTCCGTCAACGTCGAGTGCATCGGCCAGCCCACTCGTCCAAAAGATGCGCTCAACTGCCTTTGGGCGTTGCTTGTATTTGATGTCGCAAATCTGCACCCGCCGAGACGTGCCGGTCGGGCGCTCATATAACCAAAGGTCGACGTCAGTAAGATCTTCGTCCGCAAAGCGAAATGGAACCCCGCGAATGACAAAGAAACCGGCACGCAGAAAGTAGGCGCGCAGCACCTCCTCCAACACAGCCCCCTTGGGCGTTTGCACCTTGTCGTTCATCACAGCACCCGCCCGCCGCGAACGGCCTCTAGCACATCCCGCGTCGCTCGCTTGCTCAACGGGGATTGGTTCTTACGGATTGAGGTGCGGCTCTCTTCGGGGCCAATGTATCCCGCCATGGGCGCGCTGGGCAGATCGGCTAGAGATTGGGCATAAGCGTTACCTTGCGTGAGCACCTGCAACGCAAGCTCACCTACCTCCCTCTTGAGTAGCCGCAGATAGTAGCGATTGGCGTAATTCGCGTCACGCCTGAGCTTGACGACGCCGTTGACTTCAAGAACCCGATAGTCCTGTCCGATGGAAGTTGTTGGGCCAACCTCACGCCCGGAGATCAGCTTATTCACAAGTGCAGGAAGTTGGTTGATCCGGCCTTGGGAAGATGACCGAGAAACCATGCCGTAGGTGAGCGCCGCCACGAGCGACTTCGCCATGTCGAAGCAATCATCCACCATCGGATCGACAAATTTATGAAAGGCGGCGGGTGCAGTGACGTAGACATGGCTGCCCTGCTCGTTCGTGACCTCGTTGAGATCATAGACGGCTGCCGCAACCAGCTTCTCAAAGAGCGGCTTCGACAGAACCTGCTCAACGTGCTGGACGCTCAAGCATCCGCTCTTGGATAGTTGTTCGGCAATCTCGCTGATCAAACGCTGCTCGGCATCGGTGAGGGAGGTAAGTACTTTCTGGGTTTTGACGACGGACGACCGGCGGAAAAGGTTGCCGTTGAACAGCAGCCGGTCATTTCCATCGCCTTCCTTATCGACAAATCCGATGCCCTCCGCACGATCGAGAAAATCGCCGACTTGGGCATTGGTGAGCTTGTGCGTATCGCCGATCCGCTGCGAGACGTCGGCGCGCCGGATGGGTGCCTCCGAAGCAACTTCCGCCAGCGTGATTGACGCTTCTTCGTAGGTGCTCGGCTCGGCCTCGTTGTAGATGTCGGTGGCATGACCAAGCGAGCCGCGCGTCGTGACGCCCAGAATAGAGATGTCGTCCTTGGACTGGTCGATCAGGCGCTTGCGCTCAAGCACCTGGAGAAGCCCATTTAGCTCCAACCGGGGATCGAGACCCGAGGCCACAGCGATAGCGCGCGCTTCAAGCTTGGTGACGGTTGCCTGGTTTGTTTGGCCGAGCTTAGTGAGGAGGGTCGCGGCCTTCGCCGCCTCGTTAATGGCGGGAAACTCCGCTGGCCCGTTCACATCCAGAACGAGCTTGCGACCGTGGTGGATTACCCACGCGCCCTTGATTTCCTTGTCGCTCGCCGTTCCCATGCACCCCCCTAGTTTTTTACTCGTATCTTTTCAGTCTATTCCGAGTTTATTGAAGAATATCTTGTTTCGCATTTCTGCGTCTCGAAGGAGCTTAGTCCAGCTTAAAACCTCCATATAGAGACTATTGTTACCGAACCATCGAAACCATCCAAGTCCGTCAGGCATAGGTGTAAAGTCTTTCTCGAATTCAAGCCATTTCCTGACCTTGGCGGTTAGGTCGCAAACCACGTATCCGTAAAATGGCGTCGTGCCGTTGACGATAATGTCCCGTCCGGTGGGGGTCTTGAACTTCCCGTCTCTAATCTGGTTCACATAGCGAACGATCTGCTGAATTGGGTCTTCCTTCGATGAAGGATCAGCGAAGTTGTCGCGCTGCGGCTTCTTGAACTCGAAGATCGTGATGGGATTGCTGGCCTCGTTCTCACCACGAAAGGCGACACGCCGGTTGTAGATGGTGATATCGGTCCTGTCGCCATTGGCTCTGTTCAGCGGCTTGTCGGAAGACACGTAGGACGAAAAATTCAGCCGCTCATCCAGCATCCAGAGATTATGCGCATCATAGTCGAGGTCTTCTGAATCCTTCTTGCGCCGCATGATGATGTCATGCACGTCGCCTTCCGATTTATGTTTTCCATCGGCATCGATTTCTAGAGACTTGGAAAAGAGGTCGAGAACGCACTTTCTCATGGAAACGTAGTGGATGAGATCGTTCTTGCTGGTGTCAGAAATGCTATCCATAAGCTGAATGATCTTCTCGCCCAACTCATCGGGGTTTTCTGATTTCAGTAGCGCGGCCACCTGTGAGCGCGTCTGGATTTCCTTTTCGTACTTCTTCTTTTGGAGATGAAGCTCGATATCTTGGTTGGACGGACGCATGGGCAGGGCGTCGAAATCGACCTCGTTCGCTAGCGTCCGGTGCCAGGGCGCATCGGCCGACACATAGTCGGCGATGCGCGCCTGCTTGCGCCTCTTCCGCTCGGTAATTTCCGAGCCCAGCGCCGACTGCGCGATCTCGGCGGCCTTTTGCTCGATCTCGCTTTGAGAAATGCCGCTCAGCAGGTCGTTGTCGGTCTGGAAGCGGAATTCGCCTCGTTCGAGCGACACGTTGTCATTAAGGTAGTCGCCGAATACATAGGATTTGACGACGAAGTTGCGCCCCTTGGACAGGTCCTGGTCGGGGCCGGCCTCATAAAACTCCTCGGCAAATTCAGGTATGTAGGCTTGAAGCGGATTGTCCGTCACCTCGCGCCGGTGCGCGACAAGGCTAACTTTGCTCTTGGCCGACCTCGGCGCATAGAACTTAAAGACGCGGACTTGAAAGTCTTTAGCCTCTTCGTTGGCCGGGAGCGTGAACGTGCCCTGTTCAACTCGCATCTCCACAATCTGGCTGTTGTCCTTCCCCAAATAATCGTTGAGAGAGACGCCGCCGGATGGCTCGCTCGCTTCCCGGATCAAGATGCGCGGACAAGCCCGCTCTTTGTCCACGAAATAAGGCAGCAACCGTTCGACGATAACGCGGCTGACGGTATCGAGGCGCTTGTCGGGGAACTTGACCGACTTGATTCCGGAAATCTCGACTGCCGTACCCGTCTCCCGCTTTTCCGAAGCAGACGTTTCCTCTTCAACGATGATGTCTTTATCTAGGCCCATCCTGAAGGATCGATCATGGAACGCATCGTCGACAGCGAAGGTGCTTGCGACCTTCACATAATTGAAATACTTGAGGCAGGTGAAACGGCCGAATCCTTTACCGCCATCAGCAATCTTCTGTTCGGTATAGAGTGTATCAAAGGAATCGCGGTTGCTTTTCGTGAAGCCGACCCCGTTGTCCTTGACGATAAAACCATCGATATCCTCAAGACGGTCGATGATGTCCGCCTGTCCGCTTCGCAGGATTTCGATCTGGATCAGACCATTCTTGACGCCCTTTTGGTCGATGGCCTGAATGGCGTTCACCACTAGCTCAACCAAAGGCGTATAGACGTTAGTCCCGGATCGGATGTTCTCGACCAGCCGCCTGACGTTGACATTGCTCATGCCGCCTCGCTCACGTCGGTCGGGCCGTCGTCTGCCTTGTATCTGGACAGGCTCGCCGATGTCATTCTTCGTTCCCTCTCGATTCTCGTTCCGGAGCTCTGATCGCAGAGGACGCGACACTTTCGCGGACGTACTCGCGCATGAACTCCCTAAGCACTTGTGCCGCTGGACGATCATGGACCTGGCACGCCGCGACGAATTCGTCCCGAAGATCCCGGTCCAACCTGATGCGCAACCCGACATCTTTTTTGGTCATGCCAGGAGTGTACCCAATGGATACACATCTGCCTAGAGACATCGTTCCGTAAAGAACGGCGATCAGGATCTAGGGTCTCCAGCCTCCCGCGCGCTCATATCCTGATCCAATCTATCTCCCCGGCCTCCGCTTTGCTCTGGCCGGGCCGGTTGCTTGGGGGCGCTGCCCCCTGGCGCGGCACAAGGGCGGACGTGCGGTATCCCCAGCCTTCCGCGCGGATATGTGCTGCGCACTCTCGTCATGACTTCGATCCGCTTGTGCAGGCCGGGTGATCCCCCTCCGCCCGGCCGCCCTTGCGCCTTGCACCCCCCGGTCTCGGCGACGGCCAGGGTTGCAGCGCAGCGCTGCGCTCCAACCCAAGCCAATGAGGATCAAGACCATGACCTACACTGTCGAAACCACCGCCACGGTTTCCGAAGCCCCCGCCATCGAAAACGGCGCGGTGTTGTTCGTGCCGCTGAACAAGTTGAAGAAGTCGCTTAAGAACGCCCGCAAGACCCCGCACAGCGAAGCCCATATCGAGGCGCTGGCGGCCAGCATCGCGGCCAAGGGAATGCTGCAAAATCTGGTGGTGGAGCCAGAAACGAACGCGGAAGGCGAGCCCACCGGAAGCTATTTCGTGACCATTGGCGAAGGCCGCAGGCTGGCGCAGTTGCTGCGCGTGAAGCGCAAGCAGATCAAGAAGACGGAGGCCATCCGCTGCGTGCTGGATACCGAGAATGATGCGGCGGAAATCAGCCTTGATGAGAACATTACCCGTGAAAGCATGTCGCCCGCCGATCAGTTCGAACGATTCCGGGAGCTTTCCGAGCGCAGGGGATGGGGCGCGGAGGAAATCGCCGCCCGGTTCGGGGTTTCGGCGCATGTCGTGAAGCAGCGGCTTCGGCTTGGTGCGGTCAGCCCCAAGCTGATGCGGGTCTATCGAGACGGCAGCTTGTCGCTGGACCAGTTGATGGCCTTTGCCATCACCGAGGACCACGATCGGCAGGAGCAGGTTTATGAGAACCTGTCATGGAACCGCGATCCCGCGACCATTCGGCGTGACCTGACCAAAATGAATGTCGCGGCGACCGACCGGCGCGCGATCTTCGTCGGAGCGGACAGTTACGCTGAGGCTGGTGGCACCATCATCCGCAACCTCTTCACCGAGGATCGGGGCGGCTATTTCGAGGATGCCGCGCTACTCGACCGGCTTGTCATCAACAAGTTAGAAGGCGTTGCCGCCGAGGTGCAGACGGCAGAGGGGTGGAAGTGGACTGCCGTTCACATCGACTTCCCCCATGCGCACGGAATGCGCCGCACCTATCCGCATCCGGTGGACCTGTCGGAGGAAGATGCCACTGCCTATGACGCATCACAGGAGGAATACGACCGTCTGACCGCCGAATATGACGGCTATGACGAATTGCCGGACGAGGTGGACCAGCGGTTCGGGGAGTTGGAAGCGGAGATCGAGCGGATCGACGCCAAGCGCCATGCCTATGACGCCGACGAGATCGCACGCGGCGGCGTGTTCGTTATCCTCAATCATGACGGCACGGCTCGGATCGAACGCGGCTTCATTCGCGCCGAGGACGAGGCCCCTGAACCAGAGGAAGAACCCGGCATCGTGGACGGCGTGATCGTCACCGAGGATGGGGAGATCATCGGGAACGAGGGAGACGGTGAGGACGAGGAAGCCGAACCGCACACGGAGGACGAGGACGCCGGGGATGCGGGCAAGTCGCTATCGGATCTTCTCATCCGCGACCTGACGGCCCATCGCACCCTTGGCCTTCGCCTCGCTCTTGGCGAGCAGCCGGATATGGCGCTTGTCGCCGTGGTTCATGCGCTGGCGGCGCAGACCTTCTATCGTGGCGGGGAAGCTTCCTGCCTCGAAATCCGGTTGACCAGCGCCTATCTCGCCTCCCACGCGGACGGGATCGAGGACACGCCCGCCGCGAAGGCGCTGGCCGATCGTCATGCCGGATGGGCGTCGGATATGCCCCGCAACGTGGCGGACCTTTGGACGTTCATCGCCGGGCTGGACCATGCGAGCCTCATGGCCTTGCTCGCCCATTGCGCCGCCATGACCGTCAATGCGGTCAAGTTGCCATGGGAGCAGAAGCCGAACGCCCGCGCGACGGCGGAGAAACTGGCGACGGCGACGACACTGGACATGTCGGCGCACTGGACCCCGACCGGGCAGACCTATCTCGGGCGTGTGACCAAGGCGCATATCCTCGCCGCCGTGCGGGAAGCCGTCAGCGATGAAGCCGCCGAGCGGATCGCGGGCTTGAAGAAGCCGGAGATGGCGCAAGCCGCCGAACAGCTTCTGGCCGGAACCGGCTGGCTGCCGACCGTGCTGCGCACCACGCGACCCGCATGGCTCGACGCCGAGCCGGACGCGGACGCCTACCTCCAAGCCGCCGAGTGAGGACCGGGCCGGGACCGTGCAAGCGGTCCCGGCCTTCCTTTCTTCACTCTCGAAAAAATCGCGGTCGCGCGGGGATCGCCCCCCCGCGACCCGCCGATGACCGTGACCGTCATCGGTTCAGGAGGAACTTGCGATGTTCGTGCTCATGCTGATGGCCATCGCAGTGGTCGCCGGCCTTTGCATTCTGGCCTATACGCTCGCCGTCTATGCGCTGCCTTTCATGATCGGTGTTGAGGCGGCGCGCTGGGCCTACGCCTCCGGCTCCGGCCTCATCGGCGCGGGCTTGGTCGGGCTGGTGGCGGGTGCAGCCGCCTATGGCCTGCTGATCGTCCTGTTCATGGCGGTGCGCGCGCCGATCCTGCGCCTTGCCGTGGCGCTCGTCTTCGCCGCGCCCGCTGCCATCGCGGGCTACGCGCTGGTTCATGGCATCGCCACGCAAGCCGTGCCGTCCGAAGTCTGGCGGCAAGTCTTCTCGATCATCGGCGGCGGCTTCGTTGGCCTAGCGGCGTGGTTGCGATTGGCGGCAGACATCAGCCCGCCCACCAGATAGCGCAACCGCGCCTCTTGTGGCCGTCACATCTTGATTGATGATATCAACTTCACTATGTTGATGGCGTCGCTATCAACTAGCCGGAGACGCCATCAGATGCCCGCCGTCACCATTCGCAACCTGTCCGACGAGGCGCACCGCGCCCTCAAGGTGCGTGCGGCCCATCATGGCCGCAGCACCGAAGCCGAAATCCGGGACATTCTGGAAGAGGCGGTTCGTCCCGCCAACCGCCTGCGCATCGGTTCCGCCCTAGCAGCGTTGAGCCGGGAGGCCGGGCTGACCAATGCCGATTTCGAGGCGCTGGAACAGGCCCGCGACCGGACGCCCGCCGTGCCCATGAGCTTTGAATGATCGTTTTGGATACGAATGTCGTCTCCGAGGCGATGAAGCCGGAACCGGCTCCCGCCGTGCGCGACTGGCTGGACGAGCAGGCTGCCGAAACCCTTTATCTCTCCAGCGTCACCGTCGCGGAACTCCTGTTCGGCATCGGCGCGATGCCGGACGGGCAGCGCAAGCAGAAGCTCGCCGCAACCCTCGACGGACTCCTCGGCCTGTTCGACGGCAGAATCCTCCCCTTCGATACGGACGCGGCCCGCCGCTATGCCGACCTCGCCGTTGCGGCGCGCAACGCTGGCAAGGGCTTTCCGACACCGGACGGTTACATCGCGGCCATCGCGACCGCCCACGGCTTTGCGGTCGCCACGCGTGACGCCAGCGCCTTCAAGGCGGCGGGTCTCCCGATCATCGACCCTTGGACGGCCGGACGCTGAGCATCGGAGCATCGCCCGATTGCGAAATGGAGAGCCGCCTTATGCTCAAGGTCATCGCCGAGGATTTCATCAAATCGGAAGCGGTTGAGATCGTCCTGCCGCTTTACCGCGAGCTGGTCGAGAAGACCCGGCAGGAAGACCTCTGCATCTCCTACGACCTCTTCACCGACCAGAAAGACCCCGGACATTTCATCTTCATCGAGGAATGGCCGGATCGAGCGGCGCTGGACGCCCATTGCAGGACCGAGCATTTCACGCGGCTGGTCCCGCTCATCAATGCTCACCAGCGGCAGAAAGCGACGTTCATCCTCATGGATGCGTTTCCGGCCTGACTCGATCGGAGAGGCGTTTCTTCCGAACAGGTTTAGGCGTTGCCCTTCGGGCCGCGCTCTCGGCTGCGCCGGAACCACGCGATGGCGCGTTTCCGCCATTCGGCTTCGATCGCTAACGCGAAAAATCGGCGGACTACACAAAGCCTCGCACGGGAGGGGGCCGCTTCGGCGATATCCGTTTTCAATCGCAGTTGCAGCGGATTTGCCGCGAATCTTTCCCGCGTCCTCCGATCACGAAGCTGAAATCAGGATGGGCGCTCGGGTCGCCTAGCCCGACCGACTGAACTGCAAAGCCGGCCCGGCGGCGAGCATTCAGCACCCGTATCGCGTGAACGGAGGATGCCGCGGCGGTCTGCACGTTCCCGCCAAAGTGTGGAAAGGCCATCCAACGCCTGAAGGTCGGATCTCGATCTGCCGGTTCATGGCGCGCATCGCGTCGGACAAGGGGCATCATCGCCAAGGTCACGTTTCCTTCTGCAGGGCCGCGCCCACGGCGCCCTCGAATGGCATGGGTCTGACCGAAGACCGGCTTCGCCTCGATCGATTTCCCGCAACGTCCGTCGCGAGCTTTTTTCCGCCGCGCGCGAGCGCGCTTTGCACCGCGAGCCAAAAAAGCCGCCGCCGGCCGCCTTCCACTGCGTTCCAGCCCTGAAGGGTGCGGGCCGATCGTCTCCGGTCGCACGACCACCATCGAGGTCGCGATAGGCGCGGCCCGTGGAACGGAGTAACGACAATGGCGACCATCGGCACCTTTACCAAGAACGACAATGGCGCGGGCTTCACCGGCACGGTCAAAACCCTGACCCTCAACGTCAAGGCCAAGCTCGTCCCCACCGAAGGCGAAAGCGAACGCGGCCCTGATTATCGCATCATCGCCGGCCCATCCGTCGAGTTCGGTGCAGCCTGGAAGAAAACCGCTCGCGAGACCGGCCGCGAATATCTCTCGGTCAAGCTGGACGATCCGAGCTTTCCGGCCCCGATCTACGCCAGCCTGGTCGAGGACGAGAGCGGCGAAAGCCACAATCTGATCTGGTCCCGCCGCAACGGCGATTGAAAACGGATATCGCCGACGAAGCCCCGCCGCGCGCGGGGCTTCTTCATGCTTATCCGCCGTCCTGAGGGGAATACGGCAATCAGGATATGCGGCTTTCAGTCTCGGCGGCTTTGCACATCCTGATCCAGCTTTGTGCCCGGCTCCCGCTGGCGCTCACGCCGGCAAGCTTGCTTGGGGGCGCTGCCCCCTGGCGCGGCGCAAGGGATCGCTGACGCTCGTCCGGGCCGGTCTCCCCAGCCTTCCTCCACGTCGTTCCGCCGTTCCGTGCAGGCCGGGTGATCCCCCTCCGGCCCGGCCGCCCTTGCTCCTTGCACCCCCCGGTCTCGGCGACGGCCAGGGTTGCAGCGCAGCGCTGCGCTCCAACCCAAGCCAATGAGGATCAAGATCATGACCTACAGCCTCGCCACCCGGTTCGGCCGCAACTCCCACCAGATCAGCGGGCGCGAAGCCCTCGACAACGAAACCCTCTATCGACACGTCCCGTCCATCTTCGCCCGCGAAGCCCATGACAGCCGCTCGGAGCGCTATGTCTATGTTCCCACCATCGAGATTGTGGAGGGGCTGCGCCGGGAAGGATGGTTCCCGTTCTTCGCCGTGCAGGCGGTTCCGCGCGATGGTGAGCGCATGGGCCACGCCAAGCACATGCTGCGCCTGCGCCGGGACGATGGCATCGGCAAGCCGGAGGCGGCGGAAGTCATCATCGTCAATTCACATGACGGTACGTCAGCCTATCAGATGTTCGCGGGCGTGCTGCGTTTCGTCTGCACAAACAGCATGATCGCGGGCGAGCGGTTCGAGGAAGTCCGCGTTCCGCACAAAGGCGGGATACAGGATCAGATCATCGAAGGCGTTTACACTGTCGCGGAGGATTTCCCGCGCTTGATCGATGCGACTGAGACGATGAAGGAAACCCGGTTGTCGCAGGCCGAACAGCAGGTGTTGGGGGAAGCGAGCCTCGTCGCCCGCTATGGCGAGGACGAAAGCCCCCTTCGCCCGGACCAGATTATCGCTCCGCGCCGCCGCGAGGATATCGGACAAAGCCTGTGGCAGACCTTCAACGTCATTCAGGAAAACCTCATCCGGGGCGGACTCAGCGGACGCCGCCAGACGTCAGACGGTCGTATCCGCCGCAGCCAGACCCGAGCCATCAACGGCATCGACCAGAATGTCGGCCTCAATCGAGCCCTGTGGACGCTGGCCGAGGGAATGCAGCGCCTGAAAACCGCCTGATCGCAAAGCCGTAGAACCGCCACTCCGGTTCTACGGCTTTCCGCCTTTGCCCAACATCGGATTTCCGATTTCCCGCCGATCCGCTTTTGCGGATCGGCGGGCTTGCTGCGCAAAAGGCGGCTCGCCGGGCACGCCCGGCTCGCCAGAGAACGTCTATTCTGATAGTAAAACATTAACCAATATTGATCGCGTTGAAAGAACAACATATCTCTAAACAATATCTGCAAAATACATCTGAGGTTGTTCACCTTTCTTCTTTCTAGTGCCGCGAGGCGGCGCAAGATTAGAGGTGACGCCATGCCGAGTTCTGATTGGCGCGCGCCGGCCGCTTACGGACATGCGAAAAGCATCTCCACCGCCGGCTTTGCCTGGGAGTTTCTACGCCGCGATGACGACTATCATCGTGACTTTCATCGCGTGAAAGCTCTTCCTCAACATCAAGCCGCCGCCCGGAGAAGTTTCTCCGAGCGCTGGGGGTTACGATTTCCCGGCCGATCCGCACCAGCCAGCGGGCCACGTCCCGTTGTTCTGGATGCCCGCGCTGCTGCCTGAGGCCATCGAGCTTCGGTGTACCACCAAAGTCGGCGACGATCCCGCCGCCATGCCGATCGATCTGCCGGGCCTGTCCGGCCTCGATGCTCGCCCGGATGTGGACGGAGGATGGCATGGCCTTTGGCAATCGACTGACTTGAGCCATCAGTTCTGGCTCGCCGAAACGCCACCAGACGATCGAGCGACCTACTGCGTTGTTCTGCCCCTTGACGCCCTGTTGGAACTTCGCGCCGAGGCGCTTTTGCGCATCTGGCGCGCCCTGTCTGATCGGCCCATCGGCGAGGGACCGCGGGTCCTGCCACAGCAGACGCGCGATCGGTTCATTCTGGTCCTGCGCGCGCTCGACGGCCATCTTGAAGGCGCAAGTTATCGCCAGATCGCCGAAACGCTCCTTGGCTTCGCTGGCACCAAAGCCGACTGGGAAGCAGATTCGCGCAAGAACCAGACGCGCCGCCTGGTTGCCGATGGCTTGCGCTACATGCGGGGCGGCTACCGCGACTTGCTTCGCTATCCCATCCATTCCGCATACTGGCGCTAATCACCATCGCGCTGCCGAAGACGTGGCAATCGGTCGGGGTGCCGGAATCGCGCCCCCTTAAATCCGGCACGCTGCAAGCCGCCATTTCTCCGCCACGGTTCGCCACAGCCCGCTGCCGCCACCGGTAGCCCGCTCGAACCCGACCGGAGATCCCATCATGATAGATCCGAAGACGGGGCTGCCGCCCCTATACCTGCGCGCTCCCGATGCGGCCCGCTTCCTCGGCATTTCCATCCGTACGCTGGAAAAGCACCGCACCTACGGCACCGGCCCGACCTACCGCAAGATCGGCGGGCGGATCGTCTACTCCGTCGATGACCTTCAGGCGTGGACCGAGGACGGCATCCGCAAGTCCGCGTCCGAGAAGACCGCCACGCGCGTTTTCCCGGCCCGTCCGCTGACACCCGCCGAAAAGGCGTCACGCTGAGATGCCCGGTGATGTCACCTCCGGCAGAGGACGCTTCGCACGAGGCAGCGAGCGCGAACGGCTCGATCCGTTCGTGGTCGCCACCGGCGACGCATCCCCACGCGATCAGCGCGACCTCATGGAGCGGCCGTTCTTCTCGCTCGCCAAGGCCAAGCGGGTCGCTCCGATCCTCTACGAGGCCGGCGGCCAGCGTGTCGAAGTCTTCGGGATGCCCGAACACGGCATGGCCACCATCTGGGATGCGGACGTGCTCATCTGGGCCGCCAGCCAGATCGTCGAGGCCGAGAACCACGGCCTGCGCACGTCGCGCTTCCTGCGCTTCACGCCCTATCAGCTTTTGCAGGCGATCGGCCGCGCCACCGGCGCGCGCGAATACCGCCTGCTGAAGGGCGCGCTCGCCCGCCTACAATCGACCGTCATCCGCACTACCATCCGTCACGGCGAGCATTGGCGGCGGCATCAATTCTCCTGGATCAACGAATGGGAAGAACTGACCACCCGCGACGGCCGCGTCGAGGGCATGGAGTTCGTCCTGCCGGATTGGTTCTATCGCGGCGTCATCGACCGCTCGCTGGTCCTGACCATCGACCCGCTCTATTTCCGGCTGACCGGCGGCATCGAACGCTGGCTCTATCGCGTCGCCCGCAAGCACGCTGGCCGCCAGCAGCATGGCTGGCTGTTCGAAGTCGTCCATCTGCACGAGAAGTCGGGCAGCCTCGCGCGCATCTCCGATTTCGCGCTCGACCTGCGCCGCATCGCCGCCCGTCAGCCGCTGCCCGGTTATCGCCTCGACATCTGGCGCGAAGGGCGGCGCGAGATGATGCAAATCCGCCCCTACGGTCTGTCCACAGTGCCTGTGGACAGCGCTGTGGAAACACTCGTGACTTCGGGCGCAAACGGTATCGGGACTTCGGGCGCAGGACTATCGGGATTTCGGGCGCACGAACCACAGTTAAGTCTCTGGCCTGAAACGCGGAATCCGACTGCTAACTTAGAGTCTAACAAAGAATCTAACTCTTCTTCTTTGACGCGCGCGCCTGCGAGGCACGGTGCCGGTGCCACCCGGCGAGGTGCGCCATGATCGTCGCGCTCCTCAATCAGAAGGGCGGCGTCGGGAAGACGACGCTGGCGCTGAACCTCGCCGGAGAATGGGCGCGGCAGGGCAAGCGCGTCACGCTGATCGACGCGGACCCGCAAGGCTCGGCGCTGGACTGGTCGCAACAGCGCGCCCGCGAGGGTCTGGCCCGCACATTCGGCGTCGTCGGCCTGGCTCGCGACACCCTGCACCGGGAAGCGCCGGAGCTGGCCCGTGACGCCGATCACGTCGTGATCGACGGGCCGCCGCGTGTCGCTGCCCTGATGCGTTCGGCGCTACTCGCCGCCGACCTGGTGTTGATCCCGGTGCAGCCGTCGCCATTCGATGGCTGGGCTTCGGCCGAAATGCTGGCGCTCATCACTGAGGCGCGCATCTACCGGTCCGAATTGGTCGCCCGCTTCGTGCTCAATCGCTGCGGCGCGCGCACCGTGCTGGCCCGCGAGACGGCCGAGACACTGGCCGAGCATGATCCGCCGGTGCTTGCCGCCACCATAGGTCAGCGCATCGCCTTTGCCGCCGCCGCCCAGTCGGGACGGTTGGTGTCCGAACTGGACGATGACACGCCCGCCGCGCGCGAAATCGCGGCGCTGGCAGCGGCGATCGGCGCTCTCGGCATCGGGAGGGCGTCGCCATGAGCGAGCGACCGTCCCGCCGCGGCTTCGCATCACGGCCCGCCGATCCCGAGCATTGGATCAAGGCGTCCGACGCTCCCCCGCGTGACAGCGATGCCGGTGGCTTCACCGCGCGACTGACCATCGACGTGACGCCGGACCTGCGCGGCCGGATCAAGATCGCCGCGTTCCGGCGCGGCGTCACCGTCGCCGACATGCTTCGCGATCTGCTCGCGCGCGAATTTCCCCCAGCCACCGAAGGAGACCCATCATGACGAGCGCAGCGGTGCCCCGCGCGCGCGGCGGCCCCATGCCGTCCGCGTTGCCATCCGACAGCCTTACCCATGTCGAGCTGACGCATATCGAGAAGCGGATCGAGAACTGGATCAGATTCGGCCGAGAGGCGCACGAACAGGTTCTCGACCGCCGCCGCCGCGTCTTCTCCTATCGCCCCGGCAGCGTCTTTGCCTTCGTGCGCTGGGCGGCGAACGACTTCGGAACCATCATCTCGCGCATCGACATCGTGCGCGCCGTCGAGTCAGGTGAAGCCTATCAGACGCTTCCTTTCGTGCGCCCCGGCGGTGACATCCTTCTGAAGATCGAAGGCTGGCCGAAGGTCGAACAGGTGCTCCGCCATATCGACGCTGTGGAGGCCGTCGGCATCGACGCTTGCGAGGTCGCGCCCGACCACTGGCGGCATGTCGGCAACCGGATCGGCGCCGGCCATACGCCGCGCCCCTACACGGTGGATCGCCATCAGGCGTGGCTCAAGCGGCGGGAGATCGGGCAATGACCCGCTTCGGCTACGTCATGGTGACGTATTTTGCGACGATGGGCGTCGCCATCGCCGCGTTTATTCCGACGCCGCTGCGCCTTGTCTGGAACGCCTCGGCCAGCGTGCCGATCGGTCTCTACGACCTCGAACGCCCAAGCGACCTGGCTGTTGGCGATCTGGTCGCCGTCATGCCGGACAAGCCGCTTGCCGATTTCATGGTGGAGCGCGGCTATATCGGCCGCGACGTGCCGCTGATGAAGCGCGTCATGGGGCTTTCCGGTCAACGGGTTTGCCGTACCGGCAACGCCGTGACCGTCGACGCCGTGCCGCTCGGCGACGCGCTCGACCATGACCGGCACGGCCGCGAACTGCCCATATGGCAGGGCTGCCGGCGCATCGCGGATGGCGACATCTTCCTGATGAATCCCGACGTGCGCGACAGCCTGGACGGTCGCTATTTCGGCCCGATTCCGGCGCGCACCGTCATCGGGAAGGCGACGCCGCTCTACACCGACGAGGACGGCGAAGGCCGTTTCGTCTGGCGTGCGGCGACACGCTGACCGCCGCGCTCTTCCCCACCACCGCAATCCCAAGGAGGCTTCCATGCCGCAGATCGGCACATTCACGCGCGAGCAATCCGGCTTCACCGGCCGCATCCATACCTTCACCATCTACCGCGAAGTCACCGTTGTTTCGACCGAGCCATCCGACGCCGAGAACGCGCCGGACTACCGCATCCATCACGGCAATGACGAAGGCCCGGAGATCGGCGCGGGCTGGAAACGCACGGGCGAGCGTGCAGGCGAATACATCGCTTTGCTGATCGACGACCCCGCTTTGCCGCAGCCGATCCGCGCCAACCTGTTCCGCGACGACGACGCCGGCAACGCATGGTCGCTGCATTGGAACCGCCCGCAAAAGCGCGATGGGAGGGACTGACATCATGCCGACTGTCAGCCTGTTCGCGCGCGCGATCCCGTTCCGATCCATCATCCCTTTGTTAGCGGGAAAGCCGTCTCATCCCTTCGTCCCGCTCGAACGCAGGTCGGCCGGCGCGCGCAGCGAAGGTCAAGGGCGGCCATTGGCCGGCGCTTCGCGCGCACCCTTGACCGCAGCGAGCACGCTGGCAGGCTGGCGTCACAGCGGAGAAGGCGCGCACGTCCGATACGCGGTCCTGATAGTAGCGTTGCTGTTCGCTTCCACCTTGCCCATTGCAGCCGTGGCGCAGCCCCAACCGGCGGAGCGCGCCGCATCCGCTGATCCTTTTGCTCCCCATATCGCGGAAGCCTCGCAGCGCTTCGGCGTCCCGGCGGCATGGATCAGAGCGGTGCTGCGGGCCGAAAGCGCGGGCGATCCACGCGCCATCTCCTCGGCCGGCGCGATGGGGCTGATGCAGATTATGCCCGCCACATGGGCGGAGTTGCGCATCCGGCATCGGCTCGGCGGCGATGTTTACGATCCGCGCGACAACATCCTTGCCGGCACCGCCTATCTGCGCGAACTGCACGACCGCTATGGCAGCGTCACCGCCATGCTCGCTGCCTATAACGCCGGTCCCGGACGCTATGAGGCGTCGCTTTCGGGGCGGCCGCTACCCGCTGAGACCCGCGCCTATGTCGCCGCCATCGCGCCGGTCATCGACGGCAACGCGATCGTTACGCCCGTTATAGTCGCGGCGGCCGATCCGCTGGCATGGACCCGCGCACCCTTGTTCATCGCGCAGCCGGATCGCGCGTCCGTTGCCGATCCGGTGCAGGCCGATCGTCCATCGAATGACGTGCCAGCGGCGGTCACGGTGCGCGATGTTTCCGCCATAGAGCCGCAGTCCGATGGCCTGTTCGTCGCGCGGGCGAACACGGGACCACGGCCATGAGTATCGTGGTCGGCGGCATCGCGCGGCGGGTTGCAGTGTGCAGGGGATGGGGCTGGCGGCAATCTCATCCCAGGGCTGGAGGGGCAGAACGGGAAGGCAGGCGGGAGGGCAAGATTAAAGCGGACGGCACCCTATGGGTCCGATCCGGGGGCCAAGCCCTTGTCTGCACACTGTTTGGGGCGGCACCGTCGCCGCGCCTTCATGGTGCCGCGAGGCGCGGCAAAGCCAGTATTTACCGCGTTTCTCGCGGCACTCTTCCCCAAAATCACCGGTTTCGGGCCGTTTGTCGATGAGCGGCGACGACGACAACCGCTTCCGGCCGAGGCTCGGCCGCGTGCGCTCCGATGCGCCGAAGGCGGGCCAGGCCAAGAGCTTCCTCAGCAAGATTCGCAAGATCACGCGCCAGCAGCAGGCCGCCTCCGGTCGGAGCCGGTCTGCGAAGGGTGGCGGCTCCAGTCGCGGCGGCAAGGGCAAGAGCATTATCGCCTCCGGCCGGGGCGTCCAGCGCGGGCGCGGCGCGGCCTTCGTGCGTGCCCGCAATCTGTCGAACGGCTGGAGCCATCGCCAGCCCGGCAGCCGCCGTGTCATCGTCAAATCGCGGTCGGTTCGCGCCGCCGGTCGCAGCGGTAAGGCCGCCGCGCATCTGCGCTATATTCAGCGGGACGGCACCGCCCGCAATGGCGAGCGCGGCCGGCTCTATTCAGCGGGTGAGGATCGCGCCGATGGCGATGCCTTCCTCGATCGCGGCAAAGACGATCGCCACCAGTTCCGCTTCATCGTCTCGCCCGAAGACGCCGCCGATCTCGCGGACCTCACCGGCTATACTCGCGAGTTGATGGCCCAGGTCGAGGCCGACCTCGGGACCAAGCTCGATTGGGTCGCGGTCAATCACCACAACACCGGCCATCCGCATATCCATGTCCTCGTCAACGGCCGCGACGCCCTGGGCGAGGATCTCGTCATCAATGGCGATTATCTCGCGGGCGGCATCCGTGAGCGGGCGAGCGAACTGGCGACGCTGGAACTTGGTCCTGTCACCGAGATCGAGCAGCGCCGCAAGCTCATGGCGGAGATCGATCAGGACCGGTTCACCCGTATCGACCGGGCGATGATCGCCGAAGCCGATGACCGCTTCATCGACCTGCGCCATGAACCGGACGATCTGCGCGGCCAGTCCGATCGGACCATGCGGTTGCGCCGTCTCGGCAAGCTCGGCGACATGGGTCTCGCTACGGGACACGCACCGGGTGTCTGGGAGTTGAGCGAGCGGCTGGAGCCGACCCTGCGCGAGATGGGCGAGCGTGGCGATATCGTCCGCACCATGCAGAAGGCGCTTCGGGCCGAGGGCGCCGAGCGCGATCCAATGAGCTTCGAGATTCATGACGCCGCGCCCGCGAGGCCAATCGTCGGCCGCGTCATTGACAAGCACCTCTCCGACGAGCTGGGGGAGAGCCTGGCACTGGTGGTCGATGGCATCGACGGACGCACGCACCATGTCGCCGGCGTCGACCCGGCCCGCGTCGAAGACGCTCGGATCGGCAGCGTTATCGAGATCGGGCCACCCGATAGCGCCGTCCGTCCATCCGATCGGGCCATCGCCGGTATGGCCGAGGATGGCATCTATCAGCCGAGCCGGCATCTGGAGCAGGCCCGGTTCGATGGTCGTGTGCCGGGTGGGGACTATGAGGGCTTCGTCGATGCCCATGTCCGTCGCCTGGAAGCGCTGCGGCGGGCCGGGATTGCGGAGCGGATCGACGCCGATCAATGGCGCATCCCGGAGGATTTCGAGGCGCGCGCCACCGCGCATGACGCGGGCCGGAATGCCCGTGTCAATATCCGTATCCTTTCGACCCTCGACCTCGAGCGCCAGATCGGATCGGACGGCGCGACCTGGCTCGATCGGCGGCTGGTCGGCGCAGGCGCGTCGGACCTGTCGGCGGCGGGTTTTGGCGACCAAGTGCGCGAGGCGATGGAGCGGCGACGCGAGACTCTGATCGACCGGGGCGATGCCATCCGTCAGACGGACGGTCGCATCGCTTATCGGCGCAATCTGATCGCCACGCTTCAGGAGCGCGAAGTGGCCAGCACCGGCGCGGCGCTGGCGCAGGAGAGAGCGAAACCGTTCCGAGCTGCCGCCGATGGCGAAACCGTCGCCGGCACCTTCGCCGGGACCGTGCAGCTATCGAGCGGCAAATTCGCCATCGTTGAAAAATCTCAGGAGTTCACCCTTGTCCCATGGCGGCCGGTCATCGACCGTCAGCTTGGGCGCGAGGTCGCGGGCATCATGCAGGGCGGATCGGTGTCGTGGCAGTTGGGGCGGCAGCGGGGATTGGGCATCTAAGCTGATGCCTTCGAACCGACCGCCATATGCTCGGCGAGGAAATCGACGAACGCACGGATACGTGCAGCAAGATGCTCATGGCCGACATAGACAGCGCTAACGGGCTCGATGTCACCGGGATTGAAGTCCTCAAGCACCGCCACTAGCGAACCCGCCTCGATATCCGGCTCGATATGGTATCGGGCCAAGCGGGCCAGCCCCATGCCGGCGAGAGCAAGCCTTCGGACAGTTTCGCCATTGTTGACCCGCATCCGCCCGCGAAGCGGGGCGTAGGTCATTGTATCGTCTTCACGTTGACGGAACGGCCATTCGTGCATCGAGCGCCGGAAGTTGAAGCCGATACACTGATGCTGGGCGATGTCGGCCGGCGTTCGCAGTGGCGGAGCGCTTTCCAGATAAGATGGAGCGGCGACGACGGCATAACGGCTTTCCAATAGCTTTCGGGCTTTGAGACCGGAATCTTGTAGCGGTCCGACGCGGATCGCCACATCGGTGCGGTTCTCGATCAGATCGACCATGCCGTCATCGAGCGAAAGGTCGATTTCGATCTCCGGGAAGCGGGCGAGGAAAGCTGGCAGGAGCGGTGTTATCGCGCAGTGCGCAATCGGCACCGAGGCGTTGACCCTAAGCAGGCCGCGCGGTGTGGAGCACGATCCCGAGGTGATGCTGCGCTCCGTATCGTCAATCTCGGCCAGCACATTGCGGGCACGCCGCAGGTAGATCTCGCCTTCCTGGGTCAAACTGAGCGAGCGGGTTGAACGGATCAGCAGGTTCGTCCCAAGTCGGGTTTCAATGCGGCCAACGACCTTGCTGACAGCCGAGGGCGACAGGCCGAGCGCTCGACTTGCGCCGGCAAAGCTGCCGCGATCTACGGCCTCGACGAACACCTCCATCTCTCCGGCGCGGTTGTTCATGTCCGTTCATCCTTACTCGCGAATTGATTTCACCAGTGACGTTCCATAATAGCGGATTATCGAGTGAATGGCGAGCAGTTACGGTGCGGGAATGGATACGCACTCCCGCTCCGCAACCGCACTCGATCTGATTAATCGTCCCGGCCAACTGACGCTGGGCATCGAACTGCCGCTCGATAACGATTGGTCGCCGGAAGGCGAAGCGCGCCGCGTCGCGGACGGACGCCCGCACGGCGTGCCTGATCTCTCCCGTTATCCGGAGTTGGTCCGGCAGATCGACGCCTCAGGATTTGCCGCCATCTGGATGCGCGACGTTCCGGTGTTCGATCCGCGGAACTTCGGCGACGCGGGTTCCATCTACGATCCCTTCGTCAATCTCGGCTTCCTCGCCGGGATCACGAAGCATGTCGCGCTCGGCACGGCAGGCATCGTCCTGCCGCTCCGCCATCCCATGATGGTGGCGAAGGCGGCCGCGTCGGTCGATCGCCTGTCGTGCGGCAGGCTGATCCTAGGCCTCGCCTCAGGCGACCGTCCGGTGGAGTATCCGCTGCTCGGTCTCGACTTCGAGGGACGTGGCGAGACCTTTCGCCAGAGCCTCGCCTATATGCGCGACGCCTGGAAGGACGGCGGCTTGCCTCTTGGCGACGGACGCAAAGCCGCCGAACTCGACCTGCTGCCCAAGCCCAGCCAGCAAACCATTCCGACGATCATTGCCGGCAACGGCCAGCAATCCGACGAGTGGATCGCGTCCAATATGGATGGACGTTTTGTCTATCCGGGCGGCGTGGATCGAACGGCCGGGCAGGCCGCAGATTTCCGGCGGCTTCGGAACGCGGCTGACCTCGATCGTGGCGTATTCATCACCGCCTTCCATCTGGATCTTGCCGATGATCCCAGCGAGTTGCCGACACCCCGCAAGTTCGGCGCGCGCATCGGCCGCAAGCCCTTCCTCGACCATCTTGAGCAGCTTCGCGGTGTGGGCGTCGACCACATGGCCGTGCTGCTGCGACCCTCCCGCCGGCCGCTGCCAGAGGTGATCGACGAATTCGCCCGCGAGATCCTGCCCAGGATCGGCAAGGCGACGGCCGGTCCACGTCCCAGCCCTGATAAGGAATTCGTCCATGAGTGAGCTGTTTCAGCCGTTTGAGCGCGGCGACCTGGCGCTGCGCAATCGCATAGCGATGGCGCCCATGACGCGGGCGCGGACGCGCAACGGGATCGCTGACGATCTCACCGCGACTTACTACCGTCAGCGCTCCAGCGCAGGCTTGATCGTTACCGAAGGGACGCCGATTTCGCGCACGGCCGAAGGTTTTCTGTTCATCCCGGGCATCTACACCGACAAACAGATTGCCGGTTGGCGCAAGACCACCGAAGCGGTTCACGCGGAAGGCGGCGTGATCTTCGCCCAGCTCTGGCACGTCGGACGTGTGAGCCATGTTTCGAACCAGCCGGGCGGGATCGCGCCGGTCAGTTCGACCGACAGGATCGCCGCCAACTCCCAGGCGTGGGGCTTACGCGACGACGGCTCTGCGGGGCCTGTCGATGTCTCCCCACCACGAGCCCTTTCGACCGAGGAAGTGCGCGGAGTGATCGACGATTTCGCCAAGGCTGCCGCCAATGCGGTCGAGGCGGGGTTCGATGGTGTCGAGCTTCACGGTGCGAACGGCTATCTGATCGAACAATTCATCAATCCGCTCGTCAACGACCGCACCGATGCCTATCGCGGCGACACGCTGGAAGGCCGCACCCGTTTCCTGCTTGAGACGATCGATGCCGTCATCGCCCGGATCGGCGCGGCGAAGACCTCGGTGCGACTGTCTCCCTTCGGCGGGCTCTTCGACATGGGGACCTATCCCGAGATCGAGGAATCCTATCTCCACATCGCCGACGAACTGTCGAAGCGCGGCATCGCCTACGTCCACCTCATGGACCAGAAATCGCGGGGCAGCGCGGCTATCCCTTCGGAATTCCTCGCGCTGTTCCGGGACCGTTTCAACGGCGTGTTGATCCTCGCCGGCGGCATGACGCGCGAGCGAGCCGAACAGCACATCGCCGATGGCCTGATTGATATCGCCGCCTTCGGCGAGCCCTTCATCGCCAACCCGGACCTCGTCGCCCGGCTTCGCAACGGCTGGCCTCTCGCACAGGCCGACCGCGACACCCACTACGGCGGCGATGCCCATGGCTACACCGACTACCCGACCTTTGACTCCAGCGCCACGCGTGCGGCCGAGGCCCAACCCGAGAAGGCAGATTCCCTTTGAGTATGAGCACGAACAGGTTGCCCGCCTTGTTGGCGATGATGGTCGGTGGATTTGCCATTGGCACCACCGAATATGCGAGCGTCGGCGTTCTGCCGCAGATTGCCGATGATTTTGGTGTCAACCTGGCGCGGGCCGGGCTGGTCGTCAGCGGCTATGCGCTTGGCGTCAGCTTTGGATCGCCGATCCTCGCGGCCCTGACGGGAAGCCTTTCGCGCAAGACGCTGATGCTCGCGGTCATGGCATTGTTCGTGGTCGCCAATGCGGCAGCGGCGATGAGCACCAGCTATGAGCTGCTCATCGCCGCGCGCGTCGTCACGGCCCTCCCGCACGGCATCTTCTTCGGCGTCGGCGCCGCCATCGCCGCCAGCTTCGTTTCGGAAGACCGAAGAGCTTCGGCGGTGGCGATCGTGTTCGGTGGTCTGTCGATCGCGGTCGCGGCCGGCGTGCCGATAGCCACCGTCATCGGCCAGCGCTTCGGCTGGCCCATGTCCTATTGGTTCGTCGCGGCGGTGGGTTTTGTGTCGTTGGTCGGCATGGCGGCGACTTTGCCTCGGAAGATCGACATTGCGCCGGCAGGAAGCCTCATCGAACAGATCAAGGTGCTCGGTAGCGGACGGCTGCTGATCGCGTTCGGCATGAACTTCTGCGCCTGGGGCGGCACGTTCGTCGCCTTCGCCTATCTCCCGAGCATCCTGGCGGACATCACCGGCTTCACGCCGAATGGCGTGGCCTGGATGTTGGCGCTCTACGGGGTATCGGTGATCGTCGGAAACTTTCTCGGCGGGCGGGTATCCGACAAGGCGTTGGTGCCGACGCTGGCGCTAATGCTCGGCGCGCAGGCGGCGGTCCTTCTCATTTTCACCTTCACGGCTCCGTCCATGATCGGTTCGATCCTCACGCTCGGCGTGCTCGGCGCGCTGATGTTCTGCAATATTCCGGGCTTGGCGCTCTATGTCGTGCAGCTTGCCACGCGCTATCGACCCGGAAATGTTGACATTGCTTCCACGATCAACGTGTCGGCGGCGAATGCCGGTATCGCGCTGGGCGCCTTCATCGGTGGAACGGTTGCCGATTCCAGCTTGGGACTGGGCGCTACGCCGTGGGTTGGCGCCATCATGGTCGGCGTCGGGCTGCTGCTCACCTTGTGGAGCGGCTATCTCGACAAGCGCGAAGCGCATCACAGCCGGGGTGAGGTCAGGCCCGCGGCAAGCGAGGCTTAACCGATGCATTCCGAAACCGAAGAGACGACGTAAGATGCGGCGAAGCGCACGAACCCGGAGCAAATCAACCGAATTTGCCCAAGCTCAGCTTAGGCAAATCCCACTCGTTGCGCTTCGTCATGCGGTTGTCGTCGGCGACGTCCTGAACTTCCGTCATGCTGCGAATGTATTGGGGGTTACGCAGTCGAGCGTCAGTGCCCGGATCAAGGCGCTGGAAGAGGCGCTTGGTATCGTTCTGTTCGAGCGACGGCATCGCGGCGTGCGGCTGACCGAGGCCGGACGACGTTTCATCGCCGAGGTGTCGGCGGGCATCGACCACCTCGACTATGCTGTGCGCACCGCGGGCGCTGTTTCCCATGGTGGAGAGGGGCGGCTTGCCATCGGGCTGCACGCCTCCATCGCCTTCGGCTTTCTTGCCGATCTGCGCTGCCGGTTCCGTGCAGCCTATCCGAAGGTCGAGCAAGCCATCATGGAGGGTCGATCCTCCGAGACGATCGCCCTGGTACGCGACGGCAAGCTTGATGTCGCCTTTGTCGTCGGCGCGGTCGAAGCCCCGGACTGTCACTCCCGTGAACTCTGGCAAGAACCCCTTGTGATCGCCTTGCCGGCGGAACACCCACTCGCCTCGTCGTCGGCTATTACCTGGGCCGATCTTGCGCCGGAAACCTTTCTTGTCCGCGACGGCGGTTCAGGCCCCCAAGTGTTCGATCACGTCGTTCACCGCGTCGTCGAGCGGGCGCGGTCCCCGCATATCCATCGTTTCGATGTCGGCCGAGACACGCTGATGCACATGGTGGCAGCGGGTGATGGCATTACGCTGACCAGCGAAGCCACGACCCATGTCCAGTTTCCGGGCATCGTGTTCCGCTCGATCGCCGATGAGACGAAGCAAGCCCAATTCAGCGCCGTATGGTCGCCGCACAATCGCAGCCCGGCGCTCAGGAACATGCTCGATCTTGCGATCCAGATGAGCCGGTCAGCGCGATCCCTCTGAGGGTTTCAGAAGCTCGCCCGCCTCGATCCCGAGCGCATCGGCAATCTGCCCCAACACCGTAACACTGGCCGACACGTCCGCACGCTCGATCGCGCCGATGTAGCGGGCGCTCAGGCTGGCGCGATCAGCCAGTTCCTCTTGCGTCATGTTCTTGTCGTGACGCGTCCGACGCAGGTTGACCGCCATGACCTCCTTGAGATCCATGGCGCTAGAGGAACCAGCGCAGGAACGATCGTTCCAGGAACGATCATTCCGATTCGTCCCCGCCTGTGGTATTCACTTGCCGGAGCGGCGCGATGGACCCGCGAACGGCTCGATTCTGGCGAGGAGATCGGCGGTGGACACGCCCAGGACCGCAGTAATGTCCACGAACTCTACGACATCAATCCGCCGCTCGCCGTTTTCATACTTGGCGACGAAAGATTGCGGCTTGCGCAGCGCAGTCGCCAACTCGGCCTGTGTAAGTCCTTTGGCCTTGCGCGCTTCGACAAGCAGAGATTGCAGAAGTATTTGTCGGGGCGTGCGCAAGGATTTCTGCATTCGGAACGGCTCTCCGTTGAAAAAGGGGAGCTGTTCCGCTAATCCTGATTCAGGATTATCCCATTTCAGGATTCTGATGAGCCAGAGGTCCGAAGGAGGGCCGTGCAATGCGGGTGCGACCCGAGCTTGACCCCAATGTCGATGATCTCGCCCCGACCGGGCCGGAGATCACGATCTATGACGAGGCGCATTTCGTGACCTACATGCGCCTGCTCGACGCGGAGGCAGACAAGGCTGACTGGACGGAGGTGGCGTGCATCGTGCTGCATCGCGATCCAATCGCCGAAACCGATCGGACCCGCGCATGCTGGGAAAGTCATCTCGCCCGCGCGCAGTGGATGACGAAGACGGGCTACCGCAAGATTCTTGAACAGGCCGCGATCGACGCGCGATCGTCGTCGGATGATCGCGTTTGATGGTCGGGGGCGGCCGGACCGCCGAACTCGGTCGCGACCTGCAATATCTCTCTTTGGCGAAAACGTATGGAGAAGCGGCCGACCGACTGAGGCGATGCACCGCCCAGATAGATGCCGTCCGCCTACCGTTCTTCCATCTCTTCGCGCACGCCATCGAACTCTCGTTGAAGGCGGCACTTAGCTTTCAAGGAAAAGACGAAGAGTATCTCATGTCGATGGGACATGGATTGGAGCGGTGCTGTCGTCGAGCCGTCGGCGGCGGCCTGCACCTTCTCGATAATCGAAATATCGTGTCGCTCATCGACATGCTCGACCAACCCCATGCGCTGCAAGCCTTTCGCTATCCGCAGCCCTTGCATCAGCCGTTACCGGATGCGGACGAGTCGCTGCGCATCCTTGCTGATCTTCTCAGCATTATCGACGCCTATGTGTCGGGAACAGGTAAGGCATCGAACCCAGCGCGGTTCTGACCGTCCTATTTCTTCGCTATGGTATCCTATAGCCCGATACCTGATCTTTTCTGTTGCTTGTCGCCCAAACGCTTATTCTCTGATCGGCTCCGTCTCTCTTGCCGATCGGAGCTTGTATGCGTGGAGGTCAGATCCTTTGGGGCCAGGTCGCCGTCGTTTTCACCATCGTCCTTCTGACCACATGGGCGGCGACACAATGGACGGCTTGGCGGCTCGGCTTTCAGGCCCAACTCGGTGGACCATGGTTTACCCTAGCGGGCTGGCCGATCCACTATCCACCCGCCTTCTTCTGGTGGTGGTATTTTTACGACGCCTATGCCCCCTCCATCTTCGTGGAGGGGGCGATCATCGCTGCGTCCGGCGGTTTTATGTCCATTGCCGTCGCCATCGGACTTTCCCTTGTCCGGGCGCGGCAGGCGAAGAACGTCGCGACCTACGGTTCGGCGCGATGGGCTGAACCGGAGGAGATCAGGGCGGCCGGGTTACTTGGCGCAGACGGCGTGGTGCTCGGCCGGCTCAGTCATGACTACCTGCGCCATGACGGGCCGGAGCATGTGCTGTGCTTCGCGCCGACGCGGAGCGGCAAGGGCGTCGGCCTCGTTGTGCCCACGCTGCTGACCTGGCCCGGCAGCACGATCATTCACGACATCAAGGGGGAGAATTGGGGCCTGACGGCGGGCTTCCGCTCGCATCATGGCCGGACGCTGCTGTTCGATCCGACCAATCCCGCATCATCGGCTTACAATCCGCTGCTGGAGGTGCGGCGCGGCGACAAGGAAGTCCGCGACGTGCAGAATATCGCCGACATCTTGGTCGATCCAGAAGGCGCGCTCGACAAGCGGAACCACTGGGAAAAGACCAGCCATTCGCTGCTGGTTGGCGCGATCCTTCACGTCCTCTATGCGGAAGCCGACAAGACGCTCGCCGGCGTCGCCAACTTCCTCTCCGATCCGAAGCGCCCCGTCGAGGCGACGTTGCGCGCCATGATGAACACGCCACACCTCGGCGCGGCCGGCGTCCATCCCGTTATCGCGTCATCGGCGCGCGAGCTGCTGAACAAGTCCGACAACGAACGCTCGGGCGTGCTTTCCACCGCGATGTCATTCCTCGGGCTTTATCGCGATCCCGTAGTGGCGAAAGTAACGGCGCGCTGCGATTGGCACATTGCCGATCTGGTGACGGGAGAACGACCTGTCAGCCTTTACCTCGTGGTGCCGCCCTCCGACATCAACCGCACCAAGCCACTCATCCGTCTTCTTCTCAATCAGGTGGGTCGCCGCCTGACCGAAGACCTCAACACATCCGCCAATCGTCATCGGCTCTTGTTGATGCTGGACGAGTTTCCGGCGCTCGGTCGGCTCGACTTCTTCGAGAGCGCCCTGGCGTTCATGGCGGGCTACGGCATCAAGAGCTTTCTGATCGCGCAAAGCCTCAACCAGATCGAGAAGGCTTATGGCGCAAACAACAGCGTGCTCGACAACTGTCATGTGCGCGTCGCCTTCGCCACCAATGACGAGCGCACCGCCAAGCGCGTATCCGATGCGCTCGGCACCGCGACCGAAATGCGCGATTCCACTAACTATGCCGGCCATCGGCTGTCGCCCTGGCTGGGGCATCTCATGGTCTCACGGCAGGAGACGGCCCGGCCGCTGCTCACTCCCGGCGAGGTGATGCAGCTTCCGCCAACCGACGAATTGCTGCTGGTCGCGGGCGTGCCGCCGGTCCGGGCGGAGAAGGCGCGCTATTACGAGGATGCCCGCTTCAGGGAGCGGCTTCTCCCGCCGCCAAAGCCAGCGAGTCCGAAGCGACCGGCGCCGCCGGCCGACGACTGGTCAGCGTTGACGATCCCCCTTGCATCGGCAGGCGCGGCGCAGGGCAGCGCCGCGGGCGTCCGCACTGACCCGGCAAACGCCGGCATTCGCCGCGAACCGGAATTGCCCGAACATGAGGAGATCGCGCAGCCGGAACGTCCCGCCGGGCACGAGTTCGACGTGTTGGACGACGAACCCGACGTGGACGCCGCCAAGGCGCGCAGCCTTCGTCAGCAGGTCACGTCCGTCGCCCGGCAGGCGACGATGGACCCTGCCGACGGCATCGAGCTTTGAGGTGACGGCCATGCAGACCAAGACCCGCATGAACGTCTATTTCGAGCCGGAGCTTCTGAAGAAGGTCGAGGCGCTGGCGCTTCGCCGCAACATCTCCAAATCCGCCGTGATCGAAGCGGCCGTGGCGTCGTTCCTGTCGGCCGATGCGTCGGAGCGGCTGGAGGCGGTGTTCGCCCGGCGCATGGACAAGATCAGTCGCCAGATCGACGGGCTGGACGAGGATGTCGCCATTATCGGCGAAACGCTGTCGCTGTTCATTCGCTTCTGGCTGACCGTCACACCGCCACTGCCTGACAGCGCGCAGGCGTCGGCGAGAGCCAAGGGTGCGGAACGGTTCGAGGGCTTCCTGCAATCCCTGGGCCGGCGGCTTGCGGCAGGCGATCGGTTCCTCAAAGACCTGTCGCGCGACATCGACTCACGCCGTGACGGGACCGCCGATCCAGAATAGCCGAAGTCCAGTGGCTACCGGCTGCAGTATTCAATCCCGCCGATTACCGCCGTTTCTTCGCTATGGCCGCCGGGTGTTAGATACTTGTTGAATCAGCCTAATTTCCGGCTCTTTTAATCATCCCCGTCCGGGGACCGTCTGATGTCTCCCCGGCGGACACGGGGATCAGATGGCCGTTTCACATCACAAATCGGAAGGCTTGGCGCGGGGCGCGCGAATGCTGCGCACCGCGCTCGGCCCGGCCATCGCCCGGTTTCTCGAAGACGCCGCCGTCGTCGAGGTGATGCTGAACCCGGACGGGCGCATCTGGATCGACCGACTTTCCGAAGGACTGTCCGACACCGGCGAGCGACTGTCACCCGCCGATGGGGAGCGGATCGTGCGCCTGGTCGCGCACCATGTCGGCGCCGAGGTTCATGCCGGCGCTCCGCGTGTCTCGGCCGAACTGCCGGAGACAGGGGAGAGGTTCGAGGGCCTGCTGCCGCCCGTGGTGGCGGCGCCGGCCTTCGCCATCCGCAAGCCCGCAGTCGCCGTGTTCACGCTCGACGATTACGTCCAGGCCAGGATCATGTCCGCGCGCCAAGCCGAGACGCTGCGTGCAGGCGTCGCGTCCCGCGCCAACATCCTCGTGGCAGGCGGGACGTCCTCCGGCAAGACCACGCTGACCAATGCCCTCTTGGCCGAAGTAGCGAAGACCTCCGATCGCGTCGTCATCATCGAGGACACGCGTGAACTGCAATGCGCCGCGCCGAACCTCGTTGCCATGCGCACCAAGGATGGCATGGCGTCCCTGTCGGATCTCGTTCGCTCCAGCTTGCGCCTGCGCCCCGACCGTATCCCGGTCGGCGAAGTACGCGGCCCGGAGGCGCTGGACCTCCTGAAGGCATGGGGCACTGGCCATCCCGGTGGCGTCGGCACGATCCACGCCGGCAGCGCCATCGGCGCGCTGCGCCGGATGGAACAGCTCATTCAGGAAGCGGTCGTCACCGTTCCGCGCGCGCTGATCGCCGAGACGATCGATCTTGTTGCCGTCCTCACCGGGCGCGGTTCCGCGCGCCGGCTGTCCGAACTCGCCCGTGTCGATGGCCTCGGCCCGGACGGCGATTACCGCGTCGCGCCCGCCGTCATCGAGGGCGACGGCGGTGCGGCCTCTCTCAGCCATGCCCTCAGCCCCAACTCCGAAGGAGACCGTCCATGATCCAACGTCTACGCTCCCTGCGCCCGTCCCAAATGCACCATTACCTCACCACGACGGCATCCGCCGCCACGGTGAGCCTCTTGATGGCCGCGCCCGCCCATGCCTCCGGCTCGTCCATGCCGTGGGAAGCGCCGCTGCAATCCATCCTCCAGTCGATCGAAGGCCCGGTCGCCAAGATCATCGCGGTGATCGTCATCATCACCACGGGTCTCGCACTGGCCTTCGGCGACACGTCGGGCGGTTTCCGCCGCCTGATCCAGATCGTGTTCGGCCTGTCGATCGCCTTCGCGGCGTCGAGCTTCTTCCTGTCGTTCTTCTCGTTCGGCGGCGGGGCACTGGTCTGATGACGGGCGTCGTCGATCAGGGGAGCGAGGTTCCGGGCTTCACCGTGCCGGTCCATCGGGCGCTGACCGAGCCGATCCTGCTCGGCGGCGCTCCGCGCGCCATCGCCATCATGAACGGCACACTGGCAGGCGCGGTCGGCCTCGGCCTGCGCCTCTGGCTGGTCGGTCTCGCCATCTGGGCGATCGGCCATTTCGCGGCAGTGTGGGCGGCGAAGCGAGACCCGCTCTTCGTCGAGGTCGGCCGCCGCCATCTGCGCATCCCCGCGCATCTCACGGTCTGAGGGGAACGCACCGATGATGAGTCTCGCCGAATACCGCAATCGCAACAGTCGGCTTGCCGACTTCCTGCCCTGGGCAGCACTGGTCGGCACCGGCATCGTGCTCAACAAGGATGGCAGCTTCCAGCGCACCGCCAGATTCCGGGGGGCGGACCTGGACAGCGCTGTACCCGCCGAACTGGTCGCCGTCGCGGGCCGCCTCAACAACGCCTTCCGCCGCCTCGGCTCGGGCTGGGCGATCTTCGTGGAGGCGCAGCGTCATCCGGCATCGATCTATCCCGCCAGCACCTTTCCTGACGCCGCTTCTGCGCTGGTCGATGCCGAGCGCAAGGCGGATTTCGAGGAAGCGGGCGCACATTTTGAATCCAGCTATTTCCTGACCTTCACCTATCTGCCGCCGGCTGAAGACGCAGCCCGCGCGGAAACCTGGCTCTATGAGGGTCGCGAGAAGAGCGGCATCGACCCCAACGAGGTCATGTCCGCCTTCGCTGACCGCACAGATCGGCTGCTCCGCCTGATCGAAGCCTTCATGCCGGAATGCCGCTGGCTCGACGACGGCGGGACGCTGACCTATCTGCACGGCTGCGTATCCACGCACCGGCACCGCGTGCGCGTCCCCGAAACGCCGATCTATCTCGACGCGCTGCTCGCCGATCAGCCGCTGACCGGCGGGCTGGAGCCACGCCTTGGCAGCCAGCATCTGCGCGTGCTGACCATCACCGGGTTCCCGACGGCGACGACACCGGGCCTGCTCGACGAACTGAACCGTCTGGCCTTTCCCTATCGCTGGTCCACCCGCGCCATCCTGCTCGACAAGACCGACGCGACGAAGCTCCTCACAAAAATCCGCCGCCAGTGGTTCGCCAAGCGCAAATCCATCGCCGCGATCCTCAAGGAGGTGATGACCAACGAAGCGTCCGCGCTGGTCGATACCGATGCGTCGAACAAGGCGGCGGATGCAGACCTCGCGCTACAGGAACTCGGCGCTGACTATGCCGGTATCGCTTATGTCACCGCGACGGTGACGGTGTGGGACGCCGATCCGCGCACGGCCGATGAAAAGCTGCGGCTGGTCGAGAAGGTTATCCAGGGCCGCGATTTCACGGCGATGGCCGAGACCATCAACGCCGTGGACGCATGGCTCGGATCGTTGCCCGGCCATGTCTATGCCAACGTCCGACAGCCCCCGATTTCCACGCTCAATCTCGCCCACATGATCCCCCTGAGCGCCGTGTGGGCGGGGCCGGAACGGGACGAGCATTTTGCAGCGCCCCCACTGCTCTTCGGCAAGACCGAAGGCTCGACCCCGTTCCGGTTTTCTCTCCACGTCGGGGACGTCGGCCACACGCTGATCGTCGGCCCGACCGGCGCAGGCAAGTCCGTGCTTCTGGCGCTGATGGCGCTTCAGTTCCGCCGCTACCATGGCGCTCAGGTCTTCGCCTTCGACTTCGGCGGCTCGATCCGCGCCGCCGCGCTCGCCATGCGCGGCGATTGGCACGATCTCGGCGGCGGACTGACGGATGGCTCGGAAACATCGGTCAGTCTTCAGCCGCTGGCTCGGATCGAGGAGACGAGCGAACGGGCGTGGGCGGGTGACTGGATCGTCGCCATCCTGATCCGCGAGGGCGTCACCATCACGCCGGAGGTGAAGGAACATATCTGGACGGCGCTGACCTCGCTCGCCTCCGCGCCAATCGGGGAGCGAACCATCACCGGCCTCTGCGTGCTGCTCCAGTCGAATGACCTGAAGCAGGCGCTCCGACCCTACTGCGTTGGCGGCGCGTGGGGCCGCTTGCTCGACGCCGAGAACGAACATCTCGGCACGGCCACCGTTCAGGCGTTCGAGACGGAAGGACTGATCGGCACCGACGCCGCGCCCGCCGTGCTCGCCTATCTGTTCCACCGCATCGAAGACCGGCTCGACGGATCGCCCACGCTCATCATTGTCGATGAAGGCTGGCTGGCGCTGGACGACGAAGGCTTCGCCGGCCAGCTCCGTGAATGGCTCAAGACTCTGCGCAAGAAGAACGCGTCCGTCATCTTCGCCACGCAAAGCCTGTCGGACATCGACGGCAGCGCCATCGCGCCCGCCATCATCGAGAGCTGCCAGACCCGACTTCTGCTCCCGAACGAACGGGCGATCGAGCCGCAGATCACCGCCATCTATCGCCGCTTCGGCCTCAATGATCGCCAGATCGAGATCATCGCGCGAGCGATGCCCAAGCGCGATTACTACTGCCAGTCCCGGCGCGGCAACCGCCTGTTCGACCTTGGCCTCAGCGACGTAGCGCTGTCGCTCTGCGCCGCATCGTCCAAGACCGATCAGGCCGCCATTGCCCAGCTTCTCGCCGAACATGGTCCCGATGACTTCCTCGACGCATGGCTGCGCCATCGCGGCGTCGATTGGGCGGCCGACCTCATCCCCGACCTCACCAACCTGGAGAACCTGCCATGAAACTGCGTCGTTCCCGTATTGCGCGGCTCACCGCCACGCTGTTCCTTGCGCCCGTCGCCATCGCGCCCATGCTGGCGCCGCCGGCTTACGCCATCACCGTGTTCGATCCGTCTAACTATGCGCAGAACGTGCTTCAGGCCGCGCGAGCACTCCAGCAGATCAACCAGCAGATCACGCAGCTTCAGAACGAAGCGCAGATGCTCATCAATCAGGCCCGCAATCTGGCGAGCTTGCCATATTCCTCGCTGCAACAGATTCAGCAGTCGGTCCAACGCACCCAGCAGCTTCTGGCCCAAGCGCAGAACATCGCCTTCGACGTTCAGAAGATCGACCAGATGTTCAGCCAAAAATACGGCAACGTCTCGCTGTCGGCTACGGACAGCCAACTTGTCGCCGACGCCCGCTCGCGCTGGCAAAACACGGTAGGCGGCTTGCAGGACGCCATGCGCGTGCAAGCCGGCGTCGTCAGCAACATCGACACCAACCGCGCGCAGATGTCGGCGCTGGTCGGCCAGAGCCAGGGTGCGACCGGCGCGCTTCAGGCGACGCAGGCCGGCAATCAGCTTCTCGCGCTTCAGACCCAGCAGCTCGCGGATCTCACCGCCGTCGTCGCCGCCAATGGCCGGGCGCAGGCGCTCACCGACGCCGAACGTGCCGCCGCCGCGGAACAGGGGCGCGAACAGCGTCGCCGTTTCCTGACGGCGGGCGCGGGCTATCAGCCCGGCAGCGCCAAGATGTTCTACGGCAACAACTGACGGAGGCGACGCCCATGGAAGGCAAGATGCTTGCCCGGCTCGGCGCTGTCGTCTTCGTCGGCGTCGCGATCACCGCCGCTGTGATCGAATTCACGCGCCAGCCCGCAACGCCGGAGCTGCTCCCGCACGCCAGCGAGCGCAACGACACCGGCGACATTCGTCAACGCCTTCGCCGTTGCCGGGATATGGGCGAGGCCGCCACGCGCGCCCCCGCCTGCCTCGACATATGGGCGGAGAACCGTGACCGTTTCCTGAAGCAGGGCGCACGGGCATCAGGTGCGCCGAGCGCCCCAACGCCCCTTTGGCCACCCACGCCAACCGAAGATCCAATCGCCAAGGAAACCGAGCCGGCCATTCCGCCCGAACCTGCACAGCCGCCCGTTTCTCCTGACGAGGGAGCGCGCTGACATGGGCGGCACCGGCGTTATCGACCATTTCCTCGAAGTCTTCACCCGTTACATCGACGGCGGTTTCGGCCTGCTGTCGGGCGAGGTCGCCTTCATCGCCACGACGCTGATCGTCATCGATGTGGTGCTGGCGGCGCTGTTCTGGTCGTGGGGCGCCGATGACGACATCATCGCCCGGCTGGTCAAGAAGACGCTGTTCGTCGGCGTCTTCGCCTACATCATCGGCAACTGGAACAATCTCGCCCGCATCGTCTTCGAAAGCTTCGCCGGTCTCGGCCTGAAGGCGTCTGGGACCGGCTTTTCCGTCGCCGACCTGCTGCGCCCCGGCAAGGTGGCGCAGACCGGCCTCGACGCCGGTCGCCCGTTGCTCGAATCCATCTCCGACCTTATGGGCTGGGTCTCATTTTTCGAGAACTTCATCCAGATCGCGTGCCTCCTATTCGCCTGGGCGCTGATCCTGCTCGCCTTCTTCATTCTCGCCATCCAGCTCTTCGTCACCCTGATTGAGTTCAAGCTGACGACGCTTGCGGGCTTCGTGCTGATCCCCTTCGGCCTGTTCGGCAAGTCCGCCTTCATGGCCGAACGGGTGCTCGGCAACGTCATCTCAAGCGGCATCAAGGTTTTGGTGCTCGCCGTCATCATCGGCATCGGTTCGACGCTATTCTCGGAATTCACAGCGGGCTTCGGCGGCGCGACGCCGACCATCGACGACGCCATGGCGATCGTGCTCGCCGCGCTGTCGCTGCTCGGCCTCGGCATCTTCGGCCCCGGCATCGCCAACGGCCTCGTCTCCGGCGGCCCCCAACTCGGCGCAGGTGCGGCGGTCGGAACGGGCCTCGCCGCAGGCGGCATGGTCATGGCCGGCGGCGCTGCCCTTGGCGCTGCCGCTGGCGGTGCTGGCGCTCTCGTCGGAGGAGCCGCTGCTGCCGCCCGCGGCGGCGCAGCGCTCGCGGGTGGAGCCTCCACCGCTTACAGCCTCGGCGCTGCTGGCCAGACTGGCGCGTCCGCCGTCGGCACCGGTCTCGGCAATGTCGCCAGCGCCGGTGCGCAAGCCGCCGTCTCCCCCTTGAAGCGCGCAGCGTCGAAAGCCGCCGACGGCATGAAGCAGAGCTATCAAGCTGGCGCCCGCAGTGCGTTCGAGGTGACGGGCGGTTCGTCCACCGCCGGCACGATCGGCGGTGAAGCCGCCGATGGCGGGGCTGCACCTGCCGCTTCGTCCTCGTCCGCCGTTGACGGCCCGCCCGCCTGGGCCAAGCGCATGAAGCGCTCGCAACAATTCACGCACGGCGTTCAGGCCGCCGCCCATTCCGTGCGCAGCGGCGACAGCCACGGCGGCGGCTCCTCCGTCAATCTTTCCGAAAGTGACCGCTGATGTTCAAACGACCCGCCACCCATTATGGCAAATCCCCTCTGCCCGAGACGCCCTATCAGCGCGCGGCGCAGGTCTGGGACGACCGCATCGGTTCCGCCCGTGTGCAAGCGAAGAACTGGCGCTTCATGGCCTTCGGCTCGCTCGCCCTGTCTGCCGGCCTGTCGGTGGCGCTGGTCTGGCAGTCCACCAGCGGATCGATCGTGCCGTGGGTGGTGCAGGTCGACAAGCTCGGCCAGGCGCAAGCCGTCGCACCCGCTGTCGCCGACTACCGGCCGACCGATCCGCAGATCGCTTTCCATCTGGCCCGGTTCATCGAACAGGTCCGCGCGATCCCGGCGGACGCCATCATCGTGCGGCAGAACTGGCTTCGTGCCTATGAGTTCACCACGCAGGCCGGCGCTCTGGCGCTCAACGATTATGCCCGCGCCAACGACCCGTTCACGAAGGTCGGAAAGCAGCAGATCGCCGTCGAAGTCTCCTCGGTAATCCGCGCATCGCCTGACAGCTTCCGCGTCGCCTGGATCGAGCGCCGCTATCAGGACGGCTCGCTCGCCTCCACCGAGCGCTGGTCTGCAATCCTCACCGTCGTCGTGCAGGTCCCGCGCGACCCGGAAAAACTCCGGGCCAATCCGCTCGGAATCTACGTCAACGCCATCAACTGGTCGAAGGAGCTTGGACAATGATCCCCGCACTCCGCAAAGCCATCCCCTGGAGTGCAGGGCATCCGGCTTTCCGTAAATCCGCTTTCACGGCTGTCCTCATCTGCACAACAGCCCTTGGCGGCTGCGCCACCACGACCCCGCCGCCCAATATCGCCTATGACGATGCCGCGCCGGCCGTGCAGACGGTCGATCCTCCGGCGCCGGTCACGGTGGTCGAACTGCCACGGCCGTTGCCGCTTCCCGGCCAGATGAAACCTGTCGAGACGACGCGCCGCACGCCGGAGCCGGCTGATCCCGCCGCCCGCGTCAATCAAGCCAATGCGCAGGCCCGCGTCCAGCCGGTGCGAGATGGCTTCATCAATTCCATGCAGGTCTATCCCTTCACGCAAGGGGCGCTCTATCAAGTCTATACCGCCGTCGGACAGATCACCGACATCGCTCTTCAGCCCGGCGAAACGCTGGTCGGGTCCGGGCCGGTCGCCGCTGGCGACACCGTGCGCTGGATCATCGGGGATACCGAAAGCGGCACGGGTGCTGCCCGGCAGGTCCATATCCTCGTGAAGCCCACGCGCGCAGAGCTGATGACCAACCTCGTCATCAACACCAACCTGCGCACCTACCATATGGAACTGCGCTCGACTGAGCGGACCTATATGGCATCGGTGTCCTGGCAGTATCCGCAGGACCAGCTCATCGCGCTCCGCCGACAGAATGCCGAGGCGCAGGCTGTCCAGCCCGTCGCCAGCGGCGTCGATCTGGCCAATGTCAACTTCCGCTATGAGATTTCGGGCGACCGAGCGCCATGGCGGCCTCTGCGCGCTTTCGACGATGGACGGCAGGTCTTCATCGAGTTTCCGCGTGGCATCGGACAAGGCGAGATGCCGCCGCTCTTCGTCGTCGGGCCGGAGGGCAATACCTCGGAACTGGTGAACTATCGCGTGCGCGGCAACCACATGATCGTGGACCGGCTCTTCGCCGCCGCCGAACTGCGTTTCGGGACCGACCGCAACCAGAAGCGGGTCCGCATTTCCCGAACGGACGGGAGGCCGGCATCGTGAGCGGGGTCGATTCCGAAAAGAAGGAAGGGCAGAACCCGGACGCACCAGAAGCCCCGGACGATGCACGGCCGCTGACCGGCGAGCCGGTCGCGCCCATGCGGCTCCGCCCTGAGCCGCCGCGCGTTACCCGCCTGTCGCGCAAGGTGCTCGCGGGCCTCGGCCTGGCCGCCAGTCTCGGCGTTGGTGGCGCGCTGATCTACGCGCTCCAGAACTCGCACGGCGGACGCGCGAACGAGGAGCTGCTTTCGACCGACAACCGGGCAACGCCGGACGGCCTCAACAGCCTGCCGCGCGATTATACCGGCCCGGTGCTCGGCCCTCCGCTCCCCGGCGATCTCGGCCGACCGATCCTCGACGCGCAGAACCGCGGCCAGCCGGTCACGCCGCCGTTCGCCAATCCCGCCGTGCAGCCAGGTCTCAGCGCCGAAGAGCAGCGCCGCTTACAGGAACTGGAGGCGGCGAGGACCGCGCGGCTCTTCGCTTCGACGGAGACACGCGCCGCCGCGCCTGTTGCGGCGACGACGGCCGACGCCACGTCACCCGCGCCGAACCTCGCGAGCCTTGGCCTTGCGCCGCAGCCGGCCACACCCTCGGCGCAGGACCGCCAGCTCGCCTTCCTCAACCAGACGCCCGACCGGCGCACGGTCTCGTCCGATCGCATCGCCGCGCCCGCGTCGCCGAATGTGCTTCAGGCAGGCGCGGTGATTTCCGCCGCGCTCATCACCGGCATCCGCTCCGATCTTCCCGGCCAGATCACTGCGCAGGTGACGGAGAACATCTACGACAGCCCGACCGGACGCATCCTTCTCATTCCGCAGGGCACACGCGTCATCGGAGAGTATGACAACGGCGTCGGCTTCGGTCAGCGCCGCATCCTGCTGGTCTGGAACCGGCTGATCTTCCCGAACGGCCGGTCGATCGTGCTGGAGCGCCAGCCGGGTGCGGATACGCAAGGCTATGCCGGCCTGGAGGATGGCGTCGATTATCACTGGTGGGATCTCGCCAAGGCGGCCGCGCTCTCGACGCTACTCGGCATCGGCACCGAACTCGCCACCGACGACAATGACCGGCTGGTGCGAGCCATCCGCGACGGCGCACAGGACACCGTCAATCAAGCTGGCCAGCAGATCGTCCAGCGCCAGTTGCAGATCGCGCCGACACTGACGATCCGGCCGGGCTTTCCCGTGCGCGTCATCGTCACCCGTGACCTTGTGCTCGAACCCTATGGGGGAACGCCATGACCAAGCTGAAGTTAGGCCCAATCGCCGACGACAAACCCATCAAAGTCACGCTGGAGCTGCCTGCCAGCCTGCACCGCGACCTGACCGCCTATGCCGAAATCCTCGGCCGCGAGGCAGGACACGGCCCGTCCGATCCCGTTCGCCTCATCGTGCCTATGCTGGAGCGGTTCATCGCCACCGATCGCGGCTTCGCGAAAGCCCGCCGAAAATCAGCGTCATCCGGCGCTCCGATCGCATGAAGCGATCACGGTATCGCGAAACCATGACTTCACACCGTCCCCAAACCTCGCAGGATGATGCGGCGGCGCGGTGCCGCATATTCCGATCGGGGGAACCCACGACTGCGTATCCAACCGGACGGTGAGTTCATGTCTCGACGCCAAGCCACCAAAACCCGGCGTCGGGCGCGTGCCGTCTCCGGCAGCTTGCCCGACGACCTATACGATTACATCGACGAGGCCGCAGCATTGGAACCGCCGCAGGTGCGGGTGACGAAGAAGCAGATAGTCATCCCTTCGCTCGACCATTGGACCGTCTCTGACGACTGGCCTGATCGCGTGCCTGTGACGGAAGCCGAGATCGACCTGTTCGAGGCGTGGTTCGGCGACATTCTCGACGAGCTGTTTGGCAAGCCCGGCTAATCCCCAGAGGCGATTGGCGGGAATAGATCATTACTCGTTGATATCGTAATCTGATAATGATATTTATTGGGTAAGCAGCCGTCTTGCTCATCGAGCGTCCGTCTGGCTGTGCCGCTGGAAGGAGGCGACAGGTGACAAGAACGCTCAGGATCGGGATCGCCGGCTTGGATGACATGAAGGCCCGCACCTTGCGGATTGCGCGGGGAGAGGAGAAACCTGGTCCCAGCGATCCGACAGTCTGGTTCCCTTCGACCGAATCCTTCGCGCGCATTCTCTCCGCCACCAATCGAGCCATGCTCTCCACCATCGCCGAGCGGGAGCCGGGGTCGATTGAGGAACTGGCGGAGATGACCGGGCGGGCGAAGTCGAATCTTTCCCGCACCATGAAAACGATGATCGACTACGGCATCGTGCGCATGGAGCGCAGCGGCCGGAAGCTCGCCCCCAAACTCAACTATGACTGCGTTTCGCTAGAGTTGCGCCTTGCCGAACCACGCGCTCGTGTCGCCGAGCCCGAAGGAGACCGCCCATGAACAAGGAATCTCCTCTGGTCGCCACGCGCGCCGCCCTTTACCTGCGCGTCTCCACCGCGCGTCAGGCAGAGCATGACGTGTCACTCCCCGACCAGCGCAAACAGGGCGAAGCCTATTGCGAGGCTCGTGGCTATCAGCTCGTCGAAACCTTCGTGGAGCCGGGCAATACCGCCACCAACGATCGCCGGCCCGAGTTTCAGCGCATGATCGAGGCGGGCACGTCCAAGCCTGCGCCGTTCGACGTGGTGCTGGTTCACAGCTTCTCGCGCTTCTTTCGCGACGCCTTCGACATGGAATATTACTATCGGAAGCTCGCCAAGAACGGCGTCCGGCTCATCTCCATCACCCAGGAACTGGGCGACGATCCGATCCACGACATGATGCGTCGGATCATGGCGCTATTCGACGAATACCAGTCGAAGGAGAACGCCAAGCACGTCATGCGCGCCCTGAAGGAGAATGCCCGGCAGGGCTTCTGGAACGGCGCGCTGCCGCCGATCGGCTATCGCATCGTCGCGGCCGAGCAGCGCGGCGCGAAGACCAAGAAGAAACTGGAGATCGACCCGCTACACGCCGACACGGTGCGGCTGATCTACCGGCTCGCTCTTCAGGGGGAAGGCGGTTCCGGCCCGATGGGCGTCAAGGCGATCGTCAACCACCTCAACCGCAACCGCATTTTTACCCGTGACGGCGGGCGTTGGGGCATTGGTCAGCTTCACCGCATCCTGACCCGGCGCACCTATATCGGCGAGCACGAGTTCAACAAACGCTCCAAATCCAAGGAATTGAAGCCGGTCAGCGAAATTGTTGTGGTGCCGGTGCCGCGCCTGATCGACCAGGAGACGTTCGACGCCGTGCAGGAGCATTTGCGCGTCCGCAACTCCAGGGTCACGCCTCCGCGCGTCGTCAGCGGGCCGACCCTGCTGACGGGCATCTGCTACTGCGAGAAGTGCGGCGGGGCCATGACGATTCGCACCGGCAAGGGTGGGCGCTATCGCTATTACACCTGCTCGATCAAGGCGCGGCAGGGTGAGACAGGTTGCTCAGGCCGATCGATTCCGATGCCGCAACTCGACGCCATCGTCTGCGATCACATTGAGAACCGGCTCCTCCAGCCCGAACGACTGGAGGAGATCCTGGCCTCAATCCTCGACCGGCGCGAGGAACGGGCCGAGCGTCGCCGCGAGCATATCGCCGAACTGAACCGGCGCGCGGCCGAGACCGAGCTTCGTTTGAAGCGGCTCTATGAGGCCATCGAATCGGGCGTGGCCGATCTGAACGATCCGGCCTTGAAGGAGCGCGTCGTCGCCCTTCGAGCGCTACGCGACCAAGCGCAGGTCGATTCCGAGCGGGCACAGGCCATGCTCGAAAGCTCCGGCAGTATGGCGGTGACGCCGGTCGTTCTACGCAAGTTCGCCGCGACCGCGCGGCGGCGGCTCAGGCAGGATGGGGGCGGCTATCGACGGGACCATCTGCGCGCTTTTGCCCAGCGCGTCGAGGTCGGAGAAGGCCATGTTCGCATCATGGGATCGAAGGGCGAGCTACTGCGTGCCCTTACTTCGGTCTCTAGCGGGAAATCGGCGGGCATCGGCGTGCCCACTTTGGGACTGAAATGGCGGAAGGGGTGGGATTCGAACCCACGGTGGGCTTGCACCCACGGCGGTTTTCAAGACCGCTGCCTTAAACCACTCGGCCACCCTTCCCCACCGATGCGGCGGTGCGCCCGCCCTTGTTCCCAAACTCGCCGCGCTTTGCAAGTGTATTGCGCGCGGACCGTTCAGCCGCCCTTTGCACGGGGGGTGTTGAGCGGGCGCTGCGAGGTCGTCGGAGTGGTGGTGCGCGCGCCCTGCCGCGCCTTGTAGGTCGCCATGAACTCAGCCGTCCGGTTGAGGATCAGCGAGCGCACCACCGGGTGGGTCGGCAGGCGGGCATGGTTCACGAAGGTGGCGCCGGCAGACCATGCGTCGATGTTCCGCGCGCCGTAGACGTTCAGCATTCCGGGGTTTCGGATGTTGAGGCATTCGCGCACCCGGCAGGGCGGCGGGGTCGGCGCGGCATCGATTGTGATTACCAACGGCGCGGGGCGCCCGGAGCGCGCCAGCGAATTGGCATAGTTGAGCGCCATGGACCCGCCCATCGAATGGCCGATGATGATGTCCGGCACCAGCCCATAGGTCTTCCCCATGAAGTGAGTGTCGACACGGGTACGGAATCCCTGCGCCCGCAGCGGCTGCGCCAGGGCGGAGACCCCGACGTAATCGTTTTCGACATAGACGCCCAGCCCGTCGAGAAGCAACACCAGCGGCGGCTCGACGGCGCGCTTGGCGGGTGCCGCGACCTGGCCCTGACTTCGGCTCGACCTCGGGTTCTGGCTTTGTGCCTGGCCCTGGGACGCTGTCGCCAGCCCGAGCAGGGCGGTGAACAGGAAAACAACGATTCTCAATATGGTCGCTCGCAGGAATGACGTAAAAGCCCCGCCCTTCGCGAGACATAGCCGATGTACAAACGCCCGGCCAATGGCATTTTTGCGGTAGCGAACAGCGGATTTCGGTTTCAAGGCTACGTCACATGAAAACGCCGTCGCCCCGGACGGACGACGGCGCGGGTGCTGTGACACCAGAAAGGTCAGGCTGCGCGGGAGAGCGGTCCCTTGCCTCCATGCAGCCCACACGCGGTCGACCAGGTACGGAACGCGGTCCAGGCCTCGCTCTTCTGATGCGGCGCCTTCGCCGCCTCCATCTGCAACAGCAGCATCTCCGCGAAACCGCCAAGGCGGTCATGGCGCAGGGAACGCAGGAAATCGATCGCCTCATCCAGCGATTCGATGTCGATATGTTCGTGGCCGATCGTCAGGTGAATCGGCGTCGGCTGAAAGTCGGCGGAGCTACTCAACATCGTTTGAATCCTCCCTTTGTGCTGACCCGTTCTTGTCCATGTCACGATAGTGCCCGGGTCAATAGGTCTACCATGTTGACGTAAAGGATACGGTCCGATCACGGCGATCAGATGACCGTATCGCGCCAATGCGGACTCAATCCCAAGAACAATAGGGGACGAACCCGACACGGACAGGCACAGCCGCGTGATTTTCCGTCTTTCTTGCCGATTTCTTCAGGCGATCGACACCGAGTTACCGACGAATAATATGGTACATCGTACATGGAATTTGGCATTCCAGAGCGACAGCGATCGCATCATGGCACCGACACCATGATTTTGAGCCAACCCGGACGACCGGCGACACATCAAATCGGACCACCAGACGATGAGACTTCTGGCCAAACGGAATTTTCAGTCTCCGGGGCGAATTTCTTTCAGGACCATACGCATGAAGCGCACCTGGCATACCAGATGCCAAACGAATATTCTGACTATATCGCAAATGCGAACCATGAATACTTGATTATGATGCTGTGCAACAATAATACCCCCTTGCGAGTCTATGCATGACTTATGTTACTCTGCGATTGGACGGCAGAAAGACCGTCCGCAAGGAGGAAACTTATGACCACCCGTTTGACGATCGCCGCGCTGGTCGCGGCCGCTAGCGTGCTCGGCGCCGCGCCGGTTTTCGCGCAGGATGAGATGGCACATGCTCCGGCGACGACCGCTTATGTGAAGAAGAGCATCCAGCCCTGGCTGGCCGATACCGTGGTGATTACCGCTGTTACCGAGTCCAACAAGGCCCACGCCCGCCTCATGCAGTCCGACATCGACGAGCTCGACGCCAAGTGGAAGGCCAAGGACCAGGCGCTGCGCGACTCCACCATGAAGAACAAACTCGCCGAGTTCCTGACCAAGAAGAAGGAAGCTTCCGGCGGCGTTATCACCGAGATTTTCGTGATGGATGACCGTGGCCTCAATGTCGGCCAGACCGATGGCACCTCCGACATGTGGCAGGCCGACGAAGCCAAGTGGCAGAAGACCTACGGCGCCGGCCCCGATGCCATCTTCATCGACAAGGTCGAGGAAGACGGTGGCAAGAAGATTTCTCAGGCCAGCGTCACCATCGTGGACAATGGCAAGGCGATCGGCGCCGTGACCTTCGGCATCGATGTCGACAAGCTGAAATGATCTGACCCGGTGTCTCTCCTTGGATAATCCCGGGCGGCGCAAGCCGCCCTTCTTTTTTGAAACGCTCCGAAGCTTGCTGGCCCCCTTCCGGCGCGCGCCGCACGCGGCTAGTTTCTCCCGCCAGCCGGGAGCGCAGCGCGGTCCGGCCACAGCTGAGGAGGCCCGGCATGTTCATCGCGATGAATCGTTTCAAGGTGCACAAGGGCTCGGAAGCCGCGTTCGAGCAGGTCTGGCGGTCACGCGACAGCTATCTCGCCACCGTTCCCGGCTTCAAGCAGTTCGAGCTGCTGCGCGGCCCGGCGCGCGAGGACCATACGCTGTACGCCTCGCACACGATCTGGGCCAGCCGCGCCGATTTCGAGGCATGGACGCGCTCGGAGGCGTTCCGCGCCGCCCACCGCACCGCCGGCAGCAACAAGCCGCTCTATATCGGCCACCCCGAGCTGGAGCTGTTCGATTCGGTGCTGGAACACGCCCCGGCGGCGTAGGACCGGCGGGATCGCATGACGACGGGGTGTTGACGACGGCTGGCGCGTGGCTTAACGGCTCGCGATCCATTTGTTGTCTGGATCCGTTCCATCATGGCCGACCTCGTTTCCCTCGACGCCTTGGATACCGGGCGTGGCGAGGCTCCGCGCATTTCCTTCGTGTCGCTGGGCTGCCCCAAGGCGCTCGTCGATTCCGAACGCATCGTCACCCGGCTGCGCGCGGAAGGCTATGAACTCTCGCGCAAGCATGAGGGCGCGGATCTCGTCATCGTCAACACCTGCGGCTTCCTCGACAGCGCCAAGGCGGAGAGCCTCGCCGCGATCGGCGACGCGTTGAAGGAGAATGGCAAGGTCATCGTCACCGGCTGCATGGGCGCCGAGCCCGAGCAGATTCGCGGCGTGCATCCCGGCGTGCTCGCCATCACCGGCCCGCAGCAATATGAAAGCGTGCTGGAAGCGGTGCACTCGGCCGTGCCGCCGCAACACGATCCGTTCATCGATCTCGTGCCGCCGCAGGGCGTGAAGCTCACCCCGCGACACTACGCTTATCTAAAGATTTCAGAAGGTTGCAACAATCGTTGCACGTTCTGCATCATCCCGAAGCTGCGTGGCGACCTGGTCAGCCGTCCGGCGGGCGACGTGCTGCGCGAGGCCGAAAAGCTGGTCGCGGCCGGCGTGAAGGAGCTGCTGGTGATCTCGCAGGACACCTCGGCCTATGGCGTGGACCTGAAATATGCCGAAACTACGTGGAAGGATCGGCAGGTCCGCGCCCGCTTCCTCGATCTCTCCCGCGAACTCGGCTCGCTGGGGGCGTGGGTGCGCATGCACTATGTCTACCCCTACCCCCATGTCGACGAGGTGATCGCGCTCATGGCCGAGGGCGTAATCCTTCCCTATCTCGACATTCCGTTCCAGCACGCGTCTCCCACCGTGCTCAGGCGCATGAAGCGCCCGGCGGCGCAGGAAAAGACGCTGGCCCGCGTGCAGGCCTGGCGCGCCGCCTGCCCCGACCTCACCCTGCGCTCGACCTTCATCGTCGGCTTTCCCGGCGAGACCGAGGCGGAGTTCCAGGAGTTGCTGGACTTCCTTGAGGAGGCCGAACTCGATCGGGTCGGATGCTTCAAATATGAGCCGGTTCAGGGCGCCCCGGCCAATGCGCTGGGCGAGGCGGTGCCGGACGAGGTGAAGCAGGAGCGCTGGGATCGCTTCATGGCCACCCAGCAGAAGGTTTCCGCCCGGCGCCTGAAGCGCAAGGTCGGCACCCGCCAGCAGGTGATCATCGATTCCGTCGGCCCCACCGTCGCCATCGGCCGCTCCAAGGCGGACGCACCGGAAATCGACGGCGTTGTCCACGTCGCCTCGCGCCGCCCGCTCCGGGTCGGTGAGATCACCACGGTGAAGATCGAGCGCGCCGACGCCTACGACCTGCACGGCACCGCCGTCGGGTTCTGAGGGCCACTTCAGTCGAGAATCCGTCGTAGCTCCTGGGCCGGAATGATCCCGGTATCAACGGTCGGCCAGGCGAGCGAGACCGTGTAGGACAGCGTCACGGCGAAGGCCAGCGAGAAGGTCGCGAGCCCGACGATGAGTTGCGGCCGCCGCCCGACATGGAGCGCGGCGATGCCGACCTGCGACAGGACGCCGAGCACGAACACCACCGTCCAGCGATAGGGCGCAAGTTCGGCGTGCAGAATGAAGTAGCGGTCGGTACGCAACCGGCGCAGCTCGCCCTGCCCGACAACCAGCGCATTGCGGAGCTGGTCGGAGATGACCGCGCTGTCCTTCAGCGCGGCGAGCCGTGCGGAGAGAGTGTCGAACAGCGTCGAGACTGCCAAATGGGGCTCGGTCCACCCGGCTTGCCATTCATGCTGGGCCAGCGCGCGGGCATAGGAGCGCAGCGCATCGGTAACCGGCACGCATTCGGCCCCGCACAGCCAGAGAAGATCCCGCATCGCCTCGATGCGCTGGACCTCGTGCAGCAGCGTTTCCGCGAACTGGTTGCCGCGTTGCCAGATGTCGCCCACCATGAACGCCAGGAAGAGCGCGAACGGCACCGTCAACGCACCGAGATGCGAGGTCGCCAGATCGCCCGGCCGGAAGGAACGGACGACGGCCGGGCGCATGGCCAGCCAGCCGAGCGCCGCCCCGCTCAGCAGCGGAAGTGCCACTGCCACCGAGACGACGCCCCAATAATGGTCAACGATCAGACGACCCCAGTTGATCGCTTCGTCCTCCGTGCCTAGCCGGCAAGCAGATCGCGCAGCGTCGCCTCGATGATGCGCGTCGCCTTGCCGAGGTCAGAGATGCGCACATGCTCGTCGGCGGCGTGCGCGTTCGCCTCCAGGATCGAACGCGGGCCGGCGCCGTAGAGCACCGTGGGAATGCCCGCGGCGGTGTAGTGGCGCGCATCGGTATAGAGCGGCACGGCGGTCGCCGGCGGCACTTCGCCGAGCACGGAGGCGGCATGCTTCTGGATCGTCTCCACCAGCTTATCGGTGCCGGCCAGCGTGCGCAGCGGCTCGGCGAGGATGATGCGCCTGCATTCGATATCGATGCCCGGCTTGCCCGCAACCGCCTTCTCGATCAGCGCTGTGAGCTCGGCCTCGACCTGCAGGCCGTCCTCCTCCGGGGTGAGGCGACGATCGACACGCATCACGATGCGGTCCGGCACCACATTGGTGTTGATGCCGCCGGAAATCAGGCCGACCGTGATCTTGGGCGAGCCGATGCCGGGCGTCTCGCTGGTGATCCCGTAGAGCCGCGCGCGCTCTTCATAAATTGCGTTCAGGATGCCGGTCGCGGCCTCTAGCGCGTCGTGGCCGGTTTCGGGCAGCGCGGCGTGAGCCTGCTTGCCGCGCACCAGGATTTCAAGGTGCAGCGCGCCGTTATGCGCCACCACCACGGCATAGGAGAAGCCGGCCGAGATGGCGTAATCCGGCTTGGAAAGCTCATGCTCCAGCAGCCATTTCGGCCCGAGGAAGCCGCCAGCCTCCTCGTCATAGGTGAAATGCAGCTCGACCGTGCCATCGAGGCCCTCGGGCTTTTCCTTCAGCGCCAGCAGCGCGAAAGTATAGGTCGCGAAATCGGATTTCGACACCGCGGCGCCGCGCCCGTAGATCGCCCCGCCCTTTTCCTCGGCGCCATAGGGATCGAAAGTCCAGCCCTCGCCCGGCGGCACCACGTCGCCATGAGCGTTCAGTGCAATGGTCGGGCCCTTGCCGGTGCCGAAGCTCTGGCGCACCACGAGATTGATCACGGAGCGCATGCCGTAGGTCTTCACGAAGGGCTCGGGTACCGCGTGGCGCTCGACCGTGAAGCCGAGTTCCTCCAGCAGCCCGGCGGCCACCTCGGCATGCGGCGCGCAGTCGCCCGGCGGATTGTCGCTCGGCACCCGCACCAGCGCCTTCAGGAATTCCACCTCCAGCCCGAAACTGTCCGGGTTCCCGTCGGTGCTGCTCGAATCCGTGCTCACATTCCTACTCCGATTGTTCAGGCGGCAAGTTGCGGGAGCTGGAAACGCTCGATGAAGCGAACCAGCGCGGCAACCGCGAGCCCCATATCTTCCGGCGAGGCATATTCCGCCGGGTTGTGACTGATGCCGCCCTTGCACCGCACGAACAGCATGCCGATCGGGCACAGCCGCGACATGGCCTGCCCGTCATGGCCGGCGCCGGACGGCATGGTGACGGCGCGATGACCGAGATCGGCAACCGCGTTGCGCAGGCGCAGTTGCAGATCGCGATAGCATGGCACGGTCGCGACCTCGTGGAACGCGGAAATCACCACACCGAGTCCACGCAGGTCGGCGATGCGATGTGCCTCCCGCTCAAAACGCGTCAGCGCCTCGCGGCGAGAAATATCCGAACCGGAACGCAGGTCGACGGTAAACACCACGCGCGAGGGAATGACGTTGATCGAACCCGGCTCGACATGGACGCGCCCTACGGTGGCGACCATGCCATGCGCGTCAGCTTTGGCGATGCGCTCGACGGCCAGCGCCATCTCGGCGGCGCCGAGCAGCGCGTCGTGGCGCATGCGCATCGGCACGGTGCCGGCATGGCCGGCCTCGCCGGTCACCGTCACCGAGAGCCGCGAGGCCCCGGCAATGGCGGAAACCACGCCCAATGGCTCGCCCTCGGCTTCAAGCACCGGCCCTTGCTCGATATGCGCCTCGATATAGGCGATCACCCGGTTCGGATCATAAGCGGCAGCGGGAATGTCATCGGGGTTTTTGCCATAGGCGACCATCGCCTCGCGCAGGCTGATGCCGTCGGCGTCGCGCAGTTCCAGATTCGCGGGCGAGAAATAGCCGGCCACCGCCGCGGAGGAAGAGAGCGTGGTGGGAAAGCGCGTTCCTTCCTCGTCGCCAAAGGCGAGGATGTCGATACCGTAGGGCCGGGTCAGCCCGGCGCGGTTGATCGCGTCCAGCGCCAGAATGCCGGCGACGACCCCCATGCAGCCATCGTACTTGCCCGCATTGGCCACGGTGTCGATATGCGAGCCGATCAGCAGGCGCGGCGCGTCGACGGGACCCCAATGCCCCCGTACCGTGCCCAGTGCATCCTCGGAAACCTCAAGCCCCGCCTCACGCATCCAGCGCGCGACGAGATCGGCGGCGCGGCGATGTTCAGGGGTGAGGAAGAACCGCGTGAGATGTTCGGGCGTCTGCGAGAGCGCGCCGAGTTCTTCGATCATCGCCGCCGCGCGGGCTCCCAGCGCGGCGAAATCCGATGGTGTGGTCATGATCTGGTCGCTGCGCCCCCGGTCGCGGCTGTGCCGACGGCCGCGCTTGCGCCGGCCCCGACCCGCGAAATCGCATATGGGCCGGAATTTGGCAACGGCGCCGGGCCTCCATCGAAAGGCTACCGGCGCCGCTGGTCACGCGCGGCGGAGAAGACGAGGCGGGCTACTTGCCCGGCACCTTGTCGTCGATGCCCTTCACATACCAGTTCATGGACAGGATATCGCCGTTGGGAAGAACCTCGCCCTCCTTCACCACCAGCTTGCCGTCCTGGTTGTAGATCGGACCCTTGAACGGGTTCAGTTCGCCCGACTTGATCTTGGCTTCGGTGGCCTCGGCCATCGCCTTCACATCGTCGGGCATGTTGGTGTAGGGCGCCATCACGACCTCGCCGTCACCCATGCCGGCCCAGGTGTCCGTGGAGGTCCATGTGCCGTCGAGCACGTCCTTGACGCGCTTGATGTAGTAGGGCGACCAGTTGTCGACGATCGAGGTGAGCTGCGCCTTGGGACCGAAGGCGATCATGTCGGAGGCCTGGCCGAATGCCTTGACGCCGCGCGCTTCGGCGGCCTGCATGGCGGCCGGGCTGTCGGTGTGCTGCGAGATCACGTCGGCGCCCTGGTCGATCAGCGCCTTGGCCGCGTCGGCTTCCTTGGCGGGGTCGAACCAGGAGTTCACCCACACGATCTTGACCTTGGCGTCCGGGTTCACCGACTGCGCACCGAGCATCAGCGAATTGATGCCGGAGATGACTTCGGGAATCGGGAACGAAGCAATGTAGCCGATCGTGCCGGTCTTGGAGGTCTTGGCGGCGATCTGGCCGAGAATGTAGCGGCCTTCGTGGAACTTCGAATTATAGGTCGAGACGTTCTTGTCGCGCTTATAGCCGGTGGCGTGCTCGAACATCACCTTGGGGTGGCGCTTGGCGACCTTCAGCGTCGGCTCCATGTAGCCGAACGAGGTGGTGAAGATCAGCTTGTTGCCAGCACGGGCGAGTTGCTCGATCACGCGCTCCGCATCCGGACCCTCCGGCACGTTCTCGACATAGGTGGTCTCCACCTTGTCGCCGAACTCCTTCTCGATGGCCTTGCGGCCCTGATCGTGCTGGTAGGTCCAGCCGAAATCGCCGACCGGGCCGATATAGACGAAGCCGACCTTCAGCTTCTCCTGCGCCTGCGCCTGTGTCCCGACGCCGCCGGCAAGGACCAACCCCGCCGCGAGTGCCGCCGCGAGTGAGAGAATCTTCCGCATGAACGTCTCCGCTCCAATCCAACGCCGGCCTTGTCTGTCGACCGCCCCGCGGGGCCGCAGCCGCGGGAGCGGGGGCCGCGCGCCGGCGGCCGGATGAAAGGCCCGTGCCGCGTCTCAGCGGTCGGGCACGAAGGGCACGCCGAGCGAGGCGGGCGCGCCCTGCCCGCGCTTCAGCGCCGATATCACTACCAGCGCCCCCACTGTCGCCAGATAAGGGAGCGCGGAAAGCAACTGCGAGGGAATGCCGAGGCCGAATCCCTGCACGTGAAGCTGCAAGATCGAGACCGCGCCGAACAGATAGGCGCCCGCCAGCAGCCACATCGGCTTCCACGCCGAGAACACCACCAGCGCCAGGGCGATCCAGCCGCGCCCGGCGGTCATGTCGCTGGCCCAGAACGGGGTATAGGACAAGGAGAGCTGCGCCCCGGCCAGTCCCGCGCAGGCGCCGCCGAACATCACCGCCAGCGTGCGGATCTTGCGTACCGGATGCCCCAGCGCATGTGCCGCGACATGGCTTTCCCCCACCGCACGCAGCACCAGCCCGGTGCGGGTGCGCGCCAGCCCATAGGCGACGACGCCTAGCAGGATCAGCGAGAGATAGACGAAGGCATCCTGGCCGAACACCACGCGCCCGATCAGCGGCAGGTCCGAGAGACCGGGAATGTACAGCGCCGGGGCGGCATCGAGCCGCGTGCCGACAAAGGGCGAGCCTATCAGCCCGGCGATACCGAGCCCGAGAATCGTGGTGGCAAGGCCGGAGGCAACCTGATTGGCCGCCAGCCAGATCGCCAGCCCCGCGAACACCAACGACAGCGCCGCGCCTGCCAGCACGGCGGCGATGGTGCCGAGGATGAGGCTGCCCGATCCATAGGCCGTCGCGTAGCCGACCGCCGCGCCCACGATCATCATGCCTTCGACGCCGAGATTGAGCGTGCCCGCGCGCTCGGCCACCAGTTCGCCCAGCGAGGCGAGCAGGAGGATGGTGGCGGCGGCGACGATGCTGGCGAGCACGGCGCCGAGAATGGCGGCATCAAGCATGGCTCGCTCCTTCCACGCGCCGGATCCGGTAGCGCACGAGAACATCCGCCGCGAGGATCGAGATGAGCAGCGTCCCCTGAAACACGCGGGTGACGTCAAACGGCATGCGCATGGAGATCTGCGCCGCCTCGCCGCCGATATAGGTCAGCGCCAGAACGAAGCTCGCCACCAGCACGCCAACCGGGTGCAGGCGCCCGAGCATCGCCGCGATGATCGCGGTGAAGCCGTAGCCCGGCGAGATCGAGGGCTGCATCTGGCCGATGGGACCGGCGACCTCGATGATGCCGGCCAGCCCCGCGAGAGCGCCGGACACTGCGAACACGCCATAGGTTACGCGCCGCTCGTCGAAGCCGGCAAAGGCGGCCGCGCGGGGCGCCGAGCCGCCCAGTTCGATGGAGTAGCCGATCAGTGTCCGCCCGAGCACGAAGGTCGCGGCCGCGACCGCGACAAGCGCGATCAGGATGCCGGCATGCATGCGCCCCTCCTCCATCAGCAGCGGCACCACCGCCACGGCATCGAAGGTCACGCTCTGGGGAAAGTTGAAGCCGGCCGGGTCCTTCCACGGACCGCGCACCAGATAGTCCAGCCCGAGCTGGGCGACATAGACCAGCATCAGGCTGGTGAGGATTTCGCTGCAGCCGAAGCGCACGCGCAGGAAGGCCGGGATCAGGCCCCACAGCGCGCCGCCGATGCAGGCCAGCACCAGCATGGCCGGCAGCACCCACGGGCCGGCATCGGTGCCGTGGGTGGCGAGTGCCAGCCAGGAGCCGAACAGGGCGCCGACCACATATTGGCCTTCCGCGCCGATGTTCCAGCGATTGGCGCGGTAGCAGAAGGAGAGCCCGATGCCGATCAGCAGCAGGGGGCAGGCCTTCACCACCAATTCCTGCAGGGTCCAGGGGTCGGTCAGCGGCTCGATGAAATAGATGGTGAAGGCGCGCAGCGGGTCGTGGCCCAGCAGCACGAACATCACCGCCCCAACGACAAGCGTGAAAAGCAGCGCCAGCAGCGGCGCGGCGATCAGCCCGAGCGGGGGGACCGTCTCCTGACGCTCCAGCCTAATGGCCATGGGCGCCTCCCGTCCCGGCATCGCCACCCTGCGAGCCGCCCATGGCCAGGCCGATCGCCTCGCGCGAGGTCTCACCCACCGGCACCGGCGCGGTGAGATGGCCTTCGCACATCACCGCGATGCGGTCGGTGAACTCCAGCAATTCGTCCAAATCCTGGCTGATGACGAGAATGGCGCAGCCCTCCGCCGCCTTCTGGCGCAGTGTGGTGCGGATAAAGCCCGCGGCGGCGGCATCGACGCCCCAGGTCGGCTGGTCGACCACCAGCAGCACCGGCTCACGCAGCACCTCGCGGCCGATGACGAATTTCTGGAGGTTGCCGCCGGAGAGCCGGCGCGCCTTGGGGTCCTTGCCGCCGAAGCGCACGTCGAAGCGCTTCACGATCTCGGCGAAGCGGGCATTGAGCACGGAATGGCGCACCACGCCGGCGCGCACGATCTCACCGTCGCCATGGGTGGTGAGCAGCACATTGTCGGAGAGCCGCATGTCCGGCGCCGCGGCATGGCCGAGCCGCTCCTCGGGCACGAAGCCGGCCTTCAAGGCGCGGCGCTGGGTCGGGCCGAGGCCACCGGCCGGGACGGTGTCGATCACGATGCTCTCGGGGTCGGAGGCAGGGCGCTCCCCGGACAGCGCCTCGAACAGGGCGGTCTGCCCGTTGCCGGCGACCCCGGCGATGCCCACGATCTCGCCGGCGCGGATTTCGAGGTTGATATCGTGCAGCGCGGAGCCGCGGGAGCCGTCGCCGACGAGGTTCAGGTCCTTGATCAGCAGCCGCGGCGTGCCGAGCTCATGCGTCACCTCGCGGGGCGTGCGCGGCACTTCCGCGCCGACCATCAGCCGGGCGAGGCTGGAAGACGTCTCCACCTTCGGGTCGACCTCGGCGATGAATTTGCCGCCGCGCAGCACGGTGGCGCGGTGGCACAGCCGGCGCACCTCGTCCAGCTTGTGGGAGATGAACAGCACCGCCCGCCCCTCATCGGTAAGCAGGTCGACCGTGCGGAACAGGTTCTCCGATTCGTCCGGGGTGAGCACCGAGGTAGGCTCGTCGAGAATCAGCACGCGCGGGTCGCCGAGCAGGCAGCGCACGATCTCCACGCGCTGGCGCTCGCCCACCGACAATTCGCCGACGCGGCGATACGGCTCGACCGCGAGCCCGTAACGCACAGTGCAGTCGCGGATACGCTCGGCCAGCGCGGACAGCGGCTCGTGGCCGGCAAGACCCAGCGCCACGTTCTCGACCACGGTCAGGGCGTCGAACAGGGCGAAATGCTGGAACACCACGCCCACGCCCTTGGCGCGGGAGGTGGCGGGATCGGGAAACATGATCGGCGCGTCGTCATAGAGCAACTCGCCGCTGTCGGGCTGGAGAAGCCCGCACATCATCTTGACCAGCGTGGACTTGCCGGCGCCGTTCTCGCCAAGCAGTGCATGGGTTTCGCCGGCGCGTATGGCGAGGCTCACATGGTCGTTGGCCACCAGCGCGCCGAAGCGCTTGGTAAGCTCCACCGCTTCCAGAAGAGCGGAAGGCTTGGCACTGGCGCCGGCTGCGCTATCCGACATGGCACCTCCGATCGCAGCGGAGGCCGTCAAGGCATGCGGCGAGGCACGGGCGAGTAAGCTCGAACTGCAGCTCGGGTGTCATGCGTCTTCAGCTACCGGAAAGGTCAATGGCAGCATCGCATGCTCGCCAAGGGGAGCAAGCCTAAACTCTGGCCCGTCCCCGGCGTGCTATTGGGCAAAATCGTATCAGAAACGCCGGCCGCCCTCAGGGTAGCAGCACCGTCGAGCCGGTGGTCTGACGGCCTTCGAGATCGCGATGGGCCTGTGCGGCGTCCTTCAGAGCATAGCTCTGGTTCACCGGAATGCGGACCGCGCCCGAGGCGACCGCCTCGAACAGGTCTGCCGCATTCGCGAGCAATGCCGGACGAGTGGCGATATGCGTGAAGAGCGTCGGGCGAGTCGCGTAGAGCGACCCCTTCTGCGACAGCGCCAGCAGGCTGAAATTCTGGATCGCGCCCGAGGCGTTGCCGAAGCTCACGAACAGGCCGCGCGGCTTGAGACAGTCCAGCGAGCCCGGATAGGTCGCCTGCCCCACCCCGTCATAGACCACGTCGCACAGCGTGCCGTCGGTGATCTCCTTCACCCGATCGGCGAAGTTCTCGCGGGTGTAGTCGATGGTGTAGGTCGCGCCATTGGCCGTCGCCAGCTCGGCCTTTTCGGCCGAACCGACCGTGCCGATCACGGTCGCGCCGATATGGGCGGCCCACTGACACAGGAGCAGCCCGACGCCGCCGGCCGCAGCGTGCACGAGGATGACGTCGCCGGCCTTCACCGGGTAGGTCTGCCGGATGAGGTAGCGCGCGGTCATGCCCTTGAGCATCATCGCCGCCGCGGTTGTGTCGCTGATGGCATTGGGCAGCTTCACCAGCACCGCCGCCGGAATCAGCCGTTCGGTGCAATAGGCACCGATGGCGGCCCCATAGGCCACGCGGTCGCCCTTCCTGAAGTCGGTGACGCCCTCGCCGACTTCCTCGATCACGCCCGCGCCCTCATTGCCGGGAATGAACGGCAGACCGCTCGGCGCGGGATAAAGGCCGGTGCGGAAATAGGTGTCGATGAAGTTCAGGCCGATCGCGGTGTGCCGGAGCCGGACCGCGCCCTTTCCGGGAGCACCGACCTCGATCGGCTCGTAGCTCAGGACTTCGGGCCCGCCAACTTCATGGACGCGTATCGCAGACGCCATCATGCACTCTCACGCTTGCAGGGAAGACAGCGGATCAGGCCGCACGCCGACGCGAGGCGATCACGCCGAACAGCAGGAAATACAGCGCCAGCGCGCACAGACCGCCGGTCACCCACAGGCCCGGGCGCAGACCTTCCAGCACAGCCACCACGGCGAGCACCGCCCACAGCGCCAGCAACGCGATGGTGACAAGGCGCATCCGCAGCACGCGGAACGGATGGACGAACTTGATCGGCAGGAAGGTGCCCACCGACAGCGCCGCGATGATCAGCGCGGTTACCAGCGGATGGAGAGGCACGAGGAAGAAGTAAAACACCACGACATTCCAGACCGCCGGAAAGCCCTGAAAATACTTGTCTTCGGTCTTCATGTTGGTGTCGGCGAAATAGAGTGCGCTGGTCAGCAGGATCGCCGCGCTGGCCGGCACCGCCATCCAGGTCGGCATCAGCCCGCCGGTCGCGACCGCGAAGGCCGGCACCAGAACATAGGTGAGATAATCCACCACGAGGTCGAGCGTCTCGCCCGACCAGCGCGGCAGCACCTCGACCACGCGCACCTTGCGGGCGATTGAACCATCGATGCCATCGACGAACAGCGCCGCGCCGAGCCAGGTGAACATCAGCGGCCAATTGCCCTCGACCGCCGCGATCAGCGCCAGCAGGCCGAACACCGCGCCCGAGGCGGTGAACAGATGGACGGCGAAGGCCAGCGTCTGCTGCCGCGTGGGACGCTCGCGCACCGGACGCTCGTCAATTGGTTTGGACGTTGCCGCCACAGGTGTTCCTCCGAAGGCCGCTTCGTTCGCACGGCCGGCACGTTCTTGATCGCCATCACGCATATAGCACGCGCCCGCATTGATCCGCATTGCCAGACCGCGGCATCGTGCTTATCCCACACTCCAGCCCGCGCTTATAGCCCTGCGCTGTAACGGATGGAGGCCTTGATGGCACCGAACACCACCGCGACCCCTTCGGCTCATCACCTTGTCGTGGCCGGCGGTGGTGCCGCCGGGCTCGTGAGTGCGCTTGCCCTCGCCTCTGGCGGGGTCGGCGTCACGCTGATCGCCCCTCCCCGCGCGCCGGACCCGCGCACGACGGCGCTGATGGACGGCTCCGTCAAGGCACTGAAGGCGCTCGGCGTCTGGGAAGCGCTGCGCCCGAATGCCTCGCCGCTGCGCGTGATGCGGCTGGTCGACGGCACAAAGCGGCTGCTGCGCGCGCCGGAAGTCGCGTTCCGTGCCGACGAGCTGCAACTCGATGCCTTTGCGTGGAATTTCGAGAACGAGCCACTGCTCGCCGCGCTCGACTCCGCCGTGGCCGCGCAAGCCGGCATCCGCCGGATCGTGGCGAAGGTCGATCACGTCCGTCAGGATGACGCTGGCGTGAGCGTCGCGCTCGACGACGGCTCCACGATCGAGGCGGCCCTGCTTGCGGCGGCCGATGGGCGAAATTCGCCGTGCCGGCGCGATGCCGGCATCGCCATGCGCAGCCGCGACTATCCGCAGGTCGCCGTCACCGCCACGCTGGCGCACGGCCGCCCGCATGGCGACATTTCCACCGAATTCCACACCGAGACCGGCCCGTTCACGCTGGTGCCGCTGCCAGGCGACCGCTCCAGCGTGGTGTGCGTGGTCTCGGCCAAGGAGGCCGAGGCGCTCGCGGCGCTCGACGACACCGCGTTCGCGCGGGCCATGGAGAAACGCGCGCACTCGCTGCTCGGGGCGATGAAGCTCGATTCGGTACGCGGCAGCTTTCCCTTGAGCTCCCGCACCGCCGAGCGTTTTTCACGCGGGCGCATCGTGCTGGTGGGCGAGGCCGCGCACATCATCCCTCCGATCGGCGCGCAAGGTCTCAATCTCGGTATACGCGACGCCGCGACGCTGGCCGAACTGGCGGTCGACGCGCTGCGGGCGGGCGTGGATATCGGCTCGGCCGGCGTGACGGACGGCTATGAAGCCCGCCGCCGCGCCGATGTGGAAGGGCGCAGCCTCGCGGTCGACCTGTTCAACCGCTCGCTGCTCACCGATTTCCTCCCCGTGCAGGGGCTGCGCGGCATGGGGTTGTGGCTGCTCGGCCGCTCGCCGACGCTGCGCCGGCGCGTCATGCGCGAGGGCGTGGGACCGACGCGTAATGTTCCCCGCCTTCTGGCCGGCGAGCCGGTCTGAGGCAGGTTTCAGCGCAGCACGACCATGTCGTGCTGCAGGGCATACAACATGGCGGTCACGGTCACGACCGAGACGATCGTGCCGATCAGCACGCCGCCCGACGCGCCCTCCACATAGGTCTCATACTGCTTGGCCATGATGAAGGCGTTCAGCGCGGGCGGCAGCGAGGCCATCAGCACGGCGGTGGCGACCCACACCGGCTCGAAGCCGCCGACCGCCATCAGCACGCCCCAGATCAGCAGGGGGTGCAGCACCAGCTTGATCGCGATCAGCGGCGGCACCTCCCCCTGCATCCGCGCCATGGGCCGCAACGCCACCGAGACGCCGAGCGTGAACAGCGCGCAGGGCGCCGCGGCGTTCTTCAGGAACTCCAGCATCCGGTCGATCGCTGCCGGCGGCTGGAACTCGATATAGGCCGCGAACACGCCGAGGAAGGTCGCGACATTGAACGGGTGCGTCAGCACCCGGCGCGCCACCAGCAGCAGCGTCTCGCTGATACGCCGCTTGTCGCGCCCGCTGACCGCCATCAGCAGCGGCACGGCGGTGAAGAAGAACAGGCTGTCGAACACGAAGATCAGCGCCGTCGGCACCGACGCGCCCGCCCCAAGGGCCCCGAGGGTCAGCCCCGGCCCCATATAGCCGACATTGGAATAGGCGCCGACGACGGCGCCGATCGTGGCTTCAGGCAGGTTGCCCCGGCGCAGCCACAGCCCGACGCCGAGCGAGAGCGCGAAGCACAGGGCCGTCGAGAGCGTGGTGGCGACGATGAAGCTGCCATTGGTCAGCTCGGAAAACGGCGTGCGCGCCACCAGCGAGAAAAACAGCGCCGGCAGAGCAAGATAGATGATGAAGAAGCTGAGCCATGCGAGGCCGCCCTCGGGAATGCGGACGAAACGGCCGCATCCCAAGCCCAGAAAGATCACACCAAAAAACGGCAGCGCCAGCGCCAGAACCTCGGCCATGATGCTGGCTATCGGGTCGCCGGATTCGGGTCAATGTTCATTTTAAGCCGGACCGGCCGGTGATTGCATCGATCAAATCGCCGTGGGAGTAATTGGGCGACGCATCGTTGCCGGGCCGCTACGAGGACGTCCTTACCTGTCGCGCGAAGAGTGTTGAGCCATGGACATGAAGGAACGCAACGCCAAGTACCGCATCGGCCAGATCGTCCGGCACCGTCACTACTCGTTTCGCGGCGTGGTCTTCGATGTCGACCCGGAATTCTCGAACACCGACGAATGGTGGGAATCGATTCCCGAGAACATCCGCCCCACCAAGGACCAGCCGTTCTACCACCTGCTCGCCGAAAACGCCGAGACGGAATACGTCGCCTATGTCTCCGAGCAGAACCTCGAACCAGACACCTCGGGAGAGCCGGTCCGCCATCCCCAGGTCGAGGAAATGCTGGCGGCCGATGGCGACGGCGGCTGGCGGGTGCGCAGCGAGCGGCTGCAATAGGTTAGGCTGCCAACCTCATCTCGAAAATGAAAACGCCCGGCTCATCGCCGGGCGCTGTCGTTGATGTGGACCGATGTCCCGCGTCACTGCGCCGGCTGAGCGGCGCCCTTCAGCTTCTCTGCGCCCAGCTTCTCAAGACCGGCCTTGGTCTGCTGTTCGCGCGCGGCGGCCTCGCTCTGGAGCTGCGTCTGGCGGGCCTTGACCTGTTCCTGGATCTTCTTGAGCTGCTCGTCGAACACCTTGGGGTCGGTCTGCGGCCCGTCATAGGTCTTGGCGAAGTCGCCGAGGCCGATCGGGTAGGAAATCAGCCGGCCGACCTGGTTCGCCACCTGCAGGGTTAGGCCCGGGGCCTTCTTCATGCGGTTGATGAAATCCTGGTCGATCTGAAGGTCGCCACGGCACATGCGCTCGTCGCACATGATGAAGGTGCCCATGATCGGCTGCTCGTTGGCCAGCGCGACCCGGAAGCCGTTGCGCAGCAGAAGGCCGGTCGGGAATGAGACGGTGAACGCCTTCCGCTGGTCGTCCTTGACCTCGAAGATGCCGAAGCGGACCAGAAACTGCCCGGTGTCGGTGATGATGGTCTGCTCGTAGTTACAGACCTCCTTCTTGATCGAAGGCTCCTGCTCGCAGCGCTTCACCCACGGAACCGGAATGGCGGGAATCTGCTGGGCCTGCGGCTGACCGGCGGGGGCAGCCTGGCCGGCCGGCGCGGCCTGCGCCGCCGGAGCGGCGGGCTTGGCGGGGGCCGGCTTCTGGGCCTGCTGGGCCTGAGCCGCGCCACCGGCAATGGCCAGCGCGAGGACGGCACCGGCTACATGGCGCGCAAAGCGAGGCGCGGAGAACGTGCGTGTGATCATATCGAGTTCCTGTCGTGCGGACCGCAGCGAGGACGATTAAGGAAGACGCCTCGGCGCCATCTCCAAGACAAGCGCTGTCTCCCGTCCAAATACGGCGAGACAGTGACCCGGCTGCATATCCGGCCTCTCTGTTCAAGCCGTACACGATTGGCTAAGCACGAGTCGAATCTATGACCGGAGGAGCGCTAGCGTGACCGATATCGCCCGTCGCGCCTTTCTGCGCAACGGTCTTGTTGCGGGAGCCGGCCTGCTCATAGGCACGGGCCGCCCACCTGTCGCCCGCGCCGCGGCCGACGGGGTGGCGAGCCATGGCCTCGCCATGCACGGAAAACCGCTTCATCCTGCTGACTTCACGAACTTTTCCGGCGTGAACCCGCAGGCGCCGCAGGGTGGGCGCCTCACCCAGGGCGTGGTCGGCGCTTTCGACAGCCTCAACCCGTTCATCGTGCGCGGCAATGCGCTGCCCTTCATACGCTGGAACATCGTCGAAAGCCTGATGGCGCGCTCGCCCGACGAGGCGTTCACGGTCTATGGCCTGATCGCCCGCACCATCGAGACTGACGATGCGCGCTCATATGTCGCCTTCGCGATCGATCCACGCGCGCGCTTCTCGGACGGCGCGCCGGTCACCGCGCGCGACGTCCTGTTCTCCTTCGAGCTGCTGAAAGCCAAGGGCCGCCCCAATCACCGCGCCTTTTACGGCAAAGTTGCGCGGGCTGGCTCCGATGGGCCGCTCGATGTGCGCTTCGACTTCGCCGAGGTCGATCGCGAATTGCCGCTCATTCTCTCGCTGATGCCGGTGCTGGCCGAGCACGCCACAGACGCGACGCGCTTCGAGGAGACCAGCTTCACCGCGCCGCTCGGCAGCGGTCCCTATCGCGTCACAGAGGTGCGGCCGGGCGAGACTGTGGTGCTGGAGCGCACCAGCGACTATTGGGGGCGCGACCTGCCGGTCAATCGCGGCAATCATAATTTCGACAGTCTGCGCTACGACTTCTATCGCGACGTGAACGGCCAGTTCGAGGCCTTCAAGCGCGGGCTCTACGACATCCGATTCGAGACCGATCCCGGCCGCTGGAAGACCGGCTACAACTTCCCCGCCGTGCGCGATGGCCGCATCGTGCGGGAGGAGGTCGGAAACGGCCGCCCCAAGCCCTATTCCGCGCTGATCTTCAACATGCGCCGCCCGCTTTTCAAAGATGCCCGAGTGCGCGAGGCCATGGTGGAGCTGTTCGATTTCGAATGGGCCAACGCCAATCTCTATTTCGGCCTCTACCGGCGCAACGGCTCGTTCTATGACGATTCCGAACTCTCCGCCCTCGGCCGGCCAGCCGGCGCGCGGGAACGGGAACTGCTGGCCCCCTACCCCGCCGCGGTGCTACCGCAGGTCATGGACGGCAGTTGGCGGCCGCCGGTCTCCGACGGCACCGGGCGCGACCGGGTAAGGCTCAGGCGCGCATTGGATCTCTTCGCCGCCGCCGGCTGGGAACTGAAAGCCGGCGCGATGACCTCGGCCGCCACCGGGCGCCGCTTCTCCCCCGAGCTTCTGGTCGGCACCAAGGATCAGGAGCGCCTCGCGCTGGCCTATCAATCCATGCTGCGCCGCGCCGGGATCACTCTGAGCATCCGCCTCGTCGACAATGTGCAGTTCGAGGCGCGCAAGCAGAGCTACGACTACGACATAGTGCCCTATATCTGGGACCAGTCGCTCTCTCCGGGCAACGAACAGGCGTTCTATTTCGGCTCGCCGGCGGCCGACACGCCCGGCACGCGCAATTTCATGGGGCTCAGGAGCCCGGCGGCGGATGCGATGATCGCCGCGCTGCTCGCAGCCCGCGAGCGCGCGGATTTCATTGACGCGGTGCGCGCGCTCGACCGGGTGCTGATGTCGGCGCGCTTCTCGCTGCCGCTGTTCTACACCCCCGCGCAATGGATCGCGCGCTGGGAACAGATCCAGAGGCCGGAACGGGTCTCGCTCGCCGGTACCCTGGCGGAGAGCTGGTGGCGCCGGCCGGGCGGGTAGGCTCGGTGGTGGTGCCTGGAAACCAAATCGGCGTGAATTCCTTGGCCCTGCGGCCATGAAGCGCTGGACATGGCGGGCGGAAACGTCTCCTTAGGGGATGTCCGGGCGCCCGGTCGCCTCTCGCGGGGAGAGCGGCGCCTGTTACAGGTTTCGGAGTAGCGCCATGAGTGACCGCGCCGCGCATTACGCCGCGCTTATCCTGACCGGCCTTCTGGTCCTGCCGGCGGTGCCGGCACTGGCCCAGAACCCGGCAATCACGATCCATCCCAATTCCGTGCCGAATGGCGACGAGAATGTGGAGATCAATATCCCGCCGCTGAACAACCCGAACTATCTGGACCCCGGTCCCGCTCCGTTCGTGCCCGGCGCCAGCAAGTCCGAGGACTATATGCAGCAGGCTGGCGGCGACAGCATGGGCGGCGTCGGTGTCGGCATTGGCGGGGACGTGGATGCCGACCTGCTGCCCGACAGCGACAGCGCGTACAACCTGCCGCCATGAGCCCTGAGGGAACCGGCGGCGCTCGCTAGCGCCGCCAGCCCTTCGGGCCGGATGGCCGCGCACCCGGCGACGTGGGAGCCGAGGGGCGGAAACCGGTGGGCCGGAACGCACCGCCGGACTTCTTGGCCGGTGCCGCCGGAGCCGGCGCGGGCCGGGGCGGAGAGGCCACCTTGTTGAACACGCTTTGATCCGCCGGAAGTGTGCCCTTCAACCCGGCGAGCTTCGCGAGGTCCTTGAGCAGCGCCACGGTGCCCTTCAGCCGCGCCTCGGCATCCGGCCAGTCCTCCGAGATAACGAGCTTCAGGTCCGGGCGCACCTTGGCCACCACGTTCGGCAGGCCGATCCATCCCACCAGCCCCGCGGTATTGGGAAACTGGTTGTCGCGGAAGGTCAGCACCGCGCCACGCGGGCCGGCATCGACCTTCTCGACATTTCCCCGCCGGCACAGTGCCTTGATGGCGACCAGCTTGAGCAGTTGCTGCACTTCCTCGGGCAGTGGGCCGAAGCGGTCCACCAGCTCGACGCCCATCTGCGCGATATCCTCGTCGGTCTCCATCTCGGCGAGCCGGCGATAAAGCGTGAGCCGGACATGCAGGTCCGCCACATAGTCCTCGGGGATCAGCACCGGCATGCCGATGGAAATCTGCGGCGACCATTTGTCGGCGACCGGCGCGGTGATGCCGGCCTTGAGGTTGGCGATCGCCTCCTCCAGCATCTCCTGGTACAGCTCGTAGCCGACCTCCTTGATGTGACCGGACTGCTCGTCGCCCAGCAGATTGCCCGCCCCGCGAATGTCGAGGTCGTGGCTGGCGAGCTGGAAGCCCGCCCCCAGCGAATCCAGCGACTGCAACACCTTCAGCCGCCGCTCCGCCTGCGCGGTCACCTGCTTCTCCGCCGGCAGGGTGAAGATCGCATAGGCGCGCGTCTTGGAGCGCCCGACGCGCCCGCGCAGCTGGTAGAGCTGGGCGAGGCCGAACATGTCGGCGCGGTGGATGACCAGCGTGTTTGCCGTCGGAATGTCGAGGCCAGATTCGACGATAGTCGTCGACAGAAGCACGTCGAACTGCCCGTCATAGAAGGCGGACATGATCTCTTCGAGCTGCGTCGGCGCCATCTGGCCGTGGGCGACGGCAACCCGCACTTCGGGCACCTGCTTGTCGAGGAAGTCCTTGACCTCGCCGAGGTCCTCGATGCGCGGACAGACATAGAAGCTCTGCCCGCCGCGATAGCGTTCACGCAGCAGCGCCTCGCGGACGATCAACGGATCGAACGGCGTCACGAAGGTGCGCACCGCGAGACGATCCACCGGCGGGCTGGCGATCAGGGAAAGCTCGCGCACCCCGGTCATGGCGAGCTGGAGCGTGCGCGGGATCGGCGTCGCGGTAAGGGTCAGCACATGGACGTCGGCACGCAGTTGCTTGAGGCGCTCCTTGTGGCCGACGCCGAAATGCTGCTCCTCGTCGACGATGACGATGCCAAGATCCTTGAACGATACCTGCTTGCCGAGCACGGCATGGGTGCCGACCACGATGTCGACCGTCCCGTCAGCGAGCCCCTTGCGGGTCTCGCTCATCTCCTTGTTGGAGACCAGGCGCGAAAGCTGGCGCACCTCGACCGGAAGGCCCTTGAAGCGCTCGGAAAACGTCTTGAAATGCTGGCGCGCCAGCAGGGTGGTCGGCACGACGACCGCCACCTGCTTGCCGTTCAGCGCCACGGTGAAGGCCGCGCGCAGCGCGACCTCGGTCTTGCCGAAGCCGACATCGCCGCAGACCAGGCGGTCCATCGGATGGCCGGAGCCGAGATCGTCGAACACCGCCTCGATAGCGGCTTCCTGATCCTCGGTCTCCTCATAGGGGAAGCGGGCGCGGAACTCGTCATAGAGCCCCGGCGCGGGGACGAGGCGCGGCGCCTCGTGGAGCTGGCGCTGGGCGGCGATCTTGATCAGCTCGGCCGCCATCTCGCGGATGCGGCTCTTCATCCGCGCCTTGCGCGCCTGCCAGCCGCCACCGCCCAGCCGATCGAGCTGCGCCTCGGTATCCTCCGAGCCGTAGCGCGACAGGAGTTCGAGATTCTCCACCGGCAGGAACAGCTTGGAGCCTTCCGCATAGTGGATTTCGAGGCAGTCGTGCGGGGCTCCCATCGCCTCGATGGTCTTCAGCCCGATGAAGCGGCCGATGCCATGGTCGACATGCACCACGAGGTCGCCAGCGGTGAGCGATGTCAGTTCCGCGATCACGTCCTGCGGCCGGCGCGCCTTGCGCTTGGGGCGCACGAGGCGGTCGCCGAGAATGTCCTGCTCGCCGATCACCGCAAGCCCATCGGTCTCGAACCCGCTCTCGATGCCGAGCACGGCGAGGCCGATAGTGCCGTTGGGCAGCGTGTCGGCGGCGTCGCGCGTGCCGACCGTCTGCGTACCCTTCAGCCCATGGTCGGCCAGCACGGTGGAGAGGCGATCGCGCGAGCCATCCGACCATGCGGCCAGCACGGTGCGCTTGGTCTTGGCCAGTGTGCGCAGATACTCCACCGCAACGTCGAACAACGAGGCTTCGGGATCGGCCCGCTCGGGTGCGAAGGAGCGCGCCGGCCGGCCGTCGAGGTCGATCACCTGCTTGGATTCCGGCAGCGCGAAGGCCGAAAGCGCGACCATCGCCGCGCCCTCGCGCCGGGCGTCCCACTCGGCACCAGTCAGATACAGCGCCTCGGGCGGCAGCGGCTTGTAGGGCGAGGACTGTCCGCCCTGCTCCAGCGCCTCGCGCCGTGCCTCGTAATAATCCGCGATCTGCTCCAGCCGTTCCTTGGCGGCGTCGGTGGTCTGCGCCTCCATCAGGATCGGTGCGCCGGGCGCGTAGTCGAACAGCGTGTCGAGCCCGTCATTGAACAGCGGCAGCCAGTGCTCCATGCCGGGATAGCGCCGGCCCTCGCTCACGGCCTCGTACAGCAGGTCGCCGCGCTGGGCGGCGCCGAACTGCGCGACATAGGCCATGCGGAAGCGGCGCATGGTCTCGGTGGTGAGCTGCAATTCGCTCATCGGCACGAGGTCCAGCGCGCGCATCTGCGTCGCCGTGCGCTGGGTCTCGGGATCGAAGGAGCGGATCGATTCCAGCGTGTCGCCGAAGAAGTCGAGCCGCACCGGCGCCGGCAGACCCGGCGGAAACAGGTCGACAATGCCACCGCGCACCGCATATTCGCCGGTGTCGCGCACGGTCGGGGTGCGCAGGAAGCCGTTCACCTCGGCCCAGCCGACGATCTCGTCCAGCGAGAGCGCATTGCCCGGCGCGGCGGAAAAGGACTGGGTCGCGATCAGGGCGCGCGAGGGCACGCGCTGGAGCGCGGCGTTGACCGTGGTCAGCACGATCGAGCCGCCCTCGCGGCCCTTCACCCGCGCGAGACGGGCGAGCGTGGTCATGCGGCGGGCGACGATGGCGCCGTTGGGCGAGGCGCGGTCATAGGGCAGGCAGTCCCAGGCAGGCAGCGCCAGCACCTCCACGCCGGGGGCGAAGAAGTCGAGCGCCCGCTCCAGCTCCGCCATGCGCTCGGTGTCGCGGCAGACCACGATCAGCGTCGGCCATGGCGCCTTGTCCTGCGCCGCGAGGGTACGGGCGAGGTCGGCGATCACCAGACCCTGCATGCCGGGCGGCACGTTGGCGAGGGTCAGCGTCTTGCCGGGCGCCAGCAGCGCGCCCAGCCGGGAAAGCGGGATCGTCATATTTCGGGAACGCTCTCGCCGGACAGGTGGAACAGCCGGAAACGGTGGAAGATGGGAGTATCGAACGCGGGATCGGGCACGCCGGTATTGATCCAGCCGAACAGGTCGGGGTCCTCGACCTCGATCAGCTTCTCGAAATCGGCGACATCCTCTTCGGAAAGCTCGGAAATCAGCGCGTCCGCGAAGCGGCCCATCAACAGGTCCATCTCCCGCGTCCCGCGATGCCAGGAGCGATAGAGGATGCGGCGGCGGCGGGGGTCAAGGCCCGCGCTCGAACGTGTCGTTCCGGTCATGAGAGGACCTCGTGGATCGCCCTATAGCGAAGGAAGCGGCTTTTAGCGCGACATGGGCGCCCTGTCATGCCTTGCGGGGGAATGCGTGCTGCGCGGATTGCGCAGGCGACACGCTTCGTCCACCTTGCCCCGCACCATGGCAACCGGCTCCCTGCGTCCCGACATCCTCAACCCGTATTTCGCATCGATCGAGAGCCTTCCCGGCATCGGTCCCAAGCTCGCACGCCCGTTCAACCGGCTGCTCGGGCGCCCCGAAGGCGCGCGGGTGCTGGATTTGCTGCTGCACCTGCCCTCCTCCACCATCGACCGCCGCGCCCGTCCGACCATTGCCGAAGCGCTGCCCGACACGGTGGTGACACTCAAGCTCCATGTCGACCGCCATGTACCGACACCGCGCGGCGCCCGCACCCCGCACCGTGTCTTCGCCCATGACGAGAGCGGCGATATCACCCTCGCCTGGTTCAGCGCCGATGGCGGCTGGATCGAGCGTCTGATGCCCGTCGGCGAGACCCGCTATGTCTCCGGCACCCTGACGCTCTATGACGGCGCCGCGCAGATGGTTCACCCGGACCGGGTGGTCGATGAGGCTGGCCTTGCGAAGCTGCCGCCGATCGAGCCGATCTATCCGCTGGTGGAAGGGCTCGGTCAGGGCCATGTCCGCCGCGCCATCGAAGCGGCGCTGGCGCGGGCGCCGGAACTGCCAGAATGGCGCGCCGACGGCGGCCCGGCGGACACGGCGCGGCCCGGCTTCCGCTCGGCGCTGGAGCGCATCCACCATCCGCGCGATCCCGTCGACGCCAGCCCGGCCGGCCTCGCCTGGCGGCGCCTCGCCTATGACGAATTGCTGGCGAGCCAGCTCACCCTCGCTCTGGTGCGCGCCCGCACCGTTCATCTGGCAGGCCGGCCGAGCGTGGGCGATGGCCAGCTGTCCCGGCGGATCGAGGACACGCTGCCCTTCTCCCTCACCTCCTCCCAGGTCGAGGCGCTGAAGGCGATCCGCGCGGACCTCGCCTCGCCCCACCGCATGCTGCGCCTGCTTCAGGGCGATGTCGGCTCCGGCAAGACCGTGGTAGCCCTGCTCGCGAGCGCGACCGTGATCGAGGCCGGGCGGCAGGCCGCGCTGATGGCACCGACGGAAATCCTCGCCCGCCAGCACATGAAGACCATCGAGAAGGTCGCCGCGACAGCGGGCCTGCGCCTCGCCCTGCTGACCGGGCGCGAGAAGGGGCGCGCGCGCGACGCCGTGCTCAGTGCCCTCAAGGCGGGTGAGATCGACCTGATCATCGGCACCCATGCCCTGTTTCAGGAGGGCGTGGAGTTCCATGACCTCGCCCTCGCCCTCGTCGACGAGCAGCACCGCTTCGGCGTGCACCAGCGCCTTGCCCTCGCCGCCAAGGGTGAGGCGGTGGATGTGCTGGTGATGACCGCGACCCCGATCCCGCGCACGCTGGTGCTCACCTATTTCGGCGACATGGATTCCAGCGAGCTGCGCGAGAAGCCGGCCGGGCGCAAACCGATCGACACCCGCACCATTCCTTCCGACCGGCTCGACGAGGTGGTCCAACGCCTTGCCCATGCGCTGGCAGAGGGGCGGCGTGCCTACTGGATCTGCCCGCTGGTCGAGGAATCGGAAAGTTCGGACCTCGCCGCCGCCGAGGCGCGCTTCGAGGAACTGCGCCACTGGTTCGGCGACAAGGTTGGACTGATCCACGGCAAGATGAAGGGCGCGCAGAAGGATGCCGCCATGGCCGCCTTCGCCGCTGGCGAGACCCAGCTCCTCGTCGCGACCACCGTGGTCGAGGTCGGCATGGACGTGCCGGAGGCCACCATCATCGTGATCGAGCATGCCGAGCGCTTCGGCCTTGCCCAGCTCCACCAATTGCGCGGGCGCGTGGGGCGCGGCTCGGAGGCCTCGATCTGCCTTCTGGTCTACCGCCGCCCGCTCGGCGAGATCGCGCGCGAGCGGCTCCAGGCGCTGCGGAGCTCCGAGGACGGGTTCTTCCTCGCCGAACAGGACCTCAAGCTCCGCGGCGAAGGCGATGTTCTCGGCACGCGGCAGAGCGGCTTTCCCGGCTTCCGCCTCGCCCGGCTCGACGTGCATGGCGCCCTTCTCGAGCGCGCCCGCGCCGAGGCACTAGATATCGTTCAGAACGATTCCGATCTGATGGGGGAACATGGAGCGGCGCTACGGATTTTGCTACATGTCTTCGAGCGAGATATCGCCGTGAAGCTCCTCAGCGCCGGCTGATTATTGCGTAACGACCATGAAACGACTTGCCAGCGCGACCTTGATGAGCCCGACGGACGATAAACCTCGCCGCATTTCTTACGCTACGTCATCCCTGCGCTGGATGATGTTCGCGCTCGGCTGGCTGTGCGTCGGCATCGGCGTTGCCGGCATCATCCTGCCCGGACTGCCGGGCACCGTCTTCCTCATTCTCGCCGCCTGGCTGTTCTCCCGCTCCTCGCCGCGCTTCGAGGCCTGGCTGCTCGGCCATCCACGGCTCGGGCCTTCGGTCGTGCGCTGGCGCGAGCGGGGCGCGGTGCCGCGCTGGGCGCAGTTCGTCGCCACGGGAAGCATGGCCTTCAGCTTCGGGCTGATGGCCTATACCGGTGTGCCGCCGGCCGGCCTGATCCCCGCCGGGCTGGTGATGCTTGCCTGCGCGATCTATCTGCTGACCCGGCCGACCGCGTGATGGACAAGCCGGTCGGCCTCATCCTCGCCGGCGGGCTGTCGCGCCGCATGGGCGGCGGCGACAAGGCGCTGCGCCCGCTCGGAGCAGGCACGGTGCTCGGCGCGGTGGTCGCAAGGGTGGCGCCGCAGGTGAGCGCGCTTCTGCTCAACGCCAATGGCGACGCCGACCGCTTCGGTCTCGACCTCCCCGTCATTCCCGATTCGCTGCCGGACTCTCCCGGCCCGCTCGCCGGCCTGCTCGCCGGGCTCGACCATGCCGCGCGGCACAAGCCGGCGGCGCGTTTCGTTCTCTGCGTGCCGGCCGATTGCCCGTTTCTGCCGGACGACCTCGCGGTGCGGCTGCTTCAGGCCTGCGTTGACCATGGCAGCCCGGCCGCGATCGCCTCTTCCGCCGGGCGGCGCCATCCGGTGGTCGGCCTATGGGAGGTGACGCTGCGCGGGCGGCTGCGCACCGCGCTGGTGGACGACGACGAACGCCGGGTCGGCCGTTTCGCCGACGCGGTCGACGCCGTCGCGGTGGACTGGCCGACAGAACCCGCCGACCCGTTCTTCAACGTCAACACCCCCGAGGACCTCGCGCAGGCCGAGCGGATGCTGGCCGCCGGCGCGCGCTAGCCGCCCGCCTGCCGCCAGTCGATGGCGTCGACCGGCACGGCATGAGCCTCGACCAGATCGGCGATGGCGCCGATATCGTCGAGGTCGATCACCGGCAGCGTGGCGTCCGGCAGCGCGACATCCGCGGCGATGGCGATGATGTGCGCGTCCTCGGGATGGAGGAACGGCTTTCCGACCTCGGCGCGGTGAATCTCGATCTTCGGGTGATGGTCGCGCTTGAAGCCTTCCACCAGCACCAGATCGACATGGGACAGATGCGCCAGCAGGTCCGGCAGTTCCGGCTCCGGCGCGCCGCGCAATTCGTGCATCAGCGCCCAGCGATTGGCGGAGGAAATCAGCACTTCGGTCGCGCCCGCAAGGCGATGGGTGTGGGAATCCTTGCCCGGCTTGTCGACGTCGAAATTATGATGGGCGTGCTTGACAGTCGACACCTTAAGCCCGCGCGCCACCAGCACGGGAATGAGCTGCGCCAGCAGGGTGGTCTTGCCCGCCCCGCTCCAGCCGGCAAAGCCGATGAGCCTCATAGCCGCGTCTCCTTCGCAGATGGGTGGCACGAGGGCCACATCGGCCGAGGGGGCCGCCCTGTCAAGCCGGCGCCCGCCATCGCCCGATCGGGCTTTCCGCTTGCGCGGCGGATGGCGCCCGGCCTATTGCGACCGCAGGAGAGTGGCCATGGACAACGACCCGCCGCAGAACCCGTCGACAGACGAGGCGCAGACGCTCGACCTCCGGGGCCTGAAGTGCCCGCTTCCCGCGCTGCTGACCCGCCGGGCGCTGGAGCGCGGCGCGCCGGGGCTGCGCCTCACGGTCGAATGCACCGACCCGATGGCGGTGATCGACATTCCCCACATGCTGCACGAGAACGGCCACACGCTGGAAGGCCAGGAGCGGCAGACCGACCGGCTGGTGTTCCACATCCGCAAGGGGTGATCCGCTGCGCCGGGCGTCGGATCAGATCGGCGGCCAGATCGCGGTCGCGCTCGATGGACAGCAGAGAGACACCGGCTCCGCCTCGAAACATCGCCCGCCGAAGAGTTCGTAACCCAAGAGTTACGAACTACTCGACTAAACGTAACTTATGAGATACAGTTCCGCATGTTCGATGTTCGTCAAACTGAGGTCTTTGAGGCTTGGCTCACTCACCTGCGCGACCGACAGGCCAAGGCGCGCATCCTGGCGCGGGTCCGGCGGCTGGAGCTGGGCAATCCGGGGGATGTGAAGCCGGTCGGAGAAGGCGTCAGCGAAATGAGAATCGATTACGGGCCGGGTTACCGCGTCTACTACGCGCAGAGGGGGCCGATTGTGGTGCTCCTTCTGTGCGGCGGCGACAAGGACACTCAGGATCGGGACATCGTGAAGGCCAAGGCATTGGCGCGCGAGGAGGACTGACACATGGCACTCAAGACGACGAAGTTTGACGCAACTGATTACCTCGACACGCCGGAGGACATCGCGGCGTATCTCGAGGCGGCATTCGAGGACGGCACGCCGGCTCTCATCACCGCCGCGCTGGGCGACGTGGCTCGCTCGCGTGGCATGACCCAGATTGCCCGCGACGCCGGGGTGGCCCGGGAGGCGCTGTACCGTGCACTCAGCGAGGGCGGGAACCCGGAGTTCGCCACCGTGCTCAAGGTGGTGAAGGCTCTCGGTCTCTCGCTCACCGTGGCGCCCGCGAAGGCGGCGTAAGCATGAGCGGGCGAGACGAAGGCTATACCGGAGATATAGCGACACCGATCCCGCCTGCCGACATCAGTGTCTCGCTTTTGGACGATGCTGCCATTCGAGCGGCGCAGATCGAAGCCGAACAGCGGCGAGTCGCGGAAGAACGCGAGAGGCGATATCACCTTTTGATGGAACACCATGGCGTGCCGTCGGGCCAGGGGCTTTTAAGCTTCGCGCTCTTAGCCATCGAACTCGCGCGCACGCACGTACCGGGACTACGCGTGGAAGCAACGGCTGCCGCGCATCGTCCGCGTGCATGGACGAGCTCTCGCAAGGCCGCCCTCGTCGCCGACATGGTGGAACTGATGGCAGCCGGCAAGACGAAGGCCGAGGCCGCGCGGCTCCTTGTCAAACGCGCAGCGTATCAATCGCTTGGTGGTAAGTCGCGCAGCCTGGAGAATCGCTTCGACGAAGCGAAAGGAGAGGCATGGGTCACCGCTTTGGCGGAAATTGCCAAGGACTTGCCGGCCGAGCACTTCATCGCAGCGGTCCGAGCGTGCACCGAAAACGAATGACCGACTTCGCGGTGCACCGAGAACTGCGCGCATAGTTCTCGGGCGATGACGAATTAGCACGGCAAGGACACGGTGAGGACAGCAACGGAACTGTTCTCACGGAGCCCGCCATGCACCCCGCTCACTCTGAAGCTGATCCCATCCTGCGGCCCAAGGAGGCCGCGGCTGCGATCGGATGGGCTGAATCCACGCTCGCAAAATCGCGCCTGTCGGGTGCCGGTCCAGCCTTCCTGAAGGTCGGGAAACTCGTCAGGTATCGCCGGTCGGACATCGAGGCCTGGCCGTCGAGCCGGCGTCGCCGCTCGACTTCCGATACCGGCGCGGCCGCGTGAGGAGAGCGCGCATGCCCGCCACCCTCACGGACGATACGCGCCGAGCTCTGGCGGTGGCGGCGCTGGATCGGCGGCCACCTGACCCCGAATGTTCGTGGCTCCCGCTCCCCTTGCCGACCCTCTATCAGCTCACCGAGCTCCGAGCGCGCGGCGCGACCGAATGGAGCCTGCGCGAGGTCAAGGCGTGGCCGTGCGTGTTCGGCTCGGGCTCGTTCTTCCGCCTCGCGCGTCACGCCGACGAGGGCCAGCCGGCGTTCATCACGCTGGTACGCGACGAGTGGGAGTGCGGGCTCGACCTCGTCGCATGGTCTGCCGGTGACCCGCGAAAAATCGCCCGGCGCGATGGTGCGGCGGCACTTCTCGGCGAGGGGGCGCTCGGCAATCCTGCGACGTTCGCCTACCGCCGGCCCGTGCGCGTCTTCCGCGATCCGCTCGGCTGGCTGCGCGCCGACCGCAACGGCCTCGTGATCGTCGATTCGGTCGGCGCCGCGCTGCGCTTGGCCGATGCGCCGGGCATCATGGCGGAGGATGCCGAACATGCCCGCGATCTGGCCGCGATGCTGGCGCCGCATGTTCCCGCCGAGCGCATCGTCGCGCCGCGCACGACTCCGAGAGCGCCCTAATGATGGATGTGCGAGGGGATTATGTGACGGCCGCGGAGCTGCTGGAAGAAGATCGCCACCGAGCGCAGGAGGCGGCGCGCCGGGCGGCAGACGATCGTCAGCACGACGACCGAACAACCATCCCCACGGTGGAGATGCTGGACGCCGCGTCCTTCGCGGGGCGATCGGTCCCGCCTCGGCTGTGGCACGTCGATGAGCTGATGCCGGCCCAAACCGTCACGGGCCTCTCAGGCGACGGTGCCACCGGCAAGTCGACGATCGCGCTCCAGCTCGCCGTCGCGACGGTCGCGGGCGGCTATTGGCTGGGCCGATCCGCCGAGCGCGGACCGTGCATCTACCTCACGGCGGAGGACGACGTGGACGAGGTTCACCGCCGCCTCGACGCGATCACGCTGGGCATGGGCATCGACCTTGCCGCCCTAGGCGGCTTGAAGATCATCCCGCTCGCTCACCGGGACGCGCTTCTGGCTGCGCCCGATGGCCGCAATGGCATTCTTCGCCCTACGCCCCTGTTTGCCGCCGTCGAACAGCGCATCGAGGAGGTGCAGCCGGCGCTAGTGGTGCTCGACACCAAGGCGGACCTGTTTGGCGGCGACGAAAACAATCGCGCCCACGCCCGCCAGTTCATCGGCCTGCTGCGCGCCCAGGCGATCCAGCACCGGACGACGACACTGCTGCTCGATCATCCGTCGCTTGGCGGCCTTGCCAGCGGCTCCGGCACCAGCGGTTCCACCGCTTGGAATAACAGCCTCCGGTCGCGGCTCTACTTCGAGCGCGTCAAGGACGAAAGCGGCAAGGAACTCGACGTCGACGCGCGCGTGCTCCGCATCATGAAGTCGAACTATGCGCGCAGCAGGGATGAGATCAAGGTTCGGTGGCAGGACGGCTCCTTCAAGGTCGCGACCAGCACAAATCCGCTGAACCACTACGCCGCTCATGAGAATGCCGAGCGCGTCTTCCTCGAACTGCTGTCAGCATACGACGCCGAGGGGCGGAATGTCACGACCGCGGGCCCGACCTATGCGCCGGCGATCTTCGCCAAGGACGCCCGTGCGGACGGCCTGAACCGGAGGGCCCTTTCCGATGCGATGAACCGGCTGTTCCAGGCGAAGCGCATCCGTGTCGAGGAGGTCGGCCCTCCTTCGCGGCGCCGCACCCGCATCGTTCCGGTGGGATCGGAGCCGGCTCCATGACCTTCCAATCCCCCTTCCAATCCCAAATTCCGGTTCCACCAATCAGGGGTTCGGGAGGGTGCCAATCCCCCTTCCAACCTCCCCTCGCGCCTTCCAATCCCCCTTCCAATCCCCCTGCCTACATATCCCCCGTACCCCCTATGGGGCTCAAGCGCCCCTCTGGGGGCGGTGCGCTTGCCCCTCTGAAGCCCATGGGAGCCTGTCATGAGCACGACCGAATACGCCATCGCCGCGCCTAAAACCCGCCGTCCGCCAGCCAAGAAGCCACGCATTTCGCGGAAGATGCATCAGGCCCTTGAGGCCTACATCACGGGCACCGCGAAGACCCAGGTTGAAGCAGCCGCAAAGGCCGGGATCAGCTCCGAACACTTCTGCCGAGCACTGAAGATCCGGCCGCCAGCAGCGGGGTGTACGGCGGGTCGCGGTTCGGCAACTTCTGGAGTGGCGGCGCGCGATGACCCTTGATGTTTTTCAGGACAGCATCGCAGGGGATATCGCCTACGCCCGCGATCACCTCGCGCAGGACTTGCCGGCGACCTTCGCGGAGGGGATGGAAGCCGCGTGGCGCGTGGGCTTAGACTTCGGCAACAGCGACGCGGCCAACCGCGCGCGCATTGAGGGGGTGCAGGAGTTCGTCGACCGGGTGCGCCAGCGTGCTGGCGTGACGTTGGCCAATCCCGCCTTCGGCGGCGGCGCCGCGGCGCTGGCGGAGATGAACCGCCAGATTGCCCAGCTCGCGCCGAAGTTCCCCGACCTCGCCTTGAAGCCGCTCACCGCCGCCGACCTCGACGAGATGGGAATCGCCCGGTCCCGCGCGGCGCGCGAAGCACAGCAGAAGCTGGCCGGCCGCGAACAGACCTGGGGCTCGACCATCGGCGGCATCCTCGGCGGCACGGCGGCCGGCGCTGTTGACCCCGTGAATCTCGTCGCCGTGCCGCTGGCCGCCCCGGCGTCCATCGGTATCCTCGGCACCGCGCTCGCCACCGGCGGCATTACGGCCGGAACGCAGCTCGGCATCGAGGCGATCACGGCCAGCTACAAGGAGCAGGTCGCGCCCGGCTATGCCGCCTCCGGCGAGGCCGCGCAGAACATCGGCGAGGCCGCCATTGCCGGCGCCGTGCTGGGTGGCGGGGTGAGGGGCCTCGGCGCCCTGTGGACGCGGGTGCAGACGGGCGCCTGGCCACGCCATGTCCGCGACGCGGGCAACGTGGTGGCCAGCGAGGCGCAGATTGCGGACGCGAACCGCCTTCCCGGTGTCGAGGGCGAGGTGGCGCACCGCACCGCGCTGCAGGCCAGCATCGACGCCATGGTCAGCGGCCGGCCGGTTGACGTGTCGGACACCATCACGCCCTCGCTGCTGCGCAGCTACGAGGCGCGGCTCGCGCCCGTCATGGAGGCCCGCGCCGCGGCCCGAGGCGCCGAGGAAACCGGCCTTGCAATCGAGCGCGAGGGCGCGCGTCTGCCGGGCACGGTGGAGCGCCTGAGCGAGGTGCAGCTCGCCGACATCCGCGCCACGGCACAGGCCGCGCGCGATGAGCTCGCTACGACCCGCCAGACGCTCGACACCGAGGCCGGCAACCTAACCGCCCGACGCGGCGTTCTCGGTACCCGTGAGCAGGAGGTGTCCGCACTTCGCGAGGAGGTCGATTCCCTCCGCGCCGATCTGGAGCAGGCCCGAACCCGGCTCGCCGACGCCCGCCCGCCGACCGATCCGGAGACGCAGGCCCGCCTGGCCGCCATCGAAAGCGACCTCGCCGTCGCCAGCATCCCGGCCGACCGCCGCGCCTGGCTGGAGAACGAGCGCCAATCTATCGTCGACACCCTCGCCAAGACCGCCCCCGGCGATGCCCGGCTGGCGGTCTCGCTGCGGCAGGAGGTGGCCGGACTGGAGAGGTCGCGCAAGGCACGCGAGAAGGAGCTCGACACCGCCGACCGGCGGGCGAACCGCGAGCGCGCCCGGCTCGACAAGGCCGATGCCGACCTGCCGACCCGGCGCACCGCCGCCGAAACCCGCGCCGCCGGCCGCGAGGCGAGCGCCGGCACCGAGCTGCGCCGCGCAGTGTCGCGCCTCGCACAAGAGGGATACGGCGTTCGGCTCGCGCGCGACGATGCGGAGGAGCTTGCCGGCAAGATCCTTGCCGCCGCGCCGGACGAGGTTGACGCCCGGCAGCGCGAACTGACCGAGACGCTGGTTGATCGCCGGCTTGATGCGCTGCGCGCCCAGCCCGAGCCCGCCCCGGTGACGCAGCGGCACGCCCGCACCGCTTATCACACAGACGAGGCCCGGAAGCGGGTGCAGGCGCTGGCGCGCGAGGTCGGATACCAGATGCCGAAGGACGAGGCCGCCGCCATCGCAGGCGCCATTGTGCGCGCTCGAAGCGACGACGAGGCCGGCGCGATCGTCGACGAACTGCTGCTGCGCCCGCGCACGCTCGCGGCCACCTTGCCCGGCACGGAGGCCGCACGGCTGGAGGTTGGCCTGCGCGCCGGGGGTAGGACGGAGAGCCCCGACGGTCTCCAGACGGCCTCACACAGCTCCGCCGCCTCGCAGGCCGGCGGCATTGTAGCCGGCGAGCCACGCCCCGAACAGATTGCCGCCCTCGCGGACGAACTGACGCCCGCGAAGATCGCCGCCGCCCGCGCCGCGTCCGTGACGGATGACACGGTTGCCCACGAGCTCGACAAGCTCCGGGCCATGGGTGACCGGCAGGTGCCCGTTGGCGAGCGGCTGAATGAGCGTGGCGAGCTTGAGGCCGACATGCGGTCGGTCGACGATCTGATGGACGAAGCCGACGCCCGTCTCGCCGCCGCGCGCGAGATTGCCGCCTGCGCCCTCCCGCAACCGGAGATGTCCTGATGCCCATCAACGAATGCGTGGCGAAGCTGGTGAAGACCGGCGCCATCTCCAAGGAGATCGGCGACGAGGCGCTGGGACTCTACGAGCGGTCCCGCGGCGAGTTCGGCAGAACGATGGGGCCAGCGCAGGCCGATGCTGCGGCGGCGCTGGCGACCGCCAAGGCGATGGAGGCCGGGGCCAAGAAGTTGCGGAACGACACGGCGAAACAGGCCTTAGCCTTCGCCAGTGCCGAGCGACGCGTGCTGGAGCACCCGAAGGGCCGCGCCGCCGGGCTCATGTCGATGCTAACTCGCGACATCTGGGAACAGGGCGGCGAGAACGTCGCGACGAAAGCCGAAGTCATCACCGCGCAACTGTTCCGCCGCTTCGACGACGCGCTGCGCAAGCTCGCCCCCGGCATCCTGGGCCAGTCGGCCGAACAGATCGCCAGCGTGCGCAATCTCGTGCGCGAGGTGTTCGGGCACGACACGGGTGACCAGATCGCCAAGGCGGCTGCGCGCGGATGGACCGAGGCGACCAAAGAGGCCGTCGACCGGGTGACCGCCGCCGGGCGGAACATGCCGGTGAGTGAAAACTGGCGGCTTCCCCAGTTCTGGGACAGCCTCCGCGTGCGTCGCTTCTCCGCCGACGAGTTCGCCCAGGCGTTCAAGGCCGAGGTGGATCGCGGCGCGCTCACCTTGTGGGATCGCGACACCGGCACGCAGGCCGCCGCCGGCCGCACCGACTTCATCCTGCAGCGCGCCTATCGTGACATCGCCGTCGGCGACAGCAGCGCCAAGGCATTCTCACCCGAGCAGCGCACCTTTCAGTTCGCGGACGGCGAGGCGGGTGCCGAGGCCTGGCTGCGACTGTCGGACCAGTTCGGATCGGGCGAAAACGTGTTGGGGATGCTCACCGGCCACCTTCAGCGCATGAGCACAGAGATTGCCCTCGCCGAGGTGGTCGGACCGAACCACGGTGCCGTCATCCGCGCGCTGCTGCCGCATGTCCGCGAGGAGGAAGCCGGGCTCTCGACGCTGGGGAGGATGAACCCCCTCCGCATGCTGGAAAGCCGGGCCGTTGCCGAGCGCACCTATGACGTTCTCACTGGCAAGGCGAACGCGGTGGACGGCCCGCTGATGGCCGGCATCTTCGGCGGGCTGCGCTCGATCAACGTCGCGGCCAAGCTGGGCGGCGCGGTCATCTCTGCCGTGCCGGGCGATAGTGTCACCGCCGGCTTGGCCGCCTCCTATAACGGGATGGCGCCAGGCCGGATCCTCGCCGGCACGCTCCGTGAACTCAGCCGCGGGGGCGAGGGCAGCGAGGCGCTGGCAGCGCGGCTCAACCTCACAGCCCACGCCGCGATGGACTTCGCGCACGGCTTTTCGCGGTTCGTCGACGAGGTGACTGGCCCGCAAGTGCTGCGCGCCATGGCGAACGTGGTCATCCGGACGCACGGCCTCGCCGCGTGGACCGATCTCATGAAGCGCACCTTCACCATGGAAATGCTCGGCCACCTCAGCGCCGCGTCAGGGTGTGCGTCGTCGGGCATCTGCAGCTGCGTGGCGAGGCTGATAACTTCCTCAGGCGAAAGGAACGGGCGCGCCATCAGCAGGTCGCGCGGGGATCGGGGCATAGCTCCTCCTTCGCCGGTCACGCGTGGCGCGCCGGCTTGTTCGGGTGGTCGGGTTGTGGGGCAACCTGCCGGCTTGCTGCCGGTCAGGTTAGTGGCGCGAACGGCAGGCAAACGGCCGAGTTTGCCGAAACGGGCACTCGCAGTTTATAGGCGCTTCGTTTGATCTGAAATACGTTAACTGATATGAAACATATCATGCTGATGATTTGATCTGATGTCAATCAAGGGATATGAAAGTGCTCACTGGAGCTCAGATCAGAGCAGCACGAGGGCTTATTCGCTGGAGCGCGGAGAAGCTTGCCACCGAGGCGAGGCTCGGCGTTGCGACGGTGCGCCGAGCGGAGGGCGCAGACGGTGCGCCGAGCATTACCGACGCGAACGGTAATGCCATCCAGCGCGCCCTCGAATCCGCTGGCGTGATCTTCATCGAGCAGAATGGTAACGGTCCTGGAGTACGACTGCGGGAACGGACTTAGCGGCCAGTTCGCGAGCCGCCTGTCGAAACACGACGACCGCGGAGAAGTATGCTGGAAACTCTTCTCTATGAACCGGTGAAGCGCTTCCTCGAGACGCTCGGCTATAGCGTGAAGGGCGAGATTGGCCCCTGCGATCTGGTTGGCTTAAGGGACGGCGAGCCGACAGTAGTTGTGATCGGCGAGATGAAGCTGACCTTCAATCTCGAACTGATCTTGCAGGGCGTCGACCGGATGGCGATCGGCGACGAGATATGGTTGGCCGCCAAGCTCTCGAAGAGAGGCAAAGGGCGCGAGAGTGATCCGCGCTATCGCAATCTCTGCAGACGCCTCGGCTTCGGGCTGCTGGGGGTGTCCGACGCGGGTCAGGTCGACGTACTGGTTTCTCCGACCGCTCCACTGCCGCGGAAGGACCCTCGCCGGCGCTCTCGGCTGGTCGACGAGCACAAGCGCCGGCAGGGCGATCCGGTGGCCGGCGGCGGATCGCGCAAGCCCATTATGACCGCATATCGGCAGCAGGCTCTCGGGTGCGCCGCAACGATGATGTCGGCGCCGCAACGCCCGCGCGATCTGAAACAGGCATTTCCTGACGCACCGAAGATCCTGCGTCGCAACGTCTATGGCTGGTTCGAACGCTCGGAGCGAGGCGTGTACGCCCTTACCGCAGCCGGCCGCAGTGCCGTTGCATCCTGGATGCCGATGCCCGACACCCAAGCGGCCGAATAGATGGCCGACCGAGCACGACGTGGCCAGGTGTGAGGGTGAGGAAGGAACAAGCTTGATGTTTGGGTGGAAGATAACGCAGGTTTTCCCTGAGCCTGATGTCTTAGCGGCTTTGGAGCCGGAAGAACTCGGCCTACGCCTCCTGCCCTGGCTCGCGACCATTCCCGCGGGCAACCGCCAACTTCTTTGGGCGGTTCAGGAGGCCAATAAGAGCTATGACGGGCATCTCCACCGTCATGTGGACACGGCTATTCGTGAGGCGTGGGCATGGCTTGAGGGACAGGCCCTATTGATCGAATCGCCGCAATACGGCTCCCCCAATTCGGTTCGGGTTCTCAGCCGCAAGGCGGTGCAACTGGTGAAGGAACAGGATCCACGAAGGGCGTTCAGCGCCCGTCTCATTCCGAAGGAGAGCCTGCACCCGTCGATCCGAGAGGACGTGTGGTCGCTGTTTCATCGCGGGAAGCTGGACACGGCTGTCTTCGAGGCGATGAAGGCCGTCGAAGTTGCGGTGAGGACTGCGGCGCGGCTTTCCGACAAGGATATAGGTGTCGGACTGATGCGCAGGGCGTTCGACAAAGGCTCAGGCCCATTGGCGGATATGACCATGGATGAAGGCGAGCGGGAGATGCGAGCGCATCTGTTCGCTGGCGCCATCGGTTCTTACAAGAACCCGCATTCCCACCGGAACGTCGCACTTGAAGATCCGTATGAGGCGGCAGAGATCATCCTGCTCGCCAACCATCTATTGCGCATTGTCGATGTTCGCGCCGCAGCGGTTGCGGGCCCTCAACCCCGATAGATGTTGAGGGCGCTCTACCAGCCTAGCGTCGTCTTGGGTCTCCCAACCGGCTGGTAAGGGTTTGTGCTGTGCATCTGGTAGCCACCGCTCGTGAACTCCTCCCGCCAGCCGCCGCCGAGCGTCTGTCCGGTGTGCGAATAGGGATTGCCGTTCTGTGTGGTGACGTATCCAGTCCCTCCGATCGACTTCTGCGTGATGTACGTGTTGCCCGCCGAATCGGTCGAGCACGGATTGGTCACAAGCTCACAGCCCGCTACCGCCGTTCCGGTCTCCAGCAGTAAGCACGCGAGCCCAGCAGCAAAGATCGCCATCTTCATATCCGCCTCCCCTTGGTTGTATTGGAGGAGAATTGCATCCAGGCGAGGGATTGTCACGGTAGGGAATGCTGGCCCGGTGGGGCGAGCTGCGTTGATCCCCCAGGGGATTGCCGCGCCCTCGTACAGATGTCGTGAGCGAGGCTGAAGACGGCGCGCCAGAAAAAATCCGCCTCGCACCTCCCCGCCGAGACGGACAGATTCGGCGCACCGTGATGACCCGGTGATGACCCGAAGCTCGGAAGCGCTGCCTAGGCCGAAGCGGCCTTGAGATTTCATATTACATCTCAAGGACTTATGTGGTGAGCCCGTCGGGATTCGAACCCGAGACCCCATGATTAAAAGTCACGTGCTCTACCAGCTGAGCTACGGGCTCCCACGGGAACGGGGCTTAAGGGTTTAGCGCGCGGAACGCAAGACGAAGACCGGTGCCGCGGCCGGGAACCCCCAGCCGCCACCGCGCGGTTTTTTCGACATTGCATTGGCGCAAACATGCTCTGTCGATCATACCGCTTCCGATGCACGGCTCCCGCGGCTAGCTTGCTGCCCATGGAATTCGACGGCCCGCCCGATGGCGCGCCGCACGTCACATGAGGAGTTGGTTCACATGGCCAAGGTTCTGGTTCTCTATTATTCGACCTATGGGCACATCGAGACGATGGCCGAGGCCGTCGCCGAGGGTGCGCGCGAGGCCGGTGCCGAGGTGGTGGTGAAGCGCGTGCCGGAAACGGTGCCGACCGAAATCGCCCAGCAGAATCACTTCAAGCTCGACCAGAAGGCGCCGGTCGCCACTGTCGACGAGCTGAAGGACTATGACGCCATCATCTTCGGCGCGCCCACCCGCTTCGGCACCGTGGCCTCGCAGATGCGCGCCTTCATCGACCAGACCGGCGGCCTGTGGTTCACCGGCGGCCTCGTCGGCAAGGTCGGCTCGGTGTTCACTTCCTCGGCCACCCAGCATGGCGGCCAAGAATCCACCATTCTCGGCTTCATGCCCACCCTGCTGCATCACGGCATGGTCGTGGTAGGCCTGCCCTACGCCTTCCAGGGCCAGATGGGTGTCGACGAAATCAAGGGCGGCTCGCCCTACGGCGCGTCCACCATCGCCGATGGTGACGGCTCGCGTCAGCCTTCCAAGGTGGAACTCGACGGCGCCCGCTTCCAGGGCAAGCATGTCGCCACCATCGCGGGCAAGCTGCACGGCTGATAGCCGGCAGCGCCGGACACACGAACGGCCGGACCTTCGCGGGTCCGGCCGTTCTGGTTTGGGCACGCTTGTTGTCTGCCCGTAAGGGTCAGCGCGCCGGGATATCCCCGCGCGCCCAGCCTTCCTTGACCTCGGCCTTGTGCGCCTCGAAGCGCCCTTCCGCGATCGCGGCGCGGATACCGGCCATCAGCGTCTGGTAATAGGCGAGGTTCACCCAGGTCAGCAGCATCGAGCCCAGCATCTCGTCGCAGCGGATGAGGTGGTGCAGATAGGCACGCGAATAGTCTCGCGCCGCCGGGCAGTCGCTTTCCTCGTCGAGCGGACGCGGGTCATTGGCGTGGCGCGCGTTCTTCAGATTGATCTTGCCGAAGCGGGTGAAGGCCAGCGCGTGGCGCCCGGCGCGCGTCGGCATCACGCAGTCGAACATGTCGACGCCGCGCCCCACCGCCTCGATGATGTCGTCCGGCGTGCCGACGCCCATGAGGTAGCGCGGCTTGTCCTGCGGCAGGATGGCGTTGACCACCTCGATCATGCCGAGCATCACCGCCTGCGGCTCGCCGACCGCCAGCCCGCCGATGGAGTAGCCGGGAAATCCGATATCGACGAGCCCGCGCGCGGATTCCTCGCGCAGGTCCGGCACGTCGCCGCCCTGCACGATGCCAAACAGCGCGCGGCCCGGCGGCTGCGCCTCGAACGCCTTCTTCGAGCGCTCCGCCCAGCGCAGCGACAGGCGCAGCGCGCGGGCGACCTCTTCCGGCGCGGCCGGCAGGCGCACGCATTCGTCGAGCTGCATCTGAATGTCGGAGCCGAGCAGGCCCTGGATCTCCACCGAGCGCTCCGGCGACATCTCGTGATAGGCGCCGTCAATATGCGAGCGGAAGGTCACGCCCTTCTCGTTCAGCTTGCGCAGCGCCGCCAGCGACATCACCTGGAACCCGCCGGAATCGGTGAGGATCGGGTACGGCCAGCGCATGAACTTATGCAGACCGCCCAGCTCCGCGATCCGCTCGGCGGAGGGGCGCAGCATCAGATGATAGGTGTTGCCCAGCACGATATCGGCGCCGAGTTCGCGCACCTGCTCGGGGTACATGCCCTTCACTGTCGCGGCCGTGCCGACCGGCATGAAGGCGGGTGTGCGGATGATACCGCGCGGAGTGACCACCTCGCCGAGGCGCGCGGCCCCGTCGGTGGCCTTGAGATGATAGGCGAAAGGCTGGGTCATGAGCGACGTTCTGGCAGCAAAAGGCTGGCGTCGCCATAGGAATAGAAGCGATAGCCGTCGGCAATGGCATGGGCATAGGCGCGCTTCTGCACGTCATGGCCGATGAAGGCGGCGATGAGCATGACCAGCGTCGAGCGCGGCAGGTGGAAATTGGTCATCATCCCGTCGATGAAGCGGAAGCGGTAGCCGGGCGTGATGAAGATGTCGGTGTCGCCGCGCCACTCGTGCAAGGCGCCGTCCTCGCGCGCCGCGCTTTCCAAGAGGCGCGTCGCCGTGGTGCCGACCGTGACCACCCGTCCGCCGCGCGCCTTCACCGCGTTCAGCGCCTGTGCGGTGGCGGCGGAGACCTCGCCCCATTCCGCGTGCATGCGGTGGCCCTCGGTGTCGTCGGCCTTGACCGGCAGGAAGGTGCCGGCGCCGACATGGAGCGTGACGCGGTGGGTCTCGACCCGGCGCGCGGCCAGCCTCTCGATCAGTTCGGGCGTGAAGTGCAGGCCGGCGGTCGGCGCGGCGACCGACCCCTCATACTGCGCGAACATGGTCTGGTAGTCGGCGCGGTCCTGCGCATCATCCTCGCGCTTGGCCGCGATATAGGGCGGCAGCGGGATATGGCCGAGCGTGGCGATCGCGGCATCCAGCGCCGCGCCCGACAGATCGAACCGCAGCGTGACCTCGCCGCCCTCGCCTTTCGCCTCGATGCGGGCGGCGAGCGGATGGCCCGCGCGGGAAAAATCAACGGCGTCGCCGACCGCCAGCCGCTTGCCCGGCCGCGCCAGCGCCAGCCAGGTGTCGCCCGACACCCGCTTGTGCAGCATCGCCTCCACCCGCACGCCCTCGCCCTGCGAGGCATCGCGACGGCGCAGGCCATCGAGCCGGGCGGGCACCACGCGGGTGTCGTTCACCACCAGCGCATCGCCGGGGTTCAGCAGGTCCGGCAGGTCGCGCACATGCCGGTCGTCCAGCTCGGGATCCCGCCCCGGCCGCACCACCAGCATGCGCGCGGCGTCGCGCGGCGAGACCGGGCGCAGCGCGATCCGCTCGGGCGGCAGCTCGAAATCGAACAGGTCGACACGCATTCACGTCATCCGTCATCCGCCGCGCCCTTCGCGGGCCGGGGGAGTTCTCAAAAAACGATCCCGGAGCGCGCTCGTCGCGCGTCCGGGATCCTGGTCTCAGCGATGAGACGACGCTCAGGCGGCGGAGACGCTCGCCTTGACGATCATGTCCGGGTTGCGCACCGGCTCGCCGCGCTTGACCTTGTCGACATTCTCCATGCCTTCGACCACCTCGCCCCAGACGGTGTACTGGCCGTCGAGGAAGGAGGCGTCGCCGAAGCAGATGAAGAACTGGCTGTCGCCGGAATCCGGGCTCTGGGCGCGGGCCATGGAGGCGGTGCCACGCACATGACGGCCCTTGTTGAACTCGGCCTTGAGCTTCTTGCCCGAGCCGCCGGTGCCGTTGCCGTGCTGGCCGTCACCGGTCTGGGCCATGAAGCCCTCGATCACGCGGTGGAACGGCACGTTGTCATAGAAGCCCTCGGTCGCCAGCTCGGCGATGCGGGCGACGTGGTTGGGGGCGAGATCAGGGCGGAACTTGATCTTGACCGGGCCCTGCGTGGTTTCGAGCAGCAGGAAGTTGGCGGTTTCGGCCATGGTTTTTCTCCTTGGTAAACGTCAGCTACGCGAAGGAACGCCGCTCACTTGTCAGCGGCGACCTTCATGGAAACGATCTTGTCGGGGTTCGCCACCGGCTCGCCGCGCTTGAGCTTGTCGACATTCTCCATGCCCGACACCACCTGCCCGACCACGGTGTACTGGCCGTTCAGGAACGAGCAGTCCTGGAAGCAGATGAAAAACTGCGAGTTGGCGCTGTTGGGGCTGGAGGCGCGGGCCATGCCCACCGTGCCGCGCGTGTGCGGCAGGCTGGAGAACTCCGCCGGCAGGTCCGGGTAGCGCGAGCCACCCGTGCCATTGCCATACTGGCCGTCGCCGGTCTGGGCCATGAAGCCGTCAATGACGCGGTGGAACGGCACGTTGTTGTAGAAACCCTCACGCGAGAGCGTCTTGATGCGCTCGGCATGCTTGGGCGCCACGTCGGGGCGCAGCACGATCACGACGGGACCCTTGGTGGTCTCCATGAGGATCGTGTTCTGCGGATCGGCATTCGCCGGGATCTTGGGAGCCTGCGCGCTCGCCGGCACGGCGAAGGCGAGGCTGACGGCAAGGGCGGCGAAGAGGCTGCGAACCATGAGTGAACTCCGTTGAGGAACGCGGACCGGGAGGCCGTGTCAGGCGGGGGTGCGGCCGAACCGCGCCTTCAGCCGGTCCAGCACGGCGGGCGGCACGAAGGCCGAGACATCGCCGCCCATCTGGGCGATCTGCCTGACAAGGGTGGCGGTGATAGGGCGGGCAATCGGCGAGGCCGGCAGAAAAACCGTCTGCACCTCGGGGCGCAGCACGGCGTTCATGCCCGCCATCTGCATTTCATAGTCAAGATCGGTGCCGTCGCGCAGGCCGCGGATCAGGAGGCGCGCGCCGTGATCGCGCGCGGCGTCGACGACGAGATTGTCGAAGGTCAGGCATTCCAGCGCCGCGCCCTCGGCCGCCGCGATCGGCGCGAACACCTCGCGCAGCATCTCCAGCCGCTCCTGTGCGCTGAACAGCGGGGCCTTGCCGGGATGGATGCCGACGCCGACGATGAGCTTTCCCGCCAGCCGCGCGGCGGCGCGGGCGACTTCGACATGGCCGTTGGTCGGCGGATCGAAGGAGCCGGGATAGAAGGCGATGGCGTCGGCGCTCATGCGGGGCTTCCGTGGGCGGGGTTTTCCGTGGGCGACACGTCGCACGCGGCGACGGGGCGTCTCCGGGTGCGCGCAAGGGTTAGCCGCGCCGGCGGCGGCGCGCAAGCCGTGCGCCGCTCAGCGATGGCGGTCGGCGATCCATTTGGTGACGTTCGGCGGCTGATACGCGCGCAGTCGCTCGATCAGCGCGCCCGGCTCCTCCGCCACCAGCAGCATGTCGCGATGGGCGGGCTTCATGAAGGCTTCGTCGACCACATGGTCGAGAAAGCCCAGCAGCCGGTCGTAATAGCCCTCGACATTATAGAGCGCGCAGGGCTTGACATGGCCGCCGAGTTGCGCCCAGGTCCACACCTCGAACAGTTCCTCCAGCGTGCCCACCCCGCCCGGCAGCGCGACGAAGGCATCCGACAGCTCCGCCATCAGCGCCTTGCGCTGGTGCATGGACTGCACGATCCGCAGGTCGCTCAGGCCGGCATGCGCCACTTCCTTGTCCACCAGCCGCTGCGGGATGATGCCGATCACCTCGCCGCCCGCCGCCAGCGCGGCATCGGCGACCGCGCCCATCAGCCCGACCGAGGCGCCGCCATAGACCAGGCCCAGCCCCTGCCGGGCAAGCTCCGTGCCCAGCGCGACCGCCGCCGCGCGATAGCCCGGACGATGGCCGCTGTTGGAGCCGAGAAACACGCAGATACGGCGCATGGGATATTCCGTGAGGTCTGACATGACTGAAGGCGGCCGAAGCCGCCTTCAACGATGCGTACGGGCAAAAGATCAGTCTTCGGCGTCCCCGGCGAGCGCTTCCTCGCCTTCCTCTTCCGAGACGCGCTCGACCGAGACCACCTTCTCGTCCTCGGCGGTGTCGAACACGATGACGCCCTGGCTGCCGCGCCCGACGATGCGGATGCCGTTGACCGGGCAGCGGATGAGCTGCCCGCCATCGGTCACCAGCATGATCTGGTCGGTCTCTTCCACCGGGAAGGAGGCCACCAGCGGCCCGTTGCGATCATTGACCGCCATGGCGACGATGCCCTTACCGCCGCGCCGCGTGGTGCGGTACTCATAGGACGAGGACCGCTTGCCGTAACCGTTCTCCGACAAAGTGAGGATGAACTGCTCGGCCGCGCTCAGTTCGATATAGCGCGCCTGGTCGATGGAGGCGCCGGCGAGCCCCGCCTCCTCGCCCTCGGCCTCGACGGTCTCGACATCCACCACCTCGGCCGCCTCGTCCGCCCCGTTCTCGGCGGCGTTCTGGCTGCGGCGCACCTGGTTGGCGAGCTTGATGTAGCCCGCCCGCTCCTCGGCGCTGGCCGCGACATGGCGAATGATCGCCAGCGAGATCATGCGGTCGCCGTCTTCGAGCTGGATGCCGCGCACGCCCATAGAGTCGCGGCCCTTGAAGACGCGGACCTCGGTGACCGGGAAGCGGATGCACTGACCATTGGCGCTGGTGAGCACCACGTCGTCATCCTCGGTGCACAACTGGACGTCGGCGATGGCCTCGCCCTCCTCCAGCTTCATCGCGATCTTGCCGTTGCGGTTCACATTGGTGAAGTCCGACAGCTCGTTGCGCCGCACCGTGCCGCCGGTGGTGGCGAACATGATCTGTAGCCGGCTCCACGTCTCCTCGTCCGGCAGTGCCATGATCGAGGTGATGCGCTCATCGGCGTCGAGCGGAAGGATGTTGACCAGCGCCTTGCCGCGCGCCTGCGGGGCCGCCAGCGGCAAGCGCCAGACCTTCAGCTTGTAGACCTGCCCCTTGGACGAGAAGAACAGCACGGGCGCGTGGGTGGACGCGACGAACAGGCGGGTGACGAAATCCTCGTCGCGCGTCTGCATGCCCGAGCGGCCCTTGCCGCCACGCCGCTGCGCCCGATAGGTGGAGAGCGGCACGCGCTTCACATAACCGGCATGGGACACGGTGACGACCATATCCTCGCGGGCGATCAGGTCCTCGTCCTCGAAATCCCCCTCCGCCTCGACGATCTCGGTCCGACGCGGCGTGCCGAATTCCGCTTTCACCGCAAGGAGTTCGTCCTTGACGATGGCATAGATGCGTTCGCGGCTGGCGAGGATGTCGAGATATTCGCGGATCTCTGCGGCGATCTTGTCGAGTTCGTCGGCGATCTCGTCGCGGCCGAGCGCGGTGAGGCGCTGCAGGCGCAGATCGAGGATCGCGCGCGCCTGCTCGAACGACAGGCGGTAGGTGTTGTCCGGCCCGAGGCGATGGCGCGGATCGTCGATCAACGCGATCAGCGGCGCGACGTCCAGTGCCGGCCAGTCCCGCGTCATCAGCAGGTCCCGGGCGGTCGCGGGATCGGGCGAGGTGCGGATGGTGCGGATCACCTCGTCGATATTGGCGACCGCGATGGCGAGGCCGACCAACACATGCGCGCGGTCACGTGCCTTGCGCAGCAGGAATTTCGTGCGCCGGCTAACCACTTCCTCGCGGAAGGCGATGAAGGCGGTCAGCAGGTCGTGCAGCGTCATCAGCGCCGGCTTGCCGCCGTTCAGCGCCACCATATTGGCGCCAAACGAGGTCTGCAGCGCGGTCATGCGGTAGAGGTTGTTGAGGACGACGTCGCCCTGCGCGTCGCGCTTGACCTCGATGACGATGCGCATGCCCTCGCGGGAGGACTCGTCGCGGATTTCCGAGATGCCCTCCAGCCGCTTCTCGCGCACCAGCTCGGCCATGCGCTCGATCATCGTCGCCTTGTTCACCTGATAGGGAATCTCGGTGATGATGATCGCTTCGCGGTCCTTGCGGATGCTCTCCACCGTGGCGCGCGAGCGCATCACGACCGAGCCCCGGCCGGTGAGATAGGCCTGCCGGATGCCGCTGCGCCCGAGAATGAGCGCGCCAGTGGGGAAATCCGGGCCGTGGATGATGTCCAGCAGCCGCTCGACTTCAAGCGCGGGCTCGTCGATCAGCGCGACGCAGGCATCGACCACCTCGCCGAGATTGTGCGGCGGGATGTTGGTCGCCATGCCGACCGCGATGCCGCCGGCGCCATTGACCAGGAGGTTCGGGAACCGGGCGGGGAGCGCGGTCGGCTCCTGCTCGCGCCCGTCATAATTCTCCTGGAAATCGACGGTGTCCTTGTCGAGATCGTCCAGCAGCGTCATCGCCGGCTTGGCGAGGCGCACCTCGGTGTAACGTTCCGCCGCCGGGGGGTCGCCGTCGACCGAGCCGAAATTGCCCTGCCCGTCGATCAGCGGCAGGCGCATCGAAAAGTCCTGCGCGAGCCGGACCAGCGCGTCGTAGATCGCCTGGTTGCCGTGCGGATGGTACTTGCCCATCGTGTCGCCGGTGACGCGGGCGGACTTATTGTAGGCACGCTCGGGCGTGTAATTGTTCTCGCGCATCGAGAACAGGATGCGGCGATGCACCGGCTTCAGGCCGTCGCGCACATCCGGCAGCGCGCGCGAGACGATCACGCTCATCGCGTAGTCGAGATAGCTGCGCGAGAGCTCGTCGGTGATCGAGACGGGCCGGATGTCCGAGGGACCGCCGTCCTCCGGCTTAGAGGTATCGGAATCAGACAAGGAATCGACTTTCCGTGGTTGCGGAACAAGTGTGACTGTCTAGCCGATTCCGGCTCCAGACACCAGCCCGACGCCGCCGGAAACGCTCCAAAAACACTATGAATATCAAGGCATTACAACCGCCTTTCCGAGAGCATGTCCGAACGTGGCGGAACCGTGGCGCCGGGCACTCCCCGGCCGGTTCCGGTTGTGCTCTTCTGCGGCTGGCGCGGGGCTTGCTGATGCAGCCCGGCGCGGGCCCGCATCGGGGCGCGAACGGGGGCCGACATGCTGGATTATCTGATCTCCGCCGCCATCACCATGCTGGTGGTGATCGATCCGATCGGCCTGGCGCCGATCTTCCTCGCGGTGACCAGCGGGCTCTCGCGCGAGGAGCGACGGGTGGTGGCCTGGCGCTCCTCCGGCATCGCGCTGGGCATATTGGTTGTGTTCGGCGTGGTCGGCGCGCCGATGCTGGCGGCGCTCGGCATCACCCTGCCGGCCTTTCGCATCGCCGGCGGGCTGCTGCTGTTCACCATCTCGTTCGAAATGGTGTTCGGCCAGCGCCATGAACGCCGGATCGAGCCCGGCGAGACCATGGCGCGCGACAGCCTGCTGCGCAATCTGGCGGTGTTCCCGCTCGCTATTCCGCTGATGGCCGGACCCGGCGCCATCACCGCGATGATGCTGCTGGCCGGCGAGGCCAAGGGCGACCCGACGAAGCTGGCCATCCTGTTCATCATCACCGTGCTGGTGGTCGCCGCGAGTCTCGCGGTCTATCTCGCCGCCGAGCGGATGGACCGGCTGCTCGGCGTCACCGGCAACGCCATCCTGTCGCGCCTGCTCGGCGTGCTGCTGGCCGCGCTCGCCGTGCAGTTCGTCATAGACGGCATCCGTGCCGCTTTTCTGAGCTGAACGCGGGCCTCAATCGCCGAACACCACCGCATGCATGATCCGCCCCGGCCACAGCGTGAACAGGCCGGCAATCACGAGCCCGCCCATGAACAGACCGCGCATTCCCTTCTCATGACGTGCGATATCGCCCTGATGGGCGCGATAGACCGCCAGCGGCAGCGCTCCGACGACAATGAGCGAGAGCAGGTGGATGGGACCGAAGGGGCCGATCCAGCGCATTTCGTGGATCAGGAACGAGGACAGCGCCACCAAGGCCATCAGCGCCGCCCAGAGCCAGCCAAGCGCCCGATGCGGCCCGGTGCCTTTCGGCGCCAGAAGCTGGAGCGTGCCGAGCCCGAGCGCGGCAAGCGCGGCGAAGGCATGGATGCGGATCGGCAGCGATGCATCCAGCAATGGCGCAAGCGTCATCGAGCCCTTCCCCTTACGACGGCGCCGCGACGCCCGACCTCGCTCGCCACCCGACCGCGCCTCACCCGAGCACAGCCAGCCGACACCTTGCCGCGACGCCGGCCCGGCCTGACGCGCCGCATCCCATCCCCGCACCCAGCCCGCCAGGCGCACACAGCATAAAACCGCACCTGGTCCCTCGCGTGCAGGGAGCTGAACTGCCGCAATCCGCCAAACGCGCCGGATCGCCTGCCCTTCACAACGGCACGACGCCTGTCGCGCGCCTCAGTCCGCAATGGCGAGGCGTGCGCCTGCGCTCAGAACGGAATCTCGTCGTCGAGATCCCCGCCGCCGCCGCTCCCACCGCCGAACCGCGAGCCGCCGGCCCCGCCGCTCACCGCCGCCGGCTTGCGCTCGCCGCCGAAGGACCGGCCACCGCCCCCGCCGCCGAGGTTCTGCGAACCGCCCGAACCAAAGTCGCCGCTGCTGCCCGCGCCATAATCGTCGCCACCTTCCGAAGCGCCGCCGCCACGGCTGTCGAGAATGGTCAGCTCACCGCGGAACTGGCGCAGCACCACTTCGGTGAAATAGCGCTCGCCGCCGGACTGGTCCGTCGCCTTGCGGGTCTCCAGCTGGCCCTCGATATAAACCTTCGTGCCCTTGCGCAGATACTGCTCGGCGATGCGCAGCAGGTTCTCGTTGAAGATCACCACGCTGTGCCATTCCGTGCGCTCGCGCCGCTCGCCCGACGCCTTGTCGCGCCACGTCTCCGAGGTCGCGATGCGCAGATTGCACACCCGCCCGCCATTCTGGAAGGTCCGCACTTCCGGGTCGCGACCCAGATTGCCGACCAGGATCACCTTGTTGACGCTGCCCGCCATTCCGTCCTCCACAGCCCGTCATCCGCGCGATAAGCGGACCTCTCGCCCCACCATAAACCACAGGCCTTGCCGATGCCCCTCTCGGGCCGGTTCTGTCCACATATTGGTCGGATGCGGCGGGGGAAAGGCGCCCGAAATATGTTCTTGTTATGTTCCTAACACTCTGCTTAGCTACTGACAACGGCAAATCGACTCGCTTCGCACAATTCAGGCACCCCCATGAGACACCATCCCGGCAGGCATTTCCCAGGCTCCCGCGCCGCCCCCCGCGTGCGGGTCGCCACGCTGCGAACACGCGACCATGCGAGCGTCGACCATATGGGCGCGGCCTGCGCCTTTGCCGCGGGCGTGCTGGCCGCGGCGACGCTTGCGGTCGCGATGTTGCAAAGCGGCACTGGCCTTCCTTTATAAGGGAGTGGCCGCGCGGGACGTCCCCGCCGGCCCCATCCCTTTTCGAGTACGCGAAAGAAGACATTCCGATGAAGGACCGCGTGGAGCCGCCGCGTCGTGATGCCCGTTCGATTGTCGTGCGGGGCGCCCGCGAGCACAATCTCAAGAATGTCGACCTTGAGATTCCGCGTGACAGCCTCGTGGTCTTCACCGGCCTGTCCGGCTCCGGCAAGTCGTCGCTCGCCTTCGACACCATCTATGCCGAGGGCCAGCGCCGCTATGTCGAGAGCCTCTCGGCCTATGCGCGCCAGTTCCTGGAGATGATGCAAAAGCCGGACGTCGACCAGATCGACGGGCTGTCGCCGGCGATTTCCATCGAGCAGAAGACCACCTCGAAGAACCCGCGCTCGACCGTCGGCACGGTGACGGAGATCTACGACTATATGCGCCTGCTCTGGGCGCGCGTCGGCGTGCCCTATTCCCCCGCGACCGGTCTGCCGATCGAGAGCCAGACCGTCAGCCAGATGGTGGACCGCGTGCTCGCGCTGCCGGAAAAGACCCGGCTCTACCTGCTGGCGCCGGTGGTGCGCGGGCGCAAGGGCGAATACCGCAAAGAACTCGCCGAGTTCCAGAAAAAGGGCTTCCAGCGCGTCAAGGTCGACGGCACGTTCCACGAGATCGCTGAGGCGCCGGCGCTCGACAAGAAGTTCAAGCACGACATCGACGTCGTGGTCGACCGGCTGGTGGTGCGCGCCGATATTGCGAGCCGGCTGGCCGACAGTTTCGAGACCGCGCTCGGCCTTGCCGACGGCATTGCGGTGATCGAGTTCGCCGATGAGAAGGACGAGGACGGCGAGGCCCGGCGCATCGTGTTCTCGGAGAAATTCGCCTGTCCCGTCTCCGGCTTCACCATCCCCGAGATCGAGCCGCGGCTGTTCTCTTTCAACAACCCGTTCGGCGCCTGTCCGGCCTGCGACGGGCTGGGCCATGAGAGCAAGATCGACCCCGAGCTGGTGGTGCCGGATTCCTCGCGCAGCCTCAAGCAGGGTGCGCTGGCGCCCTGGGCGAAATCCTCCTCGCCCTATTACGGCCAGACGCTGGCGGCGCTCGCCAAGCATTACGGTTTCAAGCTCACCGTGCCCTGGGCCGAGCTGCCCTCGCGGGCGCGCGACGTGCTGCTGTACGGCTCGGGCATCGAGCAGGTGACCTTCGTCTATGATGACGGCATGCGCGCCTATGAGACCACCAAGACCTATGAGGGGTTGATCAACAATCTGGAACGCCGCTGGCGCGAGACCGACAGCGACTGGGCGCGCGAGGAGATCGGCAAGTATTTCTCCGCCGTGCCCTGCGCGGCCTGCCATGGCTACCGGCTCAAGCCCGAAGCGCTGGCGGTGAAGATCGCCGGCCAGCATATCGGCCAGTCGGCCCAGCTCTCGGTACGCGCCGCACTGGAATGGTTCGCCGCCCTGCCCGGCCAGCTCACCGACAAGCAGAACGAGATCGCGGTCCGCATCCTCAAGGAAATCCGCGAGCGGCTCGCCTTCCTGCTCGATGTGGGCCTCGATTATCTCACGCTCGCCCGCGCTTCCGGCACGCTGTCCGGCGGCGAGAGCCAGCGCATCCGCCTGGCGTCGCAGATCGGCTCCGGCCTGACCGGCGTGCTCTATGTGCTGGACGAACCCTCGATCGGCCTGCACCAGCGCGACAATGAGCGCCTGCTCGGCACGCTGCGACGGCTGCGCGACCTCGGCAACACGGTGATCGTGGTCGAGCATGACGAGGACGCCATCCTCTCGGCCGACTATGTGGTCGATGTCGGTCCCGGCGCGGGCGTGAATGGCGGGCGCATCGTCTCGCAGGGCACGCCGGCGCAGATCCTTGCCGATCCGGCGTCGCTCACCGGCCAGTATCTCACCGGCGCGCTCAACGTTCCGGTGCCGAAGCGCCGCAAGCCCGATCCCAAGCGCCAGCTTCGCATCGTCGGCGCGCGCGGCAACAACCTCAAGAACGTCACGGCCGAGGTCCCGCTCGGCCTGTTCACGGCGGTGACCGGCGTCTCGGGCGGCGGCAAGTCGACCCTGCTGCTCGACACGCTGTACAAGGCGGTCGCCCGCCGGCTCAGCGGCGCGTCCGAGCCGCCGGCCCCGCATGACCGGCTGGAAGGGCTGGAGCATCTCGACAAGGTGATCGACATCGACCAGTCGCCGATCGGGCGCACGCCGCGCTCCAACCCGGCGACCTATACCGGTGCCTTCACCCCGATCCGCGAATGGTTCTCCGGCCTGCCGGAGGCCAAGGCGCGCGGCTACGGGCCGGGGCGCTTCTCGTTCAATGTAAAGGGCGGGCGCTGCGAGGCGTGCCAGGGCGACGGCGTCATCAAGATCGAGATGCACTTCCTGCCCGACGTCTACGTGACCTGCGACGTCTGCAAGGGCAAGCGCTACAATCGCGAGACGCTGGAGGTCACCTTCAAGAACAAGTCGATCGCCGACGTGCTCGATATGACGGTCGACGAGGGCGCGGAGTTCTTCAAGGCGGTGCCGGCGGTGCGCGAGAAGCTGGAGACGCTCTCGCGCGTCGGGCTCGGCTATATCCATGTCGGCCAGCAGGCCAACACGCTCTCGGGCGGCGAGGCGCAGCGCGTCAAGCTCTCCAAGGAACTGTCGCGCCGCGCCACGGGACGCACGCTCTATATCCTCGACGAGCCGACCACCGGCCTGCATTTCCATGACGTCGCCAAGCTGATGGAAGTGCTGCACGAACTGGTCGAGCAGGGCAACACGGTGGTGGTGATCGAGCACAATCTGGAGGTCATCAAGACCGCCGACTGGGTGATCGATCTCGGGCCGGAAGGCGGGGATGGCGGCGGCGAGATCGTTGCGGTCGGCACGCCGGAAGCGGTCGCGAAGGCGCCGCGCAGCCACACCGGGCGCTTCCTCGCCGACGTGCTGGCGCGCCGGCCGGTGAAGCGGGGACCGCAAGCGGCGGAGTAGGTAACAAGGCGATGGATAATGCACGCAATGCGTGCATTATCCTCCTGCACAATACAGGAGGAATCCATGTCCTTGCCGATCCTGTTTTTCGGTGCCTTTGGTGGCGTTTCGCCGTCGGTCATGAAGCTCGCGTCGACGCTGGTGACCAACCCGATCGCCGAATTGCCGCTCCTGGGTTTCTTCGTCGGCCTGGGTCTGTATGCCGTTCTCGGCGGGGGCCTGGCTCTGGCGCTCGGAGAGCAAAACCTCAGGGGCGCGCTTTTCGCGGGGATTGCCGCGCCCGCCTTGATCTCCAACGCCATAACGGGCGCGCAGGATGCCCGTATGCAACCGCAACTGGTCCCGGCCCAGCCGGTCAGCCTGCTGTTCTCGACAGCCCATGCTCAGGAGGCGACACCCGAAATCCGCCTTCCGTCGCCGACACCGGGCGACAGGCCAAACGTGCTGGCCATCATCAAGGCGGACCCGGCGGCGGCCAATATTGCGGTCCCGGTCTGCTTCCTGACGACGGTTGGCGCTACCGACTGCGTGGACCAGCAGACAGTCAGCACCGGAAACGGCGCGACGGTCGTTTCGGTGCCGACGGATGCGCTGGGCGTCAGGGTCGCCGGCGATACATTGCCCCTGACCGGCCAGACCACGACCATCGCCATTTCAGCGGAGCGGATCGCGACCTCCCAAAAGGACTTCTGGTGGGCGCTTGGCGGCAGGCGGGCAACCGCGCTGACCGATGTCCGGGCCAACCTGGTCAAGTAGCCTGCGGCTGCGCGACCCTCCCGCCCGCGGCCTCGCGCAGCCGCACGACATGCACCGTCGCCGCGACCAGAACCACGGTCGCCCCGAACTGGTGCGCCAGCGCGATGTCGATCGGCACCTGATGCACCAGCGTCATGATGCCGATGGCGGCCTGCGCGGTGACGAGGCCGAAGATCAGCCCCGCCCGCCGCGCCGCCGCCCCGCCCGCGCGCCGCGCGTCGAGCCAGTGCAGCAGGGCAAGCGCCCACAGCGCATAGGCCACCATGCGGTGATCGAACTGCACGGTCAGCACGTTCTCGAAGAAGTTCCGCCACAGCGGCTGCTGCACGAACAGGTTCGCCGCCGGCGGAATGATATGTCCGTCCATCAGCGGCCAGGTGGTGTAGGTGAGGCCGGCATCGAGCCCGGCGACCAGGCCACCCAGGAAGATCTGCACCAGAATCAGGGCCAGCAACACGCTCCCGCCCAGTGCCACCCGGCGCGACGGCGCAGCCTGCGGCCCCGCCGGCTTCAGCCCGGCGGCCGTCGCCACCGTGGCGGCGAGGATCACGCAGGCCAGCGTCAGGTGCACGGCGAGCCGGTACTGGCTGACATCCACCCGCCCCACGAGGCCGGACGCCACCATCCACCAGCCGATCGCCCCCTGCATGCCGCCGAGCACGAACAGGCCCGCGAGCTTCCAGCGCAACGGGCCGGTGACGAGGCCGCGCCACAGGAAATAGAGAAACGGCAGCAGGAACACGAAGCCGATCAGCCGGCCAAGCAGGCGGTGCCCCCATTCCCACCAGAAGATGGTGCGGAACTCGTCGAGGCTCATGCCCTTGTTGATCTGCTGATATTGCGGGATCTGCTGATATTTCAGGAACTCGGCCTGCCAGGCCTCCTCGCTCAGCGGCGGCAGCGTGCCGGTCACCGGCTTCCATTCGACGATGGACAGGCCGGATTCGGTCAGACGCGTCGCGCCGCCGACAACCACCATCAGCATGACCATCGCGGCAACGAAGTAGAGCCACGCCCGCACCGGCCGGAACCTGTCGCCGGCGGGCGAGACCCGCCCGGAAACCCCATCGGCCGCGGTGGCCGGAACATCGAGGGCCATCTCTGCGCTCCCTGCAGCATTGCGACGGCCCTGCCCCCGCGCACGGGCCATCCTTTCCGGGTGCCGCGACGTCTGGCGGCTTCCTCCCCGGCGCGGCGAGGGTTATAGAGCAGTTTCACCGCGCGCAACGGGCGTTTTGTCCCGCGCGCGGCATTGTGTCCCGCCGGAACCCGCCATGCCCGAGACCGACAAACGCCCCGCCGCAACCCGAGCCGCCCTGCCGCCGCGCTGGCGCAAGCTGGTGGGAACGGTCGCGATGATCGTTCTGGTGCTCTCCTGGGCGCTGGGCGCGATGGCGCTGGCGCAGGGCCGGATCACGGTGATGCCGGCGGTCTGGCAGTTCATTGCCTATGTCGTGCTCGGCATCGGCTGGATCGTGCCGGCCGGCCTGCTCATTCGCTGGATGCTGAAATTCGACCGGCGGCCGGACACGCTGTAGCGCAGACGTCCCCCGCGCCCGTCACGCCGCCTGCGAGAAGCCGGCGGGCGGCGTCTGAGTAAAAGTGATCATGGCAATGTCGCCGAAGCCCCAGGACGCCAGCCGATCGAAGGCCTGAACCGCGTCGGTGGCCAGCCCGCCGGGCCGCGTCACCAGGATCAATGTCGGCTGGAGCGCGGCGAGGCGGCCGGCTCCCTCTTCCTCGCCCAGCGGCGGCGCCGCCACCACGACATGATCATAGGTGCGCTCCAGCGCGCCGAGAATCAGCGCCAGCCGGTCCGCCGCCACCAACCCGCCCGCCTCGCGGGCGCCGCGGCCCGGCGGAATGACGTGACAGCGCGAGGCGGTCTCGCGATGGATGACATCGGAGAAGCTGGCGACGCCGAACAGCAGGTCGGTGAGACCGGCGGCGCGCGGATCGGCCGTCAGCCCGTCGAGCTGCGGCGCCGCGACGTCGAGGCATACGATCACCACCCGCTTTTCCACCGCCAGCGAGCGCCCGAGCGCCAGAGCGCAGTCGGCCGCGCTCGCCTCGGGGCCAAGGCCGGTGACCACCACCAGCCCGGCCGCCGGGCCGCGCAGCTCGACAAGGCGTGTCAGGTCCGCCAGTTCGCCATCGCGCGAGACGCGTCGACGCGGCTCGGCCTCGCTCTCCGCGCCGTCATCCTCGGCCTCGCTGCCGATCCAGGGCAAATGCTGGGCATGGCCCTGCGGAGCCGGCGCGGCGACGGCATCCACCGGCTCGAGCGTGAGCGCCGTGGCGCGGCGGCGCGCCAGCGCCTGCAGCGCGAAGGCCAACAGGAAGCCGGCCACCCCCGCCCCCGCGACCAGCATCCAGGGATGCGGCAGCAGCGGCAGTCCCGCCGGCTCGGCCCGCGCCAGCACGCGCGGCGCGGCTGGGGCGGGCTGCGCGTTCATGCTGAACGCGGTCGTGGTCTGCTGCAATTTGAGATAGCCATCGGCAAAGGCGTTGGCGACATCGGCGGCGAGGCGCGGATCGGTCGCGACATAGCTGATGGCGGCCCGGCCCTCGCCGAGCGGAACGACGGTGAGATTGGCCTCGATCTCGCGCAGCGCCTGCGTCTCGCGCGAGACCGGCAGGCTCCGCGGCGCGCCGAACAGCCCGGCCAGCCTCACCGTCTCCTGCGGCGGCGACAGCCGCGCGGTCAGGCCAGCATCGGCGAGAATCTGCCGCGCAAATTCGCGCGAAGCGATCACCTGCACCCGGCTTCGGCTCGATTCGTTCAGCCGACCCTCGACCCTCAGCAGCGCCTCGGCCGCGTAGCGCGGCGCGGCGAAGGGGAGCATCACGGCCGCGCACACCGCCCCGACCAGCACCGGAGCCATCAAATGCCGGCGCATCGCGCGCAGCACCGACGCCCGGGTGGACGAGGCCGCGGGAGACGACGTGGTGGATGGCGCGGCGGGCGAATTCCCCGATGACGTGTCGGACGAGGGGGCCGCGGATATGACCGGCGGCCCGGACATGGCACCGCCGCCCTCGCCTTCCCTCAGGAAGGTCGGAGAATCGCCGGACCTGTTGTTGCCATCGCTCCACATGCCGGCGATTAGAGCCGGCACATGGTTTCCGTCGCGTTAAAGCCGGAAAGCCGGCGGAACGATCGTGCCCCGCCCCGCACGAACCAAGGCCGGCGGAGGCACGCGACATCAGCCTGCGGCGCCGCGAGCATCGGCGTCAGGTCTGCAACGTCGCAAATTGTGAAGAGTGAAATGGTCGGAGCGAGAGGATTTGAACCTCCGACCCCTAGTCCCCCAGACTAGTGCGCTAACCAGGCTGCGCTACGCTCCGACGCCGTGAGGCGCGACCTCTCTAGCCATTTGCCGGCCGCGACGCAAGCCGGACGAGGGGATCAATCCACCTCAAACCGCGCCTACCGGTCGGCGGGGCGGTGAAACCGGGTCGAAAAGTCTCCGGTTTACTTGTGCGCCCGGTCTCGTGCGGGTCCGCCTGCCGGGTCCCTCACCGGCTCGCCCCCGGTAAGGCCGGCGGCGGAAAGGACAGGACATCGCGCCGGTAGCTCTCGACGAGAGCGCTGAACGGCGTGCCGTCCGGCAGGGTCAGCACCGCGCGGTGCTCCAGCACGAAATCGGGAATCACCAGCGCGTCGCCGGTGGCGGGCGGCGGCGCGCCATTCTCCCAGCCCGGCGGCAGAGGATGCCACAGCAGCGTCGCCGCCAGTGTGGTGCGGCGGAACCCAAGCGGGCGGACGACGCGGCCGAAGGAGGTGTCGCTGGTGTCCAGCTCACGGTTCATCTCCGGCGTCAGCCGCGCGGGAACGTACCAGTTGTCCGCCTCGGAAAGCACATGCTCGCCGCAGCGCAGCCGCACCCGGCGATAGCGCACCGGCTCGTCCGCGCCGACCTTGAGCAGGGCGCGGATTTCCTCCGTTGGCGCCTTGTCCTGCCCGCTCACCCGGTCGGCGATGATGGTCGGCGGCTCGGCGAGCTTGTGCGTGCCGCACCAGCGGTCGAGCGTCAGCGTCGCGCTGGGGTTGGCGAGCAGGTCGGCATTCAGGGTCTGGATCAGCGCGAGAGCCTGAAGACGGGTCACATAGCCGTCCGGCCACTCGAACGCGGCAGCCGGCGCGCTCCCCGCCAGCAGGCCGAGCAGTCCGGCGAGTGCCGCCGCCCGCCCACGCCGGTAGAGCAGCGACGCTGGCGACCGAAGGGCGGAAAGCGTGAGCGGCATGATGCTACGATCCTCAAGCGCGTGATGGCGCCCGGCTATGACGGCGCCACCCGAATGACGGTATCGCATTTTTGGCGATTCACGGCGCCGGGGAAAGCCCGATCACTCGCGCATGATCGGCGCCACGCCGGGGCCAACCGCGAATTCGTCGCTGACGAAGCCGAGCACCGCCAGCACAAGCAGCGCGATGACCAGCACCACCAGCACACCGCGCAGGCCATGGGTGCGGTGCCCGTAGAAACCGCCGCCGAGCAACAGAATCACCAGGATCAGGATGATGATGGTCAGCATGGTTCCCCCTCGGCCTCTGCCCTTGCCAACAACCCGGGGCTCCGCGAAAAGTTGCCTGACCTTCAGCCGAGAGCCGCCATGAACGAGCACAGTTCCACCCAGCACAGCCATGCAGCCCCGCCGGCGCTCGATGACAGCGCCGCGCCGCTCGACATTGCGGCCTGCGAGGAGATGCTCGCGCGGCTGGAGACGCGGCGCTCGGTGCCGCTGCGGGCGCTGGCGGGGCCGGGCCCCACGCCGGAGGAACTGGCGCGCCTGCTCGCCCTCGCCGCCCGGGTGCCCGATCATGGCCGGCTGGTGCCTTGGCGCTTCATCGTGATCGAGGGCGAGGCCCGGCGCGCGCTCGGCGAACAGCTGGATGCGCTCTATGCCACGCAGAACCCGGAACTGCCGCCGGCCAAGGCCGATATGTGGACGCTGTACCTCTCCCGCGCGCCGCTCACCGTGGCTCTGGTGAGCCGGCCGGACCCGGCGGCCAAGGTGCCGGAATTCAATCAGGTGCTTTCCGCCGGCGCGGCGGGGATGGCGCTGACACTGGCGGCGAATGCCATGGGGTTCGCCACGCAATGGCTCCTGAAATGGCCGGGCCGCGATCCGCAAGCCGCGGCGCTGGTCGGAGCGAGGCCGGGCGAGCGCATCGCCGGCTTCCTCCATGTCGGGCGCCCGCGCATGGTGGCGCCCGACCGCCCTCGCCCATCGCTGGACGAGGTGGTCACGCGCTGGGGCGAAGCTCAGTCCTCAATGTCGAACGACACGCCCTGAGCCAGCGGCAGGGCGCGGGAGTAATTGATGGTGTTGGTGGCGCGGCGCATATAGGCCTTCCACGAATCCGAGCCGGCCTCGCGCCCGCCGCCGGTTTCCTTCTCCCCGCCGAACGCCCCGCCTATCTCCGCGCCCGAAGGCCCGATATTCACATTGGCGATGCCGCAATCCGAGCCTTCAGCCGAGACGAAGGCCTCGGCCTCGCGAAGGTCGTTGGTGAAGATGGAGGAGGACAGGCCCTGCGGCACGTCGTTCTGCAGCTTGATCGATTCCGGCAGGCCGCCGGCACGCAGCACATAGAGGATGGGCGCGAAGGTCTCGTGGCGCACGATCTCGATCTGCTCGTCGATCTCCACCAGCGCGGGGCGGACATAATAGGCATCCGGCGCGCCGGTCTCGACGCGCGCGCCGCCATGGATGGTGGCGCCCGCCGCGCGTGCGGCTTCCAGCGCCGCCTGCATGCCGTCAAACGCCGCCTTGTCGATCAGCGGACCGATGAGGGTGCCGGCCTCGCGGGGATCGCCGATGGTCACCGAGCCATAGGCGCGGGCGAGGCGCGGCACCAGCGTGTCGTAGACGCCCTCATTGACGATGAGGCGGCGCAGCGTGGTGCAGCGCTGGCCCGCCGTGCCCATGGCGGCGAAGGCGATGCCGCGCAAAGCGAGGTCGAGATCGGCCGAGGGGCAGACGATGGCGGCGTTGTTGCCGCCGAGTTCCAGGATCGAGCGGCCGAAGCGGCGCGCCACCCGCTCGCCGACGATGCGGCCCATGCGGGTCGAGCCGGTCGCCGAGACGACGGGAATCCGCGGATCGTCGGTCAGCACCGCGCCGATCTCGGCGCCGCCGACCAGCACCTGCGAGAGCCCTTCCGGCACGCCGCCGAACACCTGCGCAGCCTTTTCGAACAGCGCCTGCACCGCGAGCGCGGTAAGCGGGGTCTTCTCCGACGGCTTCCAGATCACGCTGTTCCCGCAGACCAGCGCGAGCGCCGCGTTCCACGACCACACAGCGACGGGGAAATTGAAGGCGGTGATGATGCCGACCGGCCCGATCGGGTGCCAGGTCTCCATCATCCGGTGGCCGGGCCGCTCGGAGGCGATGGTGAGGCCGTAGAGCTGGCGCGACAGGCCGACCGCGAAATCGCAAATGTCGATCATCTCCTGCACCTCGCCGAGGCCCTCGGAGACGATCTTGCCGGCTTCCAGCGTCACCAGCCGGCCGAGCTCGGTCTTGTGGGCGCGCAGTTCCTCGCCGATGAGGCGCACCAGTTCGCCGCGACGCGGGGCCGGCACGGTGCGCCACGCCTCGAAGGCCTCGCGCGCACGGGCGACCGCCGCTTCGGCCTCGCCCTTGGAGGCGTCCGCGACGTTGGCCACCCGCTCGCCCGTGATGGGCGAATGCGCCGCGCGGGCGCCGCCTTTCCACTGCGTTTCGGGCACGCCGAGCGCCGTGAGCAGACCGGCGACTTCCGCCGCGACGGATTCATGCGCCTTGCCGGCGGTGCTCTGGGTGGTCATGGCGTGCAACTCCTCGGCGGCCCTGTGACATCCCGGTGCATAGCACTGGCGGGGCGGGCAAATCCATTGCGCCGTTCTGGCTAGTGCCCTCGCAAGAGCCGGCCGCGAATGCTTTCCGCTGCTGCACGACTGCCGCAAAAACGCGCATGCGTTTTGATTATTCAATTCTGTGTATAAGCCTTGCGGCCCGCAGGCAAATACCTATCTCTTTGAGCACGATGAGGCAAATATAGCCGCACTCGACTGGCGGCATATATTATCCGTTATGCCATCGTTGGTTTGCTCATTTCAAATTCCCGCCGCATAATCGCTAAGACCTCGACACATTTCCTTCTCATCCAGTTCGCTGGATGCAATTTCAGAAGGAAGAGGGTATTGCAGGCTTGGGAAAAGGGGCGGATCACCCGGCTGGCCATGGCCGCCGGCGTCATTTTCGCCACCACCGGACACGCGGCATTCGCGGACTCTAAGAAGAACTTCGCCACCTCGGGGATGGCGTCGTATTACGGCTATGGTGGACGCACCGCCAATGGCGAGCGGCACAATGCGCAGGCCATGACCGCCGCCCACCGCTCCCTGCCCTTCGGCACAAAGGTGCGGGTCACAAATGAAACCAACGGAAAATCGGTCGTGCTGCGCATCAATGATCGCGGCCCCTTCGTGCGCGGGCGCATCATCGATGTCTCGACCGCCGCGGCCGACACGCTCGGCTTCCGCAAGCGCGGCGTCGCCAAGGTCTCGCTGGCGGTCGTCGACTGAACACTCATGAGCTGGCGGCACGGCGCGGAACAGCGCCGGCCGCAGCCTCGCCCGATCTTACTCTGCCGCGCTCAGTCGTCGCCGCGGGCGCTGTCGAGCAGGCGGCGGCATTCCTGCAATTCGTAGAGCGCCGCCTGTAGCCGCTGGATGTCCTCGCGCGCCAGAGCGTCCTCGACCGGGCGCACCGGTATCGGGCGCAGCGGTACCGGAGCCACAGTGGCGGCCGGACGCGGCGGCGGCACCGGCTCCGGCGCATAATCCACCTCGTCCTCGTAATCCGGCTCGGGTTCCGGCGTCAGCGCACGGAACGGGAAACCGGCACGCCCCTCACCACCGATATCCTCTGGCGGACGCGGTTCCGGCCGCGGACGGACCGGCTCGGGGCGCGCGGGCTCGGGGCGCACAGGCTCGTGCCGTGGCGCGTCGCGACGCGCCGGCTCGTGGCGCGCCTCACCATGGCGCGGCTCGGCATGAGGCGGCTCCATGCGCGGCGGCTCGGTCCTCGCGGGGCGGCTCTGGGGCGCGAGGTCCGGCAGCAGCGGCAGTTCCAGATATTCCGGCTCGGCCTCGGGACGGCGGCGCCCGGCGCGGCGCGGCGCGGGCTCTTCCGGTTCCGGCTCGGGCTCGGGCTGCGGAGCACGCTGGCGCGACGGCAGCAGGCTGAAGAATCCCCCGAGCCCGCCCGAACGGGGCGCCGACTCGCGGCCGATCGCCGGATGTCCGGCATCGACCGAATAATCCTCGACCTCATCGCTCTGACCGGACGCGGCCAGAGCATCGGCTTCGGCATCGCGCCAGATCGCCTGAACGTAGCGCGGCCCCTCTTCCTTGAGGATGCGCTGCACGCCACGGATGGTGTAGCCCTCCCCGTACAGGAGGTGGCGGATGCCGCGCAGCAGTTCCACGTCGTCGGGCCGGTAATAGCGTCGCCCGCCGCCACGCTTCAGCGGGCGGATCTGTGGAAAGCGCGATTCCCAGAAACGCAGCACATGCTGCGGAAGATCGAGATCGTCCGCGACCTCGCTGATCGTGCGGAAGGCGTCGGGGCCTTTCTCCACGCTCGGCTGCTCCTGCCTAGAGCATGATCGGGCCGGATCGGATCGATCCCGCCGCGACGATGATGCTCATTCGATTTATTCCGTCGCTCGCCGCTGCGCCCGGCCGATGCCGCGCGAGCGCGCAGGCGGCGGCACTCACGCGTCCGGCGTTTCGCCGTTGATCTGCTGCTTGAGGATGTTGGACGGCTTGAACACCATCACCCGGCGCGGCGCGATCGGCACCTCCTCGCCGGTCTTGGGGTTGCGGCCGACCCGCTCGCCCTTCTGCCGCACCACGAAGGAGCCGAAGGAGGACAGCTTCACCGTCTCGCCCCGCGCGACGCAATCCGCGATCTCGGACAGGACCGTCTCGACCAGCGCGGCCGATTCCGTCCGGGACAGCCCGACCCGCTGGTACACCGCCTCGCAAAGGTCCGCCCGGGTAATGGTACGACCCGCCATAGCTCGTCTCCGCCTCGCCGCCTTAACAGTCCATTAATTGTCATGCCAACCTAGGCGCCGTGGCCGGCGCTGGTCAACGGCACATCGCACCGAAACGCCGTGCTACCAGCGGATTAGCGCCGATCCCCAGGTAAATCCGCCGCCCATCGCTTCCAGCAGCACGATATCACCGCGCTTGATTCGCTTATCGGCATGGGCGCTGGCCAGCGCGAGCGGAATCGACGCCGCCGACGTGTTGCCGTGATGGTCCACAGTCACCACCACCTTGGCAGCCGCGATGCCGAGCTTGTTGGCGCTGGCATCGATGATGCGGCGGTTGGCCTGGTGCGGCACGAACCAGTCCAGCGACTGCGCGGTGACGCCGGTGGCGGCGAAGGCGTCCTCGATCACGTCGGTGATCATGCCGACCGCATAGCGGAACACCTCGCGGCCTTCCATGCGCAGGAAGCCGGTGGTCTTGGTCGAGGAGACGCCGCCATCGACATAGAGCTTGTTCTTGTGGCGCCCGTCGGAGCGCAGATGCGTGGTCATCACGCCCGGCTCGTCGGCCGCGCCGGTTGCGGGAACCGCTTCCAGCACCAGCGCGCCCGCGCCGTCGCCGAACAGCACGCAGGTGGTGCGGTCCGACCAGTCGAGAATGCGCGAGAAGGTTTCCGCCCCGATCACCAGCGCCCGCTTGAAGGAGCCGGCCTTGAGGAAATTATCCGCCGTCGCCAGCGCGAACACGAAGCCGGAGCACACCGCCTGCACGTCGAAGGCCGCGCCATGGGTGATGCCGAGACCGGCCTGCACCGATACCGCGGTCGCGGGGAAGGTGTTGTCGGGCGTCGAGGTGGCGAGCACGATCAGGTCGATATCGCCCGGCTCCAGCCCGGCATCGGCCAGCGCTGCGCGGGCGGCGTTGAGCGCGAGGTCGGACGTGACCTCGCCTTCCGCCGCGATGTGCCGCTCACGGATACCGGTGCGCTGGACGATCCAGTCGTCGGACGTGTCCACCATCTGCGCGAGGTCGGCATTGGTCAGCGTGTGCGCCGGCAGATAGGCGCCGACACCGCGCACCACGGATCGATTCATGCTCACGATATAACCTGCAACTCGTCGCTAATCCCGCTATCCGCGCCGGCCCCGGAGCCCGAAGCCTGCGGACGGCCGTTAATGCCCGCCGCGATCCGCGAGAGCAGCTCGTAACGCACCATGTCGTAACCGATATCGACGGCGGACGCGAAGCCTTCGGCATCCGTGCCGCCATGGCTCTTGATCACCACGCCGTTCAGGCCAAGGAACACGCCGCCATTCGACTTGCGCGGGTCCAGCTTCTCGCGAAGCGCATGGAAGGCGCCGCGCGCGAACAGGTAGCCGATCCTGGCCATGAAGCTGCGCTGGATCGCGCCGCGCAGGAACTCCGCCACCTGCTTGGCCGTGCCCTCGGCGGCCTTCAGCGCGATGTTGCCGGAGAACCCCTCCGTCACCACCACGTCGACCTTGCCCTGGCCGATGTCGTCGCCCTCGACGAAGCCGCGATAATCGAGGCCGGGATAGTCCGCTTCGCGGAGCGCGGCGGCGGCGTCCTTCACTTCCTCGACGCCCTTGATCTCCTCGACGCCGATATTGAGCAGGCCGACACTGGGCCGCTCGATGTCGAACACGATGCGCGCCATGGCCGCACCCATCACCGCCATGTCGATGAGGTGCTGGGCGCTGGCGCCGATCGAGGCGCCGACATCCAGCACCACGCTCTCGCCGCGCATGGTCGGCCAGAGGCACGCAATGGCGGGTCGGGAAATGCCGGACATGGTCTTCAGGTTGACCTTGGCCATCGCCATCAGCGCCCCGGTATTGCCGGCGGAGACGGCGCAATCGGCCTTGCCCATGCGCACCGCGTCGATCGCCTGCCACATCGAGGAGACGCGCCGGCCGCGCCGCAGCGCCTGGCTCGGCTTGTCGTCCATCTGCACCACGACCTCGGTCGCGAACACCTCGCTGACGGCGGCGAGCTTCGGACGCGCGGCGAGATGCCTGCCGATGAGCGCCGCATCCCCGAACAGCAGGAAGCGGATATCCGGGTGACGGATGAGGGCGATCTCGGCGCCGGGCAGCACCACGTCGGCACCGTGATCTCCGCCCATGACGTCGAGCGCTATTCGGACGGACGAAGACATGAAGCCGGTCTGATCTCATTGCAGGAGGAAGGCCGCGCGGCACGCAGCTTGCGGCAGAGGGCATGCCTCAGTTGCACGTCCGTGACAATAGCCTCTGGGCCCGTCACGGCAACAGCACCGATCATTCCTTGTCTCCGTCCCGCAACTTGGACAGTGCGGAGAAGGGCGAGGCCTGCTCGTCGGAAAGCTCCTCGACCACCTTGAATTCGACGCCGGGCTTGCGCGGATAGGGATCGAGCGCCAGGGCGAGGAACTCGGCGACCACCGCGCCGACATCCACGGTGCCGTCGACCAGCGGATCGGGCAGGTCCAGCTCGCTGACGTCGATCTCCGCGCCCGGGCGGATTTCCGGGAGCTGGTCCTCGGGGGCGAAGGTCACCTCGATCTCTTCGGACACGGACGAGTCGAACTCCTCCAGCGTGACCACGCAGACCTGCCGCACCACGGCGTCCACGCGGCCCTCCGCCCGCACGGTGCGGCGCGAGCCCGGAATCAGCGTGACCCGCGCCTTCAACGCGGGAATGGCGGGAATGCCGAAGTCGCGGGCCAGCGCCGCGCGGGCCGCCTCATCGGGCTCGACGCGGAAGGTGGAGCCGGTATCCGGCAGGCTGGCGACCAGCACCGGGTGGGAAAGCGGAGAGGTGTCGGTCATGGGGCGGTGTTCTCCCTGTCAGCGGCGCCGAGCGGCGGCAACGGCAGCTCACCCCCGGCGAAAACCTCGAACGGCACGGCGGCAAGCGCGGCGGAACGCTGCCGGACGCAGGCCGCGAGCGCGGTGGCCTGCGGCGCGCGCTCGGCATCCGAGCCGTAGACATTGCGTAGCAGCGCCTGCGCCAGCACCGCCTCGTCAGCCGTGGCGAGCGCCTCATCATAAACGCCGACACGGCCATAAAAAGACTCGGCGACACGCTTCATCTTCTTGGGGACCGTGAGGTCGCCCACGCCCATTTCGCGCAGATTGGCGTCCATATCGGCACAGAATGCGTCGAACACGCGCTGCCCCAGTTCGCGGCGCCCCTCATCCTCGTCCTTCAGCCGGTGAAACAGCAGGAAGGCGTGCAGCACGATCATCTCGAACCGCCCCTCAATGGTGTCGGGAACCTCGAAATCGATATAGAAGCCGGGATCGCGCGAATGCGCCACGATCGCGCCATAGAGCCGCTGGATGCTCTCGCGTCCGTCGTTCCGGCGGAAGAAGCGCAGAATCATGGCCGGCTCCTGCCTCGTTGCCGCTGTCATTGCGAGTGTCGCGAGGCGGGTTAGCGCGCGCGGCGCCCGGTGGCAAGTGGCGCGGCGGGTGGCGTGGCAAGTGACGCGGCAAGTGACGCGGCCTGGCCGCGTGACACGGCCGCGCCGTCACCTCGTGATGCATCGACAGTTGCAACATCGGGTCGGCCTGTGCTTTTTCGCGGGACGAACGGACGCATCGGCGACGGGAGTTGAGTGGATGGCAGCGTTGGGCAGGATGGAAAAGGCCGGAACGGCGGCGCGGCGGCTGGCGGTTGGCGCCGTGGCGGGCCTTGGCCTCGCGGCGTGCTCCAATGGCGATCTGGCGACGCCGACCGCCAATCTCGGCCTCACGCGCACGCCCACCGGCTTCGTCTCCGAGCAGCAGCGCGGCTACGTGCCGACGGAAGGCGCGCTCGAACAGGTGCCGGTCGGCTCCAGCCAGGAGCAGGTGCTGCTCGTGCTTGGCACGCCCTCGACCGTGGCGACCGTCGACGGCGAGGTGTTCTACTACATCTCGCAGAAGACCAAGAAGGTCATGTTCCTGCGCCCCGAGGTGATCGAGCAGCGCGTGATGGCGGTCTATTTCGACCCCAAGGACAAGCGCGTCACCCGCATCGCCGATTACGGGCTGCAGGACGGCAAGGTGTTCGACTTCGTGTCGCGTACCACCCCGACCAGCGGCCAGGAACTCTCCATCCTCGGCCAGGTGTTCAACGCCGCCGGCGCCATCTGACGACACCGCCGGCGCCGGGTCACGCGCCCCGGATCAGGCGAACCGCGTCGCGGCGAACGGTGCGGGATCGGTGCACGGCGTATGGCCGTTCATCATCTCGGCCAGCAACCGGCCGGTGATCGGCCCCAGCGTGAAGCCGAGATGCTGGTGGCCGATGGCGAGCCACAGCCCGTTCTGCCCCGGCGCCGGCCCGATGACCGGCAACATGTCCGGGAACGCGGGACGGCAGCCCATCCACGGCTCCGCCTCCAGCCGTTCGCCGAGCGGGAACAGCCCGCGCGCCAGCCTTTCGGTGACAGCGAGCTGAACCGGGCTCTTGGGTGCATCGCGGCGCGCGAATTCCACGCCGGTGGTCAGGCGGATGCCCTGCTCCATCGGCGTGATGACATAGCCGCCCTCCTCGTCCAGCACCGGCCGGCTCAGGCCCGCGCCGCCCTCCGCGCGGTAATGCATGTGATAGCCGCGCTTCACCGCCAGCGGCAGTCGGACTCCCAGCGGCGCCAGCACGTCCATGGCCCACGGACCGAGCGCGACCACGGCGTCGGGCGCCTCGATCTCGCCCTCGGCGGTCGTCACCTTCCAGCCCGCGCCGCCGCGCGTCAGCGTGCGGGCATCGCCCGTCACGATGCGCCCGCCCAGCGACTGGAAATGCGCGGCATAGGCCTGCGCCACCCCGCCGGGGCTTGAGACCGAATGCGGGTCCGACCACAGCACGGCGCCCATGAATACCGGGCGCAGCGAGGGCTCCACTGCCAGCGCTTCGTCGACGCTCAGTTCGCGCGGCGTCAGCCCATAGGTGCGGGCGAGCGGAAACTCGGTGCGTTCATTGTCGAGCCCGGCGGGGGTACGGTAGAGCTTCAGCCAGCCGCCCTCGCGAAAATAGTGCAGCGCCCCGGCCGGGCCGGCGAGGTGATGATGCTCCTCGATGGTGCGCGAGAGCAGCTTCTCGATGGTGCGGGCGTAATCGAGGATGCGCGCCGGCGAGGATGCTTTCCAGTATTGATACATCCACGGCGCCAGCCCCGGCAGCGCACTCCAGTGATAGTTCGCCCCGGGATTGCGCTTCAGCGCGACCTCGATCAGCGCGCTGATGCTGCGCGGAAAGGCGACCGGGTAGATCGACGCGCGCTCCACCAGGCCGGCATTGCCGTAGGAGGTCTCCTCGCCCGGACCGCGACGGTCGACCAGCACGACGGAGCGCCCGCGCATGGCGAGATGAAGGGCTACCGAGACGCCGACAATGCCGGCGCCGAGGACGAGGGTATCGGCTTTCATGGGAGAGCGTTATCCGGAAGCGGTGGAGACGGCAGGACCGGCGCGGCAGACGATTCCGCCGCGCCGGCAGGGGGGACGTTCCGTCAGTTGATCGGGAACGGGAAGTACTTCTCGTTGATCTTCTTGTAGGTGCCGTCGGCGACGATCTCCTTGAGCGCCTTGTTGAAGGCCTCGCGCAGCTCGTTGTCGTCCTGGCGCACGGCGATGCCGGTGCCGTCCGGATTGACGTCGAGCAGGTCGGCGCCGACGAACACGCAGCACTTGCCGGCATCGGTCTTCTCAAGCCATTCGTAACCGACGAACTTGTCGATCAGGATCGCGTCGAGCCGCCCGTTGGCAAGGTCGGCATTGGCCTCGTCCTGCGTCGGGTAGAGCTTGATCTCCGAATCCTTGTACTTGTCTTCCAGATAGTTGGCGCTGGTGGTCGAGGACTGCGCGCCCACGATCTTGCCCTTCAGGTCGGCCGGGGTCGTGCCCTTGATCGGGCTGTCCTTCGGCACCATGAAATTGCCCGGCGTCAGGTAATAGGGGTCGGTGAAGGCCACCTTCTGCTTGCGTTCGTCGGTGATCGACATGGACGCGACAATGGCGTCGTACTTCTTGGCGAGCAGCGCGGGGATGATCCCATCCCAGTCCTGCGCCACGAAGGTGCATTCCACCTTCATCTTCGCGCAGAGCGCATTGGCGATATCGATGTCGAAGCCGATCAGCTTGCCGGTCGAATCAACCGCGTTGAAGGGCGGATAGGCACCCTCCGTCCCGATGCGGACCTTCTTGATTTCCGCGTGCGCCATGCCGGCACTGGCGGCCAGTACGGCCGCGGCGGCGAGCATCTTCAACATTTTCATGGCGTATTTCCCGATTGTGTCGGGCCGGTGGGGCCGGCCTTCGATCCGCACACGCTAGGCCGTGCACGGAAGGCAGGCAATCGGCGTACTGCCTAGTCTTTGGTACGGGAGGCAGGGCGGCGCTCAGAAATGGCTGAAGCTGGTGCGCGAGAGCGTGACGGGCAGGCCCTGCGCGTCGCGCACGGTGAGCCCCTCGCCCGCATCCCCGGCATCGAGCGTGCGCCCGATCACGGCAACGCCGATGCCGGCGACGGTGGCGAGCGTGTGGAAGGCGTCGAGCCGCTCGGGAGGCATCACCGCGAGCACCTCGTAATCGTCGCCGCCGGTGATCGCGGTCTCCAGCAAGGCCGGCTCGGCCGCGATCGCCGCCCGCGCCGCCGCGCTGAACGGGAGGCGCGCGAGGTCGAGTTCGCCCGCGACGCCCGAGGCCCTGAGCATCTTGGCGAGGTCGCCGACCAGCCCGTCGGAGACATCCATCGCCGCGCTGGCATGGGCGCGCAGCGCGCCGGCCAGTGCCAGGCGCGGGCGCGGGTGCAGGTAGCGGTCGGCCAGATGCCGGCGCGCCTGTTCCGACAGCGCCGCGAAGCCCACGCGTCCCGGCTCCAGCCGCAGCGCGAGGCCGAGCGCGCCGTCGCCGATGGTGCCGGAGACCACGATGGCCTGCCCTGCCCCGGCGCTGGCGCGGCGCACCATCCGGCCGGCGGGCACGCTGCCGAGCGCGGTGATGGAAATGGTCAGCGGCCCCGGCGTGCGCACCGTGTCGCCGCCCAGCAGCGGCGCGCCATAGGTTCTGCAATCCTCCCCCAGCCCCTGCGCGAAGGCGGCGAGCGCGGCGGCGTCCATGCCGTCGGGAATCGCGATCGCCAGCAGCACGCCGAGCGGCGCCGCGCCTTTGGCCGCGAGGTCGGAGAGATTGACCCGCATCGCCTTGCGCGCGACCGAATCCAGCGGGTCGTCCGGGAAGAAATGGACGCCGGCGACCAGCGCGTCCTTGGTCAGCACCAGTTCATGGCCGGGCGGCACCGGCAGGCAGGCGGCATCGTCGGTCAGGCCGAGCGCGCCGGGATGGGTGGCGATCGGCGCGAACAGCCGGGCGATCACATCGTCCTCGCCGGAACCGCCCTCACCCGCCATGGTGCGCCTCAGCCGGTGAATTCGCCGGCGCGCTGCTCGCGAGCGAGCCCGTCCAGCACGGCATTGACCATGCCGGTCTCGTCGCGGTCGAGGAAGGCGGCGGCAACGTTGACATACTCGGCGATCACCACGCGCGCGGGCACATCGGGCCGGCCGGCGAGTTCATAGGCCCCGGCACGCAGCACCGCGCGCAGCACGGTCTCGATGCGCTTGAGCGGCCAGCCGCGCACCAGCGCGGCGTCGAGCACCGGGTCGATGGTGCGCTGCTCGCGGACCACCCCGCCGACGATGTCGCGGAACAGAGTGAGGTCGGCCATCGCGATCTCGTCGCCCTCGATCTCCTGCCCGATCCAGTGGCTCTCGAACTGGGCGAGGATCTCGGTGACCGGCGTGGCGGCGACGTCCATCTGGTAGAGCGCCTGCACCGCATTGAGCCGCGCCGCGCTCTTGCGCAGCGGCTTGTGGTTCTCGGGCTTCTGTTTTTCGGAATTGGCCGGTTTCGACACGGAGCTCATTTCGCGTCCACGCTCCGCTTGAGGCGCAGCAGCGTCAGAGCCGCCTCGGCCGCACCGCCGCCCTTGTTGCCCTCGCCGACCCGGGCGCGCACCCAGGCCTGCTCATCAGTCTCGACGGTGAGGATGCCGTTGCCGAGCGGCAGCTTGCGCGCCACGGCGAGGTCCATCAGCGCGCGCGAGGATTCCCCCGCGACGATCTCGAAATGGTAGGTTTCCCCGCGAACCACGCAGCCGAGCGCCACCACGGCGTCGTAAGGGCTGCCTGCAACCGCTGCGGCATCGACCGCAATGGCGATGGCGGTCGGAATTTCCAGCGCGCCCGGCATGGAGACGACATCGGCGCTGGCGCCGGCCGCGTCCACGGCGGCACGGGCGCCGGCGAGCAGCTCGTCGGCGATATCGTCATAGAAGCGCGCCTCGACGATCAGCACCCGCGCGCCCGCGAGCGGGACGGCAGGGCTTTCGGATGCGCGCGGCGGGCGGGGGCTCGCCATGGAAACACCTCATGAAACGGATCGGGCCGACGACGTACAGGCCTCAGCGGAACTCCGCAAGCCGCGCAGCATAGCGGGCCATCATGTCGACTTCGATATTGACATGCGCGCCCGCCTGAACCTGCCCCCAGGTGGTGTGCCCCAGCGTATGCGGAATGAGCAGGCAGGAGAAGTGCCGCCCCTCCACCGTGTTCACCGTGAGCGACGTGCCGTCCAGCGTCACCGAGCCCTTCACCGCGATGAAAGGGGCGAGCGCGGCCGGCGCCTCGAAGGTGAAGCGCGTGGTCTCGCCGAGATCCTCGCGGTCGGTCACGGTGGCGAGGCCGTCGACATGGCCCTGCACCACATGGCCGCCCAGCTCGTCGCCGATCTTCAGCGCGCGCTCCAGATTGATGCGGGTGCCGGCCTGCCAGTCCTTCACCGTGGTGATCGCCAGCGTCTCCGGCGCGGCTTCCACGGAAAAGCTCGATGGCTGCATCTCGACGACGGTGAGGCATACGCCGGCGCAGGCGATGGAGGCGCCGAGATCGATGCCGGCGGTATCGTAGCGGGTGGAAATGGTCAGGCGGCGCACGTCGTTGCGCGGCTCGACGGCGACGATTTCGCCGATATCGGTGACGATGCCTGTGAACATGACCTAGCTGCGCCTCATGACGCGCAGGCGGTCGCGCCCGTGCGTGTGTGTTTCGACCTCGACAAGATGGGCATGGAGCGCGGCGAGCGGCAGGCCCTCCAGCGCATCGATGGCATTCGCGCCGAGCGGATCGGGACCTGTGAAGATGTCGGCCTCGTCGACCAGATCCGCCGCGACGAAGGCGGCGGCGACGCGCGGTCCGGCCTCGACCATCAGCCGGGTGATGCCGCGCACCGCCAGCAGCCGCAGCGCCTCGACCAGATCGAGCCCGCCGCCGGGCGCACGCCCGACGCGCATCACCTCGACCCCCAGCGCGTTCAGCGCCGCCTCGCGCTCCGCCGGCGCGTCCTCCCCCGCAATCACCCAAAGCGGGGCAATGTCGAGGCTGCGCACCACGGCGCTGGACAGCGGCAGGCGCAGCGCGCCATCGAGGACCACGCGCACCGGCGAGCGGTCCGCCATGCCCGGCAGGCGGCAGGTCAGCAGCGGATCGTCCGCGAGCACCGTGCCGATGCCGGTCAGCACCGCATCATGGGTCGCGCGCAGCATGTGGACGTGGGCGCGGGAAGTCTCGCCAGTGATCGCCGCCGGGCGGCGCCCTTCCAGCCCGGCCTTGCCATCGGACGATACGGCGAGCTTGAGCATGACATGCGGCCGCCCCTCGGTGACGCGGCGTATGTGGCCGGCATGGGCGAGCCGCGCCTCCGCCGCGCCGGGACCGACATCCACCGTGATGCCCGCCTCGCGCAGAATGTTGAAGCCGCGCCCGGCAACGCGATCATCCGGGTCGCCGATCGCCACCACCACGCGCGCGACGCCCGCCGCGCGGATCGCGTCGACGCAGGGCGGCGTGCGGCCGTGATGGGAGCAGGGCTCCAGCGTGACATAGAGCGTCCCCCCGCGCGCGGCCTCGCCGGCCATGGCCAGCGCCTGCGTCTCGGCATGGGGGCGCCCGCCCCGCGCCGTGGCGCCGCGGCCAAGCACGAGGGGGCCGTCCGGCGTATCCCGCACCACCAGCGCGCCCACGGCCGGGTTCGGCCATGTCGCGCCGAGGTTGCGGCGGCCCATGGCGAGCGCCGTGGCCATCAGCGCCTCGTCGAGGGCGTAGGGGCTCATTCGTCCGGCGCGGCCGGCTTGGCCGATGCCTTCGCGACCGCACGCAGCAACTCGCCGTCCTCGTCGGCCAGTTCGTCGCCGATCTTCGGACCGAGCTCGCCGAGCAGGGTCTCGAAATCCTTGGCCTCGCGGAAATTGCGATAGACCGAGGCGAAGCGGACATAGGCCACGTCGTCGAGCTGCTTCAGGCTTTCCATCACCCGCTCGCCGATCATCTCCGACGAGATTTCGCTCTCGCCCATGCTTTCCAGCCGGCGCACCAGGCCGGAGACCAGCCGCTCGATGCGCTCGGGATCGACCGGGCGCTTCCTCAGCGCCACCTCGATGGAGCGGGCGAGCTTGTCGCGGTCGAACGGCACCCGCCGGCCGGAGCGCTTGAGCACGGTCAGTTCGCGGAGCTGAACCCGCTCGAAGGTGGTGAAGCGGCCGCCGCAATCCGGGCAGATGCGGCGGCGGCGTATGGCGGCGCTGTCCTCGGTGGGACGGGAATCCTTGACCTGCGTCTCCAGGCTCCCGCAATAGGGACAGCGCATCAGCTCACCTCATCAATAGATCGGGAATCGGCCCAGCAACTCGGCCACCTTGGCACGAACCGCCGCCTCGACCAGGCTGTCCTCGTCGGTGCCCTTCTGCGACAGCACGTCCAGCACTTCCGCGATCATGTCGCCGATCTGCTGGAATTCGCCGACGCCGAAGCCGCGCGTGGTGCCGGCCGGGGTGCCGAGCCGGATGCCCGAGGTCACGAACGGCTTCTCGGGATCGAACGGGATGCCGTTCTTGTTGGTGGTGATATGGGCGCGCCCCAGCGCGATCTCCGACACCTTGCCGGTCAGCTTCTTCGGGCGAAGATCGACCAGCATCAGGTGGGTATCGGTGCCGCCGGAGACGATCTCGAAACCGTGGCCTTTCAGATTTTCTGCAAGCGCCTTAGCATTTTCCACCACGTTCTTCGCGTAAATCTTGAAGTCCGGCTGCAGCGCCTCGCCGAAGGCCACCGCCTTGGCGGCGATGACGTGCATCAGCGGGCCGCCCTGAATGCCGGGGAAGATCGCCGAGTTGAACTTCTTGGCGAGGTCCTCGTCATTGGTGAGGATCATGCCGCCGCGCGGGCCGCGCAGGGTCTTGTGGGTGGTGGTGGTGACGACATGGGCATGCGGCACCGGATTGGGGTGCGCGCCGCCCGCCACCAGGCCGGCGAAATGCGCCATGTCGACCATCAGATAGGCGCCGACGGAATCGGCGATGGCGCGCATCTTGGCGAAGTCGATATGGCGCGGATAGGCCGAGCCGCCGGCAATGATCACCTTGGGCTTGTGCTCGTCGGCGAGCTTGGCGACCTCTTCATAATCGATGCGCTGGTCGTCGCGGCGCACGCTGTAGGGCACCGGCTTGAACCACTTGCCCGAGAGACTCACCGGCGCGCCATGTGTCAGGTGACCGCCGGCCGCGAGGTTGAGGCCAAGGAAGGTATCGCCCGGCTGCATCAGCGCGAAGAACACCGCGGTGTTGGCCTGCGCGCCGGAATGGGGCTGCACATTGGCGAAGCCGGCGCCGAACAGCTTCTTGGCGCGGTCGATGGCGAGTTGCTCGGCCACGTCGACATACTGGCAGCCGCCATAATAGCGCCGGCCCGGATAGCCTTCGGCGTATTTGTTGGTCAGCACCGAGCCCTGCGCTTCCAGCACCGCGCGGGAAACGATGTTCTCCGAGGCGATCAGCTCGATCTCGTCGCGCTGGCGACCCAGCTCGGCGGAAATCGCGCCGGCGAGTTCGGGATCGGTCTCGGCCAGTGGGGCGGAGAAGAAGCGGCTCGGGGTGGAGGAAGCGACGGCTTCGGCGTGCGACATCAGGAATCTCCGTGGCGCCAGGCACGCGCCGCCAGCCATGGCGCGCATGCCGAACATGCGCGGTCGCTTAGCACAGCGGTCCTGCCGTTTCAAAGCAAGAGGATTCCGATCCGCGCGGTCCGGTGCATCGGCGATGACGCGCGGGCCCGCCTCGCCTAACCTGCGGCTCCCGTCAACGAATCGCATAGCCGCCATGCAGGTCATCCATTCCCCGCGCCATCTCGGCCATTCCGGCCATGTCGAACTCAATGACGGGCGCATCGTGCCGGCCTTCGAGAAGCCCGAGCGCGTCGAGATGGTGCTGAAGGCGATCGCCGGCCGCGACCTCGGGCCGCTGGTCGGCCCGCAGCCGCACGGGCTGGATCCGGTGCTCAGGGTGCATGAGCCCGACTATGTGCGGTTTCTCGCCAATGTCTGGGGCCTGTGGACCAGCGAGGGGCGCGAGGGGCCGGCGCTGCCCAGCTTCTGGCGCGCGCCGGGCATGCGTTCGATCGAGCCGGCAGCGCTCGACGGCAAGCTCGGCCATTTTTCCTTCGATGCCGGCTGCTGCATCGTCGCAGGGACGTGGGACGCTGTGCAGGCCAGCGCCGACCTCGCGCTCACCGGCGCGGACCTGCTGATGGCCGGCGAGGCCAGCGCCTTCGCCTTATGCCGCCCGCCGGGCCACCACGCCCATGCCGGAACCATGGGCGGCTATTGCTACCTCAACAACGCCGCCATCGCCGCGCAGGCCCTGCGTGACGGCGGGATGACCCGTGTGGCGGTGCTCGATGTCGACTATCACCACGGCAACGGCACGCAGGCGATCTTCTATGACCGCGCGGACGTTCTGGTGTGCAACATCCACGCCGACCCGATGCAGGAATTCCCCTATTTCCTCGGCCATGCCGACGAGTTGGGCGCCGGCCCGGGCGAGGGTTTCAACGCCAATTACCCCCTGCCCTGGGGCACGGATTTCGCCCGCTGGAGCGAAGCCCTGGCCGCCGCATCGGCACGGATCGCCACCTTCGCGCCGGACGCGCTCATTGTCTCGCTCGGCGTCGACACCTATCAGGGCGACCCGATCTCGCGCTTCCGCCTCGACAGCCCGGATTATCTGCGCATGGGCGCGATGATCGCCGGGCTCGGCCTGCCGACGCTGTTCGTGATGGAGGGCGGCTATGCGGTCGAGGCCATCGGCGTCAACGTCGCGAACACGCTAGAAGGCTTCCTGCAGGGGTGAGCCCCCTCACCCTTCCACCCGGTTGCGGCCATTGCGCTTGGCGGCGTAGAGCTGCTGGTCCGCGCGCTCCATCAGCTCCGCCAGCGTGTCGCCGGGTCGGCGCTTGGCGATGCCGAAGCTCGACGTCACCCGCCACGGCGCGGGGATGATGCCCTCCTCGCCCGCCTCCACCCGCAGGCGCAGCCGCTCGCAGAAGCGGGCCGCGTCGGACAGAGCAGCGCCGTGCAACAGGATGGCGAACTCCTCGCCGCCGATCCGCCCCGCCACATCGTCCCGGCGTACCGCCTCCCTGATCCAGCGGCCGAAGGCGCGGATGACCGCATCGCCGACGCCGTGGCCATAGGTGTCGTTGATCGCCTTGAAGTGGTCGATGTCGCAGAACACCAGACAGGCCCGCTCCGGCCCAGCCCTGGCAAGAGAAGCGCCCGCCTGCTCCTCGAAGCCGCGCCGGTTCAGCAGCGGGGTCAGGCCATCGCGATTGCGCTCGGCGCGCAGCCCTTCGATGATGTCGAGCGCGATGGCCAGCAGGAAGGTCAGGCACAGCATCAGGGCGAGGATGATCAGCGCGAAATTCAACAGCGAGAAGAACAGCGACGCCCGGTAGTTCTCGACGTTGACGGTGCCATTCGGCCCGTCGGCGAACAGGGTCAGCAGCGTGCGGGGCAGGAAATGCAGCCCGACCAGCAGCACCGTCCAGAACAGCACGCGGTCGATCGGCTTGGGGTCCCGCGCCAGCCGCAGCCGCAGCGCCCCGAACACCAGCACCGCCCCGCAGCCGAGATTGAGCACATAGATGCGGATCGTGAGATCCTCGTGCACATAAAAGAAGAAGGCGATCAGGCCGACGATGCCGCCGGCCAGCAGCGCCAGCCAGGGCACGTTGCCACGCACGCCGGCCCGCATCAGCAGCGCCTCGACGAAGAGGGCGAGGCACGTCATGTACAGGACGGCGGACACCATGGTGTTCACGCCGTATTTCGGCGAGAGCGGGAGAAACATCTGCGCCAGCGCAGCCACGCTGTAGAGCCCGGCGGCGGCGGACATCAGCAGGATATGGCGCTGGCTGCGGTGGTTGGTCCACAGCACCAGAAACACCAGCGCGAAGACGATCCCGATGGCCGGATTCAGCAGTGCGAACAGGCGCAGAGGTGTCACGGAGCAAATCTTCCAGGCGGCGGATGATGACCGTAGGCGGGCCGCCGCTTGGTATCAAATTAGTGGTGTCGTGGCGACGCGACGTTACAGCCGATACAGGATCTGGCCCGTCCCGAAACGCTCCGGCCGCTGGAGCAAGCGGTCGATCACCTAAAGTCCCACTACCGCGGACCTAAGCCGCCTCACCCTTCCACCCGGTTGCGTCCGTTGCGCTTGGCGGCGTAGAGCCGCCCGTCCGCGCGCTCCATCAGGCTCGCCAGCGTGTCGCCGGGCCGCCGCTCGGCAATGCCGAAGCTCGACGTCACCCGCCACGGCGCGGGGATGATGCCCTCTTCGCCCGCCTCCACCCGCAGGCGCAGCCGCTCGCAGAAGCGGGCCGCGTCGGCCGGAGCCGCGCCGGGCAGCAGGATGGCGAACTCCTCGCCGCCGATCCGCCCGGCCACGTCGTCGCGGCGAACCGCTTCGCCGATCCAGCGGCCGAAGGCGCGGATGACGCCATCGCCGACGCCGTGGCCATAGGTGTCGTTGATCGCCTTGAAGTGGTCGATGTCGCAGAACACCAGACAGGCGGGCTCCGGCAAGGCGCGGCCGAGATAAGCGCCCGCCTGCTCCTCGAAGCCGCGCCGGTTCAGCAGCGGGACCAGAGCGTCGCGATGCCGGTCGGCGCGCAGCCCTTCGATGATGTCGAGAGCGATGGCCAGCAGGAAGGTCAGGCACAGCATCAACACGATGATGATCAGGGAAAAATTGAGCCCGGTCCAGAACATGGAGCGGCCGAAAGCGCCGCTCGTCAGCGTTCCGTCGATCATCAGGGTCAGCACGGCGCGCGGCAGGAAATGCAGGCCCGCCAGCAGGAGAAACCAGAACATCACCCGGTCGATCGGCTGGGTGCGCCCGGCGAGGCGCATGCGCAGCGCCGCGTAGCACAGGAAGATGCAAAACCCTGCACTTACGATGAAAATTCGCGTGTGGAGATCGCGGTCGATGTAGAAGAAATAGAAGATGGACAGGAAGATGCCCGCCGAAATGACGAGACTGCCGATATAGCTGCCGCGCACGCCGACGCGCCGGGAAACCGATTCCGTGAACAGGCCGAGGCTGGCGAGATACAGCACGTTGGCCAGCAGCGTGTTGGCGCCGACATCCGGCGGAATCTGGAAAATCTGGACCAGCATCGCCAGCGAGAAGGCGAAGCACGCCCCGCCCATCAGCAGGATGTAGACGCGCGGCTTCTGGTTCAGCCAGAGCAGCACAAAGACCAGCGTGAAGACCAGCCCGATCGAGGGGTTCAGCAGCGTGAAGAGCTTGACGCCGGTCATGCTGAGCGGATCCCCGGATACCGGCAGGGAACCGACATCAGGTCCCGCCACCTTCGGTAGCGGGATAGCATCCGATCAGGCGATGCGGAAGCCGCGGCCGGTGCGGCGCCCTACAGCCGATACAGGATCTGGTCGGTCCAGAACCGCTCCAGCCGCTGCAGCGAGCGGTTGATCACCTGGAAATCCTGCGCCGCGATGCCGCCGATCTGTTCGATGGTCGCGACATGCTTGGCGTAGAGCGCGCCGACGATCTCGCGGACCTCCTCGCCTTTCGGCGTCAGGCTGATGCGCAGCGCGCGGCGATCCATGCGCGAGCGCTGGTGCTCCAGATAGCCCATCTCGGCGAGCTTCTTGATGTTGTAGGAGACGTTCGCGCCGAGATAGTAGCCGCGCGTGCGCAGTTCGCCCGCCGAAAGCTCGGCATCGCCGATATTGAACAGCAGCAGCGCCTGCGCGGCATTGACGTCGGTGCGCTCGCGCCGGTCGAACTCGTCCTTCACCACGTCGAGCAGGCGGCGGTGCAGACGCTCCAGCAGCGTCAGCGCCTCCTGATAGAGCGGCGTAATCTTGTCCTTCTGCGGCTCGAAGGCCGCGACATTCGCGGTCCGCGCTGCGCTCTTCATGTTCGACACCTTCGAATTCCGTCGCGGGGATTGTCTCCCTCTCCATCGGAATACAGTGTCGGGCGCGGCTTCTAAAACCGCTTTAAGCAGGACGATGAATCCTTCGTAACACCTTATGCCTTACAAGGACTTAACATCCGCTCGCGCGCCTCTCGGCTCAACGCTCGCTTTCGCGCGCGGCCTTGTAGGTGAGGAAGGCGTAGATCGCGACCAGCACCGTCTCGACGCCGGCGACGATGAACAGCCGGCCGACGCCTTCGGGCGCCGAGGCGTTGATAAGGATCTGCACCATGGCGGTCACCAGCCACAGCACCACGCCCCAGGACGCGCCAAGCCACAGCCCCACCGCCGCCACCGGATTCATGATCGCCGCCCAGATCACGGCGGACTGCGCGGCCATGGAGATCATCTCGAAACGGCTGGTCTCGCCGTCCCAGACGCCGCAGATCAGCGTCCAGCTGTAGATGGTCTTCACCAGCAGGAAGCCGGCGAGGATGCGCAGATACAGCAGGACGCGCCGCTGCCAGGGGGGCATCGCGGTGCCGGCCGGGCCGAGCGTGGCGTCGATGGGGTCGTAAGGCGAGCTCATGGCGCCTCAATACCCCAATTTGCGCTCACGTCAGCACCAATTCGTCGGGAAGCGGCACCTCGAACAGGGTATCGATCACCGCCGGGTCTACCTCTTCCAGTCGTTCCGGCCGCCAGCGCGGCTTCTGGTCCTTGTCCACCAGCACGGCGCGCACGCCCTCGTAGAAGTCGTGCCCGTCCAGAACCCGGCTCACCACGCGGAACTCCAGCGTGAGACATCCCGCCAGATCGTGATGCAGCCCGCGCTGCATCTGCTGGAACGCGATGTTGACGCTGGTCGGCGAGGCGCGGCGGATGGTGGCGGCCTGCAATTGCGCGAACTCCGCTTCCACCCCCTCGCCCCGCGCGGAATAATCCAGCGCGGCCAGCACGGCGAGCACGCTGGTGCCGGCGAACACGCGGTCGATCAGCGGGTAGAGCGGGCCGAGCGAGGGCGGCGGCGGCGCGGCGGCGAGGCTGGCGAGCACCGCGCCCATCTCCTCCCCGCGCGACAGCCGCTCGGTCAGCTCCGGCCAGCGGGCCACGGGAACGTGATGGGTGTAGAGCCCGATCGCCATGGCGTCGGACATGCCGATGCGCGCGCCGGTCATGGCGAGCCAGGTGCCGCTCCAGCCGGCAAGGCGCGGCAGCACAAAGGTGCCCCCGACATCGGGAAACAGGCCGATGGCGACTTCCGGCATGGCGAAGCCGAGCCGCTCCCCGGCGACGCGATAGCGGCCATGGCCGGAGACGCCGAATCCCCCGCCGAAGCACAGCCCGTCGACCAGCGAGACATAGGGCTTGGGATAGCGCGAGATGAAATGGTTGAGCTGGTATTCGTCGCGCCAGAAGTCTCTCGCCAGCTCCTTGTTCCCGGCCTTGCCGTGGTCGTGCATGTGGCGCACGTCGCCGCCGACACAGAACGCCTTCTCCCCGGCGGCGCGCAGCAGCACATGAGCGACCGAGGGGTCGATGGCCCATTGGTCGAGCTGTGCGCGCATGGCCCGCACCATGGCGTGGTCGATGGCGTTCAGAGCCTTCGGCCGGTCCAGCGTGATGATGCCGAGGGCCCCGGACTGCTCGAATCGAATGCCGATAGAATGGGTCACGGGCCTTATCCTCGCCGGCTGGGATCGTCGCTCTGGGATAAGCCCTTGCGTCACAGCGTCAACATGACCCGCCGCGTTTTCGTGCGAATACGTATTGGCCCGCTCGGCAACTCGCGCTGTGTGCAATATGACGTTATAAGCATTTCAAACTGCCGGTTGAGTGTGAGCATGCCCATGGCCATTCCCTTCGCCCGCCCCCGTCCCGCCTTCCCCGAACCGGGGCGGCCGGACCTGTCGTCGCGGCTCGACCTTGCCCAGCGCCCCCGGCGCAACCGCAAGTCGGAATGGGCGCGCTCGCTGATGCGCGAGAACACGCTGACCGTCGCGGACCTGATCTGGCCGATCTTCGTGATGGAGGGCAGCAACGCCCGCACCCCGGTCGGCTCCATGCCGGGCGTCGAGCGCCTGACCGTGGACGAAGCGGTGCGCGACGCCGAGCGCGCGGCGAAGCTCGGCATTCCCGCGCTGGCGCTGTTTCCCTACACCGATCCGTCGCTGCGCACCGCTGACGGGCGCGAGGCGCTGAACCGCGAGAACCTGGTCTGCCAGACCCTGCGCGCCATCAAGGCCGAGGTGCCGCATATCGGGCTGATCACCGACGTCGCGCTCGATCCCTATACCAGCCACGGCCATGACGGGCTGCTGGACGGCGACGGGCGCATCCTCAATGACGAAACCGTCTCGGTGCTGGTGGAGCAGGCGCTGGTGCAGGCCGATGCCGGCGCCGACGTCATCGCCCCGTCCGACATGATGGACGGCCGCGTGGGCGCGATCCGCCGCTCGCTGGACGCTGCCGGCTTCCTCGACGCGCAGATTCTCGCCTACAGCGCCAAATACGCCTCGGCCTATTACGGCCCGTTCCGCGACGCGGTCGGCTCCTCTGGCTGCCTCACCGGCGACAAGCGCACCTACCAGATGGACCCGGCCAACGGGATGGAAGCGCTGCGCGAGGCCGCGCTCGACATCGAGGAAGGCGCGGACATGCTGATGGTCAAGCCCGGCCTGCCCTATCTCGACATCGTGTACCGCTTGAAGGACGCCTTCGGCCTGCCGACCTTCGCCTATCAGGTGTCCGGCGAATACGCGATGATCGAGGCCGCCGCGCGCAATGGCTGGCTCGACGGCGAGAAGGCGATGATGGAGAGCCTGATGGCCTTCAAGCGTGCCGGCGCCGATGGCGTGCTTACCTATTTCGCCCCCCGCGTTGCCGAGAAGCTGGCGCGCGAAGCCTGATCGGGCGGCGGGCCGGCGGGCTCGCCGCGGATGTGAGGCCGGATGCGCGCTCTCGCCGCCGTGGTGCTGGCCCTTGCCGCTTTCTGCCTCGTCGGCTGCGGCTCGGTGATTGATGCCGATCAGGCACGGATCTGCCGCGCTGTCGCGCCCGCTCTCCACCCGGACGGCACGGAAATTCGGGAGACGGTGCTCTCACCGATTCCCGGCGCGGCCAATGCCATGAAGCTGACCTACCGGGCGCGCGGGTCGAGCGGCAATCTTCACCCGCACTGGCTGATCTGCTCCTTCGGCGGGCAAACCGGCCTGCCCCGTTTCAACCTGACCGCGATCGACACCGATCGCGGCCCGCTCAGCGGCATCAAGCTGCTCATTCTCAAGCGGTGGTGGCTGGACAAATCACCGCCCGAGCCTCGCGACAAGCCACCTCTGCTCACGCTTCCCGCAGGCTCCGCCTATTGGTTGCAGCAAGGGCTGAACGGCGTGGTGAGCGCCGGCATTTATGGGCTGATCGCCACCAGCTTCTCTCTGGTGTTCGGCCTCACCGGGCGCATCAATCTCGCCTTTGGCGAGATCGGCGTGTTTGGCGGTGTCGGCATGCTGGTGGCGGCGGGCATTGCCGGGTCCTTCATGCGGCTTGACGGCCCGCTGCTCGCTGCCGCGCTCGGCGTCGGCGTCGCGAGCGCGGCCCTGTTGAACTGGGTCACCGGGCGGCTGATCATCCTCCCGCTGGCGCGCCGAACAATCTCGCCGACAGCGGCGCTTGTCGCCACTCTGGCCTTGTCGATCGTGCTGGCGGAAGCCCTGCGCATCACCGAGCCACAGCGCGAAAACTGGCTGCCGCCGCTTCTCAACCGCAGCCTGTTGCTGGCCGATGACGGCCAATTCCTCGTCACCACCACGCCGGCGCAGATGCTGGCCGCCGGCCTGTGCTTCACTGCCGTCTCCACCCTGCTCGGCCTTATGGCCTTCACCCGGTTCGGCCGGGCGTGGCGGGCCTATGCGCAGGACCCGCTGATGGCCGCTCTGCTCGGCGTGCCGGTGCCGGCGCTCCGCGGCTTCACCTTCGCGCTTGCAGGCGCCTGCGCCGGGCTGGCAGGCACGGTCATGGTTCTGGCCTATGGCACCGTTCAGCCCGGCGACGGGCTGGCCGTCACGCTCAAAGCCTTGATTTCGGCGGTGATCGGCGGCATTGGCTCCGTGCCGGGCGCTTTTGTGGGCGCGGCCGTCGTCGCCGGCATCGAAGCGCTCTGGTCGGGCAGCTTCAATATCGTGTATCGCGACGTGGTGATCTATTCCCTCCTGGCGGCATTTCTCGTGCTGCGGCCCGGTGGGCTCCTCCAGCGCGCGGCGCCCTCGCCGCGAGAATTCTGAGAATTCCGATGTCCCTGCCCGTTACTCCCGCCGATGTCGCTAGCGCCCGCCATGTGCTGACCGGCGCGGTGCTGCGCACGCCCACGCTGCCGGCGCCGCGCCTCTCGGCGATTACGGGCGCACACATCTTCGTGAAATACGAGAACCTCCAGGTCACTGCCAGCTTCAAGGAGCGCGGCGCGCTGGTGAAGCTCGCCAGCCTGTCACCCGAGGAGCGCGCGCGCGGCGTGGTCGCCATGTCCGCCGGCAACCATGCGCAGGCGGTGGCCTACCACGCCGCCCGGCTCGGCATCCGCGCCACCATCGTGATGCCCAAGCACACCCCGATCGTGAAGGTCGCCGCCACCGAGGCTCATGGCGCTCGGGTGGTGTTGCACGGCGAATCCGTGGGCGACGCCTCCGAGGAGGCCGACCGCATCGCCAAGGAAGAGGGGCAGGTCTGGGTGCATCCCTATGACGACGCCCATGTCATTGCCGGCCAGGGCTCGATCGGCTTCGAGATGCTTGAGGATGCGCCGGACCTCGACGTGCTGGTGATCCCGGTCGGCGGCGGCGGCCTCATCTCCGGCATCGCCACGGCCGCCCGCCACATGCGCCCCGATATCGAGATCGTCGGCGTCGAGACCACGCTCTATCCCTCGATGTGGAACGCGCTGCATCAGGAGAACCGCCCCTGCGAGGGCGCGACGCTGGCGGAAGGCATCGCGGTGAAGAATGTCGGCGCGCTGACGCGGGAGATTGTCTCCGCGCTGGTGTCCGATGTCGTGCTCATCGACGAGCCGACTTTCGAGCGCGCGGTGAACCTGTTCCTGACCCAGCAGAAAACGCTCGCCGAGGGCGCCGGCGCCGCCGGTCTCGCCGCCGTTCTGGCCGATCCTGACCGCTATCGCGGCCGCAATGTCGGCCTCGTGGTCTCCGGCGGCAATATCGACCCGCGCATCGTCGCCTCGATCATGCTGCGCGAACTGGAGCGCGAGGAGCGCATCGTCTCGTTCCGCTTCTCGATGCTGGACCGCCCCGGCGAACTCGGCATCATCTCCAGCCTGCTCGGCAGCCTGGGCGCCAACATCCTGGAAGTGGAGCACAAGCGCCATTTCCTCGACGTGCACGCCAAGGGCGCCCGGCTCGACGTCACGGTCGAGACCCGCGACCGCGCCCATGCCGATCAGGTCCACAAGGCCCTGATCGAGGACGGCATGGACGTGGTGCGCATCGACTGGAATTCGACCGGCGCCTGAAGCCCTTGAGCGCAACCCTTGCGACAATCGGCTCCTGCCCCCAGATTGGTGCGGGAGCCGAGGAGCCCCTTCATCCATGTCCAATCCCCATCATTTCGACGATCTGGACGGTCCACGCGTCTACGCGTTCGATCCGGTCGCCGAGCCGGAATATTTCCGCGGCGTGCTGTGGCGGCGCTTCTTTGCCTTCATTGTCGACGCGGTGATCATCTGCGTCCCGGTGGGGCTGGCCGCCCTCTTCATCCTGGTGTTCGGCATCGTCACCTTCGGCTTCGGCTGGCTTCTGTTCGGGCTTCTGAGCCCGGCCTTCGTGATCTGGGCCGTGGCCTATAGCGGCCTGACGCTCGGCGGCCCGCATTCGGCAACCATCGGCATGCGCATGATGGAGATCGAGATGCGCCAATGGGACGGACCGCCGATGAACGCGCTGCTCGCCGTGCTGAGCGTGGTGCTGTTCTGGGTGTTCATGAGCGTGCTGACGCCGCTGGTGCTGCTGGTCGGGCTATTCAACGGCCGCAGGCGGCTGCCGCACGACCTGATCATCGGCACGGTCGTCACGAATACCGAGGTCCGCGCGAACACGCTGCGCCGCTACCGCTGAACAGCGGGCCGACCGGGGGCATTTTTTGTCCGGCAGGCCCGCAAGAAGCTTTGACGCGGAGGCCGCCGCGCGCAATCCTGATGTCAGTCAAACTCACAGACGGCCGTGACCGAACATCCGCGCGACACACCGCAATTCTACCTGACGGCACCCTCCCCCTGCCCCTATCTGCCGGGCCGCGAGGAGCGGAAGGTGTTCACCCATCTGGTCGGTGAGCGCGCCACGCAGCTCAACGACGTGCTGACCCATGGCGGCTTCCGCCGCAGCCAGTCCATTGCCTATCGCCCGGCCTGCGAGCATTGCCGGGCCTGCGTCTCGGTGCGGATCTGCGTCAGTGATTTCCGCGAGACGCGCGGCTTCCGGCGGGTGCGCAAGGCGAACGCCGATCTGATCGGCGACATGCGCGCCGCGGTGCCGACCGCCGAGCAATATTCGCTGTTCCGCGCCTATCTCGACAGCCGCCACAGCGATGGCGGCATGGCCGATATGAGCGTACTCGACTATGCGATGATGGTGGAAGACAGCCATGTCCGCACGCGGCTGATCGAATACCGTCCGCGCGGACCCGATACCGGCATCACCGGCCGGGGACAGGGCGCGCTGCACGCGGTGGCACTCAGCGATATTCTCGCAGACGGGCTTTCCATGGTCTATTCGTTCTACGAGCCGGAGGATATCGGGCGCTCGCTCGGCACGTTCATGATCCTCGACCACATCGACAAGGCCCGCCAACTCGGCCTGCCCTACGTCTATCTCGGCTATTGGGTCGAGGGGTCCGAGAAGATGGCCTACAAGGCCCGCTTCCTGCCCCAGGAACGCCTCTCCCCGCCCGGTTGGGAGCGGGTGGAGGGGTAGGCGTCAGCTGAACCTGTTGTTCCTCGGGAAGCCCTTGGGCGGGAGGCGGCCGGCGGTGGCGCGCTCGCCGCGCCATTCGGTGAGGTCGTTCACCGTCCAGTTGCGCTTCGAGGTGTCAGTCCAGGTCAGGCCGTCGGCGGCGGTGAACACCTTTACGTCCGACATCAGGCCGTCCTTGTAGCGCTGCAACCGCACGCCGCGCCCACGCACCATTTCCGGCACCTGAACCAGCGGGAACACCAGCAGCTTGCGGTTCTCGCCGATCACCGCCACCGTGTCGCCGACCGCCGGCACCACGCGGAACGCGTCCTGCGCGTCGACGCCGAGCACCTGCTTGCCCTTGCGGGTGTTGGCGAGGCACTCATCCTCGGAAACGAGGAAGCCGCGCCCCTCCTTCGCCGCCACCAGCAGCTTCCGCCCGCCCTGATAGGGCAGCACGTCGACGATATCGGCCTCCTGTTCGAGGTCGATCGACAGGCGCAGCGGCTCGCCATGGCCGCGTCCGCCGGGCAGCTTCGAGGCTTCGAGAGTGTAGAAGCGGCCATTGGTGGCGAACACCAGCAGCTTCGAGGTGGTCTCGGCGAAGAAGCTGAGCTTCAGGGAATCGTCGCCCTTGAAGGCGAGGCTGGACAGGTCTGCGACATGGCCCTTGAGAGCGCGAATCCAGCCCTTTTCCGACATCACGACCGTGATCGGCTCGCGCTCGACCAGCGCCTCGCTCACCGCGGTCGCGTCATGGTTGCCGGCCTCGCCGAAGCTGGTGCGGCGCTTGCCGATCGCGGTGTCGGGACCAAACACCTTGCGCATCTCGGAGAGCTGCCAGCCGACGGTCTTCCACTGCTTGGCTTCCGAGCCCAGCAGTGCCTCGATCTCGCTCTTCTCGGCGGAGAGCGCGTCATGCTCCTTGCGGATCTCGAACTCCTCAAGCCTGCGCAAGGAGCGCAAGCGCATGTTGAGGATCGCTTCGGCCTGCACGTCGGTAAGTTCGAACCGCGCCATGAGCACAGGCTTGGGCTCATCCTCCTCGCGGATGATGCGGATCACCTCGTCGAGGTTGAGATAGGCGATCAGGTAGCCGCCCAGCACCTCGAGGCGGTGCTCGATCTGCTTCAGCCGGAACCGCGAGCGACGCAGCAACACGTCGCGCCGGTGGCCCAGCCATTCGCGCAGCGCCTCGCCAAGGCTCACCACCTTCGGCACCAGCCCGCCGACCAGCACGTTCATGTTGAGCGGGAAGCGGATTTCGAGCTCGGTGAGCTTGAACAGGCTCTCCATCATCAGCTCGGCATCGACGTTCCGCGCGCGCGGCTCAAGCACGAGGCGCACGTCCTCGGCCGATTCATCGCGCACATCGCCGAGTAGCGGCAGCTTCTTCTCGTTAAGCAGGTCGGCGATCTTCTCGATCAGCCGCGACTTGGCGACGGTGTAGGGAATCTCCGTCACCACCACGACATAGGTGCCGCGCCCGGTCTCTTCCTTGTGCCAGCGCGCGCGCAGGCGGAAGCCGCCGCGGCCGGTGGCATAGGCGTCGGCCATCGAGGCCGGGCTCTCGATGCACACCCCGCCGGTCGGGAAATCCGGGCCCTGCACGAATTTCAACAGGTCGTCGGTGGTCGCCTCGGGGTGGTCGATCAGGTGCAGGCTGGCGTCGATCAGCTCGGCCGCATTGTGCGGGGGGATCGAGGTCGCCATGCCGACGGCGATACCGGTCGAGCCATTGGCCAGCAGGTTCGGGAAGGCGCCGGGCAGCACGCCGGGCTCCTCGCTCTGCCCGTCATAATTCGGGCGAAACGTCACCGCGTCCTCGTCGATGCCGTCCAGCATCAGCCTCGCGACCTCGGTCATGCGCGCTTCGGTGTAGCGCTCGGCGGCAGCGTTATCGCCGTCGATATTGCCGAAATTGCCCTGGCCATCGACCAGCGGATAGCGCTGCGAGAAATCCTGCGCGAGGCGCACCATCGCGTCGTAGATCGCGGCATTGCCGTGAGGATGGAACGAGCCCATCACGTCGCCGACGATCTTGGCCGACTTGCGGAAGCCGCCGCCAGGATCAAGGCGCAGCAGCCGCATGCTGTAGAGGATGCGCCGGTGCACCGGCTTCAGCCCGTCGCGGGCGTCCGGCAGGGCACGGTGCATGATGGTCGACAGCGCATAAGCGAGGTAGCGCTCCTCGAGCGCCGCCTTCAGCTCCACCGGTTCGATCGAACCCTCGTCCATCGGAATCGGTCCTTCCTCCATTCCCCTTCGCTACATGGAAGCCGGGACGGGAACAAGACGCGAACGCCACATCGCCGCGGTCATGCCGATGGCTTTTTAGGCAGGACCCGTCACGAGGTGAGGCATTATGTCACAATTTTTGATGCATCTCCTCCAGAGGACAGGTCGCGGAGGACGCTACGAAATTATTATCAATTTCAATGCGATAGTGTCGCCGTTTTCCGGATTCGATGACGCGCTTTCGTTTGGCGCGATCCGAAGCGAAACCGAAACAAAGACGAAACTGCCTTTTCCGCGTCACATCTGCCTAAAGTCGGACCAGAAAAAACATAAGGGAGTAACGCCAATGCGACACGCCGTGATGCTTCACGCGGCCCTGTTCGCCCTCGGCATGACCAGCACGGCTCTCGCGGCGCACCCGGTCGCGCAGACCGCCGGCACGCCCGAGGCGACGCTGCCGCTCACCGACGTGACCTGGATGAACGTGTGCCGTGAGCAGAACGCGCTTCGTCGCGACGCGCGCGGCCGGCTGGTCGTGGTGCAGGTGCCCCGCTGCAACATGGTGTGGGTCGGCAAGCGCTATCTGTTCAACGGCAACTACTACGCCGACCCCAACTTCATCCTGCCGCTCTGAGGCGTACCCGCCTCAGAGCGCGGGTTCGCGCAGCAGCACAGCGAGCAGCGCGGCGCGGGAATCCGGCAGCGCCAGCCCACGCGGCTCGAAGATGCGCCGCGCCAGGAAATGGCCGGTCATGTCGAAGGCCGCGCGGATGTCATCGATCTGCGGAGGCTCCGCCACTTCGGCGATCAGGAAGTACGGCAGGTTCAGCAACTGCCCGCGCCATGGCTCGCCAGCATCACGGCTGACCGCGCGACCGGATTTCGGCGAGACATAAAGCAGATCGTTGCGCCCGCCCGTGGCCGCGCAGCTCTCAAGATCCAGCCCGAAGCCGAGTTCCGACAGCATCATCAACTCGAACCGCGCCACCACCATCCCGGCGAGGCGTGGATCATCGAGTTGGTCCACCACGACATCCAGCACGCAGTGCAGCGCCGGATGGGGGTCGCGCTCGGGCAGCATGCGCAGCAGCGCGCTCATATGGGCGAAGGCGAAGGCGGTGTGAGCGCGCTCCATCATCTGTCCGGCGCGGGATGCCGTGACTTCGAGCGTATAGGCGCCCAGATGCCCGTCGAGCCGCGCCCGCCACTGGGCATGCACGCCGTTTCCCGGCTGAAGCGCGCCCGCCTGCCGGCGCGAGGCGCCACCACGCACGAGGCCGAGATGCCGGCCATGGCCCTTGGTGAGGAGTTCGACGATGGCGTTGGCCTCACCGTGCCGCCGCACGCCGAGGATGATGCCGTCATCGCTCCATTCCATGGTGGGAGGACCCTAGTCCGCGCTGGGAAATTCCAACCCCATCTCGCGGTAGCGCTCGGGATCGTCGGCCCAGTTCTCGCGAACCTTCACGAACAGGAACAGATGCACCGGCTGTTCGAGTATGTCTGCCAGTTCCTTGCGCGCGCTGGTGGAGATCGCCTTGATGGTATCGCCGCCCTTGCCGAGCACGATCTTCCGCTGGCTCTCGCGCTCGACGAAGATGGTCTGCTCGATACGTACCGAGCCATCCTTGCGCTCCTGCCAGCTATCGGTCTCCACCGTGGAGCGGTAGGGCAGTTCCTCGTGCAGACGGTGGAACAGCTTCTCACGGGTGATCTCGGCGGCGAGCATGCGCATCGGCGCGTCGGAAATCTGGTCTTCCGGGTAGAGCCACGGGCCGAGCGGCAGGGTCTGCGCCAGCCATTCGCGCATTTCCGCGAGGCCGTCGCCCGCCAGCGCGGAAATCATGAACAGCCGGTCGAAGCTGATGCGCTCGGCGACCTGGGCGGCAAGGCCGAGCAGGCTCTCGCGCTTCATCAGGTCGATCTTGTTGAGCACGACCGCGCGCGGGCGCTTTACCTCGTTCAGGCCGCGCAGGATCGCCTCGACCTCCTCGGTAAGGCCGACCCGCGCGTCGATCAGCAGCACCACGGCGTCGGCGTCCCCCGCTCCGCCCCAGGCCGAGCGCACCATGGCTTTCTCAAGCCGGCGCTTGGGCGCGAAGATACCGGGCGTGTCGACCAGCACGATCTGCGTCGCCCCCTCAAGCGCGATACCGCGCACCAGCGAGCGCGTGGTCTGCACCTTGTGCGAGACGATCGACACCTTGGTGCCGACGAGCGCATTGGTCAGGGTCGACTTGCCGGCATTGGGCGCGCCGATCAGGGCGACGAAGCCGCAGCGGGTTTCGGTGTGTTCGTCGTTCATGCCTTGACCCGTTCGAGAAATGCCGCCGCGGCGACTTTCTGTGCGTTCTGCTTGGAGGTGCCCGTGCCTTCCACGCCGTCATGGCCGGGTATGTCGACCAGGATGCGGAATTCGGGATTATGATCCGGTCCGCTGCGCGCTACCAGCTTGTAATGTGGCGGCGGCAGGCCGCGCGCCTGTGCCCATTCCTGAAGTGCGGTCTTCGGGTCGCGCGACTGCTGGCCGAGCCGCTTCAGCCGCGGGCCCCAGAACCGCTCCACCGTGGCCTCGGCGGCCGGAAAACCGCCATCGAGATAGACCGCCGCCAGCACCGCCTCCGCGATATCGGCGAGAATGGCCGGCCGCTCACGCCCGCCGCTGCGCTCCTCGCCGGCGCCGATCCGGATAAAGGGGCCGACACCCATGGCCAGGGCGACCTCGGCGCAGGCGGCCTCGCATACCAGTTCCGCCAGGCCACGCGACAGGTCGCCTTCCTCGGCGTTCGGCAGGGCGCGGAACAGCATGTCCGACACCACCAGACCCAGCACATGGTCGCCGAGAAATTCGAGCCGCTGATAGGAGCGGATGCGCGCCTTGGTGCCCTGATAGCCGGTAACGGCGCTGATATGGGTCAGCGCCAGCGTCAGATGCGCGCGGTCTGTGAAGGCGTGGCCGAGCCGTGCCTCCAGCTCCGCCAGCGCCGGGTCGCTGCCGGTCTCCTGCGCCGGGCGCCGGGGCGGACGGTTCATCGCACGAACGAGAACAGGCGCGACCAGCGCACCGTCCAGGGCCATTTCCAGAACTGCCATGCGGCGTCGCCTTCTTCCACCGAGAAGAAGATGACCTGCGCGCGACCGATCAGGTTGTCATAGGGCACATAGCCCACCTGGCTCAGCACACGGCTGTCGGTGGAGTTGTCGCGGTTGTCGCCCATCATGAAGTAATGGTCGGCGGGAACCTTGTAGACCGGCGTGTTGTCGTAGAAGCCGTTATCGACCAGATCGAGCGTGTTGTAGGAGACGCCGTTCGGCAGGGTCTCGCGCCACACCTTCACGCGCTGCGCACGCCCGTCGGCTTCCTGGTCCATCCAGTAGCCGGCATCCTCGCGCTTCACCGGCTGGCCGTTGATGTGCAGCACACCGTCGATCATCTGGATTTCGTCGCCCGGCAGGCCGATCACGCGCTTGATGTAGTCCGTGACCTCGTCGCGCGGCAGCTTGAACACCACGACGTCGCCCCGGTTCGGCGCCGAACCGAAGATGCGCCCGTCGAACAGCGGCAGCGAGAACGGGAAGGAAAAGCGGCTGTAGCCATAGCTGTATTTCGACACGAAGAGATAGTCGCCGACCAGCAGCGTCTCCTTCATCGAGCCGGAGGGAATGTTGAACGGCTGGAACAGGAAGGTGCGGATCAGTATGGCGATCAGGAACGCCTGAAGGATAACCTTGACGGTCTCGCCGAGGCCGCCTTCCTGCTTCTTCGGTTGTGTGGTGGAGCTCATATCGCTTTCCGCTACGCCCTGCCGCGGCCACGCCTGGCCACCCGTATGGGCTGTGCGGCTCCTATAGCCGCTCGCCGTGCCTGCGGCAACGCGCCGTGGTCACGAATGCCGGAGGAGACGCTGCGTCAGTCTGCCGGCGCGCGCGGCACCGCGCTGATGATGACGAAGGCCTGCGCGATTGGTCCGTCATCGGTGATGGTGAGGTCGATCTGCGCCTCGAAGCCGGGCGGCGTGATCGCTTCCAGCCGCGCGAGGGCACCCCCGGTGAGCTTCATTGTCGGCCGGCCGGACGGCAGGTTGATGACGCCCATGTCGCGCCAGAACACGCCCTGTGCCAGCCCGGTGCCGAGCGCCTTGGCGCAGGCCTCCTTGGCGGCGAAGCGCTTGGCATAGCTCTCGGCCCGCCGCTTGCGGCGCTCGGACTTGGCGCGCTCGATGGGCGTGAACACCCGATCGAGAAAACGTTCGCCATGGCGCTCCAGCACCTCGGCGACGCGCCGCGCGTCGGTAATGTCGGAGCCGATGCCGATGATCATCGCGCCCTCCCCGGTTCAGGCCGCGCGCAGCACGGCGCGCCCGTGCGCCATGGCGTGCCGCATGCGGCGGATCGCCGTTTCCAGCCCCTCGAACATCGCCTCGCCGATGAGGAAATGGCCGATATTGAGCTCGCGGATTTCCACCAGAGCGGCGATTTCCTGCGCGCTTGCGTAATCGAGGCCATGACCGGCATGAACCTCAAGCCCGAGCGCGGCGGCCTGCGTGGCGGCCTGTGCGAGGCGGGCGAATTCCTCATGCGCTTCCGCCGCCCGGCCTTCGGCCAGCCACTCGCACCACGCGCCTGTGTGCAATTCCACCACCGCCGCGCCGATATCGGCGGAACGCGCGATCTGCTCGGCATCGGGCGCGACGAACAGCGAGACCCGGATGCCGGCCGCCGCCAGCGTCTCGACACGATGCGCCAGCTCAATGCCGCCGCCGATCACGTCAAGACCGCCCTCGGTGGTGCGCTCCTCGCGCCGCTCCGGCACGAGGCAGCAGGCATGTGGGCGGAGTTCCAGCGCCAGCGCCGTCATCTCTTCGGTCGCGGCCATTTCGAAATTCAGCGGCACCGGAATTTCCGCACGCAGCCGGCGCATATCGGCGTCGCGAATATGCCGGCGATCCTCGCGCAGATGGGCGGTGATGCCGTCTGCGCCGGCGGCGGCGGCGAGCAGGGCCGCGCGCACCGGATCGGGAAGCGCGCCGCCGCGGGCGTTCCGCACCGTCGCGACGTGATCGACATTGACGCCGAGGCGCAGCGGGGGAATCGGGGTCAGGATCGCGCTCATCGCCATCACGCCTTCGCCTGCGAGAGGCCGCGCGAGCCGGGCTTGATCGCCGGCATGGCGGCAAGCTCAGGCGGAAGCGCGTCGGGCGCATAGGTGGGGATGTCGAGTTGCGCGAGCGAGACGAGCTCGACGCCAATATCTGCCCTGCCGCCTGAGCGGTTGATCAGGCAGGCCGCGCCGACGACATTGGACGTGTAGTCCGCCACCGCCGCCAGGCATTCGCGCGACGACAGGCCCGTCGTGATGATGTCCTCGACCATCAGCACCTTGGCTTCCGGTGGGATGGTGAAGCCGCGCCGGAGCTGGAACCGGCCGTCCTCGCGTTCGACGAAAACGGCCTTGGCACCGAGCTGGCGCGCCGTCTCGTAGCCCGGCACAATGCCGCCGACGGCCGGCGATACGACGTAATTGATCTTCCCGAACGCGGCCTCGACCTTCTGCGCCAGCGCCTTGCAGAGGCGCGCCGTGCGCACCGGGTCCTGGAACACCTTCATCTTCTGCAGGAATACCGGCGAGCGCAGGCCCGACGAGAGGATGAAGTGGCCCTCAAGCAGCGCACCCGCGTCACGGAATTCAGCCAGAACCTCGTCTTGAGTCATGGGAAGCGCACCGATGAGTTTGTTGCGGAACGGCCGTGGTCTAGCCGATCCGCCCCGGCGCGTCACCCTCACGCTACGGCGTGCGCCTAGGCCGCGACGCTTTCGGCACCCATCTCGTCGGTCCACACCTCGAAACCAGCAAGAATATGCGGCCCGAAGGTGTTGACCATCGCGACGTCGGCCGCATCCCGCCCGCGCGCCATGACCACACGCCCGATCCGGGGAATGTTGTGGCGGGCGTCAAACGAGTACCAGCGGCCATCGAGATAAGCCTCGAACCACGCGCTGAAATCCATCGGCGCGGGATCGCGCGGCACGCCGATATCGCCCAGATAGCCGGTGCAATAGCGTGCCGGAATGTTCATCGCCCGGCACAGCGCGATGGCCAGATGGGCGAAGTCGCGGCAGACGCCGCGCCCCTCGCGCAGCGCCCCGGCGGCGGTGCGGGTACGGTCGGCGTTCTGGTAGTTGAAGGTGATATGATCATGCGCGAAATCGCAGATCGCCTGCACACGCGCCCAACCCTCCGGGACATGACCGAAGCGCGACCATGCTTCCTCCGCGAGGAGATCGGTCTCGCAATAGCGGCTGCCGAGAAGAAAGGTCATCGCCTCTTCGGGAAGCTGCTCGATAGGCACCTGCCCGGCGGACAGGTTCACCGGATCGGGCCGCCCGCCATCGTGGACCACGCCATGATGCTCGATCACGGTACGACCGACCGGCAGCACCGCGCGACGACGGACATTGCCGAACATGTCGGTGGCCATGCTGCTCGGCACGTCCTGCGGGCCGCAGCGCATGAACAGCGGCGAGGCGGTCAGGATGTCGGCCTGGCGCGAGGTGTGGATGTCGAGCGCGAAGCTGGCGACGGTCGGCATCGCGCAATCAAGCGCAATGCGAAATCCATAACGGATACGCATGGTCGAAACCTTTCGGGATCTATCGGGAGAGTGCCGGAAATCAGGCCGGCGGCGCGACACGCGAGCGGGCGCTCCGGACGCGGGCACAGGCCAGCGCGGCATGACCGGAGAGCTGTTCGACGCGGCCGCCAGCGGCGAGAGCGCCATCGTTCAACATCCGGCCCATAACTTCACGCGCCGCGCCGGCTACGATCCGCATGGCACCTTCAACTGTTTCCACCAGCGGATTGCCGATCGCCATAAACCTCTCCATCGCGTTGATTGCACAGGGATAGTTCTGGCTGATCAACGCGAGGACGGTCGAAAAGGTTCCGCGCTTCGGCGCTCAACCGTTCACGCGCTGCACGCTGGACACCACGGCGCGCGCCCGCAGATCGGTGATGATGCCGTTGAGATGGCGCAGGTCGTAGACCCCGACATCGATCACCATCCGGGTGAAATCGGCCGAGCGCGATGACATGCGCAGATTGTCGATATTGCCGTCGCGCTCGCCGATCACCTGCGCGACCTGAGCGAGCGAACCGGGCTCGTTGGTGGCCACCACCACGATCTGCACCGGAAAGCGCTGCGGATCGTCGTCATCGACATCCCAGCGCACATCCAGCCAACGCTCCGGCTCCTCCTCGAAATCCTGAAGCGCCGGCGACTGGATCGGGTAGACCGTGATCCCCTCGCCCGGCGTCAGGATGCCGACGATACGATCGCCCGGCACGGCGCCGCCATTCGGCGCGAAGCGCACCGGCAATTCGCGGTTGATGCCGCGGATCGGGATCGCCGTCTTCGGGTCGGGATCGGATTCGATACCGGGAATCTTGAACTTGAGGCTCTGCCCCTGCTCCAGCTCGAACCAGCCCTCGCCCTTCGGGGCCGCAAGCTCGGCGAGGCCAGACCATTCCGGATGGATCGCCTTCACCACGTCGTCGGAACGCATCTCGCCGCGCCCCACGGCCGCATAGACATCCTCCAGCGTGCCGCGCGCCAGCCGGTTGAGCGCGCTGGCGAGCTTCTCCTCGGAGAACACCTTGCCCGCGCGCGCGACCGCCCGCTCGACGATCTTGCGACCAAGCCCGGCATATTGCGCGCGCACCGCCGCGCGCGTCGCCCGGCGGATGGCCGCCCGCGCCTTGCCGGTGACCACGATCGATTCCCAGGCGGCGGGCGGGGTCTGCGCCTCGGCGGTGATGATCTCCACCTCGTCGCCGTTCTGGAGTTCGGAGACCAGCGGCGAGACCTTGCCGTTCACCTTCGCGCCAACGGCACGGTCGCCGACCCCGGTATGCACCGCATAGGCAAAATCGATCGGCGTCGCGCGGCGCGGCAGGATGATCAGACGGCCCTTGGGGGTGAAGCAGAAAACCTGGTCGTGGAACAGTTCGAGCTTGGTGTGTTCGAGGAATTCCTCGGGGCTGGAACCTTCGGCCAGCAGCTCGATGGTCCGCCGCAGCCACGCATAGGCGTTAGAATCGCGCGTGAGCAGGTCGCCCCGGCCTTCCTTGTCTTTGTAGAGGGCATGGGCGGCGATGCCGTATTCGGCGATCTCATGCATCTCGCGGGTGCGGATCTGCAGCTCGACGCGCTGGCGGCCCGGCCCGACCACGGTGGTGTGCAGCGAGCGGTAATCGTTCTGCTTGGGCGTCGAGATGTAGTCCTTGAAGCGGCCGGGAACCAGCGGCCACTTGGTGTGAACCACGCCAAGCGCGGCGTAGCAGTCCTCCAGACGCTCCACGAGGATACGGAAGCCGTAGATATCCGAGAGCTGCTCGAAGGCGACGGACTTCTGTTCCATCTTGCGCCAGATCGAATAGGGCCGCTTCTCGCGTCCCTTCACCACGGCGACGATGTTCTTCTGGGCGATGGCGTCGGAGAGTTCGCGCTCGATCGACGAGACCAGCTCGCCATTGTTTTCCTTCAGCGCCTGAAGCCGGCCGATGATCGATTCATAGGCTTCCGACGAGAGCTGGCGGAACGACAGGTCCTCCAGCTCCTCGCGCATGTCGTGCATGCCCATGCGCCCGGCGAGCGGAGCGTAGATGTCGAGCGTTTCCTGCGCGACGCGCGAGCGCTTTTCTTCGGGCACCCATTTCAGGGTGCGCATATTGTGCAGCCGGTCGGCGAGCTTCACCAGCAGCACGCGGACATCGTCGGCAATGGCGAGCAGCAGCTTGCGCAGGTTTTCCGCCTGCTTGGCCTGCTTGGACACGAGGTCCAGCTTCTTGATCTTGGTCAGACCCTCGACCAGGGCGCCGATCTGCGGGCTGAACAGCCGGTCGATCTCTTCGCGGGTCGCGTCGGTGTCCTCGATCGTGTCGTGCAGCAGCGCGGCGACGATGGTCGCATCGTCCAGCTTGAGGTCGGTGAGGATCGCGGCGACTTCGAGCGGGTGCGAGAAATAGGGATCGCCGGAGGCGCGCTTCTGCGTGCCATGCGCACGCATTGCGTAAACATAGGCGCGATCGAGCAGCGCCTCGTCGGTGTTGGGATTGTACCGGCGGACGCGCTCGACGAGCTCGTACTGCCGCATCATGAGACAGAAACCCGTGAGACCGACCGGCGCATGCCGGCCACTGGATTTAGATATCGTCCGAGCCGGCGCGGCGCGCAAGGCGCAAGCGGCTGAAAAGCTTTAGAAAAGCAAAAGGCCCGGCGGGAAACCGGGCCTTGCGCATCAGTGGATGGGTCGAACAGCGTGGAAAGACGCTCAGCCCTCGTCGTCGTCGCTCGGCTCGGGCGGCACCAGGCCCTGAAGGCCGGCCAGCAGCTCTTCCTCGGTCATGCGGTCGAGCATGACGTCCGAATCGTCCGCGCCGCCCTCGCTGGAGGCGATCATCGGCACAGTCTCCGGCTCGGGCTCGTCCACCTCGGTGAACTTCTGCAGCGAGTGGATGAGGTCCTCCTTGAGGTCCTCGGGAGAAATCGTCTCGTCGGCGATCTCGCGCAGCGCGACGACGGGATTCTTGTCGTTGTCGCGATCCACGGTGATCGGCGAGCCGGACGCGATCATGCGGGCACGATGACCCGCGAGCAGTACGAGTTCGAAGCGATTGTCGACCTTGTCGATGCAATCCTCGACGGTGACGCGAGCCATGCCTCGGCACTCCTGTCGGTGGAACTGGAAAGGCGCTGCAATAAACGATCAGCTCATCAAGGGCAAGCCTTACGCTGGAACACGACTTTGGGAGGGTTTGTAAAATCGTTCCCTTGCGCACGCCATAAATGCGCTATGAGTATGTTCGGGGTAGGAGCCGCTTCGTGTTGCGGGAACCGAAGCAAAAACGGCACATAAAATTTCCGGATACCGCCCAAAATGATAAACGGAATGGAAAAGATTGCACTTTTTATAGATGGCGCAAATCTTTACTCTGCGACAAAGTCGCTCGGGTTCGATATTGATTACAAGCGCCTTTTGCGTGAATTCGAATCGCGCGGCTATGTCTTGCGCGCCTTTTACTATACGACACTGGTTGAAGATACCGAGTACTCCTCCATTCGGCCGTTGCTGGACTGGCTTGGCTATAATGGCTACTCAGTCATTACAAAGCCGGCCCGAGAATTCACCGATTCGCAGGGCCGCCGTCGTCTTCGCGGCAACATGGACATCGAACTCGCGGTCAACGCGATGGAGGTGGCCGCTCATGTCGATCACATCGTGATTTTCTCCGGTGACGGTGATTTCCGCTCGCTGGTCGAGGCGCTGCAGCGCAAGGGCGTTCGCGTCAGCGTGGTGTCGAGCGTGAACACCCAGCCGCCGATGATCGCCGACGAGCTGCGCCGTCAGGCCGATACCTTCATCGACCTGGTGGATCTTCAGAGTCGAATCGGCCGCGATCCGTCGGAGCGGTCGGGGCGGATGCAGGAGACCCCGCGTTTCCTGGAGCGTCGGACCGCGCCACCCTCGAACGAGGATGACGACGAGCTTTCGACGTCCTGAGAACCGCCGCATGAGCCTCTCCACTGCCCGCGCGCCCGCTGAGCCGGGACGCGATTGCCCGCTATGTCCGCGGCTGGTCGCGTTCCGGGAACTGTGGCGCGCCAATGAGCCCGGCTGGCACAACGCCCCCGTCCCGTCCTTCGGGCCGGAGGACGGGCGGCTGCTGATCGTCGGTCTCGCGCCGGGGCTGCGCGGGGCCAACCGCACAGGGCGCCCGTTCACCGGCGATTATGCCGGAGAACTGCTCTACAGCACGCTGATCCGCTTCGGTTTCGCCACCGGCCGCTTCGAGGCGCGCCCGGACGACAGCCTGCAATTGCTCGATGCCCGCCTCACCAATGCGGTGCGCTGCGTGCCGCCCGAGAACAAGCCGACCACGGAAGAGATGCGCACCTGCCGGCCCTTCCTCTCGGCCACCATCGACCGCCTGCCGCGCCTCGGCGCTATCGTGGCGCTGGGAAAGATCGCCCATGACCAGGTGCTTGCCGCCCATGGCGAGAAGCTGTCGCACCACAAATTCGCGCATGGCGCGGTGCATCGGATCAAGGACGTGGTGCTGTTCGATAGCTATCACTGCTCCCGCTACAACACGAACACCGGCGTGCTGACGACCGAGATGTTCCACGCCGTCTTCGCCAAAGTGCGGGCGCATATCGACACGCTGGGGTGATCAGGGCGCGACCGGCGCCCAGAGCACATCCTCGATGCGCCGCGCCCCGCTCGCCAGCAGCACCAGCCGGTCGAGGCCGAGCGCGATGCCGGAGGCTTCCGGCATCAACGCGAGCGCGGCGAGGAAATCCTCGTCCAGCGGATAGCGTTCGCCATAGATGCGCTCCTTCTCGTCCATCCACGCGATAAAGCGGCGCCGCTGCTCCCCTGCATCCGTCAGTTCGCCAAAGGCATTGGCGAGTTCCACCCCGCAGACATAGAACTCGAAGCGCTCGGCAAGGCGGGCATCGCCGGGCTTCGGCCGCGACAGCGCGGCCTCCGACACCGGATATTCGTACAGGATTGTCGCCCGCCCTCGCCCCAGATGCGGCTCGATCTTTTCCACCATCACGCGGGTGAACACGTCCGCCCAGCTGTCATCCTGCGCGACGCGGATGCCGGCCTCGCGGGCAGCGCGCCACAATCCGTCCCGGTCATTTTCCCCGCCCTCGCCCAGCGTCGCCATCAGGTCGATGCCGGCATGGCGCGCGAACGCCGCGCAGACCGTCAGCCGCTCCGGGTCAGCGAACGGATCGGCCTCGACGCCGCCGAAGGCAAAGCGCCGACTGCCCGCCGATTGCGCCGCGAGCGCCAGCAATGCGGCGCAATCGGCCATCAGCGCCTCGTAATTCTCGCCCGCGCGATACCATTCCAGCATGGTGAACTCGGGATGGTGCAGAGCCGTGCGCTCGCCATTGCGGAACACCCGGGCGAAGGTGAACAGCCGTTCCTCGCCCGCCGCCAGCAGCTTCTTGGCGGTGAATTCCGGCGAGGTGTGCAGATAGCGTACCGCGCGCTCGCCATCCGGCGCTTCCAGCTCGGTCGCGAACGCCTTGAGATGGGTCTCGTTGCCCGGCGACACCTGAAGGATCGGCGTCTCCACCTCGATGAAATCCCGCTCCTCAAAGAAGCCACGCAGCGCCGCCATCACCTTCTGCCGTGCCAGCAGGAACGGGCGCCGGTCGGCGTGGCGCTCGCGGGACCACCAGGGCGACGCGGCGGGAGAGGACGGCATGGCAGGCTCCGGCAGTTAGACGGGACGCAACGGGCGGGGTTGGCGGAAGGCGGGCGCGCGAGTATAGGAACCGCCAACGTGAATCCCGGTGCGCGCAAGGCGAGCACCCAACAGCCAGAGGACCGCATGGTCAAGGTCATCGCCAGCACGCTGCGCAAGGGCAACGTGGTCGACATCGACGGCAGGCTCTATGTCGTGCTCACCGCCGACAACATCCACCCCGGCAAGGGCACGCCGGTGACCCAGCTCGACATGCGCCGCATTTCCGACGGCGTGAAGATCTCCGAGCGCTACCGCACCACCGAGCAGGTGGAGCGCGCCCATGTCGAGGATCGCCCCTACACCTTCCTGTATTCGGACGGCGAGGGCTTCCACTTCATGAACCCCGACAATTACGACCAGGTCGCGGTGCACCCGGACGTGGTGGGCGATCAGGCGCCGTATCTGCAGGAAGGCATGCAGGTCATGCTGAAGATGCACGATGGCAACGGCATCGCCATCGAACTGCCGCAGCGCGTGACGCTGGAAGTGGTCGAGACCGAGCCGGCGATGAAGGGGCAGACCGCCTCCTCGTCCTACAAGCCGGCGGTGCTGTCCAACGGTGTGCGCTCGGCGGTTCCCCCGCATATCGGCATCGGCACCCGCATCGTGGTGATGACGGCGGACGGCTCCTATGTGGAACGCGCCAAGGATTGAGCCGGCGCTCTCAATAAACATGAAAAAGCCCGGCCAAGTGCCGGGCTTTTTTGTTGAATCAGCGCAGGTCCATCAGCCGCGGTCGCGCATCAGGCGCTGCTTGTCGCGGTTCCAGTCCTTCTCCTTCGCCGCCTCACGCTTGTCGTGCGCCTTGCGGCCGCGCGCGATGGCAAGCTCGACCTTGGCCCGGCCCTGCTCGTTGAAATAGATGCGCAGCGGCACCACGGTCATGCCCTCGCGCTCCACCGCCTGCCACAGCTTGGCAATCTCCCGCATGTGGAGCAGCAGCTTGCGCGGGCGTCGCGGCTCATGGTTGAAGCGATTGGCCTGGAGATATTCGGGGATGTAGGAATTGTAGAGGATGGCTTCGCCCGACTTGGCCGAGACATAGCTCTCGCCCACGGTCGCCTTGCCGTCGCGCAGGCTTTTCACCTCCGTACCGGACAAGGCGATACCGGCTTCGAACACCTCACCGATGTCGAAGTCGAAACGGGCTCGGCGGTTCTCTGCAACCACCTTGCGGGGTAGACTCTTTTTCTTTTCGGCCATTTCACTCAGCTCCGTGCCGGAGCGTGAGCTCCGCCCGGCCTCAGTTGATCAGTCCGGCATGCCGCATCGCGGCCTGAACGATTTCCTTGGTCTTCTCGCTCACCGGAACCATCGGAAGGCGCGCCTCGTCCTTGATCTTGCCGAGAACGCTTAGCGCATATTTGGTGGGGCTCGGGTTGGTTTCAACGAACAGCGCCTGGAACAGCGGGAACAGCCGGTCCTGAAGCTCCAGAGCCTTGGCGTAGTCGCCGGCAATGCAGGCGTTGAGCAGATCCGAGCACAGCTTCGGCGCCACGTTGGAGGCGACCGAGATGCAGCCGTCTCCGCCATGGGCCATGAAGGCCAGCGCGGTCGGGTCCTCACCGGAGAGCTGGTTGAAGCCCGGGCCCATCGCCTGGCGCTGCTGGCTGACGCGCACCAGATTGGCGGTCGCGTCCTTCACGCCGGTGATGTTCTTGATCTCGAACAGCCGCGTCATCGTCTCAACCGACATGTCCACGACCGAGCGGCCGGGAATGTTGTAGATGATGACGGGAATCGTGATCGCCTCGGCGATGGCCTTGTAGTGCTGGTACATGCCCTCCTGGCCGGGCTTGTTGTAATAGGGCGTCACCACGAGCACCGCATCCGCCCCCGCCTTCTCGGCATGGCGGGCGAGATCGATGGCCTCGATCGTGTTGTTGGAGCCCGCACCGGCGATTACGGGCACTCGGCCCTTCGCCTGCGCGATGGTCCATTCGACGACCCGCTTGTGCTCATCATGGGAGACCGTGGGGCTCTCGCCGGTGGTGCCGACCGGGACAAGGCCATGGATGCCTTCCTCGATCTGCCATTCCACCAGCCCGCGCAGCGCTTTCTCGTCCAGCGCACCGTCGCGGAACGGCGTCACGAGAGCCGTAAAGGAACCACGAAAGGGTGTCTGGGGAGGCATGGCGTGCTCCTGGTCTCTTTTTTCTCGATGTCCATCGGCCGCAACGCGAACGACGCGCGCGGGCGAAGGGGGCATCAGATATCGCGTCGGCGCGGCGGAAGAAAGGGCATTGTTGCGCCGCTGTCATGGCGCTGCCCTGCCAAACTTGGCAAAGCGCCCGGGATGCGGCACCCTGCCCCGGTTTCGTCGGCTTCGGAAGCTACAACCGTTGCGTAATGGCCACGGCCTTGCCATCCACGGGGTTGTGGTTAGCAATTCGTCAATAAGATCGCGAGACAACTAGGGCAGACGTAGCCCCTCACGGGTTGGCCCAAGGGCCGGAACGTTTCAAGCGTCTGTTTGCCGGGAGTGCGTATTGTCATGAGCCAGAGCTCCAACCCGTCGCGTCGCCGTCCGTTTCGTGCGGCCGCTCCGCTCGTCGCCTTGCTGCTGGCGTCGACCGCCGGGTTCACGCCCTCCCTCGCCGCATCGAGTTCCGTCCCGCGTCCGCCGCAGAAGCCGGCAACCAAGCAGGCTGCCGCCAAGCCGGCACCGGCAAAGCCGCCGGCCAAGCCGGTCATCCGGCCCACGGCCAAGCCCGCGCTGGCCGGTGCGGTCGCGCCGATGGCCGCCAGCGGCTTCGCAATGGCTGCGCCTGCGCTCTCCGGCAATCTTGGCGACATGCAGCGCGCGGTGAGCCTGGTCGAGAAGGGCCAGTCCGCCGAAGCGCTGAGCATCGCCGACAATCTGCGTGATCCCGGCCAGCAGGCGCTGGTGCGCTGGCTCGCCCTGCGGGTGACGGCGCGCGACGTCGGCTTCGACCGGGCGGTCGCGATCCTGCGCGCCCACCCCACGCTCCCGACCCCCGTGGTACTGCGCCGGCGGCTGGAATATCTGCTCTATGTCGAGAACAAGTCACCGGATGTGATCCTCGCCTTCTTCGGTGAGCTGCGGCCCTATTCGGGCGAAGGCAAGATCGCCCTCGCCCGCGCTCTGTTTGCCAGCGGCGACCAGAAGGCCGGCACGGCCTGGCTCAAGGACGCCTGGCGCGAAGACGCGCTGTCCGAGGATGTCGAGGCGACCGTGATGGTCGAATTCGGCGGCCTGCTGACCCGCGCTGACCACAAGTACCGCGCCGACAAGCAGCTTTATGCCGAGGACGCCGTGCGCGGCCTGCGCGCCGCCCAGCGCGCGGGTGGCGATGTCACCGCGCTGGCCAAGGCACGCATCGCCTTGTTCTCGAAGGGCGGCGATCCGGCCAAGCTGTTCGCGGCGGTCCCCGCGTCACTGCGTTCGGATCCCGCCTATCTCTACACCCAGGCCAAGATCGCGCGTCGCGCCGGCGATGACGCAACTGCGGCTCGGGCGCTGCTCGCCGCGCCGAAGGACCCCGCGCTGCTTGTCGACACCGACGAGTGGTGGATCGAGCGCCGCCTGATGACGCGCCGCCTGCTCGACGCCGGCGACCCGCGCACCGCCTACAAGGTAGCCTCCAGCGGAGCACTGGCGGAGAACGAACACTATATCGCCGACCAGCACTTCATGTCGGGCTGGATCGCGCTGCGCTTCCTCAATGATCCGAAGACCGCGCAGCAGCACTTCGTCCGTGTCGCCGAAGGCCAGACCCACCCCGCCACGGTTTCCCGCGGCTTCTACTGGCAGGGCCGGACCTTCGAGGCGCTCGGCAGCACCGCCAATGCCCGCTCGCAGTATGAGATCGCGGCCGGCTACAGCACCGCCTATTACGGGCAGCTCGCCCGCGCCCGGCTCGGCAAGCCCGACGTGAAGGTACGCTCTGCGCCGCAGGCCAATGCCGCCCAGCGCGCAGCCTTCGCCCGCGACGAAGGCGTGCAGATCTTCAGGCTGCTGGAAAAGATCGACAAGGACAACCTCGCCCTCGCGCTGGCCTATGACCTGGCCGAGCGCCTGCCCGATGCGGCGCAACTCGGCCTGCTGGCGGAACTCGCGCGCAGCAGCGGGGATGCGCGCACCCAGACCACGATCGGGAAGGTCGCGCTCAATCGCGGCATGGCGCTGGAAGCGGAAGCCTTCCCCACGCAGGGCATTCCCAAATTCCGGCCGATCGCCGAGCCGGTGGACCCGGCGCTGATCTATGCGATTACGCGGCAGGAGAGCATGTTCCACACCTCCGCCGTGTCCAGCGCCGGCGCCGGCGGGCTGATGCAGGTGATGCCGGCCACCGGCCGCACCATCGCCAACCGCACCGGCGTCAAGCTCGATGCCGTGAAGCTGCGCTCCGATCCCGCCACAAACGTGCAGTTCGGCGCCGCTGAGCTGCGCAGCCTGCTGGACAATTATCACGACAATTACGTGCTGACCTTCGCCGGCTACAACGCCGGGCGCGGCAATGTTTCCAAATGGATTCAGGCCTATGGCGACCCGCGCGATCCCAATGTCGACCCGATCGACTGGGTAGAGCGCATCCCCTTCTCCGAGACCCGCAACTATGTGCAGCGGGTGATGGAGAATGCGCAGGTCTACAAGTCCCGCTTCGGCTCGCGTGCCACGCTGCAGATCGAGGCGGACCTGCGCGGCGCGCGTCTGTAAGCGCGCTGAAGGACCGCCGTCAGACGCGCCGGTCAAAAGACCGGCGCATCCAGCATCCGGCCGCGCAGCCGAAGATGTAGGCCACCAGCAACAGTGCCGCCGTCTCGATGATGAACATGCTCATCGGGCGCCCTTCCGGTCCGCGTCATCCCCGACGCCGGGACGCATGGACGGCGCGCAGCCGCCCAGCCAGCCGGTGATCACGCCGATGGCCAGCGCGCCGATCAGATAGGGCCAGAGCTCCAGCGCCAGAAACCACATGCTCTACCTCACGATCAACTGTATGCCGGCCTGCCCGGGCACGCCGTCGGGCCAGGCCTGCACCGCCACGGTGCCGAGCGTGTCGGTGATGAGCCGCTCCGGCGCAATGCCGGCCTGCGCGAGATAGGTGGTCAGCGTCTTGACCCGCGCCTCGGTCAGCGCGGCGCTGCCGTCGCGCGCGCGCACCGAGATCGAGATCAGCGCGTCCGGACAGTTCGCCGCCGCCGCAGCGACATGATCGAGCAGGCCCCTGCTGGCGGGATCGAGCTGCGCCGTGGCGTCCACGAAGACGATGGCGCCACGCGCCAACAGGTCCGCCACCGCCCTCTCGCAGGAGGCGGTGTCGAGGCTCTCGCGACGTGGCGCGACGTCGAGGCTGACCTCAACCTCGAAACCCGGTGGAAGCACGGCCGTGAGAGTGTCGCGGATCTGGCCGACCGCCGCCGGATAGAGCGCGGTACCGGTCAGGCGCAGCTTGCCGTCGTCGAAGCGCGCTTCGCCGGCATCAAGCCGCGCCAGCTCATACAGGGTTACCCGCACCGCCTCGGTGAAGCCATCGGGCGCGCCCTGCGCCATGGCGGACACGTCGTTCACCGGCCCGCCGAGCAGGAGTGGCTTGGCGGCGACGACCAGTCGCTCATGATCGGCCGATTGCGGAAAAAAGCCTGACAGCGTCAGCCCTTCCTGATCCTTGCGCATGGCGAACACATAGGGCGAAACCACGGGCGGGCGGACGTCGCGCGCCAGCGAGAAGCCGCGCGGCGGCGCCTTTTCAAGGGCGGCCCTGACGGCAGCGTAGGCGGCTGCGTCCTGCGCCTCGCCGGAAATGGACAGGACACTGCCCTTCCCCTGCACCGCGCCGGTGCGCAGCCGGCCGAGCTGGCCGACGCCGAAGACCGTGGCATTGACCCAATCCTCGGGCCCCGGCCCGCCGCCGCCGATGCGCATCTCGTCGCTCACCTGCTCGCCGGGGAAGCTGGCGCGCATCGCGTCGAGCACCAGCCTCTTGGCATCCTCGGACGGTGCGTAGCCGGTGAGCCGCAGCCCGCCCGTGCCCCGCAACACACTCCACACAAAGGGATTTACCCGTGGCGGCTCGACGGCGAACCGGGTCAGCGTATAGCCCTCGGGTACGCCACGGCGCGCGCCGGCCAGCGCGTCATAGTCGGCGAAATCGCGCGCGGAACCTTCAATGACGATGGTGGTTCCGTTCAGCGTCACCTTGCCATCCGGCAGTTTGCCGAGCTGGGCGAGCGCGAAGGACACGGCCTTCAGCCAGCCATCGGTCGGCGGGGCGCCGTCGGCGAGGCGGAGTTGGTCGGAGATCGCCGAACCCGGCACCGCGCCGCGCACCGCATCAAGCAGGGAGCGCCTGGCATCGCCGAGCGGGATATAGCCGGAGAGGCGCACGCCGTCGCCCTCACGCTGCGCCGACCAGACAAAAGGGTCGGCGATCGGCGGCAAAACGGCGAAGCGCGCCAGCTTGGCGTCGGCCGGCAGCTCGCTGCGGACCGTAACCTCGAGCGCGTCATAGGTGACGAAATCCGGCGCCCTGCCCTCGATCGAGAAAGAATCGTCGGAGATGATAATGCGGCCGGCCGGCATCTTGGCGAGTTGCTCCAGACCGAAGATCACCACGCCGGCGAAATCGCCGGCCGGACCGCCGCGCGCGCGGACCAGTTCCCGCTCGCCGGTGACGATCATGCCCGGCGCCAGCTGCTCGGCCGCCTCGGCGATGCGCTTGCGGGCATAGCGTGAGGGCACATAGCCCTCCAGATGCAGCTTCGAGCCGTCGCGAATGGCCGTGAAGGTGAAAGGACGGCGTTCCGGCAGCAGGGTGGTGCGATCTTCCACCTGCCGCACGCCGAACAGCCGACCGAGTTCGGCGCGCACCTTGATCCGCGCCTCCTCGGAGAGCGCCTCGCCCTCCAGCAGCGCGTCCCGTCCCTCGAACCGCGCCCGCGCCCAGGATTCGCCGATATCGACCAGAAGCGTCTCCGAGCGCGCGGCTAGATGATGCTCGACCGGGTCGCGCGCCAGCAGGACCGCCGCCGCGACAAGCAGCGCGAGCGGAGGAAGCCCCTTCCACCAGGAGCGCCAGCGGCACATCGGTACGTTCTCCCGTTTCACGGCCGTTCCGGTCCGGTCGTGACGGTGGGTGAGTTCATCATAGTTCCTCGACATCAGGAAGCCGGTTTATGGGAACGCCGCCCGCCGCGCGTGTGGCCGTCAAACCCATTCGCCCGCGCGCATCACCGGCTCGGCGCGACCCTCCGCGTCGAGGCCGTCGACGTCGATCTGGCCCGAGCCAATCATCCAGTCGATGTGGATGAGGCTGGAATTGGCGCCGCGTGCCGCCAGTTCGTCGGGCGTGAGGCTGGCGCCATTGACGAAGCACTTCGAGTAGGACTGACCGAGCGCGATGTGGCTGGCGGCGTTCTCGTCGTAAAGGGTGTTGTAGAACAGCAGGCCGCTTTTCGAGATCGGCGAGGAATGCGGCACCAGCGCCACCTCGCCGAGCCGGCGCGAACCCTCGTCGGTGTCCAGCACCTTGTTGAGCACGTCGAGGCCGGTCCGTGCCGAGGCTTCCACGATCGCGCCGCCCTCGAAGCGCACCGCGATGTCCTGTATCAGCGTGCCCTGATACGACAGCGGCTTGGTGGAGGCGACATAGCCATCCACCCGCAGCCGATGCGGGGTGGTGAAGACCTCCTCGGTGGGAATATTGGCGTTGCAGATGATGCCGTTCTTCGCCACCGACGCGCCGCCCGCCCATTCATGATCGTCGGCGAGCCCGACCGTGAGGTCGGTGCCCGGCCCGCGGAAGCGCAGCGCGGCATAGCGCTTGGCATTGAGACGGGCGGTCGAGGTCGAGAGCTGTTCGTTATGCTCCTGCCACGCGGCCACCGGATCGGGCGTGTCGACGCGCGAGGCGGCGAAGATCGCGTGCCAGAGCTTGGCGACGGCGATCTCCTCCGGGTCGTCGGGGAACATGGTCCGCGCCCAGGCCGGCGAGGCGTACGAAACGATGGTCCAGTTGATGTCGAAACCCGCGATCAGCGAGAGCGCGGGCATATAGGCACGCGAGCGCGCACGATTGGCCCGGGCGACCTTTTCCGGGTCTTCATTGGCCAGCAGCGACGGATTTTCGCCGGAGATCGCCAGCCGGGCCGCGCCATTCTTGAAGGCATTGGCCATGCCCTCATAGAGCCAGCCGGTGGCGCGGTCGAAGCTGTCATCGGGCGCGCTGCGGAAGCGCATCAGGGCGGCTTCCTCATCATTGAACAGCGTGGTGACGAGGCTCGCGCCCGCCTTATAGGCGTGCTCGGTGATGCGACGCACCAGCGGCAGGGCATCGAGCGAAGCGGTGATCACCAGTTCCTGGCCAGCGCGCAGGCCAAGCCCGACTTCGACCGCCACGCGGCCGAGCCGGTCGAGGCGCTCATCATGAGTGAGAGGCTCGGTGGGGTGGCCAGCGTGCTTGTTCATGCTCGTCTCCGAAAAGTCGCGGCCCACGCCGCGCGGTCGGAGCGCATTCAAGGTGCGTCGGCGGCGAAGCGTCAAGGCCAAGTTGCCGGACGAGGTTATCGCCGCAGAAAAGGGCGAGCCGATGGCCCGCCCTCCTTGTCGATGATCGTGCTGGAAACCCTGCGCTCAGGTCGGCTTGCCGCCTGAGGGCTACTTGCCCTGCCCGCGCTGGTCCTTGATCTGCTGCTTGATGATCGCCGCATCGCCGGGCTGGTACCAAGCCGAGTTGTAGTCGTCGATCGGCCGGTGGTTGCGGTACATCTGCGATTCGACCGGGAACGGGACCTCGACCATCGGCTCGGGCTGGACATAATAGGTGCGGCCCTCATAGGCCGGCGCGGGAGTATAGACCCGCTCCACCTCATACATCGTGCCGACGCTGTAGGCCGGCACAGTGTTGCCGGGGCCGAGCCACACTTCGCCGCGCACATTGGCGGCGCTTTCCTGCTGGGTGCGCACAAAGGCCTGGCGTTCGCTCTTCTCGCGTCCATCCGCATGGGCGTTGGCAACAGCGCCGATGGCGAGAATGCTCAGGGTCGCGGAAGCAAGGATGAGCTTGCGCATATCTTTTCTCCGTCCTGTTCATGTCATGTGGCGGGAAAGACTTCCTCGCCGTTTCGCATGATTAACGAACGGAAAACCATGTTGGTTCCCTGAGAACGGGAGCGAGAACCGCGCCCTTTTCGAGAAAGGTACGAAAAAACCTGCCTCTTTGGTCCGATCTACCAGCCGACCAGATAATTGACCACGAAGCTCGCGCCGAACGCTACGGCGATGGCGATGCCGAAGGCGATGACCACGGAGCGACGTGTCTCGCGCTGGAGCTGGCGGTTGAGCGCGCCATGCGACACGCGGCGGCCGGCCTCGGCGATCGCCTCCTCCGCGCTTGCCCAGACATGGGCGCCATCGGGCACGATCATCAGGTTCTCGGCCTTGCCGAAATCCTCGATCAGGTGGCCGTCAACATCGCGGCCGGGCTCCTCATGGGCCGGAATGCGCGCGGCCAGCGCCCGCGGATCGGCCGACCACAAATAGACCGGCTTGCCGAGCGCCTGCGCATAGCCGATCTCGAACGCCGTGCCGGGATCCATGTGGTGGCCGCGGAACGGCGAGATATTGGCAACCATCGCATCGGCGCGGTGGATCAGCCCGATGCAGCCGCGCCGGATATCGGCGTCGCCGGCATCGAACGGATAAAGCCCCTCAATGCCCGCCGCCTCGCACAACGCCTTAAGCCGCGCGCCCTCCGCCTTCGCGTCGGGCCGAAACACTTCGGGGCCGGCCAGATAGACCTTGTGGGCAGGCATGAGCCAGTTCTCGCGAAACGCGGGGCGCGGCGTCAGTACATCGGCACCAGCGGATCACCCCAGACGCCGAAATCGAACGCCGCCTGCTGGTTCATCATCGCCGTCATTTCCTGTTCGCTCATGATGCGCTGCTGGAACACCATCTGCTGATAGGCGGTGAAGGCATTCTGGCTGCCGTAATAGACGCAGCCGCACGCGACGGGATCGGCATAGAGATAGACCGGCTGCCCGTTCTGGCTCTTCACCACGAACTGGTTGGCCGGCATCGCCTTGAGCGAGGCGACACGGGCAGGCGTGTCGGCAAGGCGCATCTGGAAGCCCGCTGCGGCCAGCAGGTTCTCCTTGCTCTGCTGCTCCTGCTGCGAGGCGGTAACGCATCCGGCGGTCGAGAGGCCGATCAGGGCGAGGACCACGAAGGGGGATGTTTTCACGCGATGCTCTCCTGTCGTCGCGGATGGTGGACGGCCCCTGGGCACGTCACCTGACAACCGGGCCGCTCCATGAACAGGCACCGCGCGAAAGGCGGTGCCGCGTGGCGGCCGGCGGGGTGGTCAAAACGACCGGCGGGAATGGCGACCGCGGCTGGGCTCGAACCAGCGACCTGCCGCTTAGAAGGCGGCTGCTCTATCCAGCTGAGCTACGCGGCCCCGTTCGAGGCGGCAGGTCGAGTGACGCTCAGTGCGTCCACTGCCCGACGCGGCGGAAGCTGAAATTGTCGGAATAGGCGATCTTGCGCCGGGCCGGCTCGCGCGGCTCCTGAACCTGATAGGCGATGCCGTGGCGCTCGGCATAGGCGATCGCTTCTTCCTTGTTCTCGAAGCGCAGGCGCAGCTGGCTCTTCATGTCGCCGGAGCTGGTATAGCCCATCAGCGGCTCAACCTGGCGGGCCTCTTCAGGCTCGTAATCCAGAACCCAGAGCTTGGTCTTCGCGGTGCCGGACTGCATGGCGTTCCGGCTCGGCTTGTAAATGCGTGCAACCATGACCCTCGCTCCCGCCTGCGCGGCCGTCGGCCTGCCACGTCTTCCGGTCCTGACAGGCGATGCATCGGCGCTTGGCTGGTTGCGTGGTCGGGGCAGCAGGATTCGAACCTGCGACCTGAAGTACCCAAAACTTCCGCGCTACCGGGCTGCGCTATGCCCCGCCATTCATAACCGTTTGCCGTGCAACGACCTTCGGCTCCTTGCGAACATATCGACCGCAAAATGGAATGGCACAGAGCGGCGGACAAAGGCAAGGGGTCGGGAGCAAAGTCGCCGACAACATCCCCGGCCGGACGCGGCGTGTCGCGCGCCCGACACTCTCCCGCAGTACACGGCGCCCACCCGCATCCGACGGCCCCTGCCCGACCGAGGCCGGGTCAGCGGCGTGGCGACATAATCGAGGAATCGGCGGCTAACACAGAATTGACTCCGCCAACAAATCAAATATTTTACCAAATAGTGGGATGATGATAATACTTTTAAATTAGAATAAACAAGGCAGCGCGAGCGCGGAACCTCCAACCTCAGTGGAAAAATGTTGCGTAGATTAAAAGTTGCGCTCGTTATACATACACTCCATGAGAAGTCGGATTCCATAGGATTCGACTGCATGATGCAGTACATGCTGCTGCTGAACGATAGCGAACGCCGTTTTGATGTTCGGCTTTTCTGCAAGAACCCTAATCGAACCTTGCCGGACGGGCGAGAAGCGCACGCACTTAAAGAGCTTGCACCCTGGATCGAGGACGCGCCGGACGCGTGCGTGGTCTATCACTGGTGCGATGGCTGGACCGCCTTCGACAATCAGTTCATCCGGCTGAAGGCGCGCCGCATCCTGCGCTGGCACAACAACACGCCGCCGTGGTTTTTCGCGCCCTATTCGATCGCGAGCGCAGGCGACACGATGCGCGGGCTGGTCAGCATGCGCCGGCTGATCGCCGAGACCGATATCGCGATCTGGACCAATTCCGACTACTCCGCCGCCCAGTTGCGGCTGTTCGGGGCGACCGAGGACCGCGTGCATGTGGTGCATCCGGTGTCGCCGCTACTCAGGGCGAGCGATGCCGAGATCGAGGCGATCCGCAGCCGTCTCGGCCGGACGCCGGTGCGCACGCCCGACGATGCCATCCGGCTGCTGTTCGTCGGCCGCTTCGTCCCGCATAAGGGCCATAAGCATCTCGTCGCCACCGCCGCCCATGTCCGCGCCATTTCCGGCCGCCCGGTGGAATTGCACCTTGTCGGCCGACACGACCAGTCCATGCCCGGCTATATCGAGGAGGTCCGGCGGCTGGCCGAGCTTCTCGACGTCACGCTCGTCGACCATAAGGAAGCCTCAGAGGAGCGTCTGAACGAGCTGTACTGCAGCAGCGACGTGTTCGTGTGCCTGTCGGAGCATGAAGGTTTCGGCCTGCCGGTGCTGGAGGCCATGCGCTTCGGGCTCCCGGTCGTGGGCTGGCGCTCGACGGCCGTGGCCGAGCAACTCGCCCGCCATCCCCTGGCCATCGCCCAGCTCGATCACGAAGCGGCGGCGCTGCGCGTGGTCGCCGCGCTCCAGCAGCCGCTGCGCGCCACGACCATCTGGTGGCAGAAGCAGCAGGTGCTGCCGCATTATTCCGACGACGCCCTCGCCCGCCGTCTGTTCCTCGCACTGTCCCATCCCGGGCAAGCCGGGGAAACCGGAGAGGCGGTCCCCGAGATCGCCGCGGATCCGGTGCTTCAGCGCCTGTCCGGTGTCGCGCTGGAGGCCCTCGCCACCGCGCCCCGCCTTGCTCCCGAGATCGCCGCCATCGCCCGCTCCGTGCCGGCCGACGCGCCGGGCCGGCTGGTGACGCTCCACGACCTCGCCTCGTTCGACACATTGCTGCGCGCGGCCGGAAATGGCGGCGGCGACCTCTTCAAGTCGACCTGGCGAAACGGCTTCCCGCAGAAGCGGAGCCTCTTCAGCCGCGCCTACCGCCAGCTGCGCCGGGTCGCGTTCAGCCTCAATCTCGGGCTGGTGCGCGCCATCGAGCAGCTCGGCCGGCACAATGAGACCCGGCTCGGCCGGCTGGCCGACGACGTGGACAGCCTCAAGCAGCAGAATGCGCTGATCCTCGAACATCTCAGGACGCTGACGGCGGAGCGCGCCGGCACGGGCGGCCCGAACGAGGCCGGGCGGGCCGGCGCACGGGTGCTCACTCCGCTGCCGCGCCGCCAGAACATGGCGCCGCACGCCGGGGCCGCGCATGGAACGCCGCCGGACACCCAGAGTTCGCTCAGCGCCTGAGCGGGCTCACTTCTCGGGAAACATCCGGTGACGCACCCGGTCCCCGACCGCGATGCCCCTGGCCTTGGCGGTGCCCGCCGGCAGTTCCAGCACCGCGCGCACCGGGGCGCCGGATTCGATGGTGCGAGTGGATAGCGGCTCGGTATTGGCCGCGATGCTGGCGATACGCCCATCCGAGCGGATGAACAGCATGTCCAGCGGAATATAGGTGTTCTTCATCCACATATAGACTGGCTGGTCATAATCGAAGTCGAACAGCATCCCGGCATCCGGCGCCAGTTCGCTGCGGTACATCAGCCCCTTGGCCCGCTCCGCCGCGCTCTGGGCGATTTCGACCTGAAAGGTCACCGGACCGCTTTTGGTGTCGATCGCCAATGGCTCGAAGGTCGCCGCGCGCGCCCCCGTCGCCGCCAGCGCCATCAGAATGGCCAGCAGCAAGGCCGCCACCATCTGCGGCAGGAATGGCGGGATGAGGTGGAGGGAAGCGGTGCGAATGCCGGGCTGCGGGTAACGGATCTGCATCATCTTGCCTGTGCGCCGACGGCGCTTTGCCTTTGAACGAAACGGCCCGGTGAACGAAGCCGGCCAGTCGGCCGGCGCCCCCATGCCGCAACCGCTGCGCGGGGCCGTTCCTTCCGCGCGCCATGTTGGAGCATGATCCGGCCCGGTCAGTCGTTCACGTCTTGCGGGGCAGACGGCCGTCGGGTGGCGGGTGCCCGACTGTCAATGCCGATGACGGCGTCAATGCGACACGCACATCAATGCGACGACGGCGCCGCCGAGCCTTCCGGCCGCACCTCGGCGGCCATCAGCCCCTTGGGGCCCGGCCCGAAGCGCACGAACACGATCTGGCCGGGCCGCAACTCGGTGAGGCCGTGACGGCGCAGCGTCTCCATGTGCACGAAGATATCCTCCGTGCCCTCCCCGCGCGACAGAAAGCCAAAGCCGCGCAGGCGGTTGAACCATTTCACGAAGGCCCGCTCGAAACCGCCGGTGGGCTGCACCTCGACATGGGTGCGCGCCTGCGGGAGCTGGGAATGGTGGAGCGCGGTGGATTCGTCCATTGAAAGCACGCGCAGCGCCTGGAAGCCACGCTCGCGCGCCACCACCTCGCACACCACGCGCGCGCCTTCCTGCGCCGTGGTGAAGCCGCCGCGCCGCAGGCAGGTGACATGCAGCAGCACGTCGCTGCCGCCATTGTCCGGCACCACGAAGCCATAACCCTTGGAGACGTCGAACCACTTGATGGTGCCGGCAATGTGCACGGGGGAGCCGTCCACGCCAGTGGCGGCATCGTCCAGATCGTCACCCGTCGATCCCAGATCGACACGCCCTGATCGCGGCAGTGAACCGTCGGACACCATCAGCCAGCCACCCCCGACACGCTCCGCCCTGGCGCGAGCCGGCGAAGCTGTTTGATTCTGGATCGCCCGAGCATAGCACCCGATCCCGACACGAAAATACCCAAATTGATTCGAGGCGCGGGTTCAGAACGGCTCCAGCCTTTTCCTTGTGGCTTTTGCGATACTTGCCGGTCGCCATCCGCCACCCTACCCGAGTACCGCAAACGGTTCCGCCGGCCGATCGGGGCCGCATCCAGAGCTTCACCGAGCGGATCTGGCTGGCGATATCAGACCGGCAGCCACCACCGCGGCGGGAAAAACGCCGACGGCGAGCGCGGCATGGGAGGCGCGCTGGAGAGGACAGCGCGATAATCGCCGCAAAGCCTATCCGCGCTCGCTGATCAATGCGGTCGACGTCGACCAGCGCGTCGTGCGCATCCACGGATCAAGGTCGGTGCTGGAAGGTGCCGCACTCGCCAGCCGAAGCACCCGGCCGGGTGTTCGCGGTTTTGTACGGAAGTGGCGCGCCCTAGGGGAGTCGAACCCCTCTCTCCACCGTGAAAGGGTGGCGTCCTAACCGATAGACGAAGGGCGCGCAGGCGAGGCCCTTATAGGGGCGACGGCCGGTTCACACAAGCCGTCTCCGACAGGTTCATCCACAGGCTTGCGAACCCGCGCCGGCGCGGGGGCAAAGCGCCGTGGAGCCCCGCTTTCCCGCGCTACGGCGTCATGCCTCGCGCGGTGCCCTCACCATTTTCCGGTGTTCGGCATCGACGCCCACGGCTCCTGGGCTGGCAGCGAGCCGTCCCGCTGCAAAAGTTCGATCGAGATGTTGTCGGGCGAGCGCACGAAGGCCATATGCCCGTCGCGCGGCGGGCGGTTGATGGTGATGCCGGCATCCATCAGCTTCTGGCAGGTCGCGTAGATATCGTCGACGCGAAAGGCCAGATGACCGAAATTGCGGCCCTCGCCATAGGTCTCGGGGTCCCAGTTATAGGTCAGTTCCAGTTCGGCAATGCCTTCCTGCCCCGGCGCGGCGAGGAAGATCAGCGTGAAACGGCCCTGCGGCGACTCGCGCCGGCGCACTTCCACGAGGCCGAGCTTGTCGCAGTAGAAATCCAGCGAGGCATCGATATCGGTGATGCGGACCATGGTGTGAAGATATTTCATGTGTTCCTCAAAACGTTCGCCTCGAATGGACCTGTCCGGCCAGCCGGCTGTTGCGAAAGCGGGTGCAGCATATGATCCAGAACGACGACATCAAGGCCGCAGCCGTTGAACTTGCCGACATCGTCGGCGGCATGAGGAACGGCGTCGCCTTTACCGGGGCGGGCCTTTCCACCGAAAGCGGCATCCCGGATTTCCGTTCGCCCGGCGGGCTCTGGACCCGCAACCGCCCGATCGACTTCGACGCCTTCCTGCGCAGCCACGAGATGCGCAGCGAGGCGTGGCGCCGTCGTTTCGAGATGGAGGCGGCCTTCGGCGGCGCGCGGCCGACACGCGGGCATCGGGCACTGGCGCGCCTGCTGCAGGAGGGACGCCTCGCCGGCATCGTCACCCAGAACATTGACGGGCTGCATCAGGCCTCCGGCGTGCCGGACGACAGGCTGGTCGAACTCCATGGCAACAGCACCTATGCCACCTGCCTCGGCTGCGATACGCGCTTCGAACTGGACTGGGTGCGCGAGCGATTCCAAGCGGCGGGCGGGACCGCTCCAGACTGCCCCCATTGCGACGGCCCGATCAAGACCGCGACCATATCCTTCGGCCAGCCCATGCCGGGGCTGGCGATGGCCCGCGCGCGGGAGCTGACGCGCGCCTGCGACGTGTTCCTCGCCATCGGCTCCTCGCTGGTGGTCTACCCGGCGGCCGGCTTCCCGGTCGCGGCCAAGCGCGGCGGCGCGACGCTGGTGATCATCAACCGCGAGGCGACCGAACTCGACGACATCGCGGATCTGGTGATCCACGCCGAGATCGGCGACGTCTTCGACGCGCTCGCCGAACAGCTCGGCCCGCTGCCGTGACGTGCGCTCAGGCCTCGCGCTCAGGCCTCCCGCGACAGATCGCCGACAAAGCGCCAGACCAGCACGAGACTGCGCGCGGCGATCCAGCCGATGATCAGGTTGGCCACTGCGAACATCGGCAGCGCCATGATTGCGAGCGGCGCGCCGGCGCCCTTCTCGACCAGGCGCAGTGCGGCGAGCGGCAAGGCGGAAACACCGAAGGTGTAGGCCCACGCGCCCGGCCCGAAGGGTTGCTGGCGCAGCCACGGCACCAGCCGGATCATCACCAGCGCCAGGAAGCAGCCATAGCCGAAAAGCGCCAGCGCCACCGGGCTCGCCGGTCCCGGATCGAGCATGAGATAGGCGACGCAGGCCACCGCCGGCGGCGCCAGATGCACCCCCATCGTCGCGCGCAGATCCACCGGCAGCGCGTGGTTGAACAGCCGGCTGAGCAGCACCGATTCCATGCTCATCCACGAAATCAGCCCGAGGCCGAAATACATCCAGCCGAGCGTGGTCTGGCCGAACCAGGCGCAGGCGAGCGCGGCCACCAGCCCGCCGCCCACCGTCGGCATGTAGAGAATGGCCGTGGTGTGGGCGACATCACGGCCCCCCTGCCATAGCCCGCCAATGCTCCACGCCGCGAACACCACCACACCCGCCACGCCCGCCGCGAACATGACCCAGCCGAGCAGCGGCACATGCGGACCGATCGCCATGCTCGCGATCAGCGTGGTCACCGGGATCAGCGCCGCCAGCAGGGCCTGAACCGGGTGGCGCAGATCCGCGCGCGCCTCCTGCGGGTAGCGCAGCCATTTGCCGGCATAGAGCACGCACCAGAGCGCCCAGAGCCCGAAGGCGAGCAAGGCCAGCCCCTCGCCGATCTCCACGGGCACGCCCCAGAGCCGGGAGGCGACGCGCCAGCCATTGGCGAGGCCGCCAATGCCGAGCACGCTGCCGAAGAACATGGGCCGCATGGTGAGAAGGACGGATGTCACAAGGCGCCTCGGTATTATCGCCGGGCAATGCCGGCCCTGCGCTGTATCGGCAGGGGCGTGGCGGCCGTCAACTCGCCATCCGGCGGAGTGCGGCGATTCGCCGACCTCCAGCCGCGCGCGCAGGCGCCCGGAGCGAGACGTGACGCCGATCGAGCATCAACACAATCACGACAAGAAGGCCGGCGATGACCGCCATCAGCCCGGCATGCGTGCTGCCGGCCCCCTGTCGCGCTCCTGCTGAAATTCCTTCAAGAATGAAGGCGGATGATGCCGCTAGGGAATATTGAGGTCGACTGCCGTTCCCGCCCGATGCCGCGCGATCGCAACCATGCCGTGCACTCGAAAATCCACGGGCGGCTTTACGTAACGGAGGCATTTCGCCTAAAGCAACGCTCCGCCCCGTGGGCGGCAAGAGCGCAGCCGAGAACGGCCGCAAAGACACGACGAGGAACGCGACCCATGGCCGAACGCCTGACCCTGCCGGAGATGCGCGCCACCGCCGCGCACATGAATCGCCTTCCCTATACCGACGCCGACATCGCCGCCATCACGCGTGCCACACCCGCCGTGGCATCGAAGCTGTCGCCCAAATACGACCCGAGCGAGGGGATGCTCTACCTCGTCTCCAACCAGCTTCACATGGAGTTCGTCGTGGTGAAGTCGCTGCGCAAGCGCACGCTGTTCGGCGCCCGCCGGCCGAACTACACGGTGATGATGGGCTTCGAGCATGGCGAAGTCTGGGAACAGGGGCCGACCGTCGCCACCGCCCGCGCCGTGGCCTACATGTTCACCCGCATGGTGCAGGCCGACCAGTGGATGGACGAGGAATACGGCCGCAAGAAATGATTGCGCGGGCGTGAGCCGGCGCGTTCAGATCGGCGGATGCGGGATCGAGGCCAGCAGCTCGCGCGTATAGGCGGCCTTCGGCGCCGCCATCACCTGTTCGGTGCCGCCCTCCTCCACGATGGCGCCCGCGCGCATCACGATCACCCGATCGCACAGCATGCGCACCACTTCGAGGTCGTGGCTGACGAAGATATAGCTCATGCCCAGCTTGGTCTTGAGGTCCTGCAAGAGGTTCAGAACCACCGCCTGCACCGAGACGTCGAGCGCGGCGGTCGGCTCGTCGAGCACCACGAGATCGGGATTGAGCGCGATGGCGCGGGCGATGCCGACGCGCGCCTTCTGCCCGCCCGAGAGCTGATGCGGGAAGCGGTCGAGAAACTCCGGGGGCAGGCCGACATGGCCCGCCAGCTCCTCCACCCGCGCACGCAGCGCCGCGCTGCCCATCGCCGTCCCCATGCGCATCAGCGGATCCGCGATCGAGCGCGCCGCGGTGAAGCGCGGGTTGAGGCTGTCGGTCGGGTCCTGGAACACCATCTGGATGCGCAGGCGGAATGCCGAGCGCGCGAACTGCTTCGCGGGAATGGCCGAGAGGTCGGTGCCATCGAACATGATCCGCCCCGAGGTCGGGTCGATCAGGCGCATCAGCATCATCGAGGTGGTGGACTTGCCGCAGCCGGATTCGCCGACGAGGCCGAGGCTTTCACCCCGCGCCACCTCGAAGCTGATGCCGTCCACCGCGCGGAACGGATCTGCGCTCGCGCCGCGAAAACCGAGCGCCTGCGCCAGCCCGCCGCCGGTGAGCTGGCGCGGATATTCCTTCACCAGCGCCTCGACCTTGAGAAGCGGCCCCTGCCCCGGCGCGGCCGCGGGCTCGGACGGCGCGTCCATGGCGGCAGCGACGTCCTCCGGCAGCAGGTCGCGAAGTGTCACGCCGCCGCGCGGGGTCGCGCGCATCAGCTTGCGCGTATAGGGATGCTGGGGAGCGCGGAAGATCTCGCTGGCATTGGCGGTTTCCACCACCTTGCCCTTCTCCATCACCATCACCCGGTCGCAATAGGCCGCCGCGAGGCCGAGGTCATGGGTGATCAGGATGGTCGACATGTTGCGCTCGCGCGTCAGTTCGACCACGAGGTCCATCACCGCCTTCTGGGTCGTGACGTCGAGCCCGGTGGTGGGCTCGTCGGCGATCAGCAGTTGCGGCCGGCAGGCCAGCGCCAGCGCGATCACGATGCGCTGGCACATGCCGCCGGAAAGCTCGAACGGATAGGCATGATAGCGCTCTTCCGGCCGGGCGATGCGCACCGCTTTGAGCGCCTCGATCGCCTTCTCCTTCGCATCCGAAGGCTGGGCCTGCACATGCTCGATCAGCACGTCCTCGATCTGCTTGCCGACCTTGCGGATCGGGTTCAGCGCCGCGCGCGGGTTCTGGAAGATCATCGACATCTCCCGGCCGCGAAGCGCCCTCACCTCGCTTTCGGAGGCGCCCACCAGATCGACCCCGCCGAACCGGATCGCGCCTTCCGCGATGCGGCCGGCGCGGTCGAGGATGCGCATCACCGTGTAGGAGGTGACCGATTTTCCCGAGCCGGATTCACCGACGATGCCCAGCGTCTCGCCCTTGGCGAGGCGGATGTTGACCTTCTCCACCGCCCGCACCACGCCCCGGCGGGTGGCGAACTCCACGGAGAGGTCGCGGACATCGAGCAGCGGCGGCTGGACGTGGTTCGGCGGCACGTTGTGAACGTTCATGACGGCCCCCTCAGGTGCGGCGCTGCGGGTCGACGAGATCGCGCAGACCATCGCCGAGCAGATTGAAGCAGAACACGGCCAGCATCAGCGTCACGCCGGGGAAGAAGGCGATCCACCATTCGCCGGAGACGATGAACGAGGCGCCTTCCGCGACCATGATCCCCCATTCGGGGGTAGGCGGGCGCACGCCCAGGCCGATGAAGGACAGACCGGCGGCGTTGAGGATGGCGTAGCCCATGGTCAGCGAGACCTGCACCATCATCAGCGGCAGGATGTTCGGCGCGATCTGGGTGAGCAGGATGCGCATTTCCGAATTGCCGGTCAGCCGGGCCGCCTGCACGAAGCCAGCCTCGCGGCGAATATTGGCCTCGGCGCGGGCGACGCGGACATAGAGCGGGAAATTGATGATCGCGGTGGCGATGACGATGTTGGTCACCGTGTTGCCCAGCGCCGCCACGATGCCCATGGCCAGCACGAAGAGGGGAAACGCCATGATGGTGTCGGAGACGCGCCCGACGATGCGGTCGGTCCAGCCGCCGAAATAGCCCGAGGCGATGCCCGCGAAGCCGCCGGCGATGAACACCAGCGCGACCGAGGCGATCGCGATCACCATGTCCAGCCGCGTCGCCACCACCACGCGCGAGAAGATGTCGCGCCCGAGCTGGTCGGTGCCGAACCAGTGCGCGGCGGAGGGCGGCTGGAGCGCGTTCACCGTGTCGCTCGCCAGCGGGTCGTAGGGCACGATCCACGGACCAAGCACCGCCGCGATCACCAGCAGCGCGAACAGGCCGAAGGCGATGCCGGTCACCGGGTTCTCGGCGACGATGTGGCGGGCGTGGGACAGCAGCCCGTCGCGGGGGGCTGAGGCGGGAGAGGCGGAGACCATGGTCATGCTTCAATCCTCACGCGCGGGTCGATGAGCCCGTAGACGATGTCGATGAGCAGGTTCAGCAGCACGTAAAGAATGGCCATGGCGAGCACGAAGCCCTGCACCGGCGCGTAGTCCGAAGTGATCAGCGCCTCAATGGCGTAGGAGCCGATCCCTGGCCAGGCGAACACCTTCTCCACGAGCACATTCGCACCCAGCAGGAAGGAGAACACCATGCCGAGCGTGGTCACGACCGGCAGCAGCGCGTTGCGGAACGCATAGCCCAGCACGACCTTGCGCGGTTTCAGCCCCGAGGCCCGCGCGGTGCGCACGAAATCCGAGGCCAGCACGGCAAGCATGGAGGCGCGGGTCATGCGCGCGATCGGCGCCAGCGAGAAGATGGCGAGCGTCACCGCCGGCAGCCAGATCTGCGACCAGGAGGCGCGGAACACCTCGATATCGCCGGCGAGCAGGCTGTCGACGAGGTAGAAGCCGGTGATCGTTTCCGGCGGCGAATAGAAGAAGTCCAGCCGCCCCAGCGGCGCCGGAGCCCAGCCGAGCTTGAAATAGAACACATAGACCAGCAGCAGCCCGGTGAAGAACACCGGGAGCGACACGCCCGCCGTCGCCACCAGCCGGCACAGATGGTCGATCCACGATCCCTGCCGCACGGCGGCGAGGATGCCGAGCGGCACCGCGACCAGCACCGAGAGCAGCAGCCCCAGCAATGTCAGCTCGGCCGAGGCCGGCAGGCGGGCGCGGATGTCGTCGAGCACCGGCTGGCCGGTGGTGAGCGAGTTGCCGAGATTGCCGGTGGCGAGGTCCTTCACATAGGCGAGGAACTGCACGGGCAGCGGCTGGTCGAGGCCGAGCTTGGCGCGGATTTCCGAGATCGCCTGTTCGCTGGCGGCCGGGCCGGCGAAATAGGCGGCGGTATCGCCCGGCAGCACGCGGGTGAGCAGGAAGGTGACGATGACGACGCCGATGATGCTCGGTATCGCCGTCGCCATGCGCTTGATGATCTGCTTGAGCAACGCGGCCTCCATGGAACGGAACGGCGGGCGAAAATCAGGCTTGAGAGGGGCCGGCGGGAGGAGCGAACGGGCGCCTTGCGATCAGGCGCCGCTCGGGGGTCGGACGCCCAGCGGGGACGCCTGGCGCCCGACCCCCTTGCCGCCCCCCAATCGCGTTCCCGGACGCGCGTGGCGATCCGGGGCGCTGGCGACCCTCTGCGCGCGGCGCTCAGCCCTTCTTCAGCGTGCGGTAGTCGAGCTGGCGGTGGAACCAGTACTGATAGCCGGTGATCGGCTTCTGCATCGCGACGCTCAGATAGGGCTGGTAGAGCGGCACGCGCGGCACCTCGGCGAAGGCGAGATCGATAAAGCCGGTCACGTCCTTGGTGTAGGCGGGCCAGTCGCCGGCGGCAGCACTCGCGCGGGCGCCGTCGATCAGCTTGTCCATCTCCGGGTTCTTGTAGCTCATCGTGTTGAACACGGCGTTCTGGCCGTGATAGCACCAGAAGAAGAAGTATTCGGGATAGTCGAGCCAGCCCGAGAAGAAGTTGGCGATCAGCGGCAGCTCCTTCTTGGTCAGCTCGCCGCGCCAGTTCGCGCCGGGAATCTTGTTCAGCGTTGCCTTGATGCCGATCTGGGCCAGACTTTCCTGAACCAGCGTGCACAGCGGCTCGTTGATCCCTGCCGAACCGAGGTCGAAGGACAGCGTGGTCTCGAAGCCTTCCGGGTAGCCGGCCTTGGCAAGCAGTTCCTTGGCCTTGGCGATGTCGGTGTTGTAACCGTGCGGCTGCGGCCAGACCGGCTCGCTCACCGTGTTGGAGGCGGCGCCGAACATGGGCTTGGCCATGCCGAACATCACCGCGTCCATGATCTTCTGATACGGGATGGCATAGGCCACCGCCTGACGCACTTCGAGCTTGTCGAAGGGCGGCTTGGTGACGTTCATGCCGATATACTGGATGCCGTTCGAGATCGGGTTCGACACCACCTTCACCTTGCCGCCGGCCTCCAGCTCCTTGAAGTCCTTGGACGGCAGGTCGAAGGAGATGTCGGCGTCGCCGCGCTCGATCAGCGCCCGGCGGTTGCCGGCCGAAGGAACCATGCGCCATACCACGCGCTTGAGCGCGGGCAGCGGACCGCAGACCCACGCATCGTTGCGCTCGAACACCACCTCGGTGCCCGGCTGCCAGCGCGTGACCTTGTAGGCGCCGGAGCCGGCGGTGTTCTGCTTGGTGTATTCGAGGCCCCAGGGGTCCTGCTCGGTCGCCTTGGACTTCACCAGCTTGGAATTATAGACGCCCGGCACGATCACCGCGAGGTCCGGCATGGTCAGCCGGTCGGGGCGGATGAAGTCGATGCGGATGGTGTGGTCGTCGACCACGACGAACTGCTCGGGCTTCTCCAGCGAGCCCGCCTTCATCTGGAAGGTCGGGAAGCCGCCCACCGTCACCGCGCGGTCGAGCGACCATTTCACGTCGTGCGCGGTTACCGGGGCGCCGTCGTGGAACTTGGCGTCCTTGCGCAGCGTGAAGGTCACGGAATCCTTGGTGAGATCCCAGCTCTCGGCGAGTTCCGGCACCAGCTTGTCGCGATCATAGCTCACCGAGCCGTCCGGCAGCGTCTTGGTGCCGTAGCTCATCAGCCGGTCGTAGCAGTTCCACGACACCTCGTAGCCGGGGCGGTTGGTGCCGACGCCGTGGATGTCCAGATTGTTCGGCCCGCCCTCACTCACCAGCAGCAGCGTCTCCTGACGCGCCGACTGGGCCTGAGCCAGGCTCCACAGCGCGGGTGCGGCGAGGCCACCAGCCGAAGCCAGGGTAACGGCGGAGGTGGACTTCAGGAATTCGCGACGATTCATGTTCCCCAGTGCTCCCGTCAGGCCGGCGGATCATCGTGCCGCAAGCCGGTGATGCATTCTTGATGGGGATTGTGCATGCAACTTTGCATTTTTGTGTGCTGAAATAGAATTCACCGCCGCTCATATATTGGGCTGTATGCATCGTCGGTTTCATGCGAAGGATTGGGGGCAAATTTCGTGTCCACAGCAGCAGGATAAGCGCGCCCGCCATGGCCGATGAACGCCAGACCCGAACCGAGAAACTGGCGGCGGACCTCGCCTCTGCCATTCTGGACGGCACGCTGGAACCCGGCAGCCGTCTCGATGAGCACATGCTCGCCGAGCGTTATGGCACCTCGCGCACGCCGGTACGCGAGGCGCTGCGCCAGCTTGCGACCAGCGGCCTGATCGAGCTGCGCCCGCGCCGCGGCGCCGTGGTTACGCAGGTGACCTCCGAGCAGCTCGACACGTTGTTCGTCGCCATGGGCGAGCTGGAAGCCACCTGCGCCCGCCTCTCCGCGCTGAGCATGACGCCGATCGAGCGCCGCCGGCTCGACGCGCTGCACGAGAGCATGGGCGAGATGACCGCGCGCGGCGACGTCGCCGCCTACACGGCGAGCAACACGGTGTTCCACACCATGTTCTATGCCGGCGCGCATAATGTCGTGGTGTCGGAGATGACGATCGCGCTGCGTCGGCGCCTCGCCCCGTTCCGTCAGGCGCAGTTCCGTGCGCCGGGCCGCCTCGCCCGCTCGCATGCCGAGCACGGCGCGGTGGTGAAGGCGGTGCTGGGTGGCGATGCCGCCGGCGCCCATGCGGCCATGCTGCACCATGTCAGCCTGGTCGAGGACGCGTTCGACCAGCTCCAGCGCATCAGCGCGGTGTGAGCCTCGCGCGGGTGCGCCCCGACGTTGAGCGAGACACTTCAGGCCGAGATACTCCAGACGATGCGTAAGACACTGTACCGGCTGGCGCGCCTGCCCTTCGAGGTGCTGCTGGTCCCGCTCATCCTGCTCGACGAACTCGCCCGCCCGCTCTACCGGCCGTTCCTGCGCTGGGTCGGCTCCTGGCGCATCATGCAGCGTCTGGACCGCTGGATCGCGGCGCGCAACCGCCTGTTCATCCTCGTGATTCTGGCCATTCCCTTTGCCATCGCCGAGCCGCTGAAGGCGGTCGGCGTGGTCGTCATCGCGCGCGGGCATTTCAGGACCGGCGCGCTGATCATGGTGTTCGCCTATCTCATGAGCTTCGTGGTGGTGGAGCGCATCTACCATGCCGGCCGCGCCAAGCTGCTGACCTATCCATGGTTCGCATGGGCCATCGGCCTGATGGTGCAGGTGCGCGACTACATGCTGGAGCGGGTCCGGCGCACCTCGATCTGGCGGCTCGCCCTGCGCCTGCGCCGTGAGGCGGCGCTGGCCGGGGCACGGTTCCGCGCCTGGATCAAAGGCTGAGATCGAGCGACGGCGCCTCGCCCGCCGGCGGCTCCAACAGCTCCGGCCCCTCATTCCGCACCGAATTGAGCCGCGGCGAAACCGGGCGCATCGACAGGTCGTCCGGGCCGTAGGCGCGCAGCAGGTCGGCCGGAGCCTCCGCCTCCAGCCAGCGCCCGGCCTCGCTGTCCTCGACGATGACCGGCATGCGGTCGTGCAGCGGCGCCATGAAGGGCGAGGCCGCGCAGGTGAGAATGGTGAAGGTGCGCAGCCACTCCCCGCTTGCCGGATCCTTCCAGCCCTCCCACAGTCCGGCCAGCCAGATCGGCGCGCCGTCGGCGCGGGCGATCAGGAACGGCTGCTTGCCGCCGGCCGCACGGCGCCACTCGTAAAAGCCATCGACCGGAATGAGGCAGCGCCGCCCTGCCCGCCATGCCCCGCGAAACGAGGCGGTGGTAGCGACCGTCTCGGCGCGGGCGTTGAAGGTCCGGTTCGCGATCGAGCGGTCCTTGGCCCAGACCGGCACCAGCCCCCAGCGTAGCGCGCCGAACTCGGCCCGCGCGGTCTGCGGATTGCGGCGGACGACGAGAAAATCCTGCGTCGGCGCGCCGTTATAGCGCGGCGGCAGGTTGGGCACCGCCGCACCGCCCGGCGGGATGCGGAAATGCTCGGCATAGGCGGTGAGGTCGCGAGCCTGGAGAAGGCGTCCGCACATGTTCCGGCTCCCGGTTCGAGGCACCCCCACCCTTATGCCGCCGGTAGACGGGAACTTAAAGCCCGTCTCCCCGTTCCCTTACCGGAGTGCGCCACCGCCCGGCGGTGCCTCCTAAAGTAATGAAGGGGTTTGAGAATCATGAGTCGTCCGATTCTTGTGGGGCTGGTGGTCATTCTGGCCGTGGTTGCGGGCGTGTTCGCCTATCAGGCGTATCAGCGCGACCAGAATTCGTTGCAGATCGAGGTTGGCCCGCAGGGCGTGAAGGTCGATCCGCCGGGCTGAGGCGGCGCGTATCGGGCGGTCAGGTTCCGTTTGGATTCCAGGACATGATGGGTTACGCCGTTTGCATTCAAATCCGCTGATACGGTGCCGCCATGCAATTCGTCCTGACCGCCCACGACCGCCCGAACGCCCTTGCGCTGCGCCTTGAGGTGCGCCCGAGCCATCTCGACTATCTGCGCTCGCTGGGCACCGCGCTGGTGCTGGCCGGGCCGATGCTGGACGAGGAAGGCAAGCCCTGCGGTTCGGTCATCGTCTACGAGGCCGAGGATCGCGCCGCCGCGCAGGCCATGGTCGACGCCGATCCCTACAGCAAGGCGGACCTGTTCGGCAGCGTCGAGCTCAAGGGTTATCGCGTCGTGGTGAAGGACGGGGTGATGGGGGCCTGAGCGCCCTCGCCCGACACGCCGTCGCCAATGACGCGCTCGCCAAACCTGCTCGCGCCATGCGGGCGACGCATGCCACCCATTTCGTTTTTTCGGCTGGCCGAACGTAAGGAGCTTGGCGAGAGTGGTGCATCGCCGGATGGCGGAGTGCCGCCGGCTGCGGAGCTTCGCGCGATGAGCGTGCTGGACTTTGACCTGACATCGCTGAGCCTGTTCGCCCTGACGGGAGCGCTCGGCATGACCGCGGTGGTGATCGCGGTCGGCGGCCTGCGGTGCCGGCATGGCGGGAAATGCTAGCGTTGCCGTCCCCCGCCGGCCCTCACGACGGCACGACCGCCGCAAATTCGGGGTGCTGGCCCTGCCCAACCGGAGCCGAGAACTCGGTGCGCACGCGCGGCAGCGCGGCGGGATAGGCTTCCTGAAGGAAGGCGATCAGCTTCTCGCGCACCTCGCAGCGTATGTCGAAGGCCCGCCCGGCATTGGACGCGCTGACCAGAATGCGCACCTCCATGACGTTCTCGCGGAAATCGGTGACCTGCACGTTCACCACGCGCCGGTCCCAAAGCGGCGAGGCGTTGGCGATCTCCTCGACCTTGGCGCGCAGCACGCCGACCGGGACGCTGTAATCGAGATAGATCATCACTGTGCCGATCAGCGCCGAGCCCTCGCGGGTCCAGTTCTGGAACGGCTGCTCGATGAAATAGCTGAGCGGCAGGATCAGCCGGCGCCAGTCCCACAGCCGCACCACCACATAGGTCGAGGTGATTTCCTCGACATTGCCCCACTCGCCCTCCACCAGCAGGGCGTCGTCGATGCGGATCGGCTGGGTGACCGCGAGCTGGATGCCAGCGAGCAGGTTCTTGAGCACGGGCTGGAGCGCAAGGCCGACCACGATGCCGGCGGCCCCGGCCGAGGCGAGCAGGCTGACGCCGTATTGGCGCACCTGCTCGAACGACATCAGCACCGCCGACAGCCCCACGGTGAAGATGATCACCGACGCGACGCGGCGCAGGATGCGGGTCTGGGTGACGTGCTTGCGGGCGAGCAGATTGTCTTCAGCGTCGAGCTTGAAGCGCCGCAGATATACGGTGACCCAGATGTGCAGCGCGGTCTGGGCGAGCCAGGCGACCAGCGCGATGAAGCAGACCAGCAGGAATTGCTGGACGATCCCGGTCTCGGTCCAGGTCAGCGGGGCGACACCGGCCGCGATCCACATGCCGACGATCATGGCGGCGAGCCGTGTCGGACCCTCGGCCCGCGACACCAGCGAGCGCCAGAACAGGTCCATCCCGCCCACCGCGCGGGTCACGATCCTGAACGCCAGATTATGCAGCCACCGCGCCAGCAGCACGGCAATGACGAAAAGCGCCAGGCTCACCACCCAGCTCGGAACCCAAGGTAGCGCGCGCTCGATGCCATCGAGCGCCGTCTCGACATATTCCATCCACCCTCCGCCGGTTACCTGACGCTAACGGCCGGCATGCCGACGGGTTCCCGCGATGCAGCAAAAGCGGCGGCGGCCCCACTCATCGCCGCGCGCTGTCCCGCTCTCCCGCATCGGCGCGGCGGAGTAGCTGGTGAGGACCGAAGGCCCGGTGGCCCGTGCCGTCCTCAAGGAGAACAACTCGGCCAGCGTGCTCGGGCGGCGTATCGACGATCTGGAGAGGTGGCTGCCGGTCACGCGGCTATACCGGACCACGCGGCTGCCGAACTTGAGCGACGCGCGGGCGTGGCGGGGGCCGGGAAATGTGCCGGCTCCCCGCTCCTGCCTGCGCGGCCCGGCTGGCGAGGCTCCTCATACGGATCGATGTCGACGCGTCATGAAACCCCGCCCGGCTAGGCCCGGATCAGCCGGCGGCCTTCGGCACCGGCGTGTTGAGCAGCTGCTGCTCCCAGAGATACGCGATGCCGCTGCCGCCGGCGTGCTGCACAAACACCTCGGTCAGCTTGGCGGCGGTGTCGAGCCGGGCCCAGTCACGCTGCCACTCGGCGGCCACCGCCACCCACGTCATCATATTCGCGCCGGCCGCGATCATGCGCTGGATGGCGACCTCGTGGGCTTCGACGGAGACGCCGCCAGACGCATCGGTGACCACCGTCACGTCCCAGCCCTCGCCGAGAGCCTGGATCGTGGGCATGGCGACGCAGACCTCGGTCCACAGGCCGGCGATGACCAGCTGCTTGCGGCCGGTCGCCTTGACCACATCCACCACCTTCGGATCCTGCCAGGTGTTGATGAGGGTCCGGTCGATCACCTCCTGTCCGGGGAAGACCTCCGTGATCTGGGGGAAGAGCAGGCCGCCCCGCTCCGCGACCACGGTGGTCAGGATGGTCGGGACGCCGAAGGCCTTGGCCGCCTTCGCCAGACCCGCCGTATTGTTGATGACCATCTGCGGCTCGTGGCTGTTCAGGTTCGCGAGCTGGTAGGGCTGGTGGTCGATCAGAACGAGGACCGAGTCTTCGGGACGAAGAAGCGACGCGAGGCCGTTGCGAAAAGTCATTGCTGCGTCCTTTGCTGCCGATTGAGCGGCACTGGTTTTGCGGAAGGCATGCGCCGCGGGCGACGCGGGCCGGGCGCAATTTGCTGTTCCGTTAGGTGATGAGATAGTGCCATAGTCCGACACGCTGTGTCGCGAAAGGAGCAACGCTCTTGGACATCGAGGATCTGCAGACCTTCGTCACCGTTGCCGATGCCGGGGGCGTATCGGCCGCTGCGCGCCGTCTCGGCATCTCCAAGTCGATCGTTAGCCGGCGGCTGTTCCGGATCGAGGCGGAGCTCGGCGTCCAGCTGCTCTCACGAACCACCCGGGGCGCCGCGCTGACGGAAGCGGGGATCACGTTCCGCGATCATGCGGCCCGGGCCAGCACCGAGATCGAGACCGCGCGCGAGGCGATCCTCCCCGCCGGCGAGCTGCGTGGCCGACTGAGGATCGCCATGCCGCTGTCCTTCGGGCCGACCCACTTCGCTCCCGTGGTTGCCGAAATGGCGCAATGCCACCCGCAGCTCCACATCCACACCTCCTACACCGATCGGTTTGTCGATCTGATCGGCGAGGGTTTCGACTGCGCGATCCGGGTTGGCTACCTTCAGGACTCCAACCTGATCGCCAAGCGTGTCGGACCGATCTACGGCGCGCTCGTGGCCAGCCCCGCCTACATCAAGGCCCATGGTTCGCCCGAGACCGTCGAGCAGCTCGCCGACCACCAGGCCGTGATGCAAGGAACCGAAGCCTGGCAGTTCATGGACGGCGACAGGATCGTCACGGTCCAGCCGCAGGGCCGGTTCAAGGCCGACAATGCGACGGCGCTTGCCGCGGCGGCGGCGGCGGGGCTCGGCCTCGCCTGGCTCCCGGACTGCATCACCCACCCCTATGTGGCCTCCGGCGCGCTGGTTCCGGTGATGACGCGCTATCCCCCGCCATCGGCAGGTGCCTATGTCGTCCGCCCGCCCGGGCAGCATCCCGTGCGGAAGGTGCGCATCCTCACCGAGAGGCTGATCGCGTATTTCGCACGCAATCCGGAGGTGTGGGGGCTCGACCGCTGAACAGGAACGGCAGGGCTCATGGACGAATGGCGCCGGCCGCGCGTGGCGACGCGAAGCGCCGATCGGCGTGATGGCGCGTCCATGTTCCACTTATCGCGACACGCCGTGGCGGATGGCGGGGCTAGCCGAACCGGCGGCCGCCGGCCAGTCTGGAGCTTTGGGTGGACAGTGACCAGGGCTGACGGCAGCCCGGCAGAGGATGAGGCGCATGAGTTGGAATCCGGCAATCGAACCCGGCTGTCCCGATGAGGTCGGCCTCGACGCGATCGAGACGCTCATCGTGCCCCGCGCGCGCGATCTCGGCGGCTTCGAGGTCCGGCGCGCCCTGCCCGCGCCGAAGCGGCAGATGGTTGGCCCGTTCATCTTCTTCGATCAGGCCGGGCCGGCGGAGCTGCTCACCGGACAGGGCATCGACGTGCGGCCGCATCCCCATATCGGTCTCGGCACCGTGACCTATCTCTATCGCGGCGATTTCCATCACCGCGACAGCACCGGGGCCGACCAGATCATCCGTCCGGGCGAACTGAACTGGATGGTCGCCGGGCACGGCGTCTCCCATTCCGAGCGCACCTCGGCGGCCGCCCGCAGCGGCCCGAACAGCCTGTTCGGCATCCAGACCTGGCTCGCGCTGCCGGAGAGCAACGAGGATATGGCGCCGCTGTTCGAGCATCACGGCAAGGAGGCGCTGCCGGTCATCGAGGATGACGGCGTGTCGGTCCGGCTGATCCTCGGGAGCGCCTATGGCGAAACGGCCCCCGCGACCATGTACTCGGAGACGTTCTACGCCGACGTGACGCTGGATGCGCGCGCACGTCTGCCGATGCCGGATGGTCACGAGGACCGGGGCATCTACATCGTCGACGGCTCGATCTCGATCGCCGGACAGGAGTTCGAGGCGGGCCGGATGATGGTCTTCCGCCCCGGCGACCGGATCACGGTCGCGGCCGGCGACAGAGGCGCGCGTCTGATGATCCTCGGCGGCGCGACCCTTTCGGGTCCCCGCTACATCTGGTGGAATTTCGTCGCCTCGTCGCGCGAGCGCATCGAGGAGGCGAAGGCGGAATGGCGGGCACAGAACTGGGGCAAGGGCCGCTTCGATCTCCCGATCGATGACCGCGACGAGCACATTCCACTGCCGGACTGAGCGAGGCGCGCCGGACACGCGAAACGGTCACTCGGGATAGATTTCGCCCCGATCCGCCCCATCCATGTGAAACAGGATGAACACCAGGGGGTTGCCGGGCTCCGCCATCGCGTCGCTGCGCTGGCCCGTCACCTCGCCGGCGACGCCGCTGGTGTATTCGGCGACCACTTCGCCGAAGCTGTTACGCTGGATGGCGACTTTCTGGCCGGGCTCCACCCTGTCGTTGAGCCGGACCAGATGCTCGACAATGCCGCCTTCGGTGGCCAGTATCGGGAGGGCGCTGTTCCCCACGAAGACGCGCACGTCCTTGCCCGTGCGACCCATGGGGCCGGCGACGATGCCGTGATGCTTGAGGACATTCATCGTGCCCTCGACGAACAGCGCGATCATCTCGTGATCCAGCACCCGCGCCGCGCCGATCTCCGGGGTGAAGGCGGGGATGCCGACATCCATAAAGGCGTTGTGCAGGACGCCGGGATAGACGTGATTGTCGAAGATCTGGCCCACGGGATACAGCTCCAGCATGGCCTTGACCTCGGGCACATCCATGCCGCCGATGTTGAAGGCGGTGACCTCAAAGCCGGTGGTCCCGGTGTGGAAGTCGATGGCGGCATCGGCATTCGGCCGCAACAAGCGGTTGAACAGCAGCCCGGCATGACGGCTGGGGGCGGAAAGGCCGTTCTCATTGCCCGGCCATTCCCGGTTCATGTCGATCAGATCGGCTCCCCTGCCGGCATTGGGCCAGCGGCGCTGCATGCCTTCCATGGCGGGGCGGGAGACGTCCGTGACCGCCATGACCGTGCCCGACATCTGCGCCGGATCGAGCTGGTTCATCACCGACTGCACCGTGTGCACCGAACTCATCTCGTCGCCATGCACGCCGCTGACCAGCACGACGCGCTTGCCGGGCTTGGCGCCCCTGGCGACGATCACGGACACATACCAATGCTGTCCGCTGGGCATTTCGACGCCCTGGAAATACAGAAGATGCTTCCGCCCCGGCTCAAGGTCGCCAATGTCGAGCGCGCTGACGACCTTGCGCCCCTCGATGACGTCGCCGGTATAGACCGTCGCCGACGGCGCGCCCGGTGCGGGGCCGGCAGCGGGGGACGTCGAGCCTTGCGCGGCGGCGGGCCCGGCCTCGGCGACAAGACCGGTCGACGCGCCGATCATCGCCGCTGACGCGATCATGAAATCGCGGCGATCGAGGCGCTGGTTCGGCGTGTTCGACATGTGGTGATCCTTATCCGCAAGTTGCCCGCCCCCATGCATGCTTGCGCGCCAGCGGCGCCGAGCGCAATGCCGACATGGCCGGGTGCGCGGCGGATGAGAGGTGCCGGCCGGCGAGATGAGGCGCGAGGCTCGCCACGTCGCCAGCAATGCCGCAGCGCTTGACGGACATCGGCCCAGGCATGGAAGCCGCCCGCGAACCCTCCGCCGGGTTCATATCGCTGTCGGCCGAGCCGGGTTGGATAAGCTTGATCGTGATGTTGCGCGTCCGCGGCATTCACCGTTGGAGTGGTGATTTCGCCATGTGATCGGTCACGACGGTTATGAAGGCCCGCAGCCGCTGAAGGCGCCGGATGTCCCGGTGATAGCCCATCCAGATATCCCGTGAGGGGGCCTCTACCGGCAGATCGAGCTTGCGAAGACCAACGATCTGACTTCCGACCACTTGTGGCAGGACGGCGATGCCAATGCCCTGGCGGCTCATGCGGCCCTGCACGTTCCGATTGTTCGACCGCAGGAGCGGCTTCGCGTTTGGAAAGCTCTCGGTGAGCCAGGCAATATCCGGGAACTGGCCGGTCGACGTGTCGTGGGTGATGAGCCGGAAGCCGGCTCCATCGCCATAGACCGGCTCGGGCGAGCCTGCCGCGACATAGGCGCCATAGGGCAGACAGACCAGTCGTCGCTGTACGACATCGGGGTTGTCGAACGGGACGATCCGGAACGCGATGTCGGCCTCCCGCTGCGCGAGGCTGAACAGGCGGGTACCGGTGAGAATTTCCAGATCAACGTGCGGATAAGCCTTCGCATAATCGTCGATGATCGGCGGCAGGACATAGGCGCCGAACCAGTCGGCCGACGATATGCGCAAGGTGCCCTGAAGGGCCTGCTCCTGTCCGGCGAGACGCCGCTCGATGGCCAGAGCGCCATCCTCCATCTGCTCGGCCAGAGCGATGACGGCGTTGCCTTCTTCCGTCGGAACGAAACCGTCGGCCGTTCGCTGGAACAGCGTGTGGCCGGTGGCCTGTTCGAGTGCCCGAAGGCGGCGCCCGACCGTGGGATGGCTGAGATGAAGCGCGCGGGCGGCCGCGCCCAGCGTGCCGGTACGGGCTATGGCCAGAAAGATCCTGACGTCGCTCCACTCCATCGCCACACCCACAAAAATGAACGGATACTGTACAATACTGTCAGTTATCGAACAAATCCAATCACCTACATTCGCCTCATCCGGTTGGGCATGGCCGCGCGCCGGCCGCTTATGGCGTTGGCTTGTGTGGCGCTCGTTCCCAACGCCGAAGGAGGACATGATGAAAACCTGGCTGATCACAGGATGCTCGTCGGGCCTGGGCCGGCAGCTTGCCGAGGCCGTCGCCGCGCGAGGCGACCGCCTCATAGCCACCGCCCGCTCCATCGATAGCTTGCAGCCGCTGTGCGACCGCTATCCCGAGACGGTGCGCGCCATGGCGCTTGACGTCACCCGCCCCGGCGACGCCGCAAGGGCCGTTGCGCTGGCCGAAAGCGTGTTCGGGGGCCTGGACGTCCTCGTGAACAATGCCGGCTTCGGCTTCATCGGCGCGATCGAGGAGGCAGAGCCCGACGAATATCGCCCGATGTTCGAGGTGAACCTGTTCGGCCTGATCGAGACCACCCGCGCCGCCCTGCCGGCGCTGCGCAAACGTCCCGGCGCCCGCATCGTCAATCTCTCCTCCGGCGCCGGTATCGCCGGCTCGGCGGGTTTCGGTTTCTACAATGCGAGCAAGTTCGCCGTCGAAGGCCTGTCCGAAGCACTCGCACAGGAGCTTCGGCCGCTCGGCGTGCAGGTGATCATCGTCGAGCCCGGCCCCTTCCGCACCGAGTTTCTCGGCCGCTCGATGATGACCGCGGCGCGGGAGGTCCCCGCCTATGCCGAGACGGTGCCGGCAAGACGCCATTACCGCCAGACCAATAACGGCCGGCAGGCCGGCGACCCGGCCAAAGCCGTCGCGGTGATGCTGCAGGCCATCGATGCCGAGCATCCGCCGCTGCACCTCCCGATCGGGCCGCGCGCCCACGCGATAGCCGAGCAGAAGCTCGCCTCCTTCCGCGCCGACATGAGCGCCTGGCGCGACATCTCCATCGCGACCGATTTCGACACGCCTGACCAGGGTTCGGCAGTCGGCACCCGATAGCGCGGCCTGCATTGGCGGCCGCGACGTTTAGCTTCACGAACGGACATACAGCCATGAGAGCGACAACAGGTGACGCCGCGGCCCTTGCGGCGGCCGTGGTGCGAGACGGTGACGCCGCGTTCGAGCCGCGCCGCTGGACGATGTTCGTGATCCTGCTGGTTGGCGCGTTCCTGCCGCCGCTCGACTTCTTCATCGTCAATGTGGCGCTTCCCTCCATCCGGGGAGAACTGGGCGCCTCCTCTTCTGCCGAGCAGCTCGTCATTGCTTCCTATGCCGCGCTCTATGCCGTGACGCTGACCACCGGTGGGCGGCTTGGCGATCTGTTTGGTCGCGGCCGTGTGTTCTTTCTCGGCCTGATCGGCTTTGCCGCCGCCTCGACGCTGTGCGGCTTCGCCTGGTCGCCCTGGGTGCTGATCGCCGGGCGCACATTGCAGGGCGTAACGGCGGCCGTCATGGCGCCCCAGGCGCTCGCCTCGGTGCAGGCGATTTTCCCGGAGCGGGAGAAGCCGATCGCCCTCAGCATCTATGGTGCGGTGTTCGGCCTGGCCGCGGTGGTCGGGCAGGCCTTGGGCGGCGTCCTGATCGCGCTGGATATTCTGGGGCTGGGATGGCGGGCGATCTTTTTGATCAACCTGCCCGTGGCGATGCTCGTCCTGCTGTTCGGCCTTCCTCTGCTGAAAGAGACACGCGCGCGCGATGCACGCCGGCTGGATCTCGGCGGGATGGCGTTGTCGATGCTGACGCTCGGCGCGCTGCTCGTGCCGCTGATCGAGGGGCGCGAAGCCGGGTGGCCGCTCTGGTCCTGGCTGTCGTTGGCCGGGGCGCCGCTGCTGGCGTGGCTGTTCTGGCGTTATGAGACCCGGCTGGCACGAGCGGGCGGAGCGCCCCTGCTCGACCCGCGCGCCTTGCAGGCACCGGGACTGGGCCACGCGCTGCTGATCGCGCTGTTGTTCTACTCGATCGGCAGCTTTTTCCAGCTGTTCTCTATCTATCTGCAGGACGCGCTGCGTGTGACGGCGCTGCAGGCCGGCCTCGTCTTCCTGCCGTTTGGCGCCGGATTCCTGCTCGGGCCGCTGTCGACGCCCCTGCTCCGACGGTTATTCGGCGCCTATGTCAATCCGATCGGCATGGGGCTGGAGGTTGTCGGGCTCCTGGGTCTCGCCGGGCTTATCGCGGCGACACTGACCGGCCTGCATCCCGCACCGATGCCGCTTGCCACCCTGCTGTTCGTCGTCGGTTTTGGCCAAGGGCTCGCGCTGCCGACCCTGATGGCGATGGTGACGGGCCGCGTCGCTCCGGTCTTTTCCGGCATGATCGCCGGGATCGCCTCCTCGACTCTCCAGGTCAGCACCGCGCTCAGCGTCGCGGTTATCGGCGGAATCTTTTACGAGGTGCAGGGCGCGCGAAGCGACCCGGCCGCCATCACGCAGGCGCTTATCGTCGCCGTCCTTTGCATCGCCTTCTGTCTCACGGGCGGCGTGGCCCTGAGCCTCACCCTGGTCCGCCGGGCGCCTCCTCCGCATAACGAGGCGGAGGCTCGGGTTTGAGGGACGCGTGGCATCGGCCACGCCGGCTTGAGAGACCGCCACGGCCAAGACTAGAAGTATTCCAATCTATGAGTCTGCAACAATTATAATGTATTTCGGACGGCTTAACTTCAAAAGGTCTGCATGGTAGCTGTCTCGTCTCAACGGAGGCCAGAGGGACCGCGCCGGTTTCATGCAGTCAGATCTGTCGTTTGTCTTTTCAACGCACGAGGCGGAGCTGCGGAGTTATCTGCGGTGTCGGCTCGGCGATGGACATACCGCCAATGATCTGGTGCAGGACACGTTCGTAAACGTGCTGGAGCGCCCGGAAGCGCATATCTACAACATCCGCGCCTATCTCTATGCGATCGCGCGAAATCTCCTCCTCAATCATCGCAAGCAGGAGGCCCGGCGCCGCACCGATACCGTCGCGCCGGAAGCTTTCGCCGAGCTGGCGGCCGACCAGCCCTCGCCGGAGGATGTGGTCGATTCTCGTCTCCAGCTCGAACGCGTCCATGCACTCGTTCAGGAATTGCCGCTCCGCACGCAGGAAATCTTCGTGCTGAACCGGCTCGACGGCCTCACCCATGCCGAGGTAGCGAAGCACCTGCGGATTTCCGAAAGCTCGGTGCAGAAGCATCTCGCTGTCGCCATCGCGCATTTGACCCGCCGCCTGCGCGCGCGCTGAGACCGTATCGCCGCGCATGCGATCGCTGATTACTATGTCCCCCGCGCTCAGTTGTCTTATAGGGGGATGGTACCGAACTGCGGGTGTGCGGAAGTGAGCACTGTCGACGATCGCGACGATGAGATCGGCATGCGCGCCGCCGAATGGGTGGCGCGTCTCGACGGCTCGCCATTGGCCGACAACGAGAAACGCGCGCTGCGTTGCTGGCTTGAGGACGATCCGGACCACCGCGCGGCGTTCGAGGAGGCGGCCTCCACCTGGCGGGACCTCTCGCAGCTTCGGCTGGATCCGGGTCCGTTGCGGGGACTGACTCCGGTACGGCGGCGGACGTCCCCGGCCCGGCGCGCTATCCGGATCGGCGCCTTCATCGGGCTTCTGCTGCTCGGCACCGGATTCGCGCGCTATTATTTCGGCGACCTGTGGCTGCTGGCGACGGCGGACTATCGCACCTCGCCCGGTGAAGTGCGCACGGTCACGCTGGCCGATGGCAGTTCGGTCGAACTGGGCCCGGCGAGCGCCATTGCCATCGACTTCAACGATACCGAGCGGCGGGTGAAGTTCCTCGCCGGTGAAGTGTTCTTCTCGGCCATGCCGCGCGATGCGCGCGAGCCCCGCCCGTTTGTGGTCGAAGCCGCCGGCGGCACGACCACGGCGCTCGGCACGCAGTTCGCGATCGAGGAAGAAGGCAACGGCGCCGAAGTTCTCGCCATCGAACATCAGGTCACCGTGGCGTTCCAGCGGGGCACGGAAACGCAGGACGTCGTGCTCTCGCCGGGCGAGCAGGTGCGCTATGCGCCCGAAAGCGGCATGGGGCGCGTGCGCACCCGCGATATCGACGCGGCGACCGCCTGGCGCCGCGGACTGCTGGTCTTCGATGGCACGCGGCTGCGTCATGTCGTCGAGACGCTGAACCGCTACCAGCACAGCCACATCGTCATCCTCGACGATACGCTCGCCGAGCGACGGGTCAGCGGCGTGCTCGCCACCAACGATCTGCATGACGCTATCGACACCATCACCGCCGAGCTCGGCATCAGGGCGCGATCTATTTATCCATTAATCACAGTGCTTTACTAGGCACTGTCGATTTTTCAATTTTCCGTTACTGACTCCGGCGCCCCAGTTGTCTTCCTTCCTGCGAACTGCCGCGCATCGCCGCCCGGCGGTTCCTCCGCAAGCTGGAAGGAACAAAGCATCATGACGACCCGGGGACATCTCTGCACATCGCGCCTGCGCCGGCACTATCTCGGCGGTGCTGCGGCAAGGGCCCTGGTCGTCGGTCTGGCAGTCGCGGGAATTGCCCTGTCCGGGGCGGCCGCGCACGCGCAGAGCGCGACGGTCGCCGCGCCGGCACAGATCGCGTTCAACATCCCGGCGCAGGACCTCAACGGCGCCATCCTTTCATTCGCGCAGAAGGCCGGCGTGCGGGTGTTCTATGACACCGCGAAGTTCGGCGGGCGGCGCTCCTCGGCCGTTTCCGGGACGCTCAGCGCGCCGGCAGCGCTGGACGCGCTGTTATCCGGCACCGGCCTGACCTATCGCTTCACGGCGCCCAACCGGGTGACCATCGAGGATCCGGCGGCGTTGGTTACCTCCGGGGACGACGGCGGCACCATCGCTCTCGACACCATATCGGTCGAAGGCGAAGGCAGCGGCACCGTCGGCTATGTCGCCAATCGCAGCACCGTCGGCACCAAGACCGACACGCCGCTGATCGAGACGCCGCAGTCGATTTCGGTCGTCACCCGGCAGGAACTCGATGATCGCAACGTGCAGACGCTGACGCAGGCGGTCGCCTATACGCCCGGCGTGCGCACCGGCCAGAGCGGCTATGACCCGCGCTTCGACGTGTTCACCATCCGCGGCTTCGACACCACCTATAACGGCATCTACCGCGACGGCCTGCGCTGGCCGGGCGCCAACATGGCGGTGTTCAAGATCGAGCCCTATGGCGTGGAGAGCGTGACCGTGCTGCGCGGGCCGAGTTCGGCTCTGTACGGTCTCGGCTCGCCGGGCGGGCTCGTCGATGTCACCTCAAAGCGCCCGACCGAGGAGGCCTTCGGCGAGGTCGAGGTGCAGGGCGGCAATTACGACTGGTGGCAGGGCCAGTTCGACGTGGGCGGCCCGATCGACGAAGACGGCCATTTTCTCTACCGCCTGACAGGCCTGCTGCGCGACGCCGGTTCGCCGAACACGCTGGGGGGCGGCGTCAACGATATGACGTTCATCGCCCCGGCGCTGACCTGGAAGCCGAACGACCAGACCCGGATCACCTTCCTCGGCGAATATCAGGAATCCGAGACCCCGGCCTCCCTGCCCTTTTATCAGTGGCAGGGTGCCGGCGGCAGCTTCAGCCGGGCGCCCGGCGACTATAACAGCCAGCCGCAGGAGCAGTACCGCATCGGCTATCTCGCCGAGCACGAGTTCAACGACATCTTCACCGTCCGGCAGAATTTGCGCTACGGCCATGCCGACACCAAGGTGCGCTATACCAGCGTCTATGACACCGACCCGGTGACCAACATCGCGACCCGCGGCACCGGCTATGTCGATGACAAGCTCGATTCCTTCTCGATCGACAACCAGTTGCAGGCCGACTTCGTCACAGGCCCGGTCACGCATAAGCTGCTGGTCGGGCTCGATTATACCTATCTTGCGCTCGACGGCGGCATCGGCTTCGGAACGGCGGCGGACTTCAATTTCAACATTGGCCAGCCGCTCGGCCCGACTTTCGATCCCGCCTTGAACTATGCGCGCTATCAGCAGACGCAGAACCAGACCGGGCTCTATGTGCAGGAACAGGCGACCTTCGACCGCTGGATCCTGACCCTGACCGGCCGCTACGACTGGGTCGAGTCCAAGGATGACGACCTGCTCGCCTCTACCACGGAGAACACCGACGACAACCAGTTCACCGGCCGCGCGGGCCTGACCTATCTCTTCGACAATGGCATCGCGCCCTATGTCAGCTACGCGACCTCTTTCGCGCCCACGCTCGGGGTCGACATCAACGGCAATGCCTTCGCCCCGACCACGGCGAGGCAGATCGAGGCCGGCGTGAAATATGTGCCGCCGGGCTTCGACGGCTATTTCACCGCCTCGGTGTTCCAGATCAACCAGGAGAACGGGCTCGCCACCGACGACACCAACCCGCTCTTCCAGGTGCAGACCGGCGAGGTGCGGGCGCGCGGGTTCGAACTGGAAGCGGTCGCCAATTTCGGCGCCGGCTGGCGCGTTCGCGGCGCCTATTCCTATCTCGACCTGACCAATGTTTCCGGCGATGCCGAGACGATCGGCCTGTCGCCCTCGGGGCAACCGGAGAACGCCTTTTCCATCTGGGCGGACTATCAGTTCCAGGAGGGAAGCAAGCTCGCGGGCCTCGGCGTCGGGGCGGGTGTGCGCTACACCGGCGCCACCTGGGGCGACTCGCTCAACACCTTCCAGAACAGCGCCTATACGCTGGTCGACGCCAAGCTGAGCTATGATTTCAGCTATCTCGCCGCAACGCTCAAGGGCTGGAGCCTGCAGGTCAACGCGCAGAACCTGCTCGACGAGGAATATATCACCTGTGACGCCGGCTATTGCTACATGGGCGCCCCGCGCACCGTCATCGCCGGGCTGAAGTATCGCTGGTGAGCGCGCCAGCACCGCTTTCCCGTCGCGCGCTTCTGTGCGGCGGGCTTGCCGCCGGGGCACTCGCCCTCCCCCAATCCGGCCGCACTGCGGCCGGGCGCGGACGCCCGCGCGTCGTGGCGCTGGATTTCGGCCTCGCCGAGACGCTGATCGAAATGGGCCTCCCGCCGATCGCGGTTCCCGATCCGCAGACGTGGGCGGACTGGGTGGTCGAGCCGCCCCTGCCGGCGGACATCGTCAATCTCGGCACGGATCGCGAGCCGAACCTCGAACTGCTTGCCGCGCTCCGGCCGGACCTCATCGTGACCACACCGTTTCTCGGCGACATCACCCCCGTGCTGGAGCGCCTGGCGCCGACGCGGACGTTTTCCGTGTACGCGCCACCGCCGGGCCATCTCTTTGACCGCAGCGTCACCGCCACCCGCGAACTCGCGGCCCTGGTCGACCGGGAGAGCGCCGGCGAGGCGCTCATCACCCGCGCGCATATGTTGATGGAGGAGATCCGCGCACATATCGCGGCCGTCGACCTCACTGGCCACTCCCTGCTGATCGTCCAGTTTCTGGATGCCCGGCACGTCCGCGTCTTCGGTCGGGGCAGCCTGTTCGGCGACGTCCTCGATCGCTGCGGCCTCCGCAATGGCTGGACGCGGCCAAGCAACTATTGGGGGTTCAGCACCGTCGGCATCGAGGAACTGTCGCAAAGCCCGACGAGCAGCCTCGTCTATCTCGAACCGATCGCGCCCGATACGCTGGCAACACTCGCGGCCAGCCCGCTCTGGAACAGCCTGCCCTTCGTCAAGACCGGGCGCATCTACCGCCTGCCGCCCGCGCTGATGTTCGGAATGGTGCCTTCGGCCATGCGCTTCGCACGCCAGCTCTCCCGCGTGCTCGGTGGAGGGCCGTCACATGGGTGACGTCGCCGTGTCCATGTCGGGCAGCACGCACCCGCCGCTGCGCCCGTTCGGGCTGGTTCTGCTGCTGGGCGTCCCGGCGCTGCTGGCCGGTCTCGTCAACCTGTCGATGCAATTGCCGCCCGGGCAATGGTGGCACGCGCTCATCCAGCCGGACGCGACAGACATCGCCGAACTGCTGGTGCTGTACAGTTTCGCGCCGCGCCTTGTGGTCAGCCTGCTGGCCGGCGCCGCGCTGGGCCTGGCCGGTGCCCTTTTGCAGCAGGTGCTGCGCAATCCCATTGCCTCTCCAACCACACTCGGCATCGAGGCGGGCGCAAACCTTGCTCTCGGCGCAACGCTGGTCTTCGCGCCCGTGCTCATCGGTTTCGGGCGCGAATGGGTGGCGCTCGGCGGCGGCCTTCTGACCGTTACGCTGGTGCTGCTGCTGTCGCGCCGCAGCGGGCTGGCGCCGCTGGTGGTCATTCTTGCCGGCATGGTCACGGGCCTTGTCTGCGCGGCGCTGGCCGCGCTCCTCACGCTGTTCAACAGTCACTATCTCGCGGGATTGTTTCTGTGGGGGGCCGGCTCGCTGAGCCAGCAGGACTGGGCGGTGCCAAGGGAGCTTGCGCCGCGCCTCGCCCTGATGGGTGCGGCAGCGCTGCTGCTGCTGCGCCCGCTGGCGCTGCTCGGTCTTGAGGATGGCGCGGCCCGCAGCCTCGGGCTTTCGCTCAAGGTCTCCCGCTTCACCGCTTTGGCGGTAGCCGTGGCGCTGACCGGATCGGTGGTCGCCTCGGTCGGCAGCTTCGGCTTTGTCGGCCTCGCCGCTCCCATGCTGGCCCGTCTTGGCGGGGCCCGGCGGCTCGGCACGCGGCTTCTCGTGGCGACGCTGCTCGGGGCCGCCCTGCTCTGCCTCACCGACCAGATGGTGATACTGCTCTCCAGCTCTTCCGGGATGCTGCTGCCGACCGGCGCGGTCACGGCGATGCTGGGCGGGCCGTTGCTGCTGTGGATGCTGCCCCGGCTTAATCTGCCACCGCACACGGCCTCCGGCCTTATCGCTCCCACGGCAGGGACCGGCCGCCCCTTCATGTGTCTCGGCGTGCTGGCGGTCGTGCTGGTGATAGCCGCCGTGCTTTCGGCGAGCCTTGGACCGGGTCTGGAAGGCTGGAGCATCGCCGCGCCGGGCGATCCGGTCTGGTCGCTCCGTTTGCCGCGCATTCTGGCGGCAATCGCGGGGGGTACATTGCTCGCCGTGGCGGGTGGGATCCTCCAGCGCGTCACCGGGAATCCGTTGGCGAGCCCGGAGGTGCTGGGCGTGAGCGCCGGTGCCGCCGGCGGGCTCGTGGTGGCGCTGTTCGTCTTCGACACCATTGACCGCTCCGGTCAGACGCTCGCCGCCATGGCCGGAGCGTCACTGGCTCTGGTCGTGATCCTGGCCCTCGCCCGTGCCTCGAAAGGCTCCCCCGAACGGGTGATCCTCGCCGGCATCGCCATCGGCGCACTGCTGGACTCGCTGGTCAGCATCCTGATGGCGAGCGGCGATCCGCGCGCCATGCGGCTGTTCAACTGGATGACCGGCTCGACCTACGGTATCGATGCCGCATCGGCCGCCAGCAGCCTCGCCGCCGCCGGCCTCGTGCTCGCCGCGCTGCCATTGGTCGCTCGCTGGCTCGAAATCCTGCCTCTGGGCGATGCGTCGGCGCGCGCGCTCGGCATCTCCTCGCTCCGGAGCCGCTCGCTGCTGCTCGCTTTGGCCGCGATCACAACCGCTCTGGCGACGCTGCTGGTCGGGCCGCTGTCCTTCGTCGGGTTGATCGCACCGCCGCTCGCGCGTCTCGTCGGTCTGCGGCGTCCGCTGCCGGAACTGTTCGGTGCCGCGCTGCTCGGCAGCGTGATCATGGCGGTGGCCGACTTCATCGGGCGCTCCATCGCCTTTCCCTGGCAGTTGCCGGCCGGTCTCGTCGCGTCGGCGATTGGCGCGCCCGTCTTCCTATGGCTCCTCACACGCAAGAAGACCTGATGATTGCCGCTCTGATTCCCCAAACCACGGTGTTCGATTTTTCGCCGGGTGACGGCTCCTCCACCTGGCGCATCTTCCTCTTTTGCCCGGCCGGCGAGCCGCCGGCGCAGGGTTGGCCGGTGCTCTACTACACCGATGCCAACGCGATCGCCGGGACGGCGGCGGACACGATGCGGGTGCAGGCGGAATGGCCGCTCGGCACCGGCATCGAGTGGGGCGTGATGGTCGGCATCGGCTATCCCGTCGACAATGCCTATGACGGTGTGCGCCGCTCATGGGATCTCGGCCCGCCGCCCGGCAAGACCTATCCGCCCTTTACACCCGACGGGCCGGATGTGCGCACGGGCGGGGCAGACGAGTTCCTCGCCTTCATCGAAGGCCAGCTAAAGCCGGAGATCGCCCGCCGCGTCGCGGTCGATGCCACCCGGCAGGCCATTCTCGGACATTCCTTCGGTGGATTGTTCGTGCTGCACGCGCTGTTTCGCCGTCCCACCGCCTTTTCGCGCTGGATTTCCGCCAGCCCCGCCATCTGGTGGGAGGGGGGCGGCATCGTCGACGCGGCCGAGACGTTCGTCGCCGACCGGCAGGCGCATGGCGGCCGGGTGATGCTGCTGGCGGGCGAATATGAGCAGGCACTGGCGCCGTTCCAGATCGGCGCCGCGGACGAGGAGAAACGGCTCGCCAGCTTCAAGGAAAGCCGCATCGTCGACCATACGCGGGAGATGGCGGAACGCCTCGCACAGGTCCCGGAACTGACCACCGAATACGTCTTCCTGCCCGGCGAGACCCATATGTCGGTGCTGCCCGCGATGGTCAATCTCGCGATCCGCTTTGCCTTTGGGCGGGATACCGCATGACCACACCATCCACCGGCACACTGTTCGAGCTGACCGACACGCATGTCAGCGTCGAGGGCCGCACATTGCTGCACCCGCTCAGCCTGACGGTGCCTTCGGGCAAGGTGGTCGGGCTGATCGGCCATAATGGCTCAGGCAAATCCACCCTGCTGAAGCTGCTCGGCCGGCAGCTGGATGCGAGCGGGGGGGATGTCCGGCTTGAGGGACGCCCGCTTGCTGACTGGAGCAACCGCGCCTTCGCCCGTCGCGTCGCCTATCTGCCGCAGACCACGCCAGCGACAGGCGGCATGACCGGGCGCGAACTCATCGCGCTGGGCCGCTATCCCTGGCACGGCGCGCTCGGCCGCATCACGGCGGAGGATCGCCGCAAGATCGCCGAGGCCATCGAGCTGACCGATACCGCGCCCTTCGCGGATCGGCTGGTCGACACGCTGTCGGGCGGCGAACGCCAACGCGTGTGGATCGCCATGCTGGTGGCGCAGGGGGCACATTGCCTTCTGCTCGACGAGCCGACATCGGCCCTCGATATCGCGCATCAGCTTGAGGTGCTGGAACTGGTGCGCTCGCTCTGCCGCGAACGCGGGACGGGCGTCGTCGTGGTGTTGCACGACGTGAACATGGCGGCCCGCTATTGCGACGACATCATCGCACTGCATGGCGGCCGAATGATCGCACGCGGCACGCCGGCGGACATCGTCACGCCGCACACGCTCCGCGAGATCTACGGCATCGAGATGGAAGTGATCCGCCAGGAAAACGGGCGGCAGGTTTCCGTGCCACGCCTTTAAGTCAAACGACCTGAGCCCGCGCAGAGCAGATGACGCGGGAGGTCGGGGGCGTGAGGCATCCGTTTTATCTGCGATCTATATTCCTGTGCGGCGTGGGGCAGCCCCAGGCCGCATTCGGATTGAGGGCGTGAGTCGAAGCGGAATTGTTGGAATACCTGCAGGTTTATCATGTCGCTTATCTTAATGTCGTATTATCTTCAAGTAGTCAGGATCAAGCCGATATCAGAACTATCTGCGGTAGATGCCCGATGGGCGTCTGGTACATGTGAATCCCTCGCTCTGCTTTAGAATGTAGGGCACGGTAGGGTCTACATAAGCGCAAAGGAACTGGATCGGGTAGCTGCACAGATTGTAAATGCTGTAGTAATTTGATTCCTGCGCCACTTTTACGCAGCTGCCTGCAGGAACCCGTGCAGCGGACGCTCCCCTACCACCCGGTGATGCCTGCCGGTTCGCGTTGCGGCGTGCGTCCTCCGCTCTCCTGCGTTCGCCGGCGACGGCGTCCTGTTGGCGCTGAAGGCTCGCCCGGCCCTGCTGGACCTGAGTGAGTGCCGCCATTCTTTGCTCGCGCAGGACGGACGCATCGAGGCCCGGCTCGCGGGCGATATCCGCGCCTGCCCTCACGCCCTCGCCCCCGGACAGCGGCGCGGCCAAGGCCTCGCCCACATCCATCGACCAGAACGGCTCGGTCAGCGTGCCATTGGCGCGGTCCTCGGCGAGTTCGGTGAGGTATTGCGCGCGGCTACCCTCGACCGCGCTCTCGCCGCCAAAGGGCAGCTGGCCGTCCATCGCGGCGGTGCGCGCCGCCTGCTGGAACGGCTCCTCGATCTGCTGCCGCACCTGCTGGTCGAGGGGATAGGGGGATCTGCGCGAATAGGGCCCGCTCGCCGGTGTGTCCGGATTTCGCTTCTGGTGCTCCGCCGCCTCGACCGCGGTGAGGCTCGCCTCCAGCATGGCGAGGGTCTGCTGCTGGATGGATTGCAACACGCGGGTGCCTTCGAGAGTGAAGGCATTGGAGAGGTGAAGCGCGCCGCCATGGGCCAGTACCGGGATGCCGGCAACCTGCGCGGCAGCCATGCCGCCGATCATCGCGCCGCGCTGGGCCTGCGCTGCCGGACGGAATGCCGGAGAGACGCCGCCCGGCGTGACGGCCCGCGCCGCCGCGGCCCGCATCAGGGCGGCCTGTTCCTCCCGTGCCTGCGCTTCCTGGCGCTGGCGCTCCCGCTCCCGCTGCTCGCGCTCCACCTCGCGGAGCTGGTGCACGCGCAACCGCGCGAGGCAGGCGTCCCGGATCGCTCTCATGCGGTTGTCGAGTTCGCAGCGCTGCTGCTCCAGCGCCGCGCAGTCCCGTGACCCGCCCCAACCGCAGACCGGGACGCGAATCCAGTTCGCGCCGCTCGCGGTTCGCAGGCAGCGCTGGATGCTGCTGCTAAGTTCGTTGCGCTGGCTCGAAAAGACGTAGTTGCCGGAGTGGATGTTGCAGTCGGACGTGGTGCGCGGGTCGTTATAGTCCGCGAGGCCCGGCGTGGCGGAGAGTATCAGCAGCAGGGCCGCGAGGCAGAGCCATGGGCGCATGGTCTTCACCTGTGTTCTCGGCATGAGGCGGCGGCTCCCTCTGGCTAGGGGACGGCGGCGGAGGGCTGGATCGGCTGGTTCTTCTGCGCAATCCGCAGCTTGTGGAATTCCTTGGGCGCCGGCCCGGACGGCGTGCCGGTCTCGGCGATCGAAAGCGTCGTGCTGTCGGGCTCGCGGATGACCGTGAGCGTGCGGTCGAGAAACGGCACTCTCAATATCCGCCGGACGCGCGTGACATCGACCGTCTGGATCAGCGCCGCTTCGACATAGTCCTCGCCGGGAAAGCGATAGGCGTAATAGAAGGCGCCCGCGAAACCATCCAGCGCCTTGTTGCGCATATAGCCCACGGGCAGGCGGCCATTCACCTCGCCGATTATCAGCACGGTTTCGCCATAGCCCGGCCCGGCCTTCTCCTCGCGGGTCCCGCCGGTGCCCCGGCGCGCGGCCTGTTCGCCGCGGTCGGCGAGCACTTTCTCCAGCGGCGCCACATAGGCCAGCAGCGCGGCCAGCGTCTCCTCACCCGGCGTCCCGTCGATGGCGCCGCGATACAGGCCGGTGTCCCGCAGCACCTTCTGCGCCTCCCTCCAGCCCTCGCCATCGGAGGCGATGCCGAAGGGCAGATCATATTCCAGCACCGGCAGGAAGCGTGGGGGATCCGCGCCGGGAAAATGAGCATCGATGAAGCGCGGATCATAGCCGATGTTGCGGGCGATCCGCCGGTAGCGCTGGCGCTGATCATCGGTCAGTTCACCCTGAACTCCCGAGGACTGAAGCGCTCTCAAGGTAGCGGCGACGCGCCCGGTGTCGCCACCGCCCTCGCCGACCAGCGCGGCCGTGATCGCGTCCATCGCTCCGGCCTCGGTGGCGGCCGTGCGCGCCTTCCGCGACGGGTCGGCGATATCGCGGGCCAGACGCTCGACGATGGCGGCATGTCCCCCCAAGGCCGCAAGCATCACGGCGGACCAGCCATTGGCCGCGCGCGCGTCGGCCGCCGCACCCTGCGCGATGGCTTGGTCGACCGCCTCGACGTCGCCGAACTCGCTGGCGAACAGCAGCAGGCGGTTGGCGGCGTCTGGCGGCATGGGCGCCGCTGCCCGGCCAGGACCTTCGCCAAATCCTGAAAGGCCCGCTATCTCGGCAAGGGCGGCGGGCGACATGCCATCCTCCGCCACGCTATCGAGGCGCGCGCCGAGATCCTTCAGCGCCAGCGCATTGTCGATGCGCCGCTCCTCCAGCGCGCGCATGAGCGGCGTGTAGCCCTGCGCGTCTTCGCGATCGACTTCACCGCCCATGCGATGCAGGAGCCGGAGGGTTTCGGGCGTTCCCATGCGTGCGGCCAGCGTGACCAGCTCCGGGCCCGAGGGGCCGAGATCTGTCACACGCAGGCCGCGCTGCGCAAAGGTGGCAAGTGCGGTCTCGTCATGGCTGCGAATGGCGAGCTGGATCGCGATCAGCTCCGGTCTGGCGGTATCGTCGGCGCGCGCTTCCACGCCCGACATCGCCAACAGCATCGCCAGCGCGAAGAGTGTACGTCTCATCGGCGTTCCCCGTCATCGCGCCACCAATGTAAACGCACAGGCGCAACTGTCAGCCCTAAAGCTGCGGTTACGGCAACGGGGCGGCATATCGGGGATGTGGCTGCAGGCGAGGATGGAGAGCCGCGTGGGGGCGTGTGATACGGCTGCATGAGCCGGCGCATACGGAACGTACACGAATGGGTCGCACTATCGAGACGTTGCACGGTGACGGAGAGGACTGAATGAGCGTTTCGCTGGGGCGTCTCTTTTTGATCGCGAAGGAACTATGTGTTGTCGCCTGTCTCTACCTGGCGCTCATGGTGCTTCCGGCGCTTTATCTCGTCGATGCGGTCTGGAACGGCGGCCGGCTCGTAAGCATCGCGTGGCCATGAGAGGTGACTGAACACGCGGCCAGTTCACCGTCACTCGATTGCCTCGCGTCCGGATAGGTGGCGTCAAAACCACGCGTAGCGCTGGATGCACGTTTGGCATCGGTCGCGTTCGCGCCAGTCCACCCACGCCGTGACGCCGCCGCCCCACGGCACGACGCGACCGTTCCCGGAAGGGCGGGCGCTGGGGCATTAGCCAGTTGCACCGGCCGCTGAACCACCGCACCCACATCGGCGATGGCGCGCATTTCGCTCGCAAGGCGAGCGAGCGCAGGCGCATGGACGGCGGCGGCTATCGGCGCGAAGGAAGTCCGCATCATCGGAAAGAAGGGGAGACTGCTCAGAACGCTCGCAGCCGTCTCAGGAGGGAATCGGCGGCAATAGGCGCGCCCAGTCTGGGATTGAAATGGCGGAGACGGAGGGATTCGAACCCTCGAGGCCCTTTTGGGGGCCTGCTCATTTAGCAAACGAGTGCCTTCAGCCTCTCGGCCACGTCTCCAGCCCGCCCGCCGGGCGCCTTTATGTCGGGCGCCGGGATGGGGCGGCGCCCTGTCTAGGTTTCCAACGCCCCACGGTCAAGGGCCATCGTGAAGTGATGCACCGCCAGCGCGCGCGCCGGGCCTCAACTGCGGGCACGCTGGCCGAACAGGACCTTCTGCGCATCCTTGTCGGTGGCGAGGTCGGTGCGGTTGCGATCCTCCGCATTCACGGCGAGGCCGCGCTTGACCGCAGGGCGCGCGAGCATGCGCTCCAGCCAGCGCGCCATATGGGGAAACTCGGCGATGTCCTGCCCCTGCCGCTCCCAGAGCTTGGCCCAGCCCAGAATCGCCATGTCGGCGATGGAATAGCTGCCGGCGACGAAATCGCGATCGGCCAGCCGCTTGTTGAGCACGCCGTAGAGCCGGTGCGTCTCGTTGGTGTAGCGGTCAATGGCGTAGGCAATCTTCTCGGGCGCGTAGATGCGGAAATGGTGGGTCTGCCCGGCCATCGGCCCCAGCCCCGCCATCTGCCAGAACAGCCACTGGTCGACCTCCACGCGGCCGCGCTCGTCGGCGGGGTAGAACAGCCCGGTCTTGCGCCCGAGATATTGCAGGATCGCACCCGACTCGAACACCGAGATCGGTTCGCCGTCCGGCCCGTCGGGGTCGAGGATCGCGGGAATCTTGTTGTTGGGCGAGAGCGCCAGGAATTCCGGGCGGAACTGCTCGCCCTTGGCGATGTTCACCGGAATCACCTCATAGGGCAGCCCGCACTCCTCCAGCATGATGCTGATCTTCCAGCCATTGGGGGTCGGCCAGTAATAGAGCTGGATCGGTCGCGTCTGAAGCTGGGCCATGTCGGGTGTACCCCTCCGCCGTTTTGCCGCTTTTGGGCCATCGTGCCACCAGAACTAGGACTCTCCGGCGGCGCTGGCAAGCAGAACCGGAACGCCGCGCATCGGGGCCGAAACCTTGAAATTTCCAGCATTCGATGAACACCTCTCCTATGGTTACTTTTCGATAGGTAAGCAAATGGAGTCATATTTTTCGGTCATCGAATTAATTCCGTCGATCCGACAAATTTAAAACACCAACCGGGAGCGAAATACTGCCTGTCCGCAGATGAACGCGGATATCAAGCGAGGATCAGACATGATCAAGCGTACTCTTGCCACCCTCACCACTGCTGCGTTTGTGCTCTCCTCGGCGGCGGCTTTCGCCGCGGGCGCGCCCGCCTCCGCGCCCCCCGCGGCCACGCCGCAGGCCAAGGTGCAGACCACGGCACAGGCGACCCCCACCCCGATCAAGGTGGCGGCCCAGACCAGCAAGAAGAGCTGCGAGAAGGAATGGACCACCGGCCACAAGGCCGGGAAGCTGAACGGCCTCGGCCAGAAGGACTTCCTGTCGAAATGCATGAAGGGCGCCTGAGCGGCGCCGACGGGCGGGGTGCCGCGCGGCATCTCGCCCGCCATCGCTCTCGCCTCAATGGCGCGAAGCGGCTAAAACCTGTCGCGAGGGGGCGAAGCGCGAGCCCTCCCCGCGCCGGCGGCGGCACCACGGCAGACATCCGCAAGGTGCGACATGCCGGTCCTGAATGCCTTCTCCTCCCCCCGGAACCGTGCTGCGCGCAGCCTGTTTGCCGCCGCCGCACTCGCCGCCCTTGCCCTTGCGGCACCCGCGAACGCCCAGAGTTCGGCGGTGATGAAGCAGTGTTCCGAGCGCTGGAACGAGATGAAGGCCAAGGACCAGACCGGCGATCTCACCTATCGCCAGTTCTTCCAGCAATGCACCGCCAATGCGGCGCCCTCCTCCGCCCCGGCGCCCAAGCCCGCCACAAGCACCCCCGCCGCGAGCGCGACGCCCGCCACCGGCGGCGCCTCCGCCAAGGACTGCGCGGCGCGCTGGAACGACATGAAGGCGAAGGACCAGACCGGCGATCTCACCTATCGCGAGTTCTCGCAGTCCTGCATGGCGGGCACGGCGCCGAAGGGCGCCGCCACCGGAAGCCGCACCTCGGTGCCGAGCGCCGGCGCCAAGCCGCTGGCAACGGAGAAGCCGGCACCCGCGAAGCCCGCGCCGAAGCCCGCCGCCGCGCGCGAGGAGCAGGACAGCGAGAGCGACAAGGCCGCGCTCACCCGCTGCAATGCGCAGTGGCAGGACTACAAGGCCAGGAACAACCTTAGCGGCGCCAAGGCCTGGCACGTCTTCATGGCGAAGTGCCTCTAGGTTATTTTGCCGGCTCAATAGAAATCGATTTTGAAGCCTTCATGCCGGCGCTCGAAGCCGGCGCGCTCGTAGAAGCGGTGGGCATCCAGCCGCTGCTTGTTCGAGGTGAGCTGCAGCGAGCCGGCTCCGCGCCGCTTCGCCTCCGCTATGGCAAAATCCATCATCGCGCGGCCGACCCCCATGCCGCGCGCCTCCGGGTGCACCTGCACCGCCTCGGCGATCGCCAGCAGCGCGCCCCGGCGCGTCAGCGCCCGCATCAGCACGAGTTGGAAGGTGCCGAGCACCCTCCCCTCGCGCTTTGCCACATAAATCGTGGTGCGCGGGTCCTGCGCGATGTCCTCGAAGGCGCGCTCATAGGCCGGCAGGTCGGCCGGATCCGTGCTGTCGCGCACCCCGAGCAGCGTCTCGGCGGCGAGGATGGCGATGATGTCGGCCAGATCCGCGCGGCTGGCGGGCTCGATAATGAGGGCGTCGCGCGCGACAGGCGCCACGGCGGCATTGTCGGCTTCGGTCATCTGGCCGTCCCCCTTGCTGTCATGGCAGGGGCCGCCCCTGCCAGACCTGACGCACCCGGAAACTGGCCCCCCGGGGTCAAGCCCGGGGATGGCGGTCGATGTCGCGCAGGCGGCGCACGGGAATGCGCCGGCGCGGGGGGAATCAGATTCCGAGCTTCGCCTTCAACAGGTCGTTCACCGCCTGCGGGTTGGCCTTGCCGCCGGTGGACTTCATCACCTGCCCGACGAACCAGCCCAGCATGGTCGGCTTGGCCAGCACCTGCTGCACCTTGTCCGGGTTGGCGGCGATGATGGCGTCGACGGCCGCCTCGATGGCGCCGGTGTCGGTCACCTGCTTCATGCCGCGCGCTTCCACCACCGCGCGGGGATCGCCGCCCTCGGTGAACACGATCTCGAACAGGTCCTTGGCGATCTTGCCGGAGATGGTGCCGTCGGCGATCAGGTCGACGATGGCCCCGATCTGGTCGGCCGAGACCGGCGAGGAGGAGATGTCCTTGCCTTCCTTGTTCAGTCGCCCGAACAGCTCGTTGATGGTGAAGTTCGCCACCGCCTTGGCATCGCGCCCCTTGGCGGCGGCCTCGTAATAGTCGGCGGTGTCCTTCTCGGCGACCAGCACGTCGGCGTCATAGGCCGAGAGGCCGTAGCTGGCGACGAAGCGCGCCTTCTTCTCGTCCGGCAGTTCCGGGAGATGGACTTTCAGCGCCTCGACGAAGGCGTCGTCGAATTCCAGCGGCAACAGGTCCGGGTCGGGAAAATAGCGGTAATCATGCGCTTCTTCCTTGGAGCGCATCGAGCGGGTCTCGCCCCGGCCGGGGTCGAACAGGCGGGTTTCCTGGTCGATGGTGCCGCCATCCTCGATGATGCCGATCTGGCGGCGTGCCTCGACCTCGATCGCCTGGCCGATGAAGCGGATCGAGTTGACGTTCTTGATCTCGCAGCGCGTGCCGAAATCGTCGCCCGGCTTGCGCACCGAGACGTTCACGTCGGCGCGCAGGCTGCCCTTCTCCATGTCGCCGTCGCAAGTGCCGAGATAGCGCAGGATGGTGCGCAGCTTGGTCACATAGGCCTTGGCTTCCTCGGAGGAGCGCAGGTCCGGCTTGGAGACGATCTCCATCAGCGCGACGCCGGAACGGTTGAGGTCGACCAGGGACTGGCTCGGATGCAGGTCGTGAATCGACTTGCCGGCATCCTGCTCCAGATGCAGCCGCTCGATCCCGACCTCGATCTGCCCGTCCGCCGTGTCGACCAGCACCACGCCCTCGCCGACGATCGGGTGCTTGAACTGGCTGATCTGGTAGCCCTGCGGCAGGTCCGGGTAGAAATAGTTCTTCCGGTCGAACACCGAGCGGTTGTTGATCTGCGCCTTCAGCCCCAGGCCGGTGCGCACCGCCTGCTTCACGCATTCCTCGTTGATCACCGGCAGCATGCCGGGCATGGCGGCATCGACCAGCGAGACGTGCGAATTGGGATCGCCGCCGAATTCGGTGGAGGCGCCGGAGAACAGCTTCGAGTTCGACGTCACCTGCGCATGGATTTCCATGCCGATGACGACCTCCCAGTCGCCGGTCGCGCCCTTGATCAGCTTCTTCGGGTCTGCGGGGCGGGCGTGCATGTTCATCGCGTCAACCTGTTCCATCGCGCCGCCCATGACGAGGCGGCTCACGGCATGCCGTTTCCTATACAACAGACGACTGTCCTGACAACCGGCACGCTGACAAACGGCTCGGTGGTCAGGTACGCACCGACACGCCGATGGCGGGCGATTCAGGCGCCGCGCATGTCATGGCCCATCACAATTGCGCCAAAATTCGCCTTCGACGAAGAAATTAGACCATCGGCCTATATTGGTTAGTTCATTTTACCAATTATAGCTGAACGGCGGAGCGTCTCGTTTCAGGCATCATCTCTAAAAAGGCCCCATGGCTCCAAGGGCAATAAAAAGCCTGACACCCAAGGAGGAAAACGTCGGATGTCGACCGGACTACTCGCATTATTGGCCTTCTTGCCGATTCTTTCCGCTGGCGTATTGCTGATCGGTTTTCGTATTCCCGCCCGTATCGTGATGCCGATCACCTACGCCATGGCCGTGGTCATCGCGCTGTTCGTGTGGGGCGTGAGCGCCAACCGGGTCATCGCCTCGTCCCTGCAGGGCCTCATCCAGACCATCGGCCTGCTGTGGATCATTTTCGGCGCCATATTGCTGCTGAACACCCTCAAGCATTCGGGCGCCATCTCCACGATCCGCGCCGGCTTCACGTCGATCAGCCCGGATCGGCGCGTGCAGGTCATCCTCATCGCGTGGCTGTTCGGCTCCTTCATCGAGGGCGCCTCCGGCTTCGGCACCCCGGCCGCCGTCGCGGCGCCGCTGATGGTGGCCGTCGGCTTCCCGGCGATGGCCGCCGTCGTGTTCGGCATGATGATCCAGTCGACGCCCGTGTCGTTCGGCGCGGTCGGCACGCCGCTGATCGTCGGCGTGCAGACCGGCCTCGACCAGGCCGCGATCACGGCCCGGCTCACTGAGGCCGGCTCCTCATGGCAGGCGTTCTTCCACGTCATCACCTCGGAAGTCGCCATCATTCACGCCATTTGCGGCACGCTGATGCCGCTGTTCCTGATCGTGGTGATGACCCGCTTCTTCGGTCGCAACAAGTCCTGGACCGAAGGCCTGTCCATCGCGCCGTTCGCCATTCTCGGCGCGTTCGCGATGACCATCCCCTATGTCGCCTCCGCCGTCTTCCTCGGCGCGGAATTCCCCTCGCTGATCGGCGGCCTCGTCGGCCTCGCCCTGATGACGGCCGCGGCCCGTGCCCGTTTCCTGATTCCCAAGGACAGCTGGGACTTCGCGCCGCCGTCGGAATGGCCCAAGGAGTGGTTCGGCGCGGTCGACATCAAGCTCGACAATCTGGCCAAGCGCACCATCCCGCTTGCCCTGGCGTGGGCCCCCTATGTGATCCTCGCCGTCGTGCTGGTGATCAGCCGCACCATCCCCTCGATCGGTAGCGCGCTGAAGGCCGCGACCGTACCGGTGGTCGGCATCATGGGCGAAACGGGCATCAACGGCGATTTCCCGATCCTGTTCTCGCCGGGCGGCCTTCTGGTCCTGGTCTGCCTGCTCACCTTCTTCCTGCACCGCATGTCGTTCTCCGGCTTCGCCAGGGCGGTTCATGAGAGCACCGGCACGCTGCTCGGCGCCGGTTTCGTGCTGATTTTCACCGTGCCGATGGTGCGCGTGATGATCAATTCGGGCGTCAATGCCAGCGGCTTCGACAGCATGCCCGTGCTGGTCGCAGAGTGGGTGTCGACGCAGGTGGGCGCGGTCTATCCGTTCTTCGCTCCCTCCATCGGCGCACTGGGCGCGTTCCTCGCGGGCTCGAACACGGTCAGCAACCTGATGCTGAGCCAGTTCCAGTTCTCGGTGGCGCAGGGCCTGGGCATCTCGTCGGCGCTGATGGTGGCCGGTCAGTCGGTCGGTGCCGCCGCCGGCAACATGATCGCGATCCACAACGTGGTCGCGGCGTCCGCCACGGTCGGCCTGCTCGGCCGGGAAGGCGCGACGCTGCGCATCACCATCCTGCCGACCATCTATTATCTGTGCCTGACTGGCCTGATTCTGGTGCTGGGGTTCTACGTGTTCGGCCTCGGCGATCCGCTCACCGTGCGCTGACACGCCGGATCGTGCCTAGTCTTCGCGGCGACCGGGACTCCCCCGGTCGCCGTTTTTCTTTGTCCGGCGCGCATGGCGGCCGGCTTTTCCGGGAAAATTGCGACAGATCAACAACGCTGCGGCGCCCTCGCCTCATGCTGCCGGCACAGTCCGTCACGAAGGAGGCGTCACATGCACATCGATACGATCGACGAAAGGCTGGCGCTGTTCCGCGCCATGATGGAACGGGCCGGCTTCGACCCTCAATTCCCCCTCATCTCCAATGACGAACTGCGCGGCGGCGCCCAGCGCTGTCTCGGCTGCCGTTCCGGGGAGACCTGCCGCGACTGGCTGGAAACCGCGCCCGACCACGCATCCGTCCCCGGCTTCTGCCGGAACGCGGCGCATTTCACCGATTGGGCGGCGCGTCAGGTGTCGATGGAACAGGAGACGCTCAGCGAAGCGGTTCACGCGCTGGATCGCTGACGCCGAGCCTTGGAAGAGAGCGCGGCCGGGCTCAGCCCAGCCGCTCGTTCTCATAGTCGATGACCCACTGGATCAGGATGCGCCAGAGCTTCTCGACCAGCTCCGGCGGCACGCCCTGGGTCTCGGCCTGCGCGCAGACCTTCTCGACCACATCCTCGACGCGCTCGGGCAGCAGTGCCGCCAGCCCCTCGGTCTTCTTCACGGCGATGACGTGCTTCACCACCTCGAAGCGCCGCGCCAGAAGCTCGACGATCTGCGCGTCGATCCGGTCGATCTCCGCCCGGAACGGCAGCAGCGCGGCTTCGTTTTCAGGCAGCCGGCGCGCCATTACTTCCACCAATGATCGGGGCACGGGAAGCGGCCGGCCGCCTCCTCGATCACCTGGCCGAGCGAGAACAGCCCCTCCTCGCCGAACGGACGGCCGATGAGCTGCAAGCCCAGCGGCAGGCCGTCGGAGGACAGCCCGGCCGGCACGGCGATGCCCGGCAGGCCGGCCATGTTGAGTGTCACGGTGAACACGTCCTGGAGATACATCTCCACCGGATCGGCGCCCGATTTCTCGCCGATGCCGAAGGCCGGCGACGGCGTGGCTGGCGCCAGCACCGCGTCGACGCCGTCGGCGAAGGCGTTCTCGAAGTCGCGCTTGAGCAGGGTGCGCACCTTCTGGGCCTTGAGGTAATAGGCATCGTAATAGCCGGCCGACAGCACATAGGTGCCGATCATGATGCGCCGGCGAACCTCGTCGCCGAAGCCGCCGGCGCGGGTCTTCTCGTACATGTCGATGATGTCGCGGCCCGGCACGCGCTCGCCATAGCGCACGCCGTCATAGCGCGCGAGGTTGGACGAGGCTTCGGCCAACGCCACGATGTAATAGGCCGGCAGCGCATATTTGGTGTGCGGGAGGCTGATCTCGACGATCTCCGCCCCCGCCTCGCGCAACATGTCCGCGCCCTTGTCCCACAGAGCGGCGATCTCGGCCGACATGCCGTCGACGCGATATTCCTTCGGAATGCCGATGCGCTTGCCCTTTACCGACGCGCCCACCGCCTGCTGGTAGTCCGGCACGGGAAGGTTGGCGCTGGTGGAATCCTTGGGGTCGTGGCCGGCCATGGAGCGCAGCAGCAGCGCCGCATCGTTCACCGAGCGGGCGATCGGGCCGGCCTGGTCCAGCGAGGAAGCGTAGGCGATGATGCCCCAGCGCGAGCAGCGGCCATAGGTCGGCTTGATGCCGACCGTGCCGGTAAAGGCCGCGGGCTGGCGGATCGAGCCGCCGGTATCGGTGCCGGCCGCGCCCGCGCAGATATGCGCCGCCACCGCCGCCGCCGAGCCGCCGGAGGAGCCACCGGGCACCAGCGTCTTGTCAGAGCCCTTGCGCCGCCACGGGTTCACGGCCGGGCCGAAGGCGCTCGATTCGGTGGACGAGCCCATGGCGAACTCGTCCTGGTTCAGCTTGCCGAGCAGCACCGCTCCGTCGCGCCAGAGCTGCGAGGTGACGGTCGATTCGTAGGTCGGCACGAAGTTCTTGAGGATGTTCGAGCACGCCGTGGTGCGCACGCCATCGGTGGCGAACATGTCCTTGATGCCGAGCGGGATGCCTTCCAGCGCGCGCGCCTCGCCCTTGGCGATCCGTTCATCGCTGGCCTTCGCCATCGCCAGCGCCTTTTCCGGCGTCGCCAGCACATAGGCGTTGAGCGCGCCGGCCGGCGCCATGGCGTCGAGATAGGCCTGCGTCAGCTCGGTGGCCGAAAAGCGGCCTTCGGCGAGCCCCTCGCGGGCGGCTGTGATGGTGAGGCGGGTCAGTTCGGTCATCGCGCTCACTCCACAACCTTGGGAACGGCGAAGAAGCCGTCCTCGGCATTGGGAGCGTTGGCGAGGATACGGGCGGGGTAGAACCCGTCCGTCACCTCGTCCGCGCGCATCGGCAGCGTCATGGGGATGACGCTGGTCATCGGCTCGACGCCGGAGACATCCACCTGCGCCAGTTCATCCACAAAGGCGAGAATGGCATTGAGCTCGCCCTGCAGATGGGCCACCTCGTCCTCGGTCACGGCAATGCGCGAAAGACGCGCCACCCGCCGGACCGTCGCCTGATCGACCGCCATCTCAAAATCCCGAACGCTGAATTGCTACCGCGCGCCGTATAGCAGGGCGGTGGCCCGCCCCGCAACGCGCTACGCCCGGTTCATTCGGCGATCGGGACACCTGAAGCGGGTGCCGCCCGTCAGGAGCTGGCGGCTTCCAGGCACTTGCCGGCGGCCTGCGCATTGGAGCGGGCGCTGCCCATGGCGACCTTGCCGCCCTCGACCAGCGACTTGGTGGTGTTGGTCACCACGGTGCGAAGGTCGGCCGAGCCCAGCGAGGGCAGCGCGGCGGCGTAGATCGCCTTGCCGTCCGCGTTCAGCCCAGCCGCGCAGGCGTCGCCGGCCGCCTTGTCGGCATGGGCGAGCGGGGCGGCGAGGATGGAGGCGGCAGCGAGCGCCGAGGCAACGAGCGCGCCGCGCGAGATAAGACGGATGTTCATGATGTTTTCCCTTTCGAAACACGAATGAGGTCGGCGGCGTTCAGTGCACGCCGACGCGATTGACCGGACCGCCGCGATTGACCGGCGAACCGGCGCGCGGCGCAACACCCACGCCGGGAGCGCCCACGCCCACGCCGGGCGCGACACCGACGCCCGGAGCGCCGACACCGCCGACGCAGCCAACCGGATAGCCCGGCCGGGTACAGGCCACCGCCGCGCGGGCCACCGGAGCGGCCGGGCGCACGACGCAGCCGACGGGCACGCCGGGACCGTTGCAGTAAACCACCGCTTCGGCCGGGCCGCTGCCAGCCGGGACGAACAGCGCAAGGGCCGCGGCGCCGAGGAGCGCGCGCAGCGCCCATGCACCACCGCGCGAGACGAAGGCAGAGGAAATCCCCGGATTTTTCATGGCGCTTCCTTGGGTTGACATTGGACTTGAAACGGGGCGCGTATGCATTCGGTAAAAAGATCCCGTCATCAATGCCGAAGATTGGTCGCATTGCCCAGCGATATTGCCGCTAGGGAAACACCATTCTCTACTGGAGTATCAAGGTTGCCGAATTACGGCTCACCCTCCGCGTTCCCTACCGCCTGCGCGCGCGCATCGAGCGCCATTCTGCTGGCCGACATCGCCGCATTGCGGGCGCAGCCGGCATTCGTCGAAGCCACCCTCGCCTTCGCCGCCGGCATTGTGAGCACCTATAGCGGCAGCCACCTGCTGAACCGGCTGATGAACGACCGCGGACGCTTCGTCCTCTCGCTGCTGGTGCTCGACATGCATTTCGAGTCGCTGACCGGCAGCGCGCGCGGCGGGCTCACCTCGACCCGGCTGAAGGCGCAGGCCACCGGCCTCGGTCTGTGCAGCCCCGGCCGCGCCGGCGCTGTGCTCGCGACCTTCCGGCTGATGGGCCTCGTCACCAGCGTGCCGGATCCCGACCGGCGCCTCAACCGGCTCGCCGCGACCGAGAAGCTGATCGCGATCCACCGCCAGCGCTGGCACCGCACGCTGGAGGCCATGGCCGGACTGATGCCCGAGGGCACACAGGGGCTGGAGCGGCTCGATCAGCACGCTTTTCTCGCGCCGTTCATCAGCGCGTTCCTCCTGCCGTTCCGCGAGGGCTGGCGCATGGTGGACGACGTGCCGGAACTCGCCATGTTCACGGAGCGCGACGGCGGCATGGTGCTCGCCTTGTCGCTCCTGGAAACCGGCCACGGCGCCCCGCCGCGCCCTATCGCCCATCTCGCGCGGCATTTCCGGCTGTCGCGCTCGCATATTGTCGGCATGCTGCAGGAAGCCGAGCAGGCCGGGCTGGTGCACCGCCCCGAACCGCGCGGCGGCGCGATCGCCCGGCCGGCACTCATCGTGGCGCTGGAGAAGCTGGTGGCGGTCGCGATGCTGATGCAGGCGCAGGCCGTGCGCCACGCCTGCGCCTGCATGGAACAGCGGGACCGCGCGCCCTGAGCCGTCAGACGCTGACCGGCACGCCGTTTTCCGGCACGATCACCGTCGCCTCTTCCTCGACCAGCGCAACGAAGCGCTCGGCCGTCGGCTCCAGCGGCGGGAACGAGGCGTAATGGCACGGAATGACGGTCAGGCCCGGCAGATAGCGTTTCACGGCCAGCGCCGCGCTCTCCGGCCCCATGGTGAAACGGTCGCCAATGGGGAGGATCACGATGTCCGGCTTGTGGATTTCGGCGATCAAGGCCATGTCGGAGAACAGGTCGGTATCGCCCATGTGCCAGATCACCGGTTCGCCCGGCGCCTTCACGATCAGGCCGTTGGCATTGCCGAGATAGACCGAATGGCCGTCGACCATCGCGCCCGAGGAATGGTCGGCCCGCACCATGGAGACGGAGAAGCCGTCGAGCCATACCGTACCGCCGGTGTTCATCATCTCCAGATTCGCCACGCCCTGATGGCCAAGCCAGGAGGCCAGATCGGCATTGGCGACCACGGTGGCGCCGGTCGCCTGCGCGATCGCCACCGTGTCGCCGACATGGTCGCCATGGCCGTGGGTCAGCAGCACATGGGTGGTGCCCATCACCGCCACGTCGCGGCCGGAGCGGAACGACGGATTGCCGGTCAGGAAGGGATCGATCTGCACCACCTTGTCCGCGAAATCGAGGCGGAAGGCGGAATGGCCGTACCAGGTGATCTTCATCTTTGTCTCCTGAAGGATAAGGTCGGGCGGGAGATTAGAGCGCGTCGATGACGGCACAAGTGGCGCCCGCGCGGCGGTCGTGCTAGCGCATCGGCCATGAGCGCGCCCCTTCTCTCCCTCACCGATGCCGCCGGGCTGCTGCCCGCGCGCGGCAGCCTGATCGGCCTCGATCTCGGCACCAAGACCATCGGAGTCGCCAGCAGCGACCCCGACCGGCGTATCGCGGCGGGCGTCGAAACCATTGCGCGCAAGCAGTTCACCCCCGATGCCGGCCGCATCCTTCAGCTCGCGGCGGCGCGCGGCGTGGTCGGCTTCGTGCTGGGCCTGCCGGTGAACATGGACGGATCGGAAGGCCCGCGCGCGCAGGCCTCGCGCGCTTTCGCCCGCAATCTCGCCCGGCTCACCGATCTGCCGATCGTGCTCTGGGACGAACGGCTGTCCACCGCTGCCGTCGAACGCGATCTTATTTCCACCGACATGAGCCGCGCCCGTCGCGCCGAGGTGGTGGACCAGCAGGCCGCCGCCTTCATCCTGCAAGGCGCGCTGGACCGGCTGCGCTTTCTCGCGGAATTCCGGGACTGAACCATGGAAAGCGTGCTGTCGGCGCTTGTGCCGGTCTTCCTCACCATCGCGCTGGGGATCGGGCTGAAGCGAACCCTGCTGCCCGAGGAAGCACACTGGATCGGGCTGGAGCGCCTCACCTATTACGTGCTGTTCCCGGCGCTGATCGTGGTCAACATCGCCCGCGCCGACCTTACAGGCGTCGCGGTCATGGAAGTCGGCAGCGCGCTGATCGGCTCCATCGTCCTGCTGGCGGCGGTGTTCACGGTCCTCCGGCGCCATTTGTGCCGCATGTTCGGCATGCTGGGACCGGCCTACACCTCGTTCTTCCAGGGCTCGCTGCGCTGGAACACCTATATCGCGCTCGCCGTCTCCGGTTCGCTGGCCGGGCCGGCAGGGCTGGCGGTCGCCGCCGTCGCGATCGCGGTGCTGATTCCGTTGCTCAACATCATGAGCGTGGCGGTGCTGACCCGGCATGCCGGAAACGGCGACGTCTCGGCGCGCGGCCTGTTGGTGCAACTCGCGCGCAACCCGTTCATCTGGTCGTGTCTCGTCGGCGCGGCGATCAACCTGCTGCACCTCCCGGTGCCGAGCATCCTGATCACGTTTTGCGACGTCCTCGGCCGCGCTTCGCTGGCGCTCGGGCTTCTCGTGGTCGGCGCCGGGCTGCGGCTCGGCGATCTGCACCGGCCGCGGCCGGAAAGTCTGGCCGCGGCGGCGTTGAAGCTACTGGTGCTACCGACCATCGCGGTGACGATCGGCCTCGCGCTGGGCCTGCATGGAGTCGATCTGCTGATCGTCTCCGTCGCCTCCAGCGTGCCCTCGGCACCCAATGGCTACGTCCTCGCCCGCCAGATGGGCGGCGACGCGCCGCTGCTCGCCGAGATGCTCACGCTTCAGACCCTCTTCGCCGCCTTCACCATGCCGGTGGTGATCGCGGTGGTCACCCACCTGTAGCCGCCGCTCAGCAGCGGCCCCAGTAACCGGTGCCGCGCATCGGGTTGGTCTCGACCCAGCAACGGCCCTGGCGCGGGCGCGGGCCATAGCCGCGACCGCCATAATAAGCCGGGCCGGGCTCGGCATAATCATAACGCTCGCGGTAATAATTGTTGCGATTATTGGCGGCTCCGGCGATCGCCGCGCCGGCAATCACACCGGCCGCGATGCCCGCGCCGACAGCGCAGCCGTCGCCACAGCGGACATTCTCCACCGGAAGGCTGGCCGGCGCGCGCTCCAGCGCGGCGTTCCCCATAGTCGCGGCGGAGGCCGGGGACAGGGCGAGAGCCGAAAGGGCGGCGATACCCGCCGCGACGGCCGCGCCGCGCACAACGCTGGTCTTGTTCAGGAAACCACTCATCGTCAGCACTCCTTCAGCGCCCAACGGGCATGTGACCGAAAGAACGCCCCACGGCTGTGCTCGGTTCCATACAGGCCGGAAGGACTGAACCCTCCCCACAGCAACATCGACATATTTCGCTGCAACGGCGCTCGCTCTTCAGGCGACGGGGTGAGCCCCCTCAATGCGGCTCCAATGGCCGGCCGTGGATCCGAATATATTCCACAGAGTACCATCAACCGAACCTGTCCGTCTGGCGGGCTCTTCTGCTTCATCACCTGCCAGACCCGGCGATGACGCCGCGTGGGGCGGCCATTACTTGTGTCTCCCTGCCCCGTTTCAGGCGGCTTGTGGACCGCGAGATGGTTGGCGCTACCGCCGCGTGCCGGGGGGCGAGCGCCGAGCGCGGGAGGCTGGCGCCATTCCTGCGTCGTTGTTTCTTGGGAAATCGCGCTTAATCGCTTGCGGTCACCCCGGGCTAAGTCTATCCAGCCGACTTCGATATGACATCGAACCTCAAAGCACCCTTCACGCTCTCGCGCCGCGATCTTCTCGGCATCGAAGGGCTGTCCGCCGGCGAGATCACCGGCCTGCTCGACCTCGCCGAAGAGTTCGTGGTCCTCAACCGTCAGGTCGAGAAGAAACGGGCGACGCTGCGCGGCCGCACCCAGATCAACCTGTTCTTCGAGGCGTCGACCCGCACCCAGTCCTCGTTTGAGCTGGCCGGCAAGCGGCTCGGCGCGGATGTGATGAACATGGCGGTCGGCAACTCCTCGCTGAAGAAGGGCGAGACGCTGATCGACACCGCCGCGACCCTTAACGCCATGCACCCGGACCTCCTCATCGTGCGCCACAGCGCCTCCGGCGCGGTGGAACTGCTGGCGCGCAAGGTCGACTGCGCGGTGATCAATGCCGGCGACGGCGCCCATGAACACCCGACGCAGGCGCTGCTCGACGCGCTCACCATCCGCCGCAACAAGGGCCGCATCCAAGGGCTCACCGTCGCCATCTGCGGCGACATCACCCATTCCCGTGTCGCCCGCTCCAACATTCTGCTGCTGCACGCGCTGGGCGCGCAGGTGCGCGTCGTGGCCCCGCCGACCCTGCTGCCGCGCGACATCGAGCGCTTCGGCGTCGAGGTGCATCACGACATGCGCCGGGGACTGGAGGATGTCGATATCGTCATGATGCTGCGCCTGCAGCGCGAGCGCATGAACGGTTCCTTCGTGCCCTCGGTGAAGGAATATTTCCACTTCTGGGGCCTCGATGAGGCCAAGCTGCGCTACGCGAAGCCCGACGCGCTGGTGATGCATCCCGGGCCGATGAACCGGGGCGTGGAGATCGATTCGGCGGTCGCGGATGGCGCCCAGTCGCTGATCCGCGAACAGGTCGAGATGGGCGTCGCCGTCCGCATGGCGGTGCTGGACGCGCTCTCGCGCACCCTGCCGGGGAACCTGCCCAATGCATGACAGCCGCTCCCCCTCGCCCCGCCCGGTGCTGCTTGCCGGCGGGCGCGTGCTCGACCCCTCCCGCGACCTCGACATCAAAGCCGACCTGCTGATCGCCGACGGCATCATCAAGGACAACGCCTCCGGCCTGTCCTCGGAGGGCCTGCCCGACGGCACCGAGATCGTCGACTGCCGCCACCGCGTCGTGGTGCCCGGCCTCGTCGATATGCGCGCCTTCATCGGCGAGCCCGGCGCCGAGCACCGCGAGACGCTGGCCTCCGCCAGCCAGGCCGCTGCGGCGGGCGGCGTGACCACCATCATCTGCCAGCCGGACACCGACCCCATCATCGACGATCCCGCCATCGTCGACTTCGTCAAGCGCCGCGCCCGCGACACCGCCATCGTGCATGTCCATCCCATGGCCGCCCTCACCAAGGGCATGGAAGGCCGCGAGATGACGGAGATCGGCCTGCTCAGCGCGGCCGGCGCGGTGGCGTTCACCGACGCCAATCACTCCATCCCCTCCGCGCAGGTGCTGCGCCGGGCGCTGACTTATGCCCGCGAGTTCAACGCGCTGATCGTGCATCACACCGAAGACGCCGACCTCACCGGCGCGGGCGTGATGAATGAGGGCGAGCTCGCCTCGCGCCTCGGCCTCGCCGGCATTCCGCGCGCGGCGGAAACCATCGTGTTCGAGCGCGACGTGCGCCTCGCCGCCATGACGCGCGGTCGCTACCACGCCGCCTCGCTGACCTGCCCGGACTCGCTCGACGTTTTGCGGCGGGCGAAAGAGGCGGGCCTCGCCGTCACCGCCTCCGCCTCGATCAACCATCTGACGCTGAACGAGCGCGACGTGGTCGGCTACCGCACCTTCTTCAAGGTCGCCCCGCCGCTGCGCGACGAGGATGATCGCCGCGCGCTGGTGAGCGCGCTGGCGGAAGGCCTGATCGATGTGGTGGTGTCCGACCACAACCCGCAGGATGTCGAGGTCAAGCGCCTCCCATTCTCGGAAGCCGCGTTCGGCGCCATCGGGCTGGAGACCATGCTCGCCGCCGGGCTGCGCCTCGTGAACGACGGCAGCCTCGACCTGATGACGCTGATCCGCGCCATGTCGACCCGCCCCGCCGAATTGCTCGGCCTGCCGGCCGGCACGCTACGCCCCGGCCGCAGTGCCGATATCGCGGTGATCGCCCCGGACGAGGCGTGGCTGCTCGACGCCGCGCAGCTCAAATCGCGCTGCCGCAACACCCCGTTCGACGAGGCCCGGTTCGAGGGCCGCGTCGTGCGCACGCTGGTTTCAGGCCGCACGGTATATGAATACGTGTGAGCGACTTCCCCATTCCGCCGGAAAGGCTCTAAGCTCATCGCCATGAACTGGTCCCTTCCGCTGGTCTCCAGCCACATCGCCGCGCTCATCGGCTATCTCCTCGGCTCGATCCCGTTCGGGCTGATCCTGACGCGGCTTGCCGGCACGCAGGACATCCGCTCGATCGGCTCCGGCAATATCGGCGCCACCAATGTGCTGCGCACCGGGCGCAAGGGGTTGGCTGCGGCCACGCTGCTCGGCGACGCGCTCAAGGGCACGGTGGCGGTGCTGCTGGTCGGCCGGCTCTACGGCTTCGAGGGCGCGCTGCTCGGCGGGCTGGGTGCCTTCATCGGCCATGTCTTCCCGGTCTGGCTGCGCTTTCGCGGCGGCAAGGGCGTGGCTACCTATCTTGGCGTTACCCTAGGCCTCGCCTGGCCCTGCGCGCTGGTCTTCGCCGCGCTCTGGCTCGGCACCGCCTTCGCGACGCGTTATTCTTCGCTGGCCGCGCTGGTGGCGACGGTCGGCACCGCGCTCAGCGCCTTCGTCCTCGCTTCACCCGCGGTCGGCGTGCTGCTTCTGGTCCTCGCCGCCCTGTCCTGGTTCCTGCACCGAGCCAATATCGCCCGGCTGCTGGCCGGCACCGAGAGCCGCATCGGCAGCAAGGGCTAGGCTGTGGCGGGACGCGGCGTTCAGCTCGACGAGACGCAGCGCCGCGACTGGCTCCGCCTGATTCGCACCGAAAATGTCGGCCCCCGCGCCTTCCGCAATCTCGTGAACCGCTTCGGCGGGGCCGCCGCCGCGCTGGACGCCCTGCCGGCCATGGCCCGCCGGGGTGGCGGCCTGTTCCCTCCGCGCATTCCGTCCGTCGCCGAGATCGAGGCGGAAATCGAGGCGCTGGCGCGGCTCGGCGGGCGCTTCATCGCGCTGGGCGAACCAGATTACCCGGCCCTGCTGCGCGAGATCGACGACGCCCCGCCGCTGATCGCGGTGCGCGGCCGCGTCGCTTTGCTCAACCGGCCCACGGTCGGCATTGTCGGCTCGCGCAACGCCTCCGGCGCCGGGCGGACCATGACGGCACGCATCGCGCGCGGGCTCGGCGAGGCGGGCTGGGTCGTCGCCTCCGGGCTGGCGCGCGGCATCGACACCACCGCCCACGAGGCGAGCCTTGCCAGTGGCACCATCGCCGTCATCGCCGGCGGGCAGGACAAGCCCTACCCCCGCGAGAACGAGGCCTTGATGGCGCGCATCGCCGAGCAAGGGCTGGTGCTGACCGAGATGCCCATGGGCTGGGAGCCGCGCGCACGCGACTTTCCCCGCCGCAACCGGCTGGTCTCGGGGTTGTCTCTCGGTGTGGTTGTGGTCGAGGCGGCGGAGCGTTCCGGCTCGCTGATCACCGCGCGGCTGGCCGGCGAACAGGGCCGGGAGGTGTTCGCCGTTCCCGGCTCGCCGCTCGACCCGCGCGCGGGCGGCGCCAATGCGCTGATCCAGCAGGGCGCTGGGCTTGTGACCAGCGCGCGCGACATCATCGAGGTGCTCGCGCCGCTGCGGCAGCATCTGGACGCACGGTCGATGGAGGAGCCGGCGGGCGAACTGGTGGACGATGAGCCGAGCGATGACACCCGCTCACGCATCGTGTCGCTGCTCTCGCCTGCGCCGATGAAGGTCGACGATCTGGTACAGCTCTCCCGCGCCGGCGTCGCGGAGGTTCAGATCGTGTTGCTGGAAATCGAACTCGCCGGCCGGCTGGAACGTCACTCCGGCGGCAGCGTGTCCCTGCTGTGATCGTCCGACATAATCGAGGCCGCCTCCTCGCGTGCCATCTCAAGCAGATAGTGCAGCACAGGCAGGCTGGCGGCATCGGCCATTTCGGCCAGTTGGCCAGCCAGTGAAGCGATATAGTGCGCCGTCTCGCGCGCACCGTTGCGCCGGTCGCGAAGGATCTCGTTCAAGGGTGACTCTTGCCTATCCAAGGGATGGCGAAGGCTAACATCGAAATCCGCCACAATCTATCAGTGGTTTATTCGATCACGACAAAAAGCACTCAGGGTTGTAATTTCGTACAATTCATCGGGCGAAACCGACATTTCCGGCGTCCCGCGACACCTCCGGCCACGGCGCGATGTCCATCGCACGGGCAGAGGTACGGATTGCCCATTTGACAGGGCGTGAAGGCTACCCCATTTTCCGGCCTCTTCCGGGGGACGGGCCTCTCTTTCAAGGACACGGCGGGCGCATGCAGGTCGTCATCGTCGAATCGCCTGCCAAGGCGAAGACGATCAACAAATATCTGGGTTCGGACTACGAGGTCATCGCTTCGTACGGCCATGTTCGCGATCTTCCGGCCAAGGATGGCTCGGTGGATCCCGAGCAGGATTTCCGTATGCTCTGGGACGTCGACCCGAAGGCGCAGAAGCGTCTTTCCGACATTGCCAGGGCGGTAAAGGCCGCCGATGGCCTGATTCTCGCCACCGACCCGGATCGCGAGGGCGAGGCGATTTCCTGGCATGTGCTGGAAATCCTGAAGGAGAAGCGCGCGCTCAAGGACCAGCCGGTCTCTCGCGTGGTGTTCAACGCCATCACCAAGCAGTCGGTGCTGGAGGCGATGAAGAACCCCCGCCAGATCGATGCCGCGCTGGTCGACGCCTATCTCGCCCGCCGCGCGCTGGATTATCTGGTCGGCTTCACCCTGTCGCCGGTGCTGTGGCGCAAGCTGCCCGGCGCCCGTTCGGCGGGGCGCGTGCAGTCGGTTGCGCTGCGCCTGGTGTGCGACCGCGAGCGCGAGATCGAAACCTTCGTCAAGCGCGAATACTGGTCGATCGCCGCCACGCTGGCGACGCCGCGCGCCGAGACCTTCGAGGCGCGCCTTACCGGGGCGGACGGCAAGAAGATCACCCGGCTCGACGTCGGCACCGCCGAGGAAGCCGCCGATTTCCGCAAGGCGCTGGAAGCGGCGGACTATGTGGTGCGCTCGGTGGAAGCCAAGCCCGCCCGCCGGCACCCCTACCCGCCCTTCACCACCTCGACCCTGCAGCAGGAGGCCAGCCGCAAGCTCGGCCTCGCCCCGGCGCAGACCATGCGGCTCGCCCAGCGGCTCTATGAAGGCGTCGATATCGGCGGCGAGACCGTCGGCCTGATCACCTATATGCGTACCGACGGCGTCGACATGGCGCCGGAAGCGGTTGCGGGCGCGCGCAGCGTCATCGGCCGCGACTATGGCGCGCGCTACGTGCCTTCCGTGCCGCGCAAATACACCACCAAGGCCAAGAACGCCCAGGAGGCGCACGAGGCGGTGCGCCCGACCGAACTCTCGCGGCGGCCCAAGGATGTCGCGCGCCATCTGGAGCCCGAGCAGGCGAAGCTCTACGAACTGATCTGGCTGCGCACGGTCGCCAGCCAGATGGAATCGGCCGAGCTGGAACGCACCACGGTCGAGATCGAGGCCAAGGCCGCCGGGCGCGCGCTGGAACTGCGCGCCACCGGCTCGGTCATCAAGTTCGACGGCTTCCTCACCCTCTATCGCGAGGGGCAGGACGATGCCGCCGAGGGCGACGACGACGAGAATCGCCGCCTGCCCGCCATGGCGTCCGGCGAGAGCCTGGCGAACAAGGGCATCAAGGCCGACCAGCACTTCACCGAGCCGCCGCCGCGCTATTCGGAAGCCTCGCTGGTCAAGCGCATGGAAGAACTCGGCATCGGCCGGCCCTCGACCTATGCCTCGGTGCTCGCCGTGCTGCGCGACCGCGAATATGTGAAGCTCGACAAGCGCCGGCTGGTGCCCGAGGACAAGGGCCGCCTGGTCACGGCCTTCCTCCAGAGCTTCTTCGACCGCTATGTCGAATACGACTTCACCGCCGATCTGGAGGAGAAGCTCGACCAGATTTCCGCCGGCGACCTCGACTGGAAGCAGGTGCTGCGCGACTTCTGGGAGAACTTCGCCGCCGCCATCGGCGAGACCAAGGATCTGCGCGTCTCCGAGGTGATCGAGCGGCTCGACGAGTTGCTGACCGCCCACATCTTCCCGCCGAAGGAAGACGGCAGCGACCCGCGCCTGTGCCCGACCTGCGGCACGGGGCGTCTCTCGCTCAAGGTCGGCAAGTTCGGCGCCTTCATCGGCTGCTCGAACTATCCCGAATGCAAGTACACCCGCCCGCTCGCGGTTCAGGGCGAAGGCGACGGCGACGGCGCGGCCAATGGCACCCGCGTGCTGGGCACCGATCCGGTTACCGGGCTTGAGGTCACGGTGCGCGACGGGCGCTTCGGTACCTATCTCCAGCTCGGCGAAGGCAAGGACGGCGAGAAGCCCAAGCGCTCCAGCCTGCCCAAGGGCCTGGCCCCGGCGGATGTCGACCTGGAAACCGCGCTCGCTCTGCTGTCGCTGCCGCGCGAGATCGGCCGCCATCCCGACACCGGCGAACCCATCCTCGCCGGCATCGGCCGCTTCGGCCCCTATGTCCAGACCGGCAAGACCTACGCCAATCTCGACAAGGGCGACGACGTGCTCGCCATCGGCCTCAACCGGGCGGTGGCCTTGATCGCGGACAAGCAGAACAAGGGTCCGGGACGCGGGCGCGGCGCCGCGGGGGGGCGCGAACTCGGCGAGCATCCCTCGCTCGGTGGCGCGGTCACGGTGCGGCCCGGCAAGTTCGGCGCCTATGTCAGCCATGGCAAGGTCAACGCCACCCTGCCCAAGAGCATGGACCCGGAACAGGTCACGCTCGAACAGGCCGTGGAGCTGATCGCCGCCAAGGCCGCCTCCGCTCCCGCCAAGCCCGCGCGGCGCGCGGCGGCGAAAAGCGCGGACAAGCCCGCCACCGCCACCCGCAAGGCCCCGGCCAAGAAGGCGGCTACGAGCAAGGCTTCGGCGAGCAAGACCGCCGCGGCGAAGAAGCCGGCGACCAAGAAGGCCAAGGTCGCCGAATAAGCGGCGCGCACGCGAAGCCGAGGGCGCCGCGCGACGGCGCCCTGCCCCGCCGCCGCAGGCCGTCGCCTCTATTCGCTGAGCGGCGGCGGTGTGCTGGAGCGCAGCGGGCGCTCCTCCATCGCGATCATGGCGGCAAGCGACAGCACCAGCGCGCCGGCCGCCGCGATGAACACCCAGCGGAACGCATCCGCCAGCGGTCCCGTCGTCGCCTGCCCGTCCAGCATCCGCTCCAGGATTTCGTGGCCGTCCAGCCCCGACATGCCGATCACGATCGCGCCGAAGCCGGCGGTCAGCACGGCGCTGCCGAGCGAGCGGAAGAAGTTGATCACCCCGGTCACGGTGCCGAGCTGCGGCATCGGCACCGCGTTCTGCACCGAGACGGTGGCAACCGGCAGCACCGTGCCGAGCCCGATGCCGGTCAGCGCCAGCACGCCGCCCAGCACCGCGACCGGCAGGCCCGCCGGCATCAGCGCCAGCACGGCGAGCGACACGATGCCCATGGTCAGCCCGACCAGCGGAATGCGCTTGTAGTGCGTCAGCCGGCCCATCAGCTTGCCGCTTCCGGTCGCGCCCACCACGACGCCCGCCATCAGCGGAATCAGCGCCAGACCCGACTGGCTCGCCGAGAAGCCGAGCACGCCTTCGAGATAGAGCGGCATTTCGATCGACAGGCCCACCAGCGTGCCCATGGCGAAGGCGGCCGACACCACGCCGGTGCGCACCACGCGGTTGGACAGCACGGCGAGCGGCAGCAGCGGTTCGGTGGTTGAGACCAGCCGAAGCCCGAAGCCGACCCACAGCACGACCGAGCCGGCCAGCAGCGCGAGGATCGGCAGCGAGACCCAGGCGAAGCGCACCCCGCCCCAGCTCAGCGCCAGCATCATGGCGATGGTCGCCGCGCACATCAGCAGCGCCCCCACCACGTCGAGCCGATGCGGATGATGATGCGCCGGCAGCTTTGTGAGCGCGCGAAAGCTCATCGCCGCCGCGATGAATCCCAGCGGCACGTTGATCCAGAAGATCAGCGACCAGTGCAGATGCTCGGCGAAGAAGCCCCCGAGCACCGGCCCGGCGATCGAGGAGGTGATGAACACGGTGGCGAAGTAGCCCTGGTAGCGGCCGCGCTCGCGCGGGGCGACCATGATGCCGATGATGGTCTGCGCCAGCGCGATCAGCCCGCCGCCGCCAAGCCCCTGCACGCCTCGCGCCACGATCAGCCACAGCATGTTCTGCGCCACCGCGCACAGCACGGAGCCGACGAGGAACAGCGCGATGCTGGCCATGAGCACCGGCCGCGGCCCATGGATGTCGGCGAGCTTGCCGATCAGCGGCGTCACCGCCGTGCCGGTCAGCAGATAGGCGGTCACCACCCAGGACAGGCTTTCGAGATCGCTGAACTGGACGCCGATGGTCGGCAGCGCCGTGGCGACGATGGTCTGGTCGAGGGCGCTAAGGAACATGGCCAGCATCACGCCGGTCAATACCGAGCGAATCTCCTCGTGCCCCAGCACGGGAGAGCCGGATTGCTCAGAACGGGCATCCATCCGTTTGATTCTTTCTGTCGCGGCTTGCCCCCGCGCGGCCGGCAAAATCGGCGCTCGCGTCATGAAATGCAAGCGCATACATGGCGCGCCCGACGATCGCGCGCGCCAGTGACGGGAGGTCGACGCCGGGCCGGGATGAGTCTAGCGTCGCCCAGACCCATCCGATGGACGAGGAATCGTGCGAAAGCCCGTCAGACCGAAAGTAAAGAAGCCCCCGGCGCCGCGTCTGAAGCAGGGCCTGCCCTCGCGCGAGGATCTGATCGCCTTCATCTCGACCAATGGCGGCGATGTCGGCAAGCGCGAGATTTCGCGCGCCTTCGGCCTCGATGGCTCGGACCGCATCGCGCTCAAGCAGATGCTGCGCGAGCTGGCCGAGGAGGGCATCATCGGCTCCAAGCGCCGCAAGCTGCATCTGCCGGGCGCCCTGCCCGCCGTGGTGATGGCTGAGGTGATCGAGCGCGACGAGGATGGCGAACTCATCGCCACGCCGATCGACTGGGACGAGGAGGAGCACGGCGCGCCTCCGCGCATCCTGGTGCGGCTCGCCCGTCGCGGCCGCCTCGCCGGCCCGGCCCCGACCATCGGCGACCGGGTGCTGCTCAAGACCGAGGAAATCCCCGAGGCCGACGGCGCCATCCGCCACAATGGCCGCGTGCTCAAGCTGATCGAGAAGGCACGCGCCCTCACGCTCGGCATCTATCGCCGCGACCGCAAGGGCGAAGGCGGCCGGCTGATCCCGGTCGACAAGCGCAATATGGGGCGCGAGCTCGCCATTCCGCCCGGCGCCGAAGGCGGTGCCGAGGATGGCGACCTGGTGTCGGTGGAGATCCTGCGCCACCATGCCTATGGCCTGCCCACTGCCAAGGTGAAGGAACGGCTCGGCTCGCTGGCGACCGAGAAGGCGATCAGCCTGATCGCGATCCATGCCCACTCCATTCCCAGCGTGTTCCGCCGCGAGACTCTCGCCGAGGCGGAGGACGCCCGGCCCGCCACGCTGGCCGGCCGCGAGGACTGGCGCAGCCTGCCCCTCATCACCATCGACCCGCCCGACGCCAAGGACCATGACGACGCGGTGCACGCCGCGCCGGACGACGACCCGGCCAATGCCGGCGGTTTTATCGTCACGGTCGCCATCGCCGATGTCGCGGCCTATGTGCGCCCCGGAACCGCGCTGGACCGCGAGGCGCTGGTGCGCGGCAACTCGGTCTATTTCCCCGACCGCGTGGTGCCGATGCTCCCCGAGCGCATCTCCAATGACCTGTGCTCGCTACGCCCGAACGAGGACCGCCCCGCCCTCGCCGTGCGCATGGTGATCGGCCCGAACGGGCGCAAGAAAACCCACTCCTTCCACCGCATCATGATGCGCTCGGCCGCCAAGCTCGCTTATGCGCAGGCTCAAGCCGCCATTGAGGGCCGGGCCGACGAGGCGGCGGAAGCGCTGGTGGAGCCGGTGCTGCGCCCGCTCTATGCCGCCTATGAGGCGGTGAAGAAGGCGCGCGACGCCCGCTCGCCGCTGGAACTCGACCTCCCGGAGCGCAAGATCCTGCTCACCCCCGAGGGCACGGTCGACAAGGTGGTGATCCCCGAGCGGCTGGCGGCGCACAAGCTGATCGAGGAGTTCATGATCCTCGCCAACGTCGCCGCCGCCGAGACGCTGGAGGAGAAGCAGACGCCGCTGATCTACCGGGTGCACGACCAGCCCTCGATGGAGAAGATGCTGTCGCTGCGCGAATTCCTGCAGACGCTCGACATCAAGATGGCGAAAACCGAGACCGTCCGCCCCGCCCAGTTCAACGAGATTCTGGCGCGGGTGGTCGACACCGAGATGGCGCCGCTGGTCAATCAGGTGATCCTGCGCTCACAGGCGCAGGCGGAATACGCCAATGAGAACTATGGCCATTTCGGCCTGCATCTGCGCCGCTACGCGCATTTCACCTCGCCGATCCGCCGCTATGCCGATCTGATCGTGCACCGCGCGCTGATCCGGGCGCTGCATTTCGGCCGCGACGGCCTGCCGGACGGCACCACGCCCGAGGGGCTCGCGGAGACCGCCGCCCGCATCTCGGCGAGCGAGCGCCGCGCCATGGCGGCCGAGCGCGAGACCATCGACCGGCTGATCGCCCATCACATGGCCGAACAGATCGGCGCCACCTTCAAGGGCCGCATCGCCGGGGTGACGCGGGCGGGACTTTTCGTCGCGCTCGACGACACCGGCGCGGATGGTTTCATCCCCGCCGCGACGCTCGGGCAGGATTATTACCGCTATGACGAGACCCGCCACGCGCTGATCGGCGAGCAGAGCGGGGAAATGCACCGTCTGGGCGATCCGGTGGAGGTCAAGCTGGTCGAGGCGGCTCCGGTCGCCGGCGCGCTGCGGTTTGAGCTTCTGAGCGAGGGGCGCTATGTACCGGGGGGCAAGCGGCCTCCCCGCGGGCGGCGCGGCGACGGGCCGGTTCGCGCGCGACCCACGCCGCCATCGCGGCGCGGCCCGCCGCGCGGCAAACGCAAGTGATCGCCCGTCCTGCGGGCGTGGAAGGATGAGACGATCATGGCGCAGATGCCTTCGAGGCCGGTCGGCGCGGCGATGATGAACGGCCTGCGCCTGCGCTGCCCCGCCTGCGGCGAGGGCAAGCTGTTCTGCGGCTATCTCAAGGTCAACGAGCACTGCCCGTCCTGCCATGAGGAACTGTGGCACCAGCGCGCCGACGACGCCCCGCCCTACATGGTGATCACCGTGGTCGGCCACATCGTCGTGCCGCTGCTGCTGGCGGTCGAGATGGCGTTCCGCCCGGAAATCTGGATCCATCTGGTGATCTGGCTGCCGCTGACGGTCGCGCTGTGTCTCGTGCTGCTGCCGCCGGTCAAGGGCGCGCTGATCGCCTATCAATGGGCGATGCGCATGCACGGCTTCGACCCGGCGGACCCGGAGCGCGAAGCGCTGCCGCCGAGCCGTCGCGACATTCCGAAGGTGAGCCGCCCGGTCGGCGCGCGCCCGCTATGAGCCTGACAGAGAGCGCGCGCCTTCCCGACCCCGCGCCCGGCACCCATCCGAATCTGCGCCCCGCCGACGCCTCGACGCTGATCCTCGTCGACCGCTCGCAACGCACGCCGCGCCTGCTGCTGGGCCGGCGCAACGAGCGGCAGGCCTTCATGCCCGGCATGTTCGTGTTCCCCGGCGGCCGCGTCGAGGCACAGGACCGGCAGATGCCGGTGTTCGGCATGCTCGACGACGTGACCGAGCGCCGGCTCAATGCGCGCGTGTCCCGCCCCAGCGCCAGCCGCCCCCGCGCCCTCGCTCTCGCCGCCATCCGCGAGACCTGCGAGGAGACCGGCCTGCTGCTCGGCACCACCGATGCCGGCGCGCCGGAGACCGCCGCCGCATCCTGGGCCCCCTTCGTCGAGGCCGGCGTCTATCCCGATCTCGAAGCGCTGACCTTCGTCGCCCGTGCCGTCACCCCGCCGCGCCGCTCCCGGCGCTTCGACACCCGCTTCTTCATGGCGGAGGCGAGCAACATCGCCCATCGGCTCGACGGCGTGATCGGCCCCGACTCCGAGTTGATCGAGCTGGCGTGGATGACATTCGCGCAGGCCCGCAAGGCCGAGGTGCCCACCATCACCCTCGCGGTGATCGAGGAGGTCGAGACCCGGCTGGCACGCGGCAACAAGCCGTGGCTGCCGGTACCGTTCTTCTTCTCCCGCAACGGCCGTTTCCACCGCGAGACGCTGGACTAGGCACGCGCGAGGGCCCACTCATTTTCGCGAAAGTCGATTGACTTTCGCAGTGAGAAAATGCTCCAGCTCATCGGGAGCTCTTGACGCGCCAGTCGCCGGGCCGCGCGTCCGAGGTTCAATTGTCTGTTTTAGAAGACTTTTTCGCCCCGACCCGCCGCGGTGCGAAAGGGCGCTTCGCGTGATCGCGACAGCATCACGTCCACGTCCAGGTGCCTTCCATGCATGCCCCCTCCTCCTCGCGCGGCGTCGATATCGGCTCGATCGCGGCCGCCATCGCCGCGATCTCCATCGTCGGTTTCGGCCTGACACTCTCGATCCCCCTGCTCGCGATCGAATTGGACCAGCGCGGAATCTCCAGCACGTGGATCGGGGTGAACACCGCCTTTGGCGGCGTCGCGACCATCGTCACCGCGCCGTTCCTGCCGCGTCTGGTGCGCATGCTCGGTGCCGGCCCGCTGCTGATGGCGGCCATCGCGGCAGCGGCGCTCAGCCTGCTGGCGTTCAAGGTCACCGATTCGTTCGTGCTGTGGTTCCCGCTGCGCTTCATCTTCGGCATGGCGCTGTGCGTGCTGTTCGTGGTGAGCGAGTTCTGGATCAACGCCGCCGCCCCGCCGGACCGGCGCGGGCTGGTGATCGGCATCTACGCCACCGTGCTCTCCGCCGGCTTCGCGGCCGGGCCGATGGTGCTGGCGCTGGTCGGCACGCAGGGCTGGGCGCCCTATCTCATCGGCGCCGGCTTCTTCCTGCTGGGCGCGATTCCCGTGTTGCTCGGCGCCTCCGGCGCGCCCGCCATCGAGAAGGACAGCGCGAGCGGCGTGCTGAGCCTGATGCGCATCGCCCCGGCGGCGACGCTGGCGGCCTTCATCTTCGGCGCGGTCGAGACTGGCCTCATCAATTTCCTGCCGCTTTACGGGCTGCGGCGCGGGCTGATGGAGGGCGAGGCGGCGATCCTGCTGACCGTTGCCGAACTGGGCAATGTCGCGCTGCAACTCCCGCTCGGCCTGCTGAGCGACCGCATGGACCGGCGCAAGCTGCTGCTGGGCTGCGGCCTGGTCGGGCTCATCGGATCGGCGCTGATTCCCTTCCTCGCCATCGACAGCTGGGCGATGTGGGGAACCGTGTTCGTCACCACCGGCATCGTCGCCGGGCTCTACACGCTTGGCCTCGCCCTGCTCGGCGCGCGATTCGACGGGGCGGCGCTCGCCACCGCCAATGCGGCGTTCGTGATGCTGTACTCCGTGGGCCTCATTGTCGGCCCCACGGCGGTGGGTGTCGGCATGGAAGTCGTCAACCCGGACGGTTTCGCCTGGGTTCTGGCGGCACTGCTGGGTTTCTACGTCGTGGTGGTGGCCGCCCAGATGGCGCGCGAGCGCTGAAATCGCGCCGCCTTCCTTGACAATCGGGCCGCGATCACGGATAGGAACGCGCAACGAGCGGCACGGATGCCGCGCGAACCCATAGATTTCGACGTGGCCTAGGCCACGCCTCCAGGAGAGCGGTCAATGGCCAAGGCAACGACCATCAAGATCCGGCTCGTGTCGAGCGCCGACACCGGCTTTTTCTACGTGACGAAGAAGAACTCGCGCACCATGACCGACAAGCTGGTCGTGAAGAAGTACGACCCGGTCGCGAAGAAGCATGTCGAGTTCCGCGAAGGCAAGATCAAGTGATCGCCTGATCGCCACGCTCTGAACGACGAAAGGCGCCGCGAGGCGCCTTTTTCGTTTGTTCGGGCGTGGATTCAACCGCCCGACGTGAACCGCCTCAATCCAGCGGCACAAACTGGCGCACGGTTTCCAGGAACTTGGCGACCGAGATCGGCTTGGAAAGATAGGCCTCGCAGCCGCCCTCGCGAATCCGCTCCTCGTCGCCCTTCATCGCGAAGGCGGTGACGGCGATGACGGGGATGGCTTTCAGCTCAGGATCGGCCTTCAGCCAGCGCGTCACGTCGAGGCCGGAGACTTCGGGAAGCTGGATATCCATGAGAATCAGATCGGGGCGGTGCTTGCGGGCAAGCTCCATCGCCTCGATGCCATTGCGCGTGCCCAGCGTCACATAGCCGTGGGCTTCCAGCAGATCGTTGAAGAGCTTCATATTGAGCTCATTGTCTTCCACGATCAGAACGGTCTTGGACATGAGGCGCTCGGCGTGTGAGTCTGAAGAGGGAGTCGGGCGGGCACCTGCGCGCAAACCCGTTTGATCCTAGTGGCCCATTCCTTACGGAACCCCAAATGCAGAACCGTAAATCCCGCCCTATCTCCACCGAGGCCGCCGCCCGCGAGGTGGCGATGGGCGCCCTGCTCTATCTCGCCGGCGATCCCGAGCGCATCGGCCCCTTCCTTGCGCAGAGCGGGCTGGCGCCGGGCGACCTGCGCGGCGTCGCCGGCCAGCCGGCCTTCCATGTGGCGGTGCTCGATTATCTGATCGAGCGGCAGGATCTGTTGATCGCCCATGCCGGCGACGCAGGCATCGATCCGGGCCACGTCGTCGCCGCCCGCGAGATACTGGCCCATAAGGGCCACCGGGCGCTATGATCGCGCCTCACCATGACCCGCGAGCCCGCCTTCTGCCGTGACTGCCTGAAGGATGCCGGCGCTGCCCCGCGCTGCCCGCATTGCGGCAGTCCGCGCCTCGCGCGCCACGGCGAACTCCATACGCTGCACATCGCCCATATCGACTGCGACGCCTTCTATGCCGCGGTGGAGAAGCGCGACGACCCGGCACTGCGCGACGTGCCGGTGATCATTGGCGGCGGCAAGCGCGGCGTCGTCTCCACCTGCTGCTATCTCGCCCGTGTGAAGGGCGTGCGCTCCGCCATGCCGATGTTCAAGGCGCTGGCGCTGTGCCCGGAAGCGGTGGTGGTGAAGCCGAACATGGCGAAATATGTCGCGGTCGGCCGGCAGGTGCGCGAGCGCATGCTGGCGCTGACCCCGCTGGTGGAGCCGCTTTCCATCGACGAGGCGTTCCTCGACCTCGCCGGCACCGAGAGGCTGCACGGCGCCTCGCCGGCGCGCTCGCTGGCGCGGCTGGCGCGCGAGGTGGAGGCCGAGATCGGCATCACCCTGTCGATCGGGCTCGCGGCCAACAAGTTCCTCGCCAAGATCGCCTCCGACCTCGACAAGCCGCGCGGCTTCGCCATCATCGGTCAGTCCGAGGCCGCCGCCTTCCTCGCCCCGCGCGATGTCGGCACGATCTGGGGCGTCGGCAAGGCCACGCAGGAGCGGCTCGCCCGCGAAGGCTTCCGCCTGATCGCCGACCTTCAGGCCGCGGACGAGACCGTGCTGATGCGCCGTTTCGGGGCGGAAGGGCTGCGGCTCGGCCGGCTGGCGCGCGGCATCGATCCCCGCCCGGTGAACCCGGAGCGCGAGACCAAGAGCGTCTCCACCGAGACGACATTCGACAATGATATCCGGGACTTCCGCGAACTTGAGCAGACCTTGCACAAGCTCGCCGGCAAGGTCTCGACGCGGCTGAAGGCCGCCGGCTTCGCCGGGCGCACCATCACGCTGAAGCTCAAGACCGCGGACTTCCGGCTGATCACCCGCTCGCGCTCGCTGGAAGACCCGACCCGCCTCGCCCATCGCATCTTCGATCACGCCCGCGAGTTGCTGCGCCGCGAGGTCGACGGACGCGCGTTCCGGCTGATCGGCGTGGGCGTGTCGGAGCTGGCCGATCCCGCGCTGGCCGACCCGGACGATCTGGTGGACGTGCAGGCCACCAAGCGCGGCAAGGCGGAACTGGCGGCCGACGCGCTGCGCGCCCGCTTCGGCCACAGCGTGGTGGAGCACGGCATCGCCCTCGACGCCCCGCGCCGGCCGGGCTCCGGGCGCGAGAGCACCGACCGGCCCGCTATTTCGGGCACGCCTCCTGAGGCAGGGGCTCGTAGGAAGTGAGCGTGCCGCGCAGGGCGAAATCGCCATAATCGAGCCGAAGCGCGCGGCTGACGCCGTTGTCGTACAGGTCGAAGCTGATGATGTAGTCCGGCGTGGTCTCGGACCCGCCCTTCTCATAATAGCTGATGACCACCGGATAGCGGGTGCGCCCGGCAAGGTCGCCCTTCGCCGCGCTCGCCTCCAGACCGTCGCTTCCGGTCAGCGGCTTGCCGATCACCGACAGCGTCTCGTAGATCTTGCGCGCATCCGGCGAACCGTCGAACACCGGTGCCTGAAGGATGGCATCGCCGCGCGCGGCGGCGTCCAGCACTTCCAGCACATGCTGGGTCGGCAGCAGCACGCCCTTGGCGAGTTCGATGGTCTCCACCTCCGGCTTGGTGGCCTTCACCACCAGCTTGCCGTCGCGGCGCTCGGCCACGCCGTCCGCCTCGTCCGGCCGCTCGCCATTGATGGTGTTGGAGACGCGGAAGCGGTAGGCATTGCCCGCACCGTCCTCCCAGGTCGCGGTGGAGAGCGCGGTGGAGAGCCGCCCGCCGCCATCGGTGTCGAGATCGGTGCTCTGGCGCAGTTGCACGGAATAGCCGGCGCAGGCACTGCCGCGCATCTCGTAGACGATCTGCCCCTGAGCCGCATTGACCCGCTTGGCGGCCTTCGCGGCGTCCAGCGAGATCGTGTAGGTGGCGCGGTGCGGGGAAAGCTGGATCGCCGCCTGCGCGACCGAGCCCGCGGAAAACGTCCCAAACATCAGCGATGCAAGGGTGAAGGCACGAAAACCGGTGGCCGCAGACATCAATACTCGCTCCCGAATGCCGGCCCGCCCGCTTGCGCACGGCAGGCCGATCGGCCAAACATCACCAACCGAATATCCTGCAAAAACATGAGCCAAAGTTGGCGCCTGTCAACACCGGCCCGCCTCCTGGAGAATCGAATGTCCGGCACCGTCGAAGCCAAACTCGCCACGCTCGGCATCACCGTGCCGGTCGCCAATCCGCCGGTGGCCAATTATGTGCCGACCGTGATCAGCGGCAACCAGTTGTGGATTTCCGGCCAGATCGCCGCCGCCGACGGCAAGCCGATCACCGGGCGGCTGTCGAGCGCGGCCGATATCGAACACGGCCAGGCCGCCGCCCGCGCCTGCGCGATCAACCTGATGGCGCAGATGAAGGCAGCGCTCGGCGATCTCGACCGGGTGAAGCGCGTCGTCAAACTGGTGGCCTTCGTGAATTCGGCCCCGGATTTCACCGACCAGCCCAAGGTGGTCAACGGCGCCTCCGACCTGTTCGTCGAGGCGTTCGGTGATGCCGGCCGCCACGCCCGCTCCGCCGTGGGCGTCGCCGCCCTGCCGATGAATGTCAGCGTGGAAATCGACGCCGTGGTCGAATTCGTCTGAGCCGTGAACGCCTGACAATGAACGCCCCCGGCTGGCTCACCGCGCGCCCTGTCGCCCATCGTGCCCTGCACGATGCGGCGCGCGGCATCATCGAGAACACGCCCTCGGCGGTGGCGGCCGCGCTCGCGCGCAACTACGCCATCGAGGTCGACATCCAGCTCTCCGCCGATGGCGAGGCGCTGGTGTTCCACGATGACGACCTCGATCGCCTGACCCACGCCACCGGACCGTTCCACGCGCGGACGACGGCGGCGCTCAAGGCGGTCGAGATGCGCGGCACCGCCGACCGCATGATGACGCTGCGCGAGCTGTTGGATCAGGTCGCCGGCCGCGTGGCGCTGGTGATCGAGCTGAAAAGCCGGTTCGACGGCGACACGGCCGTGGCCGCCCGCGCGGTCGAGGTACTGGCGGGCTATGACGGACCGGCGGCGCTGATGTCGTTCGATCCCGATCTGGTCGCCGCTGTACGCCGGCTCGCCCCGCACATCCCGCGCGGCATCACCATGGAGCATCGCTACGACGATCCCGAATGGGCTCCATTGCCGCCGGCCACCAAATTCGCCTGGGGCAACCTGCTGCACTTTCCGCGCACGCGGCCGGACTTCATCGCCCACTATGTGAAGGAACTGCCCGCCGCGGCCCCATCGATGGCCCGGCGTCTTGCCGGCCTGCCGATCCTCGCCTGGACCGTGCGCAGCGAGGAAGACCGCCGTGTCGCCGCCCGGCATGCTGACCAGGTGATCTTCGAGGGCTTCACGCCCTGACGGCAGGAACGTCGCAATCGCGTGAGAAGGGCTTTCGCGCGTCGCCGGCAGCGCGCACATTCACCTTCATGATCGCAGCCGCGCCTCCGCCCCTTGCCGACACGATTCCCGCATGAGCGACCAGACCTTCACCCTGCGCGTCGAGAGCGAGATCGCCCGGATTCCGGCGCCGTCGTGGAATTCGCTTGCGCGTACTGACTCCCATTCTGATTTAGAAACATCAATCAATCCATTCATATCGCACGAGTTTTTATCCTCGCTTGAGGAGTCCCGCTGCGTGGCGGCCGAGACAGGCTGGCTACCGCAGCATCTCGTGCTTGAAGCGCCGGACGGGACGGTGCTCGGCGTCTGCCCGGCCTATCTCAAGTCGCATTCGCAGGGCGAATACGTCTTCGACCATGGCTGGGCCGATGCCTATGAGCGCGCCGGCGGGCGCTATTATCCCAAGCTTCAGGTCAGCGTGCCCTTCACCCCCGCCGCCGGTCCGCGCCTGCTGGTCGGCACCGCCGCGCCGGCGCAGACCGCCCGCAACGCCCTCGCGCAGGGGCTCAAGGCACTGGCCGGCATGCGCAACGCGTCCTCGGTCCACGCGACCTTTCTGAACGAGGCGGATGCTAGCGCGCTGGAGGCGGAAGACTTCCTGCCCCGCATCGACCAGCAGTTCCACTGGACCAATAAGGGCTATGCCAGCTACGAGGATTTCCTCAGTGAGCTGGCCTCGCGCAAGCGCAAGGCGATCAAGCGCGAGCGGCGCGAGGCGCTGGCGGACCGCATCGAGATCGAGGCGCTCACCGGCGCGGCGATTACCGAGGAGGCCTGGGACGCCTTCTTCCGCTTCTACATCGACACCGGCTCGCGCAAATGGGGCCGCCCTTACCTCAACCGCCAATTCTACACGCTGATCGGCGAGCGCATGGCGGACCGTGTGCTGCTGGTCATGGCCCGTCGCGCCGGCCGCTACATCGCCGGGGCCATCAATTTCATCGGCGCCGACACGCTTTACGGACGGCACTGGGGGTGCGTCGAGGACCATCCCTTCCTGCATTTCGAGGTCTGCTACCATCAGGCCATCGACTTCGCCATCGCGCGCGGGCTGAAGACGGTGGAGGCCGGCGCACAGGGCGAGCACAAGCTGGCGCGGGGTTATCTCCCCGTCACCACGCGCTCGGCGCATTACATCGCCGATCCCGGCTTCCGCGAGGCGGTCGCGCATTATCTGGCGCGCGAGCGGCGCCATGTGGAAAGCGCCGGCGAGAAACTGGCGGCGCTCGGCCCGTTCCACCGCATCCCGGACGAGGCGTGAGGGCGATCGACGCTTGACCGGCTCCCGCCGGCTTGCCATCGAAGCGCACCCGATTTGAAGGAGCCTGCCATGACCTACGACCCCGGCAACATCTTCGCGAAGATCCTGCGCGGCGAGATTCCCGCCTTCAAGGTCCATGAGGATGAGAGCGTGCTCGCCTTCCTCGACATCTTCCCGCGCGCGCCGGGCCACACGCTGGTCATCCCCAAGGCACCGGCCCGCAATCTCCTCGATGTCGACCCGGCCGATCTTTCGAAAGTGATGGCAGCGGCGCAGCGCATCGCGCGGGCGCAACTCGTGGCATTCGATGCGGAGGGCATCACCCTCACCCAGCACAATGAGCCGGCCGGCGGGCAGGAGGTGTTCCACCTCCACGTCCACGTCATCCCGCGCGTGGCGGGCGTCGAACTCAAGGCCCCGCTGTCCTACAAGGAAGAGATGGACGTGCTGGCCGCGCAGGCGGAGAAGCTGAAGGCCGCGCTGGCGGCCTGAGCGGGCCGCGTCAGGCGACGCCGAGCCACCAGGCGCCACCGGCCAGCACCGCCTCGCCCAGCAGCACCCCGGCGAGCACGGAGCGGCGCAGCGCGATGAAGCCGCCCACGCCCGCGCCGACGGCCGACAGGCGCAGCCAGAGCGGCAGCGCCACCAGCGCGCCGTTCGGGATCAGGATGAGGCGCGCGACGACGGCGGCCAGCAACGCCGTCGCCACCGCCTTGACCCATTGCATCCACGCGCCTTCCTCGTCGATGCCGCGCCCGAACAGCACGCCGAGCACGCGCCACACCTCATTGGGCAGGAAGCCGATCACCAGCACGACCATGATGGCGGCGAATTCGCTCTGATAGGCGCTCATGCCCGTCGCCTCTTCCACAGCCGCATGGCGAAGAAGGCGAGCGTGCCCCCGCCCACCCCGCTCCAGAACAGATCGAGCCCGCCCGGCGAATTCGCCACCAGCGGCGACAGCGCCGCGCCCAGCCCGATCGCCAGCCAGTCCACCGCCGCCTTGGCATTGCGCACCAGCAGGATGGTGAAGGAAATCGGCGTCACCAGCAGCAACGCCACCGCCAACGGCCCCGGCAGCGCGCTCGTCAGGTAGAAGCCCAGCAGCGTGCCGGCGCAACTGATTCCGATCAGCCCGGTGCCGATCCCAATGGTGAAGGCGGGCCGCCCCTCGCGCGCCACGCCGGGCAGGATGCGGAAGCCTTCCACCCAGAGCGTGACCGCGACGAAATGGGCGCAGATCAGCTCGACGACGATGTTGGAGCGCCGCCCGCGCATCAGCGGCATCAGCGACACCACCATCGGGAACAGCCGCACGCCGGACAGGCACACCGCGATCGCCAGCGCCGGCAGCGAGGCACCCGCCGCGAGCCCGCCGATCAGAATCACCTGTGCCGGCAGCGCCCAGATCAGGATGGTCGACAGCACCCCGGCAACGATCGGAAAGCCGATATCGTGCATCAGCCCGCCAAAGCCGACAAAGGTCGCCATCAGCACCAGACCGGGCGCGCTGATGCTGGCGTGCATGCCCTGCAGGAACCAGAGCAGCGGGCGACCGGATTCGGTGGGAGGGGAATTGGATGATGAATGCATTGACGACCTGTGCGGGCCGTTGATCCTCCCCTGCGCCGAAGAGGTCAAGCTGAACCTTGGCCCATCGGGCGCAGCTATGCCCCGATCGCGGGGCCGCGGGCCGCGCCCCACAGCCTGGCGCATATCTGCGGGCCGAACACCGTGCCGCAACCGGCCTTGCCGCGCGCGGAGGTGGCGTCCACGGCCGGGCAAGGCCGCCTGTCCGGCCCAAACGCGAACGGCCCCGCCGGGGATGTCTCCCGGCGGGGCCGTCCATGTCGTGGGGCCTCTCAGCCGCGATCAGGCCTTGACCAGCGGCACCTTCGGCACGCGTGAGCCGGAGGGGCCCGGCTTGCCCGCGTCCCCGGCCGGCTTCTTCGCCTTGGCGGCCGGCTTGCGACGCGGCGCGCGCTTGGGCTTTTCGGCGACGATCTTGTCCGGCTTCGGCGTGACCGGGCCTTCGGGGAACTCGAAGCCGAGTTCGCTTGCCCCGTCTTCCGGTGTCGTCACCACCACGCGGACATGACCGCCATTCTTCAACCGGCCGAACAGCACCTCGTCGGCGAGCGCCTTCTTGATGTGCTCCTGGATCACGCGGCCCATCGGGCGCGCGCCCATCTGCACGTCATAGCCGCGCTCCACCAGCCAGGCGGTGGCGTCGTCGGACAGCTCGATCGTCACATTGCGGTCGGCAAGCTGCGCTTCGAGCTGAAGCACGAACTTCTCCACCACCAGCGCGATGATGTCGTTGGTGAGGTGCGCGAACGGGATGATCGCGTCGAGCCGGTTGCGGAATTCGGGGGCGAACAGGCGGTTGATCGCCTCCACATCGTCCCCTTCCCGCTTCGAGCGGGTGAAGCCATAGGCCGACTTCGACATATCGGCGGCGCCCGCATTGGTCGTCATGATGAGAATGACGTTGCGGAAGCTCACCTGCTTGCCGTTATGGTCGGTCAACTGGCCGTGATCCATCACCTGCAACAGGATGTTGAACAGATCGGGATGCGCCTTCTCGATCTCGTCGAGCAGCAGCACGCAATGCGGGTGCTGGTCGACGCCATCGGTCAGCAGGCCGCCCTGGTCGAAGCCGACATAGCCGGGAGGCGCGCCGATCAGCCGGCTCACCGTGTGGCGCTCCATATATTCCGACATGTCGAAGCGCAGCAGTTCGACGCCGAGCGACGACGCCAGCTGCTTGGCCACCTCGGTCTTGCCGACGCCGGTGGGGCCCGAGAACAGGTAGGAGCCGATCGGCTTCTCCGGTTCGCGCAGCCCGGCCCGCGCCAGCTTGATCGCGGAGGACAGCGCCTCGATCGCCTTGTCCTGCCCGTAGACCACGCGCTTGAGCGTGGTCTCCAGCCCGGCCAGCACCTCGGTGTCGTCCTTGGAGACGGTCTTGGGCGGGATGCGGGCGATGGTGGCGATCGTCGCCTCGATCTCCTTCACGCCGATGGTCTTCTTGCGCCGGCCCTCCGGCAGAAGCATCTGCGCCGCGCCGGATTCGTCGATGATGTCGATCGCCTTGTCCGGCAGCTTGCGGTCGTGGATGTAGCGCGCGGAGAGCTCCACCGCCGCCTTGATGGCGTCGTTGGTGTAGCGCAGCCGGTGATAGTCCTCGAAATAGGGCTTGAGGCCTTTGAGGATCTCGATCGCGTCCGGCACGGTCGGCTCGGGCACGTCGATCTTCTGGAACCGGCGCACCAGCGCGCGGTCCTTCTCGAAATACTGGCGGTATTCCTTATAGGTGGTGGAGCCGATGCAGCGCAGCGAGCCCGACGCCAGGGCCGGCTTGAGCAGGTTGGAGGCATCCATCGCGCCGCCGGACGTCGCGCCGGCGCCGATCACCGTGTGAATCTCGTCGATGAACATGATGGCGTCGGGATAGGCCTCGATCTCCTTCACCACCTGCTTGAGGCGCTCCTCGAAGTCGCCGCGATAGCGGGTGCCGGCGAGCAGCGTGCCCATGTCGAGCGAGAACACCGTGGCCTTGCGCAGAACCTCGGGCACCTCGCCATTGACGATGCGGCGTGCCAGGCCCTCGGCGATGGCGGTCTTGCCCACGCCGGGATCGCCCACGAAGAGCGGGTTGTTCTTGGAGCGACGGCACAGCACCTGGATGGTGCGCTGAATCTGGTCGTCGCGGCCGATCAACGGGTCGATCTTGCCCTCGCGTGCCTTTTTGTTGAGGTTCACGCAATAGGCGTCGAGCGCATCGGCCTTCTTCTTGGTGTCCTCTCCCGCTTTCGTCTCAGTCTCCTCCTCGGCGCCGCGAACGGGACGACTTTCCGACATGCCGGCGCGCTTGGCGATGCCGTGACTGATGTAATTGACCGCGTCGTAGCGGGTCATGTCCTGCTCTTGCAGGAAATAGGCCGCGTGGCTCTCGCGCTCGGCGAAAATCGCCACGAGCACGTTGGCCCCGGTCACTTCCTCGCGGCCGGACGACTGGACATGGATCACCGCGCGCTGGATCACGCGCTGGAAGCCGGCGGTCGGCTTGGAATCCTCGCCCGCGTCCTGGACCAGATTGTCGAGTTCGGTGTCGATATATTCGACGAGGTTGCGGCGCAGCTTCTCGAGATCGACATTGCACGCGCGCATCACGGCGGCGGAATCCTGGTCGTCGACGAGCGAGAGCAGCAGATGTTCCAGCGTCGCGTATTCGTGGTGACGCTCATTGGCGAGCGCCAGCGCCCGGTGGAGAGATTGCTCGAGGCTGCGGGAGAAGGTAGGCATCGGGACCTCTTCGTTTAGCCGCTGCGGAGCGTCACTTCTTCTCCATGACGCACTGCAAAGGATGCTGGTGCTTTCGGGCGAAGTCCATCACCTGCGTGACTTTTGTTTCGGCCACTTCATAGGTAAAGACACCGCATTCACCCACGCCATGCTGATGCACATGCAGCATGATCTGGGTGGCCTCCTCCCGGTTCTTCGCGAAGAAGTGCTCCAGCACGTGCACGACGAACTCCATTGGCGTGTAGTCGTCGTTGAGCAGAAGCACCCGATAGAGACTCGGCCGCTTGACCTGCGGCTTGGTACGCGTGATCACCGCCGTCCCGGGCACGTTGTCGCCGCGCCGGCGACGCTCGTCGTCAGACATCATGAAAGGGGTGGAGCGGAGCGGATGAGGCACGGGCATTGAGGCTCGGTTCGGGCCGGCCAGGGTGACCGGGTTCGCGAGACTTATAATAGGTACGCCCGATGGAGGGCGCCAGAGTCTTCCGCTCACATCTCCTGTCGCAATCCGGTGACAAATGCGGCACCACCCGCCGCGAGATGTTGGAAACACAGGCATCGTGCCCGTCCTCACAGATTGCGTGAACGTGACGCACCGCGCGCGTGGTCGTGCAATGCAAAAAGGCCCGGCGTGAACCGGGCCTTGATTGCATAGGCTGGTAGGCGTCGCCGCCGCGTCACCGGCGTTTGTCTGGATCAGCTAAAATCGCATGACCGATCAAGAAAAATTCAAAAATTCAAAAGATCGGGCATAAACCCGTTGCCCGCCCCCACAAACCGACCGGACAAACTCCGTGACGCGGCGACGAACTCACTTGGCGAGCGGGAGCTTGCCCATCATGCCCTCATAGGGCTTGTACGCTTCCTTCGCGAGGTCCGCGTACAACTCGCCGATCTTGGTCGCCTGGGCCACGAAACCCTCATAGGCGCCCTTGAAATAGTCGGTCTGGATCTCGACAGCCTTGTCGAGGGTCTTGGCGCCGAGCAGCTTCTCAGCCGCCGCAGTGCCTTCCTCGAAGGACTTCTTGGAATAGTCGGCCACTTCGACCGAGATGGCCTGAAGGCCCTTCGACATCACGCCGAAACCCTTCATCGCGTTCTCGAGGTTATCCTTGCCGAGCTTCTGCAGCTCGTCGATGTTCTGGACCATGGGCCGCCTCCTGGATGCTGCTTCCTCGCGTCCCATGCACCAGAAGCGCACGTACGCCCGGGAATTCTCCCGGCACAAATGGATAATGCAGCGCACCATCGCCGTCAAGAAAATTGTGCATCGCACAACGTGCCGTTATGACCGCTTATGAAGCTTGCCGCATGGTGTCCATGATATTGCCAAATCAGGCAGGTTCATAAGCGCCGGTTTACGACTTCGTAACCGCACTCTCCCTAACATTCAGGGAGTGTTCGTCCGGCAACGTCTCCCGAGCCGCCCGCCAGTTTGCCCGGCATTATCGGGATGGCGGGTCTTGGGCGTTCAAGGGCTTAGGTGGTACCCGGCTTCGACCGGGTGTGAGTAACGGGACGGGTTCATGCGGGTTCCGGGCAGGGTCGGCACGTATTTCCTTCGTGCGGGAATGGTGCTTCTGGCGGCTTCACTGGTCAGTGGCGGCGTCGCCGAGGCGGCGACGAAGAAAAAGAAGACGGGCGCGAAGCCGACCGCTTCACGCGTCGTCGACAGCCGCGTCTGGCAGCGCGGCTATGCCGATATCGTCATCGACGCCAATACCGGGCGCATCCTGCATCAGGACAATCCCGATGCGCTGCGCCATCCGGCCTCCGTCACCAAGGTGATGACGCTCTATATCCTGTTCGAGCAGCTCGAAGCCCGGCGCCTGCGTCTCGATTCCCAGCTCAAGGTATCCGCCAACGCCGCCCGCCAGCAGCCCTCCAAGCTCGGCGTGAAGGCCGGCTCCACCATCTCGGTGGAAGACGCGATCCAGGCGCTCGTCACCCGCTCGGCCAATGACGTCGCCGTGGTGATCGCCGAGAACATTTCCGGCGACGCGAACAGCTTCGCCCAGCTCATGACCCGCCGCGCCCGCCAGCTCGGCATGTCGCGCACCACCTTCAAGAACCCCCACGGCCTGCCCAACCCGCAGCAGGTCACCACTGCGCGCGACCTCGCCACTCTCGGCCGCGCCGTTCAGGAGCGCTTCCCGCGCTACTACGCCTATTTCGAGACCCGCTCGTTCAACTATCGCGGCGCGGCGATCCGCAATCACAATCGCCTGCTCGGCCGCATCGACGGCGTGGACGGCATCAAGACCGGCTACACCAATGCCTCCGGCTTCAACCTGCTGACCAGCGTGAAGCGCGATGGCCGCTATGTGATCGGCGTCGTGCTCGGCGGCACCAGCGGCGCCTCCCGCGACAACCGCATGGCCGCCCTGATCACCGAGGCGCTGCCCAAGGCCTATTCCGGCCGCCAGCAGGTCGCCCGCATGGACAAGGCCCCGAGTGGCGCGATGGAAGACGCGCCGGTCGCTGTCGCCACCGCCCCGACGCCGATGCCCAACCCGGTCGCCCTCATCGAGCCCGTCGCTTCCGCCGAGCTGGACGTCATTCCGGTGCCGCAGAGCAATCCGCGCGTGGCCATGGCCTCCGCCGCCGGCCCCGCTTCCACGGACGAGGCCGATCCGGTGGTGACCGGCGCCGTTCCCGTGCCGCGCGCCGCGCCGGTGCGCGTCGCCTCGCTCGACCCGGCGGCCGCGCTGCCGGAAGCCGGCTCCGCCGCACCGATCGTTCCCACCACGGTGAAGACCATCGCCGTGGTCCGCCCCTCCGCCGCGCCCACCGCGAGCTTCAGCAACCAGCCCGGCATTCTCGGCACGCTGTCCTTCTCCAGCTCCGACGCCGCCGGCTCCAGGAATGTCGCCGCCGCCCCGGCTCAGCAGGCGCTCAAGCAGGCGGCGCCCGCGCAGCAGCCGGTGCAGGTTGCCAGCCTTGGCTCGGGCGACATCCCGCTTCAGGCCGCGCAGGCCGCCGGCCAGGCCGCCGCGCCGCGCGCCGGCTGGGCGATCCAGATCGGTGCGTTCGGCTCCGAGGCCGATGCCCGCGCCCAGCTCGCCAAGGCGAAGGGCAAGGCGCCGCAGGCGCTCTCCAATGTCGATCCCTATACGGAGACCGCGGTGAAGGGCTCCACCCCGATCGTGCGCGCCCGCTTCGCCGGCTTCGACGCCGAATCCGCCGCGCGCAAGGCCTGCCAGGCCCTGAAGCGCAGCGATTTCGGCTGCATGGTCTTCCGCAACTGAGAGGGGTTGCGTTCAATGACCCCGGATCAGGATATCCTTGGCTTCGTTCACCCGGGCGGCCAGATAATTCGACCCGCCCTGGTCGGGATGCAGTTTCTTCATAAGGGATCGGTGGGCCTTGCGGATGTCGTCCGGCCCCGCCCCCGGCTGAAGCCCCAGGACCTCGTAGGCCTCCTCTTCCGTCATCGCGCCGCGGCGCGGCGGATGAGCATTCCCCCGGCCCGCTTCGCCCTGAGCGTGTTCACGCCAGCCGGGCGTCCGGCGGTCCAGATAAGCTTCGAGTAGCTGGCGGCTCTCGGCATCGACCTCCAGCGCCAGACCGGCGACGGCGCTGGTCTCCAGCCCGTCGAGCTCCCGTCCTGCCAGCGCGCCGGCGATCACCGTTCCCGTGAGCCGGCCGCTGTCATGGTCGAGCCGCATGTCGAGCATCGCGGTGCGCACCTTGGAGGAGCGGCCCGGGCTGCGCCGCGAGCGACCGGAAATGCCGCGCCACGGCATGCGCTGCCCGAGATTCCAGCCCAGCAGCGAGAGGCCGAACAGGCTGAGCGGGATCGCCGTCGCGATCTGTCCGCGCGCGCCGAGAAACCCGGCGAGCAGCACCATCGCCCAGCCGCCGCCGCTGCGCGCCAGCCGGGCGAGCTTCTTCGGGTCGCTGCGGCTGAAGGATTTCAGGCCCCAATAGAGCAGCCCCACGATGATCGCGGCCATCAGAAGCGTGATCATCGCGCGTCCTGCATGGCGGCGATCAGCGCCCGTGCCCCCGGCGAGGAACCGGCCAGCGCGGTGAGCGCGCTCCGCCCGCCCGCCGCGTAGCTCGCCGCCGCCCGGAGCAGCGCCCGAAGCTGCGCCGAGGCACCGGCATCGAAGCGGCACCAGGCGCCCTTGGTCAGCCGGGCGATCTCGCGGAAGGCGCGCTCGGCATGCGGATCCGTCCCCTCCTGGAACAGGAACACCGGCACGCCGTGCAGGGCGAGCGGCCCGGCCTGCGCGCACAGTTCGTCCAGCGTCTCTTCCATGGCGTCGCCGACGAAGACGAGGGCCCCCACCTGCCCTTCCACCGCCTCGCGCCCGGCATGGCCGAGCACGCGGCCGATCTGGGTGCGCCCTCCCCGGCAGTCGATCCTGGCCATCATCGCGCCGAGCTTGCGCGGTTCCGCGATCCATGGCGAGGCGCGGCACTCGTCGAGGCCGCGATAATAGACCAGTTGCACGTCGAGCCCGCCGACCGCCCCGGCCTCCTCGAACATCTCGGCCTGTAGCGTACAGGCGAGGTCCCAGGTCGCCTGCCGGCTCAGGGTGGCGTCCATCGCGAAGATCAGACGTCCCCGACGCGACGCGGCCACCGGCGGACGGGCCTTAACCTCCGCGAGGAAGGCCGCGACGCCGCCGGACGTCGGGGTGCCGGCAAGCTCGTCGGCACGTGTCTTCTTCAGGTCGGAACTCATTCTCTCTCGAAACGCTGGCCCGTCGGCGTCGGCCACGGGAATCGTGGCCGGGGCCGCCGGATAACAAGGTTAAGTTAGGTTAAAGACCGCCGCCCGCAACCGCCATCCGCCGCGCGGGGCGGTTGACCCGCGACCTTCGTCTGATACGTTCCCGCGCCCGAACGGCACAGTTGCGAGCCTCGTCATGTCCTTCAGCGCCACCTCCTCCTCCACCGACACCGGGTCGATGCCGGTCGGCATGGTCCACACCGTCGCCGATCTGCGGCGGCAGGTCGGAGATTGGCGAAAGGCCGGGAAGCGCATCGCGCTGGTGCCGACCATGGGCGCGCTTCATGCCGGCCATGTCGCGCTGATGGAGGCCGCCAGCCGGCAGGCGGACAAGGTCGTGCTCTCGATCTTCGTGAATCCGACCCAGTTCGCCCCGACCGAAGATCTCAGCCGCTACCCGCGCACGCTGGAAGCCGACCTCGCCAAGGCGCAGGGCGCCGGTGTCGCGCTCGCCTTCGTCCCGTCGGCGGCGGACATGTACCCGGACGGCTTTTGCACCACCATCTCGCTCGCAGGGCCCGCGCTGGGTCTGGAGACCGATTTCCGCCCGACCCATTTTGCCGGCGTCGCGACGGTGGTTGCCAAGCTGCTGATCCAGGTGGCGCCCGATGTCGCGCTGTTCGGAGAGAAGGATTACCAGCAGCTCGCCGTGGTGAGCCAGCTCGCGCGCGATATGGATCTGCCCGTGACCATCCTCGGCGTCCCGACCGTGCGGGAGGCTGACGGTCTCGCCCTGTCGTCGCGCAATGTGTATCTGTCGCCCGCCGAGCGCGCGAACGCGCCCGCCCTCCATCGCGCGCTGACGCAGGCCGCGCACGCCATCGCCGGAGGCGCCGAGCCGGCGCTCGCGGTCGAGGCCGCGCGGGCGCAGGTGATCGCGGCGGGATTCGCGCTGGATTATCTGGAACTGCGTCATGCCCGCACGCTGGCGCCCGTCGCTGCAGCGACCGACGGCCCGCTGCGCCTGCTGGTCGCCGCGCGGATCGGCACCACGCGGCTCATCGACAATATTCCGGTCCCGCTGTGACGGCCGGTCAGGTGAAGCTGATATAGCTGATTGCCATGCCGATGATCACGGCCGCGAGCCCGATGCCGAGCACATAGCGCATCGGCTTCACTTCCACCGCCTGCCGCTCCTCGGTATCCGCCTTCACCACCACCTCGCCATTCTCGACGACGCGGTGATCGTCGGAATCCTGATGCGTCATGTTATCGGCCATCATCGCCTCCTGTGCTTTCTGCCGTGTCAGGGGCAACGCATCAGCAGCCGATTTGCTCCCGGCCGCGCTCAGATCAATCCGAGCGCCCGCAATTCCCGGCGCATGTCCTCCGGCAGCGCGGGGGCGGCGCCACCGGCGGCCAGATCGGCCGGCGCCTCTTTCGGCGCGAGATAGCGCCAGCCCTGGAACGGGCGGTTCGGCCGCGGCTCGACCCGGTGCACCACCGGATCGAGGATCAGCCGGCAGCGCCGGATGCCGTCGCCATCGACAAAGGGGCGAATGTCCACCAGCTCTTGCCGGCACGCGGTCTCGCCCTTGATCACCCAATAGAGCGAGCCGCCGGCCAGCAGCTCCGCTGTGCGGGTCGGCACCATGCGCGTGGTGTGGAAAGTCTCGACGGTCTCGCCGCGCGCGGCCTTCTCGGCCCGCTTCTCAGCGATCCACTCTTCGAGGTCCTGGACTGATTCGGCACCGACGCAGAGCTTGAGCAGATGAAGGGTCATGGTGTTCCGGCACGGGCGACAGGGGGCCCCTCTATACCCGCTTCACGACCGGCCAGTCGATCTCGTCTTCGGCCAGGATGCCGGTCTCCTTGAGCGCGGCATCCTTCCACGCGACGAAGGCGGGGTGGTCGTGGATCGCCGCCACATAATCCGCGAGCGCCGGATCGATCGGCAGCTCATAGGTGCGGATGCGGGTCGCGACCGGGGCGTACATGGCGTCGGCCGCGCTGAAGGCGCCATAAAGAAACGGCCCGCTTTGCCCGAAGCGCTCCCGCGCCTCCAGCCAGCGCCGGCCGATCTTGCGCAGGTCGCTGGCGGCCGCATCGGGCACCGCGCGCGCCTCGACCGGGCGCCAGAGGTTCATCGGAAATGCCGAGCGCAGCCCGCCGAAGCCGTTATGCATCTCGGTCGCCAGCGAACGGGCATGGGCGCGAGCGGCGGGGTCGGACGGCCAGAGCGGGCGGTCGGGAAAGCGCTCGGCGAGATGTTCGAGGATCGCGATCGATTCCCAGACCACGGCCTCGCCGTCGATCAGCACCGGCACCTTGCCGGCCGGGGAATGCCGGCGCACCTGCTCCTTGAAGTCCGGGGCATCCAGCGGCACCAGCACTTCCTCGAACGGAATGCCGAAGGCCGTCATCGCCAGCCAGGGCCGCAGCGACCAGGACGAATAATTCTTGTTTCCGATGATGAGCCTGAGCGCCATCGCCATCCCCGCTTGGCCGTGGAAAAGGCCGGCAGCATCTGCCAGCCTCGCGCATTCGGCAATCGATCAATGTTGATGGCCGCCATCAAGGCTCGCTATGGATACCGCGCGGCGGCGCGGGCGCTGCACCATGAAAAAAGCCCCGGCTCAACCGCCGGGGCTTCCAATGGATAAGGCGGTGCCGCGCGGTTCGCAGCGGCGATGTGCCTAAACGTGACCGGCCGTCCGGCGTCTGGCGTCAGCTGGCGATCTGGCTGGCGGACTGGAAGCCGCCAAACAGGTAAACCAGTGCAACTGCCGTCAAAAACGCCACAACGGCCCAACGTGCGACTCCCCAACAGGAGCGCTCGGTAACCGAATTCATGTGGAACTCCGGGGTAAACTCTACTACCGCGTAGACTTGCGGGAACGACTCCCTGTCCGACGCGCGGAACGAAACAATATTTAATAAAAGGTTACCGATTTCGCAATCGCAATATCGTCACATTCCACTGCACCAGGCGCATGTCTCCCGCGTGCCGCCCGCATGTCGCAACGAGAGCCACCCCGCCACCTCGCGCTCTTGAACAGCGGCGCCCGGCCCGTCATCCTGCACCGGGCTGGAAACCTCCCACTCGACCAGCCGCCGGAAAGACGGATCCAACCCCATGATGGGCTTCAGCTTTATCGACGCCGTCGCCTTCGCGGCCTTCATCGCCGCGTGGATCGCCTACCATTATCTGATGGAGGGCGAATGGTCGGAACGCCGCACGCTCAACCGCCGCATGGACGCGTTTCGGATCGAGTGGATGCAGCGCATGCTGACGCGCGAGAATCGCATCGTCGATGCCCAGATCGTTGCCGCGCTGCAAAATGGCACGGCATTCTTCGCCTCGACCTCGCTGCTGGCCATCGGCGCCGCGCTCGCGATCCTGCAATCCACCGACGCGGTGATGAAGCTGTTCGCCGACCTGCCCTTCGTCTCGCCCCACCGCACCAGCTGGGAGCTGAAGACGCTCGGCATCACGCTGATCTTCGCCAATGCCTTCTTCAAGTTCGGCTGGGCGTACCGGCTGTTCAACTACACCACCATCCTGCTCGGCTCGACCCCGCCGCCCTCGGAGGCGCACACCCCGCAGGCCAAGGCTCATGTGCTCAAGGCCGCGCGCATGGCGACGCTGGCCGGCCGGCACTTCAACCGGGGACAGCGCTCCTTCTTCTTCGCCATCGGCTATCTGGGCTGGTACATCAACGCCTGGGCCTTCATGGCCGCCACGCTCGCGATCTTCATCGTGATGACCAACCGGCAGTTCGGCCCCGATTCGCACTGGGTGCTCGACGACCAGGAGCCGCTATGACCGCCGATCTGCCGCCGGAAGGCGCCGATTCCGCCGATACCGATGCCGTGGCGCTGGCCATCCTGGCCACCGCCGCCGCTCCGGATGCCGGCCGCAGCGTCGCGCCCGAGCAGGTGGCCCGCGCACTGGCAACGGAGAGCGACTGGCAGCGCCTGCTGCCCGCGATCCGGCAGGCGGCGGTGCGGCTCGCGCGCGAGGGGCAACTGGTCATTTATCGCAAGGGCAAGCCGGTCGATCCCGAGAACTTCCGCGGCGTCTACCGGCTGGGCTTGCCGCGGTACGACGAGGCGTGACCAAGCAGCCCGCTCAGGGCGCCGGCATCAGCGCATTGGTACGCCCGGTCAGGTAGTAGACCGCGAGCCCGACCCACTCGCGCACCGCGAGATCGGTGAAGGCCAGCCCTTCGGCGACATTGCGGAACGGCTCGGTCCAGCGGGAATGGCCGGTGGTGCGGAAGTCTACCGGGTAGGCGGTGACGTCGAAATCGGCGACGCGAAAGCAGCCCATGGCACGCGGCATGTGATAGGCCGAGGTCACCAGCAACCAGCGCTCGCCCGGCTTGGGAGCCACCAGATCGCGGCTGAACGCGGCGTTCTCGGCGGTGTTGCGCGAGCGATCCTCGAAGGTGACGCGCTCGACCGGAATGCCGAGCTGGGGCAGCGCCATCCGCACCACGTCGGCCTCGCTGAGACGGGTCTCGCGCACCAGTTCGCCGCTACCGCCCGAGAAAACGATCTTCGCGTCCGGGTAACGGCGGGCGAGGTCGGCCAGCGTCGTGATGCGCTCGCCGGCTTCCTGAAAGCTCGCCTGCCCCCGCGCCTGCGTGATGAGCGGCAACTCGCCTCCACCGAGCACGACCACGCCATGAACCGGTAAGCCATCATCGACGAAGGACGGGAAACGGTTCTCCAGTGGGACGGTCAGCGCCCTGCCGGGAGGGCCGAGGCCGAACACCACCAGTCCCAGCAGACCGGCACAGATCAGCGCGAGGCCGACCCGCCGCAGCCGGCACAGCAGCAGCACGAGGCCGAGCACGGCGACGATGGTCAGAAAGGTCGAGGGAACGGCGATCGCCCAGAATATCTTTGAGAGCTGAAAGAACATCCGCTCCGGTCACTCCCTCAAACGCGCTGGCGGCGCTGGTACGTCACGCTGGCGGGATTGGCCGCGCGATCGAGATAGCGCGCGACGCTCTCCACCGGCATGGGTCCGGCGAGGAGGAAGCCCTGCATATGGTGGCAGCCCACCGATTGCAGGTAGCGCAGCTGCTCGCGCGTCTCCACACCCTCCGCCGTCACCGTAATAGCCAGCGCCCGCGCCAGGCGCACCACGCAATCGATGATGGCGGCCGCGTCGTCGGTATGGGCGATGTTCTGGGTGAAGCTTCGGTCGATCTTGATGGTGTCGACCCGGAACCGGCGCAGATAGCCGAGCGAGGAATAGCCGGAGCCGAAATCGTCCAGCGCGATGCGCACGCCCATGCGCCGCAGCGCGGAGAGCGCGGAAAACGCCTCAGGCTGGTTCTCGAACAGCAGGTTCTCGGTGATTTCGATCTCCAGCCGCTCGGCCGGGAACCCGGTTTCCGCGAGGATGGCCGCCACCGCGCCGGCAAGGTTCGGCATGCGGAAATCCACCGGCGACAGGTTCACCGCCAGCCGGGTCTCGCCCCAGCCCCTCGCCTGCTCGCAGGCGCGGCGCAGCACCGTCATGTCGAGTTCGGTCACCAGCCCGGTGCGCTCGGCAATCGGCACGAATTCGCCCGGCGAGATCAGACCCTTGACCGGATGAAGCCACCGCACCAGCGCCTCGAAGCCGATCACGGTCTCGCCGTCGGCCGAGAATTGCGGCTGGTAGTAGACCGTCAGCTCGTTCTCGACGAGGGCGCGCTGCAATTCGAGCTCGATGTCGCGCCGGCGCATCAGCTCGCTTTCCATCTGAGGCTCGAACACGAACATCGTGCCGCGCGCCTCGGTCTTGGCGCGGTAGAGCGCGATGTCGGCGAGACGGATGAGCTGGGTGGCCTCGCGGCTGTGGTCGGGCGCCAGCGTGGCACCGATGGTTCCACCCACGATCATGGTCTGGCCGGCAATCGACATCGGCTGGCGCACCATGTCGATGATGATCGCGCCGGCCTCGGCCACCGCCTGCGGGCCCGGCCCCACCGGCACCAGTATGACGAACTCGTCGCCGCCGAAGCGCGACGCCACGCCATCGGGGAACGGCAGCATCTGGAGCCGCGTGCCGATCTCCATCAGCAGCATGTCGCCGACATGGTGGCCGAGCGTGTCGTTGATGTCCTTGAACCCGTCGAGATCGAGGAAGAACACCGCGAGCCGCTCTCCGTTCGCCAGTCGCATGACGCGCGCATCGAGTTCGCGCATCAGCATGGCGCGGTTGGCCAGCCCGCAGAGCGGATCCACATAGGCCAGATGGGTCGCCAGCGCCTCGCTATGGGCGAGGTCCTGCGTGGCACGGCGGGCATACCAGAGCACGATGGCGGCTGAGGTCAGCAGCAGCACCGCCGTGCCGAGCAGGGCCGGCAGCAGCGCGCGGATCAGCGAGCCGCCGGGATTTTCAGGCTGCCAGCTCAGCCAGGCCGGCGGCGTATCCGCGCCCGTGAACGGAATCGCCACCGCTTCGAGTTCGGCGGACGGCACCTCGTCCGAGATCACCGGGTTCACGATCTGCAACTCGCCGAGAAGGTCGCGCAGAAATCCCTCATCGAGGAACAGCACGGTGACGGCGATCGGCGCCATATGGTCCGGCACGACCACCCGCCCGAAATCCGGTGTGATGCTGATGGCGCCAACCAGCGCCGGACGCCCGTCCACGCGGACATAACCGGACTCGAAGACCGGCGGCAGGTCGCGGCCCGCCTCCGGCGTGGTCTCGACCCGCTTCTCGAACTGGGCGACGCGTTCGAGATAGGCCGCCCGCACCTTGTCGACCACCGGCATGATCGCGGCGCCGTCGAAAGGCGCGGAATCGGGAGGCACCAGATTGCCGTCTATGGAGGCGTAGGCCACCCCGCTTTCGACGACGATATAGGAGCGGTCATGCTGCTGGGTGTCGTGCAGCCAGCGGCCGAAATTGCGGTGAACCCAGTCGGCGTCGAGATAATAGGCCGTGCGCAGCACCGACTCGTCCCAGTGCGCGAAGCTTGCGAGGTCACGCTGGAGATAGGTGGCGCGGCGTTCCAGCGAATTGCGCACCAGCTCGACGCCGCGCACGCGGGCGGCGGCGTCGATGCGCTCGGCGGCCAGCAGCGAGAAGGCGCCCATGGCCACCACCGCCGCGAGTATGACCAGAATGACAGCGGCGATCATCCGGTCGCCGGCACGGATCGACACCGAGCCTCGCAAACCCTCGGAAGACCAACCACGCCGCATGGCCGACACGTCACTCTCTGGCGGAGCCCGATGAAGGGCGCCGGTGGGCGTCCTCATTGGCTCCTCCCGCTCACGGAGCAATCTAGACGCGATGGGTTAATGCTGCGCGAAGCGACGGCATTTTTCCAGCGCCGTTTGCCGTAGTCAGAACCATAGCGACGCGATGCCCAGAAAGGCGAAGAATCCGACCACATCAGTGATCGTGGTCACGAACGGTCCCGACGACACCGCAGGATCCACCTTCAGGCGGTCAAGCGTCAAGGGTATCAAGATGCCACCCAGCGCCGCCGCGACAAGGTTGATGATCATCGCCAGCCCGATGACGAAACCGAGATCGGCAATGCCGAAGCGTGCAAACACCACGCCGGCCATAATCACCGCGAACACCACGCCATTGAAAAGGCCGACCAGCAATTCGCGCGCGATCACGCGCTTGGCGTTGCTCGGGCGCAGCTCGCGGGTGGCAAGGGCACGCACCGCGACGGTCATGGTCTGGGTACCGGCATTGCCGCCCTGGCTGGCGACGATCGGCATCAGCACCGCCAGCGCGACCATTCGCTGCAGTTCGTCCTCGAACAGCGCGATGACGAAGGAGGCGATGTTCGCGGCGATGAGGTTGAGCAGCAGCCATGAGAAGCGGCTGCGCGCGATGTACCAGAAGCTGTCCGACAGCTCCTCGTCGCCGGCGACGCCGCCCAGCGCCTTCAGGTCCTCTTCGGCTTCCTCCTGGATAACGTCCACGATGTCGTCGACGGTGAGCACGCCGACCAGCCGGCCGGCATCGTCGACCACCGGTGCGGAGATGAGGTTGTAGCGCTCGAAGACGCGCGCCACGTCCTCCTGGTCGTCGATCGCCTTGACCACATGGCGGTCGGGCATCACCACGTCGCCGAGCTTCATGCCGCGCTTGGTGCGCAAAAGCCGATCGAGCGGCACCGAGCCGGTGAGGCGGTAGGTCGGATCGACCACGAAAACCTCGAAGAAGGTCTCCGGCAGCCCTTCGGTCTCGCCGAGATAATCCAGCGTCTGCCCGACAGTCCAGAACGGCGGCAGCGCGATGAACTCGGTCTGCATGCGCCGGCCGGCGCTTTCTTCCGGGTAGTCGAGGCTGCGCTGCAGCGCAGCGCGCTCGAGCGTCGGCAGATGGCCGAGAATCTCCTGCTTGTCGGCATCGTCGAGGTCTTCGAGAATGTAGACCGCGTCGTCGGAATCGAGATCGCGCACGCCCTCGACCACGGTCTTGGTCGACAGCTCCTCAAGGATCTGCACGCGGACGGTTTCGTCGAGCTCGGTGAGCGCGGTAAAGTCGAAGTCCGAGCCGAGCAGTTCGATCAGCCGGGGCCGTTCCGCGGCGGGCAGCGCTTCCAGCAGGCGGGCCAGGTCGGTTTCGTGCAGCTCGGAGATCTGCTGGCGCAGCGCGTCGACATCGCCATCATCGACCGCCGCGACGACGCGCTCGATAAAGGCGGGCTCCTCGGCCGGATTGCGTTCCGGCTCGGGCGGGCGCGCAGCCGAAGTGCCGGCGAGCTCGTCTTCGTCGCGCATGCCGCACTCCGGGTTCGGCCACTGAATCGAGGAATGGAGTCGTTCTATGAAGCATTGGCGCCGAACGCAAATCAGCTTTCACCCCGCGTGGCGCATGGCAAAGCCCGGCTTCAGGTATGGGCGCGCGGCGCGGCGCGAGACCGGGCGCCGGGTGGTATCATGACGGTGGAAAAGGCGGTGCATCTGTTGGTTCACGGCCGGGTTCAGGGCGTCGGCTACCGCGCCTGGCTCGCGAGCGAGGCACGTCGCCGCAGCCTGCGCGGATGGGTACGCAACCGCCGCGATGGCACGGTGGAAGCGGAGATCGAAGGCGAGGCCGGCGCCGTGGCGCAAATGATCGCGGCCTGTCGGCAGGGGCCGCCGGCGGCCAGCGTCAGCGCGATCGATACTGCCGAGATCCCGGCGACACGCGCCACCGGGTTCGAGGTACGGCCGACGACTTGAGCAGCGTTACTCGGTCGCGCCGAACAGCGCCTCGAACTCACGCCGCAGCGCGATATCGACATCGGCCATGGTCACGGGCAGGCCGAGTTCCACGAGACTGGTCACGCCGTGCTCGCGTACGCCGCACGGGACGATTCCCTCGAAATGCGACAGCTCGGGGTCCACGTTCAGCGAGATGCCGTGCATGGTCACCCAGCGCCGCACCCGGATGCCGAGCGCGGCGATCTTGTCCTCGCCCGGTCCGGCCTTGGTGGGGTGCACCACCCACACCCCCACGCGATCCTCACGCCGCTCGCCGCGAATGTGGAACGACCACAGCGTACGGATAAGCCATTCCTCCAGCGTCGCCACGTAGCGCCGCAGATCGGGCGTGCGCCGCTTGAGGTCCAGCATCACATAGGCCACGCGCTGGCCGGGGCCGTGATAGGTGAACTGCCCGCCCCTGCCGGTCTCGAACACGGGAAAGCGCTCCGGCTCCATCAGGTCCTCGCGCCGCGCGCTGGTGCCGGCGGTGTAAAGCGGCGGGTGCTCCAGCAGCCAGACGGTCTCCGGCTCGCGCCCGCTGGCGATCGCCTCAGCGAGGCGATCCATCTCGGCGAGCGCCTCCGCGTAATCCAGCAGCCCGTCGGACACGCGCCAGCGCACCGGGGCAGCGCCCGGCGACGGCAACAGGGTGGTCTCCAGTTCCTGCCTCGCAGGCGCGCGTGCGGTCTCGATGGTGCTCATGGTGCGGCTCCTGTCGCCACACATAATCATCGCAACGCCCTCTGTCTGCCCTGCCGGCCTGCATGGCCGGCGCGACTGTTCACAGCCCTGTGCGGAACTGCGGCTTGCGGCTCTTGTGGACCCTCGGGCGATCTGTTAGACGATGCCCGCCCGCGTCGGTAGCCACTCTTCGGCTTTTCCGGCGGTTGGCGATGCGGTCGTGGCGGAATTGGTAGACGCGCTGCCTTGAGGTGGCAGTGGGTAACACCGTGGAGGTTCGAGTCCTCTCGACCGCACCATCTTCTTCAGGTGCGCATTCATTCGATGCCTGAAAGCAGGAGCCGGCTTCGGCCGCCCTGCCCCGGGTGCCCGGCCGGTGTGGCCCGGCCCACCGCGTGAACGACCTTCCCTCGATGTGCCGGCGACGATCCCTGATGCCTGCGGCGCGCTCAAAGCAGCGGCAGAAGACGCGGCAGCAATCCCGTTGCGCGCGCGTAATCGATCATTTCCGCGACCGGCAGCACCAGCAGGAACAGCAGCGCGTCGCGTAGCGCGCGGGCGAGCACGCGCGGATGGAAGCGGGGCGCCTCCGCCTCGCGGTACGCCGCAAGGCGCGGCCAGAGCAGCGGCACCCGCCGCGCGTAGGCGGCATAGGCGCCGCCGAAACGGCCGGCGAGCAGCCTCTCCTCCCGTTGCGCGGTGTGGCGAAGCTGGAGGAAGCTGACGCCGCCAAGCACCAGCGCCGCCACAAGACTGCCAAAGGCCAGCCCCGCCCCGGCTGCGCCGATGATCGAGAACAGATAGAGCGGGTTGCGCGTGACCGAGTACGGCCCTTCGGTCACCAGCGTCGCATTCTTGCGCCCACCAATATAGAGCGTGCACCATAGGCGGCCGAGCGTGGCTGTCAGGATGAAGCTCTGCCCCAAGGCGCGCAGCAGGCTGAATGCCAGCGAATCGGGCGCCCAGACGCTGCGGGACACCAGAATTCCCCCTGCGACGAGGCCAACGCAGATGCCGAGCACTGCGATTCGGCCATGCTGGTCGAGATATCCACGCCGTGCGCGGGTGCCGCCGCCCGCCTGCGGCTCACTCCCCGCCGCCCTCATCGGAACCGGCCCGAAAGCCGGCCCGAGGGGCCATCGGCGCGCTGGCATCGGCGCCGGCGGCGGGGAATGGCGGGCAATGTCATGGTTGAGCTCGGCTCTTGGGGCGAAGGGAAGCGGTGAACGCCATTGCTCCGCCCTCCCCCACCGCGCCGCCATGGCGGTTTCGCAATTGCGCCAGATTCTTCGCTACCGTGCCGACATGTGCGGATGGGGAGCTTTCGCGATGCGCGAATTCGCGATTTTCTGGGATGACGCGTGGTTCCGACTGCGCTCGGCCGAGATCGTGGTGGCGCTCGCCGTCAGTCCGGCCCTGGCCTGGATCGGACCGTTCGACCTCGTCGAGGGATCGTTTCTCGCACGGATGGGATTCTGGAGCGGAGTGCTGGCCAGTTGGTTCGTGCTCGTCGCAGTGAGCGAGCAGTTGTTGGCACGCAGCCCGACGGTCGGGGCGCTCCATAGCTGGCCGCGACGTGCCGTCACGCTCGCGCTCGCCGCGGTTCCGATGATCGGCATCGTCGGGGGCGCGATCGAGGCGCTGCATGGCTGGCACCCCTCCGTCGCTGAGGTCACCGAGCTGTATTGCCAGATCCTCGTGCTTGGCTCAGCCTTCATGCCTGTCGGCGATCGTCTGGTCGCGCCTCTGGTCCGTTCGGCGCAAGCCGCAGGGCGTGCCGAATTCGAGGCGCGCCATGACAGCCCGGCCCTGCCGGCGGCTGCGGACGACGCGCTACCCTCCGCCGGTCTCACCTGCCCGCTGATCCTGCAGCTTCCGCCGGACATCCGCGGACCGCTGGTCTGCCTGGAGATGCAGGACCACTATGTGCGCGTGCACACCACGCACGGCTCCACCCTGGTCCTGATGCGCCTGCGCGATGCCATCGCCCGCACCCAGCCGGTGCCGGGGCGGCAGGTGCACCGCTCATGGTGGGTGGCCGATGGCGCGGTGGAACGTTTCGAGCGTGCGGGCCGCACCGGCATGGTGCAGCTCAGCAACGGGTTGCGCGCGCCGGTGTCACAGCGCTACCTGCAGCAGGTTGCAGAAGCGCTCGACGTCGCGGCCTCCCCGCTGGAGGAGGCCGCTATCGGCCGGGAGAATGCCTGCGCGTGAGCCCTCCGACCTGACCGCACATGCCGCTTATTGCGGCACCGCCGCTGTTTCGGACATGGCCGGCACGATGTGCACCACCTTGTAGCCGCCGGCCTGGAGCGCGGCCAGGAAGGCGGGCAGCATCTTTACGGTCTGCGCGCGGGTGTCGTGGAACAGGATGATGCCGCGCTTGGCATGAGCCAAACGCTCCATCACCAGATGCAACTGCACCTCGGGCGTCATCTGCACCCAGTCGCCGGCCCACAGATCGGCTCCGAACACGCCGATACCGCGCTTGGACAGATAATCCAGCAGCTCAGGCGAGGAGCCGAAGCCGGGAAAGCGGAAGAACGGCACGCGCGGATGGGCGCCGGCCGTGCCATAGGCCGCCTTCTCGTCGGAGGCGATGCCCTTTTCGATATCGGCGACAGCCTTGTCGAAGGGCATATCCGCCAGCGTCATCGGATGGGTCTGGCTGTGATGGCCGACGGTGTGGCCGTCCCGGATGATGCGTTTCAGGAGATCGGGATGCGCCGCCGCATTGCGGCCGACCACGAAAAAGGTCGCCTGCACACAGGCTTCGCGCAGCGCCTTCAGCGCCGCCGGTGTGGTCGCGGGAAACGGTCCGTCATCGAAGGTGAGCACGACCTCGCCCTCTGCGAGATCAAGCGTCTGAGGGAAATGCTTGGTGCCGACCTGAAGGCCGCGCGCATCGACCTCCATCACCCGCGAGGTGCCGAGCTTGCCGTCACAGGAGGCAGCGGCCAGCGCCTGCGATGAACAGGAGGCCATGATGAGCAGGGCGGCGAGCCGAGGGAGCGACGGCATGTCGAGTTCCAAACCAGTGTCGGGCACCCGTGCCTAGCCGCTTTTTAGGCCGGATGGAATCGGGAGATTGGCGGACATGCCCTGCAAGGCCGGCTTGTCCGCCTCTCCTGCCCCCTCAGATGGCGGCTCAATAGGCGTTATGGTGCACCGTGACGCGGACGGTCATCAACAGGATCTTGATGTCCAGCCACAGCGACCAGCCATTGATGTATTCGAGATCGGCGGCGACACGCTGCTCGATATCCGTGCGGTGATGGGTGGCCCCACGGAAGCCGCGCACCTGAGCCAAGCCGGTGACGCCGGGCTTCATGGCGTGGCGGCTCCAATAGTCCGGCACCAGTTCCCAGAACAGCGCCCCCTCCGCCCGGGACCCCAGCGCGTGAGGCCGGGGACCGACCAGGCTCATGTCCCCGAACAGCACGTTGAAGAGTTGCGGCAGCTCGTCGATGCTGCTGCGTCGCAGGAACTTGCCCAGCCGGGTGACGCGATCGTCGTCGCGCGAGGCCGAGACGCCACCGGTGTCGTCGGTGCGATCCGTGCGCATCGAGCGCAGCTTGAAACAGCGATAGGATCGGTTGTTCCGCCCGACGCGCTCCTGCACGAAGAAGGCGGGACCGGGCGAATCGAGTTTTACCAGAATGGCGAACAGCCCGATGACCGGGCCGAACACCAGCAGCATGCCACTGGTCACCACCAGATCGAACAGGCGCTTGACGAAACGCTCGCCGAGATTGAGCGGTCCGCGCGAGATCACCAGCGTGGGGTGGTTTTCCCAGCTCGACAGCGCGAGCGGGAGCATGTCACCGGTATCGGCGACCACCTCGGCGTCATAACCGCTCAGCCGCATCGCGCGTGACCAGAGCTGCCGGTCACGCGGGTCGGCGAAGGAAAGCACGATGCGGTCGGCATCGCGGGCGAGCCGGCCTATTCGGTCGAAAAAGCCGGGATCGCTCAATTCCGGCACCAGTCCGCTGTTGCGCACATCGACCAGCATGGTCGCCCGGTTGCCCGAGCGCCGCTCGATCCCGGTACCGTCGGTCAGCACCACGATGCGCGGCTCGATCGCCGGTGCCAGTAGCCGCCGCAGCAGCCGATAGCCGACGATCCGGCTGGCCCAGAGCAGCGAGAGCACGATCACCAGCGTATTTGCGGTCTCAACGCGGGATAGGTCCTGGCTTACCTTCAGCGCAAAGATGACGAAGAAGCCGATCGCAACCGCGATGCACAGGGCCAGGAAGGCCGCCAGCAGCGTTCGCCCGAGTACCCGGAGCGTGCGTATGTCGTAGGCACGCAGCAGGAAGGCTGCGAGCAGATAGATCGGCGCCAGCAGCGCGGCGGCGTCCGACACGTTTTCGATCTGAAAGCCGTCATAGCGGATGGCAGAGGCCGCCCACCCGGCAAGCGCGAAGCACAGCATGTCGAGCAGCGCCGCACCGACGACCAGGGCATAGCGCACGACATGACGATAGCGGGTCAGAAAGCCGCTGGAAAAACGCCGCGCGCGCCGCTTGTCACGCGGGGCGTCGGCAAGATTGTAAAGTCGAATATCGCTCATGGCCGACTGTTCCAATTCCCCCAACAGTCAGTTTAAAAAATAGGCCGGAACGACAGCGTCGCAAACCGCTGCCCCTCCGCAAAATAGCTCCAAGCAATTCGCAGACCATCAGCAGAGCCTCAGGCTCTGATATCAGGCCGGGCCGCCCTCAATGCAGGCGGACGTCCCTTTTAACTCCAATAATCCTGCGCCTTTATGAAGGACGCACCCGACGGACATGCCCTGAAGGCAGGATTCCAGACACAGGTTCGATCCGCGCCGACAGAATGCGCGCATATAGTTTAATCATATGACGTATTGATAGCAGCCGCCAGATGTCGGGCATATTTTGAGGCGCGCGGTGCGCCGTCAGCTTTCCGGCGCGTCGACGATCGGGTCGTAGTGCGAGGCATCGAAGCCGAGCACGTTCCAGCTCTGCTGCATATGAGGCGGCAGCGGTGCGGAAACGTCTATCAGGCGATCATCGCCGCGCGGGTGCGGTATAACCAGCCGGCGCGCCAGCAGATGCAGGCGGTTCTGCAGCCCGCCGGGCAGCGGCCAGTTCTCGATGTCGAAATATTTCGGATCGCCGACGATCGGGTGCCCGATATGGGCGGCATGGGCGCGCAATTGATGGGTGCGCCCGGTCACCGGCTTCAGCGACAGCCAGGACAGCTTCTGCCCGGCATGATCCACCACGGCGTAATAGGAGATGGCGTGGCTCGCCTCATCCTCGCCATGGCGGGCAACCCGCATGCGCTCGGCCGCCTCGTCCTTGGCGAGATAGGTCGAGATGCGCCCCTGACGCGGCTTCGGAACGCCGGGTACCAGCGCCCAGTAAACCTTGCGAGCCGAACGCGAACGGAAGGTCTTGGCGAGCGTCGAGGCTGCGAGACGCGATTTCGCCACCAGCAGGATGCCGGAGGTGTCCTTGTCGATACGGTGGACGAGGCGCGGCTTCTGGCCGTCCGAACCGCGCAGCGCCTCAAGCATGCCGTCGACATGGCGATAGGTGCCCGAGCCGCCCTGCACCGCGAGGCCGAACGGCTTGTTCAGCACCAGCACGTCGCGGTCCTCATACAGCGTCATGTCGCGCAGCGCGGCGGCGTCCTTGTCGTCGGAGGAGGCCCGCTTCACCGCCGGCGCCGCCAGCGGTTCACCCGATGGCGCACGCGGCAGCCGCGGGGGCGCCTCGCCACGCGCCACCGCCTCCTGAGCCTCCAGAAAATCGGCGGCGGAGGGCTGCGGCTTCTCTTCCAGCGGAGGAATGCGGATGGCCTGTCCGGCCGAGAGCCGCGTATTGGTCTTTACCCGCCCGCCATCGACGCGGACCTGCCCACTGCGCAGCAGCTTCTGGAGATGGCCGAAGGACAGATCCGGGAAATGCGCCTTGAACCAGCGGTCCAGGCGCATGCCCTCTTCGTCGCGGTCGACGTTGCGTGTCTCGACGGCCATGGAATGCAATCTCCTCAAACCCCAGCAGATAGCCGAGACCGGGCCCCACGTCACGCTTTACGAGCTACAATCGGCGTGCGCGGCATTCACGCCAGCGCCCGGACCAGCGCCAGCCCGCCGAACACCCCGACCAGCGACAGCGCCACCGAGCCGCCGACATAGAGCGCGGCAAGCCCGGTTGCCCCGCGATCGACCAGCAGAGCCGTCTCCAGCGAAAAGGCGGAGAAGGTCGTGAAGCCGCCGAGAACGCCGGTCACGGCGAAAAGCCGCGCCGATTGCGACCACGGCGCCGCCATCTTGAAGGTCAACCAGCCGGCGACGCAGCCGATCAGGAAGGAGCCGAGCACGTTGACGCACATGGTGCCGGCCGGAAAGCTCGTGCCGAACAGGCGGGGGGCGTACACGTTCACACCGTACCGGAACATCCCGCCAATTCCCGCACCCAGAAAGACCAGCACCAGAGCGTTCATTCCTTGCCCCGCCTTTCCGCGCGCAGCCGCGCCCAATAATCGAGCCGCTTCTTCACCTCGCGCTCAAAGCCGCGCTCATTGGGCCGGTAGAGGTCGAGATGGCCGTCCGGCGCCAGCTCGTCCGGGAAAAAGCTCTGCCCGGCATAGGCGTCCGGGTAGTCGTGATCATATTGATAGCCGGCGTGGTAGCCGAGATCCTTCATCAGCTTGGTCGGCGCATTGAGAATGTGCCGGGGCGGCTGCAGCGAGCCGGTCTTCTGCGCCAGCGCCATGGCGGCGTTGAAGGCGGAATAGGACGCGTTCGATTTCGGAGCGGTCGCGACATAGGCGATGGCCTGCGCCAGGAACAGCCGCCCTTCCGGCCAGCCCACTCTCTCAAACGCCGTCCATGCCGCCACCACCTGCGGCATGGCCTGCGGGTCGGCCATGCCGACATCCTCGGACGCCGCGCAGCACAGCCGGCGGAAGATCGTGCCGGGGTCCTCGCCACCCACGATCATGCGCGCCGCCCAGTACATCGCCGCGCTGGCATCCGAGCCGCGCAGGCTCTTGTGGAAGCAGCTCAGCAGATTGTAATGCTCGTCCTGCCCCTTATCGTAGACTGGTGCGCGCTTCTGCATGGTCGCGGCGAGCGCCGCGACATCGAGGTCCGGCCCCGGCGGCAGCGAGAGCAGTTCCTCGACCAGACCGAGAAGATAGCGCCCGTCGCCGTCCGCCATCCCGGCCAGCGCGGAGCGGGCCTCCGCATCGATGGGAAGCCGCCGCCCCTCCAGCGCCTCGGCGCGCTCCAGCAGGCCCTCGATGGCGGCAGCATCCAGCGGTTTGAACACGAGGACACGCGCGCGCGAAAGCAGCGCCGCGTTGAGCTCGAAAGACGGATTTTCGGTCGTCGCGCCGATCAGCGTCACCGTGCCGTCTTCCATCACCGGCAGGAAACTGTCCTGCTGGGCGCGGTTGAAGCGGTGAATCTCATCCACGAACAGCAGCGTGCCCTGCCCGATCGCCCGGCGCCCGCGCGCGGCCTCGAACACCTTTTTTAAGTCGGCGACGCCGGTGAAGATCGCGGAAATCTGCTCGAAATGCAGATCGGTCTGCCGCGCCAGCAGCCGCGCCACCGTGGTCTTGCCGGTGCCGGGGGGGCCCCAGAACACCAGCGAGCCGAGCGCGTGATTGGTGATCATCCGGGTCAGCATGCCGTCTGGCCCGGTCAGGTGCTCCTGCCCGACCACCTCGGAGAGTTGCTGCGGGCGCAGCCGGTCCGCCAGCGGCCGCGGTGCCGCGTTATCCAGACCGGCCGAAGCGAAAAGATCGGACACGCCTCACCCCGGAAGCATGGCGGTGAGCTTGCGCCCGCCGCGCTGGAGCGTGATGCGCCAGATCCGTGAGCGCTGGGCGGTGACCTGCGCGAGATCCGCCGTGTGGGCAATCTCGGTACCGTTCACCTCCAGCACAACGTCCCCCGCGCGCAGGTTGAAGCGCTCGGCCGGCGAATTCTCAGCGACCGCCGTGACGACCACGCCGCTCTCCACCTCGATGGTGCGCATTTCCTCCGCGACGGCAGGCGACAGATTGACCACCGTCGCGCCGGCGAAGGGCGATCTATTGTCGAGCGTCAGCTCATCGCGCGGCGTTGTTTCCGGCGCCGATTGCAGCGCCACATCCAGCGACATCTCGCGGCCCTGCCGGATGATTCCGAGTTGCGTCGAGCCGCCGAGCGGCCGAGTGGCGAAGCGGTAGCCAAAGCCGTCGGGGTCGTCGATCGCCTGGCCGGCCACCGAGACGATCAGATCGCCGGGCTTCAGGCCCGCGCCGGCCGCCGGGCTTCGCGGCACGACGCTCTGCACCAGCGCGCCGGTCGGGCGCGGAAGGTCGAGCCCCTCGGCGATATCGACCGTCACCTTTTGCAGATTGGCGCCGAGCCAGGGGCGGCGCACCACCTTGCTGCCGCCGAGCGCGGATTGCAGCACCACGCGCACCATGTCGGCCGGAATCGCGAAGCCGATGCCCTGCGAGCCGCCGGAGCGCGAGAAGATCGCGGTATTGATGCCGACCACCCGCCCGGCGCCGTCAACCAGTGCGCCGCCCGAATTGCCCGGATTGATCGCCGCGTCGGTCTGGATGAAGAAGCCGTAATCGGTGATGCCGAGCTGGGTGCGGGCGAGCGCGGAGACAATGCCCTGCGTCACCGTCTGGCCCACGCCGAAGGGGTTGCCGATGGCGAGCACGATGTCGCCCACTTCCAGGTCATCCGACGAACCGAGCTCCGCGAACGGGAAAGCGCCCTTCCCGCCCTTGAGCCGCAGGATGGCGAGATCGGTGCGCTGATCGCGCAGCACCAGCTCCGCGTCGAATTCGCGCTTATCGGCGAGCGCGACCCGCACCTCGTCCGCGCCCTCGATAACATGGTTGTTGGTCACCACGATGCCACTGGGATCGACCAGGACACCGGAACCCAGCGAGCGCTGGATGCGCTCGCTCGGCCCATCGAAGCCTGGCACATCCGGGCCCCCGCGATCGCCGAAGAAGCGGCGGAAAAACGGATCGTCCAGCAGCGGGTTATTCCGCGGCATGCTTTTCAGGGCGTAGACGTTGACGATCCCCGGCGCGGTGCGCGCCACCACGGGAGCGAACGACAGACCGATCTCGGCGCGCGAGGCCGGCACGCGCGGCTGCTGGGCCTGCGCGGGAACGATGGTTGCGACGAGGATGAAAGCGAGGGCGAAGCGCGACAGCATGTTCATGGCGAAGATATAAACCTCGCCCGATGGCGGAGAAAGGGCAGCCGTGACGCGCACAGCCACTCCGGACAACGAAAAAGGGCGACCCGAAGGCCGCCCTTTTCAAATTCGTGGTGTGACGAGCAATCGCCGCCGATCAGGCCGCGACTTCCTCGCTCTTGGTGGCCTCGTGGCGGGCGAGGTCCGCCGCGCCCTTGGCCGACTCATCGCGATCCACCAGTTCGATCACGGCGATGGCGGCCGAATCACCATGACGGAAGCCCGCCTTGATGATGCGGATATAGCCGCCATTGCGCTCCTTGTAGCGCGGGCCGATCACGTCGAACAGCTTGCGCACCACGGCCACGTCGCGCACTTCCGCGATAGCCTGACGGCGGGCATGAAGGCCGCCGCGCTTGCCGAGGGTGATCAGCTTCTCGACCACCGGGCGAAGGTCCTTGGCCTTCGGCAGGGTGGTGACGATCTGCTCATGGGTCAGGAGCGCCTGAGCCATGTTGGCAAACATGGCCTTGCGGTGTTCGGCGGTCCGGTTGAACCGGCGATAGGTCTTGCCGTGGTTCATGGCGAATTTCCTAAAATGCGGCGGCTTTCGAGCCGGGATAAGGGACTAGCGGCTCGAACGCCGCGCGAATGCTCAGTAGTGATCTTCGAACCGCTTGGCGAGATCCTCGATGTTCTCCGGCGGCCAGCCCGGCACTTCCATGCCGAGGTGCAGCCCCATGGAGGCGAGAACTTCCTTGATCTCGTTCAGCGACTTGCGGCCGAAGTTCGGGGTACGGAGCATCTCCGCCTCGGTCTTCTGGATCAGGTCGCCGATATAGACGATGTTGTCGTTCTTCAGGCAGTTGGCGGAACGGACCGAAAGCTCCAGTTCGTCCACCTTCTTCAGCAGCGCGGGGTTGAACGGAAGCTCCTGCATCGCAGGGCTTTCGGTCTCGCGCTTCGGCTCCTCGAAATTCACGAAGATTTCGAGCTGATCCTGGAGGATGCGAGCGGCATAGGCCAGCGCATCTTCCGGGCTGATCGAGCCGTTGGTCTCGATGGTCATGGTCAGCTTGTCATAGTCGAGAATCTGGCCCTCACGGGTGTTCTCGACCTTGTAGGAGACCTTCTTGACCGGGGAATACAGGCTATCGACCGGGATAAGGCCGATCGGCGCATCTTCCGGACGATTGCGGTCGGAGGCAACATAGCCCTTGCCCGTGTCGACCGTGAACTCCATGCGGATCTCGGCGCCGTCGTCGAGGGTGCACAGCACCAGCTCGGGGTTCAGCACCTGAACATCGCCCACGGTCTGGATGTCGCCGGCGGTAACGATGCCGGGGCCCTGCTTCTTGACCACCATCCGCTTCGGGCCATCGCCAGCCATCTTGATGGCGATGTCCTTGATGTTGAGGATGATGTCGGTCACGTCCTCGCGAACGCCCGGGATCGAGGAGAACTCGTGCAGCACGCCGTCAATGTGGACAGACGTCACCGCCGCGCCCTGGAGCGAGGACAGGAGAATACGACGAAGCGCATTGCCGAGCGTCTGGCCGAAGCCGCGCTCCAGCGGCTCGGCGACGACCGTCGCGAGGCGCTTGGGATCGCTGCCCACGGCAACTTCGAGCTTCTCGGGCTTGATCAGCTCTTGCCAGTTCTTCTGAATCACTTGGGTCACCCTTGCTTGCGACAGCGCCCGGAACCTTCACCCGGCGGCGCCATCCCCACCCTGCGGCGGGAGCGAATGCCAAACGCGGCGGCCCCGCGACGACGAGCGTCGCGGGATTGAAACTGCGTCAGACGCGCCGACGCTTGCGCGGACGGCAACCATTGTGCGGGATCGGGGTCACGTCGCGGATCGACGTCACCATGAAGCCCGCCGCCTGGAAGGCGCGCAGAGCCGACTCACGACCGGAACCGGGGCCGGAGACCTCGACCTCGATGGTGCGCATGCCGTGCTCGGCCGCCTTGCGGGCGCAATCCTCAGCGGCAACCTGCGCCGCATAGGGGGTGGACTTGCGCGAACCCTTGAAGCCCATGGCACCAGCCGAGGACCAGGCAATGGTGTTGCCCTGCGCGTCGGTGATGGTGATCATGGTGTTGTTGAACGACGCGTTCACATGGGCAACGCCGGACGCGATGTTCTTGCGCTCGCGGCGTTTAACGCGGGTAGCTTCCTTAGCCATAAAACTCTCGATCCTTCAGACGCGCCCGTGATGCCAGGCGCTCGGGACAATAATTGTCGTGCGAAACCGGCAGCCGTGGCCGCCGGGGTGGAGAGCGGGCGCGACGCCCGCCCGCCTCACTTCTTCTTGCCGGCGATCGCCTTGGCGGGACCCTTGCGGGTGCGCGCATTGGTGTGGGTGCGCTGGCCGCGCACCGGCAGGCCGCGACGATGGCGCAGGCCGCGATAGCAACCGAGGTCCATCAGGCGCTTGATGTTCATCGAGACTTCGCGACGCAGATCGCCCTCGACGAGGTAGTCGCGATCGATGGCTTCGCGGATCTGAAGCACTTCCTGGTCGGTGAGCTGGTTCACGCGACGCTCGGCCGGAATGCCGACCTTCTCGACGATCTCGGACGCGAACTTCGCGCCGATGCCGTGGATGTACTGAAGCGCGATGATCACGCGCTTGTTGGTCGGAATGTTTACGCCTGCGATACGGGCCACGAGCCGTCTCCATGTAGACCGGACAAGCCGGTGATAAATGAGCCCCGCGTCCGGTGGAGGCCGGCCCTTGCGGGGTTACGTGCGCAACCGATCGACATCTGCGAATGATGTCGATCGGCGACGCTCGCTTAAGTGAAGCGCGGCACATAGAGCGATTCCCGCTCCATGTCAAGCGCCGCAGCGCCAACGTCCCTCAGGCCGTCTCCAGAACCTGGGAAATCGCCTGTTCAACCTCGTCGATCGGGCGCATGCCATCGACAGGAACCAGAAGCCCGTGGGCCTCGTAATAGGGCCCAACGACCGCGGTATCGCGGTTGAAGGCTTCAAGGCGGGTCTTGAAGATTTCCGGATCGTCATCCTTGCGCACCGGCTCGCCGCGCTCGGCGGCCTCGCGAGCACGCTGCATGATGCGGCCGACCAACTTCTCCTGATCGACCTTGAACTCGATCACCGCGTCGAGCTTGAGGCCCTTCTCGGCAAGGATGCGGTCGAGCGCCTCCGCCTGGGCCACGGTGCGCGGGAAACCGTCGAGGATGAAGCCCTTGGCGGCATCCGCCTGGTCGATTCGGTCAGAGATGATCCCGATCACGATGTCGTCCGACACCAGCTGCCCGGCATCCATCACGGCCTTGGCCTTGAGACCGACCGGCGTTCCGTCACGAACCGCCTCGCGCAGCATATCCCCCGTCGAGAGCTGGACGATCCCATGCCGGGCGACCAGACGCTGCGCCTGCGTGCCCTTGCCCGCCCCAGGCGGCCCGAGCAGAATCAACCTCATCGACGCTTCCCCCTGAGCTTTGCCTTCTTGACCAGCCCCTCATACTGATGGGCCAGCAAATGCCCCTGCACTTGCGCCACGGTATCCATCGTCACGCTCACCACGATGAGCAGGGAGGTGCCGCCGAAGTAGAAAGGCACCGCCGCATAGGAAATCAGGATCTCCGGGAACAGGCAGACGATCGCAAGGTAAGCCGCACCGAGGACGGTGATGCGAGTCAGCACATAGTCGATATACTCAGCGGTACGCTCGCCCGGCCGGATGCCCGGGATAAAGCCACCATGCTTCTTGAGGTTGTCGGCGGTCTCTGTGGGATTGAACACGATCGCGGTGTAGAAGAAGCAGAAGAACACGATCAACAGCACATAGAGCAGCATGAACAGCGGCTGGCCGTGGCCGATCAGCGTGGTCACGGTGGTCAGCCACGCCGGTCCCGAACCCTGCGTGAAGCTCGCGACCGTGGTCGGGATCAACAGCAGCGACGACGCGAAGATCGGCGGGATGACGCCCGAGGTGTTCAGCTTCAGTGGCAGATGCGAGGACTGGCCCTCATACACCTTGTTGCCGACCTGGCGCTTCGGATACTGGATCAGCAGCCGACGCTGGGCGCGCTCGACGAACACGATGAACATGATCACCGCGACCGCCATCAGCAGAACGGCCAGGATCAGGCCCGTGGACAGCGCGCCCTGACGGCCGAGCTCCAGCGTATTGATCATCGCCGACGGGAGTTCGGCCACGATGCCCGCGAAGATGATCAGCGAGATACCGTTGCCAATGCCACGCGAGGTGATCTGTTCGCCGAGCCACATCAGGAACATCGTGCCGCCGGTCAGGGTGATCACGGTGGAGATGCGGAAGAACCAGCCCGGATCCGAAACCACGGCGCCCGAACCCTCAAGGCCGACGGCGATGCCGTAGGACTGGAAGACGGCGAGCACTACGGTGAGGTAGCGCGTGTACTGGTTGATCGTCTTGCGGCCGGCCTCGCCTTCCTTCTTCAGCGCCTCGAGCGTCGGGGAGACGGTCGTCAGCAGCTGAATGATGATGGAGGCGGAGATGTACGGCATGATGTTCAGGGCAAAGATCGCCATGCGCGACACCGCGCCGCCCGAGAACATGTTGAACAGGCCGATAATGCCCTGCTGCGCCGTGCGGAATACGTCGGCAAGCGCGTCCGGGTTGATGCCCGGCATAGGGATGTAGGTGCCAAGCCGATACACGAGAAGCGCACCCAGCGTAAACCAGATGCGCTTCTTGAGTTCATCAGCTTTTGCGAGAGCACCGAAATTGAGGTTTGCCGCGAGTTGTTCCGCTGCGGAGGCCATATGGCTCGCTCCTCACTTGATGCCCTGAAAGGTAGTCTAGGCCTGAGGTAATCCTCAGGCCGCCGTTTCGCCAGCCTCGGCCTTCGACGCGAGCAGCGTCACAGTGCCGCCGGCCTTCTCGATCGCTTCCACGGCCGACTTGGTGGCATGAGCCACTTCAAGCTTGACCTTGGCCTTCAGCTCGCCCGAGCCCAGCACGCGCACGCCGGCCTTGGCGCGGCGCAGCACGCCGGAAGCCACCAGCGCGGCCTGATCGACCGTCGCGGAAGCGTCGAGCTTGCCGGCCTCGATCGCGGTCTGGATGCGGCCGAGGGTGACCTCGTTCCAGTCCAGCGCGAAGATATTGTTGAAGCCGCGCTTGGGCAGGCGACGATGCAGCGGCATCTGGCCGCCCTCGAAACCCTTGATCGCGACGCCGGTGCGGGAGGTCTGACCCTTCACGCCCCGGCCGCCGGTCTTGCCCTTGCCCGAACCGATGCCACGACCGACGCGCATGCGCTTCTTGCGCGCGCCTTCGTTGTCCTTAATGCCGTTGAGGCTGCTCATCGCCTGTCTCCTTCGCCCGTCGTCACGCTTCGACGACGCGCACCAGGTGGCGGACCTTGAAGATCATGCCACGCACGGCGGGGGTGTCTTCGAGCGTCGAACGACGCCCGAGCTTATTAAGGCCGAGACCGATGAGGGTCGCCCGCTGCTCGCCCGGACGGCGGATCGGGCTGCCGGTCTGCTCGACGGTGATCTGGTTAGCGTTCGCCATGATGCGCTCCTATCAGTCGGTCGCTTCGGCGTCGTCGACGCGACGGCGCGACTGAAGCTGCGACACCTTGAGGCTCCGGCGCGCCGCGACGAGGCGCGGGCTGTCCTGGTTCTTCAGGGCGTCGAAGGTCGCGCGGACCATGTTGTACGGGTTGGACGAGCCGAACGACTTCGCCACCACGTCCTGCATGCCGAGCGTCTCGAAGACGGCGCGCATCGGGCCGCCAGCGATGATGCCGGTACCGGCCGGAGCCGCGCGCAGCACGACCTTGCCGGCGCCGTGATGGCCGTGCACGTCATGATGCAGGGTACGGCCTTCGCGCAGCGGCACGCGGATCAGCGCGCGCTTGGCGGCTTCCGTGGCCTTGCGGATGGCTTCCGGCACTTCGCGGGCCTTGCCGTGGCCGAAGCCGACGCGGCCCTTCTGGTCGCCGACGACGACCAGGGCGGCGAAACCGAAACGACGGCCGCCCTTAACAACCTTGGCAACACGGTTGATGTGGACCAGCTTGTCCACGAACGTGTTGTCGCGATCCTCGCGTTCACGCTCACGTTCACGAGCCATGATCTTATCCTCGTAGTTCTGCGGGGGATCCCGCTCGTGATCAGAAGTTGAGGCCGCCCTCGCGGGCGGCTTCGGCGAGGGCCTTGACGCGGCCGTGATAGATGAAGGCGCCGCGGTCGAAGACCACGTCCTTCACGCCGGCCGCGACGGCACGTTCCGCCACGAGCTTGCCGATAGCCTGGGCCGCCGCGACGTCCGCGCCGGTCTTGAGGCTGCCCCGCAGATCCTTCTCAAGGGACGATGCGGCGGCGATGGTCACGCCCTTCGCATCGTCAATGATCTGCGCATAGATGTGCTTCGACGAACGATGCACCGAAAGGCGCGGCCGCCCGTTCGCCGTCGAGCGGATCGCCCGACGGACACGCGCCTTACGGCGCTCGGTAGCGTCCTGATGCTGTGCCATTTTCCAGTTCCGTTACTTCTTCTTGCCTTCCTTGCGGAAGATGAACTCGCCAGCGTACTTGACGCCCTTGCCCTTATAGGGCTCGGGGCCGCGATACTCGCGGATTTCGGCGGCGACCTGACCGACCTTCTGACGGTCGATGCCGGACACGACGATTTCCGTCGGCTTCGGCGTCACGATCTGGATACCTTCCGGGATCGCGTAGACCACGTCGTGGCTGTAGCCGAGCGCGAGGTTCAGGTTCTTGCCCTGCACCGCGGCGCGATAGCCGACGCCGTTGATCTCGAGCTTCTTTTCGAAGCCCTTGGTCACGCCTTCGACGATGTTCGACACCAGCGTGCGGGACAGGCCCCACATCGCACGGTGGCGGTTGGTCTCGCCGCGCGGTTTGAATTCGAGGACCCCGTTCTCGAGGGTCGCACCGATTTCTTCGACGATCGTGACTTCCAGGGCGCCCTTGGGGCCCTTTACTTTCACAGTCTGTCCGTCAACCGAGGCGGTGACGCCGGCGGGAACGGTAATGGGGGCTTTGCCGATCTTGGACATGTGCTCTCTCTCCCTCTCCGATCAGAAGACCGTGAAGAGGACCTCGCCGCCCACGTTCTTGTCGCGGGCTTCGTGGTCCGCCATCACGCCCTGCGGCGTGGAGACGACAGCGACGCCGAGACCGTTGGCGACGCGGGGAAGGGTCTTGACGGACGAATAGACCCGGCGGCCAGGCTTGGACACGCGAGAAATCTCGCGGATCACCGGCTCGCCATCATAGTACTTGAGCTCGATCTCGAACTCGGAACGGCCATTGACCGGCTCCGACGCGCTGTAGCCCCGAATGAAGCCCTCGGCGGTCAGAACGTCCAGCACCGACGCACGCAGACGCGAGCCGGGGGTCGAGATCTTTTCCTTGCGACGCATCTGCGCATTGCGGATGCGGGTGATCAGGTCGCTGATCGGATCAGTGGTAGACATGGATCAGCCCTCCTCACCAGCTCGACTTGACAAGACCGGGCACCTGGCCCTGCGAGCCCAGCTCACGGAGCGCGATACGCGACATCTTGAGCTTGCGGTAATACGCACGCGGACGACCGGTCACTTCGCAACGGTTGCGAACGCGGACCTGCGCCGAATTGCGGGGCAGCTGCGCCAGCTTGAGAACCGCCGCGAAGCGCTCCTCGATCGGCAGTTCCTTGTTACTCACGAGGGCCTTGAGACGCGAACGCCGGCCGGCATAGCTCTTGGCGAGCTTCCGGCGGTGTTCGTTCTTCTCGACCGCGCTTTTCTTAGCCATGGTCTTGCTCCTAGTCTCCGCGTTTGGGGCTCCCGCCCCACAGCCGGAAGGGGATGCTTACTTCGCGATGAACGGGAAATTGAAGGCCTTCAGAAGCGCGCGCGCCTCGTCGTCGGTCTTCGCCGTCGTCACGACAATGATGTCCATGCCCCACATCTGATCAACCTTGTCGTAGTTGATCTCCGGGAACACGATATGCTCCTTGATGCCCAGGGCATAATTGCCGCGGCCATCGAAGCTCTTGGGGTTCAGGCCGCGGAAATCGCGCACGCGGGGCAGCGCGATGTTCACGAGACGGTCGACGAACTCGTACATGCGGGTCTTGCGAAGGGTGACCTTCGCGCCGACCGGCTGGTTCTCGCGCAGCTTGAAGTTCGAGATCGCCTGCCGGGCACGCGTGACAACCGGCCTCTGGCCGGCGATCAGCGCGAGATCGCCAGCGGCGGTCTGCACCTTCTTGGTGTCGGCGGTGGCTTCGCCCACGCCCATGTTGATGACGATCTTCTCGATCGTCGGCACTTCCATGGGGTTCTTGTAGCCGAACTGCTCGATCATGGCCTGGCGCACGACGGACTCATAATGAGCCTTCATGCGCGGGGTGTAGTTGGTCTCAGCCATCGATCTTCTCCCCCGAGCGCTTGGCGATGCGCACCTTGGTGCCGTCCGCCTGCACAAGGAAACCGACGCGGGTCGGCTTGCCGTCCTTCGGATCGGCAATCGCGATGTTCGACAGTTGGATGGGAGCCTCCTTGGAGATAATCCCACCTTCCTGGTTCGCGGTCTGCCGCTGATGACGCTTCACCAGGTTCACGCCGCGCACCTTGGCGGTGTTGTCCTTCGGAAGCACTTCAAACACTTCGCCGGTGCGGCCCTTGTCGCGGCCGGCGAGGACGACAACCTTGTCGCCCTTCTTGATCTTAGCGGCCATCAAAGCACCTCCGGCGCCAGCGAGATGATCTTCATGTGGTTCTTCGCGCGCAGCTCGCGCGGAACCGGTCCGAAGATACGCGTGCCGACCGGCTCCTTGTTGTTGTTGATCAGCACGGCCGCATTGCGATCGAAGCGGATAACCGTACCGTCAACGCGCCGGATGTCCTTGGCCGTGCGAACCACGACCGCCTTCATCACGTCGCCCTTCTTAACGCGGCCACGCGGAATAGCTTCCTTCACCGACACCACGATGATGTCGCCGACATGGGCATATTTACGCTTTGAACCGCCAAGCACCTTGATGCACATGACGCGACGCGCGCCGGAATTGTCCGCCACGTCGAGATTGGTCTGCATCTGGATCATGACGCACCTATTTCTCGTAAAATTGCGCGCTGCCGTAAGACCGGCGCACCCTCAACCCCGTTGCCGGGAAGCTCAGACTTCAACCCGCTTCTCGCCCTGGACAACAATCCAGTGCTTCAGCTTGGACAAGGGGCGATGCTCCTCGATCCACACAGTGTCGCCTTCCTTCCAGGAGTTCGCCTCGTCATGGGCGTGGTACTTCTTGGAACGGCGGACGGTCTTCTTCAGAAGCGGATGAGTGAAACGACGCTCGACACGAACCACGACGGTCTTGTCCTGCTTGTCGCTCACCACGACGCCCTGCAGCAAACGCTTCGGCATCGCTGTCTCCTCACTTAGCCTGGGCCGCGACAGCGGCCTTTTGCACCTGAACGGTCTTGATCCGGGCGATATCGCGACGGATCTGACGCACACGCGCGGTGTTCTCGAGCTGGCCCGTCGCCTTCTGGAAGCGAAGGTTGAACTGTTCCTTCTTGAGCTTCAGCAGCTCGTCGGACAGCTCGTCGACGGTCTTGGTCCGAATGTCGGAAGCCTTAGTCATCATATCCCCCGTCACTCGACGATACGTTCGACGAAGCGCGTCTTGATCGGCAGCTTCGCAGCGGCCAGCGTCAACGCTTCCTTGGCGATCTCCTGGCTCACGCCATCGATCTCGAACATGATACGGCCGGGCTTGACCTTGGCGGCCCAATAGTCGGGAGCGCCCTTGCCCTTACCCATGCGGACTTCGGTCGGCTTCGACGACACCGGCACGTCCGGGAACACCCGGATCCACACGCGGCCCGCACGCTTCATGTGACGGGTCAGCGCGCGGCGCGCGGCTTCGATCTGGCGAGCGGTGACCCGCTCGGGTTCCAGCGCCTTCAGGCCAAACTGGCCGAAATTGAGGTCAGTCCCGCCCTTCGCAGTGCCGTTGATGCGGCCCTTGAACTGCTTGCGGAACTTTGTGCGCTTCGGTTGCAGCATGTCGCGCCTCTTATTCCTTTATTGATCTCACGCCGCGTCGCGACGTGAAGAACGACCGCCCGAGGGCTCCTGCTCCGCCTGGCGCTTATCCTGCGCCATCGGATCGTGCTCAAGAATTTCGCCCTTGAAGATCCAAACCTTGACACCGCAGGTGCCGTAGGTGGTGAAGGCGGTGGCCGTACCGTAATCCACGTCCGCGCGCAAGGTGTGAAGCGGCACGCGCCCTTCACGATACCATTCGAGACGCGCGATTTCCGCGCCGCCGAGGCGGCCAGCGCAGTTAATCCGAATGCCTTCAGCGCCCAGACGCATCGCGGACTGCACGGCGCGCTTCATGGCGCGACGGAATGCCACACGGCGCTCGAGCTGCTGGGCGATCGATTCGGCGACCAGGCGCGCATCGATTTCCGGCTTCCGAATCTCGACGATGTTGATGAAGACTTCCGAGTTGGTCATCTCGGAGACCTTCTTGCGCAGCTTGTCGATGTCCGCGCCCTTCTTGCCGATCACCACGCCCGGACGCGCCGAGTAGATGGTCACGCGGCACTTCTTGTGCGGGCGCTCGATCACGATCTTGGAGACGGCCGCCTGCTTGAGCAGCTTCAGCAGCATCTCGCGGATCTTGATGTCTTCATGCAGCAGCTGGCCGTATTCGCTCTTGCCGGCGAACCAGCGCGAATCCCAGGTGCGGTTGATGCCGAGCCGAAGCCCGACCGGGTTGACCTTCTGACCCATCAGGCCTTCTCCTCGACTTCACGCACCACGATGGTGATATGCGAGAACGGCTTCTCGATCCGGCTGGCGCGACCACGGGCGCGAGCCGCGAAGCGCTTCATCACCAGACCCTTGCCGACATGGGCTTCCGCGACGATCAGATCGTCGACGTCCAGCTCATGATTGTTCTCGGCATTGGCGATCGCCGATTCCAGGCACTTCTTCACATCGCCCGCGATCCGCTTGCGAGAGAACTGCAGGTCGGCCAGAGCGGTCGCGACCTTCTTCCCCCGGATCAGGCCGGCGACGAGATTGAGCTTCTGGGGGCTGACGCGAAGATTACGCGCAACCGCCTTGGCTTCCGTATCCGCGAGCGTGCGCGGACGAGCTGCCTTACCCATGACCCTGCCTCTACTTCCGCTTGGCTTTCTTGTCCGCCGCATGCCCGTAATAGGTACGGGTGGGGGCGAACTCGCCGAACTTGTGGCCGACCATGTCCTCGCTCACCGAGACCGGGACATGCTTGTTGCCGTTGTAAACGCCAAAGGTAACCCCAACGAACTGGGGCAGGATCGTGGAGCGGCGGCTCCAGATCTTGATGACGTCGTGACGACCCGAGCTGCGCGCGGCTTCCGCCTTCTTGAGGAGGTAGCCGTCGACGAACGGACCTTTCCAGACCGATCGAGACATAATTCAGATTCCCTCGCTCACTTCTTGCGGGCGTGACGGCTCGACAGGATGAACTTTCCGGTCGACTTGTTCTTCCGGGTCTTCTTGCCCTTGGTAGGGAAGCCCCAGGGGGTGACCGGGTGACGGCCGCCGGACGTGCGGCCTTCGCCGCCACCATGCGGATGGTCAACCGGGTTCATCGTGACACCACGGTTATGCGGCATGCGGCCCAGCCAGCGGCTGCGGCCGGCCTTGCCGAGATTGGTGTTCATGTGGTCGGCATTCGACACCGCGCCGACCGTCCCGCAGCACTCGCCATGCACCAGGCGCTGCTCGCCGGAGTTGAGACGCAGGATCACGTAACCCTGGTCGCGACCCACGATCTGCGCGTAGGCGCCGGCGGAGCGGGCGATCTGGCCGCCCTTGCCGATCTTGAGCTCGACATTGTGCACGATCGTGCCGACCGGCAGGTTGCCGAGCGGAGCCGTGTTGCCGGGCTTCACGTCCACGCTCTTGGCCGAGATCACCTTGTCGCCGACGGCGAGGCGCTGCGGGGCCAGGATGTAGGACAGCTCGCCGTCCTCATACTTGATGAGGGCGATGAACGCGGTCCGGTTCGGGTCGTACTCGATACGCTCGACCACGGCCGGCATGTCACGCTTGGCGCGCTTGAAGTCGACCAGGCGATAGGCCTGCTTGTGGCCGCCGCCGCGGAAGCGAACGGTGACCCGGCCGGTGTTGTTGCGGCCGCCGGACTCCGACTTGCCCTCGGTCAGCGTCTTGACCGGCTTGCCCTTGTACAGGGCCGAGCGGTCGACGATGACGAGCTGGCGAAGGCTCGGCGTTACCGGCTTGAAGGTTTTGAGCGCCATGTCTCTGATCCCCTATGCCAGGCTCACAGACCGGTCGTGATGTCGATGGAGTGCCCCTCGGCGAGGGTCACAACCGCCTTCTTCACGTCGTTCTGCACACCCTTGCGGCCCTTGAAGACTTTCGTCTTACCCTTACGGACCAGCGTGTTGACGCTCTTCACCTTGACGTCGAAGAGCTTCTCGACCGCTTCCTTGATCTGCGGCTTGGTAGCCGTCAGAGCAACCTTGAAGACGACCTTGTTGTGCTCGGACGCGACCGTGGCCTTCTCGGTGATCACCGGGGACACGATGACGTCGTAGTGGCGCGGATCCAGACTCATTTGAAGCGCGCCTCCAGAGCGTCGACAGCCGCCTTCGTCAGCACCAGGGTGCGACGGCGCAGGATGTCGTAGACGTTGATGCCCTGCACGGGCAGCACGTCGAGGTGGTTGATGTTGCGCGAGGCGAGGCCGAAATTGGCATCGACTTCGGCACCCGAGATCACGAGGGCGTTGTCGAGGCCGAGGCCCGCCAGACGCTCCTTGAGCAGCTTGGTCTTCGGCTCGGCCAGCGTGGCATCGTCCAGAACGAAGATCTGCTGATCCTTCGCCTTGGTCGACAGCGCATGCTTGAGCGCGAGCGCACGGACCTTCTTGGGAAGGTCCGACGCATGGCTGCGCTGCACCGGGCCGAACGCCTTGGCGCCGCCGCGGAACTGCGGAGCGGAAGCCGCACCGTGGCGAGCGCCGCCGGTGCCCTTCTGCTTGTACATCTTCCGCTTCGTGCGGTTGACGTCGGCGCGCGACAGCGTCTCGTGCGTGCCAGCCTGGCGGCGGGCGAGCTGCCACACCACCATGCGGTGCAGGATGTCCTGCCGGGGCTCAAGGCCGAAAATCTCGTCCGAGAGCGTCACGGAGCCGGCTTCGGCCCCTTCAAGCGTTTTGACGGCGAGTTCCATCACACGTTCTCCTCAGCCGCAACCTCGGCCGCGGGAGCGACGTCGGCAGCCGGAGCCTCGTCAGCTTCGCCCGGAAGGCGGAACTTGCCCGGCTTCGGCGCTTCCGCCGGCAGCTTCTTCTTCACCGCGTCAGCGACCAGGATCCAGCCGCCCTTGTGCCCGGGAACCGCGCCCTCGACCGCGATCAGGCCGCGCTCGACATCGGTGTGCACAACCTTGAGGTTCTGCGTGGTCACGGTCTCGACGCCCATGTGACCGGGCATCTTCTTGTTCTTGAACGTCTTGCCGGGGTCCTGACGGCCGCCGGTCGAACCGATCGAACGGTGCGACACCGACACGCCGTGCGTGGCACGCAGACCGCCGAAGTTGTGACGCTTCATACCGCCGGCAAAACCCTTACCGGTGGAAGTACCCGTCACATCGACGAACTGGCCGACCACGAAATGGTCCACCGTCAGCTCGGCCCCGACGGGGATGAGCTCGTTTTCCTCGACGCGGAACTCCGCGAGCTTGCGCTTGGGCTCGACCTTCGCAACGGCGAAGTGCCCGCGCATGGCGCGCGTCGTGTTCTGCGGCTTGGCCCGGCCGACGCCGAGCTGCACAGCCACATAACCGTTCTTGTCCAGGGTCCGGTGGGCAACCACCTGACAATTATCGACTTTCAGCACAGTGACCGGAATATGCTCGCCTGCATCGGTAAAGATGCGGGTCATTCCGACCTTCTGGGCGATGACGCCTGACCGCATGGCCGTGTCCCCTCGCCTTCTCAGAGCTTGATCTCGACGTCAACGCCGGCGGCGAGGTCGAGCTTCATCAGCGCGTCCACCGTCTGGGGCGTCGGGTCGACAATGTCCAGCAGACGCTTATGCGTCCGCATTTCGAACTGTTCACGAGACTTCTTGTCCACGTGAGGCGAACGATTGACCGTGAACTTCTCGATGCGAGTCGGCAGCGGGATGGGCCCGCGAACCTGAGCGCCGGTGCGCTTCGCAGTGGAGACGATCTCACGCGTCGAAGCGTCGAGTATCCGGTGGTCGAACGCCTTGAGGCGGATTCGAATGTTCTGGCCGTTCATCTGACTTCAGGCTCCCAGAGGGTGGCCGCTTGGGGCTCGCCAACAGGGCTCTATGACGAGCTCCACGAAAAAGGGGCGCACGGGCGAACCGGCGCCCCCCGGATTATTCAGTCCATCACTCGATGATGGCGGCGACGACGCCGGCGCCGACGGTGCGACCGCCTTCACGGATGGCGAAGCGGAGCTTCTCTTCCATCGCGATCGGAACGATCAGCGCCACGTCAACCGAGATGTTGTCGCCCGGCATCACCATTTCCGTGCCTTCGGGAAGCGTGACGATGCCCGTCACGTCCGTCGTGCGGAAGTAGAACTGCGGACGGTAGTTGGTGAAGAACGGCGTGTGGCGGCCGCCCTCTTCCTTCGTCAGGATGTACGCCTCGGCCTTGAACTTCGTGTGCGGCTTCACCGAACCCGGCTTGCACACGACCTGGCCGCGCTCCACGTCCTCGCGCTTCGTGCCACGAACCAGAATGCCGACATTGTCGCCGGCCTGGCCCTGGTCGAGAAGCTTGCGGAACATCTCGACGCCGGTAACCGTCGTCTTGATGGTCGGGCGGATGCCGACGATCTCGACTTCCTCGCCGACCTTGATGATCCCGCGCTCGACGCGGCCCGTCACCACCGTGCCACGACCCGAGATCGAGAACACGTCCTCGATCGGCATCAGGAACGGCAGGTCAACCGGACGCTCCGGCTGCGGGATGTAGGCGTCGACCGCCTTCATCAGTTCCAGCACCGCGTCATGGCCGAGCTTGGCATCGCCGTTCTCCAGCGCGACAAGCGCCGAGCCGCGGATGATCGGAATGTCGTCGCCCGGGAAGTCGTACTTCGACAGAAGCTCGCGAACCTCGAGTTCCACCAGCTCCAGCAGTTCCTCGTCGTCGACCATGTCGCACTTGTTCAGGAACACCACCAGAGCCGGAACGCCGACCTGACGGGCGAGCAGGATGTGCTCGCGGGTCTGCGGCATCGGGCCGTCCGCCGCCGACACAACCAGGATCGCGCCGTCCATCTGCGCCGCGCCGGTGATCATGTTCTTCACATAGTCGGCGTGGCCGGGGCAGTCGACGTGCGCATAGTGACGGTTCGGCGTCTCGTACTCGACGTGCGCCGTCGAGATCGTGATGCCGCGCGCCTTCTCTTCCGGCGCCTTGTCAATCTGGTCGTACGCCGTGAACGTCGCGCCGCCGGCTTCCGCCAGAACCTTCGTGATCGCAGCCGTCAGCGACGTCTTGCCGTGGTCAACGTGACCAATCGTGCCAATGTTGCAGTGAGGCTTCGAACGGTTGAATTTCTCTTTGGCCACGGGGCTCTCCGTCGGTCTTGTATTCAATGTTGATACGAAATCACTCGAAAGGCAGGCGCCAAGGCATTGAACACCTTGGCTTCTGTTATCAGGCGTACTTCGCCTGAACCTCCTGAGCGACGTTCGACGGCACCTGCTCGTAGTGGTCGAACTGCATGGTGAAGGTCGCGCGGCCCTGCGAGAAGGACCGGAGCGTGTTGACGTAGCCGAACATGTTGGCCAGCGGCACCATCGCGTTCACGACATTCGCATTGCCACGCATGTCCTGACCCTGGATCTGGCCGCGGCGGGAGTTGAGGTCGCCGATGACCGAGCCGGTGTAATCTTCCGGCGTGACAACCTCGACCTTCATGATCGGCTCGAGGAGCACCGCGCCACCCTTCTGCAGGGCTTCGCGGAACGCCGCACGCGAGGCGATTTCGAAGGCCAGGGCCGACGAGTCGACTTCGTGGAACGCGCCGTCGGTGAGGGTCACCTTGACGTCGACCACCGGGAAGCCGGCCAGCACGCCCGAACCGAGCACGCTTTCCAGACCCTTGTTGACGCCGGGAATGTATTCCTTCGGCACCGCGCCGCCGACGATCGCGCTATCGAACGCAAAGCCCTTGCCGACTTCGTTCGGCTCGACCGTGAACTTCACCCGCGCGAACTGGCCGGTACCGCCGGTCTGCTTCTTGTGGGTGTAGTCGACTTCGGTCTTGCGGGTGATCGTCTCGCGATAAGCCACCTGCGGAGCGCCGATATTCGCATCGACCTTGTAGGTGCGCTTCAGAATGTCGACCTTGATGTCGAGGTGCAGTTCGCCCATCCCCTTGAGGATGGTCTGGCCGCTCTCGTGATCGGTCGACACGCGGAAGGACGGATCCTCGGCAGCGAGCTTGGCCAGCGCCAGGCCCAGCTTCTCCTGGTCGGCCTTCGACTTCGGCTCGATCGCGATCTCGATGACGGGTTCCGGGAACTCCATCTTCTCGAGGATCACCGGCTTTGCCGGGTCGCACAGCGTGTCGCCGGTGCGGACTTCCTTGAGGCCGGCGAGAGCGACGATGTCGCCCGCATAGGCTTCCTTGATGTCCTCGCGGTTGTTCGCATGCATCAGAAGCATGCGGCCGACGCGCTCCTTCTTGTCGCGGGTCGAGTTGAGGAGACCCATGCCGGTCTCCAGCTTGCCCGAATAGACGCGGCAGAAAGTGATGGTGCCGACGAAGGGGTCGTCCATGATCTTGAACGCCAGCACCGACAGCGGGTCGGTGTCGCTGGGGTTGCGGACGGTCTCTTCCTCGGTGTCGAAATCGATGCCCTTGATGGCGCCACGATCGATCGGGCTCGGCAGGAAATCGCACACGGCGTCGAGCAGAGGCTGCACGCCCTTGTTCTTGAAGGCCGAACCACAGAAGACCGGGTTGAACACGCGACCAATGACGGCCTTGCGGATCAGGCCCTTGAGGGTCTGCTCATCCGGCTCCACGCCATCGAGATAGGCCGACAGAACGTCGTCGTCGAGTTCCACGGCCGCCTCAAGCAGCTTGCCGCGATACTCGACCGCCTGGTCGAGCAGTTCCGCCGGAATTTCTTCGTCGTGATATTTCGCGCCGAGCTCTTCATTGTCCCACACGACCGCCTTCATGCGGACGAGGTCAATGATGCCCTTGAAGTTGCTCTCCGAGCCGATCGGCAGCTGGCAGCACACCGGCTTGCCGTCAACGCGGTCGATGATCATCTCCACGCAGCGGAAGAAGTCCGCGCCGGTCTTGTCCATCTTGTTGACGAACACGATGCGCGGCACGTTGTACTTGTCGGCCTGACGCCACACGGTCTCGGTCTGGGGCTCGACGCCCTGGTTGCCGTCGAGCACGCAGACGGCACCGTCGAGCACGCGCAGCGAACGCTCGACTTCAATCGTGAAGTCGACGTGGCCGGGGGTGTCGATGATGTTCAGACGCTTGCCGTGCCAGAAAGCGGTCGTCGCGGCGGACGTGATGGTGATGCCGCGCTCCTGCTCCTGGGTCATCCAGTCCATGGTGGCAGCGCCATCGTGGACTTCACCGATCTTGTGGCTCTTGCCGGTGTAATAGAGGATCCGCTCAGTGGTCGTGGTCTTCCCGGCATCGATGTGGGCCATGATGCCGAAATTACGGTAGTCTTCGATGGCATTAATGCGCGACATATCAGATCCTCGTCCCGGCTCTCTTCATCACCAACGGTAGTGAGAGAAGGCGCGGTTCGCCTCCGCCATGCGGTGGGTGTCTTCACGTTTCTTCACGGCGGTGCCGCGATTATTCGAAGCATCGAGCAGTTCGCCCGACAGGCGCTCGACCATGGTCTTCTCGTTGCGGGCACGGGCCGCAATGATCAGCCAACGGATCGCCAGCGCCTGACGACGCTCGGGGCGAACTTCGACCGGCACCTGGTAGGTGGCACCGCCGACGCGGCGCGAACGCACTTCGATGGCCGGGCTGACATTGTCGAGAGCCTGGGTGAACACGCCCAGCGGCTCGGACTTCGCACGGCTCTCGACGATATCGAGCGCGCCGTAGACGATCTGCTCGGCGACCGACTTCTTGCCGTCATACATGACGGCATTCATGAAGCGGCTCAGAACCTCGGAGCCGAACTTCGGATCCGGGGTAACTTCGCGGCGCTCTGCACGGTGGCGACGGGACATCGTTCAGATCCTCACTTCGGCCGCTTCGCGCCGTACTTCGACCGGCGCTGCTTGCGATTCTTGACGCCCTGGGTATCGAGCACGCCACGCAGGATGTGGTAGCGCACGCCCGGAAGGTCCTTCACGCGGCCGCCGCGGATCATCACCACGGAGTGCTCCTGAAGATTGTGACCTTCGCCAGGGATGTAACCGATGACTTCATAGCCATTGGTCAAACGAACCTTGGCGACCTTACGAAGCGCCGAGTTCGGCTTCTTCGGGGTCGTGGTGTAGACGCGGGTGCAAACGCCGCGCTTCTGCGGGCTGGCCTGCAGCGCAGGAACCTTGTTCCGCGCCTTCTGGGCATCCCGCGGCTTGCGGATCAGCTGGTTGATCGTCGGCACTTCTTCTCGCCTTCGTCTCGCTTGCGATCAGGGCAAGAGCGCCCCTTCGCGAACCAAATTCCGCGGCCGCAACCGCATGGATCTCTCGACGGTTCGGAACAGTGAGCATGAAACCGGCGAACCGGCCCGACCGGGATTGACTACGAACGAAATCGCGCCGCCGGCCAGTCTTTGGCCGAGGGCGCTAACGTTCAGAGGATCACACGGACAGTCAGACTGTCACTGCGCGATCATGCGCCGGATATGGTCATGCTTGCGTTCCGGCAGCGTCTTGGATTTCTGTGTCTGGGTATGGCGCCCGAACGCGGTAAATCCAACCGCCTGCCGTGAAAGTAGGCGCCTTCTACGCGCCGACTCGGCCCAAGTCAAGCGGGAAAGCGAGCAACCTTGCGGGTTCGTGAAGGGTCGCCCCGTCCGCAGGAGCCCCCTAAACGCGCTTTCCTGCCGAAACGGCAGCCCTTTAGGCCTCCTCGTCCGGTCCGCTGGCGGTAACCATAGCCGTTAGCGAATGTTCGTCACCCGTGGCGCCGGCAAAAGAATCGCGGGTGACGACCAACTCATCGCGCAGACGCAGGAGATTCGGCAAATCGTGGCCCGAGGCACAGAGAATCGCGGCGGGAATCGATTCGGCTTTCGCGCGCAGCTCCCTGCCCTGCCCGGTCAGCGTCACGATGAGCTGGCGTTCATTGGCAGGATTGCGCCGGCGGTTGATGAGCCCCATCGCCTCCAGCCGCTTCAAAAGCGGCGTCAGCGTGCTCGATTCGAGCAGCAGCCGGTCGGCGATGCCACCCACCGTCTGCTCCGGCTGTTCCCACAGCACCAGCATGACGAGATATTGCGGATAGGTCAGCCCAAGCGCCTCCAGCAGCGGCCGGTAGGCGCGCATCACCGCATGGGCGGCGGAATACAGGCTGAAGCAGAACTGGCTCTCCAGCCGCAGCAGGTCGCGCGCATCGGTCATGTGGCTCTCCCATAACTCCCTCAGCTCCCGATTATCGCACAATAATAGTTATCGCGATAACTTTTCGCTAGACAGCCGCGCTGGACATCGATACGAAATTACATCGCGCACGATATTTAATCGGGCAGTTATCCGGCGCCCAGGCGCCTAGCAGGAGTGCTGATCATGAAGGTTCTCTACAAGACCCAAGCCACGGCCACGGGCGGACGCACCGGCTCCGCCGCCACCTATGACGGCGCGCTCAAGGTTGAGCTGGTGACACCGAAGGAACTCGGCGGGCCGGGCGGCGCCGGCAACAATCCCGAGCAACTCTTCGCAGCCGGCTATTCCGCCTGCTTCCTCGGCGCCATCAAGTTCGTGGCCGGCCAGCTCAAGATCAAGGTTGCCGACGACAGCACCGTCACCGCCGACGTCGGCATCGGCCCGCGTGATGATGGCCAGGGCTTCGGGCTCGATGTGGCACTGACCATCGCCCTGCCCGGCATCGAGCGCTCGGTGGCCGAAGACCTGGTGCAGCGCGCCCACGTCGTCTGCCCCTATTCGCACGCCACCAAGGGCAGCCTGGACGTCCGGCTCTCCGTCGCCTGAGCCTCGGCATTCGACGGGATGATCAAAAGGGCCGCCCTCGCCGGGCGGCCCTTTTTTCGTGCGCCCCTCCCGGAGAGCGACGTTCAGCACAGAAAAAAGGCCACTCCTCGAAAGGAGCGGCCTTCTTCAACTCAGAGCGCGGGTAACGCGGGCGGATCACTCCGCCGGGGTCGGCCCTTCAAGGGCCGGCACGTTGGCCGGCGCCATTTCCTGCTCGTTCTGCGCCACGATGAGATCGTCGCGCGAGGTCGCGGTCACGCGCAGCTTGGACATCTGCGCGCCGGTACCCGCCGGGATGAGCCGGCCGACGATCACGTTCTCCTTCAGGCCGCCCAGGTCGTCGGACTTGCCGTTGACCGCCGCCTCGGTAAGGACGCGGGTGGTCTCCTGGAACGAGGCCGCCGAGATGAACGAACGCGTCTGCAGCGAGGCCTTGGTGATGCCGAGCAGCACCGGATGACCGGACGCCGGCTTCTTGCCTTCCGCGATCAACACCTCGTTGATCTCGTTCAGCTCCGAGACGTCGATCTGCTCATTGGTGAGCAGGTCGCTTTCGCCGGCGTCGTCGATCTCGACCTTCTGCAGCATCTGGCGGACGATCACCTCGATGTGCTTGTCGTTGATGAGCACGCCCTGCAGACGGTAGACCTCCTGGATCTCGTTCACGAGATAGGCGGCGAGTTCTTCGACGCCCTTGATCGCCAGGATGTCGTGCGGCGCGGGGTTGCCGTCGACGATGAAGTCGCCCTTCTCGACGAGGTCGCCATCCTGCAGATGGATGTGCTTGCCCTTCGGGATCAGGTACTCGGCAGCATCGTCGGTCGAGTCCTGCGGCTCGATCGTGAGACGACGCTTGTTCTTGTAGTCCTTGCCGAAGCGGATCGTGCCGGCGATCTCGGCGATGATCGCCGCATCCTTCGGACGACGCGCCTCGAACAGCTCCGCCACGCGCGGCAGACCGCCCGTGATGTCGCGGGTCTTGGCGCTTTCCATCGGCACGCGGGCGAGAGCGTCACCTGCCTTCACCATGGCGCCAGGATCCGCGGAGATGATCGCGTCCACCGGAAGGGTGTAGCGAGCCTCGCCGCCGCGCGGCAGCTTGGCGATCTTGCCGTCCGCGCCGCGCACGATCATGGCCGGGCGCAGTTCGGACGCGCGGCCCGTGCGCCAGTCGGTGACGACGCGCTTGGCGATGCCCGTCGATTCGTCGACCGTCTCGCTCAGCGAGGCGCCTTCCACCAGGTCCTCGAACGCCACCGTGCCCTCGACTTCGGTGAGGATCGGGCGGGTATAGGGGTCCCACTCCGCGATACGCTGGCCGCGCTTGATCGCGTCGCCGTCGTCCACCTTCAGCTTGGCGCCGAACTGGATACGGTGCGCCGCCTTTTCCGAACCGTCGTGATCGATGATCAGGACGGACAGGTTGCGACTCATCGCGATCAGTTCGCCGTCCGAGTTGCGCACCACGTTGCGGTTGCGGATCTTCACCGTGCCTTCGAACGAGGCCTCGATGAAGGACTGCTCGGAGAGCTGCGCCGCACCACCAATGTGGAAGGTGCGCATGGTGAGTTGGGTGCCCGGCTCGCCGATGGACTGCGCCGCGATGACGCCGACCGCCTCACCCATGTTCACCGGCGTGCCGCGCGCCAGGTCGCGGCCATAGCAGGTGCCGCAGACGCCGCTCTTGGCTTCGCAGGTCAGCACGGAGCGGATCTTGATCTCCTGCACGCCAGCCTTGCTGATGCGCTCGACATCCGCCTCGTCCATCATGTGGCCGGCCGGAACCAGCACATTGCCCGTGCCGCCCTCGATCACGTCTTCCGCCGCGGTGCGGCCGAGGACGCGCGAGCCCAGCGTCGCGACGATGTTGCCGGCGTCGATGATCGCCCGCATCGCGATGCCGTTGGTCGTGCCGCAGTCGCGCAACGTGATGATGCTGTCCTGCGCCACGTCGACGAGACGACGGGTCAGGTAGCCCGAGTTCGCGGTCTTCAGCGCGGTGTCGGCCAGACCCTTACGGGCGCCGTGGGTCGAGTTGAAGTACTCGAGCACGGACAGGCCTTCCTTGAAGTTCGAGATGATCGGAGTCTCGATGATCTCGCCCGACGGCTTGGCCATCAGGCCGCGCATCGCCGCAAGCTGGCGCATCTGCTCACGCGAACCACGCGCGCCGGAATGCGCCATCATGTAGATCGAGTTGATCTGCTTCTCGCGGCCCGTCACCGGGTCCTTCTTCACCGCCGAAATCTCGGCCATCATCTCGTCGGCGAGGCGGGCGGAGCACTTGCCCCACGCGTCGACGACCTTGTTGTACTTCTCGCCCTGGGTGATCAGGCCGTCATTGTACTGCTGCTCGTACTCCTTGGTGAGCGCACGGGTCTCTTCGACCATGTCCCACTTCTTGGAGGGCACCACCATGTCGTCCTTGCCGAAGGAGATGCCGGCGCGGAACGCATTGGAGAAGCCGAGCGTCATGATGCGATCGCAGAAGATGACCGTCTCCTTCTGACCGCAATGGCGGTAGACGGTGTCGATCATGTTCGAGATTTCCTTCTTGGTCATCAGCTTGTTGACGACGTCGTAAGGAGTCTTCGCGGTCTTGGGCAGCAGTTCGCCGAGCTTCATGCGGCCGGGCGTGGTCTCGTAGATCTTCGAGACTTCGTTACCTTCCTCGTCGACGCCGATATAGCGCCCGCGCACCTTGGTGTGCAGCGTGATCACCTTGGCGGCCAGAGCGTGATCGATCTCGCCCATATTGGCGAAAGCCATGCCCTCACCGGGCTCACCCTCGCGCAGCATGGTGAGATAATACAGGCCGAGCACGATGTCCTGCGACGGCACGATGATCGGCGCGCCGTTCGCGGGGTGCAGGATGTTGTTGGTCGACATCATCAGCACGCGCGCTTCGAGCTGCGCCTCGATCGACAGCGGCACATGGACCGCCATCTGATCGCCGTCGAAGTCCGCGTTGAAGGCCGAGCAGACCAGCGGGTGAAGCTGGATCGCCTTGCCCTCGATCAGCACGGGCTCGAACGCCTGGATGCCGAGGCGGTGCAGCGTCGGGGCGCGGTTCAGCATCACCGGATGCTCGCGGATCACCTCGTCGAGGATGTCCCACACCTCGGGACGCTCCTTCTCGACCAGCTTCTTGGCCTGCTTCACGGTCGCGGAGAGACCCTTCGCGTCGAGACGCGAATAGATGAAGGGCTTGAACAGCTCCAGCGCCATCTTCTTCGGCAGGCCGCACTGGTGCAGCTTCAGCTCGGGACCGACCACGATCACCGAACGGCCGGAATAGTCGACGCGCTTACCGAGCAGGTTCTGACGGAACCGGCCCTGCTTGCCCTTCAGCATGTCGGCGAGCGACTTCAGCGGGCGCTTGTTGGCGCCGGTGATGACGCGGCCGCGACGGCCGTTGTCGAACAGCGCGTCGACCGCTTCCTGAAGCATGCGCTTCTCGTTGCGGATGATGATGTCCGGCGCCTTCAGCTCGATCAGCCGCTTGAGACGGTTGTTACGGTTGATGACGCGGCGGTACAGGTCGTTCAGATCCGAGGTCGCGAAGCGGCCGCCGTCCAGCGGCACCAGCGGACGCAGGTCCGGCGGGATGACCGGGACATGGGTCAGGATCATCCATTCCGGCTTATTGCCGGAAAGCTGGAAGGCCTCGACGATCTTCAGGCGCTTGGCGAGCTTCTTGGGCTTGAGCTCGGTGGTCGCCTCGGCGATCTCCTTGCGGAGGTTGCCGGCGATCTTCTCGAGGTCCATGCCGCGCAGCAGCTCGCGGATCGCCTCCGCGCCGATCAGCGCGGTGAACGAGTCGTCGCCATATTCTTCCTGCGCGCGCAGATAGTCCTCTTCCGAGAGGAGCTGACGCTCCTTCAGCGGGGTGAGGCCCGGCTCGATGACGCAGTAATATTCAAAGTACAGAATGCGCTCGAGGTCCTTGAGCGTCATGTCGAGCAGCAGGCCGATGCGGCTCGGGAGCGACTTCAGGAACCAGATATGGGCGACCGGGGCGGCCAGCTCGATATGGCCCATGCGCTCGCGGCGCACGCGCGAGAGGGTGACCTCGACGCCGCACTTCTCGCAGATGATGCCCTTGTACTTCATGCGCTTGTACTTGCCGCACAAGCACTCGTAATCCTTGATCGGGCCGAAGATGCGCGCGCAGAACAGGCCGTCGCGCTCAGGCTTGAAGGTCCGGTAGTTGATCGTCTCGGGCTTCTTGATCTCGCCGAACGACCAGGACTGGATCTTTTCCGGGCTCGCGATCGAGATCTTGATCTGATCGAAGGTCGGCGCAGGCGCCGCCGGGTTGAAGAGATTCATCATCTCCTGATTCATCGCCGTCTCCTTCGGCTGGACCCGAACCCCGCAAATCGCGGGTGATCGAGGTCACGGAAAAGTCTGGTCGTTTGGCGCGGTCGTGGCGCGCGATGGGCAGCAAAGCCCGTCGCGCGCCTCGTGTCAGTGGTGGCTTACTCGGCCGCCGGCAGGCTCTCGCCCGCGCCCGGCACCGCGCTCTGCGTCTTGGAGTTCATCAGCTCCACGTTCAGGCCCAGCGAGCGCATTTCCTTCACGAGAACGTTGAAGCTCTCGGGAATGCCCGCCTCGAAGGTGTCGTCGCCGCGGACGATCGCCTCGTAGACCTTGGTGCGGCCGGCGACGTCGTCCGACTTCACGGTGAGCATCTCCTGCAGCGTATAGGCCGCGCCATACGCTTCCAGCGCCCACACCTCCATTTCGCCGAAGCGCTGGCCGCCGAACTGTGCCTTGCCACCCAGCGGCTGCTGGGTCACGAGCGAGTACGGGCCGATCGAGCGCGCATGGATCTTGTCGTCGACAAGATGATGCAGCTTCAGCATGTAGATGTAGCCGACGGTCACCCGACGGTCGAACTGCTCGCCAGTACGGCCATCGAACAGGGTCGACTGCGCGGACTTGTCGAGGCCGGCCAGTTCCAGCATGCGCTCGATATCCGCCTCGCGGGCGCCGTCGAACACCGGAGTGGCGATCGGCACGCCGCGGCGCAGGTTCGATCCCAGCTCGACCAGACCTTCCTCATCGAGCGACTCGATGGTCTCGTCTGCGCCGTAGATCTTGGCGAACGCGTCCTTGAGCGGGGCGATCTCGTTGGCCGCGCGATACTGTTCGATCGCACGGTCAATCACCTTGCCAAGGCCCGCGCAGGCCCAGCCGAGATGGGTCTCGAGGATCTGCCCCACATTCATGCGCGAGGGCACGCCGAGCGGGTTGAGCACCATGTCGACCGGGGTACCGTCCTCAAGGAACGGCATGTCCTCGACCGGGACGATGCGCGAGACCACGCCCTTGTTACCATGCCGGCCGGCCATCTTGTCGCCCGGCTGGATCTTGCGCTTCACCGCGATGAAGACCTTGACCATCTTCATCACGCCGGGCGGCAGTTCGTCACCGCGCTGCAGCTTCTCGACCTTGTCGAGGAAGCGCTGCTCAAGGCGCTTCTTCGACTCGTCGTACTGGTTGCGGATCGCCTCCAGCTCGCTCATCAGCTTGTCGTCGGCCACGGCGAACTGCCACCACTGGCTGCGCGGATAATCCGTCATCAGCGAGCGGGTCAGCACCGTGTCCTTCTTGAAGCCCTTCGGGCCGGCGACGACGGTCTTGCCGTCCAGCATTTCGGCGAGGCGGCCGAAGACGTTACGGTCAAGGATCGCCTGCTCGTCGTCACGGTCCTTGGCGAGACGCTCGATCTCCTCGCGTTCGATCGCCTGGGCGCGCTCGTCCTTGTCCACGCCGTGGCGGTTGAACACGCGCACCTCGACCACCGTGCCGGTGACACCCGGGGGAACGCGCAGCGACGTGTCGCGCACGTCGGCCGCCTTCTCGCCGAAGATGGCACGAAGCAGCTTTTCTTCCGGAGTCATCGGGCTTTCGCCCTTCGGGGTGATCTTGCCGCACAGGATGTCGCCCGCCTGGACCTCGGCACCGATATAGACGATGCCGGCTTCGTCCAGGTTCCGCAGCGCCTCTTCCGAGACGTTCGGAATGTCGCGGGTGATTTCCTCGGGGCCCAGCTTGGTGTCGCGGGCCATCACCTCGAACTCCTCGATATGGATCGACGAGAAGATGTCGCCCTTCGAGATGTTCTCGGACAGCAGGATCGAGTCCTCGAAGTTGTAGCCGTTCCACGGCATGAACGCGACGAGGATGTTCCGGCCGAGCGCGAGATCGCCGAGATCGGTCGAGGGACCGTCCGCGATGATGTCGCCCTTCTTCACCCAGTCGCCGACACGCACCAGCGGACGCTGGTTGATGCACGTCGACTGGTTGGAGCGCTGGAACTTCTGCAGCCGGTAGATATCGACACCCGACTTGGAGGCATCGGCCTCTTCCGTCGCGCGGATAACGATACGGGTGGCATCCACCTGGTCGATCACGCCGGTACGGCGCGCGGCGATGGCAGCGCCGGAGTCGCGGGCGACCACAGCTTCCATGCCGGTGCCGACGAAGGGCGCATCGGCGCGAACCAGCGGCACCGCCTGGCGCTGCATGTTCGAGCCCATCAGGGCGCGGTTCGCGTCGTCGTTCTCAAGGAACGGGATGAGCGCGGCCGCGACCGAAACGAGCTGCTTCGGCGACACGTCCATGAAGTCCACGCGATCCGGCGTCACGAGCAGCACGTCGCCGGCGTGACGGCAGACGATCAGGTCCTCGGTGAAGCGGCCTTCGGCGTCGAGCGGAATGTTGGCCTGCGCGACGTAGTACTTCCCCTCCTCCATGGCGGAGAGATAGACCACTTCGTCCTGCACCTGGCTGTCGCGCACGCGGCGATACGGCGCCTCGATGAAGCCGTACTTGTTGACGCGCGCAAAGGTCGCCAGCGAGTTGATAAGGCCGATGTTCGGGCCTTCCGGCGTCTCGATCGGGCAGATGCGGCCGTAATGCGTCGGGTGCACGTCGCGCACCTCGAAGCCGGCGCGCTCGCGCGTCAGGCCGCCCGGGCCAAGCGCCGAGAGACGGCGCTTGTGGGTGATCTCCGACAGCGGGTTGGTCTGGTCCATGAACTGCGAGAGCTGCGAAGAGCCGAAGAACTCGCGCACGGCGGCAGCCACGGGCTTCGCGTTGATCAGGTCCTGCGGCATCACGGTGTCGATGTCGACCGAGGACATGCGCTCCTTGATGGCACGCTCCATGCGCAGCAGGCCGACGCGGTACTGATTCTCCATCAGCTCGCCGACCGAGCGCACGCGGCGGTTGCCGAGATGGTCGATGTCGTCGATCTCGCCCTTGCCGTCGCGCAGTTCCACCAGCGTCTTGATGACCGCGAGAATGTCCTCACGGCGCAGCACGCGCACGGTGTCCTCGGCGTCGAGGTCGAGGCGCATGTTCATCTTCACGCGGCCAACCGCGGAGAGGTCGTAACGCTCGCTGTCGAAGAACAGCGAATGGAACATGGCCTGCGCCGAATCGAGGGTCGGCGGCTCACCGGGACGCATCACGCGGTAGATGTCGAACAGCGCGTCCTCGCGCGTCACGTTCTTGTCGACGCTGAGGGTGTTGCGAATATAGGCGCCGATATTCACATGGTCGATGTCGAGGATCGGGAGCTCGTCATAGCCGAGTTCCGCGAGCTGCTTCAGCATCTTATCGCTGACTTCCTCGCCCGCCTCGACGTAGATTTCGCCGGTCTGCGGGTTCACGAGGTCCTCAGCCACATACTGGCCGATCATTTCCTCGTCGGAAATCTTGAGCGCCTTGAGGCCCTTCTCGGCGAGCTGGCGCGCCTGGCGCACGGTCACCTTCTTGCCGGCCTCGATCACGACTTCGCCGGTGTCGGCGTCGACGAGGTCGGAAACCGCCTTGTAGCCGCGCATCCGCTTCGGATCGAACGGCATGCGCCATCCATCCTTCGTGCGATCGAAGGTGATGGTCTCGTAGAAGGTGTTGAGGATCTCCTCGCCGGCCAGACCCAGCGCGAACAGCAGGCTGGTCACCGGAATCTTGCGGCGACGGTCGATGCGCGCGAACACGATGTCCTTGGCGTCGAACTCGATGTCCAGCCAGGAGCCGCGATAAGGAATGATGCGCGCCGCGAACAGCAGCTTGCCCGAGGAGTGCGTCTTGCCCTTATCGTGGTCGAAGAACACACCCGGCGAACGGTGCATCTGCGAGACGATAACGCGCTCGGTGCCGTTCACGATGAAGGTGCCGTTCATCGTCATGAGCGGGATGTCGCCCATGTAGACGTCCTGCTCCTTGATGTCCTTGACGGACTTCGAGCCGGTATCCGGGTCCACATCGAACACGATCAGCCGCAGCGTCACCTTCAGCGGCGCCGCGAACGTCATGCCGCGCTGGCGGCACTCGTCCACGTCATATTTCGGCGGTTCGAACTCGTAGCGGACGAATTCGAGCATGGCAGCGCCCGAAAAGTCCGAAATCGGGAACACCGACTTGAAAACCGCCTGAATGCCGTCGTCCGCACGCCCGCCCTTCGGCTCGACGATCTGCAGGAACTGGTCATAGGATGCCTTCTGAACCTCGATGAGGTTCGGCATCTCGGCCACTTCCTGGATCTTGCCGAAAAACTTGCGGACCCGCTTACGACCGGTGAACGTCTGCGCCATGTCGCTCCTCGCTCCGTCCGAGTATACGTCTGCACCCTTCAGGTCCCGCGGCGGGTCATCCCACCCCTAAGGCCTGAAGCGCGTGTCGCGGAACGTCCGGAAAGCGATACGACGCCAATGCGCCGATTTTCCGACCCGCCCGCGCCCGACGACTCGCCCGGCCATCCTGCGGACCCTGTCCGCCCGGATGGCCGGGGAAGCCGTCGAGGCTTCCAAGATGCCGCCGGCCTTGCGCCAACGGCGAAAAGGGAGCCGCCGGCAGACCGGTGGCTCCCGATGATCTCAAGAGATCACTTGAGCTCGACTTTGGCGCCAGCCTTCTCGAGCTGGGCCTTGAGCTTCTCGGCTTCGTCCTTGGCCACGCCTTCCTTGACGGGCTTCGGAGCGCCTTCGACCAGGTCCTTGGCTTCCTTGAGGCCCAGGCCGGTGATGGCGCGGACTTCCTTAATCACTTCGATCTTCTTGTCGCCGGCCGCGGCCAGGACAACAGTGAACTCGGTCTGCTCTTCAGCAACGGGAGCGGCAGCGCCCGCCGGAGCGGCAGCCACGGCCACGGCGGCCGCGGCGGAAACGCCCCACTTCTCTTCGAGGAGCTTCGCGAGCTCGGCAGCCTCGAGAACGGTCAGGGAGGACAGCTCGTCAACGAGCTTCGACAGATCAGCCATTTTATACAGTCCTTGGATTTAGGTTCGAACCAGTATCAACCGGGAAGCCTCACGCGGCTTCGTTCTCTCTGGCATAAGCCCCGAACACGCGGGCGAGCTTCGCAGCCGGCGCGGTGCTGAGCTGCGCGATCTTGGTCGCCGGGGCCTGGATGAGGCCGACCAGCTTCGCACGCAGTTCATCGAGGGACGGCATGGTGGCCAGAGCCTTCACACCATCCACGTTCAGGGCAGTCTTGCCGAACGCTCCGCCGAGAATGACGAACTTGTCATTCGCCTTGGCGAAGTCGACGGCGACCTTCGGGGCCGCGACAGGATCGCTGGAATAAGCGATGATGGTCGGACCCTTCAGGAGGGTGCCGACATGAGCGACGTCCGAGCCTTCGAGAGCGATCTTTGCGAGGCGGTTCTTCGCCACTTTCACGGTCGCGCCGTTCGCCTTCATCTGCCGACGCAGGGTCTGCAGCTGGGCGACGGTGAGGCCGGAATAGTGGGCCACGACGACGACCGAAGTGTTCTGGAACACCTCGGACAGCGACGTGACGAGCTCTTCTTTTTGTGCTCGATCCACTTCACTTGCTCTCCGGTGGCGAGGAGGAAAATCCACCCCGCCGGTTTGCGCCTTGCCGTTTCTCCGGGAAGGAAAAACGACGGTTAGTATCCTGTCCCCTGGGACCGAAACCGGCCAAGGCGCTGGTTCGAGCCGAAATCCAAGGCGCGGCAAAGCCCGCCCCTTCTCTCGGTCGTCCCCCGTCTATGCTGGCCCCGAAGTGGGATTAAGCTGAACCTGTAACGGCTTAGCACCGGCAGTCTCGGACAGGATTAAGCCGGTAGGGCGAGCCCCACCGGCCTCTTCACCCGAATTAACGGGCGAAAGCCTGGAATCAAAATCAACACGCGGCCGACTCATCGCCGGCCGCGAAACTGTCCATATAGTGGGTCGCATGAGATTTGTCAGCCCCTGATAGCACCATGGGCTTGACAAATCCACCACCCGGCGATCACGCCGCCGAGACGACCGTGCCCGGCTCGACCTTCACGCCCGGGCCCATCGTCGAGGAAACGGCGATGCGCTGGACGTAGGTGCCCTTGGCGCCGGTCGGCTTGGCGCGAACCACCGCGTCGACAAAGGCGCGGATGTTTTCGGCCAGCTTGTCGGCCGGAAACGAGGCCTTGCCGATGCCGCCATGGATGATGCCGGCCTTCTCGACGCGGAACTCGACCGCGCCGCCCTTGGCAGCTTCCACGGCACCCTTGACGTCCATGGTCACGGTGCCGACCTTCGGGTTCGGCATCAGGCCGCGCGGGCCGAGCACCTTGCCGAGACGGCCGACCAGCGGCATCAGGTCCGGGGTCGCGATGCAGCGATCGAAGTCGATCGTGCCGCCCTGGACGATTTCGAGCAGGTCCTCGGCGCCCACGATGTCGGCACCGGCGGCCTTGGCCTCGTCGGCCTTGGCGCCGCGCGCGAACACGGCGACGCGCACGGTGCGGCCCGAGCCGTTCGGCAGGTTGCACACGCCACGGACCATCTGGTCGGCGTGACGGGGATCGACGCCGAGATTGATCGAGACCTCGATGGTCTCGTCGAACTTGGCGGTGGCCCGCTCCTTCACCAGGCCGATCGCCTCGTCGAGGCCATACAGCTTGGTGCGGTCAATACCTTCGCGGGTGTCGCGAACACGCTTTGCAATTTTAGCCATCAGCTCAACCCACCACCTCGAGGCCCATCGAACGGGCGGAGCCTTCGATCATGCGCACCGCCGATTCGACGGTCTCGCAGTTCAGATCCTTCATCTTCTTTTCGGCGATCTCGCGCATCTGCGCCTGCGAGATCTTGCCGACGAAGCCGCCCTTGCCGGGGGTCTTCGAACCCGAGCCGGGCTTCTTCTTGGTCTCGAGGCCGGCCGCCTTCTTCAGGAAGTAGGAGACGGGCGGGGTCTTGAGCTCGAAGGTGAAGGAACGGTCCTGATACGCGGTGATCAGCACCGGGATCGGCATGCCCTTTTCCATCTGGGAGGTCTGGGCGTTGAACGCCTTGCAGAACTCCATGATGTTCAGGCCGCGCTGGCCGAGCGCGGGGCCGATCGGCGGGGCGGGGTTCGCCGAGCCGGCAGGCACCTGCAGTTTCACATAGCCGGTAATCTTCTTCGCCATGAAAGGCTCCTTGGGCGCGTGCGGCTGCCGGCCGCAAACGCCAAGCACGCCGGCATGGAAATTCCACGGCCGGCGCGTGTAAGGGGTCGCGGTGCGGCATGGTAGGTCCCGGCTGGCGAACCGGGCATGCCTCCCGCGGATGGGGCGTCACATGGGTGATGCGGCCGTGGCCATACACCAGATCCGGCGAAAAGGAAAGCGCGAAGGCGGTTACGCGGCCGTCGAGAGGCTCCGCTTGCGGCCGTTGCGTCGTGCTTCCCTCGCAAGGATGGCGTCGGCATCGAGGTCGCGGATCGGCGTGCCAAGATCGCGCGGCACGTCACCTTCGAGCTGGAGCGCCAGATAGCGCCCGCAGCATACCCGCAGGAAGGAGGCGAAATTCTCCACCCCGCCATGGGCAAACAGCAGTTCCTCATGAAGCCGCGCCAGCAACTGCGGCAGGCTCATGCCGTCGCGACCGGCGATTTCCTCGAGCACCTGCCAGTACAGATTCTCCAGCCGCACGCTGGTGGAATAGCCGTTGAGGCGCACCGATTTCAGCCGCGTCTGCCACAGCCGGGAATCGGCCTCGATGAAGAGCTTGCACATGCCGCGTCTCCCCATGTTCGGCCCGAGCCCTCCCCTGCGGAGCGCTCGGGCGCTGGCGTCATGGCGCCATCATAGCGTCGATGGCGCCTGGGGCGAAGCGTGTCAGGCCGCCTTCGCGGTCGCGCCGTGGCTGATCGAGGTGCCGAGCACGGCGAGGAACTGCGACAGCCACGCCGGATGCGCGGGCCAGGCCGGCGCGGTCACCAGGTTGCCGTCCGTCACGGCCGCATCGATGGCGATGTCGGCATAGGTGCCGCCCGCCAGTTCCACTTCCGGCCGGCAGGCCGGATAGGCCGAGCAGGTCCTGCCCTCCAGCACCTTCGCGGCGGCGAGCACCTGCGCGCCATGGCACACGGCCGCCACCGGCTTGTCGGCGTCAAAGAAGTGGCGCACCGCCTCGATCACCTTGGCGTCGAGCCGGAGATATTCCGGCGCCCGCCCGCCGGGAATGACGAGCGCGTCGTATCGCGCCGGGTCGATGTCGGCGAAAGTGGCGTTGAGCGCGAAATTGTGGCCGCGCTTCTCGGAATAGGTCTGCTGGCCCTCGAAATCATGAATCGCGGTCGCCACCGAATCGCCCGCCTTCTTGCCGGGGCACGCGGCATGGACGGTATGGCCCACCGCCAACAGGGTCTGGTACGGCACCATGGTCTCGTAGTCCTCAGCGAAGTCGCCGACGATCATCAGGATGCGCTTGCCGGTCATGTCCGTCTCCTCCCGGTTGCCGCCCTGTGCCGGGCGGGTCGGGAGGCAGGATAGGGCCGCGCGGCGGGCGCCGGGTGTTATCGGGCTAACGCGTCCACCAACGAAAAAGGCGCGGACCATGCCGCGCCTTTTGAAGCAAGATGGGAGGAAAGGATCAGACCTTCTCGACCTGCCCGAATTCCAGCTCGACCGGGGTAGCGCGGCCGAAGATCGACACCGCGACCTTGAGGCGGGAGCGCGATTCGTCCACTTCCTCGACGATGCCGTTGAACGAGGCGAACGGTCCGTCGGAAACCTTGACGGTTTCGCCGATCTCGAAGGTTATCGAGGGCTTGGGCCGCTCGATGCCTTCCTGCACCTGCTGAAGGATGCGCATGGCCTCCTTCTCGGCGATCGGCATAGGCTTGTTGTCGGCGCCCAGGAAGCCGGTCACCTTCGGCGTGTTCTTGATGAGGTGGAAGGCCTCGTCGGTCAGGTCCATCTTCACCAGCACATAGCCGGGGAAGAACTTGCGCTCGGCGTCGACCTTGCGGCCGCGGCGCACCTCGACGACCTTCTCGGTCGGCACGAGCACCTGCTCGAACAGGTCGGTGAGCCCGCGCTGCGCGGCCTGCTCCTTGATGGAGTCGGCGACCTTCTTCTCAAAGTTGGAATAGGCGTGGACGATGTACCAGCGCATCGGCATCGATTGGTCCCCCTCAGCGGCCGATCTGGAGGAGCTGCGCCACGGCGAAGCTCAGGATCTGGTCGGCGACCAGGAAGAACAGCGAGGCCAGCACCACCATGACGAACACCATCGCCGTGGTGATCAGCGTCTCGCGACGGGTCGGCCAGGACACCTTGCGGGCTTCCGCGCGGACCTGCTGAAAGAACTCGACCGGGTTCGTCTTAGCCATGCTCGTCTCGAAACGCCTCTGATTGCGAGAGGGCCCGCGCCGCCGGCGCCGTCCTTCACGCAAATGCCGTAGTACGGGATCAGGCCCACACCTTGCCGTCCAAACGCCCAGGTTCCCCCGAACGCGCGATGCGGGCGTATAGCCCGCAAAGCCGCCTCGCGTCAAAGGACGATTTATGGGCCCTGCCCGCCATTCATCAGTAAGAATGGCAGGAGTGGAGGGACTCGAACCCCCAACCCCCGGTTTTGGAGACCGGTGCTCTAACCAGTTGAGCTACACTCCTATGGCCTGCGAAGCAGGCGAGGCACTTCCTAGTGTGGCGACCCCAAGATGTAAAGAGCGGGAATCGGCACTTGCCGATCACTCCACACCCGCGCTCGCGTCGGCGCCCGACGCCCCGACGGCCGCACCGTCCGGAAGCACGACGGGTGGTGAACGGCCGAGGACGCAGTCCCGGTTTGCGGCGGTCCCGGGTGCGTTCTCGAACACGCACCGCGTCGTCGGCGGATCGCCGCACACGCGGACAAGATTGCCGAAGCCGACGCATTTCCCGTCCGGTCCGCGATAACCCGGCCCACCCTTGCACCCGCAGCCCCGGCAGGCGGGGCGATCGGGACACGCGGCCACTGCCGGCCGCGCCATGCCGATGGCGGTGGCAAGCATGACGGCAAGCCACATCAGGACGTGAAAACGGGAGGTCGGATGCACACGCATTTCCGTCAACCATACACGCAATACGTGTGGTTGATATACGCTAGCGCACCGAGGGTTACGCGCGCCCGCGTCTGGTCATGCAGACCGGACAAACAAAAAGGGAGCGCGTAGGCGCGCTCCCTTATCGTTCGCCTCAGCGGAGGGCCGGACGTGCCGGCCCCTCCATCACTCGATGATGGCGGCGACGACGCCGGCGCCGACGGTGCGACCGCCTTCACGGATGGCGAAGCGGAGCTTCTCTTCCATCGCGATCGGAACGATCAGCGCCACGTCAACCGAGATGTTGTCGCCCGGCATCACCATTTCCGTGCCTTCGGGAAGCGTGACGATGCCCGTCACGTCCGTCGTGCGGAAGTAGAACTGCGGACGGTAGTTGGTGAAGAACGGCGTGTGGCGGCCGCCCTCTTCCTTCGTCAGGATGTACGCCTCGGCCTTGAACTTCGTGTGCGGCTTCACCGAACCCGGCTTGCACACGACCTGGCCGCGCTCCACGTCCTCGCGCTTCGTGCCACGAACCAGAATGCCGACATTGTCGCCGGCCTGGCCCTGGTCGAGAAGCTTGCGGAACATCTCGACGCCGGTAACCGTCGTCTTGATGGTCGGGCGGATGCCGACGATCTCGACTTCCTCGCCGACCTTGATGATCCCGCGCTCGACGCGGCCCGTCACCACCGTGCCACGACCCGAGATCGAGAACACGTCCTCGATCGGCATCAGGAACGGCAGGTCAACCGGACGCTCCGGCTGCGGGATGTAGGCGTCGACCGCCTTCATCAGTTCCAGCACCGCGTCATGGCCGAGCTTGGCATCGCCGTTCTCCAGCGCGACAAGCGCCGAGCCGCGGATGATCGGAATGTCGTCGCCCGGGAAGTCGTACTTCGACAGAAGCTCGCGAACCTCGAGTTCCACCAGCTCCAGCAGTTCCTCGTCGTCGACCATGTCGCACTTGTTCAGGAACACCACCAGAGCCGGAACGCCGACCTGACGGGCGAGCAGGATGTGCTCGCGGGTCTGCGGCATCGGGCCGTCCGCCGCCGACACAACCAGGATCGCGCCGTCCATCTGCGCCGCGCCGGTGATCATGTTCTTCACATAGTCGGCGTGGCCGGGGCAGTCGACGTGCGCATAGTGACGGTTCGGCGTCTCGTACTCGACGTGCGCCGTCGAGATCGTGATGCCGCGCGCCTTCTCTTCCGGCGCCTTGTCAATCTGGTCGTACGCCGTGAACGTCGCGCCGCCGGCTTCCGCCAGAACCTTCGTGATCGCAGCCGTCAGCGACGTCTTGCCGTGGTCAACGTGACCAATCGTGCCAATGTTGCAGTGAGGCTTCGAACGGTTGAATTTCTCTTTGGCCATAACTCTCTTCCCTCAGCGACTTTCGGGGGCCGCAAATCGGGGCGTGGATAGGCGGTTTCGGGCCGCTCCGCAAGGTGGATTCGGCCGACCGGCGACGGAGTGCGCCGGCTGGAGCGGGTGAAGGGAATCGAACCCTCGTCATCAGCTTGGAAGGCTGTTGCTCTACCATTGAGCTACACCCGCATCCGGGTACGGCACGAAAGCCGTCAGGCGGAGAGTCTCGGCGCCGCCGGGGACCTGAGCTTTCTGGAACAGATCGCAGTCGCGCGCAAGGCGGTCGCCGACCGGCTCCGCCGATCGAAAGAGACGTGGTGGGGGAGGTAGGACTCGAACCTACGAAGGCATAGCCAGCGGATTTACAGTCCGCCCCCTTTGCCGCTCGGGACACTCCCCCTCGCACGTCGCTCAGCCCGGCCGCCCTGAATTCGGCACGGCCGGTCTTGCCTGACCGGGAAGCGCGAATGAACAACATCGGCGCTCCCGTTGCGGCGCGCTTTATGGTGACGTGCCCGTGACGTGTCAACCCCGCATGCGCCGCCGCCCACCGTGGTGATGTGGATGACTTTTGTGGGCGGCTCTGTCCGGAGCCCTGCGCGGGCGCTCTTTGCAATCGCGCGACGGCGTGAGATTAACCAGCACATGAACGAGCGACCGCCCCATACGCCCAAGCGCCCTTCCCGTCCCTTCCGCTCCGGCGGCGCGTCGCAACGCCGCGAGCGCCCGGCCGGCCGGCCCTTTGGCGAGTGGCCGGAGGACGTGGCGATTCTCTATGGCTGGCACAGCGTGGCGGAGGCCCTGCGCAACCCGCGCCGCAAGCTGCGCCGCCTGATGGCGACCGAGAACGCGATGAAGCGCCTGGTCGAGGAAGCCGTGCCCCTGCCCTTCCAGCCGGAGATCGTGCGGCCGAGCGAGATCGACCGCCTGCTGGAGCCCGATGCCGTGCATCAGGGCCTGCTGGTCGAATGTGACCCGCTGCGCTCGCCCAGCCTCGCGGAAGCCGCCGAGAACGACCTGATTCTCGTGCTCGACCAGATCACCGATCCGCACAATGTCGGCGCCATCGTGCGCTCGGCCGCCGCGCTGAAGGTCGGAGCTATCGTGACCACCGCGCGCCACAGCCCGGCGGCGACCGGCGTGCTGGCCAAGGCGGCGAGCGGCGGGCTGGAGCATGTGCCGTTCTGCTTCGTCGGCAATCTCGCCCGCGCGCTGGAGGAGATGAAGAACAGTGGCGTGCAGGTGGTCGGGCTCGACAGCGAAGGGTCGGCCGATCTGGTCGACACGCCGCTGCGCGCGCCGGTCGCGCTGGTGCTCGGTGCCGAGGGCAAGGGCCTGCGCCAACTCACCCGCCAGACCTGTGACACGCTGGCGCGAATCGACCTGCCCGGCGCGATCGTCAGCCTCAACGTCTCGAATGCGGCGGTGCTTGCGCTGCACATCGCCCGGCGCGCCATTGCCTCAAAGACCGCCGAGACCACCTCGAAATAACGCCGCGTAACGTTTAACGCCGTCGGAACGCTCCGCCCCACGAGCGAAAGGGCGCGTGGGTGCCTCCGCGCGCGCGTCGGCCCTGCCCGCGCTCAGGCGTCTTATGGGTTACGACCAATTGCCAATCGTCAAGATCGGGCAATTTCGTCAAGCTTCCCCAAGGCTAAGACGGAACCTCACGAGTCCCGCGCGCCGTCATCCGGGGAAAGACACCGCGACACATAAGCGCGGGCGACCTCCGGGAGGAAACAGTCCGAGCGGAAGGCGTTCCAAGCGAACTCCCAAAACTCGATCGAACATCAACAGCGAGCGCCGGTGAAGGCGCCCGTGGCTATCAGCACGCATGTCCTCATGCGGGCCGATGGATTCGCACGCACTCTATTCCGGGGAAGGGAAACGACGATGAGCGTAACGACGGCCGGCTCCGCCGCACAACACGCGCCGATGACGCGCGAAGAGAGAAAGGTCATTATCGCCTCTTCTCTCGGTACCGTCTTTGAATGGTACGATTTTTATCTGTACGGTTCGCTTTCGGCGATCATCGCCGCGCAGTTCTTCTCGGGCGTTAATCCCACCGCCGCCTTCATCTTCGCGCTCATGGCCTTCGCCGCCGGCTTCGCGGTGCGACCCTTCGGCGCCATCGTGTTCGGCCGCCTCGGCGACATGGTCGGCCGCAAATACACCTTCCTCATCACCATCCTGCTGATGGGCGCCTCGACCTTCATCGTCGGCATCCTGCCCAACTATGCGAGCTGGGGCATGGCGGCGCCGATCATCCTGGTCGTGCTGCGCCTGTTCCAGGGCCTGGCGCTGGGCGGTGAGTATGGCGGCGCGGCGACCTATGTGGCCGAGCACGCACCTCAGGGCCGCCGCGGCTTCTACACCTCGTTCATCCAGACCACCGCGACGATGGGCCTGTTCCTGTCGCTGCTGGTGATTCTCGGCACCCGCACCTATCTCGGCGAGGCCGAATTTGCCGCCTGGGGCTGGCGCATTCCGTTCCTGGTGTCGATCCTGCTGCTCGCTGTTTCGGTCTGGATCCGCCTGACCCTCAACGAATCGCCCGCCTTCAAGAAGATGAAGGAAGAGGGCAAGACCTCGAAGGCGCCGCTGACCGAAGCCTTCGGCAAGTGGGAAAATGCCAAGATCGGCCTCATCGCCCTGTTCGGCGGCACCGCCGGTCAGGCCGTGGTCTGGTACACCGGCCAGTTCTATGCGCTGTTCTTCCTCACCCAGACGCTGAAGGTCGATGGCGCCACCGCGAACATCCTGATCGCGGTCTCGCTGCTCATCGGCACGCCGTTCTTCATCATCTTCGGCTGGCTCTCCGACAAGATCGGCCGCAAGCCGATCATCCTCGGCGGCTGCCTGATCGCGGCGCTGACCTATTTCCCGATCTTCGCCGCCATCACCCACTTCGCCAACCCGGCACTGGAACAGGCCCAGGCCACCTCGCCGGTGCGCGTGGTCGCCGATCCGGCCGAATGCTCGTTCCAGTTCAACCCGGTCGGCACTTCCAAGTTCGTGAGCTCGTGCGACATCGCCAAGTCGTTCCTGTCGCGTAACTCGGTGAACTACTCGAACGAGGCGGCCCCGGCCGGCACCGTCGCCACCATTCATGTCGGCGACAAGGTGATCTCCTCGTTCCCCGGCGCCAGCCTGGACGCGGCGACGTTCAAGGCCCAGTCGGACGCCTTCACCGCCGAGATAACGGGCGCCATCCGCGCCGCCGGCTATCCGGCCAAGGCCGACCCGGCGCAGATCAACACGCCGATGGTGGTGGTGCTGCTCACCGTGCTGGTGCTGTTCGTGACCATGGTCTACGGCCCGATCGCGGCCTGGCTGGTGGAGCTGTTCCCAACCCGCATCCGCTACACCGGCATGTCGCTGCCGTATCACATCGGCAATGGCTGGTTCGGCGGCTTCCTGCCCACCACCGCCTTCGCCATGGTGGCCGCGACCGGCGACATCTACTACGGCCTCTGGTACCCGATCGTGGTCGCGCTGATGACCTTCGTGATCGGCCTCCTGCTCGCGCCGGAGACCAAGGACCGCAATATCGACGACTGGCACTGAGCCCTGCCCGACCGCCGCGTCACGGCGCGGCGGTTCGGTGCTGCAACAGAAAAGGCCCCGCGACAGCATCGCGGGGCCTTTTTTCGTGCGGAAAAGGTTCGGAGGGCGCGCGCGTCAGATGACGGCGGTCACCACGATCTCGACCTTGTAGTCGGGCGTGGCAAGCTTGGCCTCGACCGTGGCGCGGGCCGGGGGATTGCCGGCCGAGACCCAGTTGTCCCACACCGCGTTCATCTCGCCGAAGGTGGAGATGTCGGCGAGGTAGATCGTCGCCGTGAGGATCTTCGACTTGTCGGTCCCCGCCTGCGTCAGCAGCGCGTCGATCTGGTCGAGCACGGCCTGGGTCTGCGCGGCAACGCCGTCGCCCAGCGCCACCTGGCCGGCCAGATAGGCCATGGAGCCGTGGACGACGGCCTGACTCATGCGCGCGCCGGGATCGATTCTCTTGATGCTCATCTTGAAAAACTCGCTCTGCTTCGGTCACGAAAAAGGGCCGGGCGCCGCTCGACGCCCGGCCCGCAATGGGAGAGCTATACGCTCACTCCTTGCCGATATTGAAGATCTGAACCCGGCGATTGACCGGATTGGTCGGGTCGTTCGGCGTCTGCAGCGCTTCCTGACCGAGGCCGACGGCTTCGAGGCGGGCCGGGTCGACCTTGTAGAGGGTCACCAGCGCTTCCATCACCGCGTCGGCACGCCTCTGGCTGAGTTCGAGATTATCCTTGCGGTTGCCGGTGGTGTCGGTGTTGCCGACAACCAGGAAGCGATAGCCCCACAGGATCGGGTGGTGCAGCGCATCGGCGATAGAGCCGATTGTGGCGTAGGATTCCGGCTTGATGATCGCCGAGTTCAGCGAGAACTGGATCTGAACCGTGATCTGCGCCAGCTGGTCGAGCTGCTTGGCGATCTCGGACTTGTCGAGCGGCAGCGCGATATTGTTGGCGACCGCGGTCTGCGCCATCTGCTTCAGGATCTGCGCGGTGATGGTCGGCTCGTCGGCCGTGGTCATGGTCAGACCCTGAAGGATCTGGGCGTTGCTCAGATTGGTCTGGGCGCTGGCGCCGGAGGCCAGCGGGCCGGCCAGCACGGCGGCGAGGGCAATGCCCCCGGCGAGGCGCGCGGCAAAGCGAACGGTACGGCTCATTGTCGTCATCCTTCCCTTGAGCGTGCTTTGCGCGCCGTCACTGCCAGCCGGCATCGGCGATGACCTGCTTGCAGGCGGCGTTGACCACCTTCACGGAGGCGAGCAGGCAATCGAGGATATTGGCGTCGCCCGGCTTCACGCCCTTGCAGAACTGGCGGATGTCAGCTTCGCAGATCTTGTAGGCGCCGTGCTGTGCCGCCACGCGCTTCTGGATCGAGGCCACCACGGCGGTGTAGTCGGTGAAGCACTGCGCCGGGACATTGGCCTTGTTGTCCTGCAGGCACTGCTGCACCTGCCCGCTGCCAATGTTGAGCTTGGAGCAGTATTTCTCGATGGAAGGGCCGCAGCTCTTGGCGATGAGCGCGCCGGCCTCGGCATAGCTCATGGTCTGCGCCGATGCGGCGCCGCTGGCGCCGATGGTCAGCAGCGCAGCAAGTCCGATCAGGTGTCGTTTCATAGTCTCCCGCCTCCTATGCGAGCACATCGGCGGCCGGTGCAGCACCGGCAGCCCCCCAACGGCAACGCGTCACCATATGCACGGCATTACCGCCTGACTCGTCTCGCAGAACCCAGCGGAAGGCGCAATGGCGGAATTAGGCTGAATCTGTCCGACCCGGAAAATAAAGCCGCGCCGTTCGGTTGCCCGTTCCGCCAGAGACTTTGCCCGCCCGGCGCGCTACCGGCTTGCGGGTCCGGCGCGGCGCTGCTACCTCCCTGTCAGGGCCGGCGTAGCACAGCGGTAGTGCAGCGGTTTTGTAAACCGAAGGTCGGGAGTTCGATCCTCTCCGCCGGCACCAAACTCTCCGATTCGCCATCATGCGCCATCCTCGCCGGCTGCCCTGCCCGCAGCCTCGGCATTGGCGCGCCCGCGCGTCGGAGCACCGAATTGGCTAACATTATGTATATACATAAAGATTCGATGCGATTATAGTTCGAGGACCGGCGTCATGGAGGCGCATCGGCGCGACACACATGCATCGGAGTGCGTTCCGGCGTGGCAGCATCCGCGACACTCAAGGCGACCACTGAGGCGAGTCTCACGCTCCACCAGCGCATCCGCGCGGATATTGAGAACCGCATCCTCTCGGGCGAATGGCCGCCCGGCCACCGCATCCCGTTCGAGCACGAGCTGATGGCGCAATATGGCTGCGCGCGCATGACCGTGAACAAGGTCATTGCCGGCCTCGCCGCAGCGGGCCTCATCGAGCGGCGGCGCCGGGCCGGTTCTTTCGTCGCCCAGCCGCGCATCCATTCGGCGGTGCTGCAGATCCCGGACATCCAGGTCGAGATCCCGGCGCGGGGCGAAACCTATGGCTATGAGCTGATCCATTGCCGGCGCCGTCTGGCGAACGCCGATGATCCGCTCGAATCCGCTCTCGCCGATGGTGCCGACGTGCTGGACATACGCTGCCGCCATTTCGCCGGCGGTCGCCCGCTCGCGCTCGAAGAGCGGCTGATAGGGCTTTCCGTGGTGCCGGAAGCCGCCGACGCGGATTTCTCCACGGTGCCGCCCGGCACATGGCTGCTCAACCACGTGCCGTGGACCGAAGCGGAACACCGCATCAGCGCGCTCAACGCCACGGCGCGGATGGCCGAGGGCCTCTCGGTCGCCAAGGGCGCGGCCTGCCTGTGCCTGGAGCGCCGCACCTGGCGCGCCAACGCCACCATTACGTATGTGCGCCAGATCTTCCGCGGCGATCTCTACGATCTCGTCGCCCGCTTCTCCCCGCAGGGGTGAACCTCCCGCGCTTGGGAAACAAAAAGTCCCGGAGCGGCGGACCGCTCCGGGACTGAAGAGCCTTGGGCGCGGGCGCATGGCCCGGCAGGGGCGCAGCTCAGAAGCTGGCCTTGGTGACGTGGTCGGGGGTCTTCATCGCGGTGCCGAACCACTTCTCCTGCATCTTGCCGAGCGTGCCGTCGTTCTTCGCCTTGATGATCACCGCGTCCACGGCGTCCATCAGTGACTGCGCTTCCGGGGCCTTGGTGCCGATGAAGCCGAAATAGACCGGCTTGCCGAAGGGCGGCTGCACCACCTCGAACACGTCGGGCTTCTGCTTGGCGAGATAGGCGATGTTCGGCAGCGAGTTCGCCACCGCGACGACGCGGCCGGCGCCGAGATCGGCATAGGACTGGCTGAAGTCGACATATTCCTGGATGGTCGGCGCGCTCGGCAGGGTCTTGGCGAATTCCTGGAGCTGGGCAAGCTGGGCCGTCGCCTTGGCGCTGCCCACCTTCTTGCCGGCGATGTCTTCCGGCTTGGTGATCGAGGCGTCGCCCTTCTTCTTCAGGATCGCGACGGTGGCGTCGGCGATCGGGGTCGAGAAGCGGTAGCGCTCCATGCGGGCGTTGGTGATGGTCGCGGGACCAGCCACCATGTCGAACTTGCCGGCCTCAAGGCCCGGCAGCACGCTCGGCCACGGCAGGTCGAGGAAGGTGATCTTGACGCCGAGCTCCTTGCCGATCAGCTCGAACAGTTCCTTGTTGAGGCCGGCCTGCTTGCCGTCCTCGACGAAGTCGAACGGCGCGAACTGCAGCTCGGTGCCCACAGTGAGCTCGCCCTTGGCCTTGACCTTGGCGAGCAGATCCTCGGCCTTGGCGGCGCCGGCAAAGGCCAGCGAGGCCGCGACGCCGAACGCGGCGAGCCGGAGGGTACGGGTGACGGCGGAACGCCGGGTAATCATGCTCATTATGTGGTCTCCTGTTCCCATCCGTGCGCTTCGGAAGCCTCTACGGGCAGCCGGCGCCTTGTCGATTAAATCTAGACATAACTCCGGGTGCCGCGCAACGCGCCATGCCGCAAACGCAGGCAAACTTCACAGACAGCAGACATCACAAGGCCGGCGCGTCGGCCGGCGTCTCGTCGCCCGACTGCCAGAAGACGTTACGCTCGAAATAGTTCTGCAGGAACTGGCGCAGCCGCGGATTGTCATTGTCGCGGAACACCTGCTCGGGCGAGCCGCTCACGGCGATCACGCCGCGGTCGATGAACACCACCTTGTCGGCCACCTGCGCGGCGAAGCCCATCTCGTGGGTCACAACCGCCATGGTCATGCCCTCGCGCGCGAGGTCGCGCATCACCTGCAGCACCTCGCCCACCAGCTCCGGGTCGAGCGCCGAGGTCGGCTCGTCGAACAGCATGATATGCGGCTCCATGGCCAGCGCGCGGGCGATGCCGACGCGCTGCTGCTGGCCGCCGGAGAGCTGGCTGGGATAGGCATCCGCCCGCGCGGAAAGCCCCACCTTGTCGAGCATGGCCCGCGCGCGCTTGGCGGCATCCTCGCGCGGTATGCCACGGGCGAGGCGAAGCGGCGCCGCGACGTTCTCCAGCGCCGTCATGTGCGGCCATAGATTGAACTGCTGGAACACGAAGCCGACATTGCGCCGCACCCGCGCCACCTCGGCGTCCGAGACACGCCGGCGCTTTCCGTTCTCAAGCGAGAAGCCGAGAAGTTCGCCCTCGATATAGATTTCGCCCTCGCTGTATTCCTCCAGGAATGCGATGCAGCGCAGCAGGGTCGACTTGCCCGAGCCTGAGGGCCCGATGATGCAGGTGACTTCCGATTTCTGGATCGACAGGTCGATGCCCTTCAGCACGTCCACCGTGCCGAAGCGCTTCCACACGCCCTTCACATCGATGATCGGGCGGCCTCCCGCGGCCGTCTGTTCGCTCATGTGGCGGTCCCTTTCGCGAAGTCCGTGCTGCGAGGTCAGTTGCTGCGAAGTCAGTTGATGTGAGGTCAATGCTGATTGCGCAGCGTGAAGCGGCCGACGCGCTTTTCAAGGCGCCGGGCGAGAGCGGTGACGATTTCCAGGAAGGCCCAGTACACCACCGCCAGGAACAGCAGCGTCTCGGCGAAGGCGAAGGTTGTAGAGCCGATCGACTGCACCACCGAGGTCATCTCGTTCACCGTGATCACCGAGAGCACGGCGGTCTCCTTGGAGAGCAGCACCGTCATGTTCGCCAGCGCCGGCAGGATGATGACCAGCATCTGCGGCAGCTGGACGTGGCGGATGATGGCGAGGCGCGAGATACCCATCATGCGCGCCGCCTCGATCTGGCCGGGCGGCACCGACAGGAAGCCGGCGCGGAAGATTTCCGAGAAATACGCCCCGCCATAGAGCGCCAGCCCGCCGACACCGGCGACCAGCGGCGTCAGGTCGAGCCCGAAGAACGGGCCGCCATAATAAATCACGAAGAGCTGGATCAGGAACGGCGTGCCGCGCATCACCGCGACATAGAAGGTCAGGGGCGCGGCGAGCCAGCGATTGGTGAAGAGCTGGAGCACCGCCACCGCCAGCCCGATGGCAAGCCCGATCGCGGTGCCCACCACCCAGATGAAGATGGTCAGCAGCATGCCGTCCAGCAGCAGCGGCCAATTGTCGGTGAGGATGGCGAGGTTGAACGTCATGCCGCCTTCTCCGCGCGGAAGCCCCGCTCGACCAGCGAGCCGACAAAGGTGATAGCGGCATTGATCACGAAATAGATCACGCCGGCGGTGAGATAGATTTCCAGCGGCTGGAAGGTCGAGGTGGCGATGTTCTGGGCAAGCCGGGTCAACTCCAGCACGCCGACCACCGAGATCAGCGAGGAAGCCTTCACCATCATCGTGGTCTCGTTCACCAGCGAGGGCAGCGTGAAGCGCACCGCCATCGGCACCTCGATGCGCGTCAGTATCTGCGCGCGCGACAGGCCGACCATGCGCGCCGCCTCGATCAGGCCGGCGGGAATGCCGAGAAAGCCGCCGCGCAGGATTTCCGCAATATAGGCGCCGGTGCACAGCGCGAGCGTGCCCACCGCCGCGACCGACGAGGGCACGTTGATGCCGATCAGCGGCAGGCAGTAATAGGAGAGCAGAAGCTGCACGAGCAGCGGGACGCCACGGAAGAAGCTGACATAAAAAGCGGCAATGCCGCGCAGCACGGGCGACTGCGAGAGCCCGGCCGCGCACATCAGCGTGCCGATGCAGAAGCCGATGGCGACCGAGGACAGCGAATAGACGATCGTCCACACGGACGCCCCGAGCAGCAGCGGCAAGGATTTCAGCGCGACGTCGATACTGAACATGCGGTTGTCTCTGTGTGTCCACCACCCGGCCAGTGCCATCGCCGTCGCGGCGGGGCATTGTCCGCTCCTGCAGGTCGCGCGCAAGCGCCCCGCGGGTTCGCGCGGTCCGTTGCAAGTTCCCCGCCAGTCGGCATCGGGGCCCGCTCCGCGCACGACGACCCCGGGTGAGTAACACGGCAAATATGTATAGACAATATTGCGCCGCTGATTGACAGGACGGGCGTTCGCGCCGACCACTTGGGGGTTCTATCGCGAAGGATACGCCCCGTGACCAAGACCACCCCGATCGAGCGTTACCAGCCCATCGATTCCGGCATCACGCCGCGCTTTTCCGGCATCCCCACCTTCATGCGCCTGCCGCAGGCGAGCCCGGAAGAGGTGGATATCGCGCTGGTCGGCGTGCCGTTCGACGGCGGCACCACCAATCGGCCGGGGCCACGCCACGGGCCGCGCGAATTGCGCAACCAGTCCAGCCTGATGCGCCGCGTGCACCACGTCACCGGCCTGTCGCCCTATGATGTCGCACGCATCGCCGATTGCGGGGACGCCCCGGTCAACCCCATCGACCTGATGGATTCGCTCGCGAAAATCGAGGGTTTCTTCGACGGCATCCGCCGCGCCGGCGCGCTCCCGCTGGCGGCCGGCGGCGACCATCTGGTCTCGCTGCCGATCCTGCGCGGCCTCGTCAAGGATGGCCCGGTGGGCATGATCCATTTCGATGCCCACACCGACACCTATGACAGTTTTTTCGGCGACAACCGCTACACTCACGGCACCCCGTTCCGGCGCGCCATCGAGGAGGGTCTGCTCGACCCCAGGCGCGTGATCCAGATCGGCCTGCGCGGCGCGATTTCCGACGCGACCAATTACGACTGGGCGCGCGAGGCCGGCATCCGGCTTCTGTTCATCGAGGAATTCACTGATCGCGGCGTGAAGGACGTGATGGCGGAAGCCCGCGCCCTGGTCGGCGACCGGCCGACCTATGTCTCGTTCGACATCGACGTGATCGACCCCTCGCAGGCGCCGGGCACCGGCACGCCGGAGATCGGCGGTGTCTCGACCCGTGAGGCGCAACAGATGGTGCGCCTCCTCGACGGCCTCAACATCATCGGCGCGGATGTGGTCGAGGTTTCCCCGCCCTTCGACCCCTCCGGCCTGACCGCGCTCACCGGCGCGACCATCATGTTCGAGCTGCTCTGCGTGCTTGCGGGGCGGTTCCGGTAAGGGCCGTCGCGCCGAAGGGCCGCCGGCGTTCCGGGATCGCCCGGCGCGGCGGCGGCTGGGCTCGGCGTCAGAACCCCTCGACCGCCACCGCGACGTGCTCCATGCGCGGCGGCGCGGCGAAATGGGGGCCGGCGAGCCGCCGCCACTCCTGGAAGTCCGCCGATTCGCGGAAATGCACCATGTGGTCCTCGACGGTCTCCCAGCCGACCACGAGCCGGTAGATGGAAGGCCGCTCGATGCCGCGCTCCAGCTTCAGGCTGAGGCAGCCCTTCGCCCGCTTGAACAGCGGTGCCGCTTCCGTTACCGCGGCCTCCAGCGCCGCTTCCGCACCCGGCTTCACCTCGATCTCGGCAATCTCGATAACCATCGTCTCTCGCTCCTGTCGCGGCGGGCGCATGCCCCGCGCCTGTTCAGCTATGCGAATACATCAGGCGTCCGGGCGTGGGTACCCTCGCCTTCAGGATCTGCCCGGTTTCGGATTCGGTGATGTAGAGCGAGCGCAGATCATCGCCGCCATAAGCCAGATTCGTGGTGGCGAGACCCGCGCAGGATTTCACCCGCGCCACCGGCTCCCCAATCGCGTTGACGATCCAGACGCTGCCGAGGCCAAGATGGGCGATGGCGAGGCCGCCGGTCTCGTCGATGGCGAGGCCATCGGGACCGTTTCCGCCCGAAAGCCGGATATAGGCGCCGACCTTGAACGCCGCGCCGGCCTGGTTCATCGGCACCCGCCACACCGCATTGTCGCGGGTGACGTTCACGAACACGATGTCCTCGTCGAGATTGAGCACGAGCCCGTTCGGGCTGGGAATGCCCTGCACCAGCATGTCGAGTCGCCCATCGGCCTTGAGCCGATAGAGCCGGCCGCTCGGGTCCTGAAAGCCGGTCAGGCCCTGATCGGTGAAATAGAGATCGCCATTGGATGCGAAGAACAGGTCGTTCACTCCCTTGAACGGCCCGAACTCGGAGGCCTGCACCACCGGCTCGACCGCGCCGCGCTCGGGGTCGAGCAGCAGGATGCCGTGGCGGAAATCGGCCACGAAGATGCGCCCGTCGCGGTGGATCTTCAGCCCGTTCGGCTCGCCGTCATACTCGATGACCAGCGTGAATTCGCCGGCCGGCGAGATGCGGAAAATGCGGCCCCACGCGACATCCACGACATAGAGATTGCCGGCCCGGTCGAAGGACGGGCCTTCGAGGAACACCGGCGTCGGCCGGCCGCCGCGCTGGACCTGCGCCCATTTCGAGCTGCGGCCGTGAATGCGGAAATGCTCGGGGACGCGCGCAAAGATTTCGGTCTCGACGACGGGAGGCGGTGCATACATGGAAGAGGTCACCCGGTAGGAAGGATGGATCAGCCCTTGCGCGGCGGCGCGGTCGTGTCGCGCACCATCAGGCCGACGGGAATTTCGATGGTCGGCGGCGCCGGTTCGCCCGCCAGCCGTGCCAGCAGATATTCGGCGGTGCGGATGCCGATTTCCCGTGCCGGAACATGCAGCGTGGTCAGCGCCGGCCGGATCTGCGAGGCGAAGTCGAGATCGTCGAAGCCGGCGATCGAGATGTCCTGCGGCACGCGAATGCCCTGCCGCGCGCATTCGATGAGCGCGCCGAAGGCCAGCATGTCGTTGCCGCAATAGACCGCCGTCGGCGGGTTGGGCGTGCCCAGCAGCGCGCGCAACGCGAGCTGTCCCTCGACGATGCGGTACGGGCGCTCTATGAGCGCCTCCTGGCCCAGTGTCAGCCCGCGATCCGCCAGCACGCGGCGCATGCCTTCGAGGCGACCGCGCGCGCGGTCATTGTCGCGGGTGATGCCGGCGATGGCGCCGATCCGTGTATGGCCGAGGTCGAGGAGATGGGTGGCGATCCGCCCCGCCGCCTCCACATTGTCGAAGCCGACGCTCGGCACTTCCGTCGACAGCACCCAGGTGACGACGAAGGGAATGTTGCGCTGCTTGAGAAACTGGATGGTCTCCGGGTCGTGCTCGGCACCGACCAGCATCATGCCGAGCGCGCCATGTGCGACCAGCGCCATCACCTTTTCCAGCTCGTTCTTGCGGTCATAGCCGCTGCTGGCGAGCACGAAACCATAACCCGACTCGCGCAGGCGGTTCTGCATCGCCTCCGCGCCCGCGGCGAAATTGGGGTTCTCCAGATGCGGGATGATCGCCCCGATCACCGGGAGCTGGCGCGACAGCCCCGCCCGGGCACCGCCCTGCGGCACGTAGCCAAGCCGCGCCGCCGCCGCCTCGATGCTGCTCTTGACCTCGGGAGCGACCGGGCCGGTGCCGTTCAGCGCACGCGAAACCGTGGCGCCCGAGACACCGACCGCCCGCGCAATGTCCTCCACGCGAACTCGACCTGAAGGCGTACGCTTGGGCCGCAATCGAGGTTCCCCCATGAATTTCGCGTCGACCTTGGAGGAAGCGCGGAAGCCGTGTCAATCGATGAACAGACCGTGCCCGCCGAGGTCCCAGCCGCAATACCACCCGCCGTGGAACGGCTTGGCCCCTTCCAGTTCCGGGGCCCCGCTGGTCAGCACCTCTTCGGCGTAGTCCTCGGCATTGTCGCGCCCGCGATAGCCGAGAACAGCCGCGTCGCGGTTGTCCCAGATCGAGCGCGTATTGGCGGACATGCCATAGGCGACGACATAATGCAGCAGCGGCGCCTCGATCGAGCAGCGCAGCAATTCCACCATGTCGCGCGGGCTGATCCACACCGACAGGTGCCGAACATCCATGGGCTTGGGCCGATAGGCGCCGATGCGCAGGCTGACCACGCTCAGCCCGTATTTGTCGGCATAGAGCCGCCCGAGCGCCTCGCCGGCCACCTTGCTGACGCCGTAAAAGCTGTCCGGCCGCGGGAGGGCCGATCCATCAAGAACGTGGGCGCGGCGATGATAGCCGACCGCGTGGTGGCTGGAGGCATAGACCACCCGGCGCACGCCGGCGCGCCGCGCGGCCTCGAAGACATTGTAGGTGCCGACGATGTTCGCCGGCAGCACCTGTTCCCAGGCATTGCTTTCCGGCTCCACCGACATGCCGGCGAGATGCACCACGCAGTCAATGCCCTGCATCGCCTGTTCCATCGCCGCCAGATCGCAGATGTCGGCGGTGACGCACTCCTCGCCCGGCCCGGCCGGCGAGACATCCACCATGTCGGTGAGGCGCAGCAGCGGATATCGGCCGGCAAGCTGGCTCCGCGCCTCCTTGCCGATGAGACCGCCGGCCCCCGTCATCAATACGCGCATACGCGAACTCCCCTGCATCCTCAGGCCGCCAGCGCGCCGCTCAGCGACGCCGGGCGGATCGCCTGCTGGCTGTCGGCGTCGAAGAAGTGCAGGCGCTCGGCGGGTATCGAGACCGTCACCTTCTCGTGCAGGCGGATCGGTGCGTCCGGCGCGACGCGGGCGACCGTGAAGGCCGCATTGCCCATCTTCAGGTCGAGGTGCATTTCCGAGCCGAGCTGCTCGATCACGTCGACCGAGCCTTCGAGCTGGTTGCCGTGCGAGCCGAGCGCGATGTGCTCGGGGCGGATGCCGACCATGACCTCGCGGCCGGCATGGCCGCGCAGGGCCGCCCGGTTGCGCTCGCCCACCGAGAGCGCGACGCCCTCGACCATCACCTTCTCGCCCGCCGCGTCGAGCTTGCCCTTGAACACGTTCATGGCCGGCGCGCCGATGAAGCCTGCGACGAACAAATTGGCGGGGTCGTTATACACCTGCAGCGGCGTGCCGACCTGCTGGATGAGCCCGTCCTTCATGATCACCACGATATCTCCGAGGGTCATGGCCTCGACCTGGTCGTGGGTCACATAGACCGAGGTCGCCGGCACGCGCTCGCGCAGGCGCTTCAGCTCGATGCGCATCTGCGCGCGCAGCTTGGCATCGAGGTTGGACAGCGGTTCGTCGAACAGGAAGACCTGCGGGTGCCGCACGATGCAGCGCCCGAGCGCCACGCGCTGCTGCTGGCCGCCGGAAAGCTGCTTGGGACGGCGCTGCATCAGCGGCTCGATGCTGAGGATCGAGGCGGCATGAGCGATCTTCTCGGCAATCCTGGCCTCGCTTTCCTTGCGGTTGCGCAGGCCGAAGGCGAGATTGTCGTAGACCGTCATGTGCTGGTAGAGCGCGTAGTTCTGGAACACCATCGCGATGTCGCGATCCTTGGGCGGCAGGTCGTTCACCACCCGCCCCCCGATGCTGATCGTGCCACCGCTAATTTCTTCGAGGCCGGCGATCATGCGCAGCGTCGTGGACTTGCCGCAGCCGGACGGGCCGACCAGAACGGCGAACGCGCCATCGGGGATCGTCAGATCGATGCTGCGCACCGCGGCCATGCCGCCATAGCTCTTGACGAGCTGGTTAAGAACGACTTCCGCCATCGGAAAACTCCAGAATTCGCAACGAGGTGCGCGTGATCAGATCTTCAGGCCGGTGATGACGTATTTCTGGCCGAAGAAGGTGATGAGCAGGGCCGGGCCAAGCGCCATGACGGCGGTGGCGCTCATGAGGTTCCACTCGATGCCGAGTTCGTGGACGAACTGCGCCATCACCACGGTGAGCACCGGGGTCTGGTGGCTGGTGAGCAGCAGCGCGAACAGGAACTCGTTCCAGGTCCACAGCCAGCACAGCACGGCGAGCGCCGCGAGTCCCGGCACGGCGGAGGGCAGCGCCACCCGGACGAAAGCGCCCCAGCGGGTGCAGCCATCGATCAGCGCCGCATATTCCATCGACGGGTCGATGCCGTCGAAGAAGCCCTTCATCAGCCACGAGAAGAAGCAGATATGTACGGCGATGTGGGGCAGCAGCAGGCCGAGATAGGTGTCGTAGACACCCAGATTCTGCGTCAGGATGTACAGCGGCAGCACCCAGGAGATGTAGGGAACGCAGCGGAACACATAGATGATCGAGAACCAGCCGCTGGCGATCGGACCGCGGAAACGCGAGAGCATGTAGCCCGAGGTCACGGTGATGCCGAGCGAGAGCACGGTCGCCAGCGTGGCGATGATTGCGCTGTTGATATAGGCCTTGATCACGATGCGGTTCTCGAAAACCTCAAAGAAGTTGTCGAGGGTGAACTCCGTGCCGCGGTGCACGTAGAACATGCCGGAGGCCGGGCGCAGCGAGGTCAGGACCAGCCACAGCACCGGGAAGGCGATGATGAAGCCGACGCCGATGACGAAGAGGTAGAAGAAGGCCCGGCGCGCGCCCGGTGCCATCAGGCTGAAGAAGCCGCGCTCGGATTTGTGGGGCATGGGGGTTCGTGTGTCGAGGGTGGCGACAGTCATTTCGATACCTCCACGGCACGGTTGAGCAGCCGGTAGAGCACCAGGCCGAAGACCACGATCACGGCGCCGCCAACCAGCGCGGCCGCGGAACCCTTGCCGAAATTCATGCGCTGGAAGGCTTCGACATAGGCGTAGATGCTGAACATCTCGGTGGTGCGGGCCGGGCCGCCGCCGGAGATGACCCAGACCTGATCGAACACGCGGAACGCGTCGATCGAGCGGATGACGACGCACACCACGATCACCGGGCGCAGCATCGGCAGGGTGAGCGAGCGGAACACGCGCCACGGGCCGGCGGCGTCGATGGCGGCCGCCTCGAATGGCTCCTTGGGCAGGCTCTGCAGGCCGGCGAGCAGGAGAACGGCGAACCAGGGCGTCCACAGCCAGACATCGGCAAGGACGATCACCATCATGGTGGTCCAGCGATAGGCGAGCCAGGCCACGGGCGGCAGGCCGACGCCTTCCAGCACCACGTTCACGATGCCGAACTGGTCGTTGAACATCCAGCGCATCATGATCGAGGCGATCACCGGGGCGACCATCAGCGGCAGCAGGACGATGGTGCGCACGACCGACTGGCCGACGAAGCTGCGGTTGAGCAGCAGCGCGAGCCCCAGCCCGAAGGTCAGCGACAGCGAGACGCTGAGCACGAGGAACAGCAGCGTATTGGGAATCGCAAGCCCGAAGAACGCCGGGTCGGTGATGACCTCGATATAGTGCTTGAGGCCGACCCAGGTCTTCTTGGGGTCGTAGAGCGTCCAGTCCCGGAACGAGGCGTTGGCACCCAGAATGATGGGCACAACCTGGAACAGGGCCATGGTGACGGCGGCCGGCGCGATGAGCGCCAGCATGAAGCGCTCCTTCTCACCGAAGTACGAGGCAAGGCGTCTCATATGTTGCTGTCCCTGCGCGGAAAGGGAGGCGGAAGCCATTCGCGGCTTCCGCCCAGTTTGGGCCTCGAGGAGGGTCAGTTCGTACGGGCCGCGGCGGCATGGATGGCGGGTGCGGCCGCTTCCAGCTTCTTCGGGATATCCTCGCGGGAGCCGTTCAGGGCCCCGACGACGCCGTCATTGTAGGCCTTGTGGATCGCCGGCCATTCCGGGGTGTAGTAGCCGCCGGCAATGACCTTCATGACCTTGAAGACCACTTCGTCGGCGCGGCGGAACAGCGGGTCGGTCTCGGCCAGCGTCTTCCACACTTCGGTGTTCGGGGGCGGACCACCGGTCGCCTTCCACAGGTCGATCTGGCCTTCCTTGTCGAGCAGCATGGCGCCGAGCATCTTCTTGGCGGCCTCCTTGCGCTCGGCGGGCACGCCCTTCGGGATGGCCCAGCCCCAGATGTCGTTCCAGGCCACCGGCTCCGTGCGGGACGGACCAAGCGGGAGGAAGCCGATATTGATCTTGCCGGCGACCTTGGACTTCTTGGGGTCGTTGAACTGGCCGTAAAGGGTCAGGTCGGCCACGGTGAACGCGGCATCACCGGCCTGGAAGATCGCGTTGGCGTCGTTGCGGGTGTAGGAGATCATCGCCGGCGGGCTGATCTTGGTCTTGTTGATGGCATCCCACCAATATTCGACCACCTGCTGCGAGCACTTGTCCGCGATCATCGGCTTCCAGCCATTGGCGGCCAGCACCTTGTTGTCGCGCTCGTAAGCGGGGGCGAGCACGTCGCAATTATTCGTCCAGTTGGCCCAGAACCAGCTGAACCAGCTGTGGTTCATCGCCATGGAGCCGACGAAGCCCCACTTCACCTTTTCCTCCTGCTGCAGCTTCTGGGAGATGGTGGAAAGCTCGTCCCAGGTCTTAGGCAGGTGCGCCTCGTCGATGAGGTCGGTGCGGTAGTAGAACACGCCGAAGGTGTGGGCCATCGGCACCACGGTCGGCTTGCCGTCGGTGTTGAGGAACGCGACGTCGACGGTCTGCTTCAGCACGGTGTCCATGCCGGGTACGTCATTGGTCGGCGTCAGCCAGTTCTTCCAGAGCTGCCCCCAGTCGTCATTGTGCCAGATGATGTCGTACTGGTCGCCGCCCGAGGTCAGGGTGGCCGTGACCTTCTCCATGAAGATCTCGTAGGCCATCGGGATCTTGATGATGGTCACGCCGTTCTTGGCGGCCCATTTCTCCATGATGGCGATGGAAGCCTCCTGAATCGGATGCTTCATGTAGCCGATCTTGATCTCGACCGCCGAGGCCGCGCTCGACGCCATGAGTGCGCTGACACCCATTGCCCCGGCAGCCACGAACGCGCGGAGATGCGCTGTCCAGCCCTTCATTGTCTTCTCCCTGAATGTGGGCGACGAGCACCCTTTTTTGTGATTACGCTTACATTATTTCAGTCAAATTCCATCCGTCAAGTGCGGCAATTCATTTTATTATGCTTATAAATCAATAACTTAGATATTATTTTAGCGTGTAAATTTTACAATACCCGGCAACCGCCCCGAACATTGCCGCTACTCCATGTATTTGTTCGACCCTTTCCATATTACGTATACCAAAATTACCCATAATCGACCGCGAACAGCCCACCAGACGGCAGCATCGATCCGCCGCACCACCACCTTCCTCGCCTCACCGCACCCCGTCACGGCCAGAACGCACCCCTGAAACTCGATTGTTATGTAATTTCTACATCATAACTGAAATCATATATATTGTTATTTTTCAGTATGTTGATGACCGAAACCGCCCATGTTTGACGGCATTGACAGGGCGATTAAGCTGTGCGAGCTATGTACATCTTCCACAACGAGGCCAACGAGACGCCTTGGCTGCTCTCGTCGAGCCGAATGTGATTTTCTTTTGGAAAACTTCAGAAGAACAAGAATCACAACAAATTATGTAGTTGCGATATCATGCTAAACTTCAATCATCACTTGCGTACAACGTCGACGGGGCTTGAGTGATGAGCGACGCAGGTTCCATGTCGCTGCCGCCCGAGGCGCGGGAGAGCGCCGCCGAGGCCGCACCTGTCCAGGCGCCGCCCATCCAGGCCGCGGTGCGCCCGGCGGCGCCGAGCGTGCCGCGCCGGTTCCGCAACTATCTGGCGCTCGACGATTTCGAAAAGGCGGCGCGGCGCATGCTGCCGCGCATGATCTACGGCTATGTGTCCGGCGCGGTCGAGACCGGCTCCGGCGTCCGGCAGGCGCGGCAGGCCTATGCCGATCTCGCGCTGGTGCCGCGCACGCTGATGGACGTCGCCGGCCGCCAGCAGACGCGCGACCTGTTCGGCACCTCCTACGCCAGCCCGTTCGGCATCGCGCCCCTGGGCGGTGCCGCCATGGTGGCCTATCGCGCCGATATCGAGCTGGCTTCGGCTGCCCGCGCGACGCAGGTGCCGATGATTCTGAGCGCCTCTTCGCTGATCAAGCTGGAAGAGGTCCACCGCGAGAACCCCGATGCCTGGTTCCAGGCCTATCTCGCCGGCCACCAGCCGCGCATCGACGCGATGATCGACCGCGTGGCCGCGGCCGGCTTCGGCACGCTGGTGGTCACGGCCGACACGCCGGTTCCCGGCAATCGCGAGAACAACACCCGCAGCGGCTTCAGCATGCCCCTGCGCATCACGCCCAAGGTCGCGCTCGACAGCGCGCTGCACCCGCGCTGGCTGCTCGGCACGGTGGGCCGCACCTTCCTGCGGCACGGCGTTCCCCATTTCGAGAACATGGACGCCGCGCAGGGCCCCCCGATGTTCTCCCGCGACTTCGTGCGCAACATGAACAGCCGCGACCAGCTCGCCTGGCGCCATGTCGAGGCGATCCGCCGTCGCTGGAAGGGCAAGCTGGTGGTCAAGGGCCTGCTTGCCGCCGCTGACGTGGCGATGGCCCGCGAGGTCGGCGCCGACGGCGTGATCGTGTCCAATCACGGCGGGCGGCAGCTGGATTACGCCCTCGCGCCCATTGAGGCGCTGCAGGATGCGCGCGCCGAAGCCCGGGGCATGACGCTGATGGTTGATGGCGGCATCCGTCGCGGCACCGATGTGCTCAAGGCGCTCGCGCTCGGCGCTGATTTCGTCTTCCTCGGCCGCCCCTTCCTTTATGCCGCCTCGCTCGGCGGCTCCGAAGGCGTGCAGCACGCGATCCGGCTTCTGGCCGAGGAAATCCATCGCGACATGGCCCTGATGGGGCTGCGGACGCTGGCGGAACTCACCCCGGACATGGTGCGGTCGACGCACATGCGCCGCCGGGAACCGGCCTGCGCGGAGAGGGAGGAACCCCGATGAGCACCGACGCCAAGACCGTCTCCATCATGAGCGCCCTCGCCGTCGAGGTGGCGTTCAAGCGCTGGATCGTGCCGAGCTTCGAACAGCAGACCGGCATCCGCGCCAGCATCGTCTGGGATCCGACCACGGTCCTGATGCGCCGGGTCGAAAGCGGCGAGCGTGCCGACATCATCCTCGCCATCGACCACGCGATGGACCAACTGGTACAGGACGATATCGTCCGCCGGGACACCCGGATTCCGGTCGCGCGCGCCATGGTGGGCCTCGCGGTCCGCAAGGGCGCGCCGCGCCCGGACATCTCCACGGTCGAGGCGCTGAAGGCCACGCTGCTGGCCGCGCCGTCGGTCGCCTATTCGCTGGGCGGCGCCAGCGGCATCTACTTTCAGCGCCTGATCGAGCAGCTCGGTATCGCCGATGAGGTGAAGGCACGGGGCGTCACCATTCCCGCCGGCTTCACCGCCACCAAGGTCGCCAGCGGCGAGGCGGAATATGCGGTGCAGCAGATCAGCGAGCTGATGTCGGTCGAGGGCGTCGATGTCGTCGGCCCGTTCCCGGAGGCGATACAGGCCTTCACCGACTTCTCCGCCGCCATCTTCACCGATGCCCGCAACCCGGAGGCGGCGCAGGCCTTCCTCGATAGTCTCGGCTCGGACGAGGCGGTGGGCGCCTATGAGAAGGGCGGCCTCTCCTCCCTCGTGCGCGCGCCTTCGGCCGCCTGATCCGCATCCCAGGAGGTTTTCATGGCCGCCAGTCCCCGCATCGTCCTGCTTCACGCCACGCCGGTGGCGATGGAGCCGATCCGCAATGCCTTTGCCCGGCGATGGCCCACCGCCGAGACGGTGAACCTGCTCGACGACAGCCTGTCGGTCGACCGCGCACGCGAGCCCGAGCTGACGGACAATCTGATCGAGCGTTTCGTCGCCTTCGGCCGCTACGCCCATCGCAGCGGGGCGGACGGCATCCTCATCACCTGCTCCGCCTTCGGCCCGGCCATCGACCGGTTGATCGACGAATTGCCGATCCCGGTGCTCAAGCCGAATGAGGCGATGTTCCGCGCGGCCATCAGCCAGGGCCGCCGGATCGGCATGCTTGCCACCTTCGCCCCGGCCGTGGTGACCATGCGCGAGGAGTTCGACGAATTCGTGCGGCAGGCGGCGAGCGACGCCTCGCTCACCACCATCGTCGTCGACCGGGCGATCGATCTGCTGCGCCAGGGCGACGCGGCGACGCATAACGAGCTGGTCGCGGCCCGCGCGCCGGAGCTGAAGACTTCCGACGCCATCATGCTCGCGCATTTCTCCACCTCGCGCGCGGCCGAAGCCGTGCGGGCGGTGGTTGATGTGCCGGTGCTGACCGCTCCCGACGCCGCCGTCGACCTGATGCAGCAACTCTTGGCGGCGTGAACGCCGTCACGCGGCCCCGCCCCGCCTGTCGCGCCGCGCCGGCGTCCGGGCACCCACTCGCAGCGGAAGGGTGGCACGCGATGACGACAGCAGACAGCCCGAAGCCGCCCGGTGGCCTTCCACCGGGCGGCTTTCTTTCAGTCCTCGGCGGGGAGGCGCGAGGGATGGCGCATGAAGTCGAAATCGCACCCCTCATCCGCCTGCAGCACGCTGGCCTGGTAGAGCCGCGCATAGCCCCGCGACGGCGCCACGCGCGCCGGCTGCGCATCCAGAAGTTCCCGGCGCCGCTCCAGCTCCTTATCGTCGACCAGAAGGTCGATCCGCCGCCCCGCCGTGTCGAGCCGGATCATGTCGCCGGTCTCCACCAGTCCGAGCGGTCCGCCCACCGCCGCCTCCGGCGTCACATGCAGCACGATGGTGCCGAAGGCCGTGCCGCTCATCCGCGCGTCGGAAATGCGCACCATGTCCTTGACGCCCTGCCGCGCCAGCTTCTTCGGTATCGGAAGATAGCCGGCTTCGGGCATGCCCGGCGCGCCCTTGGGGCCGGCATTCTGCAGCACCAGCACATCCTCGGCCGCGACATCGAGGTCGGGATCGTCGATGCGGGCGATCATGTCCGGCACCGAGCGGAACACCACCGCGCGGCCGGTATGGGTCAGCAGTCCCGGCGAGGCGGCGGCCTGCTTGATGATGGCCCCGCCCGGCGCCAGATTGCCGGTAAGCACCGCCATCGAGCCTTCCGCCTTGATCGGCGACGAGCGCGGGCGGATGACGTCCTGTCCCGGCACGTCCTCGGCCGCCAGCGCGATCTCGCGCAGCGTGGCGCCGGTGACGGTGGGCGTGTCGAGGTCCACCAGGTCGCCAAGCTCCTTCAGCAGCTTCGGCACGCCGCCGGCATGGTGGAAATGCTCCATATAGTGGGCGCCGGACGGCTTGAGGTCGACCAGCACCGGCACGCGGCGGCCGATCTCGTCGAGTTCGGCGAGGTCGAAGGCGTGCGGCGTGCGGTTGGCGATGGCGGCGAGGTGGATGACGCCGTTGGTGGAGCCGCCAATCGCCTGCATCACCACCGCCGCATTGCGCAGGGAGCGCGGCGTCAGCAGCTCGCTCGGGCGCGGCCCGCCCTCCACCGCCATCCGCGCCGCCGCCCGCCCGCTGGCCTCGGCGATCCGGATCCGCTCGGCATGGGGCGCGGGAACGGTGGCGCTCATCGGCAGCGAGAGGCCGAGCGTCTCGGTGATGCACGCCATGGTGCTCGCCGTGCCCATCACCATGCAGGTGCCGACCGAAGGCGCGAGGCGGCCATTGATGACCTCGATCTCCTCGGCATCGATCGTGTCCGCCCGGTGCGCGGCCCACAGCCGCCGGCAATCCGTGCAGGCGCCGAGCACCTCGCCCTTGTGATGGCCGACCACCATGGGGCCGACCGGCACCACCACGGTCGGCAGGTCGACGCTCGCCGCCGCCATGATCTGCGCCGGCAGCGTCTTGTCGCAGCCGCCGATCACCACGACGGCGTCCATGGGCTGCGCGCGGATCATCTCCTCAGTGTCCATCGCCATCAGGTTGCGCAGGAACATGGAGGTGGGGTGGGCGAAGCTCTCATGGATGGAGATGGTCGGGAACACCATCGGCATCGCCCCGCTCAGCATCACGCCGCGCTTCACCGCCTCGATGAGCTGGGGCGCATTGCCGTGGCAGGGGTTGTAGTCGCTGTAGGTGTTGGTGATGCCGACGATCGGGCGGCTCAGCGCGTCGTCCGAATAGCCCATGGCCTTGATGAAGGCCTTGCGCAGGAACAGGGAAAACCCGTCGTCGCCATAGCTGGTGAGCCCCTTGCTCAAACCTTTGGCCATCCCGGCCTCCCTTTGAAACGCCCCGCTCATGCGGACGAGGCAGGATGGAGACCGAGCGCCTCATTGTCAATAATTTTGGCCATATCAGGCAATTATCCGCCATTTTTGTCTATCATTATTGACAATGATGCCGATGGATCCACTATGCGAGGCCAATGGACCCTGACGCTCCGGAATCTTCCATGCGCACGAGAGCCTCGCCGCCCGCCGCGTCGCACGCGCCCATGGACGTGCTGCGCCAGCTTGAGGACGACATCATCTTCGGCCGGCTCGCGCCCGGCGCGCGTCTGGTCGAGGACGCGATGATGGAGCGCTACGCCACCAGCCGGCACTATGTCCGCCGGGCGCTGGCCGCGCTGGAGCGCGACGGGCTGGTGCGGCACGTCGCGAATATCGGCGCGACGGTCTGCTCCTTCACGGCGGAAGAGGTGCGCCAGATCTACGAGGCGCGGGAGATGCTCACCCGCCAGATCGTGCTCATGATCCCGCTGCCCGCGCCCGAGGCGCTGATCGCTCGTCTTGAGGCGATCCAGGCCGAGTATCGCCGCGAGGCCGCCGCCCCGAACCTGCGGCGGCTGCATGAGATCAACGACGCCTTTCACCTCGCCATGCTGGAGGGTTGCGGCAATCCCTATCTGGTCCGCACCGCCAAGGACTACATGCGGCTCTCGCTGCCGGTCCGCGCCACGAATCTCGCCGATGGCGAGGGGCTGCAACGCTCGTTGCGCGAGCACGATCACATGATCGCGCTGCTCCGGGGCAGCGATGCCTGGGCACTCGCGCAGCTCAATATCGAACACATGCAGGCCAGCAAGAGCGACTACCTCGCCCGCGCCGCGCAGGCCTCGACCCTCGAACGCACAGGAACCCGCTCATGAAACTCGATTCCAGCGCCGCCGGCGTCTTTCCGATCGCCCCCACCCCGTTCCACGCCGACGGCCGCATCGACGAGGCGTCGATCGACCGGCTGATCGAGCGCTATCTCGCCGCCGGCTCCAACGGCGTCACCGTGCTCGGCATATTGGGCGAGGCGCCCAAGCTCGACGCCGCCGAATCGCTGGCGATCACCGCGCGCTTCATCGACGGTTTCGGCGCGCTTCCCGTCATCGTCGGCGTCTCCGCGCCCGGCTTTGCCGCCATGCGCGCGCTCGCCCATGCGGTGATGGAGCGCGGCGCGGCGGGCGTGATGATCGCGCCCCCGCCCTCGCTGCGCACCGACGAGCAGATCACCGGCTATTTCCGGCAGGCGGTGCAGGCCATCGGCGCCGATATCCCCTTCGTGCTGCAGGATTATCCGCTCACCCTCACCGTGCAGATGACGCCGAAGGTGATCCGGCAGATCGTCACCGAGAACCCGTCCTGCGTCATGCTCAAGCATGAGGATTGGCCGGGTCTGGAGAAGATCACCGCCCTGCGCGGCTTCCAGAAGGAAGGCTCGATGCGGGAGATTTCCATCCTCACCGGCAATGGCGGCCTGTTCCTCGATTTCGAGATGGAGCGCGGCGCGGATGGTGCCATGACCGGCTATGCCTTCCCGGAAATGCTGTCCGCCGTGGTGCGGTTGCAGAAGGAAGGCCGGCGTGACGAGGCGCACGACCTGTTCGACGCCCATCTGCCGCTGCTGCGCTACGAGCAGCAGCAGGGCGTCGGCCTTTCCGTGCGCAAATACGTGCTGATGCGCCGCGGCATTCTCAGCTGCGACGCCCAGCGCCAGCCCGGCTCGACGCTGACCGCCAAGGCCCGCGCCGAGGTCGATTATCTGCTGGAGCGACTGGAACGGCGCGACGGCAAGCTCGCCTCATGGCTCGCCGCCTCCTGAGCCAACCCGCCGCCCGACCAGCGAAAGACGCACCATGATCAAGGGTTTCAGCGGCCATATCGGCTATCTCTTCAACGAAATGCCGCTGGAACAGCGCTTCGCGGCCGCCCGCGAGGCCGGCTTCGATGCCGTGGAGCATCCAGCGCTCTACGGGCTGCCGGCCGCCCGCGTGAAGCAGCTCCTCGACGCGTGCGGGTTGCCGATCGTGCAGTCGAGCTTTCCCGCCGGCGAAATCTCGCGCGGCGAGAAGGGTTTTGCCGCCCTGCCCGATCAGATCGAGCGCTTCCGTGCCAGCCTCGCGCCCAGCCTCGACTATGCGGAAGAGGCCGGCATCCCCGCCCTGCACTGCATGGCAGGCGTGCGACCGGTCGGCGCCGATCCCGCGCGCATGTGGGACACCTACATCGCCAATATGCGCCTTGCCGCCAAGGCCACCGCCGAACGCGGCCTGCTGCTCCTGATCGAGCCCATCAGCAGCGGCAGCATCGCCGATTACTTCATCGAGGATCCGGCCGACGCGGTCCGGGCGATCGCCGAGATCGGCGCGCCCAATGTGCGCCTGCTCTACGACGTGTTCCACGCCACCATGATCGGCTCGGACCCGTTCGCCTTCATCGCCGACCATGTGGAGCTGATCTACCATATCCACATCGCCGACCATCCCGGCCGCCACGAGCCCGGCACCGGCACCATCGATTTCGCGCGCCTCTACCGCACGCTCGATGAGGCCGGCTATGACGGCCTCATCGGCTGCGAATACACCCCGCGCGCCGGGACGCTGGAGGGGCTGGGCTGGCTCGCCAAGGCCCGCGCCGCCTGAGCCCCCTCACCCGGCCTGACGGCGCGCCCGCGCGTAGCGGTTCTCCGGCACGGGAATGCCGAGACTGTCCCGCAGCGTCGTGCCCTCGTACTCGTCGCGGAACAGGCCGCGACGGCGCAGCTCCGGCACCACCAGCTCGGTGAAGTCTTCCAGCGCCGAGGGCAGCGTCGGGCACATCACGATGAAGCCGTCAGCGGCGCGGGTCTCGAACCACTCTTCCATGAAGTCGGCGACCATCGCCGGCGTGCCGGTGATGCCGTTGCCGGTGTGCTTCTCGCTGAACAGGCGAATGAGTTCGCCGACCGTATGCCCCTTCATCACGAAGTCGGTCAGTTCGTCGAACAGCGCCTTGGAGCCCTTGGCCGCCGCCGGCAGCCGGTCCTTGGGGAACGGCGCGTCGAGCGGCACGCCGGTGAGGTCGGCTTCGAGGAATTCCGCCAGCATCAGCCGGCCGACATCGGGGTGCAGCTTGTCGGCGAGGAAGCGCACCTTCTCGCGCGCTTCGTCCTCGGTGCGCCCGACATTGATGACGACGCCCGGCATCACCTTCAATTCGTCCGGCGCGCGGCCGAACTTGGCCATGCGCTCCTTCAGCGTCGCGTAGAACGCCTGGCTGCGCTGGAGGTTGGAGGCGAGCGAGAACACCACCTCGGCCGTCTCCGCCGCCAGCTCGATGCCGGCCTCCGAGCCGCCGGCCTGCGCGATCACCGGGCGGCCCTGCGGGGTGGAGGCGATGTTGAGCGGGCCGCGCACCTGGAAGTGCTTGCCTTTGTGGTTCAGCGTGTGGAGCTTGTCCTTGTCGTAATAGACCCCGCTCTCGCGATCGAGCTTGAGCGCGTCGTGCTCATAGCTGTCCCACAGCCCGAACACGACATCGACGAACTCCTTGCCGCGCTCATAGCGCAGCGCATGCGGGTCCAGCCCCTCGCGGTTGAAGTTGTAGCCGGTCTCGTCATGGTCGGAGGTCACGACGTTCCAGCACGCCCGCCCGCCGCTGAGATGGTCGATGGACGCGAAGATACGCGCGAGGTTGAAGGGTTCGTAATAGGAGGTGGAGGCGGTGGCCACCAGCCCGAGCCGCGAGGTCGAGACCGCCAGCGCCGAGAGCAGCGAGAGCGGCTCGAAGCGGTTCATCTTGGTCGGCGAACGCGAGAGACCCTCGGGATCGCCGATGGCGGCGGCCGGTGAATCGGCGAGGAACATGAAGTCGAACTTCGCCGCTTCCGACATCTGCGCGACCTTGAGCAGATGGGAGAAGTGATTGGCGCCATTGACGTCGCAGCCCGGATGCAGCCAAGCGGCCGGGTTGTAGCCGAATGTATAGACGAAGGTTCCCAGCTTCAGCTTGTCCGAGCGGCGCATCTCTTCCCTCCAAGAACGATGCGTCGATCTTGATTTGTATAGACCTTAAAGTCGAGCGCTCGCGATAACCGGCCACAGCTCGATGACGAAGAACGCGCCGTCTCCGCCCGGTGTAAGCGTCGCCGGGCCGTCGAGCCGCACGGCGTCGTCGAGCCCGAGTTCCACAGCCGCGCCCGCAGCCTCCGCAACCACCAGCCCCGCCATGCGCGACAGGACCAGCGTGAAGCCGCCCGCGGGCGCGCTCACCACCGCGCGCGCCTCATGCCGCGTCACCTTGTGCGCGAACCCGCCGCGCCGGGTCATCACGTTGAGGTCGCGGATCGGTCCGTCGATCAGCGTCGCCGCGGTCGGCACGTCGGCGGGAAACGCTGCCGGCGCGCTGGCCGCCTTCAGTTCCAGCGAGGCGCGGCCGGCAATGTCGAGCCGCATCCCCGCCCCGCTCAGGATCGCCAGCGTGCGGTCGATGCCGGGAAACGACGAGAACGGTCCGTCGCCCGCCACATCCGCCATGCTGACGCGCCAGTCGAAGGCCTCCAGCCCCGCCCCTTCCGGCGCGACGGCGATCTGCGTGGTCGAGCCGCCACCGTTCTTCCAGGGCATCACGCGATGGCCGCTCGCGCGCAGGACCCGCATCACCCGAGAATGCCCGGCAGGTTGAGCTGGTGCTCCTTCGCGCAGTCAATGGCGATCTGGTAGCCGGCATCGGCGTGACGCATCACGCCGGTCGCCGGGTCGTTCCACAGCACGCGGGCGAGGCGCGCATCGGCATCCGCCGAGCCGTCGCAGCAGATCACCATGCCGGAATGCTGCGAGAAGCCCATGCCGACGCCGCCGCCATGGTGCAGCGAGACCCAGGTCGCGCCGGAGGCGGTGTTGAGCAGCGCATTGAGCAGCGGCCAGTCGGACACCGCGTCCGAGCCGTCCTGCATCGCCTCGGTCTCGCGATTGGGCGAGGCGACCGAGCCGGAATCCAGATGATCGCGGCCGATCACGATCGGCGCCTTGAGTTCGCCGTTGCGCACCATCTCGTTGAAGGCGAGGCCGAGCCGGTGGCGGTCGCCCAGGCCCACCCAGCAGATGCGCGCCGGCAGACCCTGGAAGTGGATGCGCTCGCGCGCCATGTCCAGCCAGTTGTGCAGGTGCGTGTTATCGGGGAGCAGTTCCTTCACCTTGGCGTCGGTCTTGTAGATGTCCTCCGGGTCGCCCGAGAGCGCCGCCCAGCGGAACGGGCCGATGCCCCGGCAGAACAGCGGGCGGATATAGGCCGGCACGAAGCCGGGGAAGTCGAAGGCGTTCGCCACCCCCTCCTCCAGCGCCATCTGGCGGATATTGTTGCCGTAGTCGACCGTCGGGATGCCGGCGTGGAAGAAGTCCAGCATCGCCTTCACATGCACCGCCATCGAGGCCTTCGCCGCCTTGGTGACGCCCTTGGGGTCGGAGAGCTTGCGGTCTTCCCATTCGGCGAGTGTCCAGCCGATCGGCAGATAGCCGTTCACCGGGTCGTGGGCGGAGGTCTGGTCGGTCACCGCATCGGGCTTCACGCCGCGCTTCACCAGCTCGGGTAGCACCTCGGCGGCGTTGCCGAGCAGAGCGACCGAGAGCGCCTTGCCCGCGCGCGTCGCCTCATTGATCAACTCCAGCGCATGGTCGAGGTCGCGCGCCTGCACGTCGACATAGCCGGTGCGCAGCCGGAACTCGATGGAGGACGGCCGGCATTCGATGGCAAGGCACGAGGCGCCCGCCATGGTCGCCGCCAGTGGCTGCGCCCCGCCCATGCCGCCGAGCCCGGCGGTGAGGATCCACTTGCCCTTGAGCGAGCCGCCGAAATGCTGGCGCCCCATCTCGACGAAGGTCTCGTAGGTGCCCTGCACGATGCCCTGCGAGCCGATATAGATCCACGAGCCGGCGGTCATCTGGCCGTACATGGCCAGCCCCTTCTTATCCAGCTCGTTGAAATGGTCCCAGGTCGCCCAGTGCGGCACGAGGTTCGAGTTGGCGATCAGCACGCGCGGGGCGTCCTTGTGGGTGCGGAACACGCCCACCGGCTTGCCGGACTGCACCAGGAGCGTCTGGTCCTCCTCCAGCTCGCGCAGGCTCGCGACGATGCGGTCGAAGCTCTCCCAGTCGCGCGCCGCGCGGCCGATGCCGCCATAGACCACGAGTTCGCCCGGCTTCTCGGCGACATCGGGGTCGAGATTGTTCATCAGCATGCGCAGCGGCGCCTCGGTCAGCCAGCTCTTGGCGGAAAGCGTGGTGCCGTGGGCGGCGCGGATGGTGCGGCTGTTGTCGATACGGGTCATCGGTCGGCTCCTCAGCGTGCAGTGCGTGCGAAGGCGATGCACGCGTCGAGAATACGGGTGAGCACCGCGCGGGCGGGCGCGGCAAAGGCGGGGTCGTAGGGCGTCGGCCAGTTGCCGGGCGCCACCGGCCCGAGCGGCTCGTCCATATAGAAACGGCAGGCCAGCTCCATCTGCACGGCATGCACGCCGCGCGCGGGCGCGCCGTAATGGCGGGTGATGTAGCCGCCCTTGAAGCGGGCATTGCTGACGCGCTCGAAGCCGGAGGCGTCGCAGATCGCCTCGATCTCGGCCTGAAGCTGCGGCGCGCAGCTCGCACCGGAATTGGTGCCGATGTTGAAATGCGGCAGCACGCCCTCAAACAGGCGCGGGATCACCGAGCGGATCGAGTGGCAGTCATAGAGCACCATCGTGCCATGCTCGGCCCGCACCCGCTCGATCTCGGCGTTCAGCGCGGCATGGTAGGGGTCGAAATAGGCGCCCCGCCGCGCCGCCACATCCGGGCCCTTCCCTTCGACATAAAGAGGCTCGCCGTCGAAGGTGGTGGTCGGGCATAATTCGGTGGTGGCCTGCCCGGGATAGAGCGAGACGCCGGAAGGGTCGCGGTTCACGTCCACCGCGGTGCGCGACACGCTGGTGCGCACCACGCTGGCACCAAGGCCGGCGGCGAAGTCGTACAGCGTCTCGATCCACCAGTCGCAATCCTTGCGCGCGAGCCACGGCGAGACCAGATCCCCGGCGATGTCGTCCGGCAGGTCGGTGCCGGTATGCGGCAACGACACCACAAGCGGCGCGCTGCCGTGATGGACGGTGATGAAGGCGGGCTCGGTCATGCGCGCGCCTCCCCGCTCGTGCGGTGCGACGCCTTCTCCCCATCGGGGCGGGGGCCAAGGCCTGTTCCGCCAGGGTGCGCCCGCTCGGCCGGCGCGACGCGGCGATCTCTCCGCCACGGGGAGAGGTAGAGAATGCCGATGCGCAGCAGGCCCATGCTCCTCACTCCCCCGAAATCGTCGGCAGCCCCACGCCGCCGAGCGCCGCCACCGCGCCGGAGCGCACCAGCGCGTTCGCCGCTTCCATGTCGGGGGCGAAATGCCGGTCCTCGTCCAGATGCGGCACCTGCGCCCGCAGCAGCGCCCGCACCTGTTCCAGCACCGAGCTGGAGGCCAGCGGGGCGTGGAAGTCGCAGCCCTGCGCGCTCGCCAGCAATTCGATGCCGATCACGCACACCGCGTTCTCCACCATCGCCAGCAGCCGGCGGGCGCCATGGGCGGCCATGGAGACGTGGTCCTCCTGATTGGCGGAGGTCGGGATGGAATCGACGCTCGCGGGATAGGCGCGCTGCTTGTTCTCGGACACCAGCGCCGCCGCCGTCACCTGCGGAATCATGAAGCCCGAATTCAGCCCCGGCTTCGGGGTGAGGAACGCCGGCATGCCCGACAGCGCCGGGTCGACCAGCATGGCGATGCGCCGCTCGCTGAGCGAGCCGATCTCGCACACGGCGAGCGCGATCATGTCGGCGGCGAACGCCACCGGCTCGGCGTGGAAATTGCCGCCAGAGAGCGCCTCGCCCTCCTCCGGGAAGATCAGCGGATTGTCCGAGACGCCGTTCGCTTCGGTCTCCAGCGTGCTCGCGGCCTGCCGCAGCACGTCGAGCGCCGCGCCCATCACCTGCGGCTGGCAGCGCAGGCAATAGGGGTCCTGCACGCGCTCGTCGCCCGTCAGATGCGAGGCGCGGATCGCCGAGCCCGCCATCAGCCCGCGCAGCGCATCCGCGGTCTCGATCTGTCCGCGATGCTTGCGGAGCTGGTGAATACGCGGGTCGAACGGTGCATCCGAACCGCGCGCGGCGTCGGTCGAGAGCGCGCCGGTCATCAGCGCGGACTTGAACAGGTTCTCGGCCTCGAACAGCCCGGCCAGCGCGTTGGCGGTGGAGAACTGCGTGCCGTTGAGCAGCGCCAGCCCTTCCTTGGGGCCAAGCGTCAGCGGCGCCAGCCCGGCATCGGCCAGCGCAACGGCGGCCGGCACCCGCGCGCCATCGACGAAGATCTCCCCAACGCCGATCATCGTCGCGGTCATGTGCGCGAGCGGGGCAAGGTCGCCCGAGGCGCCCACCGAGCCCTGGCACGGCACCACGGGCGTCAGCCCCTTGGTGAGAAACGCCTCCAGCAGCGCGATGGTGGCTGGTGCCACGCCAGACGCCCCCTGCGCGAGGCTGGCGAGCTTCAGCGCCATCATCAGCCGCGCCACCGGCACCGGCATCGGCTCGCCGACGCCGGCGGCATGGGAGAGCACGATGTTGCGCTGGAGCGTGGCGAGGTCCTCGGAGGGAATGCGCACGCTGGCGAGCTTCCCGAAGCCGGTATTGATGCCATAGACCGGCGCGCCCTTGGCAAGGATCGCCTGCACCGCCTCATGGGCGCGGGCGATGGCCGGCGCGGCCTCCGGCGCAACCGTCGCGGGGGCGCCGCGATAGATCGCACGCCACTGGGCGAGCGACACCGCGCCCGGCTTCAGGATGATCTCGTTCATTTACCCCTCCAGACGCGGGCATGCAGCGGGTTGAAACCCATGCGGTAGACCAGCTCCGCCGGCCGCTCGATGTTCCAGATCGCCAGATCGCAGCTCTTGCCGGCCTCCAGCGTCCCGATCTCGTTCAGCCGCCCCAGCGCCCGCGCCGCCTCGCGCGTGACCCCGGCGAGGCACTCGTCCACCGTCATGCGGAACAGCGTCGCGGCCATGTTCATGGTCAGCAGCAGCGAGGTGAGCGGCGAGGTGCCGGGATTATTGTCGGTCGCCAGCGCCATATGCGTGCCCTGCGCGCGGAACAGGTCGATCGGCGGCAGCTTGTTCTCGCGGATGAAATAGAACGCGCCCGGCAGCAGCACCGCCACGGTGCCGGCGGCCGCCATCGCGGCGGCGCCTTCTTCATCGGTATATTCCAGATGGTCGGCCGAGAGCGCGCCGAACTCGGCGGCGAGCTTGGCGCCGTGCAAATTGGAGAGCTGGTCGGCATGAAGCTTCACCGGCAGTCCGAGCTCCTCGGCCCGCGCGAACACCCGCTCAATATGGGCCGGCAGGAAGGCGATGCCCTCGCAGAACCCGTCCACGGCATCGGCCAGCCCCTCGCGGGCGACCGCCGGCAGCATCTCGTCGCAGATCGTGGTGATGAAGGCGTCCTTGTCGCCCTTCGCCTCAGGCGGCAGCGCGTGGGCGCCGAGAAAGGTGGTGGTCACCGAGACCGGGCGCCGCACGCCCAGCGCCCGCGCCGCGCGCAGGCTTTTCAGCTCGCTCTCCAGCGACAGGCCATAACCGGACTTCACCTCGACCGTGGTCACCCCTTCCGCGATCAGCGCATCGAGCCGGCGCAGCGCGCTCGCGACCAGTTCGTCCTCGCTGGCGGCACGGGTCGCGGTCATGGTGGAGACGATGCCCCCGCCCGCCCGCGCGATTTCCTCATAAGAGGCACCGGCCAGCCGCAGCTCGAATTCATGGGCGCGGTCGCCGCCATGGATCAGATGGGTGTGGCAGTCGATCAGGCCGGGCGTGATCCAGCGGCCTTCGACATCGATCGTCTCGTCGGCCTCGAAGGAAGGCGCCTCGCCCGCCGGGCCGGCATAGACGATGCGTCCGTCCAGAGCGGCGACCACGCCATGCTCGACAAGCCCCAGCCCCGGACGCGAAGGTGCCAGCGTCGCCAGCCTCGCCCCTCGCCATAGCCGATCGCAGCGCATCGCATTCCTCCCGGCAGCGGCAAAGGCGATTGGCAGGCGCCGCTGATATGTATATACATAATCGAACGACGCGCCCCTTGTCCAGCCTGAACGAAAGGCCCTTGCGATGACCCGGCTCTGGTTCGACTCCGCCCTTCTTCCCTCCGGCTGGGCGCGCAACGTTCTGGTGAGTGTGGAGCATGGCCGCATCGCCGCGATTGCCGCCGATGCGCCGGCCGAAAGCGCCGATGAGCGCCACGCCCTCGCCCTGCCCGGCCTGCCCAATCTTCACAGCCACGCCTTCCAGCGCGCCATGGCCGGCCTTGCCGAAAAACGCGGCCCGACCGGCGACAGCTTCTGGACCTGGCGCGAGGTGATGTACCGCGTGGTCGACCGCATGGACCCCGACCATGTCGCCGCCATCGCCGCGCAGGTCTATGTCGAGATGCTGGAAGCCGGCTTCACCCGCGTCGGCGAATTCCACTACCTGCACCACGACCGCGACGGGGGCGCCTATGCCGACATTGGCGAGCTGGCGCACCGCATCGCGCAGGCCGCGGACGAGACCGGGATCGGCCTGACCCTGCTGCCGGTGTTCTACGCCCATGGCGGCTTCGGCGCGCAGGAGCCCACGCATGGACAGCGCCGTTTCATCAACGATCTAAACAGCTTCTCACGACTGATTGAATCAAGTCGTAAAGCACTTGAATCACTTTCTGATGCGGTTCTCGGCCTCGCGCCGCACAGCCTGCGCGCCGCGACCGCCGAAGAAATCGCCGCCCTCCTTCCGCTCACTGACGGCCCGATCCACATCCACGTCGCCGAGCAGGTCAAGGAGGTCGAGGACTGCCTCGCTTGGTGCGGGCGCCGTCCGGTGGAGCGGCTCTACGACACCGCGCCCGTGGATGGGCGCTGGTGCCTGATCCACGCGACCCATATGACGCGTGAGGAAACCCGGCTCATGGCCGCCAGCGGAGCGGTTGCCGGCCTGTGCCCAATCACCGAGGCCAATCTCGGTGACGGCATCTTCCCCGCCCCGGATTTCGTCGCAGCCGGAGGGCGTTACGGCGTCGGCTCGGATTCCAACGTGCTGATCGACGCCGCCGAGGAGTTGCGCACGCTGGAATATTCCCAGCGCCTCTCGCTGCGCGCCCGCAATGTGCTGGCCATGATCGAGGGCCGCTCCACAGGCCGCGCTTTGTTCGAGGCCGCGCTCGCCGGCGGCGGTCAGGCACTCGGCCGCCCGGCGCAGCTCGCGGTCGGCGCCAGCGCGGATATCGTCACGCTCGACATGAGCGCGCCCGCGCTGGAAGGTCGCAATGAAGACGCCGCGCTCGACGGCTGGATCTTCGCCAGCGCCCGGCGTCCGGTCGATTGCGTGTGGCGCCATGGCGAGAAGCTGGTCACCGGCGGCCGGCATCGCTCACGCGACGAGGTCCGCGCGCGGTTTCGGCAGACATTGCAAGCGATTGCCCCGTGAGCCTCGATCCAACATAGTGGACGGATTCCCCTCCCACTCCTGGATCGATCGATGCCTCCCCAATTCCTGATGATACAAGGCGCCCCGCAGCCGGTGGCGCCGTTCAGCCACGCCGTGGAAGCCGATGGCTGGGTGTTCGTCACCGGCCAGATGCCGACCTGGCCGGACGACGATTCCCGGCCGCTGCCCGAAGGCGTGGAGGCACAGACCCGGCGCGTGATGGACAACCTCATCCTGGTGCTGGAAGGCGTCGGGCTCGACCTGTCCCATGTGGTGCAGGCGCGCATCTACCTCACCGAATTCAAGCGCGACTACCCGGCGATGAACGCAGCCTATGCCGCCTATTTCCCGCCGGACCGCCGCCCGGCCCGCACCTGCATCGGCGTCACCGGCCTCGCCCGCGATGCGTTGGTGGAGATCGATTTCGTCGCTCGCCGACTTTAAGGACTTAGCCGACGGACCTGAATCAAAAAATGAGGAAGGGAACGGTCATATCTCATTGATTTTGATGGATATATCGCAACTTCATCCAATCTCGCTGAATCAGTTTTTCAGCCATGCTTTCCGCGGGTTTCGGCGAGCCGTTCGAGCACCCCCTGTGCGATTTTGATCGCGTAGGGGGTGACGTCCGGCACACCCATGAGTTCGCCGAAGGTTCCCCGCGCCAGTGGGCCGGCCACGAACATATCCGGGTTCGGCGTACGCTCCGCCCCGATCACCCGCCCCTGAAAATCCACCTCGATGCCGAGCGCGATCGGGTCCGGCCGGGCGAGCCCGTCGCGTTCCAGCGCGGCGAGCAGTGGAGTGTCGGCGAAGACCCGGCCATGGGCCGGGCCGGTGGCCAGCACCACGGCATCGAAGCTCTCGGTCGCGAACGTGCCACGCTCGCGCGAGGTCACAGCGATGGTGTCGCCCTCCCCGCGCGCGACCCCACGCAGCGATGCGCGCCTGAGCTCCAGGCTCCCGTCGGCGAGGCGGCGGTCGATCACAGCCTCCACCTGCGGGGCGATGCGAAAGCGGTGCACATCCCAGAACGGGCGCCGATGGCGTACCAGCCTGCGACGCTCCTCGACCGGCAGCGCACGCCAGATCGCGCCGCCCTGCGCCTTCAGCTGGTCGAACACGAAGTGCCAGCTCCGCCCCTCGGCGGCGGCCCTGCGGAGGGTGGCGCGCACCTCGCGCACCAGTTCGCGCACCGTGCGGGAAGGCACTGCGGCGAAGTCGCCATAGGGCTCATAGGCTTCGCCGACCGCATGCCCGCGCGAACGCAGACCCCGGCGCGACACCGCGACGAGCGGGCCGCGATGCCCCATGCGCTCCAGCGAGGCGACGATATCGGCCATGGTCAGCCCGGTGCCGACGATCAGCACGCGATCATCGGGACGCAGCACGTCGAGCGCGCCCGGCGCCCATGGATCAGCGACGAAGCGCGGATGATCGCCCAGCGCCTGCGCCATGCCCGACGGCGCCGTCGGCGGGGTGTGGCATACCGCCAGCACCACGAGCCCGGCATGGAGCACTCGTCCGTCGGTACACCGCACGGCATAGCCGCCGGGCTCCACGATCACCTCCTCCGCGCGGGTGCGCAGGTGGATAACACGTGGCCCAAGCTCCGCGAGCTGGGCACTCACATAAGCGCCGAATTCCGCCCGGGAGGGAAAGTGGCTGCCATCGGCCAGCCGCGCGGCGCCGTCGCCCTTCGGGCGGTCATTGGCCCGAAGCCAGTGTTCGAAATGCTCGCCGCGTTCCGGGTCGAGAGACATGCGGATCGACGGCACGTTGATACGGTGGCTGGGATCGGCCGTGCCATAGGCGAGGCCACGCCCAAGCTCGCCGCGCGGCTCGACGATCGGGATCGTCGCCGGCGCGCCCGCCATCCGTGCCAGATGCCAGGCGACCGCGGCGCCGGAATAGCCGCCGCCGATGATCACCACCGGGTGCCGTGCGCGGGGCATGATGACGATGCTCGCGCCGCTCAGATCACCGTCACGTCGAGCGTTGCCACACCGTCGACGCCACCCACCAAATGATCGCCCCGCGTCACCGCGCCGACACCCGCCGGGGTGCCGGACATGATGATGTCGCCGGCCTTGAGCGCGAACAGCCCGGACAGGTACGAGATCATCTCCGGCACCTTCCAGATCATCTGGTTGAGGTCGCCGATCTGGCGCTGCTTGCCGTTCACGTTGAGCCACACCTTGCCGTCGGTCGGGTGGCCGATACGGCTCGCCGGCACCAGCGCCGAGCACGGGGCGGACGCCTCGAAGGCCTTGCCGACTTCCCACGGCCGGCCGAGCTTCTTGGCCTCGCCCTGCAGGTCGCGCCGGGTCATGTCGAGGCCGACGCCATAGCCCCACACATGATCGAGCGCCTGCTCGACCGCAATATTCACCCCGCCCTTGCCGATGGCGACCAGCATTTCCAGCTCGTAATGCACGTCAGACGATTTGTCGGGATAGGGGAAGGTGCCGTCGACGATCACGTTGTCCGGGTTCTTCTGGAAGAAGAACGGGGGCTCCTTGTCCGGGTCGTGCCCCATCTCGATGGCGTGCTCGGCATAATTGCGGCCGACGCAGTAGATGCGATGGATCGGGAACAGCTCACCCGAGCCGGCTATGGGTAGCGCAGGAATGCCGGGAGGCTCGATGGCATAAGCGGGGATGGTCGTGCTCACCGAAGGGCTCCTCGTGACGTGCGATAGGCGGAAGAGGGTCGAGGCGACGGTCGGTTTTGTCAATCAAGCGCCGTCCGGCTTGAGGCCGCTCAAGGCATGCGGCATGGTCGGCATGTCATAGGAGCATGCGCGCTCGCGGAGCACCGCCGCAAGCCGGATGCTGCTTTACGCCCTGTCATGCCCTGTCATCCGGAGTGCGGACCCGTGGCCGAGACCCTGCTCGTCATCAATGCCGGTAGTTCCAGCATCAAGTTCAAGCTCTACCGGGCCGCGCCGGGCGGTGTCGAAATGCTGCTCGGCGGCGCGCTGGACGGGATCGGCACCCTCCCCCGCCTGCGCGTGAAGGGGCATGCCGGCGAGATACTGGCAGACCAGCGTTTCGAGCCGGCCGAGATCCCCGATTCCGCCGCCGCCCAGCGCTGCATCGGTGACTGGCTCACCCCTCATCTGGCCGGCCATGAGGTGATTGGCGTCGGTCATCGCGTCGTACATGGCGGACCGAACTATTCGCACCCTGTTCTGGTCGATGACGAGATGCTGCGCACGCTGGAGAGCTTCATCCCGCTCGCGCCGCTCCACCAGCTCACCAATCTCGCCCCGATCCGCGTGGTACGCGAGCGCCGGCCGGACCTGCCGCAGGTGGCCTGCTTCGACACCGCCTTCCATCGCGGCCACCCCGAACTCGCCGACCGCTTCGCTCTGCCCCGCGCGCTGTACGATGATGGGGTGCGGCGCTACGGCTTTCACGGGCTTTCCTATGAATACGTGTCCGGCGCCCTGCGCACGCTCGCGCCAGAAGTAGCGGCGGGGCGCATCGTCATCGCCCATCTCGGCTCAGGCGCCTCCGCCTGCGGCCTCCTCGACGGGCGCAGCATGGAATCGACCATGGGCTTCACCGCGCTGGACGGCCTGCCCATGGGCACGCGCTGCGGCACGCTGGACGCCGGCGTGGTGCTGCATCTGATCGAGCAGAAGGGCATGAGCGCGGCGGAGGTGGGCCACATGCTCTATCACGAGAGCGGACTGCTCGGCCTTTCCGGCATCAGCAACGACATGCGCGCGCTGATCGCGAGTGAGGCTCAGGAAGCGCGCATGGCCGTGGACTTCTTCGCCTTGCGGGTCGCTCAGGCGGTTGCGAGCCTTTCCGTCACGCTCGGCGGCCTGGACGGGCTGGTGTTCACCGCCGGCATCGGCGAGCACTCTCCGGAAATCCGTGCGCGGGTGGTCGACCGTCTCCAGCATCTCGGCATGCGCCTCGATGCAGACACCAACATGGCCGGCAGCCTGCGGATCGATGGCGCGGCCAGCCGCCTGCCGGTGCTGGTGGTGCCGACCGACGAGGAGCAGATGATCGGCCTGCACACGCTGCGGCTGCTACGTGGCGCCTGACGCCGCCCACGCGCGCCCGTTTCTGGCCGTGTGGGGGCGCCTCAGCGCACCGGCCGGTATCGCGGCGCGAAGGCTTTGAATTCCTGCTCGATCTGCGCCCGCTGTTCGGGAGGCAGGGCGAGAATCATGGTGCGCCACTGGGTGGAGCCGCCGGGAATGGTAAGCAGCAGGCCGGCCTCACGGAAGAAACGCCGCTTGTCGGCGTCGCTGGCGCGCGGCCAGTAGGCCATCAGGAAGCGCGTCCGTGCGGTCATTGCGTCGGCATCATACGGCACGGCGATGCCGGAGAGTTCCCACGCTTCAAGCGCCAGGCTTCGCGTACCCGGCTGGAGCAGAGAGAAGATGGCGAAATCGACCCAGGTGACACCGCGCAGCGGGTTGACCGCCAGCACCTGCGCGCCCTCCTGCAACTGGGTCGCGGGCGGAGGCTTAAGCAGCGTGCGCCCGACGTCGAAATAGCTGATCCGCGCCGTGTCGCGCAGCCCCCACGTCTCGCGCCATGGGCCGATCTCGTCGCGCACCGCCACGACATCCGCCTGCTCGGGCGGGGTTGGGTAATCGGCCAGAAGGCGCGGAAAGGCCGAACGGGTTTCCATGCCGACCAGCGTGAACTGAACGCCCTTCAACCCCAACCAGCCGGCCGCCGCGATCAGGAGGACCGAGACGACGGCACGCCGCCCGGTCGCCCATGCCACGCTTCCAGCGTCAGCCGACATAGTATTTCTTGTAATAGGCCGACGAATAATAGGAGTAGCGGCCATATTTCGGCGTGCGCCGCAGGTCGATCATGTTGAGCGCCACGCCGCAGATCTTGCGCTCGCCGGGGATGCGCTCGATCGACTGGCGGATGAACTCGCGCGCAGTGGCGTTCCAGCGCACCACGAACAGCACCTTGTCGGCAACCGCGGCCAGCACGGCGGCGTCGATCACCGGCCCGACCGGCGGCGCATCGAGCACCACGTAATCGAAGCTCTGGCGAATCTGCTCGATGAGATGATGCATGCGCGCCGAGCTCAGCAGGTCGGGCGGGTTCTGCGTCTTGGCTCCGGCACCGAGAATATAGACGCCAGACGTCGGATCGCGGTGCAGAATGCCGTCGGCGGAGGCGGTCTGCGCCAGCAGCTCGACCAGGCCCGGCTTTTCGGTCAGGCCGAACTGCTGCGAGATCGAGGGACGCCGAAGGTCGCAATCGATCAGCACCACACGCTTGCCGGAGCCCGCCGCCGAGACCGCGAGTGCGATCGCCAGCGAGGTCTTACCCTCGCTCGGCGAGGCGGACGTGACCTGAACCACCTGAGGCGGATTGTCGACATCCGACATCTGCACGCCGGCCCGCAGGCTGCGGATCGATTCGCTGAACCGCGAGAGCGGCTTGGCGGTGAGATACTGGATGATCGGGATCGTGTCCTTGGACTTCTCCACATCGGAGAAGTTGACCCATTCCACCGAGGACAGCACCGGAAGGCCGGTCAGTTCCTCAAGCTGGCGCGGGCTGCTGAAGCCGGCATTCAGCATGTCGAGCAGGGCCGCGATACCAATGCCGAAGGCAATGCCCATCACCCCGCCGACGGCGAGGAAGATCACCTTGTTCGGGAAGGATGGCGTCGAGGTCGGCAGAGCAGGCGTAATGATGCGCGCATCCTGAATGTCGACCTGCGTCTGTTCCGACGTCACCTTGGACTGGCTCAGGAAGGTCTCGTACAGGGTACGATTTGCTGCGGCATCACGCTCGAGCTCGCGCAGCTTGATTGTGAGCTCGTTGTCGGCGTTGCTCTGCCCGGAGGCGGCGGCGACATTCGCGGCCATCGACTCGGCGCGCGTGCGGGCGACATCGTAATCGTTCTTCAGATTGGCGACGACGCGCGAGATTTCAGCGGAAATCTGCCGCTCGACTTCACGCCGCTCGGCGCGGACATTGACCACCATGGGGTGACGCTCGCCATAGCGCGTCACCAGATCGGCCTCGCGCGCCGAGATGCCGGCAAGCTGACCACGCAGGCTGGTAATCACCGACGAGCGCATCACGTCCGGCAGCGCGGCGAGGTTGCCACCCTCCTCCGCCATCTGCTTCGCCTGCTCGTACTTGGCTTCCTTGGCAGCCGCCTCGGTTTCGACCTGCACCAGCTCGGCGCTGATCTCGGAGAGCTGCTGCTCATTGAGCGACTTGGTGCCGAGCGAAACCAGATTGTTCTCGCTGCGAAACTTCGACACGGCTTCTTCCGACTGCCGCAGCGCGTCGCGCAGCCGCTGCATCCGGTCGTTCAACCAGTTCGAGGCCCGCCGTGCCGCCTCGTAGCGCGTTTCGAGCTGGTCGACGATGAAGGCGTCCGCAATGGCGTTGGCGAGGCGCGCCGCACGATCCCGGTCGGTGGAGGTCACCGAAATCTGCAGGATGTAAGACAGATCGACGCGACTCACCTGAAGCGCGCCGCGCAGCTTGTTGATCGAGATGCGCACTTCGTTCGGAATGGCCGAGGCATCCTCCGGCGCGTCCACCGTGGGGTCACCCGACGAGCGGAACCAGCCCTTCACCATCGACACCAAGCCACCCGACCCGGGGCTGGTGGCACCGAATTCCGGATCGTTGACGAGGTTTTCCTTCTCGACCACACGTCGCAGCAGCGTCAGCGAGCGGATAATCGACACCTGGTTTTCGATGGCCCCGCTTCCCGCCTCGATGCCGCCCAGCTCGCTCCCGAGCACGGAACGCGGCGAGCGGTCCAGCAGGATCTCGGCCGTACTGGTGTAAAGAGGCGTGAGTATAAATGCCGTCCCCAGAGCCATTACCATCGACACGATGGCAATGATCGCAATCAGCATCCACCGGCGCAGGAGGAAGTCGACAATCTGGTGAAGGTCAAACGCCTCACCATCCTCGGATACCGGCGGTCGCGAAATCTGTCCGTGCATTTTTACCATTCCAGATAGACCATCCGCACCGGCCCGCGAGGCGGCCGCTACTTCGCCACACCTCGCCTGGAGGCGATTTGCGCACACCGGTTGGGATTATACTGACAAGCCCGTCGATTCATAGAGACGGTTTTGATGACCAATGATATAAACTAATTTGTGCTTGAAGAATGACGCCTTATTTGTCCTCGCCGCAGAAAACGGACGCAGGTTCAATTTAAATAATAGGCATTATGGTAGAGTAACACACGCAATATCAAGGTAAAGATATGGGTTTCAAAAGTAGCTCAACGAAACCGAATTGCCAAGCGCGACGTGCCTCCTTCTGGACAATGCTGCTTCTGGCGCCCGCCTTTATCGCCATTTCAGGTTGCGCCACGGTTCCGAGTGCAAGTTCTGTACCGGCCGGAGACCAGAACGCGCAGACCGAATATCTGCTCGGCACGGGCGACAGGCTGCGGGTCACCGTATTCAACGAACCTACTCTCTCCGGCGAATTCCAGGTTAATGCCTCCGGCATCATTTCGATGCCGCTGATCGGCAATATCGATGCCCAGGGCAAATCCGCCCATGCGCTTGAAACCGCGATCGCGCAGAAGCTGGCGAGCGGATACATGCGGGACCCGCGTGTAAATGTCGAAGTTCTGCAATATCGCCCATTCTATATCATCGGCGAAATTTCGAAGCCCGGCGAATACCCCTATCGCAATGGCATGAACATTATGAGTGCCGTCGCGGTGGCCGGCGGCTTCACCTATCGCGCCAATGATCAGTCGGTGTACATCCGGCGAGCCGGGCAGACGCAGGAAATGTCCTATCCTGCAACGACCACCACAATGGTCTTCCCAGGCGACATCGTTCGCATCGGCGAACGTCTGTTCTGATCGTCTGCGACCCCAAGCGGAAGGTCGGCTTTATGCCGACCCTTCGCTTGGGATTCGGCGTCGTTGCACCCGGAATTCCGTTCTCCGGTGTGCGACCTTAAACGCTGGTGTCGATGCGTCGGCTCCAGCTCTGCGCGAGCCCCGCACCCACCAAAGCCCAGTAGAACAGCGCGACCGCTTGAATCTGCACGCTGAAATCGACCAGTGCATGCAGAAGCACCGTCACGCTGGCCGCGAGCGCCACGAGGCTGATGACCGGCCGCGTCTCCCGCCGGCGTACATTCATCAGAATGGCGCCGAGAATGCCGCCCACCAGCACGAACATGCCCAGCGCCGCCGGCACACCGAGCTCGAACAGCAGTTCGGCATAGGTATTATGTGCCTTGTCCCAATGAGTGCTGATCCATTGGTCCGGAAGCTTATAGACCGTATACATGTCGTCGAAGCTGCCATAGCCGAAACCGAGCCATGGCGAATCGAGTATCGCATTCAACGTCCGCAAGATGACCGAGGACCGCATTGCGTCGTTGGACGTGTCCGCCAGTCGATCGGCCAGCATGTCGCCCGAATAGAGCATGGCCGCAATCAGCATCGCGAAAATCGGCAGCGCCAGCACCGCGATGAACCATTTGCGGCGCGAGAACACCAGCAGCAGGCAGATCAACGCAATCACGCCGCACAGGCCGGCCGTGACGCCCGCGCGTGAAGCCGTCAGGAACAGGGCGACCATCAGCACCGCAACGGCGGCGAGCAGCAGCGCGCCGCTCCGCAGGCTGATATCGACGAAGGCCGCCACTCGAAGCGGCAGCGGAAGATCGCGCCCGACACCCCCCCGGCGGTGAACATCGATCAACAGGCCGATGGCCGCGATCGCGCCAATACTGGCGAAGGTTGCGTAGTTATTGCGGTTGACGAATGTCGAGGTCAGCGATTCCACATAATGCTGTTTCTCTATCCATAGCAGGCGATCGGGAAAAAGGAGAAACTGCCCGATGCCGAACACCGCATAGACGACCCCGATCACCACCAGCGCAGTGAGGAAAAGATCCGCGCGCCGGCTGTCGCGGCACAATTGCAGCGCCAGATAAAAGCACGCCGCATTGGTCAGCAGCCGCACGAGCGTGCGAATCCCTGAATCTGGCGATACCGAAATGCTGCCCGCCACCTCCGGCCCGCCGGGCACCCGCGAGAGGATAGCGCGCGCCAGTTCCCAGAACGGATTCTGCCAGGAGACCGGGACGAAAGGCGCGAGTTGCAGCAAAATCCACAGCGTTAGCAGGCCGAACAAGGCCAGTACCCACCACAGACGACGAGGCGCTACCGGATGAGGGGCGCCGCTGACCAGCAGTCCCGCTTCGAACAGGATCAGCAACGCCGCGAACAGCACGGCATTGATGCCCCATATCGTCAGGTAATTGCTGCCAAACGGCAGCGGCACCCAGGCGATACACAGCACGAAGCCAATCAACAGCACGTCATTATAGCGCTCATGCCCGGTCTTCCGGGAGAGAAAGCCCGAAGGCGCCGCCGGCAGAGCTTGCCGCGCGGCGCCAGGACGAGCGCGGGAAGGCGCCGAGGCCGGGCTCATACCTGGAGAATCCGCAGCTGATCCGCCTCGAGCACGACGCAGGACAGGCGATTGGTCAGATAGGCGCCAGTATCGACATTGACCCGGTTCGGCAAGATCTCCGGCTCCATGACCGGGGTATGGCCATGAACGACGCGCTTGCCGTGATCCAAAGCCGACTCCGTAAAATCCTCGCGGATCCACAAAAGGTCACTCAGCACTTGCCGCTCCAGCGCAACGCCCGGACGAATGCCGGCATGGCAGAAGAAATAACCACCGACCTCATGAGAGCCGGCCAGGCCGCGCAGAAAGTCGATATGGCTCGCAGGGACTGCCGACAGAACCGCCTCGCGAAGCGCCTCCGGTTCGGTACGCCCGGCGAATTCACGCGTCGACAGGCCATAGGAGAACAGCGTCTCCGCGCCGCCATGCCCGAGCCACATCGGCCAGTCGAGCTCGCCGTCGAGCACCGCCAGCAACATGGCCTCGTGATTGCCCATCAGGCACGTCCAACCATGCTGCGTCCCGCCGCGCAGGCACTCCAGAACGGAGCGGCTATCGGCGCCGCGGTCGATATAGTCACCAAGAAACACAATCTGCGGCTCGGCCGCGCCGCCCGCAGCATCGCGATGGATGGTGTCGAGCATCCGGGTCAGCAGGTCATAGCGACCGTGAATGTCACCGATCGCATAAACGCGCCTTCCGTCGGGAATGAGGGCTGGCTTGCGTTTGGGAGCCGCCGCGCGGGAACGGAAAAAAAACATACCCAACCTGACTCGCGAGTCACCGTCCTTGGTCACCGCAGGGGTCACCACGCCGTCACTCTACCATGACAACGGCAGTGCAACAAAAAACGCCCCCCGCTGGAAAACGGAGGGCGTTTCTAAAGCCTGCCTGAACCGCTCAGTAGGTGAGGGTCAGCGTACCGAGAATGACATTACGCGTGTAGCTTTCGGCGCCATTGATACCGTTGAAGTTGGTATCGAAGTCCGTGTAGCTGTAGTTCAGCTTCCACTCGGCGTAGCGGTTCATCACGTAGCGAACCTGGGCGCCATAGACGTACTGATCATCGTCCCGCGCAAAGTCTTCGTAGTTCTGGTTCTCGTAATTGAACCAGCCCGACAGGATGATGCTCCGACGCAGTTCGTAATCGGCGCGGACACCGAAGGTCGAATTTAGAACAGCCGATCCGTCAAAGCCCAGATAGTTATAGTTCGAGGTCAGAACTTCCTGAGCGCCCGAGAAAGTCACGGTCAGCAGCGGAGAAACGAACCACGCCAGGTCAAGACCGTAGTTGACATTGGGGACCCTGCTGAGATCGCCATTGTCAGAGGTCCACTCGCCGTAGCCGATATAAGCCTCACCGCGCATCAGGCGGGACGGCTCGAACACAACACCGCCGACCACATTCCACTGGGTCGCGTTGTAGTCCGAGTCCTCCATGTTGTACCAGGAATTGCCGCCGCCAACGAAGAGGCTGGTCAACGGACTGATCTCGTAACCGACGCGGCCGGACACCGTATAGGTCTGACCGTCGCGGTACTGCTGATTGCTCGGAACGCCATCAACGAAATTGTCGAAGTCGCGGTCACGGAACTTGAAGTCCGCCGTGACCCACATCCGGTTAAAATCCTTACGGAGCCCGACACCCGCCACCGTCTGGTCGTAGCCGAGGGGCTCGGTGAGGCCGGTATCGACCTCATCGTCACCCGGCAGTTCGTTCAGGTGCGACCAACGCAGGAAGCTGGTGAGGTAGAAATCGTCGGTCACGTCGATACGGCCGCGAGCACCGAACGAATAGTTCTGATAGTCGGCATCGCTGTACTTCGCGTAGCTGCCGCTCTCGAAGTAGGTATCCAAGAGCAGCATATGCCGCGTCCAATCCGAACGAAGCAGAAGCGAAGGACGGACAATGAAGAGCCAGTCTTCCTTGGTATTGGTGTTGGTCGCCGTGATGTTGGTGTCGTAACCGGTCGACAGGCCCAACGCCGGAAGCAGGGTGAACGAGCCGACCTGCACACCATCGGGCTTGTAGGCCATCCGCTCGCCGACCGGAGCCAAAGCGGGATCAACCTCGACCGCCTTGCGAGTCGTCGGCGCATAGTCTGCCGCCATCGCCACGCTGGCGAGAGGAACCATCGACAAACTCGATACTACCCCAACTACCGCAAACTTTTTCATCAATGCCCCCAGAAACCCGATACCGCCCCGAACGAAACAGACAGCAAAAACCAATGCACTCAAATCTTCACTGAAGCGACGCGGAGCCCGCGCCCTCACCCGTGACCGTGACAGTCACCGGCGCACCCGGAACAAACCCGCCAAACGTAAACACCGTCCCCGGCGGGAGTGAAGGACTGGGAACACCAACCCGCGTCAAAGGATTGCTCTGCGTCACCGTCGCGCCCGTGGGAGGCGCACCATCCTCGTCACCCAGCCCGTCCTTCGACGTCGAAATCTGGCGCTCAGCACCGCTGGTGGCGATCGCCCTGAACTCGACCAGGGCACTGTAACCATTCATAGCCTCGACCTGGGCGCGGTACGCCTCGAAGGCCGGACCATTGGCAGCCTCACCACCCGCGTCCGTCCACGCCGTAATAACCGTCTCGACACCGGTCAGAATCGGCTCCTTAAGGTTGGCAAAAGCCGCCCCCTGAAGCGCAGCAACCGCGCCGCTCGCCGCCTGGACCAGCGCGCTGGTGATGAAGCCGACAGCAGCGGGGTTACCCTCAAAAGTCGTCATGAGCAGGATCACCGCGTCGGTGACACCGGCACCGTTTGTGGAAACAGTGCCGTTGCTCGTAGCCTGATTGATAAGACTAACAAGAAGCGTCACCGCCGCCTCGGCACTCGCCGGAGGCGTCGCAATCTGCGCAGCTGTCAGCACCTGAGCGCGCGCCGCACCGGAATTCACCGACACGGCGTCCAGCGCACCGAACGACACCATAAGCGCCAACGCAGAAACGGTAATCCGCCCGAACTTGCCCATCATAATCCGCCCCGCCCTTCTTAAGCTCGACTTCAAGATACCCCGCATACGCCATCACGCTAGTGCAAAAAAGACACACAGGTCAACAACCACGCCCCATATACGTCGGTCATGCCGGATTAAAATACCATGAACCCTGCTAGATCCGCGATCAATGGAAGGAAATCGCAATAATTTCGATTCTCATTCAATTTTTATCAATCAGTTAATCTATGTTCTTCTGCAAAATTCACGGAATTTTAGCAGGAAACCGAGCGATAGCTCCATTAAAAGGCAGAGCTGTATCGAGGAAATCGTCGGAAACTTATCGAATTCGATGTCGAGATGCTTACTGGTTTCTTTTGATGTCATTGAGCATCAATGAGGCGAAGTGCCCGCACTGCAGCATAAAAGTCTTTCTGCCTCTGCTCAGAACGAAGTTCCGCTTCGCGGTCTTTGCCCCACAGTTCTTGCTGTACTTCTTCATCGATATGCGCCGCCCGCCAAGCTTCCTGCGCTGAAATAGTACCCCTCCAAACCGCGAGACTCAGCAGGGCCGAGCCGCTCAGCGTCGTCATCAGGTTGAGAGCGGCCAGCCGCAACGGGTCGCGCGGAAGTGCGGCGGCAAAATAATCGAGCGTTTTCGCCGGTTGTTCGACGTAACGAATCCCCTCGCTGAGGACGAAACGGCCGCCAAGTTCGACCTCCGCCCAGCGCAGGACAGGGTCCCAGATATCGCGCTGCAACATGACGAGCTTCGGCGGCGCGTCGGCGCGGTAGCACAGCAGGTCGCTGCCGGCATAGCGCACGATCTCGGCGGCAACCTCCGCCGGGTTCGCGGCCACGCCGTCGATCGCGGAGTTGACGAGGCGCGTCAGCGGCATGGTCAGCGGATTGATCTGCTCCCCCTGCCCTTGCCACTCCTGCGCCAGCGCTTCGGCAAAGGCGAGCCCCGGAACGCTGAGCGGCCGTCTTCCCGGCGTGCGCACCGGCCGGCCGTCGAGCGCGACGGCGAACCCGCTCTCGTGAGGCACGGCAGCGGCGAGAGTATAGAATCGCTTGGGCAGGGCCGGCTGCGTGCGGAAGGCGGCAGGGTCAGGCGCGCGCGGCGCGGGCTTCTCGTCGCTCATCGGCGCGTCCCCCAAAGCCCGTCCATAGCCGGCAGCAGGTCGGCAGCGTGGTCCACCAGCCGCTCGGCGCCGGACGCCATCAGCAGGTCGCGCGCATGATAGCCCCAGGTCACGCCGAGCGCACGGGCGCCAGCGGCGCGTGCCATGGTCATGTCGAAACTGGTGTCACCGATCAGCACCGTATCCGCCGGCTCGACGCCCACTGCCGCCATCGCCTGCAGCACCATGGCGGGATGCGGCTTGGACGGGGCGTCATCCGCCGTCTGGATGGTCATGAACCGCCCCTCCAGCCCGTGATGACGCAGCACGGCGGCCACGCCGCGCTGTGATTTGCCGGTGGCGATGCCGAGCACGACGTCCTCGCGCGCCTTCAGGAGGTCGAGCGTGGCGCGCATGCCGGGAAACAGCGGCTCGAGGACAGCTGATTCCGCCCGCAATTCGTGGAACGCCCCGCGGTACAGCTCCGCCAGCGCCTCGGCGGGAAAGGCCGGGTCGTCGTCACCGAGCCGGCGCATCGCCTCGACGAGGGAGAGGCCGACGATCGACAGGATCGCCGAGCGCGGCGGCACGGGTCGGCCGGCGCGGTCAAAGGCGCGGGTCATCGCGGTGACGATGACGTCCTGGCTGTCCACCAACGTTCCATCGCAATCGAACAGGGCAAGTTTCAAGGCTGAGCCTCTCGGCAGGTGCGGTTGGGTGCGGTCAGGTGGTGGGCGGTGACGGGCTCGAACCGCCGACCCTCTCGGTGTAAACGAGATGCTCTACCAACTGAGCTAACCGCCCTCCAGACCCCGCAGGCCGGCGCGGCCGGTGCGAAGCCAGCGCCTTAAAGCATCGCCGCGCGCGGGCGGCAAGCCCAGGATTCCGCGCGTCGGGCGCGCGGGCCTGTCACGTCGGGAGTTCTTCGCCTCCCGCAACCAGAACGCCGGCCCTGCCCCTGCGTGGGGCAGCGTGCCGGCGCAGGCGGCTGCGGCACCGTTTCCGGGCGCCACCACACCGCGCGGCCTCGCGCGGCGCCCGCCACCCGCCCGGTCAATTACCGAAGCGTGGCGCGGGCGCCCGGCGCGACAGCAGGCCCGGATGATCCGGGCCGTGTCTTCAGCCGTTGACGACTTCCTTCAGGCCCTTGCCGGGCGTGAACTTCGGAGCCTTGGAGGCTTCGATCTTCACCGGGTTGCCGGTGCGCGGGTTGCGGCCTTCACGCGCCGCGCGGGTCACGACCGAGAAGCTGCCGAAGCCGATGAGCTTCACTTCTTCGCCGGCCTTCAGCGAGGCGGCGATGGCGTCGAAGGTGGCGTCGACCGCGGCCGCAGCGGCAGCCTTCGTCAGCTTGGCCTGCTCGGCCACGGCGGCGACGAGTTCGTTCTTCGTGGTCATATGACCGATCCTTCCCTTGATTGCACAAGAATCGTCGGTGAGTTGCACCAACGACGGGCGAGACACTTTCTCCAAATTGCGGCATTTGCAAGCGCCCACCCGCCGAAAACCCGCATAATTAAACGGTTTCAGAGCTATTGCATGTAATATAATACCTCAACGGTACCGCAACGCGGGCGCCTGCAAATTAGGCGGTCGGCGGCGAGGCTGTCGGCCGGCCGATCTGTGGCGGATGCGGCAGGACAAATAAAAACGGCGACACCCCTGCGGGTGCCGCCGTTCCAGGTCTTTGAGGCTCCGAAAAGCTCAGTGCGCCGCGACGCCCGTGCCTTCGTCGATGGCGAGCACCGGCTCCACCGGCGGGGTCACATCCACCGGCTTTTCTTCCCAGGTGATCGGATCGGGCTGACGCACCAGCGCGTGACGGAGCACTTCGTCCATCCGCGACACCGGCACGATTTCCAGCGCGTTCTTCACGTTGTTCGGGATCTCGGCGAGATCCTTGGCATTCTCCTCCGGGATCAGCACCTTCTTGATCCCGGCGCGCAGCGCGGCCAGCAGCTTCTCCTTGAGACCGCCGATCGGCAGCACCCGGCCACGGAGCGTGATTTCGCCGGTCATGGCGACGTCACGACGGATCGGGATGCCGGTCAGCACCGAGGTCAGCACGGTCGCCATGGCAACGCCGGCGGACGGGCCGTCCTTCGGGGTTGCGCCCTCCGGCACATGGACATGGATGTCCCTGCGCTCGAACAGCGGCGGCTCGATTCCGAAATCGACGGCGCGCGAGCGGACATAGGACGCCGCCGCGGAAATCGATTCCTTCATCACGTCGCGCAGATTGCCCGTGACCGTCATCTTGCCCTTGCCGGGCATCATGACGCCTTCGATGGTGAGAATCTCGCCACCGACTTCGGTCCAGGCCAGGCCGGTGACCACACCCACCTGATCCTCGGTCTCGGCCTCGCCATAGCGGAACTTCGGCGCGCCGAGATATTCCTCAAGCTGGGCTTCGTCGACGCGGATCGACTTCTTCTTGGTGAGCGTCAGCTCCTTCACCGCCTTACGGGCGAGGTTGGAGATTTCGCGCTCAAGATTACGCACGCCGGCTTCCCGCGTGTAACGGCGGATGAGGGTCAGCAGCGCGTCGTCGTCGATCGACCATTCCTTGAGCTGCAGGCCATGCTTGGCCAGCGCCTGCGGGATGAGGTGCTTCTTGGCGATCTCGGCCTTCTCGTCTTCCGTGTAGCCGGCAATGCGGATCACTTCCATGCGGTCCAGAAGGGCCGGCGGGATGTTCAGCGTATTGGCCGTCGTCACGAACATCACGTTCGAAAGGTCATAATCGACCTCCAGATAGTGATCGGCGAAGGTGTGGTTCTGCTCGGGGTCGAGGACCTCCAGCAGGGCCGAGGACGGATCGCCGCGGAAATCGGCGCCCATCTTGTCGATCTCGTCGAGCAGGAACAGCGGGTTGGCCTTCTTCGCCTTGCGCATCGACTGGATGATCTTGCCGGGCATGGAGCCGATATAGGTCCGGCGATGCCCGCGGATCTCCGCCTCGTCACGCACGCCGCCGAGCGCGACACGGACGAATTCACGCCCCGTCGCCTTGGCGATCGACTTGCCGAGCGAGGTCTTGCCGACGCCGGGCGGGCCGACGAGGCACAGGATCGGTCCGGTCAGCTTGTTCTGCCGGCTCTGCACCGCGAGATATTCGACGATGCGCTCCTTCACCTTGTCGAGGCCGTAATGCTCGGAATCGAGCACGCCCTGCGCGAAGGGAAGATCCTTCTTCACCTTCGAGCGGTTGCCCCACGGGATCGAGAGCAGCCAGTCGAGATAGTTGCGCACCACCGTCGCCTCGGCGGACATCGGAGACATCTGCCGCAGCTTCTTCAGTTCGTGCGTGGCCTTCTCGCGGGCTTCCTTCGACAGCTTGACCGTCTTGATGCGCTCTTCCAGTTCGGCGAGCTCGTCGCGGCCATCCTCGCCGTCGCCGAGTTCCTTCTGGATCGCCTTCATCTGCTCGTTGAGATAGTACTCGCGCTGCGTCTTCTCCATCTGGCGCTTGACGCGCGTGCGGATGCGCTTCTCGACCTGAAGAACGGAAATCTCGTTCTCCATCAGCGAGAGCACCTTCTCCAGGCGCGCGGTCACCTTCAGGACTTCCAGCACCGCCTGCTTCTCGGGGATCTTCACCGCGAGATGCGAGGCGACGGTATCGGCCAGCTTCGAGTGGTCCTCGATCTGGGTCACGACGCCGACGACTTCCGGCGACACCTTCTTGTTGAGCTTCACATAGCTCTCGAATTCCGACAGCACCGAGCGGCCGAGCGCCTCGGCTTCCACCTTGGAGCCGAGTTCCTCCTCCAGCGCGACAGCCTCGGCCTCGTAGAGGTCGCTGCGGTCGGTGTAGTGGTCGACCTTGGCGCGCGAGATGCCTTCGACCAGCACCTTCACGGTGCCGTCCGGCAACTTGAGCAGCTGGAGCACGGAAGCGAGCGTGCCGATCTTGTAGATGGTGTCGGTCGAGGGATCGTCGTCCGAGGCATTCTCCTGCGTGGCCAGCAGGATGAACGTGTCGTTCCGCATGACTTCTTCAAGCGCGCGAATGGACTTCTCGCGACCGACGAAGAGCGGCACGATCATGTGCGGAAAGACAACGATGTCGCGCAGCGGCAGAACCGGAAAAGTCTGGGAAACGCCGGGCGTGAGCGCGGTGCGAGGCTTGGGGCTCGTCATGGCTCTGTCCTTTCTGTTGTCGGCCGGGCGTCGACCTCGTGCGGAACACGCGCGGGGGCGATCGACCGTGCCGCAATGCGGCCGGAACGCGATCGATGATCTCTGTGCGGAAGCGGGAAAAGCCGCGGTGGGCACGTCGATGCGGTCGAGGACCGGTGGTTGGATCTCAGATGGAGAGCGCCACCGGCCAATTCAAGAGACCGGCATCCGGGGGAGCCGGGGAAGGCGTCGGCCGGGCTCAGCGGCCCGGCCGTATCGTTGCGCGGCGCCGGTTCAGGCACTCGCGCCCGCATCGCCGGCCGCGCGGTCCGCATAGATGTAGAGCGGACGCGCATTCTGCTCGACGACCTCCTTGCTGATGACCACCTCCTCGACCCCTTCGAGGCCGGGCAGGTCGAACATCGTGTCGAGGAGAATGCCTTCCATGATGGAACGCAGGCCACGGGCGCCGGTCTTGCGCTCGATCGCCTTGCGGGCGATGGCGCCCAGCGCTTCCTCATGGATCGACAGCTCGACATTCTCCATTTCGAACAGGCGCTGATACTGCTTGACCAGCGCGTTCTTCGGCTCGGAGAGGATCTGCTTGAGCGCGGTCTCGTCGAGGTCGCCCAGCGTCGCGATCACCGGCAGACGACCGATGAACTCGGGGATCAGGCCGTACTTCAGCAGGTCCTCGGGCTCCACCTCGCGGAACACCTCGCCGGGGCGACGGTCTTCCGGCGGCGCCACCTTCGCCCCGAAGCCGATGGACGTGCCGCCCATGCTGCGCGAGGAGATGATCTTGTCCAGCCCGGCGAAGGCGCCGCCGCAGATGAACAGGATGTTGGTGGTGTCGACCTGGAGGAACTCCTGCTGGGGATGCTTGCGCCCGCCCTGCGGCGGCACGGAGGCAACCGTGCCTTCCATGATCTTCAGCAGCGCCTGCTGCACGCCCTCGCCCGACACGTCGCGGGTGATGGACGGGTTGTCCGACTTGCGGCTGATCTTGTCGATCTCGTCGATATAGACGATGCCGCGCTGCGCGCGCTCGACATTGTAGTCGGCCGACTGAAGCAGCTTGAGGATGATGTTCTCGACATCCTCGCCGACATAGCCGGCCTCGGTCAGGGTCGTCGCGTCCGCCATGGTGAAGGGCACGTCGAGGATGCGGGCCAGCGTCTGCGCGAGCAGCGTCTTGCCCGAGCCGGTCGGCCCGATCAGCATGATGTTGGACTTGGCGAGCTCGACATCGCCGTTCTTGGTCGCGTGGTTCAGGCGCTTGTAGTGGTTGTGCACCGCCACCGAAAGCACGCGCTTGGCATGAAACTGGCCGATCACGTAATCGTCCAGCACCTTGCAGATTTCCTTCGGGGTGGGAATCCCGTCGCGGGACTTCACCAGCGAGGACTTGTTCTCTTCGCGGATGATGTCCATGCACAGCTCGACGCATTCATCGCAGATGAACACGGTGGGTCCGGCAATAAGCTTGCGGACCTCGTGCTGGCTCTTGCCGCAGAACGAGCAATAAAGGGTATTCTTGCTGTCGCCGCCGCCAACCTTGCTCATGCGTCTCTCCGTCCGCTCGGCGGGCCAGGGGAAGCTGGACCCGCCTCAGTCTCGCAGGCCGCCGCGGGCCTCCAAGTGGGGAGAAACGCGACGGTCCCAATAGGGCCGTCTAAAGGAAGCGACTTGAGGGTCGACCCGTAGAGCCAGCCAAGCATGGCTGGCGCGCATCGATCAAGAAGGCAATCGCGCCGTCCCCGCTTTCGAGACGCCCCGCTGCCCCATTATTAACCCTGTCGCGCCTCCCGCTGAATATTTCGTCATTCCGTCATGCAAGCGCGATACCGCATCGCACGCAAGAGCCTGTTTCCGGGCACCGTGCCGCATCCCTAATATAGGGACACGGCACGAATTCCCAAACACGCCGCCCGATCAGGGCTTCGCGCTGAGGTCGTCCGGGCGCCGATCGATGACATTATCGATAAGACCGAAGGACTTGGCGGCCTCGGAGGTCATGAAATTGTCGCGCTCGAGGGCGTCCTCGACCGCCTGAAGCGACTGGCCGGTGTGCTTCACATAGATTTCATTCAGCCGCTTCTTCAGGCTTTCGACTTCCTTGGCGTGGATCAGGATGTCCGTCACCTGGCCCTGGAAGCCGCCGGAAGGCTGATGCACCATGATTCGAGCGTTGGGCAGCGCGAAGCGCATGTCCTTCTCGCCGGCGGTCAGCAGCAGCGAGCCCATGGAGGCCGCCTGGCCGATGCACAGCGTCGAGACCGCCGGCTTGATGAACTGCATCGTGTCGTAGATCGCCAGCCCCGACGTCACAACTCCGCCGGGGGAGTTGATGTACATCGAGATTTCCTTCTTCGGGTTCTCGGCTTCGAGGAACAGCAGCTGCGCGACCATCAGGGTCGACATGTTGTCCTCGACCGGGCCGGTCAGGAAGATGATGCGCTCCTTGAGGAGGCGCGAATAGATGTCATAGGAACGCTCGCCCCGATTGGTCTGTTCGACCACCATCGGGACCAGATAGTTCATGTACGTATCGATCGGGTCACGCATCTCAAGGTCCTCGGCGGGCCAATGCCCTTCCTGGCGGGTGGGGCCCATGCCTCCGCCCACGAATCCATTCCCCCAACATAATGGGAAAGCGCGTACCTACCAGCCCGGCGGGCCATAAAGCCGCGGGCGGGGCCGCGTCCCCTGTGTACAGAGAGACGCATCCCCGCCCGCGAAACGGCGCCGCTGTCGGTCAGGATCAGGCCTTGTCGGCCTCGTCCTCGGCATAGAGCTCCTCGCGGCTCACCGGCTTCTCGGTCACCTTGGCCTGCTCCAGCAGGAAGTCCACGACCTTCTCCTCGAAGATCGGCGCGCGCAGCGAGGCGAGAGCCTGCGCATTGCTGCGGTAGAACTCCCACACCTGCTGTTCCTGGCCGGGGAACTGGCGGGCGCGCTCGACGACGGCGCGGGTCACTTCGTCGTCGGTGACCTGGATGTTGTTCTTCTCGCCGATTTCCGCAAGCACGAGGCCGAGGCGCACGCGGCGCTTGGCGATCTTCTCGTAGTCGGCGCGCGCGGCTTCCTCGGTGGTGTCCTCGTCGGCGAAGCTGCGCTTCTGCGCCTCCATCTCCGAAGTTACCTGGTTCCAGATGCCGTCGAATTCCTGCTGGGCGAGGGTCGGCGGCACGTCGAACTGGTGCAGTTCGTCGAGCGCGTCGAGCAGCTTGCGCTTGGCCTTGGCGCGGCTCGCCGAATTGTGCTCCTGCGCGATGCGGCTCTTCACCTGCTCCTTGAGCGCCTCAAGGCTGTCCATGCCGAGCGTCTTGGCGAACTCGTCATCGACGGTCAGTTCGCCGGGCGCCTCGATCTTGGTGGCCTTGGTCTCGAACTCGGCATCCTTGCCGGCGAGGTGCGGGGCCTGATACTCGGCCGGGAACGTCACCTTCACGGTGCGAGTCTCGTCCGGCGCGATACCGACCAGCTGCTCCTCGAAGCCGGGGATGAAGCTGCCCGAGCCGAGCACCAGCGGCACGTCCTCGGCGCTGCCGCCCTCGAACTTCTCGCCGTCGATCGAACCGACGAAGGAGATGGTGACGCGGTCGCCGTTCTCGGCGGCGCCTTCCTTGTCGCTGAACGGGCGGTTGGCCTCGGCGATCTTGGAGACCGCCTCGTCGACCTCGGCATCGGTCACGGCGAGCACCGGCTTCTCAAGCGAGATGGTGGAGAAGTCGCCAAGCGTGATGGCCGGCAGCACTTCGAGGTTCACCGTGTAGGACAGGTCGGCGCGGCCCTCGATCACCTCGTTCACGGCCGCCTCGTCCTGCGGCAGCTCGACCTTGGGCTGCATGGCGAGCTTGAAGCCGTTGTCGTCGATGATCTTGGTGTTGGCCTCGTTCACCGCCTGGTCGATGACCTCGGCGAGAACCGACTTGCCATACATGCGCTTGAGATGCGCGACCGGCACCTTGCCGGGACGGAAGCCGTTGATCCGCACCTTGTCCTTCATCTCGGAGAGGCGGGCATTGGCCTTGGCGTCGAGTTCGGCGGCCGGCAGCACCACGCGATATTCGCGCTTGAGACCTTCGGCGAGGAGTTCGGTGACCTGCATGTCTTCGGCCTTCGTCTTTAGTGCCGCGGGCGCGGCGTCTAGGAATATCGGTTGCGAGATATCGCGCCGCGCGAGCGTCGCAATCCTCGACGGTGAAATTTCGGTCGGAGGGCGTCGGGCGTCGTGGCGTGTCTGGTGCGGGCGGAGGGACTCGAACCCCCACATCTTGCGACACTGGAACCTAAATCCAGCGCGTCTACCAGTTCCGCCACGCCCGCGAAACGCGCCGGCACCATCGCTCATCGCAACGGCGCACGGGCGCGCGCACCCGAGAAAGATGCCGCCAGCCGGGTGCGGGCTTATAGCACGGCGATGACGCTGCGCCAGTCCAAAATGAGGCCCGCGCCGCACGGTTTCGCGAGGGTTGGCGGCGTTTGGCGCCGCCTGCCGGGTCCCCGCGCACGCTCCACGTCCGCCGCGACACGGGCGCGGCGGCGACCGGGACGGCGATCGAGGCGAACTGAGTCGCGTTCAGCCCCGAACGCCGAGCCGGCCATAGAGCGCGGCATAGACCGGGCGCAGCGCGTCGATCAGGTCGTCCGCCACCAGCCCCGGCCCGGCCACCCTCGCCGCCTCGCCGTGGAGCCACACCGCCGCGCACGCCGCCTCGAACGGCGCCACACCCTGGGACAGCAGCCCGCCGGCAATGCCCGCGAGCACGTCGCCGGCTCCGGCGGTCGCCAGCCAGGGCGGGGCATTGGCGGCGATCGAGGCGCGCCCGTCCGGCGCGGCGACCACGGTATCGGGGCCTTTCAGGATGACGACCGCGCCCACCAGCGCGGCCCCTGCCCGCGCCCGCGCCAGCTTTGACGGGGCGCCGAGCACGTCGTCGCGGCCGGCGAACAGCCGCGCGAACTCGCCGTCATGGGGCGTCAGGATGGCGCCGGGCGAAGCGGCGATGACCGACGCCAACGCCTCCGCCTCGCCCTTGAAGCTGGTGATGAGGTCGGCATCGAGCACGAGGTGGCGCGCGCGCGCCACCTCCAGCTTGTCACGCGTCGCCGCCCCTACCCCGGCGCCGGGTCCGAGAATGACGGTGGTAAGCCGCCGATCCTCCAGCAGCGCCGCGAGCCCGGCGGCGTCCTCAACCGGACGCACCATCACCGCGGACAGGTTGGCGGCGTGGATCGCCAGCGCCTCCTGCGGGCAGGCCACCGTCACCAGCCCGGCCCCGGCGCGCAGCGCAGCGCGCGCGGAAAGCCGCGTCGCGCCGGTCGCCTGCGCCGGGCCGGACACGGCGACGAGGTGGCCCCGGTCATATTTGTGGCCATCGACGCGCGGCACCGGGAAGGCCGCCTGCCATAGCGCCGGTGCGTTCTCGAACGTGCGGGGGCCAATCTCGTCCAGCACATCGGGGGAGATCCCGATATCGGCAACCGTCAGCGTGCCGCCATGCAGCCGCCCCGGCAGCAGCAGGTGGCCGGGCTTCGGCCGAAAGAAGGTCACGCTCTCCACGGCCTGGATCGCGGCCCCGCGCACGGCGCCGGTGGCGCCGTCGATCCCCGATGGCAGGTCGACCGCGACCACCGGAATGCCGCTGGCGTCCACCCGCTCCACCAGATCCCGCGCCGCGCCATCGAGATCGCGCGCGAGGCCGGCGCCGTAGAGCGCATCGATGATGACATCGCCGGCAAGGGCCGCCTCACGCGCGGACAGCACCGGGCCGCTCCAGCGCGCGGCCATGTCGGCGGCATCGCCTCGCAGCGCCGCGCGCTCGCCGAGCAAGGCGAGCGTGACCCGGTAGCCCTGCCCCGCCAGCAGCCGCGCCGCGACAAAGCCGTCGCCGCCATTATTGCCCGGCCCGCACAGCGCCAGCACCCGCCCTGCCGGCGGGCAGCGCAGCGCCACGGCGCGGGCGACGGCCGCACCTGCGCGCTCCATCAGGGCAAGGCCCGGCACGCCGCCGCCGATCGTCAGCGCGTCCGCGCGCGCCATTTCCTTCGGGTCGAGCAATTCCATGCCCCACCATCCCGCCACCGCTGCGCCTTGCCAAGCCCGCGCCCGCCGCGTCGGAAGGCCGCGACGTTACCTTGCTACCTTAAAACGTCACCGGAAGGTCGAATGCACAATTTTCACGCGACCCAGGAGCTGCCACCGCGATAGAAAATGCCTATTTTTCGACCAATATGCCCACAAGATAATCATACTCGAAATTCGCTAGGGGGAAGGCCGGATTTTCCCTCTCGCAAGAAGCTGATATCGCGCTATTTTCAAGCCGACGAAGACGTTTGGCATGGGTTCTGCTTCATGGCGGCTCGGCTCGACAGGGCGTCGCGGATCGTCGGGTCAGGGAGACGAGATGAAATGAAGAAGATCGAGGCCATCATTAAGCCCTTCAAGCTGGACGAAGTGAAGGAGGCGCTGCAGGAAGTTGGCCTGCAGGGCATCACCGTCACCGAAGCCAAGGGCTTCGGCCGGCAGAAAGGGCATACCGAACTCTATCGCGGTGCCGAATACGTGGTGGATTTCCTGCCCAAGGTGAAGATCGAGGTCGTCGTCGGCGACGAGATGGTGGAAACCGCGATCGATGCCATTCGTCGCGCCGCCCAGACCGGGCGCATCGGCGACGGCAAGATCTTCGTGTCGAACATCGAAGAGGCCATCCGCATCCGCACCGGCGAGTCCGGCGTCGACGCCATCTGAGGCGTCGCGGAACCGGCGTGGCGGGCCCCGCGCACGCGTGGCACGCACGCCGGGCGCGGCATCGATACCGGCCGCTTCCAGCCTGCATCTGCCGCCCGGGTGATGTCGCCCGGGCGTCGATAGCCGGCTTCCCCCTTATCAGCACCTGAATTTGCGCGCTGCACCGCGAGAGCGATGCGGCGCGCATGTTGTTCAAACTCCGCCTTGCTCGTATGGTCCGCGCGACGATGCGCGACGCCATTGTCACGCGGCGCACGTCCCGCCATAGGCTTGGGAGTTCACCTGCCCAGCACAGGGCAGAATGGCAAGAAAGGCACGATTAAAATGACGACGGCCAAGGACGTAATGAAGCTCATCAAAGAGAACGACGTCAAATACGTCGATCTCCGCTTCACCGATCCCCGCGGAAAGTGGCAGCATGTCACTTTCGATATCACGATGGTCGACGAGGACTTCTTTGCCGAGGGCCAGGCATTCGACGGTTCGTCCATCGCCGGCTGGAAGGCGATCAACGAATCCGACATGCATCTGCAGCCGGATCTTGAAACCTGCTGCATTGATCCGTTCTTCTCCGAGACCACCCTCGTCGTGGTCTGCGACGTGCTGGAGCCGACCACGGGCGAGCCCTATAGCCGCGACCCGCGCGGCATCGCCAAGAAGGCGGAAGCCTATGTGAAGAGCACCGGCATCGGCGACACCGTGTTCTTCGGCCCGGAAGCCGAGTTCTTCATCTTCGACGACGTGCGCTTCAAGGCCGACCCGTACAATACCGGCTTCAAGCTGGATTCGTCGGAACTGCCGACCAACAGCGACACCGAGTACGAAGGCGGCAATCTCGGCCACCGCGTGCGCACCAAGGGCGGCTATTTCCCGGTCCCGCCGGTGGACAGCGCGCAGGACATGCGCGGCGAAATGCTCGCGGCCATGGCCCGCATGGGCGCCAAGGTCGAGAAGCACCATCACGAGGTCGCTTCCGCACAGCACGAGCTCGGCCTGAAGTTCGGCCCGCTGGTCACGATGGCCGACCACCTGCAGATCTACAAGTACTGCATCCATCAGGTCGCCAACATCTATGGCAAGACCGCGACCTTCATGCCGAAGCCGATCTTCGGCGACAACGGCTCGGGCATGCATGTCCATCAGTCGATCTGGAAGGAAGGCAAGCCTTTGTTTGCCGGCAACAAGTATGCCGACCTCTCGGATTACTGCCTGTGGTACATTGGCGGCATCATCAAGCACGCCAAGTCGCTGAACGCCTTCACCAACCCGCTCACCAACTCCTACAAGCGTCTGGTGCCGGGCTATGAGGCCCCCGTGCTGCTCGCCTATTCGGCGCGCAACCGCTCGGCCTCCTGCCGCATCCCCTACACCACCTCGCCGAAGGCCAAGCGTCTTGAGGTCCGCTTCCCCGATCCGGGCGCGAACCCCTACCTCGCCTTCGCCGCGATGCTGATGGCGGGCATGGACGGCATCCTGAACAAGATCGATCCCGGCCAGGCGATGGACAAGGACCTCTACGACCTGCCCCCGCGCGAACTGAAGAAGATCCCGACGGTGTGCGGCTCGCTGCGCGAGGCTCTCTCCTCGCTTGACAAGGATCGCGACTACCTCAAGAAGGGCGGCGTCTTCGACGACGACTTCATCAACGCCTATATCGACCTCAAGATGACCGAGGTTGCGCGCTTCGAAATGACGCCGCACCCGGTCGAGTTCGAGATGTACTACTCCGTCTGATCCCTTCAGGAGCGGACCCGCGAAAGGGCGCCTTCGGGCGCCCTTTTTGCGTTCTGGCCCGAGCCGGTTCCGATCGATCGACAGCTCGGCCGGACCAACGGACGGCGCTCTACCGCGCGCGGCGATCCTGCCGCGGGAATGCGCCGGAGGGAGAGATCGGCACCACCGTGGCGCTGTCGGCTGCCTCGAACAGTTCGACGCGGTTGCGCCCCAGTGCCTTGGCGCGATAGAGCGCGATATCGGCCCGCGCCATCAGCGGCCCCACGCTGTCGGGAAAACCGCCGGGGGGCATCTCGCCACAGGCGACGCCGATGCTCACCGTGCCGTCGATCCCCTCCATGCCGAGCCGATGGGCGTTGTGCCGGAAGACCTGTCGGATCCGCTCGGCGCCCGCAAGCGCGGCCTCGGCGCCGGCGTCGGGCATCAGCACGCCGAACTCCTCGCCGCCGATCCGCGCCACGATGTCGCCGGCGCGCACCGTGGCGCGCAGCACGTCGGCGAACAGCACCAGCAGCCGGTCGCCGCCGGCATGGCCGTGCCGGTCGTTGACCGCCTTGAAGCGGTCGAGGTCGAGCGCGAGCAGCGCCACCATCCCGCCGGGGTGGCACACTTGCACCGAGCGCGCCATGAAGCCGCGCCGGTTCAGCAGGCCGGTCAGTTCGTCGATCATGGAAGCATGCTGCAGGCTGAGTTCGCGGCGCTCGCGCACCAGCGCGACGACGGTGAAGCTCATGATCATCAGAAAGGCGAGCCATTCATGCGTGTACCAGGCCAGATACGGGTCGCGCAGCAGCATGCCGGTGCGGCTCGTATTATCGCCGACATCGCCCACGATCAGCGGGCGCAGCAGCACCAGACACATATGGCCGACGATGACCGCGATCGCCGCGGTGCGCGCGATCATGCGTTCGGCGCGGCCCCGCCACAGCTCATGGACCGCGCAGCCCATGACCAGGGCCATCATGACGGAGAGCAGGATGGTGCGGTTGAACACCGACGAATGGAACAGCGGCAGCTGGCACAGCGCGATCCAGGCCAGCGGCACGCCGATGATGGCGAACCAGACCGGAAGCCGGCGCTCAAAGGCACGAAAGCCGGTCCAGGCAACCGCCGCCGCCAGCAGCACCACAGCGTTCGCCAGTTCGATGGACACGAAGTCCGGCAGCGTGCCGCGACCGATGAGCCCGCCCAGGCCCAGGATCACCAGCACCAGCGCGGCGCCCCACCAGCCCAGCGCGGGCTCCTCCCGCATGAACAGCCAGGAGAACAGAATGACGCCCGCCAACACCACCATGATGAAGGTGGCGAAGTACCAGACCGTCATCGCATCATAGAACATTTCCGATCGCCCGGTTCGAACTCCCTGGGCACGGCCCGCCCGAGCCCTACGCGACGTCGCGGATACGTGCCGCCCCGCATAGTGTTCGGTCGCAATCGGCGCTCCATTCCCTACCGGGTCGCTACCCGGCACGAAATGGATACGCGACCCGCGCAGAAAGAAAAAGGCCAGCATGGTTGCAACATGCCCGGCCCTCCGCGGGCACGCGGATCAGCCACCCGCGCGCTAGGCGATCCGGGTGTCATCCGCCTCCACCCGGTCGCGTCCGGACGCCTTTGCGACATAGAGCGCGGCGTCGGCGCGGGTCAGCAGCAGGTCCAGCCGCGCCTGCGCGATGGCGGGCGCGGCCGTCGGCTGAAGCTGCGCGTGGGCGATCCCGATGCTCACCGTCGCCGCCAGCCGCGCGCCGCCCTCGCCATGGGTAAGCCGCGCGCTCTCGTCGCGGAACGCGGCACAGAATTTTTCCGCGCGGGTGCGGACCGTCGCCGGATCGAGCCCGTGCAGCAGTGCCGCGAACTCCTCGCCACCCATGCGCCCGATCACGCCGCGCCCGAGTTCGCTCGCGTCCAGCACCTGCCCGAAAGCGCGCAGCACGCGGTCGCCCGCCGCGTGGCCGTGGCGGTCGTTGACCTGTTTGAAATGATCGATATCCAGCAGCGCGACCGAGATCGCGCCCCCTCCCCCGCAGGCGGCGATGGCCCGTTCGTGGAAGCCCCGGCGATTCGGCAGCCCGGTCAGTTCGTCGACCTGCGCGGCGCGGCGCAGATCGAATTCCGAGCGCTCGCGAACCATGAGCAGCAGCATGAAGCTCGCCAGCAGCAGTCCGGACATGCCGGTGAGTCCGAACCATGCCGCCGCGCTGGAACTGATGATGGGCACGCCATGCGAACTATCGGCGCCCCACATCAGTACGGCGCGCGCCAGATGCAGCCCGACCATGAGCACCAGCGTGCACCGCAGTCCCCAGCGGCCGATCCCCCTGCTGTCCTTCACCCGTTCAAGGTCGAGCGCCCCCAGCGCCAGCAGCGTGGCCGCTATCAGCGAGAACAGGCAGATGCGGACATGGATCGATGCGATGAACGCGGGAAACAGGCACAGCGCCATCCACAGCGCCGGCGCATACAGAACCTGATGCCAGTTCAGCGGAAGGCCGGCGAACTGGCGTACGCCCACCCGCATCAAGCCGTAGCTGATGAACAGCAGCGCGTTGCCGATCAGGATGACCCAGAATTCCGGCAGATGACCGCGCAGCAGGATGACGACCAGGCCGAGAACCTGGAACAGCACGCCCATGCCCCAATAGGCGAGCGAACGCTCGCGAGGGCTGGCCAGCCAGGCGAGATTCATTGCGATGGCAGCCAGAACGGCGACCATCGTAACGATGACCCACAAGGTCCAGGGATCCAATCGCATCCAACAACCGGAAATCCCCGGCTCCCGCCAAGGCTTTCGCCCGCCATGCGATGCAGCATAACCCTGCTCATGCAAAAGGGGCAGGCCTTGCGGCCTGCCCCTCTCGATTTGGTCGTATAAAAACGATCAGCGCTTCGAGAACTGGAAGCTGCGGCGGGCCTTGGCCTTGCCGTACTTCTTGCGCTCGACGACGCGCGAGTCGCGGGTCAGGAAGCCGCCCTTCTTGAGCGGGCCACGCAGCTCGGGCTCATAATAGGTGAGCGCGCGCGAGATGCCGTGGCGCAGCGCGCCAGCCTGACCGGAGAGACCGCCGCCGGAGACGGTGCACACAACGTCATACTGACCAGCGCGCGAGGCAGCGCCGAAGGGCTGGTTGATGATCATGCGCAGCACCGGACGGGCGAAATACACCTCAAGGGTGCGCTCGTTGACGGTGATCTTGCCGGTGCCGGGACGGATCCACACGCGGGCAACGGCGTTCTTGCGCTTGCCGGTAGCGTAGGCGCGGCCGAACTTGTCCAGCTTCTGGACGTGCTTGGGCGCGTCGTCGGCCTGGGTCTTCAGGGCTTCGAGCCCGTCGAGCGACTTGAGCTCGGCCATATCAGTTCCCCACATTCTTGCGGTTGAGCGCGGCGACGTCGAGCACTTCCGGCTGCTGGGCCTCGTGCGGGTGGCTGGCGCCCTTGTAGACACGCAGATTGCCCATCAGCTTGCGGCCGAGCGGGCCGCGGGCGAGCATGCGCTCGACCGCCTTCTCCACCACGCGCTCCGGGAAACGGCCTTCGAGGATGAACTTCGCAGTCCGCTCCTTGATGCCGCCGGGGAAGCCGGTATGGTGGTAATAGACCTTGTCGTCGCGCTTGGCGCCGGTCAGCACCACCTTCTCCGCGTTGATGACGACAATGTTGTCGCCGCAATCGACGTGGGGGGTGTAGATCGGCTTGTGCTTGCCCTTGAGGCGCATCGCGATGATGGTCGCGAGACGACCGACCACGAGGCCGGTGGCGTCGATCACGAACCACTTCTTCTCAATATCGGCGGGTTTTGCCGAAAACGTCTTCATGAGACCATTCCATATGCGAGAGACATGCAGCCTCTCGCGGCCGCATTTCACTTGGACGCGGCTTCTACGCGAAGCGGCGCGCAACGTCAATGCGTACATATCCGAAATATACGATATAAATCAAATACTTACAAAGTTGGTACTTTAATACCCGCAAATAAGTGCCTCAAATCACTCGCGGCGGGATCGAATAGGTCGTTACAGCGTGGGCGTACAGCTCCTCCTCGCCCTCGGTCGCGGATGGATCACCCCCCTCGGGGCGGGGCGCGCGCAGCGCCACCTCGCACACGGCGAGCCTCTGGCCGAGCTTCAGCAGGCCGGCATCGGCGATGATCGCGCCGGGCGCGGGCTTGCGCAGGAAGTTGATCGAGAAATTGGTGGTGACCGCCAGCGGCACCGGGCCGATCGCCGCCAGTATCGCGGCATAGGCGGCGATGTCGGCCAGCCCCATCATCGCCGGGCCGGAGACGGTGGCGCCAGGCCGCAGATGCTCCTCGCCCGCCTCCAGCTTCAGGCTGATTCCGCTGGCGTCGACCCGCACTACCTCGTGCACGCGCCCCGGCCCGAACGCCTGCGGAAACTCCTTCACCAGATAGGCCTGCAATTCCCCGGCACTCATCCGCATGGCGGCGCCTCCCTGTCTTTGTTTCGCCGCTGCATTAGGCCGCGCGGCCGGCCGGCCCGCACGCCAATAGTTTTGATGCCGTCCCCGCACCATATTGATGGAAACGGCACGTCCGCGCAGGAGACCATTCGCATGACCGCTCACCTCGATCACGATCATTACGACGACGCCACCATCGCCGGCTGGCTCGGCCGGGTCCGCACCATCGCCGTGGTCGGCGCCAGCCCCAATCCAGCGCGACCGAGCCATGGCGTGGCGCGCTACCTCGCCGCGCGCGGCTACCGGGTCATCGCGATCAACCCCGGCCAGGCGGGCCGCGACATTGCCGGGCTGCCGACCTATGCCCGCCTCGCGGATGTGCCCGAGCCGATCGACATGGTGGACGTGTTCCGCGCGCCCGAATATCTCGGCGCTGTCGTCGATGAGGCGCTCGCCCTCTCCCCGCGCCCGAAGCTGATCTGGGGCCAGCTCGGCGTGCGCGACGATGCCGCCGCGGCCAAGGCGGAGGCGGCCGGCGTCGCGGTGATCATGGACCGCTGCCCGGCCATCGACATCCCCCGGCTCGGCGTCGCCACCCCTGCCTGAGGGCGCTCAGAACCGATAGCCGATCAGCACCATGGCCGAGGGCTGGAAGGCCTCCTGCACCACGGGGCTGTCGGCCACGTCGCCGAGCAGATAGCCGAGCCCGATTTCGCCGCGCACCAGCCAGTGCTCGGTCACGGCATAGGTCGCCGACAGGTCGAGATCGACGCGCTTGAAGCCGGCGCCGATCTCGTATTGCGGCAGGCCCGAGCGGGCCGCCTGCAGCGGCGTGACGCCGAAATAGGCCTCCATATAATTCTCGTCGGCCCAGGTGGTGGAGAGATCGGCCGAGAGGTGGAACCGGCCGGCCTCATGGGCGAGCTTGACGCCGAGCCTAGCCTGCATCCCGTCACTGCCGCCGATGATGCGCTCCAGCGAGCCGTAAAACTCCGCCGGCCCCATCTCATAGGTCAGCGTGGCGCCGACCACGCCGCCGACATCGATATCGCCCAGCCCGCGCAGATGATCGGAATCATCCTCCTTGCGGCCGGTGTCATAGCCGACCTGCCCGCTGAGCCCGAGCGCGCCGAGGCTGTAGAGATTGACCGACACCTCGCGTGGATCGACCTTCACATGCTCGCCGAGCGTCGCGGTGACGAAGGGGATCGGCTGGACATCGAATTCGTCCGACCCTTCATATTTCGGCGCGATCAGCGCCCCGCCGCCCAGCACCACGTTCCACTCGGCGAGCTTCTCGCCCACGAACATCAGGCTGCCGGGCGCGGCGGGAGAGAGGAACATGCCCGGATCGGCGGCATCGGTCCGGGACGGGTCGGTGGCGAGTGCCGGCGTGAGCATCAGGATGCATCCGGCAAGCGGCAGGCCGAGGCGGCCGGCAGTCTCATAGCGCATGAAGGTCTCGCGGCTGAGCGGGAGCGCGTCCGCTCGGGACGGCGTCCGGGGGAATGGCTCAACCAGATGCCCAAGCCGAACATGGCCGGCACCGTCAGCTTCGCGAATGCGCCATTTTCTTCGTGAAACCGGCCGCGCGCCCCGCATTCCGTCGCCAAACATGCGCGAATTCGCGAATGTGCAGGCGCGCAACTGCCGGGGCTCCGGTGGATAACGGACTTGCGTTACCGCGCACGGCTATGGTTGCGTGCCGGCGAACAGTCCCGACTGAGGGGACGTGGAGAGCGCCATGACCGACACGCCCGACGCCAACAATCCCGCCATCCCCGGCTTCGCCACCCTCGCCGTCCATGCCGGCGCGCAGCCGGACCCCACCACCAAGGCGCGGGTGACGCCGATCTACCAGACCACATCCTTCGTGTTCGAGGATGTCGACCAGGCCGCGGCGCTATTCGGCCTGCAGGCGTTCGGCAACATCTACACGCGCATCACCAACCCCACGACGGCGGTTCTGGAAGAGCGCGTCGCGGCGCTGGAAGGCGGCACCGCCGCGCTGGCGGTGGCGTCCGGCCACGCCGCCCAGCTTCTCACCTTCCAGACCCTGCTGATGCCCGGTGACGAGTTCGTCGCCTCCAACAAGCTCTATGGCGGCTCGGTCAACCAGTTCAACCATGCCTTCAAGAGCTTCGGCTGGAACGTGGTGTGGGCCGATGGCGATGATCCCGAATCCTTCGCCCGCGCGGTCTCCCCCCGCACCAAGGCGATCTTCATCGAATCGATCGCCAATCCCGGCGGCGTGGTCACCGATATCGAGGGAATCTCGAAGGTCGCGCGCCGTGCCGGCGTGCCGCTCATCGTCGACAACACGCTGGCCACCCCCTACCTGATCCGCCCGATCGAGCACGGCGCCGACATCGTGGTGCATTCGGCCACCAAGTTCCTCGGGGGCCATGGCAATTCGATCGGCGGCATCATCGTGGATGCCGGAACGTTCAACTGGCTGCGCGATGCGCGCTATCCCATGCTGTCGCAGCCGCGCCCGGAATATAACGGCATGGTGCTGGGCGAAGCCTTCGGCAATTTCGCCTTCGCCATCGCCGCCCGCGTGCTCGGCCTGCGTGATCTCGGCCCGGCGCTCTCGCCGTTCAACGCCTTCCTGCTGCTCACCGGCATCGAGACCCTGCCGCTCCGCATGCAGCGCCATTGCGAGAATGCGCGCGCGGTGGCCGGCTTCCTGTCCGATCATCCCAAGGTGGAATGGGTGAGCTATCCCGGCCTGCCGGGCGACCGCTATTACAACCTCGCCCAGCGCTACCTGCCCAAGGGCGCGGGCGCGGTGTTCACCTTCGGCGTGCAGGGCGGCTATGAGGCGGGCGCCGCGCTGGTGTCGCGCGTCCGGCTGTTCTCCCATCTCGCCAATGTCGGCGACACCCGATCGCTGATCATCCACCCGGCCTCGACCACGCACCGGCAATTGTCGGACGTCCAGAAGACCGCCGCCGGGGCGGGACCGGACGTGATCCGCATCTCGGTCGGCATCGAGGATGTCGCCGACATCATCGCCGATCTGGAACAGGCGCTCGCCGGAATCTGAGCCCGGCCAAACCCTTGGAAAACGAGGCGCGCGGAGCCCTTCCGCGCGCCTTGTCGTTTTCCGCCGGACCCGCGCCCCGCGAATCGTGAATGAAATATGAGCGCGTCATGCGGGCGGCGCAGGTCTGGAATGCAGTATATTTCCTACTGTTTGGGCAGGGTGTCGAATATATAGGCACCAGGATGATTAACGGGCGTGCAGCTACGACGTGGCCGCGATCCGTTGCCTTAAACTGATGGAGACTACAAATGCTGCTCTGGGGCCTTGTTGCCAAGCAGATCCGCCGCTGGCAGGCGTACCGCCGCACCCTTCTCGAGCTTTCGCAGCTCGATGACCGCACCCTCGCCGACATCAACGTGTCGCGCAGCGAGATCGTCCGGGTCGCGCGCCGCGCCGCCGCCGCCGCCTGATCGACGCATCGATATTCGTGCATTCGTGGAAACGGCCCCGGACATCCGGGGCCGTTTTCGTTTGGGTCCACGGGCCCGTCCACAATGGCCCTGCCCCGGACTGCACCTTGCCGCGATCCGTGCTAAACGGCCGCTCGTGAATTCGGATCGGAACGGCATGAGCATGGAAACGACCCGCCCCATCCACGTCGTCGGCGGCGGCCTCGCGGGTTCGGAAGCCGCGTGGCAGATCGCCCGGCGCGGCGTGCCCGTGATTCTGCACGAGATGCGCCCGGAGCGGGGCACCGACGCCCATCAGGGCGACCGGCTGGCGGAACTCGTCTGCTCGAATTCCTTCCGCTCTGACGACGCCACCGCCAACGCGGTCGGCGTGCTGCATGCCGAGATGCGCCGGCTCGGCTCGCTCATCATGAGCTGCGCCGACACGCACCAGATTCCGGCCGGCGGTGCGCTGGCGGTGGATCGCGAGGGCTTCGCGCAAGCCGTCACCGACGCCATCGAGGCCAACCCGCTGATCACGGTCGACCGCCGCGAGGTCGGCGGCCTGCCGCCCGACGACTGGGACAGCGTGGTCGTGGCCACCGGCCCCCTCACCTCGCCGGCCCTTGCCGAAGCGATCCGCGCCCGCACCGACGAGACCGCGCTCGCCTTTTTCGACGCCATCGCCCCCATCGTCCATTTCGATTCGATCGACATGGATGTGTGCTGGTTCCAGTCGCGCTACGACAAGGCCGGCCCCGGCGGCACCGGCGCCGACTACATCAACTGCCCGATGGACAAGGCGCAGTACGAGGCCTTCGTGAGCGCGCTGGTCGCCTCCGACACCGTGCCGTTCCGCGAGTTCGAGGCCAACACGCCCTATTTCGACGGCTGCCTGCCGATCGAGGTCATGGCCGCGCGCGGGCCCGAAACGCTGCGCCACGGCCCGATGAAGCCGATGGGCCTCACCAACGCCCACAACCCGACCGTGAAGGCCTATGCCGTGGTCCAGCTCAGGCAGGACAACGCGCTCGGCACGCTGTTCAACATGGTCGGCTTCCAGACCAAGACCCGCTACGCCGATCAGGTCCGCCTGTTCCGCATGATTCCAGGGCTGGAGAACGCCGAATTCGCCCGGCTCGGCGGCCTGCACCGCAACACCTATCTCAATTCGCCCAAGCTGCTTGACGCCACGCTGCGCCTGAAGGCCGAGCCGCGCCTGCGCTTCGCCGGTCAGATCACCGGCTGCGAGGGCTATGTCGAGAGCGCGTCGATCGGCCTGCTCGCCGGCCTGTTCGCCAGCTTCGAGCGGCTCGGCCTCGAACTGACGCCCCCGCCCGCCACCTCCGCGCTCGGCGCCCTGCTCGGCCACATCACCGGCGGGCATATCGAGACCGTGGAACCCGGCCCGCGCTCGTTCCAGCCGATGAACATCAATTTCGGCCTGTTCCCGCCCCTGGTCGCCAATCCGCTGCACGATGCCGACGGCAAACGGCTCAAGGGCCCGCAGAAGACCGCCGCCAAGAAGCAGGAAATGGCGCGCCGCGCGCTGCGCGATCTCGACGGCTGGGCCGCCGCGCAGGTCGACGCCACGGTCGGGGCGGCGGCGTGAGCGGGCATTTCGAACTGGATACCGTACTGAAGCGCGATGTCTTCAGCACCATTGAACGCGGCCTCTGGCATGACGGCGCGGGCCGCGCTTTCCCCGCCGTGCGTCGCCGCTATTCCGACGTGGCGTGGTGGATCAAGCCGCTGGCCCGCCATTTCGCCAAGCGCGAGGCGGGCGCGCTGCGCCGGGCGGAAGGCTCTGGCTACACGGTACCGGTCTATGCGCTGGAGGAAGGCTGGCTGGTGCGTGGCTGGGTCGACGGCGTGCCGCTGCAGATCGCGCGGCCCTATGGCGACACCGCCTGGTTCGCCTCGGCCCGCAAGGGACTGCGTGCGGTGCACCGCCGCAACATCGCCCATAACGACCTCGCCAAGCCGCAGAACTGGCTCTACACGGCGGACGGGCAGGCGGTGCTGATGGATTTCCAGCTCGCCTTCCGCTTCCGCCGCCGCTCCAAGCTGTTCCGCGTCTTCGCCTATGAGGATATCCGCCACCTCCTCAAGCAGAAGCGCAGCTATTGCCCGGAGGCGCTGACCGCCACGGAAAAGCGCATCCTCGCCCGCAAGAGCCTGTTCACCCGCATCTGGATGGCGACCGGCAAGCGCGTGTACAATTTCGTCACCCGCCGTCTGCTGAATTACCACGACACCGAGGGCCGCGGCCCGCGCGCCATGGAGCAGGGTCCGCGCCTCGCGCAGGCCATGGCCGCGATTCCCGGCGTGCGCGAGGTCCAGATCATGGACTTCCCCACCGCCGGCCACAGTTTCGGGCTGTACGCCTTCGTCGAGGCCGAGCCCACGGTGAACGAGGCGACGCTGCGCGCGGAAATCGCCGGCGCCCTGCCCGATCATCTGCCGCCGGAGCATATCCAGGTGGTCGAGCGCCTGCCCCGCGATGCCGCAGGAGTCGCGCGCGAGGACCTGCTGCGGCTCGTCGCGCTGAACCAGATCGACCAGCTCGCGCAGTTCCCCTGCACCCCGGACCAGCAGGCCGCGCTCGACGCCATCCTGCGCGACCGGCGCAATTTGAGCGACCGGGTCCGGGCCAGCCTGTAGCGCATCGGGCGCCCGGCCGCCTTAGCGATCCGTTTACGAAGCGTTCACTATACTTGCCGTGGTTGTAATCCGATCACGGTAACGCGTTGTCCCACCCCGTACCGTCCCCGCACCCGATGCAGCGCCCGCCCTCCTCCATGGCCGGGCGGCTGTCGGTGTGCGTGCTGTTCGGGGCCGGCTGCGCCGTCGGCGCCCTGCTCTACGGCGTGGTGCGCGACGAGCTTCCCTTTGCCGCCCCGCCGCCCGTCGCTGCGCCCAGGCTCCAGCCCTCAGCGCCGCCCGTCCAGCCCCCGCCCTTCGAGATGACCGCACCGGCCCCCGACCCGGCTTCGGCTGCGCCCACGGTCGATCCGATGGTGACGGGCTCGGCGCGGGCCGTTCTGCCGCTGCGCCTTGCCCTGCCGGCCGAGGCGGAGGAGGCTCCGCCCGTCGTCGCCCCTTCCCCCCTGCTCGCCGCGCCCCCGGCCGCTGCGCCCGCCATTGCGCTCGCCGCCCCCGCCAGCCTGCCGGAACCGCCCGTCCCGGTGATCGCCGTGCCCACGGCTCCCATGCCGGCTCCCATGCCGGCGCCCGCCTCCCCGGCTCCCGCCTCTCCTGTGGAAGCCGCCATAGAGGACCCGGAGCCACCCATCGCCGCGCCACCTACCCCGGCGCCGCCCCCGGTCATCGCCGTAGCACCCCCTGTCGAGCCTCCCGCGCCGCCGGAACCTGTGGAACTGCGCTCGCCCGAGGATCTGTGCGCGGATCTGGCCGCGATCGGCATGCACGGCGCGGAATGGAAGCGTGATTCGCAGGCGGGCGAGTGGTCCTGCACGCCCGAGGTCGAGCGCTTCGGCCGCGACGGCGCCAGCCTGTTCGCCACCATTCTCGGCATTGATGCCGAGACCGTCGGCATGGTGCGCTTCAAGCTGAACCTGATCTCGGAAACCGTGAACGAGACCATCAAGCAGCGCACCGTGACGCTGGTGAACAGCCTCTCCAAAGGCCTCGGCCTCGCGCTGCCCCCGGAAGCGGAGGAAGCGCTGCTGGACGCCGCCGCCTATCAGTTCTCCGACAAGAACTGGCAGTTCGTCATCCGCCCGCAGGAGAACGACCCCGCGCGCATCAACATCTTCCTGCGCCGCGTCCCGAAGCAGCAGATCGGCATGCGCGGCGGACTTTAGGCGCCGCCGCGGCACCCCGCCCCGCGACAGGCCCCGGCCGGCACGGTACAACAATCCCGCAACGCGCCCCTCCTCACGAGAACCCCTATGCCGAGCCCCGCGGCCACCGAGATCGCCATCGTCGGCACCGGCTATGTCGCCGATTATTACGGCCACAGCCTCGACCATCACCGCGATGGGCTGACCTTGCGCGGCGCCTTCGACCTCGACCCCGCCCGGCTCGCCAGCTTCGTCACGGCCTTCGGCGGGCGCGCCTATGCCAGCCTCGACGCCCTGCTGGACGATCCCGCCGTCGCCATCGTCCTCAATCTCACCGATCCCCACGCCCATCTGGAGGTGAGCCGGCGCATCATCGCGGCGGGCAAGCACCTCTATACCGAGAAGCCGCTCGCCATGACCGCCGCGCAGGCGGTGGAACTTCGCGCCCTCGCCGAGGCCGCCGGCGTGCGGATCGCCGCCGCGCCGTGCAATGTGCTCGGAGAATCCGCGCAGACGCTGTGGCGCGCGGTTCGGCAGAAGCTCGTCGGCGAGATCCGCCTGATCTATGCCGAGCTCGACGACGGCATGATCCACAAGCTGCCGACGCGCGACTGGCTCTCCACCTCCGGCAAGCCATGGCCGGCGAGCGGCGAGTTCGAGGTCGGCTGCACCTTCGAGCATGCCGGCTACACCGTTGCCCCGCTGGCGGCGATGTTCGGCCCGGTGGTCCGCGTCACCGCCTTCGCCACACTCGCCTGCCCTGACAAGGCCATGTCGCCCCCGCCCGGCGGCTGGGCGCCGGACGTCTCGATCGGTTGCCTGGAGTTCGAGAGCGGCGTGGTCGCCCGCGTCACCAATTCCATCGTCGCGCCCTATGATCACCGGCTGCGGCTGATCGGCGAACAGGGCGTGCTGGCAATGGCCGAGCCCTGGCATTACGACTGTCCCGTGCGGGTGCGCCGCTCCGCCAATGACCGGGTGTCGCGCTATCTGGAGCGCCGCCTGGGCTGGCTGCCCACGCGCAGCGTGCCGCCGGTGCGGCCGGTGCCGTTCCAGAGGAAGCGCGGGCGCCCGACCATGGATTTCATGCGCGGCGTGCGGGAACTGGCGGACGCTCTGCGCGAGAGCCGCCCGAGCCGGCTCGACGCCGATTTCGCGGTCCATGTCACCGAAGTGACGGAGATGCTGCAATATCCCGAGCGTTTCCCGAGCCCGGCTCAGGTGCAAAGCCGCTTCGCCCCGATCGACCCCATGCCATGGGCGCGGTGACGTCGCCACGATGAGCGCCTAGCTCACCAGCCCCTTGCCATAGAGGCCGGGGCGAAAGGCCCGCATCCAGAAGATCTTGCCGAGCCCGGCCGCCGCGCTCGCCCGCGCGGCCAGCGCCTTGGGCCGGTCGATGAACCAGTACAGCCCTGCGAGTGTCCCGCCGACCACGAGTTGCCCGGCGCCGATCGCCATCCACATCGCCAGTTCGCCCCAGCGCGGCGACTCCAGCATGGTCAGCACGAAGGAACGTATCTGCCCGCTCAGGAAGCGGCGGCGGGTGACATAGCTCCAGCTCAGCCGGCGCGGCGGCACCCATTCGGTCACGCATCCCTCAGCCGACCAGCGCAGCTTTCGCCCGGAAAACACGAGCCGCTTGATCAGCAGCGAATCCTCGCCCCCGCAGCCGTTCAGCGAACGGTCGAACGGCTCGGGGCCGGTGAGGCACGCGCGCGAGAACGCTGAATTATTGGTACCGAGCAAAGCGGCGTGCGGCGCGAGGTCGGCGCCATCCGGCAACTCGATCCGCCGCGCGAAATTGGGCAGCAGCGCGACCAGCCCGCCCGGCTCCTCGGCCTGTGCCGAGACCGGGCCGAACACCGCCTCGGCTCCGGTCATCCCGATCACCCGCCAATGCGCGGCAATCCAGCCCGGCTCGGCCTCCTCGTCATCGTCGAGAAAAGCGATCCACTCGCCGCGCGACTGCTGCACACCGGCATTGCGGGCATTGGCAACGCCGGCCTCGCGCTCGCTGGCATAGGCCACGCCCACGCCCTGCGCGCGAAATTCCTCGACGATGCCGAAGGCGTTGCCGTCCTGCGAATTGTCGACCACGAGGATATCGACCGCCAGACCCTCGGGAATCTGCTGCGCGACGGCGCTCGCCAGCGCCCGGCGCAGCGGCCCGTGCCGGTTATAGGTGGGAATGACGATGGTGAGCGATCCCGCCGTCATGCGCGTCAGTTGGTCCCGATCCCGTTGCCGGCATAGACCGCCTTGGAGGCGGTGTCCGCGATCATGTAGAGCAGCTGGATCACCTTGGCGACCTCGTAGCCCTGCGCGTTGGAGACATAAAGCACGTCGCCATCATGCATCTGGAAGCGGTTGGCCGCGAACAGGGTAGCCGGCTCGTTCAGATTGGCATGGAACACCACCGGCACCTTGGCGCCGGGAATGTCGGTCTGGTCGATGCCGAGCTTGATCAGCGTGGCGCGGTCGACCTCGCGGTAGAGGTAGACATAGCCCGGATTGGCGCGGGTATCGATCAGCCCGCCCGCCTTTCCGATCGCCTGGGCGAGTGTGACGTTCTCGCCGTCGAAGCGATAGGTGCCATTCTCGGTCAGCGCGCCGAGCACCACATAGGATCGGGTATCGCTCTGCACATAGATCGTGTCGCCGGGGCGCACATAGACGTTGTTGGAGGCATTGGTCAGCAGCGAGGCCAGCTTGAACGAGCGGCTCTGCCCGCCGCGCAGCAGCGTCACCACCGCATCCTCGCCCTTGCCCTTCACACCGCCGGCGCGGGCGATCAGGTCGAGCACCCGTGTCCCGCTCGGCTCGATCGTGACCAGCGCGGGATCGGCGACGTCGCCGAGCACCGAGACCTGCGAGGATGGCGAGGACACCAGCGTCACCAGCACCTGCGGCTCGATCGCCCGGTCCTCGACCTTGTTGCGGATATCCTCCTGCACCGCCTGGATGGTGCGGCCCGCGACATTGATCACGCCGGCATAGGGCACGGTGATGGTGCCCTGCGAACTCACCTGCTGGTTCGGCAGCGAGATGTGGTTGCTCGCCCGCGCTCCGGCGTCGGAGGGAATGAACAGCCCGCCCGCCTCGGCCTCGAACATGGTGACCTGCACGATGTCCCCGACATTGAGCCGGATCTGCGGTGCCGCCGGCGGCGCGCCGATCTGGCCGCTCATGCCACCGCGGATCGACGCGGAATTCGGGTCGCCGCCCGAGCCCAGAGCGACGGATTTTGACAGGTCGACGAGAATATAGTCGATCGGCGCCTCAGCGGGGACAAAGCGCATCGCGTTCTGCTCGACCGCCGTGCCGGTCGGCCCGCCCTTGGGCATGAACTGGCATCCCGCAGCCGACAGCGCGGCCAGAAGGGCAAGCAGAAGGCCAGGCAATCGCGAAGCGAGGCGCATTAGGGGTTCCGAGCGAGTCGACTGCCAACCAACCTAGGTGGGCGCCCTTAATGGACGCTTAACCATGACGGGAATTGTGCGCCGCACACGGCCAAAAAGCGCTTGCGTTACATCCAGATGAACCCTGCCGCGGGTCGTCTGCGCGCCGTTCGGCGACCTTCCGGCTTGATCGTCCCCTCGTCGAGAGGCGAAGGTAGAGCGGGCGACGATTGCGAACCCTAGGGATTCGCCTGCGCAGGACGTTGAACGAGACATGTGTACTTCGCTGAGCTACAGGGACGCCGCCGGGAACATCTATTTCGGGCGCACGCTCGAACTGACCATGGATCTGCCCTACCAGATCGTCTGGTTCCCCGCCGGTTTTGCCACCACCTCGCAGGTCGAGGGCGACGCTCCCCTCTCCTTCACCGCGCGCCACGGCGTGCTGGCCGTGACCATGCCGGCGCGGGTGCCGAGCGCGGACACGCCGATCGGCATCACCGATCTCAAGATTCTCGAAGGACTTAACGAGGCCGGCCTCACCTTCAGCCTGCTGTCCTATCCCGCAGCGGGCGGCGGCCAGCGGGCCATCGATGCCACCCGCGCGGTGCTGGGCGCGTCCGATCTCGGCGCGTGGGTGCTCGGCCAGTTCGACACCGTTGCCGAAGTGAAGGCCGCGCTGGCCGGGCAGCCGGTGATGGTTCAGCCGCTGGCGATCCTCGGCGGCGTGGAATCACCCTTCCACTATGTGGTGCACGACCGCAGCGGCGCGGCGCTGGTCATCGAGTTCGACAAGGGCACGATGTCGGTGCACGACAACCCGGTGGGCGTGATGACCAACGGTCCCGCTTTCCCGTGGCACCTGACCAATCTCGACAACTACACCTATCTCACCAATGTCGACGTGCCGACGTCAAGCTTCGGCGGCTACAAGGCAGTTCAACCGGATTCGGGCATCGCGACGGCCGGCTTGCCGGGCTCGAACACCTCGGTTGGCCGCTTCGTGCGCGCGGCTTTCTACGCCCAGTTCACGGAAAAGGCCGCGAGCCCCGATGCTGCGGTGCTGGCCCTTGCCCATGTGATGAACAATTTCGACCGCGCACGCGGCGTTACCATCGATTATCCAGAGGCTGGCGTCGGCCATCTGGAAGTCGAAGGGCTCAAGGGCGAAGCTGGCGCAAGCTACGCGACCGAGTTCACCACATGGACCAGCATGTCGGATCTGGACCGTGGGCTGTTCTTCATCCGCGATTACGCCAGCCTGAACTACACCCGCTTCAGCCTGTCCGAACTGAAGGACGCGACAACCCCGCGCGTACTGCCGCTGAAAGCGTTCAACGGCGGGGCGGGAGATGGCACGTCGGTGCTGAAAGCCCCTGCCGCCTGAATGCTTCGGGAGGCTGCGCCGCTCGCGCCGCTCAGTCTCCCGACAGGTCCTCATCCTCGACGCGATACAGCGGATAGAGGTTGCGCCAGCTCCATTTTCCCTTCAGCGCTGCAAGCTTGATCCGACGCTCACCCCGTTCCATGAACGGCGAGCTGAAGGCGAACAGCACGAACTGAACGGCGGTCCTGAAGCGGAGGGCGAGCGCAGTCGCAACCGGATTCTCGCTGTTGCGCACCACGCTGAAGGCAAACGCCTGCCCCCCCGCATAATGGCGACGCGCCAGATAATCCACGTCGTCGCGATGGGCCGGCACGAACTCGCGGGCGCGCGCCCCGGGAATATAGCCGAACCTCCGCCCCCGCCTCTGCAACCGGCAGAACAGGTCATAATCCTCGCCCCCGCACTGGCCGAGCACCGCGTCGAACGGCTCCGGGTCGGTGAGGGTGCGGGCGCGGCGGAAGATCGAATTGGAGGTGGCGAGCGCGAATCCCGGCGTCTTGCGCGGCCCCATCGCAAACAGTTCGTCGCCCGCGCCCAGCGTCGTCTTGCGGTCGAACATAGTGAGAGCCGCCGCGCTCGGCGTGCCCTCGCCCTCAAAATCGGCCTCGACCGGGCCGAAATAGACGTCGCGGTCGCTGCGCGCCAGCGTCTCCAGCACGGCGGGCAGCCAGCCGGGCTCGATCTCCATGTCGTCGTCGAGAAACACCGCGATCTCACCGGTCGCCGCCGCCACCGCGGCGTTGCGTGCCACCGAGATATTGGCCGGATGGGCTGTGACATAGCGCACCGGGAACGGCGCCGCGGCTGCGAACGCCGCTACCGTGTCAGCCGCTGATTCCTCGTCGGAATTATCGACCACCACGACATCGATCGCGGCGCGGTCGAGCCCGTCGAGCACGGCTACCGAGGCCAGCGCCCTGCGCAGCAGCGCCGGGCGGCGATAGGTGCAGAACATCAGGGTGATGCGCATCGGGTCTAGGCCGCCTGCGGGCCCGGCGCATCCTGCGCCATGCGCTGCCCGATCAACCGGTCGAGCCAGATCCGGTGCAGCAGGAACATCACCAGCATGGCGATATTGTTCAGCATCTGGCCGCGCAGGAACAGCGTCGCCTCCATGAGATTGTTGCCCAGATAAAACACGAGGACGAGGAAGCAGAACAGATGGAGCGCGTGGGCGTGCCGCGAGGTGGTGCGGTCGAGACACAGATAGAGCGCCTGATAGACCGACTGGATAACCGCGACCAGCGCCAGCATCAGCCCGATGATGCCGACATGCAGCATCACTTCGAGAAAACCGTTATGGGCCTGGTTGAGATAGCCGACCGCCACTTCGGACAGAAAGGTGCCGGGCGGGGCACGCAGCACGGGATCCGCGTCGAGCCCCACATCCCAGAACGCGCCATAGCCGGCCCCCAGCCACGGCCGGTGCGAGATTTCGATGAGCACGAAGTCCCAGATGTCGGTGCGGCCCGACAGCGTGGGATCGCCGACCGAATGCTTCAGTATCTCGGGAAGCGTCATGCCGACGGCGAGAAAGCCGAGCGCGACGAAGCCCGCGCCGAACAGGCCGAGGATGAACAGGAAGCGGCGCTCCCGCGGCCCGCGCGCCAGAAAACGCATCACCAGCGGCACGGTAAGCGTGAGGCCGATGGCAAGCGCGGTGCTGGTGCGGCTGCCGGTCATCAGCAGGAACAGGCCGGTAAGGCCGAGCCCGCCGAGGCCGACCACCACATGCGCCGGGCGCTGCGCGGCCGCCATCCAGGTCGCGATGGCAAAGGCGCTGATCACCGCCACCTGACCGGACAGGTTCTTCTGCCCATAGATGCCGCGTACCCCGATCTCGGTGATCGCGATCGAGGGAAACAGGATCGTCGCCGCGATATTCACCGCCATCACGAAGGTGAGGAACAGCGCGAGGATGGTGTGGAGTCGGTAGGTGTTGCGGGTGTTGAGCGCTAGCGCGAAGGCCGAGGCGGTGAGCACGCACATCACGAAGGTGCGGCGGATGGTGAAGCCGGGATACATCGACCAGACCACGCTCAGCACGCACCAGCCGACCATCAGCCAGATCAGCCAGCTCTGGCGAAACAGCATGAGCGCGAGGCGCCAGCGCAGCAGGATCAGCGCGAAGGCCAGCCCGCCCATCGCCAGCGACACCAGCCGGTCGACGATATTGCCCTCGGCGCGCGTCTGCACCTCGATATCGGCGAGCGGGTTGAGCCCGATGAAGGTGACGACGAGAAACATGCCGAGCAGGACGAGGCCAAGCAATTGGCACAGACTCTCGCGGGAGAGAGTGACGCGCGGCAGCGGCGCGCCCTGCGCGGCGCTCGGCCCGGCCTCGCCCGCGCGGCCGCTCACAGGGCCACGGCCTCGCTCCGGCGGCGACGGCGGCCGTCGGTGAGGAACGCAAGGAACAACCCGCCGAGCAGGCCAGCCATGCACCCGATGGCGACCAGCACGATGGTTCCGCGCGAGGACGGCCTCTCCGGCACGTCCGCGACCTCGATAATCCGGGCGTTGGCGACCGGATAGCTCTGGTTATGCATCTCACGCTGGTAGCGGGTGAGGTTGCTCTCATAGGCCTTGCGCAGCGCGTCGGCCTCGACCTGCATCTGCACCAGCTGCCCGGCGGCCGCGTCCGAGCGGCGGATCTGTTCCATCAGCGACGTGCGATTGGCGCGCAGCCAGGTGACGCGCGAGCCGCTGGCCTCGACCTCCGCATTGGCGGCAGTGATCGCGCGCCCGGCTTCCTGATCGATCTGGCGCCGGACATCGTTCAGCGAGCGCAGTTCCCGCTGCACGAGCTGGTGGGTGGACCCCAGCCGGTTGAGCAGATGCTGATAGCGCTGATCGACCGTCATGTAGCGCTCATGCAGCGCCTCGATGGCGTTGTTGCCGCGGAACTCGGCCAGCAGCGCGGTGGGATCGCTCTGCTGTATCAGCACCAGCCGGTCGCGACGGGTGCGCGCCTGCGCGACATCGGCCTCGGCACGGATGAGCTGGGCGTTGATCTCGGTGAGCTGATCCTCGGCCCCGATCATGCGGCCATCGGCGCCGTACAGGTTGTTGTCGGCCTTGAATGTCTGGATGGCCTGTTCCTTGGCCTCCATCTTCCCGCGCAGCTCATCGATCTGGGTCGTCGTCCAGGCAGCGGTGGATTCGGCGACAGCGGAATTGGCCTCGAGCTGCTGGTCGACATAGACCTTGCCGATGGTGTTGGTCATCAGCGCCGCAAATTCGGGATCGGACGAGGTGTAGCTGATCTGCACGACCTGGCTGCGACCGACCCGCTCCACCTCCAGCCGCTTGCCGATCGCCTCGAGCAGCGCGGTCTCGTCAAGCGGCTTGGGCAGCGTGCCGAACAGGGTGGCGAGCGGCGATGGCCGGCCGAATTCGGCGCGACCGAGCGGGCCATTGATAAGATCCAGCTCCGCAATCACGCGTTTCATCACGGTGTTGGAGCGGATGAGTTCGATCTGGGCATCGACCAGATTGTCGCCGAAGCCCGGCTCCAGCGTGGTCTGGCCGGCCACATCGTCGCCCTTCAGCGTGCCGTAGAGCACGCGCGTCGACGCCGTGTACTTCTTCGAGGTAGCCATGGCGAGACCAACCGCCAGCAGCCCGCCGATCAGAATGCCGACGATCATCAGGCCGATGCTGCGCTTGAGGAAGCCCCGGATCGCGTCGAAATCGATCGTGATGTCGCGAAGCGGATCCTGCGCCTCCTGCTGAAGCCGCAGCTCCGAATACGCCTGTGTCGAGGGCGGAACCGCAGACATGAACCAACCTTGAGATCGCGCCGAATGCTGAGTGGCAAAGGCTTTCGGCTCACCGAAGGAGCATCTCCGGCCATCTTGCAACCATTGTTGCATTTTAGTCGTGGAATTCAGGCAATTTTTCGCAGGGATGATGAATGAATTGCTTCAGGGATTGGCCGTGGCGCCGCATTGTGAAGCGGAGGACGGCGCCCGCGCCCGGCTTCACGTATTCCCGCCTGCCCGCTCCCCTCATCCCTTGATCCGCGCTCTTCATGACAACACGGCGATCACTGCTGAAAGGGGCGTTGGCTTCCGCCCTGCTGCCGACGACGCTCTCCGGTGCTGCGCGTGCGGCCGGCGTCTCGGTGCGCATCCATGACGGCGCACGGGCGGAACCGATCTCGCCCTTGATCTACGGCTCCAACGAGTTCGGCCGCATGGTCGGTGGCGAACCGTCCGTCGTCTTCGACAAGAAGCTGCGCACGCCGTTCCGCCGCCTCGGCGGCAATCTGATGACGACCTACAACTGGACCAATAACACCCAGAACGCCGGGAAGGACTGGTATCACGCCAATGTACTCGGCATGGCGGAATTCCTCGACATCGCCCCCGAGCAGCGCGCCGAGCCCGCTGCCGTCATCACCAAAATGCACCGCAACAGTCTCGATTGCGGCGCGCAGAGCCTCGTCACGCTGCAGCTCGCCGGCTACGTCGCCGCCGATGCCAATGGTGAGGTTCCGGTCTCCGAGCATGCGCCCTCCTCGCGCTTCGTCCCGCTTCGCTGGTCCTCCGACACCGAGGCCTTCGCGGCCATCGACAAGACGGTGTGCGACATGCCCCAGCTCATTCGCCGGCTGGTGGCAACCTTCGGCGGCGCGAATACGCCGACCGGCATCCGCGCCTATTCGCTCGACAACGAGCCGGGCCTGTGGGCGGAAACCCATCCGCGCATCGTACTGGAGCCGCCGACCATCAAGAGCCTGTTGGAGCGCTCCATCGCGGCGGCGAAGGTGATCAAGACCATCGACCCGCACGCGCTGGTGTTCGGCCCGGCGAGTTGGGGCGTCACCGAGTTCCAGAATTTCCAGCACGCGCCGGACTGGGCGGATTACGCGCATTTCGGCAGCTTCATCGCCGCCTATCTCGATGCCTTCCGCGTCGCCTCCGATGCCTTCGGCGCGCGGCTGCTCGATGTGCTGGACGTCCACTGGTACCCGCAATCCAATCTCGGCGACCTGCTCAATACCGAGGAGCCGGCCCATGCCGAGGCGGTGCTCGCCGGCCCGCGCTCGCTTACCGAACCCGGTTTTGCCGAGCAGAGCTGGGTGATCCGCGCCCTCCCGGTCAGCGACAAGGTGGAGCTCGCGCTGCCGATCCTGCCGAGCCTCAACCGCCTGATCGCCAAACATTATCCGGGCACCCTGCTCGGGGTCACCGAGTTCAATTTCGGCGGCGTCGGCCAGCTTGCCACCGGGCTCGCCGTCGCCGACGTGCTCGGCCGCTTCGCGCAGGCCAATGTCGCCTATGCCTGCCATTGGGGCCCGCTCGACGGACAGGTCGGCAATGCCTTTGCCCTGTATCGTGACTATGACGGCAAGGGCGGCACCTTCCCGCCTCGCCGCGTGCACCTCGAACATGAGGGGCAGGCCGAACTCGCGCTCTATGGCGGCGTCGATGGCCCACGCCTCCATGTCGTCGCGATCAATCGCTCGACGAAGGAACTGCCGCTGCGCCTGCATCTGGACCAGCGTTACCGCACCATCGCTGCCTATGGCTTCGATGCGTCGCGGACCCGGCTCGGGCCGCTCGGCGAGGGTCCGGCGCATTTCGACCCCTTCGCCATGATCGCGCTTCCCGCCCGCTCCGCCCGCCATTTCGTGCTCGACCGGCAGGGATAGCGCTACCGCCTGCGCACCGCCGCCAGCACGGCGGAAAGGCCCTCGCGGTCGAGCAGCGCGAGCAGCACCGGATAGAGCACGGCGCCGAGCGCCACCGCCGCCGCCAGCCCGCCGATCTCGCCCAGCCGCGCATGCAGGAGAGGACCAGCCAGCGCCACCGCCCCCGCCATCAGGCCGGCACAGACCAGTGGCCGGGAGAGGTCGCCGACCATCACCCGCAACGGAACGCCCAGCTTGTAGCCGGCCAGCAGCAGCGCTCCGAGTGTGTCACTCAGGTCGCCGGCCAGCCGCGACAGCCCGACCGCCGCCACGCCGAACGGACCGATGCTCGACAACGCAGCGACGATGACGCCCAGCCGCGTCATGCCGCGCCACAGCGAATAGCGCGGCAGGCCGAGCGCCGAGAGCCCGGTGATGACCAACTGCGTCGCCGTAACCAGCCCGCCGCCAATGCCGAGAATCTGCGCGATCAGCACCGCCTGCTCCCACCCCGGCCCCGCCAGCACAGGCACCAGCAGCGGCGCCACCGCGGCGATGCCGAAGAAGATCGGCGAGGTCACCAGTGCCGTGCGCGCACAGAATCGACGCACCAGAAAGGCCAGATCGCCAGCCCCATGCGCCGCCGGCAGGAACAGCGAGAAGCTCAGATTGTGGCTCACCGCTATCACCGCGCCGCGTACCGGCTCGATCACCCGCATCGCCATGTTGAACTGGCCGAGCACGCCGATGCCGAACATGCTGGCGACCATGAAATTGAACAGCAGATAGGTCAGGTTGTCGGTGAGCCGGTCCCACAGAATGGTCCAGGCGAAGCCGGCGAGATCGGCGTAGTGGCGCCGCGACCAGGCCGGCTTCAGGCTCATGCCCACCAGCCCGACCAGCACGATCGCCTGCGCGAAGATCGCGGCCACGCGGAACGCGATCAACGCCCACAGCCCCGCTCCGAGGAAACCGAGCCCGATCGCCGCCACCGTGCCGACCACATTGCCGACCAGCGACGACAGGGCGATGGCATTGAACGCCCGCCGGCGCCGCGCGACCGCGGTCGCCATCACCACCGCGACATTGGGAAAAAGCATCAGCGACGCCGCCGGCAGCAGCACGGCGAGTTCCGGCAGGTTGTAATGCCGGCCAAGCCCCCAGCCGACCGGCACTGACAGGACGAGGAACAGCAGCCCCATCGCCCAGCTCGCCGCCAGCGCGGTGCGCACATGGATGCCGCGCAGATGCTTGCGCTGCGACAGCGGCTCCTCGAACGGCACGGCAACGAACACGTTGAAGATCGTCACCACGGTCAGCACCAGCGCCGTGGTGCCGAAATCGTCGGGCGTCAGCAGCCGCGCCAGCACCGCGGTGGTGAGCACCTGCAGGAACAGACGGCTGGCCGCCTCCAGCCCGGCAATCGCCGCCCAACCGGAAACCTTGCGCCCGCCGCGCCCCGTGCCCTCGCTGTTCGTGACCATCCGCCCTTCACTGATACGTCGCGGCGCCAGCCGGAACGGTCCGCGCCCTAAGCCCGCGCGGAAAGGGCTCCAGAGCCACCGCAAAGGCTCTAGCCGACGAGCTGCGTCCTGTTCAACCCGTCTTCGAGCCCGATCGCGGGCTCCCATCCGATCGCGGTCCGCGCGCGTTCGGAAGGATAGCGCGCCTTGCGGGCGAACAGCTTCATCTCGTCGCGCGTCGGCGCCAGCGCCAGCGCCTCGAAGCCCGGAAGGCGCAGACGTCGCCACACTTTGGCGGGGAGCGAAGCGGCGATGCGCAGCCGGCGATCCAGCGGCCCGATCGGGCGCAGCCGTTGCCCCATATGCGCGGCGAGCGTGGTGAAATAGCCGTTCCAACTCGGGCTGTCGGGCCCAGTGATGTTGAGCACGCGCATCCCCTCACCGGGCGCGGCGCGTAGCGCCAGGCCGATGGCCCGTGCCACCTCGTCGACATGCACCAGCGCCGCCAGCCCCTCGCCATCCTCGCCGAAGGTGCCCCAGGCGCCAAGCCGGATGCGCCGGCCCAGCTTCTCGATCCAGAACGGACTGCCCGAGCCGTAGATGATGCCCGGGCGGAGCACCGTGGCGCTGCGGCCCGCATGGGTCCATTCGCGCAGATATTTCTCGCAGGTGAGCTTGGCGGCGCCATAGTCGGTCAGGGTGCCGGCCGGCGCATCGGTCTCTCGAACCTCGCCGGTGCGCTCGCCATAGACCGCGATGGAGCTGAGATAGACCAGTGACGGGGCGGCTTCCGGCCGGGCGGCAGCGTCCAGCAGACAGGCGAATTCGCGCTCCATGCCCGCAACCTCGCCATAGGCGGCATGCACCACGGCGTCGACGCCGGCGGCCGCCGCGCGAACCTCGCTCGGCTTGGTCAGGTCGCAGGGCGTCGCGATAAGGCCGGGATGGCCGGCAATGTCCGGGGGCATGGCCGAGTGGCGAAGGCCGGCGCGGACCCTCCACCCCTCGGCGAGCAGATGACGGCAGACGGCGCGCCCGACAAATCCCGCAGCCCCGGTGACCAGAACCGTACCGGAGAACGCATCGTCCACGTCGGTCCTCATCACATCGGCAGTGGGCTCTTGCCGCCCGAAACCTTATCCGAACCGAAGCGGGTGCGCAGCACGATCAGGAAGATCGGCATCGATTCGACGAAGATGCGCCGCGCATGGCCGAGCGGGTTGCACATAAGCCGGTAGAACCACTCCAGCCCGTTACGGCGGAAGAACGGCGGCGCCCGCCGGGAGAGCCCGGTGGCGAACAGCAGACCGCTGCCCACGCACAGCCCGGTGCCCACCGCCCCGCCGCGCGCAAACACCGCACGGGCGAGATATTCCGACTGCGGAGCGCCGACGGCGAAGAACACGTATTGGGCGGGATGGGCCAGCACGAAGTCCACGCAGGCCGCGAACGCCGTCTCGTTGTTCACGAAGCCGCGCGGCGGCACGTGAAGCGCCACGTTGCGCAGACCGAAGCGCTCCTTGAGCCCGCCGAGCAGTTCGTCGGTGCTGCCAATGATCGTCACCGCATCATCGGGGAGCATATGATTTTGGAGCAGGTCGAGCGTGACGTCGCTGCCGGTGGCGAGCGGAATGCTCTGCCCGAAGAAGATCTTGGCCAGCGCGCGCGGAATCTGCCCGTCGAGCAGTCGCAGCCAGGCGTGCTCATATGCATCGTTGAACCGCTTGTCGCCGAGGCGCGCCAGGCGATTGAAGTGCGCCGCGTTCGGCGTGACGACATACGCAAACGGCGCGTCCACGGGACGTGCCGCGATCTGAGCGGCCGCGTCCTTTTCCGTCAGATTGGCCAGCTTCACGCCGAGGAACTCATGCTCGCCCGTCTGCTCGGGCGGCAGATTGACGACCGGGACCTCGGATGCGCGGCCGAAAACGCGCGGCGACAGGTTGTTGCTCATTACGCCTTCAAAGGTGCTCACGCGATGTTCTCCCGGGCCGGTGTCGTCAGTCGAAACGCCGCAAGGTCCCGGCCGGAATTCCCTGTCGTGGTCGGTCTCCGGAGGGATCCCTTCCAAAAGCCTCATACCCATCGCGAACTCCCCGGCGCGCCGTCCTTCAAACTGCAAGGAAACAGCAGCACCCCTCGCCTCACCGAGGTGAGGAAAGCGTTGCGATCCGTGGGCTTCGAGTGACACGACAGGGCAAGGCCGTAGATCGAGATCACGTCGCACGCTTCATTTGGCGTCCGCATCTATGCTCATGCGTTACAAAGCCAGCCCGTGGACGTAACATCTGCCAGCATTGCGGCCGAAAAGCCATTAAAAAAGTTCGAAATTCAAAATTTTAGATCCGCCCTTTGGTCGTAGGGCAATCGACGCGCACCAGCCCACAGATGAACGTCACGCACCCATCGCCCGACGGCGGCATTGATGGCATAGTGTGAGTGGCCGGGTCCGCCAGTGAGAGAAAAACATGCGCGAGCACAAGACGAACAACGACGTCCCCTCCAACGCCAAGCAGGTCTCCATCCAGCTTCTGAACGCCAATCTCGCAGCCGGGCTCGACCTCGCCCTCGCGACCAAGCAGGCGCACTGGAATCTGAAGGGGCCTCAATTCATCGCGGTCCACGAGATGCTTGACGGATTGCGCGCGCAGCTTGACGAGCACACCGACACCATGGCCGAACGCGTCGTCCAGTTGGGGGGAACCGCGCTGGGCTCGACGCAGGTCGTCGCCGACGCCACGACCCTCAAGCCCTACCCGCTCGACATCTACGCGGTGAAGGATCACCTCAAGGCGCTGATCGAGCGTTACGGCATTGTCGCCAACAGCGTACGCAAGGCGATCGACGAATCCGACGATGCCGGCGACGCCACCACCGCTGATATTTTTACGGCGGCCTCGCGCTCGCTCGACAAAGCCCTGTGGTTCCTGGAAGCGCATCTGCAGGAAAGCCACTAACGCCGTCGCAGATATCCGCCCGGCCGACACTCTCTTGTGGCGGCCGGGATTTTCCTCTTAAAGAAGCACTGTTAATTTCTCGACATTACCTGTGAGTCCCGTTGGGGATACGCCATTATTGTGACACACGCGGACGACGTATTGCTCACTGTCATCCCGTCTTGCTGCATCCATGCCTGTGCCGCTTCGCGGGTGGTTCAATGGAGTGCTGACACAGCCATGCCGTGGAATCGCGACTGCAAACCGGCTGAGGCCGGTGTGGAAGAGCTGGCAATGAAGCGAGACGGACGCTTCGACGGTTTCTGCCGCGAGAACATCAAAAAAGGTCGATCGGTGCCCCCCTTTTCCAAGGCTCCCCGCATATGAGCAGCGTCAATGAAGCTCCCGAACTCGTGGTCACGCATCTGGAAATTGCGCGGCTTATCGAGCGTGCCCACCGGCGCTTTCTCGATCTCCTGCGCGTCGAACTGACCCGCCTCGGCACGGACGATATCAGCCCGTCGCAGGTGATGCTGCTGTTCACCATTGGCAGCGACGAACTCTCGGTGCGGGACCTGCTGGAGCGCGGCCACTATCTCGGCTCCAACGCCTCGTACAATCTCAAGCAGCTGGTGGAAGCCGATTACGTGCATCGTTCCGCCTCGCTGCGCGACCGCCGCTCCGCGCGGCTGCGCCTGACCGACAAGGCCAACGCGCTGTGCGAGGCCATCCGCGCCATGCATGACAATGTGAACCGCCAAAGCGCGCGTAACGTGTCGGACGCGCAGGAGCTCGAAACCGCCTTCAACGTGCTGCGCCGGCTGGAACTGCTCTGGACCGATTCCCTACGCTACGGCGAAGGGGTCTGAACCCCTTCGCGTTTCAACCGCCCGCTCTCAGGTGATGACGTCGGGCTTCGCGCGGCCGGTGCGGCCGGCAATGTCCGGCAGGCTTCGCGAGATGTCGATCAGGTCCGCCAGAGCGGCCTGGGTCTCGATGCCGTGGCGCGTGGCGTCCGGCTCGAAGCGCTCAATATAGACCCGGAGCGTCGCGCCCGCCGTCCCCGTTCCCGAGAGCCGGTAGACGATGCGCGAGCCATCCGCGAAATAGACCCGGATTCCCTGTTTGCTGGTCACAGAGCCATCCACCGGGTCGTGATAGGCGAAATCGTCCGCCTTTTCGACCACCAGATCCCCGAGTCGGCTGCCAGGCAACTCTTCCAGCCGGGCGCGCAGATCGGCGATCAACCCTTCGGCGGCAGCGGCGTCGACTTCCTCGTAATCGTGGCGGGTGTAGTAGTTACGCCCATAGGTCGCCCAGTGCTCGCGCACGATCTGCGCCACCGGCTGCTTGCGCACGGCGAGCACGTTGAGCCACATCAGCACCGCCCACAGCCCGTCCTTCTCGCGCACATGGTCGGAGCCGGTGCCCGCGCTCTCCTCGCCGCACACCGTGGCCAGCCCGGCGTCGAGCAGATTGCCGAAGAACTTCCAGCCGGTCGGCGTCTCGTAGAGCGCGATGCCGAGCTGCTGCGCCACCCGGTCCGCCGCGCCCGAGGTAGGCATGGAGCGGGCGATGCCCTTGAGCCCGGCCTTGTAGCCCGGCGCCACATGGGCGTTGGCCGCGATCATCGCGAGCGAATCCGAAGGCGTGACGAACTGGCCGCGCCCGATGATCAGGTTGCGGTCGCCATCGCCGTCCGAGGCCGCGCCGAGGTCGGGCGCGTCGTCCGACATGAGCAAGTCGTACAGGTCCTTGGCATGGACCAGGTTCGGGTCCGGGTGGTGGCCGCCAAAATCCGGCAGCGGCACCGCGTTGATCACCGTGCCCGCCGGCGCGCCAAGCGTATCCTCCAGGATCGCCTTGGCATAGGGGCCCGTCACCGCGCTCATCGCGTCGAAACGCATGGTGAAGCCACCGGCGAACAGGTCGCGGATCGCGTCGAAATCGAACAGCGTGCCCATCAGCTCGGCATAGTCTTCCACGGGATCGATGACATCGACCACCATGTCCTCGATCCGGGTGATTCCCAGCGTGTCGAGGTCGACATCGCCGGCGTCGGCGATACGGAACTCCTTGATCTCCTTGGTACGCTCGAATACCGCGTCGGTGATCTTCTCCGGCGCCGGCCCGCCATTGCCGATATTGTACTTGATGCCGAAATCGCCGTGCGGCCCGCCCGGATTATGGCTGGCGGAGAGGATGATGCCGCCGAACGCTTCGTGCTTGCGGATCACGCAGGAGGCGGCCGGCGTCGAGAGGATGCCGCCCTTGCCCACCAGCACCCGGCCGAAGCCGGCGGCGGCCGCCATCTTGATCGCGGTCTGGATCGCCTCGCGATTGTAGAAGCGCCCGTCGCCGCCGATCACCAGCGTCTCGCCCTCATAGGCCTCCAGGCTGTCGAACACCGACTGAATGAAGTTCTCGACATAATGCGGCTGCTGGAACACCGGGACCTTCTTGCGCAGGCCGGATGTGCCGGGCTTCTGGCCCTCGAAAGGCGTGGTGGCGACGACGCGGATCATGGATGCCTCGGAATACGCGGGAACAGGCGGGACACGGCTCAGGCGGGGCGAGCGGTGAGGTGATGCAAGAGCCCGGCCGCGGAGCCGGAGAGCGAGGGCGGCGCGACGCCGCTCTCCACCGCCGGCAGCAGCGTCGCCGCCAACTCCTTGCCGAGTTCCACGCCCCACTGGTCGAAGGAGTTGATGTCCCAGATCGCGCCTTCCACGAATACGCGATGCTCATAGAGCGCGATGATGCGCCCCAGCGTGAACGGATCGAGCTTCTCGTAGGCGATGGTCACCGACGGCCGGTTGCCCGGGAACACGCGGTGCGGGGCGAGCCGCTCCGCCTCGGCGGGCGCGACGCCCTTGGCGAGAAGCTGGTCGCGCGCCTCCTCCAGAGTGCGCCCGCGCATCAGCGCCTCGGACTGCGCAAGGCAGTTGGCGATGAGCATGGCGTGATGGTTTTCCAGCCCCGGCTCATGGCCCTTGGCCGCGATCAGGAACTCGACCGGAACCGGATCGGTGCCCTGGTGGATGAGCTGGAAGAAGGCATGCTGGCCGTTGGTCCCCGGTTCACCCCAGACCACCGGTCCGGTTGAATGGGCGACCGGCGTGCCCTCGCGGGTCACGCGCTTGCCGTTGCTCTCCATGTCGAGTTGCTGGAGATAGGCCGGCAGCCGGGAGAGATGCTGGTCATAGGGGATCACGGCGCGGGTGGCGTAACCACAGACGTCACGGTGCCAGATGCCGGTCAGCGCCAGCAGGATCGGCAAATTGGCCTCAGGCGGCGCGGTGTGGAAATGCTCGTCCATGGCGTGGGCGCCGGCGAGGAACGCCTCGAAATGCGCCGGCCCGATCGCGATCATCAGCGGCAGGCCGACCGCCGACCACACCGAATAGCGTCCGCCCACCCAGTCCCAGAAGCCGAAGATACGGTCGGACGCGATGCCGAACGCCGCCACCTTGTCGAGCGCGGTGGACACGGCAGCGAAATGCGCCCCCACCGCGCCTTCGCCGAGCGCCGCCACCAGCCAGGCACGGGCGGTCGCCGCGTTAGTCATGGTCTCCTGGGTGGTGAAGGTCTTGGAGGCGACGATGAACAGCGTGGTCGCCGGATCGAGCGGCTTCAGCGTGTCGTAGAGATGGGCGCCGTCGACATTGGAGACGAAATGCAGCCGCGGGCCGTCATGGTACGGCGCCAGCGCCAGCGTCGCCATCACTGGGCCGAGATCGGAGCCGCCAATGCCGATATTCACCACATCGGTGAAGCGCCCCCCCCTTGCCGGCGCAATGGCGCCCGAGCGAATGCCCTCGGCGAAGACGGCCATGCGTCCCAGCACCTCGGCGACGTCCGGCAGCACGTCCTGCCCGTCCACCAGTACCGGCACCCCCGCCTTGGCCCGCAGCGCGGTGTGGAGCACCGCGCGGTCTTCGGTGAGGTTGATCTTGTCCCCGGCGAACATGGCGTCGCGCTTGACGGCGACATCGGCCGACCAGGCGAGATCGAGCAGATGCTGAAGTGTGCGCTCGGTGAGCGCGCACTTCGAGAAGTCCAGCAGCATGTCGCCCTGAGAGGCCGAAAAGCGCTGGAAGCGCTCGGGATCGGCGGCGAACAGGCCGGCGACACTCTCCCCTTCCCGTTCGGCGAAATCGGTGGACAGGACCTCGAACAGGCGATCGACACCGACGCTCATGCACATCTCCGGCTTGGTCTGAGGGGGTAGCCTAGAGCATTCTGCGCGAAACTTGACCGGGTTTCGCGAAGAGAAAATGCGCCGGCGGATCGAATCCAGCGCACTTTCCTGTCGATCAGGTGGCGTCGCCCGATCGGAAGGGCTCTAGTCGTTGCGGCCGATATTTTCTTTTACCGTCTCAATAAGTTGCTTCAACGTAAAGGGTTTTGGCAAGAAGCCGAAAGCGGCGCCCTGCGGCAGGTTCTTGGCGAACGCCTCTTCCGCATATCCCGACATGAATATCACCTTGATGTCGGGATTGGCCGCGCGCAATTCCTTCAACAGGGAAGGCCCATCCATTTCCGGCATCACCACGTCGGAGAGCACCAGCTTCACCTCGTCGCCGTGCTCGGCCATCACTTCCAGCGCCTCAATGCCCGAGCCGGCTTCCAGCACCTGATAGCCGCGCGAGGCAAGCGCGCGGGCGGCGAAGGCGCGCACCGCCTCCTCATCCTCGACCAGCAGCAGCGTGCCGCGCCCGGTAAGGTCCGCCGGCTTGGCAGGAGCTTCCGGCTCGGCCGCCTTGACGGGAATCTCGACGACCTCAGGCACATGGCGCGGCAGGAAGACACGGAAGACCGAGCCCCGTCCCGGTTCGCTTTCCACCTGCAACGTGCCGCCGGTCTGCTTGACGATGCCATAAACGGTCGACAGGCCGAGCCCCGTGCCCTTGCCGACCTCCTTGGTGGTGAAGAACGGCTCGAAAATCTTGTCGATAACGTCGGCGGGAATGCCCGAGCCGGTATCCGCCACCTCGACCAGCACATGGTCAGCGTGCGGCAGGCCGGCCTCGGCATAGTCGGCGGCATCGCTCGCCGGCACATTGATGGTGCGGATGGTCAGGCTGCCACCATCCGGCATGGCGTCGCGCGCATTCACCGCCAGATTGACGATGACCTGCTCGAACTGGTTGAGATCGGCCTTCACCGGCCACAGGTCGCGCCCTTCCTTGACCTCCAGCTTCACCATCTCGCCGAGCAGGCGCCGCAGCAGCATCGACAGGTCGCTCATCACGTCGCCGAGGTTCAGCACCTGCGGGCGCAGAGTCTGGCGGCGCGAGAAGGCCAGCAACTGGCGCACCAGCCCGGCGGCGCGATTGGCGTTCTGCTTGATCTGCATCACGTCCTGGAAGGACGGGTCGGTGGGGCGCGAATTGGCCAGCAGCAGGTCGGAATAGCCGATGATCGCGGTCAGCACATTGTTGAAGTCATGCGCCACGCCGCCGGCGAGCTGGCCGACCGCCTGCATCTTCTGGCTCTGCGCGAATTGCGCCTCCAGCGCGCGCTGCTCGGTGGTCTCGATGGCGTAGACGATCGCCGCCTCGCCCTCGGCCTCGCCGTCCTTCACCGGCGAGAGGTAGAACCGCGCCGAGCGTCCGCTCTCGCGGTCGAGCACCACGTCCACCGGGCCGGGTGGGGTCTGGCCCTTCAGCGCAAGCTCGGCTGCCTCGCTGAAGCCCGCCTGCGCGGGTTCGCCGAAAATACGGACGATGGGCCGGCCGGCCTCGGAATTGGGGCCACCGAATAGCCGCGCGAACATGGCGTTTGCGCGCACGATCCGCCCCCGCCCGTCTATGGCGGCGATGGCTATGGGCGAATTGTGGAAGAAGCGCGCGAAGCGCACCTCGGCGGCGCGCAGCGGGTCTTGCTGGCTGTCACCGTGGGAGCGGTCGACCACAAGCGTGCGCGAGGCGCCCGGCGTGCCGTCGGCCGCAAAGGCCACGCGGTGCCAAAGCCGCACCGGCAGCCGCTGGCCATTCTTGCGCTTGAGGTCGAGGTCGATCACCTCGGTCCGCACCCCACCCGGCGCCGGCGCCATGCCGGTCAGCAGCGTCGCCGCCGCGCCGGGCACGATGTCCGCGACCGAAAGCCCGCCGGGCCCGAATTCGGCGAGGTCGTAGCCGAGCCAGTCGACCAGCGTGGCGTTGATGTAGTGGATCGCCCCGCCCGCGGCCGAGAAGAAGCCGGCCGGGGCGTGGTCGAGATAATCGATGGCGTGCTGGAGTTCGAGAAAGGCGCTCTCCTGCCGCTCACGCTCGCGCGTGAGGTCGCTCACCGTCCACACCACGGCGCGGCCGGCGCGGGTGGAATGGGCCGGTCGTGCGCCGAGCTTGAGCCAGCGCGCCGGCTGGTCCGGCAGGCCGGCAATCCGCACCTCTTCGGTCAGCGCCTTGCCTTCGCGCACGCCCTGCGCGAGCCGGTACACCGCCTCGGACGCGTCGGGATCGCTTGTGAACAGGCGCTCGATCGGGCGCACCTCGTCCTCGCTCGCCGCGCCGGTAATGTCGCGATAGCGTGGATTGGCGTAGAGCACGCGGCCAAGCGGGTCGACGATGCTCATACCCTCGGCGGCGCTGTCGACGATGCGCCGCGCCAGTTCGTCGCGCGGTTCGGCGAGCCCGAAGCGCAGCAGCCCGGTTGCATAGGCGAACAGCGCGAACACGCCCGCCACCGCCAGCAAGGTCAGCAGGCCGATGATCCACGGGTCGGCGCGGTCGCGCCCCAGCAGCAGCAGCGACACGACGGCGCCGACCAGAGCGAGCGCAACCGCCAGCACCAGCCGGATGCTGCCACCGATTTCCGGTCGATCGTGCCTCAGATCGTCGGTTCCGCTGTCCGCCATGTCCACGCCAGAAATCTCCTGTCCGCTCGGGTCGAGCGAACAACAGGAGACGATTCATCCCTCGCTTCTTGGTGCCTGACGCGGCAGGCGGGAGCAAGCGGCGATTGCACGGCTTCCCGCCCAACGCGGCGCGAGTCATAACCATGCCGGGGCGCGCGCACTTGCCGAGCCCGGCTTTGCACGACAAAAAGGACGCGGCGCGAGGACGGCCGCCGGGAAGCGGTCACTTGCGCGACGATCGAACGGGAGCGGTTGAGAAACCATGCAGATATTGTCCGCACTAACCGACCTGTCGGGTCTCGGCGGTGCTTTTCTGGCCTTTGTCGGGCTGGTGCTTCTCGCCATCATCGTCGTGATGCTGGGCCGGCGCTCGCGCCGCCACGGCCAGCACCGCGATCCCGGCCACCGTCTCGCCGTGCTGGAACAGGTTCCCATCGACGACCAGCGCCGGCTGGTGCTGATCCAGCGCGATGAGGTGCAGCATCTCGTCATCCTCGGCGGCGGAAGCGATTTCCTGGTCGAGGCCGGCATTGGCGCGGCGCAGGTCACGCTCGCCTCGCCGCCGAACGTCCAGGCCCGGCCAGCCCCCGCCCGGCCCGAGCCTGTCGTCGCCGTTGAGCCCGCGCCGGTCGCCCCGCCCACACCGGCGCCCCGGCAGGAACCGCCGGTGGCCCCCACGCGCCCGGCGCCGGAACCCATGCCTGCGCCTCTCGCCGCCCGCCGGCCGGAGCCCGCACCGCGGACACAGGCCGTCCCGGACCGCCCGCTGGCTCCGCCCGCTGCCGCCGATCGCCCCGCGCCGGCCCCGCGTGCGCAGCCCACGCTCGCTCCTGCGGAAGCGGCTCCGCCCGCGCCGCGTGTGGCGGTCAAGCTCGACCCGTACTTCGCCGGCATGGTCGATGAGCTTGAGGAAACGCTGCGCCGGCCGCTGCCCGTCGCGCAGGAATCCGCGCCCCGACGCGCAACCTCCTTGCCGGCTGACATCGCACCCGAGCGCATGACCGCCCCGTCCCCGGCGGTGAAGACCCCGCCCATGGACGTGCCGCGGCCCTTCGCGGCGGACAACGCCGCGCCGGCCCCCGCCATACCGGAAATCCTCCCGCCGGAAAGCGCCGGCGGCGGCCATGCTCCGCCCGAGGTGCTGCCACCCAATGCGGTGACCGCGCAGACCGGCGCGCCTTCGCCGGCCCCGATCCCGACGGTGACGGCCGAGGACAGCTTCGAGCTGGAGATGGCCAGCATTCTCGGCCGCCCTCGCCGGCCCTGAGAGGACCTCGAATAAGAAAAGGCGGCCCTGCCATGCCGGCAGGACCGCCTTTTTCACATCCAAAGCCTCCGGCAGAGCCGGCCGCTTCCGAAAAGATCAATCGTCGCGATAGACCCGCTCGCGGCGCTCATGGCGCTCCTGCGCCTCGATCGACAGCGTAGCGATCGGGCGGGCTTCGAGCCGCTTGAGCGAGATCGGATCCCCGGTTTCCTCGCAATAGCCATAGGAACCGTCGTCGATGCGATCCAGCGCCGCGTCGATCTTGGCGATCAGCTTGCGTTGGCGGTCGCGGGCCCGCAATTCGATGGCCCGGTCGGTTTCGGAAGATGCCCGATCAGCGATGTCGGGGTGGTTCTGATTCTCGTCCTGAAGATGCTGAAGCGTCTCTTTCGCCTCGCGCAGGATGTCATCCTTCCACTGGAGCAGCTTGTGGCGGAAATACTCCCGCTGCCGCTCGTTCATGAAAGGCTCGTCCTCTCGGGGGCGATACTCCTCGTCGATTACAACCGACATCGGCCTTCGTCCTCGTGTTCCGGGGGTGCCCTCTTGCGCCGAGCTTATATTCTCATCGCTTGCCCCATACAACATTTCTGATTGTCATCCACACGACATGAAATGCTGGATTTTTCAGCAGCTTGCGCGGCGAAACCGGGCAGCCTCGCGCACCCGGCCGCGACCGCCCGGCGGGGCGGCACAACCTGCGGAAAATGAACGAAAAGCGGAAATCGAGACGCCACGACCGGCCGTCGGCCCAAGGGCGAATCCCGGAGTGGGACCGCCCCATCCGGGTATGGCGCGGCAAACGCCACGAACAAAAAACAGGCGCGACCCCGAAGGACCGCGCCCATTCAAATCAGATTATCAGGCTCATCAGCCCGGCGGACCCGCGCGATTCGCGGTCCGCGCGCCAGCCTCACTCGAAGCCGAGGAAGAAGGTGTAGGACAGACCGACGCCGGCCTGGAACTGGTTACGGTCGCCGTTCTGAACCACCAGCGGGCTGTCGGCGGCATCGCCGGTCAGGTACTCGTACTCGGCGAACACCTTGCCGGTGATGTTCGGGGTGAAGCGCTTTACGATCTGGCCGCCGAAGCCGACAGAATAGACGCCGCCACCGGCTTCATAGGGAGACAGGCTGTTGCCGAGCGCGGTGGCCAGAGCGGATTCTTCCGGCGTGATGCCGAAATAGGTGTCCACGAAGCCCGAGCTGGCCAGCGTGAGGCGCGGGCCGGCGGACAGGGTCATGCCGCCGAAATAGTCGGAGAAATAGATCGCATCGGCCGCGAAATTCGCCACCACGCCTTCATAGCCGCCGAAGCCGTACACGACTTCGCCGCGCAGGCGCAGCCAATCCATCGGGTACCACTGCAGGTAACCGCCAGCCTCATAGGCATAATCGATGCTCGACAGGCCGAGCAGCTTGTTCGAATCGCTGGAATCGCGCTTCCACACCATGGCGCCGGTGATGCCGGCCTCGAAAACCCCGCTATCGAACAACGCGATGCTCGGGCGATCCATGTAGCTCTGGAACCGGCTGAGGCGGTCGGCACGGGTGATGCTGAAGATCGGGCTCGCCGCGAACTCGTAATCGTCCGAGCCCATGAATTCCGGCTGGACCTTGAGATACGCGCCCAAAGTCAGCGTCCACTGGCGATCCAGCGTCGGCTCGGCCTTCACCACCATGGGTTCGACCGCCGCCATATCGGCAGCCTGCGCCATGGAGGCGAACCCCAGAGCACCCGCAACAACAAGACCCGCAACGCCGAACGACCGCATCTCACCCAACCCTATCGAGCACGACATGACTTGTAATACATCACGTTCACTCGCTTGTGGTTGCCGAAAAGTCACGTCGTCGTAAAGCCTTCGTTTCCGTCGAGTTTTACCGCCATGGCCGCGAGGGCGCGCAATTGCCGCGCGGCTGCCTATATGATGCAGGCAGTTCCGCCAGCGTCCCAAGATCGAGCACCCCGCCCATGCTTCGTCTCCTGCTCCTGCGCCATGCGAAATCGGCCTGGCCCGTCGGCGTCGCGGATCGCGACCGTCCCCTGTCGCCGCGTGGCCGGCGCGCCGCGCCCGCCGTCGGCGCCTATATGGCGCGCGAGGGCTTGGCGCCCTCCCGCGTTCTGGTTTCCCCGGCCCGGCGGACGCTTGAGACCTGGGCCCATGTTCTGGGCGCCTGGCACAACGAGCCGCCGGCAGCCTATGAGGAAGCGATCTACGAGGCGCCGGCCGAACGCCTGCTTGGTGTCATCGCCCAGCAGGGCGACGTTTCCCCACTGCTGCTGGTTGGCCATAATCCTGGAATGGAGGACCTCGCCGCGCGCCTGCTGCCGCGCACCGAACGGGCGCTGATGCCGGGAAAATACCCGACCGGCGCGCTCGCCGTGCTCGATTTCGACGCGGCCAGCTGGTCCGACATCACAGCCGGCAGCGGGCGGCTGGAGCGTTTCATCACGCCGCGCTCGCTTGGCGTCGCGGAGGATTGAGCTCTTGCCGTCCTGGTACGACAGCCTGATCGACGAGGCCCGCCTGACCGCGCTGACATTGCTGGACCGCGCGGAGGAACTGACCAATCCGACCCTGCGATTGGGCATTACCGGCCTGTCGCGCTCGGGCAAGACCGTGTTCACCACCGCACTCATCCATGCGCTGACCCGCGGCGGCCGCTTCCCGGTGTTCCGCGCCATGCATGAGGGACGGATCGCCGGAGCGCGGCTGGAGCCGCAGCCGGACGACGCCGTGCCGCGCTTCGACTATGAGGGCCATCTCGCCACACTGGTCGACGAGCGCCGCTGGCCGGAATCGACCAGCCGCATCAGCGAACTGCGCCTTGCCATCGACTATGCCCCCGCACGGGGCGGCAAGAGCGTGCTCACGCTCGACATCGTGGACTATCCCGGCGAGTGGCTGCTCGATTTGCCGCTGCTTGAGCGCTCCTATGCCGATTTCGCGGCGGAGAGCCTGCGCCTCGCCCGCGCCCCGGCCCGCCGCGCGCTGGCGGCACCGTTCCTGGACGCCATGAACCATGTCGAACCGGAGGCGCCCGCCGATGAGGGCGCTGCCCGGCGGCTCGCCTCGCTGTTCACCGATTATCTCGCCGCCTGCCGCGCCGAGCAGGTGTCGATGAGCCTTTTGCCGCCCGGACGCTTCCTGATGCCGGGCGACCTTGCGGGGTCGCCCGCCCTCACCTTTGCGCCGATCGACCTCTATGACGGCAACGCCGCTCCGCCCAACTCACTCGCCGCAATGATGGAGCGGCGCTACGAGGCCTATAAGGACAGGGTGGTGCGTCCGTTCTTCCGCGATCATTTCGCCCGGCTCGACCGGCAGATCGTGCTGATCGACCTGTTGACCGCGCTTAATGCCGGCCCGGCGGCGCTGGCCGACCTCGAAGCCGCGCTCGATGGTATCCTCGCGGCATTCCGCACAGGGCGCAATTCCTGGCTCTCCGCCCTGTTCCGCCACCGCATCGGCCGGGTGCTGTTCGCCGCCACCAAGGCCGATCATCTGCACCATGGCAGCCATGACCGTCTGGAGGCGATCCTGCGCCGCCTCGTCGAGCGGGCGCTGGCGCGGGCGGAAGGCGCGGGCGCGGAGATCGACGTGGTGGCGCTCTCGGCCGTGCGGGCGACCCGCGAGGCCGATGTGAAGCGCGGTCGCGCCAGCCTGCCGGCGATCATCGGCGTGCCGGAAGCCGGGCAATACGGTGCCGATCAGTTCGACGGGCTGGCAGAGGCGGCGGTGTTCCCCGGCGACCTGCCGGAGAGCCCCGCCGAGCTGTTTGATCCCAAGCTCGGCTTCAAGGGGCTATCGGAGGCGGATGGCGGCGATTTCCGCTTTTTGCGCTTCCGCCCACCGCTGGTGGAGCGCAATGCCGCCGGCCTTCCCCTGCCGATTCCCCATATCCGCCTCGATCGGGCGATGGAATTCCTGATCGGCGACCGGTTGAAGTGAGCACATGAACGAGCGCACCCATCGACGCCCGCAGGCGTTCCGTCTCGACGACCCCGGCGTCGTGCTGGCGGAGGACGGCCGTCCCGCCCCGCGCGGCGCCGTGATCGTAACTCCCGCCCCGCAATTGCCGGAAACCGTCGAGGACATCCCGCTGCCCGCCCCTCCCCCCAAGGGCTCGCGTTGGGGCACGCTGTTCTGGACCGGGTTGGGCGGCCTTGTCAGCATGGGTGTCGGCCTCGCCGTCTCCAAGCTGATCGAGGACCTGTTCGCCCGCGCCGACTGGCTCGGCTATACGGGCCTTGCTTTTGCCGGCGCGTTCATACTGGCGAGCCTGGTTATTCTCGGGCGCGAAATGTTCGGGCTGATGCGGCTGCGCACGCTGAACAAGCTGCGCGAGGATGCCACCTTCGCCATCGAGAAGGACGACCGGCCCCGCGCGGAGGCGGTGACGCGCGAGCTTATCGCCCTCGCCAAGACCTCGCCGCGCCTGTTCCGTGCACGCACCGAACTGGCAGGGCATCTTGGTGAGATCATCGACGGCGCCGATCTGGTGCGGCTCGCCGAGCGCCACCTCATGGCTCCGCTCGACGCCGAAGCGACGGCGCTGGTGTCATCCGCCGCCAAGCGCGTCTCGGTGGTCACGGCAGTGTCGCCCCGCGCGGCGGTCGACCTGTTCTTCGTGCTCATCACCGCCGTGGGTCTGATCCGCCGGCTGGCGCTGCTTTATGGCGGGCGCCCGGGCGCTCTGGGCATGTTCCGGCTGTTCCGGCAGGTCATCGCCCATCTGGCCGTGACGGGCGGCATGGCGGCGGGGGATTCGCTCATCCAGCAGGTGGTCGGCCACGGCATCGCGGCCAAGCTCTCGGCCCGGCTCGGCGAGGGCGTGGTCAATGGCCTGCTGACCGCGCGGCTCGGCCTGGCCGCCATCGAGGTGACGCGCCCCCTGCCCTTCGCCGCCCTGCCGGCCCCGGCGCTCAGCGATGTGGCGTCGGGCCTGCTGCCGCAGAAGGTGAAGGACGAGGAGGCCAAGGCGCGGGAATAGGCCAGGCCCGGCCTTAGCCCTGATGTTCGGGCGTGCGCACCACCAGCCCGTCCAGCGCGTCGGTCAGCTTGATCTGGCAGGACAGGCGGGAGGTCGGCTTCACGTCCGAGGCGAAGTCGAGCATGTCCTCTTCCATCGGCCCCGGCTCGCCGGTCGCCGCGGCCCACGCGTCGTCGACATAGACATGACAGGTCGCGCAGGCACAGGCACCGCCACATTCGGCATCGATGCCGGGCACGCCATTGCGGATGGCCGCTTCCATCACAGTGGAGCCGACGGCTGCCTCCACCGTCCGAGAGACGTCGGCGGCGTCTATATAGGTAACCTTGGGCATGGCATCCGGATTTTGAACAAACTTGAAGAACTACAAGGTGAGGTCTTCTAGATAGCGACCCCCGCGCACGAATGCCAGCACCTCGTCAGCGCGGAAACCCTCCACCCGTCAGCTTTGCTACGGATCCGAATCGTTCCTTAACCGGCATGGTGAACAGCTCGTTAACGATAACGTCAAGACGCCTGTTAACCCCAGTTCCATTTTTTGAGCGCAAGAGCGTAGGATAAAGCTGCGGTGGACTGACATTGCTTGGCATTGCACCTCCGGGGAGTTCCCCGGCGTCGGATCGGTTTCCGGCAAGGCCAGGCAGGTTCGTCCCTCACAACCCCGGCCCGACGGCGTAAGCCGGTCGGAGTAGCGTACGGACCGGAGGCTAAGGCCGATGTCGACGAGCACGAAGAAGGTTTATCAGGATCCCGCGGAGGCCGCGCTGTCGGCAATCGAGGAAGCCCTGAGCCTGGACCTGAACACGCAGGACGACGACGCGGCACACCAGCCCCGCGACGATTTCGATCTGCCCCCTGCACGCGAGCCGTTGGCGCCGCGCATCGAGGTGCGCACGCGCTCGGATTTCGACGACGAGCTCGGCTCTGACCAAGGCGTGCCCTTCCTCACCGAGAGCGACCTGTTCGGTCATATCGACGAGGCCCCCGAGGTCGTCCTCACCGGCGAGCCGGAACCGGTGGCCGCCGCTCCCGAGATCGAAATGCCTTCGCCCGATCAGGTGGACTTCGATTTCGAGCACGAATTCGCCGAGGTCGCCGACCAGCTCGACGACACGCAGCCCCTCGGCGCGCATGAGGCGCAGGACGACGCGTTCGCCCTTCCCCCGGTTGTTCCCGCCCCGATGGCTTCCCCGGCCCCCGCCGTCGAGGAGGAGCCGAAGCGCGCCCGGAAAAATGCCAAGCGCCCCGCGGCGCCGAGCCACCCCGCGGCCAATGACGACCGCCAGACCATAGGCCAGCTTCTCGGCGCGCTGCAGCGCCGCCCGTCGCCCACACCCTATATCGTCGCTGGCGCCGCCTCGGCTGCCTGGATCGGCGCCGGGGCTCTGTTGGCTTATACCAACCTCTCCGCGACCCAGACCTCGTTCAGCGATCTTCTGAGCTCGCCCTCGCTGCTGGCGCTGGTCGCCGGCCTCACCGTGCCGCCGGCCCTGTTCTTCGTGCTCGGCTCCATGGTCAGCCGCATGCAGGAAATGCGGATGGTCGCGCAGTCCATGGCGCAGGTCGCCATGCGCCTCGCCGAGCCCGCTCCGGTCGCAACCGACGATGTCGTGAATGTCGGCCAGGTGGTGCGCCGCGAAGTGGCGTCCATCGGCGACGGCATGGAACGCACCATCGCCCGCGCCGGCGAGCTGGAAGCGATGGTCCGCAGCGAGGTTTCGGTCCTCGAACAGGCCTATGAGGAAAACGAAGCCCGCATGCGCAACCTGCTGGAGCGCCTCCAGCACGAGCGCGAGGGCATTCTCAGCCATGCCGACCACATCCGCGAGGCGATCACCAGCGCGCATTACTCGTTCTCCCACGAGGTCGACGGCGTCAGCGAGCGCATCAACTCGACGGTGATGGAGGCCGCTGATCGCGTGACCGGCACGCTGTCCGAGAAGGGCGAGCACATCACGCTGGCGCTCGGCCGCGTCGGCGACACCATCATCGACGCCCTCACCGACAAGGGCGGCGACCTGATCGATCGCCTTCAGGCCACCGGCTCCGAGGTCAACACCAACCTCTCGGACGCCAGCGAGCACCTGATCACGACGCTGACCACCCAGACCGACGAGATCACCACCCGCCTGTCCGGCGTCACCGCCGACCTCACCACGAATCTCGCCGCGCGCACCGACGAGATCGGCGCCCGGCTGCTTGAGACCGCGTCCGAGCTCTCCAACGTCGTCACCACGCGCACCGAGGAGATGGGCGAGAAGCTCACCGCCACCACGCTGAACCTCACCGAGACGCTCACCGCCCGCTCCGACGAGATCACCGACGCGCTGGTGAATACCGGTACGCGCCTCGCCGACGAGATCGCCGTCCGCGCCACCGAGGTGAACCAGACCCTGAAGAGCACCGGCGAAGCGCTGGTTCTCGACATGTCGGTGCGCGGCGGGGACGTCGTGCGCAAGCTGGAGGAAACCGGCTCGCGTGTCGCCGAGACGATCACCGTGCGCGGCGACGACCTTGCCGACCGCATCGCCGATACCGGCAACCGCATCTATGAGACCATCGCCGTGCGCGGCGGCGAACTGGAGCGCCTGCTCGGCGAGACCGGCCAGCGCGTCGTCCATCAGCTCTCGCATGCCGGCGCCGACGTTCATGACGCGCTCGCCGAATCCGCCGAGCGCCTGTCGCAGGACCTCGCCTATCGCGGCAACGCCATGAGCGACCAGCTCTCCCAGATCGGCGCCGAGGTGGCCCAGACCATCGCGACGCGCGGCACCCGCGTCACCGAGCAGTTCCGCGAGACCGCCGAAGGCCTGTCCAACGAGATCGGCAACAAGGGCGATTCCGTCCGCGACATGCTCGACAACCGCCTCAAGGCGCTGGAAGAGACGCTCTCGGTCCGCGGCGGCGAACTTGCCGAGCGCATCGGAGCGGATTCCGCGATGCTCGGCCGGCAGATCGTCGACGGCCTGCGCGATTTCGATACCGTGCTGCAGACCCACGGCAACGGCATCGTCATGCGCATCAACGAACAGGTCGACACCATCTCGCGCGGTATCGACGTCTCGCTCTCCGGCTTCGACGACAAGGTCACGATCAAGGCCGAGCAGATTGCCTCCTCGCTCGACCTGCGCCTCGCCAATATCGAGGGTGTGCTCGACCGCGGTGTCGAGGGCCTCAACGAGACGCTCGCCGGCCGCACGACCGAATTCGCCCAGACCATGAGCGAAGGCGCGCGCCTTGCCACCGAGGCGATGGAGAAGTCGCTGGACGTGCTGGACGGCTTCTTCAGCCAGCACGCGGAAGCCGTGACCGAGTCGATGAGCGACCGCATGGACGTGGCGGCCCGCACCCTCACCGACGGTGCCCGCAACGCGAACGACGCGATGAACCGGTCGCTCGACGTCCTCACCAATTTCTTCGACGACCGCGCGAGCGCCGTCACCGAACAGCTGTCCCAGCGCATCGAGCATGCCGACCGCGTGCTCGCCGGCCGCGCGGCGGAGATCGCCTCCAGCCTGGACACCCGTGTCAACCGCTTCGAGGAGACCGTGGTCGGGCGCATCGAAAGCGTCGCCACTTCGGTCGAGGTCCGTGGGGCGGCCATGGCCGACCTGCTGGGCCAGCGCATCGGCGCCGTGGCCGGCCAGCTTCGCAACGAGGCCGGCGGCATCGAGGAGAGCCTCACCTCGCTGGTCGACAATGTGAGCCGCACGCTGGCCGACCGCGCCGGCGAGGTTTCGACCCTGTTCGACCAGCGCACCGAGGAAATCGCGCGCATCATGGACGAGCGCGGCAATGGCCTGCTGACTGCGCTCGAAGACCGCAGCATCGGCATCACCACCGAGATCACCCGCGCCAGCGGCGACCTGCTGACGGCCATTGACGACCATCGTGACAATCTGGTCCGCGCGCTCGACACCACCCGCAACGGGGCGATCGAAGATGTCATGCGGGCCAGCGAAGACCTTCTGCACACGCTGGAGCAGCGTTCCGAGGTCATCGTTTCGGCCTTCGAGGCGGCGACCGGCGGCCGGGCGGAACAGATCACCCGCCTCAGCGAGGACGTGCTCGGCACCGTGGAAGCCCGCACAGCGGATATTCTCGACGCCTTCCAGCGCTCCTCGAACGCGACCGCCACCGAGATGGCCCGCGTTGGCGACGACCTGCTGACCCACCTCAACGGCCAGAGCGGCGATGTCGTCACCGCCCTGCGCGAAATCAGCACCCAGGTCACCGGCGAGATCGCCCGTGCCGGCGACAATCTGCTGACCGAATTCGACGGACGCGGCTCCAACCTCGTGGACACTGTTCGTCAGGTCAGCGGCCAGGTTGCCGACGAGATTGCCCGCGCCAGCGACGCGCTTATCTCCGAATTCGATGGACGCGGCTCGACCCTGGTCGACGCGGTGCGCCAGACCTCCAGCGTCACCTCCGCGGAGTTCGCCCAGCTCACCGAGACCTTCGTCCGTGCGCTGGACGAGCGGGGCTCGACCATCGTCGATGCCGCCCGCCAGACCGCCGAGTTCACCTCCACCGAACTGAAGCGCGTCAGCGAGGAGTTCGTCGGAGCGCTCGACGGGCGTGGCAGTTCCATGGTCGATGCCGCGCGCCAGACCGCCGAATTCGCCTCCGCCGAACTCCAGCGGGTCAGCGACAGCTTCGTCGCAACGCTGGATGGCCGCGGCAGCTCGATCATCGACGCCGCTCGCCAGACCACGGACTATGCGTCCTCCGAGTTCCAGCGCCTCAGCGATGAACTGACCGCCGCCCTTGACGGGCGCGGCAACACCATTGTCGAAGCCGCCCGCCAGTCGACGGAATACGCGTCCTCTGAACTCCAGCGCCTCGGCGACGAGCTTGCCGCCAATTTGGAAGGCCGTGGCAGTTCCATCGTCGACGCCGCGCGCCAGACCACGGAATTCGCCTCGTCCGAACTCCAGCGCCTTGGTGAGGAACTGGCCGCCAATCTGGAAGGCCGTGGCAGCTCGATCATCGACGCCGCGCGCCAGACCACGGACTATGCGTCCTCCGAGTTCCAGCGCCTCAGCGATGAGCTGACCGCTGCCCTTGACGGGCGCGGCAACACCATCGTCGAAGCGGCCCGCCAGTCGACGGAATACGCGTCCTCCGAACTCCAGCGCCTCGGCGAGGAGTTGGCTGCCAATCTGGAAGGCCGTGGCAGCTCCATCGTCCAGGCCGCGCGCCAGACCACGGAATTCGCCTCCTCCGAACTCCAGCGCCTCGGTGACGAGCTTGCGGCCAATCTGGAAGGCCGTGGCAGTTCCATCGTCGACGTCGCGCGCCAGACGACGGAATATGCCTCGTCCGAACTCCAGCGCCTCGGCGATGAGTTCACCGCAGCCCTCGACGGGCGCGGCTCCGGCCTTGTGGACGCGATCGCGCAGAGCGGGCGCGCCGCCGTCGCCGAGATCGCCGCGACGAATGACGCGCTGACCAACGACGTCTCCACGCTTCTGGAGCGGCTCGGCAGCGTCAACGTCCAGCTTCAGGACGTGCTTGCCGGCTCCGCGACCAATCTGGCCGCGATCGAGAGCGCCATCACCGATCGCCTCGGCTCCTTCCACAGCACCGTGGCCAATGTCGAGGAGGCCAGCCGCCTCGCCTCCAGCCGCATGGACGAACAGATCCGCAACCTGCGCTCTGTCTCGACCGAAGTGCTGCAGGACGTGGCCTCGCTCAGCCAGAGCTTCAACGAGCAGGCAGGCGTCATCACCGCCGTCGCCACTGCGCTCGGCTCGGCGCATGAGAACCTCGACGAGACACTGGGCGGGCGCCACGAGGCCCTGCTCGCCCTCGCCGAGCAGATCAACGCCCGCACCTCCGATCTGGACGGGCGCGTCGCGCAGTACACCAGCCGGTTGGAGGAAACCTTCGGCAAGGCGGAGAGCCGAGCCGAGGAAATCTCCCGCGCCATTCTGGACACGGCGCAGAACTCAACCTCCACGCTGGTCAAGCAGCAGGAAGAGATTCGCGCCACGGCTGATGCCGAGCGTGAGCGTACCCTCGCCCAGCTCCGCGCCACCTATGATCAGGCGGTCAGCGAAGTTAAGACGCTGATGGAGCAGGCTAATCAGGGCTTCACCACGGCCACGCAGGAACTGCGCGCCTCCGCCGCCGACATTCACAGCGTGCTGGAGACCACGCGCGAGGAACTCAAGCGCGGGGTGATGGAACTGCCCGAGGAGACCGAAGCCAGCGCCTCCGCGATGCGCCGAACCGTCGCCGAGCAGATCAAGGCACTCGCTGAACTCAACGAGATCGTGGCCCGTCATGGCCGCGCCTTCGACGCCGAACCGCCGCGAGCCAAGGCCCCGGCTCCCGCTCCCGCGCAGCCGGTTGCCGTTGCTCCCCCCGCGCCGGCTCCGGTCGCTGCGGCGCCGGTTGCCGCCGCGCCGGCGCGGGTCCAGGCTCCGGTTCAGCAGCCTGCCGCCGCCAAAGCTGCGGTCGCCAAGCCCGCCGCTCAGCCGGCAACGAGCCAGCCGGCGCGTCCGGTTGCGGCCGCCGCTCCGGCCAGAGTCGCCGCGCCGGCGGCGCGCAGCGAGCCGCCGCGTGCGCCGGTCGCCCCGCGCCAGCCTGCCGGCGCGCAGCAATATGAGCCGGCGGTCCGCCGCCCCGCCGCCCCCGCTCCGCAGCAGGCCCCGGCCGGCCGCCGCCCGGCCCCGGCCAATCCGCCCGCGCGCGGCGCGGAAGGCCAGCAGAGCGGCTGGCTCTCCGATCTGCTCGCCCGCGCATCGGACGGCGACGGCCAGTCCTTCGCCCCGGCCTCGTCCCGTGCCCCGGCGCGCGGCAATGAGGCGCGTGGCGGGCAGGTCGAGCGGCCGGTGCACCACACCATCGAGTCGCTGGATTCGCTCTCGCTCGACATCGCACGGATGATCGACCACGAGGCCGCCGTGGATCTGTGGGAGCGCTACAAGAAGGGTGAGCGCAACGTGTTCACCCGCCGGCTCTACACCATGCAGGGCCAGCAGACCTTCGAGGAAATCCGCCGCAAGTACCGCCGCGATCTCGAATTCCGCGACACGGTGGACCGTTACATCGTCGAGTTCGAGCGTCTGCTGGAACAGGTGGCTCGCGACGATCGCAGCCAGCAGATGACCCGCACCTACCTGACCTCGGACACCGGCAAGGTCTACACTCTGCTCGCCCATGCCGCCGGTCGCTTCGACTGACGGCGGACGAGCCGGGCGCCCTCCTCCCGGGCGAAACTGAAAAGGGCCCCCGGCGGGGCCCTTTTTGTTGGCGCGGGCGGTGGCGCAGGGGCCGCTCTCGGGACACAGCGGGCTATCGCGGGCGCTTTGGAGTTCTTCGCCAAATGGGAGCCGCTCGCCAAAGCGGCGTCGTGCTGGTTCGCATGTCCCGTGCCGCCGGGCGCAACTATGTGGCGCTGCGGCTCTGAGGTCATCGGCCGACTGGCGCGATGACGCGCGGCACACCCAGGTCAGATACCTCACACGCAAAAGGGCCCCTCACGGGGGCCCTTTTTCATCTCACGCCAGCAGACACCGACCCGCTCAGAACCGCCGGGACGCCCAGTCGACCAGTTCGACGAGCACCGTGTCGGCGGCCTCATCCAGCGCGCGCGTGACTTCCGGGCCGGCCGTGCCGCTGGCCGGGGCCCGCGCCTTGAACAGCTGAGAACCGATGATGCGGCCATCGGAAGCGCGCACGATCTTCGCGAACACCTCGACCACCGCCTCGTTGCCCTGGAACGTCTGGAGGCCGAAGGAACGGATGTCGGTCAGCAGCGCGTATTCCGCGACGATGCCGTCGCTGGCCCGCCCGACGGAGCTACCGCGGCTGCCGTTCTGGAACGATTCGATCAGCCGGGCCTGGAACAGTGCCGGCAGGCTGTCCGCCCACTGCGCACCGCCGAGATAATTGATCTGCCCCGCCGCCGGCTCGACCACGATCTGCTGGGTGTCGAGCACCTGCAGCGCCGTGGGCGCGGCCACGACGAGTTGTCCCCGGCCCGCGCGCGGCGCACGGAAATCGGTCGGTGCGGTGAGATCGAAGGTCGGCACCGGCTTGCTGCCGAGCACCGACGCACAGCCTCCGCCCAGCAGCGCGAGGCCAACGGTCAGTCCGATGCCTGCCGCCCTGCGGCATGCCTTGTTAGAATTCACGCCAATGCCCCTGCCCGATTCCCTCGAACGCCCCATGTTCACCGGCCACTGTAGCTGGGAACAGACGACCCGCCAAAGATGAACTGGCGGGGATTGCGCTCCAGATTGCGGAACACGCGCTCGATCTCTGCCAGCGTCCGCCGACCGTCCGCCGCCAGCGCTTCGTACTGGCGCAGCCCCGGCCCGGTGAACTGATTCAGGTTCTTCGACAGCTCGGCGGTCCGCGCGTCGAGATTGAAGGCCAGCTTGCGCACTTCCTCTGCCGCGCCGGAAATCTGAGCGAACATGCCCTTGCCTTCCTCGCTGGTGGTCATCGCGTTCACATTGTCGAGGATGGTGTCGACCTTGGAGGCCATGCCGTCGAGCCGCCCGGTGAAGGCGTTGATGTCGTTCACCGTGGCGCGCACCTTGTCGGGATCGATCGCGGCCACCGTCTTGTCGAGATTGCCGGCGAGCTGGTCGATGCGACGCGCCGCGCTGCTGACATCGGCGACGAGGCCGTCAATGCTGTCGGCGTTCTTGCCGAGCGCCGCGCTGAACTTGTCGACATTGTCGATGATGGAATTGATCTTGGACTCGTTGTCGGTCAGCAGCACGTCGATGCGGCGCGCAATGTCGTCGACGCGGCCCATTACCTGACGCACCCCCTGCATCACGTCCTGGATCGCCGAGGCGTCGGCGTCGATCGTCGGCAATTGCCCGGCCGGGGGCGCCGGCAGCGGCGCGGCATTGGCGGAGCCGCCGGCAAGGCCGACCGAAGCGAGGCCGGTGAGCACCTGCGAATCGAGCGTGGCGCTGGTGTCCGACTTGACCGGCGTGTCGGGCTGCACGGCGATCGTGGCGATCACCTTGCGCGGATCGACGCGGTCGAAGTCCAGCTTCATCACCTCGCCGACCGGAATGCCGTTGAAGGTGACGGCTGAGCCGGTCTGAAGCCCCTTCACCGGCCCGCTGAACACCACCTGATATTCGGTGCGCGGCCCGCGGCTGCCCTGCCCGGTGAACCACCAGACGAAGCCGAAGGCCGCACCCACAACGATGAGCGTGAACAGGCCGATGATGGTGTAGTTGGCGCGTGTTTCCATGATCCGGTCTCAGCGACGCCCTTCAGTTGCGAAGCCGGCCGCTCGTGCCCGCTTGCCGTGAAAATAGGAGACGATCCAGGGATGGCGGGACGCCATCATGGTCTCGATCGGCCCGACCGCGATCACCTTGCCCTCGCCAAGAGCGGCGATGCGGTCACAGACCGTGTGAAGACTGTCCAGATCGTGCGTTACCATGAATACGGTCAGCCCCAAAGTCTGCTGCAACGTCGCGATCAACTCGTCGAACTCGCCGGCGCCGATGGGATCAAGCCCCGAGGTCGGCTCGTCGAGGAACAGGATTTCCGGGTCGAGCGCGAGCGCACGCGCCAGCGCGACGCGCTTGATCATGCCGCCGGAAAGTTCCGAGGGGAACTTGGACACGACGTCCGGCTGGAGACCCACCATCTCAACCTTGGCGATGGTGATTTCGTCCATCAATTGCTGCGACATCTGGAGATATTCGCGCATCGGGAACTGGATATTCTGCTTCACCGTGAGCGAGGAGAACAATGCCCCCTGCTGGAACAGGACGCCCCAGCGCTGTTCCAACGCCCGCCGCTCGGCAAAGTTCAGTGTGTCGAGGTCCTGCCCGAACACCTCGACCGTGCCCGAACGCTTGGGCACCAGCCCGAGAATGGTGCGCGTCAACACCGACTTGCCGCCGCCCGAGGCGCCGACGAAGCCGAGGATCTCGCCTTTCATCACGTCAAGCGAAAGGCCGTTGAGGATGATGCGGTCGCCGAAGCCGACCACGACGTCGCGCACGCTGATGATCGGCTCGGTCGCCGGCGCGATGCGGGCGGCAGACCGGATGGGGGCGGATGTGTCGTTCACCTGCATCGCCGCGCCCTACATGTTGATCGCGGCGAAGAACATGGCGAACAGCCCGTCCACCACGATCACCAGGAAGATCGCCTTCACCACCGAGGCGGTGGTGTGCGCGCCGAGCGATTCGGCGCTGCCGCCCACCCGCATGCCTTCCATGCAGGCGATGAGGCCGATGATCGCCGCCATGAATGGCGCCTTGATCATGCCGACCTCGAAGGTGTTCATCGAGATGGCTTCCTTCAGCCGCGCCAGGAAGATTTCCGGCGAGATGCCGCCATAAAGCCACGCCACCAGCCCGCCGCCGAACAGCGCGCACATGCTGCCGAGGAAGGTGAGCAGCGGCACCGCGATGATGAGCGCCACGAGGCGCGGCAGCACCAGCACCTCATTGGGATCGAAGCCCATCACCCGCAGCGCGTCGACCTCCTCGCGCATGCGCATGGAGCCGAGTTCCGCGGTGAAGGCGCTCCCCGATCGGCCGGCGACCATGATCGAGACGATCAGCACGCCCAGCTCGCGCAAAGTGAGGATGCCGACCATGTCGACCACATAGGTGGTCGCGCCGAACTTGCGGAAATGGAATATGCCCTGCTGGGCGATGATGCAGCCGATCAGGAAGGTGATCAGCGCCACGATCGGCACCGCCCTGAGCCCCGTGCGCTCCAGATGGAACACCATCGAGGTCCAGCGGAAGGTCAGCGGCCGCACCAGCACGCGCAGCAGCGACGCCGTCACCGCGCCGATGAAGCTGAGGAACAGCCGGCTGTCCGCGAGAACGTCGACCATGGTGCGGCCGACCACGCGCAGGCCGCCGATCACCGGGTTGATGTGGCGCACCTCCGGCGGCACCTGATGGCAGCCATGGGATATTTCGGCCAGCAGCGGCTCGAAGCGGCGCTCCAGCCCGACGACGTGCGGCCGGACGCCGGCCGCTTCGAGCGCGCGCACCAGCCGGTCAGCCAGCACCGCGCCAACCGTATCGAAGCTGCGGACGCCGGACAGGTCGACGCGCGCGGCCTCGACCGCGCCGGCTTCCAGCTCGGCCAGCCCCAGGCGAACCGCCTCTTCCAGGGCGAGGCTCTGCGCGGCAATCCATCGGCCGTTGCCGACGAACACCAGTTCCCGGCCATGGCGCGCCGTAGCGAGAAGCGGCGCTTCAGCAGCCCCCAAATCCGGCTCCCCTTGAGCTCTCCGCGCGCAGCGCGCGGCACATGAACACCCGGCATGGGCGACGCAGACCGGCCATCGCCAAATCGTGTTTAATTTCTTAACCCTGCGTCTTCCGCTCTGTCGAGGTCATTGACCTGGTTAACGGTATCCTGATGAATGAATTCCATTATCTCGCACCAACTGTGCTTTCCCTGTGACGGCCGGACACCCGCGCCGGCTGGCTTTATCGTGACCGGACGTCGCGGTGATTCGCGGCGCCCCCCGGTCAGGTCGCCATGCAGAACCCCGCTCCCCGTCTTCACGTCCGCATCGAACGCTTTCCGATCCGCGGCAGCTTCACCATCGCCCGCGGCTCCAAGACGGAGGCCGTCGTGGTGGTGGCCGAACTTCATGCCGACGGCATCGTCGGGCGCGGCGAGTGCGTGCCCTATCCCCGCTACGGCGAGAGCGTGGAAGGTGTCGCCGCCGCAATCGAGGCCATGGCGCCCGCGGTGACGCAGGGGCTGACGCGGGCCGCGCTTCAGCAACGCATGCCGGCCGGCGCGGCGCGCAACGCGCTCGACTGCGCGTTCTGGGACCTTGAGGCGAAGCAGACGCGCCTGCGCGTCCATGCGCTCGCCGGCCTGCCGGCGCCCTCCCCGGTGGTGACCGCCTACACGCTCAGCCTCGACACGCCGCAGGCGATGGCGCAGGCCGCGCGCGAGGCGGCCCGCCCGGTGCTCAAGCTCAAGCTGGGCGGGGCGGAAGACATCGAACGCCTCACGGCCATTCGCGCCGCGGTGCCGGAGGCCGCCCTGATCGTCGATGCCAATGAGGGCTGGAGTGCCGGCAACCTGATGCACAATATGGAGGCCTGCGCCCGCGCCGGCGTCGGGCTGGTGGAGCAGCCGCTGCCCGCAATGGACGATGCGCTGCTGGAACGTGTCGAGCACCTGATCCCGATCTGCGCCGACGAGAGCGCGCATGACCGTACCGGCCTGCCCCGCCTCGCCGGGCGCTATGACGCGATCAACATCAAGCTCGACAAGACCGGAGGCCTCACCGAGGCGCTGGCCCTGGCGGAGGCTGCGCGCGGCGCGGGGCTCGACCTCATGGTCGGCTGCATGGTCGCGACCTCGCTGTCCATGGCGCCGGCGCTGCTGCTGGCCGGGCAGGCCCGCTTCGTCGACCTCGACGGCCCGCTGCTGCTGGCGCACGACCGCGCGCCCGGCCTCGTCTATGAGGGCAGCCTGGTCTATCCGCCCGAGGCCGCGCTCTGGGGCTGAGGCCGCAGCCAGGCGACGAAGGCCAGCGCGGCGCCGCACAGTGCCATCAGCGCCGAGGTGTAGAAGGCGCCCGCGCCGAACGCGGTCCAGAGCGGGCCGGAGAGCAGGATCGTCCCGGTCATCACGATCGCCGTCGCCCAGGAGGCGAGCGCCTGCGTGCCCGCCTGCCGCCCGGCCGGCGCGTGGCGCGCCACCAGTTCGACCGTGCCGAGATAGGTGCAGCCGAAGGTCAGCCCGTGCAGCATCTGCAGGCCGGCCAGCAGCGGCAATGGCGGTTCAAGCGCCATCGCGCCGAAGCGCAGCACCCCGGCGAGGCCGCCAAGCATCAGGAGCCGCTCCGGCCCGAGGCGGGCGGTAATCCGGGTGCCGACGCGGAACAGCAGCACTTCCGCGAGCACGCCGACCGCCCACAGCAGGCCGATCACGGCATCGGAATAGCCGAGAGCGCGCCAGTGCACCGAGGCGAAGGCGTACAGCACGCCGTGCGAGCCTTGCACCAGCGCCGCCGCCGCGATGCCGACCGCGAGGATGGCGGTGAGGCTCGGCGTCGTGACGCCACCCCTGGCCGGTCGCGCGCCGCGCGGCGCCAGCGGCGCTTCCTCCAGCAGCGCGGAAGCCCCCGCCGTGATCAGCGCGCCGGCGACGATGAACCAGATCACCGCATCGCCCGGCAGAAGCCCCAGCAGCAGCCCGCCGGCCATGTTGCCGCCGATGAAGGAAAGCGAGCCCCACAGCCGCACCCGGCCATAATCGAGCTGCCCGAGCTTGCGCCGCGACACGGCATAGGCGTCGATCACCGGCAGGCTCGGCTGCCAGAAGCAGGTGGCGAGCGCCAGCGCGATCAGCATCGAGGTCGTGCCCGGCGCCAGCGCCACGCCGGCAAAGCACAGCGCGGTCGCCAGCGCGTAGAGCATCAGTGTCGCGCGCGGCCGGCCGCTTCGGTCTGCGATCAGCCCGCCCAGCGGCATGGTGAACAGCCGCGCCGCCATCGGCACGGCGAGCGCGAAGGCGATCCATGAGGCATCGAAGCCGCGCGCCTGCAGCCATACCGGGAAGAACGGCATGTAGACGCCGATGCCGAAGAACAATCCGACATAGACGGCGGCAATGGCGTGGCGCGGGGCGAGGACGGGCACGGGGCGAAGCTCGGGAGAGAAAGCTGCGCCTCGATATCAGGAAGCCTCGCGCGTTGCGAGGACGGCTATGGCGCGCCTCTCAGCGCCACCACGCGTGGAAATGATGCACCGGCCCGTGGCCGCGCCCGATCTCCAGCCGGTCCGCCGCGCCGATGGCCGCGGAAAGATACGTCTTGGCGGCCTCCACCGCCGCCCGCAGCGGCAATCCCTTGGCGAGCCCCGCCGCAATGGCCGAGGACAGGGTGCAGCCGGTGCCGTGGGTGTTGCGCGTGGCCAGGCGCGGGGCGGAAAGCTCCAGCACGCCCTCCGCGTCGAGAAGCACGTCGACACTCTCCGGCCCCTCGCCGTGCCCGCCCTTGATCAGCACCGCCTTGGGGCCCATAGCGAGCAGGCGTTCCGCCTGCCGGCGCATTCCCGCGGGCGTGGTGGCGGCGGCCTCGTCGAGCAGCGCCGCGGCTTCCGGCAGGTTCGGCGTGATCAGCAGCGCACGCGGCAGCAGCAGCGCGCGCAGCGATTCCACCGCATCCGGCACCAGCAGCCGGTCGCCGGAGGCCGCGATCATCACCGGGTCCAGCACCACGGTGGCCAGCCTGTGCCGGTCGAGCCCCTCCGCCACCGCCTCGATCACCTCCGGGCGCGACAGCATGCCGATCTTCACCGCATCGACCGCGAGGTCGGAGAACACCGCGTCGATCTGCGCACCGACGAAGGCGGGCGGCACGTCGTGGATGCCGGTGACGCCGAGCGTGTTCTGCGCGGTGAGCGCGGTGATGACGCTCGCGCCATAGACGCCGAGCGCCGAAAAGGTCTTGAGGTCGGCCTGAATGCCGGCGCCGCCGCCGGAATCCGAACCCGCAATCGTCACCGCGATAGATGTCTTGGCGTTCATCAGGCGCTCTCCGTTGACCGGGAGGCCGGCGCGTCCTCCGCGCGGCAAGGCCGTGCGGCGCGCGATCCGTTTCCTCCGCCGGCATGACCCGGATCAGGTTCGTGGGTTGGCTGCGCGTCTGCGGCCTCTGCCGCCGACGCCGGCCTCTCAGCCCTTGCGGGCACCCCAACGCGATCGTTGACCGACGCATAGAGCATTTCCCGATCAGATGGAATCATCTGATCGAAGAGGAAGTGCTCCATCTCTATGGATTCAGAGCACTTCCGGATCGTTCGAATATTCCATCGAACGATCCGGAAGTGCTCTGGGCGAAGCCGCCGGCGCTTGCAAGGCACAGGCGGGAACGGGGGCGGCAAGGGGTTGCGCGCGCGCCCGGCTTCTGTTCCTTTGGCGCACCTGAACCGGCCCGGAATTCCGAAATGGTCCCCTTCTTCGTGCAGATCAAATGCCAGCTCGGCCGCTCCTACGACGTGGCCAACGCGCTCGCCGATGCCGAGATCGCCTCGGAAATCTATTCCACCGCCGGTGAGTTCGACCTCTTGGTGAAGTTCTACGTCACCGAAGGCACCGATATCGGCCACTTCGTGAACCAGAAAGTGCATTCCGTGCCCGGCATTCAGGACACGCGCACGCTCATCACCTTCAAGGCATTCTGAGCCCGCTCAGACCGACGGGCCGGAAGGCGTGGTGGAATCGGCCATTGCCCGCGCCAGCGCTTCGGCATGCCGCCGGTCCTGCCACAGCACGTACAGGCCGGCCCCGATCACGATCAGACCGCCCAGCAGAACCAGCAGCGGCGGCACCTCGGCGAACAGGACGAAGCCGAGCAGCAGCGACCACAGCATCGCCGAATAGGCGAAGGGCGCGACCACCGAGGCCGGCGCGTAGCGGTAGCTCTCGGTGAGCAGGATCTGCGCGATGCCGCCGAGCACGCCGATCGCCACCAGCAGCACCGCCTCAAGCAGGCTGGGCAGATGCCAGCCCCACGCCGCGGTCGCCAGCCCCGCCACCGCCGCCAGCGCCTGAAAATAGAACACGATGGCCGCCGTGGTTTCGGTCGCGGTCAGTCGGCGCACCTGCACCATCGCGCCGGCGGTGAAGACGGCACCGAGCAGCGCGCAGCTCGCGCCGATCACGCTGTCCGCCGTGTCGAAGCCGGCGCCCATATGCGGCCACAGCATGATCACCACGCCACCCAGCCCGACCATCACCGCCGCCCAGCGGTATAGCCGCACGCTCTCGTGCAGCAGGAGAGCGGCGAGCGCCACCGTGATCAGCGGCGCGGTGAAGCCGATGGCGGTGGCGTCGGCAAGCGGGATATGCGCCAGCGCCGTGAAGCTCAGCCCCATCGCCGTGACACCGATGGTGCCGCGCACAATATGCCCGGCCGGATGGGCGGTGCGCACCGCCGCGCTGATCTCGTTGCGCCAGGCCAGCAGCGCCAGCAGCGGGAACAGCGCGAAGAAGGAGCGCGCGAAGACCACCTCGCCGGTCGGGACCGTTCCCGACACGATGCGCACCAGCGCCGCCATGATGGTGAAGAGGAAGGTCGCGCCGATCTGCAGCGCGATGCCTTTTGCCGCGTTCATGGCCGCCTTGGAGCACGACGTGTGAGTCTCGGCAAGAGACGTGAAGCGGAACGTGAAGGCTTACGGAAACGGATCGCCACCCGCGAGCCATATGCCGCCGAAAACGACGCCCGCCGCGGCCACAAGGCACGCCAGCGCGAGCAGGATCGAGCCCGGCGTCGCCGGCGCCTTGTCGGCGAACATCATGGGCCGCTTGCGACCGCTCAGCATGGCGAGGATCACGTTGTCGCTGCCGAACAGGGAATAGGCGACATTCGCGGTGACATGCAGGCCGATCAACCAGAGCAGGAGCTCGAAGATCTGGCCATGAAGGACCGAGGCCCGCGACACCACGTCCGCGCTGGCGGACAGGGCCAAGGGGCCGTCCACCATGATGTCGTCGGTGGTGAACAGACCGGTGAGCGCCTGCGCCCCCACTACGGCCAGCAGCGCGACGACCATCCAGCCGCCGACCGGATTGTGACCGAGATAATGCGGCGGGCGTCCACGCAGCAGCCCGCCGACATAGCGCGCCGCGGCCCCCGGCCCGCGCAGGAAGCCGGCAAAGCGCGCCGTGCTGCCACCGACCAGCCCCCAGAACAGGCGGAACACCAGCACGACGAGAATCGCGAGGCCGTTGCGCATGTGCCAGACCAGCGACTCGTCCCCGTAATACCGGGTCGCGAAGGCGAGCCCGAGCAGGACGGCCAGCGTCCATTTCGCGAGGCGGGTCGGCAGGTCCCAGGCGAGCACACTCGCCTGGGTCACGGGGGTGAAGGACATGTCGGGAAACCCGTCAGCTCTTGAAGCGGATCAGCTCTTGGCGCGGAACGTGTCGTGGCAGCCGCCGCAGGAGCGGACGACGGCGGGGAAGTTGGCCTTGAAGCTCGCCTCGTCGGTGATCGCCGCGCGCGCCGCCTTGGCCTCCGCCGCGAAGGTTGCGAACCGTTCCTTGAACTCGGCGTTCTTCTCCCAGACCGCCGGCAGCGAGTCGCTGCCCGCCTGCGAGCCCTCAGGGAACAGGGCCGGCAGGGTCGCCGCGTTCTTCACATAGATGTCGAGCGCCGCCTGCACGGGCGCGAGTTCGAACGGGGCCTTGCCCTGAAGCATGGCACCCACCGGACGGGTCGCCTGTCCCCACTCCTTCATCTGAGCCTCGCGCTGCTTGACGACGTCGGACTGCGCCACCACGGCCGTGGCATAGCTGGCGAGCGAAACGGCAGCGACGGCTGCCAGCACGCGAAATTTCATGAAAGAGGCTCCCTGGACAAGCTGACCCGGCGTCAGCGCGAGAGCAGCTTAGTAAGGCTCTAAACGATAACAAGCCAACGAAAGACGCCATCGCGCGCTCGTGATGCACTGCACACTGAAAAGCTGGCCAGATCTTCACACGAACGCGAGGGTCGTGTTTTCCCCGATTACCCATTGGTTAAAATGACGTAGCGTCATCATTATCGCTTGAAATAAGCTGGAACCGTCCGTCCGTTGCAAGAAAGTAGGATCATGTCCATCCGCACCATTCTGCTTCATGCCGCCCCCGATAGCGGCTTCAAGGATCGCCTCGCTTTCGCTGTCGGCCTCGCCCGCCAGAACGGCGCGACCGTGAAGGCGGTCTACACCCTTTATCCGGCCGGCGTTCCGCGCGTCGGCCGTGCGCTCGCGATCTACATCAAGGAGATCATGCGTGAGGCGAAGGAAAAGGAAGCCGGCTTAAAATCGATGTTCGAGGCCGCCATCGCCGCCGCGGGCGTTTCCGGGGAGTGGATGGTGGTGGAGGGCGAAGTGACGCCGGAGCTCCGCGAAGCCGCCACCTTCGTCGACCTGACCGTGGTCAGCGAGACCCCCGACGGCACGGTCGACGACGACCTCGCGGCAACGATGCCCGAGCATCTTGCGCTGGCCGGCAGCGCGCCCGTCGTGGTCGTGCCCACCGGAAAGCCGGTCCCGGCGCGCATCGGCAAGGTGCTGGTGGCGTGGAAGCCCTCGCGCGAGGCCGCCCACGCCGTGCGCTTCTCCCTGCCGATCCTCGCGGGTGCCGATGCGGTCGAGGTACTGACCGTCGGCGAGGGTGGCAGCGTGCCGGATATCTCGGGCGTCAGGCTGGCCGAGTTCCTCGGCACGCACGGCGTCACCGCCACCCACCGACATGTGGAAAGCAATTCGGCCGGCGCTGCCATTGCCGAAGAAGCCGCCGCGTTCGGTGCCGACCTCATCGTGATGGGCGCCTACAGCCGCTCGCGCCTCGCCGAGTTTATTCTCGGCGGCGTCACCGCCTCGCTGCTCGGCCGGCCGCCGGTCGCGCTGCTCTGCGCCCACTGAGGCATCACGGGGGCAGCCGCAACCGGGTGCCCCCGCTCCTCCCGCCGGCCCTCAGCCGGCGAAGGCCACCACGTTCTGGCGCTGCTCGCCCAGCCCTTCGACGCCGAGCGTGACCACATCGCCCGGCTTGAGATAGACCGGCGGCTTCATCCCCAGCCCGACCCCGGGCGGGGTTCCGGTGATGATCACATCGCCGACGTCCAGCACCATGAATTGGCTGATATAGGCCACCAGGAAATTCACGTTGAAGATCATGGTGCGGGTCGAGCCGCGCTGGCGCTTCTCGCCGTTCACGTCGCACCACATGGCAAGGTTCTGCACGTCCGGGATCTCGTCCGGCGTGACCAGCCACGGACCGAGCGGACCGAAGGTCTCGCAGCTCTTGCCCTTGATCCACTGCCCGCCCTGCTCGATCTGGAAGGCGCGCTCCGAGACGTCGTTGGCGAGACAAAAGCCGGCGATGTGGGCCGGCGCGTCGGCCTCCTCAATGTAACGCGCGGTCTTGCCGATCACGATGCCGAGTTCGACCTCCCAGTCGAGCTTGGTCGAGCCCCGGGGCTGGATGATGTCGTCATTCGGGCCGACGATGCAGTTCGGCGCCTTGGAAAACAGCACCGGCTCGGCGGGAATCGCCATGCCTGCTTCCTCGGCATGGTCGGCATAATTCAACCCGACCGCGATGAAATGTCCGGGCCGCGCCACGCAGGGGCCCAGCCGCACGCCAGCGGGCGCGGCCGGCAGCGCGGCCGGCGACAGCGCCGCGAGCGCCGCCATGCCGGCCGGCGAGAGCGTGTCTGCACCGATATCCGGCACGATGGCGCTGAGGTCCCGCACGATGCCGTCCGCATCAATCAGGCCGGGCTTCTCCTCGCCGGGAGCGCCGAAACGCACGAGCTTCATATCTTGTCCTCGGGTGCTGGAACGATGTTGGGGGGAGATTCGACGCGGAGTATTCGCCGCGACCTCCCGGACGGCAAGGGAGCCGCGCCAGATTGCCACCACGCAGCGCACGGGCGTTTCGGGTTGCAAGCGCGGCGACCCGGCTGTAGCTGTAGACGCAACAACGTCAGCAATGCTGACCAAAGCACTTCGGGAGATCGCCGTGACCGTCCAGATCCTCTCGCTGTTCCTGTTCGCGATCGCCGGCGCCGTCACGCCGGGACCCAACAACATGATCTCGGCCGGCTCCGGCGCCGCCTTCGGCTTCCGCCGCACCCTGCCGCAGATCTGGGGCGTCGCGGTCGGTTTCACGGTGATGGTGATGGCGGTGGGGCTAGGCCTGGGCGCCATCTTCACCGCCCTGCCCTTCCTGCATTCCGCACTGAAGATCGCCGGCGCCGGCTATCTGCTGTTCCTCGCCTGGAAGATCGCCAATGCCGGCGGGACGGCAGGCGGCACTGCGCTTGAAAAGCCGTTCACGCTTTTGCAGTCCGCCCTGTTCCAATGGGTCAACCCCAAGGCGTGGACCATCGCGCTCAGCATCGTCCCGGCCTTCACCACCATCGGTGGCGATCTGGTAACCGAGGTGGTGGTGATCGCGGTGGTGTGCGGCATCGTCACGTTGCCGGCGCTGGCGCTCTGGGCAGGTTTCGGCGTGATGCTCGCCCGCGCCTTCTCCGAGCCCCGTCAGCAGCGCATCGTCAATCGCTCCATGGCCGCGCTGGTGGCCGCCAGCGTGGTCATGCTGTTCGTCTGAAACGGGTGCCGTGGGGCACATGTCATAAAAGCGTGATCCGAGTCGGGATTATGGGGGCATGAACCCATCTTCGGACCCACTCGGACGCGTGCCTTTCGAGGACACGTCTTTCGCGACCATGGCGGGGAGTTCCTCCGAAATGAGTGACGCGCCGGATGCACGCCGCTATCGCAGCCTGTTCCTGTCCGACGTCCATCTCGGCACCAAAGGGTGCCAGGCCGACCTGCTGCTGGATTTCCTGCGCTACCATGACGCCGACACGCTCTATCTGGTCGGCGACATCGTGGATGGGTGGCGGCTGCGCTCGGGCTGGTACTGGCCGCAGGCCCATAATGACGTGGTGCAGAAGCTGCTGCGCAAGGGCCGCAAGGGCGCCCGGATCGTCTATCTGCCGGGGAACCACGATGAATTCCTCCGCGATTATTACGGCAGCCATTTCGGCGGCATCGAGGTGGTGGAAACCGCGATCCACGAAGCCGCCGACGGCAAGCGTTACCTCGTCATCCATGGCGACGTGTTCGACGTGGTGGTGCGGCACGCGCGCTGGCTCGCCTTCCTCGGGGATGGCGCCTACACCGCCGCGCTCGGGCTCAACACCTACCTCAACTGGATCCGCCGCAAACTCGGCTTTCCCTATTGGTCTCTGAGCCAGTGGGCGAAGCTGAAGGTCAAGAATGCGGTCAATTTCATCGGCCGGTTCGAGGAAGCGGTCGCCACCGAGGCCCGCCGCCACAAGGTGGACGGCGTGATCTGCGGCCACATCCACCACGCCGCCCAGCACGACCAGTTCGGCGTGCGCTACCTCAATTGCGGCGACTGGGTGGAAAGTTGCACCGCCATCGTCGAGCATGAGGACGGCCGCTTCGAGATCGTCGACTGGGCGCGCGTCGCCCGCGCCCGCACCAGCGCGCCCCTGCTGCTGGAAAGCCCGAAAGCCGCCGCCTGATGCGTATCCTCATCGCGACCGACGCCTGGACACCGCAGGTCAACGGCGTCGTCCGCTCGCTCCAGCACACCGCCCGCGAGGCGCGCGAACTCGGTGCGCAGATCGACTTCCTGACACCGGGCGACTTCCGCACCATACCGATGCCGACCTATCCTGAAGTGCGGCTGGCGCTCGCCACCCGCTCCATGATCGCGCGGCGCATGGATGAGATCGGCGCCGACCTCGTGCATATCGCCACCGAAGGCCCGATCGGCTTGCGCGCCCGCAGCATCTGCCTGTCGCGCGGGGCCACCTTCACGACGAGCTACCACACGCGCTTCCCGGAATATCTCGCCGCCCGCGCCCCGGTGCCCGAGCGCCTGTCCTATGCGTGGCTGCGCCGCTTCCACAATGCCGGCGCCGGCATCATGGTCTCGACCCCCACGCTGCGGGCCGAACTGGCCGGGCGCGGCTTCCGCAATATCCTGCCATGGTCACGCGGGGTCGATGCCACGCTGTTCCGCCCGCGCACACGGGAGGAGATCGCCGATCCCGCGCTGGATTTTCCCGGGCCGGTGTTCCTCTATGTCGGCCGCGTGTCGGTGGAAAAGAACATCAGCGCCTTTCTGGAGCTGGACCTGCCGGGCACCAAGGTCGTGGTCGGCGACGGCCCGGCCCGCGCGGAGCTGGAGGCCAGGCATCCCGCCGCGCGCTTCCTCGGCATGAAGGAGGGCGAGGACTTGGCGCGCGTCTATTCCAGCGCCGACGTCTTCGTGTTTCCCAGCCTCACCGACACCTTCGGCATCGTGCTGCTGGAGGCGCTGGCCAGCGGCGTGCCGGTCGCGGCCTTTCCCGTCACCGGCCCGCGCGACGTGATCGGCGCCGCCCCGGCCGACCGGCCGGTCGGGGTGCTCGATACCGATCTGCGCGCGGCGGCGCTGGCGGCGCTGGAGATCGACCGCGCCGACGCCCGCCAGTTCGCGCTGGGATATAGCTGGCGCGCCTGCACGCAGCAGTTCCTCGACAATATCGAGACCGCCCGCCAGGCCGGCCTGCCGCCGCTCGCCGCCGCGTGCTGATGCGGCGGCGCCGGGCGCTCAGGCCCGGCCGGCCGCGAGGCAGCGGTTGAACACCGCCGCATCGACATTGCCGCCCGAGAGCACCACAGCGGCCACCTTGCCACGCAGATCGACCCGGCCCGCCAGCACGGCGGCCAGCGCGACCGCCCCGCCGGGCTCAACCACCAGCTTCAGCTCCTCGAAGGCGAAGGCCACGGCGCGCTCCACTTCCTCGTCGGTCGCGGAAACCCCTTCGCCGACGATGCGCGAGGTAATCTCGAAAGTCAGCTCACCCGGCGTCGCCGCCATCAGCGCATCGCAGATCGAACCCGATACGCGGTTGTTGCGCTCGCGCCCGCCGGAGCGGAACGAGCGCGCATGATCGTCGAAGCCGGCCGGCTCGGCGGTCATCACCCGCGCCTCGGGAAACCGCGCCTTGATGGCGAGGGCGATGCCGGAAATCAGCCCGCCGCCCGAGGTGTTGGCGATCACCACATCCGGCGCGATGTCGAGAGTCTCCAGATCCTGGGCAATCTCGTAGCCGACCGTGCCCTGCCCGGCGATGATGTGGAAATCGTCATAGGGCGGCACATAGATCGCGCCGCGCTCGCGGGCGATGCTGCCGGCGATGGCGTCGCGGTCCTCGCTCTCGCGGTCGTATTCGACCACCTCGCCGCCAAAGGCGATGGTGCGCGCCTTCTTCATCGCGGGCGCATCCTTCGGCATGACGATGACCGAGCGCATGCCCATCAGCGTCGCCGCCGCCGCCACGCCCTGCGCGTGATTGCCCGAGGAGCAGGCGACCACGCCGCCGGCGCGCTCGGATTCGGCAATGCGCGAGATGCGGTTATAGGCGCCGCGGAACTTGAAAGAGCCGGTGCGCTGCAGCGGCTCCGGCTTCAGGAACACCCGACCGCCGGTGATCGCGTCGAGCCGCGCGGACGACACCAGCGGCGTGTGCACCGCAACGCCTGCAAGGCGCTCGGCGGCCGAGGCGATGTCGTCGACGGTCGGAAGGACCGGCACGGAGCCGGCCGGGAGGGAGGTCGCCATGGTGGTCACCATTGTTGGGGGCGCGTGCGCCGTTGCCGGCATATCGGATGCCCATCTTGGCACATTCGTGGCCGCGCGTGCATAGCCCGGCTCGACCGACAGCGATGCGTCCCCTGCCTTGCGCCGCGAACCGGCTCGCCGCGTCCCTTGCCTCCGTGGGGCGGCTCGACCTACAACTCGTCATTCCCGTAATCTGAGCAGGAGCCGGCATGTCAGGCCGCACACGCTTTCTCGACCGTGGCGGCATGGAAGCCGGTGCGCAGGCCATTACCGGCCAGCTTGGCCGCACCATTCAGCGACTGCGCAAGACCTATAATCTCTCGCTCTCCGAACTCTCCGAGCAATCCGGCGTCGCCAAGTCGATCATCAGCCAGATCGAGCGCAACGAGACCAACCCGACGCTCGCCACCGTCTGGCGGCTGTCGCAGGCGCTGGATGTGTCGATCGAACGCTTTCTCGCGGCGACCGACGACGAGCCCTTCGTCGAGCACCTGACCCGCGCCGACACGCCCATCCTGGTGTCGGAAGACGGCAAGTGCCGGCTCACTATTACCGGCTGGATCAAGACGGTGGAATGGCTGCAATGGTTCGACTTCGTCGCCGAGCCGGGCGGCGAGCTGGTCTCCGACGGGCACCAGCGCGGCTCGATCGAGTGCCTTTCGGTACTGTCGGGTGAGCTGGAGGTCGAATGCGCGGACGTGGTGGAGACCGCCCGCGCCGGCGAGACGCTGCGCTATCGTTGCGACCGCCGCCACGTCATCCGCAACAAGGGCGGCGCGACCGCCCACGCCACCATGGTGTGCCTGCTGAAGGCCGCCGTGCTGGACTGAACGGGGCGCTTCGCCCACATAAGCGAAAGGCGCCGCATCGGGGGATGCGGCGCCTTTTTCGTGTCCGGGAAAGCGTGCCGTCAGTGCGGGGCGGTTTCAACCGCCCGCGCGCGGCGCCGCTCGCCAAAGCTCGCGAGCCAGCGGCACACCACATAGAAGGTGGGCGTGAACAGCAGGCCGAAGAACGTCACGCCGATCATGCCGGAGAACACCGCCGTGCCCAGCGACTGGCGCAGCTCGGCGCCCGCACCGGTGGCGATCACCAGCGGCACCACGCCGAGGATGAAGGCCAGCGAGGTCATGATGATCGGGCGCAGGCGAAGCTGCGCGGCCTGGGTCGCGGCGGTGAAACGATCCTCGCCGCGATCTTCGAGCTGCTTGGCGAATTCCACGATAAGGATCGCGTTCTTCGCCGCGAGGCCGATCAGTACGATAAAGCCGACCTGACTGAGGATGTTGCTGTCCTGTCCGCGGTACAGGATACCGGCAATAGCGGCGATCAGGCACATCGGCACGATCAGCACCACCGCGAGCGGCAGCGTCAGGCTCTCATACTGCGCCGCCAGCACCAGGAACACGAACACCACGCCCAGCCCGAAGGCGAAGACGGCGGTATTTCCGGCCCGGATCTGCTGGTAGGCCAGCGCCGTCCATTCATAGGCGAAGCCATCCGGCAGGGTTTCGGCCGCGATCTGCTGCATCAGCTGGATCGCCTGCCCCTGCGAGACGCCCGGCATCGTATCGCCGTCGAGCTCGGCGGCGGGATACAAATTGTAGCGCGGCACGCGATAGGGGCCGGAAATGTCCCGCACCGTGGTGAAGGAGCCGAGCGGCACGGTCTCGCCGCTCGCATTCTTCACCCGCAATTGCAGCAGGTCCTCGGGCGTCAACCGGAACGGTGCATCCGCCTGCGCCTGCACGCGGTAGGTACGGCCGAACAGGTTGAAGTCGTTCACATAGGACGAGCCGATATAGGTCTGCAGCGTGGCGAACACGTCAGCCATGTTCACGCCGAGCAGTTGCGCCTTGGTGCGGTCGATGTCGAGGAAGAGCTGCGGCGTCGAGGTCTCGAACAGCGAGTAGACCTGCTTGAGCCCCGGCGTCTGGTTGGCGCGTCCCATCATGGCATAGACCGCGCCCTGCAGCGCCTCATAGCCGCGCCCACCGCGATCCTCGATCATCATGCGATAACCGCCGGCATTGCCGATGCCGTTCACCGGCGGCGGCATGACCACGATCATGAACGCTTCCTCGATCGATGCCAGCTTGCCGAAGAGCTGCCCCTGAATCGCGGCGGCCGACTGGCCGGGATGCTTGGCGCGCTCTTCCGCCGGACCGAGGATGACGAACATCGCGCCGGCATTGGGCGCGTTGGTGAAGGTCGCGCCGGAGAAGCCGACGATGTTCACCACATGGGCCACACCGGGCGTCTTGAGCGTGATCTCCGCCGCGCGCTGCATCACCTCATTGGTGCGCTGGAGCGCGGCACCGCCGGGAAGCTGCGCCGCGACGATGAGATAGCCGCGGTCCTGCGCCGGGATGAAGCCCTGCGGCGTCATGGTGAACAGCTTGAAGCCGCCGGCGAGGATCGCGACATAGACCAGCAGCACCACGACGGCGATGCGCACCAGTTTGCCGGTGAGCCAGCCATAGCCGCGCGACAGGCCGTCGAAGCCCTTGTTGAAGATGCGGAAGAAGGCGACGAACGGGCGCGCATACCACGCCGGCCGATGGTCCTTCGCGTGCGGCTTCAAAAGCAGCGCGCACATGGCCGGCGACAGGGTGAGCGAGACCAGGAGCGAGATCAGCGTCGAGCCCGCGATGGTGAGCGCGAACTGGCGGTAGAACTCGCCGGAGATGCCGGTGATGAAGGCCGACGGGATGAACACGGAGGCCAGCACCAGCGAAATCGCCACCAGCGCGCCGCCCACCTCGTCCATGGTCTTGTACGCCGCGTCGCGCGGGCTCAGGCCGGTCGAGATATTGTGCTCGACGCTTTCCACCACCACGATCGCGTCGTCGACCACGATGCCGATGGCCAGCACCAGGCCGAACAGCGACAGATTGTTCAGCGAGAAGCCGAACAGGCTCATGATGAAGAAGGTGCCGATCAGCGAGACCGGAATCGCCAGGATCGGGATGATCGCCGCGCGCCAGGACTGCAGGAACAATACCACCACCACCACCACGAGGATGATCGCCTCGAAGATGGTGTGCTCCACCGCCGTGACGGATTCGGCGATGAACTGGGTCGGGTTATACGCGGTCGAATAGACCACGCCGGGCGGGAAGCTCTTGGCGATCCGCACCATCTCCGCTTCGATCGCCTGCCCGGTCGCCAGCGCGTTCGAGCCCGGAAGCTGGAAGATGCCGAGCGCGACCGAAGGCTTGCTGTCGAAATAGGAGATCGAGGAATTGTCCTGCGCCTCGATATTGATGCGCGCGACATCGCGCAGCCGCACCACGGCGTCGCCGGTCTGGCGCACCACGATGTTGCCGAACTCCTCCGGCGTCGACAGGCGACCCAGCGTGCGCACCGCGACCTGGAAGGCGAGCTGCTTCTCCACCGGCGGCGCGTTGAGCACGCCGGAAGCGACCTGGAGGTTCTGCGCCTGGAGCGCAGCGGTAACGTCGGTCGCGGTGAGGCTCAGCGCCTCCAGCTTCTGCGGGTCCAGCCAGACCTGCATGGCGTAATCGCGCGAGCCGAACACGGTGATCGAGCCGACGCCCGGCACGCGCTGGAGCTGATCCTTGATCTGCAGGTTCGCGTAGTTCGAGATGAACAGGGAATCGCGGGTATCATCCGGCGAGAACAGGCTCACCACCATCAGGATATCGGGCGAGGACTTCGCCACCGTCACGCCGATCTGCTGCACGTCCTGCGGCAGGCGGGGGGTCGCGGTCGCGACACGGTTCTGAACCTGAACCTGCGCGATATCGAGGTCTGTGCCGATATCGAAGGTGACGGCGATGGAGAAACGCCCATCCGCCGACGAGTTGGAGGAGATGTAGAGCATCCCCTCGACACCGTTGATCTGCTGCTCGATGGGCGCGACCACGGTGTCGGCCACCGTCTCGGCGCTGGCGCCGGGATACTGGCCGGTGACGTTGACCACCGGCGGCGCGATATCGGGATATTGCGCGACCGGCAGCGCGACGAAGGCGACGCCGCCCAGGATCATCACCACGATGGACAGCACGGCGGCGAAGATCGGGCGATCGATGAAGAAATGCGAGAAGCGCATGGAATCGGCCTCCCGGTTCAGTTCGCGGCGGGGGCGGCAGGAGCGGCAGGATTGGCGGGCTGCTCAAGCTTGCCGACGACCTGTGCGCCGGGCCGGATCCGCATCAGGCCGTTGACCACGACGAGATCGTCCGGCTTGAGGCCGGAGGTGATGACGCGCTGGCCGTCGAACTGCCGGCCGAGCGTGACATAGGTGATCTTCGGCGCCTGCGGCGCGTCGCCGGGCTGCATGACGTAGACGAACTTGCGGGTCTGCTCGGTGCCGATGGCGACATCAGGCACCAGGAGCGCGTCGTGCGGCGCCGACGAGGGCACCTCGATGCGCCCGAACATGCCGGGCGTGAAGGCCGCATCGGGATTCTTGAAGGTCGCGCGGCCACGGATGGTGCCGGTCTCGCGGCTGATCTGGTTGTCCACGAAGTCGAGCGTTCCCTCATGGGGGAAGCCCTTCTCGTTGATCAGGCCGACGCGCACGGGAATGGAGCCGGTCTGCCCCAGCGCCTTCGCCATCTGCTGGTAGCGCAGATAGGAGGCCTCGTCATAGGTGAACTCGAAATAGATCGGGTCCAGCGAGACCACGGTGGCGAGCAGCGTGTTGGTATTGGTGCCGCCGGCGCCGCCGGTGACGAGATTGCCCACCGACACCTTGCGGTCACCGATGCGGCCGGCGACCGGAGAACTCAGCTTGGTGAAGTCGAGGTCGAGAGCGGCGGCGTCGACGGCGGCCTGCGCGGCGGCCACGCTGGCGCGCGCCGAGCGCTCGCTCTGCAGGCGCTGGTCGAAGGTCTGCTTGGAGATGACCGTCGAGGTCTTGTCCTGGATCAGCGTCTGCGCGCGCTCAAGGTCGGACTGCGCGAAGTCGAGATCGGCCTGGCTGCGCGCCAGATTGGCCTTGGCCTGATCGAGCGCCACCTGGAACGGGCGCGGATCGATGGTGAAGAGGAGCTCGCCCTGCTTCACCAGTTCGCCGTCCTTGAAATCGATGGTCTGCAGGTAGCCCGAGACGCGGGCATAGATCTGAACTTCGTCGATGGCCTGGAACCGGCCGACATATTCGTCGAAATCGGTGATCGAGCGCGTGGTCGGCTTGGCAACGGTCACGCTCGGCGGCGGGGGGGCCTGCTGAGCCTGCTGCTGGGGTTCCGAACAACCGGCGAGAGTGAGGCCGGCGGCAACGGAAATGAGAAAGGCAGCGCGCGGCAACGGGATATACATGAACCGACTCCGAGATAGATACACTATCAGCCTGGATGCCCCATCCGAAGCTCGGCGCGCGATCCGACCCGCCCGGGCCACGCTCCATTCCTGCGACCTAGCACAACTTTGTTGCACCGCGTAAGCAATAAAATGGGAGCAAAACCGCCTCAGCCGCGACCGCGAACCAGCGCCTTCATACGTTTGGAGCCAATCAAAGCGAGACACAGCCCGCCATAGACCAGCGCTCCTGCTGCGATGCACAATGCCAGTTGGGCTTCGTTTCTCAGGGTCGAAAGCCCGGCAAACATTACCTCGCCGGCCCACGCGGCACCCAGCAGCGTCAAGGCGAGGACAACGACGATGGCCAGGAAGCGCGGCAGCATGCCGAGCAGCGCCGCATCGCCGCACCCGTAGCCGCGACGGTAGGCCAGCAGGATGAGCAGGCCGACGCCGATCCAGCCGCCAACCGAGGTGGCGAAGGCCAGCCCGACCTGCGCGAAATCGTGCATCAGCCAGAGCTTGAGCGCGATGTTGATGGCAGCGGCCGCCAGCGTCGCCACCACCGGGGTGCGGGTGTCGCCGCGCGCATAGAACGGCGCCATCAGCGCGCGCATCACCACGAAGGGCAGCAGGCCGACGCCATAGGCCGCGAGCGTCGCGCCGGCCGCCGCAGCGGCCTCCCCGGTGAAGGCGCCGCGCAGGAACAGGCCGCGCATGATGATTTCGGGGATCGTCAGCACCGCCGCGAGGAAAGGCAGCACCAGCAGGATGGTGAGTTCGATCGCCCGTGCCTGCGCGTGGCGGGCGCCCTCTTCGTCCTCCGCCGCGATGCGTCGCGACATTTCCGGTAGCAGCACGATGCCGGCGGCGATGCCGATCACGCCGATCGGCAACTGGTTGATGCGGTCGGCATAGAACAGCGCGGCGATCGCTCCCTGCGGCAGGAAGGAGGCGATGATGGTGTCGGCGAACAGGGCGAGCTGCACGCCGGCCGAACCGATGATGGCCGGGCCGAGCGCGATCAGGAATTTGCGCATTTCGGGGTCGAGGCGCGGACGGGCGAAGCGCAGACCCAGCCCATGGGTCTCGGCATCGAACACCAGCAGGCCGAGCTGGAGAAAGCCGGAAATCAGCACGCCCCAGGCCGCCGCGTCGCCGGCAGTGGGAAACAGCCCGGCAACGCTCAGCGTGCCGACCATGGCGACGTTCAGCAGGATCGACGCCGAGGCGGCGGCCCAGAACCGCTCATTGGCGTTCAGCACGCCGCCGACCAGCGTCACCAGGGCGATCAGCCCGAGATAGGGAAAGGTGATGCGGGTAAAGCCGAGGGTGAGTTCATAGCGCTCGGCATCGGCCGACAGGCCCGGCGCCAGCGTGCCGACCACCCAGCCGGTCGCCGCCAGCGCGAAGATCAGCAGCGCAGCCTGAACGATCACCACGCCGGTGAGAATCTCGCCGGCGAACAGCCCAGCCCGGGCGTCGCCCTCCTGCGTCTTCACCCGGGCATAGGCCGGGATGAAGGCGGTGTTGAACGCGCCTTCCGCGAAGATGGCGCGGAAATGGTTCGGCAGGCGGAACGCGATGTAGAACGCATCGGCCACCGGCCCCGCGCCCAGCACCGCCGCCATGACGATGTCACGCACGAAGCCGGTGAGGCGCGAGAGCAGCGTCCAGCCGCCGACCGAGAAGATGGAACGAATCATGGGGCGTCTGCCGAGCCTTAAGGGTGCCGGACCCTAGCCAAGCCCGCCCTTCCCCGCCAGCCGGTCGGGATAAGGAGACGTCCTCACGGAGTCGGCCATGGCGAGGTCGATTCCGAGCGACGGCAGCGGGAGTGCCGCGCCAATACCGTCATACGCGAACAGACGCCCCTCGTCGCCTTACCGACGAGAGGCTTCCCCGGCGCGTCTACTTGCCCAGCGCGCGGCGCACCGCGGCGATCACGCGATCCTGCGTCGGCTCGTCGAGATAGGCGTGCATCGGGAGGCTGATCACTTCGCCGGACAGGCGCTCGCACACCGGCAGGCCGTTGCCGGCCGAGGGGTAGTGCTTGTAGGCCGGCTGCTGGTGCATCGACAGGCGGTAATACACAGCGGTCGGCACGCCGTCCTTCTGCAGCGCCGCGCCGAGCCCGTCGCGCACGCCTTCCGGCAGCCGGATCGTGTACTGCGCCCAGACCGAGGTCGCGCGCGGATCGACCGCCGGCACGATGCACACGTCTTTCAGCGCCTCGCTGTAGCGTTCGGCGACCTTCTGGCGGGCCATGATCTCGTCGTCGAAGATCGAGAGCTTCTGCAGCAGGATCGCGGCCTGGATGGTGTCGAGCCGGCCGGTCATGCCGATGCGCACGTTCTGGTACTTGTCGACGCCCTGCCCGTGCTCACGCACGCTTTTCAGCACCGGCACCAGTTCGTCGTCATTGGTGAACACCGCACCGCCGTCGCCGAAGCAGCCGAGCGGCTTGGCCGGGAAGAAGCTGGTGGCGCTGGCGTCGCCGAACGAGCCGGTGCGCCGGCCGTTCCAGGTCGCGCCGAAGCCCTGCGCGGTGTCGCACAGCACCTTCAGCCCATGCGCCTCCGCGATGGCGTCGATGGCGTCCATGTCGGCCGGCTGGCCGAACAGGTCGACCGGCACCACGACGCGCGGGGTGAGCCCATTGCGCTTGGCCACCTCGATGGCGGCCTCCAAGCTGGCCGGGTCCATGTTGAACGTATCGGGCAGCACGTCGACGAAGACCGGCGTCGCGCCGACCCACGGCACCACCTCGGCGGTGGCGCAGAAGGTGAAGGCCGGGCAGAACACGGCGTCGCCGGGCTTCACGCCCCAGGCCATCAGGAGCATCGCCAGCGCATCCGTGCCGCTGGAGCAGGAAATGGCGTGCTTGGCACCCGCGAAAGCCGCGAGCTTCTCCTCAAGTTCCTGAACTTCGGGGCCGTTCACGAAGCGGCAATGGTTCAGCACACGCGTCACCGCGTCGTCGATGCGCGAGCCAAGCCGCGCGCGCTGCGAGGCAACGTCGATGAACGGGATCGGCGCGAGGTTCGCCGCGCTCTCGGTCTTCACATGGGAGTTCATGGTCTATCCTTGGCTCAGCCGGCGGCGCGGACGAGGGTCGGCGCGACGGCCGGCGCAGCCTCCGGACCTTCGAGGCAGCGAATGGCGGTGGCGATGCTGACGACGCCATCCTCGCCGCTGACGGCCGGCGGCTTCTCGCCCCGGATCGCCTGCAGGAAGTGGGTCAGTTCAACGCGGAGCGGCTCGGCATAGGCCACGGGCAAATGGCGCATGCTGTAGCTGCCATCGGGGCGGTAGTCGAAGCACTCGGTGACCTGACGGGTCAGAAGGTCGCCGATGACGTATTTATTGCGGGTCGCGACATGCACCGTGCGCGCCTTGAACGGCGTCAGCCAATTGGTGTTGATGTGCGCCAGCACGCCGTTGGCGGTGCGGAACTGCAGCAGCGCGATGTCCTCGCGCTCGGCCACCGCCGCCTTCACCTGCGGCTGCACCTCGGTGATGTGCGAGCCGGTGAAATGGCAGATCAGGTCGATGTCGTGCACTGCAAGGTCGATCACCACGCCGACATTGGACATGCGCGGGGGGAACGGCCCGACGCGGGTGATGCCGATGGACAGGATTTCCTCGCCCTTGATCGCCTTGCTGATGGCTTCGACCGCGGGGTTGAAGCGCTCGACATGGCCGACCATCAGCGCGACGCCGCGCGCGCGGGCCGCCGCGACGATGGCCTCGCCCTCGGCAACCGTCGGGGCGATCGGCTTCTCGACCAGCACATGCAGCCCGGCAGCGATAGCGGCGATGGCGATATCGTGGTGGAGATGAGTCGGCGCGGCGATCACCACCGCCTCGACGCCGAGCGCCAGCAATTCGTCCAGCGAACCGACCGCCGCGCAGCCGAGCATGCCGGCCGCCTTGTTGCGCTGCACCTCGTCGGGATCGCAGATCGCCACCAGTTCGGCGCCCGGAAGGTCGGTCAGCACGCGGGCATGATTGTACCCCATCACGCCGACACCGAGCACGCCGACACGGATTGCTGCCGGGGCCTGCTCGCTCGCGCTATTCGCCATTTGTCCGATCCTTCACGACTTTCAGTGGCCGGGGTCTAACATGCGCTCCCGGACGTGGCGAGGCGCAGTGATCCATTCGTCACCGGCGAGCCTTCAATAATTGATTCAGGATGTTACCACCGCCGGGGCGCGCCTCGACGCTCAGGGCGTGTCGGGCTCAGCCTCGGGCTCGCCCTCGTCTGCGGCCTCGGCGCCGCCGGCCGTCGCTGCGGTCGCGCCCACGAAGCTCTTGTAGACGAAGCCGCGCTTGCCATCGGCAATGACCTCGCACCACTGCGTGCACGCGATCAGTTCCACCTCATGGCCCGCCGGAATGTTGCCGATGGCGGCGGAGCCCTTCTTCGGCGCCGCACGCATGGTCACCGGACGGCGGATCGTGACGGTGCCGACAGGCTCGCCACCGAACGGCGCGCCGGGCTCGGAAGCCTCCGGCGTCGCCGGCGCGGCAGCGGCGCGTGCTGCCGGGGGCGGCGTGTCAGCGGCGGGCGTGGCCTCCGGATCGACGGCGGCGACCTGCTTGACGGGCGCGGGCGGCGGCAGCGGAGCCTGCTTGGGCAGGGTCACATGCGCCTCGGCGGCCGCAGAAGCTTCGGGGGCGGCGAAGGCACTCACCGAGGCGGGCAGCGCGGGAGCAAAGCCGCTCGTGGGTTCGGTACCGGGCGGGTCGGCGCTCAGAAGGGCGACGGGCGCTACCGGGGTGGCCCCGGCGGAAGGCGCGGCAACCGCCGTCGCAATGGCGAGAGAAGCGGTCTCCGCGGCCGTTTTCGCGACCGTGACAGGCGCGGGTTCCGGCGCGGGCATCGCCATGGGCAGGGCCTGTGCCGGGGCGACGCTGGCGATCGCGGCGTTGCCGATGGCTTCCGGCGCGACCGTGGCCTCGTCACGTCCGACGACGGATTGCAGCATCGACAGGCCACCACCCACCACGGCGATGAACACGGCGAGCACGCCGAGACGCTGCCATGTGATGACATCTTTGGACGCCGTTCGGCGGCGGCGGGCAGCGGGTTCGCCCTCACCGGTGGCGGCGGCGCCGAAGGCCCGGCGGCGCGGCGGATTTGCGGCGTCGGAGCTGGATGCCGGGTTCGGCGTGGACGGAGACGCCGGCTCGGACGTACGGCGCGCCGGGATCATGCCGTCGACCTGACCGAGGGCCGCGATCATGCCGCGGACTTCGGAGAACGGCTTGGGCGGCGCGCGCTCCGGCAGCACCGGCCGGCGGGGGGCGACGCGAATCGGGAGCGCCGTCTCGGCGGGCGCCGGTGGTTGAGCGGCGGATGCGGGAAGCTCGCCTGGCTGGGGGGCCGGGTCGGCCGGCGCCAGAGGTGCGGGCTCCGCGGAATCCTCACCGGGCGCGTAAGCCGCCGCCGGGGCGGCTTCATCGGCCGGCGAATCGTTGTCGGCCGATGCGGGGGCGGCCTCGGCCGCGCGCTGCTGCTCCAGCGCGCTCATGATGGCGCGGAAATCGCTGACGAGCGACGTCGAGAGCCCAGACCCACGCGGCTCCTGAGATGAGATCGACATGCTGCCGATCACCCTACCTGATGCAACGGCTGGGACTGGAAGCGCCCCGTCGTGCGGCAGACTGCCGGGAAAGAGCCAGTGCCGGAGCGGGCCAACGACCTGCGGCATGCTGCGATGCCCCTGCCAGTTTCCTCGGTCTCGCGGCGATCAGCACTTCGCATGCGGTACTTCCAACTTTCTGCGGCGGCCACCAGCGGCCGCTTCCTCGTGCGGGCATCCCCTGCATCACGTCATATTGCGGTACATTACCGGCACAGAACGCCTTGATGCAAGAAAGACACACGCCTTATTTTTCACCTTGCCCACCGATTGCGGCAACTCTGCGCCGCTTTCCACCATCCTCGGCCCCAGCATCACCCGGGCACCTTCGTCCGGCCCGCCCCGGCAGGCCGCCAGGCCTCACACCAGAACGGCCCGGCGCTCCTGCTCCTCGACATCGAAAATTTTCTTGTAGCGCTGGATCGCCTCGGGCGGCCCCATGGCCTTGGTCGGGTTGTCCGAGAGTTTCACAGTGGGCTGGCCATCGGCGGAAATCACCTTGCAGACGATGGAGATCGGGTCGAGCGCGCCGCCCGGCGCGAACCCCCGGAAATCGTTGGTGAGCAATGTTCCCCAGCCGAAGCCCATGCGCATGCGACCGTGGAAATGGCGGTAGATGCGCTCCACGTCGTCAATGTCGAGACCGTCGGAGAAGATGGCGAGTTTGGTGGTGGGGTCCTGCCCGCGTGCGCGCCACCAGGCGATCGCTTCCTCGCCGCCCTCGATCGGCTCCTTGCTGTCGATTCGGATGCCGGTCCAGCGCGCCACCCAGTCCGGCGCGTGCCGGAGAAAGCCGGTGGTGCCGAAGGTATCGGGCAAAATGACGCGGAGATTGCCTTCATAGTCCTGCTGCCAGTCGGCAAGGACGCGATAGGGCGACTGCGCCAGATCCTCGTCGCCCTTCGCCAGCGCGGCATAGACCATGGGCAACTCATGGGCATTGGTGCCGGTGGCCTCCACCTCGCGACGCAGCGCGATCAGGCAGTTCGAGGTGCCGAGAAAGCGCTCGCCGAGCCCTTCCATCATCGCCTGCACGCACCAGTCCTGCCACAGGAAGCCGTGGCGGCGGCGCGTGCCGAAATCCGCAACGCTCGCTCCGCCCAGCGCCCGCAGCCGCTCCACCTTGGCCCAGACCCGCGCCATGGCACGGGCATAGAGGATCTGGAGTTCGAACCGCCCCATGGTGCGCAGCACGGCACGCGAGCGCAGCTCGTTGATGATGGCGAGCGCGGGGACCTCCCACATGGTGGTCTCGATCCACGGCCCCTCGAAGGTAAGCTCATATTGGCCGTCACGCTTTTCGAGGTGATAGGCCGGGAAACGGAAGCCCTCCAGCCAGGCGATGAAGTCGGGCGAGAACATCTGACGCTTGCCGTAGAACATGTTGCCGCGCAGCCAGGTGGACTCGCCCCGCGTCAGCGACAGGCCGCGTACATGGTCGAGCTGCTCGCGCAGTTCCCCCTCGTCGACAAAATCGGCGATCCGCACATGAGAGGAGCGGTTGATGATGCCGAAGGTGACGCGGGTCTGGAAATGGCGGCGATAAATCGTCTGCGCCATCAACAGTTTATAAAAATCCGTGTCGAGCACGGAGCGCACGATCGGGTCGATCTTCCAGGTGTGGTTGTAGACGCGCGTGGCGATGTCGATCATGCGGGGAAACCTGACTGCTTCGCCCCCGTTCTAGCCGATCGTAACGCCGACGTCCCGGCCCGCGCGCCCGGCGGGCTCACTTGAGAATTGGTCCAGCCCCTCGATCAGTCCAGCACCTCGACATGCCCCTCGCCGGGCTTCTGCCGGGCGGGTGCCTTCATCAGCAGAAGCAGCAGCGCGGTGGGCAGCGTGATCAGCATCATGAACTTGAAGTCGTCGACATAAGCGATGACGGCCGATTGCCGGGTGATCTCGGCGTTCAGAGCGCCCAGCGTCCCCGGGCTGGCGATGTTCCAGAACTGGAAGGCGCCGCCGCTTTGCAGCATGCGGTTGAACGGCGTGACATATTCCGCCAGCGCGGCGTGCATGATCTGCGTGTTCTGCGACAGCAGGAACGAGGTGATCGAGACCCCGATCGCGCTGCCGACATTGCGCACGAGGCTGAACAGGGCGGTGCCGTCGGTGCGCAGTTCCGGTGCCAGCGTGGCGAAGGCGGTCACGGTCAGCGGGGTGAACACGAAGCCCAGCCCGGCGCCCTGCACGATGCTGTTCGACACCAGCTCGCGCGTGCTCACATCCGGCGTCCATCCGGTCATCTCGTAGAGGCTCCAGGCGATCAGCCCGAGGCCCAGCAGCATGATGAGGCGCGGCTCCACCCGCGAGATGATGCGGCCCGCCACCATCATCGCCATCATGGTGCCGAAACCGCGCGGCGCCATCAGCAAGCCCGCGGTCTGCACCGGGTAGCCGCCGAGATTCTGGAGGTAGGGCGCCAGCAGCGCGGAGGTCGCCAGCAGCACCATGCCGATGGCGAACATAATCACGAGCCCTGCCGCGAAATTGCGGTCCTTGAACAGGCGCGGGCTGAGGAATGGCTTCTCCGCCGTGATCATGTGCACGGTGAACAGATAGAGCCCGAGCGCGGCCAGCACGCCTTCCGCGATGATCTCGGTCGAGGAAAACCAGTCCTTCTGCTCGCCGCGGTCCAGCATCATCTGCAGCGCGCCGATGCCGAGCGCGAGTACGCCGAAGCCGGTCCAGTCGAAGCGCAGCGCGTCGTTGCGCTTGCTGTCCTTGAGGAACAGCACGAGGCCGGCCGTCGCCAGCACGCCGAAGGGCAGGTTCACGTAGAACACGAAGCGCCAATTATAAGCGTCGGTCAGCCAGCCGCCGAGCGTCGGGCCGAGGATCGGGCCGAGCATCACGCCCATGCCCCAGACCGCCATGGCCTGCCCGCGCTGCTCCTCGGGATAGAGGTCGAGCATGGTGGCCTGCGACAGCGGAACCAGCGCCGCGCCGAACACGCCCTGCGCGAGACGGAACAGCACCATCTGGGTCAGCGATTGCGCCACGCCGCACAGCATGGACGCGACGGTGAAGCCGACCAGGCTGACGATGAACACGCTCTTGCGCCCGAACCGGGCCGAGAGCCAGCCCACCGGGGCGGTCATGATCGCGGCGGCGACGATGTAGGAGGTCAGCACCCAGGTGATCTGGTCGGCCGTGGTCGCCAGCGAGCCCTGCATATAGGGCAGCGCGACATTGGCGATGGTGGCGTCGAGCGCCTGCATCAGCGTCGCCATCATGGCGCAGACGGTGACGAGGGTCCGGGTCAGGCCGGGACTTGTCGCGTCCGGTGCCGCCATGGCGGCGGGAGCGGTAGTGGCGTTCATCATCGAGCACTCCGCGGCCGAGCCGGCGGTCGCATGCCGTGGTGGGGTCGACGGACGAGAGGGTCCGGTTTCGGGTCGGTGCCCTCTCGTCCGCCGCGCTCCGGCCGCCCGCGGGGGGCGATGGGGCGGCCGGTAGCGATCAGAGAATGTCGGTCAGCTTGCGCGAATGGCCGGTGTCGATATCGACCACCACGCTCATGCCGGCGCGCAGCGGGGGATCGGTGTCGCGGCGCTCGACCAGCACGCGCACCGGCACGCGCTGGACGACCTTCACCCAGTTGCCGCTGGCGTTCTGCGCCGGGAGAATGGAGAACTCGGCCCCGCTCGCCGGGGCGATGCTGCCGACCGTGCCCTTCCAGTCATGGTCCGGGTAGGCGTCGACGGTGACGCTCACCGCGTCGCCCGGCTTCACATAGGTGAGGTCGGTCTCCTTCACATTGGCGTCGATCCACACCTTGTCGTCGGAGATCAGCCCCACCGCGCCCTGATTGGTCAGCGCCGCCGTGGTGGCGACCAGATAAAGGCCGGGCTGGAGGTTATCGACCTCGGTCACCGTGCCGGCGAACGGCGCGCGGATGGTCGTATGGTCGAGCTGGCGGCGGGCCTCGTCGAGGCTGGCCTTGGACTGAAGATAGAGCGGGTGGGTCTCGACATCGAAATCGGGATTGCCGCCGAGCTTGGCGAGTTGCACCGCCGCCTGCTGCTTCAGCGAGTCCAGCTTGGCCTTGTCGGCATCGAGCGTGAACCGGGCCTGATCATAGCTGGCGCGCGACAGGGCGGCTGGGTCCTTCACCAGCACATTGTAGCGCTCGATGGTAGCCTGGTCGTTGTTCAGCGTCGCCTCGGAGGCGGCGATGTCGCTCAGCATGCGCTGGTAGTCGAGCTTGCGGCCTTCGAGGTCGAGCTTCACCTCTTCGAGATTGGCCTGCGCGTTGCGCAGCGCGATCTCGTACTGGCGGGGATCGATCCGGAACAGCACGTCGCCGGCCTTGACCGTCTGGCCCTCATGGACATCGACCTCGGAAACGAGGCCGGAGACGTCGGTGGAGACCATCAGCTTGGCGGCGCGGATATAGGCGTCGTCGGTGGAGACATAGCGCCCGCCGCTCAGCCAGCCATAACCGGCGCCGAGGGCGACCAGCGCCACGCCGCCGAGCATCAGCGGCAGCCGCAGGCGACGGCGGCGCGAGACAGGGGACGCGGGCTTGTCGACGGCGGCGGGCAATTCGGGCGCGAGGCGCGACGCCTCGTCGGCAGCGGCTTCGGGCATGTCGGGCGGGTTCTTGGTGCGGTCGAGCATGATCGTTCTCTTCACGATGCCGCATCGAGGGGGAAGCGGCGCCCGCCCTCGACCAGGTTCGATTTCATCAGGCGCAGCGCGGCCTCCATGGCGGCCACCGTCTCGGGGGGAAGATTGTCCCCCAGCAGCTCCGCCATCATCTCGCGCCGCACCACGGCGATTTCCTTGAGGATCGGATCGGCCTCGGGCTTCAGGTGAAGCCGCCAGACCCGCCGGTCGTTGGCATCATGGCGCCGCTCGACGAAGCCCCGCGCCTGTAGCCGGTCGACGAGGCGCGCGACGGTGATCGGCTCCACCTCCACCAGCGCGGCAAGCTCGTTCTGGGTCATTCCCGGCTGGCGCTCCAGCTTGATGAGCAGCACCCACTGGGCACGCGTCATGTCGAACGCCCGCGCACGCTGATCGAAGCGGATCCGCATCAGGTGCGCCACTTCGTGCAGCAGGGTCAGAACGTCATCGGGAAAAGGCATAACGGCATCCTCTAACGCGACATATGATAAGCAACGTTATGATAACTTGCCATACCATAGGCCATGCATGTCGGGCATACCAGCAATGCGCAGGGCGAAACCGTCAGCAATATCGCGCGCGACGCACTAGTAGGATGGAGCGGGACACCTATGTCAGGCCACAACGCAACTTCCAGGATTTCAGACATGTCCACGACCCCTTCGCTGTTCGACAGCTATCGTCTCGGCGACCTCACCCTGTCGAACCGCATTGTCATGGCGCCGCTGACGCGCAACCGCGCCGTCGCCGGATTGGTGCCCAATCCGCTAGCCGTGAAATATTACCGCCAGCGCGCCAGCGCCGGCCTCATCGTCACCGAGGCCACCCAGGTCTCCGACACCGCGCAGGGCTATCAGGACACGCCCGGCGTCTATACCGACGCGCAGGTCGCCGGCTGGAAGCCGATCACCGAGGCGGTCCATGCCGCCGGCGGGCGCATCTTCGTCCAGCTCTGGCATGTGGGGCGCGTCTCGCACCGCTCGCTCCAGCCGGGCGGCGCCGCCCCCCTCGCCCCGTCAGCGATCCGGGCCGAGACCAAGACCTATGTGAATAACGGCTTCCACGATGTCGACGAGCCCCGCGCGCTGGAGCTTTCCGAGATTGCTGGCGTGGTCGACGACTTCCGCAAGGCGGCCGCCAAGGCGATCGAGGCCGGTTTCGACGGCGTGGAGATCCACGGCGCCAATGGCTATCTGATCGACCAGTTCCTGCGTGACGGCGCCAACAAGCGCACCGACGCCTATGGCGGCTCGATCGAGAACCGCACCCGCTTCCTCAAGGAGGTCACCGCCGCGATCATCGGCGAGATCGGCGCCGCGCGCACCGGCATCCGCCTCTCCCCGGTCACGCCGGCCAACGGCCTCTCGGACAGCAACCCGCAGGCGCTGTTCAACCATGTGCTCGACGTGCTGGAAGAGCTGAAGCCGGTCTATGTCCACATGATCGAGGGTGCCACCGGCGGCCCGCGCGACATTGCGCCGGACTTCGACTTCGAGGCGCTGCGCCGCCGCTACAGCGGCACCTGGATGGTCAATAACGGCTATGACCGTGCCATGGCGGACAAGGTGATTGCCGACGGCAAGGCCGACCTCGTAGCGTTCGGCAAGCTGTTCATCTCCAACCCGGACCTGGTGGCGCGCCTGACGCGCGGCGGCCCGTTCAACGAACTCGACCGCGATCGCCTCTATGGCGGCGGCGAGCAGGGCTACACCACCTATCCCACGCTGGACGCCGCCGCGGGCTGACCGGCGCCGGTTTATGCGACTGGCTCAGGGCGACTGCCGGAAATAGGGCAGTGTCCTGAGCCTGAGCAGCAGGATCGGGAAGGCCATCAGCGCCACGCCCCCGGCAATGGCGAAGCCGAGCGTCCACCCGTTCAGCAGCCCCTGAGCGCTGGCGGCGCGAAACATGCCGATGCCGACGGGATAGAACAGCAGCACCGCCGTGATGGCACCGGGCGAAAACCGCCCCTGCGCTGCGAAGATCGGCACGACGTGGAAGAAAGTGGCGTTGATCAGCATCAGCACCGCGAAGCTGAGCGGAATCACCGGCAGCAGATAGCTCAGATTGGCCTGCACCAGACCCACCACGATCACGGCGGCATTGGTCACGTAGAAATCCGGCCATTCGACGGGAAGGTTCAGCACCTCCCGCGCCCAGCCGCGCCAATCGAGCGAGAACTCCTCAAGAATATGAATGGCGTAGGCGGCGAGCGCGAGCCAGGCCCAGATCTCGACCGTCATGCCCCGAACGTCATGGCTCTACCCTCCGCGAAGGCGCATCGAGCCATGGCGGGCCGGCGGCGTCAATTCCGCCGGCGCCGCTATCGCGTCCCGTCAGGCCGCGATCGCCTCGGGCTGCTGCTGGCGCACGGTCACATCGACCGTCATACCGAGATAGTCGCCGACCAGGCCGGTAAAGCCGCCGGCCACCGGCACCGCCTGGCTCGGATCGCGCGTCACCGCAACGCGGATCAGATTGTCGGCGGCGATGGTGCCATTGGTCGGGTCGAACTCGATCCAGCCGGCGCCCGGCAGGTAGATGTCGGCCCAGGCATGGGTCGCGCCCGCGCCGATGGCCTGCGGCCCGTCGCCGTCCAGCGCCGGATCGTAGAGATAGCCGGTGACGAACCGCGCCCCGAAGCCGAGCGCGCGCGCCGCCTCGATCAGCAGCAGCGCGAAGTCGCGGCAGGAGCCGGTGCCGAGGCGCAGCGTCTCCAGCGGCGGCTGGGTGCCCTGCTCGTGGCGGACCTGATAGGCGAAGCCCTGATGGATGCCGTTATTGATGTCGGTCAGCAGCGCCATCGTGTCGGTCGGCCGGCCGGCGACGAACTGTTTGGCCCAAGCCTGAAGCTCGCCGGTCGGGTCGGGGTAATGACCGTCCAGCATGCGGCCAAGATCGGTGCGGTCGTCCGAGGAGTAGACGAACGGGTAGCTGGTCGCCGATTCCTCCAGCTCGAAAGACAGGGTGCCCATGCCGTAGCGCTCCAGCGTCAGCACGCTCTCGATGCGCAACTCGTTGGAGGGCTCCAGAAAATCCACGATGGCGACGGAATTGCCGAACACATCGTGCAGCCAGCGCGTCTTGCAGGGGGGCCAGATCACCAGTTCCGCGGCGACGAGGCGCAGATCATGGCTGTCGCGCGGGCGCAGCATCAGCCGGTGCGGCTGAAACTCGACCGGGTTGGCATAGTTGTAATGCGTGACGTGGCGAACATTGAGGGTTTGCATATTGTGCTTTCCGGCGGGGTTCGGCCCCGCCTGTAGTTGAGGTCGTCGAGTTGGGATGGTTGCCGATCAGCGACCCCGGTCGGCGCCGACGCGATCAGCGCGAGCACAGGCGGCCAAGGAGGAAGCCGGCAATGCCGATCGTCAGCAGGGCGTTAAAAGAATAGCGCCGCTCGCCCGTGACGGGTTCGGCCGTGAAAGGCTCCGCCATCGCATCGGCGGTCAGCGCGTCGGCGTCCGCGTTCGGGATGCGGGCCGCGCGGGCGCGGGTGTGTTTGCCCGCCGGGCTGATGCCGGCCTTATCCGCTGCTGAAAGGTCGATTCCGCGTGCACGCGTCGCCATGTCCCGCTCTCCTCGAGGTCACGATCCCGACCGGGTAACGCACGAGCGGGGGAATCGTTCACCGCGACGTCAGAGACGCCCGGACAGGAAGGCGAGCATCTCCACCGGGCCCTGCGCCTGGAACAGCTTCACATTGCGCCCGCCACACATGTCGCAGCGCAGGCGCGGCTTGCCATCCTCGCTCTCGGCGAGCAGCGCGTTGCTGGAACGGCCCACGACGGAGCGGCGGCCGCAGCGCAGGCAATGAGCGCAAAGCATCGATGAATTGTCGATGACGACGTATCCTTCGCAGGTAGCGCAAGAGTTGCGGCACGCGACGCGAGTGGAACTTTCCAGTGCCGAAAACACAAAGGCCCGCAGCAGAAAGTGCCGCGGGGCTTGATCGGTCAGTACCACCAGGAAATGGTGGGCGCACTAGGGCTCGAACCTAGGACCCGCTGATTAAGAGTCAGCTGCTCTACCAACTGAGCTATGCGCCCGACCGGGTTGCTTGGCGAAACATCGCCTCGGCAAGTGGCGGTCGTGTAGCAGAGGGATTCGGGCCTGTCCATACCCGCCCGCACCCTCCGTCATTTTCTTCACATTATTCCTGGAAGGCTTCCTCGCGTTTTTTACGGACGGATGGGAGCAGCACGACGATGAGGGCGAGTGCGGCGAGAG
>NZ_JAKVIL010000018.1 GCF_022601675.1 Ancylobacter gelatini | reverse complement strand
TTCTTGACGATATCCTCGACCATTTTCTTTGCGTCGGCGAAGAGCATCATGGTGTTGTCGCGGAAGAACAGCTCGTTCTCGACGCCGGCATAGCCGGCGGCCATGCCGCGCTTGATGAACAGGACGGTCTTGGCCTTCTCGACGTCGAGGATCGGCATGCCGTAGATCGCCGAGGTCGGGTCGGTCTTGGCGGCCGGATTGGTCACGTCGTTCGCGCCGATGACGAAGGCGACGTCGGCCTGCGCGAACTCGGAGTTGATGTCCTCCAGCTCGAACACCTCGTCATAGGGCACGTTGGCCTCGGCCAGCAGCACGTTCATGTGCCCGGGCATGCGGCCGGCGACCGGGTGGATGGCGTATTTCACCTCGACGCCTTCCTCCTTCAGCTTGTCGGCCATCTCGCGCAGCGCGTGCTGGGCCTGCGCCACCGCCATGCCGTAGCCCGGCACGATGATGACCTTGGCCGCGTTCTTCATGATGAACGCCGCGTCCTCCGCCGAGCCCTGCTTCACCGGGCGGCTCTCCACCGCGCCCGCCGGACCCGCCGCAGCATCGCCGCCGAAGCCGCCGAGGATGACGGAGACGAAGCTCCGGTTCATGCCCTTGCACATGATGTAGGACAGGATCGCGCCCGAGGAGCCCACCAGCGCGCCGGTGATGATCAGCGCCGTGTTGCCCAGCGTGAAGCCGATGCCCGCCGCCGCCCAGCCGGAATAGCTGTTCAGCATCGACACCACCACCGGCATGTCCGCGCCGCCGATCGGGATGATCAGCAGCCCGCCGAAGATCAGGCTGGCGATCACGATCAGCCAGAACACGGTGTGGCTCTCGGTCAGCGTCAGCACCACGATCAGCACCACGATCAGCGCCGCCAGCGCGATGTTGATGGCGTGGCGGGCCGGCAGCATGATCGGCTTGCCGCTCATATTGCCATTCAGCTTGGCGAAGGCGATCACCGAGCCGGTGAAGGTGATGGCACCGATCGCGACGCCGAGGCTCATCTCCACCAGCGCCTGGCCGTGGATGTGGCCGGGCGCGCCGATGCCGAAGGCTTCCGGCGCATAGAGCGCGGCCGCCGCCACCATCACCGCCGACAGGCCGACCAGCGAGTGGAAGGCCGCCACCAGCTGCGGCATGTCGGTCATGGCGATCTTGCGGGCGATATAGGCGCCCGCGCCGCCGCCGATGGCGAGGCCGCCGATCAGCAGCGCCCAGCCCCCGAGCCCCGTGGGCGGCGAGGCCGCCAGCGTGGTCAGGATGGCGATGGCCATGCCGGCCATGCCGAACATGTTGCCCTGGCGCGAGGTCGCCGGGCTCGACAGCCCGCGCAGCGCCATGATGAACAGCACCCCGGAGACGAGGTAGAGCAGCGCGACAATATTGGCGTTCATATCGGCCGCCTCACTTCTTCTTGGAGTACATGGCGAGCATCCGGCTGGTCACCAGGAACCCGCCAAAGATGTTCACGCTGGCCAGGATCAGCCCGAGAAAGCCGAAGCCCCGCGCCCAGCCCGTGCCCTCGGCCAAGGTGTCGACACCGACCGCCAGCAGCGCGCCGACCACGATCACCGAGGAGATCGCGTTGGTCACGCTCATCAGCGGCGTGTGCAGCGCCGGCGTCACCGACCACACCACGTAATAGCCCACGAACACCGCCAGCACGAAGATCGCCAGCCGGAACACGAACGGGTCGATCGCCCCACCCGTCAGCGTGTGCGCCAGCGCCCCCGCCACATCCCCGGCGCCCTGCGCCGCCATATCGGCATAGGCCTGCGCCGCGTCCGCCGCCTCCCGCGCCACCGCGGCGGCGGCACGCGCGGCCTCCGCCGCCTGCGCCGGATCCGGCATCGTCGATGGATTGGCCATCTTTCCCTCTCCCCGTTCTCCGGGCCAGCCAGGGGATCGGACCTCTCGGATCACATCCCTCGCCGCCCGCCGCCTTGCGCGGTTCTCTCAACTCGTTGTTCGCTCGCGCCGCCGAGCCGGCGGCAGATTCATCGCGCGGCCATCTCGCCGGCCGCCGCCAGGGACCGGAGTCCCGGCCTGGACGCCACTCCTGCGCGCCGTTCCTGCCGCAGGCGCGGCACATGATCGGCCATGCAGGGTTCAGGACGTCCCGCCGCAACATGCGGGCCTCAGGAGGTGAGCCCCGGGAGGGGAGCCCCAAGGCCTGCGGGCCGCGAGGCCGAAGCCCCGTGGCGCGCATGCCCGCGGGACCGCCCCGCCTCTCAGCCCTGCCGCCTCTCAGCCCGGCACGCCCGCGCTAGGCCGCGCTGGCCGAGCCGGCCGCCGGCGCGAAGTTCGGGTGCACCACCGCCCCGTCCTTCGTCAGCAGCGTCGCCTTCACCAGCTCGTCGTCCCACTTCACGGCAAGGCTCTTCGTCCCCTTGTCGATCAGCGTCTCGACAAAGGCGTAGAGGTTCTTGGCGTAGAGCTGCGAGGCGGTCGCCGCGAGCCGTCCCGGCACGTTCAGATGCCCGACGATCTTCACGCCATTGGCCGTCGTCACCACCTCGCCGGGAACGCTACCTTCGACATTGCCGCCGCGCTCCACCGCGAGGTCGATCAGGATCGAGCCCGCCTTCATCGACGCCACCATCTCACCCGACACCAGCTTCGGCGCCGGACGGCCGGGGATCAGCGCCGTGGTGATCACGATGTCCTGCTTGGCGATGTGGCTCGCGGTGAGCGCCGCCTGCTTGGCCTGGTACTCCGCCGACATCTGCTTGGCGTAGCCGCCCGCGGTCTCGGCCTGCTTGAACTCCTCGTCCTCCACCGCGATGAACTTCGCGCCGAGGGATTCCACCTGCTCCTTCGCCGCCGGGCGCACATCGGTCGCCGACACCACCGCGCCAAGGCGCCGCGCGGTCGCGATCGCCTGAAGGCCGGCAACGCCCGCGCCCATCACGAACACCCGCGCCGCCGGCACCGTGCCCGCCGCCGTCATCATCATCGGGAACGCCCGGCCGAACTCGGAAGCCGCGTCCACCACCGCGCGATAGCCGGCAAGGTTCGCCTGAGAGGACAGCACGTCCATCACCTGCGCACGCGTGATGCGCGGCATCAGTTCCATGGAGAACAGGCTCACGCCCGTGCCCGCGATCTCGCCCAGCGCCGCCTCATTGCCATAGGGATCGGCGATCGCGATCACCAGCGCCCCGGCCTTGGCGCCCTTCAGCGTCGCCGCCTCCGGACGACGCACGCCCAGCACGACATCCGCCCCGGCCACCGCGCCCGCATTGTCCGCCGCGATCACGGCACCCACGGCCTCGTAATCCGCGTCCGACACCCCAGACGCCAACCCCGCCCCCGACGCAACAACAACCTCAGAACCAAGACCAACAAAACGCTT
>NZ_JAKVIL010000017.1:2500-5699 GCF_022601675.1 Ancylobacter gelatini | reverse complement strand
TCAGGTGTCGTTTAGAAGCGCATGCTGTGTTTGGCAGGCCTGGCAGCGACCTACTCTCCCAGGTCTTAAGACATAGTACCATCGGCGCAGAGGAGTTTAACGGCCGAGTTCGGGATGGGATCGGGTTCAGGCTCCTCGCAATAGCCACCAGGCCGGCGAAGCACAGCATTTTGCGAAGCAAGGATCCTTATGGATCTGATATCTGGTCTCGTTGCTTTGATCCTGATGATGAACATCGAGGATGAGAACGATCAAGCCAATCGAACGATTAGTACCGGTAAGCTAAATATGTCGCCACACTTACACACCCGGCCTATCAACGTGGTCGTCTTCCACGGTTCTCAAGGGAATACTCGTTTTGAGGTGGGTTTCCCGCTTAGATGCTTTCAGCGGTTATCCCGACCGTACATAGCTACGCTGCACTGCGGCTGGCGCCACAACAGCTCCACCAGAGGTACGTTCATCCCGGTCCTCTCGTACTAGGGACAAATCCTCTCAATATTCCTACACCCACGGCAGATAGGGACCGAACTGTCTCACGACGTTCTGAACCCAGCTCACGTACCACTTTAATCGGCGAACAGCCGAACCCTTGGGACCTGCTCCAGCCCCAGGATGTGATGAGCCGACATCGAGGTGCCAAACGATGCCGTCGATATGGACTCTTGGGCATCATCAGCCTGTTATCCCCGGCGTACCTTTTATTCGTTGAGCGATGGCCCGTCCACGTGGGACCACCGGATCACTATGGCCGACTTTCGTCTCTGCTCGACTTGTCAGTCTCGCAGTCAGGCGGGCTTATGCCATTGCACTCGACGACCGATTTCCGACCGGTCTGAGCCCACCATCGCGCGCCTCCGTTACTCTTTGGGAGGCGACCGCCCCAGTCAAACTGCCCGCCATGCAATGTCTCGGACCCGGATAACGGGTCGCGGTTAGACATCCATATCTATAAGGGTGGTATTTCAAGGATGACTCCACGAGAGCTGGCGCCCTCGCTTCAAAGTCTACCACCTATCCTACACATACCGACACGAATGCCAGTGCAAAGCTGCAGTAAAGGTGCACGGGGTCTTTCCGTCTGACCGCAGGAACCCCGCATCTTCACGGGGAATTCAATTTCACTGAGTCTATGCTGGAGACAGCGGGGAAGTCATTACGCCATTCGTGCAGGTCGGAACTTACCCGACAAGGAATTTCGCTACCTTAGGACCGTTATAGTTACGGCCGCCGTTTACCGGGGCTTCGATTCAAAGCTTGCACCTCTCCTCTTAACCTTCCGGCACCGGGCAGGCGTCAGACCCTATACGTCATCTTGCGATTTCGCAGAGCCCTGTGTTTTTGCTAAACAGTTGCCACCCCCTGGTCTGTGCCCCTTGCGCCTGGTTGCCCAAACGCAAGGCCTCCTTATCCCGAAGTTACGGAGGTAAATTGCCGAGTTCCTTCAGCATAGTTCTCTCAAGCGCCTTGGTATACTCTACCAGTCCACCTGTGTCGGTTTCGGGTACGGGCTATAATGTGGGAGCTATTTCCTGGAACCCCTTCGAAGCCAGAACAGAACCAATTCGTCTGACAACACACGGGATTCGTCACTACCCACAGGCTCAGGAATATTCACCTGATTCCCATCGACTACGCCTTTCGGCCTCGCCTTAGGGGCCGGCTAACCCTGCGCAGATTAGCTTTACGCAGGAACCCTTGGACTTTCGGCGACAGTGTCTCTCACACTGTTTGTCGTTACTCATGTCAGCATTCGCACTTCCGATACCTCCAGAGGTCCTCACGGATCCTCCTTCGCAGGCTTACGGAACGCTCCGCTACCGCTCATCCGAAGATGAACCCTAAGCTTCGGCGCGTGGTTTGAGCCCCGTTACATTTTCGGCGCAAGAATCCTAGACCAGTGAGCTGTTACGCTTTCTTTAAAGGATGGCTGCTTCTAAGCCAACCTCCTGGTTGTTTTCGGACTCTCACATCCTTTCACACTTAACCACGACTTGGGGGCCTTAGCTGTAGGTCAGGGTTGTTTCCCTCTCGACGACGGACGTTAGCACCCGCCGTCTGTCTCCCGCGCAGTACTTCCAGGTATTCGGAGTTTGGTTAGGTTTGGTAAGACGGTAAATCCCCCTAGCCCATCCAGTGCTCTACCCCCTGGAGTATTCACGCGAGGCACTACCTAAATAGTTTTCGCGGAGAACCAGCTATTTCCGAGTTTGGTTGGCCTTTCACCCCTAGCCACAAGTCATCCGAGACTTTTTCAACAGGCACCGGTTCGGTCCTCCAGTGCGTGTTACCGCACCTTCAACCTGCTCATGGCTAGATCACCCGGCTTCGGGTCTAATCCGACGAACTGAACGCCCTGTTCAGACTCGCTTTCGCTGCGCCTACACCTACCGGCTTAAGCTTGCTCGCCAGACTAAGTCGCTGACCCATTATACAAAAGGTACGCAGTCACCCAGGACGAACCTTGGGCTCCTACTGTTTGTAGGCATCCGGTTTCAGGAACTGTTTCACTCCCCTTGTCGGGGTGCTTTTCACCTTTCCCTCACGGTACTTGTTCGCTATCGGTCGCTGAGGAGTACTTAGGCTTGGAAGGTGGTCCTCCCATGTTCAGACAGGGTTTCACGTGCCCCGCCTTACTCAAGGATGAATGTTTGCATTACGTGTACGGGGCTATCACCCACTGAGGCCCGGCTTTCCTGTCCGGTTCCACTTGTCGCTCATTCACCACTGGCCTGATCCGCGTTCGCTCGCCACTACTAACGGAGTCTCTGTTGATGTCCTTTCCTCCGGGTACTTAGATGTTTCAGTTCCCCGGGTTCGCTTCTAACCCCTATGTATTCAGGATCAGATACCTTCATGTGATAACTGGAATTCCAAAACCTTGCGGCTTGAAGTTGCCTCCAAGGCAAGGCCTCAGAGTTCCAGTCATCGAAGGTGGGTTTCCCCATTCGGAAATTTACGGATCAAAGCTTGTTCGCAGCTCCCCGTAACTTATCGCAGCGTACCACGTCCTTCATCGCCTCTCAGCACCAAGGCATCCACCGAATGCCCTTAAGACACTTGATCGTTCTCATCTTCGATGCTCACCCTTGCTGAAATCCGTGCGGGATCCAGCAAAAGAGAGACGGTTTTGAGAGACCCGTCTCTGGCATCAAAGCTATTTCTAAAGACCAGCTTGCTTCGCATTCACTCGGTGACG
>NZ_JAKVIL010000016.1 GCF_022601675.1 Ancylobacter gelatini | reverse complement strand
GATCAACCAGAGGAGCGTCAGCACCGCGTCAGCGGCGCGCCCCGTCGATGGCCGCTTTATAGGACCCTCCATCCCCGCATGTCAACACGACTTTTCAGAAATTCGTCACATCAAACACGCTGTGGAAAACAAGAAGGGCGGCGACGCTGGAGTCGTTATTTATCAAGGCATTACCGGAAAATTGTGTGCCCGGCGGCCCGAAACGCCCGGCATTTGCGATGAAATTCCGACAGTCCGCTCCCCTCTCCCTGGGATCGGGAAGCGTCTGGTATCCCGGGCTCAGAATGCCCGCTTCAGCGTCCAGCCGAGGCGGCTATAGAGGTAGCGTTGATAGCTCAGCACATCGACCCGCCTCAGGTCGCGCACCCGCGAACCGTCGCGCGTGCGCAGCGCCAGCACGATCTCCTGCATGATCTGGTTGGTGAACTGCAGGAAGGACGGGTCCGTCTCGGCCGGCGTGTGCAGCGCCAGCGCCATCATCGGCGCACCGCGCAGCCGCATGGTGCGGATCAGGGACGCCAGAAGGGGTGAGCCGCAGTTCTCGGAGACGAAGAACGCCCAGTTATGGATGGAGCGCATATGCTCCGCCGGCGAGCCATGAAACTGCGCGTGGCGCGACGCGGCGGTTAGCTCATGCAATTCGTCGAACGCCGCGTCCGGCGCGTGCAGCGTGAACAGCGCGGCTGCCTCGCCCTCGATCAGCGAACGCACCGACCAGACCTCGTCACACAGATGCTGTTCCAGGAGCGGCACCTGGATGGTGCGCGCAGGCGTCACCTCAAGCGCGTCGTCAGCCACCAGTCGGGCCACAGCCTCGCGCACCGGCTGCATGCTGGTGCCATAGGTGGTGGCGAGCGAGCGCAGCGATACCTTGGCGCCCGGCAGCATGTTGCCATCCAGCATGTCCTGCCGGATCGCGGAATAGACCTGATCCGAAAGCGTGCTGGTTCCGTTGAGTAGCGCCACTCGTTCCCCCACCTTGACGTCCGGCTGGTCCGCCTTGCGCGGCTACCGGATTCTCACCTCGGCCGATGCTCTCCTTAGGAGCTTTTCCGTCGCGATGAAATCCTCCGTTCATCGCACGAGCGGCGCCGAAGCCCCTCAATCACGCAACCGCAACGCTTTGATATGTGATCACATATTCACCGAACGGCGCAAGTGCGACAGAAAAACAGCATGTTCGGCTGAATTAAAGCGATTCGTCTGCGAAAACGGCGCGTCTATTGACGCCCCGGCGATTGCACATATAGCCTCGCGGGCAATCTGTGATCACACTATCGGGAAAAAAGCGATGAACGTGCTCGCGCCGGGGTCGAATCAGGTCGGCAATGCCGTCCTGCTGCCGTTTTCCAACCTGCAGACGCTGCGCGAGCAGCGCCCGCTGATGTTCGTGGGCGGCAAGGGCATCTATACATTTGACGAGACCGGCCGCGATTATATCGAGGCGGTCTCGACCTTTTATTGCGTCAACCTCGGCTTCAGCGACGAGGAACTGATCGAGGCGGCTATCCAGCAGCTTCGCGCGCTGCCCATGTACCCGTCGGGCATCCACCGCACGGTTCCGGTGGTGATGGAGCTCGCCGAGCGCCTTGCCGAGGCCTCTCCGGTACGCGGCGGTCATGTGATGTTTGCCACCACGGGCTCGGAAGCCAATGACCAGCTCGTGAAGTTCACCTGGTACGCAAATCGGGTGGCCGGCGAGCCCCAGCGCCGCAAGATCATCTCCCGCCGCGCCTCCTATCATGGCGGCACCATCGCCACGACCGCGCTGGGCGGCAGCGCCGCGCTCCAGGAAGCTTTCGGCATCCGCACCGATGACAGCCTGTTCGTCTCGCATCCGACCTGGCCGATCGGCGCCCTGCCGGGTGAGACCGAGGACGCCTATTGCGACCGCCTCGTCGAGGAGCTGCGCCGGACCATCGAGGCCGCCGGCCCCGAGACCGTCGCCGCCATGATCGCCGAACCGGTGTCGGTGTCGTCGGGCATGTTTCCGCCGCCGAAGGGTTATTTCACGAAGGTGAAGGCGGTGCTCGACGAGTACGGCATCCGGCTCTATGCCGACGAGGTGGTCACCGGCTTCGGGCGCACCGGAAAGATGTGGGGCAGCCAGACCTTCGGCGTCGAGCCGGACTGCATCAGCTGCGCCAAGGGCCTGTCGGGCGCCTATCAGCCGATCTCGGCCGTGGTGATGTCGGACGCGTTCTACAGCTTCCTGGAAGAGGGCTCCAACTCTGCCGGCATCTTCAACCATGGCAGTACCTATGGCGGCCACCCGGTTTCCGCGGCGGTCGCGCTCAAGGTGCTCGACATCTTCGAGAAGCGGAACATTCTGGGCCATGTTCAGTCCGTCATGCCCGTTTGGCAGAAGGCCCTGGCCAGCCTTGAGGACCATCCCTTCGTCACGGCCACGCGCTGCGTGGGTCTCGCCGGCGCGGTGCAGCTTGCCCGTCCCGGCGAGGGGAAGGCTTCGGCCTCGCCCTCGCTAACCCCGGGCGGCCTTGCCCAACAGGTCTATGAGGCGGGCCTTGCCGCCGGCGTCGTGGTGCGCCCGCTTCAGGGCTCGATCGTGCTGGCACCGCCGCTGATCATCACCGAAGCCGAGATCGGCGAACTGGCGCGCCGCCTGCGCCTGGCGCTGGACACGGTGCTGGCCGCCGGCTGAGGTGGCCGGTGCGGCACGCCCGCGCTTAACTATACCGGCCGGCAGAAGGGGTCTCCCCTCCCGCCGGCATTGCCCGTCTTCGGCGCCTGAGCGCGGAGACCCTTCGGACGCTTCGCGGACCCATCGCCATCATGCGTTTCACCGACAAGCTGCTCGCCATCGGCGTCGTCGCTTGCTGGGCGGGCAATCTCGTGCTCGTCAAGCAAGGCGTCACCGAGATCCCGCCTATGCTGATGAGCGTGATGCGCTTTGCGCTGGTGGCCGCCCTCCTCGTGCCGTTCACGCGAATTGAGCGCCAGCATCTGCGCTGGCTGGCGCTGGCCTCGGTCACCTTCGGCACGCTGCATTTCGGCATGCTGTTCGTGGCGCTCAGCCTTGCGGAAGTGGGCACCAGCACGGTTCTGATGCAGCTCGGCGCGCCGATGGCGAGCCTCATGGCCTGCGCCACATTCGGAGAACGGTTGCGTCCGGCGGCGCTGGCGGGGCTTGCCCTGACCATTGCCGGCGTACTTGCGCTGTCATTCGGCCCGGGCTTTCCGGCCCCGCTCCCCTTCGCGCTGCTGCTGGCCAGCGCCGCCGGCTGGGCGGTGACCAATCTGATCATCAAGGCCATGCCGCGCATCGATCCGCTGGCCTTTACCGGCTGGTCGGCGCTGTTCAGCGTGCCGCAGCTCGCGCTGCTCACTCTGCTGTTCGAGCCGCATGGGATGGACAGCCTTGCCACGGCGGGACCCCATGGCTGGGGCGCGCTGGCCTATAGCGTGGTGATGTCCTCGGTTCTGGCCTATTGGGTCTGGTATTCGCTGCTGGAGCGCAACCCGGTCACGGCGGTCGTGCCGTTTTCGATGCTCAACCCGGTCATGACCATCAGCATGGGCGCGTTGTTTTTCGCCGAACCCGTGCCACCGATGAAGATTTTCGGAACAGCCCTGATCCTGGCCGGCGTCATCCTGGTGCTGCGCCGCCCGCTGCGCATCGCCGCCACCTGACCTCGGGCGTGAACAGGGCGCCGCTCGCCGCGGCGCCCTGCCCTCACAGGATTTCAGTGCCGTGCCAGCCCTGCGCACGCTTCGCCCAGAAGGCTTCCTTCAGCTTCATCGACAGCGGGCCCGGCCGGTCATTGCCCATGATACGGCCATTGATGCGGGAGGCCGGCATGACCCCGCCAGCCGTGGTGCAGGTGAATATCTCGTCGGCATTGACGAACTCGTCCTCCGAGACCTGGCGCACCTCCAACGGCAACCCCAGTTCTTCGCACAATTCCATCACCGATTTGCGTGTGATGCCGTCGAGCCCGCCACGGATCGGCGTCGCCACGACGCCATCGGTGATCGAGAAGACGTTGAAGCCCGGACCTTCGGTGACATTGCCGTCATGGTCCAGCAACACCGCGAAATCGGCGCCGGCGGCCTTGGCCTCGAACATGCCTTCGGTGAGGTCGCCCCACATGAAATTTTTCACGCGCGGATCGAAGGAATCGACGGGAATCTTGCGCACCTTCGGGATCATCAGATGCACGCCGCGCATGTCCATCTCCGAGGTGACGATGGAAATCCACGGCACCGCGGAGCACGACAGATAGGCGCGGCACGAGGCGGGATGGCGCAGCGCGCCGGGCGCGGGTGAGGCCCGAAGGCACTCCATCGAGACATAGGCGTCCCGCACATCCGCCATCAGCACCAGCTTCATCAGGATATCGCGGATCTCCTCGTCGCTTTCCGGCGGGTCCATGTGGATCGCGGTCATCGAGGCGCGGAAGCGCTTGATGTGGTCGTCGAGCCGGAAGAACCGGCCGTCCTTCACGCCCACCACGTCATAGGTCACGTCGGAGCGGCGATAGCCCCAGTGCGTCACCGGGATCTTCGCCTCTGAGAGCGGCATGAAGCTGCCGTCGAGATAGGCCGCCGCACCGGCATATTTGCCGCGCAGCGCGGTCCGTTCGGTGGTCACCGCATCCATGGTTGGGTTCCTCGCAGGGCTTAGGAGATCATAGGGCGCGTTTAGCTGGCGGTGCCGCCGACGCGCCGGCGCATGAGCAGGACCAGCGCCATGAGCACGATGGTGCCGGCTATGAAGAGAAAGGCCGCCGCGGCGATCGCCGGGCTGATGTTGTCGCGCAGTTCGGCGAACATCTGCCGCGCGATGGTCCGCTGGCCGGGACCGGCGAGGAATATGTTCAACACCACCTCGTCCAGTGATACCGCGAAGGCGAGCACGGCCCCGGTAAGGATGCCAGGCATGGCGAGCGGCAGCGTGACGTGCAGGAGCGTCGCCGCCGGCCCGGCGCCGAGGCTGGCGGCTGCCAGCTCCAGCCGGCTGTCCATTCCTTGCAGCGAGTTGGTCACGCTCACCATCACCAGCGGGATCGCGATCACGGTGTGGGCGATGATCATGCCGAGATAGGTGCTCGACAATCCGAACCGGGCGTAGAGGATCTGCAATCCCACACCCAGCACCACCGCCGGCACCACCATGGGCAGCAGAAACAGGGTGGAGAGCGGGGCGGAGACGAAACGCAGCTTCTCGCGCAGGCCGAGCGAGGCCAGCCCGCCCAGCACCGTCGACAGGATCGTGGTGCCGATGCCGATGATCAGGCTGTTGACGATCGCCGCCCGCCACACCGGGTTGGTCACCAGCACGTCGAACCAGCGCAGCGAGAAGGACGGGATCGGGTAGATGAGGAACAGGCTGGAGGTGAAGGCCAGAGGCAGGATCACCAGCAGCGGCAGCAGCAGGAAGCTGACGGCCAGCAGGCCGAAGACGGCGGGTATGAGCTTTCCAGGGCGCATCACATCCTCCCGCCAATGCTGTTGCGGCCCGAGAGCTGGGCATAGACAACGTAAAGCACCAGCGTGATCGCCAGCAGCACCATGCCGAGCGCGCTCGCCATGCTCCAATTCGCGGTCTGTGTGGAATAGAAGGCGATGATGGCGCTGATCATCTGGTCGCCGGCGCCGCCGACGAGGGCCGGGGTGATATAGTAGCCAACCGCCGTCATGAACACGAGCAGCATGCCCGAGACCACGCCGCGCAGGCTCAGTGGCAGCATGACATGGACGAAGGCCCGGAGCGGGTGCGCCCCGAGCGAGGTCGCCGCCGGCATCAGATTGGTCGGGATTGTCACCAGCACGCTGTAAATCGGCAGCACCATCAGCGGCAGCAGCACATGGGTCATGGCGATCACCACGCCGGTGCGGTTGAAGATCAGCGCCAGCGGCGAGGCGATGACCCCGGTACTGAGCAGGAAGCCGTTGATCAGCCCCTGTTCCTGCAGAAGGATGAACCAGGCAGCGGTGCGCACCAGCAGCGACGTCCACAGCGGCAGCAGCACGGCAGCGAGCAGGATGGCCCGCGTTGTCCCGGTGGAAGCGGCGATCAGCAGCGCATAGGGGTAGCCGATCAGCACGCAGAACAAGGTCACGAGGCCGGCGATCCAGAAGGTGCGGCCGAAGATCAGCCGATTGGCGGAGGAGCCCTCGGGCATCTGGGTGATGTCGCCAGTGGCATCGCGCTCGAGATCGACGGCCGCCAGCAGGTAGCGATCGGTCCTCGGTTCAAGCGCATCAGCAATGGCGATCCAGTAGGGCGGCTGCATCCAGCGTTTGTCGACCGGCGCCAGCAGCGGCCCGGTCTCGGGCTTCGCAACCGCCGAGATGGTCTTGCTCATCAGGGTGCGGAAGCCGGACTGCGCGCTGTTGAGCCGCCGCACCATGTCGCCGACCGCCTTCTCGTCGGTGGCCGCGCGTAAATCCGCAATCAACGCGGCCTGCATCGCCTCGCTCGGCGGCGAGGCGCGGTCCCAGCCGGCGACCTCATCGGCGGTGCGCGGCAATATCTGCAGCACCGCAGTGTCGGAGACCGACTGCTTGACCATGATCACCAGCGGCCAGACGAAGAACACGGCGATGAAGAGCGCCATCGGCATGACCAACAGGAAGGCGCGAGTCCTGCGATTCCACAACCGTGCCATCATGGCGCGATCACCCAGCAGTCATCGGCGGCGAAGGTGGCGTGAAGCCGCGCGCCCTGCGGCCACTCCGCCGCGCGCCGGTCGCGGCGGGCGATGAAACGCTGGCCGGCGCCCTGAAGCTGAACGCGGAAATGGTCGCCCTGATAGATGGTGTCGCTGACCGTGACCGGGAAGCTGTTGGCGGCGGCCGGCGGGTCGGAAAGCTCGACCTTTTCCGGGCGGATCGTCACCAGCACCTTTGCGCCGCGCTCCAGCCCGTCGCGCGCCCGCACCCGCATCATGCAGCCATCGGAAAGCCGGACCATGGCCTCGTCCCCCTCCCGGCCGGCGATCTCGCCCTCCATCAGGTTGGTCTCGCCGATGAACTCGGCGACGAAGCGGGTGGCGGGGTGGTCGTAGATCATGCGCGGCGTGTCGATCTGCTCGATGCGCCCCTTGTTGAAGACCGCGATGCGGTCCGACATGGTGAGCGCCTCGGACTGGTCATGGGTCACGAACACGATGGTCAGACCGAGACGGGCATGCAGTTCGCGGATGTCGAGTTGCATCTGCTCGCGCAACTGCTTGTCGAGCGCGCCGAGCGGCTCGTCCATCAGCACGACGCCCGGCTCGAACACCAGAGCGCGGGCAAGGGCGACGCGCTGCTGCTGGCCGCCGGAAAGCTGTGAAGGCTTGCGATCCTTCATGGTGGAAAGCTGCACCATGTCGAGCGCGCGCTCAACCCGCTCGCGGATATCCGAGCGGCCGAAGCCGCGCATCTTCAGCGGGAACGCAACGTTCTGCGCCACGCTCATGTGGGGAAACAGCGCGTAGCTCTGGAACACCACCCCCATGTTGCGCTTGTGCGAGGGGATGTCGTTGATCATGTTGCCGTCGACATAGATCGTGCCCTCTGACGCGTCCTGAAAGCCGGCGAGCATCATCAGAATCGTCGTCTTGCCTGAGCCGGACGGCCCCAGCAGGCTGAGGAATTCGCCCCGGATGATGTCGAGACGCAGATTGTCGACCACGCGGAGCGAACCGTAGGTCTTGGTCACGCCGTCGAGGCGGATATGAAAGTCAGCCACTAGCAATCTCCAGTCGAAGCCCCGCCCCGCCGGCAGGAGCCGGGCCGGGACGCGCTGCGGGGCGCGAGTGTCGGGCGCCAGCGGCCGAAGTCGCGGGCGTGGGAAGCGGTCGCGCCCGGGCCGCTTCGCGCCCGCAAGGGCGTGGGAAGCAACCCGGGAACGGCGTCGGCGTCAGCGCGTGGCGAGCCAGGCGTTGAAGCGCTGGGTCAGGCTTTCATTGTTGTCGATCCAGAAGTCGACGCCGAGCGGCAAGGCACCCTTGAGGTTGTCGACATTGGTCGGCAGGTTCTTCTCCAGCTCCGGCGGCACCTCGGCGGCAGCCTTCTTGTTGGTGATGCCGTAGGCCACGTATTTCGGCATCTTGGCCTGGTTCTCGGGCTGGCTCATGAAAGCGATCGCCTTCTGGGCGGCCTCCTTGTTGGCGGAGCCTTTGAGGATCACCCAGCTATCGGTGGCAACGACGTTGCCGGGCCACACGAAGACGAACTTCTTGCCTTCCTTGGCGTTCACATTGGAGACGCGCCCGTTATAGGCCGCGCTCATCGCGACTTCGCCCGAGGCGAGATACTGGATCGGCTGCGCGCCGGCTTCCCACCAGATCAGGTTGGGGCCGAGCTCTTCCAGCTTCTTGAAAGCGCGATCGACACCCTCCGGGGTCGCCAGAACCTCATAGACCTTGTCGGCCGGCACGCCGTCGCCCATCAACGCGAATTCCAGCGTGTATTTCGGGCCTTTGCGCAGCGCGCGCTTGCCGGGATACTTCTTGAGGTCCCAGAAATCGACCCAGCTCTTGGGACCATCCGGCAGCTTCTCGGAATCATAGGCGAGGCCAGTGCCCGAGGTCAGCGTGCCGATGCCGCAATCGCTGACGCTCTCCTCGAGGAAGTCTTCCTTGGGGCCGATCTGTGCCCAGTCGAGCTTCTCATAGATGCCGTCCGCGCAGCCGAGCACCAGTTCCTCGGATTCGACCTGCACAACGTCCCAATTCGGATTGCCGGCATTCACCTTGGACTGCAGGACGCCGTAGCCGCCGTCCCAGGAATCCTCCAGCACCTTGATGCCTTCCTTCGCAGCGAACGGCTTGAAATAGGCCTCGCGCTGGCCATCCTGCGTCGCGCCGCCCCAGCCCACGATGGTGAGGTCGCCCGCGAGGCCGGGAGTTGCCGCAAAGGCCAGGATCGCGGCCGACACGAGGCCGAAGCCGCGGATTCCGTTCTTGATGGTCATGCTGTTCTCCTGTGGATGATCTTGCGTGTTTGTGGGGGGCCGACGGCTCACGCCGGCTCCAGAGTGGCCGCGAGCGAGGCGGCAACATCGTCCAATGCCTGGGTGAACAGCTCGAGCAGCGCGTCCACTTCAGCGATGGTGATGATGAGAGGCGGCGAGAAGCCGACGGTATCGACCATGGCGCGCGTCAGCACGCCGAGTTCCTGAAGCCGCGTGTTGACCAGCACGCCGAGCGCGCCCGGCTGGCCGGGGATCGCGGTCTTTGTCTCCTTGTCGAGCACCAGTTCAACCGCCGCGATCAGACCGACCCCGCGCACATTGCCGACCAGCGGATGATCGGCGAGCTTGGCGAGACCCGCGCGCAGATGCGCGCCTGAACGCGCGGCGTTCTCGACCAGCTTGTCCTCCTCGATGATACGCAGCACCTCGACCGCGGCGGCGGCCGCCACCGGATGGCCGCTCGCCGTGAAGCCGTGGCCGAGAATGCCGAGATCGCCGCTCTGTTCGATGATCGGGGCGACGGTCTTCTCGTTCACCATCACCGCCGAGATCGGCAGATAGGCCGAGGAGAGTTGCTTGGAGAGCGTCATGATGTCCGGCTCGATACCGAGCGTGGTCGAGCCGAACATGGTGCCGGTGCGCCCGAAGCCGCAGATCACCTCGTCGGCGATGGTCAGGATGTCGTATTTGCGCAGCACCGCCTGCATTTTGGGCCAATAGTCCATCGGCGGAACGATCACCCCGCCGCCGCCCATGACCGGCTCGCCGATGAACGCCGCGATGGTCTCCGGCCCTTCAGCGAGGATCAGCGCCTCCAGTTCCTCGGCGAGGCGGGTGGCGAATGCGCTTTCGCTCTCTCCCGGCAGGGCGTTGCGATAATGATCCGGCGCGGTGACGCGCAGCACGCCATCGAACACCAGATCGAAGCCGCGATGGTTGCCCGGCAGGCCTGTCAGGCACGAGGCCGCGGCGGTGAGACCGTGGAAGGCGCGCTCGCGGGCGATGAACTTCTTCTTCTCCGGCTGACCCATGGCGTTGGAGCGGTACCAGACCAGCTTCATCACCGTGTCGACCGCCTCGGAGCCGGAATTCGTGAAGAACACCTTGCTCATCGGCACAGGTGCCATTGCGATCAGCTTTTCGGCGAGGTCCACCACCGGTCCGTGCGAGCGATGGGCGAAGGTGTGATAATAGGGCAGCGTCTTCATCTGCTTGTAGACCGCATCGGCGACGCGATCGTCGCTGAAGCCCAGCCCCGCGCACCACAGGCCCGCCAGCGCCTCGATATATTTCCGACCCGAGGCATCAAAGACATGGATGCCCTCGCCCCGCTCGATGACGAGCGGCCCGGCCTCCAGATGCTTCTTGGCATTGGTCGCCGGATGCAGATGAAAGGCGATATCACGCGCCTCGACCGAGTTGGGGATAGGCATATTGGCTCCTCGACGGATTGCCCTGCAAAGCGGCAGACGCAGCATGCAGAGCGGTTAAATTGTGATCACAGCAATCTGAAATGACTGAAATACCAACGAAATTTCCTGAAAGCCGGCGTCGGTTTTCATTTATTTCACGCAGATAGTCGGATTTAAGAGATAATGTGATCACAGATTATAGCGTTAATCTCCAGTAGCTTGTGCTCGTGTTCGAGCTAAGAACATTCCTCGCAAAAGCCGTTCCACTTCGCCCGGATCGCGATCCGTCTTTCGTCTCGATGGCGGAAAATGATTGCGGCAAAGGTCTAACCCGGGGGCAGACAGCGGGGCGCGGGGCGCCGGCACGTCACTGGACGCAAACGCAAAATCGCCGCGCCCAGCCATGAACCGGGCGCAGCGCAGCGTTAGAAGGTCGCAGATCGGAAAGGCGGGTCCGGCCGCCCTACGGGCTATTCGCCGGGGGCGATCCCCCGGTCGGAGCGCACCGAGGCCATGCTCTCAAGCACGCCGTCGCGCCGTACCAGGCCGTGGAACAGCGCCGCAGACAGGTGCACCAGCACCAGCGCGAACAGGGCGAAGGCCAGATAGACATGTGCGCTCCACAGCAGTGTGTGCAGTGCATCGCTTTGGGGCACGATCGCCGGCAGCCGGAAGCCCCCGAGCAGCACGATCGGGTAGCCGCCAGCGGACAGCATCGCCCAACCGATCAGCGGCATGCTGATCATCAGGGCATAAAGCGCGTAATGTGACAGATGGGCGGCGAGTTTCATCGGCACGGGCAGGTCGGCCGGCAGCGAGGGCGCGCCCTGTACGAAACGCACCGCAAGCCGGACCACCGCAAGTAGCAGAATGGCGATGCCGAGAGTCTTATGGGTCGCGAGCAGCGGCACATAGGCCGGCATCACTGTCGAGACCATGCCGACCCCGATGAACAGCATCGCCAGTATCGCCACGGCCATCAGCCAGTGAAGCGTGCGCTGCAGAAGGGTGAACCGGCTCGCATCCTGGCTCATGGCGTGGCAGCTCCGGACTGGGAGGAGGCGGCGGCCGCAGCCGGCTGACGGGGGTAGTCCTTCGCTTCGGCCGTGCGCAGATTGAAGGAGCGCGCATAGGCTGCCGAGCGGGCGGCGGGGAACGGGTCATCCGAGACCGCGATGCCGTCCGGCAGGATGGTCGGGTCGAAATTGACGTCGCGGCACGGTCCGTCGGCCTCGGCCTCGATCCGATCGACCACCAGCGTTCCGGCCTCGACTGTGCGACGTTCCGCCGGCCAGGCCTTGCTCGGGTCACTGGTGGGATCGCCGGGCTCGGCGACCGTTAACAACAGCTTCCAGCTCTGCGGCGCGGCCGTGACGCGCGTGGCGATCTCGTTTTCCAGATGATCGGGTCCAAGCGCGGCGAGTTGCGCGTCGGTGAGCGGGGTCACCAGCGCGTCCGGCACAAGCGCCCAGCGCACGGCATGGGTCTGGCCCTGCGCATTGCTGAACAGGAAGGCGTTCAGGCTGTGAAACGCATCCTCGGCATAGCTGGCCGTGTAGGGCGCGCTCTTGGCCCAGGCCACGAAGTTGGGAAATTCCGGGTGGGCGGCGATAAAGGCCGGCATCGCGCCCGCATCCTTGCTGTGCGACGCGGTCAGCAGGGCATAGAAGGCCTCCGGTGTCGCCACCGGAAACACGGGCGGGTCGATCATCGCCGCCCGCCACACCTGCCCGTCCGGCGCGGTGATCTGCAATCCCATGCCGCGCACCCGCACCGTGGCGTCGGGCGCGTTCGGATCCGGCGTGCCCAGATTGAAGCGGCCGAGCACCGGAAAAGTCCCGCTTGCCAGCATCGGCGCCCGCGACAACGAGGCTGCATCTCCGGTCGAGCGGAACTCGCCGGTGAAGCAGATACCCTTGGCATGATTGCGCCGGTGGCCGAGCGCGGGACCTCCGGGCGGCGCCAGCGCCCCGACCAATCGCGTCGGGGTCAACCGGTCCGGCGACAGGAAGCCACCGGTATAGGCGAAGGCGCCAGCACCTAGGGCCACGACCCCGCCGATAAGCGCGAGGGAGGCCAGCACGGCGGGCGCCGACGGTGGCGGTCGTTCGGCCATGGACGTCTCCGTGAGCCATCGACCCGCCGCCCGGAGGGCGACTGCCGACTTCCTGACTTCAACCTAAAACGCAGCCTTGCTGGGAGATTACCGGAACGCACGGCCTTTGCCTATTCTACGTCGCGCGGCGTCGGTCAGCACCTGATCTTGAGCAGAGCCCCCCGCATGCCCGCTACCCAGCTATTCGCGGCGCGGGTACGGGGGAGAGAGCCATGGCGTCGAGGAGGCTCGGAAGATGGCGTGCTCCTCAAGCGCGATCCCTAGGGAACCGTCCAAGCGCCCGCGCCGACCGAGGGAAACCACGCCGGCCGGTTCAACGCTCCATCGCGTCGAGTTCCGCAGCCGCGCGCGCCAGCCGCGCGAGGTTCTCTGCCGTATAGGCGCAGTAGTCGAAATCGATGGTGGAATGCTGCTCCGAGACCATGCTCCACAACGATTCACGCAGGAGCGAGGCGACCAGCATCGCCTGCAGCCTGACCCGAAGCGCGTCATCCGGCGCACGGCCGTAATAGAGACCGAGCATCTCGTCGCGCTGGGCCGCGTCGAAGCCGTTGTTGGAGGCGAGCCCACCGAGATCGAACAGCGGCATATTGAACCCGCCGTAATCCCAGTCGATCAGCCACAGCCGCGCGCCGTCATCGATGAAATTGGCCGGAAGCAGGTCGTTATGGGTGAACGCCACCTCGCTCGGCCCCACCCGCGCCTCGACCCGCTCGGCGAGCGCGGCAAAGCCCGGCAGATCATCCGCCAGCCGATGGCCGCCGTCGCGCAGCGTGTGGAGGTAGGCGCGAAGGACATGGAAGGTCCAGAACGCCAGCGCCGGCCCACGCAACTCGCGCGTGACCTCGACATGAGCGCGGCGCACCAGTTCGACCACGCGAGGGAGATTCGCGCGCACATCCGCCTCGCCATAGGTGCGGCCCTCGATGAAATCGATGATCAGCAGCCCCGGCTCGGCGTGGCGCAGCGCCGGTGAAATGCCGGCCGCTTCGGCCGCCCGCGCCGCCGCCAGCTCGTTGAAACGCATGACATTGTGCAGCGGGATGTCGTCGCCCAACCGCACCACATAGGTCGCCCCGGCATCCTCCACCACGAAATTGGTGTTGGTGATGCCGCCACCCAGCGGGCGCGGCTCAACCTTGGTGCGCCACAGTGGAAGAGCGCGGATGCGATCGGCGGGGCTCTGCGACATGGCGGCTATCCGTTGGGCGGCAAGGAGGCGTGGTGCCGGCAGACAAGGCAATGCGCGTGCCGCCGCCACGCGCACCATCGCGCCGTCATGGCGGGCCCGGCGCCCTCTCTGGATCGAGGAGAGGGCATTGCCGCCTCACCCGAACATCCGCGCATTATCAGGGTCATACAGCGCCCCGAGATGGATCGTCGCCGGGACCCGCTCCATGGCGACCTCCAGCTCATAGCTGCCGGACAGCAGGAAATCGTCATCGAGCCCGCCTTCCGCACGGCGCACATAGCCGTGGCCGATCGGCAGCCCGACCGTCGGCCCGACGCCGGCGGAGGACAGCCAGCCCATGCGCTCGCCATTGCGATAGATGGTCTCGCGGCCGAGCAGGATGACGTTCGGGTCCGCGACCGTGAAACCGGCGAGACGCTTCTTCAATGGCTGGCCTGCCTTGGTCTCCAGCGCGGCGCGCCCGATGAAATCCCGGCCCGTGCCCGGCTGCACCGCCCAGCTCAGGCCCGCCTCGAACGGCGTATGGTCCGGCCCGACATCCGAGCCAGAGGCCCAGTAACCCTTTTCCAGACGCAAGGTTTCCAGCGCGCGATAGCCGATATTGGTCATCGCGAACTCCTCGCCGGCCGCCATCAGCGCCTCATACACCGTCAGCGCGAATTCGGTGGGCAGGTGCAGCTCATAGCCCAATTCGCCGGCATAGGTGAGCCGCAGCGCCCGCACCGGCGCGCCGGCCAGGCGGATCTCGCGAAGGCTCGCATAGGGGAAGCCGGCATTCGACACGTCGTCGCGCGTGAGCTTCTCCAGCAGCTTGCGCGAGTTCGGCCCGATCAGCGTCAGCACCGCATAGGCGGAGGTGATGTCGACCAGGTGGGCATCGAGGCCGGCGGGGATATTCCGGCGGATCCAGTCGAAATCATGGGTCGCCGCGCCGGTGCCGGCGATCACGTAATAGGAAGTGGGCGACAGCCTTGCGACGGTGACGTCGCATTCGATGCCGCCGCGTTCATTCAGCATCGGCGCGTAGGTCACGCTGCCCTCGGGGCCGGAGACGTCCGCCGCGCTGATAAAGGACAGCGCCGCCTCGGCATCGCTTCCGACCAGCAGGAACTTGGCGAAGGAGCTTTGATCGAGGATGGCCAGAGAAGCCCGCGCCGCGCGGTTCTCCCGCGCCACCGGGTCGGACCAGTTCGGACGGCCATAAGTATAGATGTCGCGAGCTTCCTCGCCCTCGGCGGCGAACCAGTTCGGCCGCTCCCAGCCGAGCTTCTCGCCGAATACCGCGCCCTGCGCCTTCAGCCGGTCATAGAGTGGGGAGCGGCGCAGCGGGCGGCCGGAGGCATGCTCCTCATGCGGCCAGGCGATGGTGTAGTGCTTGCCATAGGCTTCAAGCGTGCGCGCACGCACCCAGCCGACATCCTGATGGTTACGCCCGAAGCGCAGAATATCCACCGGCGACAGGTCGTAGGGCGGCCGGCCATTTCCCGCGATCCATTCCGCCAGCGCCTTGCCCGCCCCGCCGCCGGAGGCGATGCCGAAGGCGTTGAAGCCGGCGCCGACATAAAAGCCGGTCAGCTCGGGCGCCTGCCCGAGGATGAAATTGCCGTCCGGGGTAAAGCTCTCCGGGCCGTTGATCAGTTCCTTGATGCCGGCGGTCTCCAGCGCCGGGACGCGGCCGAGCGCCAGCTCCATGATCGGCTCGAAATGATCGAAATTTGAGGGCAGCAGCTGGAAATTGAAGCCCTCCGGGATGCCGTCTGCCGCCCAGCCGATCGGGTTCGGCTCATAGCCGCCCATGACGAGGCCGCCGACCTCCTCCTTGTAATAGGTCAGCCGGTCCGGGTCGCGCAGCGTCGGCAGGTTGGGGGTCACGCCCTCGATGCGTTCCGTGATCATGTACTGGTGCTCGACCGACACGAGCGGAACGTTCACGCCGGCCATGGCACCGATCTCGCGAGCCCATTGCCCGGCGCAGTTCACCACGATCTCGCAGGCGATCGACCCGCGCGAGGTCTCGACGCTGACCACCCTTCCGGCCTTCACCGTCAGCCCTGTAACCAGCGTATCCTCATGAATTGTAACGCCTTTCATCCGCGCGCCGCGGGCAAGCGAGGCGGTGATATCGGAGGGGTTGGCCTGCCCGTCGGTCGGGAGGAAGGCCGCACCGACCACGTCGGAGATGTCCATCAGCGGCCACAGTTCCTGCGCCTCCTTCGGGGTCAGCAGGTGCATTTCGAGGCCGAAGGAGCGGGCGGTGGTGGCCTGGCGCTTGACCTCGGTCCAGCGCTCCTGATTGCAGGCGAGACGCAGGCCGCCATTCATTTTCCAGCCGGTCGCGAGCCCGGTCTCTTCCTCTAAGGTACGGTAAAGCTTGACGGATTCGCCGAGTAGCTGGGTGATGCCGGCATTGGAGCGCAGCTGCCCGACGAGGCCCGCGGCGTGGAAGGTCGAGCCCGAGGTCAGCTTGTGCTTCTCGATCAGCACTGTGTCGAAAAAGCCAAGCTTGCCAAGATGATAGGCGGTCGAGGCTCCGATGATTCCGCCGCCGATGATGACGATCTGGGCCTGGGTGGGGAAGGCGGACATCTGGCGGCTCCGAAAAATCAGGGCATGAAGGACGGCAGCGAAGGTCAGCGGGCGGGCGGCGACATGTCAACAGATTTCCACATAATGACACATTTTATGTGGCTCTTCGCGCTCATTCCTGCGGATAGATGGTCCGCACCCCCGCCTCGCGGCACTGCGCCTGGAAGCTTTCCGGCGGCGGGCCGTCGCTGATGATGGCGTTGACCGCCTTCAGCGGGCACACCTTCACCGACGCCTCGCGGCCGAATTTCGTGCGGTCGGCGATCACCCAGGTCTCCTGCGCCTGCGCCATCGCCGCGCGCGAGAACTCGGCCTCGAAGAGGTGGAAATCCGCCAGTTCCCCGGCCCGCGTGATCGCGCCCACCGAGAGCAGCGCATAACGCAGCTGGAACTGGCCGATGAAGGCGAGCGCCGAGGCGCCGAACGCCGCCGCATCCTCCCCGCCCAATTCGCCGCCGGCCATGAACACGCGATTGCCGTTCCGCGAGGCCAGCCGGAACGCGATCTGCGCGGAATGCGTGACCACGGTGAGCCTTGAGCGTGCCGCCAGCGCGTCCGCGACATAGGCGGAGGTGGTGCCATTATCGAGGAACAGGCTGTCGCCATCCTCGATGCGCTCGCGCACCAGCGTGGCGATCGCCCATTTCGCCTCCTTGTTCACCTGCATGCGGCGCTGGAACGGCGGCTCCTCGGCGAGGTCGGGCATCATGATGCCGCCATGGAAGCGCAGCAGAGCGCCCTCCTCGATCAGGGGCTGGATGTTGCGCCGCACCGTCTCGGTGGAGACGCCGAGCCGCGCCGCCAGCTCGACGATCGAGCAGCTTCCGCTGGCCTGCACCACCCGCAATATGTCGCCACGGCGCTTGATGGACATGGAGCCGCCTCCCCGAACGTGCCAGGCACAAATCAACGAAACTCCACATTTTCTAGCAGAACTTCCGCAGTTTGCGAGGGGCTCCCGGCGCCGCGCGGCGCCGATACGCCGCGCCGATAGGCCGCCGATGGCCATGATCGGCGGGAAATCGGCGCAAATCGGCGCGCCGCTTCATGGGAGAGAAAACACGTTTCCTACGAAGAAATTTTATTGACAGGAAAAACGCTCGGTGCGAGCTTTTCGTCTCAAGGCCACGGCGCGCACCCGCCGCCTGTCGTGACGGGTGGTCCAGCTTTACGCGTTCGCCGCCGCCGACATCGTGACCGCCGCGTTCGCCACCATTTCATCTCAGGCTAGCAGAACCAGGGTTTCCATCGCTCATGAACGCCGTGTTTCCCCGCAACTCCATTCTCAACGAGCGGCATGTCGCGCTCGGCACCAAGTTCGAGTCGTCGTGGAACGGCATGCCCCTGCCGCAGTTCTACGCCAGCGATCCCTATGACGAGGTGACGGCCGTGCGCTCGCGCGCCGGGCTGATCGACGTGTCGTCGCTCCAGCTGGTCAACGTCACCGGCCGGGAAGCCGTGGCACTGCTGAACGAGATCCTGACCTCGGATGTCGCGAAGCTCCAGCCGGGCCAGTCGGCCATCAGCAATATCGTCGATGAGAACGGCTCGCTGATCGACGACGTGCTGGTCTATTGCAACGGCCCGGAGGATTTCCGCCTGTCGCACGGCTCGGGCAAGCTGGAAGAGGTGCTGGCCGAGTTCAGCCCCGGGCGCGACGTCACGGTGGCCAGCGATGGCGACACCCATATCCTCTCGCTCCAGGGCCCGGCCGCGCTCGACATCCTGAAGCCGCACGCCTCGATCGACCTTTCCACGCTGGCCTATTTCCAGCACGCGCCGGCCACCCTGTTCGGCAAGCCGGTGACGCTGGCGCGCGGCGGCTATTCCGCCGAACGCGGCTATGAAGTGTTCGCCAGCGCGGCCGACACCGTGTTCCTGTGGGACGCGATCCTGGAGGCCGGCAAGCCGTTCGGGGCCATCCCGGTGTCGTGGCAGAGCCTCGATATCGTGCGGGTGGAAGGCGCGCTGCTGTTCTTCCCTTACGACATGCCCAAGGGAGACGAGACGCCTTGGGAAGTCGGCGCCGACTGGACGGTGGACCTCGACAAGCCGTCCTTCCGCGGCAAGGAGGCGCTGGTGCGCCGCAAGGGCGAGCAGCGCGTGGTCCAGCGCGGCATGGAGATCGACCATCACGAGCAGATCGAGCCCGGCGCCAAGCTGTTCAAGGACGGCAAGGAAGTCGGCTCGCTCAATTCCTCGATCTATAGCCGGCATCTGATGCGCTCGATCGCGCTGGTGCATGTGCTGCCGGAACTCGGCGGCTTCGGCACGGAATTCGAGGTGGTCGGCCCGCAGGGCAGCTTCACCGGCCGGCTGGTGAAGACCCCGTTCTACGACCCGCTGCGCCTGCGCACCCACCCGCTCGACGAACGCTGAGGGTGCGGCCCGAAAGGATCGGGCGGGAGCTTTGGCGATATAGTCTGCGATCACCGTCATGCCCGGGCTCGTCCCGGGCATAGTCGTTTCGGCGGGATGGAAGACGGGCGGCCCTGCGACCTTAAGTGAAGGGCAAATGCCGTTACAGCCTCATCCGAGCCGTGGAACGCACATATGAAAAGGGCCGGAGCGGCATGGCTCCGGCCCTTTTCGATTCCGGCGAAGGAAGCCTTACGCCCGCACGCGGCTCTTGGTCGGGTCGTAATGCGGGAAGCCGACAATGGTGGCCGTCAGCCGCTTCTGGTGGCCGTCGAGCTTGCCGACCTCGACCTCGCCGCCGATCTCCGCCGCGCTGACATCGAGCCGCGCCAGCGCGATGATGTGGCCGAGCGTCGGCGAGCGGGTGGCGCTGGTGACGACACCGATCTGCGCGCGGCCGTTGAACACCGGGTCGCCATGGTGCACCGGCTCGTTGGCCTCGAAGGCGAGGCCGACCAGCTTCCTGCCCGGATGCGCGCGGCGGCGGGCCAGCGCTTCCTTGCCGACGAAGTCGTCAGTCTTCGATTCCGGCACGGTGAAGCCGATGCCGGCCTCGAAGGGATCGGTCTGGTCGCAGAATTCATAGCCGGCAAAGGCAAGCCCGGCCTCGATGCGCACCATGTCCAGCGCGAGCAGGCCGAGCGGTTGCAGGCCGAACGGCTCGCCCGCCGCCATCACCGCGTCCCACACCTCCGGCGCGCGGGACGGGTGGCACCAGATCTCGAAGCCGAGCTCGCCGGTATAGCCGGTGCGCGAGACCATGACCGGCACGCCGGCGATCTTGCCGATGGTGAAGCGGAACCATTTCAGCTCGTCCGCGCTGGCCTGATGCGCCGGCGTTTCGAGGATGGCGCGCAGGATGTCCCGCGACTTCGGCCCCTGCAGCGCGACATTGTGGAGCTGGTCGGTGGAGGATTTCACGAAGGCGTTCAGCCCGTGCTTCACCGCCAGATCGCGCAGCCAGACGCCGCAATAATCATCGCCGCACACCAGGCGGAAATTGTTGTCGGCGAGGCGGAACACCGTGCCGTCGTCCAGCATGCCGCCATGGTCATAGGTCAGCGCGGTATAGACCACCTGCCCGACGGCGAGCTTGCGGATGTCGCGCGTCACCGCGAGTTGCACCAGCGCCTCGGCATCGGGGCCGAGCACCTCGAACTTGCGCAGCGCCGACAGGTCCATGATCACCGCGCGCTCGCGGCAGGCCCAGTATTCCTCGATCGGCCCGGCGGCCGAGAAGCAGTCGGGCAGCCAGAAGCCGCGATACTCGACGAATTTGCGGGTGAGCGCGGAGGTGCGCGGGTGGAAGCCGGTTTCGCGCGTCAGCCGCGGGGCGGATTCGGGCGTCATGCGGTGGGCGATCCCCTTGGAGAAACTGTTGGAGCCGTCATAGACCCGGACATGGATGTCGGTCGGGTGCCAGGCATTGGAGGCGTCGATGTCGTCGGCGCAGGAGGAGGAGGCGCAGACGAGATCGGTGAGCGCGCGCAGCAGCACATAGTCGCCGGGCCGCGACCACGGCTCGTCCATGCCGATGCGGTCGCCCGGCGAGACGAAGGTGTTGTAGAAGAAATTGATCGCCGGCCAGCCCATGCGCGGGCGGATGTCGTAGGGCGCCAGCGCACGGTTGAAATTGTCCGTGCAGTTGTCGTGGCCGGGATAGCCCATGTCGTCGTAATATTTGGCGTTGCAGGCCAGCATGAAGGTGTCGTGCCTGCCCACCGTGTCGCGGATCACCTCGACCAGCGCGGTCTGGTCCTCGTCGAAATATTTCGAGTGCAGGCCGGGGCCGGGACTGGCCGAGCCCATCAGCGTGCGCGTCGTGGTCGGGTCGAGCCCGCATTCGCGCCCACCGCGCAGCTTGGCGGCGTCGAAAGCGAGGAAGTCCGAGCACTGCTGGCCGTCGACGTCGATGATCTGGATATAGTCGCCCGCTTTCACCTCATAGGCGCTGGCCGAGGCCGCGCGGATGCGCAGATCGAGCTTGGGTTCGGCGAGCGGGGGCGGCACCGTGCCCGCGCTCGGCGCCGCCGGCTCGATCTCGACGATCAGGTCGGTCGGCGCGTCCTGCCCGGCCGGGTCCATCGGCCCGCCCGGCGCCACCAGCACGCAGCGCAGAAGCGCCGGCGCGGTGAAGCGCGCGGTGGCACCGGGCGCGCCCTCGGCACCGAACAGCTGGACGCCCGCGATCACGCCCTCCCCGAGAAGCGCGCGCGCCGCCTCGGGCAGGTCGTCGGCGGGGAGCGGGCCGCCGAGCACCAGGTCACTGAGCGGCGTCTCAAGCCCGGCGACATAGAGCGCGCCGGGCTGGCGTCCTTCGGGATCGACGACATGGACGCGGTCGCCCGGCTTCAGTTCGAATCCGACGAAGCTGCCGCCGGGCGCGACATGGCGCAGCCGCGCGGGAGTGAGCCGCACCGCGCCGGCCTTGGCGCCGGGACTGCCGAGCTGGATGTTCATGCCGTCCTCCCCTCGCGCGGCGCGCGGACTATTCGGCCGCCGCCGCCGGCTGGTTGATGAAGGCCTCGAACGAATCGTCCAGTGCTTCCAGCCATTTGGTGTGATGCTTCGGCGCCATGTTGCCGGTCATGATCGAGGCATAGGAATTGTCGCGATAGCCCATGATGTCGCGATCCTTGTCATGTTCCCACACCTTGAACAGGTCGGCCACGGCGTCGAGGTCGAACATCGGATAGTCGGTGGCCGGGATGATGTCCTTCATGTAGTCGGTCTGGAAATCGATTGCGTCGAAGGCGGTCTCGATGGCGCCTTCCTTCTCCAGCCACTTGGCGATGTCGGCGGCGATCTCCTCGCTCGACGGCGGCACGATGCGCCCGAGGATGATGTCGCGCACGTACCAGGCCTGCGCGTCGAACATGTTGAAGGTGTAATACTGGTCCTGCGGGCCGACATAGAACAGCTTGTGATTGCCCTCCCACATCACGCCCTTCCACAGGTCCGGCGGGTTCATGCGGTTGGCGCTCTTGAGGCGCAGCTCGTCGGCCAGGAACGGGTAGTGGTGCAGATAGCCGGTGCACAGGATCACCGCGTCGACTTCCGACACCGTGCCGTCGATGAAATGGGCGGAGCGGCCTTCCAGCTTCTCCATCAGCGGCTTCTCGGTGAAGCAGCTCGGCCATTTGAAGTTGGAGCGGCGGGTGCGATAGCTGAAGGTGATCGACTTGGCGCCATATTTGTAGCACTGGCTGGCGATGTCTTCCGCCGAATAGGACGAGCCGACGATCAGCAGGTCCTTGCCGACGAATTCGTCGGCGGCGCGGAAATCATGGGCGTGCATGACGCGGCCCGGAAACATCTCGATGCCAGGGAAATAGGGCACGTTGGGCGTGGAGAAATGGCCCGAGGCCACCACGATGTAATCGAACTCCTCGTCGTAAAGCTCGTCCTTGACCAGGTCCTTGGCGGTGAGAGTGAATTTGCCCGTGGCGTCGGAATATTCGACCCATTTCACCGGCGTATTGAAGCGCACCGACGCGCGGAGCCCGGCCTTCTCCACCCGGCCCATGATGTAGTCGTGCAGCACGGCGCGCGGGGGATAGGACGGGATCGGCCGGCCGAAATGCTCCTCGAAGGTGTAGTCGGCGAATTCCAGGCACTCCTTCGGGCCGTTCGACCAAAGATAGCGATACATGGAGCCGTGGACCGGCTCGCCATACTGGTCGAGGCCGGTGCGCCATGTATAGTTCCAGACGCCGCCCCAGTCGGACTGCTTCTCGAAGCAGACGAACTCCGGCACCTGCGCGCCGGCTTTCTGCGCGGACTGGAAGGCACGAAGCATGGCCATGCCCGAAGGGCCGGCACCGATAATGGCGACGCGGATGCTCATTTGCGTTGTTCCCGTGGTCCTTGGAAAGGCAGGCCGGCGCGCCGCTTCCTCGGACGGAAAGCTTGTTCGACCGGCATTTGAGCGAAGCCTGTCACTAATTTCCTGCTTGTCAAGATAGTTTCCTGCAAAGAATTCGCGACAGCTTTTGCCGCTGCGGGCGGCTTGCCTAAAAATTCCGCAATCGGGCTGCTTGACGGCAAAAGTTTCCTGCTGGACACTCAATTTTATCACGGAGAAACTTTCGGCGCGGACCGCGTCGGACCTCCGGGATCGCCGCATGTTCAAGCTTATTGCCGTCCGGTTCGCGCCGGACTGACCTGTTGAGACCGGCACCATGCTCATTTCGGACATCAAGAGTCGGCCCGTCTATGAGCGGCTGAGCGTCGATGCCAGCGGCCGGCGCCATCTCGTCCTCAGCGACGCGCCCCGCCCGCTGGCGGATGTCATCGACGGCGCGGAAGCCGCGCAGGCGCCGCTCGCCTATTGGTATGTCGCCTCCACCAGTGCGGTGGACGGCAAGCCGAGCGCCGCGCCGGACGCCGCGGGCGAGGCCAGCAACTACGCCCCGCACGAGACCCGCGCCTTCCGCGCCATTCCTCATGTGATGGACCGGCTTTCCCACCGCCTCGCACGGGAAAGCGTCGGACTCCGGCTCTATGTCATCGGCGAGGAAGGCTTCGTCTGGGACGTGGTGCGCCTCGCCCGCGAGGCCGGCATGGAAGAGAGCGAGTGCCGCACCGCCCATGCCGGCTCGCTGCGCCGCAAGGTGTTCTGCGTTCACTGCAAGACCATCACCCATAACGTCACCACCAGCCTCGCCACCTGCGAAGGCTGCGGCGCGAGCCTCGTGGTGCGCGATCATTTCTCGCGCGGGCTGTCCGCCTTCATGGGCGTGCAGGCCGATGCCGAAGTGCCGGGCGAACTGCCCCCGGTCGAGGAGATGTTTCCATGAGCCAGCCCACCGTCGCGCTGCGGGTGACGGCGGCGGTGCCGCTGTCGCCGCTGCTCAAGGGCTTCACCTTCGAGCCGGCCGATGGCGGGCGGGTCGCCCCCTCCGGCCCCGGCGCGCATCTGCGCCTGTTCCTCAAGCCCGGCGACCGGGTGCACAAGAACGCCTATTCGCTGATCTCCAACCCGGAAGACCGCAGCCACGCCTCGATCATCGTGCGCCGCACCGCCGATTCCAAGGGCGGCTCGGCGTTCCTGCATGAGGGCGTGCGCGAGGGCGACGTGATCGAGGCCGGGCTGCCGGCGAACCTGTTCCCGGTGGCGCGCACCGCGCGCCGCCATCTCATGGTCTCGGGCGGCATCGGCGTCACCCCGTTCCTCGCCTATATCGCCGCCTTCGAGGCCGCCGGCACGCCGTGGGAACTGCATCATTTCTGCCGCGCCGACGAGGCCGGCGTGTTCGAGGCGCTGCTGGCGCCCTACCCGGCCTCGCGCATCCACATCCATGCCGGCCCGGTGTTCGGCGGGCTCGACGAGGTGCTGGCGCGCCAGCCGCTGGGCACGCATTTCTACACCTGCGGCCCGGCGGTGATGATGGACGCGGCGCTGGAACTGGCGCGCGCGCTGGGCTGGCCCAGGGCGCGGCTGCACTCGGAATCCTTCGGCGGGGCGGGCGAAGGCGGGATGCCGTTCATCGCGGTGCTGCGCCGCTCCAATCTCGAAATCGCGGTCGGCGCCGAGACCACGCTGCTCGACGCCATCGAGGCGGCCGGCGTCGATGCGCCCTGCCTGTGCCGGGGCGGCGCCTGCGGCCAGTGCCTCACCGAAGTGGCGGAGGGCGAGCCCGAGCATCGCGACCATTTCCTCGACGCCGAGGAACGCGCGTCGGGCCGCGTGATCATGACCTGCGTGTCGCGCGCCAGGACCGCGCGCCTCGTGCTCGAACTCTAGGGCGTGTTCAGCGCAGGCCGACCGGCCCTCGCGACCCGAACATGCGCCGACACATTGACATGACAGCCGGACCGGAGAGCGCCGTGACCATCCAGTTCAAGCCGGACGAGACGTTCCGCGACGATTTCAGCTACGCCAACTCGGATGCGGCGGTGCTGCGCTTTCCCTTCCCGTTCCCGGAAGACGCCTACATGTACTCGGTGAACATCGAGCCGCATGTGCCGGGCGGGCCATCGCCGGCCTTCGACAACCCGTTCGATGTCGACGAGCATTATGTCGCCGAGTGTCGCGAGCGGGCGAAGGTGCTGGAGCAGGACCCCAGCCGCTGCAAGGTGCTCCCGCACATGATGGCGGCGGAATGGGACACGCTGGAACTCATCATGGAGAGCTTCGCGACGTCCTATCCCGAGCACTTCACCCTGACCCGCGAGGGCACAGCCTGGACCTGGGAGAACCGCCCGCTCGGCATTCGCGACAGCTTCATCTTCGGCGACGCCTCGACCCTGCCGCTGCCGCCCTTCGAGTACATCACCCGGCAGGCGCAGGGCGACTTCACGCTGCAGGACCAGCGCGACGACAACCTGTTCATCGACGGCGGCATGGTGACGACGCAGGCCGACTGGTCGCTCGACTTCGATGTCGGCATGAGCTTCCACCAGTGGCACGGCCCGGTGCCGCTCGCCCACCAGAAGGGCGTGTTCGACCGCGCGCTGAAATTCCTGCTGCGCCTTCAGTACGGCGCGCCCGTGCGCCGGCTCAACTGGACCCTGACGGTCAATCCCCGGCTCGACACCTCGCCGGAGAATTACCCGCAATGGGGACCGGACCGCACCACGCTGACGCCCGAGAACATCGCCGGCACGCTGCATCTGCGCGTGGAGTTGCAGTCGCTGTTCCGGCTGCCGCGCTCCAACGCCATCCTGTTCGGCATACGCTGCTATCTGTGCAGCATCGAGGACCTCGCCCGCGTCGAGATCTGGGGCAAGCGCCTGCACCGGGTGCTGCGCGACCTGCATCCCGAGATCGCCGACTACAAGGGCACGACCCGCTACCGCGACATGGCGGTGGCCTGGCTCTCGCGCTTCGACGACGGGGCGGAGTTGCCCGTGGGCACCGCCCCGCGCCAGACCTCGCTGCCGCCGAAGCGGTGAGGCCGGCATGCGCATGCCCCTGAGAGGGCTCTCCCAGACCTCGATCCGCGCCCTCGCGGAGACGGTCGCGGGCGAGCCGCCGGCCACCTCGCCGCCGGTGCCGCTACCCGGCGCGGCCTTCGCGCCGGAGAGCCTCGCGACCGGCTCCAACGCGCCGCGCGCGGCCAATTTGTCGATCGAGCAGGTGATCGGCACCCAGATCCGCCAGCAACGCAAGCGCCTCGACATCACCAGCGCCGAACTCGCCGCCACGGCGCGGATTTCCCCCGGCATGATCTCCAAGATCGAGAACGGGCAGATTTCCTCCTCGCTCGCCACGCTCACCGCCATTGCCGGCGCGCTGAACGTGCCGATCGCCTCGCTGTTCGCCGGCTATGACGACCAGAGCGAATGCTCGCTGGTGAAGGCCGGACAGGGCGCGATCATCGAGCGGCGCGGCACGCGCTCCGGCCATGTCTATGAGCTGCTCGGCCAGTCGCCGGGCGCGGACCGCACCATCGAGCCGTTCCTGATCACCCTCACCGAGAACGCCGCGCCCTATTCCGGCTTCCGCCATTCCGGGGTGGAGCTGATCTACATGCTGACCGGGCGCGTGGGCTATCGCCACGCCGACAAGGTGTACGACCTCGAGCCCGGCGACACGCTGTTTTTCGATGCCTCCTCCGAGCACGGGCCGGAGGATCTGGTTTCCGTGCCCGCCACCTACCTGTCCTTCATCGTCTACCCGAAGCCGTGATCGCCTCTCGCGCTTCCACACTTCGGACGAGCTTACCATAATACCGTAGTGCTGGCCTGTTTATTGCCTGTGAAGAAACAGATGTTCCTCAAAAGGACATTTTCACTCGACGTGCCGCCTCACGCGAACCACCCAGGGGAAAAGCCGATGCGCGTTCAAGGTCTCATCAAGTCACTCGCCGTGTGCGGCCTGCTCGGCGGCATGCCCGCCGCCGTGCAGGCTCAGGAATCCAAGGATCCGATCATCATCGCCCTGCATGACTGGACCGGACAGCACATCACCTCGCATGTCGCGGGCGAGCTGCTGAAGGCCAAGGGTTACAAGGTCGACTACGTCACCATCGACTACCTCACCGGCCTCACCGCCATGGAGAATGGCGACGTCACCTTCATGTCCGAGCTGTGGCAGACCACGGCGCAGGACGCGATGGACGCTTCCGACAAGACCGGCAAGACCGAACGCCTCGGCCCGCTCGGCCCCAAGGCCAAGGAAGAATGGTGGTACCCGGCCTATATGAAGGAGAAGTGCCCCGGCCTGCCGGACTGGAAGGCGCTGCTCAAGTGCGGCGAGGCGTTCTCCGCCCCCGAGACCGCGCCCAAGGGCCGCTATCTCGGCATGGAAGCCACCTGGGGCGGCCATGATCCCGAGCGCATCGAGGCCCTCGGCCTGCCCTTCGTCGCGGTCGACGCCGGCACCGAGGCCGCCATGTTCGCCGAGCTGAAGTCGGCTTACGAGCGCAAGGCGCCGATCATCCTGTGGGTGTACTCGCCGCACTGGGTGCCCTCGGTGTTCGAGGGCGAATGGGTCGAGTTCCCGGCCTATGAGGCGGCCTGCTACACCGACCCGAAATGGGGCACCAACCCCGACAAGGCCTATGATTGCGGCAAGCCGTTCGGCGAGATCTTCAAATACACCTCGGCCGACACCAAGAAGAAGTGGCCCGGCGCCTATGAGGTCCTGAAGAAGCTCAATGTCGACGGCAAGGAGCTGAACCTCATGGTCAAGGAAGTCGACGTCGACGGCAAGCCGCTCGACGAGGTTGTCGCGGCCTATGTGACCAAGCACAAGGGCGAGTACTGAGTCCCGGCGGGTACCGAGACCGGGCAAAGAGGGAGGCCGCGTTCCGCCGGCCTCCCGTTCCCCCGCCCTCCCCGGCGCCCGGCGCCGGCCCGCGCCGCCACCAACCGTGGCGGCGCCCCGCCTTTCCTGCCGATCTTGAGCGTGAGGGTCGATGACCATGGTTTCGCTTGCGCCCGTCGAGGCCGCCCCACCGTCCAAGGCGGCACCCGCAGCCGACGCGCCGGCAGCCCTGATCTGCCGTAATCTCTGGAAGGTCTACGGGGCCAATGCCGAGGCGTTCCTGCGCGAACATCCCGAGGCGACCACCGCCGAAATCCGCGCGGCCGGACTGTTCGCCGCTGTGCGCGACGCCACGCTGGAAATCCGCCAGGGCGAGATCTTCATCATCATGGGCCTGTCGGGCTCGGGCAAATCCACACTGGTGCGCTGCCTGTCGCGCCTCGTCGAGCCGACCGCCGGCGCCGTGTTCTACGAGCACCAGAACCTCTTGCGCATGACGCCGGCCGAGCTGATCGAGCTGCGCCGGCACAAGATGGGCATGGTGTTCCAGAACTTCGCCCTGCTGCCGCACCGCACCGTGCTCGGCAATGTCGCCTTCCCGCTGGAGGTGCAGGGCATCGGCAAGGCGGAGCGCGAGGAGCGCGCGCTGGAGGTGATCGAGCTGGTCGGCCTCGCCGAGCGCGCCGGGCACTACCCGCGCGAATTGTCCGGCGGCCAGCAGCAGCGCGTCGGCATCGCCCGCTCGCTCGCCGCCGAACCGGCGCTGTGGTTCCTCGACGAACCGTTCTCCGCGCTCGACCCGCTGATCCGCCACGAGATGCAGAACGAGTTCCTGCGGCTCCAGCGCATGCTGTCCAAGACCATCGTGTTCATCACCCATGATTTCGACGAGGCGATCCGCCTCGGCGACCGCATCGCGATCATGAAGGACGGCGTGATCATCCAGGTCGGTACCGCCGAGGAGCTGATGCTCAACCCGGCCTCGGACTACGTCTCGGAATTCACCCGCCATGTCGCGCGCGCCAAGGTGCTGACCGCCGGCGGCGTCTGCGTGCCGGTCACGCCCGGCGAGGCGCTCGGCCCGGCCGTTCCCGCGCGCAGCCGCGTCGCCGATGTCGCTCAGATCGTCATGGCCGCCGACGCGCCCGCCGCCGTGGTCGACGCCGACGGCGCCGTGCTCGGCAAGCTGGAGAAAGCGGCGGTCATCGACATTCTGGTCGGAGGCGCCCGATGAGCGACATCGCGCTCGACGACGCCGAGCCCCGCACGCGCCCTTCCACCGGCTGGCTGGTGGCGCTCGCCGTCGCGCTCGCCGTGCTGCTGCCCTATGTGGCGCCCGGTCTGTTCGCCTGGGCCAAGAGTTACCCGTCGGCGTGGATCGTGCCGGTCAGCGACTGGCTGAAGGCGTTCCTGTACTGGCTGGCGCGCGACGCGACCTTCGGCCTGTTCACCTTCAAGGAGATGACGCGCTTCATCTCCGGCCTGTTCGGCTATGCGCTGGACGTGCCGAAGGCGCTGCTCTCCACCGGCATCAATCTCGGCGAGGACGGCGCCGCGGGCCATATTCCGCGCCTGTCCTGGGCCGGGATCATCGCGGCGGTGACGATCTGGAGCTATCTGCTGGGCGGCCGGCGCCTGGCCATGCTCGGCTTCATCGGCTTCGGCTATATCGCGCTGTTCGGGCAATGGGACAGCGCGATGGTCACGCTCTCCCAGGTCATCCTCGCCGTGGCGGTGGGCGTCGCCGGCGGCATCGGGCTCGGCATCCTCGCCTATCGCGTGCCGCGCATCGAGGGCGCGGTGGTGGCGATGCTGGATTTCATGCAGACCGTGCCGACCTTCGCCTATCTGGTGCCGCTGGTGTTTCTGGTGGGCGTCGGCCCGGTCTCGGGCATGCTGGCCACCATTCTCTATGCCATGCCGCCCATGGTGCGCGTCACCATGATGGCCTTGAAGCGCGTGCCGCCGGAGCTGGAGGAACTCGCGCGCATGACCGGCTGCGAGCCGCGCCAGTCGCTGTGGAAGGTGCTGGTGCCCTCCGCCCGCGACGGGCTGCTGGTGGGCGTCAACCAGGTGATCATGCTCACGCTCAACATGATCATCATCGCCGCGATGATCGGGGCCGGCGGCCTCGGCTTCGACGTGCTCAACGCGCTCAGGCAGGCCAACGGGCTCGGCAAGGGACTGGAGGCCGGGCTCGCCGTGGTCGCCATGGCCATCGTGCTCGACCGCATGAGCCGGGCACTGGTGGAACTGCGCCCGGTTCATGGCGACGCGGCGGCGCGGCGGCGTCGGCTGTTCTGGGTCGGCATGGCCGCGCTCATCGGCTTCACCGCGCTGTCGCTCGCGGTGCCCGAGCTGGAGCGCCTGCCCAATGAATGGCGCGTCTCCACCGGCAATATGTGGTCGGACGTGGTGTCCTGGGTGAACCTCAACCTGTTCTCCACCGCCGACGCGATCCGCACCTTCCTGCTGATCTATCTGCTGGTGCCGGTGAAGACCTTCATGATCGGCTTTCCCTGGCTTGGCCTGCTGGCGCTGGTCGCGGGCGGGGCCTGGGCGCTGGGCGGCTGGCGCTTCGCGGTCGGCATGGCCGCGCTGATCGCCTTCATCCCGATGGCGGGGCTGTGGGAACGCGGCATGACCACGATCTATCTGTGCTCGATCGCGGTGGTAATCGCGATGCTGATCGGCCTGCCGCTCGGCTTCCTCGGCAGTCGCTCGGAGCGCATGCACAATTTCCTCGGCGCGATGTGCGACACGCTGCAGACCCTGCCCTCCTTCGTCTATCTGCTGCCGGTGGTGATGCTGTTCCGCATCGGCGACGTCTCGGCGCTGGTCGCCATCGTGCTCTACGCCATGGTCCCGGCGATCCGCTTCACCGATCACGGCCTGCGCGGCGTGCCGGCGAACCTGAACGAGGCCGGCACCATGGCCGGCTGCACCGGCGCGCAGCGTCTGGCCAAGGTGCAGCTACCCTATGCGCTGCCGGAAATCATGCTGGGCGTGAACCAGGTGATCATGATGGCGCTGTCCATGCTGGTGGTGTCGTCCTTCGTCGGTACCAATGATCTGGGCAAGCAGATCCAGGTCGCGATCAGCCAAGCCGATCCCGGCAAGGGCCTCTCGGCCGGGCTGGCCATCGCCTTTCTCGGCATCTTCGCCGACCGCATGATCGGGCGCTGGGTGGGCGCACGCCGCGCGCGCATGGGCATGTGACGCCTCCGCGCCCCGCCGCCCTCGCGGGGGCGGTTTCGGGGCGTTGAGCGCGTGACCAATATAGGGTACACCCCTATCCTATGAGCCACACCATCCGCCAGAAGGCGAAGCTGCTCGCCCGCGTCCGCCGGCTCAAGGGCCAGATGGAGGCGATCGAGCGCGCGCTGGAGAATGAGGCGCCCTGCGCGCAGATCCTCAACCAGGTCGCCTCGGTGCGCGGCGCCGTGAACGGGCTGACCGCCGAACTGATCGAGGACCATATTCACGAGCATGTGGTGCATGCCGATGGGGCGGCGCGCGAGGAAGGCGCGGCGCAACTCGTCGAGGTGATCAGGACCTACATGAAATGAGCGAGAAGCCGCGCCTGTCGAGCCCGCACGCCCATGTCTTCCTCGGCGCCGACCATGCCCGCAACGAGCGCCGCACCTGGCTGGTGATCGCGCTGACCGCCGCGATGATGATCGGCGAGATCGCGGCGGGAACGCTGTACGGCTCGATGGCGCTGGTGGCCGATGGCTGGCACATGGCGACCCATGCCGGCGCGCTGCTGATCGCGGCGCTGGCCTATCTCTATGCCCGCCGCCATGCCGGCGATCCGCGCTTCACCTTCGGCACCGGCAAGCTTGGCGACCTCGCGGGCTTCGCCAGCGCCGTGGTGCTGGCGCTGGTCGCGCTGCTGATCGGCTGGGAGAGCCTGCAGCGCTTCGCCAGCCCGGTCTCCATCGACTTCCCGCAGGCGATCGCGGTGGCGGTGCTGGGCCTTGCCGTCAACCTCGCCTGCGCGTGGCTGCTGCGCGACGACCATGGCCATCATCATCATGGGCACGGGCACGGGCATGCACACGATCATGCACACGACCACGACCATGATCACGAGGCCGGGCGCGACCTGAACCTGCGCGCGGCCTATCTCCATGTGCTGGCGGACGCGCTGACCTCGGTGCTCGCCATCGCCGCGCTGGCGCTGGGTAGCCTTTACGGCTGGCTGTGGCTCGATCCCGCCATCGGCCTGCTCGGCGCGGCCATCATCGCGCGCTGGTCGTGGAGCCTGATCCGCGAGGCCGGCGGGGTGCTGATCGACTACCTGCCGCCGGGCGAGGACCTGCCCGACGAAATCCGCGCGGCGGTCGAGGTGGACGGCGACGAGATCACCGACCTGCATGTCTGGCAGCTCGGGCCGGGGCACCACGGCGCCATCGTCGCGCTGCGCAGCGCCACCCCGCGCCCGCCGGCGCATTACCGGGCAAAGCTCGCCCATATTGGCGACCTCTCCCATGTCACGGTCGAGGTCGAGCCGCGCGCAGCCTGAAAGCCCGCCCGGCCCGGCGGCGGCGTCAGATGCCGATGCCCTCGCTCCAGACATCGGTGTGCCGGGCTTCGAGATAGCCGTGGCCGGCGAGATAGGCGACGATGTCCTCCGCCATCTCCTCCGCCGTGCGCTCGGCGCCGTGCAGGTGGATTTCCGGGGCTTCCGGCGCCTCATAGGGGCTGTCGATCCCGGTGAAATTGCGAATCTCCCCCTCGCGGGCCCGCTTGTACAGCCCCTTGGGATCGCGGGCCTCGGCAATGGCGAGCGGCGTGTCCATGAAGACCTCGATGAACTCGCCCTCCTCCACCATCTCGCGCGCCAGCTGCCGCTCGGCACGGAACGGCGAGATCAGCGAGGCGATGACGATCACGCCGGCGTCCACGAACAGCTTCGCCACCTGTCCCACCCGGCGGATGTTCTCCACCCGGTCGGCCTCGGAGAAGCCGAGATCCCGGCTCAGCCCGTGGCGGATATTGTCGCCGTCGAGCAGATAGGTGTGGCGCGCCAGCGATTGCAGCTTCTTCTCGACCAGATTGGCGACGGTCGACTTGCCGGAGCCCGACAGGCCGGTGAACCACAGCACCACCGGCTTCTGCTGCTTGAGATCGGCGCGCGAGGCCTTGGAGACCTCCAGCGCCTGCCAGTGAATATTGGTGGCGCGGCGCAGCCCGGCCTCGATCATGCCGGCACCGACCGTCAGATTGCTCATGCGGTCGATGACGATGAACGCCCCGGTCTGCGGGTTGCGGTCGAACGGGTCGAAGGCGATCGGGTGCTGGGTGGCCAGATGCACCACGCCGACCTCGTTGAGCGCCAGCCGGTCGGCCGGCTGCTGCTCGAAGCTGTTGACGTCCACCTTGTGCTTGATCGCGGTGATGCTGGCGCTCACCGTGCGGGTGCCGATCTTGATGAGATAGGGCCGGCCGGGCAGCAGCGGCTCGTCCTGCATCCAGATGACATGCGCCGCGAACTGGTCGGAGACTTCGGGCCGCTCGTCGGCGGCGGCGATGATGTCGCCGCGCGAGATGTCGACCTCGTCCTCCAGCACCAGCGTGACGGCCTCGCCGGCCTGCGCCTGCCGCAGATTGCCGTCCTTGGTGACGATGGAGCGCACACGGCTGGTACGCCCGGAGGCGGCGACCGCGATGGCATCGCCCGGCCGCACCGTGCCGCTGGCCACCGTGCCGGAAAAGCCGCGGAAATCGAGATTGGGCCGGTTGACCCATTGCACCGGCAGGCGGAACGGACGCGCCAGCGCGTCATCCTCCACCGCCACGGTCTCCAGATGCTCCACCAGCGTCGGCCCGGTGTACCAGGGCGTGTGCTCGCTGCGCTTGAGCATGTTGTCGCCGAAGCGCGCCGAGAGCGGCACGGCGAGGAAGCTCTCGAACTTCAGGTCGCGGGCAAACGCCCGATATTCCGCGACGATCTTGTCGAACGCCTCCTGCGAATAGCCGACCAGATCGATCTTGTTCACCGCCAGCACGACATGGCGGATGCCGAGCAGCGAGGCGATGAAGGAATGGCGCCGGGTCTGGGTGAGGATGCCCTGCCGGGCGTCCACCAGAATGACGGCGAGGTCGGAATTCGAGGCCCCGGTCGCCATGTTACGGGTGTACTGCTCGTGGCCGGGCGTATCCGCGACGATGAACTTGCGCCTGTCGGTGGCGAAGAAGCGGTAGGCGACATCGATGGTGATGCCCTGCTCGCGCTCGGCGGCGAGCCCGTCGACCAGCAGCGCGAAGTCGAGATCCTCGCCCGCCGTGCCGTATTTGCGGGAATCGCTGGAGAGCGTGGCGAGCTGGTCCTCGAACAGCAGCTTGGTGTCGTAGAGCAGCCGCCCGATCAGGGTGGACTTGCCGTCGTCCACGCTGCCGCAGGTGAGGAAGCGCAGCAGGCTCTTGTGCTCCTGCTGGCTGAGATAGTCGGCGACGTTGGCGGCTTCCGCGAGCGCGTTCATCAGAAATATCCCTCGCGCTTCTTCATTTCCATGGAAGCGGCCTCGTCATGGTCGATCAGGCGGCCGGCGCGCTCGGAAGTGCGGGCGATCAGCATCTCACGCACGATGTCCTCAAGCGTGGTGGCGTCGCTGTCGATCGCGGCGGTGAGCGGGTAGCAGCCGAGCGTGCGGAAGCGGACCTGGCGCATCTCCGGCGTCTCGCCGGGATGCAGCGGCATGCGCGCGTCGTCGACCATGATCATCTGCCCGCCGCGCCACACCACCGGGCGCTGGGCGGCGAAATAGAGCGGCACGATCGGGATGCGCTCGGCGAGGATGTATTGCCAGATGTCGAGCTCGGTCCAGTTCGAGAGCGGGAAGACGCGGATGGATTCGCCGGGCTTCACCCGCGTGTTGTAGAGGTTCCACAGCTCCGGGCGCTGGCTCTTGGGGTCCCAGGCATGGCTCTGGGTGCGGAAGGAGAACACGCGCTCCTTGGCGCGGCTCTTCTCCTCGTCGCGCCGCGCCCCGCCGAAGGCGGCGTCGAAGCCGTGGAGCGTCAGCGCCTCCTTCAGCGCCTCGGTCTTCATCACATTGGTGTAGAGCGAGGAGCCGTGGTCGAACGGGTTGATGCCCTGCGCGAGCCCCGCCTGATTGGAATGGACGATCAGATCGAAGCCAAGCTCGCGCGCCATGCGGTCGCGGAACGCGATCATCTCGCGGAACTTCCACGTCGTATCGATGTGCATCAGCGGGAAGGGCGGCTTGGACGGATAGAACGCCTTGGCCGCCAGATGCAGCATCACGGCGGAATCCTTGCCGATGGAATAGAGCATGACCGGGTTTTTGAACTCGGCCGCGACCTCCCGGATGATGAAGATCGATTCCGCCTCAAGGCGGCGCAGATGGGTCATACGATCAGCCGACACGCTACTCACCTCTTCCCGTCGACAACCGCGGCGCCTTTGACGAGGCGCGTGTCGCCATAGGCGACGAAATGCGGATTGGCGAAATCAACGTCATGGGCCTGCCCGCGCTTGCCATAGGCGAGCGGGGTGCCCTCCAGCGTGGCCACCACGCCGCCGGCCGCGCGCAGCACCGCGTCGCCGGCCGCCGTGTCCCATTCCATGGTGCGGCCGAGCCGCGGATAGACATCGGCGGCGCCCTCGGCGACCAGGCAGAACTTCAGCGAGGAACCCGCGCTGAGAAAGGAACAGGACGGAAAGCGCGCCAGCCATTCGGCGGCGGCTAGCGCGCCGTGCGAGCGGCTGCCGATCGCCGCGACCGGCTCCGCGGCCGGGCGCACCGAAATCGGCACGATGGCGCCGAGCGAGGTGCCGGCGACGCTCGCCTTGAAGGCGCGGCCATCCGCCCCGCCATACAGCACGCCGAGCGCGGGCGCATAGACCACGCCCAGCACCGGCACCCCGCCGCGCACCAGCGCGATGTTCACCGTGAACTCACCATTGCGGGCGAGAAATTCGCGCGTGCCGTCCAGCGGATCGACCAGGAAGAACACGTCGCCGATGGCGGGAAGGCGCCCGGCGGCGGCTTCCTCCTCGGCAACCACCGGGATGCCGGGGGCAAGACGGCGTAGCCCTTCGAGGATCACCGCCTCGGCGCCCACATCGGCCTCGGTCACCGGCGAGGCATCGGCCTTGGCGCGGGCGACGAAATCGGTGGCGTAGACGTCGAGGATCACCTCGCCGGCCCTGAGAGCCAGTTCCACGAATGGCAGGAGGTCCTGCCGGTCGGTCCCGTCCGTCGTCATGCTGCTTGCGCCGTCCCTGTCGCGCCGCCAAAGGCGTTCGCTCATACAGGCGAAGCCATTCCCCCGCAATATACGTCGCACGACGGGAGAATGCTATATTGTCATATTATCGTGTTTTTTATGAAATTGAACATTCTAGATTTGTATATTTAGGGATCACGACCCCGCAGGATACCATGCGCCCCAGGCAGGCGCGGCTAGCTCTGGGTGGGCGGCACGTTGGAGGCGGCTTCGGCCATTCCCGAGGATTGCGCCTCAAGCGCCAGGGTGCGCTCCAGCAGCACCTCGTAGATCGGCCGCCCGCCAAGCGCCTGCGCCACGATGTTCGAGACCAGCGTGGTGACGATCACCGGCAGCAGCACGGTGTAGGCACCGGTCAGTTCCGCCACCAGCACCATGCCGACCAGCGGCGCGCCAATGGTGGAGGCGAACAGCCCGCCCATCGCCGCCACCGCCAGCGCCGTGACCATGCCGTCCGGCAGCGGCATCACCACATTGAGCGCGGTGCCATAGAGCAGGCCAATCGTGGTGGCGAGCGCGAGGATGGGCGCAAAGATGCCGCCCGGCGTGCCTGCGCTGTAGCTCGCCATGGTCATCACGAAGCGGATCACCACGATGAAGGCGAGCACCACCAGCGGCAGGTTCTCCTTGGTGAGCTGCACCGCCAGCAATTCGCCGCCCTGCGTCGCCTCCGGCCGCAGGAACATCAGCGCGCCGATGACGAGGCCGACCAGGGCCGGAAGGGTGTAGAACGACAGGCGCAGCCCGAAACGTCGCGCCTGATCGAGCGACCAGATCAGCCCGTGGTTGAACCCCACGCCGGCGATGCCGAGGATCAGCCCCATCACCGCGAACACCGGAAGCTGCGCCAGCGGCACCTCCACCACCGGCATCATCATGTAGGGAACCGCTCCCGAAAGCGCGGTGGTGACGATGCCGCTCATCGCGCAGGCGAGGCTGACCGCCGCATAGGTGCGCCCGCTATAGGGAAACTGGCGGCGGGTTTCCTCGATCACGAACAGGATCGCCGCCAACGGCGCATTGAACGCGGCGGCAAGGCCGGCGGCGCCGCCGGCCGCGAGCAGGCCATGCATGTCGGCGCCGGTATAGCGCTGCCAGTCCGCGGCGGCCTTGGCGATCGAGGCGCCCATATGGATGGTCGGCCCTTCGCGACCGGCCACGAGCCCCGAGCCGAGCGCCAGCAGGCCGCCGACGAATTTCACCGGCAGCACGCGATGCCAGCGCACCACGCGCATTCCGGCCATCGCGCCCTCGATTTCCTGCACGCCCGAGCCGGCGGCTTCCGGCGCGAAACGCCGCACCAGCCACACGGACAAGACCATGCAAAACGCCGCGAGCCCCGCTCCGGCCGCCAGAAGATAGGGCCCCTCCAGAGTGGTGCTTTCGCGCAGCAGGGCCGGCCACCCCAGCGCCGCCTCGACGCCGAGATGAAACGCCGTGCCGACCACGCCGACAGCCGATCCGATCAGGATGGCGACGATGTAATAGGCCAGGTTGCTCATGCCGCTCGCTCTTTTCTGCCTGATGCCGCCCGCTCGTCGACGGACCCGTCGTCTTGGGTAGCATCGCCCTACCCGCTTCGAAAGCATCAAGCACGCCGTCCGGCGCAATCGAACGGCCAATAGCGACCAGGCGTCGCGGCACTCAGAAAAAACGCTCCCAAATGGGAGCGCTCTGAAGGTCGCCGGGCCGGGACGCGCCGGGAGAGGTGGCGCGGCCCGGTGACGGGGGCAGGGAATCACCGCGCGGGCGGCGTCCCCTGCTGGCGCATCAGCTCGCCTTGCGGAACTTCACCGCCTCTTCCGAGCCGCCCGTGGCATTGCCCTTCGAATAGGAATGCGCGCCGGTGCCGGCGAGGCCGCCGCCCTGCACGATCAGGTACTCGTCGCGGATCGGCCGGCCCTCGAAGAAGCATTCGAGGATCTCGCGCGTGCCCGCGGCGTAACGGGTCTGGGCGGTCAGCGAGGTGCCGGAAATATGCGGCGTCATGCCGTTCCACTTCATGGTGCGCCAGGGGTGATCCTTGGGCGCGGGCTGCGGGAACCACACGTCTCCGGCATAGCCGGCGAGCTGTCCGCTCTCGATCGCGCGGGCGATGGCATCGCGGTCGCACAGCTTGCCGCGCGCGGTGTTGACGATGTAGGCGCCGCGCTTGAACAGCTTCAGCGTCTCGTCATTGATCATGTGCTCGGTTTCGGGGTGCAGCGGGCAGTTCAGCGTCACCACGTCGCAATGGGGATACATCTCCTCGCGCGAGGCGTGCCAGGTGAGGTTCAACTCCTTCTCCTCCGCTTCCGGCAGGCGGTGGCGGTCGGTGTAGTGCAGCTTCACGTCGAACGGCGCGAGGCGGCGCAGCACGGCGAGGCCGATACGGCCGGCGGCGACGGTGCCGACGCTCATCGCCTCCAGATCGTAGGAATGCGCCACGCAGTCTGCGATGTTCCAGCCACCCTTGCGCGCCCAGTCATGGGACGGGATGTAATTGCGCACCAGCCCCAGGATCATCATCACCACATGCTCGGCGACGCTGATCGAGTTGCAATAGGTGACCTCGGCCACCGTGATGTTGCGCTCCATGGCGGCCTGCAGGTCGACGTGATCCGAGCCGATGCCGGCGGTGAGCGCGAGCTTGAGGTTCTTCGCCTTGGCGATGCGCTCGGGCGTGAGATAGGCCGGCCAGAACGGCTGGGAGATCACGACGTCGGCGTCGACCAGCTCTTTCTCGAACACCGAATCCGGGCCGTCCTTGTCGGAGGTCACCACCAGAGTGTGGCCGCCCGCTTCGAGATAGGTGCGCAGGCCGAGCTCGCCGGAAACGCTGCCGAGCAGGGTGCCGGGCACGAAGTCGATCGCCTTGGGGGTCGGCAGGGTCTGCCCGCCGGGATAGTGCTCGATCTTCGGCAGGTCGTCCCGGGCATAGGTCGTGGGGTAACCGTCGATCGGATCGTCGTACAGAACGCACAGAATCTTGGCCATCGCGGCATCTCCTCGTTTCAGGTTGAGCGGGGACGCTCCCGCCGCGGCTGCGCGGCTGGCTGTACGGGCTTCGGTGTCGTCGCTCGCGATCCGGGCCCGCCCTCTGCTCGCGAGGCGGTGCCGCCGGACGTCCTCCGCGCCGGCGGCCTGCGGTTCGTTCACCCGCGCTTCGCCGCCGACATCGCCACTGTGACCGGCTGGCGCGCCGGGCTCAAATTGAAAGGGGGAAACGATTGATAGACGAAAGAAATCGAATGTCCGTATTTAAGAAAAATTCTTGATCAAAACAACGCTCATCCGAACAGCGTTCCGCCCGGGCTGCGCGCCAGCTTCAGGAGCGCGCCGGCTACCGGCGGCAGCGGGTCCCGCTCCGACAGGACAAGGCCGATCGGCTGCACCTCGACCGGCTCGACCAGCGGAATCCCGGCAAGATCGCTGCCCGGGCCGAGCCCCCGGAAGCTCGCCTCCGGCACGATGCTGGTCCACGGCCCGCGCCGCACGAAGGCCCAGATGCCCATGAACGAATTGGTCTCGATCGCCGGCTGCACGCTGGCGCCGGCCTCACGCATCGCGTGGTCGATGATGCGCCGGTTCTGCATGTCCGGCGTCAGCAGGCACAGCGGCGCGGTCGCGGCCTCCGCCCAGCTGAGGCTGCGCCGGCGCGACAGCGGATCGTCGGCGCGGGTGACGAAGACGTAGCGCTCCAGATAGAGATCGACCCGGCGCACCCGGTTCAGCGGCTCGTTCTCGAGATAGGTGATGCCGGCATCGAGTTCGAGTTCGTCCAGCCCGCGCTGGATCGCCGCCGAAGTGAGCGTGAGCATCTGCACCTTCACCTGCGGGTGACGCGCGATGAACGGGGCCAGCAGCGCCGGTGCCGCCGCCGTGACCGCCGGGATCGCCCCGACCCGGAGCGTACCGGACAGAGCGCCGCCGGTGTCGGCCCGCTCCTGGCGCAGGCTGTCATAATCCGCCGCGATCTGCCGCGCCCAGCCGAGCACGCGCTCGCCCTCCGCCGTGAAGCCGAGGAAGCGATGGCCGCGCACCACGATCGGCAGGCCGAGCTCCTGCTCCAGCTTGCGGATGCCGGCCGACAGCGTCGGCTGCGAGACGTGGCAGGCCTCGGCCGCGCGCCCGAAATGCTTCTCGCGCGCCAGCGCGACCAGATAGTGCATCTGCCGGACGAACATCGGCCAATCCCGTTCCCGCTAAAGGGGGTTAGTTATTCCCCATCTGACATAGCTTTCATATAGGCGGCATGGCGCCGGCGGAACGCCTCCGGCTTTTCGGCGAACAGCCGGGCGTGCAGCCGCAGCGCGGAACGGGTGAGCTTCTCCTGCCGCGCCCGCGCCGCCGCGACGACCGGCGCATGCCAGTCGCTGTCGGCGACCTCGCGCGGCAGTTCGGCGAGGCGCAGCAGCACCGCGGCAAGATCGTGATGCTTGCCGAGCTTCTCGCGCAGCCGATGCAACTCGCCTTCCCGCGCGCGGCCCATCACCGGCCAGAGCGGGGTCAGCAGTTCCATGTGGAAGCGATGGGCGATCACCGCCTTGCGCAGCTCGTGCAGTTCCTCGGCGTCGCCGGCATCGACATGGCGCCCGCGGCCGCGCGCCCTGGCATAGTCCGCAAGGATCGCACCGAGCAGCGCCCTGTCGAGCCTGACCTCGCCGAGCAGCGCGCCCGCCGCCCGGCAGGACGCCACCAGCGCGCCGAGCCGCTCGCGCTGCGCGTCGAGCCCGGGCTCCGCCGCCGGCGCCGCTTCCGGCGCCGCCAGCGCGCGCAGCGCCTCATCGCGCCATTGCGGCTTCAGCCCGGCCTTGGCCACCAGATCGTCCAGCGCCTCGCACTGCGCCGCCTGATCGCGGGAGGCGGACAGCGCGCGGGCGCCGTCACCCAGTTCCTCGCGCAGCCGGCGCGCATCGCCGGAATGTGCGCCGCGAACCAGCCGCAGCAGCGCCCGCATGCGCTTGAACGCCTTGCGCAGATCATGCACCGCGCCGTCGCCCTGCCCGGTTTCGAGCGCCGAACCGGCCTCCTCCACCGCCAGAAGCAGCACGCCGCCGAGCATGGGCGAGCGCGAATCCCCAGCCCCGGCGGTGCCACCCGCCACCTTCCCCGGAAAAGTTTCATTTGTCTCGGACACGGCAATTTCCCTTTTCCAGCGGTGAGTTGACGGCCATGTGCCGCCGCCGCGCGACGATCAGGTGACAAAAAATAGCGCCGAGCCCTTTCATTTGGCCATGAGGATTGCTAGATACCCGCCGTCGCCGGACGCCAGTGCGCTTCCAGCCGACCTCTGACGCGGGGTGGAGCAGCCCGGTAGCTCGTCAGGCTCATAACCTGAAGGCCGCAGGTTCAAATCCTGCCCCCGCAACCACTGATACCGACAAACCCGCAGCCTCGGCTGCGGGTTTTGTTGTTTTACCGGTCTTTCCGATGGCCTGGCGCTCGGTCCATTCGAGGATGGTGCGCAGTTCGCCGTGCAGCGCCGCGAACATCTCGCCTCGTTCATTGCCGGGCGTGAGCACGATCCGCTCGATCAGCATCCGCAAGGCCTCCGCTGCCTGAGGCCTCTCCTCTGGCCGATTCAGCGCGTGGGTCAGCGTCGCCACCTTGCTCGCATAGATGACCGCGGCCCTCGCCAGCATGTCCGGCACGTCGTTGGGAACATCGACCAGTAGCGCTGAAAGCTCCTTCTTTCGGGCCTCCAACGCGTCCATCTCAGCCTTCATGCTCTCGTGGAACATTCCAGCCTTGATGGCCTCGATGATGCCCCTGATCTGCTTCTCCACCTTGACCAGCTCTGCTTTCCAGGCGTCGCCATTCGAGCGGCGTTCCCGATTGAGCCGGTTCGTCTCTTCGGCATAAGCACGCATCGCCTCTGCCGCGACCTCAGGTGCCATCATCCGGCCTTTGAGACCGGCCAGCACGCGGCGCTCCAACTCCTCGCGTGGGATAGTCCGGCTGTTGGAGCAGCTACCCTTGCTGATGTGGTTTGAGCAGGCGAAGCGGTCGGATCCGCGCATCGAGTATGGGCCACCACAGCAGCCGCAGAATATCAGCCCCGAGAGCAACGATTTCGGCCGGCGTCCCCCGTTCAGTCGATTCTTGGTATGGTGATCACGGATCGCCTCGGTGACATTCACGTACTTCTCGTTGATCTCGCCTTGCCGCTCGCGCACGGCTTGCCACAGCTCGTTGTCGACGATGCGGAGCTCGGGGACGTCCTTGACGATCCACTCCGAGCGCGGATTCATTCGCGAGACGCGCTTCCCGGTTGACGGGTCTTTGACATATCGAAGCCGGTTCCAGAGCAAGCGGCCGACATAAAGCTCATTGTTCACGAGGCCGGTTCCGCGCTTGACGTGACCGCGGATTGTTGTGTCGCTCCACAGTTTGCCGCTCGGGCCGGGTATGCCCTCCTCGTTCAGTCGGCGCGCAATTGTGCGCGGACCTACACCATCCGCGAACTCGCGAAACACACGTCGAACAATATTGGCTTCGACCTCGTCGATCTCACGGTCTCCCCGAACGGGATTGCCGTGTGTGTCGAGCTTCTTCACCACCCTATAGCCGTAGCAGAGCCCACCGCCCGACTTGCCGTCCTCGATGCGACCACGGAGGCCGCGATGCGTCTTGGCGGCAAGGTCCTTGAGGAAAAGCGCGTTCATCGTGCCCTTCAGGCCGACGTGCAATTCGCTGATCTCGCCTTCGGCCAATGTGACGATCGGCACCCCGGCGAATTTGAGGTGCTTGAACAGCGTCGCTATATCGGCCTGGTCGCGGCTGATGCGGTCCAGCGCCTCGGCCATCACCACATCGAATTGTCCCGCCTGCGCGTCCTGCAACAGCATCTGGATGCCAGGTCGCAGGATCATGCTGGAACCGGAAATCCCTGCGTCCTTGTAAGTGGCGACCACGTTCCACGTGTCGCGTCTCGCCTGCTCCCGGCAGAGGCGAAGCTGATCTTCGATTGAGGCTTCCCGCTGATGATCTGAGGAATAGCGGGCATAGAGCGCGACGCGGGTCATCGACCTTCCTTTCGTGTCTCCATGGTCAGCGGCGGACGGCACCACTCTTCTTGGCTCGTGCCAGTTCGAGGAAGCTGGCCCTGATTCTCGTGAACAGCCCTGGCGGGATGAATCCGTAGCTGAACTCACCCGGCTTGCCAGGAACCGGCGACAGCCCGCTATTCGGCCATTCGTCGATATTGTGCTCCGATACGATCACCCAACTCGGCTCGCTGTCGAGGCCGATAGCCTCTTTCACCTTCGCCGGAATCTCGATCCCCACCGTATCGCCGGACGGCGGCGTATGGGTGATCGGCAGCAACACTACATAGCGAGGGCGCGCAAGGGAATCGGTCGCGGCGACGAGGCAGGTCGGGCGATCCTTGCCTTGATCGCGGCCGGCAGCTGCCTCGTGCGTCCAGAGGTAGTCATAGCGGAGGATAAGGCCGGGCTTTGGCTCGGGAAACGCCACGGCGAACGCCTTACTTCAACAGGTCGTTCAGGTGCGCGTGCTCGGCATCCATCTCCGCACGCTCCACCGCGTCGATTACCACATCGATGGCGGCGGCCGTGCGGTGGGTTCGCTGCGCGGCGGCCCGAAGCCAGTCATAATGGTCAGCCGACATCAGCACGAACTCGCGGCGTCCGTGCCGCGTGATCTCCACCGGCTCGCGCTGGGCCTGATGCTGGAACTCGCCGAACTTACGCTGGAATTCGAGGGAGCCGACTCTCGCCATGGCAGGCATCCTTTCATATCGAATGCCAGAATTATACGTATAATTTGTCTATGAGCAAAGCTGGAATTACACCTCTTCATCCGTCGACCGTTTCCTCCGCACCCTCCGCTCCAACGCGGTGTACCGATCAAACTGCTCGCGGGCGATCTGGCGACCGATGATCCGGGCGAGAGTCAGAACCGCCTCTTCAGCACTTTTGGCGCGGGCCAGCGCCGTCTCCTGTCCGGCTATCGGTCCGAATGCCTTGGGGTTGTTCCTGTGCCGCTTGAGAGTCATTGCGTCCGAGAAATCGGTGCCGGAAAGGTCCGGGAATGACCGAAGACCTATCGGAGCGCATGGGAAAGCCCCAAACGACAGTCGTGCGGCGAATAGGACGCCATCGCGTACAAATGGGACGCCTTGTCTGAGATGTTACAAACGCCGTAGCCAGAGCAAGGGCGTCGGATCCACCGTTTCTGTCCCGAATGGGCGGCTTATCATTCCGCGCCGCTCGGCGCTGTCCGCCTCTACATTGCTGCGGGAGCGGGTTGCGCATGAGAGAATACGCCATCGCGCAGAGCGGGCGGCGTGAGATTCGCGCATGGGGCGTTCCACCCTCACGCCGCCTCCCACACCTTGTTGAGAATCTGCGCCGCGAGGGCCGCCTTGTCCTGGGGCAGGAAGCGGCCGTAGTGCTTGGCGACCATCTCTGGGGTGTCCTGGATGGCGTAGCTCGCCTGCTCATAGGAGCCGGTCTTCTTGAGGATGTGCGTCGCAAGCACGTCCCGGACATTGTGCGGGCCGTGCGGGAGCAGGCCCTTGATGGCACCGCGGCCGGTATAGGGGTTGTGGATGCCATAGCGCTGGATCGCCAGGCGCCAGGCCTCGTAGAAGGTGTTCTGGCAGTACGCGGCATCCTTGCTGGTCAGCTTCACCGTCTTGACGAACAGCGTGCCCGGATCGGCAGCATGTTTCAGCAGCACACGCTGGTGCCGGTCGATATAGGCCTCCAGATAGTGATAGAGGCCGCCGAGGTCCGGCAGGATCAGCCGGAACGGCTTGCTGCCGAAGAAGGATGAGTTCGCGTTCTTGAAGGCGACGGAGGGGATAAGAACCTCCCATCCCTGGTCGCGCTCGCTCCAGCGCAACTCGCCACGTTTCATCTCCGTGAGGCGGCGCTCCGAGGTCGGCAGCCGGCCGCGCGGACAGACGAGGAGCTGACGCAGGTTCTTCTGGCGGAGTCCGAGATGCAGGCCGAGCCGCAGCATGAGGAAAGCCCGCACCGCCTCGGCCGCAGCGCGCGGGTAGCGCTTCTCGTCCGGCATCAGCCGCAGGATCTCCTCGGTGATTTTGCGATACTCGGCGACCGGGCTGTCCGCCTCCAGCACCACCATGATCGGCTCGAAGGGATCACGGTGGATGCGGGCCACGCGCTGCACCTCCCGTGCGCGGGCGAGGCCATGGCGATGCATCTGCTCGCAGGCCGCGTCCCAGTCAGCACGGGCGGCGGCAACGTCGCGCTCGGTGATCAGATTAGGAATGGGGCGGATGCGTTCCGCCAACTGCGGGTTCTGCCGCAGCCAGCCTGTCTCGGCGCGGGTGAGCGCGGCAGCGATGCGCAGCATGTCGACTTCCCATGCGGTGTAGAAGCCGCGTCGACGCTCGCGCCATTGGATGTACCAGTCCCACACGATCGGGAAGACCAGCAGACTGAAACTCAGATTCTCCAGCGGCACCCCGAAGCCATGGACCGCGCCGCTGGGTGAAGCTGCCAGCGCACCGAACATCAGACCGAGATGTTCGACCTTCTGGGATGCCGTCTCCTCACCCCAGACACCGTTGCGCTGATAGCCGAAGGCGGTCAATGTCGCCGTCTTGAACCGGACGAGATCGGCCATCTCCTCAGTTAGCTGGGGCGGCGCATCGAGCGCCGCGCTTGCCAAGTCCGGATCCGGCAGCGATCCATCCTCCTCCCGGCAAAACCGATAGAGCCCGCGCGGCCGGGAGGATTGGTCGAGCAGGCCCGGAAAGCGGATCGAGTAGCGCTGCTTCATGGCGGCAGCCTGGAAGCGCCGATAGTCGGTCGTTCCCGTGATCACCACGCGCTGCACCCACTCAAGGATCTCCTCCCGCTCCTTCAACGGGCGTCGATCAAAATCATGCGGTAGATGCCAGGCGAGGCGTCGTCGCTCGGCTCGGCTGACGCCGGCAATGGTCCCTGCCGACGTGCAGCGGTCTCCGTTCGGCAACTTGGATCGGAAGTAGCCCAGCGGCAGACGGTAGCGCCGCTCGATAAGCTCCAGCGCTGCGAGACTTCGGGAGGAGCGCGGCACCTTCACGCCGCGGCGCCACAGATTGAGTGCCGTCGCATCGACCTGGGTCGCGCTCGCCTCAAGGACACGGGCGAGATGCTTCGCGGTGTCGCCATGGCGGCGCATGTGAAGATCGAGCGCATCGGCGAATGAGGGCGGGTCCGTCCAAGGCCGGCCGTCGCTTTCGGGGAACTCGATGATGGGCTTCGCACGCGGACCGCGTCGACGCGGCGTAGCTTCTAGGCGGTCGGCATCACGATGGAGCGCGCCCCGTTTGGAGCCGGACGGTGCCCGGCGCGCCGCGGCACGCTTCACCGTGACGTGGCCGCGGCGCGCCAACTCACGACGTAAGGCATCAAGGCCAGGCGCGAGCACACGGCAGGCGCGCTGCAGATCGGTGTGATCCACATCATAGGCGTGAGCGATCGCGTGCCAGTCATAGTCGCGCTCCGTCAGGGGCGGTGGCACGCGCGCAGCGAGGAGATCGAGCAGCCAGTTCTGGAACAGGTCGGCATCGCGGGGCGAAAGGACAGTCGGTGCACGCTGCTGGCAGAACTTCACCAACATGCGCGCGAAGCTCGTACGGGGCATCGGCGGTCAGTGCAGGCACGTTGTGGAGAGGCGGCTCGCCTCGGTCAGGGGCGGCGTTTCTGCCGAGAAGCCGTTCGTTCGGCTACGCCCCAGAAGTGGCAGCACTCGCGATCCAAAACTAAGGGGCGATGGCCTTCAGCGGGCATCAGACGATGCCAATGTGCGGCTAAGCGTTCAGTCAACAAGATTCCCGAGGAGCGCCCACATTGCAGACGAGCAGCGCAATGTGTCGAGCTCCACCAAATATTCTACGAAATCAACGATCCAACCGCCGCGCAATGTGCGCGCTTTTATCCTGCCCTCAATCTGCCCTGCTTCGCCGGACACAAATGAGAGCACGTCACATCGCTGATATACTATGACAGAGCGGCAGAAAACGCGCCGTGGGCGCTGAGCGCTACCGGCTGTTCGTCAGACCCGCCGGAAATGCGACGCGAGGCAGGTGCAGTGGTCGCCACATGGGCAGCGACGTCGCCATTCACCGCCTTGCCTAGCGCGAAGCGGCTGTCGGCGCCCCGCTCAAGACCGGCGGTCGCGGTGCAGAAAAGCCGCAAAGGACGTGCAGCCGAACCGCCCCCAAGCCGCAGCGATATTGCAGACGAGTTACGGTCACTGAGACCTATGCCAACGCTGACGGCTTGCGGAAGCGCACACCGGCGCCGCCGCCATTCTCAGGGATGAACTCGATGCCAGCGGCTTCGAATGCCGCTCGAATGGCCAAAAGCGTGCTCGCGTGAGCGGCGTAGTCGTTCTCGATCCGTGTCACCGTCGCAGCCGTTATGCCGGCATGGTTGGCGAGATCACGCACGCCCCATCGCAGCGCTGCGCGCGCCATTCGAACCTGTTCTGATGTTAGCAAATTTATACCTTGACATAATTTCTAGGCGATTCAGACTCGTCTTCTTCGCGGGCTTTTCGCGAAGCGGCCAAGCAGAGCGCTTGCAACACTCCACTTGGCCTGACCACAACCCAAGCTGTCTGGAGCTCGGATCATGGCTGATTCTGAGATTAGCACGAGTCTGTCCCGACCATCCCGGAGGGACGTTCTCTCTGCCGCCCTGATGACGATCGGCGGCACCTCCTTCAACAATTCCGCTGCAGCTGCGCCGCAGGATGGCGGCGCAACGGATGCGGCTGTCTTTGCATGGGAGGCGTGGCGCGTCGCGCATCGGCGCACACTAGCTCTGTGTCGGAAGCAGCAGAGTCTGGAGTCCGAACTCGCGCGGACGATCGGCTTTCCGCATGCGGTTCTGGCTGCAGCCGAACTGCCGTCACCGATGCGGATTAGCTCCATGCGGCAGTTCGATAGGCTTGCGGCCGGTTTGCCGTCACTTTGCGCGCGCCGTGACGAAGTGGCTGCCGCGCTGCGCTCGCATCAACTGCGCTGGGACGACGCAGATCGTGCCATCGGTTACACCGCCACTCGGAAGGAAGAGGCGGCGGCTTCCGACGATGAAGAGCGATTGATCGCGGGACTATTTGCAGCTGACGCCTCCTCTCTGCGCGGCCTCTCGGCGAAACTCGATGTGCTGATCGCCGTCGGCGCGGATGGCGCCGAGGGGCGGCATTTCCCATGGCCCGAGCTGCGGCGCATCCGCAGGGATGTTGCGCGCTTGATGCAGCTGCAGCGTCGCGATGCCGGCGGCCTCACTGCTTGAAGCAGTGCTCCCGATGCCAACGCAGGAAGTGCGGATGCGGGCGCTCGAATGCCCGTTGCGGGGCAATGGCGCGTCCGCTGCGATTGATGAAGGCGCGCACGCCATCGGGATCGTTGGCGTGCCGGGAGATCATCACGTCGAGATCGTCCGTCAGACTGATCAGCCCCCGGTCGAACATCCAGTGCGCCGTACCTGACAGAGCCAATCCATTGCTGACGATATCCGGACCGTTCGCCTGAACCGGCTGGATGTGCGCCGCCGCGACTTCGGCCCGCCCGCCGCCATTGATGAGCTTCAGCCCGCTGATAGCGCAGCGCTCGTCATAAGCGCGCAGCACGATGCGGCGGAAGACGTGATCACGCACGATCCGTGACGAAAGATAGCTGACGCGCTCCCGACTCTCCTCGAACACAAAGGGAGCCTGTTCTTCGCTGAATCCGTTCGGGAGCACATCCGTATCCGTGCGCGGAAGCAGCGGCGCGCGGTCATCGAGGCCGCGCGCGACGATGCGGTCGAAATCACTCGGGGAGAGCGGTCGAACCGCGGCCTGGGCACGGCCGGAGATCCGCCCATCCTGGTTCAGAACGCCGCGCTCGATGACGCTACCCTCGTCGCTAAAGCGCACCGGGCTGGCAAAGTCGAGATAGCTTCCTGACTCTATCAGCGCGAGAAACATCCCCGGCGTCGTCGGATCGGGTACAACGCGCTCCACCTTGGCAATGGCAAAATAGCCGCGTGTCTCGACCACCTTCCGGGGCTCGTAGTAGACGATCCAGTCGCCAACGCAGGCCTCGACGCGAGTGAGATACTGCCGGGGGAACTGGTACCGTTCCGCCGGGCTGTCCTCGTAGATCGAATCTGTACGGTGGATGAAAACGCCGAATCCCATGACGCGATCTTACCGCGCTATCCCGCAGGAGCGAGGGCGCTCTGGGCGGGGTTGCGCCAATGGACTAAACCGCTGCCGCGGTAACCGCGCTGCATGACGGGCAGTTGGATATTTTCGATGTGGCGTCCGGCATAGGCGGGCGGACGATCACGGGGTTTCTCAACCTTTGGAGAGCCCCATGGACCATCAGGAGCACCCCGACACACGGCCGACCATCAGCCCGCTGCGGCAGCGGATGATGGAGGACATGACCATCCGCCGGTTCGGCGACCATACCAAGCGCGATTACATCCGCCAGGTCGCAGAGTTCACGGCTTTCCTCGGCCGCTCGCCCGACCAGGCGGAGGCGGAGGACCTGCGGCGCTACCAGCTTCATCTGGCCAGCCTCGGCGCCAGCTATGCTCGCATGAACCTCGCCTGCACGGCATTGCGCTTCTTCTTCCACATCACGCTGGGGCGGGCCGGCTTCGGCGACCGGATGGCCCGCATCCCGACGCCGGAACGCCTGCCCGTGGTACTCAGCACCGAAGAGGTGGCGCTGCTGCTCGCCCATGCGCCGAACCTCAAGTATCGCGCTGCGCTGAGCATCGCCTATGGCTGCGGCCTGCGGGTGTCGGAGGTGACCCACCTCAAGGTCGCCGATATCGACAGCGCGCGGATGCTGATCCGCGTTGAGCACGGCAAGGGGCGCAAGGACCGTTATGTCATGCTCGCGCCCGATCTGCTCGACCTGCTGCGCCGCTGGTGGAGGGAGCGGCGGCCGCAGGGCTGACTGTTCCCGGGCCGCGATCCCGGCCAGCCCATCACCACCCGCCAGCTCGACCGGGCCTGCAGGACGGCAGCCTCCGCCGCCCGGCTCGACAAGCGCGTGTCCATGCACACCCTGCGGCACAGCTTCGCCACCGATCTGCCGGAGCGTAAGACTGATATCCGCGTGATCCAGGTGCTGCTCGGGCATCGCAAGCTCGACACCACGGCCGTCTACACTCGCGTCGCCCTGAAGACCCTGCGCGAGGTGGAGAGCCCGCTCTCTTTGCTGACGCCGCCGCCTTTGTAGGCCGGCCGGTTCATGGCGCGGCCTGCGCTGGAGGTCGCGGATATTCTGAACGCCCATGGCGACGCCTATGAGAGGGCGCACGCCGGGCATCTCAGCCGCGGCCAGCTGAAGGTGATGTGGGCGATCCGCTCCTGCCGCACGGCGGTGCTCGGCGGGCATGTGGCGTGCTGTGCCGACTGCACCCATCTGGAGATCGCCTACAACTCCTGCCGCAACCGGCATTGCCCCAAGTGCCAGGGAGCAACGGCACGGGACTGGCTCGCCGCCCGCCAGGCCGAGTTGCTGCCCGTGCCCTATTATCATCTCGTCTTCACCCTGCCGGCCGCGATCGGTGCCGTCGCCTACCAGACCAAGGCGGTGGTCTACGACCTGCTGTTCAAGGCCTCGGCCGAATCGCTGGCCACCATCGCCGCCGATCCGAAGCATCTTGGCGCGCGCATTGGCATCACCGCCGTGCTCCACAGCTGGGGATCCGCGCTCACCCACCATCCCCATATCCATGCCGTGGTGCCCGGTGGCGGGCTTTCGGCTGACGGCTCCCGCTGGATCGCCGGGCGGGCCCGCTTCTTCCTGCCGGTGCGGGTGCTGTCCCGCCTGTTCCGGCGGCTCTTCCTCGACGGCCTTCGCGCCCTCCACGCCGCTGGCCGGCTCGCCTTCCTCAGTGATCTCGCTTCGCTGGCGGAGACGCCAGCGTTCGAGGCGATGCTGGCACCTCTGCGCCGGGCCGAGTGGGTCGTCTATGCCAAGCGCCCGTTCGCGGGCCCTGCGGCGGTGCTGACCTATCTCTCGCGCTACACCCATCATGTGGCGATCTCAAACAGCCGGCTCCTCTCCATGGATGAGCGCGGCGTCACCTTCCGCTGGAAGGATTATCGCGCCCGGACCAAGGCCACGGGGGATGGCTGGATCAAGGCCATGACGCTCTCGGCGGACGAGTTCATCCGCCGCTTCCTGCTCCACGTCCTGCCCGACGGCTTCCACCGCATCCGCCACTACGGCCTGTTCGCCAGCGCGGTGCGCGCCGCCAACATCGACAGGATCCGTGCGCTCCTCGTAGACCAGCAGGAACGCGCTTCACCGGAGATAGCCCCGCCTGCCGAAACGATACCACCGGAGGCCACGCTGCGCTGCCGGTGCTGCGCCGGCATCATGACCATCATCGAGACCTTCGCCTGGGGCTCGGCGCCGAAGACCTGGCCCACCCGTACTTCCATCAGGATCGACACCTCATGAGCAGCGATCTCGTTCGCCAGCACCAGGGTCTCGCCACAAGCAACGTCGTCTTCGGCATCAGGGCTGTATGCGCCCAGACATCGGCAAGGCCGCGTCCATCATCGTCGCCGCACCGGAAAAATGTCGCTGCTCGGGCGACCTCGCACCAGATTGAGCGGGTCAGTCTCATCGGTCGAGGCTGCATCTGCCGGCGATCCAGCTTCTCTCCGGCCAGCGCTACACTCAAATCCCCATAGCAACGCCAAGATCTCGATCGTCGCGCAGTCGAACCGCGGTTTCCTCCCCTGGAGGCTTTCCGACGCCGGTCCGCCTGCGCGTCGCCACCGTCGTGATCGGGCCGACATCCGAAACCCTTCACAGAAGCGGACATTGAATGACAGCTCGAAAGCGGAAATTGCGCAGCCGATCGTCCCGAACGGCCGGCCCTTCAGTCATCGATATATGACGAGGCGGTTCGGGACGATGGGTTGGAAGAGGGTGGATCGTTAGCTCACTGGCCGTTGGCTGCCGTGAACAGGCGGGTGTCGAGATAGGCTTCGATGGCTTCGGAGCCGCCCTCGGAGCCATAGCCGGAATGCATAATGCCGCCAAAGGGCAGTTCGGGGATGCCGAGACCGAGATGGTTTACGGACATCATCCCCGCCCTGACCGACTTCAGCGCCTCCTGATGTGCGGCGGAGCGCGTGTAGGCGTAGGAGGCGAGTCCGAAACGTAGCCGGTTGGCCTCGGTTATGATCTCGTCGCGCGAGCCGTAGCGGTTGATGATCGCGATGGGCCCGAACGGCTCGTCATTCATGATTGCCGCATCGGTCGGCACCTCGGTCAGCACGGTAGGCTGGAAGAAGTAGCCCTTATTGCCGATCCGCCTTCCTCCCAGAGCGACTTTGGCGCCGCGATCGACGGCATCGGCGATCATCGCTTCCAATGCGAAGATCCGGCGATCATTGGCTAGCGGGCCCATCTCGACGCCCGGCTCGGATCCGTCGCCGACCACGACTTTTCCGGCAGCCTCGACAAAGCCCTCCATGAATTTATCGGCGACACTCTCCGCGACAAGGAAGCGCGTGGGCGAGACACAGACCTGACCGGCGTTCCGCAACTTGTGTGTCACAAGCTGCGGGATGGCGAGGTCGAGATCGGCGTCCTCCATCACGATGGCCGGCGCATGACCTCCCAGTTCCATCGTCGCACGCTTCATATGTGCGCCCGCCAGCGCCGCCAGATGCTTGCCGACCGGCGTCGAGCCGGTGAAGGATATCTTGCGTATCGTCGGATGGGCGATCAGGTACTCGGAAATCTCGGCGGGGTTGCCATAGACAAGCCCAACCACGCCAGCCGGCAGGCCCGCATCGAGGAAGCAGCGGATCAGTTCGGCTGGGGAAGCCGGTGTTTCTTCCGGCGCCTTGACGATGATCGAGCATCCTGAGGCAAGTGCGGCCGAAAGCTTGCGTGAAATCTGGTTAATCGGGAAGTTCCACGGCGTGAACGCCGCAACCGGGCCGACCGGCGTCTTGAGCGCGAGTTGCGTGATCCCGGCACCACGCGCAGGAATGACACGGCCATAAGCGCGCCGCGCTTCCTCGGCGAACCAATCGATCGTGTCAGCGGCGCCGAGAGTCTCGGCCTTGGACTCGGCGAGCGGCTTACCCTGTTCCAGAGTCATGATTGCCGCGATCTGATCCGCGCGCTCGCGCAACAGTTCCGCAGCCCTACGCATCAGCTTCGACCGCTCGAATGCCGAGGTCGCCGACCAGACAGCGAAGCCGCGCTCCGCGGCGGCCAGAGCCCGTTCGAGGTCTCCCCGGCTCGCATGGGCAACCTGGCCGATGACGCCTTCGGTCGCGGGGTTTACGACCCCGATTGTCTTGCTCGTTGCGCCTGCGGACCAGGAGCCGTCAATCAGGAGTTTCGTGTCGGGGTATTCGAACATGGCCGGTGCTGCTCCGTTGATAGGCAGGTCGATCAAAATGTTTCCACTGTGCGGAATCTAATTTTCGTAGAGAGGAAATCGATTGACAAGACATAGGTGGGGCTCTTAGCGTTAAAAATGAAAATAGGTTTTCGCTACATGGAAAATGAAGACAAGTCGGGCAGTGAAGACAAGTCGGGCGTGCGCTCCGTAGCTCGGGCGCTGGCCCTGCTTTCCGCGCTGGATCGGAGAGGGAAAAATCTTTCCGAAATGGCGGCCGCGGCGAATATCAGTGTCAGCACCGCGTCCCGGTTGCTCGGGACGCTGGTGACACATGGCTTCGCGGCTCAGGGAAGCAATAACCGCTATGTCGCAGGGTTGGCCCTGACGACGCTGCTGCACCAGACGGATCGCTGGGCGCCGCTGCGTATGCTGGCGGCGGAGTCGACCAGCGCTCTCTGCTCAGAGTTGGACGAGACATCCGCCTTCTTCGTGCAAATGGGCGATGAGCGCCTTTGCATCGATTCCGCCGAATCCAGCCAGTTGGTGCGGCGTGTCCGCCTTACTGGCGAGAAGGGAAAGATTTACCGCGGTGCGGCGGGAAAGGCGTTGCTGGCGTTCAGTGACGAGGCCGTCGACGACATTCTCGGTGATCTCAAGAGCTTCGAGATTCCCGGCCAGCGGGACCGGACTGTCGAGGAGCTGAAGGCGGAGTTGGCGCTGACCCGGACGCAGGGCTACGGCTTCAGCCACCATGAATCCACCGGCGGCTCATGGTCGGTCGCGGCTCCTGTCTTCATCCGGGGCAAGCTAGTCGGCGCACTCGCCGCCGTCATCCCCGATCACCGTTTCGATCAGGATCGCCTGACCGGTGTGATCGAGGCGACCAAGCGCGTCGCCGCCGAATTTTCCGAAGCCTCCTAGAATGTACGGAAGTAATGACATGGCCCGCATTTCCGAGATCGACCGAACCGATATCACCGACATCCTCCACAAGGTCGCCTACATCCTCGATTCCAAGGAATATGACCGGATGGGCGAGGTTTTTGCCGAGGACATCCAGTTCAGCAATCCGGGGCGGCTCACCGCGAACGGGCTGGAAGAGCTGAAGACGGCGTTCAAGGGGTTCCCGGCCCCGTCGCTCAGCCACCACATCACCAATCTGCTGCTGTCCGGCAGCGAGGACGGCACGGTCAAGGCGCTTTGCAAGGCGCTGTCGCAGCGGGCGGACAAGTCGATGGCCGCCGCCGAGTACACCGACATTCTGAAGAACACCTCTGAGGGCTGGCGTATCGCCTCGCGCACCATCAGGCCGTTGTAATCGATCGAAGTTTCGCGCGTTCCGACAAGGCGGCTGCTCCGGCGGCATTCCCGAGATTGAGACGGACAGAAATGTCGAAATATGACGTGATTATCGTTGGCGCTGGCCATAGCGGGCTGGTCGCGGGTTTTTATCTCGCGCGGGCGGGCCTGAAGGTGCTGATGCTGGAGCGCAGCCATCAGGTCGGCGGCACCTGCGTCACCGAAGAGGTGTTCCCAGGCTATCGCGGCAGCAGCATCGCCAATTCCTGCCATAGCCTCGATCCGCGTATCGCCGGCGACATGGAACTGGAAAAGCACGGTTTGCGGCTGACCCACCCCGACCTCAACTCGCTGACGCTGTTCTCCAACGGTGACGCTTTGGTCATGTGGCCCGAGCGCGAGCGGCGTCGCGCCGAGATGGAGCGGCTGGCCGAGCCCGGCGACATGCAGGGCTTCTCCGACGTCATGCAGTTCTACCAGAACGTGGCGAAGAAGATGGGCGTGTCATTCTACGACCCCGCACCCTCGCTCGAGGAAGTTGCTGCGCGCTTTGTGGAGCCCGCCGACAAGGAAGCCTTCAACCTCGTCATGTTCGGCAGCGTCGGCGACGTGCTGGACCGCCATCTGAAGTCGCCATGGCTGAAGTCCTTTATCGCCGGCACCGCGATGGCGACCAATTTCGTCGGCCCTCGTACGCCGGGCAGCGGTTACATCCTGCTGCAGCGTCCGTTGCAGGAAGAGTCGATGCGCCGTAGCGGCGTGGTCTTCGAGAGCAACGAGCTCATGATGAAGAACGCCTCGCCGATCGGCGGCGTGGGCGCCGTCACGCAGGCCATGGCCCGGGCGAATGAGAGCCTCGGCGTCGAAATCCGTCTTGAATCCCCGGTCCGTGAGTTGCTTTGCGACAACGGCAAGGTGAAGGGCGTGGTGCTCGAAAGCGGCGAGGAAATCGAAGCCGCCCGGGTGCTGGCGAACGTCAATCCCAAGACGGTATTGACCAAGCTGGTGCCGCCAAACCAACTGCCGCGCGAGGTCGAGGATCGCGCCAGAAAGCTGGCCATGCACGGCTCCTCGTCCAAGGTGCACCTCGCCCTCAAAGGGACGCCGCGCTTCAACCGTGCCGAGAGCGACGAGGAAAACACCCAGTTCCTCGGCACCAATTTCCGCGTGGTTCCCAGCATCGACGTGCTTCAGGAGAGCTACAACGAAGCCACCATGGGCCGCTGGTCGCCACACGTGACGATCTCGGGCGTGGTCTCCTCGGCGGCCGATCCTGACATGACCCCGCCCGGCTGCCACTTCATGAGCCTGAGTGTTCGTGGCACGCCCTATCATCTGTCCAATGGCAGCTGGGACGACCAGCGCGAGGCGCTCGGCAACGCCGTTGTCGAGACGCTCAGCCGCAACATCGGCAACATCAAGGACATCATCGAGGGGATCAGCGTCTACACGCCGGTCGATCTCGAGCGGAACTACGGCATGGCCGAGGGCAATGGTGCCCATGGCGACATTGTGCCGGGCAAGATCTTCGACGCTCGGCCGATGCCGGGTTGCTCAAACTACACCACCCCGATCGAGGGGCTTTTCATGTGCGGCGTCGGCAATTGGCCCGGTAACTTCATGAGCGGTCTGACCGGCTACAACGCCAGTCGGAAGATGCTCGGCGACTTCCGCCCGACGCACTAGTTCGGCTGTCCGCAGGGCCTAACCCTCCAGGGCGAAAATTGCAAAGGAATCAAACATGTATCATGGGAAAGCCATTCGGAACGGTGAGCCGTCCGGTCTTCGCTCGGCGACCAATACCGGCGATGTCTGGTCCGACATCCTGCTCAATGCCGGCAATGCGCGGGCAATCAACATCATGTTCCCGCCGGGCGCGCGCACCCACTGGCACACCCATGAGGGCGGGCAGTTCATCTACACGGTTTCCGGCGAGGGCTGGATCCAGGAACGCGGCGGCGAGCGCGTCATCCTCAATCCCGGCGATGTCGTCTGGACCGAACCGGGCGTCGAGCACTGGCATGGCGCCAGCGAGACCGGCCTGGTCACCCAGATCGCCCTACATTTCGGCAACGTCGACTGGCAGAGCGCCGTGACCGACGAGGAGTACGTCACCGAGTAACACCGTGCGCAAGCACCAGCAGGGGAACGGAATACTTCAATGAACGACAAAAAACCTTCTTCCTATATTTCGAAGACGAGGCTGCACCTGTGCGGGCTTTCGGCGGCGCTGGTGCTCAGCGCAACCCATGGCGTGCTGGCCCAGGATGCGGGCGATGTCCGTCGCTTTGCCGGCCAGAGCATCTCGTTTGCGGGATACTCTAGTGCGTTCAATGACAAGTGGGCTGCCAGCTTCGGGAAGTACTTCACCGACCGCACCGGCATCACCATCAACTGGATTCCGTCCAGCCCGTCCAAGAACATCACCAGCATTCGCGCCTCCGGCGGCAATCCGGATATCGACGTGATGCTGATGGATTCCGCGAACCTTGCGCGTGGCATTCAGGAGGGGGTCGTCGGCACGGTCGATCCGGCCAAGATCCCCAACATGAAGAAGGTGCCGGAAAGCCTGCAGATCAAGGCGGGCATTCCCAGTATGGCCTACCGTTACGGCAACTGCTACCGGACCGACAAGTTCGCGGAGCTGAAGCTGGATACGCCCCACGACATCAAGGTCTGGTCGAATCCGGCGCTGGCGGGACGCGTGATGTTCCCCTCGACCACGGCGGCCCAGTGGCTGATCAACGCCCCGGCCATCGCGCTGTCGGCGGGCGGCAGCTACAGCGACGTGTCCGGCAGCATCGAGAAGCTGTCGTCGCAGGTGAAGGCCTATGGCTTTTTCAACTCATCCGGCGACATGGATGCGGCGATGTCGGCGGGCGACGTGTGGCTGACGGTCGGCAATAATCAGGGCCGCTGCCTCGCGCTGAAGAAGCAGGGCATCCCGGTGGCCTATGCTCACTGGACCATCAACGCCGACGGCAAGGAATATTCCGACCTGATCAACCCGGACAATCTCGTTCTTGTGGCCAACTCGCCCAAGAAGGAGCTGGTCGAGCTGATGATGAACGAGTTCCTGTCGGACGAAGCTGGCAAGGCGTCGGTTCCGCTGTTCATGTTTATCGCCGGCACGCCGCCGACCGCCGCCGCGATCGACGCCGTGATGGCCGCCGATGCCTCGGCTTCCGAGTGGATCATCAAAGACCCCTCAAAGCTGTTCCTGCCCGACTACCCGGCCTTCCTCGCCAACCTGCGCGAGTGGACCACGCAGTGGGCGAACATCCTTCGCTGATGATCCGCTGAGCGGCAACGGGCAACCTGACATTGCTGTCCGTTGCCGGCTCCGACCCTGAAGACCCGTAAACGCACGCCACCCGAACGTTTTGGCGACCCTGAGCAACAAGCGCATCCGACGAGGGCGTGGCAATGAGCAGACTTGAGATCGATTCCCTGAAGATCGCCTATGGCGGCTGGGTTGCGATCGACGACCTCAACCTTACGATCGAGAAGGGGGAGCTGGTGTCGCTGCTTGGCCCGTCCGGGTCCGGCAAGACCTCTCTTCTACGCGCCATTGGCGGCTATCTGAAGCCGGCCGGTGGATCGCTGCGGATCGACGGCAAGGACATCACCTCCATTCCTCCGCAGTTCCGGGACATCGGCATGGTGTTCCAAAATTTCGTGCTGTTTCCCCATCTGACCACGGTCGAGAACGTCGAGTTTGGGCTGCGCACGCGAGGCGTCGCCAAGGCGGAACGCCGTAAGCGTGCCATCGAAGCGCTCGCCATGGTGCAGATGGACACCTATCTCGAACGCTACCCGTTCGAGCTCAGCGGCGGCCAGCAGCAGCGCGTGGCGCTGGCACGTGCCATCGTCATCCGCCCGACCATGCTGCTGCTCGACGAGCCGATGGGCGCGCTCGACACTAAGCTGCGCGAACGCGCGCAGGAAGAGATCCGCGCACTTCAGCAGGAATTGCAGCTCACCACGGTTCTGGTGACTCATGACCAACGTGAGGCCATGGCGATGTCCGACCGGATCATCGTCATGCGCGGCGGCGCGATCGTGGATGCCGGCGATCCCTGGCGGCTCTACCACTCGCCGAAGACCGCCTTCACCGCCGAGTTCCTTGGCACGACCAACCTGCTGCCGGTTGAGGTGCTGATGCGCGACGGCAACCGGGCGCGGGTGCGCATGACCAATACCGGCCACGAGTTCGAGGCAGAGGGCAATCTCGCCGGCGCGAGTGCTGGCTTTGTGTCGCTGCGCCCGGAAGACATCACCTGCACCTCGCGATCCGAGCCGGGTGCACTGCCGGCCAAGGTGATGAAGCGCATGTTCTACGGCGTGAACACCCATCTGCGGCTGGAAGCCCAGGGTCTGGGTTCCCTGCTCGCGGTCCAGCACCGCCATGCCGTATTCGAGGAAGGTGCAGACGTTTTCGTCAGCTTCCAGCCGCAGGATGCACGCCTGCTGCCGGCGGATCTGCCGGGGGGCAAGCAATGAGTTCCTCCTCGTCCTCGCTTTACCGGCTCGGGATACTCCCGCTCGCTTTGTTCTTTGTCGTGTTCTTCGCCTACCCGGTGCTGCATTTCCTCTGGGGCAGTCTTACCGCCAATGCGGGTGGTGCTTCCTCGCTGTCGCTTCGCAACTTCAGCGACGCCTTGCAGTCGGCCTCTGTTCTGCGGTCGCTGTCGACCACGCTGCTCTTGAGCATTCTGACCGGCGTCGTCTCGCTCGTCCTTGGCTATATGCTCGCCTTTCAGGTCGTGCGCCGGCGCCCCATCATCGGCAAGATCATCTTTGTCGCGGCCATCGCCTCGCTGTTCACCAGCACTATCGCCCGCGCTCTTGGCTGGCGCGTTCTGCTGGGGTTCGAAGGACCGATCAACAAAGTGCTGATCGGCTTGGGGATCGTCTCGGAGCCGTTGCAGCTCATCAATAATTTCACCGCGGTCGCAATCGGGATGATCCACATCCAGGTTCCGGTGGTGATGGTTGGGCTCATTCCGGTAATCGAGGCTCTGCCGCGTGACTTCGAGCGGGCCGCCATCGGGCTCGGTGCCTCGCGCTGGAAGACATTCCTGACCGTTCACCTGCCGATGACATGGATGAACGCGGTTCCTGTCGGCCTTATCGCGATCATGGCCACCGCCGCGTATTTCACCACGCCGGTACTGCTCGGCGGCGGGCGGGTCAACGTCATCGCCATCCAGATCCAGCAGGCCTCTCAGGTGCTGTTTGACTTCGGCTACGCCGCGACGCTGTCGGTCATGCTGGTGGCGATGATCAGCGCCGTCGCGATCGGCATCCTTCTGCTGACCCACTGGCGCCGCAACATCCGAGCGAGGGGTTCGTCATCATGAAGAACATGATCTCACGCGTCGTGGACACGTTGCTCTGCGGTGCAATGCATGCGCTGACCGTGCTGGCCGTCGCTTTTCTGGTGCTGCCGCTCTTCGTGGTGGTGATCGTCTCGTTCAACTCGACAACGGTAATCTTTCCGCCGCGGGACTGGTCGCTTGCCTCCTACATGCAGATCCCGCCGGTCGCCGTCGATACCTTCCTGCGAAGCCTGGTGCTTGGCCTCTGCTGCGCGACCCTGTCGGCGTTGCTCTGCGTGCCGGCGGCAATCGCGATGGTGAAGAGCAATCTGCGCGGCAAGGCGCTCATCGAGGCGGCGCTGCGCAGCCCGCTGCAGTTCCCCGCGATCATTCTCGGCGTCGCGATCCTTCAGTACTTCTATTTCTGGCAGGGCATGCTTGCACTTCCGCTGGTCGGCACTTTCTACGGATTGCTGATCGCCCACACGATCTACACCTTTCCTTTCGTGCTGGTTCCGACGATCGCGCGGCTCTCCGCACTGAGCGGCCAGTATGACGAGGCAGCGGCAGGTCTTGGCGCGGGATCGCTGACCACGCTGATCCGGGTGATCATCCCGCTGATGCGGCCGGGCATCGTCGCCGGGATGTTCATGAGCTTCATCATGTCCTTCGAGGATGTCGCGGTAACGATGTTCCTCGCCGGCTCCAAGATGACGACCTTCCCGGTCTATCTGTTCGGCAGCGCCGAGGTCTCCAACACGCCCGGCCTTTATGCCGTGGCCAGTCTCGGCTCGCTCACGGCTCTCTGCCTCGTGCTGCTGGTGGAGCGTTTCATCGGCATCAGGACCGTTCTCAGCAAAGGCTGACACGACTTAAGCGCGGACAATCGGGCGCCCGCGCACATCCATCCAAATCAGGCCACTGCACCGGAGCCTCTCCGGCAGATCTGGTCCAAGGAGAACTGACTCATGAGCAACCCAGATATCGCCAAGCTGACCACCGCAGAGGCGAAGGGCGTGTCGGCCGGCAAGATCCTTGTCACCAACGCGACGATCCTGACCATGGACGATGCCGAGACCACGGCGAGCTCGCTGCTGATCGATCAGGGTAGGGTCGTCGCGGTGAACCCGACCGGCGAGCAGGCGGAGGGTGCCGCTATCGTCGACATGGGTGGCAAGACAATCGTTCCCGGCCTGATCGACGCCCACACTCATATGGAAATGATCGCCTATGGCTGGAGTATCGCCGTCAACGTCAAGCCGCCACTGGTGAAGTCGATTGACGACATGGTCGAGCGCCTCGCCGAGAAGGCGGCAACCCTGGCCCCGGGCCAGTGGGTTCTCGGCCAGGGCATGCACTATCAGAACCAGCACATTGCCGAGGGGCGCTATCCCAATCGCTGGGATCTCGACCGTGTCAGCACCGAGCATCCGGTGGTGGTCCGTTTCAGCTTCCACATCAACGTCTTCAACTCCAAGGCCCTCGAAGTTCTGGGCGTCGACAAGAACACCCCCGACTCCGATGGCGGCTATCTGGAGCGTGACGCCGACGGTGAGCCGAACGGTGTTTCCAACGACATGTGGCACGCGCTGAACGCGCCGGACTGGCCCTATGAGGAAGTCGGCCCGGCCCTCGCAAACGCTCAGGCGAGTTTCCTTGAGAACGGCGTCACCGCGATCACCGAGTTCACGCTGTTCCGTGGCGGCGTCGATGCCTATCTGGAAATGGAGCGGCGTAAGGATCTGAAGGTTCGCGTCGCACTCTATCCCAAGGTGCCGTCGGTTTGTCCGCTGGAGGATGCCCTGTCGGGGAAGATCGCCGCGCGCTTCGCCGACGCAGACCCGAGCCGGCTGAAGCTCGGCGGAATGAAGATGTTCATTGATGGCGGCCTGACTTCCCGCGCGGCGGCAATGTACGAGCCCTATTGGGACAGCGACCTAAAGGGCGACCTGTCCTTCGAGCCGGAAGTTTTCTCTGAGATCGTCGGCAAGCTGCATGGTGCGGGCTATCAGATTTGCGTCCACGCCATCGGTGATCTGGCGCAGGACGTGGTGCTTGACGCATTTGCCGCTCTGCCCGAGCGCAAGGCCACGAACGGTGCAACCCACCGGATCGAACACGCTGGCAATTGCCTCTGGACCGATGAACGCGCCCAGCGCTTTGCGGATCTGGGTGTGCTGCCGGTACCGCAGCCGCCATTCATCTTCACCACGGCCGCCGGCTATCGCAAGAATCTTGGCCCGGTACGCGGCGCCGACGTCTTCCCGATGCGCCGCATGGTGATGGACCAGAAGTTTGCCGTCCCCGGCAACTCCGACGCGATCGGCATTCACCCCAAGCAGCATGTTCCGATGTTCGGAATCTGGGCGATGGTGACGCGCGAGATGAACAATGGCGAGACGCTGGCCGACGGCGAGAACCTCGACGTCATGACCTCGCTGCGGATGTACACGCGCTTTGCCGCACGCTCGATCGGCCGTGAGCATGAGATGGGCTCGCTCGAGCCGGGCAAGTTCGCCGATTTCGTCGTGTTTGACGATAATCCACTGACTGTTAGCTCCGACAAGCTGCGCGACATGATGCCGAACCAGACCTGGATCGGTGGCGAGCAGGTGTTCGCGCGTGACGCCGCCAAGACCGGCCAGACGAAGGAAGTCCACATTCCCGCGTAACGTCATCTGGCCCTGCCGCGTCGCGCGACGCGGCAGCCGAGAGCCATGGCCTGGTCGAGCTGATTGGGCCTGGCGGTGCGCCATCTGCCGCGCGCCCGTAAAGCGCCGCATGGCATCGGCAAACATCGGCGATGCCATGCACCTCTACCAAGCACCATCTGGTCTACAGTCTGAGAGCCTGAAATGACGCACTTTGTGCAGGTCTCGCCCCACCCGGCATGTCATTCCAACGCGCAGCCGCGCGACTGGCTGTGCACGGCCATCCAGCGCATCGAGGCGGACATCAACCGCTCCGCCGATACGCATCTCATCCACGTGCCGCTGCCCGCGCTACCCGGGATCACGTTGTATCTGAAGGACGAGTCGAGCCACCCGACCGGCAGCCTCAAGCACCGGCTGGCGCGTTCGCTGTTTCTCTATGCGCTGTGCAATGGCTGGATCGGGCCGCAAACCCTGATCGTCGAAGCGTCCAGCGGATCGACCGCGGTGTCGGAGGCCTATTTCGCCCGCCTGATCGGCCTTGATTTCGTAGCGGTGATGCCGCGCACGACCTCGCCGGAAAAGATCGCGGCCATCGAGTTTCAGGGCGGGCGCTGCCATCTCGTCGACAATCCCAAGACGGTCTATGGTGAGGCCGCCGAACTCGCCCGTAAGTCAGGTGGCTTCTATATCGACCAGTTCACCTTCGCCGAGCGCGCGACCGACTGGCGCGGCAACAACAACATCGCGGAATCGATCTTTGCCCAGATGTCGCACGAGCCCGATCCGGTGCCGAGCTGGGTCGTGACCGGCGCTGGCACCGGCGGCACTTCGGCGACAATCGGCCGCTATATCCGCTATCAGCGCCACAACACCCGGCTCTGCGTCGCCGACCCGACGGAATCGGTGTTCCACCGCCACTATAAGGATCGCTCGATACTGGAGGTCGACCACTGCCGATCCGTGATCGAGGGCATTGGCCGCCCGCGTGTCGAACCTTCATTCATTCCCGATGTAGTCGACCGGATGATGACGGTCCCCGACACGTTCTCAGTAGCTACCATGCGAGTGATCAGCGGCATGCTCGGCCGCCGCTGCGGCGGCTCGACGGGAACCAACGTCTATGCGGCGCTCAAGCTCGCCGAGGAGATGGCGGCTTCCGGCGAAACCGGGTCGATCGTCTCCATCCTGTGTGACTCGGGCGAGCGTTACGCTTCCACGCTCTACAATGACGCCTGGCTTGCAGCCCGCGGTATCGAGATCACGTCGCCTATGGTGCAATTGGAGAGCTTCCTGAGCGGCAAAGGCGGCCTTTGTCCGTAGATTTACTCCGCGTTATGTCGGTTTCGCGAGAAGGTTGTTTCAGTCTCCTCCCTAATGACTGACGTTGAACGATGGACGAGCGCTTGAGTACCAGCCCATCGCGGAGTTGATGCTCCAGAGCCAGACATGGCAGGCGTCTCCTTTGGGTCATATGCCGCGAACTCGGGGGCGACGCTCCCAAGTTGGAACGTACGGCGATCGGCCCAGGCCTGGCGATCGTATCTCCATACCTACTGCTGCCCACGGACCTGCATGGCCTGAGGCCTTTGCTCTGGCTGGATCAGCGCAACGCCCCTCAGATCGCGACTTCCTGCGCGATGCCCTTCTGCTGGGCGAGCTCGACGACGGCGGCGGCGACGGCAAGGTCCTGAAGACCGACGCCGGTGCCGTCGAAGATCGTGACCTCAGCATCGCCGCGGCCCGGATCGTCGCCATTCACCACCGCGCCGAGCTGGACGATGGCGCTCTCCGCGACCAGCCCTTGCTGTACGGCATGCTGGAACTCGCCGATGGTGACCGACTGCGCGATCTCGTCGGCGAACAGCTTCGCGCGCGCCACAAGAGCGGGGTCCAGTTCCTGCTTGCCCTTGGTGTCGGTGCCCATCGCCGCGATATGGGTCGGCCCCTTCACATGAGCGTCCAGCAGCAGGGGCGCGAAGGCTGAGGTGATCGAGATGATCACGTCGGCTTCGCTGCCCAGCCGATCGAGTTCCACCGCCTCGAACGGCAGGCCGATCTCCGCGGCGGTGTCCTTCAGCCGGCCCAGCATCTCGGGATGCGGGTTCCAGCCGATCACCTTCTCGAACGGGTGCACCTTCGCCACCGCGCGCAGCTGGAACGCCGACTGGTGCCCGGCGCCGATCATGCCCAGCACCTTCGCGCCCTTCGGTGCGAGATATTTGATCGACACCGAGCTTGCCGCCGCCGTGCGTAGCGCGGTGAGCAGATTGCCGCCCACCGCCGCGCTGACGCGGCCGGTCTCGGGATCGAACAGGAACACCGTCGACTGATGGTTGATCAGCCCGCGCTCCAGATTATGCGGCCAGTAGCCGCCGGCCTTGAGCCCGAGCGTCAGCCCGGCGGCGTCGAAACCGCCCTTGAAGCCGTAGAGCGCGTCCTGGTGGCCGATCGCCTCGCGCACCACGGGGAAGTTATAGGCCTTGCGGCTCGCCATCGCGGCGAACACCGCCTCGATGGCGGTGAACGCGGCTTCCGGCGTCATCAGGCCGGCGATATCCTTTTCGGCGACGACGTACATCAATAGCCCTTTCCGCGCGCCGAGACCGGCCACACCGCCTCGACCTTGCCGCCGCGCACGCCGACATACCAGTCATGGACGTTGCAGGTCGGGTCGCAATGGCCCGGCACCAGCCGCAGCTTTTCATTGACGTTGAGCACGTGGTCCTTGTCCTCGATCACGCCGTGCTCATCCGAGCACTTGATGTATTTCACATCGTCGCGGCCATAAACGAAGGGCAGGCCGGTATCCACCGACTGCGCCTTGAGGCCGGCGTCGCACACCGCGAGGTGCGGCTTGGCGTGGCTCATCACCGAGGTGAGGATGAACAGCGCGTTCTCCCACTCGCCCCTGTCGATGCGCTTGCCGTCCTTGTCTTGGATGCGACCGTAATCGGCGTCCATGAAGGCATAAGAGCCGCACTGCAGCTCGTTATAGACGTGCGAGTTGGACTCGAAATAATAGGAGCCGGTGCCGCCGCCCGAGACGAATTCCGGCTTGAGCCCCGCCGCTTCGAGCGCCGCGACCGCGTCCTTCACCTGCGTGATGGCCGCGTCGAGCTTTTCCTTGCGCGCCTCGTAGCTGTCCATGTGCTGCATCGCGCCCTGATAGGCCTGGATGCCCTTGAAGGTGAGGTTCGGCGCCGCCGCGGCGGCCTTGGCGATCTCGACCACCGCCTCCTTGGTGGTGACGCCGCAGCGCCCGGCGCCGCAATCGATCTCGACGAAGATGCCGAGTTCGGTTCCGTGCTTCACCGCCGCCGCCGACAGGTCGGCGATGTTCGCCACATCGTCGACGCACACCGTGACGGTCGAGCCGAATTTCGGCAGCCGGGCGAGCCGGTCGATCTTGGCCGCCTCGCGCACCTCGTTGGTGACGAGGATGTCCTTGATGCCGCCGCGCGCGAAGGCTTCCGCCTCCGCCACCTTCTGGCAGCAGACGCCGACCGAGCCGCCGAGCTTTTCCTGCAGCTTCTGCACGTCGACCGATTTGTGCATCTTGCCGTGGCTGCGGTGGCGCATGCCGTGCGCCTTGGCATAGTCGCCCATTTTCTTGATGTTGCGCTCCAGCGCGTCGAGGTCGAGGATCAGGCAGGGCGTCTGGATCTCCGCCTCGTTCATGCCCGGGACGGCGGGAATATCGTAGCCGACTTCATAGGCCGAGAAGTCGGGAGTGATGTCCGTCTTGGCGTTCATGGCAGCGTTCCTCGGTTCCAAGGCTTCAGTTCCACGGCAGCTTGTCGAGATCGACATTGCCGCCGGTGATGATGACGCCGACCCGCTGGCCGGCGAAGATGTCCGGATTCTTGATGATGGTGGCCAGCGGCACGGCGCTGGAGGGCTCCATCACGATCTTCATCCGCTTCCAGATCAGCTTCATCGCCTCGACGATCTCGTCTTCCGTCGCGGTGAGGATATCGGTGACGTGGTTTTGCACGAAGTGCCAGGTCAGCTCCTTCAGCGGCACCTTCAAGCCATCCGCCACCGTGTCCGGCGCGTCGTCGGCGATGATGTGGCCGGCGCGGAAGCTGCGCGCGGCATCGTCCGCGTTCAAGGGCTCGGCGGCGTAGATCTTGATGGAGGGCGCGAGGTTGGAGAGCGTCAGGCAGGTGCCCGACACCATGCCGCCACCGCCGATCGGCGCGATCACCGCGTCCAGCCCCTCGACCTGCTCGATCAGCTCGGCCGAGCAGGTGGCCTGCCCGGCGATCACGCGCGGGTCGTTATAGGGGTGGACGAATTCCGCGCCGGTTTGTGCCACCACCTCGGCGAACACCGCTTCGCGCGAGGAGGTCGAGGGCTCGGATTCCACCACGCGCCCGCCATAGCCGCGCACCGCGTCCTTCTTGGCCTGCGGCGCCGTGTGCGGCATCACCACGGTGCAGGGAATGCCCCGGCGTCCGGCGGCATAGCTCAGGCAGGTGCCGTGATTGCCGCTGGAATGGGTGGCGACGCCCTTGGCCGCCTGCTCGTCGGTAAGGCCGAACACCGCGTTCGACGCCCCGCGCGCCTTGAAGGCGCCGGCCTTCTGCAGGTTCTCGCATTTGAAGAACAGCTCGGCGCCGGTCAGCTCGTTCAGCATGCGCGACGTCAGGACCGGCGTGCGATGAACATAGGGCTCGATGCGGGCACGCGCCGCGATCATGTCCTCAAGGGTCGGGATGTACATGACTCTGCTCTCTCAACTCTCTCACGCGTCGGGGGCGACGGTGTGGTCGGCCATGATCTCCAGCGCCTTCACCAGCGCCGAGTGATCCCAGGCCGAGCCGCCATTGGCCGCGCAGGTCGAGAACA
>NZ_JAKVIL010000015.1 GCF_022601675.1 Ancylobacter gelatini | reverse complement strand
CTCTCGCCGCACTCGCCCTCATCGTCGTGCTGCTCCCATCCGTCCGTAAAAAACGCGAGGAAGCCTTCCAGGAATAAGGCGATCTCGGCCGGGCACGGCGCCAGTCGAGACATGTCAGGCCGGTCACGGTCCCTTCCGGGGCCATGGCCGGCCTGATGCATTCGGGACGGTCAGCGCCTGCGGACCGGCGCGGGGTTCAGGCGGCGAGTGCCGTCTCCAGTGCCGCGATCAGCCGATCCACTTCCTCCAGCGTGTTGTAATGCACCAGCGAGACGCGCACGACGCCGCCATCGCCCGCGAGGCCCAGCGCCTCGACCAGGCGGCGCGAATGGAAGTCGCCATGGCGGATGCCGATTCCCGCGCGGTCGATCTTGTGCACCAGGGCGGCGGAGTCGGCGCCCTCGACCTTGAACGCGATGGTCGGCACCCGCCGCTCGCGGGCGCTGTCGGTTCGGCCGATCACGCGCACATCGTTGCGCGCATTGAGGAAGTCGAGCAGCCGGGCGGAGAGAGCTTCCTCCTGCGCGGCGATGTCGTCGAAGGCGCGGATGATCGCCGCGCGGTCTCCGCCGCCGCCGCCAAGGGCGTCGAGATAGTCGACGATACCGGCCGATCCCCAGGCCAGTTCGTAATTGGTGTTGCCAGGCTCCAGCTTGGCCGGCACTTTATCGGCGGTATAAAAGTAGTGGTAAAGTGTGTCGAGGCCGAGCAGCAGCTCGTACTTGCCGTACATCACCGCGAAATGCGGCCCATAGGTCTTGTAGAAGCTGAAGACATAGTAATCGACGTCCCAGCCGGCGACATCGACCAGGCGATGCGGCGCATAGGCGACGGCGTCGACGATGATCTTGGCGCCGGCGGCATGGACACGCCGGGCAATCTCGGCAATCGGGTTGATGGTGCCGAGAATGTTGGAGGCATGGGTCACCGCCACGAGGCGGGTGCGCTCGTTCAGCAGCGCGTCCAGATCGCCCAGATCGATCTCGAAGCTCTCGCGGTCGATCTTCCATTCGCGGATGACGACGCCGAAACGCTCCAGCCAGCGCCACGGGCCGATGTTGGATTCATGGTCGAAATCGGTGACGACGATCTCGTCGCCCGGCTTCAGCTGGGGCAGCAGGGCGCGGGCGAGATTCTGGCACAGCACGGTGGTCGACGGCCCGAGAATCACCTCCTCGGGCCGGTTTGCACCGATCATGAGGGCGATGCGGGCGCGCGCGGTGGCAAGGCGCGTCGTGGCGCGCTGCGACTGTGCATAGCTCGCGCCGGTCTGCACGCTGGTGGTGAGCAAATACTCCGACACGCGCTCGGCGACCTGGCGCAGCACCAGCGAGCCGCCGGCATTGTCCATATAGGCGAACCCATCGGCAAGGGCGGGGAACTGCGCGCGGGCAAAGGCGAGATCAAGCGTCATGGAGCGTCTCCTCAACGGCCGGCCCCGAGGTCTGGAGCGGCCTGACATGAATCGGGTGCGCCAGGCGGTGGACAATGGTGTCGTCCGCCATGCCGTGCTCCCAGATGAGCATCAGGAAGTCGGTGTCGGCGTCGATGGCCGTGATCGGCGCATGCCACACGCCGCGCCGATAGTTCACGCCCTGCCCCGCCGCACCGAGAAAGGCCCGGGCCTGCGCGAGATCGGGCCCACCGGCCTTGCTTTCCGGCGCCACCACGATGAGGAAACGCTGCGGGGCCATCGGCAGGAATGCCTGCGAGGAATGCGGGTGGCACTCCAGGAAGCCGATAGCGGCCGGCAGGCGATGGCAGCGGGCGCGGAACACGGCAAGGGTCGGAACACCCGCCCCTGCGGGTTCGAGGCGGGCCGCCAGATTGGAGCGCAGCGCCCAGCCATCATTGACGGCCAGGGCGTTCGCCGGGTCGAAGGCCAGCACCTGCCCGAAGGGCGCGAAGCTGTCGGGATCGAGGGGGCCGGGGGTGAGGTCACGCATGATCAATGGGACAGCACGGCGTTGAGGAAATTACGCAGGCGGGGATCGCGCGGCGCGTCGAACATCTGGTCCGGCGGCCCCTGCTCGATGATCCGTCCGCCATCCATGAACACCACCCGGTCGGCGACCTTGCGCGCGAAACCCATTTCGTGGGTCACGATGACCATGGTCGCGCCGGTTTTTGCGAGCTTGAGCATCACATCCAGCACCTCGCCGACCATTTCGGGGTCGAGCGCCGAGGTCGGCTCGTCGAAGAGGAGGATCTTCGGCTCCATGGCGAGCGCCCGCGCAATACCGACGCGCTGCTGCTGGCCCCCGGAGAGCTGGCCGGGATATTTCTGGGCATGGGCTTCGAGCCCGACACGCGCCAGCAGCTTGCCCGCCCGCTCATTGGCCTCGCTCCACGACAGGCCGCGCACCCGCACCGGGGCGAGCGCGACATTGCGCAGGACGCTCATATGCGGAAACAGGTTGAAACTCTGGAACACCATGCCGACTTCGGCGCGCACCGCGGCAAGGCCGGCGCCGCGGGTGACGAGATGGCCATCGACCTCGATGGTGCCTGCGTCATGCACTTCGAGCTGGTTGATGCAGCGGATCAGGGTGGACTTGCCCGAGCCGGACGGGCCGATGACCACCACGATCTCGCCTTCGCCGATGTCGAGGCTGACCTCGTGAAGCGCCCTGAAGCTGCCGAACATCTTGTCGATGCCGCTCATGCGGATGATGGGGCGCATGGCCGTCTCCTCAACGATGCGCGGCGGCCATGCGCTTTTCGAGCAGCGCAACGAGCCGGACCAGGGGCAGGAGAATGATGAGATAGATCACCGCCGCGCCGATAAGCGGCGTCGGGTTGGCGGTCAGCGCCTGCGCCTGCGTCGCCTGCTTCAGGAGGTCGGGCATCGCGACCACGGAGGCGAGCGCGGTGTCCTTCATGACATTGATGGCGTTGGAGGTGATGGGCGGGATCACCACGCGGATCGCCTGCGGCAGCACGACGTCTGTCATGGTGCGAAACGGGCTGAGGCTGAGCGCCTTCGCCGCCTCGAACTGACCCTTGGCTACGGCCTGAATGCCGGCGCGGAAGATTTCCGCCGAATAGGCGGCCGAGACCACGCTCAGCGAGGAGGCGGCGGCCGCGAAGGGCGACAGGCGGATGCCGAGGAAGGGCAGCGCATAATAGACCACCACCAGCAGCACCAGAATGGGGATGGCACGGAACAGGTCGATGAAGGCGATGGTGAGCTGGCGGAACGGGGTCGGCGCATAGAGTCGCAGCAGCGCCAGCAGCAGGCCGCCGGCAAGACCCAGCACGATGGCGAGTAGGCCGAGCGTGAACGTGACCCACAGCCCCGACAGCAGCAGGGGCAGCACGCGGACGAACACGTCCCAGTTGAGGAATGTCTCGAAGATCGACATGTCGGCTCCCGGCCGTCGCGCGGCAGAAACAGGATGCCGGCGGCGCGCGGGCCGCCGGCAGCTTGGATGGATCAGGCCGGTGCGCCGTTCAGGGCGCCTTCGGCATGTCCATCACCTTGGCGGTGGAGGTGGCGGGATCGACGTCCGAGCCGAACCACTTCTTGTGAAGCGCGGCGAGCGTGCCGTCCTGCTTCATCTTGGTGATCTCGGCATTGACCTTGGCCGCCAGCGGGCTGTCCTTGGCGAACATGACCGAGTACTGCTCGCCGGTGGGAATGCGCTGAACCACCGCATAGTTCGGCTTGTCCTTGATGTAGTAGAGCACCGCCGGAATGTCGCTGATATAACCGTCGATGCGGCCGGCGGCGAGGTCGAGCATCGCCGGCGAAAGGCCCTCATAGCGGCGGATATCGGCGAACTTGTAGGTGTCCTTCTCCTTGGTCGCCCACATGTCGCCGGTGGAGCCGGTATCGACGCCGACCACCTTGCCGGACATGCCGCTCAGATCCTTGATGCCCGACTTGGTGAGCACGGAGAGCGACTGGTCGCTGTCGTAATAGGGCTGGGCGAAGGACACCGACTGCAGCCGCTTCGGCGTGATGGTGATCGAGGACACGGCAGCGTCGATCTGGCCGGACTGAACCGCGGCGAACAGCCCGTTGAAGGGGATGTTGACGAATTCGACGCCGGAGCCGATGCGCTTGCCCGCCTCGTTCACCAGATCGACCTCGAAGCCGACGATCTTGCCGGTCTCGTCCTGGAACTCCCACGGCACATTGCCGACATTGGCGCCGACCTTGATGTCGGCGGCGATCGCCGCGCTCGCGCCCAGCAGCAGGCTGGCGGCGACGGCGCCCTTCAGGGCGAACCCGAAGATGCTCATTGTGAAACCCTCTCTGCAGCGCCGCGCGCGTTGTCCTGCGGACATGTCGCGCCTCAAGGCTGGCGATGGTGACTGGAACGGATTAGATTGGCCAGATTGGTAAGATTGGTCTGACCAGTTCAGCATGCGTCGGGATTCACGCTGCCGTCAAGCCGCGCTATGCTGGTTTTGCGCCGGAATCGCGGAATTTTTGCTCAAGGTGGGATAATGTCCAAGAATGAGGCAGTCGCGATCAGCGCCAGCGGCGAGCGTGGGCCGGTGCCGCGCAACGTTGTCGAGCATCTCCAGGGCCTCATCCTTCAGGGCAGCCTCAAATCAGGGGAGCGCCTGCCCTCACAGCGCGATCTCGCCGAGCAGCTTGGCGTCAGTCGCCCCTCCCTGCGCGAGGCGCTTACCGTGCTGGAAACGCGCGGGCTGGTGACGGTGCGCGCCGGCAGCGGCGTGTTCGTCTCCCGTCCCGCCGAACGTGGCCCGCTCTGGCGCTACGCCGACCGCTGCACGCCGCGCGATGTGTACGAGGCGCGGCTGGGGCTGGAGGCCTATGCCGCCCGGCTGGCGGCGCCCCGCACCGGGCCGGCGGAAGCGGCGCGGCTCGACGAATTCGTCGCGCGGATGGACGAGGCTTACCGCCGCGACGACCTGACGGGAATGAGCCTCACCGATGCCGGGTTCCATGATTTCATCTTCGAGCTTTCCGGCAACCCGATGCTGGCCGCGATGTATCGGCCGATCCGCGACATGGCCGAGGAAAGCCAGCGCCTGCCCATGGCGTGGCGGGAGCGGCTGGGCGAGACGCCGCGCGAGCATCGGCACATTGCCGAGCGCTTGACGGCCCAGGACAGCGCTGGCGCCGAGGCCGCGATGCAGCAGCATATCCGGGCAGCAGCCGCCCGTTATGGCATCGTGCTCTAGATGGAAAACCGGATGCTCGCCGCGGTCTTGGTGTTGACCTTGGACTCGACCTTGGCCCTGGCGACGCGCCTTCAGCATGCCGCCGGCCCCTCGCGGAACCGGCGGCGATATTGAGGACGACCGACCGCTCAGAACGGGCTGTTGGGGAAGTAGAACTGGGCGGCGTTCTCGGCGGTGATCAGGGTCGAGCCGATGATGAAGCGGCCATAGACCGGCGTATCGGAGACGAAGCGCAGCGCGGTGACTTCCAGCGCGGTGGAAATCTGCGCCGGGGTATAGGACACGTCGACCGGGACCTGCGGGTCCTTGTCCATCACCCGCTTGATGATCTCCTTCATGCCGGCGCCGCCGACGATCCACATTTCCTTCTGACGGCCGGCCTGCGCGATGGCTTCCATCACGCCGATGGCCATGTCGTCATCCGCCGCCCATACGGCATCGATCTGCTTGTGCTTGGACAGGTAGTCCTGCATCACCTGGAACGCCTTGTCGCGGTTCCAGTTGCCGTGCTGCATGTCGAGGATCTCGATGCCGGAGCCGGCAATGGCGGCCTGGAACGCCTCGACGCGCTCATTGTCGAGCGTGGTCGGGATACCGCGCAGCACCACGATCTTGGCGCCGGGCTTGAGGTTGGCCTTGAAATATTCGCCGGAGACGCGGCCGAAAGCGGTGTTGTCGCCCGCGACATACAGGTCCTCGATGCCGGGCTGGGACAAGCCGCGATCCACCACCGTCACCCATTTGCCGGCGTCCTTCACCGCCTTAACCGGGCTGGTCAGCGGCTCGGATTCGAAGGGTAGCACCACCAGCGCATCGATATTGCGGGTCGCCACCATGTCCTCGATGTCGTTCACCTGCTTGCCGACCGCGCCAGCGGTGGCGAGCACGAACTCAAGATTCGGATAGGTCGCCTTCAGCCGCTTGATGGTCTCCTGCGCGTGCCAGTTGAGCCCACCCATGAAGCCGTGCGTGGCGGAGGGGATCGAGACGCCGATCACCGCCTTCTTGCCCTGCGCCATGGCGGGAACCGAGACTCCGGCGGCGGCGGTGGCGGCGCCGATGGCGGCGGTGGTGAGGAAGGCCCTGCGTTCCATTCTCGTTTCTCCCTAGTGTCTCCGCTCTCAGGCGGATGATGATTTGCCGCGCTGGAGAACCACCGCGAACACGATGATGACGCCCTGGATCGTCCCGTTGAGGTAGGGCGAGACGAGGTCCGCCAGGATGAGGATGTTGTCGATCAGGCTGAGTATGAGCACGCCCACCACGGTGCCCCACACCCGGCCATAGCCGCCCTTCAGCGCCGTGCCGCCGATGATGACGGCGGCGATCGCCTCCAGCTCCCACAACATGCCGGTGGAGCCGGAAGCCGAGCCGAGGCGCGGCACGTACATGATGGTGGCGAGGCCGACGAGCAGGCCGAGCAGCACATAGGTCAACAGCCGGATGCGCTCGACATTCACCGCCGAATACAGCGCCACCTTGTCGTTGGAGCCGATGGCCTCGCAATAGCGCCCGAACCGGGTGTGCCGCATCGCGACCTGCCCGGCGATGGCGACGATGGCGAAGACGATGATCGGCCAGGCGATGCCGAACAGCCCCGAATAATAGACCGGCCGGTAGAGCTGGCGCACGCCGAAGTCGAGGCTGATCGTGCCGCCATCGGCGAGCCAGGTCACCAGCGAGCGGAAGATGCCCATGGTGCCGAGCGTGACGATGAACGGCTCGATGCGCGCCTTGGTCACCAGCAGGCCGTTGCCGAGCCCCGCCAGCAGCCCGACGCCGAGCGCGATGCCCATACCGGCCAGCACCAGCGGCACGCCGACACCCATGGCGGGCAGCAGCGCGTTCATGCCGAGGATCATCACGCCGGCGATGAAGGCGGCCATCGAGCCGACCGAAAGGTCCAGCCCGCCGGAGGTGATCACGAAGGTCATGCCGACCGCGATCATGCCGATGAAGGCCGAGCGCGCGAGCACATTGGTGACGTTGCCGGCGGACAGGAAGTTGTCGTTGAGAGAGGCGCCGAGCACCACCAGCAGGATCAGCGCCAGCAGCGGGCCGAGAGCGGACAGGCTCGGCAGGCGGCGGCCGGCAGCAGATTGGATGACGGCGTCAGACATGAACACTCCCTTCGGCGGTGTTGCCCTTGGTGACGCTGCCTTGGGCGGCATCGCCGGCGGCGTCCTCCGATGTCCCCATCACCAGCCGCACCACGTCGGTCTCGCTGATGCGCTCGCCGGAAAGCTCCCCGGCGATCCGACCCTGGCGCATCACCAGCACGCGGTCGGAGAGGCCGAGGATTTCCGGCATGTCGGAGGAGATGACGATGACGCTTTTGCCCTCACCGGCCAGCGCGTCGATGAAGGCGTAGATCTGGCTCTTGGTGCCGACATCGATGCCGCGCGTCGGCTCGTCGATGATCACCACCTCGGGGTCGGACAGCATGGTCTTGGCGAGCAGCAGTTTCTGCTGGTTGCCGCCCGACAGGTTCCCGACCCGCAGGTCGCGGCGCGGGGCGCGAATGTCGAAATCGGCGATCGCCTTGGTCAGCGCCTCTTCTTCGCGCGCCGCGGAAATGAACGGCGCGCCGAAGCGCGGCAGCGTCGAGAGCGTGAGGTTCTCGCGCAGCGTCTTGTCGAGCAGCAGGCCGCGTTCCTTGCGGTCCTCGGTGAGATAGGCCATGCCCTGCGCCGCCGCCTCGCGCACCGACGCGATGCGGACCGGCACGCCGTTGCGGCGCACCTCGCCGGTCGACGCCCGCAGGCCGACCAGCCCTTCGGCGAGTTCGGTGCGCCCGGAGCCGACGAGGCCGGAAATGCCGAGCACCTCGCCGCGCTTCAGCGTGAAGGAGATGTCCTTCACCAGCGGCGGCACGGAAAAGCCCCGCAGTTCCAGGGCGACCTCGCCGGCATGGTGGCGTTTGGCGGGATAGATGTCCTCAAGGTCGCGGCCGACCATGGCGGTCGCCATGCCGTCCTCGGTCAGTTCCCCGCGCAGCGCCTGCCGCACCACCGCGCCGTCACGCAGCACGGTGATCCGGTCGGCCAGATGCGTCACCTCCTCCAGCCGGTGCGAGGTGTAGAGCAGCGCGACGCCCTGTGCCCGCAGCCGCTCGATCTGGCGGAACAGCACCTCGACTTCCCTGTGCGTCAGCACCGCGGAAGGCTCGTCCATGATCAGCACGCGCGCATTTCGCGAGAGGGCTTTGGCAATCTCGACCATCTGGCGGTCCGACACCGGCAGGTCGCGGATGCGCGCTTCCGGGCGGATGGCGCTGTCGAGTTCGTCGAGCAGCGCCTGCGTGCCGGCCCGCATCGCCTTATGGTCGAGGAACAGCCCCCCCAATTCGCGCCCGAGATAGATGTTCTCGGCCACGGTGAGATCGGGGGCGAGGTTGAATTCCTGGTGGATGACCACCACGCCCGCCGCTTCCGCCTCGGCGCCGCTGCGATAGGCGGCCGGACGCCCATCCAGCCGAACCTCGCCGGAGCTCGGCGCGACGAAACCGCCGATGATCTTCATGATCGTCGACTTGCCGGCGCCGTTCTCGCCGATCAGCGCATGGACCTCGCCGGCCCGCAGCGCGAAATCGACGCCGTGCAGGATCTCGATCGGCCCGTAGCTCTTGCGCACACCAACGAGTTCCAGCACCGGCGCCGTCATAGCGTGATCCACGCCGCGTTGCGCTTGGAGGACTGCACGCAGGCGTCGATGAAGCGCATGCCGGCGAGCCCGTCGGCGAGCGTGGGATAGAGCGTGCCGTCCGGTGGCGGCGTGCCGGTGCGGTGCGCCCGGATGGCCCGCGCCGCCTCGGCATAGATGTTCGCGAAGGCTTCCAGATAGCCCTCGGGATGGCCGGGCGGAATGCGCGAGACACGCGCCGCCTCCGGCCCGCTGCCGGCGCCGTTGCGGGTTATCAGCCGCTTCGGCTCACCATAGGGGGCGAACCACAGCCGGTTGGGATCCTCCTGCGCCCAGTCCAGCCCGCCCTTCTCGCCGAAGATGCGCAGGCGCAGGCCGTTCTCATTGCCCGGCGCCACCTGGCTCGCCCACAACATGCCCTTCGCGCCGCCAGCGAAGCGCAGCAGCACATGGGCGTTGTCGTCGAGCCGCCGGCCGGGCACGAAACTCGACAGGTCCGCGGCGAGCTTTTCCGGGGTGAGCCCGGAGACGAAGCAGGCGAGATTATAGGCGTGGGTGCCGATGTCTCCGGTCGCGCCGCCGGCGCCGGAGCGTTCGGGATCGGTGCGCCATTCCGCCTGCTTGGAGCCGGTGGCTTCCGCCGCCTGGGTCAGCCAGTCCTGCACATATTCCACCTGCACCAGCCGGATGCGGCCGAGCTCGCCCGCCGCCACCATGGCGCGGGCCTGCCGCACCATCGGATAGCCGGTGTAATTATGCGTGAGGATGAACAGCGCGTTTGAAGCCTTCGCCGCCCCCGCGAGCTTCTTCGCCTCCGCCGTGGTGGCGGTCAGGGGCTTGTCGCAGATGACGTGGATGCCGCGCTTGAGGAACTCGATAGCGGGGCCGGCATGCATGTGGTTCGGCGTGACGATGGCCACGGCCTCGATGCCATCCTTGCGCCGTGCCTCGGCTTTCGCCATGGCGGTGAAGTCGTCATAGGACCGCGCCAGCCCCAGCTCGGCAGCAGACGCCTGCGCCCGTTCCGGCGTCGACGACAGCGCGCCGGCCACCAGCTGGAACTCACCATCCAGCCGGGCAGCAATGCGGTGCACGGCGCCGATGAAGGCCCCGGCGCCGCCGCCCACCATGCCGAGGCGGATCGGCGCGGGCGCGGCGGCCGCTGAACCGGCGATCATGGCTCCAGCCCCAGCAGGCGACGATTGGCGGCGCGGTCGGTGCCGGCGGCGGCGAAATCGTCGAAGGCGCGCTCGGTGACGCGGATGATGTGGCTCTTCACGAAGGCCGCGCCCTCGCGCGCGCCGTCCTCTGGATGCTTGAGGCAGCATTCCCATTCGACGACAGCCCAGCCGGGAAAGTCCATCGCCGCCAGCTTGGAGAAGATCGCGCCGAAATCGACCTGCCCGTCGCCCGGGCTGCGGAACCGCCCTGCCCGCTCCAGCCAGGGCTGGTAGCCGCCATAGACGCCCTTGCGCCCGGTGGGATTGAACTCGGCATCCTTGACGTGGAACATGCCGATACGCTCGGCATAAATGTCGAGATGGTCGAGATAATCGAGCTGCTGCAGCACGAAATGCGAAGGGTCGTAGAGCATCTTCGCGCGCGGGTGATTGCCGACCCGCTCCAGGAACATCTCGAACGTGTCGCCGTCGTGCAGGTCCTCGCCGGGATGAATCTCGAAGCAGATGTCGACGCCGCACGAATCGGCATGGTCGAGAAGCGGGCGCCAGCGCCGTGCCAGCTCGTCGAACGCCTCCTCGATCAGGCCCGCCGGGCGCTGCGGCCAGGGATAGACATAGGGCCAGGCCAGCGCGCCGGAAAAGCTCACCATGGCGTTGAGGCCGAGATGTTTCGAGGCCGTGAGCGCCTTCTTCATCTGGTCAACCGCCCATTCCTGCCGGGCGGCGGGGTTGCCGTGAACGCTTGCCGGCGCGAAGGCATCAAACATCGCGTCATAGGCGGGATGGACCGCCACCAGCTGGCCTTGCAGATGCGTGGAAAGCTCGGTCACCGCCACGCCGTTGGCTGCGCCCTGCCCCGCCCAGTCTTCGCACCAGCCTTTCGAGGCGGCGGCGCGTTCGAGGTCGAGAATGCGCGCATCATTGGTCGGAACCTGCACGCCCTCATAGCCGCAATCGGCGGCCCAGCGCGTGATCGATGTCCAGCTGTCGAATGGCGCGTCGGCGCCAATGAACTGGGCCAGAAACAGGCCCGGTCCCTTCAAGGTCCGCATCGTCTTCCTCCCGACCGACTGTGAGCCGGCCAACCGTTCTTTTGTTGTAATCGGTTGAAATCAGCGTAATGCAGTTATGTAATCGATTGCAAGAGGGGCCATTCCCCAGCGGCAGCAATTGTCAGCCGGCGGCCGCACCCTCTACAGAGAGGCCATGCAGCACCATCGACCCAAGATCATCGACGTGGCTCGGCTGGCCGGCGTGTCCACCGCGACGGTCAGTCGTGTGCTGTCCAATCCGCAGATCGTCAACGCCGAGACCCGCCGCCTGGTCGAGCAGGCGATCTGCGAGACCGGCTACCGCCCCAACCAGGCGGCGCGGAACCTGCGCCACCAGCGCACCGGCGGCGTGGTCGCGCTGGTGCCGGACCTCTCGAATCCATTCTTCTCGCAGATCCTTGCCGGCATGGCGGCGGTGCTGGCGCCGGCCGGCTACAATCTGCTGATCGCCGACACCCGCACAGAGGGACGCGGCTCGCTGCTGCGCTATGCCGAGCCGAGCCGGGCGGACGGGCTGATCGTGCTGGATGGTTCCCTGCCGGCCGACGAGTTGACGCGGCGCACGCCCGTGGTGCTCGCCTGCGAGTGGATTCCCGGCTTCGCCGCGCCGCGCGTGAAAATCGACAACCGGCAGGCGGCGATACTGGCCGTCGAGCATCTCATCGGGCTCGGCCATCGGCGTATCGCCCATGTCGAAGGACCCGCCGGGAACGTGCTGACCGAGGCGCGGCTCGCCGGCACCCGCGACGCGCTGGCGGCGCATGGCCTGCCCGCGCCGCGGGTTTTCGCCGGTGACTTCTCGCTCGATTCCGGCCGCCATGCTGCCACCGAATGGCTTGCGCTTCCGATAACGGAACGCCCGACCGCCGTGTTTCTCGCCAGCGACGCCATGGCCTGCGGCTTCATCGGCGAGGTGCAGCATCGCGGGCTCAAAGTGCCACGCGACGTTTCAGTGATGGGTTTCGACGATATCGAGCTGGTGTCGCACATGGCGCCGGCGCTCTCGACCATCCGCCAGCCCCGCGAGGCGATCGGGCGCCAGGCCGCCCACCGCCTCATCGCCCGCATCGCCGGCGACGCACAGCCGGACGACACGGTGCTGCCCGTCGAGCTAGTGCTCCGCGCCAGCACCGCACCGCCGGCCGAGTCGGACTGAACGTTTCGTCCGCGGTAGATGGCGCCAGACTGAGGCGGTAGACCTCCGTCCCATCGTGGGGAGGCTTGCAAGGACCAGGGGGTCCTGCCTTGGCGCCATTACCTCCAAAATAGGTACGAACTTGATATACTCTTAGTGATACATTGAATTTCGCTACAGCTTACGGTTAGTAATGGGATCGGAACGCATCACTCGGGATATATGACGTAAAGGCAAGCGTAGTCCTCAGGCCGTCGTCCTGCCTTAGCAGCAAGGTCGGTTCCTCATGAATGAGCATAGTGAAATCAGCGGGGCGTGCAGTCATATACCCCCCCTCATCGAGCCTCGGCGGGTCGTTTCGACGAAGGAGTCGATTCCCCGCAGCCCCGCAACACGGCCTCTCATAGTGCTTATCGACAGTCGCTCCTTCGTCCGCGACTGCCTCTTCTCCTCGCTCAGCGCCGCCGATCCGTGGAGCGACTATGTGGTTTTCGACAATATTCAGGGATGGCGCAGAAACGGTTTGCTGGAGCGGACGTCGCTGGTGCTGTTCTGGGCCAGCAGCCTGAGCTCGATCTCGGAACTGCGGCAGCAACTGCTTGAATTGAAAGCCGTATCGTCCACCATCCCTTTTGCCGTCATCTCCGACGAGGAGCGCCCGGCCACGCTCAACGAGCTGATAACCAGCGGCGCGCGGGCCTTCCTGCCGACGACGCTGAGCCTGGAAGTGATCCTCAAGGCGCTGAATCTGGTTCAAAGCGGCGGATTTTTCATCCCCGCCCAGTGCCTGACGGCGCTGCCGAGCGACACTGCGCTCAACGCGCCCGCCGATCTTTCCGGGCTGTTCTCACCCCGGCAGATGGCGGTCATCAAAGCCATGCGCAAAGGCATGTCGAACAAGATCATCGCGTATGAACTCTCGATGTGTGAAAGCACCGTGAAGGTACATGTGCGCAACATCATGAAGAAACTAAAGGCCAAGAATCGAACTGAAGTGTCGTTCTTGACGCATCAGATGTTTCCGGTGGAATAGACGGAAGCGTATTCTTAGCTGAGATTTATGCTTCACCATAGTAAGCGGTGCAGCATTTTTTCTTCGAAATACACCGATGGCCGATGATGGGCGGATCGCGCGCGGCCAGCCAATGTCGTCCCATTGGCTGACGTCAGGCCCTTGCCTGCTCCCGGCTGAGCGGAGAGTGCGCGGGTTGATCGGTGACCCGATGCGGCTCCCGATTGCCGTGGGAAACCGGCCGGGGATCAATGTTTGAACGTGTGGACCTTGGCCGTGGAAATGCCATGCCTGCGGAAGGCGGCGGCGATCGTCGCGCCGGCCCCCTGCACCATCCGCATCCCGATGATCTGTCCCTCGGTGAACCGCGAGGTTCGCGTCGCTGCTCTCCCCGATCGACGGACGCCGCCTAAATCCGCGGGAGGATCAGCGTCTCCCGCCCGTGGCATGGCCTCGATGATTTTTCGCACTCACGAGCATTATTACTTACGAATATTTGGATAAACGCTCCATCCAAAGCGGTATATTTGTTCAACGCTGCGTGGTGATAGGGTCGTCTTGTCGGAGTTCGGTCACGCCCGAACCCGACGAGCGGCGGGACCGGACAGCGCATCCGTACCGTGGGTTCGCCGACGCGCAATGACCCCGCCCGGGCGGCATCAGCGCGGTGCCGTACGGCTCTCTTCCAGTGTCCGCGCATGTGAAACGCCCGTTTTCACGGTCGCCTCCTCGCAGGGAGGCGGGCCCCGTTGTCGCGTCAGGCCGCCCCCGCTTCGGGGCTCGCGCGCCTGCACCGCGGCGCGAACATTCAGAAGGGATGTCATCTTGACGGCCGACCTCCACGCGCTGCCTTCTCCCGCCATCAAGAAGCCCGCCGTCCCGCTTCACTCTCATACGGACGCACGGCACGGGATGGTGGGCCATGCCGTCGTCCATGGCATGCTGTGGTTCTTCGGCCAGAATGCGGCATCGCGGTTGGTGCAGGCCGGCTCGCAGATCGTGCTGGCCTGGCTGCTCCTGCCGGCCGATTTCGGGCTGATCAGCCTGGCGCTGATGGTCTCCGGCATCGTCAGCACGGCGTTCCAGCTGGGGCTGGACGATGTGGTCCTGCAACGCCGGCACAAGATGCCCGTGTGGTTCGGCGCGCTGTTCTGGTTCAGCCTCGGGCCCGCCGTGGCGTGTTTCCTGCTGCTGGTGGCCGTGGCGCCGCTCGTGGCGCAGATTTACGATCACCCCCAGCTCGCCGGGCTGCTGGTGGTGATCGCGCTCGCTGTGCCGCTGCGCGCGTTCAGCACGGTTCCGGTCGCGATCATCCGCTCGCGGATGAACTTCCGGCTGCTGTCCATGCTGGGCTTTGCCGAGGTCGTGGTCATCAATATGGCGACCATCGCCCTCGCCGCCGGCGATTTCGGCGCCTATAGTTTCGCCGTGCCGATCCCGATCGGCGCCGTGGTCTTCAGCGGCGCGGCGTGGGCGATCACCCGAGCCGAGCTGCCGAGACGCCGCCGGCATTTCCGCTGGACCTTGCTGCTACCGAAATCCCTCGCCGTCTCCGGCACCCGCCTGTTGACCACCCTTATGAGCCAGGGCGACGCGCTGGTGCTGGGGCTGGTGGCCAGCGATGTGCGCGTCGGCCTCTATTTTTTCGCCTACCGGATCGCCGCCCAGCCGGTGCGGCTTCTGGGGAGCAGCATCGGCAGCGTGCTGTTTCCCGCCCTTATCCACCTGAGCCACGACGCGGCGCGCCAGCGCGACGCCGCGCTGATCGCCTCGCAGGTTCTGGCCATCGTGGTCATGCCCATCTGCTTCATCCAGGCCGCCATGGCGGGCCCCTTCATCGACCTCGTCTTCAACCAGGAATGGGCCGGGGCGACGTTCTACATGCAGATCCTCAGCATCGGGCTGGCATTCGATGCCGTCACATGGGTGATCGGGCCGCTGCTGCCCGCCAACGGGCATTTCCGGCGGCTCATCGGCTACGCCATCATGAACACCGGCATCTTTTTCACCCTGATCATCACCGGCGCCTGGTTCAGCCCCGACTACGGGGTCGCCCTCGGCGTGGCTGCGTATTTCGCGCTCGTGCAGCCTTGCGTCTGCTACACCGTGGTCAACCGCGTCGCGCACGTCTCCATTCCGCGCTACGCCGCCATCTATCTGGTGCCGGCGGTGCCGGCGGCCATCGGCGCCTTCGGGAGCGCCGCTCTCGTCGCCAACCTCTCGTCCGCCGAGCAACTCGTCATCGCCCCGGTGCTCGCGCTTGGCTTCTACGCCTTCTGCGTGTGGCACCTGGCGCCGGAGCCGGTGCGCTACATGCTGGCCCGCCTGCAGGCGCTGCGCAGCCGTGCCGGCTGACGGGAGACCGACAACCATCGACCGCAACGCAGGAACTGCCGCTCCAAGGTCCGCCAGAGAGGAAAGCCTGATGACCACGGCAGAACCCATGCGGACCGCTCTGCGCCCGGCCGCGCCGGGGGCAAAACTGAAGATCCTCTACATCCAGCCCGGAACGCGGCTTTTCGCCGGGATCGAACGGGTCATCGACAGCGTCTGCACCGAACTGGTCAATCAATACGGCACGGAATTCGATGTCGACGTGCTGTACACATCCTCACACCAGAATTTTCCGGCCGATGCGCGGAAATACAATCGAATCCTTCGCGAGGCGCCGACCCCGCTCTCACGGATTTTCACCTATCGACGCCTGATCCAGCGCGGCAACTACGATCTGGTGGTCGTCCCGCAGATCGAGCCCATGGCGTTCTGCTGGCTGGCCTGCATCGGCCTGAACTGCCGCTTCGCGCTGCATCTGCACGGCAACCCGGCGCATGAGCGGACCCGCCTGAAGGCGAGGATCATGTTCTTCATCGCCGAGGCCTGCGTACTCCGGCGCATTCCCTACATTTTCGGCACATCCCCGGCCCAGATCGACGCCTTCAAGGATCGGTACGAGCTGAAGGCCGAGATGCGGTGGCTTCCGAACCCGGTGCGCTCGTTCGGCGCGCTGCAACGTCGGGGCGAGGAGCCGGCGCGCCCGACCACCTTTGTCAATGTCGGCCGGTTCGATCACCAGAAGGGCCAGGACATCCTCATCGGCGCCTTCGCGAAGCTGTACCGACGCCAGCCGAATGTGCGCCTCAAGCTGGTGGGCCACGGCGGGGACGAGCCGGCGTTGCGCGCGCAGATCGAGCGCCTGAAGCTGAATGCCGTGGTCGACATCGAATATCACCCGACCGATCCGCACGCGGCGCTCGCCGCCAGCGACATCTATGTCTCGACCTCCCGCTGGGAGGGGTGGTCCCTGGTCATCTGCGAGGCGCTGCGGTTCGGGCTTCCGGTCATCGCGGTGGATTGCGACTTCGGCCCGCGCGACATCCTGGTCGACACGCGGCTGGGGAGGCTGGTGCCGCCGCGCGATGAGGACGCGCTCGTGGATGCCATGAGCGCGTATCACGACAATCTGCACCATGAGCGGGCGTTCTCACGGTACCGGCAGGACTATGTCGACCGGTTCAGCTTGGAGAATGTCGTACACCTGCACGCCGATGCGCTGCGGTCGGCCGCCCGGTCGGAACAGGGCGCGGGCCGGCCCGCTTGCCGGTAAGGACGACGCTGGCCGGCCGGAAAGAGGATCACATCCGGTTGCGCTCGCCAAGCTGGCGTTCCCAGGAGAGGGCGTGCGCGACGATGACGTCGAGATCGGCGAGCTTGGGCGACCAGCCGAGATCGCTCCTGATGCATTGCGCACCGGCGACGATGGCAGGCGGATCGCCGACGCGGCGCGGACAGATGCGGACCGGGAAGTCGATCCCCGACACCCGCTTCACCGTGTCCACCACTTCGCGAACCGAATAGCCCCAGCCATAGCCACAATTCAGCACGCGGCTCGCCCCGCCCGTCCGCAAATAGCGCAGTGCGTCCAGATGCGCGGCGACGAGATCGGTGACGTGAATGTAGTCGCGCAGGCAGGTGCCATCCGGTGTCGGATAATCGGTGCCGAAGATGTCGAGACCCGCGCGCTTGCCGAGCGCGGCCTCGGCCGCGACCTTGATGAGATGGGTAGCGGCGCGCGTCGACTGGCCGGCCCGACCGGCCGGATCGGCACCGGCGACGTTGAAGTAGCGCAGCGCGACATATTTCAGCGGGTGAGCCATCGCCGCGTCGAGCAGCATCCACTCGGTCATCAGCTTCGAGCGCCCATAAGGGGAGATCGGCGCCAGCGCCGCGTCCTCGTGGACCGGATCGCAGCCGACCATGCCGTAGACGGCTGCGGTCGAGGAAAAGATGATCTGCCGAACGCCGGCGGCGATCAGCGCCTCCAGGAACGCCCGCGATTTCGCGGTGTTGGCGTGATAATAGCCCAGCGGATCGATCACCGACTCCGGCACGACGATCCGCGCCGCAAAATGCACCACGGCCTCGATATCGTACCTCTCGACGATGCCGCGCACGAGCGCCGCATCGGCGACATCGCCACGCACCAGCGCGGCCTCCGGGTGCACGAGCCAGTCGAAGCCAGTGGACAGATCGTCCAGCACCACGACCTCGAAGTCGGCATCGAGAAGCGCCAGAACCATGTGACTGCCGATATATCCCGCCCCGCCCGTTACCAGCACTGCCATGGGACCTTGCTCCACCAGACGAGAGACATGGAAAGCGTCACGGGCGCCGGATATCCTCGGGCGGACTCGGCGGGCGTCCCGGCACGGGGGATATGTATCCAGCTGATACCCCCCCATAAACGACATGGATCATTCGATTATGTGCCGGCAAATTATCGTGAACTGAATAGATAATTTCTATCAGCTTGGTACATGCTTATGGATGAATATTTTTCCTATACATCATTTAATCGAACTTTTTCTAACGAACTACGTCTTCAATTAAGGACAACACCAGTCGGGCAGAACGAAAAGATCTGGCGTCGACCAGCGCCGATCAGTTCGCCACCGTGACCGACGCCGGATTGGGCCGGATGTCGGGACGTGCGGCCTCGGGTGGGACATCCTGCGGCTGGCCCGTGTCGAGCGCCGGCAGCGACGCGATGATCGTGTCGCCGGGAAGGACCGGATCGGTGTCCTTGATCACGAAGGCCTCGCCGCCATTCTGCCCGGCGCGCAGCATCATGAAGATCGGTTTTGGCCGGCTCCGGTTGCCACCGATGGACAGCGGGTCGATCTGCCGGAGCAGGCCTTCCGCAATTCGGCTGCGGTTCTCCAACTGGCGGAGTTCCTGCGCAGTGGCGCGGATTTCGAGGGCGATATCGCCCTGGCGCTTGTTCCGGAGCTCCAGCAGGCTGAGGTCGGCCTTGCTCATCTCCTGGCGCACGCGCAGCATGCTGCCCTCGAGCCGCAGCCGGTCGCCCTGAATTTCCGCCTTGGATCTCTCCAAAGCGTATTGGCGCGGAGCGACGGCCAGCCCCTTGGCGACGAGGGAGGCGATCCCCTCCAGTTCCTTGTTGAGGAGATCAGCCTGGGTCACCTCCGCCTCCATCTGCGCATCGAGAGAGGCGACCTCCTTAGTGAGATAGGACTGAAGATCGCGCAGCGCCTCGGTCTGCGTGCGATAGGCTTCCGCCCGCATCTGGAAGATCAGCGTCTCCTGACGGATGAGTGCGGCGATGGCCGGCACCGACCGGCGTTGCAGCAGCGCCGGGGGGAAGCGGATCGTCTCATCGCCCGCCGCCTCGGTTTCCAGCCGGGCCTGCCGTGCGATCAGGGCATCGATCCTCAGCGCGATCTCGCTCATTTCGCCCTGGGCGGTGACCATCTCACGCACCTGGTTCGGCGTACGGAAAATGCCTTCCGCGAGCGAAATGGCCTGAATGACGATCATGCCCGGCCGGAACGGGAACGCGCCGGGCTTCATGACATCGCCGACGACATAGATCGGGCGATACTGGGAAACCTCGACGCTGGTGTCCGGAGGGGCGATCAGGTCCATGCGCCGCTGCAATCGCTCCGCGATCTCGGTGGCAATCTGGGGCGGCGTACGGCCGAGCGCGACCACCTCGCCGACCAGAGGCAGGCTGACGCTGCCGCTGTCGGACACCGTGAACTCGTCGTTGAGCCCCTCCCACTGCACGATCTTGTCCTGCGAACTGCGCCATTCGAACACGCGGATCCGCAGCCGATCCTGCGGCCCCAGCAGATAGGGCTCCGCCGCGCGGGCCGCCGGTGCAATGGCCGGCACCGCCAGCGTTATCGCGGCGATCAGGAGAAGCGTGTGTCTCCAGGAGATCCGCATGGGCGCATCCTCACAGTTTCAGGATATATTCGGGATCGGCGCGCCGTGTGAGCACGTGGACGCACCCGATCAGATTGCCCATCAGGCGGCCCCGGCGGTCGATATACGGCTCCGGCTTCAGGCTTTTGGTGGTGTTTGCCGCAAGGTTCCGGCAGATCAGCCGCAAACCGTAGCCGGGCGTCATCGTCCCCTTGCCCATGAGATAGACCGGGTTGACGACCTGCGAGTAACCCAGCCGCACGCCGCTCACGCGGCCGCCCTTGACCCCGAGATGGACGCCCAGAAGATCCTCGACGCAGACGATGCGTCCGCGCGAGCGAAGCTGGCTGGTGAAATCGGTGTCCTCTTGCCATCCGTAAAGCGGCAGGCGCTCATCGAAGCGCAGCCCCCTGATCAGGCTGGCGCGGACCGACATATTGCAGCCATAGGCGCCCGCGCGATCCTCGACCCGCGGAACCGACGGGAACAGCCGACGGTGGGACGCCAGCCTGGCGAGCGCTTCGTCGAAGCTCAGGCCGGGCCCGCAGGCGCCATCGGCCAGCACGTTGCCGGTGACCACCGCGTAATCGGAATGCTGGGCGAAGGCCCGTTCCAGCGCCGCCAGATAGGTATCCGCCGGCACGAAATCGTCGTCGAGGAAGGCGACGATATCCGTACGGGCTTCACACAGCGACAGCCCGCGATTGCGCTGGGCGCACAGGCCAGGAGCGCCGTACACGCAGGACAGCGTGAAATCATATGCGCGGACAGTCCCGATATCGTCCGCCGTCGTGGCGGACACGATGACGTGGTCGGGCAGCCGGGTCTGGTGCTCCAGATGCGACAGCAGTCGCGCGACAACCGCCGGGCGGCCGCTCGTCGGGATAATGAGCGTAATATGCATGCTGTCCCCGTAACCGTCTCACATGCGGAAGCCGACAGGGAGTATATTCATGAACGCTGGCCGACCGATTACCGATTTCAGGCGAAATAAGGCGCGTCCGTATCCATGAATACATAAAATGAGGTAGTCTTTCTGGCCGAAATCGCAACATAGGAGAACCGCCCCCAAGTCGAATGGGTCGATTGGCGGGAAGATCGAACCGGCGGACACTACGCCCATAGGGCTGCGCAAGGCCCGGCGGGACCCTGCCATGTACACATTCGCCGATGAGACCAGCCGGACCGTGGAGCGCGCTTCCGAAAAGGTCGCGCAGATGGGCGGTGTCAGCGGCTCGGTCGCGCTGGTCCATGACTGGTGCCCTTCCTTCCGGGGCGGCGAGCGGGTGCTGGCGGAGCTGATGAAGTTTTCCGGTGCCCGGACCATCTTCACGCTGTTTCAGTTTCTCGAACAGGATGTGCTGGACGCCCATTTCGACGGGGCAACGTTCCACACCTCGATCGCCAATGACTGGCCGGGCATTCGCCGGATCTACCGCGGCCTTTTTCCCATCTGCCCCCTTCTCATCGAGCAGTTCGACGTCAGCCGGTTCGACGCCGTGATCAGTTCGTCCGCCGCCTTCGCCCGCGGCGTCATCACCCGACCGGACCAGCCGCATCTGTGCTACGTGCACAGCCCGATGCGCTATGCGTGGGACGAGCAGTTCTCCTACATCGACCAGATGCGCGCCGGCAGCCTCGGCCGGCTGCTCTTTCGCCTCGTCCTGCACCACATGCGGATGTGGGACGCGCGCACCGCGCATGGGCCGGATGTCATGGTCGCCAACTCGCATTATGTGCGGGCGCGCATCCGGCGCATTTACGGGCGCGATGCCGAGGTGGTGTTTCCGCCGGTAGAGGTGCCCCCCGAAGCGTTCAGCGCGGAGAAAGACGACTACTACGTCACCGCCTCCTTCCTCGCGCCTTACAAGCGGACGGACCTCGTCATCCGCGCCTTCAACGCCATGCCGGCGAAGCGGCTGCTGGTGGTTGGCGAGGGGCAGCAGGCGCGCGCGCTGCGCACCCTCGCCGGACCGAATGTCGCGTTCACCGGCTTTCTGCCGCGCGCCGATTATCTGCGCACCGTTGCCCGTGCGCGCGCGCTCGTCTTCGCCGGCTGCGAGGATTTCGGCATCGCGCTGGCGGAAGCGCAGGCACTCGGCACGCCGCTGATCGCCTTCGGGCGAGGTGGCGCGCGCGATATCGTCGTGCCGCCGGATAGCGGGCAGGAGCCGACGGGCCTGCTGTTCGGCCATCAGGACGAGGCCGCGCTGGTGGCCGCGGTCGAGGCATTCGAGGCGAGCCGTGCCGGCTTCCTTCCCGAGGCCTGCCGCGCCCGCGCCGAACTGTTCTCAACCAGCCGTTTTCACCACGGCATCCGCCGGGCGTTCGACATGGCGATGGACGTGCATCGACCGGCCAACCGCTGGCGCGCGCCCTGACACCGGCCGGGTCGAATGACCGCTGCCCGTACACGCCGTTCCACGGGGGTTTTCCGATGCCCGAGGGCCCGAAGCTGGCGGTGATCATCGCCTGCCACAATTATGCGAGGTTCGTCGAACGAGCCATTCGCAGCGTCCGGGATCAGGCCCATCCCGCTTGCGAACTCGTGGTGGTCGACGACGGGTCGACCGACGGCGCATGGGAGGTCATCTGCCGCACCGGCGTCAGCGCGTATCGGATCGAGAATGCCGGCCAACTCCATGCCTGCCGCTACGGGCTGGAGCGCACCAGCGCGCCCTTCGTGCTGTTCCTCGATGCCGACGACGAACTCAAGCCGCACGCTCTTGAAACGATCATCCGCCGGCTCGACCCCGATGTCGCGAAACTGCAGTTCTCGCTCACCCGGATCGACGCGGACGGCAACGAGCTGCCCTGCGGGCCGGCGCGGTTCGAGACGTTCCGGGACCGGGAGGGGCCGGCGCGCCAGATCCTTCGCAGTGGCGCCTACAAGACCCCGCCGACCTCCGGCAACGTGTTTCGCCGCGACCTGTGCGGCCTCCTGCGGGACATCGATTACGAGCCCTCGATCGACGGTATCATCCTGTTCGCGGCGCCGTTCTTCGGTGACATTGTGAGCCTGTCCGACGAACTGGGCTGCTACCGGATCCACGACGCCAACGATTCCGCGCTCCACCGGCCGCCGGAGGCGCGGCTGATCGAGCGGGACATTGCGCGCTTCCTGCGGCGCATGAGCCATCTGCGCCGCATCATCGAGAGCTGCGCCCCCGACAGGCGGCTGGTGGACCCGCGCCGGACCTTCTTCTTTCGCGAGCGCAGCTTTTACCTCGACATCGCCTCGGGACGATGGCCGCGGGCCGCCGGCCTGCCCGGCCTGCTGGTCACGCTGCTTGGCGAGCCGCTGCCTCTCAAGCACAAGGCCGGGCTGGCTCTGTTCTTCCTGCTCTCCTGGATGGCGCCCGGCGACCGGGCCATGGCCCTGCTGGCCTATCGCGGGCAAAGCGTGCACCGCCGCTCCGCCCTGGGCTTTGCCAAGGTGATCCTGGGCGGCAAGCCTCCGGCTGAAACCGCCGCCCCCGCGACGCGACGCTGACCTCGCCGGCAGAGGTATTTTGGGGGAGCCGGATTCGGTAGGCCGGGAAGATAATCGGGCCTGTCCCCTCCCTCGGAAGAGCGACGGCGCTACGCCGTATTATCGCCGTTCCCCAGCGGACACCGCCATTATCCTCAATTTGTAGCCGACGTCTTCAGCGAGCCCGGATTGGCGCCCACGCGGAGCGATCGGCGCATTCCCGGCGCGCTTGTTCCGCCGCCCGGTTCATGAAGGACGTCCGCACATGGCCTCCGCACCGCTCGTAGCCATCGCGACGCCCGTCTATAATGGCGGGAGGTTTCTCGACGAGACGATGGCCTGCGTGCAGGCGCAGACCTATCCCCGGCTGGTGCATTGCATTCTCGACAATGCCAGCAGCGACGAGACCCCGCAGATCCTCGCGAAATACCGCGACGGTCCCGTTCCGATCGTCGTTTACCGAAATGCGCAGACGCTGCCGCAGCTTGAAAACTGGAACGCGGCGCTGGCAAGGGTGCCGCCGCAGGCGCGCTATTTCCGTCTTCTTCCCGCCGACGACCTCATGGTGCCGAATTGCATCGAGAAAATGGTCGCGGTGGGCGAGCGCTATCCGCAGGCCAGCGTCATCGGCTGTTATGGCTGGAACAACGACGTACTGTTCGGCGGGGACCTGCCGACGGACCGGTCACTGTTCAATGGCCGCGCCATTGCCCGGCACAAGCTGCGCAAGGAAATCCACGGGCCGCCCTACCAGCATTGCCTCTACCGCAAGCCGGCGGGCGCGATGACGAAAACCTTCTACGACACCGAGTTCTACGGAACGCCGCTGCTGGATGTCGACCTCGATGCGGCGATCCGTGCGCTGTCGCGCGGCGCCTATGCCTGCGTGCACGAGCCGCTCGTGGTTTCGCGCATGCACGACGCCTCGATCACCGCGACCTACAAGGAAAAGAACTTTATCGATTTCTGGTCGATCTTGCAGATCATCGATCGATGGGGGCCGAAGGTGTTCGACCGGAAGTCCGAATACCTGGAATGCAGGGAACGTCACCTGCGTTATTATTATCGCTGGCTGCTCTATTGGCTGGCCACCGGCGCGCAGGAAACGCGGGCCATGCATCTGGACTGGCTGGGCCGTGCTTCCGCCCTGCCGACATCGCAGGCCTATCTCCACGCCGTTCTGGAGTGGCCCTTTCTGCGTGCCGCCTGGCAGGCGCGGAAGGCCGCCATCCGGTTCGGCCTGAAGTCCCCGGCCTTTCCGATCCGCGAGCCGACAAGACTGACCGCCTGAGCCTCCCGTGCCGTCCCTTGTTCCTGCGTCATGCGTCGCGCGGGAGTCCTCGATCCCGTCCCGGCGACGGCGGCGCGGCTGTCATTGCCGGTACGGGTCGAGCCTTCCCCAACAGATTGGATCAGTCTCATGAAAGTGCTTGTCACCGGAGATACCGGATATATCGGCTCGGTCATGGTTCCGATGCTGGTGGAACAGGGCTTCGACGTCGTCGGCGTCGATGCGGATCTCTTCGAGGCCTGCCTGTTTCAGCCGGCACCACGGGCGGCCCGCCACATCCGGGCCCATGTCGGCGACCTGACGCCGCGCGATCTGGAAGGCTTCGACGCCGTGTTCCATCTCGCGGCGCTGTCCAACGACCCGCTCGGCGACCTCAATCCCAACCTGACCTATGAGCTCAACCATGCCGCCACCGTGCGGCTGGCGAGTGCCGCCAAGCAGGCCGGCGTGGAGCGCTTCCTTTTCTCCTCCTCCTGCAGCCTCTACGGCGCCTCCGGCGACGGAGCGGTGACGGAAGAGGCGCCTTTTGCGCCGATCACGCCCTATGCCCGCTCGAAGGCGATGGTGGAATGGTCGCTGGCGGCGATGGCGGACAGGAATTTCAGCCCGGTCTTCCTGCGCAACGCCACCGCCTACGGGCTGTCGCCACGCCTGCGCTTCGATCTGGTGCTCAACAATCTCACGGCCTGGGCGGTCGCCAAAAGCCGGGTACTGATCAAGAGCGACGGCACACCGTGGCGCCCGATCGTTCATATCGAGGACATCACCCGCGCCTTCATCGCCGCAGCGCGCGCCCCCCGTGAGCGCGTGCACAACGAGGCGTTCAACATCGGGCGGGACGAGGAAAACTACCAGATCCGCGGCCTGGCCGACATGGTCGAGCAGATCGTGCCGAACTGCGTGATCGAGTACGCCCCCGGCGGCGAACCGGACAAGCGCTCCTATAGCGTGAGCTTCGAAAAGGTTCGTCGGCAGCTCCCCGAATTCCAGCCGCAATGGACCGCGCGGCGCGGCGTCGAGCAGCTCTACGCGGCCTATCGGGAGGTCGGCGTCACCGTCGAGGATTTCGAGGGGCCGCGCTTCCGGCGCATCGACACGCTCAAGCGGCTGATCGCCGAGGGCCGGCTCGATGCCTCGCTGCGCTGGACCGGGCACGCGCCGACCCTGCAACCGGTCGGAAAGACCGCCGCCGGCTGATCGGCCGCCACCGGTCTGCCGCAGCGCCACGCACCATCCACGAATGGAGGCCGACATGATCTTCAACGAAACCAGCCTCGCCGGAGCGTTCATCATCGAACTGGACCGCCGCGAGGATGAACGCGGCTTCTTCGCTCGCACCTTCTGCCAGAAGGAGTTCGCCGCGCACGGACTGAAGCCGGCCATCGCGCAGGCCAATCTGGCGTTCAACCGGCAGCGCGGCACGCTGCGCGGCATGCATTTCCAGTACCCCCCCGCCGCCGAGACCAAGCTCGTTCGCTGTACGCGCGGGGCGATCCTCGACATCATCGTCGATCTGCGGCCGGAAAGCCCAACCTATCTCCAGCACATCGCCGTCGAGCTGACCGCGGACACGCACACGGCGCTTTATGTGCCCGAGCGTTTCGCTCACGGCTATCAGGTGCTCGAGGACCGCACCGAGACCAGCTATCAGGTGGGCGAGTTCTATGCTCCGGCGGCTGAAGGCGGGCTGCGGCACGACGATCCGCGCCTGGGGCTCAACTGGCCGCTGCCGGTGACGCAGATGTCGCCGAAAGACGAGGCGTGGCCGCTGCTCGACGAGATCGAGCCGGCGCTGCGTGCGCGGATGCGTTTCGGCGCCGATGTCGCGCAGGAGGCCGTGCTGTGATCCTCGTCGACACGGCGTTGAAAGCCCGCGCGGCCGCCGGACGGCCGATCCGGGTCGGCATGCTGGGCGCCGGCTTCATGGGCCAGGGCCTCACCAACCAGATCGTCAACAGCGTGCCGGGCATGCAGATGTCCGCCATCTACAACCGGACGCCGGAACGGGCCGTGCGGGTGTATCACTATGCCGGCCTCGGGGACGTGGTCCGCGCCGACACCGTCGCCACGCTCGACGCGGCGATCCGGGCAGGGCGCCCGGTGGTGGCCGACGACCCCTCGTTGATCTGCCGCTCGCAGATGATCGACGTGATCGTCGACGTCACCGGGTCGGTGGAATTCGGCGCCAACGTGTTCCTGGAGGCCTTCCTCTACGGCAAGCACGTGGTGATGATGAATGCCGAGGTCGACGCCACGCTCGGGCCCATCCTGCAGGTCTACGCGCGCCGACAGGGCGTCCTTCTCTCGGCCTGCGACGGCGATGAGCCGGGCCTGCAGATGAACCTGTATCGGTGGGTGAAGGGTCTGGGGCTGACGCCGCGCGTCATCGGCAACGTCAAGGGGCTTCAGGATCCCTATCGCAACCCGACGACCCAGCGGGCGTGGGCGGAGCGGTGGGAACAGAATGCCGCGATGGTGACCTCCTTCGCCGACGGCTCCAAGATCAGCTTCGAGCAGACCATCGTGGCCAACGCCACCGGCTTCAAGGTGCGCAGGCGGGGCATGAGCCGCGGGACGGCATATGCGGGCTCGATCATGGACATCCACCAGCTCTACGACCTCGAGGAGCTGCGCGCGCTGGGCGGCATCGTGGACTACACGGTAGGGCCAGCCGGCGTTAAGGCCTTCATCCTCGCCGAGCACAGCGACCCGAAGCAGCGGCACTACCTCAATCTCTACAAGCTGGGGGAAGGACCGCTCTACCCGTTCTGGGTGCCCTATCACCTCGTGCATTTCGAGACGCCCAGCGCGATCGCGCGGGTCGTCCTGTTCGGCGACACTCTCGCCCCGCCGCTCGGGGGGCCCGTCGTCGAGGTGTGCGCGGTCGCGAAGCGCGACCTTCAGGCCGGTGAGATCCTCGACGATTACGGCATGTACATGACCTATGGCGAGGCCGCCAATGTCGATGAGATGAGCCGCGGCCGCTACCTGCCCGAAGGGCTGGTGCAGGGCTGCCGGCTCGTGCGTCCGGTGCTCCGGGACGCCGTGATCACCTATGACGACGTCGAGTTGCCCGCCGGACGCCTCGCCGACCGGCTGCGTGCCGAACAGTACGAACATTTTCGCGGCGAGACCTGGCTGAGCGAGCGTCTCTCTGCCCACCCGACCGCGACCCTTGCGCCGGCCTGAGCCCCTTACCGCCGGCCTCCCGTCGGAATGACAAGGCCGGTTGATGTCTGTGTCCGCGCAGAGAAAACCTACCGTACTCTCACTCGAAAGAGGTATTTGCTTCTATATAATTGATAGTATGGATTTTTATACTATTCGTTTAAATTTACTTAAATGTTCATTAGATGGATTATCGCCATGAAAGTAATCCTCTTCTGCGGCGGTCTGGGGACGCGCATCCGGGAATACTCGGAATCTGTTCCGAAGCCGATGATACCCGTCGGCGGTCAGCCGATCCTCTGGCATGTAATGGACTATTACAGCCGGTTCGGGCATCGCGATTTCGTGCTGTGCCTTGGATACAAGGCCAATGTGGTCAAGGAATTCTTCCTGAATCACCGCCCCGAGATCTACAGCGACCTCGTGGTCTGCAATGGCGGCGCAACCGTCGACATTCTCGGCGAAAAGCCGGTGGACTGGCGGATGTCGCTCGTCGACACCGGCGTGTGGCGCAACATCGGCTCGCGGCTATGGGCGGTGCGCCATCTCGTTCAGGACGAGGAAATGTTCCTCGCCAACTATTCGGACGGCCTGTCCGATGCGCCGCTCGACGAGATGATCGAGACCTTCAAGCGCAGCGGCAAGGTGGCGTGCTTCCTCGCGGTGCATCCCATGCTCACCTTCCATCTGGCGCAGATCGACGACACCGGGCGGGTTCGCGAGATGCAGGCCTCCGACGCTGCCGACATGTGGATCAATGGCGGATACTTCATCTTCCGCAAGGAAATCTTCGACTACATGCGCGACGGCGAGGAACTGGTGGTCGAACCCTTCGCCAGGCTGATCAAGGCCGACCAGCTTCTTGCCTACAAATATGAAGGCTTCTGGCGCGCCATGGATACGCTCAAGGACCGCCAGAGCCTCGAAGACATGATCGAGAAAGGGCAGATGCCCTGGCGCCGATGCGGGGCGGCCCCGCAGGCCATCGCATCGCGGGCGTGACGCCATGCGCGACCTCGCACTCCTGCGTCCAGGCGAGACACTCAAGGTGCTGTGCCTTGGCGCCCATTCCGACGACATCGAGATTGGCGCGGGCGGAGCCCTGCTCAGCTGGATTGCCGCCGGAGCCGCACTTGAGGTGCTGTGGTGCGTGGCGAGCGCGGCCGGGGCGCGCGAGGACGAGGCGCGGGCGAGTGCGGCGGACCTGCTGGAGGGCGCCGCCGCGGTCGATATCCGCATCGGCGGCTTCCGCGACGGTTTCCTCCCCGCCGACCGGGCGGCTGTAAAGGAATGGGTGGAGTCGCTCAAGGAGCGCTTCGATCCCGATGTGGTGCTCACCCATCATCGAGACGATGCCCATCAGGACCATCGGCTGCTTGCCGAGTTCGCCTGGAACACCTTTCGGGATCATCTCATCCTGGAGGTCGAAATCCCGAAATGGGACGGCGATCTCGGCCGGCCGAACGTCTACGTCGCTCTTTCGGACGACATCCTCGCGCGCAAGATCGAAATCCTTCAGCGCCATTTCGGCACACAGCGCACGAAGGCGTGGTTCGACGCCGAGACGTTCCGGGGCCTCGCGCGGCTGCGCGGCGTCGAATGCCGCGCGCACTACGCCGAGGGTTTTATGGCTCGCAAGCTGCTGTTGAAAATTTAAGGAGGGCGTCAATGGCTCAGGCCGATGAAGACTCCCTGCCGGGCATGGGCCTGGCGCAGACAGGCGGCGGATCGCCGCCGGACCGCGCGCCGGCGCACCCGTCCCCCATACGCTCCTGTGCGGGGGATTGGGTGGCGGTGCGCAGCCGGGACGAGATCCTCGCCACGCTCGACCGAAACGGTCGGCTGGACGGCATGCCCTTCATGCCGGAAATGTTCAGCTATTGCGGCCAGCGCATCCGCGTCGCCCGGCGCGGCCACAAGAGCTGCGATACCCTCCACCCCGTGAGCAGCCGCAGCCTCGTGGACGGCGTGCTGCTGGAGGGGGTGCGCTGCAGCGGCGCGGCACATGGCGGCTGTCAGGCCGCGTGCAGCGTGTTCTGGAAGGAGGCGTGGCTCAGGCGGATCGACGCCAGCGGCGCCGAATTGGCGCCAGCAGGGGCTCCCGCGACCGGCGTCGGACAGGGTTGCACGGAAAGCCAGGTGATCGATGCCGCACGCAATGGCGTGTCGGCCTCCGGCAAACCGCGCTGGCAGTGTCAGGCCACGGATTTTCCGGCCTTCACCAAGTTGATCGGCCCCTGGAACATCAGCCAGTTCGCCGAAGATCTCGCCTCGCGCAATGTCGGGCTCGGCACCATGCTGAAAAGCGCGGCCTATTTCGCCTATGAGGCGCTTGCACGTCCGCGCTCGCGCTTCGGCGCGCCGGGCCTGTGGCTGTACGACCGGTTCCAGTCATTCTGGGGCGGCGTGCCCTATCCGCGCCGCTGGGGTCGATTGGAGAACGCCGCCGAGGCGCCGATCTACCCGCTGGGCCTGCAGCCGGGCGAACTCGTGCGGGTGAAGCCGCTGGACGAGATCCTGATGACCATCGATGCGCGAAACCACCATCGCGGGCTCTATTTCGATGGTGAGATGGTGCCCTATTGCGGCGGCGTCTACCGCGTGCGTGCGCGGGTCGAGCGGTTCCTCGACGAGAAGACCGGCGTCATGCGGACGATGAAGACACCCGCCGTCATCCTCGAAAACGTGTGGTGCCGGGGGCTGATCAGCGGCAAGCGCGTCTTCTGTCCGCGCGCCATCTATTGCTGGTGGCGCGAAGCCTGGCTGGAGCGGGCGCCGGATGCCTCCGCGCCGACGGTGGAGACCGCCCTGGGCGCAAAGTCCTACCTGAAGGAGGTGCGGAAAGAGCTGGGGGAGCGGTGGGAGGCAATCTGGCCGGCCCGTGGACGACTCGATATCCCCCTAATGCGGGAGGCCGGCGCCGCCTGGGTTAGCTCGTTGTGCTTATACAGCCTACCTATTTTAGAGGACTTACTGTCGAATGCGACGCATATTACATTATTTCTTGTAATTATATTATAAATTCGAGCGCGCGGCCCCGTATCGATGTCATCGATACGGTTTCATCAGGTTCCGCCATGAGCTTCAAGAGGCGCGATGCACGCCAAATTGTATCGAATACGGTCGGCGAACACGTCGATTTCTCAAGCACGGACTTCCGGGCCGATACGATCACGGTCTCGGAAATGTCTGTCTTTGTTCTTCGGCATGTGCTGATCGTTCTCACCGCACTTGCGATCGGCGGAGGCTGTGCGCTGGTCTATGTGAATCTGGCGACACCGCTCTACACCGCCCGCGCCCAGTTGCTGATCGATCCAAAATCGTCCCAGCCCACGCGGGAGGAGATGCAGTCAAACGCGATCGATGCGGCGCAGATCGAAAGCCAGCTGGTGGTGCTGCGCTCCGAGCGGGTCGCCAAGGCGGTCATCGAGCAACTCGACCTTCTGAACAACCCTGCCTTCATGACGCGGAACGCGAGCGATTCCGAGGAGGCCGTGTCTTTGCGGCAGGCCCTGGGCGCCTTCGCCGACCGGCTCGACGTGCGGCGCGCGGGCCTCTCCTATGTCATCGATCTGAGCTTCTCCTCGCCCGACCCGGAACTCGCCGCGGAAATCGCCAACGCGACCGCCGACGTCTACATCCGCGATCAGCTGGAATCGCGCACGCGGGCGGCACGCGCCGGCTCCGACTGGCTGGAAAGCCGGGTGGGGAAACTGCGCCAGCAGATGAACGCGGCGGCACTGGCGCAGCAGGAGTTCCGCGCCGGCCGCAGCAGCGCCGCCGCCCGCAACCTCGCCGCACCGGCCGGGACGGCTCCCGGCGCGCCCCCGCCCGGCCAGAGCGCGGCCACCGACCGCAATACGCTGGAGGAACTCGAGAGCACCGCGCTCGCCTACAAGAAGATCTATGAGAGCGCCGTACAGGGCTATGCCGAGGCGCTGCAGCGCCAGTCCAACCCGCTGGTCGAGACGCGCCTGCTCACTCCGGCGACCACGCCGCTCGGCAAGAGCTATCCGCGATCCAAGATGATCCTCAGCTTCGGCCTGCTTCTCGGCGGGGTCGTCGGGGTCGGTGCCGCGGTGCTGCGGGAAAATCTCGACACCAGCGTCCGCTCGGTCCGGCACGCCAACCAGAAGCTCGGCCGCATCTGTCTCGGCGCCCTGCCCCGGTTCCACCGCACGCGGCATACCGGATGGTCGGCGCGTCGCTCCTTCTATCGCGGCCTGGGAACCATCCTCGCCGGCATGAAGCGCCGCTTCGGGCGGCCCGACCTGGAATGTTTCATCACGCATGACCAGCTCGGCGGCGATCCGTTCCTCAACGCCCTCGCCAATGTGCGCACGACGCTCATCGCTCTTGAACGGGTTCGTTCGCATCAGACGCGGACCATCGGCATCACCTCCGCGCTCACCGGCGAAGGCAAGACCACCATTGCCGGCAACCTCGCCTGCCTGCTGGGTGCGTCCGGCACGCGGGTACTCGTCATCGATGCGGATTTCCAGCGCTGCACCCTGACACGCGCCGCGGCCGCCTCCGAACAGCAGCCCGGCCTGATGCAGATACTGCTGGAGTACCGGCCCGTCGCCGAATGCGCCATTCCGGTCCCGCACACCCATATCGAACTGGTGCCGACCCGGAAGTTCAGCTCCGCCATTTCCGAGGCGCTTCTGGGCTCGGTCGCCATGATGCGCTGTCTGGATGAGGCGCTGCGGAACCACGACATCGTGGTGGTGGACCTTCCCGCGCTGGAGCAGAGTTCGGCGGCGATCGCCATGGGCCCACTTCTGGATGGCCTGCTCGTCGTGGTCGAATGGGGGCAGACGCCCACCCAGTTGATCACCGAAGCCGTCGACCGGCTCGAGACCACCGGCAGCCGCGTGCTGGGCACTGTTCTCAACAAGGCGGTCTGACGCCACCGGAACTTATCCCAAACCATCGGCGAGCGCTCCGGCCCCGCTGGCGCGACCAGTCGATGCTGCCGTGTCACCCCCAGCGATGGGGGACGTGAGACAGTTCTCGCACGGCCTTCGACCGGCAGGCGGGTGGACGGCAAACACGCGTTCCAGTTTTCGGTATCGAAGTGGTAGGCCGGGCACCTGTATCTTACCCCTTAGTGCTAAGGGGACATGCAGCTTTATATTAACGATTACGTCTTCTACGCGCTGGTTTGGCGAGCGGCTCCGTCCGAAAATCAAGAGGAAAGCAGACGGGGGTCGTTTACGTGCTGGACGATCATTCATTTCTTGGAATCCCGACGGGCCCGTTCTCTGGATCGAGGCCGAGCGACCCGCTGCTGGCCGAGCGGGCGCCGGGCGGGGCGGCCAAGCGCATTCTCGATGTGTGCATCGCCGCGACGGCGGGGGTTCTGCTGTCGCCGGTCATTATGATGACCGCGGTTCTCATCAAGGCCTCGACGGACGGCCCGGTGGTCTTCGCGCATCGGCGGGTCGGCTTCGGCGGCCGGGAGTTTTATTGCTACAAGTTTCGCACGATGGTCTGTGACGCCGAGCGCGTCCTTCAGGAGCATTTGCGTGCAGATCCCGCGGCGGCGGAGGAGTGGCAGCTCACCCGCAAGCTGGAAAACGACCCGCGTGTGACCTTCATCGGCCGCATTCTGCGCAATTCGAGCCTCGACGAGCTTCCGCAACTGCTGAACGTGCTGCGCGGCGAGATGAGCTGTGTGGGCCCGCGCCCGATCGTGCGCGACGAGATCGCGCTCTATGGACAGATGGCCGAGCATTACATGAGCGTTCGTCCGGGGATGACCGGGGCGTGGCAGGTGAGCGGCCGCAGCCGCCTCTCCTACGCCGAGCGCGTCGCCATCGATGCCGATTATGTGCGGAACTGGTCGTTCTGGACCGATGTGGCCATCATCCTGCGAACCATCCCGGCCCTTCTGCGCACGCAGGAGACGTCATGACGCGCGCGCATCCGCAACGGGCGCTCGCTTTCGGCACCGGGGCCAAGCGCTCCCGTGGCGGCGCCCCGACTATTTTTTCCGGTAGAGCCAGTGCGACGCGATGAGCACGCCGAGAAGGTACCCGAGCTGGAGAAGTACGATAGCCGCCAGCGCGTGCAGCACGAGCGTCGCGAACGGCTCATCCGCCGCACGGCCGGCAGCGATCGCCAGGATCGCGACGAGCAGCGTCACGGCGAGCAGGCCCGGCACCCGCAGCAACAGGCCGGTGACCACGCCCAGCAGCGGGGGTATCGCCCACCACGCGCTCAAACGGCCGCTCCCTGCCGGCTGTGAACCGGCCGCGACCTGAGATGATACCGTCCCCGACAGGACTTCTGGTCTGCGCGGCTCTGCTGCTTCTCGGCCAAACTCTCGGCTCCGCGGTGATCGTCGCGCTCATGGCGTCCCTGGCGTTCGGCTCCACCGCCTTCGCGGTTCTGCCGAGCTTGGGAGGGTCGTCACCCCTCATCTATACACTGTTCGCCCTGATTCTCATCGGGCGCCTCGCACTGCAGCGCGACGGACTGGAGGAGGTGCGTGCCGAACTCGCGCGCCATCCGAGCTGCGTCGTCGTTCTTCTGCTCATCGTTTATGTGTGCGGCAGCGCAATTATCCTGCCACGGCTGTTCCAGGGCGATGTCGGCATGTTCGACATGCGCGAGTCCGGCGGGCTCGAAGTGCCATTGGCGCCGACCTCCGGCAACATCACCCAGTCGAGCTATTTCGCGCTGGGGGGGCTGACCTGCCTCACTCTGTGCATCGGCCTACGCCGGCCCGGCGCCCTGCGGGCCATGGAGATGGGCTTTCTCGCATGGGTGGCGATGAATGTGGGGCTGGGGCTGGTCGATCTGCTTGGCAAGCTCGCCGGCATCGGCGATGTGCTGCTGCCGATCCGTACGGCGAGCTATGCCCTGCTGACCGATGACATCGCCGTCGGCTTCTTCCGCATCGCCGGCGGCCATTCCGAAGCGTCGGCCTTCGCCGCCAGCATCTTCGCCGGGCTGGTGTTCAGCATGACCTATTGGCGGGTCACGCAGAACCCGCGGGCGTTCGCCCTCATGCTGCTCGCGCTGGGACTGCTGCTGATGTCCACGTCGAGCACCGGCTATGCGTGCCTGGGGGCCTATGCGGCATGGCTTACGATCTCAGCCTGCCTGTTCCCGTTTCGCGGCCACATCCGCCGCTCCGATCTGATCCTGGCCGGGCTTGCCCTCCTCGTCGCCACGGTGTGCCTCGGGGTTTACCTGGTGGATTCCAGCGCTTTTGCGAATGTGCAGCGGCTGTTCGAGGATGCGGTTCTCAACAAGTCGCAATCGTCCTCGGCGCGCGAGCGCGGCTACGCCAATTACCGCAGCCTTGAGGCGCTCATCCAGACCGGCGGCATCGGCATCGGCATGGGAAGCTCGCGGGCGTCGAACTGGCTGATCGCGGCGCTCAGCCAGATCGGCGTGATCGGAACCCTGCCGCTGCTGGCGCTTGCCGCGCTGTTCCTGCGCCCGCCGCCGACCGACACGCGCCGCGACGCCGGCCCTCTGGCCCTGCACGAGGCCGCCCGCGCCACCGGCCTGTGGATCCTGGTGCCCGCCATCATCTCCGGTGGCAATGCGGATCCCGGGATCCTGTTCTTCATCTGCCTCGCCACCGTGCTGTCGTGTCGCGACGCCTTGGCGGCCGTCCCGGTCCTTGCGCCGCGCCCGCGCACTGGTGCCCTGCAAAGGCGCCCGGCGGCGCAACGGGGCCGAACCCGGCATGCTCCGCCTCAAGCCGAGCAACGCCGCGGGATCTAAATGATGATGCCGATGACAAATTAGTTCATCCGCAAACAATGGTGACATCCGCACTTCGGTCAAATGTCATCGTTCGGATGAGGTATGTCTTCGCGGTCCTATACCGCCAATGTGAACTGGCACGCTGTCGGGTGATACACGACACTGAAAGGCGCGGTCGTTGATCGCGGTAGTGGTGGAAGAGGCGTTTATTTAGCATGATCAGGCGCTGGACGATCAACGGACGCTTCCTGACCCAACCTCTCAACGGCGTTCAACGCTATGCCCACGAAATTGTCTCGGCACTGGACCGCCTGATCGCCGACCGGCACCCTCTCGCACGCGGGCTGGAACTGGAGCTGGTGGCGCCCACCCACGCCGAGGACTGCGCCCTCAACCAGATCGCGCTTCGTCGGGTGGGTGAGTCCAGCGGGCAGGTGTGGGAGCAGATGACGCTGCCGGGACAGGTGGGCGACGGGCTGCTCTGCCTGTGCAACACCGGCCCGCTTCGGGTCCGCAAGCAGATCCTGTGCATCCACGATGCCAACGTCTGGGCGTTTCCGCAGAGCTATTCGCTCCAGTACCGCCTGTTTCACCGCCTCCTGGTACCGCTGCTGGCGCGCAGCGTGGCGCGGGTGGCGACGGTGTCCTCGTACTCCGCGAGCGAACTGTCCCGGAAGAGCATTTGCGCTGCGGATAAGATCACCGTCATTCCCTGCGGCCATGAGCACGCACTGGCATGGGTGCCGAAGCACTCGGAGGAGACGCGCCAGGCGGCGAGTTCCAACACCGTCATCGTCCTCGGCAGTCCGGCGCCGCACAAGAACATCGGCATGCTGCTGGATCTGGCTCCGCAGCTGGCGGCGATCGGCTTTCGCCTCGCACTCGTCGGCGAGTTGGACAGCAGGGTCTTTCAATCCCCGCCCGACGCGGTGGCTAAACCGAACGTCGCGGTTCTCGGCCGCCTTTCGGACAGCGAACTGGCGGCGCTGCTCATCAATTCCCTCTGCCTCGCCTTTCCCTCCTTCGTCGAGGGGTTCGGCCTGCCGCCGCTGGAGGCGATGGTACTGGGATGCCCGGTTGTCGTGTCAGACCGCGCGAGCCTGCCGGAAATCTGCGGCGCCGCCGCGCTCTATGCCCCGCCCGACCAGCCGGAGGCCTGGATCGATGCCTTCAAGCAACTGCGCGCCGAACCGGCCCTGCGCTTCAATCTGGTGGCGATGGGGCGCGAGCGCGCCAAGGAATTCTCCTGGTCCTCGTCTGCGGAGGCCTATCTCACCGAGATGGCCATTGCCGACGGCGTGATCGAACGACCGTGATCGACGCGCATGGACACATCCTCGCCCATCGATATTTTTGTCGCCCGCGACGAGCCTGCGGACCGCCATGACGCGCAGGCCGTGATGGATCATGGCGCATCGTCTCTCGCCAGTCGGCCGGAGGCGGGCGACGCGACTACCACTTGCACTGAGCCGAAGGTGTTCGTGCATCTGGCCTGGGGGCAGGATGCGCGCGAGTGGGAACGGCGCTGGCACGCGGGGCGCCTCATCGGCGTGAACGATCCGTCGCCCTATGGCTATGCGCGGGCGCGGGAGATGGGGTGCCGCGTCACCTTCTCGCGCGCCGCCAGGGAAGGGCGCCTGCGAAAACTGGTCCGCCTGGGGCTGCGGGCGGTGCTGGGTTTCGATTACCTCCACGCCGCCTTCAATGCCGACAACATGCTCGCCTCGGACATCGTGTGGACCCACACGGAATCGCAGTATCTCGCCGTCGCGCTCCTGCTCGCGCGGCGCGGGCGCCGGCCATCCGGACGGCCGAAGCTGATCGGCCAGAGCGTGTGGATGTTCGACCGATGGGACACGCTCTCGGTGATCCGCCGCGCGCTCCTGCGACGCCTCATCCGGGAGGTGGATCTGCTGACCACCCTGTCGATGGAAAACCTCGCCGTGCTTCGCCGGGCGTTTCCGCAGAAGCGCTCCGAAATGGTGCTGTTCGGCATACCGAGCGAAGTGTCGACCGCGCCGCGCCTTCGCACCGGCGCACCGGCGCGGGTGATCAGCGTCGGCAATGATCGCCACCGGGATTGGCGCACCCTCGCCGCCGCCATGAGCGGCCAACCGGACATCGAACTGACCATCGTCTCGCAGACGGCGCCGGCATCGCTGGCGCGCGGCGCACCCAACATCCGCATCGTCGCGCTCGCCGATAATGACGCGTTGCAGCGCCTGATGGCCGACGCGACGCTCATGGTCGTGCCGCTCCAGCCGAACCGGCACGCAAGCGGCATCACCGTGATGCAGGAGGCCGCGTTGCGGGGGCTTCCCATGGTGGTGACCGATACGGGCGGGCTGAAGGATTATTTCGACGCCGACGCCGCCTGCTACACGCCGCCCGGCGACGCGGCGGCATTGCTGGCGAATGTGCGCGCCCTGATCGCCGCGCCCGATCGCGCCCTCGCGCTGGCGCAGCGCGCGCAGGCCCGCATGCGGCGCGGCGACCTCGGCTGCCACGCCTATATCGCCCGCCATGTCGAACTGACGCGGTCCTTGTTGGGGGACATACCATGACGCCCACGCCCGGCCCCCTGACTTCCGCAGCCCTCACCGTCCTCGCGACGGCAATGGCGCTTACCGCGACACGGGAAGCGGCGGCGGCGCCCGAGATGACCGATGCCGCCCTCTCCTTCTGCCGTATGGAACTCGCCTTTGCCGATGAATTCGATGATCTGAGCATCGCGCCGCGCGAACTCGGCTCGGCCCGCTGGATCGCGCACACGCCCTGGGGCGGCGACTTCGGCGATGCGGTGTTTTCCGATCCCGGCCCCGGTTCACCCTTCACGGTTCGCGACGGCATTCTCGCGATCACCGCCAGCAAGGATGCCGACGGCACCTGGCGCTCCGGTCTGCTTGCCTCGGCCGACAGCACCGGCCGCGGCTTCGGGCTGCGATACGGCTATTTCGAGGCGCGGAGCAAGCTGCCAACCGGCCCCGGCACCTGGCCGGCGTTCTGGCTGAACGCGATCCCGGACGACACGGCGGCCGATGCGACCATGGAGGTCGACATCCTCGAATATTACGGCCATGCGCGCGCTTCCTATCAGGCCGCCTATCATCTCTGGTCGGCGGACCCGAGCCGCGAGGGTGGAGGACTGACCACCTTCGCGGTGCCCAATGGCTCGCTGGAAGCCGACTTCCACACGTACGGAGCCAAGGTCACCCCCGACCACATCACCTTCTATCTCGATCGCCAGCCCATGTGGCAGGTGCCGACGCCCGCCAGCCATCGCAACCGACTGATGCTGCTTGTCAATCTGGCGCTTGGTTCGGGATTTTCCATCAGCGACACACCCAATCCGACGACGATGCTGGTCGACTACATCCGTGCCTACAGCTTCAGGGAGCCGGCGCCGGACTGTACCGACGAGCAAGCGGCCGCAGACGATCCGCCATGACGGGCGCGAGGGTTGAAGTGAAGCGCCTTGGCGGGCGGACAGTTTTCGGGAGCGATGAGGCCATGAACTACCAGGGAGACGAGGTGATGGCAGTACGGACGACGGATGTTGCTCCGGCCCTGCGACCCCCGGGCCCTCCGGTGACTGGCAACGCCTTTCCGGGCGCCGGGGTGGGCGCCTTCTGGGCGCGCGGCGCGCTGAGCCCGCTCGATCAGGCGTGCCTGCTGTCTTTCCTGCGCCGCGGCATCAAGCTCACCCTGTTCTCCTACGCGCCGCTGGAGAACGTGCCGAAGGGCATCGAGGTCGCCGACGCGGCCGCGATCGTCCCGGAATCCCTGGGCCAGCGCATCATCTATAATGGCCGCCCCGACATCTGCCATTTTTCCGATTTCTTCCGTTACGAAATGATCCGGCAGAGAAACCTCACATGGGTCGATACCGATGTGCTGATGATCGCGGACGGGGATTTTTCCGGCCACAAGAATTTGCTGATCTCGGAAGAGCCTCACGGGCTAAATAATGCGATCATCTATATTTCCGATCACGCCTTCCTCGATCATCTCCGTGAAGAAATATACGATCTCTTCGACAAGGAACTACGTTGGGGTGAGACCGGGCCAAATCTCATCAAAAAGGTCAACAACCATTTAAAGAAACCTATCGAGACGACTAATCACTCTTATTTTTATCCCATCGGCTATCACGATATATGGAAGATACTTCTTCCAGAATATTTCGATTTTTGTTCAAGCCGATGCACGAATGCATCGACGCTTCACATTTTCAATAACATACTGACGAAAATAGGTTACTGGAAGCAAATGCTTCCGCCCGATGGATCTTATCTTCATCATGTCCTGAAAGAAAATAATTCGCTGTCGCTCTTCAAGGAAACCTATCCTGAAGACGTCATGAGGGCGATTGTATTCAACTTCATCTATCGTCAGAACGGCAAGGCGCTTGGGATAAAGTCCATCATACGCGAGTTCGTGCCCAGCATGATACGGACCTACCGGACCTATTATAAATCCCGCTGACACTTTCCCGCGGGCCGGACCGAGGCCGCGGCTCCTGATGCCCCGGCCAGCGCGCAGGCTCACGATGCGTCATCGCCCGCCCGCCGCGAGATCAGTCGCGCGGGCGCAGGCGGTAGTGATTGACGCCCCATTCGTCGCCGCCGCGATGGCCGAACAGGCCGGCGGTGGCGAGGTAGAACAGCCGCCATCGCCGCCGCCACAGCCCGGCCTGAGCGCCATAGACATCGTGCAGCACAGCGTCGATCCGCTCCCGGTTGGCATCGAAATTGGCCAGCCAGTCCTGCGCGGTTCGCACGTAATGGCGGCCGCTCCAGCGCCATTCCTGCTCGACCGTGAAATGGTCGGTCGCGCAGCGCACCAGCCCCTCGCTCGGCATGATGCCGCCGGTGAAGAAGTGGCGGGCGATCCAGTCGTCCTGATCGCCATGATCGAAGCGGTACGGGGTGGAACGATGGGTGAAGACATGGAGGAACATCCGTCCCTCCGGCCGCAGCCATCCACGCGCGCGCCCGAGCAGCGCCGTCCAGTTCGCCATGTGCTCGAACATTTCCACCGAAACGATGCGGTCGAACCGGTCCGAGGTCTCGAAAGCATTCATGTCGGCCGTGACGACCGTGACGTTGCGAAGGCCGCGTTCACGGGCGGCCGCTTCGATGTACAGGCGCTGCGGCGCCGAATTCGACACCGCGACGATCCGCGCGGCCGGAAAGCGCTCCGCCATGAACAGGGTCAGCGAGCCCCAGCCGCAGCCCAGTTCGAGAATGTGCTGTCGATCCGCCAGCGCGGCATGATCAACCGTCTCCTCCAGGGCCCGCACTTCGGCGGCGTCCAGCGTTTCCGCCCCATCCTCGTAGAGGCAGCAGGAATATTTCCGGCGCGGGCCGAGGGTGAGCGCGAAAAACTCGGGCGGCAGTTCGTAATGCTGGTCGTTGGCGCTCTCGGGATGCTCGGCGATGGGCCGGGTGGCCATCTCCTCGACGAAACGGCGTTCCTCGCCGGATGGCCGGGCGGCCAGAGCACGGCGTGTCCGGTCGACCAGCATCTCGATCCCCAACCGAGTGACGGCGTCGGGGACCGGCAGGCGTTCGGCGACGCGGCCGGCAGTGGCAATGAGGGTCATGAGTTCAACTCTGCTGACGGCCCGCTGATCCGGGCGGTAACGCATGGGATACGTCGCTGAGGATCGTAGAAGGCGGCGGATGGCGAAGGCCTCACGCTCCGCTCACTCCGACCGCGACCAGGTGACGGACTTGCACAGCAGGCCACCGAGCACACAGCCGCGCGTCAGCAACTGCTCCTTGCCGACGGTCATCTGCATCGAATAGTTCAAGTCGCGTTGCGGGTCGTAGGCGGTGCCGACCAGCGTGGCGTCGTCCTTCGGTTTAAGCGTAAGCTCCAGCCGATGACCCACCGCCTCGCCGCCCGAGGTATCGCCGATCCACAGATTGGTGGCGCACAGCTTGCTGCCACAGGAGGCGATCCGCACGCGCGCATTACCGTCGCCGCGCATCCACACGCCGTTTGGATCCGGCGCACGCGCCTGCGCGAGAGCGGGAAAGGTGAGAAGCAGCGGAACAAGCAGTGCAAGCCGGCGGTTCATGGCGACCTCGCAATGACGGTTTGACACGTCATCTACGAAGCACGCAGGCCGCTGGATCGCTCCGGCGGCCTGTTTTGTAGCGGGGAAGCGCCCGGAGCGGCGAGCGGAAGTCAGACGCGCTTCTGATTATAGACGTCGAGGCACACCGCCCCCAGCAGCACGAGCCCCTTGATCACCTGCTGATAATCAATGCCGATGCCGAGGATCGACATACCGTTGTTCATCACGCCCATGATCAGCGCGCCGATCACGGCGCCGCCGACGCGCCCGACACCGCCATAGGCCGAGGCGCCGCCGATGAAGCAGGCGGCGATGACATCGAGCTCGAAGCCGAGGCCGGCCTTGGGGGTCGCCGTATTGAGCCGCGCGGCGAAGATGAGGCCGGCGAGCGCCGCCAGCACGCCCATATTGACGAAGGTGAGAAAGGTCAGCCGCTCGGTCTTGATGCCGGAAAGCTTGGCCGCCTTCTCATTGCCGCCGACCGCATAGACCTGCCGGCCGATCGTGGTGCGCGTGGTCACGAAGGCGTAAAGCGCGATGAGCGCGACCATGATCACCAGCACGTTGGGCAGGCCGCGATGCGAGGCGATGAGATAGGCGAAATACACGATGATGCCGAACAGCAGCGCGTTCTTCAGAAGGAAGAAGCCGTAGGGCTCGGTCTCGATGTGATGCGCCTCCTGACGGCTCCGGCCGCGGAAATTCAGCCAGACCAGCGCGAGGGCTAGCAGGGCGCCGAGCGCGAGAGAGGTCGGGTAGAGCGATCCGGTATCCGGCACCAGCTCGGGAATGAAGCCGGAAGAGAGCCGCTGGAATTCCGGGGGGAAGGGCCCCACAGACTGGCCGGCCAGGATCGCCAGCGCGAGCCCCTTGAACACCAGCATGCCGGCGAGCGTGACGATGAAGGACGGGATCTTGAAATAGGCCACCCAATAGCCCTGCGCCGCGCCGATCAGGCCGCCCAGCGCCAGGCAGATCAGGACGGCGAGCAGGGGAGGCACGCCGTACCTCACCATCAGGACCGCCGCCACCGCGCCGATGAATCCGGCGACCGAGCCGACCGAGAGGTCGATATGACCGGTGACGATCACCAGCAGCATGCCCAGCGCCATGATGACGATGTAGCTGTTCTGCAGCACGAGATTGGTGAGGTTCAGCGGCCGCATCAACGTACCGTTGGTGACCACCTCGAAGAACACCATGATGGCGAAGAGCGAAATCAGCATCCCGTATTCGCGCAGGTTGTTCTTCAGAAAGCCGGCGTGTCCAGGCTTCTTCAGCGCCGCGTCGCTCATAGGCGTTGTTCTCCCTTGCGCATGATGGCCCGCATGATCTTCTCCTGCGTCGTCTCCGCGGCCGGGAACTCGCCCACAAAGGCGCCCTCGGCCATCACATAGATGCGGTCGCAGATGCCCAGCAGTTCCGGCATCTCGGAGGAGATCACCACCACGCTCTTGCCGGCATCGGCCAGCTCATTGATGATGCAATAGATTTCGTATTTGGCGCCGACATCGATGCCGCGTGTCGGTTCGTCGAGGATGAGTACCTTCGGGTCGGTGAACAGCCATTTCGACAGCACCACCTTCTGCTGGTTGCCGCCGGAGAGCTTGCCGGTCTCCTGAAACACGCTGTGGCTGCGGATGCGCATCCGGCCGCGATAGTCGGAGGCGACGGTGAGTTCCTTCAGGTCGTCGATCACCTGCGCCGGGGCGATGGCCGAGAGGTTGGCAAGCGTGACGTTCTTGCGGATATCCTCGGCGAGCAGCAGGCCGAGATGCTTGCGGTCCTCGGTGACGTAGGCGAGCCCGGCGTCGATGGCGCGGCGTACCGTCGAGAGGTCCACCTCCCGGCCCTCGATCTCCGCGCGACCGGTGATCTTCTGCCCCCATGAGCGTCCGAAGATGCTCATGGCGAATTCGGTGCGGCCGGCGCCCATCAGCCCGGCAATACCGACGATCTCGCCGCGCCGCGCTTCGAAGTCGACCTGGCGTATCACCTGCCGGTCGGCGTGAAGCGGATGATAGGCCGACCAGTTCGTGACCTTGAAGATGGGCTCGCCGATGGTCGGTTCCCGCTTGGGGTAGCGGTGCTCAAGGTCGCGATCGACCATCCTGACGATGATGCGGTCTTCCTCGACCGCGCCATCCCGGCAGTCCAGCGTGTCGACCGTCCGCCCGTCGCGCAGCACGGTGATGCGGTCGGCGACCTTCGAGACCTCGTTCAGCTTGTGCGAGATCAGGATGGAGGCGATGCCCTGCGCCTTGAACTCCAGCAGCAGGTCGAGCAATGCCGCGCTGTCCTTTTCCGAGAGGCTGGCCGTCGGCTCGTCGAGGATCAGCAGGCGCACCTTCTTGGACAGTGCCTTGGCGATTTCGACCAGCTGCTGCTTGCCGACGCCGATATTGGTCACCAGCGTGTCGGGCGTCTCGTCGAGCCCCACCTTGGCAAGCAGTTCCTTGGTGCGCCGGTGCACCTCGCCGCGATCGATGATGCCGAAACGTGCGGGCGGGCTGGCGATGAAGATGTTCTCGGCGATCGAGAGCAGCGGGATCAGTGCCAGTTCCTGATGGATGATGATGATGCCGAGCCGCTCGCTGTCGTTGATGTCGTTGAAGCGGCGCTCCTCGCCGTCGAACACGATGGCGCCGTCATAGGAGCCGTGCGGGTAGACCCCGCTCAGCACCTTCATCAGCGTCGACTTCCCCGCGCCGTTCTCGCCGACCAGCGCATGGATTTCGCCCGGCTCGACGCTGAGGGTGACATCGCTCAGCGCCCTCACCCCGGCGAAGTGCTTGCTTATGCCCTGCATTTTCAGAAGAGCGTTCATGGCCTCGCTCGCTCCCGTATCCGATCCGCGCCGGCCCGAAACGGCGGGCGCGGATCGTGATGTCTTCCAGATAGTCCGCGAAGGATCGTCAGTTGACCTGATCAGGCTTGTAGTAGCCGGAACCGACCAGCACCTGTTCCCAGTTGCCCTTGTCGACGACGACCGGCTTGAGCAGGTAGGACGGCACGATCTTGACGCCGTTATTGTAGGTCTTGGTGTCGTTGACCGTGGGATCCTTGCCCGACAGCGTGGCGTCGACCATGTCGGCGGTGACCTTGGCAAGGTCGCGGGTGTCCTTGAACACGGTCGAATATTGCTGGCCGGCAAGGATCGACTTGACCGAGGGCACTTCCGCGTCCTGCCCGGTCACCACCGGCATCTTCATGTTGCCGGAGCCGTAGCCCACGCCCTTGAGCGAGGACAGGATGCCGATCGACAGCCCGTCATAGGGCGAGAGCACGCCGTGGAGCTTCTTGTCGGTGTAGTAGGCGCTCAGCAGATTATCCATGCGCGCCTGGGCGGTGGCGCCGTCCCAGCGCAGGGTCGAGACCTTGTCCATGCCCATCTGGCCGGAGGCGATCTTCAGCGTGCCGTTGTCGATCAGCGGCTTCAGCACCGACATGGCGCCATCGTAGAAGAAATAGGCGTTGTTGTCGTCTGGCGAGCCGCCGAACAGCTCGACGTTGAAGGGGCCCTTGTTCTGGGGATAGCCGAGCCCCTTGAGCAGGGATTCCGCCTGCAGCACGCCGACCTGGAAATTGTCGAAGGTCGCGTAGTAGTCGACATTCGGCGTGTCGCGGATCAGGCGGTCATAGGCGATCACCTTGATGCCCTTGTCATGCGCCTGCTTCAGCACGTCGGAGAGGGTGGTGCCGTCGATCGAGGCGATCACCAGCACCTTGGCGCCCTTGGTCACCATGTTCTCGATCTGCGAGAGCTGGTTGGGAATGTCGTCCTCGGCATATTGCAGGTCGGTGGTGTAGCCGCGCTCCTTGAGCACCTTCACCATGTTGTCGCCATCGGCGATCCAGCGGGCGGAGGATTTGGTGGGCATGGCGATGCCGACCGTACCCTTGTCCTGGGCGCTCGCGGGCAAAGCGAGGGCCATGGCGCCGAGCGCCAGCGCGGTTGCGGAGAATAGCGTCGTCAGGCGTTTCATGTCGTCAGCTCCTTGAGCGTTGGGGCTCTGCGATTCAGCGTTTCCTTGGCCGCCTTCGGCGTGCCGTTTTTTGGCGGGGCTCCCGCGAGTGCGCGCCTCATCCGTCGGCGCGCAATGTCTCCTGGGCCATCGGGAAGGCGGCGTCGTAGGCGGCGATGACCGCCCGCGCCTTCTCCCTGACCTCGCTGGCGGTGGCCCCCGGCCGATAGAGGCTGGAGCCGAGGCCGAAGGTACGGATTCCGGCCGCGCCATAGGCGGCGAACTCCCTCTCGCCGACGCCGCCGACGGCGCCGACAATCGTGCCGGCCGGCAGCACCACCGCGATCGCCTGAATGAGGGAAGGGCCGAGCAGATTGGCGGGGAAGAACTTGAGAGCCGAGGCCCCCGCCTTCACCGCCGCGAGAGCTTCCGTCGGAGTCAGCACGCCCGGCATGGTGACCATCCCATGCCCCACCGCCCGGCCGATGACGTCAGCGTCAACATTGGGACTGACCATGAGCCGCCCGCCAGCATCGGCCAGCCGGTCGACCTCGGCCGTCTCCAGCACCGTTCCGGCGCCGATCAGCACGCCCGACGGCGCAAGCCGGGCCATCGTCTCGATGGAGCGGAACGGGTCCGGCGAATTGAGCGGCACCTCGATGGCCTCGAACCCCTCCTCGACCAGCGCGCCCGCGATCGAGGCGGCCTCCTGCGGGAGGATGCCGCGCAGGATGGCGACCAGCGGGCGCCGCAGGCGCGGCCATGGGACGGGCGGCGTAAGCGGGGTCATGGCGCGTTCCTTTCCAGTCGGAAGGTGGTGATTGCGGCGGCGTGCAGCCCCGCCCGGACGCAGTTCTCGGCGTCGAAAAAGGCGACGTTGCCGACGCCAGCGATGCTGAGGGCGGCGCGATAGGCCCGCGCCAGCGGTCCCGACGCCACCAGCGCGACGCCGTCCAGCGTCCCGAACAGCCGGGCGGCGCCCGCGAGTTCAGCGCCGATGAGCAGGCCCGAGAGCCGCGACAGCGTGTCGGCCGGCTCGGCGCCGGTCAGCAGCCAGGCCGCCCGGAGCCGGAACAGCGCATGGCTCACCGTCTCGGGGGCCGAAAGACCTTCGCCGACCCCCAGCGCGAAGGCGGTACCGGCGGGGTCGCTCTCCACCGCCCCGGCGACCGCGGGCGCGACCACCGACTGGGCGCGCAGCAGCTGGAACAGTTCGCCGGTCATGAAGGTGGCGAAATGCTCCACCTCGCCCCGCTGCATCCTGACCCATTTGGAATGGGTGCCGGGCAGGCAGGCCGGCCCCGTCACGCCCGCGCTGGCGAGGGCGAGCAACTGGGTTTCCTCGCCGCGCATGACATCAGGCCGCGCGGGATCACGCTGAGCAAGGCCGGGCAGGATGCGGATTCGCCGCCGCGTGGAGGGAACCTGCACGGCCTGGGCGACCAGCCCGTCGAGCGTCGCCGGCGTGTCGACATAGGCGGCCTCGACCCAGCCGCTGCGCGAGCCCACCATGCCGCACATCATGACCGGGACACCGTCCGGCACGGCGAGCGCGGCGAGGTGGGCTTCGAGCGTGGTCTCGAAACCTTCGGACGACGCGGCGGCAAGCCCCTGTGCGCTACGCCGCTCCGCCAGCACGTTGCCTTGCGCGTCGAGCGCCCAGAGGCGGAAGCTCGACGTGCCCCAGTCGACGGCGATGTGGGAAAGCCGGTCGAATTGCGGTGCCATCACGCGCCCCCCAGCCTGACGCGAGGTTCGGCCCGGCCGCGCGCCCCGATCTCGAGCAGGAAGGTGCGCCCGTGATGGGGATCCGCCGCGCGGGCGGCCTCGTCCATGTGCTGAAAGGCGGAGGTCACCAGCAGACGGTCGAAGTCCGCGCCGACAAAGACCGGGCAACTGGCCTGAAGGGCCGGCACCGCGACACTGCGGACAAGCTCCCCGACCGGGGAATAGACATTGAGCCGGGCGCCTCCCCACATGGCGCACCAGATGAGCCCCTCGTCATCCGTCACCGCGCCGTCGAGCCCGCCGGCCCCCTGGTGCAGATGGATCACGGCGGGCGCTTCCAACGGCAGCCCGGTCGCCGGATCGAGACGCACCCGGTGCAGGCGGTTCGCGCCGGTGTCGGCGAAATAGCCGGTCATGCCGTCCGGCGAGAAGCAGATGGCGTTGGGAATGGCGAGGCCCGGAAACAGCGGCACCACCCGGCCGGCGCAATAGGCGTAGATCGTGCCGGCCCCTTCCTGTGCCTCACGGCCCATGGTGCTGAACCAGAACGTGCCGCTCGGATGCACGCGCGCATCATTGGAGCGCGTCACCGGATTGCCCGCCTCGACCGGGGCGATCAGGTCAACGGCGCCGGAGGCGATGTCGCGCAGCATCAGGCCAAGCTCGGTGGCGAGCAACTGACGGCGCTCGTCGACGGCGGCCAGCGCGCTCGCCATCACCGGCAGCGCATGGGTGACGATCTCGCCGGTCGCAAGCGTCGCCTCGAACAGGCGCCGCTCCAGTATGTCGAACCACCACGCGGTGTCCCGCGCCGGATCATAGGCCGCGCCCTCGCCGAGATGGCAGTGCTGCTCACACAGCACGGTGACCGGCACCCATTCCGGGGTCGCAGCGGCAAGGGGGGCGGGGCTAGTGATTGTCACGCGGCATCCCCATGGTCTGGGCGATGCGCTGGTAGCGCACGGCTGGCTCCAGAACGGCGCCGGTTTCAAGCTGGCCGACGAAGCCGCGCTGGATCTCCTGCCAGGGCGTCTGGCTGGCGGGATAGGCATAGCCACCGGCCGCCGCCAATTCCTGCCGGCGGCGTTCCAGCTCGTCCTCGGGCACCAGCATGTTGGCGCTGTTGCGCCTGAGGTCGATGCGCACGCGGTCGCCGGTGCGCAGCAAAGCGAGGCCGCCGCCGGCCGCCGCTTCCGGCGACGCGTTGAGGATGGAAGGCGAGCCCGACGTTCCCGACTGGCGCCCGTCGCCGATGCAGGGCAGGGCGTGGATGCCCGCCTTGATGAGGTAGTCCGGCGCCCGCATGTTCACGACCTCCGCCGCGCCGGGATAGCCGACCGGCCCGGCGCCGCGCATGAACAGGATGGTGGTCTCGTCGATGGCCAGCGCGGGGTCGTCGATGCGGGCGTGGTAATCCTCCGGCCCGTCGAACACCACGGCCCGGCCCTCGAAGGCCTCGGGATCGTCGGGGTTGGCGAGGTAGCGGGCCCGGAACTCGTCCGAGATCACGCTGGTCTTCATGATGGCGGAGGAGAACAGGTTGCCGCGCAGCACGCGGAACCCGGCCTTCGCCTTGAGCGGGCGGTCATAGGGGCGGATCACCGCCTCGTCCTCGATCCGCGCCTCGCGGCAATTATCGCCGAGCGTGCGGCCGTTGGCGGTGACGGCGTCCTCGGCGATGAGCCCTTGATCCATCAATTGCTTCACCACGGCCGGCACCCCGCCGGCGTGGTAGTAATCCTCGCCGAGATAGTCGCCGGCCGGCTGGAGGTTCACCAGCAGCGGCACATCCTCGCCATAGGTCTGCCAGTCGTCGATGCCCAGTTCCACGCCGACATGGCGGGCAAGCGCGTTGAGGTGGATCGGCGCGTTGGTCGAGCCCCCAATGGCGGAGTTGACCCGGATGGCGTTGACGAACGCCTCGCGGGTGAGGATGTCGGAGGGCTTGAGGTCCTCGCGCACCATCTCGACGATGCGCAGTCCGGTGCGGTAGGCGATTTCCTGCCGATCGCGATAGGGGGCGGGGATCGCCGCCGAGCCGGGCAGCTGCATGCCCAGCGCTTCGGCGAGCGAGTTCATCGTGGTCGCCGTGCCCATCGTGTTGCAATAGCCGGTCGACGGTGCCGAGGAGGCGACCAGCTTCACGAAGCCCTGATAGTCGATCTCGCCCTTGGCGAGCAGTTCGCGCGCCTTCCACACGATGGTGCCCGATCCGGTGCGCTCGCCCTTGAACCAGCCGTTGAGCATCGGCCCGACCGAAAGCGCGATGGCGGGAATGTTCACGGTCGCGGCGGCCATCAGGCAGGCCGGCGTGGTCTTGTCGCAACCGATGGTGAGCACCACGCCGTCGAGCGGGTAGCCATAAAGCACTTCCACGAGGCCGAGATAGGCGAGGTTGCGGTCGAGGCCGGCGGTGGGGCGCTTGCCGGTCTCCTGGATCGGGTGCACCGGAAACTCGATGGCGATGCCACCAGCCTCGCGGATGCCATCACGCACCCGCTTGGCGAGTTCGAGATGATGTCGATTGCAGGGCGAGAGGTCCGAGCCGGTCTGGGCGATGCCGATGATCGGCCGCCCGCTCTGCAGCTCGTCCTGGCTGAGGCCGAAATTGAGGTAGCGCTCCAGATACAGCGCGGTCATGTCGACATTGGCCGGGTTGTCGAACCAGGCGCGGGAGCGGAGCGTACGCTCGGTTTCGGGTGAGGTGCCGTGCATGGCGCGCTCCATGGTCAGAGGGTCGAGAAGCGGTAAAGCGAGAGGTGGCGGTAGGTCTCGCCGGGGTCGAGCCGGGCGGAGGGGAAGTCCGGCCGGTTGGGGCTGTCCGGCCAGGCCTGCGGTTCGAGGCAGAAGGCGTCGGACTGGCGGTAGAGCCGGCCGAATTTTCCCTCCGCCGTACCGTCGAGGAAGTTGCCGGAATAGAACTGCAGGCCGGGTTGGTCGGTGAGCAGTTCCATCACCCGGCCGGAACCGGGATGCTCGACCCGGGCGGCGCGTCGCGGCGTCGCGGACGGGCCGCCGGGCAGGCAGTAATTATGGTCGTAGCCCCGCCCGAGCCGCACTTGCTCATGCCCCTCGCGAATGCGCGCACCGATGGCCACGGGCGTGCGGAAATCGAACGGCGTGCCGGCGACCGCCGCGGGACCGCCGAGCGGGATCGCCGTCGCGTCGACCGGCAGATAGGCCTCGGCGTCCAGCGTCAGGACATGGTCCAGCACGTCGCTCGACCGCTCGATGCCGGCCAGATTGAAGAAGCCGTGATGCGTCAGGTTGACCACGGTCGGCTGCGTCGTGGTCGCCGCGAAGGCGATGGAGAGTTCCGTGCCGCTGACACGGTAGGTGATCTGCGCGCGCAGCTCCCCGGGAAAGCCCTGATCGCCATCCGGGCTGGCGAGGCCGAGCGTGACCGAGGGCGTCGCCCCGCCCTCCGTCGCCTCAATCTTCCAAAGCCGCCGGTCGAACCCGTCCGGTCCGCCATGCAGGGCGTTGAGGCCGTCATTCGCCGGAACCCGGCAGTCCCTCCGGTCGAGCGAAAATGTCCCGCCCCGAATGCGGTTGGCATAGCGCCCGACCGCCGCGCCGAAATAGCGGCGATGCCGCAGATAGGGTTCGAGCGTGTCGTGACCGAGCACGATGTCAGCCGTCTCGCCCCTGCGATCGGGCACGTGCAGGGCCTGTATGATCGCGCCGAGCGTAAGCACCGACACCTCGAAGCCGTCCGCGCCGCGCAGGCGAATGCGCTCCACCGGCGCCCCGTCGGGCATGAGGCCGAACAGGTCGATGACGGGAAGATCGAGGGCGGCGGCCATGGTCATCGCTCAGTACTCGAAAGGCTCGACGACGCTGCGCCGGCCGATCAGAAAGGCATCGGCGACAAGCGCGAGCGGCGTGGCGTCGACATCGGAGCGCCCATTCGCGATCAGATCGACGAAATGCCGGTAGATGCCGGCATATTCGGCCTCCTTCTCGTCGATCAGCGGCGCGCCGTCGTGGAACAGCTTCGCCCCGCCCGAAGACAGGGTGAGGCTACCGCCGTCGGTCTCGACACGGATGTCCCAGGTCTGCGGCCCGGTCTGCAGGAAATCCAGCTCGGCGCGGATCGGCACGCCAGCGGTGTCGGTGAGGTCGACCTCGGCCCGCACCGGCGCCGCGCGGTTGGCGGGAAAGGCGAGATGCGCGCCGGTCACGAAGACCGGACGCGGCAGGATGCAGGTGAGGATCGACAGCGCGTTGATCGCCGGATCGAACACGCCGAGACCGCCGGGCTCCCAGATCCATTCCTGCCCCGGATGCCACACCCGCACATCTTCCTTCCACTCGATCGTCACCGAGCGGATGGCGTGCTGCGCCAGAAAGGCGCGGGCCGGCTCGACCGCCGGCGCGAAACGCGAATGCCAGGTCGTGAACAGCGTGCGACCGGAGCGCCGGGCGACCTCGATGAGGGGGGCAAGCTCGCTCACCGTCGCACCGGGCGGCTTTTCCAGCAGCACATGCTTGCCCGCCTCCAGCGCGGCGGCGGCCTGCGCGTGCCGGCCCTGCGGCGGCGTGCACAACGCCACCGCGTCGATGGCTTGCGACGAGGCCAGCAACGCCTCGATCGTCGGGAAATGGGGCACGCCGTCCAGCGTCGCGTTGCGGCTGGCGATCGCGGCCAGCTCGATGCCGGGAGTGGCCGCGATGGCGGGAAGATGCTGATCCCGGGCGATCTTGCCAAGGCCAATGATGGCGAGGCGGATGGGGCTCATGAGCGCGGCTCCGTGGGCAGGTCCACCGCGCCGTCGACGAGGCGCGGCAGATGGAGCGGGTTGCGGGTGCGCACCGCCGGGGGAAGAAGATCCTCGGGCAGGTCCTGATAACAGACGGGCCGCAGGAAGCGGCGGATGGCCAGCGTGCCGACCGATGTCGAGCGCGGGTCGCTGGTCGCCGGGAAAGGCCCCCCATGCACCATGGCGTGGCAGACCTCGACGCCGGTCGGCCAGCCATTGGCGAGGATGCGCCCGGCCTTGTCCTCCAGCACCGGCAGCAGGGAAGCGGCCAGATCGTGGTCCGACGGCTCCAGATGCAGGGTGGCGGTGAGCTGGCCTTCCAGCGCGTGCGCGACGGCGCGCATTTCGTCTTCATCCGCGCAGCGGATGACGAGGGAAGACGCGCCGAACACCTCATGGGCCAGCACCGGAGCCGTCATGAACAGGTCGGCATCCGCGACGAACAGCGATGGGCGGCAGCCGTTCGGGCCCCCCTCCCCGCCACGCGCGACCTCGGTTACGCCGGGGCTGGCCTCCAGCGCCGATATCCCTTTCGCATAGGCGCCTGCAATGCCGGGGGTGAGCATCGTTGCGGCCGACGCGCCGGACACCCGCGCGCCCGCCGCGGCAATGAAACGATCGACGTCCTCGCCGGCCAGCGCGATCACCAGCCCTGGATTGGTGCAGAACTGGCCGGCGCCCAACGTGAGCGAGGCGACGAATCCCGCCGCGAGCGCCTCGGCCCGCGCCCTCAGCGCGCCGGGCAGCAGGAATACCGGGTTGATGCTGCTCATCTCCGCATAGACCGGGATCGGAACCGGACGCGCCGTGGCGATCTTCATCAAGGCGAGGCCGCCGGCGCGCGAGCCGGTAAAGCCCACGGCGCTGATGCGCGGATCCGCCACCAATGCGCCGCCGAGTTCGTTGGAGCGGCCCGTGAGCAGCGAGAACACGCCTTCGGGCAGGCCGGACGCGGCAACGGCGTCGCGCACGGCGCGGCCGACCAGCTCCGATGTGCCGGGATGCGCCGGATGGCCCTTCACGATGACCGGGCAGCCGGCGGCCAGCGCCGAGGCGGTATCGCCGCCCGCCACCGAGAAGGCGAGCGGGAAATTCGAGGCGCCGAACACGGCGACCGGCCCGATGCCGATATGGCGCTGGCGCAGATCCGCGCGCGGCAGCGGCGTGCGCTGGGGAAGCGGGCTGTCGAGGCGCGGTTCGTCGGCGCCGCCCGCCCGCACCCAGTTCGCGAACAGCCGCAACTGGCTGGTGGTACGGGAACGCTCACCCTCAAGGCGCGCGGTGGGCAGGCCGGTCTCCTGCGTCGCCCGCTCGATCAGGGCGTCGCCGACGTCTTCGACCTTCAAAGCGATCAGGTCGAGAAAGGCGGCCCGCTGTTCCGGCACGGTGGCGCGGTAGATCGGGAACGCCTCCGCCGCGAGGCGTGTGGCGATGTCGACCTCCGCCGGCCCCGCATCGCTGAAGGCCGGCTCCATCTCGATGCCGCGCGACGGGTCGACGGCGCGGAACGTCGCGGTAGTGGACAGGTCGCGCGATCCGATGAGGGTGGCACCGGTGATCATGTCATTTGCCCCATTTCAGCACGAGCGGATCGAGCCGCGTCGCGATCTCGATCAGTCCCGCACGGGTGGCGGGGTGCATCGCCGGCAGCGGCGCGCGCACCGTGTCATGGGCTATGACGCCGCCTTCCTTCATCAGGGCCTTGCAGGCCGCGAGGCCACATTGCCGATTCTCATAGTTGATCAGCGGCAGCCAGCGCATATAGGCGTCGAGCGCCGCCTCGCGGTCGCCGGCGACATAGGGGTCGAGGATCTGGCGGATGCCGTCGGGATAACCGCCGCCGGTCATGGCCCCGGTCGCGCCGGCGTCGAGATCCGCCATCAGCGTGATCGCCTCCTCGCCGTCCCATGGCCCGACGATGGCATCCCCGCCGGCCTCGATCAGCGCACGCAGCTTGGCGGCGGCCTGCGGCACCTCGATCTTGAAATAGGCGAGGTGCTCGATTTCCCGCGCCATCTTCGCGAGGAAGGGGACGGAGAGCGGCGTGCCCGCCACGGGGGCATCCTGCACCATGATCGGGATGTCGATGGCGTCGGAGACCGCGCGATAGAAATCATAGATCGCCGGCTCCGGCACGCGGAAGGTCGCGCCGTGATAGGGCGGCATGATCATCACCATCGCCGCGCCCAGATCCTGCGCCCTGCGCGAGCGCTCGGCACAGATGTGGGTGGCGAAATGGGTGGTGGTGACGATGACGGGCACGCGGCCCGCGACATGCGCCAGCACGGCCTCCATCACCCGGTCGCGCTCCTCGTCGGTCAGCACGAACTGCTCGGAGAAGTTGGCAAGGATGCAAAGGCCATGCGAGCCGGCATCGATCATGAAGTCGATGGCGCGCTTCTGGCCGTCGAGATCAAGCCGCCCCTCGTCGTCGAACACCGTCGGCGCAACGGGAAACACACCTTTATAGGGACCGGCGGCGGAGTTGGTCGTCATCATGCACCCTTCGTGCGGATCAGTGATTGTCGCGGCCGACCGGCGAACCGGAGCGCCCAACGAGGAAGTCGAAATCGGCGCCGCGGTCGGCCTGCAGCACATGGTCGATGTACAGGCGCTGGTAGCCACGGCTGGCATGGGGGGCCGGCGGCACCCAGGCGGCGCGGCGGGCGGCAAGCTCGGCCTCGTCCACATGCAGGTGCAGCGAGCGGGCAGGGACATCGAGCGTGATAAGATCGCCGCTGCGCACCAGCGCCAGCGGGCCGCCGGCGGTCGCCTCGGGGGCGACATGGAGCACCACCGTGCCATAGGCCGTGCCGGACATGCGGGCATCGGAAATGCGGATCATGTCGCGCACGCCCTGGCGCAGCAGCTTGGCCGGCAGCGGCATGTTGCCGACCTCGGCCATGCCGGGATAGCCCTTCGGCCCGCAGTTCTTCAGCACCATGATGCAGCTCTCGTCGATGTCGAGCGCCTCGTCGTTCACCGCGTGGTGCATCTCCTCGACGCTCTCGAACACCACGGCGCGGCCGGTGTGCTGCATCAGATGCGGCGACGCTGCGCTCGGCTTGATCACCGCGCCGTCCGGGGCGAGGTTGCCGGTGAGGATGGCGATACCAGCATCGGGCTTGAACGGCGCCTCGAACGGGGTGATCACCTCGGGATTCCAGTTCGGCGCCTTCTCGACGTTTTCCCAGACGGTGCGTCCGTTGACGGTGCGGGCGTCCTTGTGGAGCAGGCCGCGCTCGCCGAGCGTGCGCAGCACCGCCGGCAGGCCGCCGGCATAATAGAAATCCTCCATCAGGAAGCGTCCCGAAGGCATCAGATCGACGAGGCAATGGATGTCGCGTCCGAGCCGGTCGAAATCGGCCAGCGTCAGCTCGATGCCGACCCGGCCGGCGATGGCGAGCAGATGCACCACCGCATTGGTGGAGCCGCCGATCGCGGCCAGCGTGCGGATGGCATTCTCGAAGGCGGCGCGTGTGAGGATGTCCGAGGGCTTGAGGTCCTCGCCCACCATCTCGACGATGCGCCGGCCCGCCATGCGGGCCAGTAGGTTGCGCCGGGCATCGACCGCCGGAATGGCGGCGTTCTCGGGCAGGCCGAGCCCCAGTGCCTCGACCATCGAGGCCATGGTGGAGGCGGTGCCCATGGTCATGCACGAGCCGGACGAGCGGTTCATCCCGGCTTCGGCCTCGTGAAACTCTTCCAGCGTCACTTCGCCGGCGCGCAGCTGCTCGCTCATCGAGATGATGTTGGTGCCCGAGCCGATGATCTGGCCGCGATAGACGCCGCGCAGCTGCGGCCCGCCGGAAACGCCGATGGCGGGCAGATCGGCGGACGCGGCGCCCATGAGCAGCGCCGGCGTGGTCTTGTCGCAGCCCATCAGCAGCACCACGCCGTCGAGCGGATGCGCGCGGATCGCCTCCTCGACATCCATCGAGGCGAGATTGCGGAACAGCATGGCGGTCGGGCGCATCGTCACCTCGCCAAGCGAGGAGACCGGGAATTCCAGCGGATAGCCGCCGGCATCCAGCACGCCGCGCCGCACATGCTCGGCAAGGTCGCGGAAATGGATGTTGCAGGGCGTGAGTTCGGACCAGGTGTTGCAGATACCGATCACGGGTCGCCCGTCGAAGCGGTCCTGCGGCTGGCCGGAATTCTTCAGGAAGGACCGATAGTAAAAGCCCATCTTGTCCTGGCGGCCGAACCAGGCCTGGCTGCGCAGCGCCTTCTTGTCGTCATGTCTCGACCCGTCATCGCTCATCTGCGCACCTGTTCAGCCTGCCGCGCCCTGGCGGCGCAGGCCATTGAAGATCACGTTCATCATCGCCGCGCCGGCCGCCTCGGCGTCACGATCCGCGATGGCCTCGACGATGCGCTCATGCGCGGCGACCGCGATGTCGTGCTCGCGTGCGTCGCCGGGCGCGCTGAGCACGAACGAAGCGCGCAACGCCGCCTCGATCACCGCGCCGATCGACCGCATGAAGGGATTGCCCGAGGCGGTGGCGACCGCGACGTGCAGAATGAGGTCCGCCTCGGCAAAACCGTCGGAGGCGCCGGGCTCGCTCCTCATTCGCGCGACCGCCCGGCGCATGACGGCGAGATCATCTTCGCTCCGGCGCTCGGCGGCCAGCGCCGCGGCGCGGGGTTCCACCGCGAGCCGGATTTCCGAGAGGTCGCGCAGGAAGCGCTTGTCGATGCCGGCATCGAGATGCCAGGCGAGGACGTCGGGATCGAACATGTTCCACGCCGCGCGCTCGAGCACGACGGTGCCGACACGCGCCTTGGTCGACAGCAGGCCCTTGGCCACCAGCGTCTTCACGCTCTCCCGCAGCACCGGCCGTGACACGCCGAACAACAGCGTCAGCTCGGCGTCCCCCGGCAGCTTGGCGCCCTCGCCATAGCGACCGGCGATGATGTCGATGCCGATGGTGCGCGCGACTTCCCCATGGTTGGAATGGGCGCGCCGGGCGGGAATGACGATGATCTGCGAGGTCACGATTGTGCGGCTCCTGCTGTGGCAAGGCGCGGGCGGCGCCCCGACCGGCCGGCAATGTGAAGCGTCAGCTGCTGGAAGGCGATGAAGGCGAAGAGCAGCAGGCCGGTGGCGATCTTGGCCCACCAGCTCGACAGCGTGCCGTCGAAGCTGATGTAGGTCTGGATCAGGCCCTGGATCAGCACGCCGACGAAGGAGCCGAAGACGAAGCCGTAGCCGCCCGAGAGCAGCGTGCCGCCGATCACCACCGCGGCGATGGCGTCGAGTTCGACACCCACCGCCGACAGCGAGTAACCCGACGAGGTGTACAGCGAGAACACGATGCCGGACAGGCCGGCGAGAGCGCTGGAGAGCGTGTAGATCAGCACCGTGGAGCGGTTGACGTTGACGCCCATCAGCGCCGTGGCGGTGCGCGAGCCGCCAAGCGCGTAGACATTGGCGCCAAAACGGGTGAGGTGAAGCAGCACCATCCCGCTGGCAACGACCGCGAGCATGATCATGGCCGGCACGGTGAGCCGCGCCCCCGCACCGAAACGCAGCGCGTAGTCGGACAGGTGGGAGTAAAGCTCCGCATTGATCGGGATGGACTGGGTCGAGAGCAGGAAGCTCAAGCCACGCGCCAGGAACATGCCGGCGAGGGTGACGATGAAAGGCGGCAGGTCGAAATACTGGATCACCGCCCCCATGCCGGCGCCGAACGCCGCGCAGATCAGCAGGATCATCGCGAAGGCGACGAGCGGCGGCACGCCCCAGCGCTCGATCGCCAGTGCCAGGAAGACCGTGGTGAAGCCGATGACCGAGCCGACCGACAAATCGATGCCGCCGGAAATGATCACGAAGGTCATGCCGACGGCGACGATGCCGAGAAACGCGTTGTCGGTGAGCAGGTTCATGACCACGCGCATCGAGGCGAAGTTGGGATAGATGCTCGCGCAGACCAGAAATCCCGCGATGAAGACCAGGGTGGTGGCGAGGACCGGCAGCAGGCGGCCAAGGGCGGCGGGGGCGGATATGGACGAGGTCATGTCGGTCTCCTCACGCCTTCTTCCGGCTGAACAGCACGCCGAGCCCGGCCGCGTGGCCGCCCAGCTTCGGCGACTGGGCGAGCAGTACGGCGAGCACGACCACCGCCTTCACCACGAGGTTGGTCTCGGGCGGCAGGCCGGAGAGCAGGATGCCGGTATTCATCGCCTGGATGATCAGCGCGCCGACCACGGCGAGAATGATGGAGAAGCGGCCGCCGAACAGGGAGGTGCCGCCGATCACGACGGCAAGGATGGCGTCGAGTTCCAGCCACAGCCCGGCATTGTTGGCATCGGCGCCGAGGATGTCGGCGGCCGCGACGATACCGGCCAGCGCGGCGCACAGGCCGCTCCACATATAGACGGCGACGGTGATCAGCCGGGTGCCGATGCCGGCGAGCGCGCTGGCGCGCGGATTGCCGCCGGTGGCCTCGATCATCAGGCCGAGCGCCGTGCCGCGCACGATGATCAGCGTCAGCGCCAGCATGGAGAGCGCGAGCACGACCGGCGTCGGCAGGCCGAGCACCGAGCCGCCGCCGAGAAAGGCCAGCTCGGGCGAATTGAAGGTGACGATCCGTCCTTCGGTGATCAGTTGCGCGATGCCGCGCCCGGCCACCATCAGGATCAGCGTCGCCACGATGGGCTGTATGCCCAGCACCGCGACGAGAAAGCCGTTCCATAGACCGCAGGCGAGGCCCGCGGCGAGCGCGGCGCCAAGAACCACCGGCAACGAATGGCTGTCGGCGAGGCTCGCGGCGATGGCGCCGCAGATCGCCATGATCGCCCCGACCGACAGGTCGATGCCGCGCATGGCGATGACCAGCACCATGCCAAGCGAAAGCAGCGCCACCGGCGCGCCACGGTTGAGCACGTCGATCAGGCTGCCGAACAGCCGGCCATCCTGCAGGCGGATGTCGAAGAATTGCGGGGAGACCAACCAGTTCGCCGCCAGGATGAGCACCAGCGCGACGATCTGGGACGTGCCGATGCGCGGAAGCCGCAGTGCCATGCGCCCCTCCCTTACGCCGTCGCCGCCGCGCCGGGCGGCGTGTCGGCGATCGCGGCGAGAATGGCCGGGACGTCGATCTGCGAACCGGTGAGCCGCGCGACATGGGCCCGGTCGCGCAGCACGATCACCTCGTCGGCATAGGTGACGATCTCGTCGAGCTCGGAAGAGACCACCAGCAGCGCCATGCCCTCGTCGCACAGTTCGCGGATCAGCTTGATGATCTCGGCATGGGCGCCGACGTCGATCCCGCGCGTCGGCTCGTCGAGGATCAGCAGGCGCGGCTTGGTGGCAAGCCAGCGGGCCAGCAGCGCCTTCTGCTGGTTGCCGCCCGACAGCAGCCCGATCGGGCGCGAGGGATCCGGCGGCCTTATATCGAGCAACCGGATGAACCTTGCCGCGATCTCGTCCTGCTCGCGGCGCGACAACGGCCTCAGCGGCCCGCGCTGGGCCTGAAGCGCCAGCACGATATTCTCCCGCACCGAGAGATCGGCCACGATGCCCTCGGTCTTGCGTTCCTCGGGGCAGTAGCCGAAGCCAAGGCGCATCGCCTCGCGCGGCGACCCGACCGCCGCGACCGCACCGGCCGTCCGGACAGTGCCGCAATCGGCCTTCTCCGCCCCGAAGACGAGCCGCACCGTTTCCGTGCGTCCGGAGCCAAGCAGGCCCGCCAGCGCGACGACGTGGCCGGCAGGGAGGTCGAGATCGAAGGGGGCGACATAGCCGGTCTTGCCATAGCCGGTGAAGGCGGCCACCGGCGCGCCGGATGCGCCCGGAGCGCGCGCCGGGCGGGCGGCCGTCGCCTCGCTCAGCTCGCGGCCGAGCATGAGCTTCACCAACTCGATGCGCGGCAGTTCGGCGATCGGCGCGCTACCGGCCAGACGCCCGTTGCGCAGCACGGTGATGCGATCGCAGACCGCATAGACCTGATCGAGGAAATGCGTGACGAACAGGATACCGATGCCGCGGGCCTTGAGCTGCCGCATGACGGCAAACAGCACCTCGACCTCCTGAGCGTCGAGGCTCGCGGTGGGTTCGTCGAGAATGAGGACGCGCGCGGATTGGTCGACGGCACGGGCAATGGCGACGATGTGCTGGATCGCGACCGAATAGCTCTCGAGCGGCGCGCCGACATCGATCGACAGGCCGAACTCCGCCAGAAGCGCCTGGGCGCGCCGGCGCATCTCGCGCTCGCGCACCAGGCCGAACCGTGTCGGCTGCCGGCCGAGAAACAGGTTCTGCGCGACCGACAGGTTGGGGGCGAGATTCACTTCCTGATAGACGGTCGCGATGCCGGCCGTCAGCGCCTCTCCGGCCGAGCGCGGCGCGATGTCCACGCCGTCGAGCCGCAACTGGCCGGCGTCGCGGGCGACGACGCCCGTAATGGTCTTGATCAGCGTGGATTTGCCCGCGCCATTCTCGCCCAAAAGGGCGTGGATCTCGCCATGACCCAGATTGAGATTCACCCTGTCGAGAGCCGGAAACCCGGCGAAGGCCTTGCTGAAACCGGTCACCTGCAGCAGCGGCACATGGCCGGTCGCCGGAGATGGCGGGAGGAGGGGATCAAGCGTCTGCATGGCAGTCTCGGAACGACAGGGTGACCGTCGCGAGCCGGCGGAGGGTACCGGCTCGCGGGAGGGGCCGAGCGACGCCGCGCACCGAAGGCACGCGGCGCGACGGGCTCAGTATCCAAGGTCTTTCTTCGACTCGTAGACGGCCATGGGGTTGTCCGCCTGCGTGTAGAGCTTGGATTCGGTCTGGATCCACTTGGGCGGAACCGTCCCCTTGGCCTTGAAGGCCATGACCGCGTCGAAGGCGGGACCGGCCATGTTGGGGGTGAGTTCGACGGTGGCGTTCGCCTCGCCGGCGGCCATCGCCTTGAAGATGTCCGGCACGGCATCGATGGAAACGGTGAGGATGTCGGTGCCCGGCTTAAGCCCGGCCTCCTTCATCGCCTGGATCGCGCCGACCATCATGTCGTCATTATGGGCATAGACCGCGCAGATCGTCTTGCCGCCGCCTTCGGCCTTGATGAAGCTTTCCATCACTTCCTTGCCCTTGGCACGGGTGAAGTCGCCGGTCTGGCTGCGGACGATCTTGACGTTGGAGGCGCCGGCGATGCCGTCCTCGAAGCCCTTCTTGCGGTTGGTGGCGACCGAGGCGCCGACGGTGCCCTGAAGCTCCACGACGTTGCAGGGCTTGCCCGCGGCGGTCTTCACCAGCCACTCGCCGGCGACCTTGCCTTCATGCACCGAATCGGAGGTGACGGCGGTGAGGTACAGCTCCTTGCCGGACGGATCGATGTCGCGGTCGAGCAGCACGACCGGAATGCTGGCCTCCTTGGCCTCCTTCAGCACCGAATCCCAGCCGGTGGCGACGACGGGCGCGAGGAAGATCGCGTCCACGCCCTGCGCGATGAAGGAGCGGATCGCCTTGATCTGGTTTTCCTGCTTCTGCTGGGCGTCGGCAATCTTGAGATTGACGTTCCGCTTCTTGGCCTCGGCCTTGGAGACGGTGGTCTCGGCCGCGCGCCATCCCGATTCCGAACCGATCTGCGAAAAGCCGACCGTGAGCTCCGCGGCGTTGGCACCGACGGAAAACAGCGCACCGGAGAGGGCGCTCGCAAGTAGCACAGCTTTGAAATTCATTGGCGTTTCTCCCATGGGATCGTCCGCGTGCCACGTCCCGGGCGCTTCTGGACGCGGAATTTATGTCACAGGAGACGCGCCTTGAATAGTCATATTGTTTGACTTTTGAGTCTGGAAATACGGGACCGCTGCCAGCGGCAATCGATGCCGATGAGAGGGTCACGACCTGCATGATGGAAGGGAAGACGCTGCAACAACGCGCAGCCGAAGAGGCTACGCGGCCTCCGCGGTCGCTTGCGCAATCGGATGAACGAGCGGTGGGACAGGGGTCTCGCCCGCCTGCCCCGGAAGGTTCCCGGCGGCGTCACGGGTGGCATGAGCGCGCAGAACGACCGCGCGGATGACAGACGCCTCACGCCCGGCCGCTACGCGCGATTTGCACGATCGCGTGGGTCAGGGCGCACTGGCGCGCAACGCCGGGCGGCGCTGACGCGCAACCAGCCAAAGCCGGGCGGACGTGGCGGTCAACATAAGAGAGGGGCGCCGCGCCGGGCCTGCCGCTTCGCGGCGCCCCATGGTCGTCAGGCGGCGTGCTGCCTTGCCTGGCGGGCCCGTGCCATGCGGCAGGCGACATCGAACGCCGCCTGGATTGCGCCCCAACCGGCCTCGCCCTGGCCGTAGATGTCGAAGGCCGTGCCATGGGCCGGGGTGGCGATCGGGATCGGCATGCCGCCATGGACGGTAACACCGCGTGAGAAGCCCATCAGCTTCATCGCGATCTGACCCTGGTCGTGATACATGGTCACGATCGCGTCGACCTCGTCCTTCTTCAGGAAGATCGTGTCGGCCGGATACATGCCGATCACCGGCAATCCCTGTCGGCGCGCCGCCTCGATCGCCGGGCCGATCACGTCGATTTCCTCGCGCCCGAAGCTGCCATTGTCGCCGGCATGCGGATTGAGGCCGCACAGGGCGATGCGCGGCTCGCTGACGCCGACGCCGACCAGTGTGGAGTGGATCAGCCGGATCGCACCGACGATGCGCTCCTCGGTGAGCAGGCCGGACACATCCTTCAGCGGCACATGGCTGGTGACGCGGCTGGTCCACAGCCCGTCAAGCGCGTTCAGTTCGCCATAGGGGCCATTGGGATGCAGCATTTCGGCGAACCAATGCGTCTCGTCGGGATGGCCAAGGCCGCCCAGATGCAGCGAATGCTTGTTGAGCGGCGCGAAGCAGACCGCATCGGTCACGCCCCCGACCGTGTACTCGATGGCGCGACGCAGCGTGTCCATGGCGTAGCGTCCGCCATTGGCCGTGGACGCCGCCCGCTCGAAGGGGGCCTCGGCCCGGCCACGATAATCGACCAACACCGGAATGCCCGGAGCGAAGGCCGGCGCGCCATCGGCGTCGGCCACCGCGTACTCGAAGCGCTCGCCGCAGATGCGCATGCCTTCCTCCAGCTCGCCGCGATCGGCGACCAGCAGGATGTCAGCAGCGTCCCGGTTCACGGCATTGGCCAGAAGCCGGACGATGAGTTCGGAGCCAACGCCGGCGGGATCGCCCGGCGCGAGGGCAATACGGGGTTTCATGAACATCTCCTTGGTGCCGGCAAAGGTCATCAGGCGTCTTCCGACATCCTGCCGGCCGTCATGGCCGGGTCGAAGAAGGCTGCGTCCTGCAGCCGGCGAAGTGTCAGCAGTTCGGAGTCCTCGGAAATGTCGAGGTCGGCCATGGTGACGATCCGGCCGCGCGCGACAGCACGGGCCAGACGGCAATTGGCGGCCAGATAGAACGGCGCCGGCGCGTCCGGCATCAATGGCGCGGCGGGCGCCAGTTCGCCGGTCGCCCCGTCGATCGTGTGATGATGCCCGCCCATGTCGAGCATGGTGCCGGCCGGCAGGTCACGCGTGGCGCGGGTCACCAGATCGAGATGCGGGCGCGGCGCGAGCCCCCCGCTCGAGGCGCCGAGAAGCGCGATCTCCAGAATGCTGGTCGCCGCCTCCAGTCCCAGCAGGTGGCGCGGCAGATAGAGCATGGCGGTGTCGCCGGTGCGGCTCACCACATGGCCCTTCTCGGCCAGCATGTCCCACGTTTCGCGGTCATGGCAGCGGATGATCACGAACACGCCGCCGGCAAAGCTCGGTTCGTCCGGCGTTCGCAGGCAGTGGAACACGTCGATCCGCTGCTCGCCCGCCAACAGGCCGCCCTCGGCCCGGGTGGCGAGGAAGCTCGGGACTTCCGATATCCGCGCGATGGGCGCATGAAGATCCGGCCGGTCCGGCAGGAAGCCGGTGGCGTTGCCGACGATCAGCAATTCGCACAGATCGGGCACGGCCCGCTGGGGTAGCATGGCGGCGGCTTGCGAGCGGGCGGCGGCGAGTTCCGCGGTCGGCCGGTCCCCGAGCGTGAGAAGATCGCCCATGGCGGGGGCCGACACCGTGCGGCCATTGCTGCTCAGAAGGCCGGTCGCGGGATCGAACACGAAATCATATTCACTGGACTTGCCGGCGGCGATGATCTCGAAGCCCAGCGTCTGCGCCCAGGTGATGAGGCCGATCAGCAGGCTCGGCTGATCGCCGTCGACCGGGCTGGACACCTTGCCGCGTTCGGCGGCCAGCCGGGCAATGCCCGGACCGACCACGCTGTCGAGTTCCTTGGTGACGACAGCGAGATGCCGGCCGGCGGCCAGTGCCAGCCGGGCATGGCGCGCGCCGGCGCCGGGATGCCCGGTCGCCTCGATCACCACGTCCAGCGGCAGGTCGATGACCACGGCAAGATCGCCCGCCGCCACGAAATCACCGGCCGCGAAAGCCGCCCTCGCTTCGGCGGGACTGGTGCAGACATGGATGCGGCCCGGCTCCACCCCGACGGAGGCGAGCGCCTGCGCGGCGATGCCTGCCTCCCGGTCCACGGCGACGCGCGCCCGCATCCGCGGCACCCTCAGGCCCTGCGCCAGAAAGCTGCGGCCGAAGCCGCCCGTGCCGATGACGCAGGTCTCGACCGGCTCGCGGTCAACGGCGAAATAGCGATGATAGTTCATTCGTGTCCCCGATGTCCGCTGGCCGGCACGCCCGGCGCGGCGACGAACCGCGACCAGATCCACCGCAGCAGCGGGACCGTCCAGATGATGATGGTGGCGGCGCCGAGCACGCCGGCGATCGGCCGGCTGAACAGGCCGAGAAGATTGCCGTTGCTGCTGATCAGCGCCTGCATGAAGTTCTGCTCGACGATCTCGCCCAGCACGATTCCCAGCACCATGGGGGCGATCGGGAACCCGTTCTCCTCCATCAGATAGGCCATCGCCCCGAGACCCAGCAGGATCCAGATGCCGAAGAAGTCATTGTCGATCGCATAGCCGCCGGTGACGGAGAGCACGAGCAGCGCCGGCAGGATCAGGTCGCGCGGGATGCGCAGCACCACCTGCGCGATGCGCATGGCGAGGGAGCCGAGCGGAAACATAAGCAGATTGGCGAGGATGAAGACGATGAAGACGGCGTAGAACAGCTCGCCATTGTTGATGAACACCGTCGGGCCGGGATTGACGCCCTTGAGGTAGAGAACGCCGATTCCGATGGCGGTGATGGTGTCGCCGGGAATGGCGAAGACGATGGCCGGGATCCACGCCCCGCTCAGGGCGGCATTGTTGGCGGCGCTGCCGGCGACGATGCCCTCGATGTGCCCCTTGCCGAACTTCTCCGGCTCCTTCGAGGTCTTCTTCGCCATGGCATAGCTGATCCAGGCGGCGGTATCGGCGCCGCCACCGGGCAGTGCGCCGATGATGGTGCCGAGCACGCTGCCGCCCACCATCTGCCCCCAGTAGCGCTTCCCCGCTTCCCAGGTCTTGCGCCACGCGCCCCTGGTCTGGATCTTCGCCACGGTGGCGACATGGCCCGGCGTGAGCAGCGAGCGCAGGATTTCCGGCAGGGCGAACATGCCGATCAGGCCGGGAATGAAGCTGACGCCCTCAAGCAGGTTGACGATGCCGAAGGTGAAACGCGGGTGCCCGGTCGTGTAGTCCATTCCGACGGTGGCGATGAGCAGGCCGAACATCAGCGAGGTCATGCCCTTGACCAGATCATCCCCCGCCACGAACACCGCGCAGGAGAGCCCGAGCACACCGAGCCAGAAGAACTCATAGGCGCTGAAATCGAGCGCGAAATCGGCAAGGGCCGGCGCCGCCACGATCAGGACGAGCGTGCCAAAAATGCCGCCGATCGCGGAGAACGCGGCGTTCGAGGTGATGACCAGCCCCGCGTCGCCACGCTTGGTGAGAATATGGGAATCCTCGACATAGGCCGCGGAGGCCGGCGTGCCCGGCATGCGCAGCAGCGCGCCGGGAATGTCGCCGGCAAAGATCGCCATCGCGGAGGCCGCGACAATGGAGGTGATGGCGGCGATCGGGCTCATGAAGAACGTCATGGGCACCAGCAGCGCCACCGCCATCGTGGCGGTAAGGCCGGGAAGACAGCCCACGGCGAAGCCGAACAGGCTGGAGGCGACCAGCGTGAGCAGCGTCGAGGGCTCGATCACCATGTGAAGGGCGGCGATGAACATATCCATGAGGGATCACCACAAGCCGGTAAGGGGGCCCGACGGCACGGGCACGCGCAGGACGATGCGGAACAACAGGTCGAGCGAGACGATCACGAGCGCTGCGATGGTCAGCGCCTTTACCGGCCCCCGCCCGAGCCAGAGATAAAACGCGCACAGGGTGACGAACCCGATGATCTGGAAGCCGATCTCATCGCCGAGAAAGATGAAGGCGAGGATCGCCGCCACCATCATGGCGCCGCTGACGGCGCCGTGGGGATTGTCGCGCCAGGCGCCGGCATCGACGCTGAAGGCGCCTGCCGGTGCGGCCCGGAGGACGCGCACCAGCAGGAGGCCGCCGCAGACCAGAAGGCCGCCGGCGATCATGGTGGGGAACAGGCCCGGCCCGAAACTGTGACCGGGCATGGACGGGAAGCCGCGCACGTTCCAGATCACGGCGAGGCCGAGCGCGACAATGAGCAGGCCGAGCAGGCCACCGCCGATCTTCAAGGCCGTGCTCCTAGTTCTGCTTCAGCTTGGCGAGCTGGTCGAACACGCGCTGCATCTCGGACAGATCCTGCGCCATGAATTCGCGGAACTGCGCCGGGTCGCGATAGACCGGAGTAAACCCGCGCTCGCGCAGCGGCTTGCGGAACTCCTCGCTCTCCGCGACCTTCTTCACCGCGGGCGCGAGCTTGGCGACGATATCGTCCGGCAGGCCCTTGGGGCCGACCATTCCGTGCCAGAGCGCGAAGGTCCAGTCGATGCCGGTGGTTTCCTTCAACGTCGGCACGTCCGGGAAGCTGTCGAGGCGCTGCTTCGACATCACCGCCAGCGGCTTGATCTTGTTGGATTCGATGAGGGCGCGGCCTTCGGCGAGCGAGGCGGTCGCGAAGGTCGAGTTGCCGGCGGCGACGTCGAGATGGCCGGCGGTTCCACCCTGGGTCGGCACCCAGATCACCGTGGCCGGGTCGAGGCCGAGGCCGAGCATCATGCCGGCGAAGCCGATGTTCCAGTTCGAGCCCGGCGCCGCGCCGGTGGCCTTCAGCTCGCCCGGCTTGGCCTTGATGGCCGCGACCAGCTCCTGCATCGTCTTGTAGGGTGAACCCTCGATCACGGTGACGCCGCCGACCAGTTCATTGGTCTGGCCGATGGGGGTCATGTCGGCGAAGGTCAGCTCGGCCAGACCCTGGGGCTTGTAGAGGCTGATATCGCTGGCGATGACACCGAGCGTGTAGCCGTCGGGCTTGGCATTGGCGACCGCGGTCTGGCCGGGAATGCCGCCGCCGCCGGCCTTGTTGACGACGTTGATCGGCACCCCGAGTTCCTTCTCGAGCAGGCCGGTGAGGGTGCGCGCCACAATGTCGGTGCCGCCGCCCGCCGGATAGGGAACGAAGACGGTGATCGGGCGGCTGGGATAGTCGGCGGCCACGGCCGGGGCCGCGAGCGGCGCGAAAAGCGCCGCCACGACGGCGCCGAGGCGCAGGGGTCGTGACGACATGAGAGTGTCGATCAGGCGCATGGTTTCCTCCTTCAGGTCAGCCGGTAGACGGCCTTGGCGTTATCGTGGAACAGGCGAAGACGATCGGCGGGCGCCAGCCCGGCCGTGATCGCCTTGAAGTCGTCGAAGATGCCTTCCAGCGAGCGGAACAGGCCGTCGACGGGGAAATTGCTCGCGAACATGCAGCGCTCGGCGCCGAACAGCGCGATGGTCTCGCGCACCACATAGTCGTTGGACTCGCGGGTCCAGGCTTCGCCGGGAACGCCGAGGCCGGAGATCTTCACCATCACGTTCGGGCACGTCGCCACCTCCGCCATCGCCGCGCGCCAGCGCCGCAGCGTGTCGGGATCGCGGTCTCCGGGCACCCCGGCATGGTTGATCACCATGAGGATGTGCGGAAAGGCGCGGGCGAGGTCGGCGGCATCCGGCAGGTGCCAGTACGGGGTCTGCAATTCGAAATGCAGGTCGTGGTCGGCCAGACGCGCATAACCCTCGCGGTAGCGCGGACAGAGCATGGAACCGGGCAGGCCGTGGCCGGGCGTCCAGTCCTGCCAGCGGGCAACACCCCTGGGCTTGTGCCGGATGGCGCGGACCAGCTCGAACTGCGCCTGCGCCGCCAGCACCTCGGCGACATCGTCGCGGTCGAGCCAGGCCTGGGCGATCATCGCGTGGGGAAAGCCGGTGCGCGCCGCCAGGTCGTGAATCCAGCGCGTCTCGCCGATCGGGTCGTCGTGATCCCACTCGGCTTCCATATAGACATTGCCGACAATCCGGTGACGGCCAACGGCACGGGCATAATCTTCCGGCCAGAAATCGACGCAGAACGCGCGATAGTCGCCATAGCGATGTCCCGGCACGGGCGCGTCGATCAGCCAGGGATGCTTGCGCAGCGACAGATCCCAGTAATGGTGATGGGCGTCGATGATCGGGAGGTCGTCATCGGGAAAACGTTCCGGCGCCTTGCTTTCCGCAGGCGCGGACACGGTCGCACGCTCCGTCGTCATAGCCGCGCCTCCGGGCGGACGGGACGCGATCCGGCATCGAACGGGGACATGCCTGTTCTCTCCTGTGACGTTTTCCTCAGCGGCCCCCAGCCTCGTCTTCACGCGAAGCTCATAGCGCCTATTTCCTATATTGCATGTAATTATAGGACGTGGTCAATGAGAATTGCCGCAAAAGCAAAATAAGGGGATGCATTTGCATGCAATCTGACTCCGACATGGCCCCTGCCGAAACGGCGTCCGTCGTTGCGCCGGAAGGCTTTCGCAGCCTGCGCGGCCGCAGCGCGACCCATGTCGCCGAACGCCTGCGCGACATGATCCTTGGCGGCGATCTGCCAGCCGGCCGGCGGATTTCCGAGCGTATGTTGACCGAGGGACTCGGCGTGACGCGCACGCCGCTGCGGGAAGCCTTCAAGATCCTGGAGACCGAGGGGCTGCTGCACATCGTGCCCAATCGCGGGGCGCAGGTCGCCGAACTGTCGCCGGCCGACGTCGACATGGCGATGGAACTGCTGGTCGGGCTGGAAAGCGTGGCCGCCGAGCCGGCCTGCGCCCGCGCAACGGCCGCCCAGTTCGCGGCGGTCGAGGCGCTGCATGGCCAGATGGTGGCCTGTCAGCGGGACGGCGATCTGATGGGCTATTTCCGCATCAACCAGGACATCCACCAGAACATCGTCGACTGCGCCCATAATCCCGCGCTTTCGCGGGTCTATCGGGCCGAGAGCGCAAGGGTCCGGCTCTACCGCTTCGCCGGCAACCGCGTCCGGCAGCGCTGGAGCTGCGCGGTGATGGAGCACGAACAGATCCTGCAGGCGCTCAAGCAGCGGCAAGGTCCGCTGCTTCGGGAATTGCTGCGCGCTCACCACCTCAATGGCTGGCGGGTCACGCGCCTGGTGCTTGGGAACGAGATCCGGCCGGACCGCTGAGGCGAGCCCGGAAAGCCCTCCACGCCGATCTCGTCCGCGCAGTGGCGCAGAGGCGGGAGCCGGTGGGTCTTACCCGAGCGCGGCCGCTTGTCGTCCGCCGGCACGGACGCCGTTCACGGACAGCATTGAAGCCATCCGGGCCGACGGCACGCCGCGCGCCATCCTCGATCGCAACAGCCCGGCGGATGGCGCCGTTACACCAGCGCAATCGCGCTCCTGAGCGGGCTCCAGAAACGCGACGGGGGCGCTTCAAGCGCCCCCGATAGATCTTTCCGGCCGATATATGCCCGGCAAGGGCGACCCGAAACGGATCAGGCGATCTTCTTCGCCCGGCCGCGGGTCTTGGCCGGCGCGACGGCGACCGGCTTCTTGCGCTGCTGGCCGAGACCCATCTTCTTGGCGAGATTGGAGCGCGCCTCGGCATAGCTCGGCGCCACCATGGGGTAATCATTGGGAAGACCCCATTTCGCGCGGTATTCTTCCGGCGTCATGTTGTACTTCGTCCGCAGGTGACGCTTCAGCGACTTGAACTTCAAGCCGTCCTCAAGGCAGATGATATATTCCGGCGTCACCGACTTCTTGACCGGGATCGCGGGCTTGAGAACTTCTTCGACGACAACCGGCGTCGGAGCCGTCAGGCGAAGCAGAGCGCCGTGAACCTTGGCGATGAGGTCAGGAAGCTCGGTCGACGGAACGGAATTATTCCCGACAAACGCGGCGACGACATCAGCCGTGAGACCCAGATAATCGACCGTCGAACTGTCCTGTTCCGACATCTAAACTCTCCTTGCAAAGCCTGTACGCGTGTAACACCGCCACGGATAACGTCAACAAATATCTGATGGCTTAATTGGTGTCATCTTCGAAATAAGAGCGAACAAGACTCAGCATTCGCCTATGGTTTCAGGCCGTGGCATCCGCCTCGGCCGGTCCGATATTTCGAGATTATGATAAATGCCGCAAGCTGCACCATCGGTTATCGGATATGGAGTTTTCCCGCAGATCGCAGCGCGCATTGTATGCAACGAAACGTCGGCATTGCTTGAGTCGCTCATGTTTCGAGCGATCACACCCAGCACTTTGGCCTTTCCATGCCGTATGCCAAAAGACGTAGGGCTGGAACTATTCGTATAGGTGATCAAAAAAGGCCCGCTCCAGCGCCACCGCGCGCTGGAAATAGCCTGACGCCTCGGCCTGCCCGGCCGCGTCCGCGCGGGCACCGGCCCGGTCGAGTTCGCCGCGCAGCCAGATCACGAAGGCGCGGAAGCCGTCATTATTGTGCAGCGTGATCCATTCGGCATGAACGAAATCCCCCGGCAGCGCCGCCTCCGCGCGGTCCGCCCAGTCGAGATAGAGCCACTCGGCCACGGTGAGCACGGCGAGGCAGTTCAGATAGCGCCCGCTCTGCGCCGCCTCGCGCATCAGCGCCTGGAAGCCCAGCGTCGGCGCGGCGAGGGCAGGCGCCACGCGCTCGCTCGCCGGCACGTCGAGCGCATCGAAGGCGCGCTGGAAATAGGTGTTCTCGTCGCTGGTGATCATCGCCGCGAACTGCGCGAAGCGGATGCGCGAGGGATAAAGGTCGGCCGTGGCGATCGCCATGCCGAGCAGCGCCACGAAGCGGTCGATGAACTGGTAGTCCTGGGTCAGATAGCGAACCATGATCTCGGGCGGCACCGCCCCCGCGAAGATCTCGTCGACGAAGCGATGGCGGGTCGCCGCCTGCCAGTTCTCTGTCGTCTCGGCGCGCAGCCGATCGGAAAAGCCGGTCATCCTTGCCTTCCTCCCGTGGGTCCGTGCGTTGTATCGCGCCACGCGCGGCCCGCGTCGAGGGGCGGCAGTGCCGCGCCGCTACATGCGGACGGTCTGACCGCCATCAACCACCAGAACGTGACCGTTCACGAAGGACGCCTCGTCGGATGCGAGAAACACCGCCGCGCCGCCGATTTCCGGCGGCCGGCCCCAGCGGCCCGCCGGGACTCGGATATCGACAAAGGCGGAGAAGGCGGCGTCCTCGACAAGCCCTCGATTGGTCTCCGTGGCGAACATGCCGGGGGCGATGGCGTTCGAGGTAATGCCGGCCCGGGCATAATCGACCGCCATGGCGCGCATCAGCCCGGTCAGCCCGGCCTTGGCGGCGGTGTAGACCGGGTCGTCGCGGTTCGCGACATGACCGGCGATCGAGGTCACGGTAATCAGCCGGCCATGGCCGCGCCGCGCCATGCGCCCGGCCGCCTCGCGCGCCAGCATCATCGGGCCGATCAGGTCGGTGCCGATCAACGCCGCCGCCTCCGTCGCCGAAAAATCGGCAAGAGCGCGCCGGTCGCGGGCGCCGACATTGTTGACCAATATGTCCAGCGCGCCATGCCGGGCCTCGATCGCGTCGATCGCCTCGACACCGGCATCCGTGTCCGCGACGTCGAACGGCGCGATCCCGACCTGCGCGCCCGCGATCATCCCGCGTAGCGCCTGCGCCGCCGCTTCCAGCCGCCCGGCATCGCGCCCGTTGATCACGACGGTCGCCTGCGCGGCCGCCAGCGCCTTCGCCATTTCAAAACCGAGGCCGCGCCCGGCACCGGTGACGAGCGCAACCCGGCCGGCGAGGCAAAAGGGCGGGCGGGACGGGGCGGCAGCCGACATCGGCACTCTCCTTGGCGGGTGATCCCGGCGTATTCCAACCCCCTTCATGCGACAGGGCATCCGGCCGCGCCACCCGTTTGCGACATTCAGGCTTTCGGAGCCGGTGCGGGCCGCTACACTTGGCATTGGACGCGACCATATGCCGATACCGACGCCGCGCGCCTTGGCATCGGATTCGCATGAATGTGAGGTCGCCGAGGCTAAAGGGGAGAGTCCAGCATGCCGCTCATTCGCAACACATACGGCAAGGGCCGGGTGCGCATCATGCGCGTGAAGCGCGACGAGGCCCGCCACGAGGTGCGCGAACTCAGCGTGCAGGCCATGCTCTCCGGCGCCTTCGGCCCGTCCTTTACCCAGGGCGACAACCGTTCGGTGATCGCCACCGATACCGTGAAGAACATCGTCAACATCGTCGCCCGCGACAATGTGGGACTGGAGAACGAGGCCTATGCCGGCGCGCTCGCCCGATATTTTCTCGATCGCTACGCCCATGTCGAGAAGGTGGACATCACCGCCCATGAGACCAAATGGGCGCGCATCCCGATCAATGGCGCGCCCCATGACCACAGCTTCGTGCTCGACGGCAACGGCAAGCCCTTCGTGAAGCTCTCGGCGACGCGCGAAGGCAGCACCGTCATCTCCGGCATTTCCGGCTTCACCTTCCTCAAGACCACGGAATCCGGCTGGGAAGACTACTGGTTCGACGAGAACACCACGCTGAAGCCCACCGGCGACCGCATGCTGGCCACCGCGATGGACGCCTCCTGGCTGTGGTCGTCCGTACCGGCCTCCTATGAGGCCGCCAATGCCAAGGTGATCGAGACCGTGCTCAACGTCGTCGCCACCACCTACAGCCCCGGCGTGCAGAACACCATGTACCTCATGGGCGAGGCCGTGCTGGCGGCGGTGCCGGAGATCGCCGAAATCTCCATGGCCTGCCCGAACAAGCATTACCTGCCGATCGACCTCTCGCCCTTCGGCCGCGCCTTCGACAAGCAGGTGTTCACCCCCACCGACGAGCCGCACGGCCAGATCGAGTGCACGGTCGGCCGGGACTGAGCGAGCGCGCGCGAACGGCCCGGGAGCGCGGGTCATGGACCTCCATTCCATCAGCGACGTCGTGCGCCCGCGCGGGCGCGACGAGATCGGCCCGCCGCGTGCCGGGGATGCCCTCCTCGGTGGCGGCACCTGGCTGTTCTCGGAGCCGCAGCCGCATGTCCGCCGGCTGATCGACCTCGGCGCGCTGCGCTGGCCGGCACTGGAGGCGGGCGCGCACGGGCTCACCATCGCCGCCACCTGCACGGTGGCGGAGCTTTACGCCTTCGAGGCGCCGCCGGGCTGGAACGCGGCGCCGCTGATCGGCGAATGCTGCCGCGCCTTTCTCGCCTCGTTCAAGGTCTGGAACACCGCGACCGTGGGCGGCAATCTCTGCCTCTCCCTGCCCGCCGGGCCGATGATCTCACTCTGCGCGGCGCTGGAGGGGGACTGCGTGATCTGGACGGCGGAAGGCGGCGAGCGCCGCATGCCGGCCGTGGGGTTCGCACGCGGGCCACAAGATCCCGCGCTGGCGCCGGGCGAGGTTCTGCGCGCCATCGAGATTCCCGTCGAGGCGCTGACCCGGCGCTTCGCCTTCCGTCGCGCCTCGCTCACGCCGCTCGGGCGTTCCGGTGTGCTGCTGATCGGGACGCGCGCGCGCGACGATGATTTCGCCCTCACCATCACCGCCGCCACACGGCGCCCGGTACCGCTGCGCTTCGACGAAGTGCCGACGCGCGACGCCTTGCACCACGCCGTCACCTCGATCCCGCTCTCGCTCTATTATGACGACCTCCACGGCCTGCCGGACTGGCGCCGCCACATGACCGTGCTGTTCGCCGAGGAGATAAGGGCGGAACTGGCGGAGGGCGCGCCGTGAGCCTGATCACCCTCACCGTCAATGGCCGCGCACAGCAGGCCGAGCCCCGCCCCGGCCAATGCCTGCGCACCCTGCTGCGCGAACTCGGCTGGTTCGGCGTCAAGAAGGGCTGCGATGCCGGCGACTGCGGCGCCTGCACCGTGCATCTCGACGGAAAGCCGGTGCATAGCTGCCTCGTCCCGGCGTTCCGCGCCGAGGGGAGCACCATCACCACCATCGAGGGCCTAGCCGACACCGTTCCCGGCGAGGGTCTGCACCCGATGCAGCAGGCCTTTCTCGATGCGCAGGGCTTCCAGTGCGGCTTCTGCACCGCCGGCATGGTGATGACGGCAAGCACGCTCGACCCCGCGCAGAAGGCCGAGCTGCCGCGCGCGCTCAAGGGCAATCTCTGCCGGTGCACCGGCTACAGCGCCATCGCCGACGCCATTGCCGGCCGCTGCTCGCTCGATGCGGACGCCGATGGCGCGGCGAGCGGGCGCAGCCTGCCGGCTCCCGCCGGGCCGGATATCGTGACCGGACAGGCGCGCTACACCATGGACGCCGCGCCCGTGGGCGACCTCGCCGGCCTGCTGCATTTGAAGATCCTGCGCTCGCCCCACCCCCATGCCCGCATCCGGGCCATCGACAGCACCCGCGCCCTTGCCGTTCCCGGCGTGGTGGCGGTGCTGACCCATAAGGATGCTCCCGACGCGCTATTTTCCACGGCGCGCCATCATCACCACTCCGACGACGTGGACGACACGCGGGTGCTCGACGAGGTGGTGCGGTTCGTTGGCGACCGCGTGGCAGTGGTGGTGGCCCAGAGCGAGGCGGCGGCGGAGGCCGGCTGCGCGGCCATCGCGGTCGATTACCAGCTCTTGCCCGCCGTGTTCGACCCCGAAGCGGCCATGGCCCCCGGCGCGCCGGTGATCCATGACAAGCCGGCGACTTCGCGCATCGCCGATATCTCGCGCAACATCGTCGCCGAACTGCACGGCCATATTGGCGATGTCGATCAGGGCTTCGACGCGGCCGACCTGATCCTTGAGCGGAGCTACACCAGCCAGCGCGTCCAGCACGCGCATCTGGAAACCCACGGCGCCATCGGCTGGCGCGACACGGACGGCCGGCTGGTCATCCGCTCCTCGACCCAGACCCCGTTCCTGACCCGCGACGCGCTGTGCCGGCTCTACGGCCTGCCGCGCGATCGGGTGCGGGTGTTCGCCGAGCGTGTCGGCGGCGGCTTCGGCGGCAAACAGGAGATGATCACCGAGGACATCGTGGCGCTGGCGGTGATGAAGACCGGGCGCCCGGTGAAGCTGGAATTCACCCGCACCGAGCAGTTCGCCGCCTCGACCTCCCGCCACCCGATGACGGTGCGGGTGAAGCTCGGCGCCAAGGCAGACGGCACGCTCACCGCCATCGAGATGGAGATCCTTTCCAATACCGGCGCCTATGGCAATCATGGCGGCGGGGTGCTGTTCCACGGCGCCAATGAGTGTATCGCGCTCTATCGCTGCGCCAACAAGAAGGTGGATGGCCATGCCGTCTATACCAACACGCTGCCGTCCGGCGCCTTTCGCGGCTATGGCCTGAGCCAGACCAATTTCGCCGTGGAATCCGCCATGGACGAGCTCGCGCGGGCGCTGGACATCGATCCGTTCGCGCTGCGCCGGCGCAATGTGGTGGTGCCGGACGACCCGCTCATCTCCTACGACCCGCACCCGCACGATGTCGAATATGGCAGCTATGGCCTCGACCAGTGCCTCGACCTGGTGGAGAACGCGTTCGCCGACGCCGTCCCGGGCGATCCCGGTCCCGACTGGATGGTCGGGCGAGGCATGGCGGCGGCGATGATCGACACCATCCCCCCGCGCGGGCACACGGCGGAAAGCCGGCTGCGTCTGCTGGCGGACGGTACGTATCAGCTCAGCGTCGGCACGGCGGAATTCGGCAACGGCACCAGCACGGTGCACCGGCAGGTCGCCGCCACCGCGCTCGGCACGCGCGCCGCGAACATCGCCCTCAGCCAGTCCGACACCGAGCATGTCAGGCACGATACCGGCGCCTATGGCTCGACCGGTACCGTCGTCGCCGGGCAGGCGACGCAGCGCGCGGCACAGGCGCTGGCGGAGATGATCCGCGCCGCCGCCGCGTCCCGGCTCGGCGTCGCGCCGGAGGCCTGCCGTCTCGACGGCGATGCGGTGGTGGCGGGCGAGCAGCGTCTTGCGCTGTCTGCACTGGCGCCCGAAGGGCTGGAGGCGGTGGGCCACGCCAGCGGCTCGCCGCGCTCCATCGCCTTCAACGTGCAGGGCTTCGAGGTGGCGGTGCATCGCCGCTCGGGCGAGATCCGCATCCTGCGCTCCGTCCATGCCGCCGATGCCGGCACGGTGATCAACCCGATGCAGTGCCGCGGGCAGGTGCAGGGCGGCGTCGCCCAGGCCATCGGCGCCGCGCTCTATGAGCGGATGATCGTCGACGACACCGGCGCCATCGCCAATCCCAGCTTTCGCGGCTATCACATCCCCTCTTTCGCCGACCTGCCGCAGACGCAGGTCCTGTTCGCGGACACCTATGACCGCGTCGGACCGCTCGGCGCCAAGTCGATGAGCGAAAGCCCGTATAATCCCGTCGCCGCCGCGCTGGCCAATGCGATATGCGAGGCGACCGGGGTGCGCCTCACGCAAACCCCCTTCACCGCCGACCGCCTTTATCGCCTGCTGCCCGACCAGAAATAGGAAGACCGACGTGTCCGAACGCATTGCCCTCGACGATCTGAACGCGATGGACGCCGCCGGTTTCTGTGCCGCGCTGGACGGGATTTTCGAGCACACACCCTGGGTCGCGGAAGGCGCCCATGCCGCCGGGCCGTTCGCCAGCGTGAGCGCGCTGCACGCGGCACTGATGGCGGTGGTGCGGTCGCGCCCGCGCGCGGCGCGCATCGCCTTTGTCAGCGCCCATCCGGACCTTGGCGGCAAGGCGGCGCGGGCCGGCGACATTGCCCCGGCCTCGGTGGCCGAGCAGGCCGGGCTCGGACTCGACCGACTGTCTGACGCCGAGTTCTCGCGATTCGAGGCGCTGAACGCGGCCTATCGCGCGCGGTTCGGCTTTCCCTTCGTCGTCTGCGTGCGCCGGCTGACCCGGGACGCGGTGCTGGACGCCTTCGAGCGCCGGCTCGGCAATGATCCTGAGGCGGAGCTTGCGGCCGCAATCGAGGAGATCGGCTTCATCACCCGGCTGCGGCTCGTCGAGCGCGTGGAAGGGTCCGGCATGCCGAACGTCGCCGGGCGACTGTCGACCCATGTCCTCGACACCCATAAGGGCGGCCCGGCCGAGGGCGTGCGCATCGAACTTTACGAGGTCGGGCGTTCGGCGCGCGCGCTGCTCAGGGAGACGGTGACCAATGCCGACGGGCGCACCGATGCGCCGCTGATTTCAGGCGTGCCGCTGCGGGCCGGGCGCTATGAGCTGGTGTTTCATATAGGCGCGCATTTTGCCGCGCGCGGCCTCGTGCTGCCGGAGCCGGCCTTTCTCGACACGGTGCCGATCCGTTTCGGGGTGAGCGACCCCGAGGGGCATTATCATGTGCCGCTGGTGGTGACGCCGTGGAGCTATTCGACCTATCGCGGCAGTTGAGCCCGGGAGACGGCGGCCCGCGGGAAGCTCTCGCGAGCTTCCCGGGATTGGCGGCCCGCCCCCGGGGGGCGACGGAAGGGCGACGGACCGGCCAATGGCAGGCCACCCGGAAGCCTCGGGCGGCACAGGATCCTCGCGCCCCCTGCCTAGGCGACCGCGCGGGCGCGCACCATTTCCCATTTGGGAGCGATGTGCGCGCCGGCCGCAAACGACAACGGGAAGCCCCCCTTTCGGAGGACTTCCCGCGATCGGTTGGACTGCAGCCCCAAGGGGGCGACGGAACGGGCCACAGCCTGGCCGATGACACGGGAGCGCACCCGTTCGGATGCGCTCCCGATAATATGAAGCGCCGTCGCCCGTGAGCGGAGCGGAGCGGGTGGCTCAGCCCTTGCTGTCGTCGTTGAGGGAGATGGCGACGAAGCGGGTGCCCTTGTCGGACTTGACGCGCATCAGC
>NZ_JAKVIL010000014.1 GCF_022601675.1 Ancylobacter gelatini | reverse complement strand
GATCAACCAGAGGAGCGTCAGCACCGCGTCAGCGGCGCGCCCCGTCGATGGCCGCTTTATAGGACCCTCCATCCCCGTATGTCAACACGACTTTTCAGAAATTCGTCACATCAAACACGCTGTGGACAAGACAGGTCTCGATCCGTCAGAAATCCTGACCAATCAATAGGTTAGGAATTCTGACCCTTTCCGCTACCCGCGCTGCACCGCAAAAATCGGCCCGGGATTCCCGGCCTGCACCACCGCTCGCGAGGCCGTGACCGGACGAAAAAGGCCGGTGCTCCCGCACCGGCCTGTGCCTTCCCGCGCAACGGTTTGCGGTCCTCCAGCCGTCAATGATCCGACAGCACCACCTCATCCGACCATTCGCCCTCGACCTCCTTGACGATGGCCTGACCGCAGATCACGCGGCCTTTCACGGGGTCGAACGTCAGGGTCGGGCTGCCCTGAAGCTGCCAGCCCTTGTTGAGCGCGGCCGAGATCCGCTTGCAGAACGACACATCGTCCGGGCCGGTGAGATAGCGATAGAGCTTCATGATGCTTTCCTCTTGTCAGGCCCGCGCGGCGATGGCGTCGGCGAGCGTCACGGTCTTGCGGGCGATGTCGGCGTGCATGCGCTCGACCATCCGCCCGTTCATCTGCAGAACGCCCTTGCCGGCATTCTCCGGCTGGTCGAACAGCGCGATCAGCTCGCGCGCCCGGGCCACTTCGTCCTCGGGTGGCGTGAAAGCGGCATTGGCGGGCTCAATCTGGCTGGGATGGATCAGTGTCTTGCCATCGAAGCCGAGCTCGACGGCCTGCGCGCATTCGGCCGTGAAGCCGTCAATGTCGCGAAAATCGTTCCACACCGCATCGAGCACGTCGACGCCCCCGGCCCGCGCCGCCAACACGCACTGCGACAGCCAGGCCAGCATCGGCAAGCGGCCGGGGACGATGCGGGTGCGAGTCTCCTTGGACAGGTCGTTGGTGCCGAGCACCAGCACGGCAAGGCGCGATTGCGGATTTCGAGCCGCCATGGCGATCTCCGTGGCGCGCAGCACCGCGATGGGTGTCTCGATCATCGCCCATAGCCGCAGCGAGGGCGCCGCGCCCAGCGCTTCCAGCCGGCGGGAGGCGACAAACAGCACCTCCGGGTCCGACACCTTGGGCAGCAGCAACGCGTCCGGCCCCGCCCCGCTCGCGCTCACCGCGGCGATGGCGGCCAGATCGTCCTCGAACCAGGGCGTATCGACCGCATTGGCGCGGATCACCACCTCGCGCGGCCCAAAGCCGCCCTCGCTCACCGCGCGCGCCGCCCCTTCGCGCGCTTCCGCCTTGGCGTCGGGGGCCACGGCGTCCTCAAGGTCGATGACGATACTGTCGGCGGGCAGCGAGCGGGCCTTTTCGAGTGCGCGGGGATTGGAGCCGGGCATGAACAGCACGGAACGGCGGGGCACGATGGGTGGGGACATGATTCGCTCGGCTAGGTTGGCAAGTGCGCGCCGTGAGCCTATCCGGCTGTGAGCCGGGGTGACAACGCGCGTTCGTTGCCGCATGCCGGCATCAGCAGGCTTTCGGAGCGTGACGGCCATGAGCGTGGCTTTTGACGAAACATATGACGTGGTGATTGTCGGCGGCGCCATCATGGGCGCGATGACGGCCTATTACCTCTCCCGCGATACCGGCTTCACCGGCCGCATCGCGGTGATCGAGCGCGATCCCAATTTCGCGCAGGCCTCCACCACGCTTTCGGCCGCCTCGCTGCGCCAGCAGTTCTCGATACCCGAGAACATCCGCATGTCGCTCCACGGGCTCGACTTCATCCGCAATGTGAAGGCGCATCTGGGCGAGGAGGTCGATCTCGGCTGGCACGAGGGCGGCTACCTCATCCTCGCGAGCGAGGCCGGCCTGCCGATCCTCAAGGCCAATCACGCGGTGCAGAAGGCGGAAGGGGCGGACATCGCCCTGCTCTCGCCGCAGGCGATGACCGCGCGCTTTCCGTGGCTGAATGTGGAAGGGCTTTCGGCCGGCGCCTATGGCCTCTCGGGCGAGGGCTGGTTCGACGCCCATGCTTTGCTGGCCGCGACCCGCGCGGCGGGCAAGCGCCAGGGCGCGACGTTCATCACCGGAGAGGTGACCGCGATCGCACGCGAGGGCGCGCGCATCACCGGTGTCACCCTCGCTGACGGGCGTCGCCTCGGCTGCGGCGTGCTGGTGAATGCCGCCGGGCCGCGCGCCGGGCACGTCGCCGGCATGGCCGGCATCCCCCTTCCCGTCGAGGGCCGCAAGCGCTGCATCTTCGTCCTGCACTGCCGGACCGAACTGCCGAACATGCCGCTGCTGGTCGACCCGACCGGCTTCTGGATCCGCCCGGAAGGCGCCTACCAGATCTGCGGCGCGCCGGAGCCGGAGGAAGACCGCGATCCGGGCGAGGATTTCGAGGTCGACTGGCCGCTCTTCGAGGAGATCACCTGGCCCAATCTCGCCTTCCGCATCCCGGCGATGGAACAGGTCAAGCTGGTGCGCGCCTGGGCCGGGCATTACGAGATGAACCTGCTGGACCATAACGCCGTGATCGGCCCGCACCCGGAGGTCGGGAATTTCTTCTTCATGAACGGCTTTTCCGGCCATGGTCTCCAGCAGGCCCCCGCCGCCGGCCGTGCCATTGCGGAATGGATCGTTCATGGCCGCTCGGTCTCGCTCGATCTCGACGTCTTCGGTTATGAGCGCGTGGCGGCCAACCGGCCCCATGCCGAGTTGAACATCATCTGAGGGGAGCCGGGATGCGCCTTGCCGGTGTCGATGGCTGCAAGGGCGGCTGGGTGGCGGCGATGGCCGGGCCGGATGGCGCCACCCATGCGGAGAGGATCACGCGCCTCGCCGAGCTGTTCGACCGGCCCGGCGCACCCGATCTCGTCGCCATCGACATGCCGATCGGTCTCCCGGCCCGCATCGAGGCCAAGGGCCGTGCGCCGGAGCGGCTGGTGCGTCCGAAGCTCGGCGGCCGGCAGTCGAGCGTGTTCTCGATTCCCTCGCGCGCGGCGGTCGAGGCCGCGCTTGATCCCACCACCCCGGAAGACCAGCGTTATCGGCATGCCTGTTCCGCGTCGCGCGCAACCTCAGAACCGCCGCGCGCCATCTCGCGGCAGGCCTTCCACATCTTCCCGAAGATCGCCGAGCTCGACCATCTGCTGCGCCAGCGCCGCGATCTCATCGGCCGGGTCCACGAATGCCACCCGGAAGTCAGCTTCTGGGCGATGAATGGCGAGAGGCCGCTCGACATCGCCAAGAAGGTGAAGAACGCGCCGCATGAGCCGGGCCTTGTCCTGCGTCGGGAGTTGCTGGCCGCACAGGGCTTTGGGGCGCACCTCATGTCGCGCGCTCATGCCCGCGTGCTGGGGGTCGGCGCCGACGACCTGATCGACGCCTGCGCCGCGCTCTGGACCGCGCGGCGGATCGCCAAGGGCCACGCCCTGCGTTTTCCGGAGGTTGTGGAGAATGACGCCGAAGGGTTGCCGATCTGCATCCAGGCCTAAAATTCCATGTTCTCTCTGCACTTAGCATATCACACAGAATACGTGTGCATTAATTGATTTTGCACGTTCTAAATTCGTGTTATAGGCTCGCCGTTCATTTAATTGGGGGTACAGGGTCGCATGGCTGCGCCTCAACAACAGAAGCTGAAAGTGCATGGCCCCGTCGCCGTCACCGCCAATCGCCTGACGGATGGCGTGGTGGTGTGGCGCACGCCCGATCATGGCTGGTCCGTCGACCTCAACGACGCCGCCGTCGTGACCACGGCGCCGGAAGCCATCGCCCTTCTGGCTGCCGCGCAGCAGAGCGACATCGAGGCCGTCGGTGCCTATGTGGCCCCGGTGCTCCTCGATGACGGCCATGTGCTGCCCGGCAATCTGCGCGAGCGCATCCGCGTGGCCGGCCCCACCTTCGAGCTGCCGCGCTGACATCTATTCCGACGCCGAAAAGAAGCTGCCGCCATGTATGTCTATGATGAATTCGACCGCGCCTTCCTTGCCGAGCGGACCGCGGAGTTCCGCGATCAGGTCGGGCGGCGCCTGTCCGGTGCGCTGAGCGAGGACGAGTTCAAGCCGCTGCGCCTGATGAATGGCGTCTATCTCCAGCTTCACGCCTATATGCTGCGCATCGCCATTCCCTATGGCACGCTCTCGGCCACCCAGCTGCGCCGCATGGCGCATGTCGCTCGCCGCTATGATCGCGGCTATGGCCACTTCACCACCCGCCAGAACATCCAGTTCAACTGGATCAGCCTTCAGGACCTGCCGGACGCCATGGCGTCGCTGGCGGAAGTCGGCGTCCATGGCATTCAAACCTCGGGCAACTGCATCCGCAACGTGACCACCGACCAGTGGGCCGGCGCCACCCCGGAAGAATGCGACGACCCGCGCATCTGGGCGGAAATCCTGCGTCAGTATTCGACCCTGCACCCGGAATTCACCTACCTGCCCCGCAAGTTCAAGATCGCCATCACCGCGGCCGACAAGGACCGCGCGGCGGTGAAGGTGCATGATGTCGGCCTGCGGCTGCATCGCAACGAGGCGGGCGAACTCGGCTTCGAGGTGCTGGTCGGCGGCGGTCTCGGCCGCACGCCGTTTGTCGGCAAGAGCATCCGCAAGTTCCTGCCGGCGCGCCATCTCCTCAGCTATATCGAGGCGATCATGCGCGTCTACAACCAGTTCGGACGGCGCGACAACATCTACAAGGCCCGCATCAAGATCCTGGTGCACGAGATCGGTGCCGAGACCTTCGCCGCGGCGGTCGAGAAGGAATGGGAGGCGATCCGCGACGGCGCGCTGCACCTGTCCGACGAGATCATTGCCGACATCCGCGCCCGCTTCCTCTATCCCGCCTACGAGACGCTTGCCGACCAGCCGGCCGAGCTGACCGAGGCGCTCAAGGACCCGGCCTTCGCCACCTGGCACCGCAATTCGGTGACCACGCACAAGCAGCCGGGCTACGCCATCGTCACCGTGTCGCTGAAGCCGGTCGGCGCACCTCCGGGCGATGCCACCGCCGACCAGATGGAGGTGGTGGCCGACCTCGCCGAGCGCTACGGCTTCAACGAGATCCGCGTCGGCCACGAGCAGAATCTGTGCCTGCCCAACATCGCGCAGAAGGATCTGCCGGCACTGTGGCGCGCGCTGGAGGCGGCGGGCCTCGCCACGCCGAACGTCAACCTCGTCAACGACATCATCGCCTGCCCCGGCCTCGATTATTGCGCGCTGGCCAATGCCCGCGCGATTCCGGTGGCGCAGGAGATCGCCAAGCGTTTCGCCGATCTTGAGAAGGCGCGCGGCGTCGGCCGGCTGCACATCAACATCTCCGGCTGCATCAATGCCTGCGGCCATCATCATGTCGGCCATATCGGCATTCTCGGCGTCGAGAAGAACGGCCAGGAATTCTACCAGATCACGCTCGGCGGCCGGGCGGACGAGCATGCCCAGCTCGGCACTCTGCTCGGGCCTGCCGTGTCCTACGAGCAGGTCCCGGGCCTGATCGAGGACGTGGTGGATACCTATATGGAACTGCGTAGCGGGCCTCAGGAGCTTTTCGTGGATACCGTCGCCCGCCTTGGCATCGAACCCTTCAAGGAGCGCGTCTATGCCGCTCATTGAGAATGGACATCCGGTCGAAGACCGCTTCATCCGCGTCGGCGACGACGAGGCGCTGCCTGATGGCGCGGCCGTACTGATCGGCGTCGACCGCTTCCTGAAGGAGGCCGAGGCGCTGAGGGGCCGTCAGGCTCCGGTCGGCATCATCTGGCCGAACAACCGGCCCATCGGCGAGATCGAGCCCTTTCTCGGTCAGCTGTCGCTGATCGCGCTGGTGTTCCCCAGCTTCCGCGACGGACGCGCCTACAGCCAGGCCCGGCTGCTGCGCGAGCGGCTCGGCTGGAAAGGCCCGCTGCGCGCGATTGGCAACGTGTTGCGCGACCAGTTCCTGCTGATGGCCCGCTCCGGCTTCGACCAGATCGAGCCGGCCAAGGAAGCCGATGCCGCCGCGGTGGATGAAGCGATGGAGACCTATACCGTCTTCTACCAGCCCACCGCCGACGGCCGCCCGAGCCTGCTGCGCCAGCGGCTCGGCCGCGTCGCCGCTCAGGAGTGAGATCATGATCCCCGCCGGGCAAGCCGCCTCGCACGCCGTGTCGCCGGAAAGCGCCCTCCTCCCGCCGAATGGCGACGAGGTGGAAGCGCTGTCGCTCGCGCTTGCCAAGGCCTCGCCCGAGGAGATCATCGCGCAGGCGGTGCGCACCGTGGGGCGCGACAGGCTGTGCCTCGTCTCGTCCTTCGGCACGGAATCGGCGGTGCTGATCGCCTATATGGCGCAGGTTGATCCCTCGATCCCGGTGGTGTTCCTCGATACCGGCTGGCTGTTCGAGGAGACGCTGGCCTATCGCGACACGCTCACCACCCAGCTCGGCCTCACCGATGTCCGCTCCATCCAGCCGGACGCGGAGCGGCTGGCGGAGCGCGATCCCGAGCGCGAGTTGTGGTTCAGCGATCCCGATTCCTGCTGCCTCATCCGCAAGGTCGAGCCGCTGGCGCGCACGCTCAGTGATTTCGATGCGTGGCTGAACGGGCGCAAGCGCTATCAGGGCGGGCTGCGGGCCTTCATCCCGGTGGTGGAGCGCGACGGGCGGCGGTTGAAGTTCAACCCGCTGGCCTCGCTCGACCGCGCCGATGTCGAAGCCGCCCATGCGCGCTTCGCGCTGCCCGATCACCCGCTGGTCGCCAAGGGCTTCTCGTCGGTAGGCTGCATGCCCTGCACCAGCCGCGCGAAACCGGGCGAAGATGCGCGCTCCGGCCGCTGGCAGGGCAAGGCAAAGACCGAATGCGGCATTCACACCATGCTGTCCGGGCAATAGCGCCATCGGCGCGGCTTCCGCTTATCTTCCTGACTTGAAAGCGTTTTTTACGCCGATGTTGGTTGGCGGCGTCTATTTCACATTCCAGAATCGTCCAATAAAACTCTTTTTCTATTGATTTTGTAGTTTATTATTGACCACGCTCGGAATGCGTGAAAACCTCCCCTCAATCCGGCCAGACGCCGTTCCAAGGGAGTTTCCGATGTCCTTCAGTTTCAAGCATGCGGCCGCGGCCGCGCTGATCGCGGCGGTGGCTTTGCCGCTCTTTGCCCCGCTCGCCGCGCAGGCGGCGGATGTGAGCCTGCTCAACGTGTCCTATGACCCGACCCGCGAGCTCTATCAGCAGTACAACAAGCTGTTCGCGCAGAAATTCCAGAAGGACACCGGCAAGACCATCGAGATCAAGGCCTCGCATGGCGGCTCCGGCAAGCAGGCCCGCTCGGTGATTGACGGGCTGGAAGCCGATGTCGTCACCCTCGCGCTGGCCTATGACATCGACGCCATCGCCGATAAGGGCTTCCTCGACAAGGATTGGCAGAAGCGCCTGCCCGACAATTCCTCGCCCTACACCTCGACCATCGTGTTCCTGGTCCGCAAGGGCAATCCCAAGGACATCAAGGACTGGAACGACCTGGTGAAGCCCGGCGTGCAGGTGATCACGCCCAACCCGAAGACCTCGGGCGGCGCGCGCTGGAACTACCTCGCCGCCTATGCCTATGCGCTCAAGCAGAACAATGGCGATGAGGCGAAGGCCAAGGACTTCCTGAAGGCCCTGTTCAAGAACGTGCCTGTGCTCGACACCGGCGCGCGCGGCTCCACAGTCACCTTCACCGAGCGCGGTGTCGGCGACGTGCTGCTGGCCTGGGAGAACGAGGCGTTCCTGTCCAAGAAGGAATTCGGTGACGACAAGTTCGACATCGTGATCCCCTCGCTCTCGATCCTCGCCGAGCCGCCGGTCGCCATCGTCGACAAGAACGTCGACCGCAAGGGCACCCGCGCCGCCGCCGAAGCCTATTTGACCTTCCTCTACTCGAAGGAGGGCCAGAAGCTCGCGGCCGAGAACTTCTACCGCCCGCGCGACGAGGAAGTCGCCCGGCAGTTCGACAAGGTGTTCCCGCAGCTCAATCTCGTCACCATCGACGATCCCGCCCTGGGCGGCTGGCGCAAGGCGCAGGCCACCCACTTCGCGGATGGTGGCGTGTTCGACCAGATCTATTCCAACTGAACCACCCGCTTTCCCGAGGCGCCTCTTCCTGAGCGAGCCCACCTTGCGCCGGACCTTGCCTGAGGTCCGGCGCGCCTGTCTTCCCAGCGCCGGAGCACGATCTTGGCCGAGAGCTACCTGCCCGTCTCCCATCTTCCGACCGCCGCCCCGCGGCAGAAGAGCGTGATCCCGGGCTTCGGCCTCACGCTCGGCCTCACCGTGCTCTGGCTCTCGCTGGTGGTGCTGATCCCGCTGGCCGCGCTGTTTCTGAAGACAGCGGAGCTGCCGCTGGATCGCCTCGTCGCCATCCTCACCGCCCCACGCACGCTGAACGCGCTGAAGATCTCCTTCGGCCTCTCGCTGGTCGCCGCCGGCGTCAACCTCGTCTTCGGCGCGGTCGTGGTGTGGGCGCTGGTGCGCTATGACTTTCCCGGACGGCGCGTGCTGGACGCGCTGATCGACATCCCCTTCGCCCTGCCCACGGCCGTCGCCGGCATCGCGCTCACCACGCTTTACGCGGAAAATGGCTGGATCGGGTCCTGGCTGGCCCCGCTCGGCATCAAGGTCGCCTTCACCCCGCTCGGCATCCTCATAGCGCTGATCTTCATCGGCCTGCCCTTCGTGGTGCGCACGGTGCAACCGGTGCTGGAAGACCTCGACCATGAGCTGGAGGAGGCCGCCGCCACGCTCGGCGCCGGGCGCTGGACCACCATCCGCCGCGTGGTGCTGCCCGCGGTGCTGCCGGCCTTCCTCACCGGCTTCGCCCTCGCCTTCGCCCGCGCGGTCGGCGAATACGGATCGGTGATCTTCATCGCCGGCAATTTGCCGAACGTCTCCGAGATCGCGCCGCTGCTGATCGTGATCCGGCTGGAGGAGTTCCGCTACGCCGACGCCACCGCCATCGCCGCGACCATGCTGGTCGCCGCCTTCGCTCTGCTCTTCGTCATCAACGGCCTGCAGCGCTGGCAGGAAAACCGCACCGGGAGGCTGAAATGAGCGATCCCTCGATCCGTTCCGAGCCGACTGCTGTCAAATGGGCGATCATCGGCGCCGCCGCGCTGATCGTCGCCCTGCTGGTGATCCTGCCGCTGATCAACGTATTCGCGCAGGCGTTCTCCAAGGGCTGGGAGGCCTACGCCGCCGCGCTGGTCGACCCCGACGCGCTGGCGGCGATCGAGCTGACGCTTATCGTCACCGTGATCTCGGTCGCCGCGAACACGGCGATGGGGCTGGTCATGGCCTGGGCCATCACCAAGTTCGCCTTCCCCGGCAAGAGCTTCCTGATCACCTTGATCGACCTGCCTTTTTCGGTCTCGCCGGTGGTGGCCGGCCTCGCCTTCGTGCTGCTGTTCGGCGCGCAGGGCTATTTTGGCCCGTGGCTGATCGACAATGGCTGGAAGATCATCTTCGCCTGGCCCGGCATCACGCTGGCGACCATCTTCGTCACCTTCCCCTTCGTGGCGCGCGAGCTGATCCCGCTGATGCAGGAACAGGGCACGACGGAGGAGGAGGCGGCGGTGACGCTGGGCGCCGGCGGCTGGACCGTGTTCCGCCGGGTGACATTGCCCAACATCAAATGGGCGCTGCTCTATGGCGTGCTGCTGTGCAACGCCCGCGCCATGGGCGAGTTCGGCGCGGTGTCGGTGGTCTCCGGCCATGTGCGCGGCGAAACCAACACCATCCCGCTCCAGGTCGAGATCCTCTACAACGAGTACCAGTTCCAGGCGTCTTTCGCGGTCGCCTCGCTGCTGGCCTTCCTCGCCATCGTCACCCTGCTGGCGAAGTCCCTGCTGGAGGCCCGGCTCGGCGGCCACCAGCGCTGAGCGGGCGACCTCAGAACAGGTAGATCGCCGCGATGAACCCGCCGACCACCAGCACGGCGAACAGCGCGGTGACGAGGCCCAGCCGCTCCTCGATGAAGGTGCGGGCCGAGGGGCCGATCCAGTACAGCAGACCGGCCACCAGGAAGAAGCGCAGGCCGCGCGTGATCACCGACAGCACGATGAACCAGAACAGGCTGTAATGGGCGAAGCCCGAGGTGATGGTCACCACCTTGTAGGGGATCGGGGTCAGGCCCTTGATCAGGATGATCCAGTGCCCGTACTCGGCATAGGCCTGCGAGAAGGCTTCCACCTTGTCGCCATAGCCATAGAGCTGGATCAGGAACAGGCCCACCGATTCATAGAGCAGCGCGCCGATGGCGTAGCCGAACAGGCCGCCCACCACCGAGGCCATGGTGCAGACCAGCGCGTACCACCACGCCTTCTTCGGCTGCGCCACGCACATCGGCACCAGCATCACATCCGGCGGCACCGGGAAAAACGAGCTTTCCGCGAAAGAGACGCCAGCCAGCGCCCAGGTGGCCTGGGGGCGTTCGGCGAGGTTGATGACCCAGTCATAGAGGCGGCGCAGCATGATGATCCGAAACTGAAAAGGTTGCGATGAAACGGAGGATCGAAAAAACGCGTCGTGGAACTGGCGGCGATGCCGGTCAGCCCCGCCCGCGCCGGGCGATGACGGCATCCTCGCCGGCATGTTCACCGGCAAGCCCGCGCAGCAGCGGCGGCACGCCGGCGGCATAATCCGTGCGCTTGGCCGCGCCCGCGCCGCGCTTGGGCAGTTTCTCGGCGAGGCCCAGCAATTGCTCGCGCCGGCGCATCTCGGCCCAGACGTCCTCCGGCTGGATGCCGAGTTCCGCCCACAGCACGACCAGATTGTAGAAAAGGTCGGCGCTTTCGCTCACCACGGCGGGGGCATTGCCGGTCACGCCGTCCAGCGCCACCTCGACCCCCTCCTCCGCCACCTTCTTGGAGATGAAGGCGCGGCCCTTCGCGAACAGGCGCACGGTGCGCGGGGAGGCACCGGAGCCTTTGCGCGCGGCGAGGACAGCCTCGTGAAGACGGCGAATCGAATCACTCATGTCTTAACCTTAAGGCGAATTCGATGAACGGCATGTGGCGAATGCAGCCGGCAGGCGAACTACAAGCAAAATTCAGGCCTTGCGCGGAGATAGCCGCCCCCGGCACAGCAGGGAATCCGCTGCGGTAGCGCCGCTGTGAACGCGATGCGGGGCTTGCCGGGCCAGTTGCGTTTTGATCCCGGCGGTCGATCGGGTTATTGAAAAGGAATACCGGCCTGCGCGGTCGAAGCCCTCGTCAATGGATGAATTCGCCTCCGGCGGATGCTGAGAACGGATGACAGAGACGTGTCGAGCTTTCCCCGTTTCCCTTCGCTGAAATGCATCATGGCGCTTGTCGGCATTCTCGCCGCCTTCGCGCCGGCACTGGCGCGCGCCACGCCCTCGCTGGTGATCGAGGTGGATAGCGGGAAAGTCCTGCTCGCCGAGGAAGCCACCAAGCCGTGGTATCCGGCCTCGGTCTCCAAGCTGATGACCGCCTACGTCACCTTCCGCGCCATCCGCGCCGGGCGGGTGACGGCACAGACGCTGGTCACGGTGAGTGACAATGCCGTGGCCCAGCAGCCCTCCAAGATGGGCTTCAAGGCCGGCACCCAGGTCACCATCGACAACGCGCTCAAGATGATGCTGGTGAAGTCGGCCAACGATATCGCCGTGGTGCTGGCCGAGGGCGTGGGCGGCTCGCTGCCGGGCTTCGTCAACGAGATGAACCAGGCCGCGCGCGATCTCGGCATGACCGGCACCCATTACGCCAATCCCAACGGGCTGCCCGATCCCGCGCAGATCACCACCGCGCGCGATCTCGCCGTGCTGGCGCGGGCGATCATGATCGAGTTCCCCGAATATGAGGAACTGTTCCGCATTCCGGCCATCAAGCTCGGCAATGGGGTGATCCGCAACTACAACAAGCTGATCGACCGTTATCCCGGCGCGGACGGCATGAAGACCGGCTTCATCTGTGCCTCCGGCTTCAATCTGGTCGCCAGCGCCAAGCGCGGCGACAAGCGCGTCCTGGTCGTGGTGCTCGGCACCAATTCCGGCAAGGAGCGCACCGAACAGGCCGCGCTGCTGCTGGAAAAGGGATTCAATCATTCCTGGAGCGTGTTCGCCGCCGCCGCGCCCACGGTGGATTCGCTGCGCAACGAAGGCGGCGCCCCGCCGGACATGCGGGCCCAGGTCTGCGGCGGCAAGCGCAAGAACACCGCCTCGGAAGCCGATGACGACAGCGGCCCGGCACCGACGGGTTTCGTCGCCGCGGGCATGGGCGATCTCGGCGGCGCGGTCACCGGCGCAAGCCTGCTGGTAAAGCTGCCGCCCTCCATGCCGCCGGTCCCGGTCTGGGTCGGCCCGGTGCCGAGCCAGGCGGCGCTGGATGCCGCCTACCCTCCGCCGCCGGCCAAGAAGCAGGACACCAAGAAGTCCTCCGCCAAGGATAAGCCGAAAGCGCCGGCCACTGCCGCCGCCGGCGCGCCGAAACCGCCGGTGAGACCGCCCGTCAAGCCGGCCCAGAAGCCCGCGCCGAAGCCGGCCGCCGCCTACGCGCCCGTGCCCCTTCCGCCGCCGACCCCCTGAGCCTATCTAGCGGAGAGCCCCGCGCGATCCCGCGAGGGCGCGTACAGGACGACCGCCTTCATGACCGATGAGCCGCGCCGGCGCCAGCCGGACCCGATCCCCGTCACCCTGCTGACCGGCTTCCTCGGGGCGGGCAAGACCACGCTGCTCAACCGCCTGCTGAGCGATCCCGGCCTTGCCGATACCGCCGTATTGATCAACGAGTTCGGCGAGATCGGCCTTGATCACCTGCTGGTGCAGCATTTCGACGATGCCACCGTGCTGCTCGCCTCCGGGTGCCTGTGCTGCACCGTGCGCGGCGATCTGGTGGAGGGGCTGGAGCACCTGCTGCGCCGCATGGATAATGGCGTCATTCCGCCATTTCACCGGGTGATGATCGAGACCACCGGCCTCGCCGATCCGGCCCCGATCCTGCACGTCCTGATGATGCATCCCTATCTGGTGATGCGCTTCCGGCTCGACGGCGTGGTCACGGTGGTCGATGCCGTCAACGGCACGGCGACGCTGGACGCACACCCCGAAGCAGTGCGCCAGGCCGCCATTGCCGACCGCATCGTGCTCACCAAGACCGACCTGCTCGACACCGAGGAGCGCCGGGCCGGTTTCGATGCCCTGCTCGCGCGGCTCGGCACGCTCGCGCCCGGAGCACGGCGGCTCGATGCGGCCAAGGGCGAGGCGACACCCGACGCGCTGCTCAATGCCGGCCTGTTCGATCCGTCCACGAAGATTCCCGACGTCGCGCGCTGGCTCTCCGCCGAGGCGGTCGATGCGGCGGAGGCGGCCGCGCGCGGCCATTCCCACGAAGCCAACCGCCATGACGACCGCATCCGCGCCTTCACGGTCGCGACCGAAGCGCCGGTGTCGGCGGCGGCGATCGACATGTTCCTGGAACTGGTGCGCGGCACGCATGGCCCCAAGCTGTTGCGGCTCAAAGGCATAGTGAAGCTGGCGGAAGACCCCGAGCATCCGCTGGTGCTCCACGGCGTGCAACATGTGCTGCATCCCCCGAGCCAGCTTCCCGCCTGGCCGGACGACGACCGGCGCACCCGTCTGGTCATGATCGTGCGGGATGTCGAGCCGGCCGTGATCCGCCGGCTGTTCGACGCCTTCATGGGGCTGCCGGCGCTCGACCAGCCGGATGGCAAGGCGCTGACCGACAATCCGCTGGCGCCGGCCACGCTGCGGCGATGACGCGCGCTACTGCCCGCCGGGCATCGGCGCGCCGCCGAAGGTGACGGTCGTGTCGCCACCGGCGGGCGAAGCGGGCTGGGCGGGGGCTTGCGTGCGCGGGTCGGGAACCGCCAGCACCATGGCCCAGTAGACCTTGTACTTGCTGCGCGGCGCCGGCACGGCGGCGATGCCCATCAGCGTCGCGCCGGGCAGCAGCATGTTCTTGTTGTGCGAAGGGGAATCGCGCCAGCCCGAGAACGCCTCGGCAAGGGTGTGGTAGCCCGCCCCGACATTTTCCACCGCCTTCAGCCCGCGGAAGCCGGCGCCCTTGAGCCGGGCGTTGAAGCTGCGCCCACCCACGGAATGGGACAGTTCGTCGGCCGCCGCCATCGCCTTCGCCTGCCGCTCGGCCACGCTCATCAGCACCGGATCGATCGTGACCGCCGTGAGCCCCTTGCCCCGCCGATAGTCGCTCACCAGCGAAGCCGCAGCCGCAGGGTCCAGCGTGCCGCCCTTGGACATGTCCGCATAGAAGGTCTCGTTGACCGGCACCTCCGACGGCGCGCTGGCGCAACCCGAGACGAGGGCGGCCAGCAGAAACGCGCCGGCGAGATGCATGAGGGGAAGTCGAGACATCAGGGCCTCTAAGGGCAAGGGGAACTGGAAACGGGACGTCGCAGGCACGTTCAGGCGGAGGCGGTCTAATCGCCGCCGTCGTCCTTCGCCGTCTCGGCGTCGAGGGACTGGCCGCGATAGATCGCCCAGGGCGTATAGGGAATGCCGATGCGCGCGGCCTTGAGCCGCTCCAGCACCGCGAAATGCAGGTCGCTCTTCACCGTCAGCCCGTAATCGACATTCGCGACCACGCAGCGCAGTTCGAACTTCAGATAGCTGTCGCCGAACGCCAGCAGGAACACCCGAGGCGGCGGCGAGCGCAGCACCTGCGGATGGTCGCAGGCGCAGCCGATCAGAATGTCGCGCACCTCGTCGGCGTCGGCGTCATAGGCGACATTGACCGGAACGATGACGCGGCCCGTGGTGTTGGCATGGGTGAAGTTCTTCACCATGCCGGTAATCAGGTCCGAATTGGGAATGACCACGGCCGCGCGGTCGAAGGTCTCGATCTCGGTGGCGCGCACGCTGATGCGGCGCACATAGCCTTCCTCGCCCTTCACCGAAATCGTGTCGCCGACGCGGATCGGCCGCTCGGCGAGCAGGATCAGGCCGGAGACGAAATTCGAGACGATCGACTGGAGGCCGAAACCGATACCGACCGAGAGCGCACCGGCGACCAGCGCGATGTTTTCGAGATTGATGCCAATTTGACTCATCGCCATGGCGATGACCGCGATCGAGGCGACATAGCCAATGATCGTCGAGATCGAGTTCTGCAGGCCGGTATCGAAGTTGGTGCGCGGCAGGATCGCCACCGCCACCCAGCGCTGGAGCGCTCGCGCCACGAGAATTCCCGCCGCGAGGAACAGCATGGCGCTCAGCACCGACCCGATGGTGATGGTCGAATTGCCGATACTGAAGCCGAAGGTGATGCGATTGACGAAATCCTTGAGGTCCGCCGTGGAGGTGCCCCAGGTGCCGACCACCAGGATCAGCATCACCATGAAGGCCACCGCCTTCAGCACGCCAGCGAGCAGCACCGCGAGAAGTTCGAGGCTCGCCACACGGACGCCAAGCATTTTCGCCACTGCGCGCGCACGCGGACCGCTGGCCGTGCCGTCGATGAAGAAGGCATTGATCAGCGCGATGACCAGATAGAACGCGCCGGCCGTCACCACCGCGATCAGCGAGCGCGAGGCGAGGAACCCGCCAAGATTCACGTAGCCCGCGACCAGCGCGACCAGGATGATGGCGTTCATCAACCAGAACGGGAAGCGTATCCATTGTAGCAGCGAGGTCGGGCTGGCTGGCGCCGTCTCCCCTGCGTCCGGCGGCGGCGTTTCGTCGTCCGGGCTGTCCACGTTGAGCTTGCGGATGCTGCGCGCGGCGATCACCACGAGCGCCGCCGCCATGGTGGCCGTGGTGGCGACCGTCAACGCCACCGGCGCCACCAGCGCGCGGTGCAGTGTGTTCAAAAGCGCGCTGGCAGCCAGCACCCAAAGCCCGGTCAGGGCACTATTGTAGAGCAGCTTCGCGACCTGGTCGGAGAGCGGCAGCACGCGGCGGCGATCATCGCCGGGCGCGAGCGCGCCGAGCAGCAGGCCGCGCCCGACGGCGACCACCGTCACCGCAAGGCTCAGCCCCTGCGCGACCTCGGCTACCCGCGGGGGGATCAGGTTGAACGCATCCAGCAGCGCCAGCGCGGCGAACAGCGCCAGCGGGGCGGCAGCCATGTTGACCAGCGCGATCAGCGCGGACAGCGCGCACGCTTTCAGGCGCGTCAGTTCCTCCCCGGCCTCACCCTCCTCGACCCGGCGGATCGGCCGGGTGGTGAAGCGCTGGAGCCCGAACACGAAACCTACGATGCACAGCACGCCGAAGGCCACGGCCATCTGCCCGGCGATCGACATCCGCGCATTGGCGAAGGCCTTCCAGTCGCTCACCAGATAGCTGATACCGCGGAGTTCGCCCGGCAGGGCGGCGGCAGCGGCGATCCAGAGCTGGGGATCGAGCGCACTGTAGGTGCGCAGCAGCAGCGTGTCGGTAAACAGCGCGCGACGCCGGCTGGTGATCCGGTCAGCGACCTGATCGGCGCGCACCTTCAGCAGCCGCGCCTGCTTGAGCACGCCGTCCAGCTCGGAGGCGCGCGTGGTGAGAAGATCGCGCTCATGGGTGATCGATGGATTTTCCGGTGGCGCATCGTCGGCCGGCTTGGGGCCGATTTCCTGGATACGCTTCTGGAGTTCACCGAGCAGAGGGTCCAGCAGGGCGACGCCGGCGGTCAGTTCGTCGCGCACCGGGTCGATCCGGGCGCGCAGACCGTCGAGATCGGACGAGCTCAGATTGTCACGGCCAAGCGCAGCCTCGACGCTGTCGACGATGGCGCGCTGGCCCTCAAGCTTGGCGTGGATCGCCGCCTGATCATTGGCCGGCTGAGCCGCTGCCGGGCCGCCGAGGCCGGCACCCACGATCAGCAGCAGAACGACCGCTGCGAACAGATGAAACCCAAGCGCGCGCCACGCGCAGGCCTGTGTGCGATAAAATGCCATGATCATTAGCGGATTCGAGCGAGACGGCTTCCTGTCTCGGGCTCGATAGCGGCCAAGTCAAGGCGGTCGCGGCTAAGTCGCAACCCGATCGAGCATTCTGCAGCGCGAAGCCCGATAAATGGTCGGGCGCGCGCTCAGTTGCCGCGCATCGGGGGAGGCAGCATGCGCTCCTGAATCTCCGACGCCGACGCGAAGACCGCGAACACGTCGCCGATCAGCTCGCGCAGCCGCGAGAACGGAGTAGCCGGCGGGGTGCGCATGTGACCGACCACCTCCTCGCAGTCCAGCGAGAAGTCCGCGGCTTGCTGCACCGCGAGGCGCTTCATCCGGCCATTATTCGGCAGGAACACCACCTGAAGGTCCTCGATGCCGCGATTCTGCGCGATCAGCACGAGCTGGCGCATCAGCGACGAGCCGATGCCCCTGCCCTGCCAGGGCCGCTCGACGCTGAACGCCGCCTCTGCCGATGCCGGCTTGCCCTCGCGTCGCGGCAGCGGGTGCAGTTCGGCGACCGCGCGCAGCTCGCCTTCGACGAAATAGCCGATGAGGTGGGCGTCGCCCGACATCGCCCGCGTGGCATGACGCGCCAGCGCGCTGTCCGCCATCACGCCGCCGAAGCGCATGAAGCGGCTCAGCGGATCAAGCCGAAGCAGGTGTTCGAGGAAAATCCGCCGGTCCGAAGGAACCAGCTTGCGGATCTGCCCGAAGGCAAGGTCGGCCTCCTGCCGCGCGACAGGCGCAGCATGGTCGATCGTGGAATGTTCGGTACCGGGCATTGTCTCGCCTCGAAACCCGCAACCACTCGTTTATTGCGGCGCACCAGAAATATGCGCGGCGCAGCATAATACAATATTCACGACCGCATGGCTCGCATGCATGGCTGATGGTCCAGCGGTAACTGTGCGCCGGTTTGCCGGAAGCGACAATTAGGGAATGCAGCCGACCCGCGCCTTATATCGATAAAGCAACGCCGGCGCGATGGAGGCGGGTTGCTGCTTGCACGATTGCACGGCAGCGCCGATATCTGCGGCCGTATCGCACGCCACCTTCGTTCTAGAAGCGGCACTGGATACTTGCTGCATGCCCGCACTGCCGCTAAGCGTGCACTGCAATAGACAGGGGAGTTGGGCCGAGATGGAGCTCACCGCCGAAGCCGGGGGCTCGGTCCTCGCGGCGCGCTATGTAGCCCGCATGGCGGCCGGCGACATCGTTCCCGATGCCGGGCAGGCACGCGTGGTCGCGGCGCTGGCCGATCTCGAGCAGCGCATCGCCACGCGCCGCCTCGCGCGCAAATCCTCCGCGCTCGGCTGGCTGTTCGCCAAGCGCGAGGACACCATTCCTCGCGTGCGCGGCCTGTACATTCACGGCTCGGTCGGGCGCGGCAAGACCATGCTGGTCGATCTGTTCTACGAGTGCGTCGCAGTGCGCAAGCGCAAGCGCCGCGCCCATTTCCACGAATTCATGGCCGACGTGCATGCCCGCATCTTCAAGGTGCGCGGCGACATGAAGGCGGGGCGCATCAAGGAAGCCGACCCGATCGCGATCGTCGCAACCGCGCTCTACGAGGAAGCGTGGCTGCTGTGCTTCGACGAGTTTCACGTCACCGACATTGCCGACGCCATGATCCTCGGCCGGCTGTTCGAAAAGCTGTTCGAGTTCGGCGTCGTCATCGTCGCCACCTCCAATGTCGCGCCGGAAAACCTGTACGAAGGCGGCCTCAACCGCGCGCTGTTCCTGCCCTTCATCGCGCAGATCCAGCAGCACATGGATGTGGTGCGGATCGAATCGCCGACCGACTACCGCATGGAGAAGCTGGACGGCGTGCGCAGCTGGCATGTGCCAACCGGCCACGAGACCCAGACCGATATCGACCGCGAGATGGAGAAGATCTGGCACCGTCTCGTCGGCATGGATGGCGGCACGCGCCAGACCGTGGAATCGGCCGGGCGCACCATCGTCGTGCCGCGCGCGGGCAGCGGCGCGGCACGCTTCAGCTTCGAGGATCTGTGCGGCGCGCCGCTCGGTGCCTCGGATTATCTGCGCATCGCCCGCACCTATCACACGCTCCTGATCGAACACATTCCCCAGCTCGACCAGGACCGGCGCAACGAGGCCAAGCGCTTCATCACCCTGATCGACGAGTTGTACGAGAAGGGCGTCAAGCTGGTGGCCTCGGCCGCGGCGGAGCCGGAGAACCTCTATCTCGGCACCGAGGGCGCGGAGGCATTCGAATGGGCGCGCACCGTGTCGCGCCTGCACGAGATGCGTTCCAGCGACTATATCGCCCGCCCGCACGGACGCGGCGACTCGCAGGCGAGCGGGGACACGACCGGGTTGGTCGAGACCTGATCCGGTCAGGCGCCGGGCGACATGGAGCGGCAGGCAGGGCGTCCCAGACAGGAATGACGTCATGAGCAGGAACGGCCACAAAGACAACGCCACGCATAAATGCGCGCTGACGGGGCAGAGCATCACCGCCCGCGACGGTGTGCGGCTCGACATGCTGCGGCCGTCGCTGGCCGATCATATCCGCTCCCTCCATCCCGAACTGCCGCCGGACGCGCTGATTTCGCGGGCGGCACTCTCGCGCGAACGCGCCGCTTTCATCGCGCAGACACTGGAGGCCGAACGTGGCGCGCTGAGCGAGCTTGACCGCGACGTGATCGACAGCCTCGCGCAGAACGACATCCTGGCCGAGAATATCGAGATCGAGATCGACGAGCGCCGCAGCTTCGCCGAGCGCGCCTCCGACACCATCGCGAGGTTCGGCGGAAGCTGGACCTTCATCCTTTCCTTCAGCGCGCTGATCCTGATCTGGATGAGCCTGAACGTCGCGCTGGCGGCGTCGGCGCCGTTCGACCCCTACCCGTTCATCCTGCTGAACCTCGTCCTGTCGTGCATCGCCGCGTTTCAGGCGCCGATCATCATGATGAGCCAGAAGCGGCAGGAGGCGAAGGACCGGCTGCGCTCGGAGAACGACTATCGGGTCAACCTCAAGGCCGAGCTGGAAATCCGGCATCTGCACGAAAAGGTCGACCACATGCTCACCCACCAGTGGCAGCGTCTGGCGGAAATGCAGTCGATCCAGATCGAGCTGATGGAAGACCTGCTGGAGCGCCGCCGCTAGAACGACGGCGGGGCGGGACCGCGACGATCAAAACACACAGGCGAAGCCCCTCGCCGGAGGCATGGCAGCGTTGCGCCGAGGACGGCAGAACAGCCCGCAAAAACCTATCCAGATACCTCTGATCGATGAATTCCGGAGAATAGGCAATGCCCCGGTCAGGCATTGGGAATCTTGTATTCCATATGCCAAAGCATTGTCGGAAAGTCGTAGCGTTCCATGTTTACACTAACGGCCTTCATCGCTTGAACCACGCGGCGAGAAGGGTTATCGGAAGCCGCGCGGCGGAGCGCCGCACCTCTCCCAAGGAATGTCAGGAAATCTCATGGCTCGAGCAAAGATTGCACTGATCGGGGCCGGCCAGATCGGCGGCACGCTCGCCCTTCTCGCGGGTCTCAAGGAACTTGGCGACGTCGTTCTGTTCGATGTCGCGGAAGGTATTCCTCAGGGCAAGAGTCTCGACATCGCCGAGGCCGCTCCGGTGCTCGGCTTCGACGCCGACCTCTCGGGCACGAATTCCTATGAGGCAATCGCCGGCGCCGACGTGATCATCGTCACCGCGGGCGTGCCCCGCAAGCCGGGCATGAGCCGCTCGGACCTGATCGGCATCAACCTGAAGGTCATGGAACAGGTCGGCGCGGGCATCGCCAAATACGCCCCCGACGCGTTCGTGATCTGCATCACCAACCCGCTCGACGCCATGGTGTGGGCGCTGCAGAAGGCCTCGGGCCTGCCCACTCACAAGGTGGTCGGCATGGCCGGCGTGCTGGACAGCGCGCGCTTCCGCTACTTCCTCGCCGATGAGTTCAACGTCTCGGTTGAGGACGTCACCGCCTTCGTGCTCGGCGGCCACGGCGACGACATGGTCCCGCTGGTGCGCTACTCCGGCGTCGCCGGCATCCCGCTGCCGGACCTGGTGAAGATGGGCTGGACCAGCCAGGAGAAGATGGACGCGATCGTCGACCGCACGCGCAAGGGCGGCGGCGAGATCGTCAATCTGCTCAAGACCGGCTCGGCCTTCTACGCTCCCGCAGCGTCGGCCATCGAGATGGCGACCTCCTATCTGCGCGACAAGAAGCGCCTGCTGCCCTGCGCCGCCTACCTGACGGGCGAATATGGCGTGGACGGCCTCTATCTCGGCGTGCCGGTGATCATCGGCGCCGGCGGCGTCGAGCGCGTGGTGGAGATCAGCCTCGACGCGGCTGAGCAGGCGATGCTCGACAAGTCGATCGCCTCGGTCGAGGAACTGGTCGGCGAGTGCAAGAAGATCGCCCCCGACCTGGCCAAGTAAGGCCGGTCGGACGGCCGGCGCGGAACCGGGCAGCCTTCACAAGTTCGGGGGCTGCCCTTTCCACCCGGCTCATGGTGTCGATCTTGCTAACGTGCCTGTGAATGACGTGCCTGTGACTGACGTGCTTATGAGACTGGCGGGAACGTCCCGTGGTGCTTTTTTGCAGGACTGCGCCGCATTCCTGCGGCATTCATGAAGTCAACACGAGACCCATATAGACGCTGACCCGAGCTTTCGCCCCGAATATCCGGGGCAACCGGACACCCTCTCCGCTCCTTGCGGGCAGGATTTTCGGGATGAAAGCTCCGCCCCCGGACCAATAGTGGTCCCCTAGGAGCCGACTATGTCGCGCGCGGACTTGAACGAAGCCTTGCTCAACACCTCCTTCCTCTACGGCGCCAATGCGGCCTGGATCGAAGACCTCTATGCCCGCTTTGAGGCCGACCCTTCGTCGGTGGATGCGGAATGGCAGGCCTTCTTCGCCGGCCTGAAGGACGCCCCCGCCGATGTCGAAAAGAGCGCCCGCGGCGCCTCCTGGAAGCGGGACAACTGGCCGATTCATGCCAATGGCGAGCTGGTCTCGGCCATGGACGGCAACTGGATCGAGGTCGAGAAGGCCGTCGGCAAGAAGGTCGAGGCCAAGGTCGCCGAGAAGGCGCAGAAGACCGGCGTCGAGCTTTCCTCCGCCGATGTGCAGCAGGCGACCCGCGACTCCGTCAAGGCGCTGATGATGATCCGCGCCTATCGCATGCGCGGCCATCTGCACGCCAAGCTCGACCCGCTGGGGCTTGAACCCGAGCGCCTCGCTCCTGAGTTGGACCCGGTGTCCTATGGCTTCCGCGAGGCCGACCTCGACCGACCGATCTTTATCGATCATGTCCTCGGCATGGAGTTCGCCACCGTCCGCCAGATGGTCGCGATCCTGCAGCGCACCTATTGCGCCACGCTCGGCGTCGAATTCATGCACATCTCCTCGCCCGAGGAGAAGGCGTGGATCCAGGAGCGCATCGAAGGTCCGGACAAGGAAATCAGCTTCACCCGCGAGGGCAAGCGCGCCATCCTGAACAAGCTGGTGGAGGCCGAAGGCTTCGAGAAGTTCCTCGATGTCCGCTACACCGGCACCAAGCGCTTCGGCCTTGACGGTGGCGAAAGCCTGATCCCGGCGCTGGAGCAGATCATCAAGCGCGGCGGCCAGCTCGGCGTGAAGGAGATCGTGCTCGGCATGGCCCATCGCGGCCGCCTGAACGTGCTGACGCAGGTGATGGGCAAGCCGCACCGCGCGCTGTTCCACGAGTTCAAGGGCGGCTCCTGGGCGCCCGACGAGGTGGAAGGCTCCGGCGACGTGAAGTATCACCTCGGCGCCTCTTCGGACCGCGAGTTCGACGGCAACCAGGTTCATCTGTCGCTGACCGCGAACCCCTCCCATCTGGAAATCGTCGACCCGGTGGTGCTCGGCAAGTCCCGCGCCAAGCAGGATCTGCTGCACGACCAGGAGCGGACCCAGGTGCTGCCGCTGCTGCTGCACGGCGACGCGGCCTTCGCCGGCCAGGGCGTCGTGGCCGAATGCCTCGGCCTGTCCGGCCTCAAGGGTCACCAGACCGGCGGCTCGATCCACTTCATCATCAACAACCAGATCGGCTTCACCACCTATCCGCGCTTCTCGCGCTCCTCGCCCTATCCGTCGGACGTGGCGAAGACCATCGAGGCGCCGATCTTCCATGTGAACGGCGACGACCCCGAGGCGGTGACCTTCGCCGCCAAGATCGCGATCGAGTTCCGCCAGCGCTTCCGCAAGCCGGTGGTGGTCGACATGTTCTGCTACCGCCGCTTCGGTCACAACGAAGGCGACGAGCCGGCCTTTACCCAGCCGCTGATGTACAAGGCCATCAAGCAGCACCCGACCACGCTCGAAATCTACTCGAAGAAGCTCGAAGCCGAGGGCGTGATCGAGGCGGGCGAGTTCGACAAGATGAGGGCCGAATGGCGCTCGCGGCTCGACGGCGAATATGATGCCGGCCAGGCCTACAAGCCCAACAAGGCCGATTGGCTGGACGGCCGCTGGGCCGGCCTGAAGGTCGCCGACAGCGAGGACGACCCGCGCCGCGGCGTGACCGGCGTCGCGCTCGACGAGCTGCGCGAGATCGGCCGCAAGATCACCAGCGTGCCGGAGGGTTTCCACGTCCACCGCACCATCCAGCGCTTCCTCGACGCCCGCCGCAAGGCGATCGTGGAAGACGGCGCCGGGATCGACTGGTCGACCGCCGAGGCGCTGGCCTTCAGCACGCTGCTGCTCGACGGCCACCCCGTTCGCCTGTCCGGCCAGGACAGCGAGCGTGGCACCTTCTCGCAGCGCCATTCGGTGCTGATCGACCAGGAGAACGAGGACCGGCACACCCCGTTTAACCACCTGTCGGACAAGCAGGCGCATTACGAGGTCATCAACTCGATGCTCTCGGAAGAGGCGGTGCTCGGCTTCGAATATGGCTACTCGCTCTCCGAGCCCAACGCGCTGACGCTCTGGGAAGCCCAGTTCGGCGACTTCGCCAACGGTGCGCAGGTGATCTTCGATCAGTTCCTGTCGTCGGGCGAACGCAAGTGGCTGCGCATGTCCGGCCTCGTCTGCCTGCTGCCGCACGGCTATGAAGGCCAGGGCCCGGAGCACTCCTCCGCCCGTCTGGAGCGCTATCTCCAGATGTGCGCCGAGGACAACATGCAGGTCGCCAACCTGACGACGCCGGCGAATTATTTCCATGCCCTGCGCCGCCAGCTCAATCGCGACTTCCGCAAGCCGCTGATCCTGATGACGCCGAAGAGCCTGCTGCGCCACAAGCGCGCCGTCTCCTCGCTCGCCGAGTTCGGCGCCGGCACGACGTTCCACCGCGTGCTGTGGGACGACGCGCAAAGCCAGACGGTGAAGGCTCCCGAAGCCATCATCCTCAAGCCGGACAGCGAGATCCGCCGGGTCGTGCTGTGCAGCGGCAAGGTCTATTACGACCTCTACGAGGAGCGTGAGCGCCGGGGTATCGACGACATCTACCTGATGCGCGTCGAGCAGCTCTTCCCGTTCCCGCTCAAGACGCTGGTTCAGGAACTCTCGCGCTTCAAGCAGGCCGAGATCGTCTGGTGCCAGGAAGAGCCGAAGAACCAGGGCGCCTGGGCTTTCGTGCAGCCTTATCTGGAGTGGGTACTGGAACAGACCGGTTCGGCCTCGGCCCGCCCGCGCTATACCGGCCGCCCCGCTTCCGCCGCCACCGCGACGGGCCTCATGTCGAAGCATCTGGCCCAGCTCAAGGCGTTCCTGCAGGACGCGCTGGGCTGACAAGCCCCGCGCGTCTCGACCGATTGACGAACCGAAGGGAGCGCCGGCTCAGAGCCGGCCAGAGGTTAGGTAAGGAAAACGAGCATGGCCACCGAGATCCGGGTTCCCACGCTGGGCGAATCGGTCACCGAAGCGACCATCGGCAAGTGGTTCAAGAAGGCGGGCGAGGCTGTCGCCGCCGATGAGCCGATCGTGGAACTCGAAACCGACAAGGTGACGATCGAGGTTCCCGCCCCCGCCGCTGGCGTGCTCTCGGAGATCATCGCCAAGGATGGCGAGACCGTCGGCGTCGGCGCGCTTCTCGGCCAGATCGGCGAAGGCTCGGGCGCGGCTCCGGCTCCCGCCAAGGCGGAAGCCCCGAAAGCCGAAGCGCCCAAGGTCGAAGCTCCCAAGCAGGCTCCGGCTCCCGCCCCGGCTCAGGCGGCGTCGGCCGGCTCGAACGGCCCCGCGGTCGCCAAGCTCGCCGCCGAGAGCGGCCTCAACCCGGCCATGCTCGCCGGCTCCGGCAAGGACGGCCGCGTAACCAAGGGCGACATGCTCGGAGCCATCGCCGCCGGCACCACCGCCCCGGCCGCGCCGGTCACCGTCCGCGCGCCCTCCGCGCCGGCCGATGCCGAGCGTGAAGAGCGCGTGAAGATGACCAAGCTGCGCCAGACCATCGCCAAGCGGCTGAAGGATGCGCAGAACACCGCCGCGATGCTCACCACCTTCAACGACGTCGACATGTCGGCGGTGATGAACCTGCGCGCGCAGTACAAGGACGTGTTCGAGAAGAAGCATGGCGTGAAGCTCGGCTTCATGGGCTTCTTCACCAAGGCCGTCATCCAGGCCCTGAAGGACGTGCCCGAGGTGAATGCCGAGATCGACGGCCAGGACCTCGTCTACAAGAACTACTACAACATCGGCATCGCGGTCGGCACCGATAAGGGCCTCGTGGTCCCGGTGGTGAAGGAGGCCGACGAGCTGTCCATCGCCGGCATCGAGAAGGCCATTGCCGGCTATGGCCGCAAGGCGCGTGACGGCAAGCTCGGCATCGAGGACATGCAGGGCGGCACCTTCACCATCACCAATGGCGGCATCTACGGTTCGCTGATGTCGACCCCGATCCTCAATGCCCCGCAGTCCGGCATTCTCGGCATGCACCGCATCGAGGAGCGCCCGGTGGTGATCAAGGGTCAGGTCGTGGTCCGCCCGATGATGTATCTGGCGCTCTCTTATGATCACCGCATCGTCGACGGCAAGGGCGCCGTGACCTTCCTGGTCCGCGTCAAGGAAGCGCTGGAAGACCCGACCCGCCTCGTGCTGGACCTGTGATCCGGGCACGCCTGTAACCCGGGCGCCGGCCCGGCGGAGGACGCGATGAACTATCTGAGCGAATTCGCGGCCCTGATGGCCGTGTTCGCGGTGGTGATCGTGGCGCCGGGGGCGGATTTCGCCCTCGTCGTGCGCCAGAGCGTGGTTCATGGCCGGCGCGCCGGCGTGGCCACCAGCTTCGGCATTGGCGCCTCGCTGCTGTTCCACATCAGCTACACGCTGCTGGGGCTCGGCCTCGTGGTGTCGCAGTCGTTGACACTGTTCGCGCTGATCAAATGGCTCGGCGTCGCCTATCTCATCTATCTCGGCGTGAAGTCGTTCTTCGAGAAGCCGCTCGACATTGACGAGGGCGCGCTGGCAAGCCAAGCCGGCGCGCGCCGCGACCTGTCGCTGGCCGCCTGCTTCGGCGCGGGCTTCCTCACAAATGCGCTGAACCCGAAACCCGTTCTGTTCTTCCTCTCCCTGTTCGCCACGCTGGTGAGCCATGAGACGCCGGTCGCCATTTCCTTCCTTTACGGAATTGGCATGGCGGGGGCGCTGATCGTCTGGTTCGCCGGAGTCACGCTGTTCTTCACCAATCCGGCCGTGCGCGCCCGCTTCAAGGCGTGCGGGCGCTGGTTCAACCGCGTCACCGGTGCGACCTTCGTCCTGCTCGGCCTGCGGCTTGCCGTACAGAAGGCCGGCTGACCACTCACGAGATTCCAAGGCACCGCCCAAAGGAACTGCCAATGTCCTCCTACGATCTTGTCGTCATCGGCACCGGCCCCGGGGGCTATGTGTGCGCGATCCGCGCCTCCCAGCTCGGCCTCAAGGTCGCGGTGGTCGAGAAGCGCGCCACTTTCGGCGGCACCTGCCTGAACATTGGCTGCATTCCGTCCAAGGCGCTGCTGCACGCCTCGCATCTGTTCGACGAGGCAAATCACAGCTTCGCGCAGATGGGCATCGTGGTGGATAAGCCCAAGCTCGACCACAAAGCCTTTCTCGCCTTCAAGGACCAGGCGGTGGACGGCAACACCAAGGGTGTCGCCTTCCTGATGAAGAAGAACAAGATCGACACCTATCACGGCACCGCCTCGATCCCGGCGGCCGGCAAGGTGGATGTCGCCATGGCCGACGGCACCGCCCAGTCGCTGGAGACCAAGGCGATCGTGATCGCCACCGGCTCGGATGTGGCGAAGCTGCCCGGCATCGAGATCGACGAGACCCGCGTCGTGTCCTCCACCGGCGCCATCGCGCTGGAGAAGGTGCCCGGCAAGCTGCTGGTGGTCGGCGCCGGCGTCATCGGGCTGGAGCTCGGCAGCGTGTGGCGCCGCCTCGGCGCCGAGGTCACGGTGGTCGAATATCTCGACCGCATCCTGCCGGGCATGGACCTTGAGGTCGCCAAGTCGTTCCAGCGCATTCTGGAAAAGCAGGGCATCGCCTTCAAGCTCGGCACCAAGGTCACCGGCGTCGACAGTTCGGGCAAGGTGCTGAAGGTCGGTGTCGAGCCGGCCGCCGGCGGTGCCGCAGAGACGCTGGAGGCCGATGTGGTGCTGGTCGCCATCGGCCGCGTGCCCTACACGGAAGGGCTCGGGCTGGAGGCGCTCGGCGTCGAGACCGACAAGCGCGGCCGCGTGGTCACCGACCATTATTACCGCACCAACGTGCCCGGCATCTTCGCAATCGGCGACGCCATTGTCGGCCCGATGCTGGCCCACAAGGCCGAGGACGAGGGCGTGGCGATCGCCGAACTGCTGGCGGGTCAGGCCGGCCATGTGAATTACGACGTGATCCCGGCCGTGGTCTACACCTCGCCGGAAGTGGCGAGCGTCGGCAAGACCGAGGAAGAGCTGAAGAGCGCGGGCATCGCCTACAAGGTCGGCAAGTTCCCCTTCCTCGCCAATGGCCGCGCCAAGGCCAATAACGAGACCGAAGGCTTCGTGAAGTTCCTCGCCGACGCCACCACCGACAAGGTGCTCGGCGCGCACATCATCGGTGTCGAGGCCGGCGAGATGATCCATGAATGCGCGGTACTCATGGAGTTCGGCGGTTCGTCCGAAGACCTCGCCCGCACCTGCCACGCCCACCCCACCCGCTCCGAAGCGGTGAAGGAAGCGGCGATGGCGGTGGAGAAGCGCGCCATCCACATGTGAGGCGCGGCGTTGACGACATAAAAACGGCCCGGAAGGCGACTTCCGGGCCGTTTTCATTTGAGAAAATACAGCCTCAGCTGCCCTTGGTGTCGGTCTGCACCGGCGCGGAAGCCGTGTGGCCGGGCGAACAGTCGGCGAGCGCGGCGCCGGAGGCCGCGGCGGTCAGGGCAAGCGCGCAGAGCGCGGTGGCAAGACGCTTCATCAGACACTCTCCTCAGAGGTTAGGTTGACGATGGGGAAAAGTGTCGCCCGCTTTGCCCGCGATGAAAAGAGCGGCACCGGCACCCTGGTGCCTCAATAGCCGGCAGAAGCGGCGGTCTCACGCATCCGTGTAGGTCACGGCCTCGATCTTCCAGCCATCGGGATCGAACAGGAAGGCGGCATAATACCCCTCGCCATAATGCGGGCGGAGCCCCGGAGCGCCCTCGTCGCGCCCGCCCGTCGCCACCCCCGCCGCATGGAAGGCCCGCACCGCCGCGCGGGAGGGCGCCATGAAGCACAGATGAAAGCCGGGCGGCGGCACCACTTTGTCCGCGCGGTGCTGAATCCAGAACGGCGCGGCGCCGGGCGTGCCCTCCGGCGAGGGCAATTCGCCTTCCGGCCCCCAGCAGGCGGATTCGCCCTCCGGCTCGGCATGGGACGACACGCGTGTGAACCCCAGCGGCGCCAGCACCGCGTCATAGAAGGCGAGCGAACGCTCATAGTCGGAAACGCCGATCGACATGTGCTCAATCATCGGACGGATGGGCTGCATGTGAGTCTCCGGACGATCAGCGGGCGCGAGGATGGGCGGACTTCCACGCCGCCATCAGCGCCGCCGAATCCACCGCCGCGTAGATCTGCGTGGTGGCGAGCGAGGCATGGCCGAGCAGTTCCTGGATCGAGCGCAGATCGCCGCCCCGCGCCAGCAGATGGGTGGCGAAGGAATGGCGCAGCGCGTGCGGCGTCGCGCTGTCCGGCAGACCAAGGCTTCCGCGCATCCGCTCCACCGCGAGCTGGACGATGCGCGGCGAGAGCGGGCCGCCCTTGGCGCCTCGGAACAGCGCGCGGTCGGGCTCCAGCTCATAGGGGCAGGCACGGGCATAATCGTCGATCAGCGCCAGCACGCCGGGCAGCACCGGCACCATGCGGGTCTTGTTGCCCTTGCCGTGGACGATGATCTGGTCGCCCCTTCCCGGCTCGGGCATGTCGCGCCGATGCAGGCCGAGCGCTTCGGAAATACGCAGGCCGGAGCCGTAGAGCAGCGAGATCACGGCGGCGTCGCGCGCCAGCACCCAGGGCTCGCGGTTCTCCCCTGCGCGGGTGTCGGCATTGCCCAATGCCCGCGCGTCTTCCACTGAGACCGGACGCGGCAGGGTTTTGGCGATGCGTGGCGCCTTGACCGCGGTGAGAGCGCCGACCTTCCCGAGCCCCTCGCGCTCCATGTGGCGGCCGAAGGAGCGGGCGGCGGCGAGGAAGCGCATCTGCGTGCGGGGCTCGATGCCGTCCGCCCGCCGCGCCGCGATCACCGCGCGCACATCGCGCGGATGCAGCGCGCCCAACGCCGCCATGTCCGGCGTGGCGCCGAGATGGCGGGCGAGCAGGCCGAGAAAGCCGAGCAGGTCGCGGGCATAGGCCTCGCGGGTCTTGGGCGAGAGCCGGCGCTCATGGGCCAGCCGCGCCAGCCACGCCTTGGCGACCGCCGCGACATCGGGCGCCGCGCCGGCCATCAGCGCATCTTCCGCGCGGGCCGCCTTCTGCGCATCGGTGCTCGCCATGGTGTCTCCTGCAGTGAGGCGGCAAGGATGCCGCCGCGTTCTTAACGTCGCCCTTCCACCGCATCGCCCTGCCGGACGACGACGGGTCTATCCGGCTACGCCTGCGGGCGGGATGACGCTATGAAGGCATGATGCCGCAGACAAGCCCCGCCGATTCCCCGTCCCTGTTCCCGCCGCGCGAGACCATCGCAGACGTGCTGCTGCCGGTCGCGGTCGGTTCGGCCTATTCCTATCGCGTGCCGGAAGGCATGAGCGTGGCGCCGGGCGATATCGTGGTGGTGCCGCTCGGCACGCGGCGCCTTCTCGGCTGCGTCTGGCCCCGCGCGGAGGGTGCTCCGACGGTCGATCCCGCGAAGCTCAAAGCGATCCACCGCAAATATGACGTGCCCCCACTCCAGCCGGACATGCTGGCCTTCATCCGCTGGATCGCCGAGTACACGGTGACGCCCCCCGGCATGGTGCTGCGCCTCGCCCTGCGCCATGACGAGACGCGCGGCGAAGGGCGCGAGCGCACCGGCGTGCGCGCCACGGGTCGCCGGCCCGAGCGCATGACGGCCGCGCGCGAGCGGCTGATCATAGCGCTGGCGGACGGCTTCGTCCGCGCCAAGGCCGATGCCGCGCGCGAGGCCGGGGTCTCGCCCTCGGTGGTCGACGGGCTGATCGACGACGGCGCGCTGGAAACCGTAGTGCTGCCGCCGGAGCCCGCCGCAGAGCCGCCGGACCCCGACCATGCCACCCCCGAGCTGCTCCCGGCGCAGGCGCAGGCCGCCGCCGAGCTGAGCGCGGCGGTGAGTGCGCGCGCCTTCAAGGCGCATCTGCTCGACGGTGTGACCGGCTCGGGCAAGACCGAAGCCTATTTCGAGGCTGTGGCGACCGCGATCCGCGAAAAGCGTCAGGTGCTGATCCTGATGCCGGAAATCGCGCTGACGCAGGCCTTCCTCGACCGCTTCACCCGGCGCTTTGGCGTGGCGCCGGGGCAGTGGCATTCCGCCGTCGCCACCAAAAAGCGGGCGAAGCTGTTCTCCGGCGTCGCCTCGGGCGAGGTCAGCGTGGTGGCGGGGGCGCGCTCGGCGCTGTTTCTCCCCTTCCGCGATCTCGGCCTCATCATCGTCGATGAAGAGCATGACGGCGCCTACAAGCAGGAAGACGGCGTGCATTACCACGCCCGCGACATGGCGGTGGTGCGCGCCCGCCTCGTCGGCGCGCCGATCGTCCTCGCCTCCGCCACCCCTTCGCTGGAAACCGAAGTCAATGCCCGGCGCGGGCGCTACACACGCCTGCATCTGCCCGAACGCTTCGCCGGCACCCGCGTGCCGCGGCTGGAGCCGATCGACCTGCGCCGCGAAGGTCCGCCCAAGGGCAAGTGGATCGCCCCGCGCCTCGTGCAGGAGATGGAGCGCACCATCGAGGCCGGGGGGCAGTCGCTCTTGTTCCTCAACCGGCGCGGCTATGCCCCGCTCACCTTGTGCCGGGCCTGCGGACATCGCATCAAATGTCCGTCCTGCTCGTCCTGGCTGGTGGAGCATCGTTTCCGCCGCCGGCTGGAGTGCCACCAATGCGGCTACGCCACGCCGGTGCCGAGCGAATGCCCGTCCTGTCACGAGCCGAACGCGCTGATCCCCTGCGGGCCGGGCGTGGAGCGGCTGCATGAGGAAGTGGCGGCGCTTCTGCCCCATGCCCGCACGCAGGTGCTTTCCAGCGATCTTGCCGGGGGCGTGGAGCGGCTGCGCGCCGAACTGAAGGCCATCGAGGACGGCGAGGTCGACGTGGTGGTCGGCACCCAGCTGGTCGCCAAGGGGCACAATTTCCCCGGTCTCGCCCTGGTCGGCGTGATCGATGCCGATGTGGGCCTTGGCCATGGCGACCCCCGCGCGGCGGAGCGCACCTTCCAGCTCCTGCATCAGGTCGCCGGCCGCGCCGGGCGCGCGCAGGTCGAGGGCCGCGCCTTCCTCCAGACCTACATGCCCGAGCATCCGGTGATGCAGGCGCTGGTGGCGGGCGACCGCGACGCCTTTTACGACCGCGAGATCGGGGTGCGGGAGGAAGCCCATCTGCCGCCCTTCGCGCGTTTCTGCGCGCTGGTGGTCTCGGGCACCGACGCTCATGCCGCGCAGGCCCATGCGCGCGCACTGGCCGCCTGTTCGCCGCGCGCGGAGGAGGTGCGGGTGCTCGGCCCGGCGGAGGCGCCGCTGGCGCTGGTGCGCGGGCGCCACCGCTTCCGCCTGCTGGCCCGCGCGCCCCGCAGCTTCGACCTCTCCGCCTATGTCTGGCGCTGGATGGCGGGCGCGCCGCGGGCGACCGGCAATCTAAAGGTCGAGATCGACATCGATCCCCAGAGCTTTCTGTAGCGGCTCAGTCGATCGGGCGAGGCCGGCGGTTCTCGTCGATGGCAACGAAGGTGAAGATCGCTTCCGTCACCTTGATCATGTCCTCGGCCTCGCGCTTGCGGCGCCACGCCTCGATCCGCACGCGCATCGAGGTGCGGCCGGTCGAGAGAACCGCGCCATAGAAGCTCACCTCGTCGCCAACCAGCACGGGATTGAGAAAGCTCATCGCCTCCACCGCAACGGTCGCCGCCCGGCCTTTGGAACGCCGCGCGGCGACGTTGCCGGCCGCGAGGTCCATATGCGCCATGAGCCAACCTCCGAAAATGTCCCCGGCCGGGTTGGTATCGGCCGGCATGGCGATCATGCGAATGACAGGGCTGCTGTAATCATGCGGGGTCGCCGGAGGCGGAACGAGGGGGTCCATTGGAACAAGCCTGTCATGGGTGGAAGAACGCGGGCGGCATAGGCCGTCGCGGGGCTGCGCCACGATCCGGATCATTCAGGCGCAGGCAACAATCGTGCAAGCGCTTTCGGCACCCATTGACGCCTGCGCCGACAGGACATAGCTTCCCGGCCATGACGTTGATCCTGTGGAGAGCGCCCATCAGCCTTGGGCGGCGAATTCGTCGCCCGGCCGATTGAATCGGCCGGGATTTCTGACGCGCGCACTCTCCTGTTCCGTCATCGGATTTTTTTGCCATGACCGCTGATCTCTTCCGCCATCGCCTCGTCGTCGAGGCCGATGCCCATCCCAATCTCATGCTCCGCCTGCTGGAGCCCTTCGCCATCCACGACGTGCAGCCCACCCGCGTGCGCATCGACGGCCCGGCCGACGGGCGGATCGACCCCGCCAATCTCGGCGACATGCGCGCCGAGATTGCCTTCGTCGCCCCGGTGGAGCTCGCCGAGCGGCTGTGGGCGCGCATCGACGTGATGGTCCCGGTGCGCTCCTCGCACCTGGTGTCCAACATGGCGAACACCGCCGCCGCCTGACACGGCTGTCATGCGCGCGAGGCGCTCCCCAGCACGGGCGATTCGTGTTTTCTTGCCGGTGGGCATCCCCCGCCCGGCGTGAAATCACCTCAGGACCTTGCGACATGCTTGCGCAGCTCGGCGCCATCGCTTTCATCGTGGCGCCGGTCTTTGGCCTGATCGGCTTGGGCTTCGTCGCCTCGGTCAGCGGCCATCTGCGTGAGCGTGCCGCCGAAGGCCTGTCGGAATATGTGTTCGGCCTCGCCGTCCCGGTGCTCATCTTCAAGACGCTGGCCGAAGCGCAGTTGCCGGAAGCCGGCCAGCCCTGGGGCTACTGGATCGCCTATTTCACCGGCGCCTTCGCGGTGTTCGCGCTCGGCATGCTGGCGGCGCGCCGGCTGTTCGGGCGCGACTACACCGAATCGGTGATCCACGGCCTCACCTCCGGCCAGGGCAACACCGTGTTCGTCGGCGTGCCGCTGATCCTTCAGGCCTATGGGCCGGAAGGCGCGGTGCCGCTGTTCCTGCTGCTCGCGGTGCACCTGCCGATCATGATGCTGGTCGCCATCGTGCTGACGGAAGGCGCCTCCGGCGGGCTCTCGGCCGCCAGCCTGCGCCGGCTGGCGCGGCTGCTGGCGTTCAATCCGATCCTGCTGGGCATCTTCTTAGGCGCCATCGCCAAGCTGGTCGATTTCCAGCCCGGCGGGCTACTCAAGCAGACGCTCGACATGCTGGCCGCCTCCGCCGTGCCCTGCGCGCTGGTGTCGCTGGGGCTGGCGCTGCACCGCTACCCGATGCGCGGCGATTTCGGCCCGGCGATGACCATCGCCCTGCTGAAGCTGATCGTGCACCCGGCCATCGTGTTCGCGCTGGTGCAGGTGCTGCCCATGCCGCCGGTCTGGGCGAATGTGGCGGTAGTTTTCGCCGCCATGCCCTGCGGTATCAACGCCTATCTGCTGGCGCAGCGCTATGGCGTCGGCGTCGCCGCCTCGGCTGGCGCGGTCTCGCTGTCGACCGTGCTCAGCCTGTTCACCGTGACGGTGTGGTTCCTGATCCTGGGCGTGGGATGACGCCTCAGTCGAGCTTCATGCAGTTGGCGTAGAAGGTGGTGGTCGCCGGCCAGTCGGAGAACACGCCGATCACGCCGATCTTGCGCGCCAGCACGTCGAGCAGCGCCAGCGTGTCGCCGTCGCGGTCGGTGATGTCCTTGATCGACTGGTAGTAATAGCCACCGCCCTCCTTGAGTGGGCCGGAGCGCTCCAGTGACCACGCAATCAGCCCAAGCCCGGCCTTCCTGGCCGCCTCGGCATAGGCGGAGGGCACGATGGCGCCGTCCTTGGCGGTCACCAGCATCCAGAGCGGCGGGGCGAGGATCTTGACGCCGCTGGACGCCAGCTCCTGCATCGAGGGCTTCCACGTCTCCGGCTTCATGTTGTCGAAGCCGGCATCGGTCTCGTCGCGCCCGTCGAGATAGACCGCCTGCGTGCCGAATTCCGGCTCCGCCTTGAGCCAGTACAGCACGTCATCGAGGCGGAACGACTGGGGATAGACGTCCTTGGCCGGCACGCCGGCAGCCTTGTATTCATCGATCATCTGCTGGGCATAGGCTTGCTGGGTGTAGTCGCCGTCAAACGGCATGGCGACTTCCGGCGTCTTCAGCTCGGGCGTGAATTTCAGGCCGAGCGATTTCACCAGCGCGATATAGTCCTTGTGGGTCATCAGTGTGGCGCGGTCGACATAAAGGTCGGTGCGCCAACGCGGCGTCGCGTTCATGAAGTCGGCGACGGTGGTGGCGTTGGGGTTTCCGGCATCCATCTTCGGCTTCAGCGAACGGAATTCCGCAAGCGTCAGGTCACTGGTGCAGCATTTGGCGCTGGCCTTGCGCCCGGTCGCCGGATCGGCGGGCTGGAAGCCCTGCGAACATTTGGCGGCAAGCTCGGGGCGGGCGAGAATGTCGGTGGTGGTGGCGAGGTCACACTGGGCGTGGCGGCACACCAGCTCACGGTCCCTGGTGAAGGCGATATCGCACTCGATCACGCCCGCGCCCATGCGCGCGGCGGCGAGATAGCCCTCGCGGGTGTGCTCGGGAAACTGTAGCGGCGCGCCACGATGGGAAATCGAGAAGTTCTTCGTGGTGAACGGCCCCTTGCAGCGGGCGAGTTCGTCCTTGAGCGGACCGTCCTTCATGGAATCGACCAGATAGAACGGGCGCGGACCGATTTCGGCGGGACCGGCAGGCGCCTGCGCCGCGGCCGGAAGCGGCAGCGCGAGGAGGCCGAGGAGGAGAAGGCGGGCGGGCGACGTCATGGCGGGCTCCGTCATGAGAGGCTGAAGGTGCTGCTTTGCTATCGCGTCGCGGTGACACGGGTGTTACCTCAGCGCTTTTCGCCGCGCCTCCTCCGGCGTCATGCCATTGGCGCGCAGCGCTTGCAGGCTCTCCGAGCCCCGTGACTTGGAAAGCTTCCGCCCGTCCGGCTCCAGCAGCAGCGTGTGGTGGCTGTAGGCCGGCGCCGACAGGCCGAGCAGTTCCTGAAGCAGGCGATGGATGGCGGTCGCCTCATAAAGGTCCGCCCCGCGCACGACATGGCTGATGTCCTGCACGGCATCGTCGACCACAACGGCGAGATGATAGCTGGTCGGCGTGTCCTTGCGCGCGATCACCACGTCGCCCCAGAGTTCGGGCCGCGCCGCGACCGGCGCGCCCGCCTCGTCCCAGAACAGCGGCCTGCCCACCCGCTCCAGCGCGGCGGTCATGTCGAGCCGGAGCGCGAACGGCTCCCCGGCCTGCCGGCGGCGGGCGCGCTCGGCATCGCTCATCGCCGCGCGCGGGAACGGAAACAGCGGCGCCCCATCGGGATCGCGCGGCCAGTCCATACGGCCCGCCAGTGCCTGCCTTATGTCGCCGCGGCTCTCGAAGCTCTCATAGACCAGCCCCATCGCCCCGAGCCGCTCCAGCGCCCCGCGATAGGTCTGCATATGCTCGGACTGCCGGCGCACCGGCTGTTCCCACTCAAGGCCCAGCCAGCCGAGGTCCTGATAGATCGCCGCTTCGAATTCGGGGCGGCAGCGGGTGGCGTCGATGTCCTCGATGCGCAGCAGGAACCGCCCGCCGGCCGCCTGCGCCATCCGCGCGTTGATCAGCGCCGAGCGGGCATGGCCAAGATGAAGCAGGCCGTTCGGGCTCGGCGCGAAGCGGAAGGCGGGGCGGAAACTCGACATGGCGCCAGTGAGACAGCAGCAGGGGCGGGAGGCAAGCCGCCGTGGGGCGCGCCGCGCGCCGGTCGCCTCGTGGAAACGAAAATGGCCGGGACAGAAGCCCGGCCATGACGTCGGATTGGCGGGTGGCGCCGCCTCAGAACTGGCGGGCGACCATCATCTTCTTGATCTCGGCGATCGCCTTGGCCGGGTTCAGCCCCTTTGGGCAGGCCTTGGCGCAGTTCATGATGGTGTGGCAGCGATAGAGCCGGAACGGGTCTTCGAGGTCGTCCAGCCGGTCGCCGGTGGCCTCGTCGCGGGAATCGATCAGCCAGCGATAGGCCTGCAGCAGCGCCGCCGGGCCGAGATAGCGGTCGCCGTTCCACCAGTAGCTCGGGCACGAGGTCGAGCAACAGGCGCACAGGATGCACTCATAGAGCCCGTCCAATTTCTCGCGGTCGGCGCGCGCCTGCGGCCATTCCTTCTCCGGCGAGGGCGTCTGGGTATGCAGCCAGGGCTCCACAGAGGCGTGCTGGGCATAGAACTGGGTGAGGTCGGGCACCAGGTCCTTCACCACCGGCATATGCGGCAGCGGATAGACGTTCACCGACTTGGCCGTCACGTCGTCCATGCTCTTGAGGCAGGCCAGCGTGTTGGTGCCGTCGATGTTCATCGCGCAGGAGCCGCAGATGCCCTCGCGGCAGGAGCGGCGGAAGGTCAGCGTCGGGTCGATGGTGTTCTTGATGTAGATGAGGCCGTCCAGCACCATCGGCCCGCAATCGTCGCGGTCGACATAATAGGTGTCGACATGCGGGTTCACCCCGTCATCCGGGTTCCAGCGATAGATGCGGTACTCGGTGAGCCGGTTCGCCCCTTCGGGCTTCGGCCACACCTTGCCTTCCACGAGCTGCGAGTTCTTCGGAAGCGTGAGCTGGACCATGTCGGCCTTCGTCCTCGGTCGCCGTCCCCGGACAGGGCGGGAAGTTCGTTAAACGCGGGCTCAGTACACGCGCTTGCGCGGCTCGATGTACTGGATGTCGTTCGACAGCGTGTAGGTGTGCACCGGGCGATCGTCGAGGGAGACGGAGCGCGTCTCGAAATCCACGAAAGCCAGCGTGTGCTTCATCCATTGCGCGTCGTCGCGCTCGGGGAAGTCCTCGCGGGCATGGGCGCCGCGGCTCTCGGTGCGGGCGGCCGCGCTTTCCATGGTCACGGTCGCGAGGCAGATCAGGTTGTCGTATTCCAGCGTCTCGATGAGATCGGAGTTCCACACCAGCGAGCGGTCGGTGACGTCGATGTCGTCGGTACCGGCGAACACGTCGGCGATCAGCTTGCGGCCCTCTTCCAGCACCTCGCCGGTGCGGTAGACCGCGCAGTTGTTCTGCATGACCTTCTGCATCGAGAGGCGCAGTTCCGCGGTCGGGGTCGAGCCCTTGGCGTTGCGGAAGCGGTCGAGGCGCGCGATGGCGGCGTCGCTCGCGGTCTTCGCCAGTTCGCGCTGCTTCTCGCCGGGGGTCAGGATATCGGCGCAGCGCAGAGCGGCCGCGCGGCCGAACACCACGAGATCGGTCAGCGAGTTGGAGCCGAGGCGGTTGGCGCCGTGGATGGAGACGCAGGCGCATTCGCCCACCGCCATCAGGCCCGGCACCACATGGTCCGGGTTGCCGTCCTTCTTGGTCACCACCTCGCCGTGGAAGTTGGTCGGGATGCCGCCCATGTTGTAATGCACGGTCGGCAGCACCGGGATCGGCTCCTTGGTGAGATCGACGCCGGCGAAGATCTTGGCGCTCTCGGAGATGCCCGGCAGGCGCTCATGCAGGATCGCCGGGTCGAGATGGTCGAGGTGCAGGTAGATGTGGTCCTTGTTCTTGCCGACGCCGCGCCCCTCGCGGATTTCCATCGTCATCGAACGGGACACCACGTCGCGCGAGGCGAGGTCCTTGGCAGAGGGCGCGTAGCGCTCCATGAAACGCTCGCCCTCGGAATTGGTGAGGTAGCCGCCCTCGCCGCGCGCGCCCTCGGTGATCAGGCAGCCCGAGCCGTAAATGCCAGTCGGGTGGAACTGCACGAACTCCATGTCCTGCAGTGGCAGGCCCGCGCGCAGCACCATGGCGTTGCCGTCGCCGGTACAGGTGTGGGCGCTGGTCGCGGAGAAATAGGCGCGGCCATAGCCGCCGGTGGCCAGAATGACCATCTGCGAGCGGAAGCGGTGCAGCGTGCCGTCGTCCATCTTCAGGGCGATCATGCCGACGCAGCGGCCTTCATCGTCCATGATCAGGTCGAGCGCGAAATACTCGATGAAGAACTCGGCCGAGTGCTTCAGCGCGGCGCCGTAGAGCGTGTGCAGGATGGCGTGGCCGGTGCGGTCGGCGGCGGCGCAGGTGCGCTGCGCCGGGCTCTTGCCATAGTCCACCGTCATGCCGCCGAACGGGCGCTGGTAGATGCGGCCTTCCTCGGTGCGCGAGAACGGCACGCCCCAGTGCTCCAGCTCGTAGACCGCCGCGGGGGCGTGGCGCACGAGATATTCGATGGCGTCCTGGTCGCCCAGCCAGTCCGACCCCTTCACGGTGTCGTACATGTGGAAGCGCCAGTCATCCGTGCCCATGTTGCCGAGCGAGGCGGCGATGCCGCCCTGTGCCGCGACGGTGTGCGAGCGGGTCGGGAACACCTTGGTCACGCAGGCGGTGCGCAGCCCGGCCTCCGAGCAGCCCACGACCGCGCGCAGGCCGGCGCCGCCGGCACCGACGACCACCACGTCATAGGTGTGATCAATGATCGGATAAGCGTCCCAGCGGCTCGCCGAGGAGCCGTTCGCCGCGCCGTTGGTGGCAGTGGGTCCGGCCATCGTTCAGCCTCCGAAGCTGATCTTGAGGATGGCGAAAGCGCCGGCACAGCCGACCGCCACCGTGAAGAAGGTATTGGCGATGAGACAGAGGACCTTGCAGCCCTCTGCGTGCACATAGTCCTCGATCACGATCTGCATGCCGAGGCGCATGTGGAACACCACGGAGAGCAGCGTCAGCAGCAGGATGATCGCCACCACCGGGTTGCCGAGCACTTCGAGCACGAATCCGTGGTCCTCGCCGGCAACGCAGATGATGATGGCGAGCGAAAGCAGGACCAGCGGGACATTGGCGAGCGCGGTCACGCGCTGCAGCCAGAAATGCCCGGTGCCCGAGCGCGCCGAGCCAAGGCCGGCGACGCGCCGGCGCGGGGTGAGCATCGAGGAGTTCGACGGTCCGCTCATGGCTCAGCCCTTCATCAGAAAGATCGCGATCCACAAGAGGATCGTCAGCGCGATGGAGCCACCGATGGTGAGCTTGGCGAGCAGTTCGCGCGCCTCCGGGCCGAAGCCGGCGCCGGTGTCCCACACGAAGTGGCGCAGCCCGCCGAGCAGATGATGGATCAGCGCCCAGCTATAGCCGACCAGCACGATCAGCCCGAACCAGCTGCCGTAGAGGCCGTTCACGGCATCGAACGATTTCGTGGTGCTGGCGACGGCCACCAGCCAGATGACCAGCAGCGCCGTGCCGAAATAGAGCGCGACTCCCGTGATGCGGTGCACGATGGACATCATCATCGTGAGCATCGGACGGTAAATCTGGAGATGCGGGGAAAGGGGCCGCTGGGCCGCGCCTGCCATGTCGGACATCCTGAGTCCTGAAGAATATGTGGTGTGCGTAACCCAAACGATTGCAGTTCGCAATCATTCCAAAGGCGACGCCTATCGATTGCACGGCACAAATGTTCAGGTGCACCGCAGCGGCCGCACCCTATCCCAAGGCCGGCGCGATGAGCAGCCCCCTTGGCATGTTTCGCCTTTAGTGGCAGGCGATGACGGGCTGTTAACCATCTTGCCTTTTAATTGGCGAAATGAGGCGGTTTATGAAGGCATCGCCCGCGTTCCGGCGTATCGAGGCTGCATCAAGCATGCAAAACGCGAAACCCTGCGTCCTGCTGAGCGCATTGTTGCTCGCGGCTTTCGCTGTCCTCTTCGCCGTGTCCGCACCTCTCGCCGCCCAGGAACGCACGATCGCGGTCGGCGGCATGCAGCGTGAATATATCCTGCATGTGCCCAAGCAGCTGCCGCCCGGCCCCCGGCCGCTGGTGATCGCGCTTCATGGCGCGCTCCAGCCCGCCTCGACCATGCAGCGCTATCTCGACCTCGACGCCATCGCCGACCGCGAGGGCTTCATCGTCGCCTATCCCAAGGGGCTCAACCTGCTCTGGAACGACGGGCGCTCCTCGATCGCCGGCTTCATCCCGCTGCTGTACAAGCGCGACGATGCCCAGTTCGTGCTGTCCGTGCTGGACACGCTGGAGGCCGAAGGGCGCGTGGATGCCTCGCGCGCCTATCTCATGGGCTTCTCCAATGGCGGCTTCCTCACCGCCTTCATGGCCTGCCGCCACGCCGAGCGCTTCGCAGCCTTCGCGACCATGATGATGACGGTGCCGGTGGGCTATGCCGAAAGCTGCAAGCCGGCGCGCCCGGTGCCGATCCTGATGATGAACGGCACTTATGATCCCATCGTTCCGATGTTCGGTCGCCCGACCCCCGGCGCCCGGCTGATGTCGGCCGATGAAAGCGCGGCGCTGTTCGCCCGGATCGACGGCTGTGGCGCCCCGCAGATCGCCACCAAGCCCCATACCCGAATCACGCGCTGGGGCGACTGCAAGGACGGCGCGAGCGTCGCCTATTACGAGATCGCCGGCGGGCACCAGCCCCCCGCCCAGTCGGTTGATGCCGTGGACGCTCTCGCTTCGGTGCTGCTCGGCCCGCGCCGCTCCGGGCTCGATGCGCCGGAAGAGATCTGGTCGTTCTTCAAGCAATATGGCGGCGCTCCCGCTGGCGTCGAGATCGCCGGTGCGAGCCCGCCCCCCCTCCCCGCCTCTCCGGTCACCGCCTTCGCTCCCACGGGCGCACCGGCGGGGATGACCGTCACGGCGACCCCGGTGTCGAGCGCTGCGCCGGCGGCGCTCCAGCCGCTGGCGAGGGAGCCGGACTATGCCGAGGCCTGGCGCACCGCGCTGGGGCCTTCGCAGACGTCGACACCGGCGCCGGTGCCGGTGCCCCTGCCGCTTCCCTCGCCGCTGCGCCGCACCGCCAGCGCGCAGCCGTGACGCCCGCCGCTTTCTGGCGATTTGGTCCCCCTGCCTTGCTTTCGCCGCGAGCCGCCGCTTTACATCGGCCTGAACGGTCCGGGATGGGCGCGATGGAGATTCGCGCGCGCCATCCCGAGGTTGACGGCACCGGCCACAGCCGGCATCGTCCGGCCGGTTCGCGGCGGACGGTATCCGGCTGAAATCGGGCCGCCTCCGCCGGTCGGCGGATCACGAGCCGCCCGGCATCGGGTGAACAAGGCGTCCGGCCGGTCGGCACGACCGGCGACGGACAGGGCGCCGCGAAGACGGGGATCGACTTGGAGAGCAGGCGGGGACCTATCGGCATGCGGCGCACCCGCGCTGCGGCGTTCGACCTCGGCGACGAGCCCCCGCTCGGCGTCGACGGCGATGCCGAGGAGCCGATCAACCGCCGCCGCATCTCGATCCGCTGGCTGATGGCCACCATGCTCACCGGCATTTGCGGTGCCGCGCTGATGGGCGGTGCGGTCTACGCCGCGCTCGACGGCGAATATCGTTTTGCCCAGAGCCCCGAGACGGTGCGCTCGGCCCTGCGCGGCGCGTTGGCCGCGGGCGAGCGCCCCTCCAATGTCGCCCGCAAGGGCGACCGCATGTCGCTGCTGTCCGAGAGCTTCGGCGCCAAGCAGACGCTGCGCCTGTCGACCGCATCCAAGGAAGGCGGCCGCGAGGTCATCAAGGTGCGCGCCGTCACCAAGGTCGCGTCCAACCTCGCCCAGACCGTCACCAGCGCGTCGGTCGACGTGCCCCGCTTCAATCCGGCCAAGCTCATCGCCGAGACCGTCAACGCCAAGGATAACGAGGTCGTGCAGGCCGAGCCGACGGGCGAACTCACCCTCGTGGTGCGCGACCTCGCCAGCCTGCCCCCCAGCACCAAATTCGCCGGCGAGCTGCCGATGGAAGACGTGCTGATGAAGGTGCGCGAGACCGCCGAATTCGGCATGCCCACGGTCGATTCCGGCGCCCCTGCCCTGGCCAGCCTCGGCGGCGCGCTCGGCTATGCCGCGTTCGGCGCGGCCGACCCGCTGAACGGCGTGCCGCAACCCGACAATATGAACACGATCGACAAGACCGGTCAGGACGCATCCGGCGGCAATGACTGGTCGGAGCGCGCGGTGGTCGCCAAGAAGGGCGACACCATCACCTCGATCCTGATGGATCTCGGCGTCGCCGAAATCTCCGCCCGCGCGGCCTCCGACGCCTTCAGCATGCGCGATCTCAAGGGCCCGCTCACCGCGGGGCTGCGCCTCAATGTGCTGCTGGATGCCGGGGCTGCCGGCACCGTGGTCCCGCTGCGCGTCGCGGTATTCGGCGACAGCGGGCATCAGGGCACGGTCGCGCTCTCCGACACCGGCCGCTTCCTGCCGGTACAGGAGCCGGCGGATATGCAGGTCGCCGACGTCGCGCCGGATGACAGCGACGAGGACGGCAGCGGCCGCAGCGGCATCACGCTCTATGAGAGCCTGTGGGAGACCGCGCTGCGCAACGACGTGCCGCGTCCGGTGGTCGAGAACCTGATCCGCGTCTATTCCTTCGACGTCGACTTCCAGCGCCGCGTGCGCACCGGGGATTCCTTCGAGGTGCTGTTCGAACCCGACGAGAGCGGCGGCGCCGGCGGCGTGATCTATGCCGGGCTGACCGTCGGCGGCGAGGAGCGGCGTTATTACCGCTACCAGACGCCGGATGACGGGCTGGTCGATTTCTATGACGACAGCGGCAAGAGCGCGAAGAAGTTCCTGGTCCGCAAGCCGCTCTCCGGCGGCACGCTGCGTTCCGGCTTCGGCATGCGCCGCCATCCGATCCTCGGCTATAGCCGCCTGCATTCCGGCGTCGACTGGTCGGACCGCACCGGCACCCCGATCTATGCCGCCGGCAATGGCACGATCAAGAAGGCGGCCTGGACCTCGGGCTATGGCCGCCGCATCGAGATCCAGCACGCCAACGGCTATGTCACCACCTATTCGCACCAGTCCGGCTTCGCCAAGGGTATCCGCGAGGGCGTCCGGGTGCGGCAGGGCCAGCTCATCGGCTATATCGGCTCGACCGGCCTCTCCACCGGCGCGCACCTGCATTACGAGGTGCTGGTGAACGGACGCTTCGTCGATCCGATGCGCATCCGCCTGCCGCGCGGGCGCGCGCTGGACGGTAAGATCTACGCGGCCTTCGAGGACGAGCGCGAGCGCATCGACACGCTGCTGAACCGCGGCTCGGCGCCTAAGGTCGCCGGCACGGCGCGCACCGCGAGCAACTGATGCTGGACGGACCTCGCCTCGCCCCCCGCTCCGGCCGCCCGGCAACCTCGCTGGTGGTGCTGCTGCACGGCTATGGCGCCGACGGGCGCGACCTCATCGACCTCGGCGACTATTGGGCCACCGGCCTGCCGGACACCGCCTTCGTCTCCCCGCACGCCCCCGAGCCGCTGGGAATAGCGCCGGTCGGGCGGCAATGGTTCGCCTATGTCGAGCGCAACGACCGCGAGCGATGGATCGGCGTCCAGTCCGCCCATGCCGCCCTCGACGGCTTCCTCGATGCGGAGCTGGCGCGGCTGGGGCTCGATGATTCGCGGCTCGCTCTGGTCGGTTTCAGCCAGGGCACGATGATGGCGCTGCACACCGGCCTGCGCCGCAAACGCCCGCCGGCCGGTATTGTCGGCTTTTCCGGTATTCATGTCGTTCCCGAGGGCGCGGCGCTGGAGGCGGCGGACGCGCAGATCACCAGCCGCCCGCCGGTACTGCTGATCCATGGCGATCTCGACGAGGTGATCCCGCCGGTCGCCCTGCCCCGTGCCGTGGAAACGCTGGATGCGCGCGGCATCGACGTGCGTGCGCACCTGTCGAACGGCCTCGGCCACGGCATCGACCAGACCGGTGTGACGCTGGCTGGCCGCTTCCTGTCCGAGGTGCTGCGCGGCTGACCGCGCCACGCAGAACCACGCGCCGCTCATACAGGCGCTTCACAAGACTGACACGCTACATATAGAGTATGGCCGTGCGTCGCGCGGCGCCATGTGCCGGGCTGGCGCTCCAGAAATGGGGAGCAAGTGCTTGACGGCGACTGTGTCCCAAAGCGTTTCGCACGGCATCTCGCAAGGTGCCTGGCCTGCCCTCGTGCTCAATGCCGATTTCCGGCCTCTGAGCTATTACCCGCTCTCGGTCTGGTCCTGGCAGGACGCGATCAAGGCGGTGTTTCTCGATCGCGTGAACATCGTCGAATATTACGAGCGCCAGGTCTCCAGCGCCAATTTCCAGATGCGGCTGCCGAGCGTGGTCTCGCTCAAGACCTTCATCCGCCCGGCACGCCAGCCCGCCTTCACCCGCTTCAACGTGTTCCTGCGCGACCGCTTCACCTGCCAGTATTGCGAATCGCGCGAGGAATTGACCTTCGATCACGTGATTCCGCGCTCGCGCGGCGGCCAGACCACCTGGGAGAACGTGGTCGCCGCCTGTTCGCCCTGCAACCTCAGGAAGGGCGGGATGATGCCCGCGGAAGCGCGGATGATCCCGCGCCAGCGGCCCTACCACCCCACCGTGTTCGACCTGCACCAGAACGGGCGGCATTTCCCGCCCAACTATCTGCACGATAGCTGGGTCGACTATCTGTACTGGGACACCGAGCTCGACCCGTGAGCCGCGCTCACCGGCTTTTCGCCGCCGCGCCCCACATGGCGATGCCGGTCAGGAACGCCGCGATCAGCGCATTGTAGCCGGCCAGCGACAGGCCGGCGAGCCGCCACGCCGCCTCGTCGCAGCGCGCCACATGGGCGGTCTGCAACGCATCCAGAAGATTGCCGCCCCCGGTCACCGGGCCGGAGCCCGAGCACGCCACCGGGCCGGTCCATAACTGCCATTCAATGCCGGCGTGATAGACGGCGAGCGCGCCGGAAAGCGCCATCAGCATCGCAGCAAGCCCCAGCATCATCCGCGCCGGTCCCTGCCGGCCGATCATCGCGAACCCGATCGCGCCGAGCGCCACCGGCACGCCGATGTAATAGGGAATGCGCTGCTCCAGGCAGAGCGGGCACGGCGCGAGGCCAACCACGAGCTGGAAGTACCACGCCCCCGCCAGCGCCCCGGCGGCACCGGCGGCGACGATCAAGGCCGCAGCGACCTGACGATTGCGCACATCGGCACGGGTCGCGGAAGCCATGGGGGAAACGGTGTCGGTCATCGGTCGGCAGTCCTGTCGGCTCGGGAAGGCCAACACCTACTGCGCGCCGGCCGGAAGGCAAATCACGTCTCCACGACAAGACGCGACGCTCACTCATGCCGCGTCTGCCGCCGTCCTGCAACGCGCCTCACGGCCGCAGGACGAAGCGCAGCGCCCGCGTCATTGCCGCCGGCACGATCGAGGCGTGGTCCTCGTCCGCCATCAGGGTGAACGCCACCCGCGCCTGCGGCCCGAGCGCCTCCGCCGCCGCCTGGGAGAGCGCCCGCGCGCGGTCGGCCATGGCGCGGCGCGCCCGGCGCTCCAGCATCTCGGCGGATTGCGGCAGCCCCCGCTGCCACGGCGCCAGCTGCTGCTCCCATTCACCGACCATGACGGCGAGCCGGCGCGGCCCGCGCGCCAGATGCGCCAGCCCGTCGAGAAGACGGGGCTCGTCCCACCAGATCGAGGGGCTGATCGCGACATAGGACTGGAAGCACGCCGTGTTCCGGCACAGCACATCCAGCACGAACCAGCCGGCCAGCGAGTGGCCGATGAGCGCCTGACGGCCGGGATCGACCGGGCATTCGCGAGCGATGCGCGGCTTCAACACCTCTTCGATAAAGGCGAGGAAGGCGTCGCGCCCGCCAGTCGCGCGCGCGTCGCCCCCGGGCGGCGACGCCTCGGCGCTCGGCCCCGCCGTATAATCGAAGGTGCGGCGGGCGCGGTCATAGACCCCCTCGGCGGGATAGCCGATGCCGACGATCACCGCCGGCGTAACGCCGGTGCCCTGCGGACGCTCCGCCCCACGCCGCAGCGCCTCGACGAGGGTGGCGAAGCCGGCATTGGCGTCGAGCAGATAGAGCACCGGAAAGCCGCCCGGCGGCGGGGTCTCGCGCGGCACGGCGATGAAGATGCGCCAGGCCGGCCCCTCGCCAGCCGCGAGGTCGAAGCTGTGGGCATGGGGAAGGGTGACGGGCTGGTGCATCGCTGGGCTCGGCCTCGCGCGCCGACCCGGTGCCGGGCGCCGGCCAAGAACTAGCCCATGAGCACCGGCGCGCAAGCAGCGCGGCTCCAGAATCGAACGATTCTAAAGATTTTCCTTATTCGTCATTGGCTTGACCCATGCTCGCCCCGCATGCTTGAACGCTCGGGCGGCGGCACGCGCCCGCCGCTCCGCCATTCGCATCCGCCCACGACCGGCGGAGCGCAGGACCGCCATGACCGACGCCGCCGCCACCCCCGCGCCGCTCGCCGCCTATGCCCGGCTGATCCGCCGGCGCGTCGCCATTGTCGCGGGGCTCGGCGTGGTGATGGTGGTCGCGCTGCTGTTCGACATCGCCACCGGCCCCTCGAACCTGCCGGTGGGCGAGGTGATCGCCGGCCTGCTGCACCCCTCCACCCTCAGCGCCCCGGCGCGGGTGATCATCTGGGAGGTGCGCCTGCCCTACGCGCTGATGGCGGTGCTTGTCGGGGCCGCACTGGCGCTGGCCGGGGCGGAGATGCAGACCATCCTCAACAACCCGCTGGCCAGCCCGTTCACGCTCGGCGTCTCTTCGGCCGCCTCCTTCGGCGCCGCATTGGCGCTGGTTCTGGGACTGGCCATCCCCGGCCTGCCGGCGGGCTGGAACCTGCCGGCGCTGGCCTTCGTCTTCGCCTTCGGCTCGGTGCTGATGCTGCAGGCGCTGGCCAGTCTGCGCGGCACGGGCGTGGAAACACTGGTGCTGTTCGGCATCGCCATGGTGTTCACCTTCAACGCGCTGGTCGCGCTGGTGCAGTTCGTCGCCAGCCAGGAGGCCCTCCAGCAGCTCGTGTTCTGGAGCATGGGGAGCCTCGCGCGGGCGACCTGGGAGAAGCTCGCCGGCCTCGCCTTCGTGCTGGCCCTCACCGCGCCATTCTCGCTGGCGGCATCGTGGAAGATGACGGCGCTGCGGCTCGGCGAGGATCGGGCACGCAGTTTCGGCATCGCGGTCGCCCGGCTGCGCTTCCTGTCGCTGCTGCGGGTCAGCCTCCTGGCAGCGACCTCGGTGGCCTTCGTCGGCACCATCGGGTTCATCGGGCTGGTGGCGCCGCATATTGCGCGCCTGCTGGTGGGCGAGGACCACCGCTTCTTCCTGCCGGCGAGCCTGCTCTGCGGGGCGGCGATCATGTCGCTGGCGTCGGTCGCCTCCAAGATCCTCGTGCCCGGCACCCTGCTGCCGGTCGGCATCGTCACAGCGCTGATCGGCGTGCCGTTCTTCATCGCCCTGATCTTCTCCCGGCGCGAGCGGCTGTGATGGCGCGCACGCTGCATGTTGAAAAGCTCCATGTCGGCTATGGCCGCCGGACGGTCATCGAGAGCCTGGACCTGCCCGCGATCGCGGGCGGCGAGGTGACGGCGCTGGTCGGCCCCAATGCCGCCGGCAAGACCACGCTGCTGCGCGCGCTCGCCGGCCTCAACCCGGCGCGCGGCTCGGTTCGGCTCGATGATATCGAGCTGACCGCGCTCTCTATTGCCGGCCATGCCCGCCATGTCACCTACATGCCGCAGGCCCTGCCGCAGCGCGTGGCGCTCACCGTTTTCGAGGCGACGCTCTCGGCGCTGATGTCCGCGCGCGAGGACATCCTGCCGGCCGCCGAGGCGCGGGCGAAGGCGCTCGCGACGTTGGAACGGCTTGGCATCGCCGATCTCGCCATGCGCGGGCTGGATGAACTTTCCGGCGGCCAGCGCCAGCTCGCCAGCCTCGCCCAGTCCATCGTGCGCGAGCCGGCCGTGCTGCTGCTGGACGAGCCGACCAGCGCACTCGACATTCACCACCAGATCCGGGTGATGCAGTTCGTCGAGGAACTGGCGCGCGAGCGCGGCATCATCGTCATCATCGTGCTGCACGACATCGCCCAGGCCGCGCGCTTCGCCCGGCGCATCGTGGTGCTTCAGAATGGCCGCATAGCCGCCGACGGCGCGCCGGAAGTGGCCGTGACGCCGCCGATGCTGGCGCAGGTCTACAAGGTGGAGGCGCGCGTGGAGCGCTGCTCGCGCGGCATGCTGCAGATCATGGTCGACCGGCCACTTGAGAGTTGATCGCCGTCACGCCCGCAGTGTCGCGCCTCCGTCGACATAGAGGTCGGTCATGGTGATGTGGCCGGCGCGGGCGGAGAGCAGGAACACCGCCGCCTCCGCCACATCCTCCGGGCTCGCCAGCTTGCCAAGCGGAATGCCGGATTTGAAGTCCGGCAGCGAGCCGGCGATCACCCGCGCCGCGCCGTTCTCATCCGCCCACATGCCGGTCTGCATCGCGGTCAGCGTCGAGCCGGGCGCCACAATGTTGCAGCGGATGCCGTGGGGCGCCAGTTCCAGCCCGAGGCACCGCGTGAACATGGTCGCCGCCGCCTTGGAGGCGGCATAGGCGGCCATGGCGTGGCGCGGAATGCCGGCGGCGTTGGATGACACCGTGACCATGGCCCCCCGCCCGCGCGGCTGCATCACCCGCGCCAGCGCGCGGGAGACGCGGAACACGCCCTTGGCGTTGATGTCGAACACCCGGTCCCATTCTTCGTCGGAAAGCGCGGTGACCGCGACATAGGACAACACCCCCGCGACATAGGCGGCGAGGTCGATGGGACCTTCCTCGGCCTCGATCCGCGCCACCAGCGCGTCGACCGCGCCGCTGTCGCGGACATCGAGGGGTTCGACCCGCGCCGCTCCCTCGATGCCGTCCAGCGCCTCCGGACGGTCGGTCGCGACCACCCGCGCGCCTTCCTCCGCCAGCAGCCGGACGACCGCGCGGCCTATGCCTCCGCCGGCGCCGGTGACGACAGCGAGGCGGCCGGTGATGCCATTGTCGCGCATGGTGTTTCGTCCTTGTTGTCCGTCCGCTCCATCGCCCGCGCGAGAACCGGCGCGATAACGGCGGTCGCTTCCGGGCCGGTGAGGAAGGCGTGGAGGCTCGGCACGTCGGTGATGTCGAGCGCCCCGACATAGGGCGCCCAGAGCTGCGGCGTCAGGCCGGTGCCTTCATGGTCCAGCGCCGCGCGGAAATAGGTGATCGTTCCCGCGTAGCGCGTGTGGAAATGCCCGCGCACCAGCGCGCTGTTGCCGGCAACCACGCGCACCACGCCGTCCAGAGCCGCGTCCGGCAGCGTGCCGAGCGGGCTATCCGTGGCGCGCAGGAAGGCGATGACCGATTGCCGGTTCAGGGCGAGAGCCGGCAACCGGTCCGGATCATGGCCGGCAATGGCGAGCAGCGCTTTCAGCGCGTCGCCCTCCTGCGGCTCCGGCTCGTCGCGCCAGCAATCGGTGGGATAGGCGTCGAGCATCGCCACTACGCCGAGCCTTGCGCCTCCCTCGGCCAGCTTCACCGCCACCGCCTGAGCCAGAATGCCGCCGACCGACCAGCCGACGAGGTGATAGGGACCTTGCGGAAACACCTGCCGGATACGCGCGGCATAGTCGGCGGCAAGCGCGTCGAGGCTCGAAGCCAGCGGCACATCGGGCGCGAGCGCCGGGGCCTGAAGGCCGTGGACGGTGCGCCGCGGCTGGAGCGCCCGTGCCAGCCGGCCATAGCACCAGGAAATGCCGCCGGCCGGGTGGATGGCGAAGAGCGGCGGCAGGTCCGGAGCACCCTCGATCAGCGTGATCAGCGGATCGAGCCCGGCCTCGACCACGCCTTCGCCGGCATCGATGAGCGCGGCCAGCGCGGCGATGCTCGGATGGGAGAACAGCGCGCCGAGGCCGGGGTCATGACCGAACAACTCGCGCACGCGGAGCAGCAGCGCCACGGCCTGAAGCGAATCCCCGCCCAGCGAAAAGAAGTCATCCTCCGCCGACATCTCGTCAGACACGCCAAGCTGTTCAGCGAACAGTTCCGCGAGACGCCGTTCGGTCGCCGTCGCCGGATGTCGCCCGCCGGTTCCCGCAAAGTCCGGCGCCGGAAGCGCTGAACGGTCGAGCTTGCCGTTGGACGTCACCGGCAGTGCCTCGAGCGCGACAAAGGCGGAGGGCACCATATAGTCGGGCACGCGCGCGGCGACATGGGCGCGCAGCCTTTCGATATCGGGCGCGCCGTCGGCCACGACATAAGCGACGATGCGCTGCGCTCCCGGCTGGTCCTCGCGGGCGATGATCGCCGCCTGCCGCACCAGGCCCGCACTCATGACCGCCGCCTCGATCTCGCCCAGCTCGACCCTGAGGCCCCGGATCTTGATCTGGTGGTCGGAGCGGCCGAGATAGACCACCGCCCCCTCCGACCGCCAGCTCGCGAGGTCGCCGGTCTTGTACATGCGTTCGCCCGGCACGAAAGGATCGGGGACGAATCGTTCGGCGGTAAGGTCCGGCCGTCCGAGATAGCCGCGCGCGAGTTGCACACCGGCGAGATAAAGATGGCCGGCGACGCCCGGCGGCTGCGGGCGGTTGGCGTCGTCCAGCACATAGAGCCGCGTGTTCCACACCGGAAAGCCGATCGGCACCGGATGGGAGGCGTCCTCCGCCGACGCCGGCCAATAACTCACATCAACCGCCGCCTCGGTCGGCCCGTAGAGATTGTGCAGCTCGGCGACGACCGTTCGGTGGAACCGATCGCGCAGCTCCGCCGGCAATTCCTCGCCCGAGCAGAACACGCGGGCGAGCCTTACCCCCTTCGCCGCCGGCTCGGCGAGGAAGGCGGCGAGCATCGAGGGCACGAAATGCGCGGTGGTGACGCCCTCCTCGCGGATCAGCGTCGCGATGGCGCGCGGGTCGCGATGGGCCTCCGGCGGGGCGACGACGAGGCTGGCGCCGCTGATGAAGGGCAGGAAGAACTCCCACACCGAGACGTCGAAGGTCATCGGCGTCTTCTGCAGGATACGGTCGCTGGCGTCGAATCCGTAATGGACGCGCATCCATTCCAGCCGGTTGACGATGGCTCGGTGCTCCACAACCACGCCCTTGGGCTCCCCCGTGGAGCCGGAGGTGTAGATCACATAGGCCGCATCGTCCGGCTGGGCGATGGGCAGCGTCGCCTCGCCGGGCCGGCTCTCCCAGTCGTCCGGCGCCAGCACCGGCACGCGGCCGAAGCGCGGCCGCTCCTGCGGTAAAGCCAGCGCCAGAACCGGCTCGGCGGAGGAAAGAATGCGCGCGAGCCGCTCGTCGGGATGGCTCAGATCGAGCGGCAGATAGGCCGCGCCGGCGCGCAGCACCGCAAGCAGCGCGACGATCAGCTCCAGTGAACGCGGCAAAGCGATGGCGACGATCGAGCCGCGCCCGACGCCAGCCCGCACCATCTGCCCGGCCAGCGCCCGGCTGCGCGCCTCCAGCGTCGCGCAATCGATGGTCCCGCCGTTAAAGCGCACAGCCGTTGCATCCGGCGTGCGGGCGAGCCCGGCCTCGATCAGCGCGCTGAGCGTGACATCGGGCACAGGACGTGTGGTGTCGTTCACCTCGAACAGATAGCGCCGTGCCTCCGCCATGGTCGCGGTCGGCACGTCGGCGAGGCGCCGCGCCGTGAGGCAGGTGGCGACGAAGGTGGAAAGTCGCGCGGTATGCGCCTCCACCTCTCCGATCGTGTACAGGTCCGGATTGGCGTCGACCTCCAGCCGCAGCCCCTCCGTACCGTGCAGGCGGAAGGTGAAGGTGATGTCCTCCACCGGCCCGGTGGACAGCACCTCCAGCCGCGTCTCAAGGCCAGAAAAGCGCGGCGTTTCGTCGAAGGGCAGGATGTTGACCAGCGGCCCGTGCAGCCGGCGCTGGCCGCCGATCAGCTTGAGGTCACGGCGAAGCTGCTCGCTTCGATAGCGTCCATGACGCCGCGCCCGGGTGAACGCTTTCGCCGCCTGGGCCAGCATCTCATCGAGCGGGGCGTCTTCGTCAGGGGCGAGCCGCAGCGGCAGCACGTTCATCAGCATGGCCGGTACCCGCGCCGCCGCACTACCGAGCCGCGCCATGAACGGCACGCCGAGAATGACTTCCGGCGTGCCGGTATGCCGGCGGACATAGGCGCCGGCGAGCGCGGTGAGAACATCCGGCCACGGGATCGCGATGCGCTCGGCGAGCGCGCGCAGGCGGGCGAAGGTGGCGGCGTCGATTTCCACCGCGCGGCGGTGGAACTGCGCGGCGCTGACCGGCGCGCCGGGTGCCAGCGAGGCCACGTCCGGCCTGTCGGCGAAAAGCGCGCCCCAGAAAGCGGCGTCCTGCTCCCGCTTCGGCGAGCCGCGATAGGCTGCATCTTCCGCCAGCACCACGCCGAGCCCCGGCAGCGGATTGCCCTGCGGTGTGCCGCGCAGCCGCGCATTGTAAAGCTCGGCGACGCGCTGGGTGAGCAGGATCATGCCGTAGCCGTCTATGGCGAGGTGGTGGATGCGCTGCTGCCAGACGAAACGTCGCGGGCCGAGAATGAACAGGCGCTCGCCGGCGAGCGGATCGCGGGTCGGGTCGACCGGGATTGCCATGTCGCGGGCGATGTCGGCTTGCGCCGCCGCCAGCGGGTCGGGCGCCGCCGACACGTCGATGATGTGGAGATGCGGACGCGCCTCGTGCAGCACGCGCTGAACCGGACCGGCAGGCGTTTCCTCCATGCGCAGCGACAGTGACGCCGCCTCCGCCACACCCTGCGCCAGCGCCGCCTCGAAGGCGGGAAGATCCAGAGGGCCGGTCAGTTCGATGTACTGTCCGGTGTTGAACAGCGGATTGCCGGGGGCGAGCCGCTGCGCATACCACAGGCCTGACTGCGCCTCGGTGAGTGGATGCACGGGACCGGACACGAGCACCTCAGCCGTTGCGCGTGTTCTGCCGGGCCTCGACCAGCGCCCACCAACCGGCCAGCGTCGGGTTCTCGGCGAATTCGGCGAATTCCAGTTCCAGCCCGCCCTCGCTCCACGCCAGCACGAGGTTCATGGCGCGCATGGAATCGAGGCCGAGATCCATTAGGCTGTCCTCGTCGCCGATCTCGGACGGGTCCTCGTGCAGCATGCGGGCGATGTCGGCGCGCATTTTCTCCCTGGTCACCGGGACGGCCGGGGTGACGATGCGCTGGATATCGCCGGGTTCGATGCTCATCGCAGCAGCTCCACAATCTGCTCGGTGGCGAGCGGCACGCCGCAGACATCCGCCACATATTTCAAAGCGAGGTCGTGCTTCTCGCGGGAAAAATCGGCCAGCGCGTCGGCAGCCATGAACGGCTCGATGTCGTGCATGAAGGCGTCGGCGGCGGTCAACGTGCAGCCGATATGGGCATAGACGCCGCAGATGACGAGCTGGTCGCGGCCGCGCGCGCGCATCAGCGTTTCGAGATTCGAACGCTGGAACGCGCTGTAGCGGTGCTTCACCAGCACGAAGTCGCCGTCCGCCGGCGTCAATGCCTCGTGGATCGGCTGGTGCTCGGGCGCATCGCTCATGCCCGGCCCCCAGAGGTCGGCCTGAAGCCCGCGGTCCCGCCGGTCCTGGTTGCCATGCTGCGCGGTGTAGAACACCGGCACGCCGGCCGCCCTCGCCGCCGCGATCAGCGCCGCGACCTGGACGAGAACCGTGCGCATCGGCTCGGCATCGTGCTGGTAGATGCGCAGGAAATAGTTCTGCATGTCGTGGACCAGCAGCGCCGCGCGGTGCTTCTCCAGAACCCAGGGCGCGCGGGGAGCGGGCAGTTCGTCCGGGCGCGGCAGCTCATAGGTGCCGATGACGGGAAGGCCCGGTTTGGCGTCAGCCATTCTCACGCCTCCGCCTGTTCGAGGAAGCGGCGGCGCAGCGAGGCCCGCAGCTCCTTGCGCGAGACCTTGCCGACGGCGGTGGTCTCGAACGCATCCACGAACACCACCTGATCGGGCACCTTGAAGTCGGCGAGGCCGCGCGTGCGCATCCACGCCTTGAGTGCCGCCGCCTTCGGCTTCTCGCCCTGCGCGATCACGAAGGCGCAGGAGCGCTCGCCGAGAAACTCGTCGGGCAGCGACACCACGGCGGCATCGAACACGTTCGGATGGGCGAGGAGATGATCCTCGATCTCTTCCGCCGAAATCTTCTCGCCCGCGCGGTTGATATGGTCGGTGGCCCGGCCCTGCACCACGAGATAACCCTCCGGCGTGCGCTTCACCATGTCGCCGGTGCGGTAATAGCCGTCGGGGGTGAAGGCGCGGGCATTGGCGCCATCATTATTGTGATAGGCGCGGATGGTGTAGGGCCCGCGCGTGAGCAGGTTGCCGGGCTCGCCCTCGGGCACGGGATGGCCGGCGTCGTCGAGGATCAGCACCTCGTCGTCGGGGCTGATGGGCCGCCCTTGCGTGGTGACGATGGTCTCTTCCGGGTCGTCGAGGCGGGTATAGTTCACCAGCCCCTCGGCCATGCCGAACACCTGCTGCAGCGTACAGCCCAGCACGGGGCGCACCCGGCGCGCAGCTTCCGGCATGAATTTGGCGCCGCCGACCTGAAGGACCTGGAGCGAGGACAGGTCATGCTTCGAGCCCGGCGCGGCCTGGAGCCACAGCAGGGCCAGCGGCGGCACGAGGCCGGTGATGGTCACCCGCTCGCGCTCGATCAGCGTAAAGGCGATCTCCGGGCTCGGCGACGGGCTCATCACCACGGTCGAGCCGGCATGGAGCGCACCCATGAAACCGGGCGAGCTCATCGGGAAATTATGCGCGGCCGGCAGGGCGACCAGATAGACACTCTCCGGCGTCAGCCCGCAGATCTCGGCGCTGGCGCGGAACGAGTAGATGTAATCGTCATGTGTGCGGGGAATGAGCTTGGACAGCCCCGTCGAGCCGCCGGAAATCTGCAGGAACGCGACATCGGACGGGTCGGCGTCCTCCGGCAGCGCGCCGGTGAAGGCGGGCAGCGCGTCGAGCGCGACGAATGGGCCCGGCTCGCCCACCACCACGATATGCTCCAGCGCCGGCACCTCGTTTTGCACCTGCGCTGCAAGCGCCCGGTAGTCGAAACCGTCATGGCTGGAGGCGATCACATAGCCGCGCGCTTCCGCCGTGCGGGCGAAATGTGCGATTTCCACCACGCGATGGGCGGGCAGCGCATAGACCGGCACCAGCCGCGCCCGGAACAGGGCGAACACCACGGAGAGGAACTCCGCGATATTGGGAAGCTGCACCACCACGCGGTCACCGGGCTTCAGCCCCAGCGACAGGAAACCGCCCGCCAGATGTTCGGCGCGGGCCAGCAATTCGGCATAGCTCCAACGCGTCTCGCCCGCGACCACGGCGGTATGCCCGGCAAAGCGCGTCGCCCGCTCGCGCAGCAGGGCGGAGAAGGTCTCGCCGCGCCAATAGCCTTTTTCGCGATAGCGCGCGGCCAACTCGGCCGGCCATGTCTGCGTCAGCGGGATCACGCCGCATCCTCCGGCAGAGGGTGCCCGTCTTCGTCGATGCCGAGCGCGCGCAGCAGCGCGGCGAACTTGGCGGAGGTCTCGTCGCCCTCGGCCTGCGGGTCGGAACCGGGCACGATTCCGGCGCCGGCATAGAGCCGCGCCTCGGCGTCGGCAATTTCGGCGCAGCGTATGGCGACATGCCAGGTGCCATCGCCCGATGCGTCGCACCAGCCGACCGCGCCGGCGTAGAAGCCGCGATCATAGCCTTCAAGCGCCGCGATCGCCCGGTCCGCCGCCGCGCGCGGGGTGCCGCAGACCGCGGGCGTCGGGTGCAGCAGCGCGGCGATGTCGACCGACGGCATCGCGGCATCGCGCACCCGCCCGGTGATGCGGGTGCCGAGATGCCACATGCTGTTGGTCGCGGTGAGCTGGGTGCCCTCCGGCGCACCGAGTTCGGTGCAATAGGGCGCGAGCTGGTCAAGAATGGCGCTCACCACCTCTTGATGCTCGCGATTGTCCTTCTCGGAAGCCAGCAGCGCGCGCGCCGCCGCCTCGTCAGCCACCTTCTCGCGCGAGCGCCGAGCGGAGCCGGCCAGCGGATGGGAGACGATGGCCGCGCCCTTCTTGTCGATCAGCAGTTCCGGCGTCGCGCCAACCAGCGCGCGGGGGCGCTCGCCCGGCAGCGGCACGCAGAACGCCACGGCATGATGGTCCTCGGCGAGCCGGCGCAGCAGGGCGCTGGCGTCCACCGGCCGGTCCGAATTCAGGCGCAGGCTGCGCGACAGCACGATCTTGCGCAACCCGTCCTCTCCACGCGCCATCATCGCGAGCGCCTCGGCCACAGCCGTGCGGTAGCGGGCGAGCGATGGTTCGGGTTGCGCAGTCCAACGCGGCGCGGCAGCCGGCGCGGCCGGCACGAGCGCTGGCGGGGGAAAGGCGGCGGCGAAGCAGGCGCGGCTCGCGCTGCGCGAGACCTCGGCCGGCTGGAACAGATGGGCAGGCCTGCGATGGTCATAAGGCAGCGCGCCGACCAGCAGCCGCGCGCTCGGATGAGCGGCGAACCAGTCCCCCACCCGCTCGCCAAGCGGGCGCTCGCCGGCGGGAAGCACGCCGAGGCAGCCCCGGCCGACCACCGTCTCGCGATCCGATACCAGCGCGAAAGGCAGGGCAGGCGCAAAGCGCGCCTGCGTTCCGGCATCGCGCATGCGCATCGCTCCTTTGGAAGGTGCGGTCATCGGCAGGGTTCCTGTTCGGGACGAACGCGCCCCGTCGGAGACGGGACGCGGGAGAGCGTCAGGCTCGCCCCCGTGAGGGGCGAAGCACGGGCCGGATCAGGGCTTGATCAGGGTCACGGTATCGCCGAAGGGGTCGACCATCGGCACCGGACGCGCGCGCTCGCCGCCGGGAGCGCCGGCAGGAGGCGCACCCGCCGCCGGCGCGGAAGCCGGCTGGACAGGCGGCGTACCGGCCGCGCCAGCCGCGCCAGCCGGGGGCGCGGGCGGACGCGGACGCATGGCGGACTTCATCTTGGACGAGACATAGGCGTTGCCGGTGGCGACATCGATGGTCACGGTCTGCGGCATTGAGCCGAGATTGACGTTGGCGACCGGATCCAGCGTCTTGGTATCGATCAGCGTCACATAGCCGGCGCGGCGGTTGGTGACATAGACGAGACTGCGCTCGGGATCGATCGCCAGCGACAGGGCGCCCTCTCCGGTCGGGATCTGCTTGAGAATCTTGCCGTCCTTGGCGTCGAGCGCCACGACCTCGCCCGAGCCCTGATTCGCGACGAAGACCTGATCGCCGCTCGCGTCATAAGCGACGTTGATCGCCCCCTCGCCGCCCGACGGGAAGCGCTTGGTGACCTGCTTGGTGGCGAGATCGACCACCTGCACCTCGTTGCCGTCCAGCCCCGAGAGGAAAAGCCGGTTGCCCTTGGCATCAAGCGCAAGGCCGGTGACGGAGCCGGTCAGCCCGTCAACGCTGTCGACGACCTTGTTGGTCGCGCCGTCGATGATCCACACCGAGCTCGGCGTGTCGCGGCGGCCGGTGACGGAGACGTAGACGCGGTTCGCCGCCTCGTCGACCGCAATCTGGCGGACATGGGCCTTGTCCTCCTTGGCGATGGTGGCGACGACCTTGCCCGCCTTGAGGTCGACCACGGCGATCGTGCCGTTGCGGGTCTGGGTGCCGTAGAGCGTGTTGGTCTTGTTGTTGATGCCGAGGCCGAAGACCGGATCGTCGCCGAGGGAGATGGTCTCCTTGACCTCGAGCGTCGCCGGATCGAGCGCGACGACACTGGTATCGGTGGACCCGCGCGTGCCGGCAGCGGCGACATAGACCCGGTTCATCGGCGCGCTGAACACCAGCTCGTAGAGCCCCGAGCCCGGCTTGACGGATTTCACGAATTCGGGATCCGCCAGCGCGGCGCCGCTGAAGGCCGCCAGCGCGGTGGCGGCGAGGACGAGGCTGCGCAGGCCGCGCAAGCTGGGGCGTACAGGACGGGCAGTGGTCGGCATGGCGTTTCTCCGTTGGAAAAGCGGGGGACGCGGCGCGGGGGCGCGCGTCGGTCGGTGCATCAGTCGAGGTCGATCCAGTTGGCGCCCGTCACCGGCACGGCGAGAAACCGCTCGTTCAGCGCGCGCTGCGTGGCCTCGACATCGAGATCGGCGAAGAGTTCGGGATGGACCCATTTGGCGAGCAGCCCGACGGTGAGCACGTCGAGCGGCGAGTTGAGGAGCTGGTGGGACAGCCCATGCACCCTCCCCTCGCGCACCGCGTCGAAGCCCGAGAAGCCGGGGCGAGACACCACGCCCTCCAGCGTCTCTCGCGCGCGCTCGGCGCTGTATTCCGGCCCGACCAGCAGCCCGGCCGTGCCTTCCATGTGGCTGCCGCCGGTCGCGATGTAGACCTGCGGGTCCTGCGCGATGACGTATTCGAGATTGAGCTTGCCGAAGGCGCGCGGGATCACCGCCGCACCGATATTGGTGCCGCCCACCATCTCGATGATGTCGCCGACATTGCCGCGGCCCGGCGAGTTGCAGCAATCGGCCGTCATGGCCGCGTGCGGCTCCAGAAAGACGCGCGGGCGCTTGTCCGCGGGCAGCGCCGCCACCTTGGCGGTGATCGCATCCAGTTGCGCGCGGCGGAAGGCCAGAAAGTCGGCCGCCTGCGCCTCGCGTCCCGTGGCTTTGCCGAGCAGGGTGAGGCTCGGCTCAACATTGGTCAGCGGATGGGTGAAGAAATCGATGACCACGACCGGGATGCCCGCCGCCTCGATGCGTGCGCGCTCCTCGTCAGAGGGCTGCGAGCCGAGCGAGAACACGGCGAGGTCCGGCCGCGCCGCCACCACCTGCTCCACGGAAAGCGCCCCGGCTGAACTCGCCACCTTGGCCAGCGAATCGATCGCCGGGAACTTCGCGCGGTAGTCCTCATAGGTCCGCTTGCCGATGCGGTTGATGTCCCGCGGCCAGGCGGCGAGAACACTCACCGGGTCAGGATGCACCAGCGACAGCGCGACGAGGAAACGCCCGTCATCGATCAGTAGCCGGCTCGCCGGCTTCTCAAGCGTCACCTCGCGCCCGGTAACGTCGGTCAGCGTCACCTGCGCGCGCGCGCCGGCCGACAGCAGGCACAGCACCAACGCGGCGACAACGATTCCGGCGAAACGGTGGGCGAAAGCCGTCCAGACATAGGACAGACGGCTGGATGAACGATCCGCTCGGCTTCGCATCATGGAGAACTTCGTGGACGGTGATCGACAGTGAAGATGGCTATCCGCCTTCTGCACCCAGACCGTCAACTAAACAATCTGTAATCGTTTGTTTTTAATTAGTCTAATCTGATTATAGCCATAAGCCTGTTTGGAATTACTTAAAGTAATGATCACAAACCTTACCCAAGGCAAGGCCGCCGCTGATGACGGCGACTCGGACAGGAGATGGTGTCATGCCGGTGCGGCACTTGGACCGGGCGCATTGAGGGGGCGGAAATGGCCTCCCGGAAGGGATTCGAACCCCTGACCCCAGGTTTAGGAAACCTGTGCTCTATCCTGCTGAGCTACCGGGAGGTGGAAGCCTCGACTTCCCCGCTATCCGGCGCAGGGGCAGGACAGCTTCCTAGCGTATGAAGCGAATCGTCGTCACGGGCAAGCATCCCGGCACGCACCGGCGCTCCCTTCCATGGGCGGATGGCGCGCGCGGCGCATTCTTGTATGATGGATGTCGTTGAAATAGCAGAGCGATCGAGGCGCGATGGGACTGCCGTCATCGACCGTCGCCGCAAGCCGGCTGACAGGATGCCCGCTTTTTCCCGGCGCGCCGCATCGGGCCGCCGCTTCGCTGCGTGCCTGCACCGCGACGATCACCGGCCTCGTCGCCCTGCTGATGACCGCCCTGCCCGCTCTTGCCGCCACGCCATGCCCGGATGATTACCGCCCGCTTGGCCGCGTCACGGGGGTCACCGACGCCGGGGAACTGGTGCTGGAGGATTCCCGCCTCGTGCGGCTCGCCGCCATAGACGCCGCCGGGGGAGAGGCGGCGATGGCCGCTTTCCTCGGCCGCACGACGCCCGGCCGGATGGCGAGCCTCGCGCAGGCCGGGGCCGGCACCGACCGCCATGGCCGGCACGCCGGCCTGGTGCGCCTTGATGCTGAAAACGGGCAGGCATCCATTGCGTTGCAAGCCGCACTTCTGGCGGACGGCCTTGCCGTGGCACGGCCGGAGCCCGGTTTTCTCGGCTGCATGGACAGCTTTGCCGAGGCCGAGCGCCCGGCGCGGCAGGGCCGTCAGGGGCTGTGGGCGCATCTGCCGCTCGCGGCCGGTAATATCGCGGCGCTAAACGAGCGACGCGGGCGCTTCACGATCCTGGCAGGTCGCGTACTGACGGTTGGAACCGGGCGCGTGGTCGATTATCTCAATTTCGGCGTGGTCTGGCGCAAAGACGCCACGGTTCGGCTGGAAAAGGATGTCAGCCGCGCTTTAACGCAGCGCGGCATTGCGCTGGCGGATGTCGCCGGACGGCGGGTCGCGGTTCGCGGCCCGGTCGTCGAGGATGGCGGGCCGGCGATCGACATACGCTGGATCGAGCAGATCGCGGCGGTAGACGACGTTTGGGAAGGACAGAAGGCGGGGGACCGGTGAGAACGGCAGGACGGCAGGAGACTCGGCCGGAAGCGGCGCGCGGGTCAGGTTATCGCCTGCGCCGTTCGATCTCGCTCGCCTTCATCGCTGGCATCTCGCTGTTTGCCGCCGCCTGCGCCAGCCTCAACGAGCCCGGTGAGCCGAAGGCTTCCGCCTCCGCCGAGCTGGCGCTGGAGGAAATGCTCACCCCGGCCCAGCGCAAGGAGCATGAGCGCCTCGTCGCCTCCTATGGCGGCATTTACGGCGACCCGAAGCTGCAGGCTCTGATCCAGAGCATCGTCACCCGGCTGGTGGCGGCGTCGGAGCGGCCGGACCAGCGCTACCGGGTCACCATCCTCAATTCTCCGGCGATCAATGCCTTCGCCCTTCCCAATGGCTCGCTCTACATCACGCGCGGCCTGCTGGCGCTGGCCTCCGACAATTCCGAGATCGCCTCGGTGCTGGCTCATGAGATGGCCCATGTAATCGCCAACCATGCCGCCACCCGCGAAGACCAGATGAAGCAGGCGGTGCTGGTCAGCCGCGTGATCTCGGACGTGGTCAATGACTCCGATCTCGGCGCCCTCGCGCTGGCCCGCAGCCGAATCTCGCTGGCGAGCTTCTCGCGCGGGCAGGAACTGGAGGCGGACGCCATCGGCGTCGGCATCAGCGCGCGCGCCGGCTTCGACCCTTACGGCGCCGAGCGCTTCCTCACGGTGATGGGCGAACAGTCCTCCCTGAAATCGACCTCGATCGGCCAGACCTCGACACCGGACAATGCCGACTTTCTCGCGAGTCATCCGGCGACGCCCGAGCGCATCTCCATCGTCATGGCCAATGCCCGCGAATATGCCTCGCCCGACAAGCCCGGAGAGCGCGACCGCAAACAGTATCTGGCCGCGCTGGACGGGCTGGTCTATGGCGACGACCCCAAGGAAGGCTTCATCCGCGGCAGCCGCTTCTTTCACCCCAAGCTCGGCTTCACCTTTACGGCGCCGCAGGGCTTTACGCTGGAGAACACCTCGCAGGCTGTGCTCGGCGCGTCGTCCTCCGGTCGCGAGGCGCTGCGGCTCGACGCCGTGCGCGTGACCGGCGATCAGAGCCTGGGCCAGTATCTGTCCTCGGGCTGGATCGACGGGGTGGAAATCTCCTCGGTGGAAAGTCTCGTGCTCAACGGCTTTCCCGCCGCCACCGCCGTGGCGCGCGGCGAGCAATGGTCGTTCCGCATGTTTGCCATCCGCTTCGGCAGCGATGTGTACCGGCTGATCTTCGCCGCGCGCGACCTCACCCCGGAACTCGACCGCCAGTTCCGCGCGGCGGCCGAAACCTTCCGGCGCGTCTCCATCGAGGAGGCGGAAAACGTGAAGCCGCTACGGCTGCGCATCGTCACGGTGGGGCTGACCGACACGCCGGAGAAGCTTGCCGCGCGGATGGACGTGCCGGACCGTGCGCTGGACCGCTTCCTGATCATCAACGGGCTGGCGCGCGGCGCCAAGCTGCCCTACGGCGAACAGGTGAAGATCATCTCCGAATAGGCGGGCGACTCACGCCGGCCCGAAAGCACCGCGCGGCACGCCGGGGCCTTGGGTGAGCGCGATGCGCAGTTTCTCGATGGCGCGGCTTTCGATCTGTCGTACCCGCTCCTTGGAAATACCCAGCCGCGCGCCGAGCGAATCCAGCGTCTCGCCCTCCTCGCTCAGCCGGCGCGCCTTGATGATGCGCATTTCGCGTTCGTTCAGCGCCTTCAGCGCGTAACGCAGCCAGCGGCCACGCCGCTCGCCGTCGATATGGCTGGAGACCTCCTCGTCCGGCAGCGGGTCGGCGGCCACCAGATGGTCCATGCGCTCGGAGCCTTCCTCGTCGCCGGCCCCGAGCGTGGCATTAAGCGAGAGGTCGGGCGCATAAAGCCGGGCATCCATGCGCGCCACCTCGACGGGCTCGACGCCGAGCGCGGTAGCGATCGAGCGCTGCATCTCCTCACGCGGCAGCTTTTCGCCGGAGCCGCCATGGGCACGCTCCAGCGCGGCCCGTACGCGGCGCAGATTGAAGAACAGCGATTTCTGACCGGAAGAGGTGCCGCCGCGCACGATGGACCAGTTGCGCAGCACGTAATCCTGGATCGAGGCACGGATCCACCAGGTCGCATAGGTGGAGAAACGCACCTCATGAGCGGTATCGAAGCGGGCAGCGGCCTCAAGCAGGCCGACATGGCCTTCCTGAACAAGATCGGGCATCGGCAGACCGTAGTGCCGGAAACGGCGGGCGATCGCCATGGCGAGCCGCATATGCGAGCGCACCAGCGCATGCAGCGCCTGCTGGTCACCGTCGAGGCGCCAGCGGCGGGCGAGGTCGTACTCTTCCTCGCGGGCCAGAAGCGGCGCACGCAGCGCCGCGTCGAGAAGGCTGCCCTCGCGGCCAGGCCGAACATCCATGTGCGCCCCTCCTCACACCGCTTCGCGCATGAGCGAGCTGCCTGGCTCACGCTGCGCAACCAGCCGGAACAACGCGCGAGGCTAGGCAAGGTTCCACACGAATGTTTCCGTTAGGGCAGCAATGCAGCCAATGCCGTAACGGGCGCGGAAAGCGGGCCCGGACGACCGGGCGTAGGAAAAGCAAAAGCCCGGCGCGAGGCCGGGCTTTCATCAGGATCGGGCACAAGCCGGGATACGGCGCACACCAGCCGCAATCAGGCGGCGGCTTCCTCGGTCTCGGTCTCCGCATCGGCGGCATCGGTGCCATCGGCGAGATCGGCATCCGTCTCGCCCTTGCCCAGACGACGCGGACCCTTGAGCAGATTGGTCTCGATCATCTTGACCGCTTCCGTCTCGGTGAGGTTCTCCACCGCGCCGAGCTCGCGCGCCATGCGGTCGAGCGCGGCCTCGTAGAGCTGGCGCTCGCTGTAAGACTGCTCGGGCTGGGCGTCGGAGCGATAGAGGTCGCGCACGACCTCGGAAATCGCGACCAGATCGCCGGAATTGATCTTGGCTTCATATTCCTGAGCGCGGCGGCTCCACATGGTGCGCTTCACGCGGGCGCGGCCCTTGAGGGTCTCCAGCGCCTTCTTAAGGACGGTCGGCTCGGAGAGCTTGCGCATGCCAACGGAGGCGATCTTGGGAACCGGCACACGCAGCGTCATCTTGTCTTTTTCAAAGTTGATGACGAACAGTTCGAGCTTGAAGCCCGCGACTTCCTGTTCCTCGATCGCCATGATACGTCCAACGCCGTGGGACGGATACACGATATGTTCGCCCGTCTTGAAACCCTGGCGGATATTGGACGGCTTCTTCGTCGACGACATGCTGTGCCTGCTCCTGGGTCTCGGTTCTTCCGGCGCCCCGCTACCTCGGGGGGGCCGCCCCCGGCTCATGCCGAAGGTACAAGAAACACCCCGGCCTCCACGGATGAGGAAGCCGTACTTCAGCCGACAATGGAAAACGTGAGCGACACCGCCACATGGCCAAAGCCACGTGTCAGACGAAAACCCGATGAAAATTCCGGGGAAGCCGCTCCGGCAGAGGAGCGTCGCACCATGACAAACCCAATCGACTGCACGAAAGAGCTTATAACACAAAATGTGGGGAAATCAAAACACTGCCGCACCGCAGCGCGCCGCAGGCCTTGCAGCCGCGACGCCCGGTGAGCTTGCCAGCACGACGCAGAAGGTGCCGTGCGGTCAGTCCTGCTTACCCGGTTCGGGAGAAAGATACTGTAGCTTATCGGCTACACCATCCCATTCCTTCGCGTCCGGCAGCGGGTCCTTGCGATCGGTGATGTTGGGCCACACCTTGGCGTAGTCGGCGTTCAGCGTCAGCCACTTGTCCAGCCCCGGTTCGGTGTCGGGCTTGATCGCCTCGGCGGGGCATTCCGGCTCACAGACGCCGCAATCGATGCACTCGTCCGGATGGATGACGAGGAAGTTCTCGCCCTCGTAGAAGCAATCCACGGGGCAAACGGACACGCAGTCAGTGTACTTGCACTTGATGCAATTATCCGTGACGACGTAGGTCATTCATCCAGTCTCCGTGCAGGGCATGTAATTTAGCCTGCGGCTCTCCCGTAGCGCACCGCCCGTTGCGGCGCAAGGCACATCCCCGGCACCATTCCCGCTCAGTCGGCATGGCTGCCCGGCGCGTCGGTCAGGTCGATATAGGTCTCGGCCGCCGCCTTGGCATCGCCGCGGCGCGCGCTGAAGCCGGCCACCTCAAGGATGCGCACCCGGCCGTCCAGCGCGATCGTCACCACATCGCCGAGGCGCACGGAATGGCCGGGGGCGAGCATGCGCGCGCCGTTGAGCCGCACCCGGCCCGCCTTCACCAGGCCCGCGCAGGCGGTGCGGGTACTGGCCACCCGCGCGTGCCAGAGCCACAGGTCGAGCCGGTGGCGCCCCTCACCGGTGCCGGCGGGACCCAAGCGGGCTCAGCCGCCGTTCTTGTCCGCCTCCATGCGCGCCTTCAGCGCGAGCAGGGCGGCGAACGGCGAATCGGGATCGACCGGCTTGTCGCGGCGGGGCTCGTCGCGGCGCGTGTCCTGGCGCGGCGCGTTGAAACGGTCCTGCGCCGGGCGCGGAGGCCGGCCGGCATTGCGGTTCTGGTCCTTGCGCGGCTCGCGCTCGGTGCGCTCGCCCTGCGGGCCGCCCTTGCGGTCGCGGCGCTCGTCGCGGAACGGCCGGCGGCCACGCTCCGCGCCCTCGCCTTCCGGCCGGGGAGCTTCCGCGCCCGTGCGCTCGGGCCGCGGCGCGCGTGCCTCGCGCGGGGGCTGGGCGGCATCGCCGGTGGGGCGGTTCTGCGGGCCACGTTGGCGCTGATGGCCGGAACGCTGCTGGCCGGTGGGACGGCCGGGGCGCCAGACCTCGATCATCGCCGGTTCGGCCAAAACGGCGGCGCCGACGGCGGAATCGGCGGCAGCCTCGGCCACTTCGGCACCGGCGGTCTCCAGCGCCGGCTCGACCGTCTGGTCGAACGCGACATCGGAGGTCGGGGCCGGCGTCACCTCGATCAGCACCACCTCGGCGTCGGCCGGCGCCTCGATCGGCTCGACCACCTCGACAGCCGGCTCGACGGTCTGGTCGAACACCGGGTCACTGCCAACGGGCTCGACCGCGATGAGCACGGCAGGCGTCTCATCGGGCGAGCCTTCGACCGCGGCGGTCTCGGCCGCAACCTCGGCGGGCGCCTCGGCAGCGACCACCGGGGCCTCGACCGGGGCAGGCCGGCGCTCCATGCGGTAGCCGAGCGAGCGCAGGATGGAGGCGAAGTCCTCGCCCGCGCAGCCCGCCAGCGAGGTCATGGCGACGGTGGCGGTGAAGCCGCCGCCCTCCACGGCACCCGCCGGCTTCTCGCCGGGAGCGCCGGAACGCCAGGCCAGGGCCGGACGGATCAGGTCGGCAAGGCGCTCCAGGATGTCGACGCGCACCGCACGCTCGCCCGCCACGCGGAAACCGACCGCGCGATAGAGCCCCTTCTGGATTTCCGGGTCGACCGGAATCGAGGTGCGGCCGGAGGACGCCAGATGGGGCAGCTCGTCCAGCCCCTTCTGCTGCAGCCCGCCATGCTTGAGCGCCCAGAGCTGGGCGGCCAGCGCGCGCGGCGCCGGCTTCAGGAGCGCGGGAATGTAAATATGGTGGGCACCGAAGCGCACGCCGTGGCCGCGCAGCACCGCGCGCGCCTCCTGGGCGAGGCTCTTCATTTCCTCGGAGACCTTGTGGCGTTCCAGCACGCCGAGCGATTCCACCAGCTGGAACGCGATGCCGCGCCCGATGCCGGCAATGTCCTCGGCGCGGCCGAGCGCCATGATCGGGCCGAGCAGCTTCTCGATATGGGACTTGAGCCAGAGATCGATGCGCGCCTGCACGCCGTCGCGGGCGGCGCCGGTGAGGTGCTCGTCGGCGATGATCTTGAGGCGCGGCGTCAGCACATCGTCGCCGGGAATGAGCTTGGCGACCGGGTCGCCGACCCAGCGCAGCGTGCCGTCGGCCGAGAGCACGAAGGCATCGTCGGCCGCTTCCGCAAGCTTGGCCGCCCGCGACTCGATCTCGCCGGCCAGCGCCTTCTGCGCGGTCGCCCGCAGGGCTTTCGCCTCCGGTCCGCCCGCCGAAGCGTCGGCCGCGAACTGGAAGCCGAGCAGATGGCCGATCACATGGCCTTCGACGACGACATCGCCGGTCTTGGTAATTTCTGTATCCAGCATTGCGTTCTCTCGCAGGCGCCTCATCAGGACGCTGGTCCGACGGTCCACGAAACGGTGGGTCAGCCGTTCGTGAAGCGCGTCGGAAAGTCTATCTTCCACACGCCGCGTGACACCTTGCCAGTGTTCCGGGTCTTCGAGCCAGTCCGGCCGGTTCGCCGCGAAGGTCCAGGTACGGACCTGCGCAATGCGCCCCGACAGCGTGTCTATGTCACCTTCCGCTCGGTCCGCCAAGGCCACTTGTTTAGCGAACCAGTCGGTAGAGAGCTTCCCGAACCGCATAAGGTCGTCATAGACCCTCGCCACGAGGTCGCTGTGCGAGGCTGGCGACACCTTCCGGTAGTCGGGCAACTGGCAGGCTTCCCACAGCCGCTCGACCCCCGCCGGCGTGCTCGCATGGCGGCGTACCTCGGGGTCGCGCGCCATGGCTTCCAGCACCAGAACATCGTCGGCGGTGGGCGCGCGGGTCAGGCCCTCCTCGCGCGGCGGGATGCTCAAGGAGCGGTGCAGCGTGTCGATGGAGGCGTAGTCGAGAGCCGTGTTGCGCCATTGCAGCACGCGGTGCGGCTCGAAATGGTGGGCTTCCAGCTGCTCCACCAGTTCGGCATCGAAGGCCGGGCAGCGTCCGGTGGTGCCGAAGGTGCCGTCGCGCTGCGCCCGCCCGGCGCGGCCGGCGATCTGCGCGAGTTCGCCCGGATTGAGCCGGCGGTACTGCCAGCCGTCGAACTTCACATTCCCCGCGAACGCCACATGGTCGACATCGAGATTGAGCCCCATGCCGATGGCGTCGGTGGCGACGAGGTAATCGACATCGCCGTTCTGGTAGAGTTCGACCTGCGCGTTGCGGGTGCGAGGCGACAGCGCGCCGAGCACCACGGCCGCGCCCCCGCTCTGGCGGCGGATCAGCTCGGCTATGGCATAGACCTCATCGGCCGAGAAGGCGACGATGGCCGAGCGGCGCGGCAGGCGGGTGATCTTCTTCTCGCCGGCGAAGGTGAGATTGGACAGGCGCGGGCGCACCAGAATGCTGACTCCGGGCAGGAGCTTTTCCACCAACGGGCGCATGGTGGCGGCGCCCAGCAGCAGCGTCTCCTCCCGCCCGCGCCGGTTCAGCATGCGGTCGGTGAAGACATGGCCACGATCAAGGTCGGAGGCGATCTGGATTTCGTCGAGCGCCACGAAGGCGACGTCGAGATCGCGCGGCATCGCCTCGACGGTGGCGACCCAGTAGCGGGGATTGTCCGGCTTGATGCGCTCCTCGCCGGTGATCAGCGCGACATTGTGCTCGCCGGCGCGCTCGACCAGCTTGCCATAAACCTCGCGCGCCAGCAGGCGCAGCGGCAGGCCGATCAGGCCCGAGGAATGGCCGAGCATGCGCTCGATGGCGAGGCTGGTCTTGCCGGTATTGGTCGGCCCGAGCACGGCGGTGACGCCGCGCGCCCGCATGTGCGGCGGCAGAGGCTTTCCGGTCGGGGCAAGGACATTGGCCGGCGGCGCGGCGATATTCATGCGATGATCTGTCCGTCGGGCCGGTGACCCGACCTGTCTAGCACAAGGTTTTCACGATCGGCGACTCGAGATGCGGCGGTTCGGACCGCGGTCCCGGATCGTGGCGGGGCGCGGCGGGAGCGGACGTGGCGGCGCCCTTCTCATGTGGCGCCTCATGCGCCGGGTGCAATCGGGAGAGGCGATCTGTCGCCGCGCCGGCGGCCGGAAGCCGGCCGTCACTGGCCCGTGGTCGAGGCCGCCGCCTTGCGTCCCACCGTCGGCTCGGTGATGAAGCTCTGCGCTTCCAGTTCGGCGACGCCCAGCAGGGTGGCGACCTGGGCGCGGAACGGCACCAGCATCCGCGTGCCCGCGACCGGGGCGAGCCACACGAACATATCCTTGTTGTTCATCATGTACTTGACCGACTTGCGATCCGGCTTGTGGCCGGCGACCGGCCGGTAGGCGATGCGGCACACCACGGCCGGGCCGGCATAGCCTTTCTCGGCCTTCACATTGTCCATGCGGTCGAAGATCAGCTCGATATCGTAGCGCTGGCGGCCGTCGAAGATCGAGAGCGTGCGCCCGCACGCCTTGGCCGATAGCGGATTGTCCGTGCCCGGCACCATGATCAGCGTCGCGGTCATGGGATCGAAGATGTTTCTCTTGTCCTTCTCGGTCACCGGCACGCGGTCCAGAGCCGGCAGGACCGGAGGCTCGACCGACATGTCGGTGACGGCGGCACCGCTCATCACCAGCCGGATCGCCTCGTTCTTGCGGTCCGATTCGGCCTCCATGGCGAAGGAGCGGGGCTGCAACGTGCCGCGGTCGATGGCGCCGCGCGCGCCGGCCGCGCCCTTGCCGGACGAGACCGCCTGCACCACGCCGGTCAGCCGGGCGCTGCCGGAGGCGACATAAGCCTTGTCGTCCACCTCGAGGAGATAGGCGGCGCGGCCGAGTTCCAGCCCGCCCAGCGACAGGCGATAGCGCGCTTCCAGCCGACCGTCGGCCGCGGCGCCCGTGGCGCCCAGTCCGACACCGGCGCCGATCAGCGCCAGAACTGCTCCGAGGCCGAAACGCTGCATGGCGGAGCCGATTCCCTCAACATGCGGCCGCGTGCCGATTCGCCACGCCGCGATTGAAATGTGTAATATCGATCGGGTGACGTTGGAAGGCGGCACAACTGTGGCCGCCCGCGCACAAGGGCGTGTGCGGCGGCTGTGGCGCGTGTGGACGGGCACAGCCGGGCGCCGGCAACGGCCTTGACGGCGTATGGCGCCTTCCTTATAGGAGCGCACTCAATTTTGACCGATGCCGGATGCGGATCGTCGGACTGAACCCAGTCCTGCGGCGCGGCCGGCCCACGAACCTTAAGGAATTCCACGATGTCGCGTCGGTGCGAACTTACCGGGAAGGCGGTTCTTACCGGCAATCTCGTGAGCCACTCCAACCGCAAGACCCGTCGGCGCTACCTGCCGAACCTGGTGAACGTCACGCTCACCAGCGATGTCCTGAAGCGGTCGGTGAAGCTGCGCGTGAGCGCCAATGCCCTGCGGACCGTCGATCATCGCGGCGGCCTCGATGCGTTCCTGCTCAAGGCACGCTCGGAAGAGCTGTCCCAGAAGGCCGTCGAGCTGAAGCGCGCGGTCGAGAAGGCCAGCGTCGTCGCCGCCTGAGCGATGAAGATCGCCGGAACTCCTGTCTCGTTGTCGAGGCTCGCGATACCCGTCATCGGCATGATGGTGGTGGTCGCGGCCTCCAACGTGCTTGTGCAGTACCCTGTCGAGCATTTCGGCCTCAACGAAATTCTCACCTGGGGTGCCTTCACCTACCCGCTCGCCTTCCTGGTCAATGACCTGACCAACCGCCGCTTCGGCCCGGCCGTGGCGCGGCAGGTGGTCTATGTCGGCTTCGCGCTCGCCGTGGCGCTGTCGATCGGACTGGCGACGCCGCGCATCGCGCTCGCCTCAGGCACCGCCTTCCTGTTCGGCCAGTTGCTCGACATCGGCGTGTTCAACCGCCTGCGCCGCCTGAGCTGGTGGCATGCGCCGCTCGCCGGCAGCGTGTTCGGCTCGGCGCTCGACACCATCCTGTTCTTCTCCCTCGCCTTTGCCGGCGACCCGGACATGTCGTTCCCGGTCACCTACGCGCTCACCGGCATCACCGTGCCGCTGTGGATGGGCCTCGCCTTCTTCGACTTCCTGGTGAAGCTGGCCTGCGCGCTGGTCGCGCTCATCCCCTATGGCGCGCTGATGGGCTGGCTCAAGCCCTGGGGCAGCGCGCTGCCGCAGCGCCCGGCCGCCTGAGCGCCTATCGCAGGACGGCGAAGCGCAGCAGCACGGTGCGTTGCAGCAGCGAAAAATTATTGTCGGAGATCAGGGTGAGGATCACCTCACCCGCAATGCCGCGATGCACGGCGATCGCCTCCATATTGTCGATCGACGCCAGCCGGTTGGCCTCGATCAGCACCTCGCCGGCCAGCCGCGCGCCGGGCACGATGTCCGCCAGCGCGAAGCGCCGGATGCGCATCGCCACCCCGCGCAGCATGTCGTAGCGCCGCTCCAGCAGATAGACCCGCCCGTCATCGGCCAGCGCCATGTCCGTGGCTGCGAACTCGTCGGTGCGCTGGATGGTGAAGGTGCCGGCCAGCCCGCCCCCGCGCAGCGGGGAAAACAGGAAGCCCGGCAGGCTCGTCGGATCGCCCGCATCGACCTCCCCCACCGCGATCAGCGCATAGGGACTTCCGGGCGGCGGCACCAGAAGGGCCTCGACGCCCTCATTGGCGCCCAGCGCCTTGAACACCCCGCCCGGCACGATCAGCTCGCCGCGCGCGGTCAGCGGCTGGTCGCCGGGAAACAGCCAGATGCCGTGCCGGCGCTCGACGCCGACCACATAGCCTTCCGGGCTGCGGGTCAGCGATTCGGCATCGCCGCTGCCCTGCGAGGCCAGCGTGCGCCCGTTCGGCCCGAGCATGGGGGTGAGCGTGACGCCGGTCATGCCGATCGGCGCGTCCCCGGATTGCCGGATGGTGCCGGAGAGCCAGTTGCCGCGATCGGTGATGGCGAGGAAGCCAGCGCCGTCCGGGGCGATGCTGAGGCCGGAGATGCCGCCGAAATCCTGGCTGGACGAGCTCAGCACCAGGCCGCCCTTGAATTCCAGCACGCCGAGGCGGTTATTGCCGGACGCATCGAAGCGCCCGATCGCCTGCGACTCGACCACGATCGGCCCGACCTGGGCCATCGCCGGCAGGCTCATGGCCGAAAGGCCAGCCATGAGGCAGGCCCCGGCCCCGGCGGCCAGCAGCCGGCGGCGCAGGCGTGTGAGTATCCCTCTGGCGTTACCCATCACCCGCCCACCCGCATCGGCAGCATGCGACGGATCAGCCCGTCGCGACGCACGAAGTGATGCCAGAGCGCCGCGCTGACATGAAGGACGACGATACCCGCAATCACATAGGCGAGAGCGACATGGGTCGGCCCCGGCCAGCCCAGTTGCTTGCCCAGGGCGGAAATCGTCACGAGCCCCAGCACGGGCTGGATCAGGATCGCGAGATAAAGCAGCCCGTGGGTGGCGTGCGAGGCGATCACCAGAAGGCGGGACATGCCCGCCGGCAAGGGCGGCGCGCGATGGGTGAGCCGCCACCCGACCCGAAGCACCGCAAGGGCAAGCACCGCATAGCCCGAGTAGAGATGCGTGCGAAACAGGTAGAAGCGCGGGTCCGAGCCGCGCTCGAAGAAACCCCAGCCCCAACCGGTGGCGAATTGCGTCAGCACCAGCGCGGCCACCAGCCAGTGAAGGGTACGCGCCACCCGATCGTAATGTTCCGTCATGCCGTGCCTGCCCGAGGCTGGTTGCGAATCTGCGTTCATCGTAACGGAAATGGCGGTTCCGCGTCGGCAAGATGCGACCGCATGCGCCACCGCATATTGCGATGCGAAGCACTTCCATGGCATGTCACCATATGGACAGGGGTCCGGAGCACCGCATTTGACACGAGCCGCATCGACGGATGGCAAAACGGGTCAACGCTCACGGCTGATCGCCCGGCCAGCCGGGATACGGGACAGGAGCAAGCCCCCCGCCTCCGGCACCAAGACGCCCCGCCGGCTCAAGCAGATCGAAGCCAAGCGCACGGCGATCCTCGATGCCGCCCTCGGCCTGTTCTCGCGCTTCGGCCTGCACGGCACCACGGTCGAGCAGATCGCCGAGGACGCCAAGGTGTCCAAGACCAACCTGTTCTATTATTTCGCGTCCAAGGAAGACATCTATGTCGGCGTGCTGAGCCGGCTATTGGACGAGTGGCTGGACCCGCTGCGCGGGCTGGAGCCCGACAGCGACCCGGTGCTGGGCATCGGCGAATATATCCGGCGCAAGATCCTGTTCTCGCGCACACATCCGGAAGCCTCGCGGCTGTTCTGCCTTGAGATCATCCAGGGCGCGCCGCTGCTCGGGCCTGAACTGCGCACCTCGCTCAAGCAACTGGTCGACACCAAGACCGCCATGATCCGCAACTGGACCGCGCAGGGCAGGCTGGCCCCGGTCGACCCGCACCACCTGATCTTTTCCATCTGGGCGACCACCCAGCATTACGCGGATTTCGCCGTGCAGATCGACGCCCTGCTCGGCACCGGCCTCGATGACGAGGAATTCGCGAACCGGGCCGCGCTCAATGTCCAGCGCATCATTCTCGACGGCATCCGTACCCGTCCCGACACACCCATTCTGCCCGACGACGGGCCGAGGAGCACGCCATGAACCGTCGCACCCTCATGCGCTCCGTGGTCATGACCGCGCTGCTCGCCATGCTGGCCGCGCCGCAGACATGGGCGGCGCAGGGCGAGATGCCCGGCGCCCAGCCCTCCCAGACCCCGCTCGACGTCGAGGCCCTGCTGTTCGACCCCAAGACCCCGACCGGCGGCAACCCCGAGGGCGACGTCACCATCGTCGCGTTCTTCGATTACAATTGCGGCTACTGCAAGCAGTCCTCGCCGGCGCTGGAGAAGCTGGTGAAGGAGGACGGCAAGATCCGCCTCGTCTACAAGGACTGGCCGATCCTTGCCAAAAGCTCGGTCTCGGCGGCGCATCTGGCGCTGGCGGCCAATTACCAGAACAAGTATCAGGCCGCCCACAAGGCGCTGATCGCCCTGCCCAACCGCTCCATGACCGACGCCAAGATGAGCGCCGCGCTGAAGGCGGCCGGCATCGACCTCGCCCGCCTCTCCGCCGACCTCGACAAGAACGCCGCGGAGATCGGCGCCATACTGGTGCGCAACAACCAGCAGGCCGAGGCGCTCCAGCTTCCCGGCACGCCGGTCTATCTGGTCGGCCCCTACAAGGTGGCGGCCTCGCTGGACTATCAGGGCTTCAAGGACGTGGTGGCCGACGCCCGCAAGCGCGCCAGCGAGAATTAAGCTCCCGAGGCAGCGAGCGCCGCGCGCGCCCGCGCCAGAACCTCGTCCGGCCGGCCGCCCGCATCAACCCGCGCCCAGTCGAGCGGGCCGATATCGCGCGCCGCCTGCTGGCGCACCACCTCCGCGCCGGCATCCGAGGCATCACCGCGCCGCGCGCTCACCCGCGCCGCCAGCGCGTCCAGCGGCGCCTCCAGCCACAGGCCGCGGAAGCACGCGCCGCAGTCCCGCGCGACCTGCTCCAGCGCCGCGCGCTCCTCCGGGCGCTGGTGGACCGCGTCGACGATCACGCCATGCCCGGCGGCGAGCACCGCCCGCGCCTGTTCGCGCAGCCGCGCATAGACCTGTGCGGTGACCTCGCGCGCATAGCCGGCCTCCGGCAGCGTCTCGAATTCCGGCGCGCCCAACAGGCGCTTGCGCTCGACATCCGAGCGCAGATGCACCGCGCCCGGCAGCGGCCCGATTCCCGGCGCCAGCGCAGCGGCCAGCGTGCTCTTGCCGGTGCCCGACAGGCCGCCCACCGCCACCAGTTCCGCCGGCTCCGGCTGGAGCGCGACATGCGCGAAGGCAAGATAGTCGCGCGCCTCCTTGTGCGCGGCCGCGCGGCGGGCGCCATCGAGATGGTCGGCGCCCGCCGCCGTCACCTGCGCACGGATCGCCGCCCGCAGCGCGAGGAACAGCGGCAGCGCCGGCAGGCCGCCCAGCGGCTCGCCCTCGCGGCATTCGGCGACATAGCGGTTGAACACGAGATTGGCCTCGGTAATGAGGCCCCGTTCGGCGAGATCCATCAGCAGGAAGGCGAGATCGTAAACCCGGTCGGTGGTCGCCAGCCGCTCGGAGAACTCCAGCGCATCGAACAACACCACGCGCTCGCCGACCTCCACGATGTTGCGCAGATGGAGGTCGCCATGGCAGCGCCGCACCTCCCCGGCCCGTGCGCGGGCCTCAAGCAGCGGCCCGAGCCGCTCCAGCGCCCGCCGGCACGCCGCGCCCAGCTCCGCCACCGCGTCCGGCGCGAACAGTTCCGGCCGTTCGGCGAGCCCCGCCTGATTATCGGCCGCCACCCGCGCCAGCTCGGACGCGGACGCCATCTCCCGGTGGCGCGGGGCGCGGGCGTGGGAGGCGGCGACGGCGGCGGCAAGGCGGGTCAGCCGCTCCCGGCTGAGTTCACCCCGCGCGGCGAGGCGGTCGAAGGTCATCTCCTCATCGAAGCGGCGCATATGCACCGCCCACTCCACCGGCTCGCCCTCCCCGCCAAGCGCGAGGCCCGCGCCCTCGCGCGTGATGGCGACGAGACCGAGATAGATCTCCGGCGCCCCCGGGGCGTTGATCTCAAGCTCGCGGGCGCAGGCGGCGCGGCGCTTCTCCAGCGTCGACAGGTCCATGAAGTCGAAGCGCACGGCGCGCTTGACCTTGTAGGCGTGCTCCCCGGCGAGGAACACCACGGCGCCATGGGTATCGATCCGGCGCACCTCGCCGGCGATGCCGTGGGTCTGTGGCGCCGCCAGCAGCGCGAACACCGCCGACTGGTCGGCGACGACATGGGTGGCTTCAGTCATGCGGGCTCCCTGGTTCGCCAGGAGAGACTAGCGCGACCGCGCGGACCCGGCATCGGGAAGGATCAGGACAGGTTTTGCCTATGCCCCGTCCGGCCCCGGTGGAACCGGAACCATTTTCCAGTGACGACGGCGCTCACCTGCCGCGGAAAATGGTCTAAGCAACCCCGACCGCCATGCCCGGACCGAGGAGCCCGCCTTGACCGACCACCTTCCCAGCTTCGCCAGCGACAACGCCGCCGGCGCCTCGCCCGAGATCATCGCCGCGCTGGTCGCCTGCAATGACGGCCCCCTGCCCTCCTATGGCGCCGACGCGATTTCCGGGCGGGTCACGCAGCGCCTCGCGGAGGTGTTCGAGCGCGAGGTCTCGGTGTTCCTGGTCTCGACCGGCACGGCGGCGAATGTGCTGGCGCTTTCCGTGCTGACCCCGCCCTGGGGCGCGGTGCTGTGCCACCCCGACAGCCATATCGAGAATGACGAATGCGGCGCGCCGGAATTCTACACCGGCGGCGCCAAGCTGGTGCATGTCGAGGGCGCGGGCGGCAAGCTCGACATCACGCAGCTGCGCCGCGCCGCGACGCTGGGCAAGGGCGACGTGCACAGCGTGCAGCCGGCCTGCGTGAGCATGACCCAGGCCACCGAATCCGGCGCGCTCTATTCGCTGGAGGAAACCCGCGCCATCGGCGATGCCTGCCGCGAGGCGGGGCTGGCGCTGCACATGGATGGCTCGCGCTTCGCCAATGCCGTCGCCGCGCTCGAGGCCAGCCCGGCGGAGCTGACCTGGAAGGCGGGCGTCGAGATCCTGTCCTTCGGCGCCACCAAGAACGGCGCGCTGGGGGTCGAGGCCGTGGTGCTGTTCGACCCCGCCCGCGCGGCCGAACTCGCCTTCCGCCGCAAGCGCGGCGGGCATCTCACTTCCAAGATGCGCTACCTCTCCGCCCAGATGGAGGCCTATCTCGACGGCGACCTCTGGCTCGCCAATGCGCGCCGCGCCAACGCGATGGCGCAGCGGCTGGCGCGCGGCCTCGACGGCGTGGCCGGCGCGACGGTGCAGGGGCGGGTCGAAGCCAACATCCTGTTCGTGCAGCTCCCCGCGCCGATGGTCGCCGGCCTGCTGGCTGAAGGATTCCGCTTCTACACCGACCGCTGGGGCCAGGGCATCGCGCGGCTGGTGACCTCCTTTGCCACCACCGAGGCCGATGTCGACCGCCTGCTGGCGGCGATGGCGAAGCTGGCGTGACGACGAGGCGTTCCGCACGGACTTGTCCCCAGCCTCGTGAGAAAGAATGCGAAAGGGCGTTGCAATCCGCGTCGGGCTGGGGCATAGAGCGCCTCGTTCGGGGCGCGGCGCTGGCCGCCACTGACCGGACACGGAGCGGTGCGGGTGTAGCTCAGGGGTAGAGCACAACCTTGCCAAGGTTGGGGTCGTGGGTTCGAATCCCATCGCCCGCTCCATTTTTTCTTTTAATATCAGTGTGTACGTCAGGCCGCCGCAAGGCGGCCTTGTCGTTTGAATTCCGGGTCGCCACCGGGTCGCCACGCGGATCAAACGGCTCTCGGGCTCATGCGTCGCCCTGTCGATATAGGGATAGAGAGATAGAGCGCTGAGGGTAGTTCGCTTTCCACGGCCCGCTCTCGCGCTCTCACATAGCGCTGTAGAGAGCGGGCGGTGGGAAGGGAACGGGCGCTTTCCTTGGCGGGCAGGAGTGTCTTACAATTTCCAACATTTTACGCTGGCTCGCCTAAGGGAAATATGGAAATCACTAATACTGCCTGCATAGTTCCGCCGCTCGGCGATATCGTCTCGAAAGTCGGCCTCACGATTGGATTCACGTTTTGCGGAATAGGCAACGAAGAGCCACTTGGTTTTGATGTCGTCATAGGACATACCTATTCCATCGTCGGCGACGGTGATCGTTGAATCTCCGAAATATAACTGAACCAATGTGGCTTCCGCGTCGAACGAGTTCTTTACAAGTTCAAATATTGCAACTTCATCATCGGTGATTAGTTCGCTGCCGAGCACGCTCTTCAGACCGGTGCTCACATCAAAATGTAATCGCTCGGGTTCAGTTGCGGCCATCGAATTTCTTTCCGGTGTTTCTACCGCTTACCATTTTGCTTAATTCGGCCCAACTCATTCCACGAAAATGGGGATAGCCTGATTTCCGAACGACCTCTGGACGACACATTTGGGATAAGAAATGGCGGACACGCTCACACCGCAGGAGCGCAGCGAGCGGATGCGGAGGATACGGGGAAAGAACACAAAGCCCGAGTGGTTGGTGCGTCGCATGCTCCACAATGCTGGATATAGGTATCGGCTGCATCGGCATTCCCTTCCTGGCAAGCCCGATCTGGTGTTTCCTTCCCGCAAAATAGCGATTTTTGTACACGGGTGTTTTTGGCACCAACACCAGGGATGCAAGGTCGCACACATCCCGAAATCTCGTTCAGAATATTGGGCGCAGAAATTTCGACGCAATGTTGAACGAGACGCCGCGAATGAGGCCGCTCTGGAGAATATGGGGTGGCGGGTAATCGTCGTCTGGGAATGCGAAACCGCTGATAGTGAACTCCTCCTTTTGAGGTTGGCTGAGGACCTTCGACTGCCATTGGATTCATAAGCGCCATCTCGCCTTAATTGCGTCGCTTCGCAGAGACCGCTTCTACCATCACAGCGATAAGTTCCGCTTCCTCATCGGACAATGCGTTGGAGGCCGAACGAATCCGTTGTTTCGGGATACTGAGACCTATCGGCGAGGTCTGGGAATCGTAGGACAATAAGTTGTCTGGCGACGTTTCGAGAACCCTCGCAATCGCTACCAGCGTTGCTAGATCGGGCTCGCGACGACCACTGACATAATTCCCGTACCGCCTTTCACTTAGCCCTGCCCGGCGAGCGACTTCGGCATTCGATATGCCGAGTTCCTCAGCGCGCTTTTTCAGGTTCGACGCAAAGATATCCATGAGGAACAAAATGTTCCTGGCAGACACCACATGTCGATGTACGATATGGCGTTACTTTCGACGACGATATGTGGTTATGGATTGGGACGCATTCACAGGTGGAGTGAAATGGACCGGTATCGCTGCCGTTCTCTCACCTATTTGGGGGGCGCTGCTCTGGCACACATGGGAGCTGAACATCCGGCCTCGGCTAATCCCAGTAGGTGATATCAAAGCCGTGGCTGACGATCTGGTCGCCAAGTATGGCCCCCGTGCCGAGGAAATCGCCTTCATCGAGGAGGATCGGGCGTGGCGCTACTCCGAGACCTTCCAGCGAGGGAAATGGCATCGGGTGCGGCGGGAGCTTTGGCGACGCTATGAGGCGGGGGACTGGGAGGGGCCGCGAGGCTGAAAGCAGGAAGGGGCCTTCCGATACTCCAACGTTACATCGAGCACCGGAAGGCTGTCCCATTATCCTGCGGAGCGGATATCCGAAACCGTTCGATATCCTGACTTCTCTTTTCACATGATCTCGAAATTTGGCATCCGGAATTTCTCACTCGTCCTGATTAGCATTTGGCCTTGGAGCATTGTTACGAGAACGATGCTGGGAGGGATTGGGGGGTGGTGCCGGTGCCATCCACTTATACTCTTTCCGATGACTGAGCCCGGCGACAACTCCGGAGAAGAGGAAGGCTGATCGATCCGAAGAGCTTTCGGCTTTCGAGATACGCGCTGACAGACTCGATAGCAGGAATGCGAAAGGCGATTCCACGGCGGCTGTGACATTCATCCGGCAATCTCGCCCCACGCGCCGTGCGGGTTGTTCCTGCGGGGCTTCACAGGAGCTCTCTGAGCTACGTGTTCGCTTCGAAATTTTCGGCCCGGTTTTCCGGTAGGTGACCTTTTACGCGACGTGTTTCATGCGACTTGGCTAGACGTTTCGGCCCTTTCAAGTGCGTATCGCGCCATGTTGCATAAGCGTTTCGCCTGTCGCATCTCCCGATGGGGATCGCGCCGGCCATACCCGAATAGATAGGCCGAGCGGCATATTTCATGTCTCACGTCGCGGACTCGTGCGCGGGGCCGCTCGTTGTCCCTTCCCATCCACGCGGCTTCCACTCGCACGGAAGGCTTGTTTCACGTTTCGTGATGGGCATTCTCCCTTGGTTCTGGCCTGCCGATGGCGTCCGGCTCAAAGCTCTACCTCGAAATCCACGGCGTTCGGATGCCGCCCGGATGCGATCCACGTGGCCCAAGCCGTCCAAGTCTCCGCCCCCTTCTTTAAGCGTTCTGCTTCGCGCTGAACGGACAGCCAGAGGTCGCGTACAGTCCACGGCGTCGGCACGCCGCTTTCCTGCCGCAACCTCTCGTTGATCTCGGCATAGAAATTGATGGGCTTCGGCGTGAGAAGCGCACGCGGCGAGGCGAACAGATAGCCCCGTGTGCTACGGTAAGAGGCGAGTAAGGTCATCGCCTCCGGCGCAAGGTCGATCCGGCGCGACGTATCCATATGCGGGCCGCGCCAGCGGTCATATTCCACCGCCCAGGCGCCCTCGTCCCAGAAGACGGCTTCACCCCGTATCTCGCGCACATCCTCCATGTGCTCGCCGGTGAGGATCATGAGGCCCACCATCGCGGCCCATGGATGGCCGAGCTGCGTCGCGGCCTCGAAGATGGCGCGGATGTCGTCCACCGACAGGAAAGTGGCTTGGCGAGCCGGTGGCAGGTCGAGCTTGGCTTTCGCCAACGGGTTCGCTTGCAGCAAGCCGCGCTCCACCGCCCATGAAAGGAAAGCCTTCGCCCCTTTAAGAAAATTGACGCCGCGTGTCGGACGGTCGGCGGCAACTTTCTCCGCCAGCAACAGCCAGCGTTCGCGGTCGAGCGCCGAAAGCGGCTGGCTGCCGAATCTCCGCGTGAGATAGCGGGCGAACAGGCGCTCCATCACCTTGAACCAATCGGAATCGGTCGGACTGCGCTCGAAGAAATAGAGCGTCACGACCTCCTTCAATGGCAGGTCGCGGCGAAGCCTCGGCGCTCGCCGGTCAAAGCCGTGGTGACCGGCATGACGCCATTCCGCCTTCCGACGCGCCTCTTCGACGGTATAATCAGATGCGCTGCCCAGATGCTCGCGTTCGGAGTGCTGTTCGTCGCGGTCGGAGTAGAGATAATACCAGCTCTTGCTGCCGCCGGGCTGGATGCGCAAAGCGAGATAGGGACAGCCGCCGTCGCGAACCCATTCCTCGCGGGCGGGCGGCTGCACCGCACGAACAAGATCGTCAGTAAGGCGCACGTGCACATAGTCCCGCTGGCCGCGCCGGCGTTTCGGCTGTCTCTCGCGGTGTTCCTCGTCCAGGTGCGCGACGAGGGCAGGCGGATCGATATTTTCATAGGGAAGTCCGGCGACGGCGGCCATGCGCGATCCTCATCGGTGAGCGGATATGAAAATGCCGCCGGGGTCACCGGCGGCATCAATGAGTATGGGAGCGCCATCACTCGCGGCGGATGTCGGCCACCTCCGCGCCGAGATAGCGGGCGATCTGCGGAATGGTGGCGGTGGTGTAGACGCTCGGTCCCGCCGCCAGGTAGACGATCGCGCCGTCCGCCCCGTTGGCGCGGCCCCCGGCGATCTGGCTACGACGCACCAGCGCGCCGCCGCCGGAGGCTGCCGGGATCAGGATGAAATTGTCGTTGAAGTCGATGTCTTCACGCATGGTCTCAAGTCCTTTCAGCTTGCGATGAAAGGGCGGAAACTCCGCCCCTCTATTACAAACCAGACCTATTACGGGTGTCAACTAAGCATTTGTTATGTATAGACTATTTAGCTTGTGCATCACCGCAGCTCGAATTGGTGATGCCTTTCGCCGGCGGCTTGAATCATAGCGTCGAGTTCGCCGGCCTCCTCCAGCCGCGTGACCTCGTCGAAGTACCGATCCCCGGTGTTGCGATAATCCCGCTCGTCCTCCAAGTCGCCATTGTCCGGTTCGTAGGCGAAGAGGCCACCGGTATTGCCATTCGACGGTGTCGAGGTGGAATCGAGAAGGCCGGAGCACCGAAGGTTCATCCACTCCAGAAGGTCGCACCTGCGGTACTGCGCATAGCGCCCGAACTTCAGGAATCTCGGGCCACCTCCGCGTGTCGCCATGGTGGCAAGACTCGCGGCCGTGGTGCGAAGGCCATGGCTCTGGAGGAAGCGGGCGGCCTGCGTGCGTGTGAAGATGTCCATCTGCATGGCTGGCCGGCATGTTGGCGCGCAAGCCGCGTATGCTGGTCACGGTCGCACTGGCCAACAAGATGGCAAGGATCGTCTGGGCGCTGATGGCGCACGGCGGATCCTACAGAGCTCCGGCCGCGGCGGCATAATCGCCACGGCTCGAGGCGTCAGGGACGCAAGGTAAGGTCAGCAGAGAGGTATGGCGCAACGGTCAGCAGACGGGGTCGGGAAAACCAGTGAAATGTCCGGGCGCCTCGAGCGCGCAAAAGCGATCTGGTCTCGATCCCCGATCTCCATACAGGCCAGCAGCCGTGATGATGGCTGCATCAACAGGCCGGACACACGGAAGCACCTGAACCCGCGCAACATGCCCTCAAAAACCTCTCGCATCCAACGGGGCGTCCACACACGGTCATTAGCGGAGCTGGGCACTTCGGCATCTTGCGCCAGAGCGGACCTTGGGGTGTAGCCTCAAAGCGGTAGGAAATTGGCTGTGTAACGCCGGGTTTCAATGCGCTTGCGGGAACATTCGGCGTTCGACCATTGCGCATTAGGGCAATGCGATGGGAGTTTCCTTGATTGGATGGACGACGATTTGCATGTCGATGTCGTATATGCGCCGTAGCGTAGATGTCGTCATGATGGCGTCGGGAGAGCCTCGCGCGATCATTCGGCCGGTATGCAGCGCGATGATCTCCTCGCAGAAGCGAGCGGCCATGTTGACGTCGTGCAGAACCAGCACGACCCCGAGGCCTTTTTCGCGTGAGAGTGTGCCGATGAGGGATAGCACCTCGATCTGATGGGAGATGTCGAGGGCCGAGGTTGGCTCGTCGAGCAGCAGGCACTTTGTGTCTTGTGCCACCAGCATGGCCAGCCAGACGCGCTGGCGCTCACCGCCGGAAAGCGTATCCACCAAGCGTTCGGTAAACGGTCCGATGCCTGTCAACTCAATCGCTTCTTCGACCTTCTCACGGTCGACTTTGCCAAAGCGCCGCAGTGGGCCGTGCCATGGATAACGCCCGAGCGCGACGAGTTCCCTGACAAGCAGGCCCGACGCGAGCGGCACGTGCTGCGGCAGATAGGCGAGCCGGCGCGCAAGCTCGAGATGGCCCCACTTTTCGAGAGGCTTTTCCTCGAAATACGCCGCGCCGCTCGTCGGCGACTGTTGACGTGCCAGGATTTTCAGCAGTGTCGACTTACCCGAGCCATTGTGCCCGATGAGGCCAATGATCCGCCCCGCCGGCAGGTCGAGCGTCAGAGGCTCCAGCAGTGTTCGCCCCGCTATTCGGAACGACAGATCCTCAAGGCGAAACAGTGCTGCATGGCTATCCGCCCCGGACGCAAATTCGGCATATGACCGGCATGCGGCAGGAAGCCTGGGAGGGACGTTCATCGCTTTAGACCTTCAGGGCAGAGATGCGACATGCGATGGCTCATCCGCAGGTGCTTTTCCGCAACAGGGCACGTGGCACAAAAGCTTCCGTCTTCACTCGCACGGTAATGGAGACAGCAGGTCCGTCGAGTTTTGTGTCCGCTGCAGCTTTCCCTTGGGAGGAACGGCGCGTGCAGAGTGTTGGCCTTACCATCTGGCCAGGTCTTTGCCGTCGAGAGTCGTCCGACATCGCAGCCCAACGGGCGGCCCGCGCGGGCGGCTGCCTGCGTGACCTCAGACGCGATGTGATGGAAGTTGACGGCGGCATCGCCGCGTAGCGCTGTAATCGGCGCCTTCATATGGAGCGAGACAGCTTCCAGCACCGGATCGAGATGGTGGCGGATCGAACCCTGCAGCCGCTCGAACGGGTCCGCGGAGCTTGCCCTAGACCCAACGTGCGGAATGTGCAGGCAAGCCGCGCATCCGTCCTCTGGATCGAGCGCCATACTCGCCTCATCAAGGGCGACGGGGAGCTGCCAATCCAGCAGAAGCGCTGGCGGCAAGCTCGCAGCGATAATCCGGAAGCCATACATCTTGGCCCAGAGCACGGCGAGCACCGGAACGCTCGCTCTCGGGTATCTGGGCCGAAGCCGCAGAAGTGCGGTGGATAGCGTATCACGTTCGAGAAAGCATCGGCCAGGAACGGATGGCCGCCCGTTGTCGATCAGTGAGACCGACTGCGCGTGATGTTCGAGGCCGGCTGGAAAGGCGGACGACAACTCAGGGATCATCCCGGCCGCCTCGACATCAGGTACATGAAGTAAGGCGTGCCGACCAGCGCCGCCAGCATGCCCGCCGGTATCTGGTGCGGAAACAGCAGATTACGTCCAAGCCAGTCGGCCGCCACCATGATGAACGCGCCGAGAATGGCCGACATGGTGAGCTGGACGAAGGGGGATCGGAACCCAGCCATGCGGGCAAGATGCGGTGCCATCAGGCCCACGAAGCTTAATGGCCCGATGGTGAGAACGGCCGCCCCCGTGAGCAGCGCGGAGATCAGCAGAAGCATCAGGCGACTGCGCCTGAGATCGACCCCTAGCTCGCGCGCCGTCACCTCGCCGAGCGGCAGGATTTCCAGCCAGCGCATGGTGAACGGAACGATTGCTGCAAGACCGAGCGCGACCAAAGCCAGGACGACAACATCGTTTGCAGTGACGGAATAGGTCGAGCCGGCAAGCCAGGACAGCAGGCCAACGATGCGGGGATCGAAACGCGCGGTGATCGCAGACAGAAAAGCGCCGAACACCGTTGCGAGCGCCACGCCCGTCAGCACCATGCGTTCGGGAGAGCCCGACGCATGTCGCATCAGGGCGAAGGTGAAGGCCAGGACGACGAACGCCCCGCCGCTCGCGGCAGCGACCTTAACCACATGGGCCGCCGCCGGGTCGAACAGGAAGAGAATGGCAACGCCCATCGCGGCGCCGGAACTGATGCCGAGGATTTCTGGACTAGCTATCGCGTTGCCGGTGACCCTCTGGATCATCACGCCGGCCGTGGCCAGCATCGCTCCGGCCAGCCCGGCGGCAATGACGCGGGGCCAGCGCCATTCGAGCACGGCATTGACGTCCAAAACCCCATGCCAGATCCAGCCATCGAGGTTTCTTCCCAGGGACAGAGATGTCCAGATCAGGAGGGTCAGTGCGCAAGCAGAAACGGCGATGGAAAGACGTGGTGGCTCAAATCGGGCTGACGCCCCGATGTGTTGGCCAGCGCCGCCCATGCGCGCGCCGCGAAGTCCTTGCAGCATCCACAGCATGAGCGGCCCGCCGAGAATGGCCGTAATGACGCCGGTCGGTAGCTTGTTTGGGAACAATGGATTTGCCTGCGTTATCTGGTCCGCAAACCAGAGCAGGCTCGCACCAAGCAGAGGCGCGGCAATCAGGCGGCTCCTGAACCTGCGGATGCCGCCCAGTCGAACGATCGCTGGCGCGGCGATGCCGATAAAGCCGATCACCCCGACGGACGCGATGGTCACGGAAGCCAGCACGACGGCAAGCAGCAATCCAGCCAGCCGGACGTGGACGACCGACACGCCGAGGCTGCGGGCGCCGTGATCGTCCAGGTCGAGCAGTTCGAGCGGTCGGATCATACATACCGACAACAGCGCGCACACCGTGAGTGTTGGGGCAATGTTGGCAGACGCATCCCAGCCGAGATTGACCAGCGAGCCTGCGTTCCAAAGAAAGACGCTGCGCAGTTGCTCGTGGAAGAAGAGCGCCAGGACGGAACTCACGACGCCGCAAAACAGGCCGACGACGAGGCCTGCCAGAATGAGCCGCACCGGCGAAGCGACGTCCCGGGAAGCGAGGCCAAGAGTCAGCAGCATCGCGACAGCGGCGCCAAGCGACGCAACCATCGCGGGTGGCCACGTCAATGAGGGAAAGAGCAGAGCCGCTGCCTTAAGGGCAAGGCCGGCGCCGCCGGAGACACCCAAGGTGGAGGCCTCAACCAGAGGGTTACGAAGAACCTGTTGGAAGATCACGCCCGACAAAGCGAGTGCGGCGCCGGCGAGCATGCTCGCGGCAATGCGCGGCAGGGTGACGTAGTGCACCACCATCTGGCCGGGATTGTCGAATGCGGGCGCAAGCAGTGCCGGCCACCATTCGACCGGCGGTATGTCCTGCCAAAGCTGATGGAGACTCAGAAGAGCGGCGATCCCGGCGGGGATGCATAGGAGAAGAGACCAGAGGGACGCAGGCCGTCCGCGCCGCATTTCAATTGATGGAGAGATGATCCGATCCCTCCAGAGCATGAGTCAGCAGACGGGCCATTCGCTCGGCTTCGGGCACCCCGCCGAACAACCAACTAGAGGGCAGAACGACCAAGCGACGCCATCGCACCAGCCCGAGATTTTGCCAGAAAGGATTGCTGTCCAAAGCGTTGGGGATTGGACCGAAATGAAAGGCAATCACATCGTCGAGTCTGGCCAGTTCGTGCATCGTCACCGGGAGCCAACCCCAGATGTCGCCGGGCTCGGTGATGGCATTGCCCAGTCCGACACGGTCGAGAACGTCATGGACGAGGCTGGCGCTTCCGAGTGTCCAGAAATCTCGCGGAGTCGCTGCCCACAGAACCATGACCCGCTTGCCCTCGAAGAGCCTCAAGCGGTCGCGGAATGTCCGCATTCGTTCATCGAAGCCCGCAAGATAATCCGATGCGCGTCGCCCCTCGCCGGCAATCTCCGCGATACGCAAAAGCGCCTGTCGCGCCCGGTCGAGTGGCGCGGGGGCGCCGGTGTAGATCGACATCTCCACCAGTGGGGCAATCCGCCTTAGCTGAGCCGTATCGGTCGGCCATTCCTTTGAATGAAGAATGGCTAGAGGTTTGATCTCGGCCAGCAGTTCAAGGTTGGGCTCCGTGAAGGTGCCGATATCGAAGACCGACTCCGGAAGCTGGGGTTCCTGCACCAAGCGTTGATACCGCCACCGTTCGGCCAGGCCGAAATCCTTGACGCCCACGGCAAGAAGCGATTGCGCATGAGCGAAGTCCAGCGCGATCAGTGGGTTGGACGTGATCGCGAATGCTGCGCCCATGCGAGATCCGGGTGCGGCGACCAGTCCGGCTACGCCGGCAAATCGCAAGAATTGCCGGCGTGTCGGCCGCAAGGCTCCCGGTAGGAACTCCATGCTCAGAAGTCCATAGTGGCCGAGAGCTTGAAGGTGCGCGGGGTGCCCATGGTGACCCAGCCGTCGCTGACGGCCGCCCAATAATTCGTATCGGCGACGTTCTCGACCGCGGCGCGCAGGACGAGCGGATTGCCGAGGGCCTGGGTTTTGTACTGTGCGCCGAGATCGAACCGCGTCCAGCTGGGCAGCTTCTGCGTATTGGCCTGGTCGACATATTGCGAACTGGTCGCGATCACACGACCCGACAATGTGAGCCCCTCGACAAAGGCGGGATCCCACTCGATGCCGATATTGCCCTGCCAGGCCGGGACGCCGACGGCCGTGTTACCGTCATAGAGACCATTGTCGGTCTGCGTCAGCGTGCCCTGGGTATAGGCGACGCCGCCCAGCAGACGCAGGCCCTTCCTCACCTCGCCGAACATATTGAATTCGACACCGCGGTTTCGCTGCTCGCCATTGACACTGAAGATCGACTCGCCGGCCGCGTTCGTTGTGATGATGCTGTTGGGCTTGGTTATCTCGAAGACGCTGGCGGTCACGGTGAAGGTGCCGAAATCATATTTGATGCCGACTTCCATCTGCTCTGTAAGCATCGGCGGGAAGACCTCGCCCGCGTTTGCCGTGCCGGGCCATGCGACGGGCCCTTGCTGCAGCCCTTCGATATAATTGGCATAGACAGAGATGTTCTCGATCGGCTTCACGACGATGCCGAAGGCTGGCGTCACCGCCTGTTCATCATAGCCCTGCGAAATGCTTCCATCTGGATTGAAAACATCAACCTTGATCTGTTGATAGCGCGCACCGGCGGTAAACAGGATACGATCGTCGAAGAACGACATCGTGTCCGCGATCGTCACGGCCGGAGCGTTGATGTCCCAGTATTTCGGTGGATTGTCGCTGAACCCGGCTGTTGACGGCCGCAGGATTGTCGGAGCGTCATAGATATTTGTATCGAAAGAATAGAATCCGTAGTAGTTGCTCTGCTGGTTCATCGTCTGGAAGAGATAGGACGTATTGAGGTTCACCTTGTGGCCGATGACACCAGTCTCGAACTCACCCCTTATGCCGGCTTGAGCCGATGCGGAATCACCCTGAATTGGGCTGTAATAGGCGGTCGCGATAGCGTTGCCGGCGACGTCGGTGACATAGATGTCCGTCGACAAAATGTCCTGATTGTAGTGGTTGAATCCTGCGCCGCCATAGACGGTCCAGGATGAGTTCAAGTCATATTCAAATTTGCCGAGAGCATAGACGCTCTTCGCCTCGGCATATTCCCAATCCTGATATATCTGCTTGCTGAGGTCGGGAGCCGGCGGAATGGGCATCCCGGAAGCGAAGCCAAAACCGGCCGAACCGGTCGGCGCGATGGTCTTCTGATCGATATACCCAGCGTCCAGGCTGGCGCGGAGATCTTCGCCGCGATAGTCCAGCGCGATGGTGCCGACCCCGAGCCGGGCGGACTGGCCGTCTATCGCGGTGTCACCGTCGCGGAATACGCCGTTGACCCGTACGCCCCATTCCTTGTTTGCCCCAAAGCGTCGTCCGTAGTCGATATGCGCGCCGAAGTTGCTGTCGGATATATAGCTTGCGGTGAACTGTGTGATGGGGTCATCAGTTGCCCGCTTCGGGACGACGTTGATCGATCCTCCGATAGAGCCGTACTGGGTATACCCATTCAGAAGCGCATTGGGGCCTTTGAGCACCTCGACGCTTTCCATGGTTTCGACGGGAATGATGCGGTTAGAAGCGATGCCGCCATACCCGTCCAGCAGGATGCTGTAATTCCCGACGGAGAAGCCGCGAATGAAGAACGAGTCTCCAACGCCGGCAGATGAGGCGAGACCGTTTGTATAAACGCGGACAGACGGATCATTCGCCACCACGTCGGCGACGGTGACCGCCTGCTGCTCCTGGATGAGCTTGGCCGTGTAGCTCGTCACGTTGAACGGCGCGTCCATGACGCTGATATTGCCGAGCATGCCGAGCTTGGCACCGGTCGCGACCTGGCCACCCGCATAGGGGGGTGGCGCGTCCCAATTGTTGATCGCTTCGCCCTCAACGGAAATCGTGTCGAGCATCACCACGCCATTTGTTTCTACGTCGGCATCGCTTTGGGCGGATGGGTCTACGATGGCGGCGGTCGACGGTCCTGAGATGGCGGCATGCAGGCCTGTATCGGCGAGCAGGGCCTGCAGAGCCTGACCGGGCGGCAGCATGCCGCCAATGGCGCTCGATCGTTTGCCTTCCACCGCTTGCGAGGTGAAGCCGACTTCCCAGCCGGTGGCGCGGGTGAAGGCGTTAATCGCCGAGCGCAGCGGCTGAGCAGGGATATTGAAGCTCACAGCCTCGGCAATCCGGGCCTGCGCATGCGCAGCCGTGGGCACGAACAAGCCCGCGCTGCACAGAGCGGTCGAGCAAATCAGCAGAGAGGCAAAGCGCTTTCTGCTGCGGTGCGCGTCCTTCCCGCCCGTCGTCCGTCTTGCGTCAGCCCGCGCATGCCGCCCCATCGATAGCCCCTTTTGCCTGAAGTCGGGGCCGATGCACACTCACGCGTCTCGGCCCATAAAGACCTGACAATCGGGCGAGGGAAATCTCACAAAAAAACTTACGTGCTTACTGCAGGATCAGAATCCCGCCGGGAAGCCGAGTGACTGAAGCACCCGCAGCCGTCGCAAGGGAGCGCACGGCCCGTTCCGGATCACTGAGGCGGTAATTGCCGTTGATTTTGATCTGCTTTAACCGGTCATTGGCGACGATGATCGAGTGGCCGTAATAACGTGCGACCTCGTTCAGCACCTGATCGAAAGGCCTATCCTCGAATATGAGCTGGCCTTGGAGCCAGGCGAGCGACGTAGCCGGGTCCGCCTGCTGGACGGGGGAAAGCGACATCTCAGTGGCGACGATGCTCTCACCCGGCTTCAACGAAGCCGTCTGCTCCCGATCTGGAAGCCGACTTACGTCGACAAGGCCGCGCTCCAATATGACGCTGTCTTGCTCGCTATCGGATCGAACCGAGAAGGCCGTTCCCTTGACTGTCACCTCGGAGAAAGCCGCCGCGACGGTGAAGGGCCGCAAAGCGTCCGGCACAACATCGAAATAGGCTTCGCCCTGAAGCAGCGTGACCGATCGCTTTGTTCCCTCGAAATCGAGCGAGACGGCGGATGCCGTGTTCAAGATCATCCGCGACCCGTCGGGGAGCATGACCTCCTGCCGCGCACCGGCGACGGTCAGGTAATCAGCCTGCCAGCGAAGTTTGAGCGTGGGGTATTGCTGCACACCCACCGCGATGAGCACAGCCGCCGCGGCCGCCATCGCGGCTTTCGCCCAGTTGCGGCGCTTCGAGCGCGGAAGCGGGGCGACGTTGCCCGCCGCTCGCGCGGGATATTGCGTGCGCTGGGCGACCTCGCCGGCAACCGTGTCCATATCCGGAAGCACCCAGGCATCGGCTACCACGGCGAATGCTTCCGCATGCGCCGCTTCTGCCCGTCGCCACGTCTCGAACTCGGCCCTGATCTGCTGGTCTTCCGGCGCGGCCTGGAGCGTGAACAGCCAATTCAGCGCAGCATCCATCGCCGGATCCGGATGCACGAATCCCGGTTCTTGACCGCTGAGTTCCCCGTCGCGTTGCACTCGGGCTGAATCCTCTAACAAGCCGTGGCTTGAACGGCCTTATACCTAAGACGATCGGAAAGCTGGAATCTCACAAAGATCTCTGCTTGGAGGGGCACTCCCGAGATATCACGAGCGGCGAGGGAAACTCAGCAGCGGTCGACCTTCGCCAGTGCCTCAACGCAATGGGCATGGGCGAGCTTGAGATCGTTGAAGACCGTATTGGGCGAGACGCCGAGATGTTCGGCAATCCTGGGGTACGGCCATTTCTCGATTCGGCTCAGAAGCCAGACGGTCCGGGCCCGCTCCGGAAGCTTGGCGATTGCGGCGTGGAGGCAGCGGAGCCGCTGGCGCTGGATGAGAGCGGCTTCCTGAGAGGGAGCGGACGACGCAATGTTCTCGACGTCGGTATCCGGGAGATCGCTGCGCTCGATCCTGCCGCGCATGTCATGGCGCCGCTTGTGGTTGATCGCGAGATTGCGGGCGGTCTGGTGTAGAAATGCTTCGACGTGCTCGATCGGGGCGGTTTCCGCCGCGCGGACCGCACGGACATAGGTCTCCTGCGCGACATCTTCCGCCGTCTGCGCATCGCGCACGATACGCATCACGCTCCAGATCAGCGATCTGCGATTGTTCAGGAAGATGGCGGCGACGGTCGCACTCAATTCGCTACCCCTCCGGGCCTTCCGCTGAACGCTCTCGACGTTCACTAGCAGAAGCGAATTCATGCGCAACTACAAAGAATTAGAACTACTCTAGGGTCAAAAAATCCCGCCTGTCCTGCGATCGTGAGACTCCGGCGCTCTCCTTGCGAAAAGTTGATTCTAAGACGCCTCCTCACAAAGTCTGACGTTCGCTTTGGGTCAGTCTCCGCCTCGGACATTCATCGGCGATATGTCCGCTTCTCCTTTGAAGTCCCCAACAGCGGCCGGTCCGCTCCGGCCCTAGACCAGCCATTCGTCGTCGTCCTGGCGAACGTTCGCCTCTGGCGCGTGATTAGCTTCGGCGGCGGGGGCGACAGCCTATTTGAATTGATTGTATTTTTGTTCTCCGAGCGGCTCTTTTCGCAAGAACATGATGCTATTTCCCCTCGCGCTGCTCGACCATTCTAGGAGCAAGCTGCATCGACCGCAGAGCCCCCGGCGCATACCCCATCGTCCGCTTGAAGGCGCGGCTGAACGCAGCGTGCGAGCCATAGCCGAGCCGGTCGGCGGCCGTTTCGATGGGAATCTTGTCCCGTGTGATCCATTGTGCCGCAAGACGCATCCGCAGTTCGGTGAGATAGCGCAGCGGCGTCATCCCCGTCACGTCGAGAAAACGTGCGGCGAACACGGAGCGGGAACTACCCATGACCGAGGCAAGTTCAGCCACCGTCCATTCGCGGCCGGGATCGCGGTGCACGGCGACAATCACGCGCGCAAGCCGGGGATCGCGCAGCGCGGCCACCCATCCGGCGGCGGTGCCACAGCCGCATTCGACCCATGCCCTGACGATGAAGACCGACACCACCTCGGCAAGGCGGGCGAGGATGCCGGCGAAGCCTGCACGGTCGCCGCGGGTTTCCCGCTCCATAGCCTCCAGCATCGGCAGCAATTCGGGATAGCGATCCAGCAACGTGCCGACCGACATCACCGATGGCATCAAGGCGACCAATGGTTTCATGCCACCGAGTTCCAGTTCCATGCAGCCGCTGAAGATCACGACATCGGTGCTGCGGCAGAGATCGGCATCGCAGGCATTGATCGCGGCGACGGTGCCGCAGAGCGGAGCCTCAGCAAAGGCGGATACCGTGCGGCATGGCAGGTCCGGCGCTGAGAGCAGGTCGTGCGCCCCACCATGCGGCAGCAACACCGCTGATCCGGCCTCCAGCTTTTCGACGTCGCCCTCGGCTCTCCGTAGATAAACCGTGCCGCGCGCAATGAAATGAAACTGCGCACGTCCCGCCTCATTACCGAAATGCACGCCGAAGGGCGGGGATATCTGAATGCGGCGATATTTCAGCCCGACAAACCGCATCCCACCGAGCAGTTCGCTCACGACGTCGGGGTAGGTGGATAGCTCCGCGGAGACCGCAGCTTCGGACGAATGATCAAACATGGCGGATATTCTGGCATAGTTCGTCTTACCAAACCAGCTTAGCCTGTTGCAATGCAACATCCTTCTCTGGAAAGGCAGACGTATGAGTGACACGCTTGCGGTGGACGCGACACAAGCGCCCGCCATTTCCCCGGCATGGGCGGCCGTCGGCTCGATGACGCTGGGGGTTTTCGGCCTGGTAACGGCGGAGTTTCTTCCCGCCAGCCTGCTAACCCCGATGGCAGCTGATCTCGGCATTACCGAAAGCGCTGCAGGTCAGGCCGTGACGGCAACGGCTCTGGTGGCGATGGCTGCCAGCCTGCTGGTCTCGGCGGTGACCCAGCGCATCGATCGGCGCAACCTCATGGTTGCCTTCTCAATCATGCTGGTGATCTCGAACCTTATCGTGGCGTTCGCGCCGAACCTGCCTCTGCTCATCCTCGGCCGCGTGCTGCTGGGGCTGGCGCTCGGCGGGTTCTGGGCGATGTCGGCGGCGCTGACCATGCGGCTCGTACCTGAGGCGATGATACCGCGTGCGCTGTCGATCCTGTTCAGCGGCGTTTCGGCGGCGACGATCTTCGCCGCTCCGGTCGGAAGCTATCTCGGCCATCTCGTTGGTTGGCGCGCCGTGTTCCTGCTGGCTGCGGCCATGGGCGTCGTAACGATCATCGTCCAGATCGTGACCTTGCCCCGTATGGCGCCTATCGGCACGGCGCGGCTGCGCACGCTGGTCGACGTTCTGCGCCGGCCGGGCGTCGCATTAGGCATGTCGGCGGCCATGCTGGCTTTCGCTGGTCATTTCGCGGTCTTCACCTATATCCGGCCGTTCCTCGAGACGGTTACCGGCATCGGCATCAACGCGCTCTCCGGCATTCTGCTCGGCTTTGGACTGGCGAACTTTGTCGGCACGCTGGCGGCCGGCCCGCTGATCGAGCGTAGCCTGAAAGCGGCCCTGCTCGGCATGCCGCTGCTGATGGCCACGCTGGGGATCGCCCTCGTCACCCTTCCGGCGGATCCAATGGTACACACCCTGCTGTTCGCCCTCTGGGGCTTTGCCTTTGGCGGCATTCCGGTCGCATGGTCAACCTGGCTCACCCGCGCCGTGCCGGATCAGACCGAGACCGCCGGCGGCCTGCTCGTTGCGTCCGTTCAGTTGGCGATCTCGGTAGGAGCGGCTGGTGGGGGCGCGATACTTGCGGTCGATGGCGTGACCGGCACCTTTGCCGCCGCCTGCCTGCTTCTGGTGGTCGCTGCGCTGATCGTCCTGCTGGGCGTGCGCACTCTACCGGGCAGCGGTCGCGCAACCGCGCTGCACTAGATGGACGATGCGATGGCTGAACGGCGCAAGGGATGCTCAGCCATCGCATCGCTTTAGTGTTGGTTTCCAAGCCTTATCCCAACTCGGAGATCAGGGCTGCGTTGTCGGTCATCATTGACCAGAGCGTCCTCCCGAAGCGCGCCATCGTCGATGGCGTCCTTCTTCGACGCTGCCAATATTTCGATCATTGATCCAGCAGGCTACCCAGCATCAAGATTGAGCAAAACACCGGTGGTGCGATCCATCCTGGCTCTATCCAGGTCGATCCGGTTCTCGTTGGACGGCACTCGGGCGCTGCGAGTATGACGCCCGCGCCAAAGGCGAGATCGGCGTACTGATGGACCGTATCGACTTTTTCGGCATTGACCTCGCTGCGCTCGCCCTCGGCAGCCATCTGCGATCTCCGCCGTCCCCGGCAAGCTACCGGCGCAGTTCGGACCCGCTTTGCCACGGTGGCGCGTGGCGTCGGCCATCCGGCGCAAACGGGCGAGTCGCAGGGGCGGCCAGCTACCAACGCGCGCTCTCAGCTCATTGTGTAAATCCGCCTGCCCGCACTCACGTGCCCCCGGTGCCCCTGTCCCGGATGGTCTCACCATGCGCGGCAGATCAGCCGTGGTCGTCGGCCACGCGCTTCAGCATCGCCAACAGTGCTGCACGCGGAATCCGCTTTTCGCCGGGAGGCCCGCGCCGTTCCGGGAGGCGCACGACCCCGCGCTTGCGGCTCACCTCGGCGGTCCTGATCCGCGCCTCGTGCTCCTTCAGCACCGAAACGATAGCACGCCTGACGAGTTGATCGGCGAGCGATACGGCCATTGAGCCCTGCCGCCTGACACTCAACCTGCTTCGCGAGATGCCGGGACTAAACTTCCAAGGAAACAGGCGGTCGCCAGCGATCACGGGGGCAGCACGATTTGGACGATCGGCGTTTTCTTTCGGACTCCTTGAACCGCCCTCTCGCCTAAGGTCCCAGCGATTGCCAGCGTTGGGGGACCAAAATGAAATATTCAGTGACGATTGCAGCGATTGTTGCGGCAGTGTCAGCAATAACGACCGGCGTAATCGCCCAGACGGCAAACACTGATGTCAGGACACAGTACAAGCCCGAATACACCGCATCAGGTGAGTTGGTTTTGCCAAAGAATTTCGAGAAATGGGTATTCGTTGGCTCGCCGCTCACACCAAATGCACTTAACGATGGCGAAGCAAATTTTCCCGAATACCACAATGTCTACATGGATCCTGTTTCATACGAAACGTATCAGAAGACGAATGTATTCCCCGAGGGCACGACCTTCTTCAAGGAGCTGCAGCTCGCGCTGCCGGCGGAGAATCCGGATGGCTCACGAACCGAGCCTTCGGGTCGGGGCTACTTTCCGGGTGCCCTGAATGGTGCGGATGTCACGGTCAAAGACAGTAAGCGTTTCGCCGAGACTGGCGGCTGGGGCTACTTCAATTTTAATCACCATGAACCCAAAGCGCCGACCGCGAAAGCTCGTCCCATCGGCGAGTGCGCCTATTGCCATATGGCCAGCGCCAAGAAGGATGATGTCTGGACGCAGTTCTACCCGCGTCTCGATCATTAGATACCGGCCCATCGCGCAGACCCGGCCGGGACAATGGAAGAACCATGGATTTGGCACACGATGAGAGAGACGAACGCCAGGAAACGGCTCTGCGGTAGATCTGCGCGGCGTTAAAATGCCGTGTCGGAGTATTTTCGACGTTATCCGGTTGATATCCAGATGCAGTGAAGAGATTTTCGGCGAGGTCTCAGGAGCATCTGGATGACAGTCTGTGTACGAAGCCGCAACACATCGCATCTTGTCCGATCTCACAGAACTCCCGGCCAACCTTCTTCACTGCGCCCCCGCTCGCCAGTCCGTGGACACCTCATCTCGCAGACGCCGACCGCCATGGCCGGGGTCCGCGTGATGAGCGATGACAGCGCCTCAACGCGGCGACACCCGGCCCGGCGGTGGCTGGATTAGGTTCGGCCCGAGTCGCGCCGTGCGCGTCTAAGGTATCGACACGGCCGGGGTAACGGCAGGCATCCTACAACCCGCGGGGGAGTCTCCCCGCGAATAAACCGTATCAAGGGTGCCGCGCGCCCTCGGTTCGATCGCCGCTAGTGCACCCACGGTCAATAGAACAGGGCGGCGGCAAGCTGCGGCGTCGCCCTTCACGCCACTTCCATCGCCCACAACCACGCTGCGATAGCGGGCGCCAGATCACCCAACACATGGCGGGAACCGCCAAACCCACCACAGGCAATGGAGATGACAGTGAAAATGTCTCAGGCCCACACGCTCGATACCTCCCCCGAGGGGTCACAGGGCACCATCGTGGCCGAACGAAATTTCGGCTCCATGTCCATCCTGGCCCCGTTACGGTGGTCGCTGGTGGTAATATTCGTTTGGTTTGGCTGCATGAAGTTTACCGGCTACGAAGCGCAGGGGATCGCGCCGCTGATCGCGAACAGCCCGGTCATGAGCTGGATGCATACGTTGTTCGGGATTGAAGGCGCATCCCGGGCAATCGGGGTGTTGGAACTGTCGACCGCCGCCGCCCTGGCCGCCGGTGCATTCGTTCCGCAGTTCTCTGCCCTCGGCGCCGCCATGTCGACCGCGACCTACCTCATCACGCTGACCTTCTTCATCAGCACGCCGGGTGTGTTCGAGCCATCCCTCGGCGGCTTCCCCGCCATTTCGGCTGGAACCGGACAATTTCTTCTGAAGGACCTCGTCCTGCTCGCGGCGTCGGTCACTCTCCTGCTCGCCTCAAGGGCGAGATTGCCCAAGTAAGGCTACGACACACGACGCTCGGGGGAACGACCATGATGAAATTGAAGCTTGCGGCGATCGGGTTCGCCACTCTTTTCTCAGGGCCGTCGGCTGCCGCAGCACCGGAGACAACACCCACGACCTATCACTATGAGGCGGTCGATGGGATCCGCCTCTTTTACCGGGAAGCCGGCCGACGCGACGCCCTGACCATGTCGGCGACCGGTCACGCAAGATGCCGATTCAGGGGCACGCGGCTCGCAAGGCCATCGGCTGCCTTACACATCATCCGAGGAGGAGGATCGCCGTGCTTGTGACGAGAGGCTTCAAAGGCAAGCGCCGCGACGGCGACGCCGATCGCCTGAGATTGCCGCCGGGCCAGTTCCTGACGCCGGAATTTCCCGTGCTGACCGCCGGCCCGACCCAGCACACGCGGCTGGATCGCTGGAGCCTTGCGCTTCAACATGGGGGCTCGTTGCTGGGCAAATGGAGCTGGGATCAGTTCGAGGCGTTGCCGCAAACCGAGATCACCTGCGACATCCACTGCGTCACCAAATGGTCGAAGTTCGACACGCGCTGGCGCGGGGTCACCATCGACGACCTCTTGCGTGCCGTCGGACTGGATAGTGCGCCGACTGGCTTCCTTATGGCGCATTGTGATGGGGGATATACGACCAACCTGCTCGTCGCCGATCTGATCGAGGCGCGTGCGATGATCGCGACCCATTTTGACGATCTGCCGTTGCTGCCATCCCATGGGGGCCCAGCCCGCCTTCTCGTGCCGCACCTCTATTTCTGGAAGAGTGCGAAATGGGTGCGGCGTCTCGCCTTTCGTGAGAACGACGCCCCGGGTTTCTGGGAATCGCACGGCTACCACCTTCGCGGCGATCCCTGGCGGGAACAGCGCTACGAGGGCGACCGATGATCAACGCAGCCACGGCGGCCGCCCAATGGCGCGTTGCGACGGTGACCGCGATCCGCGCCGAGACGGCGACAGTCAAGACGATCAGCTTCGATGTTCCCGGCTGGCCCGGCCACCTGGGTGGGCAGCATGTCGACCTGCGCCTCACCGCCGAGGACGGCTATGTCGCGCAGCGCAGCTATTCCATCGCCTCCGGCGCCGGTACGAGTCCACAGATCGAACTGACCATCGATGCTGTGCCTGACGGAGAGGTCTCCGGCTTCCTCCATGAGGAGTTGCGCATCGGTGACCGGATCGAGATCTGCGGACCGATCGGGAGCTATTTCGCCTGGTCCGCGGAGTATGATTACGGCTTGCTGCTGATCGCGGGCGGCTCGGGCATCGTGCCGCTGATGTCGATGCTGCGCTCGCGCGACGCGGCCGGCGCGACGCAGCCTGCCCGCCTGCTCTATTCATCGAGGACCATCGACCGGATCATCTATCGCAGCGAACTCGATCGGCTGGCCGCACGGGGCGCCCAATTCACGCTCACGCACACGCTGACCCGCAATGTTCCTTCGGGATGGACCGGGGAGCGGGGGAGGATCGGCCGTGTGATGCTGACCCGCCGGCAATTCACCCCGGCGGGAAACCCCGACGTCTACGTATGCGGGCCGACGAGGTTCGTTGAAACGATTGTCGAACACCTCATCAAGATGGGCCATGTGGCAGGTCGCGTTCGAACGGAGCGGTTCGGCCCCACGGGTGCGATCCGCACGTAACAAGAGGAGTCAGTCGGTCGCCCCGTCGCTTGCGAACTGCAGCGCGCCCCGATTTGCTGACGGGGACCTGCGGACGGTACCCGACAAACGCAGCCAAACGCCGGAAGCCCCGTTGCGGACCTCCGGCGCTGCCCTATTCCTAATCCGGCGCAGTCTCGTGCCTCAGGCGGCGTCGACGCGGCGCGGCAGCTTCCAGCCGGGCCGGATGAAGTGGCAGGTGTAGCCGTTGGGGATCCGCTCCAGATAATCCTGATGCTCGGGCTCGGCTTCCCAGAAATCCCCCACGGGCGCGACCTCGGTGACGACCTTGCCCGGCCAGAGACCCGACGCCTCGACATCGGCGATCGTCTCTTCCGCCACCGCCTTCTGCGCGTCGTCGGCGTAGAAGATCGCCGAACGATAGCT
>NZ_JAKVIL010000013.1 GCF_022601675.1 Ancylobacter gelatini | reverse complement strand
GATATTGCTCCGGTGACAGGGCGGCCAGAGCGTCGGGGTTCTTTATGAAATGGGCGCTCTTCATGATTATCTCCTTCAAGACCCGATGCAGAACTTTCCATTATTCGCCGAAACATCATGGGCTTAGAACCTTCCCTATCGTCTTTCGGAAGGCTCCTGCTTTAACGTCAGGCGGCCGCGCGACGTTTCGAATAGGCGGCACGGGCCACATCCATGCGGGACGAGTTGGCGACGACCCACTCCGCCAGCGTCGGCACCGGCATCCGGAACTCACGTCCGGGATCCGTCAGCGCAATGTCGAGCTGGGGCGGTTTCACCGGCGTGACCGTGCGGGAGGGGGAGTGCGCGCGATCAAGCATTTGCGGCTGATCGCGATGGAGTTTTAAATGGTGTCGACCCGTGCCGCTGTCCATATCGGCGGCAGCGATTTCTTCGCCGTGCACCCGGCATTGGGAAACAAGCGGACATTGCCTCCCGGCTCATCCAGCTTGACGTTCGTTCCGGCCCAATGAGAGGACCGGAACATGTGGCGCAGCCGCGTCACGGAGGAACAGATCATCGGCCCGGAGGCGCGGGGTCGGGTTGGTCGACATCCCAAACGAAAAAACCGCCGAACCCTCGAGGTTCAGCGGTTTTTCGGTATTCCCCGGACTGTCTATGACAGTCAAATGGTGCCCAGGAGAGGACTCGAACCTCCACGGTGTTACCCACACGGACCTGAACCGTGCGCGTCTACCAATTCCGCCACCTGGGCACATGCCTGTCCGGCACGGCGGCGAGACATATTGGCCGGCATCCCCCTTGTCAACGTGGGTTTCGCGTTGTCCCGGCCTAAGCGTGCGAATTTATCGCGTCGCCCCGTGCCCGCCCCCTGCTGGACGCCGTGGCGGCGGCGCGCTAATCGTCCATCATCCCTTGTTGCCGGGCCGGGAGAGAGCAATGGTCGACGCCACCGTTTCAGACGACATGCCGCTTGAGAGCGAAGCCGAGCTCTTGAAGCGCCCGGCGCCGATGGAACGCCTCGTCACGGTCTATGGCGGCTCGGGCTTCCTTGGCCGCCATGTGGTGCGCGCGCTGGCCCGTCGCGGCTGGCGGGTGCGCGTCGCGGTGCGCCGGCCGGACCTTGCCGGCCATCTCCAGCCGCTGGGCACGGTCGGCCAGATCAACCCGGTGCAGGCCAATCTGCGCTATCCGGCCTCCGTGCTGCGTGCGGCAGAAGGCGCGCAGGTGGTGATCAATCTCGTCGGCGTGCTGCATGAGAGCGGACGCCAGAGCTTCGAGGCGGTGCACCAGTTCGGCGCCCGGCAGGTAGCGGGCGCGGCGCGCGAGGTGGGCGCGCGGCTGATCCACGTCTCGGCGATCGGCGCCGACGCTGATTCGACCTCGCTCTATGCCCGCACCAAGGCGGCGGGCGAGCGGGCGGCCTTCGAGGCGAAGCCCGATGCGGTGATTTTCCGCCCCTCGGTCGTGTTCGGCCCCGAAGACAGCTTCTTCAACCGTTTCGCCGCCATGGCGCGGCTGTCCCCGGTGCTGCCGCTGATCGCCGGCGGCAAGACGCTGATGCAGCCGGTCTTCGTCGGTGACGTCGCCGCCGCCATCGCCCGCGCGGTGGACGAGCAGGCGACGCCCGGCACGGTGTATGAACTCGGCGGCCCGGAAGTGCGCAGCTTCCGGGAATTGCTGGAGCTGATGCTAGAGGAAGTCGGGCGCAAGCGGCTGCTGATCCCGGTTCCCGGCGCGGTCGCCTCGCTGAAGGCGCGGATCCTGGAACTGCTGCCCAACCCGCTGCTGACCCGCGACCAGGTGAAACTGCTGGCCCATGACAATGTGGTCTCGCCGGCCGCCATCGCGGAAGGGCGCACCCTCGCCGGCCTCGGCATCCAGCCGACCGCGATCGGTGCGGTGCTGCCGGATTACATGTGGCGCTTCCGCAAGGCCGGCCAGTTCTCCAAGCCCGAAGAGGCCTGAGCCGGGGCCGAGCCGCCGCGCCGGCCTACCGTCATTTCTTGCAAACGGCCGCGCCTCGCGCGGCCGTTTCGCGTTCTGCCTCAGCCGAGCAGCGCCAGCGCGATCAGCCCCGCGCCGCCGACCGCGATGCGCCACCAGCCGAACAGCGCGTAGCCATGGCGCGACACGAAGGCGAGCAGCCCGCGCACCACCACGACCGCCGACAGGAACGCCGCGATGAAGCCGACCACGATCACCAGCGTGTCGTCGGTGCTCAGCCGGTCATGGTTCTTGTAGAGGTCATAGGCGAAGGCGCCCGCCATGGTCGGCAAGGCGAGGAAGAAGGAGAACTCCGCCGCCGCCGGCTTGGAGGCGCCGAGCAGCAGCCCGCCCACGATGGTCGAGCCCGAGCGCGAGACGCCGGGGATCATGGCCAGGCACTGGATGAAGCCGATCTTCACCGTCAGCGAGGGCGGAAACGCCATGGCATCGGTATGGACCGGCTTGATGCGCAGCGTATCGACCCAGAGCAGCACGATGCCGCCGAGGATCAGCATCACGCAGATCAGCGCCGGGGATTCGAACAGCACGCTCTTGATGAAGCCGTGGGCGAAGGCCCCGATCACCGCCGCAGGCAGGAAGGCGACGATGATGCTGAGCACGAAGCGGCGCGAGCGCGCGCTGGAGGGCAGCGTGACCAGCACCTGCCAGAAGCGCTGGAAATAGACCGTGACGATGGCGAGGATGGCGCCGAGCTGGATCAGCACCTCGAACACTTTCCCCTCGCTCTCAAAGCCGAGAAAATAGCCTGCGAGCAGGATGTGCCCGGTGGAGGACACCGGCAGGAATTCGGTAAACCCTTCAAGAAGACCGAGAAGAAAGGCTTCGACCAGCGTGCCGAACGACATGAATGAAAATCCGTTGAAAGAGAATCGGTGGAATAAGGCGCCCGATTCAAGGCGCGGGGCATCCTGTCGGCTTCGCAGCGCACAATCAACGTGACGCTATGTCAGGCAAGGGCGGCGGATCGCGATCTGACCACGAAGCCATCATGAATCCGCCCCATCGGACGCATCCATTTGCCTCCGGTCGGCGTTGTGCAAATCTCGCAACGGTGGGGAGAGAATCAATGAAGTCACTTCTGGCGGGCGCTGCGCTGGTCGCAGTGCTCGGCTCCGCGGCCGCGGCGCAGGACAGCGGCTATGCGAACGCCAACGTCAATCTGCGCGCCGGACCGAGCACCGCCTATCCCGTCGTCACCGTACTCGAAGCCGGCACGTCGCTGGATATTTTCGGCTGCCTCGACGAGTACACCTGGTGCGACGTCGAGTGGCGCGGCTATCGCGGCTGGGTGTCCTCCCGCTATCTCGATTTCGACTATCGCGGCCGCCGCGTGGCGATGCCTGATTACGCGCCGCAGATCGGCGTCCCGATCGTCGCGTTCAGCTTCGGCAATTACTGGAACAATTATTACCGCGGCCGCTCCTGGTACTCGACCTATGACCGCTGGGGTCCGCCCCCGCCGCGCCGCTACCCGCCCCCGGGTGGGCCGGGCTGGAATGGCCCTCCTCCGGGCGGGCCCGGCTGGAACGGTCCTCCTCCGGGAGGCCCGGGCTGGGGCGGCGGGCCGGGCGGGCCCGGCTGGAACGGGCCTCCGCCCGGCGGGGGCAACTGGGGCAACCAGGGACGCCCGCCCCAGGGCAATTGGGGGAACAACAACCGCCCGCCCCAGGGCGGCTGGAACGGCGGAAACAATCCACCGCCGCAGGGTGGCAATTGGAATGGCGGCAATAACCGCCCGCCCCAGCAGGGCGGGCAGGGTGGCCGGCCGCCCCAGCAGGGCGGTCCTCCCCCTCAGCAGGGTGGGCAGGGCGGACGCCCGCCTCAGGGCGGACCGCCCCCGCAGCAGGGAGGGCAGGGAGGCGGCCGCCCGCCACAGCAGGCCCAGCCGCAATATCCCTATCCGGTTCCGCCGGAAGGCCAGCCGCTACCGCCGGACCAGCGCTCGCCGGTCTCGCGCAACCGCGCCAAGGACTAGCGGGCCGCGCCGCTCGGGCCCGACCCGCGGCGCACCCGGCTCGGGTTGCGGCAGGCCCTTGAAAAACCGCGCCCTCTGCTGTAGAGGGTGCGGCCTTGTTGAACCGCCCGGCGAAAAGGGCTGCCGTGGCGGTTCAAATGCTCACACCAAACAAGAGGCCGCCGCACTCCCTCGCGGGAGAGCAACAGGCCGCGGAGACAGAGCCAAATGCCCAAGATGAAGACCAAGTCCGGAGCGAAGAAGCGCTTCAAGCTCTCCGGCACCGGCAAGGTGATCATGGCCCAGGCCAATAAGCGCCACGGCATGATCAAGCGCACCAACAAGCAGATCCGCGATCAGCGCGGGACGACCGTGATGGCCGAGCCCGATGCGGTGGTCGTCCGGAAGTATTTTCTGCCCAACGGCTGACGCCACCCCTTAGCCAGTTCCGAGGAGAACTCCAATGGCACGTGTTAAGCGCGGCGTAACTTCTCACGCCAAGCACAAGAAGGTGCTCAAGGCGGCGAAGGGCTATTTTGGCCGCCGCAAGAATACCATTCGTATCGCCAAGCAGGCGGTCGAGAAGGCGATGCAGTACGCCTATCGCGACCGCAAGGTGAAGAAGCGCAATTTCCGCGCGCTCTGGATCCAGCGTATCAATGCCGCGACCCGCGAGCACGGCTTCACCTATGGCCGATTTATCGATGGTCTCGGCAAGGCCGGGATCGAGGTCGACCGCAAGGTGCTCTCGGATATCGCCATCCATGAGCCCGCCGCTTTCGCGGCGCTGGTCGAGCAGGCCAAGGCCGCGCTGGAAAAGCAGGCCGCCTGATCTCTTCCCGCCACACCGGGACCGAAAATCGGGAAGCCCCGCGCGCAAGCGTTGGGGCTTTTCGCGTTGCTAAGGCTCCGCTACAAGACCGCCGCACGATCCCGAGAGCACGTCATGGCCGGGCTTGACCCGGTCACCCACGCTTAAGTCGCACATGCGAGCCAGGCCCCGGATGGCCGGGCCAAGCCCGGTCATGACGCTGTTCCAATCCAGTCGAGAAAACGCCCATGTCCGTCGCTGCCCTTCCCGATCTCGATGCGCTGGAACGCGAGCTCAGCGCCGCCATCGCCGATGCCGCCGACGAGGCCGGGCTTGAAGCGGTGCGCATCGCCGCCCTCGGCAAGAAGGGTTCCGTCTCGGAGTTGCTCAAGGGCCTCGGCGCCATGTCGGCGGACGAGCGCAAGACCGCCGGCCCCGCGATCAACGGCCTGCGCGACCGGCTGAACGAGGCGCTCAGTGCCCGCCGCGCCGACCTCAAGGCCGCGGCGCTGGCCCAGCGGCTGGAGACCGAGCGCGTCGACGTCACGCTGCCCGTCCGCGAGACCCCGGCCGAGCTCGGCCGCGTGCACCCGATCAGCCAGGTCATCGACGAACTCACCGCGATCTTCGCCGATATGGGGTTCTCGGTGGCGGAAGGCCCGGACATCGAGGACGACTTCCACAATTTCACCGCGCTGAACTTCCCCGAGGGGCACCCCGCGCGCGAAATGCACGACACCTTCTACCTGCCGACCAAGGAAGACGGTTCGCGCCTCGTGCTGCGCACCCACACCTCGCCGGTTCAGGTGCGCACCATGCTCGCCAAGAAGCCGCCGATCCGCGTCATCTGCCCGGGCCGCACCTATCGCTCGGACAGCGACCAGACCCACACGCCGATGTTCCATCAGGTGGAGGGCCTCGTCATCGACAAGGGGGCCAATCTCGGCCACCTGAAGTGGATCCTCGAAGAATTCTGCAAGGCGTTCTTCGAGGTCGACAATGTGAAGATGCGGTTCCGCCCGTCCTTCTTCCCGTTCACCGAGCCGTCCATGGAAGTCGACATCCAGTGCGACCGCTCGCGCCCCGGCGAAATCCGCTTCGGCGAGGGCAATGACTGGCTGGAGATTCTCGGCTGCGGCATGGTGCACCCGAACGTTCTGAAGAATTGCGGGCTCGACCCGGACGAGTATCAGGGCTTCGCCTGGGGCATGGGGATCGATCGCATCGCCATGCTGAAATACGGCATGCCGGACCTGCGCGCCTTCTTCGAGGCTGATGTCCGCTGGCTCTCCCATTACGGCTTCCGCCCGCTCGACTTCCCGACGCTGGCGGGTGGGCTCAGCGCATGAGCAAGGCTCCCGTCTGGTCTTCCGACCGCCTGCAGGCGATGGAGACGTCGCAGCTCCGTCAACTGCTCGCCAATGCGCGGGCACGCGGGGCGGAGGAACTCGCGCTGAAATGCGAGGCTGTTCTTTCTGAACGTAGCCCGCCGAAAAAAACGGGTGCGACGCCGGCCAGACGCAAATCGGGGGATGTCGTCTCGCAGTTCCACTTCGTGTGTGAAGGCGGTCGTGGCGTCACGAGCGACGGGGAAGGCTTCTTCTGGACAGGATCGTGGATTGTCCCGGAAGAAGAGGTGATCAAAAGCATGCGCGCGGGCGCGAAGCTGGCGTTGCACAATTCCCGATCAGAGGCATCGTACCGTCAGGGCAAGATACTCGATTACCGCAAGACACCGCAGGACGTGATCAAGAAGAGAAACGTAGGCATCGAGTTTCTTGTAGCCGCCGACGACGTTGCGCTTTCTTGGTCCGGCGATGGAACGGGCGAAAAGGGCTACAAGTGGGCCAGCGATGCTCAGAACAATAAATTAGACGAACGGTAGGCTCCGATGAAATTCACCCTCTCCTGGCTGCGTGAGCACCTTTCCGGCGACTACACGCTCGACGACGTGACCGACGCGCTGAACCGCATCGGGCTGGAAGTGGAGGGCGTCGAGGACAAGGCGGCCAAGCTCAAGGGCTTCACCATCGCCTATGTCGTCTCCGCCGTTCAGCACCCCAACGCCGACAAGCTGCGCCTGTGCATGGTCGACACCGGCGGGGCCGAGCCGGTGCAGGTGGTGTGCGGCGCGCCCAATGCCCGCACCGGCATGAAGAGCGTGTTCTCGCCCCCCGGCACCTATATTCCCGGCAAGGACATCACGCTGGGCATCGGCTCGATCCGGGGCGTGGAGAGCCGGGGCATGCTGTGCTCGGCCGCGGAGCTTCAGCTTTCCGAGGACCATGACGGTATCATCGACCTGCCGCAGGATGCCCCGGTCGGCGCTGTTTATGTCGACTGGATCGGCCTCGACGACCCGGTCATCGAGATCGCGGTGACGCCGAACCGCGCCGACGCGCTCGGCGTGCACGGCATTGCCCGCGACCTCGCGGCGGTCGGTCTCGGCCGTCTGGTGGAGGACGAGATCGCGCCCGTGCCCGGCGCCTTCCCCTGCCCGGTCTCCGTGACCATCGCCGACGGCGCGCCCTGCCCCGCCTTCGCGCTGCGTCTCATTCGCGGCGTGAAGAACGGCCCGTCGCCGGACTGGCTTCAGGCCAAGCTGCGCGCCATCGGCCTCCGGCCCATCAACGCGCTCGTCGACGTCACCAACCTCCTGACCTTCGACCAGAACCGCCCGCTCCACGTCTTCGACGCGAAGAAGGTGCACGGCAATCTCAAAGTGCGGCGCGCTGTATCGGGCGAGAGCCTGCTGGCGCTCGACGGCAAGACCTACACGCTCGATCCCTCGATCTGCGTCATCGCCGACGACAAGGCGGTCGAATCGCTCGCCGGCGTGATGGGCGGCGAGGAGAGCGGCTGCGACGAGGCGACGACCGACGTGCTGGTGGAATCCGCGCTGTGGGAGCCGATCAACATCGCGCAGACCGGGCGCAAGCTCGGCCTCAATTCCGATGCCCGCTTCCGCTTCGAGCGCGGCATCGATCCGGCGATGATGGTGCCGGGCCTTGAACTGGCGACCCGGCTGATCCTCGACCTCTGCGGCGGCGAGCCCTCGGAGATCACGCTGGCCGGGACGGTGCCCGACACCACGCGCAGCATCGATTTCCCGCTGTCGCTCACCGAGAAGCTCACCGGGTTGGAGGCTTCCGACGCCGAGCAGGTCGATATTCTCGCCCGGCTCGGCTTCACCGTGACCGGCACCTCGGGCACGGTTCAGGTGGTGCCGCCGTCCTGGCGCGGCGACATCGAGGGCAAGGCCGACCTCGTGGAGGAAGTCACCCGCATCGCCGGGCTCGACCGCGTGCCGTCCCTGCCGTTCCCGCGCGACGCCGACGCCCGCAAGAGCGTGCTCACCACGCTGCAGCTGCGCACCCGCAAGGCGAAGCGCGCTCTCGCCGCGCGCGGGCTGGTGGAAGCCGTCACCTGGTCCTTCGTGCCGAAGCTTCAGGCCGAGTTGTTCGGCGGCGGCGCGCCGGAGCTGGCGCTGGCCAATCCGATCGCCTCCGACCTCTCCGACATGCGCCCGAGCCTGCTGCCGGGGCTGATCCGCGCCGCGCAGGCCAATGCCGACCGTGGCTATGGCGAGGCGGCGCTGTTCGAGGTCGGGCAGATCTTCAAGGGCGACCGCCCGCAGGACCAGTTCACCCACGCCACCGGCCTGCGCCGTGCGACCGCCAAGCCCTCCGGCGCCGGACGCCACTGGTCCGGCAAGGCCGGCGCGGTCGACGCTTTCGATGCCAAGGCGGATGCGCTGGCGGTGCTGGCGGCCTGCGGCGCGCCGGTCGCCAATCTCCAGATCTCGACCGACGCCCCCTCCTGGTATCACCCCGGCCGCTCCGGCACCTTCCGGCTCGGCCCGAACGTGATCGGCCATTTCGGCGAGTTGCACCCCTCGGTGCTGGACGCGCTGAAGGTCGCAGGAGACGGGAAATCGCCGCTGGTCGGCTTCGAGGTGGTGCTGGAGCGCATCCCCGAGCCCAAGGCCAAGGCGACGCGGGTCAAGCCGCTGCTGGAGCTGGTGCCGTTCCAGCCGGTGGAGCGCGACTTCGCCTTCGTGGTCGCCCGCTCGGTGGCGAGCGCGGATCTGGTGAAGGCGGCGGCCGGCGTCGACCGCAAGCTGATCACGCAGGTCAGCGTGTTCGACGTCTATGAAGGCCCCGGCATAGAGGCGAACGCCAAGTCGATCGCGCTCTCGGTCACGCTCCAGCCGCGCGAGAAGACGCTGACCGACGCCGAGATCGAGGCGGTGACGGCGAAAATCGTCGCGGAAGTGGCGAAGAAGACCGGCGCCACGCTGCGCGGCTGATCATCCCCATCCTCGAACGGGCCGGCGCGATCCGGCCCGTTCAAAGGCGCCCCATCAGGGCGATGCTTCCGGCGGGCGGATCACCACGGTCGCGGACATCCCCGCCGCCAGCTCCACCTCCGCCGGCACATCCTCCAGCGTGATGCGCACGGGAATGCGCTGGGCGAGGCGTATCCACTCGAAATTGGGATTGACCGACGCCAGCAGCCCGCCGGCCGCGGTCGGGCTGGCAATGGCGCGGCTCAGCCCCTGCACCTTGCCCTTCAACACGCGCCCGCCCGCCATCAGCCGCACCTCGGCCGGCGCGCCGATGCGGATCTCCGGCAGCTTGGTCTCCATGAAATAGGCGGCGACATAGAACGAATCGCTGTCCACCACCGCCAGCACCGGCGTGCCGACATCGGCATAGTCGCCGACCGTCGCGGTGAGATTGGTCACGAAGCCGTTGACCGGCGCGCGCACCGTGCTGCGCTCCAGATTGAGCTGCGCCGTGCCGAGCTCGCTCTGCGCGAGCTGCAGCGCGGCGGTGGCGGCTTCGGCGCGGGTACGCGAGGTCTCGACCGTCACCGCCGAGACCGCGCTGGAATCCTGCGCCAGCACCTGCGCGTCGCGGTTGGCGTCGTCGCTGGCGAGCCTGGCCTGCGCCTGCGCCTGGGCGACGCGCGCCCGCGCCTGTTGGAGCGCGAGATTGAAGCGGTCCTTGTCGATGACGAACAGCACGTCGCCCTTGCGGACCTGCTGGTTGTCGATGACGGGAATCTCCGTGACCAGGCCGGAGACGTCCGGGGCGAGGTCGACGACATTGACCACCACCCGCGCGTCCCGCGTCCAGGGCGAGAGCGTGTAGAAATTCCACAGCCACCAGCCGACCAGCGCGGCGGCGACCACCGCGATCAGCGTGACGAGGAAGCGGATGACGCCGGTCACAGCCATTGGGCATTCCCAAGAAACACCGCGCCGCCGAGCAGCAGCACGTAGAGGGCGAGATTGAACAGCGAGCGGTGCCAGACGAAGCGGTACAGGCCAGAACGATCCAGTATCGCCCGTAGCAAAAGGAAAGGCACCAGCGCCACCAGCGCCCAGATCAGCAGCGGCGGCAGGTAGAAGCCGACCAGTTCCACCGTGTGAAAGAAAGACAGGCTCGGCGTCATGGTCATTCCTGCGCGCGGCTGCGCTCCCAATAGGCCCGGTCTATGTAAAAGCGGTCGGTGATGAACCGCAACGAGGCGCCGGCGCGCAGCACCGCGCGCGCGGCGGGCGAGCCCGGCTCCAGCACCTGCGCCGCGAGGTCCCCACGCGCGCCGTTCGCCAGCGCTTCCGCCCGCGCGACATCCTTCGAGCGCTCGCCCGGCGCCTGCGCGAGCGCCTCCAGAGCCGCGGCGAATTCCGGGAGGAACTGGTCGAGGCGCTGGCGCACCGGCTCCGGCATCGCCGGATCGCCCCGTACCGCTGTCAGTCGCCCCAGCTCGATCGCACAGGAGGCGGTGCCGAGCGTGCCGCGCAGGAAGTCCTCGTCACCCTGCCGGTCGAGCGAGAGGCGCGGCAGCAGCAGGGCCAGCGTGTCGCGGATTTCGCCCGCCCCGCGCCGGGCCGGCAGCGCGCCGCGCGCCACCGCCGGGAGAATGGCGCCGATCGCGCGTTGCCAGCTCTCGCCCCGGCGGGCGCGCGAGGTGACCGGCATCGCCGCCAGGATGCACAGGCAGATCACCAGCCCGAGCAGCAGCGCCAGGGCGGAATTGATGAAGGCGGGTTCGTCCGGCGCGAACAGGTTCGAGGTGCCGACCTGCGCGATGGTGTAGCCGCCCAGCGCGATGCCGATCCATGCCTTGCCCGGTGTGCCGGCGATCAACCCGGCCGGCAGCAGCGCCAGGAAGAACATCACCCCCAGCGCCTCGAAGCCCTCCAGATGCGGCTGGACGAACACCATCAGCCCATAGGCGACGGCGAGGCCGGCGATCGTGCCGTAGATGAAATAGCGGGCGGCGGAGAGCGGGTCATCCTGATTGACCGCGAAGAACAGCATGATCGCCCCGCCCGCCACCAGGGTGAAGCCCTCATCCCAAGTGGTCGCCATCCAGACCAGGCTGAGAATGGCGACGGCGAGGCCGGCGCGCGTCGCGATGAACAGCGCCTCGCGCCGTTCGGAAGCCGCCTGCGGCGCCGGGGCGGGCCGGGCGACGCCCGATCGGCGGGCGCGCAGGCTCGCGGCCTCGCTCACCACCACCATGGCCAGCCCATGAACCAGATCGCCGGCACGGCGCAACACCAACAGCCCGTTGGCGAGCGGCTCGAAGGGCAGCGAGCCGGCCAGCGCTTCCATGTCGTCGGCGGCGCGTGCCAGCTCCGAGCGTGCGGCCAGCAATTCGCGCCGCAGCCGCGCCGGCTCGCTCCACGCCTTGGGGTCGGCGGCGATGGCCTCGACGCGGGCGGCGGTCGCCTCCAGTATCGGGCGCAGCCGCGCCATCACCTCGCCGGCCCCGGCCTGGTTGAGGCCGTCGAGCCGGAAGAACAGACCGCGCGCGATGGACAGGACGACGAGGAATTCGCGCACCGTGCGCGCCAGCCGTCGGGCGTTCACCCGCATTTCCGGCGCCTCGAACAGCGTGTAGGAGCGCAGCGCGTCGAACGACACCACCACCGCCACCATCTGCCGGCGCAGCCCGGCGAACAGCGCCATCGAGGTCGACAGCCGCAGCGCGGCTGCGACATAGGTCGAGAGCCCGGTAAAGGTCGCGCCCATCGCCTCGCGGAGCGCATCGCCGGCATAGCGCGGCATCACCAGCAGGCTCGCCCCGGCACTGCAGGCGATGCCGATCAGGATCTCGGTGGAGCGGTCGATCGCGATGGCCCAGGCCTGGGTCGGATCGAGCGAGCCCTCATAGGCGACCAGCAGCGCGGTAAAGCCGCCCAGCATGACGCCATAGGCGGTGTAGTTGCTGAGGCGCGCCCCGAAATAATGGCTCAGGGCCACGGTCAGGCTGGTCGCCACGACCAGCAGTTCCGCCGCCTGCGAGAACAGCGCGACCAGCACCAGCCCGAGCAGCGCGCCGCACACCGTGCCCACGGTTCGCCAGGCGCTCTTGGCGAGAGCGGCACCCACGGTCGGCTGCGCGAGGAGATAGACGGTCAGCGTCGCCCACTGCGGGTCGCTGAGCTCCAGCCAGAACGCGACCGCCAGTGCGAGAATCGCCGCCAGCGCGGTCCGCGCGGAGAACACCCAGTTTCGCCAGCCGAGATCAACCGGAAGCGTCGCCTGCCACGTCACGCCAGAGCGCTCCACCCCACGCGGGCTTCCAGAACCATCCGCATTGAACGCCGCCTTTCGCCGGTGCCATGGTGGCGCCCCAACCTGCGGTGCGCAAGACGAGATACCCCTCAACAGGCTGCCCGCTCAGGACGGCCCCGTGACCAGGCTGAGCGCGCGCGCGGCGGCAGCCTCGCCGGAATTCCACGCCCCCGCCAGCGTGCCCCACTGGCTGACGCTGGTGTAGTCGCCGGCGAGGAAGATACGGCCGAGCGGATCGCCGAACTGGCGGCGCAGCGCGGCCTGCCCCGGCGTCGCCAGCGCCATGGCGCCGCGAAACAACGGGTCGGTCGACCAGTTCGAGGACTGCACCTGCGCGACATCCGGCGCGGAGGCGCCGAACGCCGTCTTGAGCCAGGCATTGACGCGGCGCTGCGCTTCCGGCGCGCCCTTCGCCGCGATCTCGCGCGCGGCCTCGTCGCCGAAGCTCAGCCGGTAGACATCGCTGCCGCCGAGCCGGGCCCGCAGCATTCCCGGCCACAGCATTCCCGGCGTAGCGCCGTCGACCCGCGCCAGCACCGGCTCGTCGGCGCCGAGCTGGAACGGATTGCCCGGCAGGGCGAAGGCGACCTGCTCGATCTGGCCGGCGGGAAAGGCGCGGAACGCCGCCGCCACCCGGGTCTGCAGCGGCGGATTGAACCGCAGATCGCCACCCACCACCGTCGCCGCCGGCACGGCGAGGATGATGGCGCGGGCGCGCACTACCCCGCGCTGGCCACGAATCGCCAGCGTGCTGGTACGCCCGGCATTGGTGATCAGCGTCACCGGGGCGTCCTTCTGCACATTCAGCCAGGCGCCGAGCGATTCCAGCATCGCGCCGACGCCGAGCGGGCTGGTCACGTCGTCCGCCGCCGGGGTGCGCAAGGCCAGATCGAGCGTCGAGAGCCCGGCCAGGCCGCGCCCGCAGGCCAGAGGGCCGACAAGCGCCGCAGCCGTCGCCGCCCACGGCCCGCCCGCCGTGTCCACCGATGAGGCCGCGACGTCCCGGCCGGCATCCCCGGCCGCCACGATGTCCCGGCGCAGGCGGCCCAGCGCCAGGGTAAAGGCATCATAATCGCCCTCATTCGCTTCCTGCCCCCCGGCATAGAGCCGCCGCGCCACCGGAAGCGGCGCCAGCGCGAGGCCGGCCTCACCGGCGGCGGCGGCCAGCGTGCTGTCACGCCGGGAAAAACCGCTCGCCCCAAGATCGACCGGCCGGCCGAAGACCGAGACCGTCCGGGCCCGCCCGCCGAGCCGCCCGGAGGCCTCCAGCAGCACGTAGGAGCGCCCCGCCGCCGCGATCCTGCGCGCCGCCGCAATGCCCGCAGCGCCGCCGCCGACGATCGCGATGTCGACATCGCCCGACCCGCCGCTCTGGGCCAGGGCGGGGGCGACAAGAGCGGGCGCGGCCAGCAGCGAGGCCGACGCGCCGGCCAGGAAACGGCGGCGCGACAGAGCGCCTTGGGTTCGGGCGGGCGACTTCATGATGCGGAATTCGTGGTGCGGGCAGCCTTCGGAGGTCGCGCGGAGGCTAGCATGGCCCAACCGGGCAATGAAACCGAGCGACGAAAGCGGACGACGGAAGCGGAGGTGGTCGCCACGGCGGCATCGCCGCCAAGCCCCTGATTTGAATCATGATTTGTTCCGATGGAACGAATCGGGACTCGGCCTGCGAATCAAAAATTGCAAGAGAAAGAATCCACAACTTCTTTGCGCGGCGCCGTCACTATTTCGTTGCGGAATGTGTAAGTTCACCGTGGGCGTTTGGGTTTCGGACAGTGCCATGCTGCAAGACGCGTTGGATGCTTTCGCGCAGACGTTTACGCGTCTCTATCGAAAAGTGCTGTGGCGCTCCGTCGGGCTGGCCGTCGCGCTGATCGTCGCGCTCGGCATCTGCTGCTACGTCGCGCTCAATCACTTCGTCACGCTCGACATGAACTGGGCCAACGTCCTCGTCGACGTGCTGGCGGCTCTGGGCATCGTCATCGGCGGCGTGTTCCTGGTGCCGCCGGTCACCGTGCTGGTCGCCGGCTTCTTTGTCGACGACGTGGCCGAGCAATGCGAGCGCCTCGACTTTCCGCGCGACCCGATCGGCACGCCGGTGCCGGTGGGCCGCTCGCTGGTGCTGACGCTGAAATTCTTCGGCGTCGCGCTGGTGGTGAACCTCATCGCGCTGCTGCTGCTTCTGGTGCCGGGCGTGAACCTCATCGTGTTCTACGTCGCCAATGGCTATTTGCTCGGGCGGGAATATTTCCAGCTCGCCGCAATGCGCTACCGCACGGAGGAGGAGGTCGCCATCGTGCGGCGCTACCACGCGGTGCAGGTGTTTCTCGGCGGGCTCATCATCGCGCTGGTGGTGTCGGTGCCGATCCTCAACCTGATCACGCCGGTCTTCGCCACCATCTTCATGGTCAAGCTGCACAAGCGGCTCACGAAATCGCGCTCTTATGCGCGGCGGGAGTCTTATCCGGCCAGCGGCAGAGGTCCGCGATAAGGCAGCGTCCGCATTCGGGCCTGAGCGCCTTGCAGACATAGCGCCCGTGCAGGATCAGCCAGTGATGGGCGTGGAGCTTGAAGTGGTCGGGGATCACCCGCTCCAGCCCGAGCTCGACCTCCAGCGGGTTCTTTCCGGGCGCGAGGCCGGTACGGTTGGCGACACGGAACAGATGGGTGTCGACCGCGATGGTCGGCAGTCCGAAGCCGATGTTCAGCACCACATTCGCGGTCTTGCGGCCGACGCCCGGCAGCGCCTCCAGCGCCGCGCGGTCCCTCGGCACCTGCCCGCCATGCTCGGCGAGCAGCCGCCGCGACAGCTCGACCACATTTTTCGCCTTGCCGCGATAGAGGCCCAGTGTGCGGATATGCGCGCTCACCCCGTCCTCGCCCAGCGCCACCATGGCGGCCGGGGTCGGCGCGGCCTGGAACAGGGTACGCGTCGCCTTGTTCACGCCGACATCCGTCGCCTGCGCGGAGAGCACCACCGCGACCAGCAGCGTGAAGGCGTCGACGAAATCCAGCTCGCCCTTGGGTTCGGGATCGGCCTGCGCAAAACGGGAGAAGGCCAGCTCCACCTCGGCCGGTGACCACGGGGCGAGCGCATGGCCGGCGGCGGCCGCGGCTGCATTGGCCACGGCCCGGCGGCGCGGCTTGTCCGCGACCGGCACGGGAGCGGCCGGAACAGGCTCGGTCGGAACAGGCTTGGCCAGCACAGGCTTGGCCGCGCCCCGCGCCGGGCGGCGCGGCTTTTCCCCCGGCGAATCCTTGTCACGTATCGGCATTTTCGACCTATAATGTGCAGGAGTGGGCGCTGCCAAGCGCGCCATGGACCCATCGCACGAACGCCTGCCGCACCGCTATGGACAGAACCGCCACGGACAGACTTGCCGATCTCGACGCGGAACCGACGCTGTACCAGACCAGCCTGCGGCCCCACCGCTCGCTGGACCAGCGCGGCTTCCTGATCGTCATGATCATCGTCGGCGCGATCAGCCTCGTCTGCGGCATGGCATTCCTGCTCATGGGCGCCTGGCCGGTGTTCGGCATGTTCGGACTCGACGTGCTGCTGATCTATGTCGCCTTTCGTGTGAGCTTCCGCTCGGCCCGCGCCCGGGAGGACATCCGCGTGACGCCGAGCCTGATCAGCGTGCGCAAGGTCGATCCCGCCGGGCGCGCCGACGAGGCACGGATGAACCCGCTCTGGACGCGGCTCGACAAGGAACTGCACGAGGATTTCGGCCTGCAGCGCCTCACCCTGCATTCGCGCCGTGAGGCGGTGGTGGTCGGCGGCTTCCTCCACACCGCGCAGCGCGAGGAACTGGCCGAAGGGCTCTCCGCGGCGCTGGCCGACGCCAAGCGCGGCGTGGCGCGCAGCGCGCCGTGAGCGCTCGGCCCGCGCCCGCGTCGAAATCGGGTGGGCGCGCGGATGGCGACGTGCTGCATTACGGGCAGCAGGAGGACCCCGCCGTGCTCGCGCCCAATTTCGATACCGCCCGCCCGCTCGACATCGCCGCCGCCGACTACGAGGTCGTTCGCCGCGCGGTCGAGTTCGTGAACCGCCGCTTCCGCGACCAGCCGGAAGTGGAGGAGATCGCCCGCGCCGCCGGCGTGCTGCCGCGCACGCTCAACGAGCTGTTCCGCCGCTGGTGCGGCCTCTCGCCGAAGGACTTCCTTCAGGCGGTGACGCTGGACGCCGCGCGCCGGGTGCTCACCGAATCCAGCAATGTGCTCGATGCCGCCTATGAGCTGGGCTTTTCCAGCCCCGGCCGGCTGCACGATCTGTTCGTGGTGCACGAATCGCTCTCGCCCGGCGAATGGAAGACCGGAGCCGCCGGCCTCGTCATCCGCTGGGGGTTCCACACCTCGCAATTCGGCATGGCGCTGGCCATGGTGACGCCGCGCGGCCTGTGCGGCCTCGCCTTCGCCGACGAGGGCGAGGAGGAAGCCGCGCTCGCCGACATGCGCCGGCGCTGGCCCAACGCGCTCTATGTCGAGGACCCCATCGCCACCGCGCCCTATGCCGCCCGCATCTTCGACAGCCGCTCCTGGCGGCCGGACGATCCGCTGCGCATCGTGTTCATCGGCACCGATTTCGAGGTGCGGGTGTGGGAGACGCTGATGCGCATCCCCATGGGCAAGGCCACCACCTATTCCGACATCGCCGGCAGCATCGAGAAGCCGAAGGCGGCGCGCGCGGTCGGCGCGGCGGTCGGGCGCAACCCGATGTCCTTCGTGGTGCCGTGCCATCGCGTGCTCGGCAAGAGCGGCGACCTCACCGGCTATCATTGGGGCCTGACCCGCAAGCGCGCCATACTCGGCTGGGAAGCCGGGCAGGTGTGCAAGGAGTAAGCGCGCTCAGTGCGTGACCGAGTTGGAAAACAGGTTCACCACCACCACGCCGGCGATGATCATGGACAGCCCGACCATGGCCGGCGTGTCGAGCTTCTGCCCATAGACCACCCAGGACACCAGGGTGATCAGCACGATGCCGAAGCCGCACCACACCGCATAGACGATGGCGGTCGGCACGGTGCGCAGCACGATCGACAGGCTCCAGAACGCGAAGCTGTAGAACACCACGGTGATCAGGCTCGGCACCAGCCGGGTCATGCCGTCGGAGCGCGCCAGCGCCGTGGTCGCGATCACCTCGGCGGCAACCGCGATGCCGAGCAGCAGATAGACCGCCACGCCGTTCATGACATCTCCCCCGACCGCCGGGCGCGGATGCGCCTTTCAGCCGGAGAATGCTGGCAGTTTTTTTCTTAGCGATAAAGTATTTTTCTACAGAAAATAATGCCCCACATCACCGGGCCGCCGGAGCGGCGGTGCGCAGCCGGCTGTGCGGCACCGGAAACAGCAGGTCATAGGCCCAGTTGAACACGAAGGCATAGACCAGGAAAAATCCCGCCAGCGACACGTCCAGCAGGAAAGCCTGCCACAGGCTGACGCCGAGATACCAGGCGATGAAAGGAATCAGCACCGCCAGCAACCCGGCCTCGAAGGCGAGGGCGTGGACGATTCGCAGCCGGAACGTCTTGCCCACCGAGCCGCGCCAGGCCAGCAGCGCATGGTCGAAGCCGAGATTGAACGCGTAGTTCCACAGCGTCGCGATGATCGCGCTGCCCATGCCGATCACGCCCATTTCCAAAAGCGGCAGGCCGAACAGGAAGGCCCCCGCAGGGGTGATGATGGCGAGGCTGATGATCTCGAAGCTGAGCGCGTGACGAATGCGGTCGCCGGTGCGGCGCATGGCGAAGTCCCCTGTATTTTCCGGGCCGTCCCGCACGTATCCCGGAAGGGGAAGCCGTCTTCACCGCCTCATATGGCGCTGCGCTGCGCCAAGGGCAAGGCGCCGGTCAGATCGTCTTGTAGAAGAAGCTGGTGTCGGACATCGCCCCGTCGGGCATCAACGCATGGCCCGGCACCTCGCCGAAAACTGTCCAGCCCAGCCGACGGTAAAGCCGGTCCGCCGCGAGGCCGGTCGTGGTGTCGAGCATCAGAAGCGTGAGGCCGGCCTCGCGCGCGACCTGCTCCACCGCCCGCATCAGCGCCTCGCCCAGCCCCTGCCTCCGGGCGCGGCGCGCCACCAGCATCTTGGCGACATCGCCGCGATGGGGCTGGTTTTCCGGCGCGAAGACCAGTTGCACCGTACCGACGATCTCGCCGCCCTCGCGTGCCACCAGCAGCACCCGCTCGCCGGCCGCAACGCCTGCGGCCACGCGGTGCCAGAAGCCTTCTGCGTTATCGCGGCCGAGCGGGGCCATGAAACCGACAGAGGCGCCCCCCGCCACGCAGTCCATCAGCACGTCCGCCAGCGCCGGCACCGCCCGCGCCGCGGCCTCCGAATCAAGGGAGGAAATCTCAAAATGACCCATATCCGCTCATCCCCTCGGGGCGTTCCGGCCCGCGCCGTCTGGATATCCCCAAATTGCACGGCCACGCCAGCGTCCCGGCGACGATAGGCACGGCCTGCCGCTTGCGTGGCCGGCAGGCCCCGATAAGCTGATTGTTCCTGAAGCCCGCTCCCCGAGACCGATGCAGCGCCGCGACAAGACACAGGCTCGTCACGCCCTTGCCAATCTCATCATCGGGCTGGTCGGTTCGCTGCATCTGAGAGCCGGGCATCACCTCACCGAACAATGGCTCGCCGAGCGGCTCTCGGTCTCCCGCACGCCGGTGCGCGCCGCGCTGATGCTGCTGGCCGAGCGCGGGGTCGTGGTCGCCCGCCCCCGGCAGGGGTTTTTTCTTGCCGTGCCGTGGAACGAGATCACCCACCAGCACGCGGTCGAAATTCCGTCCATGCCCGAGGAGGCGTTCTATTCGCGGCTGCTGCGCGACCGGCTGGAGGGCAAGGTGGTGGATTCCTTCACCCAGACCGAGCTCGCCCGCCGCTACCGCGTGAACCGCACGGTTATGCTGCGCGCCCTCACCCGCATGGCCGATGAGGGGCTGGTGGCGCGCAACAAGGGGCAGGGCTGGCGCTTCCTGCCGACGCTCGATTCCGAGCGGGCGCTGGTCAACAGCTACGACTTCCGTCGCGCGATGGAGCCGGCGGCGCTGCTGCTGCCCGGCTATGCGCCGGACCCGACGGTGCTGAAGCGCCTGCGCGCCGATCATGAATACGCGCTCAGCCATGGCGCCTCGAGCATGAACGAAAGCGCCCTGTTCGAGCTCGATTCGGGGTTTCATGAAGCGCTGGCGGGTTTCAGCGGCAACCCGCATTTCGTGCAGTCGGTCCAGCAGCAGAACCGGCTGCGCCGCCTGTTCGAATATCAGGGTTACGACGACCGCTACCGCGTGCACATCTGGGTCGGAGAGCATCTGGCCGTCGTCGCGGCGCTGGAGGAGGGCGATCATGCCCGCGCTGCGGCCGCGCTGCGCGCCCACCTCGACAATGCCGTGGCCGCCACGTCGCCCGCATCGCCCAGGGCCACCACGATCGAGCCTGCCGAGTCCTGACACCGTGCCGGCCCTGAGGGCGCAACGCGATTGCCACCGCGCCGCCGGCCCGATAGACACGCGGAACACTCGTACGACGCTCTCATGACAGGCGCGGCCCGCTCCGATCGGCCGGCCGTGGCTATTGCAGGTGGGGATGAACAGACCGGCCCTGGACGACGCAGCTCCCCGACGCCTCGCCTATGAGGTGCACCGGCGCCTTGAGGACATGATCTTCTCGGGCAAGCTGCGCAGCGGAGAAGTCCTGACCGAACGGCGTCTCGCCGAGGCGCTCGACGTCTCGCGCACCCCGCTGCGCGACGCGCTGCTGATGCTGGAGAGCGAGGGACTGCTGAAACGGCGCGGCGCGCGCTATCTCGAAGTGCGCCAGATGACCGTGCCGGAATATATGCAGGTGCTCAATATTCGCCGCCTGCTGGAGCCGGAAGCTGCGCGGCTCTGCGTCGGCCGGGTCGATCTTGCACGCCTCGCGGAGCTGCGTGGCAGGCTTGAGGCCATGGTGGCCGCCAGCGCCGAGGCCCGCTCGGTCGAGGACCCCGACGCCAGCGCCGAGATCGACGCGGCGATGCACGATGAAATCGCCGGCGCCTCAGGCAACCCGCTGATGGCGAATCTGATCCGCGACCTGCGCCGCCGCACCCGCATCTTCGACCTCGGACGCATGCCGGACCGCGCGGCCTCGGTCTATCGCGAGCATATCGACATCATCGCCGCCATCGAGTCCGGCGATGGCAACGCCGCCGCCGAGGCGATGACGCGGCACATCGACAATGTGAAGGCCTCGATCATCCGCCATTTGTCGACGATCTGACCGACGGCGGGCGGGGCACCGCCGCGAATCCGGCGCCGTCGCGGTTTCGCGGCACATGGCGCGACGCCTGGCCGCGTTCAACCCGACTTGATCCGGCCTCCCGACCGTCGCCCCACTTTTGCGATGTGCTACCGTTCCACAGGCGTGGTTCGACCTCTGTCTCCTGGCGTGTATCTGCCGGGCCGGGCGGCCGTGAACCGTACGGGACCACGCACCGCCCATCCGCAGGCCCGTATCCCGGGGCCTATCAAGGGACGTGTGAATGGACGAAGACTTCACCTGCTCGCGACGAGCCCTGACGGCCAGCGCCCTGCTCCTTGGCCTCGCCCCTTCCGCCGCGCTCGCGGCCTCTCCCCTCTTCCGTCCGGACGCGCAGAACTCCGAGGAGATCAACAAGCTCCGTCAAACCCTGCTCGCCGCCGTCGACGACACCCCGGCCGAGCCGGCAGCGGGCGGGCAGACGCCGCCGGACGAGGCGAAGCAGGCTGTCGTCACCGCGCAGAACACTCGGGAGAGCCAGGCCGCCACCCAGATCGGCAGCGCGCGCGACCTGTTCGAGAACGCGGGGCAAACGCCGGCACTGTCAGCCGGCGAGGTCGTGTTCGCGCGCCGCGAGCAATTGTCATGGGAGGTGGCGGATCCGTCCGCGCAGGATCACCATGTCACCACCGCCAGCGGCCTCAAGCTCTATGTGCTGCCCTCCGGTGGAAAGCACGATCCACGCGCGTGGAACGTCACCGACGCCACCTCCTATCAGGCCATGCTCGACAAGGTTCCTGCCGGCAGCTGCATCCACAATCCCGCGGAATGGACCATCGACCTGACCGATGGTCTCGTGATCGGCAAGCGCCTGCAACTGGAAGGCTCCGGCCTGCTGCGCTTCGTCGCCGGCATCGAGAGGAAGGCCGCCATCCGCATCACCGCCGACGGCACCGAAATTCGCGGCCTTCGGATGACCAACCCCGACAAGCTCCAGAGCGCCACCGGCGGCCGCAGCTACGGCATCGAAATCCAGGCGAACGAGGTGCTGATCGAAGGCAACTTCATCGAGTATTTCCAGAACGCCATCGCCGTGCGCTCCAATGGCGAGTTCTACAGCACGCGCATCATCGGCAACCGCTGCAAGGACTGCCTCGGGGCCGGCAAGGAGGATCGCGGCGACGGCATCGTGACCTGGGGCGCGCAGGCCACCATCGTCGGCAACATCGTCAATCTGGCGGAAGGCCATGACGGCCGCGTCGGCATCCACGCCGAATCGCTGAGAAAATATGAGAAGACTTCAGCTCCGCACAATGATGCCATGATCACGGTCACGGGAAACGTGATCTGGGGGCAGTTCCGGCGCGGGATCGTCAATGAGGGCTGCACCGGCTTCGTCGCTTCCGGCAATGTGGTCGCCGACGCCACATGGTGGGCCTTCGCGATCATCCTCTCGCGCGCCTCCCAGGTCTCCAACAACACGGTGATCTGGTCGCGGACCGAGGCGGACACCCAGGGCGGCTCGTGGCGGCCGCAGCGCGGCCCGTTCATGCTGTATGGCAGCCAGGTCGGCACCACGATCTCCGACAACAGCGTCTATCTGCTCGCCGGCTCGACCGCCCGCGCCGGCATCTGCGTTCAAGGCGCGCGGCACTGGCGCAGCCTGATCGCCAAGGCGACCAATAACAGCTTCGTCGCCGCCGACACCACCGCCACGATGCAGAGCGGCGTCCTGCTGATCGGCGGCGGGGAGCGTGTCATCCTGAGTGGCAACATCTTCCGCGCCCCGCTCAGGACCGGCATCCACGTCGCGTCGCCGTGCCGGGTGACAGCCACCGACAATCACCTTGTGAACATGGACAAGATTCCCGGCTCGATCGGCATATTGTGCAATCGCGGAGAGCCGGGCGACTATCAGGGCAACACGGTCGACGGCTTCTCCAAGGGCATCGAATATTCCGAGATGCCCGGCGGAAGCATCGAGGGCAACCGCATCCTCAATTGCGACATCGGCATCGATCTCGACGGCAGCACCGACACCACCGTCACCGGCAACCGGTTTCGACAGACCGACGCTAGGATCGTCAAGGCCGAGCGGAGCGAGCCCCTGGTGTCCGGCAATGAAGGCCAGCTCTCGGTCTGGTCCGGCTCGATCCCGGAATTCTCGCTCGCCGACGCGCAATGCCACACCTTCACCACGGAGCTGGCCGGCGCCGCCTTCGGCGATGAGGTCACCGTTCGCTACCGGGCCGGGCTCAATGGCCTGCAGATGACGGCCGAGGTCAGCGCGCCGGGCACGGTTACCGTGACATGGTGCAACCGGACCGGAGTGGCCGCGTCACAGCCGGAGGCGGTCGCGACGATCGAGCTGCGAAAGGTCGGGTCCTATATGTGACGGCGCGATTCCGAGGCCGCCTTTCACGGGCGACGGGCTCACCGCGCTGACGATATCGCGCGGCTGTTCTTGAGCTGGTAGGCCACATAAATAATATAAATGCTCGATCCAGCGTAGAACAGCACCATCTGAAGGCTGTAAATCCTTACATAATTTTCGGCAGACAGATCGAAGTAGGTAACGGCAACGCACATCGCAATGAATGCGACGGCCCTGACGACATTCATGACAAGAAACGCCCGCTGCCTGTTGTAAACATTCAACAGCTGCATCAGAGGCGACGATGTAAACTGGAGAAATATGTAGATCGACAGCAAGGACGCATAATGTCCAGCGGTCTCCCATTGGGAGCCGAACGCGATACGAAAGATCGTCGGCCCGAAAAACATCAGTCCGAGCGTGGGAACGATGCTCGCCGCGAGAAGAAGCAGCTGAATCTTGACGGTCACCGAAAAGATCTGGTCAGGCCGATTGCGCCCCAGCTGCGCGACCTCGGCATAGTAGGCCCGGCCGATGGATTGGCCGATAATGCTGATGGGCAGCGCCAGCATGGTCAGAGCGAGGCCGAGCTGCCCGGACACGGCGATGCCATAGAACTTGGCGGTGTACAGCAGCGGCGCCTGCATCGTGAAGACCAGGATGATCTGCAACGGCAGCCGGTATATCGGATAGTCTTTGTAGAACGAGGCGATGAAGAGCAGCCGGCTCCTCGTCACGACCTGGGGAATCCGGCGGAAATTCTTGAAGAAAACCTGGGTAAAGCGCAGAATACCTCCGCTCTGGTTTGCCATCTGCCCGAACAGCAGCCCCAATGGCCGAATGCCCAGGAAGCCCAGAACAAGCTTCAGTCCATCGCCAACGAGAACGGCGACGATCGAATTCATGGCCATCAACTGGTAGGCCCGCCGGCGTGTCGCCCAGGCGTTCAGGATTTCGGAAAAGCCCGCCATCAGCAAGCCGATGGGCAGCAGGAACCACCATGGCGCCAGCGCCTGCGCGGAGAACAGGTCGAGCAACCATGGCCCGACGAAGATCAGCGCGACGCAGACGAGGCCGCCGACACCCAGCGTGAGCAGGCCCGACAGGGCGAACAGGTTGAGCGCCATTTCGTCGCGGCGCGGCAGCGGGATCGCCATCGGGTAGCGCAGCGACACCAGCGGCAGCAGCATCTGCACCAGTGCGGCATAGACCGCGACAAGCCCGTAATCGGCAGGCGTATAGAGACGCGCCAGGATCGGCACCGTGCACAGGCTGACCACGCGGGCCGCAACGCCCCCGAGCGCCAGCCGCGCCGTTCAAGGCGATTCGCTCGCGCACACCAGCCGATTTTGTCGCGAAAGTTCATCTATTTTCGCAAGAAAATGCTCTAGCGAACAGCTTGGCCGATGGTTCTATAGAGCTCGAAGTACATCATGAATTTATCGGAGAATGATATAGAGGAGCATTTAGTCGAAAAATCGTATATTTCTCTATACTTTGGTATCACCTTCACGACATCGAAGAATTCATCGGCCATTTTCTTGGAAAATGCGCCGAGTTCTGCGACGTGGGCCGGCTCTGCCAGCTTCGAGTATTCTTCTCGGCATTGGACAATCATGTCGTCGGGCGCGACCGATCGACCCGAAAAATTCCTATCGAACAACAATTTGAAAGTATCGGCCCGCATAGGCAACGGCATATCATCATTGGAGATTGGGCAGAAAATCGGTTTCCCCAGCATGGCCGCTTCCATAACGCCACGCCCCGTGGCCACAACGACATCGGCTGCCGGCAGGAAGTCCGACGCATTCTTAGTGTATTTCAGGTCGACGAAAACGAAGTCGCTCTTGTCCGCCGCAGCGACCACCTGATCATAAGCCTCCTTATCTTGTATGTAGCCAATGATAACGGCGCTGGCATCGACGCCGCGAGCGCGAGATTCGGCCGCGAGCTTCAAGGTGCCGAGAATTGACTTCAGGTAAACGTGAGAGATACGGGCGATGCGGAAAATCTTCAGCCGACCCACTCCGACCTCCCGCGCCAGATCCATCGCACCGGCCCCTTTCAAAGAGGGGGCAAGAACGCGCTGTGGGAGATAATGAATATTGGAATTCTTGAATTTTGCACGATTATAAAAATAATCGACATCTTCCTGAGAGAAAACAAAAATATTGTCGGCAGCAGGATAATACATTCGCGGCCTCGGACCACCCGGCTTTGTAATGTAGACTCGACACCCCGATCTTTCTGCAACTTCATTTGCCAATAAGAATGCAATTTTATCGAAAACATGTATATGTGTAGCGTTTTCTTTTAATAATTCATCCACAATATTTTTTATTGAAATATAATTCCAATTCTCAAAAACCACATGCCTGTAATCTATATCGCTACCCCTCAACGCAATAGGATCAATACTGCCGACATTGATCATCTTCACAGCGTCTTCGGAATTCTCGGCACTATACGCAGTAGCTATGGTCTTCATCGAGCGATAATGACCACCTATCCCGGTGGATCGACCCGCAAACGACGTAACGAGATAGATTATTTTTTTACTTTTCATCAAAAATTCCATCATATTAGATTAATATTGGCATATATAATTTATGAATTGCATTATATAATAAATTATTCAGTATGCATTTAAGGAAGCTGATCGCTTATCAGAAGGCACCTACTGAGACCGCAAGGTGAACATACGCGACTCTACCAAATTGCTCATATCCGCTCATTACGCGCAACAGCCTAGAACGACCGACGTTAACGCGACACCCTCCGTTCGCGGCTCGGATCAATTTCTTTGCCGTCGGCAGGCCAATCGTCATACTGTCGCTACCTATTTTCTCCGTGCGGATAGCGCCGTCTGCGATTTTTACGGCCTTTGCTTCGCACCGAGATGACGGCAGGCGCACTGATTATATTTGAGTATTTTTAAATTGGATTGACGGCGAATGCAAAAAATATACTTTGTTCATGATAGCAAAGCTATGTATCCTCTCGTCAAAGCGATGAAGGAATGCTATTCAGACACTTATGAAATGGAAGAAGCTTCCTTCGAAACGGCATCTCAGAAGCCGGATTTGGGGCGTTCCATCTGCTGGCATATGATGGGTTATTACCCCAAGAAGCTGGCCGCCGCCTGCACCATTCATGATTACCGCTCGCTGTCGCTGGGCCGTGGCGCGTGGTTCAAGGACCGGATCAAGGAGCGGCTGAACGCCCGCCCGGATATCCGGATCATCCAGCCCTCGATAGCCGACCGCCTCCATTTCTTCGATCGGGTCGATACCTATCTGCTCGATGTCGCCATTTCCACAGCCGTTCTCGAGTATCACAAGACCGACCCGGACGTGTTCAGCTACGATTTCTGCTACGTCGGCGCGATGAAAGCCGAACGCAAGATCGAGGTCATGGTGGACAGCTTCCTGCGGCATGTGCCCCAGGACAAAACGCTGCTCATGGTCGGCCAGCCCGAACCCTATCTGGTCGAGCGCTATCGCGACCAACCAAATGTACGCTTCACCGGCCCTGTGCCCCAGCGGCAGGTGTTCGACTATGTTCTGGACTCGAATGTAACGGTCTCCTACTTCCCCAACCACGCGCCCCACATCTTCCAGACACCGACCAAGATGCTGGAATATGCGGCTATCGGCGGGCGCATACTCGCCAATGAGCAGGCGATGAATCGGTTTACGGCGGAGAAATACGGCATCAAGGCCGCGTGGGGCAGCTCGGACGACCTGTTCCGCAGTCTGCCCGCGACGACCGATTGGCCCACCAACATGGACACCGATCCGCTTCCGATGACGTTCGAGCGCCACCTCAAGGAATCGGGACTGGTCGAGCGGCTGCAGGCGATCGTCTCGCAGATCGGGTAACGCCGGCCACACCAAAGGACACCCGGCGGGATAGCGCCCGCCGGGGCCGTGGGGCCTGTCACAGGCCCCGGATCATCCCGCCATCGACGCGGATCTGCGAGCCGGTGACGTAGCTCGCCCGCGCGCTGGCGAGGAAGGTCACCACGTCGGCGAATTCCTGCGGGTCGCCGTAGCGTCCCATCGGGATCGACGCGCGCGAGGCCTTCGACACGTCCTCGACACTGGCGCCCGTGCGTTTGGCGGCGGCGGCGTCCAGTTCGTCGGTGCGCGAGGTGTGGATGCGGCCGGGCAGCACGCAGTTCACCGTCACGCCCTCCGCCGCGACTTCCGCCGCCAGCGTCTTGGCCCAGCCGACGATCGAGGCGCGCAGCGCGTTCGACAGGCCCAGATTAGGGATCGGCTGCGCCACGCCCGAGGAGACGAGGTTGATCACCCGCCCGAAGCCGCGCGCGCGCATGCCCGGCAACAGCCGCGTCGTGATCTCGAACAGCGAGCCGACCATGGCCTCGAAGGATTTGCTCCACTGCTCGGCGGTGGCCTGCGCCACCGGGCCGGGCGGAGGTCCGCCGCCATTGTTGATCAGGATGTCGACCGGCTCGGAAAAGCCCTCCAGCGCCGCCAGCAGGCCGGCGCGGTTGGCGAGGTCGACCACCATTTCGCCGGCATCGCCGCCGCTCGCGCGGATCTCGCCCGCCACCTCCGCGACCCGCCCGGCGTTACGCCCGCAGATGATGACCCGCGCGCCCTCGCCCGCCAGCGTGCGCGCGATCGCCTCGCCCAGCCCGCGGCTGGAGCCGAGCACCAGCGCGGTGCGGCCTTTCAATCCAAGATCCATAAGTCACTTCCCCAACTTGATCGCGAGACGTGCCATCAGCTCGTCGAGTTCCTGATGGTCCCGCGCGGTCATCTTAGGGCCGGGATGGCGGGTGGCGGAACAGGCGATCGCACCGCGACGGCGCAGGATTTCCTTGCGCACCGCGAGACCGAAGCCGAGCTGCTGCTCATGGCGCAGGATCGGCAGGTAGATGTCGAACAGGTCTTCGGCCGCCTCGACCTCGCCGGCGTGGAACCGGTTGACCACCTCGACCAGCATTTCGGGATAGGCGAAGCCGGTCATGGCGCCGTCGACCCCGCGGCGCAGCTCCTGCGGCAGATAGAGCCCGCCATTGCCCACGAGGATCGACACGCGCCGGCCCTTGCCGGCGTCCGAGCGCTCGCGCAGCTTGGTGATCTTGGAGAGGCCCGAGCCCTCCTCATGCTTGAGCATGACGAAATTCGGGAAGTCGTCGATCAGCCGGTTCAGCACCGGGACCGAGGTGACGACCTGCGTGGTCTGCGGGTAGTCCTGATAGCAGACCGGGATGTCCGGCCCGAGGCGCGTGAGCACCGCCTCCCAATAGGCGTAGACCTGATCGTCGGTCTTCAGCCCCGGCAGCGGCGCGATCATCAGGCCGGCGGCGCCCTTCTCCATGGCGCTGTTGGCGAAGCGCACGAGATTGTCGGTGCCGGGATTGGTGGCGCCGACCACGATCGGCTTGGTGCCATCCACCCGCTTCATCACATGGTCGAGGAACAGGGCGGATTCCTCTGGCGTCAGCTTGCCGGCCTCGCCGAGCACGCCGAGGATGGTGATGCCGGTCACGCCCTTCTCGTCATAGAAGTCCAGCAGCGTGTCGGTGCTGGCGAGGTCGACCCGTCCATCCTCCGTGAACGGGGTCGGGGAGATGATGTACACGCCGCGCGTGGTTTCATCTATTTTCTTCTGAGACATTTGCGTCCTCAAATACTGCTGAGTTTCAGGATGATGCTGTGTTTGACGTTCTCGATGTGCTGCTGGATCGCGGCACGGGCGGCGTCGCGATTGCGACGGCGCAGGGCGTCGATCATCACGAGATGCTCGCGATGGCCGATCTCGAAGCGTTCGGGAACGCGGTCGAGATTGAAGGTGTAGGTCTTCACCCGCAGCCCCTCGATCATGCCGGCCAGCACGGCATTGCCGCTATGGGTGGCGATCATGCGGTGCAGAAGGCTGTCGACCTGCCAGTCGTCCTCGGCGCTCGGGGCCGGGGCGGCGAGCAGTTGGTTGATCTGCGCCTCCACCGCATCCAGCTCGTCCAGGGGCACGCGGGGCGTGGCCAGCGAGATCGCCTCGCTCTCCATGATCTGGCGCACATGCAGCGTCTCGATCAGCTCGCGGGTGGAGAACTCCTTGACCACGAGGACACGGCCGGGCTTGCGGGTGACGAAGCCTTCGCTCTCCAGCCGGTTCAGCGCCTCGCGCACCGGGGTGCGCGAAATATCCAGCTGTTCCGCCAGACGCCGCTCCTGCAGCACCGAGCCGACGGGGATCTCGCGCTTGATGAGCTGGTCGAGCAGGCGGTCATAGGCCATCTGGCTCAGCGCTTTCGGGGCGGGGTCGAGGAAGTCCTCCCCGTCCGCGTCCTCGTGCCTGTCCTTCATCTCAACTCTCGCCGCGCCGGGTGGGCGCCGTTCGGGAAGCCGGAAACATGAAAGGCACGCCGGATGCTGGATCCGGCGTGCCGGCGGGCTTGAAGCCCGCACCGATCAGTACTGCGTGCGGATCGGGTCCTTGGGCGCGGGCGAATAGCCCACGATCGGGGTGGTGAGCTTGGCATAGGTGCCGTCGGCGATCATGTCGGCCAGCGCCTTGTTCACCGCCTTGACGAGGTTCGGCTTGCCCTTCTTGAAGGGGAAGCCCTTCTGGACATGGCTCACATAGTCATCCGTCATGGTCAGCGGCAGCTTGGATTCCTGGATGGCGTAGGCGGCAGCGATCGAATCGGTGATCACCGCGTCGATATTGCCGTTCACCAGATCCTGCAGCGCGTCGGATTCGGCCTTGTAGGACTTCACCGTGGCGCCGCGCTCCTCGGCGAGCTTCTGCCAGGTCGAGGCGACCAGCACGCCGACGGTGCGGCCCTTGATGTCGGCGGACTTCTTGATGTCCGAGCCCTTCTTGGTCACGACGCGGCCGCCCGATTCCAGCCAGCCATCGGCGAAGGTCACCTGCTTCTGGCGGGCTTCGGTGATGTCCATGGCGTCGGAGGCGAAATCGTACTGGCCGGCCTCAAGCCCGACGAGCAGCGATTCCCACTTGATGATGACCGGGGTGTATTCGAGGTTCAGCCGCTTGGCGATCTCCTTGCCGACGCGGATTTCCAGCCCGTCCAGCGTGCCGTCCGGGGCGCGCATGGAGAAGGGCGGGTAGGTGCCTTCGGTGGCGATGAGGATCTTGCCGGGCTGGATCAGTTCCAGCTCCTGAGCGGCGGCGGGCTGGGCGACCAGCGCGCCGAGCGCGGCCGCGGCGATGACGGGCAAAAACGGAAAGCGCATGATAGTCCCCTGAGAAAGCTGGTTGACGGGAAGGCGGCGACTTTTCTTCTTAAGGCTGGCGTCTTTCACGGATGGAAGGCAGGCCGGCTCTCGGCATGGAGCGCGAGCAGTTCGGCCATGACGGTGGCGGCGAGCAGGGCGCTGATCTGTCCCGGCCCATCATAGGGCGGTGCCAGCTCCACCACGTCGGCGCCCACCAGATTGATGCCCTTGAGGCGGCGCAGCAGGTCGAGCGTTTCGCGCGCATTCGGCCCGCCCGCCTCCGGCGTCTCCACCGCCGGCGCGGCGGCGGGGTCGACGAAATCGAGATCGAAGGTGAGGAAGGCCGGCCGGCCGGCGGTCCGCGCGGCGATGCGCTCGGCAAGCGCTTCCATGCCCATCGCGAACATCTCGTCGGTGGTCACCACGTCGTAGCCGAGATCGAGCGACTGGCTGACATCGGTGGGCGAGAACAGCGAACCGCGCAGCCCGACCTGGATCGAATGCGACGGGTCGATGATGTTCTCCTCGACGCCGCGGCGGAACGGCGTGCCGGCGCTGTATTTTTTGCCGGCAAAATACTTGTCCCAGGTGTCGGAATGCGAGTCGAACTGGATCAGCGCCACCGGGCCGTGGGTCGCGGCCACCGCGCGGATCTCGGCCAGCGTCACCGAATGGTCGCCGCCAATGCCGAACGGCGTGACGCCGGCCTCGACCAGCGTGCGCACCGAGGCCTCGATCCGCGTATAGGTCTCCTCCAGATAGCCCGGCACCACCGAGCAGTCCCCGGCATCGGCGACGCGCAGCGCCTCGAACACGTTGATGCCGCCGCGATAGGGATTGATCGGGCGCAGCATGATCGACATGGCGCGCACCGCGTTCGGCGCGAAGCGGGCGCCGGTGCGGAACGGGGCGCCGGAATCGGAGGGGATGCCGAGGATGGCGGCATCCAGCCCGTCGAGCATGGTCGCCTGCGGCAGGCGCATGAAGGTGGGCACGCCGCAGAAGCGCGGGGTTTCCAGTGAATCGACGGGCAGCACACTCATGAGAGGCGCGCTCCCCTCGCGCAAGGATCAGACATAGCGGGCATTGTGGCGCTCCAGCACGGCCGCGACCTGCGACAGCATCGTGGTCATGATCAGGTAGATCACCGCCGTGGCGGCATAGAACTCGAAGGGCCGGAAGGTGGTGGCGATGATGGTCTGGGCGTAGAGCGTCAGTTCCACCACGGTGATGGTGGAGAGCAGCGAGGTGTTCTTCAGCGTCGAGATCGCCTCATTGGTCACCGAGGGCAGGATGATGCGCACCACCTGCGGCAGCACGATGCGGCGCAGCGTCTCGACGCGGCTCATGCCGAGCGCGAGCGAGGATTCCACCTGCCCCTTGGGAATTGCGGAAAGCCCCGAGCGGATGATTTCCGCGACATAGGCCCCGCTATTGATGCCGAGCGCCAGCACGCCGGCCACGAAGGGCGACAGGCCGAGCCCGAGCTGCGGCAGGCCGAAATAGACGATGAAGATCTGGATCAGCGCCGGCGTGCCGCGAATGAACCAGATGTAGAAATTGCTGGCCTGCCGGATCACCCCGATCTGCGAGGCCTTGCCGAGCGCCACCAGCAGCCCGCACACCCAGCTCACCAGGATCACCAGCACGGTGATCACCAGCACCAGCCAGGAAGCGTGCAGGAAGCCCGGCACATAGGGCAGGAAGAAATCGAGCCATTCGGAAAAGGTCATGGCTGCGCTCCTCCCGCCACTTCATCCGCGACATGCTCGTGCAGCACGCGCTTGAGGAACTGTTGAAGCCGCTCGCTCTTGGGCCGGCGCAGCACCTCGCGCGGCGGCCCGTCCTCGGCGATCAGCCCCTGGTCGAAGAACACGGTGCGGGTCGAGACCTCGCGGGCAAAGCCGATCTCATGGGTGACGAGCAGCATGGTCATGCCCTCCTGCGCCAGCGAGGCCATCAGCGCCAGCACCTCGCCGACCAGTTCGGGGTCGAGCGCGCTGGTCACCTCGTCGAACAGCATGAGGCGCGGCTTCATGGCGAGCGCGCGGGCAATGGCCACGCGCTGCTGCTGGCCGCCGGAGAGCCGGCTCGGATAGGCGCCGCGCTTGTCGGCGAGGCCGATGCGCTCCAGCAGCGATTCCGCGGTCGCCACCGCCTCGGCACGGGGGCGGCCGAGCACGCGCATCGGCGCCTCGATCACATTCTCCAGCACCGTCATGTGCGGCCACAGATTGTAGCTCTGGAACACCATGCCGATGCGGGCGCGGAGCGCGCGAAGCTGCGCCTCGCTCGGCCGGCTGCGCGAGCCCTCGGCGAAATCGAAATGGGCATCCTCGAAGTCGAGGAAGCCCGCATTGGGCATTTCCATCACGTTGATGCAGCGCAGGAAGGTGCTCTTGCCCGAACCAGAGGCGCCGATCACCGACACCACCTCGCCGGCATGGACATCGAGCGAGATGCCCTTGAGCACCTCGTGCGCGCCAAAATTCTTGCGCAGCTCGCGGATGCGCAGCAGCGGCTCGGGCGCGGCCGCCATCACGCCGCCCCCACGGGGGGAAGAATGTCGAGGATGCAGTCGCGCGGCGTGCGGTCCGGGCCGTTGATGGTGGTGATGTCCTGCGGGCAGTTGGAGAACACCAGTACCGCGTCGAACTCGGCCTTCATCTCGATATAGGAGCCGGGTTTGGAGCGCGGCAGGATACGGTCGAGCGTGCCGTCGGGGCGCACCTCCACGCTCATGAACAGGTTCAGCGGCGCGGGGGTGAAGGGATAGGTGATGCCGATCTCGCCGAGCGCCTCATGCATGTTGGTGGCGCAGGAGCGGTGAAAGCCGGTCACGCCGAGCTGGCGATAGATCGCCGGGTTGCAGGCGCACAGCAGCGTGTCGTGATTGCCGGCCGAGGTGTCCTCGGCGATGCAGACGATCGGGCGTCGCTCGGTCGTTACCAGCGCGGTGCCCTTGTTGACATAGGCGACCGAGTTGAACGAGCGCAGATTGTCCATGGACAGGAATTCGGACAGGTCTTCGGCGTTGAACGCCCAGAAGTCGAGCGCCTGCGTGCCGTAAGGGTTGGTCAGCCGCACGCTCCAGCCGGCCTTCAGGCGCAGCGCCTTGCCGTGGCCGGCGGGAAGAACGATCTGGGCGGCCTCGTCGAATGTCATCTGCACACGCCTCTGCCAGTGAAACGCGACCCGCCGCCAGCGCCGGCCGAATTGGCCGATGCGCGCCGGATCGATTGCTGGAATTTTTATGGTATACCGAGGGAATGCAAGTGGAATTTTTATGCATGCCTGCCTGTGATTTGGCCTTTGCGGATCGGCGCTCCTGACCGATCATGGCCGGAGCGATGCGAGTGATTTTCAAATAACATATTGAATTATATCGATAAAAATCACACCATCGCCAAAACCGCCCCCTCCTCCCGCCGTGCCTTCGGCACCGAACATCCGCCAAGACGCCCATGAATCAGTCCCCCACCTCCCCCCCTCGCCTGCTGGATGCCGGAGATGGCGGGCTGGTCGTCGAGTTCGGCAGCGATGTCGACGAAGCGGTGAACCGGCGCGTGGTCGCGCTGGATCGGGCGCTTACCGAGCACCCGGTCCAAGGCGTGCGCGAGACCGTCCCGACCTACCGCTCGCTGCTGGTGCTGTTCGATCCGCTGGCGATCGGGCGCGACGCGCTGGCCCGCCACATCCTCGCGCTCGATCATGGCGAAGACGATGCGGCCGGCGGCGCGCATTGGCGCGTGCCGGTGCGCTATGGCGGCGAGCATGGCGTCGATCTGGAAGCGGTGGCCAAGCTCCACGGCCTGTCCACCGAGGAGCTGATCGCGATCCATAGCGGCGCGCTGTACCGGGTCTACATGATCGGTTTCGCCCCCGGCTTCGCCTATCTCGGCGGCCTGCCGGAAGCGATCCACACCAGCCGGCGCACCGATCCCCGCCCGAAGACGCCGCCGCGCAGCGTGTCTATCGGCGGGCGGCAGGCGGCGGTCTCCCCGCCGCTGGAAGTGCCGAGCGGCTGGCATCTTCTCGGCCAGACCCCGGTGCGCTCCTATGATCCGGCTCGCGCGGAGCCGTTCCTGTTCGCGCCGGGCGACACGCTGGGCTTCTATCCCGTCGGCGCGGACGAGTATGACGACATGCTCGCCGCCGCGCAGCGCGGGGAAGTCGTGGCGGAACGGCTGGCCTCGAATGCGGAGCCCCGGCCATGAGCGATGATCCGAAAAGCGATGATCATCTGGCGCTGAGCGATGGCGGGCTGTTCTCCACGCTTCAGGACGCCGGCCGCTTCGGCTATCAGCGCTTCGGCATCTCCAATTCCGGCGCGATGGACAGCTTCAGCATGCGCCTTGCCAACGCGCTGGTCGGCAATCCCGGCGACGCCGCGGTGGTGGAGATGACGCTGTCCGGCATCGCCTTCACCGTCGCCGCCCCCAATTGCCGCATCGCGCTGGCCGGCGCGACGATGCCGCTCGCGATCAACGGCCGGCCGGCGCAGCCCCATCAGGCGCATGACCTCGTGCGCGGCGACACGCTGACGGTCGGTCGCGCGGCGAGCGGTATGCGCGGCTATCTCGCGGTCGCGGGCGGCTTCGATGTCGCCCCGGTGCTGGGCAGCGTCTCGACCCATACCCGCTCGCGCATCGGCGGGCTCGATGGCGGCCCGCTCGGTGCCGGGGCCATCCTGCTGCTGAAGGGCGCGCCCTCCGGCCCGCCGCTGCGGCTCGATGCCGGCCAGCTCCCGGCCGCGGAAACCCGGCTGCGCGTGGTGCTCGGCCCGCAGGCGGACGCGTTTACGGCGAAGGGCATCGAGACCTTCCTGACCTCGACCTATCGCCTCTCCAACCGCACCGATCGCATGGGCTGCCAGCTTGAAGGCCCCGAGGTCGAGCATGCTGCCGGCTTCAACATCGTCTCCGACGGCATCGCCAACGGCTCGATCCAGATACCCGGTCATGGAAGGCCGATCATCCTGCTCGCCGACCGTCAGACCACGGGCGGCTACCCGAAGATCGCGACCGTGATCGGCCCGGACCTGCGGCTCCTCGCCCAGGCGCGGCCCGGCGACGAGATCCGCTTCGAGGCGGTGGACCTCGCGGAGGCCGTCCGCATCGCGCAGGCGGCAGCGGCGAGCCTCAAAGAGATCATCGCCGGCATGGAGCCGGTGGTGTTCGGCGCGGCCGCGCTCACCAGCGACCGGCTGCTTGGCCTCAACCTCATCAGCGGCGTCACCTGCGCCGCGCAGGATCCCTTCAGCGAGACGGGGCGGACATGACCAGCATCGACATCAATTGCGACATGGGCGAGGGCTTCGGCGTCTACACGCTCGGCGACGATCCGGCGATGCTGGAGATCGTCACCTCCGCCAACATCGCCTGCGGCTTTCATGCCGGCGATCCGCTGGTGATGGCCGCGACACTGGCAGCCGCGAAGAGGAACGGGGTGGGCGTCGGTGCCCATCCCAGCTTTCTCGACCTGTGGGGCTTCGGCCGCCGCCCGATCATGGGCGAACGCCCGGCCGATATGGAGAAGCACATCATCTACCAGATCGGCGCGCTGCAGGCCCTCGCCCATGCCGACGGGCAGAAGCTCCAGCATGTGAAGACCCACGGTTCGCTCGGCAACATCGCCAATGAGGATGCGGAACTGGCCGATGCGGTGGCCCGCGCCATCCGCGCGGTCGATCGCGACCTGATCTTCATCGCCATGCCGGGGCTGGAGATGGAGCGCGCCGGCCTCGCCGCCGGCCTGCGCGTGGTGAGCGAGGTTTATGCCGACCGCGCCTATGCCGACAACGGCAATCTGGTCTCGCGCAAGCTTCCCGGCGCGGTGATCCATGACGCGGAAGCCGCCGCGACGCGGGTGCTGCGCATGGTGGAGGATGGCGAGATCATCACCGCCAGCGGCGGCCGCCTCAAGGTGCGGCCGGAAACGGTGTGCGTCCATGGCGACACCCATGGCGCGGTGGAGATGGCCCGCACCATCCGCGACCGGCTTTCCGGCGCCGGCCTCAAGCTGCTGCCCTTCGGCGAAACGCTGGACTGACGCTCAGCGATTGTCGTCGCGCGCCAGAAGATGCGCGATGACGTCGGCGGCGACCACGAAATCCTCGATGCGCATCGCCTCGTCGGGATTATGGCTGCCGTTCTGGTTGCGCAGGAACACCAGCGCCGAAGGCACGCCGGCATTGGCGAAGGTCGCGGTGTCGTGGCCGGCCCCGCTCGCCATCTCGACGAAGCCGACGCCTTGCGCCTGCGCCACCGCCGCGAACTGCGCGCGCAGGCTCTCGTCCAGCCGCGCCGGCATCGAGCCGGAACGCTCGCCGAGATCGAAGGTGACGCCGCGTGCCGTCTCGATCCGCGCCACGAGTTCCATCAGCCGGGCGTGGATGCGCTCCAGGCAGCCCGGCGACAGGCTGCGCACGTCGAGGCAGAAGCCGACCTCGCCCGGCACCTTGCTGAAACCATGCAGATCGGGCGGCGTCGCCACCTCGCCGAAGGTGATGGTCGCGGTCTCGCCATCGGCCAGCACTTCGGCCCACAGGCCATCCAGCGCGGTGATGAGATCGGCGAGCGCGAACACCGCGTCGTGGCGGTGGCTGCGCGGCACGGCGCCGGAATGGCCCCATTCGCCCAGAATCCGTGCCTTGCGGTAGCGGAAACTGCCGGAAATGCCGGTAACGAGGCCGATCGGCACATCTTCGGCGCCGAGCACCGGCCCCTGTTCGATATGCAGCTCGACGAAGCCGTGCAGGCCCTTCGGGTCGAGATGCACCTTGCCGGTGCCGACCTGCGCGGGATCGAGCCCGAGCCGCGCCATGTGCTCGCGCAGGGCGATCCCGGTGTCGGCGCGCGGCGTGTCGAGGCTTGCGTCCGGCAGCAGGCCGAGCGCGGCGCGGCTGCCGAGATAGGACAGCGGGAACCAGTTGCTCTCCTCGGCCCGGATCGCCATCACCGTGACCGAGCGGCGCGGCCGGACCCCGGCCTCGACCAGTGCCCGCACCGCCGACAGGCCGGCGATCACCCCGGCGGCACCGTCGAAATTGCCGCCATGGGGCACCGAATCGAGATGGGAGCCCACCACCCAGCCCGGCAAAGTGGGATCGCGCCCCTCATAGGTCAGATAGAGATTGCCGGCCGGGTCGATGCGCTGCGACAGGCCGAGCGCCGCCGCCTCGCGCTTCATCACCTCATGGGCGAACTGCTCGCCCTCCCCATAGGCGGCGCGGGTGATGCCCGGCGCATCCGTGGTGTGTTCCGCCAGTTCGTCGAACAGGCGTTCGGCAAAGGCGCGATCAATGGCGATGTCGGATGTCACGAGCGGTCCCCCTGGCCCGGCGGCCATATTTCAGGATTGACGAGATGGCGCGGGCGGCGGCCGGCGAACACCTCCGCCACCTGCTGCGCCACGAGAAGGGCGGTGCGCTCCAGCGCCTCGACCGCAGAACCGGCGACGTGAGGGCTGAGCACCACATTGTCGAGGCCGGCGAGCGGCGAGGCGGGATCGAGCGGCTCGCGCACGAACACGTCGAGGCCGGCGCCGCCGATGCGGTGCGCGCCCAGCGCCTGCGCCAGAGCCGTCTCGTCGATCAGGGCGCCGCGCGAGGTGTTGACCACAAACGCGCCCGGCTTCATCAGCCCCAGCTCGCGCGCGCCGATCACACCGCGCGTTTCCGGCGTATTCGGCAGGTGCAGCGAAACGACGTCGGCGATGGCGAGCAGCGCGTCGAGGCTGTCCATCCGCTCGACGCCGGATTCGAGAAACGCCGAATCCGGCTGGCTGCGCGAGAAGCCGACCACGCGCATGCCGAAGGCGCGCGCCAGCTCCGCCGTGGCGCGGCCGATATTGCCGAAGCCGACCACGCCGAAGATCGCCCCGTGCAGTTCGCGCAGCGGCGCGCGGTACTTGAAGCCGAAATCGCCACGCCGGACCGCCGCGTCCGCTCCCGGCACCGACTTGGCGAGCGCCAGCGTCAGGGCCAGCGTCTGCTCCGCGACCGCGCGCACATTGGTGCCCGGCGTGTTGACCACGCAGACGCCGCGCCGGCTCGCCTCTCCGATATCGACCGGATCGGTGCCCACGCCGTGCACGCCGATGACGCGCAAGCCGGGCGCGGCGGCCATGGCCGGGGCGCGCAGGCCAGCATCGCGGGTGATGACCGCCTCCATGCCGGCCATGGCGCGGATGATGGTGTCGGCATCATAGGCCGGGGCATTCACCGGCTCGATGCCGGCCTGCGCCAGCAGGTCGAGCCCGGCGGGGTGGATAGGTTGCACGATGAGGCAACGGGGCATGAGGGTCAGCTTTCGATGCAGGACCGTGGAACGTGTGCTCAGGCGCCGGACGCCGCCTTGAGGAAACCGGCGATCAGCGGATGGGGCCGGCCGCGCCGGCTGGCAAGCTCGGGATGCCCCTGCATGCCGATGAAGAAGCGCAGCCCCGGCACCTCGATGGCGTCGGCTAGATTGCGTTCGGCCTGCCAGCCCGACACGCTGAGCCCGGAATCGGAGAGCCGCTTCTGCAGCTCCGGCTCCAGCACGAAGCGATGATTGTAATGGATGTCGAGCGTCGCCGCCCCGTCGACCAGCGCGGCGAGGCGCGTGCCGGGCTCGATGCGGCAGGGCTGGATGCCGAGACGGTGCATGGGCCGGCCCTGCATATCGTGCAGGCGCACGAAGGTCTTGGTCTGGGCGGAGGGGTCGGCCTCCGCGAGGTTGGCGTCGTTGAAGCCGCAGATTTCCTGCGCCACCGCGGTCGTCATGGTCTGCATGCCCAGGCACAGGCCGACGGTCGGCAGGTCGCGACGGATCGCGAATCGCGCCGCCTCGGTCTGGCCGCGCACCTGCTCCATGTCCGAGCCGCCGGGCAGCAGCAGGCCATCGGCTTCGGCGAGCGCGTGCTCCCATACCGGGGCGGGCTCGTCGCGCGGATCAACGAAGCGCAGCGACAGGTTGAGGCCGAGCGCCTCGGCGGCATCGCCCAGCGCGGCGATGTTGGCGGGATACACCTCACGCATCAGCGCCTCGTCGCCGACCACCACGATGGTCAGCGCCGGCGAGGTCACCGGCGCGGGTTCCATGTCGAGCCGGAACGGGCGGCCGAATTCGTCCAGCCGCCAGGCGCCGAGCACGGTGTCGCCCCCCTCGTCCCGCAGCTCAAAGACACCGTCCCGTTCGGTGACGACCAGCGTCTCGACCGCGCGGCCGGCAGCGGCGGCGGTGGCGGCGATACGCCGGGCCGCTTCGGCCTGGATGGGAAGATGCGGGTTGATGGGCACCACCACGCACGCATCGTCGAGCCGCACCACCGCGCCACGGTCCACCGGCGCGGCAACCGGCCCATCAATGGCACGCTCCGCCCAGAACACCCCGTTGGGCGCCATCTCGCCATGCGCCAGCACATGGATATGGCAGTCGAACCGCCCATGCCCGCCGCCGCCGGTCACCAGCGTGGTGAAGCGGGCGCCGCGCTCGGCGGCGATCTCGCCGGCGATCATCCCGTCGAGCGCGGGCAGGGGCGTGTCATGGACGACAAGGACGATGGTCATCTTCTTCTCCGGCATTCTGGCGGCGGCTGCGCAGTTGTTCGGCACTGTGCCCGCGACGCAGGCACTCCCTCCTGAAATCACCGGCGCCGACGCCAGGGAAGGCGTTAGGCCGGGATGCCCGGTCGGGCAAGGCTTTTGGCATGCATTTCGCGTGCCGCTGGTTTTTAATTGGTATACCGTTTGTATTGGTCTGGCATTTGCATCTGCTGAAACGACCTGCTCCTCGCTGCTCCCTCGTCATGCGGTGGTTCCGCACGGGACTGGGTCGACCTGATTTGCACTTTTTCGATCAAAGTAAACCAAGCCACCCTCGGGCGGCCAGAGTCGAACCGGAGATGACATGACCACGTTCAGAAGCCTCTTCGGCAAGGCGGCGATCGCCGGCCTCGCCCTCAGCCTGATGTCCGGCATGGCCGCGGCACAGTCCCTCATGGAGAAGATCAAGTCCGGCGAGATCATTCGCGTCGGCTTCGCCAATGAGGCGCCCTTCAGCTCCGCCAATGCCAATGGCGAACTGGTCGGCTCCGATATCGTGCTGCTGCGCGCCACGCTGGAAAAGATGGGCGTGAAGGAATTCGACGGCGTGCTGACCCCGTTCGGCTCGCTGATTCCCGGCCTCAAGGCCAAGCGCTTCGACATCATCGCGGCCGGCCTCTACATCCGCCCGGACCGCTGCAAGCAGGTCGCGTTCGCCGAGCCGATCTTCGCGGTCGGCGACGCCATCGTGGTGCCCGCCGGCAACCCGAAGAAGCTGTCCGCCCTCACCGATTTCGCCAAGGATTCCAAGCTCAAGCTCGGCTACACCACCGGCGCCGGCGCCATGATCGAACACGCCTACGCCTCCGGCATGCCCAAGGAGCAGGCGGTCGCCCTGCCCGACGGCCCGGCGCTGATCGCCGCGCTGAAGGCCGGCCGCATCGATGCCTTCATCTATCCCTCGCTCTCCGCGCAGGAACTGCTGAAGGCGGCGAACGATCCGGCGATCGAGCGCGCCGATCCGTTCACCCAGCCTGTGGTCAACGGCAAGCCCGTGCTCGGCGTCGGCAGCTTCGCGGTGCGCACCGACGATGCCGAGTTCCTCAAGGCGTTCAACGAGACGATGCTCTCCATCCTCAACTCGCCGGAATACCTCAAGATGATCGAGCCCTTCGGTTTCTCCAAGGCTGACATCCCGGTCGGGCTGACCACCGCCGAGCTCTGCAAGGGCTGACCTTCCGCCACCCGCTCCGGCACCCTGCCCGCCGCGCTTCCGAGGCGGACAGGGTGAAGGGCCGCGGGCGCCCGGCCCGGCGCCCGCGGCGTCCCTGCCGTTGGAGACCCCATGCATATCGTCTGGGAATACCGTCAATTGCTGGTCGAGGGCGTGCGCATCACGCTCCTTATCACCGCGCTCTCGGCGGTGCTGGCGATTTTCATGGCCTTCGCCTCGGGGCTCGCGCGCGATGCCCGCTCCCCGCTGCTGCGGGTGCCCGCCATCATCTATATCGAGCTGTTTCGCGGCACATCGCTGCTGGCACAGATGTTCTGGCTGTTCTTCGTGCTGCCCTCCTTCGGCGTCAACATGCCGGCGCTCGCCTGCGGCGTGCTCGCCATCGGCCTGTGCAATGGCGCCTATGGTTCGGAGATCGTGCGCGGGGCGCTGCGCGCCGTGCCGCGCGGCCAGCGCGAGGCCGCCATCGCGCTCAACTACTCCCGGGCACAGACCTTCCGCATCATCCTGCTGCCGCAGGCCGCCCGCATCATGGCCCCGCTGTTCGGCAGCCTCGTCATCGAAATACTGAAAGGCTCGTCGCTGGTCTCGCTGATCACGCTGGCGGACCTCACCTTCCAGGCCAAGAACATCATCCTCGTGCACCTCAACACCACCACGGTGCTCAGCGTGGTTCTGGTGATCTATTTCCTCATCGCCCTGTTCATCAGCGGCGGCGCGCGGCGCATCGAGCGGGCGCTGTCGCGCGGTGTCGATGGCGCGGGGAGGTAGGCCATGGAATTCTCGTTCGAACTGCTGTGGGAAATCCTGCCGCAATTGCTGCGCGCCACCGTGGTCACCCTTGAGGCGACGTTCTGCGGCTTCTTCATCGCGCTCGTCGTCGGGCTGGTCATGGTCACCTTCATGCGCGCCCGGGCGCGCGGCGTGCGTATCGCCGCGCGGCTGGTGATGGAGTTCCTGCGGGCGACGCCGCTGCTGGTGCAGGTCTATTTCCTGTTCTTCGTGCTGCCGGAGTTCGGCATCAGCCTCTCGCCCTTCCTCACCGGGGTGATCGCGCTCGGCTGCCATTACGGGGCCTATGCGGCGGAGGCCTATCGCGCCGGACTGGAGGCGGTGCCCAAGGGCCAGTGGGAGGCCGCGGTGAGCCTGAATTACGGGCGCCTCGCCACCTATCGCCACATCGTGCTGCCGCAGGCGCTGCCGCCGATCGTGCCCTCGCTCGGCAATATCGCGATCGCCATGCTGAAGGACACGCCGATCCTCGCGGCTGTGACCGTGACCGAACTCATGTTCGTCGCCAACGAGATCGGCTCGGAGCGCTTCCAGTACACCGAGCCGGTCACGGCGGCGGCCTTGATCTATCTCGTGCTGAGTCTGGCCGCCGCGCCGCTCATCAATCTCATCGACCGGCGCCTGAGGCCGCAGGAGACCCGCGCATGATGCCCATGGTCAAGTTCGAGAACGTCACCAAGCGCTTCGGCGCGACCGTGGTGCTCGACCGTTTCGACTTCGAGGCCGCGCGCGGCGAGAAGGTGGTGCTGATCGGCCCCTCCGGCTCCGGCAAGTCCACGCTGCTGCGCGTGCTGATGACGCTGGAGCGCGTCGAGGACGGCATGGTGATGATCGACGGCGAAGCGCTGTGGTATGTGCGCGACGGCCAGGACGTGGAGCCGGTGACGCAGGCTCATCTCCATCACATGCGGGCCAAGGTCGGCATGGTGTTCCAGCACTTCAACCTGTTCCCGCACATGACGGCGCTGGAGAACGTCGCGAGCGCCCCGCGCCATGTGCTCGGCAAGTCGAAGGCCGAGGCCGAGGCACTGGCGGAGGTGCTGCTGCGCAAGGTCGGGCTCGGCGACAAGCTGTCGAGCTACCCCGCCCGGCTCTCCGGCGGCCAGCAGCAGCGCGTCGCCATCGCCCGCGCCATGGCGATGGAGCCCAAGGTCATGCTGTTCGACGAGGTGACGAGCGCCCTCGATCCCGAGCTGGTCGGCGAGGTGCTGGAGGTGATGCGCGCGCTCTCGGTGGAGCGCGACCTCACCATGCTGATCGTCACCCACCAGATGGGCGTCGCCCGCGCGCTGGCCGATCGCGTCTGCTTCTTCGAGAAGGGCGTGATCGTCGAGCAGGGCCCGCCCGAACAGGTGATCGACGATCCCATCCACCCCCGCACGCAGGGCTTCCTGCGCGCCGTGCGCCTCACCTGAGCGCTCCCGGCCTTCCGCCTCCCGTCCCTCATCGGTGCCTTGCCATGTCCTCTCGCCCCACCCCGCCGCTCGCCACCTTCCCGCTCGCTGAATATGATGCGCGCCTCGCCCGCACCCGCGAGCGCATGGCCGCGCGCGGCCTCGCCGGCCTGCTGCTTTTCGCGCAGGAGAGCCTGTATTATCTCACCGGCTACGACACGTCGGGCTATGTGTTCTTCCAGTGCGCGGTGCTGCCGCTGGACGGGCCGATCACCCTGCTGACCCGCCGCCCCGACGTCGCTCAGGCGCGCGACACCTCGACCATTGACGACGTGCGGGTCTGGTACAATGCCGAGGACGCCGATCCTGCCGGCGACCTCGCCGCCATCGTGGCGGAGAAAGGGCTCGCGGGGCACCGGCTCGGCGTGGAATTCGCCACTTACGGCCTCACCGCCGCCAATTGGCGGGCGGTGGAGCATGCCCTCGACGGGCGGGCCACGCTGGTCGATGCCTCCGACCTCGTGCGTGACCAGCGTCTCATCAAGTCGCCTTTGGAACTGGCGCATGTCCGCGAGGCCGGGCGCCTCGCCGATCTCGCCATGGAAGCGGCGCGGCAGGCAGCGCAGCCCGGCCGGCTCTCCGGCGAGATGGCGGGCGCGATCCTGTCCACCACGCTCAAACATGGCGGCGATCTGCCGAGCGAGCAGCCGATCGTCAATAGCGGCCCGCGCGCGGTCTATGGCCGCGGCGTGCTCGGCGCGCACCGCCTTGAGAGCGACGATCAGGTGCTGGTGGAGTTCGGCGCCAGCCATCGCCGCTACATGGTGTGCATCGAGCGGACCGTCATCCTAGGCCGGCTCACCGACGAGCACGCCACCATGTTCCGCGTGGTGCGCGAAACCATGGAGGCGATGATCGGCGCCATCCGGCCCGGCGCGCCGCTGGGTGACATCGATGCCGAGCACCGCCGCGTGCTCGATGCCTCCGGCTTCGGTGCCGACCGCTACGGCGCGTGCGGCTATTCGCTGGGCGCCACCTTCGCCCCGACCTGGATGGACGTGCCGCCGATGATCTATTCCGGCAACCCGCTGATCATGCAGCCCGGCATGGTGCTGTTCCCCCACGCCATGCTCGGCGCCGTCGGCTCCCGCCGCGCGGTCGGCATGGGCCACACCGTGATCGTCACGGAAGACGGCTGCGAGCAACTCAGCCGCCTGCCGCTCGAACCGCTGATCGCCTGAGGAGACCCGCCATGCCGCTGCATTTCACGCTTGAGGAACTGGCCGAGCGCCGGGCCATCACCTGCGCCGGGCTTAAGCAGCGGGGCCTCGCCGGGCTGCTGATGTTCCGGCAGGAGAGCATGTACTACCTCACCGGCTACGACACCTTCGGCTACGTGTTCTTCCAGTGCCTCTATCTGAGCGCCGACGGGCGGATGACGCTGCTCACCCGCTCGCCCGATCTCCGGGCCGCCGCCTACACCTCGATGCTGGAGGATGTGCGGGTCTGGGTCGACGGGCCAAACGCCCAGCCGGCGGTCGAGCTGCGCGACATCCTCGCCGAATACGGCGCCAAGGGCGAGCGGCTCGGCGTGGAATGGGACGCCTACGGCCTCACCGCCGCCAATGGCCACCGGCTGAGCGCGGCGATGGACGGGTTCTGCGAACTCGTCGACGCCTCCGACCTGGTGACGCGGCAGCGCGCGGTGAAGCGGCCGGCGGAAATTCCCTATGTGCGCAAGGCGGCCGAGCTCGCCGACGCCGCGCTGGAAGCAGCGCTGCCGCTGATCAAGCCGAATGCGTGGGAAGGCGACATCCTCGCCGCGCTGCAGGCCACGGTGCTGGCGGGCGATGGCGATTATTCCGGCAACGAGTTCATCATCGGCTCCGGGCCCGGGCAGAATCTCGGCCGCTATGTCTCCGGCCGACGGCGGCTGGAGGCCGACGACACCCTCGCCATCGAGTTCGCCGGCGTGTTCCGGCACTATCACTCCGCGCTGATGCGCACCTATCGGGTCGGGGCGTGGGATGCGCGCCTCGCCCATCTCCACGATGTCGGCCTCCTCGCGCTGGACGCGTGCCGCGCCGCGATCCGCCCCGGCGCGACCTATGGCGACATCTTCAAGGCCTATACCGGCGCGCTGGAAGGCGCCGGCTTCGGCGGCGCGACGAACCGGCTGAACGCCTGCGGCTACAGCCTCGGCACCACCTTCTCGCCGAACTGGATGGACTGGCCGATGGTCTATCGCGACAACCCGGCGCTGGTGGAGGAAGGCATGGTGATCTTCCTGCACATGGTCGTCACCGAGGGCGAGCGCAACGTCGCGCCGGGCGAGACCTTCCTCGTCACCGGCGAGGGCTGCGAGCGGCTCGGCCGCCTGCCGGTCTCGCTCGACCCGTCCGCGCGCTGAGCTGCGAGGGCGGATGCGACGTCGAACGCGAAGGCAGCTAGCCGCGTCCCGTCTCGGCCGTGAAGCTCGGCGCGGCGGAGAAGGCGTTGCGCAGATGCATGCCCATCACCTCGGCCGCGCGGGCATTGTCGCCCGCCGCCACCGCGTCGATGATCGCCAGATGCTCGCGGCACCAGTCGCGCACGCGGCGCCGGTTCACATAGCCGCCGAACTCCAGAAGCCGCCGCAGCCGGTTCTGCTGCTGGATCGCCTGCAGCAGGAACACATTGCCGCTGAAGCTGGCAATGGTCTCGTGGAAATGGGCGTCGGTGTCGAAGATCTGGCGCGCATCGACGGTGGCGATGCGCGGATGGGTCTCAAGGAACAGGTGCTGGATCCGCAGGCGCTCCAGCAGCGCCGGATCGGCCTTGAAGGTCGCCAGCATCAGGCCCTGCGGCTCGATGATGCGGCGGAAATCATAGCTGCCCTGCAACGCCTGCCCGGTGTCGAGCGTGGGCAGGAAGGTCCAGCCGCGCCCGGCATTGCGCTCCAGCAGCCCGTCATCGACCAGCCGCGACAGGGTACGCTGGAGCAAGGCGCGGTCGACATCGTAGCGCCGGGCAATCTCGGCCTGGGTGAACGACACCGGCAGCAGGCCGGCGAGGCGGTCGCGCACGATGTCGGTGTAAAGGTCCTGATCGGCGGTGGCCGGCACCTCGATGGTCAGCCGGTGCAGTTCCTCCGGCGTCGCCTTGAGGAAGAAGCCCTGGTTGCGCCGCGCCTCCACGACACCATGCTCGGCCAGCAGCGCCAGCGCGGCGCGCACCGGGGTGCGCGAGACCTGAAGCAGGTCGCCGAACTGCTGCTCGCGCAAATGGTGACCGACCTCGAAACGGCCCTCCCGCACGACTTCGAGAATCTGGTTCGCCAGACGATACCGGTTCTGGCTGGACGCCCGCGCCATCGCACACCATGTTTGTATGAAATACACCTTATCATACAATACACGGGCGTCGCGCGGCAAGCCCCGGCGCCAGCGCCGACCCCGCATCGCGTGAAGAAAAACCAGCCGTTTCACCAGGCGGCAGCTCCGCCGGCCTTACCTAAGTCTGATTTTTCACCATCATACGTCCAAAATTTGTGCGCAGCCAGACCTCCGACGTGCTTGACAGTCACGGCCTGTCGATTTGTATAATTAGCGTCATAAAGTGCAATTTACCCCATAAGACGGCTGAATGGCCGGACCCTTCCAGATCACACAGGGGACCAACATGTTTCGCACCTTCATCGCCGCCCTCGTCCTTCCGCTCGGCCTGATGCACGGCGCCAGCGCCGCCGAGATGCCCAAGACCGGCCTGGTCGAGGCAGGCGCGCTGACCTATGGCGTCGCCGCCACCTTCTCGCCCTTCGAATTCCAGAAGGACGGCAAGCTCACCGGCTTCGACATCGACCTGATCGACGCGCTCGCCAAGAAGCTGAACACCACACCCAAGGCCATGAACATGGAGTTCAAGGGCCTGATCCCGGCGCTCCAGGGCGGGCGGATCGATATCATCAACTCCGCCATGTACATGAATCCGGCCCGCGCCGAGCAGGTCGACTTCGTGCCCTACCTGAAGATCGGCAACATGGTGATCGTGCAGGCCGGCAACCCGGCCAAGATCACCGGCCGCGACGACAGCCTGTGCGGCAAGACCGTCGCCGTCACGCTGGGCGGCATCCAGGAGAGCCAGGCCCGCGCCGACGACAAGCGCTGCACCGACAAGGGGCTGGCGGGCGTGAAGGTGCTCACCCTGCCGACCGCGCAGGATTCCGCCCTCACCCTGCGCCAGGGCCGCGCCGACGCCTATTACGATTCGACCCCCGGCGCGGTGAAGCTCCGGCAGGAACTGCCGGGTGTGTTCGAGCCGGTCGGCGAGGAGTTCGAGGCCAACACGTCGATCGGCATGGCCACCCGCAAGGGAGACACCGCGATGCAGGACGCGCTCAAGGCCGCGCTGGCCGAGATCGTCGCGGACGGCACCTACACCGCGCTGATCAAGAAGTGGGACCTGCCCGCCTCGGTCGCCATCTTCAAGTGACCGCCCGCCCGGACGCCGAAATGCGAGGAGACACAGGCGCATGATGTCATTCGATATGGTGGTCGAGTACATCGTCTCGCCCGCCTTCTTCCACGGCGCGCTGCTGACGCTGCTCATCACCGTCACCGCGCTCCTGTTCGGCGTCCTGGCCGGCCTCGTCATCGCGCTGATGCAGGAGACGCGGTGGCGCCCCCTGCAACTGTTCACCCTGTTCTATGTCTGGATGTTCCGCGGCACCCCGGTGCTGTTCCAGATCATCTTCATCTACAACGTGCTGCCGACCTTCGGCATCAGGCTGTCCGCCTTCGTCTCCGCCGTGATCGCCCTCGCGCTGAACGAGGGGGCCTACATGGCGGAGATCCTGCGCTCCGGCCTCGACGCGGTGAAGAAGGGCCAGCGCACCGCCGGCCTCGCGCTCGGCCTCACCCGGTCGCAGGTGATGCGCTGGATCGTGCTGCCGCAGGCCGCGCGTATCGTGCTGCCGCCCATGGGCAACCAGATGATCGGCATGCTCAAGACCTCCGCGCTGGTCTCGGTCATCGCGGTGGAGGAACTGCTGCTGGTCGCCAACCAGGCCGCCAGCGCCTCGTTCCGCTACCTGGAGGCGCTCACCGCCGCCGGCGTCTATTATCTGGCGCTCACCACCATCTTCATGATCCTGCAGGCGCTCATGGAGCGCAATCTCGACCCCAAGAAGCGCCGCCGCGCCGGCGAGAAGCGCCCGCTGCTCGACCGCCTGCTCACCGCCACGGAGAGCGCCGATGTCCGCTGACCCGATCGCCCGCCCGACCCCCGCCACGGAGGCCCGGCTTCTGGAAATCATCGGCGTCGAGAAGCGCTTCGGCCATTTCCATGCGCTCAAGGGCTGCTCGCTCGACGTGGCGCGCGGCGAGACCGTCGTGCTGATCGGCCCCTCCGGTTCGGGCAAGTCCACGCTGCTGCGCTGCGTGAACCTGCTGGAGCCGGCCGACAGCGGCGACGTCTTCTTCGAGGGCGCCAACATCACCCGCGACCTCGGCAATGCCCCGCGCATCCGCCGCGACATCGGCATGGTGTTTCAGAATTTCGAGCTGTTCCAGCACCTCTCGGCCGCCGAGAACATCATGCTGGCGCCGATGAAGGTGCTCGGCCTGTCGCGGGCGGACGCCCATGACCTGGCGGTGGAACTGCTCGGCAAGGTGCGGATCCCGGAAAAGGCCGAGGCCTTCCCGGACGAGCTTTCCGGCGGCCAGCAGCAGCGCGTCGCCATCGCCCGCGCGCTCGCGATGAAGCCGAAGCTGATGCTCTATGACGAGCCGACCTCCGCGCTCGATCCCGAAATGATCCGCGAGGTGCTGGACGTGATGGCCGACCTCTCGGCTGAGGGCATGACCAGCCTCGTCGTCACCCATGAGATGGGCTTCGCGCGCCGGGCCGCCGACAAGATCGTGTTCATGGAAGACGGCCGCATCGTCGAGACCGCGCCGAGCGACGCCTTCTTCGGCGGCGAGGTCAATGAGCGCGCCCGCCGCTTCCTCGACCAGATCCTGCACTGAGACCCGCATTACCTGAAGAAGAGTGCCGCCATGCTGAACCCCGTCTCCGCCGCCCCGGACATCGCCCGCATGAAGCGCGAGCTCGCCGAGCTGGTCGCGCTGCGCACCGAGAATCCGCCGGGCCGGGAGATCGACGCCGCGCTCTATATCCGCGACGCGCTCGCCCCTCTAGGCTTCGAGATCGCGCTCGACGAGTACAAGCCCGGCCGGGTGAACATCGAGGCGAAGCTGGTCAACGGGCCCGGCCCGGTCTTCGCCTTCAACACCCATATGGACGTGGTGCCGGCCGGGGACGGCTGGAGCTCCGATCCCTTCGTGCTGCGCGAGGCCGGCGGCAACCTCTATGGCCGCGGCGCCTGTGATTGCAAGGGCCCGCTTGCCGCGATGCTGGAGGCGGTGCGCATGCTCGCCGCCGACCGCGCGAACTGGTCCGGCACGCTGCTCGCCGTGTTCGTGGGCGACGAGGAGATCGCCAGCGAGGGCGCCAAGCTCTATGCCTCGCGCAAGCCCAGCATCGACTATGCCGTGGTCGGCGAGCCGACCTCGAACACGGTCTACTCGGCCCATAAGGGCAGCCTTCGCCCGCTGGTGCGCGTGCTCGGCGTGCCCGCTCATTCCGGCTCGCCGCATCTGGGCGAGAACGCGATCTATCGGGCCGGCGAATTGCTGGCGCTGGTCGCGCAGGCCCATGAAACCGACATCCGCCACCGCAGCCATCCGCTGGTGGGCGGGGCGAGCCTCACCGTCACGCGCATTCATGGCGGCCATGCCGACAATGTGCTGCCCGGCGCCTGCGAATTGCTGCTGGACCGCCGGCTGGTGCCCGGCGAGGACGAGGAGCAGGTGAAGGCCGACATCGCCGCGCTGCTGGTGCGCGCCCATGAGATGACCGGCCTGCGCGCCGAGATCGTGGAATGGAAGCCGACCACCGGCGGGGCGACCGAGACCGCGGCTGATCGCCCGGTGGTGCAGGCGAGCCTTGCCGCGTGCCGCGCCCACGGCATAGCGGACCCCGGCCCGTTCGGCTTCCAGGGCGCCTGCGACCTCGTGCATTTCCGCTCCACCGGCGCGGAGGGCGTGGTGATCGGCCCCGGCTCGCTCTCCGTGGCCCACAAGGCCGACGAGTTCGTGCCGTTGGACGAGTTCGTGACGTCGAGCCTGATCTACCGCGACATCGCCCGCAATCTGCTGACGGCCTGAGCCATGCGCGTTTCCCTTCATCGCGCTTTGCTCACCTATGGCGGCGGGCTGGTGCTCCACACCGCCTCGTCCGGCCGCATTGCCGGCCTCGACACGCTGTATCTGCGGCTTGAGACCGGAACCGTGGTCGCGGTCGGCGAGGTGCGGCTCAACATCGCCTATCTCAACGGCCTGGAGGCCGAGGCGGTGCTGGCCGAGGCGGTCGATGTCGTCGGCCGGATCGATTTCGCCATAGGCGCCGCCTCGCTGCTCACCCTGCCGCCCGCCGCCTTCAGCGAGGCCAGCGCGCCGGTGCGCACCCTGATCGATGGCGCGCTGCACGATCTGGCGGCGCGGCAGGCCGGCATCCCGCTCGCAACCCTGCTCGGCGCGCCGGAGGGCGAACCGATCGCCCGCGCCACCAACCAGACGCTGTTCATCTCCAGCGACGAGACCTTCCTCGAACGGGCGTCGGCCTATGTCGCGCGCGGCTTCCGTGACCTGAAGGTACGGATCGGCGCCGGCGATATCGAGGATGACCTGCGCCGGATTGCGCTGCTGCGCGCGCGCTTCGGCGATCGCCTCAAGCTCGCCGCCGACGCCAATGGCGCGTGGACGCTGGAGGCCGCGCTGGAGCATCTGGGCGCGCTGGCGCGCTATGGCCTCGCCTATGTCGAACAGCCGATCGCCCCCGGCGACTGGGACGCGCTCGACCGGCTCGCGCGCGCGACGCCGATTCCCGTCATGCTCGACGAGAGCGTGAAGGGCCTGGATGACGTGCGCCGCATCGTGAGGGCCGATAACGGGCTGATGGCCCATCTCAAGCTGGTCAAGCTCGGTGGCCTCGCGCCGACGCTTCAGGCGGCGCGCCTGCTGGGCGAGGCCCATGTGCCGTTCATGATCGGGCAGATGAACGAGGGTGGGCTCGCCACCAGCGCGGCCCTGCATCTGTCGGTGGCGACGCGCCCGCGTTTCGCCGAGCTCTACGGCGCCGACGGGCTGGTCGACGATCCCGCCTCCGGCCTCGTCTATGGCGAGGGCACGGTGCGCGCGCCGCAGGCCCCCGGCTCCGGTCTTCGCTTCGATGCGTCACGCACGCATCTCATCAGGGAGTTCTCGTGACATGACCGCCATTCAGGGCGTGACCCAGGGCCAGGAATCGGCCTTCCCCAAGGCCGAGTACGATGCGCGCGTCGCCAAGGCGCGCGCGGGCCTCGCCGAGGCCGGCATCGACGTGATGATCGTCACCGGCCCCGAGAACATCTTCTATCTCACCGGCCAGCAGACGCCCGGCTACTACACCTTTCAGGCGCTGGTGCTGCCGGTCGAGGGCGACCCGGTATTCGTGGTGCGCCAGCTCGAATATTTCAACTTCGTCGCCAACACCTACATCACCGACGCCGCGATCTATCAGGACACCGACGATCCGGTGCGCTTCCTGGTCTCGCTGATCGAGGCCAGGGGCCTGAAGGGCAAGCGCGTCGCCATCGACAAGCGCGGCTGGTTCCTGCCGATCGCCACCTATGAGGCGCTGCTCGCCGCGCTCGGCTCCGTGCACGACGCCGCCGGCGTGGTGGAGAAGCTGCGCATGGTGAAATCGCCGCTGGAGGTGGAGAAGCTCGCCATCGCCGCCACCTATGTCGATGCCGGCCTGCGCGCCGGCCTTGCCGCGGTGCGCGCCGGCAATACCGAGAACGACATCGTGGCCGCCATGATGGGTGCGGCGATCGAGGCCGGCTCGGAATATATGGGCATGGAACCGCTGGTCTCGTCGGGCCCGCGCTCGGGCGTGCCGCACGGCACCTGGAAGCGGCGCGAGATGAAGGCCGGCGATCCCGCCTTCCTGGAAATGGCGGCGGTGCATGACCGCTACCACGCCGCGCTGATGCGCTCGGCCTGGATCGGAACGCCGCCCGCCGAGGCGCTGGACATGATGAAGGTCTGCCAGGAGGCGCTGGCGGTCTCCCTGGAGGCGATCAAGCCGGGCGTGCCGTGCGAGGTCCCGCACATCGCCTGCCAGAAGGTGATCGACGCCGCCGGCTACACCGACAATTTCCGCAAGCGCCTCGGCTACAGCGTCGGCATTTCCTTCGCGCCCGACTGGGGCGAAGGCGGCATCCTCAGCCTCAATGCCGGCGTGAAGACCGAGCTTCAGCCCGGCATGGCGTTCCACCTGCCCCCCGCCTTGCGCATCTATGGCCGCTTCACCGTCGGGGTGAGCGAGACCATCGTCGTGACCGACAGCGGCTGCCGCGTGCTCGGCAGCGTCGACCGCGCCCTCGTCCAGACTCCTGCCTGAAAGCAAGCATCATGAAAGACATGACGGAGAGCCGCGAACGGCTCCACGGAATCTTCAACATCACCGTCACCCCGTTCACCGCGGACGGCGCCCTCGACAAGGCCGGCCTCGCCCGGTCCATCGAGCGTGTCATCGGGCTGGGCTTCGACGGCATCCTGATCGGCGGCACCTATGGCGAGTTTCCCGCCATGTCGACCGACGAGCGCGCGGAACTGTTCCGCGTCTCGATGGACGTGGTGGGCGACCGGGTGCCGGTGATGCTGTGCTCGGCCGGCTCGGACGCGCGCACGGTGCGCGACCTCACAGCGCTCGCCGGTGATCTCGGCGGCCTGCCCATGGTGACGCCGCCCTTCGTCTCGGAAGTCACCGACGGCCAGATCATCGCCTTCTTCAAGGACATGGCCCCGGTCTCGAAGACCGGCATCCTGATCTACAACGCGCCCGGCATCGGCATCACGCTGCAGCCCGACGTCATCGAGCAGCTCGCGACCATCGAGGGCGCGGTCGGCATCAAGCAGGGCGACCTGTCGGTGACGCCGATCGACCGCATCGCCAACCGCCTCGGTGGCAAGCTCAAGCTGTTCTGCGCCTCGGACCTCGCCTTCCTCGGCCCGATGATGGCCGGCTTCGACGGGATTTCCTCGACCAATTCCTGCGCGCTGCCGGAACTGATCCTCGCGACCTATCGCGCGCTTGAGGCGGGCGATGCGAAGACCGCCCGCGAGCTGCATCAGGTCTGGTATCCGTTCCGCGCGCTCGCCCGCAAGCACGGCCAGCCGCAGATGGTGAAGCTCGCCATGAATCTGCGCGGCTTCGACGGCGGCCACGTCCGCTCGCCCCTGCGCGACCTCGAAGGCGCGGCGGTGGAGGAAGTGACGGCGATGATGCAGGCCCTCGCCGCCGACCCGCGCGCGATGGTGACGCTGGCCTGAGCGGCCGCTCGGCCGAAAAATGAAAAGCCCGGCGGATCGCTCCGCCGGGCTTTTTGTTTGCCAGCTCCGCCCCGGTCAGGCAGCGGCCTTGCGCATCAGCGCGTGGCAGGCCGCCTCGATGCGGGCGCACGCGGCGCGCAGCACGTCGGTGTCGACCGCATAGGCGATGCGGATATGGCCCGGCGTGCCGAAGGCCGAGCCGTGCACCACGCCGACATGGGCGGCGTCCAGCAGATAGGTCGCGACATCCAGATCGCCGGCGATCGCCCGCCCGTCCGGCGTGCGCGCCCCGATCAGCCCCCGGCAGTCGGCGAACACATAGAACGCCCCGTCCGGCACATCGGCGGAAAGGCCCGGCGTGCGCGCCACCATGTCCAGCACGACGCCGCGCCGCTCGCGCAGCACGTCGAGCCAGCCGGTCATGAAATCCAGCCCGCCATCCAGCGCCGCGATCGCCGCGCGCTGGCTGATGGTCGAGGGATTGGACGTGCTCTGCGACTGCAGCACCTGCATCGCGCCGACCAGCCACGCCGGGCCGCCGGCGTAGCCGATGCGCCAGCCGGTCATGGAATACCCCTTGGACAGGCCGTTGACGGTCAGCGTGCGCCCGAACAGGTGCGGCTCCACCTGCGCCGGGGTGGCGAAGTCGCAGTCGAAGCGGACATGCTCATAGATGTCGTCCGCCATCACCAGCACGTCCGGATGGGCGAGCAGCACGTCGGTGAGTGCCTCCATCTCGGCGGGGCTGTAGACCGCGCCGGAGGGATTGTTCGGCGAGTTGAGCACCACCCAGCGGGTGCGCGGGGTCAGCGCCGCGGCGAGCTTCTGCGGCGTGAGCTTCCAGCCCTCCTGCGCCGTCGCGGCGACGATCACCGGCGTCCCTTCGGCGAGGCGCACCATGTCGGGATAGGACACCCAATAGGGCGCGGGCACGATCACTTCGTCGCCCGGCGCCAGCGTGGCGAGGAAGGCATTGAAGATGAGCTGCTTGGCGCCGGCTCCGGCGATCACCTCGTCAGCCGCATAGGCCAGCCCGTTCTCGCGCGCGAATTTCGCGCGGATGGCGCGCTTGAGTTCCGCCGTGCCGGGCACCGCGGTGTATTTGGTGTCGCCTTCGCGGATCGCGGCGATGCCGGCCTCGCAGATCGCCGGCGGGGTGGGAAAGTCCAGCTCGCCCTCGCCGAGATTGACGACCTTGTGGCCCTGCGCGACAAGGGCGCGGACCTTGTTCGAGATTTCGGCGGTCGGCGACGAGCCGGCACCGCTCATTCGCGGCGCGAGGCGGGCATGGGACATGGACACGGCTCCTGGTAGAGGGGAGCCGGCATTGTACTTATTGTATTAAATAGTGCAATTCTTTCCTGAAAGAACCCGGCGCAAAAAGTCGGCGGACTCTCACAGTAACGCGCGACCAGCGGCCGTAAATATGACCACCAATGATGTTTTGGTTTGCATTGGGTGATTTTTTGGGCATTGCCGCTCGCGCGGAATGAAATGACTTGACGTCTGGGCCGGCGCTCAGCATATCCTGAACCAATCTTGTTTTGGTTGGACTTTTGCATGCTAGGCTCCAGCGACCTCCATCCTGAGAAGAGCATTCTCACCCAGCTCCGGGGCTTTCTCGCTCAGGCGCATCTTCCGGAAGACGGAAGACTGCCGCCGGAGCGGGAATTGTCCGCCGCGCTCGGCGTGTCGCGGGCCGAACTGCGCAAGGCGCTCGATGTGCTGGAATCGGAAGGCCAGCTCTGGCGCCATGTCGGCAAGGGCACCTTCATGGGCAGCCGGCCGCTCGACACCTTCGCCGACATCGAGGCGCTGGCCCGGCGCTCCAACCCCGCCGAAGTGATGCGCACCCGCATCGCCATCGAGCCGGAGATCGCCCGCGCCGCCGCCTTCAGCGCCACCCCCTCGGCGATCTCGGAGATGCGGCTGTGCCTGACGCGCTCGCGGCAGGCGGAAAACTGGCGGCAATATGAAGGCTGGGACACCCGCCTTCACCGCACCATCGCCGAGGCGACGCAGAACAGCCTGCTGCTGGGGCTGTTCGACACGCTGAACGCCGTGCGGCGCGCGGTGACCTGGGGGCGGCTGCGCTCGGCGCCACTGAAGCCGCTCACCGATCATCACAGCTTCGCCGAGCACGACGCCATCGTCGACGCCATCGAGCACCGCGACATGGCCGGCGCGGCCGCGGCGATGCGCACGCATCTGCAAACCGTCGAGCGCAAGCTGCTCGACCGGCAATAGCCGAGCCCCGCCGCCCACCCGGACACAAGGGCGCGACGTCCCGCCATTAACGCGGGCACGGCGCGGTCGTGCCGGCAGCGGCACCGCGTGCCGGGGTGGCGTTCGATTTTACCAATCATCCAATGGTTGTGGCGCCTTGAGCCGGCTCTGCCGGGGATCGCCCGACGCTTTCGTACATCGACGCCATAAGGGCGCAGAGCGCGCGCGGAAATGCCCGGGAACGGCACCCGCGGGGCCGCCAACTATTGACCCCACCACTAAACCAATATAAACCAAACACCGATCGGTATAAAAGTTGTCACGACGCCCGCGAAGACGGGTGCGCGAGCTTGGAGGAATGCCACGATGACTCTTTCGCTGAATCGACGTCACCTTCTGCTGGCGGGGGCGGGTGCCTTCGCGGGGTCGCTGGCCGGCCCGTTCTCGACCGGCGCCCGCGCCGCCGGCTATCCCGACCGGCCGATCCAGGTGCTGATCCCCACCGGCGAAGGCGGCGGCGTCGATCAGGCCTCGCGCGCCTTCAACCGCGTGTGGAGCAAGTATATCGGCCAGAACTTCGAATATTCCTATTTCCCCGGCGCATCGGGGCAGGTCGGCTACGAGGTGTTCGTCTCCAAGCGCGAGCCCAACGCCTACAACATTCTCGTCGGCAATATCGGCCCCGAGATGATCATGTACGCCACCCAGAAGGTGAACTACAAATACCCGGAGGACTTCACCTATCTCGGCAGCATGGATGTCGACGATTCCGTGATCTGGGTCGGCGCCAACAGCCGGTTCAAGACCATTCAGGACATGGTCGAAGAGGGCAAGAAGCGCGAGATCACGCTCTCCACCAGCCGCCTGCCCCATCCGTCCACCATCGGCGCGCTGGCGCTGGCGGAGGCCACCGGAATGAAGGTGCGGATGATCCCCTATGGCGGCGGCGGCCATGCCCGCTCGGCGGCCATCACCGGCGAGGTCGATGGCTGCGCGACCTTCCTGTCCTCCTCGCTCGGCCTCGACGGCCAGGCCCGCTTCCTCACCGTGTTCAACTCCACCAATGAGGCGCCGGAGCTGACCAATGACGCGCCGCCGGTGAACAAGGTGTTCGGCACCAGCATCCCGCCCATGTCCGGCCAGCGCGCCATCGTGATCCACACCAAGGCGGCGCAGGAGCATCCCGACCGGGTGAAGAAGCTCGGCGAGAGCATGCGGCAGGTGTTCAACGACCCGGAATACAAGGAACTGGCCGAGAAGGCCGGCACCCCGTGGGAGTTCATCCGCTATGGCGACGCCGCCGCCTGCGACAAGTCTGCCCGCGAATATCTGGCGCTGGCCGAGCGCTATCGCCCGCTGCTGACCGCCTCGAAGTAAGCCCCGGCCGAAGGCGCATGCGCGGCCCTGTCGCCGGCTCCCCGGGGTCGGCGGCCGGGGCGCGCCACGTCGCCTCCGTTTCGTCCGATCCCCGCCCACCGAGCAGGAACGCGCCATGAAAGACCAACGCGACGCCAGGGTCGCGACCGGCGCCGACTGGATCATCCCGATCCTCGGCGCCGTCTTCGCAACCTATTACCTGATCTCCATCAAGGATCTCGACTGGGAGGCCAAGGTCAGCGGCGTGTTCTGCGCCGTCGTGCTGTTCCTTCTCATCGGCATCTTCGCCCTGCGCACCGTGATCGGGCTGGCGCGCGGCACCCATTACGTCGAGTGGCGCAGCCTCTATGAGAGCCGCAAGCTGGGCTCCGTGCGCGCGACCCTGTTCCTGCTGACGGTCGCCTCGGTGGCGGCGATCCCCTATGCCGGGTTCACGCTCTCCACCTTCGGCTATCTCTTCCTGTGCTTCCTCGTGCTGCAGAAGATGCCGGCGCGCCGCGCCGCGCTGATCGCCGGCAGCCTCGCGCTCTTCGGCTTCGTGCTGTTCATCCTCATCCTGCGGACCGCCTTCCCTCAAGGTCCGTTCGAGCGCCTGTTCTTCGCGCTGACAGGTCTGTAAGCCGGCTAAAAACCGCTGCAGACGGGAGCCTCGCCATGAATCTCAGCTTCGCCGTCCTCGCCGATCAGTTCCTGCTGAATTTCAGCTATCTCTGGCTGATCGTCCTCGCCACCACCATCGGCATCATCATCGGCGCCATGCCGGGCTTCGGCTCGGCCAACACCATCATCATGCTGCTGCCCTTCACCCTGGCGGTGGACATCGAGGTGGCGATGATCTTCATGGTCTCGCTGTTCGTCGCCTCGCATATGGGCGGCGGCATCACCTCGATCCTGCTCAACATTCCCGGCAATGGCGGCGCGGCGGCCACCTGTCTCGACGGCTACCCGATGGCCCGGAAAGGGCTGGGGCAGCAGGCGCTGGTGCTGTCCTTCGTCGCCTCCACCGTGGGCGGCGTGGTGACGGCGGGACTGTCGATCTTCCTGCTGCCCTATATCGCGCGCCTCGCCTTCTACATGCACAGCGTCGAGATGGTGGTGATCCTGCTGTTCGGCATCACGCTGATCGCCTCCGTCGCCTCCGACAACATGCTCAAGGGGTTGATCGCCGGATTCCTCGGCCTGCTGATCGGCGCGATCGGCGCCGACCACATCTACTCCACGCCGCGCGGCACCTTCGGCATGATCGAACTCTATGACGGCGTGCCGCTGATCGCGGTGCTGATCGGCGTCTTCGCCATCTCCGAGGCGCTGAAGATGATGGAGAACGATTCCGTGCTCGACGAGAGCGGGCTGGAAATGATGAGGAAGGCCAGCTGGAAGCAGACCTGGGAAGGCGTGACCATGGCCTTCGCCCGCACCTGGCACATGGTGTGGACCAGCCTTGTCGGCCTCGTCATCGGCATCGTGCCCGGCGCCGGCGCCTCCATCGCCGCCTTCGTCGCCTACCAGCAGTCGCGCCTGTTCTCCAAGACGCCGGAGAAATACGGCACCGGCATCCCGGAAGGGGTGATCGCGCCGGAATCCGCCAATAATGGCGTGACCTCGGGCGACCTCATTCCCATGCTGGTCATCGGCGTGCCCGGCGGCACGACGGCGGCGGTGATGATGATCGTGATGACCTATCACGGCGTCCAGCTCGGCCCGCGCCTGTTCATCCAGAACCCCGGCATCGGCTATGGCGTGTTCATCACCATGCTGGTCGCCTATGCGGTGATGCTGTTCACCACGCTGCCGCTCACCAAATATGTCTCGAAGCTGGTGCTGATCCCGACCCCGGTGCTGGCGCCTATCATCATCGCCTTCACCCTGGTGGGTGCCTTCGCGCCGCGCGGCTACATGTTCGACCTGTGGCTGACGCTGCTGTTCGGCGCGATCGGTTATCTATGCCGGCAGACGCACTTCAACGTGGTGGCCCTGCTGATCGGCGTCATTCTCGGCCCGCTGCTGGAAGCCAATGTGATGCGCGCGCTGCGGATCAGCGGCAATGACCCCTGGGTGTTCTTCTCCTCCACGGTCGGCAATGTGCTGTGGGTGGCGCTGGTGCTCTCGCTGCTGCTGCCCTCCGTGGTCCAGTGGCGCCGCAACCGCGCCGCCGCGCGGATGGCCGCGGCATGAACGCCCCGCCCCGGCCCGAGGTGCTGCACAGCGCCAATGTCACCCCTCTCGCCCGGCTGGATATTCCGGGCGGGGGCGAGGTGGTGGTCCACCGCAACCATGCCTTCATCGGCCATATGTCGCCGCCGGACGGCACGGCGATCTATGATGTGAGCGACCCGCGCCGCCCGCGTCAGGTCGCGCGGATCGCTCCGCCCGATGGCTTTTCCCACACCCACAAGGTGAAGGTCGCCGGTGACCTGATGATCACCAATGTCGAGCGGCACAAGCGGCATTTCTTCCGCAAGGGCGAGCGCATCGCCGCCGTCACCGCCGACCTCGCCGCGACGCTGGGACGCCCGCCGCAGGAGGCGGAAATCGCCGCCGAGATCGGCGTCGCGCCGGGCGACCTCGACACGCTGCGCGCCGGGCTGGCGCGCGGCTATCAGGATGGCGGGTTCCGGGTCTGGGACATCGCCGATCCCGCCAATCCCCGCCACCTCGCCACGGTGCACACCGGCGGCATCGGCGTGCACCGCTTCGACATGGACGAGCGCTACGCCTACATCTCGACCGAGATGGAGGGCTATGTCGGCAACATACTGGTGATCTACGACCTCGCCGACCCGACCCGCCCGCGCGAGGTCGCGCGCTGGCACATGCCGGGCCAGCATGTCGCGGGCGGCGAGACGCCGTCCTGGCCGGGACAGCGCTGCCGGCTGCACCATGCGCTGCGCGTGGGCGACACACTGTGGGCGGCCTGCTGGTATGCCGGCGCCCATGTCATCGACATTTCCGACATCACCGCGCCGCGCACCATCGGGCGGTTCAACTACCATCCGCCCTTCCCCGAGCCGACCCACACCTTCTTCCGCCTCGCCGAGCCCATCGCCGGACGCGATCTGGCGCTGATGATCGACGAGGAGCACGACCATGTGCCCGGCCAGCCGCACGGCTTCCTCTGGGTGATGGACGTGTCCGACCCGACCCGGCCGGTCCCGGTCTCGACCTTCCATGTCAGCGAGCGGGAATCGCCCTATGCGCGCGCCGGCGGACGGTTCGGCGGCCATCAGTTCCAGGAACGCCAGATCGGCTCGCTGGTGTTCGCCACCTGGTTCGCCGGCGGGGTGCGCATCATCGACATCGCGACGCCGGAAACCCCGCGCGAGATCGGGCACTACCTCCCCTCGCCGGCCCCCGGCCATGCCAGCCCGCAGAGCAACGATGTCGACGTCGATGAACGCGGCGTGGTCTATGTGATCGATCGCGACCGCGGCTTCGACGTTTTCAGCTTTGCGCGGTGACGGGCGGCGGCGATGTGCGAGGACTGCTTCGACGAGAGCGAGGTGCCCGGCGAGCGGCCGAGCCTGCCGCGCCTGATGCAGGCGGCGCGACATATCGAGCGCGATTTTCCGGGCGAGGCGGTGCCGAGCGAGGCGTGGGTGATCTATCTCGGGCGCCGCAGCGGCACCATCGACTGGCCGGCCATGCAGCGCATCGCGCGCGCCATGGAGGCGGCCGGGCTGCTCCTGTCGCTCACACCCGGCGGCGATCTTCGCAACTGATCCGATCCATCGGATGGTCCGGTCCGGCGCGCGGCCGGACCGGGAAGCGTAATGCTATGCCATCGCCTTGCGGAGATTGGCGTCCACCTTGTCGAGGAAGCCGGTGGTCGACAGCCAGGGCTGGTCCGGTCCCACCAGCAGCGCCAGATCCTTGGTCATGTCGCCCGCTTCCACCGTGTCGATGCACACCTTCTCCAGCGTGCTCGCGAAATGGGCGAGGTCGTCATTGCCATCGAGCTTGGCGCGATGGGCGAGGCCGCGAGTCCAGGCGAAGATCGAGGCGATGGAGTTGGTCGAGGTCTCCTTGCCCTTCTGGTGCTCGCGATAGTGGCGGGTGACGGTGCCGTGGGCGGCTTCCGATTCCATGGTCTGGCCGTCCGGGGTCATCAGCACGGAGGTCATCAGCCCGAGCGAACCGAAGCCCTGCGCCACGATGTCGGACTGCACGTCGCCGTCATAGTTCTTGCAGGCCCAGACATAGCCGCCGGACCATTTCAGCGTGGAAGCCACCATGTCGTCGATCAGGCGGTGCTCGTACCAGATCTTGTGCTTCTCGAACTCGGCCTTGAACTCGGCCTCGTAGATCTCCTGGAACAGCTTGCGGAACCGCCCGTCATACTGCTTGAGGATGGTGTCCTTGGTCGAGAGATAGACCGGGTAACGCCGGGCCAGACCGTAATTGAGCGAGGCCCGCGCGAACTCGACGATCGCCTCGTCGAGATTGTACATGGCGAGCGCGACGCCGGCGCCGGGCGACTGATAAACCTCCTGCTCGATCACCGTTCCGTCCTCGCCGACGAACTTCACCGTCAGCGTGCCCTTGCCGGGGAATTTGAAGTCGGTGGCGCGGTACTGGTCGCCGAAGGCGTGGCGGCCGACGATGATCGGCTGGGTCCAGCCCGGCACCAGGCGCGGCACGTTCTTGGCGATGATCGGTTCACGGAAGATGACGCCGCCGAGGATGTTGCGGATCGTGCCGTTGGGCGAACGCCACATCTTCTTGAGGCCGAACTCGGTGACGCGGCCCTCATCCGGGGTGATGGTGGCGCATTTCACGCCCACACCGGCGCGCTTGATGGCGTGCGCCGCGTCGACGGTCACCTGATCGTCGGTGGCGTCGCGGTTCTCGACGCTCAGGTCGTAATAATCGAGGTCGATGTCGAGATAGGGGTGGATCAGCTTGTCCTTGATGAGCGCCCAGATGATGCGCGTCATCTCGTCCCCGTCGAGTTCGACCACGGGGTTGGCCACCTTTATCTTCGCCACCGCAAGCTCCTGTCGGAAGTCTGTTCGTCACGAACCCGGCGCAGGCCGCGCCGGGTGCCTTTTCACGCGGGAAGGGTCTGGCGCGGGCGTCAGACCACCTTGGCGGTCAGCGTGCCGACGCCATCGACGCCGCCTTCCATCAGGTCGCCGCGCACGATGGCGCCGACGCCCGCCGGCGTGCCGGACATGATGATGTCGCCGGCCTTGAGTTCGAACAGGCTGGACAGGTACGAGATCATCTCCGGCACCTTCCAGATCATCTGGTTGAGGTCGCCGATCTGGCGTTGCTTGCCGTTCACGTTGAGCCACACCTTGCCGTCGGTCGGGTGGCCGATACGGCTCGCCGGCACCAGCGCCGTGCACGGGGCGGACGCCTCGAAGGCCTTGCCGACTTCCCACGGCCGGCCGAGCTTCTTGGCCTCGCCCTGCAGGTCGCGCCGGGTCATGTCGAGGCCCACGCCATAGCCCCAGACATGGTCGAGCGCGCTCTCGATCGGGATGTTGATCCCGCCCTTGCCGATCGCGACCAGCATCTCGATCTCGAAATGCACGTCGCTGGATTTGTCGGGATAGGGAAAGGTGCCGTTGGCGATGACATTGTCCGGGTTCTTCTGGAAGAAGAACGGCGGCTCCTTGTCCGGATCATGCCCCATCTCGATGGCGTGATCGGCATAGTTGCGACCGACGCAATAGATGCGGTGGATCGGGAAAAGCTGGGTGGACCCTTCGACGCCAAGCGTCGGGATACCCACGGGCGGGATCACATAGGCGGCGTTCTCAATTGGCGCGTTCATCAATCACTCCCGTGACATTTAATACCAATCATGATTTGGTCGTACATTGGGTTAAGCGAAACGTCAAGGCTCCAACGGGTGATATCGCAGCGTCCTGTGCGGCATCCACCCATCCAATGACCAATTGGTTTCGCCACTTCCGCTCAGAGGCCGACGATGCCCAGCTCTCCGGCGATGGCGTCGAGTTCCTTCACCAGATTGGGGTGCAGGGCGAGGCCCTCGGCATCGCCCTTGGCGGCCCGCTCCTCGCGCCCCTCGCCGGGAATCCGGACCGGGGCATGACCGGGCAGCGGCGCGCAGGCGCGCATCTCGTCGAACACCGTATCCACCGCCGCGCCGAAGGCCGTGGGCTCGCGGAAGGCCGCGACGGAAAGCGCGGCGACAAACTGGCCGGTATTGGTCGGGCTCGTCCGGTCGGTGGTGAAATCCACCACGTTCGAACCGAAGGCGGCCCCGTTCATCACGCCGGCCAGCAGGCCGATCGCCATGGCCAGCCCATAGCCCTTGGCACCGCCGATCGGCAGGAGGAACCCCTCGTCGCGCCGGTTGGGATCGGTGAGGGGGCGGCCATCGCGCCCCACCATCCAGCCTTCCGGCATCGGCTCGCCGCGCTGGGCAAGGGACTTGATCTTGCCCATGGCGACATTGGTGGTCGCCATGTCGAGCAGGAACGGCGCCTGCCGGCCGGCGGGAACGGCGATGGCGAGCGGGTTGGTGCCGAGCAGCATTTCGCTGCCCCCGAACGGCGCGACATGGTTGGCGCTGCCCACCGCCGCGCAGATGCCGGCCATGCCCTGGCGGGTCTGCGGCAGCACATAGAGCGCCGCCGGGCCGGCATGGTTGGAATTGCGCACGCCGACCCAGCCGATGCCGGCGGCGCCGGCCTTGGCGATGGCCAGCTCCGTCGCCGCCTGCATGGCGAGATGGCCGAGCCCGTTGCCGCCGTCGATCAAGGCGGTGGCGGCGGTCTCGCGCACGGTGGTCACGGTGGCGGCCGGCGTGATGCCCCCGTCGCGCAGCCGGTCCACATATTGCCGCAGCCGGAACACGCCATGGGTGTCGTAGCCGCGCAGATCGGCCTCGACCATCAACCCGGCCACGCGGCGGGCATCGTCCTCCGGCACGCCGAGGGCGAGGAAGGCGCGCGCCGTGAAGTCGCGCAGTGCCGGCGCGGGCACCCGGCCGGCGGCGGGACGCGCGGCGACGACGCCGCCGGAAGCAGCGATGCCGGCCTCGCTTGTCATGCCGATGCGCCCGCGTCGATCACCGGGTTGCGCAATATGCCGATGCCGTCGACCTCGACCTCGACCACATCGCCCTGCTTCATGAACACCGGCGGCTTGCGGGCATAGCCGACGCCCGAGGGCGTGCCCGTCGCGATGATGTCGCCGGGGTTGAGCGTCATGATCTCCGACATCAGCGCCACGGTGCGCGCGACCTTGAACACCATGTCCGAGGTGTCGCTGTCCTGCATCACCTGCCCGTTGAGCCGGGTACGGATGCCGAGGCCGTCGGCGCCCGGCGGCAGATCGTCGGCGGTGGCGATGACCGGCCCGACCGGGGCGGTGCCGTCGAAGTTCTTGCCGGCCGACCATTGCGTGGTCTTGCGCTGATAGTCGCGCACCGAGACGTCGTTGAGCAGCGTGTAGCCATAGACATGGGTGAGCGCCTGGTCTTCCGGGATATCGCGGCCGCGCTTGCCGATGACGATGGTCAGCTCGCACTCATAGTCCAGCTTGTCGGAGACCCGCGGACGCACCACCGGCGCGCCCGGCGCCACCAGCGAGGAATTGGCGCGGATGAAGAAGGCCGGATAATCCGGCACCGCATTGCCGCCTTCCTTGGCGTGCAGCGCGTAGTTGAGCCCGAGGCAGATGATCTTGCCCGGCTGCGGGATCGGGCACAGCAGCTCGGTCGAGGCCAGCGGCTGCCGGGCGCCCGCCGGTGCCGAGGCCAGCGCCGCGCGCAGTGTCGCCAGAAGCGGTTCGCCCGCCTCGATCACGCCAATCATGTCGTCGGGCGCGCCGGGGACGAGATCGGCGACGCGCAGCACGCTGGCGCCCTCGACGACACCGACGGAAGAGCCTCCCGGCGTGCGGTAGGTTACGAGATGCATGGTCTTTTTCCTGATTGTACGGGAGCGGGGGAGGGTTACTCCGCCGTCGTCACCCGGGCCTTGTGCCAGAACACGAAATGCTGCTGGACCCAGTTCACGAAGGCGAACAGCCCGAGGCCCAGAAGGCTGAGATAGAGGATGAGCGAGAACACGCGCGGAGTGTCGAGCATGCTGGCCGCGACGCGGATCAATTCGCCGAAGCCCTTGCCGCCGCCGAGAAACTCGCCGGTGATCGCGCCCGCCATCACGCCGACCGAACCGATCTTCAGGCCGGTGAAGAAATGCGGCAGGCCGGTGGGCAGCTTGAGCTTGATCAGCATCTGCCAGCGCGAGGCGCCCATGGTCTTGAACAGCATGCGCGCATTGCTATCGGCCGCATGCAGCCCCGCCGCCGTGCCGACGATGATCGGGAAGGTGGCGATAAAGGCCGCGAGCGCCACCTTCGAAGCGATGTCGAAGCCGAGCCACGCCACGAAGAGCGGGGCGAAGGCGATTTTCGGCATGGTGTCGATGGCGACCAGATAGGGCATCACCGCCCGCTCGCCGAACGTCGTCTCGCCCACCAGCACGCCGAGCGAGAAGCCGACCACCGTGGCGATGATGAAGCCGAAGAACACCTCCTTGGCGGTGATCCACAGCGCGGCGAGCATGTAGTCGCCGGAGAGCAGATTGATCGCCACGGTCACGATGTCGCGCCCGACCTCGGCCGGGGTCGGCATGATGATCGGCGAGACCACGCCCAGCAGGGTGACGCCCTGCCAGATGGCGAGGAACGCCGCGAACAGGACGATCATGGACACCGCGCGCGGCACCCGGTCGAGCCAGGAGCCCTTCTCGGTCCAGACGGTATCGGTAATGCCGGCGCCGGTTTCGCCGACCTCGATGGAACTGTCGATCGTGCTCATGCGGCCTCCTTGTCGAGACGGCTGCGGATATGGGCGACGAGCGCGCCGAAATAGGGCGTGGTGATCATCTCCAGCGTGCGCGGGCGCGGCAGGTCGATCGCCACCGTCTCCACCACCCGGCCGGGACGCGGGCGCATGACGTGGACGACATCCGACAGGATCACCGCTTCCGGGATGGAGTGGGTGACCAGGAAGGCGGTCGCGTTGCGCGCCATGCAGATGCGCTGCAGCTCCATGTTCATGAAATCGCGCGACAATTCGTCGAGCGCCGAAAACGGCTCGTCGAGCAGCAGCACCTCGGGTTCGGTGATGAGCATCCGGCAGATGGCGGCGCGCTGCGCCATGCCGCCGGACAGCTCGCCCGGATAGACGTTCTCGAAGCCCTTGAGGCCGACCAGATCGAGCAGGCGGCGCCCGGCCTCGTGCTTGGCCGCGGCGGCCTGCTTGCCGTCGCGGATCTCGATCGGCAGCACGATGTTCTCCAGCGTGGTGCGCCAGGGGAACAGGGTGGCGTGCTGGAACATCATGCCGATGTCGCGGCGTGGTCCCAGCACGGGCTTGCCCGCCAGGACCACGCTGCCCGCGGACGGGGACTGGAGCCCCGCCATGATCTTCAGAAGGGTGGACTTGCCGCAGCCGCTCGATCCGATGACCGAAGAGAAGCTGCCGCGTTCCAGCCGGAGGTTCACATTGTCCAGGGCATGGATCTGCCGCATGGCATAGGTCTTCGAGACCGACTTCAGCTCGTAGACCACCTCGCGGGGCTTCGATTCCGCGGGAAGGAAGGCTGCGGCGGCGTTCATTTGTTCCACACCTCCACAAAGGCATTGGTGTAGGCCTTTTCGAGGTCCGGCATCGGCTGCTTCAGGCTGCCGGTCTCGACGAGGCTGACATGCCAGGCTTCCCAGTCCTTGGGGTTCTGGTAGCCCCAGCCCTTGCTCTGGTCGACGCGCATGGTCTTGGCCAGCACCTGCTCGAACAGGGCGTTGGCGAAGGCCTTGTCCTCGCTTTCCTGCGGCATGCCGGCCTTGAGATGCGCCAGCACCTTCTCGCGGTTCGCCGGATCGACGGCGAATTCCTGCGCCCGCACCACCGCGCGGCCGAAGCCCTCGACCAGCTTGGGATCCTTGTCGATCGTCTCCTGCATCACGGCGAAGCCGTTGCCGAAGAAGGTGACGAATTCGACGGGGGTGATGTCGCGCAGCTTGATGCCGCGATGGGAGAGGATCGCCGCATCCGCCGTCGAGGCGGCATAGGCGGAGATGTCGTCGCGGGTGAAGGCCGCGGTGGCCATGCCGCCATCGCCGACGGTCAGGAAGGTGTAGTCGCGCTTTTCCTCCATGCCGAGGGAGGAGAGCACGCCGCGCGCAAAGGAGACCTCGGCGCCGTCGGCGGTGCCGACCCCGATCACCTTGCCCTTGAGGTCGGTGGGCGACTTGAAGCTGTCGCCGTCCTTCACCACGATGCCGAAGGAGCTCTTCACCATCATGTTGTAGAGGAAGACGACATCGACGCCGCGGGCGCGGGCGCTCAGCACCGGGCCGGGGCCGGGCCGGCCGAACTGGGCCTGGCCGGATGCCATCGCCTGGATCACGGCGCCGGAGCCGTTGACCGACTCGACACGCATGTTGATGCCCTCGTCCTTGAAATACCCCTCGCCCATCGCGACGTAGACCGGGAACGAGTTGATCGCGGACGGGCTGGGCTGGACGAAGGTGACGTTACGCAGCGTCTGCGCGGGCGCGGATGCGCTGCCGGCGGCAAGCAGGAACGCGCCCGCGGCCGCTGAAAGGCAGAAAGACCTCTTGGAGATCATCATGGTTTCCTCCGGTGTGTTTTTTTGATCGTTCGGTCGAGAAAGCCGGTCAGGCTTTCCTGCACTCCTCCGGCATGAGGCCAACGGCGGGCGCGGGGATCGTTTGGCGTCGACGATCCACACCGGCCGGCTGAACCAATTTTTTCATTGGTCCAATTCGGTGTCGCAATACTTTCGGTTCCGAGCGTATTTTCTCGTGAAACGACCCTGCGGCAGATTGAAGTTGAACGCGTTTTGACTACGGTGAAAAGACCCTAAGTGAACCCATTTTCGTGATTGGTTGACATGCTCGGCCACGGAACTGCGGATGACGTGTTGTTGCGGCTGAGGAATTTCCTCACCGAACAGACCCTCCCGCTCAACGGACGCCTGCCTTCGGAGCGCGCGCTGGCGGAGCAATTGGGCGCGACGCGGGCTGAAATCCGCAAGGCGATGGCGGTGCTGGAATCCGAGGGCCAGGTCTGGCGGCATATCGGCCGCGGCACCTTCATCGGCGCGCGTCCGGTGATCAACCTGCACGATGTCGAGTATCTCGGCACGATCACCAGCCCCGCGCAGATCATCGATGCGCGCCTCGCCATGGAGCCGCAGCTGGCGCGGCTCGCCGCGCTTTATGGCACGCAGGCCGATTTCGACGAGATGCGCGCCTGCAACCGGCGGGCGCGCGGGGCAAAAAGCTGGAGCATCTATGAGGCCTGGGACAACCGGCTGCACGTTGCCATCGCGCAGGCCAGCAAGAACAAGCTGCTGGTCATGCTGTTCGAGACGCTGAACGCCGTGCGGCGGTCTCCGGGCTGGGCCTATGCCCGCACCGCGCCCGAGCCCCCGCCGGCCCATTCCAGCTTCGCCGAGCACGAGGCCATCACCGCGGCGATCGAGGGGCGCAATCCCGACCTCGCCGAGCAGTGCATGCGCAAGCATCTAGGCTCGGTGAGGGGGCTCATGTTCGGGACGCGGAAGCTTCCCACGCCTCCGGCGGCGGAGCCTCCCGCTCGGTGATGCCGCCGCCCGAGACCAGTATGGTGCGGTCGGCGTTGCGGATGGTGGCGAGGCGGTGGGCGATGACCAGCGTGGTACGCCCGCGCGCCAGCTCGTCGAGCGAGCGCTGGATCTCGCGCTCGGTCTCGGTGTCGAGCGCCGAGGTCGCCTCGTCGAGAATCAGGATCGGCGGATTCTTGAGGAAGATGCGGGCGATGGCGAGGCGCTGCTTCTGCCCGCCGGAGAGCTTCACGCCGCGCTCGCCGATCAGCGTGTCGAGCCCTTCCGGCAGATCGGCCAGCATGCCGCCGAGCCGGGCGCGGTGCGCGGCCTCGCGGATCTCCTCATCGCTGGCGTCGAGCCGGCCATAGGCGATGTTCTCGCGGATGGTGCCGCCGAACAGGAACACGTCCTGCTGCACGATCCCGATCTGCTGGCGCAGCGACTCCAGCGTCATGTCGCGCAGGTCGATGCCGTCAATGGTGATCCGGCCCTCGCTGGCCTCATAGAAGCGCGGCAGCAGCGAGAGCAGCGTGGTCTTGCCCGCGCCCGAGGGGCCGATGAAGGCCACGGTCTGCCCGGCATGGATGTCGAGATTGACGCCGGCCAGCACGGCGCGACCCGGCACATAGCCGAAGCCGATGCCCTCGAAGCGGATATCGCCCTTGAGATGGGCCACCTCGCGGGCGCCCGGCCGGTCGGCGATGTCGGGTTCGGTCGCCAGCAGTTCCTGGTAGCGGCGGAAGCCGGCAATGCCCTTGGGGTAGGTCTCCATCACCGCCGCGATCTTGTCGAGCGGGCGGTAGAACACCCCGACCAGCAGCAGGAAGCCGACAAAGCCGCCGATCGTCAGCCCGCCCTCGACCACATACCACGCGCCCGCCAGCATCACGGTGAGCTGCACCAGCCGCATCGCCAGGTAGTTCAGCGCCTGGCTCGCCGCCATCAGGCGGTAGGCGTCGAGCTTGGCGGCGCGGTAGCCGGCATTGTCGACGGCGAACAGCCGGGTCTCGTGCGCCTCGTTGGCGAAGGCCTGCACCACGCGGATGCCGCCGATATTCTCCTCCAGCCGGACATTGAAGGCACCGATGCGGCCGAACTGCTCCTGCCAGTTCCGCGTCATCCGCCCGCCATAGCGCGCCACCACGAAGGCGGTGAGCGGCACGATCAGCGCCGTGAGATAGGCCAGCGGCGGGTGCACCCAGAGCATCAGCACGAAGGCCCCGACGAAGGTCATCACCGCGATGAACAGGTCCTCCGGCCCGTGATGGGCAACCTCGCCGATCTCCTCGAGGTCCTTGGTGACGCGCGCCACCAGATGCCCGGTCTTGTAATTGTCGAAGAAGCGGAAGGAGAGCTTCTGGAGATGGGCGAAGGCCTTCGCCCGCATCGCGGTCTCGATGTTGATGCCGAGCACATGGCCCCAATAGGTCACGATCCCCATCAAGGCGCTGTTGAGCGCGTAGATCGCCAGCAGGCCGAGGGCGGCCAGCAGGATGAGCTGAAGGTCGCCGCGCGGCAGCAGCAGGTCGACAAAGGCCTTCATCGCCATGGGGAAGCCGAGTTCGAGCACGCCGGACAGCACGGCGCAGCCGAAGTCGACCAGGAACAGGGTCCGATAGGGGCGATAGTAGGAGAAGAAGGACTTCAGCATGGAACGTGCGGCCTGCGGAGTTGCCCGCGGGCGGCGGGGACGACAATCCCCGCGCGCCGTCCGGTTCGGGGCGAGCGCCTTGTTAGCCCCTTCGTGCTCCCGAGAGAAGAGGCGGGCGGGCGCAGGAGCCGCGCGCCGCCATCATGCCGGCCGGCCGCCGACGCGCCGCCATCGGCGCGCCGAAAGCGCCGGTTCAGCGGGCGAGATCGACGACGCTGGCGACGGTGGAATCCGCGTTCAGCCGGTAGATCACCGGCACGCCGGTCGCCAGCTCGCGCTTGAGGATGCCTTCGGGCGACAGCTTCTCCAGCACCATGATCAGCGCGCGCAGCGAATTGCCATGCGCGGTCACCAGCACGCGATTGCCGCGCAGCACCTGCGGCAGGATTTCCTGCACATAATAGGGCAGCGTGCGCGCTACCGTGTCCTTCAGGCTCTCGCCGCCGGGCGGGGGCACGTCATAGGAGCGGCGCCAGATCAGCACCTGCTCCTCGCCCCATTTCTGGCGCGCGTCATCCTTGTTCAAACCCGACAAGTCGCCATAGTCGCGCTCGTTCAGGGCGATGTCGCGGGTGATCGGAATGCCGGTCTGGCCGAGTTCGGCAAGCGCGAGATCAAGCGTCTTCTGCGCGCGCGACAGCTCCGACGTGTAGGCAACGTCGAACTGAAAACCCTCCGCCTTCAGCCGCTTGCCGGCGGCCTTCGCCTCTTCAACACCAAGCTCGGTGAGGTCCGGGTCGCGCCAGCCGGTGAACAGGTTCTTGAGGTTCCATTCGCTCTGGCCATGGCGGACGAGCACGAGAAGGCGGTCGGACATCGGGCAGTCTCCGGTCGGATCGGGACGGGGCGGGACGGGACGGTAGGCGTCGTTCGGGTTCAGGACTCGGTGAGGCCGAGCACATCGGACATGGAATAGAGGCCCGGCTTGCGGCCTCGGCCCCAGCGGGCGGCAGCCAGCGCGCCGCGGGCGAAGATCATGCGATCCTCGGCCTTGTGCGCCAACTCGATGCGTTCGCCCGGACCGGCGAAGATCACCGAATGCTCGCCCACCACCGTACCGCCGCGCAGCGTGGCGAAGCCGATATCGCCGGCGTTGCGCGCACCGGTATGGCCGTGGCGGGTGAATACACCATGCTCAGTCAGCGCGATGTCGCGCCCTTCGGCGGCGGCCTCGCCCAGCAGCAGCGCGGTACCGGACGGCGCGTCCACCTTGGCGCGATGATGCATCTCGACGATTTCGATGTCGAAATCCTCGTTCAGCGCGCGGGCGGCCCGCTTGACCAGCGCGGCCAGAAGATTGACGCCGAGGCTCATATTGCCGGACTTGATCACCGTGGCATGGCGCGAGGCCGCGGCTATGCGCGCATCGTCCTCCGGCGTGCAGCCCGTGGTGCCGACGACATGCACGATGCGGGCCTGCGCGGCCAGAGCCGCGAAGATCACGCTGGCCTGCGGCGTGGTGAAGTCGATCACGCCTTCCGCGCGCGAGAACAGCTCCAGCGCGTCGTCGCTGACCGTCATGCCGGTTGGGCCCGTGCCTGTCAGCTCGCCGACATCGCGGCCGATATTCTCCGAGCCGGCATGCTCGACAGCGCCGGCAAGAGCGAGGTCGGGAGCTTCCATCACCGCACGCATCAGCGCCCGGCCCATGCGCCCACCGGCGCCGACGATGACCAGCCGCATCTGCGTCATGAAGGGGGAAACTCCTGTTGGCAAAGGCCGGTATAGCGGCAGGACGCCGCCACGAAAAGTGCTTGATCGTTCGACATTATGCCGATGAAATCATCTGCGGCTTGACGCGCCCGGCGACGGGCTGTACAGGTCGCGCAACTTTACGAAGACGGAGCGCTCCAATGCGCAACATTATTATCCTTATCGTAGGACGGCGCGTCGCCGCGGAGACTGCCTGACGGCATCTCCGCCCAACGGTGACGCGCGACATGGCCCCTGACGGGGCCTTTTGATTTTCTGGACCCTGCCACAGACCGACGAGTGCAAAGGAAACGGACCATGATGCGCGAGATGACCGGCGCCGAAATGGTGATGCAGGCCCTGATCGATCAGGGCGTCGAACACATGTTCGGCTATCCCGGCGGCGCGGTGCTGCCGATCTACGACGCCATGTTCCACCAGAACCAGGTGCGCCACGTCCTGGTGCGTCACGAACAGGGCGCGGTGCACATGGCGGAAGGCTATGCGCGCTCATCGGGCAAGGTCGGCGTCGTGCTCGTCACCTCCGGCCCCGGCGCCACCAATGCGGTGACCGGCCTGACCGACGCGCTGCTGGATTCGATTCCCGTGGTGTGCATCACCGGGCAGGTTCCGACCCATCTCATCGGCTCGGACGCGTTCCAGGAGTGCGATACGGTCGGCATCACCCGCCCGTGCACCAAGCACAATTATCTGGTCCGCGACATCAACGATCTCGCCCGTGTCCTGCACGAGGCGTTCTATGTCGCGCAGAACGGGCGTCCTGGCCCGGTCGTGGTCGATATCCCGAAGGACGTGCAGTTCGCACGCGGCATCTATGTCGGCCCCGAGAACATCCAGCACAAGACCTACCAGCCGCGCCTCAAGGGCGACCCGGAGAAGGTCAAGGCGGCCGTCGAGCTGCTGGCCAAGGCCAAGCGCCCGGTGTTCTACACCGGCGGCGGCGTCATCAATTCCGGGCCGGAGGCCTCGCGCCTGCTGCGTGAGTTCGCGCGCCTGTCCGGCTATCCGGTGACCTCGACCCTGATGGGGCTCGGCGCGTATCCGGCCTCGGACCGGCAGTGGCTCGGCATGCTCGGCATGCACGGCACCTATGAAGCCAACATGGCGATGCATGATTGCGACGTCATGGTGTGCGTGGGTGCGCGCTTCGACGACCGCATCACCGGCCGCGTCGATGCCTTCTCGCCGAACTCGAAGAAGATCCACATCGACATCGACCCGTCCTCGATCAACAAGAACATCAAGATCGACATCCCGATCATCGGCGACGTGAAGCATGTTCTCGAAGACATGCTCACCATGTGGCGCGCCATGAAGGCCGAGCCGGACCGCCGCGCCATCGCCTCCTGGTGGGGCGAGATCGACCGCTGGCGCGCCCGCAAGTCGCTCTCCTATGTGAAGTCCCCCGACCTCATCAAGCCGCAATACGCCATCGAGCGGCTGTATGAGGCGGTGAAGGAAAAGGACGTCTACATCACTACCGAAGTCGGCCAGCACCAGATGTGGGCGGCCCAGCACTTCCACTTCGAGGAGCCGAACCGCTGGATGACCTCCGGCGGCCTCGGCACCATGGGCTACGGCCTGCCCGCCGCCATCGGCGCGCAGGTGGCCCACCCGGACAGCCTCGTCATCGACATTGCCGGCGAGGCCTCGATCCAGATGTGCCTGCAGGAACTCTCCACCGCGCTGCAGTTCAATCTGCCCGTGAAGATCTTCGTGCTGAACAACGAATATATGGGCATGGTGCGCCAGTGGCAGGACCTGCTGCATGGCGGGCGCTACTCGCATTCCTATTCGGAATCGCTGCCCGATTTCGTGAAGCTGGCCGAAGCCTATGGCGGCGTCGGCATACGCTGCCATCGCCCCGGCGACCTCGACGGCGCGATCCAGGAAATGCTGAACGTCGACCGCCCGGTGCTGTTCGACTGCCTGGTCGACAAGATGGAAAACGTGCTGCCCATGATCCCGTCGGGCAAGCCGCACAACGAGATGATCATGCCCGACCATCCCGAGGCGCTGGACGACGCGATCAGCGAGGAAGGCAAGATGCTGGTGTGACAGCGCATTGCGCGTAACGACGTCATGGCTGGCCTCGCCCAGCCGTCCACGCCCGTCCTGACGTGTGGATCCCCGGGTCAAGCCCGGGGATGACGGCCAGACAGCCTGCCAAAAGCCATATCCGCCGACTTTTCAGAGTGCCCCCATGTCCTCCCCCGCCGAACCGATCGAACGCCACACCCTCTCCATGCTGGTCGACAATGAGCCGGGCGTTCTCGCCCGCATCGTCGGCCTGTTTTCCGGGCGCGGCTACAACATCGACAGTCTCACCGTCTCCGAGGTGAGCCACGATTCCAAGCTCTCCCGCATCACCGTCGTGACCACCGGCGCCCCGCCGATCATCGAGCAGATCAAGAGCCAGCTCGACCGGCTGGTGCCGGTGCATCGCGTGGTCGACCTCACCGTGGTCGGCAAGGCGGTGGAGCGCGAGCTCGCCCTGATCAAGGTGCGCGGCAAGGGCGAGATCCGGCAGGAAGCCCTGCTGATCGCCGACAGTTTCCGCGCCCGCACGGTCGACACCACGCTGGAGAGCTTCGTGTTCGAGATCACCGGCAAGCCGGACAAGATCGACCAGTTCGTCTCGCTGCTGGAACCGCTGGGCCTCGTCGAGGTGTCGCGCACCGGCGTCGCCGCCATCGGCCGCGGTCCCGAGGGGATGTGAGGCGCGGGCGGCGCAGCGTGGCTTGTGCGCAGCGCCGCTCCCCGACAAATGCCTGAGCTAGCGCTCGGTGCGCAGGTTCATCAGCAGCGCACACAGCGCCAGCACCGCCATGATGATGGCGAAGGCGACGGTGGAATCCGCCAGCCCCCATTTCAGTGCCGCCGCACCGACACCGACCGCCGGCGCGGTGAGCCCGACATAGAAGCACACGAACAGCGCCGAGGTGACGCCGGCCCTCTGCGTCTCCTCGACCGACTGGCTGACATTGGCGAGGCCCTTGGCAAATGTCGCGCCCCATCCCGCCGCGCTGATCCCACCGCCGACCAGCAGCAACGGCCAGGATTCACGCAGCACCGAGGCGAGGATCACCCCCACGCCCACCGCGAGCAAAGCGCAGCCCACCTGCATGGTCCGCGCCAGCGGCAACGGCTTCACCACCAGTTGTGTCGCACCGGAGACGGCGAACACGGCGAAGATGATCAGCCCCTGATCGATGGCATTGTTCACCCCCATCTTGTGCAGCAGATCCGGCGACACCGCGCCGAACAACCCCAGCACGGCGAAACCCGTGAAGCCGGGCACCGCGGCCTTGAGGAACGGCGCGCGGGCTTCCGGCGGCAGGGAGAGGCGCTGCATGTGCGGCCGCGCGCCGCGCTTGACCGTCACCGTCTCCGGAGCCTGCCAGACGATGACCAGGCCGAGCACGAGCGTGGCGATGAGCACCCAGTACACCGACTGCAGCGGCGGCGGCACCGTCTCGACCATCACGCCGGCGAGCAACGGGCCGAAGCCGAGGCCGAGGGCGTTCACCGCCGTGGAGATGAATGGCGCCTTGGCCTTGAGCCCTTCCGGCGCAAGCTCGATCAACGCCGCCGTACCCGCGCCCACGAACAAGCCCACGGCGAGCCCGGCAAACAAGCGCCCGACCAGCAGGATCGGCAGCGCGTCGCCCATGAACAGGTCACTCAGCAGCATCAATCCGGTGGAGATCAGCGACGAGCCTACCGCCGCTCCCAGCAGGGGCCGCCGGCCCACCGTGTCGGAGGCACGGCCAAAGCAGAGCAACGCGATCAGCACGCCGACCACATAGGTGGCGAAGATCACCGTTCCCATGAACAGGGAGAAATCCATCCGCTGCTGGTAGATGGGATAGAGCGGCGTCGGCACGGTCGTCGCCGCCATGATCATCAGATAGATGAACGCGATACCGATGAATGGCAGGAGGCCTCGTTCCGCCGGCTGCTGTCTGGTCATCGCGCACTCCCCTGAATGTCCGGCCACGTCCGGCCGCGCCTGCCGGATGCCCGATCACGGCGACAGACCAAGGTACCGCCCACTTCACCGGGATAAATATCCCGCTTGGGAGCAATGCGATAGCACACCAGCACCTTGCAGCACGCCGACAACCTGCTATACGACGGAACCGTAACGTACGGTACGGATTTTCGGCGGCGATGGCGGCACCCAATGATCACAGCGGCGAGGAGCTGACGGCACGGCAGCAGGCCGTGCTGGACGCCGTGCTCGCGCTGATGGTCGAGCATGGCGGCGACCTGACCATGACCGCGGTGGCGCGGCGCGCGAGTTGCTCCAAGGAGAGCCTCTACAAGTGGTTTGGCGATCGCGACGGCCTGCTCGCCGCGACGGTGCAGTACCAGGCCTCGCGGGTGCGCGCCGGCAATTACGACCGCACGAAGCTGGACGCCTCGGCGCTGCGCGACAGCCTCGTCCGCTTCGCCGCCAACTGGCTTTCAGTAATTTCCAGCCCGACCTCGATCGCGCTGAACCGGTTCGCCATCGCACAGGCCGGCACGCGCGGCTCCAATCTCGGCGCGATCATGCTGGCGAACGGGCGCTTCGCTATCGGCGAACGTTTGAAGCCGGTTCTGGACGCCGGGCGCGAGGCCGGGCTGATCGGCTTCGACGACACCGAGACCGCCTTCCGCACCTTTATCGGCCTGGTCGGCCGCGACGTGCAGATCCGGCTGCTGCTGGGCGATGCGCTTCGTCTCCCGGCCGCCGAGATCGAGCGCGACGCCGCGCGCGCCACCGACCAGTTCCTCGACCTCTACGGCACGGGCCTTTCGGTCCTGGGCCGGAACCCGACCAACGCGTGAGACAAGGAGACCCCCAATGCGCGTTTATTACGACCGCGACGCCGACGTGAACCTGATCAAGGGCAAGAAGGTCGCCATCATCGGCTATGGCTCGCAGGGCCGCGCCCATGCGCTGAACCTCAAGGATTCCGGCGCCAAGGACATCGCCATCGGCCTCAAGCCCGGCTCGGCGACCGCCAAGAAGGTCGAGGCCGACGGCCTCAAGGTGATGACCGTCGCCGAAGCCGCCAAGTGGGCCGACCTGATGATGATGGCCACCCCGGACGAACTCCAGGCTGACATCTACAAGGACGAGATCGCGCCGAACATCCGTGACGGCGCCGCGATCGCCTTCGCCCACGGCCTCAATGTGCATTTCGGCCTGATCGAGCCCAAGGCTTCGGTGGACGTGGTGATGATCGCCCCCAAGGGCCCCGGCCACACCGTGCGCGGCGAATACCAGAAGGGCGGCGGCGTGCCCTGCCTCGTGGCGGTGCATCAGGACGCCTCGGGCAACGCGCTCGACCTCGGCCTGTCCTATGCCTGCGGCGTCGGCGGCGGCCGTTCGGGCATCATCGAGACCACCTTCAAGGAAGAGTGCGAGACCGACCTGTTCGGCGAGCAGGTGGTGCTGTGCGGCGGCCTCGTGGAACTGATCCGCGCCGGCTTCGAGACGCTGGTCGAGGCCGGCTACGCGCCGGAAATGGCCTATTTCGAGTGCCTGCACGAAGTGAAGCTGATCGTCGACCTCATCTATGAGGGCGGCATCGCCAACATGAACTACTCGATCTCCAACACCGCCGAATGGGGCGAGTACGTCTCGGGTCCGCGCATCATCACCGCCGAGACCAAGGCCGAGATGAAGCGCGTGCTGACCGACATCCAGACCGGCAAGTTCACCTCGGAATGGATGCAGGAATACAAGGCCGGCGCGGCCCGCTTCAAGGGCATCCGCCGCATGAACGATTCCCACCAGATCGAGCAGGTCGGCGAGAAGCTGCGCGGCATGATGCCGTGGATCGGCGCCAACAAGCTGGTCGACAAGTCGAAGAACTGAGCCTCATCCGCTCATCTGAAACGACGTCATGGCCGGGCTTGTCCCGGCCATGTGCGTTTAGGGCGACAGATCGGTGGACCAACCAAGGCACCGCTCGTGAAATTGATTGCACCGACTGCCAACCGAGTCCGCTAGCCCGCGCTGAAATCAGTTTTCAAGGCTGCTTTAAATGGGCGAGACGGACGATTTCGAGTGAGACGATGACAAGGATGCGGCGAACCGGGCCAAGCATGGTTTGCCGCTCCTCTTTGCCGAATTCATATTTGACGGCCGCATACGTCTGGAGCGTCCATCTCCCAAGCTGGTTGTCGGCGACGCGCGCTTCGAAGCAATGGCCGAAGTGGGAGGACGTGTTATACTATGTGTCTTCGTCTGGAGAGGGCACCGTCGGCGGCCCATATCCGTGAGGCGAGCGCATCGGAGCGAGAGACGTGTCTTCGCACAAGCCATCGAAGGAAGCTGAACGTCTGTTGCGCGAGTTCGACTGGGCGAAGGTCGATGCGCTGACGGACGAGCAGATCATCGCGGCGGCAAAGGCGGACCCTGACAGTTCGATGCCCACCGAAACCGAACTCGCCGAATTCGATCTCGTGCTGCCCGCCAAAGCGCGCCACGAGAGGAAGAAGGGCCAATCGCCCAAGGAAGCCGCCGAATAGTTGCGCGCGCCGCCCGCCGGCCCGAGCCGGGCGCCCGGCTTCCGCCTTATCCCCCGGTCCAGTACTTCACCGCCGCCGCGCCGGGCGCGAGCAGCAGGAAGGCCCAGAGCATGGCCGAGGCGATGTTGGCCATCTGGAACAGCAACTGGGGCATGGCGAACATGCCGGCGACCAGCGGCACCACGGCGCGCAGCGGCCCGGAGAACCGGCCGAGAAACACGCTCCAAGTGCCGAAGCGGTGGAAGAAGCGTTCGCCGGGCTCGATGATGCCGGGATAGCGCGAGAGCGGCCAGATACGCCGCACGCCGTCCTTGAAATGGAAGCCGACCCAATAGGACAGCGCGTCCCCCAGAGTGGCGCCAAGCATGGCGCCCAACCAGACCGGCAGGAAGGCGATGCCGCCGGCCTCGATCAGCGGGCCGAGCCCGATGAGGATGAAGGTCGCCGGCACAAACAGCGAAATCACCGCCAGCGATTCGCCAAAGGCCAGCGCGAAGGCGATAGCCGGCGCCCAATGGCCGTGGGCCTCGATGAAGGCGAGCGCGTCGCGCGCATAAGCCTCGAATTCCGGGAAAGCAGCGTCCATCAGAACCTGTCGCGCAGGGCGTAATAGGTGAGACCGGCCGCCAGCAGCGGCCAGCGCATGACCGGCCCGCCCGGAAAGGCCGGCACCGGCAGGCCGGCGAGCAAATCGAACCGGCCGAGTTGCCCCGCCACGGCTTCCGCCAGAATCATCCCGAAATAGGGCGCGAGCATCACGCCCTGCCCGGAATAGCCCGCGGCCGTGAGCACGCGCGGCGAGAGTTTCCGCACGAAGGGCATCCGGGTCATGGTGATGCCCAGCAGTCCACCCCAGCCGTAATCAATGCGCACATCGGCGAGCTGCGGAAAGATTTTCAGCATGTAGGGCCGCACGAAGGCGCCCGGATCGGAGCGCAGCCGGCGGGTGTAGCTTTCGCCACCACCAAACAGCAGCCGCCCGTCTGGGCTCAAACGGTAATAATTCACCACGAAACGGGAATCGGCGACGGCGGCGCCGTTGGCGATCACGTCGCGCGCGCGCCCCCCGAGCGGCTCGGTGGCGGCGATGTAATTGGCGATCGGCATCACATAACGGTCGACGCGCCGGTCGAGGCCATCCTGCAGGCCATCGCCGCATTCCAGCACCCAGTCCGCCTCGACCACGCCCTTCGCGGTGGTCACCGACACTTTCGCGCCCTCGGTGACGGTGAGCGCGCGCGAGCGTTCGAACATGCGGGCGCCGGCGTCCTGCGCGGCCCTGGCGAGGCCCAGCGCCAGCTTGAGCGGGTGCAGATGCCCGCCCCCGTGATCGATCATGCCGCCGTGATAGGCGTCCGAGCCGACCAGCGCCCGCAATTCCTCGCGCGAGAGCGGGGCGGCGTCGGGATAGTCGTAGACCTCGTTGAGCTTCTTCGCATAGGCGTGGCTGTGGGCGACATAACCGGGCTTGTGGTCGGCGACGATCAGCCCCGGCCGGACATCGCAGACGATGCCGAGACGCGCGATGAGGGCGTAGAGGTGGCCCTTGGCGTCCTCGGCGAGGCGCCACAGCGCCTTGGCGTTGTCGAGCCCCGTCTGCGCCTCCAGCCAGTCCTGATCGCGGCGCTGGCCGGAATGGATCTGCCCGCCATTGCGGCCCGAGGCGCCCGAGCCGAGGCGCGAGGCCTCCAGCAGCACCACGTCGAGCCCGGCTTCCGCGAGATAGAGCGCGGCGGACAGCCCGGTATAGCCACCGCCGACGACGCAGACATCGCAGCGCACCGGGCCGACGAGCTCGGGCAGCGGAGCGGGCAGGTCCACCGTCGCGGCGTACCAGCTTTTCGGGTGATCCTTGTCGAACAAGGCGCTCTACCTTCGCGCGAACAGCCGCTCGACATCGGCGAGCGACAGGGTGACGAAGGTCGGCCGGCCATGGTTGCACTGGCCGGCATTGGGGGTCTGTTCCATCTCGCGCAGCAGGGCGTTCATCTCCTCGACACGCAGCCGGCGCCCGGCGCGCACCGAGCCGTGGCAGGCCATGGTGGCGGCGACATGGAGCAGGCGCCGTTCCAACGGCAGGGCATCGTCCCATTCCGCCGCGTGCTCGGCAAGCTCACGCAGCAGCTTGGAAATATCGGCGTCGCCCAGCAGCGCCGGCACCTCGCGCACCAGCAGCGCGCCGGGGCCGAACGGCTCGACCACGAGGCCGAGAGTCTCCAGCGCCTCGGCACGCTCGGCAAGCCGCGCGGCGTCGGACGGATCGAGATCGACCACGAGGGGCACCAGCAGCATCTGCCGGGCGAGGCCGTCGCGCGCCATGGCGGCCTTCAGCTTCTCATAGACGATGCGCTCGTGGGCGGCATGCTGGTCGATGATCACCACGCCCTCGGAGGTCTGGGCGATGATGTAGGTCTCGTGGAGCTGCGCGCGCGCGGCCCCTAGCGGACGCTCCACCAGCTCGGCCGACGGGGCTGCCTCATGGGCGCGGGCATCGACGGAGGGCGTGGCGTCGAGCGCCAGCCCGCCGGCGGAGGCGTAAGGCGGCAGCTCGAAGGCGGCCTGCGCGGTTTCCGCGAAGCCGCCCGCGGGCACGGGCTCGGGCGCCGCCCAGCTCTGGCGCCAGTCGAACGGACCGCTCGCCGAGCGCTCGCCGCTCCAGCGGGAGGGTTGTGCCGGCAGGGTGGGCGACAGGCCGGGACGTGCCAGATCGGCCAGCCGATCGGCGGCGGTGGAGGCGGTGCGCGGCACGCCGGCGGTGAGCGCGTCGGTGAGCGTGCGCACGATCAGGGCGCGAACATTGCCGGCGTCGCGGAACCGCACCTCGGTCTTGGCCGGGTGCACGTTCACATCGACCTCGCGCGGGTCGATATCGAGGAACAGAACGGTGACCGGGTGGCGGTCGGAGGGCAGGAGGTCGGCATAGGCGGCACGGATGGCGCCGATCAGCACCTTGTCGCGCACCGGCCGTCCATTGACGAACAGATATTGCGACAGCGAGTTGGCCTTGGAGAAGGTCGGCAGGCCCGCGAGGCCTTCCAGGCGCGCGCCCTCGCGCAGGCCGGAAATATCGAGCGCATTTCGCGCCACCTCATGACCCAGAACATCGGCGATTCGGGCGCGCCGACCGGCGGAATCGGCGGTGCGCGCCGGCCAACTCACCGGCGGGCGTTCATCGGTGGCGAGCGTGAAGCCGACGTCGGGGCGGGCGAGCGCGAGCCGGCGCACCACGTCGATCGCGGCGGCGGTCTCGGCGCGCTCGGATTTCAGGAATTTCAGCCGCGCCGGGGTGGCGAAGAACAGGTCGCGCACCTCGACACGGGTGCCGTGGCCGAGCGCGGTCGGGCGCGGGGCGGATTTCTCCCCGCCCTCGACGCGAATCTCGAAGGCCGTCTCGGCACCGGGCGGGCGGGAGGCGATGGAGAGCCGGGCCACCGCGCCGATCGACGGCAGCGCCTCGCCGCGAAAACCGAGCGTGTCGATGGCCAGCAGGTCCTCATCGTCGAGCTTGGAGGTGGCGTGACGCTCGACGGCGAGGCTCAGATCGGACGGGCCCATGCCGCCGCCATCGTCGGTGACGCGCATCAGCCGGCGACCGCCGCCGTCGATCACCACCTCGATGCGCCGGGCTCCGGCGTCGAGGGCGTTCTCGACGATCTCCTTGAGCGCCGCGGCCGGGCGCTCCACCACCTCGCCGGCGGCGATGCGGTCGACCAGCGTCGAGGGCAGGAGGCGGAGCGGCATGTCGGGTCCAAAGGCGATTCGGCGGAAAGGCGCGGGCGACTATAGCAGCCCGGCCGCCCCCTCGCCCGACTTGTCCCCGTTCATGCTTCCGCCGCCGCCAGCCGCTCGGCCCTCTCACGCTCGACTTCCTGCCGCTTGGTCATGATCGAGGCGAAGATCACCACCACGGTGACGATGGCGATGAGGATGGTGCAGGCGGCGTTGATTTCCGGCGTCACGCCGAGGCGCACCTGGGAATAGATGCGCATCGGCAGGGTGGTGGCGCCCGGCCCCGTGGTGAAGCTGGCGATGACCAGATCGTCCAGCGACAGGGTGAAGGCCAGCATCCAGCCCGAGATCACCGCAGGCAGGATGATCGGCAGCGTGATCACGAAGAAGGTCTTGAACGGCGTGCAGCCGAGATCGAGCGCCGCCTCTTCCAGCGAGCGGTCGAAGGTGACGAGCCGTGACTGCACCACCACCGAGACGAAGCACATGGTGAAGGTGATGTGCGCCAGCGTGATGGTCCAGAAGCCGCGATCGAACCCGACCGCCACGAACAGCAGCAGCAGCGACAGGCCGGTGATGACTTCCGGCATCACCAGCGGCGCGTAGATCATGCCGGAGAACAGCATGCGGCCGTGGAAGCGGCCATAGCGGGTCAGCGTGATCGCCGCCAGCGTGCCGAGCACAGTGGCGACGCTCGCCGAGAGGAAGGCGACGCGCAGCGTCACCCAGGCGGCGTCGAGAAGCTGCTGGTTCTGGAACAGCTTGAAATACCACTCCACCGAGAACCCCGCCCATACCGTGACGAGGCGCGAGGCGTTGAAGGAGTAGATCACCAGCAGCAGGATCGGGATGTAGAGGAACGCGAAGCCCAGGACGATGGAGCTGACGTTGAACCAGGAGAGACCCTTGCGCATCTAGAGCCCTTTCCCTTCGGTGGAGCCCATCCGAAGGATGGGAAAGCGCTCTCGAACCCACAGGCGGGAGCATGTTCCCACCACAAAAATCCTTCTGTTTTTGTGGAACATGCTACCGCGCCTCCACTTCGCGGGCCTGGACGTTCTGGTAGAACACGATCGGCACCACCAGGACCAGCAGCAGCAGCACCGCCACCGCCGAGGAGACAGTCCAGGAGCGGTTCACCGAGAACTCGGTCCACAGCACCTTGCCGATCATCAGCGTGTCCGAGCCGCCGAGCAGATCGGGGATGACGAACTCGCCCACCGCCGGAATGAAGCACAGCAGGCAGCCGGCGAACACGCCGGGCAGCGAGAGCGGCCAGGTGATCTTCCAGAACGCGGCGATCGGCGTGCAGCCGAGATCGGCGGCGGCTTCCAGCAGCGTGTCGTCCATCTTCTCCAGCGCCGAATAGAGCGGCAGGATCATGAAGGGCAGGTAGGAATAGACGATGCCGATATAGACCGCCCAGTCGGTGGCGAGGATCTGCAGCGGCGCGTCCGGGCTGATGATGCCGAGCGCGATCAGCAGCTGGTTCAGCAGCCCCTCGGGCGAGAGGATGCCGATCCACGCATAGACGCGGATCAGGAACGAGGTCCAGAACGGCAGGATCACCAGCATCAGCAGGGTGGGACGGATCGATTTCGGCGCGCGCGCCATGGCATAGGCGATCGGGTAGCCGGCCATCAGCAGCAGCAGGGTCGAGATGCCGGCGATCCAGAGGCTGGAGCCATAGGCTTCGAGGAACTCGTTGTCCCAGCTCAGGACATAGCCGTAATTCTCGAAGGACAGCTCGCCGAACGCCTCGCGGAACACGTCCCAGCCCTCGGAGAGATCGAAGGTGGGGAAATAGGGCGGCTGGGCGATGGCGTCCTGCGACAGGCTGATCTTGAAGACGATCAGGAACGGCGCGAGGAACAGCGCCAGCAGCCAGAAATAGGGGATGGCGACGACCAGCCAGCGGCCCCGTGCATTGCGTGCCATGGCGGTCTCCTCAGCTCGTCAGCAGCACGCCGGCATCCGCCGACCAGGACACCCACACCTTGTCGTCCCAGCTGATGGGCCGCTCGACCATGCGCGTCAGGTTCGGCTTGGCCGCCTTGATGCGCGAGCCATTGGCGAGTTCGACATGATAGATCGACAGGTCGCCGAGATAGCCGATATCCCACACCGTGCCGGGTAGGCAGTTGGCGCCCTGCTCGGTCGGCGGATCGAGATCGACCCGCACCTTTTCCGGGCGAATGGCGATGAACACGGTGTCGCCGGGCCGGGACGCCACCTCCTGATGAACCGTGAGCGGCATGTCGCCGGCGGCCTCGGCGCGCAGCGTCGAGGTTCCGGAACCGGTCGCCTCGATCCGGGCCTCGATGATGTTCACGTCGCCGACGAAATCGGCGACGTAGCGCGAATTGGGCTGCTCGTAGATCACCGCCGGCTGGTCGACCTGGATGAGCTTGCCATGGTTCATCACCGCGATGCGATCGGCGACCGTCATCGCCTCCTCCTGATCGTGGGTCACGATCAGGAAGGTCATGCCGAGCTCCATCTGGATGTCCATGAGCTCGAACTGGGTCTCCTCGCGCAGTTTCTTGTCGAGCGCGCCGAGCGGCTCGTCCAGCAGCAGCACCTTGGGGCGCTTGGCGAGCGAGCGGGCGAGCGCCACGCGCTGGCGCTGGCCGCCGGACATCTGGTGCGGCTTGCGCTTGGAAAACTTCTCCAGCTTCACCAGCTTGAGCATCTCCTCGACGCGGGCGGCGATCGCGTCCTTGGACATGCCGTCCTGCTTGAGGCCGAAGGCGATGTTGTCCCACACGCTCATATGGGGGAACAGCGCGTAGGACTGGAACATCATGTTGGTCTGCCGCTTGTAGGGCGGCGTGCCCACGAGGTCCTGCCCGGCAAGGGTGATCTGCCCGGACGTCGGCTCCTCGAAGCCGGCGAGCATCCGCATCAGCGTGGTCTTGCCGCAGCCCGACGGGCCGAGCAGGGCGAAGAACTCGCGCTCGTAGATGTCGAGGTTGAGATTGTCGATGGCGACGAAATCGCCGAAGCGCTTGGTGACGTTCTGGTAGCGGATGAGCGGAACGGCGGCCGGGTCGTTCCAGGGAGCGAATTTCCGGCGGATGCCGCCGACGGTTTTCTGCGTCGTTGCCGTGACGCCCGTGCTCATGTGATGCCCCGTGATGCCCGCCGGTAGCCCGGCCCTGCCCTGAACGCTATCCGCGTTCCGGCAATGGCTCAACCATCCCGATGCAAACTATTTTACCATGCCCGGAAACAGGCAGGCCGGACCCGCCTTGACGGCTTACGCACGGGCGTGATCCCCTCAGCCATCAGCGCGTCAGGCGCAGCGAGAAGGTGTCATGGTCAAGAAGAAGCGCTCGGAAAAGGCGGTAATCGAATCGGGGCGGGGCGTCGCCTCGCTCGCAGAAGCGAAGGCCTGGATGGCCGCCCGCGGCATCACCGAGATCGAGTGCGCGGTGCCGGATCTGGCGGGCGTAGGGCGCGGCAAGATCATGCCGGTGTCGAAGTTCCTCTCCAGCCCGACCATGAACCTGCCGCTCTCGGTCTTCTTCCAGACCATCTCCGGCGACTACCCGCCCTATGACGATCTGGTCGATTCGGTGGTGGTGGATTCCGACCTGGTGATGGAGCCGGACTTCTCGACACTCGCCATCGTGCCATGGGCGCAGGACCCGACCGCGCAGATCATCCACGACGCCTATCACCGCGACGGGCGGCCGGTGGAGCTGGCCCCGCGGCAGGTGCTCAAGAACGTGGTCGACCTCTACGCCAAGAAGGGCTGGAAGGCGGTGGTCGCGCCGGAGATCGAGTTCTATCTGGTCGAGCCCAATACCGATGCCGACTACCCGCTCAAGCCCCCGATCGGGCGCTCGGGCCGGCCGGAGATCGGCCGCCAGTCCTATTCGATCCAGGCGGTGAACGAATTCGACGCCCTGTTCGAGGACATGTACGACTATTCCGAGGCGCAGGGGCTGGAGATCGACACGCTGATCCATGAGGACGGCGCGGCGCAGATGGAGATCAACCTGCTGCACGGCGACCCGATCGTGCTCGCCGACCAGGTGTTCCTGTTCAAGCGCACCATCCGCGAGGCGGCGCTGGCCCACAAGATCTACGCCACCTTCATGGCCAAGCCGATCGCCGACGAGCCGGGCTCGGCGATGCACATCCACCAGTCGATCGTCGATGCCGAGACGGGGAAGAACATCTTCTCCGACAAGGAGGGCGATCCGACGCCGGAATTCTTCTCCTTCATCGCCGGCCAGCAGCGCTACCTGCCGGCGGTGATGTCGATCCTCGCGCCTTACGTGAACTCCTATCGCCGGCTGACCCGCGATTCGATGGCGCCGATCAACGTGCAGTGGGGTTATGACAACCGCACCGCCGGCCTGCGCGTGCCGCCCTCCTCGCCGGCGGCGCGCCGGGTTGAGAACCGCGTGCCGTCCTCGGACGCCAACCCCTATCTCGTCATCGCCGCCTCGCTGGCCTGCGGCTATCTCGGCATGGTGGAAGGGCTGCGCCCGACCGAGCCGCTGGAATCCGACGCCAAGGGCCTCGACTTCGAGCTGCCGCGCGGCCTCCTGGAGGCCGTGGCGGCGATGCAGTATTCCGACGAGATCGCCACCGTGCTCGGCCCGTCCTTCATCAAGACCTACACTGCGGTGAAGCAGACCGAGTTCGACACCTTCATGCGCGTCATCTCGCCCTGGGAGCGCGAGTATCTGCTGCTGAACGTGTGAGGCGCGCCGGCCTCAGGCCGGCGGCATCCAGCCGGTGCGGACCGAGTGGGCGATGGCCGGCCGGCCATGGCGCTCGGCCTGACGGGCGGCGGTCTCGACATCATAGGGCACGGCATGGAACTGCGCGCTCCAGCCGCCGGGGCCGCGCTCCAGCAGCGCATAGCGGGCATGGGGCGTACCGGCTTCCACCACATGGGGCACCGGCAGCGCGGCGCGGTAGCCGGGCATGCCGACGCTGCCGGGGTTGAGCACCAGCACGCCGCCGATCGACGCCATGCGCGCCACATGGCTGTGCCCGCACAGCACCATTTCGGCGCCGCCGCTGCCGGCAAGGCGGGCGCGGATCGCCGCTTCGGTGTCGAGACGCGGGCGGCCGGTGGACATGTCCTCCAGGAGATATTCCTCGTCGCCGCCAGCCGGGCTGCCATGGCAGGCGAACACCGCGCCATCGAGCAGCGTGAGCGTCGCCGGCAGGGCGGCGATCCAGCCGAGCTGGTCGGGGGAGAGCAGCGGCCGGGCGAGCGCGTCGAGCCCGTTGGCGCCGTTCATGGTCAGGCCCCGCTCATGATTGCCGGCGAGCGTCGGGCAGCCAAGCGCCATCTGCGCCTGCGCGCTGCCGGCGGGATCGAACGGCCCGGAGACCAGATCCCCCAGATTGACCATCAGGTCCGGGGAAAAGCGGGCGATATCGGCCAGTACCGCTTCAAGGGCGATCAGGTTGCCGTGGACATCGGCGATGACGGCAAGGCGCATGGCTCGGCTTCCGGTTCGGTGGGCGCGGCAGTCTCGGGACGCGCGGCGCGGCGCGCAAGCGGGAGGACGCAACAAAAAAGCCCGCCGGAGTGAACCAGCGGGCTTCAGTTGAGCGGCATGAGGGGTATGCCGCTTGAAATTCGGTCCGGTTTCCCACCCGCCATGATCAGCGATACGCCATCACGGAGGCATCGGAGGCCGGCGCGGCGGTCTCATCGGCCGGCATCTGCCGGGCAGCGCGCGCAAGGTTGCGCCGGTTGGCACGGCGCTCCACCGCGCGCACCACCAGAACCGCCGTCGGGTCCTGCCAGAGCGGGCCGGAAGCCGCGTCGCGCAGATCCGCGCGCGTCAGGCCGATATCCTTGAGCATGCGGTCATCGAACTGACCGAGCTGGGAAATGGTGTGGCGGTGATAGACCGCCTTGGCAAAACCCAGCGTGGCCTTGAAACCGGCAACCAGAAGCCCGCTGGCCATGGTGCCGAACGAGGAGAACGCTGTTCTCCGAACCTCGCCAATATACGACATTGCAACCTCCATCCGCTGGGCGACACGGGCGGCGAAGCCCGGCACCTGTCGTTCCGCGTGATGTCTGCCTTGTCGCCGCGAACCACCCTGGCCGCCACCCGAAACCGACATCACTCATTTGCGATGCGAGGGTTATGCCGGAGCGCAATCAATCACACTAGCGAATGTTTATGATCTGACTTATCATGTTCCTTGATATTGAACCGCCGGAGACGGGTCCATGACGGTGCTTCTCGACATTGATCAATTAAGAACCTTCATAGCTATCGCCGAAACCGGCAGTTTCACGAAAGCTTCCGAGGTGGTTCACAAGACCCAATCGGCGGTGTCGATGCAGATGAAACGGCTGGAGGAACGGGTCGGCAAGCCGATCTTCGCGCGCGACGGGCGCGCCTCGCGCCTTACCGACGAAGGTGACCGGCTGCTCGATTATGCCCGCCGCATCATCAAGCTGAACATGGAGGCGATGGCGAGCCTCTCTTCCGCCGAACTGTCCGGCCGGGTGAGGCTCGGCGTGCCGGACGACTACGCCGACCGCTATCTGCCGGAGATCATGGCGCGGTTCTCCAACACCCATCCCAATGTCGAGCTGACCGTGGTGTGCGACCCGTCCACCGACCTGATCGACCGCATCGATACCGGCGACCTCGACCTCGCCATCGTCACCGATTGCGAGATGATCACCCGCGAGCCGGAAATCATCCGGCGCGAGCAACTGCTCTGGGTCAGCTCCGCGCGCCATTCCGTGCATCTGGACGAACCGCTGCCGCTCGCGCTCGGGCGCCAGACCTGCAACTGGCGGCACGAGGCCATCTCCAAGCTTCAGGATATCGGCCGCCCGTTCCGCATCCTCTACACCTCGTCCAACGGCACGGCGGTGTCGGCGGCGGTGCTGGCGGGGCTGGCGATCTCGGTGCTGCCGGAATCCGGGCTGCGGCCCGGCATGCGCGTGCTCGGCCCCTCCGACGGCTTTCCCGCGCTCGCCCCGTGCCGCATAGGGCTGCTGCGCAACCGGCACGAATCATCCGCGCTCGCGGATGCGCTGGCCACGCACATCATCCAGGGCCTCGACAACATCTCGGAAGCCGCGATCGCCGCGGAATAGGCGCGCCATCCGCTGGCGCGCCCGGCACCGCTCAATAGGCGAGCTGGTCGAAGATCGGCTCCACCGAGCCGCCCCATTCGCCGTGATAGCGCTCCAGCAGCACCTCGGCCTGGGTGCGGCCGCTGGCGAGAAGCTCCTCGATCGGGCGCAGGAAACGGGTCTCGTCGCGGCCCTGGCTGTCGCGCATGTCGCGGCGGGCGAGGCCCTGCCGGGCGAGCGCCACCACCTCGCGGGCGACCTCCAGCAGCGGGCGGCCGGCGATCTGCGCCTTGAAGCCCAGCTTCGGCACGTCGTCGCGCAGTTGCTGGCGCTGCTCCGCGCTCCAGCCCTTGGCCAGATCCCAGGCGGCATCGAGGCTCTGCGTGTCGTAATAGAGCCCGGTCCACAGCGCCGGCAGGGCGCAGAGATTGCACCAGGAGCCGGCATCGGCGCCGCGCATTTCGAGATACCGCTTCAGCCGCACCTCGGGGAAGATGGTGGACAGGTGATTGGCCCAGTCCGACACCGTGGCGCCCTCGCCCGGCACGGCGGGGTGCTTATGGGCCAGCAGATCGCGGAACGAGGAGCCGGCCACGTCGATATAGGTGTCGCCGCGCTTGATGAAGTACATCGGCACGTCGAGCGCGTAGTCGACATAACGCTCGAACCCCATGCCCTCCTCGAAGGCGAAGGGCAGCATGCCGGCGCGGTTATTGTCGGTGTCGCGCCAGATTTCCGAGCGCATCGAGAGGAAGCCGTTCGGCTTGCCCTCGGTAAAGGGCGAATTGGCGAACAAAGCGGTGGCGACCGGCTGCAAGGCGAGGCCGACGCGCAGCTTCTTCACCATGTCGGCTTCCGAGGCGAAGTCGAGATTCACCTGCACGGTGCAGGTGCGGTACATCATGTCGAGGCCGCGCGTGCCGACCTTCGGCATGTAGTTGGTCATGATCCTGTAGCGGCCCTTGGGCATGACCGGGGTCTCACCCAGCGTCCATTTCGGGCTCATGCCGAGGCCGAGAAAGCCGAAGCCGAGCGGGGTGGCGACTTCCCGCACCTGTTCGAGATGGCCGTTGACCTCCGCGCAGGTCTCATGGATCGACATCAGCGGCGCGCCGGAGAGCTCGAACTGCCCGCCGGGCTCCAGCGAGATCGCGCCGCCGCCGATGGTGTCGGCAAGGCCGATAATGGCCTCGCCTTCCATGATCGGCTCCCATCCGTTCAACGCCTGCATGCCGCCGAGCAGCGCGCGGATGCCGTTTTCGCCTTCATAGGGAACCGGCTCATGCCCGTTCAGCGTGAAGGGGAACTTTTCATGCTCGGTGCCGATGCGGAATTTCGAGGGCGCCTTGCTGCCTTCCTCAAGCCACGCGACGAGTTCGTCGCGGCTTTGAATGGGCTGCGTATCGATCTGGTCTCGCGCCATGGATAACTCCGGCCGGCATGCTGGGCGCGCGACCATACACAGGCGCGCCCGGGACGCAAATCAGGAGTATCCCCGCGCGAGGCGAGCTATTCGCAGAACGCAATTCACTGAATCGAGGCGTGGGTCAGCCAGGTGGTCACGGCCTTGAACGCCTCGGTGCGGTTACCGGTGCGGTGCGCGGCTTCCTGATAGACCGCGATCTGCATGTCGGCGCTGGTGCCCCCGCTCAATATGGTGCGCAGCTGCTGCAGTTCGGCGAGGCAGCCGAGCGCGCGCGCATCGTCGGCGACCTGGTCGAGCAGCGTCTCCACCGCCTGCGCCACCGGCACCGCCTCGCGGGCGCCGCGGTCGACGAAGCTGCCGTGAATGCCGTAGCGCTGGGCGCGCCATTTGTTCTCGACCGCGATGGCGCGGTCCACCGCGTCGACCCCGGCATTGAGCTTGGGGTTGTGCGCCAGATGGCGGACGAGGGAGCGGTACAGCGCCGCGATGGCGATGGAATCCTCCACCCGCGTGCAGCTGTCGGGCGCGCGCAGCTCCAGCGTGGGGTGCTTGCGCGAGGGGCGGATGGTCCACCACACATAGCTGGAATCGCGGATCGCCCGCGCCGCCACCAGCGCGTCGATATAGTCCTGATAGGCCTTGGCGGTCTCGAACAGCTCCGGCAACCCGGTGCGCGGCAGTTCGTCATAGGCGGCGAGCCGGTAGCCCATCAGCCCGGTGCGGCGCGATTCCCAGAACGGCGAGGAGGTGGAGAGCGCGACGAAGACCGGCAGGAACGGCAGGATGCGCCGCATCACGTCGACCTGGGCCTCGGGGTCCGGCAGCTCGACATGGACATGCAGCCCGCACAGCATGTTCCGCTCGCCCAGCATCTGGAGATCGTGCATCAGCCCGTCATAGCGCCGCGCCGGGGTGCGCTTGCCGCCCTGCCAGGTCGCGGTGGGATGTGTGCCGGCGGCGAAGAAGGCGAGATCGAAGCCGTGGGCCACCCCGCTCAGGGCGCGGCGCAGCCCGGCCAGCTCTATCCGCGCCTCGGCGAGATCGACATGGGGGCGTGTCATCACCTCGATCTGCGACTGCAGCATTTCACCGGAAAGCCGCTCCCCGAGCCCGGCGCGGGCGGCATCCAGAAAGCCCGGCGGCGTCCGGCGCAGGGCGCTGCGGGTCTCGCCATCGACGACGAAATATTCTTCCTCGATCCCGACTCGGAACTCGGATGCCATCCTGCAACTCCCCCTGATACCAATGCTTCCAGGCACGACTATCCGCTCCCCGTGAAATATTTACGGTGAATCGGAACGAGACTTTGGATCGCGATAAAATAAGACTGAAATGTGACCCGAGCATTTCGGGTGTATTTCAAATAAGTATACTGTTTGTGATATTTTTATACTTTAACATTGTCTGCTGATCGCACCGGGCAGACGGAACGCCTGCCTTTCCGACAGCGATAAACGCGCAAGGGCACGATCGGTTCCCCGCCGTCCGGGAGGCAATTGTGCCGCCGGCATCAGCTCGCGGATTGCCGCGCGGCCTCGACCAGCGCCAGCGCCGCGACGGCGGCGGTGTCGGCGCGCAAGATACGGGGGCCGAGCGACAGCACGATGGTGCCCGCGCGCGCCTTCAGCATGCGGCGTTCCAGATCGTTGAACCCGCCTTCCGGCCCGATCAGCACCGCGAGCGGACCGGCCACCGCGGCGCGCAGCGGCGCCAGCGGATCGCCCGGCGCCGCCGCCTCGTCGCAGAACACCACGCGGCGCTCCGGCGAAAGCCCCGCCAGCCAGCGCTCCAGGCTTTCCGGCTCCAGAACCTCGGGCAGGCAGAGGATGCCGCATTGCTCGGCGGCTTCGACGGCATTGGCGCGCATGCGCTCGGTATTCACGCGCGTGGCCTGGGTATGTCGGGTCATGACCGGCACCAGCCGGCCCGCCCCCATCTCCACCGCCTTCTGCACCATGTAGTCGAGCCGGGCGTGCTTGAGCGGAGCGAAGACATAATCCAGCTCGGGCCGCGCCGTCTGCGCGCGCAGCCGGGCCTCGCAGGCCAGCACCACCTCGCGCCGGCCGCCGGGCTGGCGCACCGCGCGCCACTCGCCATCGCGTCCGTTGAACAGGTGCAGCGCCTCGCCCACCGCCAGCCTTATGACGTCGTTCACATAATGCGCGCGGTCGCGGTCGAGGCGAATCTCGCCCCCCGGCTCCAGCGCCTCGTCGACGAAGAGCCGCTGTGCGCGAAAGTCATAAATCGCGTCCGTCGCGCCCTCGATCGGGGAAGAGGATGATGATTCGCTGGGCCTGACCATGTTTTGATCGCATAATTCCGCTAGTGGCTCTGCCGTGATGTTGCCCAATCTTTAGGGCCTCTGTATCACGCTGGGTCAAGAATGTTGCATGGGCGGACGGCTGCATGAGACGATCGAAGTCAATCGCCGCGGAAGGCCGCGGGCTCCGCGCTGCCGCGCGGCGGCACCGTGGAGGGCTTGCGGCCTGCGCGCTGGCGGGTGTCATCGGCCTTGCGGCGGCACTGCCGGCGAGCGCGCAGTGGATCGGCACGCCGGGCGGCAGCGTCACCTCCGAACCGCCGGCGGCACTTCCCGCCCCGACCGAACAGGCCGCGCCGGTCGCCCCGGCATCGACGCCTGAACCCGCGCTGATATCGCCCGGCAGCATGCAGTCTCCCGGCTTCTCTCCCGGATTCGGCGCGCCCGGCGGCTTCTCCCAGGGAGGCATGGCTCCCGGTGGCATGGCTCCCGGCGGCATGCAGGCGGGCCCCGGCCCGGCCGATGCCGCAACGGCTCGGGAGTGCCAGACCTCGATCGAGAAGCTGCGCGACGACCTCGAAAAGCGCGGCGCGGCGATCCAGACCGCCTCCAGCAAGAAGCGCCCGCCCTCCGAGCTGTGCCCGATCTTTCGGAATTTCGTCAGCGCCCAGCAGAAATTCTATGACTACCTGAACACCAACAAAGCGCGCTGCGGCGTGCCGAGCGACGTCCTTCCCAAGATGAAGGAGAACCTGACGGGCATCTCCTCGGTCCGCAACAAGGTATGCGACGCCGCCAAGGCGCAGGCGGCCGGCGCCGGCGGACCCAGCGGCCCGCCCACGCAGGGCGCGGTGTCCTCGGGTCTCGGCCTGCCGTCCGGCCTGCCCACCACCGCCAATTCCCGCCCCGGCGGCGTGTTCGACACGCTCGGCGGCAACGCGCTGCGCTGACAGGGGCTTCGAGCCGCATGGCCGTGCCGACCGGAACCGCCGATGAGGCCGCCGAGCCACTGGCGGGCGCGCGCGCGGGCGACAGTCCCGCCGACGCCGCGCGCGGCAACTGGGTCGACCGGCGCGCGCCGGCCGGTCTGCGGCCCTATCTCAGGCTGGCGCGGGCCGACCGCCCGATCGGGAGCTGGCTGCTGCTCATTCCCTGCTGGTGGTCGGTGGCGCTGGCCGCGCAGATGCCCGGCGCCGGCTGGTCGGCCTATGCGGTGGTGCTGCTCGCGCTGTTCGCCATCGGCTCGGTGGCGATGCGCGGAGCGGGCTGCACCTGGAACGACATTCTGGACCGCGACATTGACGGGCTGGTGGAGCGCACCCGCTCGCGCCCGCTGCCCTCCGGGCAGGTCAGCGTGCGGCGCGCCTTCGCCTTTCTCGGGCTTCAGGCGGTGGCCGGGTTGCTGGTGCTGGCGTGCCTGCCGCCCTTCGCCATGATCGTGGCGGTCTCCTCGCTGGGCGTGGTGGCCATCTACCCGCTTATGAAGCGGGTGATCTGGATTCCCCAGCTGGTGCTCGGGCTCGCCTTTTCCTGGGGCGCGCTGATGGGCTTTGCCGCCCTTACCGAGAGCCTGCCCGCGAGCGCGCTCCTGCTCTATGCCGGCTGCGTGTCCTGGGTCATCGGCTACGACACGATCTATGCCCATCAGGACCGCGAGGACGACGCCATTGTCGGGGTGAAGTCCTCCGCCCGCCTGTTCGCGCAGCACACACGGCCATGGCTGGTGGCCTTCTACGCCGCCGCCGTGGCGCTGATCGGCCTCGCCATCGCGCAGGCCGGAGGCGGGGCGCTGGCTTATGCCGGGCTCGCGGCCTTTGCCGGCCACCTCGCCTGGCAGGTCTGGCGGCTCGATATCGACGATCCGGCGCTGTGCCTCGCCGTGTTCCGCTCGAACCGCGACGCCGGGCTCATCCTGTTCGCGGCGCTCGCGCTGCAGGCGGCCTTTGCGTGAAACGACGCGCTGCGGTTGATCGCCGGCGCGCGCGGATGTTAAGGAGCCTCATTTCCCGGTCCGGCTCCCCGCATGGCGATGCGGCAGCGCGTTCCGGCTGATCGGACGCGCTCCAGAAAGTCCCATGACATGACCATCCGCCTGCATCGCGGCGACCTGCCGGACCTTGCGAACTACACGCCCGCGCGCGCGCCTTTCGTGGCGATCGACACCGAGACGCTGGGGCTCAACCCGCATCGCGACCGGCTGTGCGTGGTGCAGCTCTCCAATGGCGACGGCTCGGCCGACATCGTGCAGATTCCCGCCGGCGCCGGCCCGGGCAGCGCGCCGAACCTGGAGAGGCTGCTGGTCGATCCCGGCAATGTGAAGCTGTTCCATTTCGCCCGCTTCGATGTCGCGGTGCTGTCCAAGACCTTCGGGCTGACGGTCTCGCCGGTGTGGTGCACCAAGATCGCCTCGAAGCTGACGCGCACCTATACCGACCGGCACGGCCTGAAGGAGCTGGTGCGCGAGCTGCTCGGCATCGACCTCTCCAAGCAGCAGCAGAGTTCGGACTGGGCAGCGACCGACCTCTCGGACGCGCAGCTCCATTACGCCGCCTCGGACGTGCTGCATCTCCACGCGCTGCAGGCCAGGCTCGCCAGCATGCTGGCGCGGGAAGGCCGAACCGGGCTGGCGGAAGCCTGTTTCGGCTTTCTGCCGACGCGGGCGGCGCTCGATCTGGCCGGCTGGCCCGAAGAGGACATCTTTTCGCACAGTTGAGGCGGCATGAAGCGCGCAGCCGTTTCACGAGCAAGGCGGACTCCTTGCACCCCCTGCGGTATGGGGCCATCTTCGGAACGGGTCCAAGATGGGGCGGCACGGACAGTCAGCGAGACACATGAACCGATACGTGCAACCTCCCGAGCGGGCCGGAACGCAACCGGCGCGGGCCGGCACCGGCCCGGCGGCGCCGCGCCCCGGCCATGGGAGCGCCCCCGACGGGCGACGGGCCGATGCCGCCTTCAAGGCCGCGCGACGCAACAGCCGCTTCGTGCGCTTCCTGCGCGTGGCGCTGCCGGCCGGCGTGCTGGTGGTGCTCGGGCTTACGGTGGCGGCGAGCTATATCGACCCGCTGAAGCTGGCCGTCGACCTGCCCTTCGATCTCGGGCGGATCTCGCTCTCCGGCTCGCGGATCAAGATGGAGTTTCCAAAGCTCCAGGGCTTCACCGCCGATAATCGCGGCTACAGCGTCACGGCACAGTCCGCCTCGCAGGACCTCACCAATAGCAGCCGGGTCGACCTCGAACAGATCGAGGCGCGGGTGGAAATGCCGAGCCAGGGTTGGGCGACGCTGAGCGCGAAGACCGGACGCTACGACACCAAGCAGGAACAGATCGTGCTGAGCGACGGCGTGATCTTCGGCACCGATTCCGGCTATGGCGGCAAGCTCGAGGAAGCGGCGGTGGACATCAAGTCCGGGAAGATCACCTCCGACCGCCCGGTCGAGCTGACCTATCAGGACGGCAGCCTCACCGCCGACCGGATGGAAATCTCGCAGAAGGATTCCCGCGCCGTGTTCACCGGGCATGTCCAGCTCAACTTCAAAATGCCGCCGTCGGGCGACGATGAGGCCGAGGCGCCGCCGGCGCTGCGCGGCACGCCGTGAGCCGCCCACACGCAACCGTGGCCGCCCTCGCCATTGAACGCCGCCGCCGCACCCGCTAGAGATGCTTGCATGAACCTGTCCCGCCGCCCGCTCATCGCCTTCTGCGCCCTCGCGCTGCTTGCCGCCCTGCCGGCGGCGGGGCCCGCCCATGCGCAGAGCCGCAACGTGCCAAACGCGCTGCAGGGCTTCGCGACCAACCGCGACCAGCCGATCCGCATCGATGCCAACAGCCTCGAGGTGATGGACCAGGAGAAGCGCGCGGTGTTCTCCGGCAATGTCGTGGTGCAGCAGGGCGACACCACGATGCGCTGCAAGGAGCTGGTGGTCTATTACGACGGCAAGGAAGCCGCCGCGGCGGGCGGCAAACCCAATGCGGGCGGAAAGTCCAACGCGGAGGCGCTGGCCGCCGGCAACCCGATGAGTTCGTCCGCCATCCGCCGGCTGGAGATCAACGGCTCGGTGGTGGTGACCACCAAGGAGCAGACCGCCACCGGCGACCAGGGCATCTTCGAGAACCGCACCAACACCATCACCCTCACCGGCAATCCGGTGGTGCTGACCTCCGGCCCCAACGTCATCCGCGGCAAGAAGCTGACCGTGGACCTCACCTCGGGAACCTCGCGGTTCGACGGCGGGCGCGTGGAAAGCCTGATCGTGCCCAACAGCGTGCAGCAGCCCGACGGCGCCGCTCCCGGGGCACCCAAGCCGCGCTGACCGGCCCCTCGCCGTCATTGACCACCCGGTTCGCCAGCGCGCCCGCGCGGCGCCCGTTACCGCGCAAGGCTTCCGCGCCGATTCGGCCCGGAACTTGCATATGCCATTTGCCAGAGCGCGCCTGAACGTTTATCACCTATCCGGTGGTGGCCTCACCACGGAGGGTGCGCGTGGGATTTTTTTCCAGTTTCGGCGGTCGAGGCGGCAAGGCTCAGCAGGCGACGCGGGCGCGCAGCTTTGGCGACGGCGGCACGGCGCAGCCGGCGCCCGCGACCATGGCCCAGAAGGCCGAGGCGCCGACCCAGCCCGCGGCGGCGGGCCCCGCCACGGCTCCGGGCCCTGCGGCGGCTCCGGTCCGTAGCTATCAGCCCTCGCCCCATATCAGCGGCGAAGGCATTCTCAGCGCCACCGGCCTGATGAAGACCTATGGCCAGCGCACCGTGGTGCGCCAGGCCGGGCTCAATGTGCGGCGCGGCGAGGCGGTCGGCCTGCTCGGCCCGAACGGCGCCGGCAAGACCACAATGTTCTACATGATCACCGGGCTGGTGAAGGCCGATGCCGGACGCATCGAGCTTGACGGCCACGATGTCACGCACCTGCCCATGTATCGCCGTGCCCGGCTCGGCGTCGGCTACCTGCCACAGGAAGCCTCGATCTTCCGCGGCCTCTCGGTCGAGAACAATATCCGCGCCGTGCTCGAGGCCGTGGAGCCCAGCCGCAAGAAGCGCGAGAAGGAACTCGACGCGCTGCTCGAGGAGTTCCGCGTCACCCATGTGCGCAAGTCGCCCTCGATCGCGCTGTCCGGCGGCGAGCGCCGCCGCGTCGAGATCGCCCGCGCGCTGGCCTCGCGGCCGACCTTCATGCTGCTCGACGAGCCCTTCGCCGGCATCGACCCGATCGCGGTGGGCGACATCCAGACGCTGGTGCGCCACCTCACCCAGCGCGGCATCGGCGTGCTGATCACCGACCACAATGTGCGCGAGACGCTCGGCCTCATCGACCGCGCCTATATCATCCATTCGGGGCAGGTGCTCATGGAGGGCTCGCCGGACGAGATCGTGGCGAGTCCGGATGTGCGCCGGCTTTATCTCGGCGAGGAGTTCCGTCTCTAAGATGATCGCGCCCGCGTTCCTCGCCCCCCTCGTCGCCATCCCGTGCCGGGAGTGCGCGTCATGTCGCTAGGCCCGCGTCTCGAATTCCGCCAGGCCCAGTCTCTGGTGATGACCCCGCAGCTGATGCAGGCCATCAAGCTGCTGCAGCTCTCCAATCTCGATCTGGTGGCCTATGTCGAGGCCGAGCTTGAGCGCAACCCGCTGCTGGAGCGCCCCGCCGAGCCCGAAGGCGAGCGCTCGGGCGACGACAGCGAGGGCGCCGGCGAGGGCGGCCATGACGACTACGAGTCCCGCCACGGCGAGGCGGACGGCGCGCTCGATTCCGGCGCCGACGCGCATGGCTCGGGACGCGAGGAAGCGACGTCCGACTGGCTGGAGGAACGGCTCGACACCAGCCGCAGCGCCATCGAGGACCGCCTCGATACCGGGCTGGAAAACGTGTTCCCCGACGATGCCGGGCGCGAGAGCGTCGGCCCCTCCCCCGGCGCGGAACCGTCCTATTCGGAATGGTCCGGGGTCGGCTCGGGCGGCGGCGACGAGGACGGCTACAATCTCGAAGCCTTCGTCTCCGCGCAGATCACGCTCGCCGACCATCTGGAAGGCCAGCTCATGCTGGCGGTCTCCGATCCGGTCGAACGGCTGATCGGCCAGCATCTGATCGACCTGATCGACGAGGCCGGCTATCTCGGCGCCGACATGGCCGGTGTCGCCGAGCGCCTCGGCGCCTCGCTGGAGCTGGTGCAGAAGGTGCTGACCATCGTCCAGTCCTTCGACCCGCCCGGCATTGGCGCGCGCTCGCTGGCCGAGTGCCTCGCGATCCAGCTGCGCGAGCGCGACCGCTACGATCCGGCGATGGCGGCGCTGCTCGCTCATCTCGAACTGCTGGCCAAGCGCGAGTTCACGACGCTCAAGCGGGTCTGCGGCGTCGACGATGACGACCTCGCCGAAATGGTCGGCGAGATTCGCCGCCTCAACCCCAAGCCGGGCCTCGCCTTCGGCTCCGGCATCATCCAGCCGATCGTGCCGGACGTGTTCGTGCGCGGCACCGCCGACAACTGGCTGGTGGAGCTGAACTCCGACACGCTGCCGCGCGTGCTGGTGAACCAGGCCTATTATTCGCGGGTGCAGAAGACCACGCGCAATGAGCGCGAGAAGGCCTTCCTCACCGACTGCATGCAGACCGCGACCTGGCTCACGCGCTCGCTCGACCAGCGCGCCCGCACCATCCTCAAGGTCGCGATCGAGATCGTGAAGCAGCAGGACGCGTTCCTGACGCTCGGCGTGCAGTATCTGCGCCCGCTGAACCTGCGCATGGTGGCCGACGCCATCGGCATGCACGAATCGACGGTTTCCCGCGTGACGTCCAACAAATACATGGCGACGCCGCGCGGAATCTTCGAGATGAAATATTTCTTCTCGTCGTCCATTTCCGCCTCCAATGGCGGCGAGGCCCATTCGGCGGAATCGGTGCGCTTCCGCATCAAGCAGATGATCGACGCCGAGACGCCCGACGACGTGCTTTCCGACGACACGCTGGTGCAGAAGCTGCGCGAGGCCGGCATCGACATCGCCCGCCGCACCGTGGCGAAATATCGCGAGGCGATGCGCATTCCGTCCTCGGTGCAGCGGCGCCGCGAGAAGCAGGCCGCGGTCTCGGCGTGACGGAAGATGGGGCTTTCCACGGCTCTCCTACGGTTCGCGTTGACACTTTCCCTCGCGGCTCCTACCTGTTTAGGGCACCGGCCGGGCAAGTAGGGGGTTCGGGCAGAATGCAGACAGCGTGTCGACGCGCTGTCTCGCGGTTTGCCCCAGCAAAGGGACTAGGCACCATGCCGCTGCGGGTTTCTGGAAAAAATCTCGACGTAGGGGAAGCGCTGCGCCAACGCGTTTCCGAGCGACTGGCCGAAGCGATGGGCAAATATTTCGACGGTGGCTGGTCAGGTCACGTGACGGTAACGCGCGAGGGGTCCGGCTATCGCTCGGATTGCGCGCTGCATCTCGACAGCGGCACCATTCTTCAGGCCCATGGCGACGCGCAGGATCCTTATGCCAGCGCCGATGCCGCCGTGGAGCGCATCGAGACCCGCCTGCGCCGCTACAAGAGCCGCGTGAAGCGTCACGTGGTCAATGGCGACAGCGCCGCCGACAGCTTCCTGCCCGAGCGCGTGCCGCTGACCGTGTTCTCCGCGCCCGATCATGACGAGGCCGAGGCCCTCGACGGCTGGAGCCCCACCGTGGTCGCCGAGCAGACCGCCAACCTGCCGCGCCTCGCGGTGAGCGATGCGGTGCTGGAACTCGACTTCACCGGCGCCGCCGTGCTGGTGTTCCGCCATGCCGGCCATGGCGGCATCAATGTGGTGTATCGCCGTGCCGACGGTCACGTCGGCTGGGTGGACCCGCCGAGCCGCGCGGCGGAAGACGTTCATTGATCGCCTCCAACCTCTTGGGGCGCGTGGGGGTTTTCCTCCGCGCCCCGCACACTGGCTGCACCCGGATCTTCCCATGGCGTTGAACGATATACTGGCGCTGCCCGCCGTCTTCCCGACCCTCAAGGTCACGAGCAAGAAGCAGGCATTGCAGGAATTGTCGGCGCGGGCGGCGGAGCTGCTGAAGCGGGACGAGCGCGAAATCTTCGAGACACTGAACCAGCGCGAGCGGCTGGGCTCCACCGGAGTCGGCCACGGCATCGCGATCCCTCACGGCAAGCTTGCCAAGATGGACACGCTGTTCGGCATGTTCGCGCGGCTGGAGAAGCCGATCGACTTCGAGGCGCTGGACGGCGAGCCGGTCGACCTCATCTTCCTGCTGCTGGCGCCGGAATCCGCCGGGGCCGATCATCTCAAGGCGCTGGCGCGTGTCGCCCGGCTGCTGCGCGACCCCGAGGTGGCCCGCAAGCTGCGCAACAGCCGCGACGCCGCAACCATCCACGCCATCCTCACCGGCAGCGCCGCCTCGGACGCGGCCTGAGTCCCGGCGGCTGATCTCCGTCCTACGCGTGTAGCGAAAATCGCATGGAGCGCGGAGCCGAATCCGGCTTCATGCGTTGTTCCCCGATACGGATACCGCCGTGAGCCGGGAAAATCCCCGGTTCACGGCGTGACGGGAGAACAGGCGATGGCATCCATGAACACCACCCAACCGCTCTCGGCGGCGCAGTGCCGGGCGGCGCGCGCCCTGCTCGACTGGCCGGCCGACGAGCTCGCCACCCGTGCGCGCGTGCCGAGCGCCTGGCTGGAGGCCTTCGAGCAGGGCGCCGAGCCCGGCGGCGACAATGACCCGGGGGAGACGGCGCGGCTGCGCCGCACGCTGGAGGCGGCGGGGGTGGAGTTTCTCGACAGCGGCCTCGCCAGCGCCGGCGGCGGGCCCGGCCTGCGGGTGCGCGCGCAGGCCGACTATATCCCCGCCGAGCAGCTCAACTCCGCCAATGACGGCTGAAGCCGCGCGGGGCGGCTGATACCGTGAAGCGCCGGCGAACGCTCAGGGCGTGATCGCCACCTTGAGCACGCCGTCACGCTGGTGCGAGAACAGATCGTAGGCGGCTTCGATGTCGTCAAGCTTGAAGCGATGGGTGACCAGCGGCTTGAGGTCGACCCGGCCGGTGGCGATGACCTCCATCAGCCGGCGCATCCGCTCCTTACCGCCCGGGCACAGCGTGGTGACGATCTTGTTGTCGCCGAGGCCGGCCGAGAAGGCGCCGAGCGGAATGGTCAGGTCGCTGGAATAGACGCCGAGTGAGGACAGCGTGCCGCCGGGCCGCAGAACACGCAGCGCCGCCTCGAACGTGCCCTGCGTGCCCAGCGCCTCGATCGAGACGTCGACGCCGCGCCCGTCCGTGATCGCCATGATCTGATCGACCACATCGCCCTTCTTGAAGTCGACCACATGGTTGCAGCCCAGCGCGGCGGCGATGGCGAGGCGCTCGGGCACGGTATCCACGCCGATGATGCGGGTCGCGCCTTTCAGCCTGGCGCCGGCCACCGCGCACAGGCCGATCGGGCCGAGCGCGAACACCGCCACTGTGTCGCCGATCTGCACCGCCCCGCTCTCCGCGCCGGAGAAGCCGGTGGACATGATGTCGGGGCACATCAGCACTTCCTCGTCCGACAGCCCTTCCGGCACCGGGGCGAGGTTGGCGAGCGCGTCCGGCACCAGCACATATTCGGCCTGCGTGCCGTCGATGGTGTTGCCGAACTTCCAGCCGCCCATGGCCTTGAAGCCATGCTTGGTGCCCGCCCCGTCCTGCGAGCCGCAGCCGCACAGGCAGGCGAAGGAATGGCCGGAGGGGGTGATGGCGCCGGCGATGACGCGCTGGCCTTCGGTGAAGCCGGTGACGGCGGAGCCGAGCTTCTCGATGATGCCGACCGGCTCATGGCCGATGGTCAGGCCCTTGGCGACCGGATACTCGCCCTTGAGGATGTGAACGTCCGTGCCGCAGATGGTGGTCGTGGTGATGCGCACCAGCGCATCGAGCGGACCGACGTCGGGAATCGGCTTCTCGTCGAGGACGATGCGTCCGGGCTCGACGAAGATCGCGGCTTTCATCCTGGCCATGGCGGGCTCCTTTTTGACTGGAGCCTGACCATAACCGGAAGCCGCGCGGCTTCCATGACATCCATCAATCGCCGGCTCAGTTCCCGCCGGCCGGCCTGATGCGCTCAGGCGGTGATGCCGCGCTCGTCCATCAGCCGCACGATGGCGGCACGCAATTCACCCATGCCGGCGCCCTCGCGGCTGGAGGTGGCGAACACGGTCGGGAACGCCGCCGGCCGGCGCTTCAGCGCGGCTTCGGTCTCGGCGATGCGCGTGGCGAGCTCCGCCTGACCGAGCTGGTCGGACTTGGTCAGCACGATCGCATAGGACACCGCCGCCTTGTCGAGCCCGTCCAGCACGCCAAGGTCGATCGGCTTCAGCCCGTGGCGGGAATCGATGAGCACGAAGACGCGGGCGAGATTGGCCCGGCCGCGCAGATAGGCGTGGATGGTCGCGGTCCAGGCATCGACCTTGTCCTTCGGCGCCTTGGCGAAGCCATAACCCGGCATGTCGACCAGCGTCAGGTCCGGGCCAAGGCCGAAGAAGATGAGTTCCTGCGTACGCCCCGGCGTCACCGAGGTGCGCGCCAGCGCCTTGCGGCCGGTGAGCGCGTTGACGAGGCTCGACTTGCCGACATTGGAGCGGCCGGCCAGCGCGATCTCGATGCCGCGCATCGGCGGCATCGTCTCGATGGTGGGGGCCGCCGACAGGAACCGCCATTCGCCGGCGAACAGCCGGCGGCCGGTTTCGATTTCCTCGGGCGAGAAGCCCGAGGCGTCGGGCGCCAGCGTCATGATGTGATCAGTGCCTCAGCTTGGCTTGGTCTTCTTGCGGACGAACAACCCCTTGACGTTCCCCCACAATTCCACCTTCACGCCATGGCGACGCATGATGATCGACTGCTGGATCACCGAGAGCGTGTTGTTCCAGGCCCAGTAGATCACGAGGCCGGCCGCGAAGGACGACAGCATGAAGGTGAAGACCAGCGGCATCCAGTCGAAGATCATCTTCTGGGTCGGGTCCGGCGGGGCCGGGTTCAGCTTCATCTGCACCCACATGGTGATGCCCATGATGATCGGCCAAACGCCGAGCAGCAGGAAATGACCGATGACCGGCACCGTACCCGGATCCCAGGGAATCAGGCCGAACAGGTTGAAGATGGTGGTGGGATCGGGCGCGGAGAGGTCCTTGATCCAGCCGAAGAACGGCGCGTGCCGCATTTCGATGGTGACGAACAGCACCTTGTACAGCGCGAAGAAGACTGGGATCTGGATCAGGATCGGAAGGCAGCCCGCGATCGGGTTGATCTTCTCCTTCTTGTAGATCTCCATCATCTCCTGCTGCAGCTTCACCCGGTCGTCGCCGTAGCGCTCCTTGAGCGCGGCGATCTCGGGCTGCACCGCCTTCATCTTCGCCATCGAGGCGTAGCTCTTATTGGCGAGCGGGAAGAACACGCCCTTGAGCATCACGGTGACGACCAGGATCGCGACACCGAAATTGCCGACGAAGCGGTAGATCCAGTCGATGACCAGGAACAGCGGCTTGGTGATGAAGTAGAACCAGCCCCAGTCGATCAGCAGGTCGAAGCGGTCGATATTGTACTGGGTCTGATAGCCGTCGACGAGTTGCACCACCTTGGCGCCGGCGAACAGGCGCCCGTCGGTGGTGCCCTTGGCGCCCGGCGCGACGGTGACGGCATCGCCGAGGAAATCGGTCTGGTAGGTCAGGTCGGCGCCGTGGCTGGTCGCGGAAAAGCGTGCCTGCACCTTTTCCTCTGCGCCCGGAATCACGGTCGCGGCCCAGTACTTGTCGGTGATGCCGAGCCAGCCGCCAACGGAGGGGAAGGTCTCGCTCTTGCTCTCGGCGATGGCGTTGTACTTGATCTCGTGCAGGCCGGCCTCGCTGGTCACGCCGATGAGGCCTTCATGCAGGATGTAGTAGCCGAGCGTGTGCGGCGTGCCGTGGCGCGAGACCAGGGCGAACGGATGCAGGGCCACGGACGCTGCGGTCGCGTTCTCCACGTCGTCGACCACATGGAACATGTAGTTGTCGTCGATCGAGATGGTGCGGCGGAAGGTAAGCCCCTCGCCATTGTCAAAGGTCAGCACCAGCGGCGCCTGCGGGGTGAGCTTGGCACCCTCGGGGGCGGTCCAGATGGTATCGGCGCCGGGCACCTTCACATTGGCGCCCGCGGCCGGCACCCAGCCGAATTCCGAATAGAACGGGTTGGGACCGCCCGACGGCGACAGCAGCACGATGATCGGGCTGTCGGGGTTTACGGTCTCGCGATAATTCTTCAGCGAAAGATCGTCGATACGCCCGCCGCGGAGCGAGATCGAGCCGATGACGCTCGGCGTCTCGATGGCCACGCGCGGGGTGCGCGCCAGGGCTTCGTCGCGGGTCATCGCCCTAGCCGGAACGGCGTTCGGTGCCGGGGCGGTGGCGCCGGGCGCGACCGGTGCGGTGGTGCCGTCGGAATTGACGGTGGTGGCCGACTGCTGCGCGGTCTGCTGCTCGGCCTGACGCTGCGCTTCCATGTGCGGGACGCCGGAAAAGTACTGCCAGGCGATCAGAATCGCCATCGACAGCACGATGGCGACGATCATGTTGCGGTTTTCAGACGTCATTGGCGGCATCTCCGTCGGCGCGCACGGCGTCCCGCGTCGCACGTCCCCCCGCAGCGGGGCGAGGCCCGCGCCGGCTTCCAGAATGGAGGCGGCCGATCCCGCGCTCCACGTCAATTACGAGTTCGCTAAAACGAGTGCCGAGCGCGGCGCGCCGGGCGACGATCACATAATCGAAACCGGGCCGGCCTGCGCGCGGCAGGGCGTCGCGGACCGCCTCGCGCAGGCGCCGCCTGATGCGGTTCCGCTCGACGGCATTGCCGTGTTTCTTGGTGACCGTGAGACCGATGCGCGGACAATCCTCGTCCGCGCGATCACGGGCCTGAAGCAGCAAGGGACCTGCATTGGCGCGCAACCCTTTGGCTGCGGCCAGAAAATCCTTGCGCTTGACGAGCCGTTGCATCGGAGCGCCGATCCTCTCAGACGAGGGTGCGGCCAACTCCAGCCATGTCAGGCCGAGAGACGCTTGCGACCGTGCGACCGGCGGGCGGCGATGATCTTACGGCCGTTACGGGTCGCCATGCGCGCACGGAAGCCGTGCCGGCGGGCGCGCACGAGCTTGCTCGGTTGATAAGTGCGCTTCACGGGAATTCTCCGCATCTGATTAAAAATGCCGCCCGGACCGGAATGTCGCCCCCTATCCGGCCGGCCGCGAAGCCAGTCGCGGCACAAATGCGCAAATGCGGGAAACAGCCCGGCCGCCAAGGCAGCCGTGGTTCGGTGCGGCTTATAGGGGGGGCGTCCGGCCAAGTCAATCACGGAGTCTGTCATGAAGCGTTCCCCGCCTCACCGACCGCCCGTTCCGTATCCGGCGGCACCGGTGACGACACGGGACGGGCGACGCCGCGCACGGTGCCGCCGGCGGCACGAACCCTTGCATCGTGCCCTTGCATCGTGCCCTTGCATCGTGCCCTTGCATCGTGCCCTTGCATCGTGCCTAGCGGATACTACGTATCCGTCTCGTCCGCGCCGCAATCATGCGTTGGAATCGCCGCAAAGGACGCGCCTTCCAGCCGACGACACGGCAGGGCGCGCTGCCCATGGAGACCGAGTGAGCGCCCGCGCGACAACGCCACCGACGGAGTCTTCCGTGCCGGCCGAGCCCGACGGTCCGGCCGTGGAATCATGCGCGTTCGGCGCCGCGGCCCGCATTCCACGCCATCTCGGCCTCTCCGGCAAGCTGCTGGTCTTCACCCTCGCCTTCGTGCTGCTGGCGGAAATCCTGATCATCGTGCCGTCCATCGCCGCGTTCCGGCTGAACTGGCTCTCGGACCGGCTGGCGGCGGCGCGCACCGCCGCGCTCGTGCTCGATGCCGCGCCCGAAGGCATGATCTCGCCGCAACTGACCCGCGAATTGCTGGACAGCGTCGGCGCGATCACCGTGGCGATGAAGCGCGACAATACCCGCCGCCTGCTCGCCTCCACCGACATGCCGCCGGAAGTCGACCACCATGCCGACGTGCGCGACGTCTCGCCCTGGCAGGCCGCGACGGAAGCGTTCGACACGCTGCTGTCGCGCGACGGGCGGGTGATCCGCGCCGTCGGAACCCCGCCGCGCGGCGACGGCTTCATCGAAATCGTGCTGAGCGAGACCCCGCTGCGCAAGGCGATGCTGCGCTTTGCGCGCAACATCGCGCTGGTGTCGCTGGTCATCGCCGCGCTGACCGGCGCGCTGGTCTATCTCGGCCTCGCCTGGATGTTCGTGCGCCCGATGCGACGCCTCACCCAGCGCATGATCGCGTTCCGCGACAATCCGTCCGCCGCCCCGCCCCGCCCCGGCGCTGCCGACCGGCTCGACGAGATCGGCCAGGCCGAGCGCGAGCTGACCCTGATGCAGCGCCAGATCGCCGATACGCTGCAGCAGAAGAACCATCTCGCCGCGCTCGGCCTCGCCGTCTCCAAGATCAATCACGACCTGCGCAACCTGCTGGCCTCGGTGCAGCTCATCTCCGACCGGCTCGCCGATATTCGCGACCCGGCCGTGCAGCGCTTCGCGCCCAAGCTGGAAGCCGCGCTCGACCGCGCGATCTCCTATTGCCAACAGACGCTGGCCTATGGCCGCGCGCAGGAGCCGGAGCCGGAGCGGAGGATGATCCCCCTCGCCCCGCTGGTGGCCGAGGTGCGCGACACGCTCGGCCTCGGCCCCGAGGAAAGTGCCGCGATCGGCTGGGTCGAATCGATCGAGCGGGGCTTGAGCGTCGATGCCGACCCGGACCAGCTGTTCCGCGTTCTGCTCAATCTGAGCCGCAATGCGGTGGAAGTGCTCTCCGGCCGCGCGCCCAACGATCCCGACCGCGACCAGATTCGCATCACCGGCCGGCGCGAGGGCGCCACCGTGGTGATCGAGGTCGCCGATACCGGCCCCGGCGTGCCGGAAAAGGCGCGCGCCCATCTGTTCGAGCCGTTCCAGGGCTCGGTGCGGCGCGGGGGCACCGGGCTCGGCCTCGTCATCGCCTCGGAACTGATGAAGGCCCATGGCGGCGATATCGAGCTGGTTCCCGGCACCATGGGCGCCACCTTCCAGATCCGCGTGCCCGACCGCCCGGTCGATCTCGACGCCCACCGCGCCCGGCGCGCGCAGGGGTGAGCTCACCCGAGCCCGGCCCCGCCGGCCTCCGCTGAAAGGACCGCCATGCCGCGTCTCATGACGGGTTTCGACTTTTCCGTGCTGCGCCGTGCCGCGCTGCTGGCCGGCCTGCTGCTCGCGCTGCCGCCGGAGGGCCTGGAGGCCGCCGAGGTGACGGTCTCCGGCACGGAACTCCGCCTGGACGGCGCGCCGTTCCGGGTGCGCGGCGCTGCCGGGGACGGCCCGCTGCCCGAACTCGCCGCGCTCGGCGCCACCACGGTGCGCTCCTATGGCGGGGACCCCGGCGCGCTGCTGGACGCCGCGCAGGCCGCCGGCCTGAAGGTGATCGTCGGTCTGTGGGTGGAGCATCCCCGGCGCGGCGTGGACTATGCCGACCGGGCCTTCGTGGAGCGCCAGCTCTCTACCTTCCGCGCCATTGTCGAGCGCTACCGCGCCCATCCCGCCCTGCTGATGTGGGGCATCGGCAATGAGGTCGAGTCCGAGCTTGCCGACATGTCCGCGGTGTGGCCGGCCATCGAGGAGGTGGCGGCGATGGTGAAAGGCCTCGATCCCGCTCACCCGACGATTGCCGTACTGGCCGAGACCGGCACCGACAAGGTGTCCCGGCTCAAGGCCGCCGCCCCGCATATCGACGTGCTCGGCATCAACACCTATGGCGATGCGGTCTATTCCGCCGAAGCCCGCGCCCGGGGACAGGGCTGGACCGGGCCGATCGTGATCACCGAGCTTGGTGCGCTCGGCCAGTGGCAGGCCGCCACCACGCCGTGGGGCGCGCCGTTCGAGCTGACCTCGACGCAGCGCGCGATCCAGCTCCGCCGCTACCTCGCGGCGCTGGAGCCTTCCGGCCCCGGCGTCATCCTGTTCCTGTGGGGCGACAAGCAGGAAGTCACGCCGAGCTGGCATAGCCTGCGCCTGCCCACCGGCGAATGGACCGAGGCCTCCGAATCGATGGCCGAGGCGTGGGGCGGACGCACGCCGGACGGCAACCACGCCCCGCGCATCGCCGCGCTGCGCTTCCGCGACACGGAAAGCGCGCCTTTCGCCTCCTGGCCAGCCACCGGCGGTGCCGTGGTGCTGGAGGCGAACGACCCGGACGGCGACCCGATCGACGCGCGCTGGTACGTGATGTCGGAGAGCACCGATCGCGGCGTGGCGGGCGATGCCGAGCGCCGGCCGGCGATTCACGAGGGCGCCGTGGTCGAGAGCGATTCGCGCGGGGCGCGGATCGCGGGCCTGGCGCCCGGCCGCTATCGGATTTTCGTCGACCTGCGCGACGGGCGCGGCGCGGCGGCAAGCGCGAACCTTCCCTTCGAGATTCGCTAGTCTGTGCGCGGGCGCAAATGCCGCCGCCCTTGTGAACAGCTGTGGACGACGCGCTATGTTTGCCGAGCCTGTTGCAATGCGCGGCGAAACGAGGTAGCTCACGGGCCTCTCGCGGCAGGTACTGCCTGTCGCGATCTCAAGCTTCCTCCTCCACGGAGAAAGCCGGGCGCCCGTAGCTCAGCTGGATAGAGCACCAGACTACGAATCTGGGGGTCAGAGGTTCGAATCCTTTCGGGCGCGCCACTTCCATACAAAACCGTCAACGCCGTTCGCCGCCGCTCCTGCAATGGAAGCGGCTGCTGGCGTGCGCAGTAGGTCTGACTTGTTTCCCATCAGTCGAATCTCCGACTTGCTCGCGACCGCGACGGGTTGAGCGCGCGCACGCGGGCGATGGCGCCGGTCTTCGCCGTCAGCGCGGCGCGCCTGTCGACATTGCGCGCCGGCCGGTCATGGGCGGGGGGCCGATTCCACGGACAACACGCCGAGAGCCGGGGACGGGCCATTTCGCGTGTCCCGCCGCCGCGGCGACGGCAAGAGGCCGCGTGATCGCCAGTGCTCCATCCCGGACGCTCGACGGAGCGTCCGGGATGACCATCGTCATGCCGCCCGGGTCGCGGCGGCCGGGGCATCACCCGAATGGCGGATCTCGGTGCCCAGCACCTTCAGGCACTCGCGCATGAAGGCGGCCAGCGCCGTCCAGCCCTTGGCGGAGACCATGTTGCCGTCGACCAGCGCCTCGGTGGGCGAAAGATCGACATAGGTGCCGCCGGCCAGGCGCACTTCCGGCTCGCAGGCTCCCAGCGCGCCCACCCGCTTGCCGGTCAGCACCCCATCCACTGCCATGAGAATCTGCGCTCCATGGCAGATGGTGAAGATCGGCTTTCCGGTCTCGTGGAAGTGGCGGACCATCGCCTGGATGCGCTTGTCGGTGCGGATATATTCCGGCCCGCGCCCGCCGGCGCAGTAGACCGCGTCATACTCCTCCAGCCTCACTTCGGAGAAGGTCTTGTTGATGTCGGCGAGGTGGCCGAAGCGCTCGATATAGGTCTGGTGACCCTCGAAATCGTGCAGCGAGGTCTGGATCTTGTCGCCCGCCTTCTTGTCGGGGCAGACGACGTGGACGGTGTGACCGACGGCTTCCATTCCCTGCTGGAACACGAAGATCTCGTATTCCTCGGTGAATTCGCCCGTCAGCATAAGGATTTTCTTGCCCGGCATGGGGAGTACCTCCGCTCGTGGTGAGAGGCCGGGCGTGTTCTCGTGCCCGGCCCATTTTGTCAGGATCAGAACGGCGAGTCGGGGAAATAGTATTCCTCGGCATTTTCCTTGGTGATCAGCGGCGCATCGAGCTTTAGCGAGCCGCGCACCGGCGCGTGGCCGGCAAAATGGGCGGCCGTGAGATAGATCGCGGTCTTGATCATGGACGGCGGATAGGGCGTCTCCACCGGGGTCATGGCGTCGCCGGCCTTCACCTTCTCGATGATTTCCTTCATGCCGTTGCCGCCGAGCGCGAACTTGATCTCCTTGCGGCCGGACTGCTTGATCGCCTCCAGCACGCCGAGCAGCATGTCGTCGTCATTGGCCCATACCGCGTCGATCTGCGGGTATTTGGCAAGGTAGTCCTGCATCAGCTTGAAGGCTTCGTCGCTGTTCCAGTTGGCGTACTGGATATCGAGCACCTTCAGGTCCGAGCCCTTGATTCCGTCCTGGAAGCCCTTGATGCGCTCGTCGTCGATCACGGTCGGAATACCGCGCAGCACCACGAGGTTGCCCTTGCCGCCGAGTTGCTCGACGAGGAACTTGGCGGTGTTGAAGCCGACAGCAATGTTGTCGCCGGCGACATAGAGGTCCTGGATGGTGGGATCGTTGAGGCCGCGATCCACCACGGTGATGAAGGCGCCCTTCTCCTTGATCGTCTTCACCGGGGTCGTCAGTTCCTCGGACGAGTGCGGCAGGATGACCAGCGCGTCCATCTTGCGTGTTGCCGACAGATCCTCGATGGCGCTGACCTGCGCGCTCGCGGACGGCGAGGTCTTCACGATGACCTCAAGGCCGGGAAAGGCCTTGGCGATCTCCTTGGCGGCGGCGTTGGCGTGATAGACCACGCCGGCGGTCCAGCCATGGTCGGCGGCGGGAATGGAGACGGCGATGATCTTCTTCTCGGCGGCCGAGGCGGTGCCGGCGGCGAGAAGCGATGCCGTCACCCCAGCGGCAATCAGAGCGTTCCTGAGCATGTGTTTCCTCCACTAGGTGCGGCAGTCTTGATTGGTGTCCGGCGTGTCGCGGCTGCCTCGCGCGCGCCGGTTCCGTTCCGCGCTACCTCTTCGACATCCTCTGGATCAGCATGGCGATGATGATGATGACGCCCTGCACCGCAGCGACGAGGTATTCGGAGACGAAGTCGGAAAGCACCATCAGATTGGCGATGAATTCGAGGATCACCGCGCCCGCCACCGTGCCCCAGACGCGCCCGCGCCCGCCGCGCAGGGCGGTGCCGCCGATGACGACGGCGGTGATGACCTGCAGTTCCCACAGCAGCCCGGTGGTCGGCGTCGCCGCGCCGAGCCGGGGCACGTAGCAGATGGCGGCGATGGCCACACAGGCGCCCTGGATGACATAGGCCATGGTGCGCACGCGGGTGACGGAGATGCCGGAATAGCGCGCGACGTCTTCGTTCGCGCCCACGGCCACGCAGCGCCGCCCGAAGCGCGTGCGGTACAGGACATAGGCGGCGACCAGCGCCACGGCGAGCGAGACGAGGATCGGGATCGGCACGCCCAGCACGTCGCCGAAATAGACCGGGCGATAGGCGTCGCGCAGGCTGCGGTCGATCGCCACCGTGCCGCCATCGGTCATGTAGGTGATGAGCGCGCGGAAGATGCCCATGGTGCCAAGCGTCGCGATGAAGGGCTCGATGCGCCCGAGCGTGACGATGGTGCCGTTCAGCAAGCCGCACGCGATGCCGGTGACCAGCGCCACCGCCATGCCGAGCGGGATCGCCGCCGTGCCGACATTCGGCGCCACCCAGTTCATGAACAGGATCATCACCCCGGTGATGAAGGCGGCCATCGATCCCACCGACAGGTCGAGCCCGCCGGAGGAGATGACGAAGGTCGCGCCGATCGCGATGATGGCGATGAAGGCGCTGCGGGTGACGACATTGGCGATGTTGTTGGCCGACAGGAAGTCGGGGTTGATGAGGAACCCGATCGCCACCAGCGCGATCAGCGCCAGGAAGGGGCCGGCATCGCCCCAGCCGATGGACCAGCCCTGCGAGGCGCGCGGCGGCGCGGCGGCGACGTCAGCCATGTGCGTGTTCCTCCGGTATTTTTTCACCCGCCACGCTGCTGGTGGCGTAAAGCGCGACATTGCTTTCCGACATGGCACCGCCGGTAAGCTCTCCATTGATCCGGCCCGAGCGCATCACCAGGATGCGGTCGCACAACCCGATCAGTTCCTGCATTTCCGAAGAGATGACGACGCAGGAGCGGCCTTCCCGGACCAGTGACTGGATGAAGGCGTAAATCTGGCTCTTGTTGGCGATGTCGATGCCCCGGGTCGGCTCATCGATGATGATCACCGAGGGGTCGTTCAGCATCACCTTGGCGAGCAGCAGCTTCTGCTGGTTGCCCCCCGACAGCTGGCCCGCCTTGGCATCGAGGTTGCGCAGGCGGATGTCATAGCTGCGCACCGCCTGATCGAGTTGCCGCGCCTCGCCGGCAAGGTCCAGCCCGGCGAGGGGATGCACCCGGTCCAGCGCGGCCAGAGTGAGGTTGGGCGCGAGGCGCTCGCCGAGCAGCAATCCCTTGCCCTTGCGGTCCTCGGTGAGGTAGCCGAGACCTGCGGCGGCAGCCTGCGCCGGCGAGCCGAAATGAACCGGCCGCCCGTGCAGGCGCACGGCGCCGAAGCTCGCCGCGCGCAGGCCGATCAGGCCCTCGAACAATTCGGTGCGCCCGGCGCCGATCATGCCGGCGAGGCCGAGAATTTCGCCCTTGCGCAGGGTGAGCGACACGTCGCGCACGAAACCGGGCACCTCGGCGTGCTCGATCTCAAGCGCGGGCTCGGCCAGTTCCCGTTCCAGCCGCGCGGGATACAGGCTGGCGAATTCGCGGCCGACCATCAGGCTCGCCATGCGGTGCGGCGTGAGGCCCTCGGCGTCGTAGGTTCCAACCATCCGCCCGTCGCGCAGCACGGTGACCCGGTCCGCCAGCCGCTCCACCTCGTCGAGGCGGTGGCTGATATAGAGGATGGCGACGCCGCGCCGCTTGAGCTCCAGGATGATGTCGAGCAGCGGGTCGACCTCTTCATGGGTCAGCACCGCGGTCGGCTCGTCGAAGATCACCACGCGGTGTGTGCCGAGCAGCGCCTTGGCGATCTGCACCAGTTGCCGGTTCGCGAGCGAGAGGTCGCAGACCCGGGCGCGCGGCGAGACGTTGCAGCCGATCTCGGCAAGCTGCGCCGCCGCGGCCTCGCGCATGGCGCGCTCATCGAGCCGGCCGAAGCGGGTGACCTCCCGGCCGATGAAGATGTTCTCGGTGACCGTCAGCGCCTCGGCGAGCAGGATCTCCTGATGCACCAGCGCGATGCCCGCCGCCTGTGCATCGGATGGCCTGTCGAAGATGACGGGCTCGCCGTCCATGAGCAATCCGCCGTCGCTCGGCTTCAGATAGCCGGAGAGCAGGCGCATCAAGGTCGATTTTCCCGCGCCGTTCTCACCGATGACGGCGTGAATCTCTCCCGCGCGGATGTCGAGCGACGCGTCGGAGAGCACGGTGACTCCGCCGAATTCCTTGGCGAGGCGCTCTGAGCGAAGCACCGGCGCTGGCGCCGCGCCGCCGGCCCGGGAGGGGGAGGCGCCGAGGGCGGTCATGAATCGAACGCCGGAAGAAGGCGGGCGTAGGAACGCTCGATATGCGTGCGCATCACCCTACGGGCCGCATCGGCGTCGCGGGCCGCGAAGGCGGCGAGGATCGCCTCGTGCTCGTCCAGCGCCTCTTCGGTGACCCGCGCGTGGAACATCAGCCGGAAGATGTGGAAATGGGTATGCTGGTGAGCCAGCGTCTCGCGGATCAGCTCATTGCCGGCGACCGCGACGATCTTGTCGTGGAACACCGCATCCTGCCGGGCAAAGCGCGAATAGCGCCCGCGCTCGTCCGCGCCGCCGCTGCGATGCATCACGCCGGCGGCTTCGGTCAGCTCGGCAAGGGCGGCCTCCGTCATCACCTGGGCCGCCCGGTGGGCCGCTTCCGGTTCCAGCAGCAGGCGCAGTTCGTAAAGCTCCTCGAACCGGCGACGGGTGATCTGGGGCGCCGCGCTGTAGCCGACGAGGTGGGTCTTGACGACCAGCCCCTCGCCTTCCAGCCGCCCCAGCGCCTCGCGGATCGGTGTCTGCGACACGGCCAGCTCGCGCACCAGATTGTCGACCGTAATGCGCGACCCCGGCGCGATCTTCAGCGCCATGAGGCGGGCGAAGATCGCCTCATAGACCTCTTCAGCAAGGCTGGCCGCGCGATGAATTGGAGGCTCGGGCGCGCCGGGCTCGGATAAATGGAACGATGCGATGAGGGGCTTGGGGCTGCGCACGTGTTTTGTCCCTTGACAGTATTCGACAGCTAGCACGATCCTCAGATGTTCTCAATACGATATCCTATACGATTTATTGTAGGATGCCTTTAGGGAACTGGTATTCATTATTACAGGCGGGCAAGGTCGTGACACTGTTCTCAGCAATTCGGCTGCCGGCCGAAATCCTGTTCGGCAAGGGCCAGCGCCACGCCCTTCCCTCCGTGGCCGCGCGCCTCGGCACGCGCGCACTGTTGTGCACCGACGAGCGCCTCGCCGCGTCGCGCGACTTCGCCCGCATGCTGGACGGCCTGCGCGAGGCGGGCCTGGCCGTGCGCGTCTATGACCAGGTGCTGCCGGACGTGCCGCGCGACACCGTCGCGGTGTGCGTGGAGGCGGCGCGGCCCTTCGCGCCGGATCTCGTGATCGGGATTGGCGGTGGAAGCTGCCTCGACATGGCCAAGTGCGCCGCCCTGCTGCTCAGCCATGGCGGGCGCCTTCCGGACTATTACGGGGAGTTCAAGGTGCCCGGCCCGGTGCTGCCGCTCATCCTCGTGCCAACCACGGCCGGCACCGGTTCGGAGGCGACGCCGGTCGCGGTGATCTCCGATCCCGACCGAACCCTCAAGGTCGGCGTTTCCAGCCCCCACCTGATTGCCCGGTCGGCGATCTGCGATCCGGAACTCACCATCTCCTGTCCGCCGGCGCTTACCGCCATCGCCGGTGCCGATGCGCTTACCCATGCCATCGAGGCGTTCACGGCGGGGCGGCGTTCGCCGTCGCCGGAGCTGGCGCAGAAGCATGTCTTCATCGGCAAGACCGCGCTGACCGACCATTTCGCCCTGCTCGCCATCCGCCTCCTCGGCCGCAGCCTGGAACGCGCCTGGCGCGAGGGGACCGACGAGGAAGCGCGTGCCGAGGTGATGATGGCGGCACTGGCCGCCGGCTGCGCCTTCGGCACGGCAGGGACGGCCGCCGCGCATGCCATCCAGTATCCGGTGGGAGCACTGACCCACACCGCACACGGTCTCGGCGTGGCGACGATGCTGCCCTATGTGATGCGGTTCAATCGCGAGGCTGCGCTGGAGGACATGGCCGAGATCGCACGCGCACTCGGCCTTGCCGACGAGGGGCGATCGCGCGCGGCGCGGGCGGATGCCGCCATCGGGGAGGTGGCTCGCCTCTTCGCCGCCATCGGCATCCCGCCGACGCTGGCCGCACTTGGCCTGCCGGCCGACAAGCTCGTCTGGACCGGCGAACAGGCGCTCGGCATCGAGCGTCTCCTCAAGAACAGTCCGCGCCCGGTCGGGCCGGCCGAGATGACCTGCCTGCTCGATGCCGCCTATCGTGGCGATCTCGATGCCGCCGCCGCGAACCTCCTTCCAGCGCAGGAGGCCCGTGCGTGAACGTCACCGCGCTGTCTCCCGCGGTTTCGCGCGCCCCGCTCGCCGTGGGGGCAAAGGACCGCGAGGCCGGCACCGGTGGCGCGCCGGATTTCCGCCCGGCGACATCCGTCCATCACCCTCTCACCGCGAGCCGCATCGCCATGACCGACCCATTTCGCACCCGCGACCACGTGCCGGACTTCGACCGGCATGTGGCGGACTATGCGGCGCGCAGCGCGGCGATACGGGCGCGGCTGCCGATGCTGCCCGACATCGCCTATGGCTCCTCAGCCGCCGAGACGCTCGACCTGTTCTTTCCCCCGCCGCATCTCGCGACCGGCGCGGTGCACATGTTCATCCATGGCGGTTATTGGCGCATGTTTGCCAAGGAGGATTTCTCCTTCGTCGCCGAAACGGTGACGCGGGCCGGCGCTATCGCGGTGATCGTCGATTACGACCTCATGCCGGCCGTGCGGATGGAGACGGTGGTCGCCCAGGTCCGCCGTGCCCGCGACTGGGTGCGGCGGCACATCGGCGCGCATGGCGGCGACCCTGCGCGTCTCACCATCAGCGGCCACTCCGCCGGCGCCCATCTCGGCGCGCTGCTGTTCGACGAAAGCCAGCCATCCGAGGGCATAGCCGGGGCGCTGCTGCTGAGCGGCATCTATGATCTGGCGCCTCTGCGGGACTCGTTCCTGAAAGAGCTGATCGACCTCAGCGCCGACGAGGTCGCCGGTTTCAGCCCGATGCGCAAGGATTACAGGGCGCGCCTTCGCGTGAGGCTGATGGTGGGCGAAAAGGAGACCGCCCCTTTTCACGCCCAGGCCGGGGCCTTCAGATCCCGCCTTGCGGCCGCGGGCCTCAGCGCCAGTCTGGAGGTCGCGCCCGGCGCCGACCATATGAGCATCGTCGCCGACCTTGGGACGCCGGACACCGAAACGGCACGCCGGCTCGCATGCTGCATCGCTGCCGGCTAGGCGTGCTTCATCTGTTCGGCCATGATCCACCCTGAGAGCGGGCGCGCCGCCTCGGCCCGAGGCGAGGCATGCGGCCCGATCAACGTGTGATCGAGCAAGCCCGCCGCCTCAAGACCCTTCACTCTCTCGCCACAGGCGCAAACTGGACAAAGGATACCGTAATGAACCGTTTTGGCAGCGCGCATTGGACCGGCGACATCAAGCACGGCCGCGGCACGATCACGACCGAGAGCGGCAAGGTGAGCGAGCTCCCCTATTCGTTCTTCACCCGCTTCGGCGATGAGCCCGGCTCCAATCCCGAGGAACTGATCGGCGGCGCTCACGCGGGCTGCTTCGCCATGGCGCTGAGCGGCGCGCTCACCGCCGCCGGTTTCACCGCGGAAAGCCTCGACACCAAGTCGATCGTCACCGTGGAGAAGGACGGTGCCGGATTCACCATTACCGGCGTCCACCTTTCGGTCACCGCCAAGGTTCCCGGCATTGACGAGGCGGCCTTCCTGAAGATCGCTCAAGGGGCCAAGGCCGGCTGCCCGGTTTCCCGGCTCATGAGCGTGCCGATCGCGTTTGATGCCGAGCTCGTCGCCGGCTGACATCACGCGGGCCGCGCCGGAAGCGCGACGGCCGGCGCCCCCTCAGGGTGCCGGCGTCTGCGGCGTCACGATGATGGTGGCGGACATGCCGGAGGACAGGCGCACGCCGCGCGGCAACGCGTCCAGCTTCACGCGCACGGGAATGCGCTGGGCCAGCCGGATCCACGAGAATTGCGGGTTGACGTCCGCCAGCAGGCCGCGCGCATCGTCGGGATTGGCGATCGCGCGCGACAGCCCTTCCACCACCCCGTCCAGCACCACGCTCCCCGCCATCAGCTCGACCTGGGCGCGCGCCCCTTCCTGGATCAGCGGCAGCTTGGTCTCCATGAAGTAGCCGTAGACATAGAAGGTATCGGAATCGACCAGCGCGAGCACGCCATCGCCGGTGCTGGCGAAGTCACCCTCGACCGTGGTGAGGTTGGTCACATAGCCGTTCACCGGCGCGTGGACCTGGCTGCGCCGCATGTTGATCTGCGCCACCTTCAGATTGGCCTGCGCCACCAGCAATGCGCCTTCCGCCTCGGCGGCGAGCGTGTTCATCTGCTGGCCCGCCTCCACCGAGAATCCGGGGCTGTTCTCCCGCCGCAACGTGTTGAAGCGCGTGGCGTTGTCGCGGGCGAGCTGAAGGGCGGCCGTCTTCATCGCGACATCGCCCTGCGCATGCTCAAGCGCGGCCTGAAACCGCTCCGGGTCGATCTCGAACAGCAGGTCGCCCTTCGCCACCTGCTGGTTGTCCTTCACATGGATCGCGCTGATGAGGCCGGACACATCGGGCGCCACCTGAACCACATTAGCGAGAACGCGCGCGTCGCGTGTCCAGGGCGACAAGGTATAGTAGGTCCAGAGCTGCCAGCCGATGACAGCGGCAATCGCGACCGTGACCAGCGTGACCGTCACTCGCAGCAGGCTACCGATCATTGACTTATCTCTCCCGACAGCATCGGCCATCCGAAGATCAGCGCGCCGACGATAATGACGTACAGGGCCGCATCGAACAGCGGCCGATGCCAGACCAGACGATAGAAGCCGGCCCGATCCGCGAGGCGGCTGATGATCAGATACGGAATGAGCGCCGCCGCCGCCCACAGCGCCACCGGCGGCAGGTAGAAGCCGAACAGATCGACCGTACGGAACAAAGGTTGCGAATACATGCGCGATCTCAATCCGTTAGGGCGAGCTGGAGAAAGGCCTGGTCGAGTTCGAAGCGATCGGCGAGGAAGCGCAGGCTGGACGCGGCGCCGAGCACCGCCCGCGCGGCGGGCGAGCCTGGGGCGGGCGCCAGCCGTTCCAGCCCGAGCCACATCTGCCGGATCGTTTCCCGGCCCTCCTGGAGTTGTGCCTCGCGGCCCTGCCGAACGGCCGGCAGGCCCGCCAGCACGCGCGCGAGGCGGGAAATGCCCTGATCGAGTTCCGCGCGCGCAGCCTCCGGCATGGCGGGATCGGCGGCGGCCTGTCGCAGCCGGCCAAGCTCCAGCGCGCTCGACGCGCTCGCCAGCATGCCGCGCAGGAAAATCTCGTCGCCGTTCACCGTGAGCTTGAGCCGCGACAGCACGGACGCCAGGAGATCGACAATGTCGCGGCCGATGTGGCGCGCCGGCCGGTGGCCGGTAGCCGCTTCCGGCAGGAGAACCCCGATGGCGCGTTGATAGGCGTGGCGGCGCGTGGCGGTGGCCGTGACCGGGATGAGCCGCGCCACCATCAGGCAGACGAACATGCCGAAGACCAGCCCGGTGCAGAAATTGGCGAAATCCAGCGGATCGGGATCGTAGACATTGGCCGTTGCCGCCGCGGCGACGAAGTAGATGGTGAACGTGCCCGCCGAGGCGCCAAAGCGCGGCGTGCCGATCAACAGCCCCAGCGGCACGAGCACCAGCAGCAGGAAGGTCGCTAGCATGCCGAAGCCTTCCAGCCATGGATACACATAGGCCATGACGAAATAGGCGCAGAAACATGCGGCGATGACGGCGCGGAAATACGGCCAGCCGATCTTGCCGGGATCGTCGGTGTTCACGCACTGATAGCTCATCAGCGCCAGGCCCGTGATGCCGGCAATGCCCTGATCCCACTCGGTCGCGTACCAGAACAGGCAGAAGATGAGCACGGCCAGCCCGGAGCGCGTGCCCTGCAGCAGGGCCTCGCGCCGACCGGCGCGTCGCCCGCCATGCGCCGGATGGCCCCGGCGGCCGGCGCGCGGGTGCGAGACGCTCGCGGAATCGACCACCGCGCCGGTGGCGAGCGCCAGCAGCGAGAGTTCGCGCAGCATCTTGGTGCTGCGCCGAAGGATGAGCGTCACATCGGCCAGAAGCGCCAGCGGCACGGAGCCGGCGAGCGCCTCGACGTCCCTCCCGCTCGCCGCCAGCCGACGCCGCGCCCGCGCAAGATCCGCGCGGCTGGACGCAAGACCGGCGTGTGTCACCGGGCCGCGGGATACCCGCTCCAGCGTCGCGATGGCCGTCTCGATCGCGGGAAGCAGATGCGCGGTCACCGCCTCGCCCCCGGCCCCGCCGGTACGGAAATCAGCCAGCCGCAGGTAGAGGCTGCGCGCGGCCGCCACGGTCGCCAGGGATTCCCGCAGCGCCTCGCGCAGGGCATCGGCGTCCGGTCGCAGTTCCCGCGCCTCGAACACCGCGAAGGAGCGCAGCGCGTCGAACTTGACGATCTTGGCCAGCACGTCGCGACGCTGGCGCATGAAGGCCTCAACGGGCGTGCCCGCCTTCAGCGCGAGGGCGGCATGGGCGGCAAGCTCGCCATAGGTCTTCGCCAGCAGGCCGCGCAACTGCGTGCCGGCATAGACCGGCATGACCAGGCCGTTCGCCAGGCTGGCGCAGCCGATGCCGATGGCGATCTCCGTCGCGCGGTTCACCGCCACGCTCCACGCGCCAGAGGGATCGGCCGCGCCCTGGAAGGTGACGAGCAGCCCGGTATACCCCGCCAGCATGAAGCCATAGGCGGCGAAATTGCTCATCCGCGTCGCGCTGTAATAGCAGGCGAAGATCCAGAGAACGGCGGCGCCGACCAGCAGGATCGGGTTCTGCGAGAACAGCTCGACGATCAGCAGCCCGCACGCCGCCGCGATGACCGTGCCGAGCAGGCGGAACGCCCCCTTGGCGAAGGCGGCGCCGGCCGAGGATTGTGTGAGCAGATAGACCGTCAGGATCGCCCATTGCGGCTCCTGCAGCTCCAGCCAATAAGCGATGGCGAGCGCGCAGATCGCGGCGAGCGCAAGACGCACCGAGACGGCAAGGTTTCGCCAGCTCACCTCGAGTGGAAAGACCGGCCACGCCACCGGCACCGGCCTGTCAGTCGTCCCCGCCAATGGCCTGCCTTCCGTCCCATCTCTCCGTCAGACGGCAATTTAGGCGATGCGGCGACGCAACGTCCAGACCGCGCGGCAGCTTTCCTAGAGGATAAGCACGTATACCAAACAGGATACGGCAGTAAGATCAGCGAACCCAAATGTGATTTTCGGCGGAAGGGATCTTGCGACAATCCCCTCTATTTCGTCAGGGCGTGATGAGCGCATCACGCCCTTATATCTATTACGGCATCATGCGCAGATGCTGGTCGTAGAGGATCCAGATCGTGCCTGACACCATCACCAACAGGATGAGGGCGGTGAACAGGATCAGCTTCAGGTCGTCGCGATGCGAGCGGGCGAGATCGATGTGCAGGAAGCAGCGCAGATGCACGAGCACCTGGATGAAGGCCAGCAGCCCGAGAACCGCCAGCGCCGCGCCGCCCGTCAGCAGCTTCATCCAGACCAGCGTAAACGCCGCGCCCGTCAGCACCAGGGCAAGAACCAGCCCGATGAGATAGCTGAGCCGCTCGCCGAATTCGCTTCCATATTCGCTGGCCGGCATGCCGGCGGGAGTTTCGTCGTTCATGACACCACCCCGAACAGATAGACGAAGGTGAAGATGCCGATCCAGACCACATCCAGCATGTGCCAGAACAGGGCGAGCCGCATGAGCCGCAACTTCACCGCGGTGTTCAGGCCGAAAACCGCGATCTGGACGGCCATGATCACCATCCACACCAGCCCGGACGAGACGTGGAGCGCGTGGGTGCCGGTCAGCAGGTAATAGGCCGAAAGAAACCCGCTCGCCTGCGGCGGCGCGCCATGGGCCGTGATCATCACATAATAGTCGTGCAACTCCATGCCGACGAAGGCCGCCCCGAGCACGCCGGTCGCCAGCAGCCAGGCCAGCACGCTGCGCGCATTCTCGCGGTACTTCATCGCCAGCATCGCGAAGCCGAAGGCGAAGCTGGACAGCAGCAGCAGCAGGGTTTCCACGAAGGCGGCGGTCAGGTCGAACACCTCCGCCGGAGCGGGGCCGCCGGCGATGCCCTGCACGCTCATGGCGGCATAGGTCGCGAACAGCACCGCGAACAGCACCAGATCGCTCATCAGGAAGATCCAGAAGCCGAACACGACCTCCTCGGCCGCCTCATGGCTTTCGGGATCGGTGGCGCCGAGATTGACTCCCGGATGCAGGCGTTCGGACACGCTCATGACAGCACCTCCACGGCTCTGCCGGCAGGCACGGCGCCGGCGCGCGCGGTCAGCGCCTCGGGAAGCGCCTTGCCCCGGTTGTCCGACGTCATTTCCTGCTCGCGCGGCACACCCGGTGCCGCCCGCGCGGCGGCCAGGAACGCCTCGTTCTGCGCCTTCACCCGGGCCGCCGGGATGATCTCGACCGTGTTCATGTTGAAGGATCGCACGATGACCACGGCCCACATCAGCACGAAGGACACCGCCACGAGCCACCAGATGTGCCAGACCAGACCGAAGGCCCAGGCGCAGGCAAAGAGGCCGATCAGAGGCGCCGTCGCGGTGTTGCGCGGCACCTCGATATCCTCATAGGCCGCCGGCGAACGATAGGCCTGCCCCGACTGCTTTGCCTCGTAGAAAGCATCGCGCGAGGTGACGTCGGGCAGCACCGCGAAATTCCACTCCGGCGCGGGCGCGGGGATGGACCATTCCAGCGCCCGCCCGTCCCAGGGATCGCCCAGCGGACAGGCCAGCCGGTCCCGCTGGCGCACCGACACCACGATCTGCGTCACCATGAAGGCGAAGCCGGCAAGGATCAGCCCGGCTCCGGCCATGGCGAGCGCGAGCCACGGCAGATATTCCGGGTCCGACCACATATAGGTCCGCCGGGTCGCGCCCATCATGCCCAGCCAGTAGAGCGGGAAGAACGCGAGCAGGAAGCCGGGCGCGAAGCACCAGAACGACGCCCGGCCCAGGCCCTCATGCAGCCGGAAGCCGAAGGCCTTCGGGAACCAGAACTGCACCGCCGCGAACATGCCGAACAGCACGCCGGGAATGATCATGTTGTGGAAGTGCGCCACCAGGAACAGCGTGTTGTGGACCTGGAAGTCCACGCCGGGATTGGCGAGCAGCACGCCGGTCAGGCCACCGAGAATGAAGGTGAGCAGGAAGTTGATCAGGAACAGCATCGAGGTGGAAAAGCGGATGCGCCCGCCCACCATGGTCAGCAGCCAGTCATAGACCTTCACGCCCGTCGGCACGCCGATCACCATGGTCGCGATGCCGAAGATGGCGTTCACGTTGGCGCTCTGGCCCATGGTGAAGAAGTGATGCAGCCACACCGCGAAGGAGAGCACGGCGATGCACATGGTGGCGTAGACCAGCGAGGTGTAGCCGTAGATCCGCTTGGCCGAGAAGGTCGCGACCACTTCCGACCACACGCCGAAGGCCGGCAGGATCAGGATGTAGACCTCCGGGTGACCGAACAGCCAGAACAGGTTGGCGTAGTTCATCATGTTGCCGCCGTCGCCATTCGTGAAGAAATGGAAGCCGGCGTAGCGGTCGAGCGCGAGCATCACGGTCACGGCGGTGAGCGGCGCCATGGCGAAGATCATGAGGATCGAGGTGCACAGCGTCGTCCAGCAGAACAGCGGCATGCGGAACAGGGTCATGCCGGGGCAGCGCTTCTTGTAGATCGTCACCGCGAAGTTGAGGCCGGTCAGCGTCGAGCCGATCGAGCCGAGCGACACCGCCCAGATCCAGTAATCCACCCCCTCGCCCGGACTGAACTCGATACCGGTGAAGGGCGGGTAGGCGGTCCAGCCGCCGGTGGAGAACTGGCCGACCACCAGCGAAATCATGATCAGGATCGCGCCGGCGACGGTCAGCATCAGCGAGATGGCGTTGAGCAGCGGGAAGGAGACGTCGCGCGCGCCGATCTGCAGCGGCATGACGTAGTTCATCAGCCCGGTGATGAACGGCATCGCCACGAAGAAGATCATGATGGTGCCGTGGGTGCTGAACAGCTGCCCGAAATGGTCCGCGGACAGGAATCCGGCGCTGTCATAGGCGACCAGCTGCTGCGCGCGCATCAGCGCCGCCTCGATGACCGCGCGGGCGAACATCACCAGTGCCAGCACCATGTACATGATGCCGACCTTCTTGTGGTCGACGCTGGTCAGCCAGTCACGCCACAGCGGCACCCACCAGCGCTTGACCGTCAGCAGGATCACCACCGCAACCGCGCCGAGGACCGCGATCGAGCCGGCGCCGGAGGCGATGAATTCGCTCAGCGAGGGGTCCAGTATCGCGCCGGCAAACACGAAGGAGGTCCATTGAAGCTGGCCGAAAATCAGCTCCCAGTTCATTGCACGGCCTCCGGCGTATGATGATGGGGCGTCGGGGACGCGCCTGCGGCGGGCAGAGCGGCGGGCGCGGTCGCCGGCGGGGCCGGCATGTGGGCATGCCCCTGCCCGGCCACCATGTCCGGCGCGAAGCTGGCGATCACCTGGTCGAACAGGCCGGGGGACACGCTGCCATAGAGCACCGGCTGGTCAATGACGGAGGGTTCGAGCAGCGCCTGATAGCCGGCGAAGTCGATGCCCTGGCCCTGCGCCTTGGTGCTCGCCACCCAGCTGTCGAAATCCTGCGGGCTCACCACGCGGGTGACGAAGGACTGCTGGGCGAAGCCGAGGCCGTTATACTGGGTGTTGCGCCCGGTGAACTCGCCGGTCTCGTCGGCCAGCAGGTTGAGCTGGGTCTGCATGCCCGCCATGGCGTAGATCTGCCCGGCAAGGCGGGGCACGATGAAGGACTGCATCACCGTGCCGCTGGTCAGCTTGAGCGTGACCGGCCGGCCTTCGGGCAGGGTGAGCAGATCGAGCGTCGCCACCCCCTGCTCGGGATAGAGGAACAGGAATTTCCAGTCGAGCGCGACGACTTCCACCACCAGCGGGTCGGGGCCGAGCGGGCGGTACGGATCGTTCTCGATGGTGTGCTTCCACAGCGCCGAGCCGAGAATGACGATGAGCGCCACCGGAACGCCCCAGATCAGCGTCTCCAGCCCCCAGCTGAACTCCCAGTCCGGCCGATATGTGCCCTTGCCCGCGCGCCGGTAGCGCAGGAGCACGATCGGCAACGCGATGAACATAGGCACCACGACCAGCAGCATCAGGGCGCTGATCACGCCGAAATGCGTGAGCTGCGCCGAGGCGATCGGACCGGCCGGATCGAGGAAACCACGGGCATGGGCAATCCCGGGAATCCCGGCGCCAAGAACGCCCAGAATGAGCTTCAACTTCACAACTTCCCCCACCCCAGTGGATCAGCGCCAGCGACGGACGGTCTCAGAGGAAATGTCGTACACGTCGTCAGGTACCATCGAAAAACCAGAAACGTAAAGGCGCCGAGTCGCTCTCAAAATCGACCGGCGTGCGTGAGTTCGTTCAGGATTTCGATCAATCGCACTCTTCCATGCCGGCATGCCGTCATTCCGGCCGGTCGTCGGCCACACCCCATCGCCCCCGCTCGACGGACACACCTGACCGACGACAATGCGTGCTTCGGGCGGGAAGGTCTATCTCCCATTTGTGACATGCGCGCCGGTTCGGCCGGAAACGGGCGAGGCGCGCATGCCGAAGACCGGTTCCTGATGCACCCGAGCGCGCTTCGGCCCCAGCCACAGGACCCGCGGCCGGGGCAGCAACCCTACTTCCGAAGCCGCTTCGCGTGCCAGGCGATGTGGTCCGCCATGAAGGTCGAGATGAAGAAGTAGGAATGATCATAACCCTCGCGCAGATTGAGCGTGAGGGGGATGCCGGCGCCAGCGCACGCCTCCTTCAGCAGCTGCGGACGCAGGCCGGTGTCGAGGAACGGATCCGCCGTGCCTTGGTCGACGAGGAATTCCGGGAAGCGCCGGCCGTCCTCAATCAGCGCCACGGCGTCGTAGGACCGCCAGGCGATCTCGTCCTGGCCGAGATATTTCTCCAGCGCCGGGCGTGACCAGTCGGCCGTGCTCGGCTGGGTGATCGGCGCGAAGGCCGAGCAGCTGGCGAAGCGATCGGGATGCTTGAGCGCGATGGTCAGCGCACCGTGGCCGCCCATGGAATGGCCGAAAATGCCTTGCCGGCTCATATCCGCCGGAAATTCAGCGGCGACGAGGGCGGTGAGTTCCTCGACGATGTAGGAATACATCCGGTAATGCGCGGCGTAGGGCTCTTGCGTCGCATCGACGTAGAAGCCGGCGCCGGAGCCGAACTGCCAATTATCCTTCTCGTCCGGCACATGCTCGCCGCGCGGGCTGGTGTCCGGCGTCACGATGATGACGCCGTGCTGCGCGGCGGCGGCGCGATACTCGCCCTTCTCCATCACATTGGCATGGGTGCAGGTGAGCCCGGACAGATACCACAGCACCGGCACGGGGCCGCTCGACGCCTGCGGGGGAACGAACACCGCGAACGTCATGGAGGTGCCGGTGACGGCGGATTCGTGCCGGTACACGCCCTGCACGCCGCCATGCGACTTCGCCTTGGAGACGGTTTCCATCGTCGCGGCCCTCAGTAGATCACCACGGAGCGGATCGACTTGCCTTCATGCATCAGGTCGAAGGCGGTGTTGATCTCGTCGAGCGGCATGGTGTGGGTGATCAGGTCGTCAATGTTGATCTTGCCCTCCATGTACCAGTCGACGATCTTCGGCACGTCGGTGCGCCCGCGCGCGCCGCCGAAGGCCGAGCCCCGCCAGTTGCGTCCGGTGACGAGCTGGAACGGGCGGGTGGAAATTTCCGCCCCCGCCGGCGCCACGCCGATGACGATGGAGGTACCCCAGCCGCGATGGCAGGCTTCCAGCGCCTGGCGCATCACATTGACATTGCCGGTGCAGTCGAAGGTGAAGTCGGCGCCGCCATCGGTCAGGTCCTGAATGGCGGAAACCACCTTGTCGTTGCCGACGTCCTTGGGGTTGATGAAGTCGGTCATGCCGAATTTCCTCGCCATCTCGACCTTGGCGGGGTTGATGTCCACGCCGATGATCTTGTCGGCGCCGACCATCTTCGCGCCCTGGATCACGTTGAGCCCGATGCCGCCGAGACCGAACACCACGACATTGGCGCCGGGCCAGACCTTGGCGGTGTACACCACCGCGCCGATGCCGGTGGTGACGCCGCAGCCGATGTAGCAGATCTTGTCGAAGGGGGCGTCCTCGCGCACCTTGGCGAGCGCGATCTCCGGCAGCACGGTGAAGTTGGAGAAGGTCGAGCAGCCCATATAGTGGAAGATCTCGCCGCCCTGCCCGCCGACGCGCTCGCAGGAGAAGCGCGTGGTGCGATCCGGCATCAGGCCCTGGCCCTGCGTGGCGCGGATCGAGGTGCACAGGTTGGAGCGCTGCGACAGGCAGGTTTTGCACTGCCGGCATTCCGGCGTGTAGAGCGGGATGACGTGATCGCCCACCTTGAGCGAGGTCACGCCGGCGCCGACCTCGCGCACGATGCCCGCACCCTCATGGCCGAGGATCGCCGGGAACTTGCCCTCGGAATCGAGGCCGTCCAGCGTATAGGCGTCGGTATGGCACACGCCGGTCGCCATGATCTCGACCAGCACCTCGCCGGGTTTGGGCCCCCCGATCTCGATGGTCTCGATGGTCAGCGGCTTCTTGGCTTCCCAGGCGACGGCGGCGCGCGATTTCATGGGTTTTTCCTCTTAAGGCTCAACTGGCTATTTCAGATAGGTGCGCAGGATGGCGCGGATCTCGTCGAGTTCGCTCGGGAGCGGGGCGCGCGGCGCCGTTTCGCTCTCCGGACCGAAGGTCTCGCGCAGATGGCTGTCGAGCACCTCGGCCATCAGCCCGCCCGCGGCGCCGCGCAACGCGGCGATCTGCTGGAGCAGCAGGGTGCATTCGGCACCGGCCTCGATCGCGCGCTCCAGCGCCTCCGCCTGCCCCTTGATACGGCGCAGGCGCGTCAGGGCGCGCTTCTTGTCGTCAGGCGAATGGGGCATGGCTGCCGATCGGGCCCAAGGATGCTCGTCGGGGTATTTCAATATACTGCCGGGGGTATATCGGCAAGCCGCGGCAGCGCGATATTGCGCGCCTAGCGATAGGCCGCCTGGTCGATATCGTGCCGGCGCAGCTTGTCGTAGAGCGTCTTGCGCGGGATGCCGAGCAGCTTGAGCGTGCCCTGAATGTCGCCGCGGGTCGCCGCAAGCGCCTCGCGGATCTGTTCGGCTTCATAAGCCTCCATGCGCTCGGGCAGGCTCGCCATCGCCTCCCGGTCGATCGCGGCGGCGGCCGGGCTGTTCTCCGCGAGGCCGAGCGCGACGCGTTCGACGTAATGCATCAGCTCGCGCACATTGCCGGGCCAGTCATGCCGGGCCAGATGATCGCGCACCCCCGCCGTGAGCATCGGGGCCGGGCGGCGGAAGCGCTTGGCGGCCTGGCCGAGAAAATGCCCGAACAGCAGGGGGATGTCGGCCTTGCGCTCGCGCAGCGGCGGAATCCGCACCGTCGCGACATGCAGGCGGTAATACAGATCCTCACGGAAGCTGCCGCGACGGACCAGCTCATGCAGGTCGATCTTGGAGGCCGCCACCACCCGTATGTCGACCTTGCGCACCTCGTTGGTGCCGAGCGGGGTAATCTCGCGGGCTTCCAGCACCCGAAGCAACTTCACCTGCAACGCCGGCGACATCGCCTCGATCTCGTCGAGAAACAGCGTGCCGCCATGGGCGTGCTCGATGCGGCCGATCCGCTTCTTCACCGCGCCGGTGAAGGAGCCGGGCTCATGGCCGAACAATTCGCTCTCGATCACGGTCTCCGGCAGCGCGCCGCAATTGACCGCGACCAGCGGGCTGGTGGCGCGCCGGCTCCAGCGGTGCAGCGCATGCGCCACCACCTCCTTGCCGGTGCCGGTCTCGCCCTCCACCAGCACGTCGACATCGGCATCCGCGATCTGGCGCAGCGTCTGGCGCAGCCGCTCCATGGCCGGGGTGGCGCCGAGCAGCGGCATGTCCACGCTCGCCTCCTCCGCCGCCTGCCGCAAGGCGCGATTGTCGAGAACCAGCCGGCGCTTCTCCAGCGCGTGACGCACCGCGCCGAGCAGCCGGTCGAGCGCATAGGGCTTGGGGATGAAGTCGTAGGCACCCTCCCGCATGGCCTCGACCGCCATGGTGATGTCGCCATGACCGGTGATGAGGATGACGGGCAGATCGGCATCCATGCGCCTCAGCCGCCGGAACAGCTCCAGCCCGTCCATGCCCGGCATGCGCACATCGCTGACCACGACGCCGGAGAAGGTGGCATCGATCCCGGCGAGCGCGGCCGTGGCGGACGGGTAAGGTACCACCTCGTAGCCCGCCAGCATCAGCGCCTGGGTGTTGGCGGCGCGCAGGGTCTCGTCATCATCGATGAAGGCGATATCCATCAGGGCACTCGCGGCAGGATGAGGGTGAACACCGCGCCGTCGCGATTGGCGGCGGCGAGCGAGCCGCCGAACTCGGCGACGATGTCGTGCGAGATCACCAGCCCGAGGCCGAGCCCCGCCGGCTTGGTGGTGGTGAAGGGCATGAACAGCGCCTCCAGCACCGCCGTCGGCAGGCCGGGGCCGTTATCGGCCAGGGTGATGACGGCCGTGTCCGCGTCCACACGCGCCTCGATGCGGATCCGCCCGCCGGGGCGGCCGGCCAGCGCTTCCAGCGCGTTCTGCAGCAGGTTGACCAGCACCTGCTCCAGCCGCACGCGCTCCGCCGATACGAGGATGTCGCCCACGCCCATGTCGAGTTCCAGGGCGACGTCCTGCTCGCGCAATCGATAACCCACCAGCAGCATCGCCCCGTCGACCGCGGCCCCCAGCGACACCGGCCCGACATGGCCCGGCGTCTTGCGGGCGAAGGCGCGCAATTCCCCGGTGATGGCGCCGATGCGCTCGGTCAGCCCGACAATGGTCGCGAGATTGCCGCCGGCGGCCGCCGCGTCGCCGCGCGCCAGCAGCATTCCGCCGCTCTCGGCGAAGGTGCGGATGGCCGCCACCGGCTGGTTGACCTCATGCGCGACGCTGGCCGCGATCTGGCCGAGCACGGCGAGCTTGCTGGCCTGCACGAGTTCGTCCTGAAGGCCCTGCAGCGCCGACTGGGCGTGCTGGCGCTGGTCCATCTCCTCGCGCAGGCGATCATTCGCCGTGCTCAGTTCGCGCGTGCGCTCGTCGACACGGCGTTCCAGCTCACGCCGCGCCCGCTGCTCGCGCCGGCGCTTCTGCACCGCCCGGCGCCGCCGCGACCAGGCCAGCGCGAGCGCCGCGATCAGCACGGCGCCGCCGAGCACGGCCAGCACGCGCGCCGCCGCGATGGGGACGCTGGCGCTGGCCAGGATCGGCACCAGGACATGCAGCGTCCAGCCGGTCGTGGGCACCGGCGCGGCCGCCTCGACAAAGACCCGCGTCGCGCCGCTCCCCGGCATCGCCACCCGCACCCGGTCGCCGCCCTCGGCGCGGATCGGCAGCGGATCGAGCGTCGCATTGCCGAATTGAAGGCTGGCACGGATGGCGTCGCGCTCGGCTTCGGGAATGATGGCGGAAGCGCGAAACTGCCAGCCCGGCACGCTGGTCACCAGCACGATGTCGCGCCGGTCGGTAACGAAGATCGGCCCGGATAGCCGCCGCCATTCCGCCTCGACGCCGGAGAACACCGCCTTCACCACAATGACGCCGATCGGGCCGCCCGGTCCGTCGATCCGTCGTGTCAGGTAAAGGCCGGGTTCGCGGCTGACCGTTCCGAAGGCGAAATGCTCGGCCTCGCCCTCCGCCATGGCGTGCTGGAAATACGGGCGGAACGAATAGTCGCTGCCGACGAAGGAGGTCGGTTCGCGGTAGTTGCTCGCGGCCAGCGTGATGCCCCGGGCGTCGAGCAGATAGATCACGCTCGCGCGCGTGCCGGCGGCCAGCACCTCGAACTTCGCGTCGAGCGCGCGCAGCGTGGCCGGATCGCGATCCATGAGCGCCGCGCGCACATCCGGATCCTGCGCCAGCACCACCGGCAGCGACCGCTGCTTCTCGATCTCGCTGCGCAGCATCGCCGCGCGCAGCTCGGCCGCCGCCTGCGCATCGCCACGCAGTTGCACCATCACCCAGCGCTCGGCACCGTATCGCGCGACCTGATCAAGCAGGACCAGCAGCACGAGAGCCGCCAGCAGGGCCAGCACGCAGCGCGCGCGGCCAGGCCGGCGCAGGGCGCGGCCGAGTCGGGCGAAGCGTCTGACAGGTCGCAAGGGCCAGCTCCTCTTGTGCGAGATTTCGCACGGCCGATCGACGAATTTGTGCGACTTTACGCACAATCTGTCGAGGGGGTATTTTTCTTCTTCAAAATATCCCCGTTATTTCCGGTACTTGAGCCGGAGCGGTTGCGCAACTCTCATCTGGCACGCGCCTTGCGGAACAGGGGGCGCGGCGACAATGCCGTGAACTGATTTTTGCCCCCGGCTCCGAACAACGCCCGCGTAACGAGGCGACGACGGATCCCCTAGGAGGACGCCCATGGCCTACGCCATCGCCCCGGCCCCGGTGAAAGCCGCGCCGCGTAAATTCTATCGGCAGCTTTATTTCCAGGTGCTGTTCGCCATCGCGGCGGGCATCGCGCTCGGTCATTTCTACCCGAGCCTCGGCGCCGACATGAAGCCGCTCGGCGACGCCTTCATCAAGCTGGTGAAGATGATCATCGCCCCGGTGATCTTCCTCACCGTCGCCACCGGCATCGCCAATATGCGCGATCTCGGCAAGGTCGGCCGCGTCGCCGGCAAGGCGATGCTCTATTTCATCACCTTCTCGACGCTGGCGCTGATCATCGGCCTCGTCATTGCCAATGTGGTGCGCCCCGGCGCCGGGCTGAACATCGATCCCGCCTCGCTCGACGCCAAGGCCGTGGCCGACTATGCCGCCAAGGCGCATGAGCAGTCGCTGATCGGCTTCCTGAGCAACATCATCCCCACCACGCCGGTCAGCGCCTTCGCGTCCGGCGACATCCTGCAGGTGCTGTTCTTCGCGGTGCTGTTCGGCATCGCCATGGCCGGCGTCGGTCCCCGCGCCGAACCGCTGATGCATGTGCTGAACTCGGCCTCGCAGATCTTCTTCCGCCTGGTGGAGATCCTGATGAAGGCCGCGCCGATCGGTGCCTTCGGCGCCATGGCGTTCACCATCGGCAAGTACGGCATCGGCTCGATCGCCCATCTCGCCATGCTGGTCGGCACCTTCTACGTCACCAGCGCACTGTTCGTGTTCGTCGTGCTCGGCGCCGTGGCGCGCTATAACGGCTTCTCCATCCTCGCGCTCATCCGCTATCTCAAGGAAGAGCTGCTGCTGGTGCTCGGCACCTCCTCCTCGGAGGCCGCGCTGCCGAGCCTGATGGAGAAGATGGAGCAGGCGGGCTGCCGCAAGTCGGTGGTCGGCCTCGTCATCCCGACCGGCTATTCGTTCAATCTCGACGGCACCAACATCTACATGACGCTGGCGGCGCTGTTCATCGCGCAGGCCACCGGCATCGAGCTCAGCCTCCAGGACCAGATCGTGCTGCTGCTGGTCGCCATGCTCTCCTCCAAGGGCGCGGCGGGCATCACCGGCGCCGGCTTCATCACGCTGGCGGCGACGCTCTCGGTCGTGCCGGCGGTGCCGGTCGCCGGTATGGCGCTCATCCTCGGCATCGACCGCTTCATGTCGGAATGCCGCGCGCTGACCAACTTCATCGGGAACGCGACGGCGACCATCGTCGTCGCGCGCTGGGAAGGCGAACTCGACCGCGACCGGCTGGACGCGGCCCTCTCCGGCCAGCCGATGGAACTGCCGTCGGAAGAGGAAGAGTTCGTCCCGCACGGCGCTCCGCTGCCGGCCGCGGCCGAGTAGGGCAATCGTCCCGCCACAGGCGTCGCCCGGCACGGGCGGCGCCGCTCTGCGGACGGCCCCTGCCGTCCTCCCCCTTTAACGATGTGCAGGACCCCATCGCCGCCGCGCGGCGAGGGGCCGAGAGATGTCCGATGTCATCGATCCGGGAAGACCTGGCTTCCAGCGCGCTGGCGTATCATCGCCTTCCGCGTCCTGGTAAGCTTGAAATTCAGCCGACGAAGCCTCTTGCGAACCAGCGGGACCTTGCACT
>NZ_JAKVIL010000012.1 GCF_022601675.1 Ancylobacter gelatini | reverse complement strand
TCCGCGTCCGACACCCCAGACGCCAACCCCGCCCCCGACGCAACAACAACCTCAGAACCAAGACCAACAAAACGCTTAACCGTCTCAACCGAACCCGAAACCCGGGGCTCAACCAAAACGTCTTCGTGCAGTACAGCAATGCGCATCGGATTATCTCAGGAGGTCGCGATGAGGACGAGCAGCAGCAGGCCGAGGAGGCCGATCTGCAGGCCGGGCTTGCCGGTCTCGGAGCTCAGGCCGATGATGGTGTTCGCGACCGCCGCCAGCGTGCCGAGGGTGAAAATGCCCCAGTGGCCGTTCACGCCGCCAATGGCGAAGGCGACCATGAAGCTGCACAAGGCGAGCGTCGCAACCATCGTCGACTTGACGAAGAAGCTGTAGGTCCCCCGATGCGCGGCGTAGTCGTTGCCGGCGGCGGTGGCGTATTCCGGCGCTCCGTGATCAGCCATGTCGGCCCCCTTCTTATGGATAATGCCCAGGTACCCACCGCTTTAACGGAAGACGCGCCGCCCGGCAACGCCGCGGCCCCTGCGGCTTAGCCCAGACCGGCCTTGGCCAGCGCGGCGCCTTGACGCGCCGCCACGCGCTCGACCGAGAAATCGGCGATCGCCTCCTCGAACAGCGCGTGGAAATTCAGCTCCGCCGCCAGATGCAGGAACACGCCGCCAAGGCCGATGGCGGCGCGGTCCATGAAGACGAATTCGCGCGGGACGCGCACCGGGCCCTTTTCCTTTAGGGCCTTATGCACCCGGAACGCCTCGCGCCGCCCATATTCGCCGGGCGCCACGCCGTCGGCGATGGTGCGCACGCGGTCATCCAGCAGTGGCCCATAGATGAAACCGGCCCAGATATTCAGTACCTCGATGAGTTCGCGGGTCAGGCCCTTGAAGCCCCAGGTTTCATAGGCGTGGACCACGCGGGCCTCGTCCCCGGCCTTGATCCCCTCATAAAGGTCGACCACGCCGCCGACGAAGCTCGGCGGGAAGATGCGGATGCAGCCATAATCCAGGAGATTGATGCCGCGCGCCTGCCCGCCTTGCTCGAACACGGTGTAATTGCCGAGATGCGGGTCGCCATGGATCACGCCGAAGCGGCTGAACGGCAGCCACCACGCCGCGAACATGGCGCGGGCGATGGCGTTGCGAACCTCCAGCGGCTCGCCGGTGAAGTCGAGCAGGCGGCGCCCCTCCAGCCATTCCAGCGTCAGCAGCCGGCCAGTGGAAAGCTCGGGCCGCACGCGCGGCACGCGCACGCCGGGCTCGTCCGCCAGCATGGCCGCATAGAGCGCGGCATGGCCGGCCTCGCGGCGGTAATCCAGTTCCTCGCGCACCCGCTCGCCGATCTCCTGCGCGATCTCCGTGGTGTCGATCGCCGGGTCCATGCGCCGGTGCAAGGCGAACACCAGGTCGAGCTGCTTGAGGTCGGCCTCCACGGCGGACTGCATGTCGGGATATTGCAGCTTCACCGCGAGCGCCGCCCCATCCAGCGCCACGGCGCGATGCACCTGGCCGAGCGAGGCCGCCGCCGCCGGCTCGCGCTCGAAGCTGGAGAAGCGCGCCATCCAGTCCGGGCCGAGTTCGGCCATCATGCGGCGCTTGACGAAGGCCCAACCCATGGGTGGCGCCTGGCTCTGCAGCGTGGCCAGCTCGGCGGCATATTCCGGCGGCAGGGCATCGGGAATGGTCGCCATGAGTTGCGCGACCTTCATGATCGGCCCCTTGAGCCCGCCCAGCGCGGCGGCCAGTGCGGCGGCATTGCCCTCGCGCCGGCCTTCCAGTCCCAGCATGCGGGTGCCGGCGATACGGGCGGCGACGCCGCCGACGCGCGCGCCGACGCGGGCATAGCGCGCGGCGCGGGCGGTCAGGCGATTGGCTTCGGAATCGGGTCGGTCGGAATCGGACACGCGGGCACCTCGCTCGCCTTCAACTGTCGTGGCAGGCGGAGAAGCGCAAGGCCGCGCCGGTCACAAAAGGCGGCGCGCGAAGCCGAAGAAGCGCTGGAGGACAAGAAGCCCGACCAGCACCAGCGGCGTGAGGAAATCGGTGTAGAGGATCGGCCCGGCATTGCCGGCGGCGTCATTCCCGGTCTCCGCGATCTGCACCACATGGCCGACGCCGGCGCCGCCGAGGAAGCCCAGCGTCACCACCGCCACCGCAGCGCGAAAGCCGGGCGAGCCGATAAACGCGCCGATCACGCCCGCGAGCCCGATGCCGAGATTGGCCATGCCGACCTCGAACTGGAACGGGCTCGGCGCCCAGCCGATGGAGGCCGCCGCCTGCTGGGCGAAGAACACATGGCCGAGAAACGCCCACAGCCCCATCAGCCCGACCGGCAGCAGCAGAATATAGCGCAGCAACTGCTCGATCACCCCGCCAACGCTGATGGGTCGCGGGCCGCGCCAGACAAACAGCGCTGCCAGCACCAGCGCCGCCAGCCAGCTCAAAAGCGGAAACCAGAAAACCATCGCGCGCCCCTGCCCTCGCCCTTTTCAGCCGAGACTAGACACTCGCTTCGGCCGCTTCCAGCGTGACGCGTTCCAGCGCGCGGACGATGGCGTCGCGATGCTGGGTCAGCGCCTTGTAGGCGAGCTGCTCGGCGTTCAGCTCCAATATCTGCTCGCGCAGCGCGTTCGCGAGCCTGCCGCCTTCCGGGTGGCGGCGGAAGGCGTCGAACGGATCGACATGAACGCGGATGCCGAACAGCACGTCGCCGCTCTGCGGAAGCCGGCGCAGGGTCTGGCGTTCGACGCGGACGAAGGCTTCCGGCGCGAGATTGGCGGGATCGTCGAACCAGTCGCGCGGCCGCTCCTTGGATTCGGGGTGATGCAGCGTGTCGTCGGGATAGATCGACCAGTTCACCCGCCAGACCGGCTGCTCGACCTTCAGATGATCGAAGATGCGGTTCATGACCATCGCCATCTTGCCGGGATAGCCCGGCACATTGGCGTGCAGCCCGTCCAGCGTCGCGCCAAATTTTTCGGTCAGCGACCAGGCGGAGGGAAAGCACAGCACGGCCGCGACCAGCCGGTAGCCGGCCTCGCTTTTCCGCAGGATCAGAAGGTCGTCGGAGACGATGCGGCCGGCGAGGACGAGGGGCGCCTCGTCGGGGTCGTCGAGATCGACGGTGAGTCCGGCCGGCAGCACGCTGAGGCGTCGCCCGTCGAGGCGGTAGAGATCCGGGAAGCGCTCCAGCACATGGGCGACTACCAGATCGAGCACCTCGCGCTGCGCGGTACGGGTGCCCGCCTCCTCGCGAAACACCACGTCCCGCTTGTCGCGGATCAGTGCCGCTCGCTCGGCAAGGGTACGGGCGAGATGGCGGTCCGGCTCGATCCAGTTGTTGAGGTCGAGCTGGGCGAGAGCGACGGTGAACGGCTTCTTCGTCCCGTCGAACGGCGTGTGGGCGAAGGGCGTCGGCGCGAGGGATGTGGCGGCGGGCATGCTTTCGGGATCCGGCATCAAAGCGCGTTTGTCCCTCGCCTGCCCTCGACGAGGCAAGCCCTTATTTAGGGCAATGGCAATCAGAAGCGGCGCCGCACCACGGGCAGGTGCAGCAGCTTGACCACCTCCGCCAGCAGCGGATCGTCAGCGGCGATGCTCTCGACCTCGCGCCCCGCCTTCTCATGGCCCTCGCCTTCGCCTGCCGAGGCCACGAACAGCCGGTCCTTGCCGGAGAACAGCCGGTTCGCCATGTGGAAACCGAGGGCGCGGTAGACCTCGAACTGTTCCTCGCTGAACAACTGGTCGATTGTGGTCTGGTGCGGGAAAGAGGGGTTGCGTGCCTTGTAGGCGCGGATCAGGTCGTTCTCGTCCCCGGTGAGCGAGGATTTGAGGTAGACGAGGATGCCCTCGGAAGCCTGCCTCGCCGCTGGGTTCTGCGATGTCGGACGCCCGGGATACATAACCCGCCCGATCGCCGCATGCGGGCCGGGCGTGGCGGCTCCTCCAGCATCGCAGGACTTCGACGCGCGGGCGATCGCCTCCCACGGCAGATCGATACGCACGCCGAGATCGATACGCGCATGCTTCTGCAGGGCGACCAGCGAGGAAAAGCGGTAGTCAGCATCGGATTCGGCATCGACCACCACGATCAGCCGGCAGCGCCTTCGCAGCAGTTCGAACAGGCCGAGATTGTCGATATGGCCCCCGTCGGTAATGTAGACCTTGGGGCCGGTCTCATCGAGCAGGCCGAAAGCCTCGGAAATGAAATAGGTCCGCCGGAGCAGGCGCGACCACACGGTCAGTTCGTCGCGGAGCCGGGCGATGTCTTCGCGTTTCGCCGCGCCCATCGGATTGGGCAGCCAGTAACCGAGCCGCGCATTGAGCAACGCCAGCGTCGGTGTCAGCGGCGCGAGGCTGTTGGCGCCCATGTTGGAGGAGAACGCCGCGCCCGACGCCGCCATGGCGGTGCCGAGATCGAGCGCCGGGTCCTCGGCCATCATCGCCTCCGTCCGCCGATAGCCGGTGGCGGCGCTGCCGACATAATTGCGGCTGAACAGGAAGAAGTCCGCGTTGCGCCCGCGCTTGTTGATCTCCCGCGAGGCCTGAATGTTCACGGCCGTGTTGATCAGCAGATAAGGGGAGGCATCCTCGGCAAGCCCGATGGGAGAGGCCGCCATCGTGGCACTCGTCTCGCCGGGCTTAGGGCGATCGGTCAGTTGGAAACGGTCGATCGACGCGACGGTATCTCCATCGACACGGACCAGAAACGCCGCGCTTAGGCGGTCACGGTAGAGCCGATGCAGGGAGTTCGCATTATCCTTGAACAACTGCCCGATCCCGAAGATCACCAGCCCCGCGCCGATATAAGCCGCCGCCCACCAGCCGGGTGGGTGGATCGACGCGCAGTTCCACACCGGGCAGACCGGCGGCAGCGCCCACGCCGCCAGCAGCACCACCGCCAGCCACAGCAGCAGCGGCAGGATCGCGGCTCCCAGCCACAGCACCGCGATGCCGGTGAAACGCGCGAGTAGCGCGCTCACCCCCGGTCGGCCCGCCAGCTTCTCGACCAGCGCGACCATGCGCGGGGCGAGAAAGGCGAACAGTGTGGCGAATGGGGCCAGCGCCGTGGTGAAGACCGCAAGATCCCAGCCGGCGGAGCGGCTGTGCGCCGCAAGCTCCGCGACCCATGCGCTGAACGCCACGACAGCGATGGCGCCGCCCCCCATTAAGGCGACGCTGAATACGCCCAGCAGCCTGCCGCCGATCTCGTTCGGCGAGCCGCGCAGCGAGCGCTGGATGCCCCATAGGATCAACGCCAGAACCAGCAGCGCGGCGAGCCATACCAGAAGATTCGAGCCGGCTAAGCGCGCATACAGGACCACCAATGCGGCAGCGCCCAGCAGCGGCGGCAGCGTGAGGAACAGGTTGACCGCCAGGCCGCGCAGATAGATCGCGATCGACGCGACAACCGCGCCGGGCGACGAAAACAGATAATTGGAATGGTCGCGAAGATGGCGCACTGCCGGCGGCTCGGCGGTCTCGAAGGTGCTGCGGAAAGGAAAGGGCAGCGGCTCCGCTCCCGTTTGCCCGGCCGTCATCGCGGCGGCGAGGCTGCAGCCGAGATAGCCGCCGCCGGAAACCGTAGAAAGATAATCGAAGCGATCGAAGACCGACAGGCTGACCTCGTCGGCCCCGCGCGGCGCGTTGGCGAGCAGGAGCGGGTCTTCACGCGGCTTGCCGAGCGGCGAGAGCGTGAGCTGGCGCAGCGAATCGAGGGCCTGCACCACACCAAGGCACACCGCCGCCGAACGTATGCCCCCGCCGGAGAGCGCGAGGCCAAGAAGATCGACATTGTCGTCGCTGGCGGCCGGGAGATCGGCCGGATCGCGCAAGCGCCGCCGCCGCATGATTTCCTTCAGTTCGACCTGCACCACGCGCGCATAGGTGAAGGTGAAGGTCGGATGCTCGGGATCGTCCGGCAGCGCCGGGGGCGGCTCGCCCCGCCACAGACCCGACACCTCATGCCAGAAACGCCGCACCCATCCCGCCATCGCCGCCTCCCGATCCGCGACGATGGTAGTATATGGACACGATCCTGCAATCTGAGATTGCTAAATCCCGCCGACCCGGCAGCCGGCAGGATGTGGCCTAGCACAAAAGGAACGGGCGCGCGCCCGTCACTCCTCCATCGCCTCAAGCTCGGCGATCATGCGCTCGATCAGGTTGAGGCCGGTCTGCCAGAACACCGGGTCGCGGGCATCGAGGCCGAACGGCTTCAGCAACTCCGAGTGGTGCTTGGTGCCGCCGGCCGCCAGCATGGCGAGGTAGCGCTCGGCGAAGCCGTCCGAGGCGTTCTCGTAGACGGCATAGAGCGAGTTCACGAGGCAGTCGCCGAAGGCATAGGCATAGACATAGAACGGCGAATGGATGAAGTGGCCGATATAGACCCAGTAGGCCTCATATCCCGGCCCGAGATGGATGCTGTCGCCCAGACTCTGCGACTGCACGTCCATCCAGATTTCGCAAATCTTCTCCGCGGTCAGCTCGCCATTCTTGCGCTCGGTGTGGATGCGGCGCTCGAAAGTGTAGAAGGCGATCTGGCGCACCACGGTGTTGATCATGTCCTCGACCTTCGAGGCCAGCATCGCCTTTCTCGCGCGCGCATCCGGCGCGGCGGCGAGCAGGCGCTGGAAGGTCAGCATCTCGCCGAACACCGAGGCGGTCTCGGCGAGCGTCAGCGGCGTCGGCGCCATCAGCGCGCCGTTCGGCGCCGCCAACACCTGATGCACACCGTGGCCCAGCTCATGGGCGAGCGTCATCACATCGCGCGGCTTGCCCATGTAGTTGAGCAGCACATAGGGGTGGGCCGAGGGCACGGTGGGGTGCGCGAAGGCGCCGGTCGCCTTGCCCGGCCGCACGCCGGCATCGATCCAGCTCTTGTCGAAGAAGTTGCGGGCGATGTCGGCCATACGCGGGGAAAAGCTGGAATAGGCGCCGAGCACGGTATCGCGCGCCTCGTCCCAGCCGATGGTGCGGGTCTCGACCTTGGGCAGCGGGGCATTGCGGTCCCAATATTCCAGCTTGTCCTTGCCGAACCACTTGGCCTTGAGCTTGTAATAGCGATGGGCGAGGCGCGGATAGGCGGCGTGCACCGAGGACACCAGCGCATCGACCACCTCGCGCTCGACGCGATTGGCGAGATGGCGGCTATCCGCAATGTCCTGGAAGCCGCGCCAGCGGTCGGAAATATCCTTGTCCTTGGCCAGCGTGTTGGTGATCAGCGTGAACAGACGCAGATTATCGCCGAACACCTTGGCGAGCGCGTCGGCGCCGGCCTTGCGCTTTTCCGCGTCCGCCTCCGCCAGATAGTTGAGGGTCTGCTCCATCGGCAGGCTCTGCCCCTCGACCTCGAAACGCAGGCCGGCAATGGTCTCGTCGAACAGCCGGTTCCACGCGCTGCGGCTGGTCACGCCCTTCTCGAGGAAAAGCTGCTCGATGCGGTCGTCGAGCTGATAGGGCTTTTCCGCCCGCACATCCTCGATCCAGGGGCGATACTTGCCGAAGGCCGGGTCGGCGAGCGCGGCTTCCATCTTGGCGTCGTCGAGCCGGTTGAGTTCGAGCGTGAAGAACAGCAGCCGGGTCGAGGCCTCGGTGAGCTTTTCCTGCACGTCGCCATAGAACTTGGCGCGAACCGGGTCGGTGGTATCGCCCGAATAGACGAGGCCGGCATAGGAATAGAGCCGGCCCAGCAGGTCCTCGATCTTCTCGTAGCGCGACACCACCACCGCCATCTGGCCGCCGGCGTCCGGGCCGTCGAGCATCTCGGCGAAGCGGCCCTTATAGGCCTCCTCGAAGGCCGCGCATTCGGCGGCGGCATTCTGCAGATCCGCCGTAAGCTCCGGCGAGTCGAGGCCCGGATACAGGTCCGACAGGTCCCATTGCGGCAGGGAGCCGAGGCCCGAGGCGGGCGCGGCGGCGTGGGCCGCGGGCGAACGGGGCACGAGGCGGAACGGGTCGAGGCTGCGGGACATGGTCACTCCGGCGGGAAAGGATCTTCAGCGACTGATATCGTGTCGAGGGCTACGGTATCAATGCGCCCGGACCGAGTTCGTTCATCGCGCCCGCCGCCGGCTCCTTGCCGTCGCCGGCCGGGCGAGACATTCTGGGCGGTATCTCAGGGGGCGCGGGGGCGTGTATGTTCGGGGTGCTGCGTATCGGAATTACGGCTCTCGCCTTGGCTATGCTGGGGCTGGGAGTGGCGCAGGCCGCGCCCAAGCGCATCATCATCGTACGCCATGGCGAGAAGGGTGGCCCGCTGCATCTGTGCAGCATAGGCAAGGAGCGCGCGCAGGCGCTTGCGGCGCAATATCTCAGCCCGACCGCCGCGATGAGCCTGATCCGGAACGATCCGCCCGCCGCTTTTCTCGCGATGACGCTGCACACGGTGGAAACCGCGCGGCCGATCGTGAAGGCGTGGGACATGAAGCTGGTCGCGCCGGCGATCGGCTATGTGCCGATCCGCAACACCCGCTATTTCAACGCCAAGCTCAATAAGGTGAACCAACGCGTCGCCCGCGACCTGCTGGAGAATCCGCGCTGGCACGGCAAGACGGTGGTGATGGTGTGGGAGCATTTCCACATCGCCAGCGAGGCGCTGGAGAAAGAGTTCGCCGGCGAGCCGGCAACGCTGCGGCAATTGCTGCGCCTCGACGAAATCAAGGGCGCGAAGGTGCCGAAGACCTGGCCGGATTCGAATTTCAATTTCTTCTGGATACTCGATTACGACAGCCCGACGGCGCAGGTGCCCACGCGGTTCTCGACCGTGCGGCAGTTCTTCGCCCCGCCCTTCGCCAACCTGCCCTCGAACGACTGGGGCGCGCCGGAGCCGCTGCCAGCCGGTTCCGGCTGCAACTGATCCGGCGCGCCCCGATCGGCGTGCGCGTCAGTCGACCGCGCGCTTCAGCGTGGGGATGGGCGCGTTCTTGCCCCGATAGAACGGGTGGAAGAACGGCTCATACATCGGCGTGCCGGCATTCTGGCGGATCTGCTGGCGACGCACGCGGTCACGCTCCCAGACGTCGCGCTTCTCGACACTGCCGAGACGCTGCTGCTGCTCGCCCGGCACCGAGGCGGCATCAGCGGAAATCGAGGGAAGAGCAACCGAAAGCAACACACCCACGACAAGCGCAGGGACACCTGTTTTGGTCGAGATCATTTCTGCCTCCCGTGAACATTCATCTGGCAGAACAACGACGCACGCGTGATTTGGTTTCCTGAGCCGCAATTTTCATAACGCCCGATTTCCAAAACGTCTCAATTTTCGAACAGACCCCGGCCGGCGACGCGAGCCGCAACCGCGAACGGAATCATGAAACCATTTGGAACCTTGCGGAATTCGTAGGCCGGGCGCGCGTCTGGATCGACGCGACATCAACCGGCTCGCGCGCAAGAGCGCCAACGCCGGGGGAGCCCCAGCGGCGGTTGATCATCACTATCGGTAAGGGTGGAATGGTGGGCGCGACAGGGATTGAACCTGTGACCCCCTCGATGTCAACGAGGTGCTCTCCCGCTGAGCTACGCGCCCATTCCGCAGATAAGTCGTCGAGCGGGGCTTCCCTATATCGAACCGTCCGCCGCTGCGCAAGCACCTCCGAACAGGCGATGCACGGCCTGTGGAAAGGCCGGAGAAAAAGTCACGCAGCCAGCATCTTGCCGACCTCGTTGACGAGATCGCGCAGGTGGAACGGCTTGGAAAGCACCTTGGCGTCCTTGGGCGCCTGGTTGTCGGCATTCAGCGCGACCGCTGCAAAGCCGGTGATGAACATCACCTTGATATCGGGATCGAGCGCGGTCGCCTTGCGGGCCAGCTCGATGCCGTCCATTTCCGGCATCACGATATCGGTCAGCAGCAGCTCGAACGGCTCCTCGCGCAGCCGGTCATAGGCGGAGCGGCCATTGTCGAAGGAAACGACGTCATAGCCCGCATTCTGGAGCGCCTTGACGAGGAAACGACGCATGTCGTTGTCATCTTCGGCCAGCAGGATCTTCAGCATCCCATGCACCCTGATCTCAAACTCCGGGATGAAAACCGCTACTCCGGAGACAGTCCCCGATTAGCGGTTCCACCCCTTGCTTGGCTATCGCCTAACCCATTTGCTGTTAGCACATGGTGAATGCCGGGGCGGTTTGGCGCAGGATGCACGAACATGTGGCTTTCGCGCCGCGCTTATGCGTTCCGTGCCCGCCGGGCTCATGATAGAGATGTGACAACAGGCGGGTAAGCGCGCAAGCGGGTTCAGCGGTAGGAATGATGGCCGTCATAGCGGAGACGATCGAGCCGGCGTTCGAGGTGGTCGAGCCGGCTGAATTGAAGGCGCCGTTCCTGTTCAATTCGCCCCATAGCGGGATCGTCTATCCGCGCGCCTTCGTGGAGCAGGCCCGCCTGGAACTGCCGGCGCTGCGCCGATCGGAGGACAGTCTCGTCGACGAATTGTTCGGCGACGTCACAGGGCTCGGCATGGCGTTCATGCGCGCGCATTTCCCGCGCTGCTATCTCGACGTGAACCGCGAGCCTTACGAGCTTGACCCGCGTATGTTCGAGGGCCGCCTCCCGGCTTATGCGAATACGCGCTCCATGCGGGTGTCGGGCGGCCTCGGTACCGTCGCGCGCATCGTCGGCGACGCGCAGGAAATCTATGGCCGGCGTATCCCGGTCGACGAGGCCATCACCCGGATCGAAACCTATTACAAGCCCTATCACCGGACCCTGCGGCGCCTGATGGTGCAGATGCAGCGCTCTTTCGGCATCGGAGTACTGGTGGATTGCCATTCCATGCCGTCCAGCGGCCAGCGCGACCCGCGCTCGCGTATCGACATGGTGATCGGCGACCGCTACGGCACGAGCTGCGCGCCGGTGATCCCGGACGTGCTGGAGGTCGAGCTGCGTCGGCGCGGCTATTCGGTCACCCGCAACAAGCCCTATGCCGGCGGCTTCATCACCGAGCATTACGGCAATCCGGCCTCCGGAATCCATGCCATCCAGATCGAGATCAACCGCGCGCTTTATATGAACGAGCAGACCTATCTGGCCTCGGACCACTTCGCGACATTGCGTGTCGACCTGCTGGACGTGGCCGCCGCGCTGGCCAAAATCCCGCATCTGGAGCTGGCGCCCGCACGGGCGGCCGCCGAATAATATTTATTTATCAATACGTTAGTTGGTTTCTTACAAAAATTTGATCGATTGATGCAATTCGTCGCATAACAGCCTTGCATTTTAGGAATGAGAGATATACCAATTCTGCACGCTCGGTTCCGGGCGCTCCTCCCCCACCTTCAGCCGGGGCTAAAGCCGCGATGCAAGCGGAGGGGAGCTGCGACCTGGAAATCGAGCCGCCCTCTTGGGTGCCAGCACATGTGACGGACGCCGTCAGCAAAAAGCGGTTGCAACCGCGGCGACAGGCGAGCCGGCTAAAACAGGCGGCACAAAAGAAAGAGGCCGCCCACCGTAAGGGGAGCGGCCCAAGTCTAGGGAGGAAACGCCCAAGGAGGGCTGTACGGAGCGACGCCAATCGCTGCCGTACCGTTACAAGATGTGAGTGCATTGCGGAATAATCAAGGCACCCACCGGCATTTTCTGGCATACCAGATACAACAGATACGGGACTGTGGCTTTAATGTCGCTTAACGCTACTCTGATACCCGCGCAATAACCGCACTGGGTGCGTAGCGCGACCATCGGGCTCGGCGCTACGCCTTCCCTCTCAGCACATACCGACTCCCAGCTCCCGTCGCGCGGGACCAGGCGGGGTCGAACCTCCAGCGGATGCCCAAAAGAAAAAAGGCCGCACCATAAAAATGGGCGGCCCAAGTCTAGGGAGGAAACGCCCAAGGAGGGCAGCGGCAACGCGACGCCAATCACGTTGCCGCACCGCAATAATATGCCCGTGCATCGCACAAGCCGCAAGAGCCAAAACGAAAGAAACGAAACTTACCCACGCCTCGCAACGCGCGAATATGCGCAAACGCGCCTCTGACGCGCCTTGGACCAACCCCGACCGACCCGGGCGATGAGGGACGGATCGCAAGACCGACCGCAGCGAACGCTCAACGGCGAACACGCCCGCGACCAACAGGGTGCTGGGGAAAATCCGTTGAGAATGAAGGGGTTATAAAAAGAAAGAGGCCGCTCACGTTGCCGGAGCGGCCCAAGTCTAGGGAGGAAACGCCCAAGAAGGGCGGCGGTAGAGCGACGCCAATCGCCTTACCGCGCTGCAATAATATGGCAGCTTCGCTTCCAGATAGCAAGCTGAAGTGCTGCCTAATGTGTGACCTTGCCGGAATAGCAGCCATGCGCCTGATGCGGGGCAGCAGAATCCGAGAGGCGCACCTCAGACGCGGCTTTCGGGTGCCGGCGCCGCTGACGCCAGCGCCCCACGCCATCGTCCCGGTTCCGCGATTGCCGTTCCCGACGGCTATGTCTATTGAGGGCGTAGAATGCACCTGAGGGCAGGAGCCAGCGGGCGGCCAACGGAGCGGGACATGAGCGCGGTCGATTTCGAAGGTTTCGTGCAGGAACTCGCGACTGTCTCCGGCCAGGCGATCCTGCCGTTTTTCCGCACGGCGCTGGGGGTGGAGGACAAGAGCCGGGGCATCGCCTTCGACCCGGTCACCGCCGCCGACCGCGCCGCCGAGCAGGCGATGCGTGCCCTGATCCAGCGCGCCTTTCCCACCCACGGCATTCGCGGCGAGGAATTCGCCGACGAACGGCTCGATTCCGAATATGTCTGGGTGCTCGATCCGATCGACGGCACCAAATCCTTCATCGCCGGCCTGCCCGCCTGGGGCACGCTGATCGGGTTGTGCCGCAATGGCGAGCCGGCCTATGGCATGATGCACCAGCCCTTCATCGGCGAGCGCTTCTATGGCGACGGCGCCACCGCCCGTTATCGCGGCCCGGCCGGCGAGCGGCGGCTCGGCGTGCGCGACTGCACCGGCCTCGATGCGGCGCTGATGCTCACCACCAGCCCGCGCCTGATGAACCTTGAGGACCGCGCGCTTTATGGTGTGGTCGAGGAGAAGGTCCAGCTCGCCCGCTATGGCGGCGATTGCTACGCCTATTGCATGCTCGCCGCCGGTCATGTCGATCTGGTGATCGAGACCAATCTCAAGGACCACGACATCGTGCCGCTGATCCCGATCATCGAGGGCGCGGGCGGCATCGTTACCGACTGGGAAGGCGGCCCGGCCCGGCATGGCGGACGCGTGGTGGCTTCAGGAGACCGGCGCGTCCACGAGCAGGCGCTGGAGACGCTCGCGCGCGGCGCCTGAGCCGCGCCGGCCTACCGTACCGCGCTGCCGGGAATGAAGGCGTCGAACGCCGCCAGCAGCGGCTCGCGAAACAGGTCCCGCTCCTGAAGGATCTCGTGCCGTGCGCCGGGAATCACCAGATGCGCGCCGGCGATCAGCCGGGAGCCGAGATGCTCGATCGCGGGCGTCGAGACGATCGCGTCCGCCCCGCCCGCCACCATCAGCAGCGGCTGGCGGATCACCTGCGCGGTGGCCGGGTCGGTGAGCCGGTCCATCAGGTCGAAGGCCGCCTTGATCCAGCCGATGGTCGGCGGGCCGACATCGAGCTGGGGGTGCTCCATGGTGATGGTGAGGTTGCGCGCGAAGCGCTTGGGATCGGAGGTCAGGCGATTGCCGTCGAAATGGATCTCGCTGGTGCGGATTCGCTTGCCGCGCGGCACGTAGAAATCCGAAAGCCCGATCCCGCTCAGCGCACGGGCGGTGCGGCGGGCGGCGACATCGTGCTTGAGCAGCGAGAGGTCCAGCATCGGCGCCACAAGGAACATGCGGTCGAACCAGCGATGGCCCTCGCGCGCCGCGTCGAGCAGGATCGCCGCGCCCATGGAATGGGCGAGCCCGAAATAGGGCGGCGGGCAGTCCGGCATCACCACTTCCCGCACGAAACTCTGCAGGTCGAGCTGGTAGTCGGCGAAGTCACGCACATGCCCCTTCATGGGGTTCTTCAGCAGGCGCTGCGAACCGCCCTGCCCCCGCCAGTCCAGCACCGCGACGGCAAAGCCGCGCCGGCGCAGGTCCTCGACCGTCTCGAAATATTTCTCGATTTTCTCGGTGCGGCCGGGAAACACGCAGACCGTGCCCCGGCACGCGCCGGCCGGCCGCCAGCGCGCGAAACGCAGGAGCACCCCGTCCGGCGCGTGGAACCCGCCGCACACCGCGCCCTCGGGCACCGGATTGTCTTTCGTACTGAACAGCAGCATGGCGAGCGCGAGCAATCCGGCGGATCGGGAGGACGGACGAGAAGGACGGCAGGTCCGCGTGAGTACAACGGAGCCGGACCGCACCACAAGAGAGCACGCGGCGACGCAAGGTCTCGCCGGGCGGCGAGTTCGGGCAGCGGGCGGGCTTTAATAGCGCTTGTCGCCGAAGCCGATCACCTTCATGCCGCTGATCGCTCCCGAAGCGCTGTCGACCACGACCTGAACCCGCTCGCCACGCGGGCCGTTGGCTTCCAGCAGGATGGTGGCGCCGCGCTGGCGCAGCACCTTGATATTGGAAAAGCCGCGCGCGCGCAGCATTTGCGCCGCCGCATCGCCGTCCATTCGGTCACCGCCGCGCCGGGCGGGTGGCTGCTCATAGGGGGCGTAGGGACCGGGCGCGGGTGCGCCGGCCGGCCCGCTCCACACCCCGCCCGCCGGGCCAATCGACTGGGCGTAAACCGGCGCGCCGCCGGAAACCAGCAGCGGCGGAAGCATCAACGCCAACGCCAAGGCACGCAGCAACACCGTCCGTTCCCTTTCCCGGGCGACCTAGAACCGGCTACCCCCGTGATCGCGCAAGTGTGGGGGACTGGCGCTGAATGCGCTTTGAGTCCGCCGTTCATCTCCCGTTCATGTTTGCGGCGCCCGTCACCCCCTTGCGGCGGCAAGGAGCCTTCCTATCTCAATCCTGTACCGGCCAGATGGCGGTACGCAAATCAGGGCGCGGCTCATGTGAGAGCGCCCGCCAGTCGCATGTCGCTTCACAGGAGGATATGTTATGCGCACCTTCGATCTTTCGCCGCTTTATCGTTCCACCGTCGGTTTCGACCGCATGTTCTCGCTGCTCGACCAGGCCGGCGGCGTGGACACCGGCACCACTTATCCGCCCTACAACATCGAGCGGACCGGTGAGAACGCCTACCGAATCACCGTGGCCGTGGCCGGCTTCACTGATCAGGACCTCGACATCGAGGTGAAGGAGAACACGCTCTCCATCCGCGGTGAACGCAAGGTCGATGCGTCGGCCAAGCCCGCCGATGTGCTCTATCAGGGCATCGCCGCGCGCGCCTTCGAGCGCCGCTTCCAGCTCGCCGACCACGTCGAGGTACGCGGTGCCCGCCTTGAGAATGGCCTGCTCCATGTCGAGCTGCACCGTGAAATCCCCGAGGTGCTGAAGCCCCGGTCGATTCCGATCGCGGTGGGTTCGTCCAGCGGCAAGGTCATTGAGGCCAAGGCCGCCTGAGCATATGGGGCACACCCCCACGCCTCGCCGGGAATGGCATGAGGCCAGATAGAAGGCGCCCCTTCCGGGGCGCCTTTTTTCGTGTCGGGCAGCTCGCGTCCCGAGGATCAATCCGTCGCCGGAATGGTCGGGGTAGCTGTGCCGGCGGTCGAGGGAACCGACGCCGTGCCCGCCGAGGTCGCGTCATTGCCGCTTCCCGCTGTGCTTTCCCCGGCAGGAGGCGCGGGTACCGCCGGGTCTGGCTTGGCGGCCGCATTGGTGGGGGCGGTCCCGGGCGGCACCGCCACGCCGGGAATCACGCGCACCGCGCCCGTCACGGGTGCAGCCACGGCGGGCTGCGCGGCTTTGGACGTTGCGGCATCCGGGGTCGCCTTCTGTCCGGAGACGCCGCTCGGAGCCGGGGAAGCTGCGGCCGGGAGCGCGGCAGCTTGGGGCGTGGCAGTTTGGGGCGTGGCAGCTTGAGGCTCGGACGAGGGAACCGGGCCCGACTCGGGTGGGACGGCCGCCTGCTCCTCGCCGGGCGGCGGCGGCTTTACCGGCGGCAGCACGGGCGGGGGCAAGGGATTTTGCCGCCCGACCTTTGGCGCCGGAGCGAGCGGGCGCATGGCGACGATGCGGCCGCTGAAGCGCTCGATCCGTACCCGCTGGCGAATGCCGGCGGGGTCGGTGGCCTCCACCACGTAATAATTGCCGTCCACACGAGCGCGTCCCACCGCTGTCATGCCCATGGATTGCAGCATGGGCCGCACATCCTCGCGCGGCATGGACGGCGCGCCCCGATAAACGGGCGGGGGTGGATAATAGGCGCCGGGAGGCGGGCCGTAATAGCGCTCCACATAGCGCGGCGGTCCGTCATAATAGGGGCCGTCATAATATTGCGCCTGCGCCGGCTCCGCCCCGGCCCATCCCAGCACCACCGCGAGGGGCGCGAGCAGCCGTATCGTGCCGCGCGCCTGAGCCGGCGATCCCGGCCTCTGCGATCTGGACATATGGACGCCTCCCCTAGGGAACCCTTTTCCACTCGCTACTCCACCGTGGGAATACGGCGCGGGCGAGACCGCCGGGGACCTCGCGACACGCCGTTGCCGAGGCGGATGGCGGGAGGTCATCGGGCAATGGCGTTGCGCCGATGTGTCGGGCGGAATACATTTCCTTTCGCGCAAGACCCCTTCCCTCGCAACAAGCGCGAAAAACAGCGACGCCATGCCCTGCATGCGGCGCTTGTACGCAGACGCCAATTCTGGCATCTTCGCGGTTGATAGGGAAGCCTTGCTGTCCTATATCACATATGCCGGCGCCGGCATTGGCATGGTCGATGCTAGCGTCTGCGGTAAGGGCGTGCATGTTCTGCGGAAGGGAGCTTCCGCGGAGCCGACAAGGCTCCGGCATGCGCGGACGAAGCGACTTTAAGGGAGAGACGGGGATGAGTGAGGAATTTGGCGGCCACGCCGCGCGTGAACTCGACGGGAGTGCGACCTTCGCTGCCGCGACGGACCGCGCCGCCGGCAAAGCCCCCACCGTCATCGACCCGGGCCTGCCGGGTGCCGTCGGCCTGTACGACCCGCGCAACGAGAAGGATTCGTGCGGTGTCGGCTTCGTCGCGGACATCAAGGGCCGCAAGTCGCACAAGATCGTGCAGGACGGCCTGCAGATCCTGCTGAATCTCGAACATCGTGGCGCGGTGGGCGCGGACCCGCGCGCCGGCGACGGCGCTGGTATGCTGGTGCAGATCCCGCACCGCTTCTTCGCCAAGGAAGCCGCCAAGCTCGGCTTCGCCCTGCCGGAGCCCGGCCACTACGCGGTCGGCCATTTCTTCATGCCGCGCAGCGAGGAGGGCCAGCAGCTCATCCGCGAGACCGTCGAGCGCGTGGTCGCCGAGGAGGGCCAGGTGATCCTCGGCTGGCGCGACGTGCCGACCGACAACTCGCATCTCGGCCACACCGTGCTGCCGACTGAGCCGCATCATGCCCAGATTTTCATCGGGCGCGGCGAAGCCACGCCGGACGAGGACGCTTTCGAGCGCCGGCTGTTCATCCTGCGCAAGGTCATCTCCAACATCATCTACGGCGCCAAGGACCCGCGCACCGCCGGTTATTACCCGGTGTCGCTGTCCTGCCGCACCCTCGTCTACAAGGGCATGTTCAACGCCGATCAGCTCGGCACCTATTATGCCGACTTCCACGATGAGGATTTCGAGAGCGCGATCGCGCTGGTTCACCAGCGCTTCTCGACCAACACCTTCCCGGCCTGGTCGCTCGCCCATCCCTACCGGATGGTCGCGCATAACGGCGAAATCAACACGCTGCGTGGCAATGTGAACTGGATGGCGGCCCGCCAGGCTTCCGTCGACAGCGAGCTGTTCGGCAACGACATCTCCAAGCTCTGGCCGATCTCCTATGAGGGCCAGTCCGACACGGCGTGCTTCGACAACGCGCTCGAATTCCTGATCCAGGGCGGCTACGAGCTGCCTCATGCCGCAATGATGCTGGTGCCCGAAGCCTGGGCCGGCAACCCGCTGATGGACGAGGAGCGCCGCGCCTTCTACGAATACCACGCCGCGATGATGGAGCCGTGGGACGGCCCCGCCGCCATCGTCGCCACCGATGGCCGCCAGATCGTCGCCATGCTGGACCGCAACGGCCTGCGGCCGGCGCGTTATCTCGTCACCACCGACGATCGCATCGTGCTCGCCTCGGAAATGGGCGTGCTCACCTTCCCCGAAGAGCAGATCGTCACCAAGTGGCGCCTGCAGCCGGGCCGCATGCTGGTGGTCGACATGGTTGAGGGCCGCCTCGTCCCGGACGAGGAGGTGAAGACCACGCTTGCCCGCGCGCATCCCTATAAGGAATGGCTGAAGCGCACCCAGCTCGTGCTGGAGGAGCTGCGCTCCGTGGAGGCGCGGGAGGTGCGCACCGACGTGTCGCTGCTCGATCGTCAGCAGGCCTTCGGCTACACCCAGGAAGACGTCAAGCTGCTGATGGCGCCGATGGCGACCACCGGGCAGGAGGCGGTCGGCTCCATGGGCACCGACACGCCGATCTCGCCGCTGTCGAAGAAGTCGAAGTCGCTGTTCACCTATTTCAAGCAGAACTTCGCGCAGGTCACCAACCCGCCGATCGACCCGATCCGCGAGGAACTGGTGATGAGCCTCGTCTCGTTCATCGGGCCGCGGCCGAACATCTTCGACCTCGAAGGCAATGCCCGCCGCAAGCGTCTTGAGGTGCGCCAGCCGATCCTGACCAATGCCGACCTGGAGAAGATCCGCTCCATCGGCTTCATGGAAGAGCGCTTCGACACCCGCACGCTCGACATGACCTATCCGTCCGACAAGGGCGCGGCGGGCATGGAGGATGCCGTCGAGCGGCTGTGCGAGCGCGCCGAGGCGGCGGTGCATGGCGGCTACAACATCATCATCCTGTCCGATCGTCTGGTCGGGCCGGACCGCATCGCCATTCCCTCGCTGCTCGCGACCGCGGCCGTGCACCATCACCTGATCCGCAAGGGCCTGCGCACCGCCGCCGGTCTCGTCGTGGAAACCGGTGAGGCGCGCGAGGTGCATCATTTCGCGTGTCTGGCCGGCTATGGCGCCGAGGCGATCAACCCCTATCTCGCCTTCGACACCATGATCGACATGCGCGTCGACATCCCGGAGGAGGTCGACGAGTACGAGATCGTCAAGCGCTTCATCAAGTCGATCGACAAGGGCCTGCTCAAGGTCATGTCCAAGATGGGCATCTCGACCTACCAGTCCTATTGCGGTGCGCAGATCTTCGACGCGGTCGGCCTGTCGACCGAGGTGGTAGAGAAGTACTTCTCCGGCACTGCCTCGACCATTGGCGGCATCGGCCTCGCCGAAGTCGCCGAGGAAACGGTGATGCGCCATCGCGACGCGTTCGGCGACGCGCCGGTGTACCGCACCGCGCTGGATGTCGGCGGCGAGTACGCCTACCGGCTGCGCGGCGAGGAGCATGCCTGGGATCCGGAAACGGTCGCAGTGCTGCAGCATGCCGTGCGCGGCAACGCGCAGGACAAGTACCGGCATTTCGCCAAGCTGGTGAACGAGACCGGCTCGAAGACGCTCAATATCCGCTCGCTGTTCCGTATCAAGGGCGCGGAAGAGGAAGGCCGTGCGGCGATCCCGCTCGATCAGGTCGAGCCGGCGGCGAACATCGTGAAGCGTTTCGTCACGGGCGCCATGTCGTTCGGCTCGATCTCGCGCGAGGCGCACACCACGCTCGCCATCGCGATGAACCGGATCGGCGGCAAGTCGAACACCGGCGAAGGCGGCGAGGAGGCCTCGCGTTTCAAGCCGCTGCCGAATGGCGACAGCATGCGCTCGGCGATCAAGCAGGTCGCCTCGGGCCGTTTCGGCGTGACGGCGGACTATCTCGTCAATGCCGACATGATCCAGCTGAAGATGGCGCAGGGTGCCAAGCCCGGCGAAGGCGGCCAGTTGCCCGGCCACAAGGTGGATGCCGTCATCGCCAAGGTGCGCCATTCCACGCCGGGCGTCGGCCTCATCTCGCCGCCGCCGCATCATGACATCTACTCGATCGAGGATCTGGCGCAGCTGATCTACGACGTGAAGAACGTCAACCCGGAAGCCGATGTCTCGGTGAAGCTGGTCTCGGAAGTCGGCGTCGGCACCGTTGCCGCCGGCGTCGCCAAGGCACGCGCCGACCACATCACCATTTCCGGCTTTGAGGGCGGCACCGGCGCATCCCCGCTCACCGCGCTCAAGCATGCCGGCTCCCCCTGGGAGATCGGCCTCGCGGAAGCGCACCAGACGCTGGTGCTGAACAATCTGCGCGGGCGCATCGCCCTTCAGGTCGACGGCGGCCTGCGCACCGGACGTGACGTGGTGATCGGCGCGCTGCTGGGGGCGGACGACTTCGCCTTCTCCACCGCACCGCTGATCGCGGCCGGCTGCATCATGATGCGCAAGTGCCACCTCAACACCTGCCCGGTGGGCGTGGCGACGCAGGATCCCGTGCTGCGCAAGCGCTTCAAGGGCACGCCGGAGCATGTGATCAACTACTTCTTCTTCGTCGCGGAGGAAGTGCGCGAGATCATGGCCTCGATGGGCATCGCCAACTTCATCGACCTGATCGGACAGTCGCAGTGGCTCGACAAGCGCGAAGCCCTGGAGCACTGGAAGGCCAAGGGGCTCGACTTCTCGCGCATCTTCGCCAAGCCGGAGCTGGGGCCGGACGTGGCGGTGCGTCATGTCGAGCGCCAGAACCACCCGATCCACAAGGTGCTGGACCGCAAGCTGATCGCCGAGGCGCAGGACGCGCTGATCGCCGGCGAAAAGGTGGTGATCCACACCCCGATCAAGAGCATCGATCGCTCCGCGGGCGCCATGCTCTCGGGCGAGGTCGCCAAGCGTTATGGCGAGACCGGCCTGCCGGACGACACGATCGACATCCACCTCACCGGCACCGCCGGTCAGGCCTTCGGCGCGTTCCTGGCCGCCGGCATTTCGATGACCCTGGTGGGCGAGGCCAATGACTATGTGGGCAAGGGGCTCTCGGGCGGGCGCATTGTCGTCCGGCCGCCGGACAACGCGCTCATCGTGCCGGAGAATTCGATCATCGTCGGCAACACCGTGCTTTACGGCGCCACCGCCGGCGAGTGCTACTTCCACGGCGTCGCCGGCGAGCGCTTCGCGGTGCGTAACTCGGGCGCCATCGCGGTGGTCGAGGGCACCGGTGATCATGGCTGCGAGTACATGACCGGCGGTGTGGTGGTCGTCATCGGCCAGACCGGGCGCAACTTCGCGGCCGGCATGTCCGGCGGCGTCGCCTATGTGCTGGACGAAGACCGCTCGTTCAAGAACCGGTGCAACCTTTCCATGGTCGATCTCGAGCCGGTGGAAGAGGAAGAGGACCTGCTGGAGCGCCTTCATCACCATGGCGGCGACCTGGAGTTCAAGGGCCGCATCGACATCATGGCCGATATGGGCCATGGCGACGAGGAGCGCCTGCACCAGCTCATCGCCAAGCACCTGCACTATACCGGCTCGAAGCGCGCCCAGATGATCCTCGACAACTGGGCCGATTATCGCAGCAAGTTCGTGAAGGTGATGCCCGTCGAATATCAGCGGGCGCTGCGCGAGATGGAAAAGGCCCGCGGGCTCCAGGCCGCCGAATAGGCGGGCCGAGCGTGCCTCGCACCCCGCCTTCCGCCGTTATTACGGTCGGAAAGCGGGGCCGGGGCGCCTGGGTCACTCCCGACCACCGGGCGATCCCGCTAGCGGCCTCGCGCCGTCCGGGATGACGACCGACACCGCCGGATCGGCGCGGCCCTGTGCCGCGCCGTCATTTCCCAACTGGCATGATTGATGTATCTGACACCGGAGGTGGAACGCCTCCAAGGTGGCGGTGCTCCGCGAAAGAGGGCGCAATGGGTAAGGTTACGGGTTTTCTCGAAATCGATCGGCGTGAGGCCAAGTATCAGCCGGCATCCGATCGGATTCGTCACTTCCGCGAATTCACCCTGCCGCTGCCGGATTCGGAGGTCGCCAACCAGGCCTCGCGCTGCATGGATTGCGGCATTCCGTTCTGCCACGGCCCCAATGGCTGCCCGATCCACAACCAGATCCCGGACTGGAACGACCTCGTCTATAACGGGAACTGGGAGGAGGCGACGCGCAACCTCCACTCCACCAATAATTTCCCCGAGTTCACCGGCCGCGTCTGCCCCGCGCCCTGCGAGGAAGCCTGCACGCTGAATCTCGAGGACATGCCGGTCACCATCAAGACCGTCGAGCAGTCCATCGCCGACAAGGCGTGGAAGATGGGCTGGATCAAGCCCGAGCCCGCCGCCCACAAGACCGGCAAGAAGGTGGCCGTCGTCGGCTCCGGCCCTGCCGGCATGGCGGCCGCCCAGCAACTCGCCCGTGCCGGCCATGACGTGCATGTCTATGAGCGCGAGCCTAAGGCCGGCGGCCTGCTGCGCTACGGCATTCCCGACTTCAAGATGGAAAAGCACTATATCGACCGTCGCGTCGTCCAGATGGAAGGCGAAGGCGTTACCTTCCATTACGGCGTGAACGTGGGCGTCACCAAGCCGGTCGACGAATTGCTGGCCGCCTATGACGCCGTGCTGATGTGTGGCGGCTCGGAGTCTCCGCGCGACCCCAAGCTCCCGGGCCAGGAACTGGACGGCGTGCATTACGCCATGCCCTATCTGGTGCAGCAGAACCGACGGCTCGGCCGCGAGGATGTCGGCCATGAGCAGCCCATTCTCGCCAGTGGCAAGCATGTCGTGGTGATCGGCGGCGGCGACACGGCGTCCGACTGCGTGGGCACGGCCTTCCGCCAGGGTGCGTTGTCCGTGCACCAGCTCGATATCCGCCCGGTGCCCCCGATCAAGGAGGACAAGCTGGCGGTGTGGCCCTATTGGCCGACCAAGTTCCGCACCTCCTCCTCGCAGGCCGAAGGCGCCGAGCGCGAATTCGCCGCCGCCACGCTCGGCATCGAGGGCAAGAAGGGCCGCGTGATCGGCGTGAACTGCGCCCGTGTGGACGCCAAGCGCCAGCCAATCGCCGGCACCGAGTTCATGCTGAAGGCCGATCTGGTGTTCATCGCGCTCGGCTTCGTGCACCCGGTGCATCAGGGCATGCTGGAGCAGTCCGGCATCGTGCTCGACAAGCGCGGCAATGTGCAGGCGCCCGATACCGATTACGCCACCTCGGTGCCGAATCTGTTCGCCGCCGGCGACATGCGGCGGGGCCAGTCGCTGGTGGTGTGGGCGATCCGCGAGGGCCGGCAGGCCGCGCAGTCGATCGACACCTATCTGATGGGCGCGTCGGTCCTGCCGCGCTGACGTCGATACGCTGAGCCGTTTGACCGACACTAAAAAACCCCGGATCGGCGGCCTGCCGATCCGGGGTTTTTTAGTGTCGGGGTCCCAAACGCGCGCACAGTGCCGGCGAAAGGGCCTAGCGGCGGTAAAGCGAGCGGCCTCAGGGCGTCCGCGTTCCGACGCCTGTGGTTGGCATCGGCGCCATGAAGAACGGCTCAGCGGGCTCAGGACGAGCGTCAGCTGAGGCGGGAGCACCGCCGGCGGCAGGGGTGTTACCGGAAGCCGTACCGGCGGCCGGAGCCGATGCCGGCACCGCCGCAGGCGCGGCCCCCTCGGTGAGGCTTGCGGGTTCGGGCATCAGCGCGGTCGGCTGGCCGGCCGGCCAGCGAAAATCGTCGACGCGACCGAGCACGGCCGGCAGCGGCTCGCCGCTGGTCAGCACTTTCGCCGGATCAGGCGCCGCGCCGTCCGGCGCTGTCGGCTCGGCCGGCTCGGGCGTGACAACCACCGGCACGGGTCCGCCCGCGAGAGAGCGCGCACCTGCCGCCGCTCCGCCCGAGAGCACGACGATCGACGGACGCTCCGGCACGGTCATGCCCGGCAGCGCCACCTCTCGGCTCAGCAGGTCATCGAGCTGCTTGTCGACGAAGAAGGCCAGCTTCTTGCCGCCCGCGCGGGTGAAGCCTATGCCGTCGGGCGAGCGCAGCCGGCGGCGCTGGCCGTCCACATCGGGGCCGGACATCAGGAACTTGCCATTCTCGTCGACGAACCCGTCCCACACCTCGACGAACACGAAGCCTGCCCGCTCCACGCGCTCTTTGAGCAGCATATTGAATTGCGCATGGCGCTCGGCGGCGGCCGTGTCGTCCACCGGCGGCAGGCCGACAATCACCGCCGGCCGGCCGCGCAGCTTCACCCCGAGCAGGAAATCATCAATGCGCCGGCCATAGATCTCGCGCCAGCGTTCATCGAACAATTCGGCGCGTCCAGAGGGGTCGTCGATCGGCGCAAGGTCGTTGGCGCCGGCCAGCAGCACCACGACGCTCGCGTCCTGGCTCTGCGCCAGTTCGCTGCCGCCGCGCACCCAGTCGAATTTACTGCCAGGCGCCAACCCCGATCCGGGTTCGCTGCGACCGACCACGGCGACCTTCTTTCGGTCGCTGGCGAAAATATCGGCGAGCCCCTGGGCGAGCGCGGCGGAGTTCTCGTCGCCAATCACCAGCACGATGCTCTCGATCGGCTCCTCGGCCGCCTCGCGCGCGGCGGCGGCGGTCTCGTAGACCGCTCCCCGCACCTCGGCCGGCGCGGCGATGACCGGCGGGCGGGCGACCTGGGTGGGCTCGCTCGGCACGCGCGAGGGCGAGTCGGCGCGACGCGGGGGTGGGTCCGGGTTGAACAGGTCGAGCAGCGGCTGGAACGGGGTCCAGACCCTCTTGGGCTCGGGCTGTCGCGGCCGCGCCTGCTGGCGAACGGCTTGCTGGCGCTGCGGGCGGGCCTGCTGCGGTTGTGGGCGCGCCTGCTGGCGCTGGATCCGCGAAGGCTGCGCGTTGCGCGCGCCCGACTGGCCGATATCGACCGGGGGCCGGAACCAATCGTTCTGCGCGGAGGCCGGAGCGGCGAAGGGGAGGCCCATGGTCAGCACGAGGCCGAGCACGGCCACACGCCGTACCAGTCCCCTTTCCAGCCCGATGCCGGACCGTGCGCCACCGCTTCGTGCCACGTCTCAATGCCTTTGTGCTGCGAGAGCCGACGTAGCGGTGAACCAATATCGCGGCTGATTCAAGACCCCCGGCGGGAAAGCCGGGAGCGCATCAGTTGCGCAGGCTGTCCAGCACCTCGCCGGTGGCCATTCCATCGGGCAGCATGCCAACACTCACCTGATATTCGCGCACCGCGACCCGCGTCTTCTGGCCCAGCGCGCCGTCGGCCGGGCCGGGATCATAGCCGCGCGCGGAAAGCCGCTGCTGCAGTTCCGAGCGCTCGGCCCGCGACAGGGCGCGCATGTCCTCGGGCCAGGGCTGGACGAACGGACCTCCGCCGCGGATCCGGTCGGCAAGATGGCCGATGGCGAGCGCATAGGCATCGGCCGGATTATAGGAGAGGATCGCCTTGAAGTTCCCGGTCATCAGGAAGGCCGGTCCTTTGGCGCCAGCGGGCAGCAGCAGATAGGCGGTCTCGTCGCCGCGCGGCATCTGCCGCCCCTCCGGCCGGCGCACGCCCAGCGCCGCCCATTGCGCCATGGTCTTCTGCGCGTGCTTGTCGGCGAGCAGGTAGTTGAAGCCGCGCGGCAGCACCACCTCATAGCCCCAGCTGCGCCCAGCGACCCAGCCGCCGCGCTTCAGCTTGTTGGCGGTGGAGCCCATGGCGTCGGCCACGCTGTCCACCACGTTGCGATGGCCGTCGCCGTCGAAGTCCACCGCGTCGCGCTGGAAGGCGGTCGGCATGAACTGGGTGAGGCCGAAGGCGCCGGCCCAGGAGCCCTTGAGGTGGCTCTCTGGAATATCGCCCCGGTCGAGAATGCGCAGCGCGGCCACGAACTCGTCGCGGAAATAGGCCTGTCGCCGGCCGACGCAGGCCAGCGTGCCGGTCGCCTGCAGCACCTGATAGGAGCCGCGCGCGCTGCCGTAATTGGTCTCGATGCCCCAGATCGCGGCGACGACATATTTGTCGACGCCATAGGTGCGCTCCACCGCCTCGAACACGGCGGCGTTCTGCGCCATGGCCTGACGACCCTTCTGGATGCGGGTCTCGGAGACCAGCATGTTCACGTAGTCGCCGGCGGTGCGGGAGAATTCGGGCTGTGTCTGCAGCTTCTCCATGATGGTCATGTCGGGCGTCAGGCCGGCGGTGTAGCGCCGGAATCCGGCAGCCGAGACGCCGGCAGCGCGTGCTTTCGGCTCCAGCCCGGCGATGCAGCGGCTGAAATTTGCCTCGGCGCGGGCGAGAGCGGTGGGATGCATGTCGGGGTGGCTTGAGCCGGTGGCGGCACGCGGAGCGGGCGCCGGGGCGGCCGCGCGGGCCGGCACTGCCGGACGCGGCGCGGCGGCGGGTGTCGCCAGTGCGCCGGTGATGTCGTCGGATGACGCGCATCCGCCAAGGCACAGCCCGGCCAGCGCGACGATCGCGAAGCCGCCGGAGAAGCGGCGGCGAGAGCCCGTCCGATTACTCATGACACAAACCCTAACTCGGACATTTGACCGGATTAGGGGCACGACATGGTTGCGAGGAGCTTAACGCTGGGTCAGATTCCGCGAAATCGGTACCGGAACCGGGAGACCGCCAACAGGTTTGTCATCTTCGTGAGGGAGACGTTAAGCTGCATGCGTTAGCAGTCTTCCGTTCCGCAGCTCGTTTAAATCCAAGGTGGCGACGTTTTCCAATGGCGAGTCATATCCGCAAAGCTATTCTTCCGGTGGCCGGCCTCGGCACACGTTTTCTTCCCGCGACCAAAGCCGTTCCCAAGGAAATGCTGACGGTGGTCGACCGCCCCGTCGTGCAGCACGTTGTCGATGAGGCGCGCGCCGCCGGCATCGAGCACATCGTCTTCGTCACCGGCCGCAACAAGGGCGTGATCGAGGATCATTTCGACCGCCAGTACGAACTGGAGGCGACGCTCTCCGAGCGCGGCAAGTACCAGCTCCTCGATACGCTGCGTGCCGAGACCATGGGTCCGGGCAAGACCAGCTTCACCCGCCAGCAGCTTCCGCTCGGCCTCGGCCATGCGGTGTGGTGCGCCCGCGACATCATCGGCAACGAGCCCTTCGCGCTGCTGCTGCCGGACATGCTGCACAAGCCGCGCGGGGGCAAGGGCTGCCTCGCCCAGATGGTCGAGGCTTATGGCAAGACCGGCGGCGGCAACCACCTCGCGGTCTATGAAGTGCCGATGGACCAGACCGACCAGTACGGCATTGTCGGGCTCGGCGACTCCGTGGCCGACGGCGTCCACAAGATCGGCAAGATGGTCGAGAAGCCGAAGAAGGAGGTTGCTCCGTCCAACCTCGCCATTTCCGGGCGCTACATCCTGCAGCCGGAAATCTTCGACCTGCTGGAAAGCCAGGAACGCGGCGCCGGCAACGAAATCCAGCTCACCGATTCCATGCTGAAGCTGGCGCAGAAGCAGGATTTCTACAGCGTGACCTTTGACGGATCGATCTATGACTGCGGCTCGAAGCTCGGCTTCCTGATGGCCAATGTCGCCTACGCCCTCTCGCGCCCCGATATCGCCGATACCTTCCGCCCGGAGCTCGACGCGCTGCTGGCGAAGGGGTGAGGCCGCCAGCCCCACGATGACCGCGGATAAAGCAAAGGGCGCCGTTTGCACGGCGCCCTTTTTGTTGGTCGGCGGACAGGCCACGATCAGGCAGCCTGCCCGGCCTCCTCGGTCGTGCCGGGGCGCGTGTCGAACAGGAGCTCGCCCGCCCCGCGCTCGACGCGGACGACATCGCCATCCTTCACCGTGCCGGCGAGGATGCGGCCGGCCAGCGGGTCCTGCAGCAGCTTCTGCATCACCCGCTTCAGCGGACGCGCGCCATAGGCCGGGTCGTAGCCCTTCTCGGCGAGGAAATCGCGCGCCTCGGGGGTCAGCTCCAGAACGATCTTGCGATCCTCCAGCAGCTTCATCAGCCGCTTGGCCTGGATGTCGACGATGGCGCCCATCTGCGACTTCTGCAGGCGGTGGAACAGCACGATCTCGTCGATGCGATTGAGGAACTCGGGACGGAAATGCGCACGCACCACCGTCATGACCTCCTCGCGCACCGCATCGGTATCCTGCCCTTCCGGCTGGTTCACCAGATACTCCGAACCGAGGTTCGAGGTCATGATGATCAGCGTGTTGCGGAAGTCGACCGTGCGGCCCTGCCCGTCGGTCAGGCGCCCGTCGTCGAGCACCTGCAACAGGACGTTGAACACGTCCGGGTGCGCCTTCTCCACCTCGTCGAACAGCACGACCTGATAGGGCCGGCGCCGCACGGCTTCGGTGAGCGAGCCGCCTTCCTCATAGCCGACATAGCCGGGAGGCGCGCCGATCAGCCGGGCCACGGAGTGCTTCTCCATGTATTCCGACATGTCGAGGCGCACGAGAGCCGTGTCGTCGTCGAACAGGAACGAGGCCAGCGCCTTGGTCAGCTCGGTCTTGCCGACACCGGTCGGGCCGAGGAACATGAAGGAGCCGATCGGCCGGTTGGGGTCCTGCAACCCGGCGCGGGCGCGCCGGACCGCGGTCGAGACGGCTTCCACCGCCTCCTTCTGGCCGATGACGCGGGTGGAGAGAACGTCCTCCATCCGCAGCAGCTTCTCCTTCTCACCTTCCAGCATCTTGTCGACCGGCACGCCGGTCCAGCGCGAGACGACGCCGGCGATGTGGTCGGGCGTCACCGCCTCCTCCATCATCGAGCCCGTCTTCACCTCGGCAGCCAGATCCTGCGTCTCCAGCTCCGCGAGCTTCTTCTCCAGCGCCGGAATGGTGCCGTAGGCCAGCTCGCCCGCCTTCTGGTACTCGCCGGAACGCTGGGCGATGGCGAGGTCGGCGCGCGCTTTCTCCAGGTCGCTCTTGACCTTCTGGGCGTCGCCGAGCTTCTCCTTCTCCGCCTTCCACCGCGAGGTCAGAGCGTTGGATTCCTCCTCCAGCTCCGCCAGCTCCTTTTCCAGCTTCTTCAGCCGGTCCTTGGAGCCGGTGTCGCTCTCCTTCTTGAGCGCTTCCTGCTCGATGCGCAGGCGCACGATCTCGCGGTCGATGGAATCCAGCTCTTCAGGCTTGGAATCCACCTGCATGCGCAGCCGCGAGGCGGCTTCGTCCACCAGGTCGATCGCCTTGTCGGGAAGGAAACGGTCGGTGATGTAGCGGTTGGAGAGCGTGGCCGCCGCCACCAGCGCGCTGTCGGTGATGCGCACGCCGTGATGCAGTTCGTACTTCTCCTTGATGCCGCGCAGGATGGACACCGTGTCCTCCACCGTCGGCTCCGAGACAAAGACCGGCTGGAAGCGGCGGGCGAGCGCGGCGTCCTTCTCGACATGCTTGCGGTACTCGTCGAGCGTGGTGGCGCCGACGCAGTGCAACTCGCCGCGCGCCAACGCGGGCTTGAGCAGGTTGGACGCGTCCATCGCGCCGTCGGTCTTGCCGGCCCCGACGAGGGTGTGCATCTCGTCGATGAACAGGATGATGCCGCCCTCCGCCGCCTCGACCTCGGAGAGCACGCTCTTGAGCCGCTCCTCGAACTCGCCGCGATATTTGGCACCGGCGATCAGCGAACCCATGTCGAGCGCCAGAAGGCTCTTGTCCTTCAGGCTCTCGGGCACGTCGCCGTCGACGATACGCAGGGCGAGGCCCTCGACGATCGCGGTCTTGCCGACGCCCGGCTCGCCGATCAGCACCGGGTTGTTCTTGGTTCGGCGCGCCAGCACCTGGATGGTGCGGCGAATCTCCTCGTCCCGGCCGATCACCGGATCAAGCTTGCCGTCGCGGGCCGCCTGCGTCAGGTCACGCGAATATTTCTTGAGCGCGTCATAGGCGTTTTCGGCGGTCGCACTGTCGGCGGTGCGGCCCTTGCGCAGAGCCTCGATGGCGGCGTTGATCTTCTGCGGGCTCGCGCCCGACTTGTTGAGGATCTTCCCGGCGTCGCTGTCCTTCTCCAGCGCGAGCGCCAGCAACAGCCGCTCGACAGTGACGTAACCGTCGCCGGCCTTCTTCGCCGCCTGCTCGGCCGCGTCGAACACGCGGGCAGTGCCGGGCGCGAGGTAGACCTGGCCCGCGCCGGAACCAGCTACCTTGGGCAGCTTCTTGAGCGCGGCTTCGGTCTCCGCGAGCACGAGGCGTGCATCGCCGCCGGCGCGCTGGATCAGCCCGGCGCACAGCCCCTCAGGGTCGTCGAGCAGCACTTTGAGCAGGTGCTCGGGCGTGAACTGCTGATGCCCTTCGCGCAGCGCCAGCGACTGTGCCGACTGCACAAAACCGCGCGCGCGCTCGGTGTAGATCTCGAAATTCATGTCGTACCCTCCAGACCCTCCCATCCGCCCTCTCCTGAGGCACGAACGGTCATGCGGGATGACGGCGCCCGTATCCCGGCCGCCGCGGCGGACCCCGATACGGCGATCCGCTGGTTCTCATGTAGTGTGACCGATCGGCAACGGAAGGGCTTTGCGGCGGATCAAGCCGCGATTTTTCCGGTGGCGAGGTCGCCGGCAGCATCGCCCTCCCGCGCGCCAGCGGGCCCGCCGCCCGGCGCGCCTCCGATGAGATAGGTAGCGGCCGCCACCAGCGCCGCGCCGCCGAGCACCAGAAACGCAGCGGCATAGCCGGCATATTGGGCGACGAAGCCCGCCAGCGTCGTGGACAGCGCCGCCCCGATGCCCTGGGCGGTCATCACCAGCCCCAGCCCGACATTGAAACGTCCTGTGCCCTGGAGGATGCGCGCGACGATTCCCGGCGTGGCGACGCCCAAGAGGCCGGCACCGACGCCGTCGAGGATCTGCACGGGATAGAGCCCGAAGCCGAGGTCCCACTCCGTCGCTGCCGCCGCGATCAGGCCGCGCAGCGGCAGCGCCGCAAGCGCGATGATGAGCACCAGCCGGTAGCCCTGGGTCTGGGCAAGGCGCGCGGCCAGCAGCGCCATCGGGATCATGGTCGCCTGCGCCACCACCACGGTGAGCGCGGTCAGGGCGGAGGGGTCCCCGGCTCCGCGCGCGACCATGCCCTGTCCGAACAGCGGAAGCATCGCGCCATTGCCGAGATGGAACAGAGCGAGGGTGAGAGCCAGCACCAGCAGCCGCCGATCCGCCAGCAGCCGCCGCCAGCCTTCCGCGTGGCCACCGTCGCCCTGCCTCCCCGGCGCCATGCCGCGCGCCGCCTCGTGATCGATATCGCCCGCCCGGATCGCCAGAACCGAGAGCACCGAGCCCACCGCCATCGCCGCCATCAGCGCGAACACCGCGGGAAGGCCGAGCCACCAGCCCAGCACGCCCGCGAGCACCGCCGCGAGAATATTGCCGGCGTGATTGAACGCCTCGTTGCGGCCGAGCTGCCGGTCGAAGCCCGCCGGCCCCACCAATCCCAGCGTGATGCCGGCCACGGCGGGGCCGAGCGCGGCAGCGGCGATGCCGTTCACGCCCTGCGCCAGCGCGACCACGCCGAAGCTCGGCGCCAGCAGGATCGCTATCGAGGCGGCGATCACGACCGCCGATCCGATCACCACGATCGCCCGTTTGGCGCGGCTCGAATCCACCAGCGCTCCCATCGGCACGGTGGCGACCATGCCCGCGAGACCGCCGAGCGTCATCACCAGCCCGATCTCGCCGGGGCTCCAGTGCTTCTGCTGAAGGAAGACGCCGAGAAAGGGTCCAAGCCCGTCACGCACATCCGACAGAAACAGGTTGAGCGAGGCGAGCGCGACGAGGGAGGAAACGGCAGCCATGGACGGCACCCCGGTTGAGACTGCCCAACAAGCTCCAAGAACGATCGCAGTTCCCGATTACCTTCAGGAAACTGCCGGATTTTTGCGTCGGGGTCCGCTACGCGGGCCGCCCGGCCAGCATCATGTAATTCACCGAGACGTCGGGCGCGCGACGCCACTCGTCAGCGAGCGGGTTGAACACCACGCCCTCGCGTTCCAGCACGCTAAGGCCGGAGGCCTCAAGAGCCGAGGCCAGTTCGTCCGGGGTGACGAAGCGGTTCCAGTCATGGGTGCCGCGCGGCAGCCAGCCCAGCACATATTCCGCGCCGACGATGGCGAGGGCGAAGGAACGCTTGGTGCGATTCAGCGTCGCCGCCGCCATCAGCCCGCCCGGCTTCACCATCTCGCCGGCGCGCGCGAGGAACAGGCCGATATCGGCGACATGCTCGACCACTTCCATCGCCAGCACCACGTCGAAGCGCTCGCCGGCATCGGCCAGCGCCTCGGCGGTGGTGGCGCGATAGTCGACCTCCACCCCGCTCTCGCGGGCATGGAGGCTGGCAATCGCGATGTTGCGCTCCGCCGGATCGATGGCGACGACGCTCGCCCCCATCCGCGCCAGCGGCTCGGCGATCAGCCCGCCGCCGCAGCCGATATCGAGCAGGCGCAGCCCGGCGAGCGGGCGCAGGCTCCGCGGATCGCGGCCGAAATGCGCCACCAGCTTCTCGCGCAGCCAGGCAAGGCGGACCGGGTTGAACTTGTGCAGCACCCGCATCTTGCCGCGCGGATTCCACCATTCGGCGGCCAGTGCGGCGAAACGCTCGACCTCGCGGGGATCGACGGTGGAGGTGGCGGCGTCGGTCATCGGGCGTTCCTTCCGGCGTTCCCGTGAAGAATTCCAAGCTTGCGCGAAGCGCAACGGCTCCCGTTGCGGTGTCGGCGCGACGCCGATATGTATACGCGCCTTTTCGATCGGGGGATCCCTGTTGCCCCGGTCCCGACAAAAGAACAAGTGATACGGTTTTCAATCCCATGGCACGTCTGGTGATGAAGTTCGGCGGCACGTCCGTCGCGAACGTGGAGCGCATTCGCAACGTGGCGCGGCACGTCAAACGCGAGGTCGAAGCCGGCCATCAGGTCGCGGTGGTAGTGTCGGCGATGTCCGGCAAGACCAACGAACTGGTCGCCTGGTGCCGCGAGACCGCCGTGCTGCACGATGCGCGCGAATATGACGCGATCGTTGCCTCGGGCGAGCAGGTGACGTCCGGCCTCCTGGCCATCGCGCTGCAGGACATGGGGATCTCCGCCCGCTCCTGGCAGGGCTGGCAACTGCCGATCTCGACCGACGACGCCCATGGGGCCGCGCGCATCCTCGACGTGAATGGCGAGGAGATCATCAAGCGCTTCGAGGATGGCGAAGTGGCCGTGATCGCCGGCTTCCAGGGCATGCACCTGCCGAGCGGGCGCCTCACCACGCTGGGGCGCGGCGGTTCGGACACCAGCGCGGTGGCGGTCGCCGCCGGCATCAAGGCCGACCGCTGCGACATCTACACCGATGTGGATGGCGTCTACACAACCGATCCGCGCATCGTGCCCAAGGCCAAGCGCATGGATAAGATCGCGTTCGAGGAAATGCTGGAAATGGCATCGCTCGGCGCCAAGGTGCTCCAGGTGCGTTCGGTGGAGCTTGCGATGGTGCACAAGGTGCGCACCTTCGTGCGCTCCAGCTTCACCGACCCGGACGCCCCGGAACTCAAGACTGCCGGCGACCCGCCGGGAACCCTGATTTGCGACGAGGAGGAAATCGTGGAGAGTGAAGTCGTCACCGGCATCGCCTTCGCGCGAGACGAGGCACAGGTCAGCATTCGTCGCGTGCCGGACAAGCCGGGCATCGCCGCCCGCGTGTTCGTGCCGCTGGCGGAAGCCAACATCAATGTCGACATGATCGTGCAGAACATTTCGGCAGAAGGCTTCACCGACATCACCTTCACCGTGCCCACCACCGATTTCGAGCGCGCGAAGGTCGCGCTTGCCGATGTGCACGACGACATCGGCTATGAGAGCATCGAAGGCGCCACTGACGTGGTGAAAATCTCGGTCATCGGCATCGGCATGCGCTCGCATGCCGGCGTTGCGGCCCGGGCGTTCCAGGCGCTTTCCGAGCGCGGCATCAATATCCGCGCCATCTCGACCTCCGAGATCAAGATCTCGGTGCTGATCGATGCGGCTTACACCGAACTTGCCGTGCGAACGCTGCATTCGGTATACGGGCTGGACGCCGCCTGAGGTGGAATCGGCGGCGCGGCCTTCGGGCCGCGCTTGCCAGTGATTGACGGAACCGGGATGCGCCCCGGAATTTGAGGACGGCCGATGCGAGGCGCGCTCGGCGGTCCCCGCGTGCTGCTGAGACGGCTCCGCGAAGTCATGGCGGAACCGGTCAGCGCGCAGGACCGCCTCGACAAGATCGTGGTGCTGATCGCGGCCAACATGGTGGCCGAGGTGTGCTCGGTCTATGTCCTGCGTGTCGACGGCACGCTGGAACTTTATGCCACCGAGGGCCTGAACCGCACCGCGGTCCATCTCACGGTGATGCGCATCGACGAGGGCCTCGTCGGCACTGTCGCCCGCGAGGCCGAGCCGATCAGCCTGTCCAACGCGCAGGCGCACCCCGCCTTCTCCTATCGGCCGGAGACGGGCGAGGAAATCTACCACTCGTTCCTCGGCGTGCCGATCCTGCGCGCGGGCAACACGCTCGGCGTGCTGGTGGTGCAGAACCGCGCCCATCGCTCCTATACCGAAGAGGAAATCGAGGCGCTCCAGACCACGGCGATGGTGCTGGCGGAAATCATTGCCTCCGGCGAACTGACTGCGCTCGCCCCGCCCGGCGCCGAGCCCGCCGCCCGCCGCCCGCTTCACCTCAAGGGCCTCGCCTTGTCCGACGGCATCGGCCTCGGCCATGTCGTGCTGCACGAACCGCGCATCGAGGTAACCAAGGTCATCGCCGACGACGTACCGGGCGAGTTGAAGCGGCTGGATGGCGCGGTAGAGACGCTGCGCACTTCGATCGACATCATGCTGGAGGACGAGGGAGTCGCCCGCGTCGGCGAGCATCGCGACATTCTCGAAACCTACCGCATGTTCGCCCATGACCGCGGCTGGATCACCCGCATGCGCGAGGCGATCATGACAGGGTTGACGGCGGAAGGCGCGGTGGAACGCGTCCAGTCCGACACCCGCGCCCGCATGCTGCGCATGACCGATCCTTACCTGCGCGAGCGGATGCACGATCTCGACGATCTGGCCAACCGCCTGCTGCGCCAGCTCACCGGCCGCGCCGGCGGCCCCGAGCAGGTGAAGCTGCCGGACAACGCGATCATCATCGCCCGCAACATGAGCCCGGCCGCGCTGCTGGACTATGACCGCACGCGCATACGCGGCCTGGTGCTGGAGGAAGGCGCGGCGACCAGTCACCTCACCATCGTCGCCCGCGCGCTCAACATCGCGGCGGTCGGCCATGTCGAGAACATTGTCGGGCTCGTCGATCCCGGCGATTCGATCATCGTCGACGGCGTGTCGGGCGAGGCGCATGTGCGCCCGCCCGCCGATGTCGAGGAAGCCTATGTCGAAAAGGTGCGATTCCGCGCCAAGCGGCTGGAACAGTATGCGGCGCTGCGCGACCGCCCGACCGTCACCCGCGACGGTGTGACCATCGACCTCAATCTGAATGCCGGCCTTCTGGTCGACCTGCCGCATATCGCGGAGACGGGCGCCTCGGGCATCGGTCTGTTCCGCACCGAATTGCAGTTCATGATCGCCTCGGCCTTCCCGCGCACCAATGAGCAACTCAAGCTCTATCGCGCGGTGCTGGACGCGGCCGGCGAGCGGCCGGTGGTCTTTCGCACCCTCGATATCGGCGGCGACAAGGTGCTGCCCTATATGCGCGCCATCGAGGAGGAGAACCCGGCGCTTGGCTGGCGTGCCATCCGCCTCGGGCTGGACCGGCCGGGCCTGCTGCGCAGCCAGATACGGGCCCTGCTCAAGGCCGCGATCGGCCGCGAATTGCGACTGATCTTCCCGATGGTTTCCGCGGTGGAGGAATTCGACCGCGCCCGCCACATCGTCGAGCGTGAGCTCACCCATCTGCGCCGCCACGGCCACGGCCTGCCCGAGCGCGTGCTGGTCGGCGTGATGCTGGAAGTGCCGGCACTGCTGTTCCAGCTCGACGAATTGTTCGAGCGCGTCGACTTCGCCTCTGTCGGGTCCAACGACCTGGTGCAGTTCCTGTTCGCGGCCGATCGCGGCAATGCCCGCGTGGCCGACCGCTTCGATGCGCTGTCCCCGTCCGCGCTGCGGGCGCTCAAATTGATCGCCGACAAGGCGGAGGCCCGCGGCAAGGCGGTGACGCTTTGCGGCGAACTTGCCTCGCGCCCGCTGGAGGCGCTGGCGCTGGCCGCCATCGGCTATCGCAAGCTGTCGCTGTCGCCGGCCTCGTTCGGCCCGGTGAAGGCGATGTTCCTCGACCTCGACCTCTCCGCCGCCACCGCGCTGGTGGAGACGCTGTTGTCCGGCTCGACCGAACTCGCCACCATCCGTCCGCAGCTCAAGATGTTCGCGGAAAAGAACGGCCTGCCGCTGTGACCTCCCCGCTGCCTGACGCCCGGCTCGATCAACTGCTCGCCCGCCATGCCGAAATCGAGCATGCGCTTTCCGCGAGTCCTGATGCCGACACCTATGTGCGGCTGTCGCGCGAGTTCTCCGACCTTTCCCCGCTTATCGCCAGCGTGAAGGCCTTGCGCAGCGCCGAGCGCGAGCTGGTGGATGCGCGGGCGCTGGCCGATGAGGCCGGAGGCGACCGCGATATGGCTGCCATGGCCGAGGAAGAGGCGGCGGAGCTTGAGGAGAAAGTCGAGACGCTGACCCGCGAAGTCCGGCTCGCCTTGCTGCCCAAGGACGCGATGGACGAGCGCGGCGTCATTCTCGAAGTACGCGCCGGCACCGGCGGCGACGAGGCGGCGCTGTTCGCCGGCGACCTGTTCCGCATGTATGAGCGCTTCGCCGGGCTGAATGGCTGGACGGTCGAGGTATTGTCGCTCAGCGAGGGCGCGGCGGGCGGCTACAAGGAAATCGTCGCGGCGCTGCACGGGCGCGGCGCCTATGCCCGGCTGAAATTCGAATCGGGCGCGCACCGCGTTCAGCGCGTGCCGGACACCGAAGCATCCGGGCGTATCCATACCTCCGCCGCCACCGTCGCGGTGCTGCCCGAGGTCGAGGAGGTCGACATCGCCATCGACGAGGGCGATCTGCGCATCGATGTGTTCCGGGCGTCCGGCGCCGGCGGCCAGCACGTCAACAAGACCGAGAGCGCGGTGCGCATCACCCATATCCCCACCGGCACCGTGGTCGCGGTGCAGGATGAGCGCTCGCAGCACAAGAACAAGGCGCGCGCCATGGCGATGCTGCGCGCGCGCATCTATGAGGCCGAGCGCGAGAAGCGCGATTCGGCCCGCGCCAGCGAGCGCAAGGTGCAGGTCGGCTCCGGCGACCGTTCAGAGCGTATCCGCACCTATAATTTTCCGCAGGGGCGTGTGACCGATCACCGCATCGGCCTCACCCTGCACAAGCTGCCGGAAATCCTCGCCGGCGACGGGCTGGGGGAACTGGTCGACGCGCTCACCACCGAATATCAGGCCGCGCTGCTGGCGGAGGCCGAGACCGGCGGCTGGGGTCCGGGCGGATGACCTCGCCCGGCACGGCATCGGCGACCACCCGCGCCGCGCTGCTTGCCGCCGTGACGCGCAATTTCGAGCGGAGTGGCCTCGATGAGCCCGCCCGCGAGGCGCGGCTGCTGCTGAAGGCCGCGCTCGGCCTTACCGATCTCGACCTGATCGCGCGCGCCGACCATCCGGTGGCGCCGGAAGACGCGAGCCGCCTGACCGGGCTCGCCGCGCGGCGGGCCTCCGGCGAGCCGCTGGCACGGCTCACCGGCCGGCGCGAATTCTGGAGCCTCGATTTCGCGCTCTCGCCCGACACGCTGGTGCCGCGCCCGGACACCGAGACGATGGTGGAAGCCGCGCTCAAAGCCTTCCCCCATGCCGACGCGCCGCTGCGCGTGCTGGATCTCGGCACCGGCAGCGGGGCGATCCTGGCCGCCATCCTGTCCGAGCGGCCGAACGCCTTCGGCCTCGGCATCGACCTCGCGGAGGGAGCGGCGCGGCAGGCGCGGGACAATCTGGCGCGGTTCGGCCTCACCTCCCGCGCCTGCGTGATGGTCGGCGAATGGTCGCAGGCGCTCGACTTTCCCTCCCCGACCCGCCGTTTCGATCTCGTGGTCTCCAATCCGCCCTATATTGCCCGTAGCGATATTGCCGGCCTCGATGTCGAGGTGCGCGCACATGATCCGATGCTGGCGCTGGACGGCGGCGAGGACGGCCTTGACGCCTATCGCGCCATCGCCCTCGCCCTTCCCGACCTGCTGGCGCCGGGGGGTGTCGCGGTTCTCGAACTTGGCATCGGTCAGGAGGCTGATGTCGCCCGGCTGCTGGCCGCGCAGGGTCTGCCCGTCGATGGCCCGGCCCGGCGAGACCTTGCCGGCGTGGCACGCGCAATAGTGACGCATCCTGTTTCTTCCTGAGCGCAACTTACAAAAAAGGGCTTGGAACACCGTTTGGAACCGACTAGTGTCCATTGCAGGAATCGACCTGCTTCATCATCTGACACATGAACGCTTGATCTCGGGAGCTTGGGCTGAGCTTTCCTGGTCGCCATGGACAGAAGCGCTCCGGAAGGCGCGACGATGGATCGGCAGGAACGAGAGCTTCACAGGTTTGTCGTGTGCGGCGTTGAAGTTGCACGATGAAACATGGGGTTGGCTGGCGCATGGCGATGTGCGCGGGCCGGATCAGCGACCAGCTTGGACACCGCCGGAATTGGCACCGTCCGACAGGCTGGCCGGATAGCATCATTGCGATGCGCTCCCATGGTAGTGGTCCGATGGTCGGCAGCGATCGGCGGAACGTGCCGGGCCTTTTTCAGGGCTCCGAGCGGCGTTGCGTGCTGTGAACTGAGGACAAGATTTCCCCTGACGCGCCATTCATGACGGCTGACGGCTGAAGTGAGCGGAACGGCAATCATAGAGGCGACTGGCTCGCCCTTCACCGGATCGACCGGAGCCCGTGCGATTTCAGCGGGTTCGGGCCGAGCGCGTATCGGCACTAGAGAAAACTCGATGCGAAATAACAACCAGCAGAAGCGTATGCGTAGCCGGAATAACAACAATAATAATAACCGGCGCAGTCAGAACCCGCTCACCCGGGTTTATGAATCGAACGGCCCGGATGTGAAGGTGCGCGGCACCGCGCAGACTATCGCCGAGAAATACATGCAGCTTGCGCGTGATGCGCAGGCGTCGAGCGATCCGGTTGCCGCGGAGAACTATCTCCAGCACGCCGAGCATTATTACCGCATCATCGCCGCCGCGCAGGCGCAGTTCGGCGTTCAAGGCCAGCCGTTCCAGCGGCCGGACGAGGACGAAGAGGAGTTCGATTTCGAGGAGACCGGCTCCGAAGGTCAGGCTCCGCAGCCGCAGATGCAGCGCGAGAGCAATGGCCCGCGCGAGAATAGCGGTCAGCGGGACGGCGGCCAGCGCGATTTCTACCGCGAGGGCAACGGCCAGCAGCGCCGCGACAACCGCGACCGGAATTTCGACCGCAACGATCGCCACCAGGAACGCGGCCAGCGCGATGACCGCGGCAACCGTGATGACCGCGGCCCGCGAGAAGATCGTGGCCCCCGCGAGGATCGGTTCCCCCGCGAGGATCGTGCGGCGCGTGATGATCGCGGCCCCCGCGAGGATCGCGGTCCGCGTGACGACCGTGGCCCGCGCGAGGATCGCGCGCCCCGTGATGGCGACCAGCCGCGCGAAGGGCGCTGGCAGCGCAATGAGGGGCGCTCCCCCTATCGCGAGCCGCGCGAGAACCGCGAATTTCGCGAAAACCGCGACACTGACTATCGCGATCCCGCGCAGCAGCCCCAGCCCTCGCTCGGTCCGCATGTCGAGGCCGAGATCGGCCTTCCCGCCTTCATCACCCAGAGCAGCGCCCTGCCCGTGGCCGCCCAGGCTCCGGCGCCGGTGAGCGAGCCCCCGGCCCAGGCCCAGGCCCAGGCGCCCGCCGAAGCCGCGCCGCGAGCCGAGAAGCCCGCGCCGCGCCGTCCCCGCGTCGCCAAGGCGGCCGCGCCGGAGGCTGCCGCGCCGGAGCCCGTCGCAGCAGAACCCGCCTCCGTACCGGAAGCCGCTGCCGAGGATGGGGAAGCCCGCGCCGCGCCGCGCACCCGGCGTCGCCGCTATCGCCGCGCCGACGAGGAAGGCGCGCCGACCGAGCCGGTGGAAGTCGGAGAGTGATCCCTGCGCGCTTCGCGCAACGCTGAATCGAAAACAGCCCGGTCATTGACCGGGCTGTTTGCATTTTGGAACGACGGACACGGCAGACCGCGCGTCACAGCACGATGCGGACCTCGTCCCCTTCGCCGATCAGGCCGCCACGCTCCACCTCTGCGAAGATGCCGCAATCGGTGTGGCCGAAGCTGCGCATCAGCGTGGCGGGGATTTCCAGGTCGCGCTTGGCGGTCACCGGGTCCACATTGGTGGCGGCGCAGCGGAAGATGCGCTGGGTCACCCGCAGTCGCACCTCGGTGCCGATTTCAATGGTGTGGCCGACCAGATCGAACTCCTCCCACGGCTCCATGCCGTCGAGATAGAGATTGGCCCGGAACCGCAGCGGGTCGACCTCCTGGCCGATGATCTCGCCGAGCGCCCGGCAACTCGCCAGATTGATCAGCGAGATATACCCCTCGGTGGTGTCCACGAAGCGGAAGCCCGATGGCGCCTCCAGAACGCGCGGCGCGCCGCGCAACTCGTAGCGGGCGTAACGCTGGAAGAAACCCTCGATCGCCTCGCGGCCGGCTTCCGTGGTCAATTTGCCACGCACGACCTCTTCGGCATCCTGCTCGATGATCAATTCGCCGGTGGCATCGTCATAGCGGGCATCAAGCGCCGCGAGGCGCTCATTGCGCATCAGCATCAGGAACTTGATCTTGGGCTGGAAGGCCGGTGCTTCGGGCACGAAGCCAGAGGGCCCGTTCTCGATGGCGAACAGCCGGTCGCCGGGGAAATACTGCCCGGTCTCCAGTTCCACCAGTTCCAGCCGTTCCGGCGTCAGCCCCTTCACCGGGTAGCGGTACATCGAGGCGACGCTGGCAAATGTGATTGGCCCGGACAGCTCAGCCGGAACCACAGCGTCCTCCACCACGTCCACATCCGAGGGCGGAGGCGCGAGCACGGCCTCGTCCCCACCGGGCGCTTCCGGGGCGGAAGCAGCGGTGGACGGGTCAATGGCGGGCGGGTCGTTATCGTCAATCGATTCGGTCATCGTGGAGTATCCTACAGGCTTCGGGCAGCGCCGTCAGCTTGGCGAGAGCAGCCGGCCGGCGCGCCACCACCCGGCCATGCTTGTGTTTTAGGCATGTCGCATTTTCCGCTTTTCCTGACGCGGCGAATCCGTATCAATTCGTTCTGTTTCCATCGAGGAAACACGGGAGGCTGGCCATGCCGCGGCTCTTCACCGCCCTCGAAATTCCCACAGGCGTTGCGAGCGCACTGTCCATGCTGCGTGGCGGCCTGCCGGGCGCTCGCTGGATCGACCCGGAATTCTATCACGTCACGCTGCGCTTCATCGGCGATGTCGACCACGCGGTCGCCCGTGACGCCGCCGCCGCGCTCGACGAGATCGACCGCTTCGGCTTCGACCTCACGCTCGACGGGGTGGACCAGTTCGGCAACCACAAGCCCCGCGCCATCTTCGCCGCCGTGAAGGCTTCCAGCGCGCTCAACGACCTGCAGGCCGAACATGAGCGGGCGATGAAGCGCATCGGCCTGCCTCCCGAGGGGCGCAATTTCAAGCCGCATGTGACGCTGGCCCGGCTGCGCGACGCCGCCCCGCGGCAGGTGGCGGACTATCTCGCCCTGCGCGGCTATTTCCGCAGCCCCAGCTTCGAGGTCTCGCGCTTCGTGCTGTTCTCCTCGCGCGATTCGGTCGGCGGCGGGCCCTACCGGGTCGAGGCGGCCTATCCGCTCCTGTAAACCATTGCGCCGGCCGCCTGCAGCGACCATCTCATGTGAGTAACAGGAGAACCGCGAGGTGGCCGTGACCAGCGACCCGTCTTTCAGCCCCGACATCGATGACGATCCGGCGGATTTTGCACGGAGCGGTGAAGATGAACGCCGGGTACGCACCGGCTTCTGGGCCAAAATGAAGGCCGGCGCCGCGCGTATCCCCTTCGCCGAGGATGCCGCCTCCGCCTATTATTGCGCGCTCGACCGCGGCACTCCGATGCGCGTGCGCATGATGCTGTTCGGCGCGCTCGCCTATTTCCTGTTGCCGGCCGATACCGTGCCCGATTTCATGCCGGTACTCGGCTTCACCGACGATGCCGCCGTACTCGCCACCGCGCTGAACCTGCTGGCGGCCCATATCAGCCCCGCCCACCGGGCCGCCGCACATGCGGCGCTGGACCGCATCCGCGCGGGCAACCGGGCCTGAGCGTGAGAGCGGCGCGCCCCTTGTGGACATCTCGCCGTCGCGTTCAGCTTTCGTTTACCACAGTCCCAAATTCGTATGCCTCTACGGGCATTTGATCGGCAAAGCGACCGCATTGGAGTTCCAAGGGTTCACAGCCGCCGACCGGGCGGATATCCCTGTACGGCTTACAGGGAGAATCGTTCGTATCCGCATGGCGGCAGACACTGAAACACGGGAGAGATCGACGATGGCACGACGCGTTCTGCGTGCGGCATTCGCCGGCCTGGCACTGGCTTTCATCGGCGCGACGGGCGCGAGCGCCCAGGCGGCGCCCCAGGCAGTCGGGCAGTTCGGCGACTGGGGGGTCTACAAGGACGGCACGGGAAATTCCCGCATCTGCTATGCGCTGTCCCAGCCGAAGACCCGCGCACCGGCCGGGCTGACACGCGATCCCGCCTTCTTCTTCATCAGCACCCGCAACGCGGAAAACGTGAAGAACGAGGTCAGCGTCGTGATGGGCTTCCCGCTGAAGGAAGGCTCGGATGCCACCCTCACCATCGGCCCGACCTCGTTCGACCTCTACACGCGCGGCTCCGGCGCCTGGGTGCGCAATGTCGCCGAGGAGGCTCGCCTGGTCGACGCGCTGCGCAAGGGCCGCGACGTGGTGGTCAAGAGCACGTCGGCCCGGGGTAACGTAACCACCGACACCTATTCGCTGAGCGGCATTTCGGCGGCCATCGACCGCGCCGCGCAGGAATGCCGCTGAGCCGCTTAAGCTCGCTCCCGCGCGCCGGGGAAGGCCAACACCCGAGGAACGCTCATGTCCGTCGAGTTACGTCTCATTCCCTGCCTCGCAGATAATTACGCGGTCCTGCTGCGCGATACCGTGACCGAGGCCACCGCCGTCGTCGACGCGCCGGAGGTGGCCCCGATCCTTGCCGCGCTGGAGCGCGAGAACTGGACTCTCACCCATATCCTGGTCACGCATCACCACACCGACCATATTGATGGCGTGGTGGCGCTCAAGGAGCGCTATGGGGCGACCGTGATCGGCCCGCGCGCCGAGCGCGACACGATTCCCGGGCTGGATTTCGCCGTGGTGGACGGCGATCCGGTGGCGGTCGGCAGCCTGGTCGGCCGGGTGCTCGAAACCCCCGGCCACACCAAGGGGCACATCGTGTTCCTGTTCGAGGGGGAGCGGCTGCTGTTCTCGGGCGACACGCTCTTCGTCATGGGCTGCGGGCGCCCGTTCGAATGCGACCCGCCGGTGCTGTGGGAATCGCTCACGCGCCTGCGCGCCCTGCCCGACGACATCTCGGTCTATTGCGGACACGAATACACACTGGCCAATGCCCGCTTTGCGCTCAGCGTCGAACCCGACAACGCGGAACTGCAGGTTCGCGCCAAAGAGGTCGAGGCATTGCGCGCGGCGGGCAAGCCGACGCTGCCCACCACGATCGGCGCGGAGAAGGCGACCAATCCGTTCCTGCATGCTGACGACCCGGAGCTTGCCGCCTCCCTTGGCCTGCCCGGCGCCGAGCCCGGAGCGGTATTCACCGAGTTGCGTGCGCTGAAGAACCGCTTCAAGGGCTGAGCCATGGAGCCGTCTCCCTCCGCCGCCGACATCATCGCCCGGCTGGGGCTGAAGCCGCACCCGGAAGGCGGCTATTTCCGCGAGACCTTCCGCGACGAGCACCGGTTGGAAGATGGGCGCTCCGCCTCCACCGCGATCTATTTCCTGCTGCCGGCCGGTGAGCGCTCGCACTGGCATCGGGTCGACGCCGTGGAGATCTGGCACTGGCATGCCGGCGCGCCGCTGGAACTATCCATTGCCGTCAACGATGCCGGCCCCGTGCACCGCTTCGTGCTGGGCCCGGATGTGATCGCGGGCGAAGAGCCTCAGGGTGTCGTGCCGCGCGGAGCCTGGCAGGCGGCGCAGAGCCTCGGCGACTGGACGCTGGTCGGCTGCACCGTGGCGCCGGGGTTCGAATTTGCCGGCTTCGAGCTGGCCGCGCAGGACTGGACGCCGGGCTAGCTCCCGAAACGGTCAGCGCCGCGCCAGCAGCGTCGCCACCACCGCCCCACCGACGATCAGCGCGCACGCGATGCCAAGCGACCAGGTGGCCTGCGCAAAGCCCGCCGCGACCAGCAACAGGGTCGACAGCACCGGCGCGGCATAGGAGGCGACGCCGAGCAGGCGGATGTCGCCACGCTTCATGCCGATGTCCCAGGTGTAGAAGGCGATGCCCACCGGCCCGATGCCAAGCGCCACCACCGCCATCCACTCCCGCGCCCCCGACGGCCAGACCGACGGCTCGAACAGCACATGGCACAGCGCGGAAAGCGCGGCGGTGGCGAGGCAGAAGCCGGCCACCACATCGGTCGGCACCGCCTGGAAGCGTCGCGAGGCGACCGAGTAGACCGCCCACACCACCGCGCACACCGCAGCCGCCGCATAGCCGGGCACATAGGCCGGGGAGAAGCCGAAGCCGCCGGCCTTGGCGCCCAGCAGCACGACGGTTCCCGCCAGTCCCATCAGCGCGCCGGCGATATGGGCGGGCCGCAGGCGCTCTCCCGGCAGGAAGGCCGAGAGCAGCACGATCAGCAACGGCCACAGATAGGCGATCAGCCCGGCCTCCGCGGGCGGGGCCAGCTTCAGTGCCGAGAAGTAGAAGAAGTGGTAGCCGAACAGCCCGCCGACGCCGTGCAGCCACACCGGCCAGGGCTGGCGCAGCACGGACAGCCCGACACCGCGCGCCACGGCGGCGACCAGCCCGACCATGCCGCCGATGAAGAAAGTCAACGCGGTGAGCAGGAACGGCGGCACCGCCCCGGTGGCAGAGGTCGCGAGCGCGAGGCTCGCCCAGAGCAGGATGGCGGTGAAGCCGATCAGCGTGGCGGAGAGACGGGACATGGCGAGGCTACCGGAAGGCGGGAAGCCCCGCTTAACCCAATTCGCCGCCCCGCGCATCCGGGGATTGCCCCGGCGCGCCCGCCGGGCGCCGGGGTGTGCCAGGCGGGCCGGCATGGCGGGCGCCGGGACCCGTGCCCGCCGCCCGCAACGCGTCAGGCCATGTACTGCCCGCCATTGGCGGTGAGCGTCGAGCCGGTGATGAAGGCTGCTTCGTCCGCCACGAGAAACACCACGCAGCGCGCGATTTCCTCGGGTTCGCCGAGGCGGCCGACGGGGATCAGCGGCAGCACATGCTTGTCGAGCACGTCCTGCGGCATGGCGCGCACCATCTCGGTGCCGATATAGCCGGGGCAGATCGCGTTGACGGTGATGCCCTTGCGGGCGTTTTCCTGCGCCAGCGCCTTGGTGAAGCCGATCTCGCCGGCCTTGGCGGCGGAATAATTGGTCTGGCCCATCTGGCCCTTCTGGCCGTTGATGGAGGAGATGGTGACGATGCGGCCGAAATTGCGGTCGCGCATGCCCTCGATCACCTGCCGGCACATATTGAACACCGAGTTGAGGTTGGTGTTGATCACCGCATACCACTGCTCGGGCGACATCTTGTGCAGCATGCCGTCGCGGGTGATGCCGGCATTGTTCACCAGCACGTCGACAGGACCGAGCTTGGCGGCCACTTCGGCGACGCCGGCCTTGCAGGCGTTGAAATCGGACACGTCCCATTTGAAGGTCGCGATGCCGGTTTCCCTCGTGAAGGCGGCAGCGGCTTCGTCATTGCCGGCATAATTCGCGGCGACGGTGTATCCGGCATCCTTCAGCGCCCGGCACACCGCCGCGCCAATGCCGCGAGTGCCGCCCGTTACCAACGCTACACGACTCATCTGACTTCCCCTCTTGGTTTCCATCCCGGAACCGACGACGGCTTGTACGTCGTTTTTGTCGATCAGCAATGCGACGGGAACGCATACCCACTGCCCCCTTTCGTAAGGGCAGCTACCTGAAAGATCCAGTATGCGTCCGGCCGACATGTGGCGGGCGGCGTCTGGCGTTGCCGCCGACCGCGAGGTGGGCGCGGCGCGCGAGTGGCGCGCCGCGAAAGCGGATCCAGCCTGTGCGGGGCCGGATCAGTCGCGCTCGATACACATGGCGATGCCCATGCCGCCGCCGATGCACAGCGTGGCGAGGCCCTTCTTGGCGTCGCGCTTCTGCATTTCATACAGCAGCGTGGTGAGCACGCGCGCGCCCGAGGCCCCGATCGGGTGGCCGATGGCGATGGCGCCGCCATTGACGTTCACCTTCGAGGTATCCCAGCCCAGCCCCTTGTTCACCGCGCAGGCCTGCGCGGCGAAGGCCTCATTGGCCTCGATCAGGTCGAGATCGGCGGGCGACCAGCCGGCCTTCTCAAGCGCGAGCTTGGAGGCGGGGATCGGTCCGGTGCCCATGACCGAGGGGTCGACGCCGGCCTGCGCCCAGGAGACGATGCGGCCGAGCGGCTTCTTGCCCAGGCTCTCGGCCTTGGCGGCGCTCATCAGCACCACGGCGGCGGCACCGTCATTGATGCCCGACGCGTTGCCGGCGGTCACCGAGCCGTCCTTGGCAAAAGCCGGGCGCAGCTTGGCCATGCCCTCGACGGTCGCCCCATGGCGGGGATATTCGTCGTCGGCCACCACGATGTCGCCCTTGCGGGTCGAGATGGTGACCGGAACAATCTCGTCCTTGAAGCGGCCGGCCTTTTGCGCGGCCTCCGCCTTGTTCTGCGACGCGGCGGCGAAGACGTCCTGCTCCTCGCGGGTGATCTGGTATTCCTTGGCCACGTTCTCGGCCGTGTTGCCCATGTGATAGCCGTTGAAGGCGTCCCAGAGGCCGTCCTTGATCATGGAATCGACCATCTCAAGGTTGCCCATTTTGGTGCCGTTGCGCAGATGCGCGACATGCGGCGCCTGGCTCATCGATTCCTGGCCGCCCGCAACCACGATCTCGCTGTCGCCATTGACGATAGCCTGATAGCCGAGCGCGACCGCGCGCAGCCCGGAGCCGCACAGCATGTTCACGCCCCAGGCCGGGCTGGCAACCGGAATGCCGGCGGCGATCGAGGCCTGGCGCGCCGGGTTCTGCCCCGCGCCGGCGGTGAGGATCTGCCCCATGATCGTCTCGCTCACATCCCCGGGCGCGACGCCGGCGCGTTCGAGTGCCGCGGCGATGGCGACCTTGCCCAGTTCGTGGGCCGGCAGGGAAGAAAGAGCCCCGTTGAAGGCTCCCACTGCCGTGCGCGCCGCTCCGACGATGACGATTCCGTCTTTCATGTTTGACGTCCTCCGCTAGCTACTGTCCCGGGCGACGACCGGAGCCGGGCATCTGTTCCGTTCAGGCATCAGATGTAAGGCAATGGTGTTAGGTGCAAGTGACCTGTGTCAACAACACCGCGAATTTGACGATGTCACGAGGCCGTCAGGCCGAATGAGGTACCATATTGCTTCATATCCACTTCACAATCCTGTAGCCGTCGCCCTGGAAACGTCCTAGAGTTTTTCATGGGGAAACAATCAAGGTAGCCGGAACACATGGCAAAATCCACGGAACCCGTCACCATCAAGAAGTACGCCAACCGGCGTCTCTACAACACGGGCACGAGCACGTACGTTACGCTCGAGGACCTTGCGTTGATGGTGAAGAATGGCGAGGACTTCGTCGTCTATGACGCGAAGACGTCCGACGACATTACGCATTCCGTGCTTACCCAGATCATCTTCGAGCAGGAAGGCAAGGGCCAGAACCTTCTGCCGATCAATTTTCTACGCCAGATCATCCGATTTTACGGCGACAGCATGCAGATGCTGGTTCCGCGCTATCTCGACATGTCGATCGAGAATTTCAGCAAGGAACAGGGCAATATGCGAGAGCAGCTCACCAAGACCTTCGGCGCCGGTGGCTTTGGCGGCTTCGGTGTGATGGAAGAGCAGGTGCGCCGGAACATGGAAATCTTCGACCGCACCTTCAAGATGTTCCTGCCCAACGGGCGGGGCGAGGAAGTTTCTGCCGAAACGCCGGCCAAGACGGATGATTTTGACGAGTTGAAGCGGCAGGTGGCCGAGATGCAGAAGCGGCTCGACAAGCTCGGCGACGGCAGCAAGACGGACTGACGTCGCCCGGAGCCAGCGGTAGCCGGCGGGGGAACGATGCGCCACAACGGCGCGCCGACGGCGCCTCAGGCGGCGGGATGCGGCGGGGCGCAGCCGGCGAGCCCGATGAGCTGCCCCTGCAGATAGGTGCAGCCCCATTCCGTGAGCAGCTCCCCGGTCGCCTCGTCGAGCACCCACTCGGCCACGGTCTCGATGCCGAGATTGCGCGCCAGGTCGAGCAGCGCCCGCACAAAATGGCGGTCGTCGGTCGACTGCATGAGCGAGCAGATGAAGCTGCCATCGATCTTCAACATGTCGACGCCGAGCCGGCGCAGGTTGCGGAACGACGTATAGCCGACGCCGAAATCGTCCATCGCGACCTTGCAGCCGAGATCGTGCAGCCAGTTCACCGTCCGCCGCACCGATTCCAGGTCGGGGATGGTTGCCGATTCGGTCAACTCCACGATCAACCGCTCGCCGAAACCCTGGCGCGCCCGCTCCTCCAGCAGGGCAAGCCAGGCGCCATCGTGGATCGAGCCCGGCGAGACGTTCACGGACAACCGCAGCGTCGGATCGGCCTCCAGAGCGGAGAAGGCCAGCTCCAGACTGCGCAGATCGATCAGCCGGGTCAGGCCGAAGCGTTCGGCGGTGGGAATGATCGCCGAGCCGTCGAAGACATGGCCGCTATGGCTCTCGATCCGCACCAGGCATTCATGGAACGCCACCTGCCGCGTCGCGCCGAAGGCGATCGGCTGGAACGCCAGCTTCACCCGCCCCTCGCTGAGCGCGGACACGATGTCGTCGGCAAAGCGCAGATTGGCGCGGCGCTCGGCCTCGCGATCGAAGCTCGGCGAATAGCCGAGAAACGTACCGCGGGCGGAGGCGCGCACGTTCTGCAGCGTGTCCTGTGCCCGCGCGAAAATCTCGCCGACATTGCGGCCCTGCCGCGGCGCGACCAGCCCGCCGGCGGAGATCGCCACCGCCACCGCCCCCGCCGCCGTGCGCGCGGCCGTGCCGTTTACAGCGGTGAGAAAACGGTGAGCGGCGCCCGGCAGGCTCTCTCCCGGCGTATCGCGCAGCAGCAGCGCGAACTTGCTGCCCGAGAACCGCGCCATTTCCTCGCCCTCGCGCAGCTGCGCGGCAAGGCGCAGCGCCACGATGTCGATCACCTCGTCGGTGACGCGATAGCCATAGGCCTCGTTGAGCTGGCTGAGCTGGTCGATCGACACCAGCATGAAGCCGAACTCGCCGCCATCGGCGTAGCTGGCGGCAAGGCGCTCGTCGAGCATGGCCGCGAGGCGCTGGCGGTCGGCCTGCATGCCCGGCGGCTTGGCGTAGCGCACCGGCCGCCCGACGGCATAGCGCCGGATCATCCCGTCGACCCGAACCAGCCGGCCATTGGCGTCGAAGCACCCGATGCCGCGATCCTCGATCCACAGCCGCCGCTGGCTGTATTCGGGCGGCAGGGACAGGCAATAGACGGTTTCGAAAGGCCGGGCGCGGCCAAGATCGGGGGGAGATAGCGCCTGCAGACCCGGGAACAGGCCCCCGCTGTGAAGGGGGCTGGCCTGCGCTGCCTCCGCGCGGCACAGGCCGGAACCCGCTTCGATCAGCGCACCATAATCCTTGCCGGTGTGCGCCCGCTGCCAGCGGTGCGGGCCGAGCAGGTCGCGGGCATTGTCGCTCCAGCTCAGCTCATCGCTATCGATGGACCATGAATAGACGGCGACGCCGAGATCGCAGACCACCTGCTGCATCGCCTCGGGAGTGAGGGGCAGTTCGGAATCCGGTCGGGCGAGCCTAACTCCGTCAACCATGGAGTCTCACCGCGAAGGTCTCAGCGCATGACGGCACGGTACCTGCCTTTCAGTCCTATGCCGTGGTCCGCACAGTAAATCGTGGAACCGGGATGCCGTCCACTTCAACCGATGGCACCGTCGGCGTTTGGCCCTGAAACCGCCGCCGGCGGCACGATGCCCCATAGCCCACGGGGTGCGGAACGCAAAAAGACGCCGCGCCAGACCGGCTGACGCGACGCTTTCGACGAATTTCGCAGCGAATCAGCCGTGACGTGGCGGCGGGCGGGAGCGACCTGCCGACGGCAGACCAACTATTTCCCGCGGCGCCGTCGCGTCGTGCGGCCGAAAAGGCTCAGGCCTCGGCCTTCACCTTGAGGACCTGACGGCCCTTGTACATGCCGGTCTTCATGTCGAGGTGGTGCGGACGGCGCAGCTCGCCGGAATCCTTGTCCTCGATATAGGTCGGCTTGGCGAGCGCGTCGGCGGAGCGGCGCATGCCACGACGCGACGGGCTGGTCTTCTTCTTCGGAACGGCCATAGTCTCAACTCCTGTACCGACGTGCCCCAAGACCCTGGAAAGGGAGCCGGCGCCGGGTCGTGCGTATCTGGAGCGCGGCTTATACAGACTCATGCGCGCGAGCGAAAGGGGCTGTAGCCAACCGTTTTCGACAAAGCGCGCCGTTTCCCTGCCCTCTCCTTTTGCCCGGGCCGGCGGCTTTCTCAAGGCGCGCTCAGCCGAGCGGGCCGAGACAGGCGGTGAGCTCGGCGCCCTCGCGCGGCAGCCGGGCCTGCAAGCGCCCGGCAAGACGGGAGACGCCGGGACCGGGCTTGGCCGCGCTGCGCCGGTGCGGATTGGGCAGGACCACCGCCATCAGAGCGGCCTGCCGCCCGGTCAGCTCGCGTGCCGGGCGGCCAAAGGCGCGCTGCGCGCCGGCCTCGGCGCCGAATTCGCCGTCCGGCCCCCATTCGGCGATGTTGAGATAGATCTCGATCACGCGCCGCTTGGGCATCACCGCGTCGAGATAGAGCGCGAGTGGAAGTTCGAGGCCCTTGCGAATGAAGCTGCGCCCGTTCCACAGGAACAGGTTCTTGGCCACCTGCATGGTGATGGTCGAGGCCCCGCGCGAGGGCTCGCCGTCCCCGGCATCGTCCATCACATTCCGCAATTCCACCAGGTCGACGCCGCGATGGCTGCAGAAGCGCGCATCCTCGGAGGCGAGCACGCTGCGCACCAGCGCGGGGGCGATGTCGTCGAGCGGCACCCAGTCGCGCGTTACCGGCTGGAGCGTGGCCCAGCGCCAGAGCATGAGGGTCGAGGCGGGCGGCACGACGTTATAGGCGAGGCCGAGCAGCAGCGGGATCGCCACCACGATCAGCACCGCCCAAAACGCCCGCTTCAGCCATCTGCCCATGCTCGCTCCCCGCGCCCTCCCCATACGTAGCCTCCGCGCGCGCCGCGACCAACCCTTGATGCTCACATCGCGGTGAGGCCGCGCTTGACCGCGCCTTATCGCTGGGGCACGGAACGACGCTCCACCAGCCGGGCCCGCCGCGATGACCTCACAGACGCCCCCCCGCCCGGACGCGGCCGATGCCGCACCTGGCGATGCCGCCCTCGCCGCCGCCGCCCTCGCCGCCGCCCTTGCGCGCGCGGCTGATGAGGTCGGCCATTCCATTGACCGGGCCATCGCCGGCGCCGGCATCCCCAGCGCGCGGCTCGCCGCCGCGATGCGCCACGGCGCGCTGAACGGGGGCAAGCGGCTGCGGCCCTTCCTCGTCCTCCAATGCGCCGCGCTGTTCGGCGTGGGCCGGGCGCAGGCGCTGCCGGCCGCGACCGCGCTGGAATGCGTGCATTGCTATTCGCTGGTGCATGACGACCTGCCGGCCATGGACGATGACGATTTGCGCCGCGGCCAGCCGACCGTCCACCGCGCCTATGACGAGGCGACCGCGATTCTCGCGGGCGATGCCCTGCTCACCCTCGCCTTCGAGATACTGGCCGGCGAGGCGACGCATCCCGACCCGGCGGTGCGTATGGCGCTGGTGGCGAGCCTTGCCCGCGCGGCCGGCGGCGGCGGCATGGTGGGCGGGCAGATGCTCGACCTCGCCGCCGAGGGCCGGTTCGAGGGCGAAGGCCGCCCCCGGCTCGATGCCGACGCCATCATGCACCTTCAGGCGCTGAAGACCGGCGCGCTGCTGCGCCATGCCTGCGAGGCGGGCGCCCTTCTTGGCGGTGCGTCACCTGCGGAGAAAGCCGCGCTCGACCTTTACGCGCGCGCCATCGGCCGCGCCTTCCAGATCGCCGACGACCTCCTGGACGTCGAGGGCGACGCCGCGACCCTCGGCAAGGCGGTGGGCAAGGACGCGCAGGCCGGCAAGGCCACGCTGGTGGAACGGCTTGGTGTCGAAGGTGCCCGGGCCGAGCTGGCGCGGCTGGTCGGGGAGGCCACCGACGCGCTCGCAGGCTTCGGCAACAAAGCCACACTGCTGGTGGAAGCGGCGCGTTTCATCGCCGAACGGCGCAATTAGTAATCCACCCCACTCGACGGAACCTTCCCTTGCCTCCATGTTTATCGTGACGTAAGCCTCGGTCTGCCAAACTGGTTTTTCGATGTTTGGGCAGGCGCGTTGGTTGCGTCGCTGGGAGGTTCACATGCGTCTGGTTCCGTTCGCTCTTGCCGTGCTGATGTCCGGCGCCGTCGTGCTCGCCGTGGCGCCTGTGCAGGCGCAGGATTCGCCCACGCGCCTGACCATCCGCAAGCCGGCCCCGAAGTCCTATCTCGATCCCGGCACCGTGGTGAAGCCCGGCACCGGCCGCTATCTGAACTATGTCGACGTGGTGCACTCGCGCTATCCGCAGTATGGCGACAACAGCACCATTACGGGCACGCGCTACCCGCTGCCCGACCAGTACTACCTGCCGAAGTACTGAGCGCCCGAGACGGCGAGACTTTCCGGCCCGGCATGCCCCGCATGCCGGGCTTTTTGATTCGCGGCCTCGATCCCGCGCTCGGCCCCGCGCCTTAAAAGAAAACGGCGCGCAACCCGTGGGCGCGCGCCGTCCTTGTCCGGAAAACGGGTGAGCCCGGAGCCTCAGGCCGCCTTGTCGAGTTCGGCCAGCAGCGCGTCGCCCATGCCTTCGGTGCCGACGCGGGTCATGCCCTCAGTGTAGATGTCGCCGGTGCGATAGCCCGCCGCCAGCACGCCGGCGATCGCCGCCTCGATACGGTCGGCGACCTCGCCGAGCCCGAAGGAATAGCGCAGCGCCATGGCTAGCGACCCGACCATGGCGATCGGGTTGGCCACGCCCTTGCCGGCAATATCCGGCGCGGCGCCGTGCACGGGCTCGTAAAGCGCGCGGCGCTTGCCGGAAATCTCCTCCACGCCGCCGAGCGAGGCGGAGGGCAGCATGCCGAGCGAGCCGGTCAGCATCGCCGCCACGTCAGAGAGCACGTCACCGAACAGGTTGTCGGTCACCAGCACGTCGAACTGCTTGGGCGCGCGCACGAGTTGCATGGCGCAGGAATCGGCAAGCTGATGCTCCAGCTGCACGTCGTTGTAATCGGAGCCGTGGACCTCGCTCACCACCTGCTTCCACAACAGGCCGGACTTCATCACATTGTGCTTCTCGGCCGAGACCACCTTGTTGCGGCGGGTCCGGGCCAGTTCGAAGGCCACGCGGGCGATGCGCTCGATCTCGTAGGATTCATAGACCTGGGTGTCGATGGCGCGCTTCTGGCCGTCCGCGAGGTCGGTGATGGTCTTGGGTTCGCCGAAATACACGCCGCCGGTGAGTTCGCGCACGATGAGGATATCGAGCCCCTCGACCAGATCGCGCTTGAGGCTGGAGGCGTCGGCGAGCGCGGGATAGCACAGTGCCGGGCGCAGATTGGCGAACAGCTGCAGGTCCTTGCGCAGGCGCAGCAGGCCGGCTTCCGGGCGCAGCTCGTAAGGCACATAGGCCCATTTCGTCCCGCCCACCGCGCCGAGCAGAATGGCATCGGCGGCGAAGGCGCGCTTCATCGCTTCCTCGGAAATCGGGGCGCCGCAGGAATCATAGGCCGCGCCGCCGACAAGATCCTCCTCGATGGCGAACGACGCGAGGCCGCGCGCCTCGAGCCAGCCGAGCACACGCTTCACCTGCGCCATGACTTCAGGGCCGATGCCGTCGCCGGGGAGAAGGAGGAGCTTGTGGGTGGCCATGGGATTGTCTCGCTTTTCGCGTCGGAACGAAATTATTGGGCGTGCGGAGTGCTAATCGCTGGCGCGCGCACTGGCAAGCACGGCGCCGGGATCGCCGGCCTTCAGCGGTAGCGCCCGGCCCTCTGCAGAACCTCGATCTTGTAGCCGTCAGGATCGGTGACGAAGAAGAAGGTCGCCAGCAGCACGCCCTGGTGGAAGAACTCCTTGACCGGCGTCGGCGCCAGCCCCGCGCTTGTGAACCGCGCATGCTCGGCGCGAAGGTCTTCCACCGCGAAGGCGATGTGGCCATAGCCGTCGCCGGGGGCATAAGGCTCCGTGCGGCCCTGATTGATGGTCAGCTCGACCTCGAAATCAGCGTCCGGGCTGCGCAGATAGACCAGCGTGAAGCCATCGAAGGCGTAGCGGTCGGCGATGTCGAGCCCGAAGGCGCGCTTGTAGAAATCGACCGAGCGCGCCTCGTCGAGCACGCGGATCATCGAGTGAATGGCCTTGGCCATGGCGGCACCTTGCGGGAAACGGGGAAGGGTCAGCGACGGCGGGCCGTCACCTCGATCTCGATCTTCATCTCCGGCTTGAGCAGCCCGGCGACGATCAGCGTGCCGGCGGGACGGATCTCGCCGAAATAGTGTCCGAAGATCGGAAACACGGCATCGGCATAGGCCGCGTCGGTGATGATATAGCGCACGCGCACGACATCGCTCAGGCTCGATCCCGCCTCGGCGAGCACGGCGGCGATGGTGCGGAAGCAGGCATGGGCCTGCTCCTCCACGCTCTCCGGCATCACCATGGTCGCGTAGTCATAGCCGGTGGTGCCGGCGACGAAGATGAAGTCGCCGTCGACCACCGCGCGCGAATAGCCCGAGGCCTTCTCGAAGGGCGAGCCGGAGGAGATGAGGCGGCGTTCGGTCATGATCGGTCTCGTCACATGGGAGGGCATCGGCCGGCACGCGCGGGGCGCGAGCCCTTCGCCTCACGCCCAGGGGCGCTCGCCGGCGAGGCGGGTCTCGTAATCGTGGATCTGGTCGGCCTTCACCTTGGTCAGGCCGATATCATCGAGACCGTTGAGCAGGCAGTGCTTGCGGAACGGGTCGATCTCGAAGCTGATGGAGCCGCCATCGGGGCCGGTGATGGTCTGGCTCTCCAGGTCCACCGTCACGATCGCGTTGGCGCCGCGCGAGGCGTCGTCAAACAGCGCGTCGAGCTGCTCCTGGGTGACGGCAATCGGCAGAATGCCGTTCTTGAAGCAGTTATTGTAGAAGATGTCGGCGAAGGACGTGGAGATCACGCAGCGAATGCCGTGGTCCAGCAGCGCCCAGGGCGCATGTTCGCGCGAGGAGCCGCAGCCGAAATTGTCGCCCGCGACCAGAATGCTGGCATTGCGATAGGCCGGCTTGTTCAGCACGAAATCCGGATTGTCGGAGCCGTCATCATTGTAGCGCAGCTCCGAGAACAGGCCCTTGCCGAGCCCGGTGCGCTTGATGGTCTTGAGATACTGCTTGGGGATGATCATGTCGGTGTCGACATTGACCAGCGGCAGCGGCGCGGCGACGCCGGTCAGGGTGGTGAACTTATCCAACGCATCCTCCATCGATCCGAAGGCCGGGCGCCTTGCGCGCCGCCCGCCGGAAACATCCCGCCTTCCATAACAAGCCGCGCCGCCGGTGCCCAGCCGCGCTCCATCAGGACCGAGGCAGCATGCGGCGCAGAACGTCATCCTTCAGCACGACATGATGCGCCAGCGCGGCGAGCGCATGGACAAGAGCCAGCAGCACCAGCGCATTGGCCAGCCACTCATGCACCTCCTGCACCGGCCGGGCCGCCTCCCGGTCCACCGCCATTGGCGAGGGGATCGTGAACAGGCCGAAGAACGTCACCTCGTTGCCGCGCAGGAAGGCGAGATAGATGCCGACCAACGGGGTGACCACCAGCAGCAGATACAGCAGCAGATGAGCCGCGGTCGCGGCCAGATGAACCGGCCGGGACAGGGCCGCCGACGGCGGCGGCACAGGCCCGACGGCGCGGCACGCAAAGCGCAGCGCAACCAGGCCGAGAATGGTGAGGCCCACCGAAATGTGGGTCCACCAGATGAGGGCCCGCGCGGGCGTGCCGCGCTCGAACAGGCCTTCCAGATAGGTCACGCCATACACCAGGAGGATCGCGATCACCGTCAGCCAGTGCAGCGCCCTCATGGGCCAGGTATAGGTCGCGACGGTCGGCACACCGGAAGCAAGCTTGGTCATGGTCGCTCTCCACTTAGATTAGATATTTTCTAATCTGGTATCGAGCTGTTTCCCATGCGGAGGCCTACGTAGAGCCGCCCTCCTCCTCGATCCGCTCCATGTCCTCGTCCGACAGGCCGAAATGGTGGCCGATTTCGTGGATGAGCACATGGGTGACGACCGCGCCGAGCGTCTCGTCGTTCTCGGCCCAGTAATCGAGGATCGGCCGGCGGTAGAGGTGGATCATGTTGGGCAGCACGCCGCCCGCCGCGTCGAAGCCCTGCGCCAGCCCGATGCCCTGAAACAGGCCGAGCAGGTCGAACGGGGTTTCCGCCTCCATCTCCTCCAGCACCTCGTCGCTGGGAAAATCGTCGACCTGCACCACCATGTTGCCGCACATGGCGCGGAAGTGGTCGGGCAGGCGCTCATAGGCCGCCTGCGCCATCACTTCCATCTGCGCCAGCGAGGGCGCCTTCACCGGGGCCCAGGCTTCGGGTTCAGCGTCCAGCCGATTGGCCGCCTCGTTCATCGTGCCTCACCTGAGATAGGTCGAGAACAGGTAATAGACGAGCACCAGCGCCGCGATCACCGCGAGCGAACGCCCGATCCGGCGGCCCCACACTTCCATGGGGTCGTCGGGCGGGGGTTCCCAGAACGGATCGCCGCGCATCGTTCCGCCGTCAGCTCGCGCGCGGCCATTGCCGCACGTCGACGAAGCGCCCCGCGATCGCCGCCGCGGCCGCCATGGCGGGCGAGACCAGATGGGTGCGCCCCTTATGGCCCTGCCGGCCCTCGAAATTGCGGTTCGAGGTCGAGGCGCAGCGCTCCTCGGGGCCGAGCTTGTCGGCGTTCATGGCGAGGCACATCGAGCAGCCCGGCTCGCGCCAGTCGAAGCCGGCGGCCTTGAAGATCGCGTCCAGCCCCTCGGCCTCGGCCTGCAGCTTCACCAGGCCCGAGCCCGGCACGATCATGCCGGAGACGCCCTCGCGCACCTTGTGGCCGCGCACGATGGCGGCGGCGGCGCGCAGGTCCTCGATGCGGGCATTGGTGCAGGAGCCGATGAACACCTTGTCGATGGCGATGTCGGTGATCTTGGTGCCGGCGGTCAGCCCCATATAATGGAGCGCGCGCTTCTTGGCGTCGCGCTTGCCTTCATCCGCGATCAGATCGGGATCCGGCACGAGGCCCTCGACCGAGATCACGTCCTCAGGGCTGGTGCCCCAGGAGACGATCGGCGGCAGCGAGGCGCCGTCGAGCCGCACCTCATGGTCGAAGAACGCGCCCTCGTCGGTGCGCAGCGTGTCCCAGTAGCGGCGGGCCGCGTCCCAGTCCGCGCCCTTGGGCGCGCGCGGGCGGTCCTTCACATAGGCATAGGTGGTCTCGTCGGGCGCGACCATCCCTGCGCGCGCGCCGCCCTCGATCGACATGTTGCAGACCGTCATCCGGCCTTCCATCGACAGGTTGCGGAACACCTCGCCGGCATATTCGATGACATAGCCGGTGCCGCCGGCGGTGCCGGTGGTGCCGATGATGGCCAGCGTCACGTCCTTGGCGGTCACGCCGTCGGGCAGCTTCCCGTCGACGGTGACGCGCATGTTCTTGCTCTTCTTCTGGATCAGCGTCTGGGTGGCGAGCACATGCTCCACCTCCGAGGTGCCGATGCCATGGGCGAGCGCGCCGAAGGCGCCATGGGTCGAGGTATGGCTGTCACCGCACACGATGGTGGTGCCCGGCAGGGTGAAGCCCTGCTCCGGGCCGATGACGTGAACGATGCCCTGGCGCTTGTCGAGCTCGTTGAAATACTCGATGCCGAAGTCGCGGGCGTTCTCGGCCAGCGTCTCGACCTGCATCCGGCTCTCGGGATCCTCGATGCCGAAGCGCCGGTCCGTGGTCTGGACGTTGTGATCGACCACGGCGAGCGTGCGGCTCGGCGAGTGCACCTTGCGGCCGGCGACGCGCAGCCCCTCGAAGGCCTGCGGCGAGGTCACCTCATGCACGAGGTGGCGGTCGATAAAGAGCAGGCAGGTGCCATCCTCCTGCCGGTCGATCACGTGATCGTCGAAAATCTTGTCATACAGGGTACGCGGAGCGGACGTGCTCATCTCGGCATCTCGGCTTTTATCTAGGGATGTGGCGGGGCTGAAGGCAGCGCGGCCGGGAGCTGGCCATGGCGGAGCATGGCCGGAATCGGCTCCGGGCGGCGCTCAGCTAAGGCCCGCCACCGCGCAGGCGGTGAAACGACCAAAGAACCGGGCCGGCAAGCGAACATGATCGGGAACAGCGGCGAAGCCGATCGTGGTCGGCAGCCGGCGGCGGGCTTCCGGACGCGCGACGTCGGCAGGGCCGGCGGCCGAAGCCACGCCCGTGCAGACAGTCTCGCCATGTGCCCTGCGCTCGATCATGGAATGCTTCTAGCAAGTCCGGGGACGCCAAACAAGGAATGTCATGTGGGGAGCGCGCTTGCCGGCGCAAGTCCCGGATCAGCGGGGCCGTCTACTGTCTGGAATAATGTATTATAAAGTATTCCAAAAACTCTCCAAAGCGAATGACGGGCATGACCAAACGTCATTCCGATATAGCGCAGAGACCCTAGCTCGTTTACGATCCACGAATGATTTCAGCCGAGCGGTGGCACATGCGCGTTTCCGATTTTGTGTTGGTGGCAGCGGCAGCGGCAGCTTTCCTCATGGCGGAAAGTTCGCACAACCACGCCGAAATCGCGCCGTCGCAGCCCGTGAATGCCGGCCATAAGGAGGCGCAGCTCATCACCTGCCCGCTGCGCAAGCCGGAATTCGCCACGGTCATGCAGGCGGCGCTGCTGGGTGACGGCACCTTGCTGGTGGAGCAGCAGACCCGCACCCGGGTCGCCCATATCAAGGATTGCTGACCGGCCGCGCCGACGCTCAGGGCGCCGCCCGCGCCTTTTCGATTTCCGGCACCAGCCGCGCGCGCAGGCCCTCGGCATCGATCGGGCCGATATATTTGTAGGCGATGCGCCCGTCCTTGCCGATCACGAAGGTCTCGGGCACGCCGTAAACCCCCCAGTCGATCGCGGTGCGGCCATTGGCGTCGACGCCGACCGCCGCATAGGGATTGCCGAAGGTGCCGAGGAAGCGCCGGGCATTGTCCGGGGCGTCCTTGTAGTTGAGGCCGACCAGCCGGAAGCCCGGCATCTTCGACAGCTCCACCAGAAAGGGGTGCTCGTCGCGGCACGGCACGCACCAGGACGCGAAGACGTTCAGCACCGTTACCCCGCCCGTGAGTTCGGCCGAGACAAGGCCGGGCACCGGCGCGCCGTCGCGCGACAGCCCTTCCAGCGGCGGCAGGTTCAGCGCCGGCGCTGGCTGGCCGATCAGCGCGGAGGGGATGCGCGAGGGATCGCCGGAGAACAGCCGGCCATAGAACAGCGCCGCCAGTGCCGCGAAGGCGAGCAGCGGCAGCAGCACGATCAGGCGACGGCGCAGCGGCGTGCCCGATGCCGGGGCTTCCGTCCCGGGAGACGGGCTGTCGGGGGACGGCAGGCTCATGCGACGTTTTCCGGCGTGCTCTCGCGCACGTCCCCGGCGCGGGCGGAACGGCGACGCACACCGCGCGCCTCCATCTGCGCGAGATGGCGACGCAGGCGGCGCCCGTCCAGCACGGTCCACGCGCCCATGGCCCCGAGCACGCCGAGGCTCACGCCATAGCAGGCCAGGATGAAACCGCCGTGCTCGCCCAGCATCGCGTCAATCATGGTGCGCCTCACACATAGGCCGCCTCGGCGGCGGCGCGGGCTTCCAGCGCGCGCAGGCGCCGGCGCAGGATTTCGTTGCGCATGGCGGCGAAGTGCAGCGTGGTCATCAGCAGCGTGAAGCCCACCGCGCACACCAGCAGCGGCCAGAGCAGGCTGGAATGGATGGTCGGCCCGCCCATGCGGAACACCGAGGCCGGCTGGTGCAGCGTGTTCCACCAGTCGACCGAGAACTTGACGATCGGCACGTTGACGAAGCCGACCAGCGTCAGCACCGCCGCCGCGCGGCCGGCCTGGTTGGGGTCCTCGATCGCCGAGCGCAGGGCCAGCAGGCCGAGATAGAGCAGCAGCAGCACCAGCATCGAGGTCAGCCGCGCGTCCCACACCCAGTAGGTGCCCCACATCGGGCGCCCCCAGAGCGAGCCGGTGAACAGGCACAGAAAGGCGAAGATCGCCCCGATCGGCGCCAGCGCCTTGTGCGCGACATCGGCCAGCGGGTGGCGCCAGACCAATATGCCGAGCGAGGACAGCGCCAGCAGCGAATAGCCGAACATGGCGAGCCAGGCGAACGGCACATGGATGTACATGATCCGTACCGTCTCGCCCTGCTGGTAGTCGGCGGGCGCGCGGAAGGCGAGGTAGAAGCCGACCGCCAGCGTTGCCGCGCTCAGCCCCGCAAGCCACGGCAATACCCGCTCGGCGAGAGCGAGGAAACGGGTCGGGTTCGCGAGATCCATCAGCGCCATGGGGCGGTTCTAATCCGCCCCGCCCCGCCCGGCAACACGCCGCGCATAGGTCACAACGCGGATGTGATGATGGGGCGCAGATCGGCGCGCGCCCTACAGGTCCAGCGGCCAGGAAGCCAGCGCACGCAGCGTCGGCGTCTTCTTGAGGAAGTGGTCGTCCATGCGGTCGAGCAGACTCACCAGCAGGTCGATCGCTTCCAACACCGCCGGCCCCTTGTTCAGCATCACGCATTCGGCACGGGCGGCCATGGCGGCGTCGGTCATCTCGCCGCGCGAGGGCGTCCCGTCGCGCACCAGATCCTCCAGAACCTGCGTCGCCCAGATCGCCGGCACCGCGCCGGCCTCGCAGATCCACAGCAGCTCTTCCTGCATCTCGGCGAGCCGCTCGAAGCCGACCTCGGCGGCGAGGTCGCCCCGCGCGATCATCACGGTGAACGGCCCACGCCGGACGGCACGGGCGATCAGATCGGGAAGATTGCGCACCGCCTCCGGCCGCTCGATCTTGGCGCACAGGCCGAGCGGGCGCTGGTGGCGCTCATAGCGGGCCAGCGCCTCGTCGAGCAGGTCTATGTCCTGCGAGCGGCTGACGAAGGAATAGCCGATCATGTCGGCGCACTCGATCACCGTGGCGAGGTCCTCGGTGTCCTTGGCGGTGAGCGGGGAGAGGCCGAGTTCGGTGTCGGGAAGGTTGAGGCCCTTCTCGGGCTTGAGTTTGGTGCCGCCGGCCTTGGCGTGGGTCACCCGCACCAGAGCCTCCCCGTCGCGGAGCGCCTCGACGACGCCCTCGACCTTGCCGTCGTCATAGCGCACGCGGTCGCCGACGCTCAGGCGGGAGACGATGTCCGGCAGCGACACCGCCGCGCTGAAGGGCGCACGCTCGTCGATGCGGGGGGCGCCGTCGGCCACCAGGCGGAACAGCGCGCCGGGGGTGAGCCGGCCGGCCGGCTTGCCCTTCTTCATCGGCGCCACCGCGCCGGTACGGATCTTCGGCCCGGCCACGTCCATGAGCACGGCGATCTCGCGGCCGAACTCGGCCCCGGCGGCGCGCACATGCGCCGCCATGGCGCGCCAGTCCTGCGGGGTGTCATGGGCGCAATTGATGCGAGCGACATCCATGCCGTGGCGGGCGAGGTCACGAATATAGGCCGGGTCGCCCGACGCCTCGCTTGGCAGCGTCACCATGATGCGGGTACGCCGCCCGGCGGGCACCGGGCCGAGCACGGCGAGGCTGGCCTCGTCCAGCCGCCTCTCGCCGGCAAAGAACGCCGTCTCGTCCGGCACCGCCAGCGGGGCCTGATGGCCGCACAGCGCGGAAAGCGCGCCGATCACGGCATCGAGCGTCGGCAATACCCGGCTCTCCAGCCGGCCGAGCGAGGACAGGCCGCGCGCCATCAGCCGGCGCTGCAGCGGGCGCAGGTCATGCTGGCGCAGGGCGAGGTAATGAGCGAGGTTTTCCAGCGAGGGGTCGTGCCGGCCGGCAAGCCGCGCGAAACGCTCGATCACCGGCGCCGCCTGCGCCGCCACACGGGCGCGCAGTTCGATCACCTCCTCCAGCAAAACGGAGGCCGCCTCGGGGGCGGCGGTGACGGCGACGGGTTGCACATTGTCCATGGCGATGCTCTTTTCCACGCGGTTCGCGGCGGGGCGGGAGATAGTGCGTCGCAGGCTAGCGGCGGCCTGTAACGGGTCCGTGAAGCTGCCGGCCGAGCGCCCCGCGCGCCGGCCGCCCCTGCCACGCGATGGCCACATCAGGATTGTTGAACGCTCCTCCCGGGAGCCGAGCACAGGAATCAGGTACGGACGTGACGATCACCCCCACCCTCCCCGCCGCCCTCGCCCTCTGCCTCCTCCCCGCGCTGGCCGGCACGGCGCTGGCGCGCTCGACCGCCGACCAGATGCTGATGCTCGACCCCACGGCGCGGATCGAGCAGCGCTGCAATGCGCGCGGCATGGGCGTGGTGGAGCGTGAACACAAGGGCATGCATCCCGACGAGCTGGTGGCCTATGCCTATGCCAACACCGTCGTCGACCATGGAAGCATCAAGGCGCCCGGCGCGGCGGTGCGCAGCGGCGGCGACTGGTATCACCTGTCCTACAACTGCCAGACCTCCCATGACGGGCTGGATGTCACCGCCTTCGACTACACTCTCGGAAAGGTGATTCCCAAAAGCGAATGGGACGCCCATTATCTCGTCGCCCCGTGAGCGCTCCGCCCGTTCCGGCACTTTTCGCGGGCCGCATTGCGCGCTATGAATAAGCCATGCGCACGATGGCTCACTGGCTGGATTTCGGCATCGACCCGAAGTTGATCTTTGCCTCGATGGGCGTGATCATCTTCGCCATGCTCGTGCTGATCGTGTTCACCGGATTCGACACCGAATAGGCGGAGCCTGGCCGAAGAGAGCCGGATTTCTTGACTTTGCCGCCGGCCGCCCTTAGGAAACGCCGCAATCCTCGCCGATTTCGCGAGCCGATCCGCCGCCCGGGCCCAGAGCCCGGAGGTCCACGCCCGACAGCGCTGTGCGCCCTCGGGCGTTTTCGGCTTTGCGTGAGACGCGCCGGAAACCATGGAGCGACGAACGCATGTTCGACTCACTGAGCGACCGCCTCGGCGGCATACTCGACCGGCTCAAGAAGCGCGGCGCCCTCTCCGAGGCCGACGTGAACGAGGCCATGCGCGAGGTGCGCCGCGCGCTGATCGAGGCTGACGTCGCGCTCGACGTGGTGCGTTCCTTTACCGACCGGGTGCGCGCGCGCGCCGTCGGCGCCGAGGTGGTGAAATCCGTCACCCCCGGCCAGATGGTGGTCAAGATCGTCCATGACGAGCTGATCGCCATGCTCGGCTCCGACGCCAAGCCGATCGACCTCGATGCCGCCCCGCCGGTGCCCGTGCTGATGGTCGGCCTTCAGGGCTCGGGCAAGACCACCTCCACCGCCAAGATCGCCAAGCGCCTGACCGAGAAGGCCGGCCGCAAGGTGCTGATGGCCTCGCTCGACACCCGCCGCCCGGCGGCGATGGAGCAGCTCGCCACGCTCGGCAAGCAGGTGGGCGTGGAAACGCTGCCGATCGTCGCCGGCCAGAGCGCCGTGCAGATCGCCCGCCGCGCCATCGAGGCCGCCCGTCTCGGCGGCTATGACGTGGTGATGCTCGACACCGCCGGCCGCGTCACGCTCGACGAGGCGCTGATGGCGGAAGTGGCCGAGGTGAAGGCCGCGACCCGCCCGCATGAAGTCATGCTGGTCGCCGACAGCCTCACCGGCCAGGACGCGGTGAACACCGCCAAAGCCTTCGACGAGCGTGTCGGCCTCACCGGCATCGTGCTGACCCGCGCCGATGGCGACGGGCGCGGCGGCGCCGCCCTCTCGATGCGCGCCGTCACCGGCAAGCCGATCAAGCTGATCGGCACCGGCGAAAAGATGGATGCGCTGGAGGATTTCGATCCCAAGCGCATCGCCGGCCGCATCCTCGGCATGGGCGATGTGGTGTCGCTGGTCGAGAAGGCGGTCGAGAACATCGATGCCCAGAAGGCGATGGAAGTCGCCGAGCGCATGCGCAAGGGCTCGTTCGACCTCGACGACCTGCGCATGCAGCTCGACCAGATGGAGAAGCTCGGCGGCCTTGGCGGGCTGATGGGCATGCTGCCCGGTGTCGGCAAGATGAAGAACCAGATGGCGGCGGCCGGCATGGACGACCGCATCATCAAGCGCCAGAAGGCGATCATCGATTCGATGACGAAGAAGGAGCGCCGCAACCCGAAGCTGATGGACGGCTCGCGCCGCAAGCGCATCGCGGCCGGCTCCGGCACCAAGGTCGAGGACGTCAACAAGCTGATGAAGATGCACCGCCAGATGGCGGACATGATGAAGGCGATGGGCGCCAGCGGCGGCAAGCGCGGCGGCCCGATGGCCGGCCTCGCCAACATGTTCGGCCTCGGCGGCGGTGGCATGGGCGGCATGCCCTCCCCCGACCAGCTCCGGCAGATGGCCGAGAAGATGCCGGGTGGCCCGGGCGGCATGCCCGGCGGCCTTCCCGCGAAATTCCCCGGCGGCCTTCCCGGCCTTCCGGGTGTCGGCGGCAAGCCGGGGGGCCTTCCGGGCCTGCCGGGCTTCCCGGCGAAAAAGAAATGAACCCTTGAACTGAGCGTTAAGTCCCTGAAAGGAAGACCAGAATGTCCCTGAAGATCCGTCTCGCCCGTGGTGGCGCCAAGAAGCGTCCCTATTACCGCATCGTCGTCGCCGACGCCCGCTCGCCGCGCGATGGCCGCTTCATCGAGAAGATCGGCACCTTCGATCCGCTGAAGCCCAAGGACGCCGCCGACCGCTTCACGCTCGACGTGGAGAAGGCCAAGGAATGGCTCGCCAAGGGTGCCCAGCCGACCGACCGCGTGGCCCGCTTCTTCGACGCGCTGGAGATCGCCAAGCGCGCCCCGCGCAACAACCCGGAGAAGGCCGTGCCCGGCAAGAAGGCGCAGGAGCGCGCCGCCGAAGCCGCCAAGGCCGCCGAGGCCGCTGCCGCCGCCGCTGCTTCCGCCGAGTGAGGCGTTGAACGGCGCGGCTCCCGGTTCTGATGTGGCGGCCATGCCGCCCGTCGGTTCCGGGAGCAGGCCGTTCTGAGCGGCTTGCCTGCCCGCGCCCGCAGATGGGCAAGGGTTCGGCCGCACTCTCGCCCTCTCCCCTGCCCGGGGAGGGGCGATTGACGGACACGCCGCGCAGTGGTGGCTGAACCTGCGACCCCTCCCGTGTGAACGGAGTGCGCGCAGCCGCGACCCTCGCGTCCCGGCCTTCCTTGGGGGCCGGAGTCCTCGCCCTTTTTCGCGAGTTACCCATGCCTAATGACCGCATCCTCCTCGCCCGCATCGGCGCCCCGCATGGGGTGAAGGGCGAGGTGCGGCTGTTCGTGTTCGCGCAGGACCCGCAGGTGCTGTTCGACTATGCGCCGCTGACCGACGAGACCGGGCGGCGCAGCTTCCGCATCGCCGCCCTGCGCGAGGCCAAGGACCATTTCGTCGCCCGCATCGAGGGTGTCGCCACCCGCGAGGCGGCCGAGGCGCTGACCAATGCCGGCCTGTTCGTCTCGCGCGACCTCCTGCCCGAGCCGGAGGACGAGGATGATTTCTACCATGCCGACCTGATCGGCCTCGCCGCCGAGCTGGCGGACGGCACGCTGTTCGGCAGGGTGGTGGCGGTGCATGATTTCGGCGCCGGCGACATTCTCGAAATCGGGCCCGAAGGCGGCGGCAAGACCCTGATGCTGCCGTTCACCAAGGCCGTGGTGCCGAGCGTCGACATCGCCGGCGGGCGCGTCGTGGTCGACCCGGCGGAATGGGCGAAGGAAGAAGCCCCGCCACCCGAGGCCGACCGCGGCTAGCCAGACGACCTCCCGGCCGCATGAGGCCGGGATTGCTTATACGTGCCAGCGATCCCCGGCCTGCTGGCTGGCCGGGATGATGCTTCCGCGATTGGAAACCCTCGCCATGTGGCGCGCCTGCCTCGTCACCATCTTCCCCGACATGTTTCCCGGCCCGCTCGGCATGTCGCTGGCCGGCCGGGCGCTGGCGGGTGGCGGCTGGTCGCTCGACACCGTGGACCCGCGCGAGCATGCCACCGACCGCCACCGCTCGGTGGACGACACCCCGGCCGGCGGCGGGCCGGGCATGGTGATGCGCGTCGACGTGCTCGCCCGCGCCATTGATGCCGCCGCGCCGGAAGGCGACCCCCGGCCGCGCCTGCTGATGACCCCGCGCGGCAAGCCTCTCACGCAGGCGCGCATCCGCGAGCTTGCCGCCGGCCCCGGCGTCGTCATCGTGTGCGGGCGCTTCGAGGGCGTGGACGACCGGCTGGTCGCCGCGCGCGGGCTTGAGGAGGTCTCGGTGGGCGATGTCGTGCTCTCGGGCGGGGAGATCGGCGCGCTGCTGCTGCTGGATGCCTGCGTGCGGCTGCTGCCGGGGGTGATGGGCCACCCCGAATCCGGCACGGAGGAAAGCTTTTCCGCCGGGCTGCTGGAATATCCGCAATATACCCGCCCGCAAGTTTTCGAGGGCGCCGGCATTCCCGAGGTGCTGACCGGAGGTGACCACGCCAAGGTCGCGCGCTGGCGCCGCGAGCAGGCGGAGGCCGCGACCCGCGAGCGCCGGCCGGATCTGTGGGAAGCCTATGCCGCGGCGCAGCACAAATCTCGCCCCCGATGACGGTTCGGCGACGATTAGGGCATGACAAGTTCACTGATCTGGCGTATAGGCGCGCCGTCACTACCCCAACTGAAAACAGCAAGATGCGAACGGGCCTGACCGGCGACGTTCGCGCGAGGTGATAAGATGACCGACATTATCCGCGAAATCGATCTCGAGCAGATCGCCAAGCTCTCCGACGGCAAGACCATTCCCGACTTCCAGCCGGGCGACACGGTGATCGTGAACGTCAAGGTGAAGGAAGGCGAGCGCACCCGCGTTCAGGCCTATGAAGGCGTCGTGATCGCCCGCGCGGGCGGCGGCATCAACCAGAACTTCACGGTTCGCAAGATTTCCTACGGCGAAGGCGTCGAGCGCGTGTTCCCGCTCTACTCGCCGAACATCGACAGCCTCAAGGTTGTCCGCCGCGGCAAGGTGCGCCGCGCCAAGCTCTATTACCTGCGCGACCGTCGCGGCAAGTCGGCCCGTATCGCCGAGCGCCAGGACAAGAACTCCGTCAAGGGCAAGAAGGCCGCCGCGGCGACCGCCGCCGAGTGAGCTTTGCCTGACCGGGCAGAATGACGAAGGCCGGGGCATGCCCCGGCCTTTTTGTTTGTGCGCCGGTCGGGGGCGTCGTCTCGCGGCCTAGTTCCGCTCGTCCGGCAGGTTCGGCAGCGGCATGACCTCGATGTCGTCCTCGATCAGCCCGCGCACCTCGTCGGGCGAGGCCTCGCCGTAAATGGCGCGCTTCTCCTCGTCGCCCTCATGCATGCGCCGCGCCTTGGTGGCGAACTCCTCGCCGACATAATCGGCCGTGTTGACCACATGCTCGCGCACGGCTTTGAGCATGGCGCGCAGGGCCTGCTCCTTCTCGCCCATCAGCGCCACCGGCGCGGCGGCGGGCGCGGGAACGCCAGCCGGCGCCGCCGGCTCCTCGGGCGCGAATTTGCGGGTGCCGGCGCCGAGCGCGGGCGCCATGATCGCCTTCTCGACCTCGGTCGAGCCGCAGACCGGGCACGTCACCAGACCACGGACCTTCTGCGAGTCAAACGCCGCCGAATCCCGGAACCAGCTCTCGAAATCATGGTCCTGCCCGCACTGCAGGCGATACAGCATCATGCCGCGTCGCCCTCGGAGGCGGCGAGGTGGAGATAGGCGGTCTCGGCGGGCGTCACCAGTTCGAAGCGCCGGCCATTCTCCAGCGAGGGAATGCGCGCGCGCACCGCCGCCACCTTGGCGGGATCGATCTCGGCATGGATCACGCACGGCTCGGTGCCGGCCTCGGCGATGACGGTACCCCACGGATCGATGATCAGGCTGTGGCCGAAGGTCTTGCGGCCGTTCTCATGGGTGCCGCCCTGCGCCGCCGCCAGCACATAGCAGCCGGTCTCGATGGCGCGGGCGCGCAGCAGGATGTGCCAGTGCGCCTCGCCGGTGGACTGGGTGAAGGCGGCGGGCACCGCGATCATTCCCGCCCCGGCCTCCGCCAGCGCACGGAACAGCGCGGGAAAGCGCAGATCGTAGCAGATGGAGAAACCGAGCCGGATTTCCGGCAGATCCGCCAGCACCGCGCGCTCGCCGGGCCGGTAGGCGGCGGATTCGCGGTAGACGTCGCCATTGGGCAGGTCGACATCGAACATGTGGATCTTGTCGTAGCGCGCGCGGATATTGCCGTCCGGCCCGATCAGGAAGGCGCGGTTGGCGGCGCGGTGCTCGCTCGCCTTCACGGCCAGCGAGCCGATATGCAGGTGGATGCCCAGCTCCTTCGCCAGCAGGCGGAAATGGGCGAGCGCGGGGTCGGTTTCCTCCTCGTGCAGCACCTTGAACAGCGCCTCGCGGTTCTCCTCCATGGTGCCGGTCATTTCCGGCGTCTGCACATAGCTCGCGCCCTCGGCCACCGCCTGACGGATCAGCGCGGAGGCGGCCTCGATATTGGTCGACACGCTTTTGGCGGTTCGCATCTGCACCAGCGCGGCGCGGAACGGCTTGCCCAGATGCAGCGGCTTGGGGTCGGAGGCGGCCGGAGCGGTCATGGGATCTGCTCTCTTCAGGAGGAAACGGAGGGGTCAGCCGGCCAGCAGGGCGTCGAGTTCGCCGGCCTCGTCAAGCGCGTAAAGGTCGTCGCAGCCCCCCACATGGCGGCCGCCGATGAAGATCTGCGGCACGCTGGTGCGGCCATTGGCGCGGCTGGACATGGTGGAGCGCTTCACCGGATCGCCGGCGACGTTGACCTCGGAAAAGGTCACGCCCTTGCGCTTCAAGAGGTCCTTGGCGGCGTGGCAATAGGGGCAGGTGAAAGTGGTGTAGATCTCGACATCGGCCATGAGCATCGTGCTCCAGAGGCGCCGCCGGACTTCGGTGGACGAAGCCGGCGGCCCATGCATGTGACATTGCTATGATATGGGCGATCAGGCGCCGTCAACAACCCGTGCGAACACCAGCACGTCGATCTGCGCCGCCCCTGCGCGCGCCAGCGCCTTCGCGCAGGCATCGATGGTGGCGCCGGTGGTCAGCACGTCGTCGACCAGCACGATGCGCCGCCCCCGCAGTTCCAAAGCCTCCATCTGCGGCACGGTGAAGGCGCCCGCGACATTGGCCGCGCGCGCCGCCCGGTCCAGACCGACCTGCGGGACCGTCGCCCGCCCGCGCGCCAGCCAGTTCGCGCGCAGCGGCAGGCCGGTTTCCCGCGCGATGCCCCTGGCCAGCAGGGCGGACTGGTTGAACCGCCGCCGCCACAGCCGGGTGGGATACAGCGGCACCGGCACCAGCGCGTCGGCCTCGGCCAGCAGGTCGCGACCGGCGCGCGCCATCATGCGGGCCATGGGCGGAGCGAGTTCCTGCCGGTCGGCATATTTCAGCCCGTGCACAAGTTCGCGCGCGACGTCACCGAACATCGCGACCGCACGGGCGCGCTCATAGGCAGGCGGATCGTCGAGCGCGGCGATGGAGAACCGCACCCCACCCGCGAACTCCCCCGCCGACAGCGGCGTGCCGAGCCGCTCGCAATACGGCTTCTCGATCAATGCCAGCCGGCGCCAGCACGCCCCGCACAGGCAGCCCGGCTCGTCCACCGCCGCCCGGCAGGCCATGCAGCCCGGCGGCAAGGCGAGGTCCAGCAGGAAGCGGCCGAAATGGCGCAGCCCGCCACCCAGCCCGGCGCGCAGGCGCTGGGCAAGGGCGGGCGGCGTTTCGACAAGGGGCTCCATGACCGGATGGTAACATCGCGCGACGCGGCCCGCATCGGTGCCGCGGTGATTTGCGCGCGCGCGAAAAAGCTCTATTGCGAGGCGCAGCAGCCTCAGGATCCCGAGCCGGACATGTCAGGACCCGCCGAAATCTTCGATCCCCGCGCACTGGCCGCCCGCCGCCGGCGCGCGCGGGCGCTGGGGCCAGAGCCGTTCCTTCTGGAGCGCGTGGCCGACGACCTCGCCGACCGGCTCGCCGCGGTGAAGCGCGATTTCGCGGTGGCGGCCGATCTTGGCACGCCGGCCGACAGCGTGCGCCGGGCGCTGGCCGGCGCGTCGATGATCGGGCGCCTGCTCGCGTTCGGCCCGAATGAACGGGCGGATGTCGATGCGGTGATCGATGCCGAGGCGCTGCCCTTCGCGCCGTCGTCGCTCGATCTCGTGGTGTCGGGGCTCGCGCTCCAGACCGTCAACGACCTTCCCGGCGTGCTGGCGCAGATCCGCCGCGCGCTGCGGCCGGACGGGCTGCTGCTCGCCGCGCTGTTCGGTTCCGGCACGCTGGCCGAACTGCGCGAGGCCTTCGCCATCGCCGAGAGCGACACGCTGGGCGGCATCTCGCCGCGCGTCGCACCCTTCGCCGATCTGCGCGATCTCGGCGGGCTGATGCAGCGCGCCGGGCTCGCATTGCCCGTGACCGATGTCGACCGGGTGGTGGTACGCTATGGCGATCCCTTGTCGCTGCTGCACGATCTCCGACGCATGGGCGCGGCCAACCCGCTGACCGACCGCACACGCACGCCGCTGCTGCGCAAGACGCTGGTGCGCGCCTTCGAGGTCTATGCCGAGCGCTTCTCCGATCCGGACGGGCGGCTGCGGGCGACGTTTGAAATCTGCTGGATTTCCGGCTGGGCGCCGCATGAGAGCCAGCAAAAGCCGCTGCGCCCCGGCTCCGCCAAGATGCGCCTCGCCGACGCGCTGAAAGTGCCGGAAAGCAAGCTGCCGGGCGAGGGATAGGCGTGCAGCGCCCTTAGGCCGGGTCTGGCCCGGCCATGGCAGAGGGGCCGTGCTACCGCCCCGGCCCGAGCAGGTCGAGCAATACGGGAATGATCGGCTCGTCGGCGGGCGGCATCGGGTAGTCGCGCAGGCGCCCCGGTTTCACCCAGGCGATGGCCTGCCCTTCGCGGCCCTGCGCCACGCCCTCCCAGCGCCGGCAGATCCACAAGGGCATCAATAGCTGGAACGTCTCATAGGTGTGGCTGGCGAAGGTGAGCGGGGCGAGGCACGGCTCTTTCACCGCGATGCCGAGTTCCTCGTCCAGCTCGCGGATCAGGCAGTCCTCGGGGCGCTCGCCCGGCTCCACCTTGCCGCCGGGAAATTCCCACATGCCGGCGAGCTGCTTGCCCTCGGGGCGCTGCGCCAGCAGCACCCGCCCATCGGCATCGACCAGCGCGCAGGCGGCGACGAGCACCAGCTTCATGCGGAAAGCCCCTTTCCGCTCACGAGCGGTAGTCGCCATTGATGGCGACATATTCCTTGGTGAGGTCGCAGGTCATCACCCGGTCCGAGCCGCGCCCGAGGCCGAGGTCGACGGACAGGTCGATGACGTCATTCTTCATGTAGGCGGAGGTCTCGGCCTCGTCATAGGCCGGGTCGCGCGCGCCTTCATGCGCCACGCGGATCGGACCGAAGGCGATGGAAAGCCGGTCGCGCTCGGCGGGCTCGCCCGCCTTGCCGACCGCCATCACCACCCGGCCCCAGTTCGCGTCCTCGCCGGCGACCGCGGTCTTCACCAGCGGGGAATTGGCAATGGCCATGGCGATGCGCCGCGCCGAGCGCTTGGACACCGCGCCGGTGACGTGGATGCGCACCAGCTTGCGCGCGCCCTCGCCGTCGCGGGCCACCTGCTCGGCGAGGTCCGCCAGCACGCCCTGCAACGCCTTGCGGAAGCGCGCGAGGCGCGGGTCCTTGGCGTCCTCGATCAGCGGCGCCTTGGAGGCGCCGGTGGCGAACAGCATCAAGGTGTCGGAGGTCGAGGTATCGCCGTCGATGGTCACGGCGTTGAAACTGTCGGTCACGCCCTTGGACAGCAGCGCCTGAAGCGCGGGGGCGGCGATTGTCGCATCGGTGAACACGAAGGACAGCATGGTCGCCATGTCCGGCGCGATCATGCCGGCGCCCTTGGCGATGCCGGCGATGGTCACGCTCACGCCGTCGATCTTCACCGTGGCGGTGGCGAGCTTGGGGAAAGTGTCCGTGGTCATGATGGCCTTCGCCGGCTCGATCCACGGCAGCGGGGCAAGGCGCGTCGCGGTCTCTTCCAGCACACCCTCGAACTTGGTGGCGTCGAGCGGCTCGCCGATCACGCCGGTCGAGGCGAGATAGATCTCCTCCTCGCGGCAGCCCAGCGCGCGGGCGGCGATCTTGGCGGTGAGCTCGGTGGACTGGCGGCCCTTCTGGCCGGTGAAGGCATTGGCATTGCCGGAATTCACCACCAGCGCCCGCGCCGTGCCGTGCGGCAGGTTGGCGCGGCACCACTCCACCGGGGCGGAGGGGCACCTGGACTTGGTGAACACGCCGGCGACCGTGGTGCCCTCGTCCATCGCCAGCAGCAGCACGTCGGTGCGGCCCTTGTAGCGGATGCCCGCTTCGGCGGTAGCGAAGCGCACGCCGGCGACCGGGCCGACATCGGGAACGGACTTCGGAGCGAGCGGGGAAACGGGGGAAGCGTGAGCCATCGGGGGAACTCGTGCGGCGGGACAAGGGCCGAACGGGTGTGCCCGAAGGCAGGCCGGAGCGCAAGGCGGATAGCCGGGCGAACTCTGTCACATAGCGTCGTGAACGCGCTTGCGCCTCTGTGACGGCGCGCTAGGCTTCAAGCTGCGTCCGGCTCTCCCGAGCCTCGTCGCGCGGTGCGGTTCCCACCAATGGATGCTGACACTCATGGCCTTCGCGGTCATACCGAAGACGGCGGGCGTCTGCGTCATGCGCGATGCCTCCGACATCGCGCTCATCCTGTGCGGCCACTATCTACGGATGGGTCTTGAACGCCTGCACATCATCGACGACGGATCGACCGATGGCACCTTCGAGAAGCTGGAGCAGCTGGCGCACAGATCGCGGGGCCGGGTGCGCGTCGAGCGGCATGTGTTCAAGGACTACCGGCAGCCCGAGCTGATCACGGCGGCGACCAACACGCTGATCGGCGAGGGAGTTCGCCTGATACTGCCCTTCGATTCCGATGAGTTCTGGGCGCTCTCGTCCGCCGATGTCGCCGCCATGGTCGATCAGCGCGAGCCCCGGATCATCGTGGCGCGGTGGAGCAATTTCGTGCAGGGCCGCAACCGCCGCTATCCCACGCCTTTCGCGCTTCTGGGGGTGAGATACCGCGCCGACGGCCACGCGACTCCAAAGGGCGTGGAGGCCTTTGCCGACGCCTTCGTGAACCATCGCGAAGCGAAGATAGCGATCTGGAGCGAACACCCCGTCCGGTTCGACCGGGGGCAGCACGCGCTCTTCGACGGGCCGCACATCCGGGACCCGCTGGAGCGCCAGATCTTTCACCTGCCGCTGCGGACGCAGAGCGAAATCACCAAGCGCGGCCTGAATTACGAGGCCCGACGCCGCGCGCAGCGCCAGGACGACGGCGTGAGCTGGCAGTCGCGCTTCCATGAAACGGCGACGCTCGATGGCCTGAGCGCCAGGGTGTGGGCGGCGAACAGCGCCGACCGCGCCGGGCGCCTCGACGTCTATGGCCGCCCGGAAGAACTGGTGCGCGATGTCCGTCTGCGGCGGCTTTTGCTCGCCGCCGCGCTGCACATCGCGCTCCGCTACAGGATGTTCCCGGCCTGAGCGGCCCATGTGGCCGAGCCCATGTGGCCGGGCCCATGTGGCCGGGCCTCCGCGACCCGGCCTCCGGTTTCATGCTTCGAAACGCGGACCGCGCAGGCGTCGGGCGGCTCGCAGGGAACCGCCCGACGCCTCGCTCGTCACGGCGCCTTGGGGGCGGCCGGGGCGCCGTTCGGCGGGGTCAGCAGGTCGGAAGGCTTGGGCGCGGCGGCGGTCTTCTCGACCTTGGCGGCGTCGCGGGCCTTCTGCACGGCCTCGGCCTGCGCCTTCTGGGCGAGATACTGCTCAAGCTGCGGCTTCACCTCTTCAAAGGTCGGCACCGGCTTCTGGCGCTTTTCCTCGACCTTGATGACGTGCCAGCCGAACTGGGTCTTCACCGGGGCGGTCACGTCGCCCGGCTTGGCGGCGAAGGCGGCCTCGGCAAATTCCGGCACCATCTGGTCCTTCACGAAGAAGCCGAGATCGCCGCCATCTTCCTTGCCCGACGGGTCTTCGGTCAGCTCGGAGGCGAGCTTGGCGAAGTCCTCGCCCTTCTTCAGCCGGGCCTCGACGGCCTCGGCCTTCTTCTTGGCCTCGGCATCGCTCTCCGGCTTGGCCGGATCAACGCGGAACAGGATGTGGCGGGCGTGCACTTCCTCTTCCGGCTTCTGCTGGCCGAGCGCTTCGTCATAGGTCTTCTTCAGCGCCTCGTCGGTCAGCGCGGCCTTGGTCACGCCTTCCAGCGCCGCCTGCATCAGCACGCGCTTGCGGATGAAGTCGAGCTGCTGCTTGAACTCGGCGGTCTGGTCGAGCTTCTGCTGCTCGGCGAGCTGCGCCATGGCGGTGAGGTCGATCAGGAAGCCGAGCACATATTCATCGCGCGCCGGGCCCTGGATCTGCGGCGGCAGATTGGCGGAAAGCTCGGCGGCGGCGGCCGTGACCTCGCTGCGGCGGATCGGCATGCCATTGACGGTGGCGAGGACCGGATCGTCGGTCGCCGCGGCAGGCGCCGCCGGCGGGGGAGTCTGGGCACTGGCGGGCAGCGCGGTGAACAGGGTGGTCCCGAGCAGCACGGCGACGAGGCCGGCGCGCAGACCGGCGTGGCTGCGCGCCTGGAGCGCGGCGTGCGGACGATGGCGGTTCATGAGAGCGGTTCCTTGGGAGTTTGCGGTTGTCCGCGGTTCGGGCTGCGAAAGCTGGCTCAGACGCAAGCCGCTTGCAAGCGGGCATCAAGCCCGGCTGAGCATACAGACTGTCGCCTTACCTGCGATTGACAACCCCCAAACCCGTTCATAAGTGTGGCACGCAGTGCGAAGCCTCCCCGGCGCTCGCATTCTTTTGACGCGAATTGCCGCGCGCCGATGGTGGGCGGCCCCGTGCGCCGGACCCATTTCGGCCGCAAAACGCGTCTCCATGTGCCCGGCGGGTGGCTTCACGCCCGATGTCTGGCGGATGCGCGCGAAATCGAAGGGCCCGGCGGCCCGCCATCGCCGGGTGCCCACATCTGCCCTGGCGGACACGGATTGGAAGCCTCATGTTCGGCGCTCTCGCGCGAAAGCTCTTCGGATCGGCCAATGACCGCCGCGTTCGCGGCTACCAGCCGAAAGTGGCGGCCATCAACGCCCTCGAACCCGAGATAAGGGCGCTGAGCGACGAGGAGCTGCGCGCGCGCACCGCGATGTTCCGCCAGCAGCTCGCCGACGGCGCCAACCTCGACGACCTTCTGGTGCCCGCCTTCGCCACGGTGCGCGAGGGCGCGCGCCGGGCGCTGGGCCAGCGCCATTTCGACGTGCAGCTCATCGGCGGCATGGTGCTTCACGAGCGCGGCATCGCCGAGATGCGCACCGGCGAAGGCAAGACGCTGGTCGCCACCGCGCCGGTCTATCTCAACGCGCTGACCGGCAAGGGCGTTCACGTCGTCACCGTCAACGACTACCTCGCCAAGCGCGACGCCGAATGGATGGGCCGGGTCTACCGCTTCCTCGGGCTGACCACCGGCATCATCGTTCACGGCCTGGACGACGACGAGCGCCGCGCGGCCTATGCCTGCGACGTCACCTACGCCACCAATAACGAGCTCGGCTTCGACTATCTGCGCGACAACATGAAATACGAGCTGGGCCAGATGGTTCAGCGCCCCCACCATTACGCGGTGGTCGACGAGGTGGACTCGATCCTGATCGACGAGGCGCGCACCCCGCTCATCATCTCCGGCCCGCTCGACGACCGCTCCGACTTCTACAACACCATCGACACCTACATTCCGAAGCTGTCGAAGGAGGATTTCGAGGTCGACGAGAAGCAGCGCTCCGTCGCCATGACCGAAGCCGGCATGGAGAAGATGGAAGTCCTGCTGCGCGACGCCGGCCTGCTCAAGGGCGATGGCGGGCTCTACGACGTCGAGAACGTCTCGGTGGTCCACCACGTCAACCAGGGCCTGCGCGCGCACACGCTGTTCCAGCGCGACAAGGACTACATCGTGCGCAATGGCGAGGTCGTCATCATCGACGAGTTCACCGGCCGCATGATGCCGGGCCGGCGCTATTCGGAAGGCCTGCATCAGGCGCTCGAGGCCAAGGAACGCGTCCAGGTCCAGCCCGAGAACCAGACGCTGGCCTCCATCACCTTCCAGAACTATTTCCGCATGTACGAGAAGCTGGCCGGCATGACCGGCACGGCGAACACCGAGGCGGCGGAATTCGGCGACATCTACCGGCTCGAAGTGATCGAGATCCCGACCAACCTGCCGGTGAAGCGCATCGACGACGACGATGAGGTCTACCGGACCGCGGGCGAGAAATACAACGCCATCATCGATGTGATCACCGACTGCAAGAAGCGCGGCCAGCCCGTGCTGGTCGGCACCACCTCGATCGAGAAGTCCGAACTGCTGGCCGATCTGCTGAAGAAGCGCGGCTTCCGCCAGAAGGACTTCTCCGACCCGGATGCTTTCCGCCCGCTTTATGATGGCGACCAGGGCAACAGCGAGGACCTCGTCTTCGCCGTGCTCAATGCCCGCCATCACGAGCAGGAATCCTACATCGTCTCCCAGGCCGGCGTGCCGGGCGCGATCACCATCGCCACCAACATGGCCGGCCGCGGCACCGACATTCAGCTCGGCGGCAATGCCGAGATGCGGATCCAGCACGAGCTGGCCGGCATGCCCGAGGGCGAGCAGCGCGACGCCGCCGAGGCCGTCATCCGCGAGGAGATCGCCAAGCTCAAGCAGAAGGCGCTGGAGGCCGGCGGCCTTTACGTCATCGGCACCGAGCGCCATGAGAGCCGGCGCATCGACAACCAGCTGCGCGGCCGCTCCGGCCGCCAGGGCGACCCCGGCCACTCGCATTTCTTCCTGTCGCTGGAAGACGACCTGATGCGCATCTTCGGGTCGGACCGGCTCGACAGCATGCTGCAGCGGCTCGGCCTCAAGGAGGGCGAGGCCATCGTCCATCCCTGGATCAACAAGGCGCTGGAAAAGGCCCAGAGCAAGGTCGAAGCCCGCAACTACGACATCCGCAAGAACCTGCTGAAATACGACGACGTGATGAACGACCAGCGCAAGGTGGTGTTCGAGCAGCGCGTCGAGCTGATGCAGGACGAGGACGTCGCCGAGACCGTCGCCGAGATGCGCCATGGCGTGATCGACGACATCGTGACCAAATTCGTGCCGCCCAACGCCTATCCCGAGCAGTGGGACACGGACGGTCTGCACCAGGCGCTCGGCGGCCTCACCGGCCTAGATCTTCCGGTCAAGGAATGGGCGGCCGAGGAAGGCATTGCCGACGAGGAGATGCGCGAGCGCATCCGCGCCCGTACCGACGAGGCCATGGCGCTGAAGCTCGCCAAATACGGCCCCGAGATCATGCGCTATGTCGAGAAGTCGATCCTTCTCCAGACGCTCGATCATCTGTGGCGCGAGCACCTCGTGACGCTCGACCATCTGCGCCAGGTCATCGGCCTGCGCGGCTATGGCCAGCGCGACCCGCTGAACGAGTACAAGTCCGAGGCGTTCCAGCTGTTCGAGACCATGCTGTCCAGCCTGCGCGAGGCCGTGACCGCCCAGCTCATGCGCGTCGAAGTGATGACCGCCCCGCCGCCGGAAGAGCTGCCGGTGATGGAGGCGCACCACGCCGACCCGACGACCGGCGACGACGAATTCGCCCTCGCGGATGCCGAGTTCGCCAGCGCGGCGACGCTCGCCCCGGCCGCCGATGCCAATTCCCCCGCCCGCGACCCGAACGACCCGTCCAGCTGGGGCCGCGTCGGTCGCAACGAGCCCTGCCCCTGCGGTTCCGGCCTGAAATACAAGCACTGCCATGGCCGCTTCGTGTGAGCGTGCCCGCTCGCATCCATGAAGCAGAAGAGCGCCTGCGCGTCGCCGTCCTCAGCGGCGACGTGGCGGCGCTCGACGTGCTGCTGGCCGACGACGTCGTGTTCGTCGACTTCATGGGGGTGGTCGGCGACAAGGCGGACAATCTCGGCCGCCACACCAGCGGCATGCTGCGGATGAAGCGGCTCGACTTCCACGACATCGAAATCCGGGCGCTCGATGCCTGCACCGCTCATTGCCATCTGCGCGTCGAGGCCGAAGGCAACGCGCATGGCGCCCGCTTCTCCGCCGCCATGCGCTACACCCAGCTCTGGCGGCTCGGGACGAAGGGCTGGCAGTTGGCCGCCGCCCATAGTTCGCTGATCGCCTGAGTGGCCATCGCCCGGCGCGCGAGAGCGAGATCGCGATCGGCCGCGAGCCCGTGCCGGCTCATGTCGCGACGGGTCGGCAGACGAGCGGAACCGCGCGCCCTCACGCAACACCGCCAGGCAGGCGGATGCCGCGCTCCCGATATCATGAACAGTCACGCCCGGGAGCCATTGCTCCGGGGCTCGGCGTCACTGCACGCTGGTGGTGAATCCGCCGGTCGAGACGATGCCGGCGCCCGGCAGCGCGGCGGAACCGCCGGCGGTGCCATTCGAGGGCAGCGAGGGCCGCAATTGCGGCACGCCCGCCGCAGCGGCGGCCGGGGTGGGCACCGCGCCATAAAGCGGAGCAGAGACTGCCGCCGGGGTCGGTACCGTTGAATAGGCCTGGGACGCCGCGCGCGGGGCGGCGGCGGATGGGGCGACCGTGGGCGCCGGACGCGGCACCTGCGCGCGCGGGGCGGCCTGCGGCAGCGTGGGACGGGCCTGGGGCACCGGCACGGCGCCGGTGCTCAGGACGTTCGGCACGGCTTCCGGCGTCGTGGCCGCCGCCTGGGGGGCGCTGCCGCCGCCGAACAGATTGCCGAAGGAGAAGGCCGAACTCGCGGGCGGGGCCATGGACACCGAATTCGGCGCGGTGGCGCTCTGCGCGGTGGCGGCGGGCGCGGCGGCCGGCTCTTCGCGGCCGAACAGACGGCTGACGCCGCTCAGCCAGCTTCCGCTGCCATCGACCGAGGCAACCTCGACGCTGGTGCCGGCGGCGCGGCCGCCGAACAGGGTGGTGCCGGAGGCGGCCGCCATTTGGGTGCCCCCGCCATTGGGCGCGTCGGCCGGGCGCGGGGCCGGCATCGGTACACCGCCGGCGATCGCGACGCTCGCAGCCGCCGCGGGCGCCACCGAATCGGCCTGCGCAAGCGCGATGCTTTCGGCCGGCGCCGGTGCGCTGGTCTCGACGCCGTAATCGCTCCCCGGCGGCTTCACCACGGCCGGCAGCGAGCCGGGAGCGGACAGCTCCGGATTCTGCAGCTTGGCGATGAACACCTGGTGCATCCCGCCATCCTTGCCGGTCTTCACCGGCGCGACCGGCGTGTACGAGCCGGCGCTCGCCGTCATCCGGCTGACTTCCTGGCTGCGCGCGGCGATCGCCTGCTGAAGCGCTTCCGGCTGCGAATATTCCGGGCACGGCGCGGAGGGGTCGAACTTCGCCCTCGGGTCAACCGGGGAGGCGTTGAACACGTAGCGCTTGCCGCAGACATCGACCTTGGGCTGCGCCTTGGTCAGCTCGAACGTGTCGCTGCCTTCCTTGAGCATCCGCCAGAACGGCATGTTCGGGTTGTTGCGGTGACGCACCATGTTGTCCGCCGTCATACGGAACGGATAGGCCTGCACCTGGAAGGCGCGCTGGCCGCCACGGAAGCTCTCGCGGCCGAGCGCGAAGATCTCCTGAATCTGTTCGTCGGTCATGGCGTAGCAGCCGGCGGAGGAACAGTCGCCGTGCACCATCAGATGGGCGCCGGTCCGGCCCCAGGCGCGGTCATAGGCGTTCGGGAAGCCGAGATTGAACGACAGGTAATAGCTGGAATTCGGGTTCATCTGACCCGGCGTGATCGTGTAGAAGCCTTCCGGCGCCTGCCGGTCGCCTTCCTTGATCTTCGGCCCCAGCTCGCCGGACCAGCGGCAGATCGGGTAGGTCTTGAGCAGCGCGAACTCGCCGCTGGAATTTTCCTTCCAGACCTCGAGCTCGGATTCTTCCTTGTAGATGCGCACCACGACCGGGCTGTCGGTCCGCATGCCCTTCTCGCTGATGAGCGCGAGCGTCTGGGGAGAGAGCGCCTTCATCGCCTTGGCGTTGGGCGAGGGACCGCCGTCGCCGGTGCAGGCGGCAAGCGCCAGAGCGGCGCAGCCGGCCAGCAGGACGCCGCGCCAGCGTGCGCCCAAGCTGCGGGCGAAACGGCCATGAATGCCAGAGCGGCCCAACGCAAACTCCCCGTCAGTCCCGGAAAACCATGAGGAACATCATAAAGCGTTATCCTTGACCACACGTTACCGCAAGAGCGGCTGCCGCGGCCACGGAAAGCGCCCGTGCCGTCACAGCGTGCGGCCTATTGCGAGGAACTTCTCGCGGCGCGCCTTGCGCAGTTCCTGCGGCGTCAGCCCGTCGAGCGCGTGCAGAGACGATTCGATCGCATCACCCGCCGCGTTCATCATCGCGACCGGATCGCGATGCGCGCCGCCCGGGGGCTCGGCAACGATGCTGTCAATGACGTTGAGTCGCGCGAGGTCCTGCGCGGTGATGCGCATATTGGTCGCCGCGTCCTGCGCCTTGGAGGTGTCGCGCCACAGGATCGAGGCCGCGCCCTCGGGCGAGATCACGCTGTAGATCGAATGTTCGAGCATGAGCACCCGGTTCGCCGTGGCAATGGCGATCGCGCCACCCGAACCACCTTCGCCGATGATAACGGCGACATTGGGGACGCCCAGCTTGAGGCACGCCTCGGTGGAACGGGCGATCGCCTCGGCCTGCCCGCGCTCCTCGGCGCCGATGCCCGGATAGGCGCCGGCGGTGTCGACCAGCGAGATCACCGGCAGCGAGAAGCGGTCAGCCAGTTCCATCAGCCGCACCGCCTTGCGGTAGCCCTCGGGCCGCGCCATGCCGAAATTGTGCTTGATACGGGTCTCGGTGGTGGAGCCCTTCTCATGGCCCATCAGGCACACCGCCTGCCCGCGGAACCGGGCGAAGCCGCCGAGGATCGCCTCGTCCTCGCCGAAGGAGCGGTCGCCGGCGAGCGGATCGAAATCCTCGAACAGCTGGGCGGCATAGTCGGTGAAGTGCGGGCGCAGCGGGTGGCGCGCCACGGAGGTCTTCTGCCACGGCGTGAGGTTGGCATAGAGCTGGACCAGCGCGTCGTTGGCCTTGCCTTCGAGCCGGGTGATGTCGTCGCTGATCGAGACGGTGCCGCCATCGGCGGCGAGCGCCCGAAGTTCTTCCAGCTTGGCCTCGAGTTCGGCCACGGGCTTCTCAAAATCGAGGTAGCTACGCATCGGTCGTCGATCGGTCCAACATGAGAGAAGAGGGCAACCCGGGTGGGCGACCCGCGAATTTGGCCGGGAAGCTGCCCCGAGAGGGTGGCGACGTCAAGGCAGGCGGCAGAAGAGGTTCAGCCTCCCGCCGTGTCGTTCAGCGGATGCAGGTCGCGCACCAGGCTCTTCAGCCGCTCGTCCAGCACATGGGTATAGATCTGCGTCGTCGATATATCGGTGTGCCCGAGCAGCGTCTGCACGATGCGCAGGTCCGCGCCATGCGCCAGCAGGTGACTGGCGAAGGCGTGGCGCAGCACATGGGGCGACAGCCGCGCCGGATCAAGGTCGGCGGCGATCGCGAGCTCCTTGAGGTCGAGCGCGATCTGCTGGCGGGTGATGTGGCCGGAAGCGGCGCCGGAGGGAAACAGCCAGCGCCCGGCCGCGGGTTCAGCCTGCCCTTTCTGCCCGCTCTGCTTCTGCCCGGCCTTGCGCTCCCGGCGCGCGGCGTCGAGCGCGGCGCGATAGGCGCTCATGGCGGCGCGGGCCCGCTCGCCCAGCGGCACCATGCGCTCCTTGGCGCCCTTGCCGCGTACAATGATGGCCTCGCCCTTGAGGCCCGCCGCGCTCGCCGGCAGGGCCGCGAGCTCGGAAACGCGCAGGCCCGTTGCGTAGAGCAGCTCGACGAAGCATGCCATGCGCGCGCGCCGCGCGGCCTCGGGCAGCCCCGGCACGGGCTCGGCGGCACGGGCATGGGCGGTGTCGATGAGCCGGCCAACCTCCTCCACCGACAGCACCTTGGGCAGCGGGCGGGAGCGGCGGGGACCTTCCAGCACGGCGGCCGGGTCCTCCTCGCGATGGCCCTCGATATAGAGAAAGCGGTGGAACTGGCGCAGGCACGACAGGCGCCGCGCCACGCTGGCGCTCGCGAGGCCCCGCGCCGTCAGCTCGGCGAGATAGGCGCGGATCTGGTCGGTGGAGCCGGCATCGACGCCGACGCCCTGCCCGATCATGAACGCCTCGAAATCTTCGAGGTCGCGGGCGTAGGAGGCGATGGTGTTGACGCTCGCCCCGCGCTCGGCGGCCAGCATGTCGAGAAACGCCGCCGCCGTTCCGGTACGCGCGCGCCCCTGCGGCGCGCTCATTTGGCGAACCGGTCGGCGGGAATGGTGACGCTCATCTCGCGCGGCTGCGGCGCGACGAGATTGGCGAAGGACCACAGCACCCCGTAGCAGACGCCGCCGATGACGGCGAGGACGACGATCAGTCGGATAAGGCTCGGCATCGTGTCTCGATTTTCCGATCGTGGACGATTCGCGGCGGGGACCGGAGCCCATGGTAGGACGCCGAGCCCTAATGAAACAGAAACCGGCCGGAAAAGCGGCCGGGCCCGCCCGGCACCGCCTTGCGCGCGCCGGCACGGGCCAGCGTGCATTGCGCGCGAAACCCGCGGATGATAGTCCGCCAGCGGAGGAACGGAACGGCAAGATGACGACTGAGATACAGCAGGATGACAAGGCGGCAACGCTGCGCGAGCGCCTCGGCGCGCGCTCCATCGTGCTGGTCGGCATGATGGGTGCCGGCAAGTCCTCGGTCGGCAAGCGCCTCGCCCGCCGCCTCGCCATGCCCTTCGCCGACGCCGACACCGAGATCGAGCAGGCCGCGGGCATGGCCATCCCCGAGATTTTCGCCCATCACGGCGAGCCGGCGTTTCGCGACGGCGAGAAACGGGTGATTTCGCGCCTGCTGGAGGCCGGCCCCCTGGTGCTCGCCACCGGCGGCGGCGCCTATATGAACGCGGAAACCCGCGAGACCATCGCGCGCCATGCGGTGGCGGTGTGGCTCAAGGCCGATCTCGACGTGCTGCTGCGCCGGGTGCGCCGGCGGGACGACCGCCCGCTCCTGAAGACCGCCGACCCGGCCGCGACGCTGGCGGCGCTGATCGATCAGCGCTATCCGGTCTATGCTGAGGCCCATGTCACCGTCATATCGCATGACGTGCCGCAGGATGTCATGGTCGAGGAAGTGATCGACGCGATGTCGGCCCATCTCGGCGCGCCGACCGCCACCGGAGAAAACGCGTGAACAAGCCTGCCGATATCGCCCGCGCCGACATCACCCGGCTCAGCGTCGGGCTCGGGTCGCGCTCCTATGACATCGTGATCGGCCCGCACCTGCTGGAAGAGATCGGCGCGCGCATCGCCAGCCTGCGCCCCGGCGCGCGCGTGGGCATCGTCACCGACGCCCATGTCGCCGAGCGGCATCTGGCGACCGTGGAAGCCTCGCTCAAGGCGGCCGGGCTCACCTCCTCCGCCATCGTGGTCGCGCCCGGCGAGGGCTCGAAGAACTTCGCGACCTTCGAGCATGTGATCGACGAACTGCTTGGCGCGCGGATCGAGCGGCGCGACCTGGTGCTCGCGCTCGGCGGCGGGGTGATCGGCGACCTTTCGGGCTTCGCGGCGGCGGCGCTGCGGCGGGGCGTCGACTTCGTGCAGGCGCCGACCAGCCTGCTGGCGCAGGTCGATTCCTCGGTCGGCGGCAAGACCGGCATCAATTCCCGCCACGGCAAGAATCTCGTCGGGGCCTTCCACCAGCCGATTCTGGTGCTCGCCGATACCAGCGTGCTCGACACGCTGCCGCTGCGCGAGTTCCGCTCCGGCTATGCCGAGGTCGCGAAATACGGTCTGATCGACAACGCCGCGTTCTTCGCCTGGCTGGAGCGCAAGTGGAAGGACGTGTTCGCCGGCGGCCCCGCCCGCATCGAGGCGATCGCGACCAGCTGCGCGGCCAAGGCGGCCGTCGTGGCGCGCGACGAACTGGAGACCGGCGACCGCGCTTTGCTCAATCTCGGCCACACTTTCGGCCATGCGCTGGAAGCGGGCGCGGGCTTCTCGCAGCGCCTGCTGCACGGCGAGGCGGTGGCGATCGGCATGGCGCAGGCCTTCCGCTTCTCGGCGGCACAGGGGCTGTGCTCGCCCGACGATGCCGCCCGCGTCTCCGTCCATCTCAGGGCCGTCGGCCTGCCGACCCGCATCGCCGACATTCCCGGCGAACTGCCGGACACCGACGGGCTGATGAGGCTGATCGGCCAGGACAAGAAGGTCTCGCGCGGGGCGCTCACCTTCATCCTCGCGCGCGGCATCGGCCAGAGCTTCATCGCCCGCGACGTCGACCCGGCGGCGGTGCGCGCCTTCCTCGACGCGGAACGGGCATGAGGATGCCGCGATGAGCCGCAAGGCGCTCGCGCTGCTCGGCCGCTGGCGCCCGCGCCACGCGCCGGAGCCCCCGCCTCCGCCGGAGCCGGACGCCCGCGAGGAAATCCGCGCGGCGCTGGAACAGCTTCAGCGCGCCGCCTCGCTCGGCAATGACGACCGCGACATGGTGGCGGGCCTCGTCAACCTGCGCGAGCTCGAAGTCTCCGACGCCATGGTCCACCGCACCAAGATGGCGACATTGGATGCCGGCGAGCCGCCGGCCGATCTGGTGCGCGAGGCGCTCGCCTCGCCCTTCACCCGCCTGCCGCTCTGGCGCGACACTCCGGACAACATTGTCGGCGTGCTGCACGCCAAGGACCTGCTGCGCGAGCTTCAGGCGCTCGGCAACGACATCTCCAGGCTCGACATCCAGAAGATCGCGCGCCCGGCCTGGTTCGTGCCGGACGGCACCACGCTCGCCGACCAGCTCAAGGCGTTCCGCCGCCGCAAGCAGCATTTCGCCCTCGTGGTCGACGAGTATGGCGAGGTGATGGGCCTCGTCACGCTGGAAGACATTCTGGAGGAGATCGTCGGCGAGATTTCCGACGAGCACGACATCGCCTTCACCGGCGCGCGGCGCCACCCGGACGGCTCGGTCAATGTCGAGGGCTCGGTGGCGATCCGCGACCTCAACCGCTTCATGGGCTGGAACCTGCCGGACGAGGAGGCGACCACGGTCGCCGGACTGGTGATCCACGAGGCGCGGATCATTCCCGAGCCGGGCCAGACCTTCATCTTCCACGATTTCCGCTTCCAGGTTATGCGCCGCCAGCGCAACCGCCTCACCTTGCTGCGCATCGTGCCGCTCGGCGCCCGGCGGCCGGGTGCGCCGGCTACAGCCGGCACACGCTAGCTCTTGCGCAGCGTCAGGCGCGCCGGTCGCGCCGGGCCTGCGCGTTCTTCACCTGCTGCGAGATGCTGCCGATCTTGGCGGGCGGGACCGTGGTGCGGCGGCGCCGGCTGGGGATCACGTCCATCCCGGTATCCGCCGTCCGGTCGGCCACCGGCGGCTTGGTGAAATTCGCTGAGCGGCGCAGCGCCAGCGCCTTGTGCGCGATCTCGGCCTGGCTCGCCCGCGATTCGAGGTCGGCGCGACGGCGCAGTTCGCTGTTGACGCGCTTCATCGCCGCCGCGAACACCTGCTTGCGCTGGGCCGGGCGCTCGGCGGTGCCGGGAAAGCTGCGCCCGCGCTCCTCCGCCTTGCCGCGCACCACGCGGCGCTTGTGGCGCGAAAGCGTGCGCTCCTTCTCGTGAAACTCCCGGATGCGGCGGCGCAGTCCCTGCAGCGCCTCGGTCTCCACCTCGTAGATCGCGGGGTGATGGCTGAGGCGCACCACCTCGTCTTCATCATGGCTGATCAGGCTGCGTTCGGAACGGCGGGAAGACGACATGATCGAGGCTCCTTTCAACCGGCCACCGGGGGCGTCCGCGCCCGGCGCCCACCGCACGCGCCCATGCCTGCGGGCAAGACGGTGCAGCTAACGTTAGGTGACATCGAAACTGGCGCGCGGTGCCCGGAAGTCAAGGAAGACCGGCCCGGCGCGATGAACGGCGCATGAACTGCGAGGTCAGCAACGCTTCAGCGCGGTGGGGTAGTATATTCCTTAACGTCACACCGGGCTTCAGGGGGATATTATGAGGTTCAACAGGTTCAGCCGCGGCCTCGCCATCGTCGGCTTGATGGGGCTGTTAAGCCTGCCGGCCGCCGCCGCCGACATCGTTCTGCAATGGGCGAGCAGCAACGCCAATGTGACGGTGCGCTCCGGCATGCTGGTCGCCGTCGGCAACACCCGCGATGCCGCCCGCTTCGAGGTCGTGCGGCTGGAAGGCCGGCGCATCGCGCTGCGTGCGCAGGATGGCAGCTATGTACGGGCCGGCATCGGGCCCGACACGCTGCTCGGTACCGGCAGCCCGCATATTCGCGGCTGGGAGACCTTCGAGATGGACTCGCATGGCGGCGACACCTATTCGCTGCGCTCGGTACAGAACGGCAAATACGTCACCGTCGACCCGCGCGGCCAGCTCGCGGCTTCCGCGCCGATGCGCGGCACCCACGCCCAGTTCCGCCTGATCACTGTGCCGGACCGCCAGCGCCCCAGCCGGCCGCCGGCCCAGACCTCTACCCCGGCCTTCAACTGGACCGGAAATTGGGGGCAGCTCTGGATCATCGGCGTGGATGGGCGCGGCGTCCGCGTGCCCCATGGCGCCCGGGTGCGCTTCGACATCGGCCGCGACATGAACGTCAGCGCCTCGCTTGGCTGCAACACGCTCAATTCGCGGATGAGCGTCAACGGGCGCAATGCGACGTTCTCGCGGGTGATGATGACCCGCATGGCCTGCAACAATGCCGAGCAGGTCTATGAGCAGAACCTCGCCTCGGCGATGGGTGCGGTGCGCTCCTGGGAGTATCGCGAGGGGCAGATCGCCTTCCTCGACGCGTCGGGCCGGCGCGTGCTCCAGATCGCGCGTTAGAGTATTTTTCGCGACAGCCGATCGGCCTGCGCGACGAGGAAGCGCCCTTAGCGCATCGGGTTCAGGGTGCTTCCGGTCGATCGGGTGATGCCGCCCGACCGGAAAGAGTTCTGGAATCCGCCCGAAATCCACCCATATAAGACGGCAGATTTTCTCAAGGCGCCGGGTTCATTCGCCCGGCGCCTTCGCGTCTATGGCAAGGGCATGCAGCCCGCGCGCGATCTCGTCCGCGAGCAGCCCGTTCACCAGCCGGTGGCGGGCGAGCCGGTTCTGGCCGGCGAACACCTCGGCGACGATGCGCACGCGCAGGTGGGTCAGTTGTCCCGGCCGGTGGCCGCCATGGCCTTCATGGCGATGGCTCTCGTCCTCCAGTTCGAGGACGGAGGGCGACAGTTCGGCCAATGCCAGCCGCACGCGGGAAAGCGCCTGCGCAACGGCGCCGGCGGGCGAAGGGGAAGCGGGATGAAGGGGTTCGCTCATGGCCATAAGGGGGTATCCGCCCCCCCGGGCCAGGTCAATATCTCTCTAATCGGCGGTGACGTCGCCTTGGTTTCTTGTATACCTCTGCCAGCAACAGCATAATCGTCAGATCATGAAGCTCGACTCCCCCATATTCGACCGCATTCGCGTCAAGCCGGACCGGGATCGTCGCCTCAGGGCGGAATGCCCGGCATGCGAATGGGCCGGCTGCGACAAGCCCGCGACGCATCGGGCGCCGAAGGGGCGCGACCGTGAGAACCAGTTCTGGCGCTACTGTTTCGACCATGTGCGCCAGTACAACCAGAACTACAATTATTTCTCGGGCATGGCCGACGACGCCGTGATGGCCTACCAGAAGGACGCGCTGACCGGGCATCGTCCGACGTGGAAGATGGGCGCCAAGGGCGGCACCGGGCGCGCCGAGCACGTCAAGCGTCACGCGCCCGAGGGTTTTGCCGATCCGTTCGGCGTGTTCAGCGATCTGGGCGGCACGGCGCGGCCGGACCCGCAGCCCGCCCGCGAGGGCCGGATGATCCGCAATGCCGAGCGCCGGGCCTTCGAATCGCTCGGGCTGGAGATCAGCGCCAGCGCCGAGGAGATCAAGGCCCGCTTCAAGACGCTCGCCAAGAAATACCACCCCGACGTCAATGGCGGCGACACCTCCACCGAGGACCGCCTGCGCGACGTGATCCAGTCCTATAATCATCTCAAGAGCGCGGGCTATTGTTGAACCCGCTTATGTCAGACCCGCCGCGCGCTAACGCGGCAACGGAGGAATAATGACCGCCTCGCTCACCCACGCCGCGCCGATCGTCGCGCCCATGCCGGACATGAAGGTCTCGGTCCGGCAGGTGTTTGGCATCGATGTCGACCTCGAAGTGCCGGCCTATGCCGAACCCGACGCCTATGTGCCGGACATCGATCCCGACTATCTGTTCGATCGCCCGACCACGCTCGCCATCCTCGCGGGCTTCGCGCATAACCGTCGCGTGATGGTCACCGGCTATCACGGCACCGGCAAGTCGAGCCACATCGAGCAGGTGGCGGCCCGGCTGAACTGGCCCTGCGTGCGCGTCAACCTCGACAGCCACATCAGCCGTATCGACCTGATCGGCAAGGACGCGATCGTGGTCAAGGAAGGCAAGCAGATCACGGAATTCCGCGACGGCATCCTGCCCTGGGCCTACCAGAACAACGTCGCGCTGGTGTTCGACGAATATGACGCCGGCCGCCCGGACGTGATGTTCGTGATCCAGCGCGTGCTGGAGAGCGCCGGCCGCCTGACCCTGCTCGACCAGAACCGCGTGATCCGCCCGCACGGCGCGTTCCGCCTGTTCTCCACGGCGAACACGATCGGCCTCGGCGATACCACCGGCCTCTATCACGGCACCCAGCAGATCAACCAGGCGCAGATGGACCGCTGGTCCATCGTCACCACGCTGAACTACCTCGCCCATGACAAGGAGGTCGACATCGTCGTCTCCAAGGCCAAGCACTTCCAGACCCCGGAAGGCCGCGACAACGTGGCCCGCATGGTGCGTCTCGCCGACCTCACCCGGCAGGCCTTCGTCAATGGCGACCTCTCCACCGTGATGAGCCCGCGCACCGTGATCACCTGGGCCGAGAACGCCGAAATCTTCACCGATCTCGGCTTCGCGTTCCGCGTGACCTTCCTCAACAAGTGCGACGAGCTGGAGCGCGCGCTGGTGGCCGAGTTCTATCAGCGCTGCTTCGGCAAGGAGCTCACGGAATCGGCGGTGAACGTCGTCCTCTCCTGAGGACGACGACACGGCACGCACGACGAAGCTGCCTCTCCCCGTACAGAACGCGGCGCAGGCCGGGTTCTGTATCCAAGAGGGTCAATGCCGGAGCTCTCCGACATTGACAGAGAGGTGTGGGGCGAGGGTGTTCGACGCGTCCCCGCTCCGCAACCGCGTCGCCCCTCCCCAACCCGCCAAGGCGGGCCACCTCTCCCCGGCGGGGAGAGGGAAGTAAGGCATGCAGGCTATCGCCATGAGCACCTCGAATCCGACCAACCGCCCGACCCGCACCCCGCCCAAGGAAGCCCCGACCGAGCCGCTCAAGCGCGCCGTGACGAGCTGCCTGCGCGCCATCGCGGGCGACAGCAATATCGAGGTCACCTTCGGCGCCGAGAAGCCGGGCTATGCCGATGGCCGCGCCCGGCTGCCCGAGCCCTCGCGGCGCATGACCAAGCAGGACGCCGCGATCATGCGCGGCCACGCCGATTCCATGGCACTGCGCCTCGCCTGCCACGACCCCAAGGTGCACAAGAAGCTGGTGCCGGTCGGCCAGCAGGCGAGAGCCGCCTTCGACGCCGCCGAGCAGACCCGCTGCGAGGCGCTCGGCGCCCAGCGCATGGACGGCGTGGCGCTGAACCTCTCCGCCATGCTGGAAGACCGCTACCAGAAAGCCAATTTCGCCAATCTCGCCTCCCGCGAGGATGCCCCGCTGGAGGACGCGCTGTCGCTGATCCTGCGCGAGCGCATGACCGGCATGGCCCCGCCCGCCGCCGCGCGCGAGATGGTGAACCTGTGGCGCGGCTTCATCGAGGAGCACGGCGCCACCGCGCTCGACGAGCTGGCCGGCGCCGCCGACGACCAGGGCCGCTTCGCCGAGGCGATGCGCGACCTGTTGTCCTCGCTCGGCATGGGCGAGGACATCGCCCCTTTCGACGAGAGCAACGACCCCTCCACCGAGGCCGACGACACCCGCGAGGACGATTCCGGCAAGGGCTCCGATGCCGAGCAGGATGAGAATGCCGAAGGCACGACCGAGGTGGACACCGACCTGTCCTCGGACCAGAACCCGGAAGAATCCGAGGAGCAGCAGGAGCAGCCCAATTCCGAGCTCTCCGACGATGCGGAGCTTGGCGAATCCGACGATTCCTCCGAGCCGTGGCGCCCGCAGAACCTCTCGCCGACCGAGCCGCGCCCGCCGGAGTACCACCCCTTCACGCCGCGCTTCGACGAGACGGTGAACGCGGACGAACTGTGCGACCCCGAAGAGCTGGCGCGGCTGCGCTCCTATCTCGACAAGCAGCTCGTGCATCTCCAGGGCATCGTCGCGCGCCTCGCCAATCGCCTGCAGCGCAAGCTGATGGCGCAGCAGAATCGCGGCTGGGAGTTCGACCTCGAAGAGGGCATGCTCGATCCCGCGCGCCTGCACCGCATCATCATCGACCCGATGCAGCCGCTCTCCTTCAAGCGCGAGCGCGACACCGACTTCCGCGACACGGTGGTGACGCTGCTGCTCGACAATTCCGGCTCGATGCGCGGGCGCCCGATCACGGTCGCCGCCGCCTGCGCGGATATTCTGGCCCGCACCCTTGAGCGCTGCGGCGTGAAGGTCGAGATTCTCGGCTTCACCACCAAGGCGTGGAAGGGCGGGCAGGCGCGCGAGACCTGGCTGTCCGCCGGCAAGCCGGGCGCGCCCGGCCGGCTGAACGACCTGCGCCACATCATCTACAAGTCCGCCGACGCGCCCTGGCGCCGCGCGCGCAAGAATCTCGGCCTGATGATGCGCGAGGGCCTGCTCAAGGAGAACATCGACGGCGAGGCGCTGGACTGGGCGCATAACCGCCTGCTGGCCCGCAACGAGCAGCGCCGCATCCTGATGATGATTTCCGACGGCGCGCCGGTGGACGATTCCACGCTCTCGGTGAACCCCGGCAATTATCTGGAACGGCACCTGCGCTGGGTGATCCAGCAGATCGAGGACAAGTCCCCGGTCGAGCTGATCGCCATCGGCATCGGCCACGACGTGACACGCTATTACAAGCGCGCCGTCACCATCGTGGATGCGGAGGAGCTGGGCGGAGCCATGACCGACAAGCTGGCCGAACTGTTCGATGAACGACAGGGGCCGGGCGGCAAAGGTGCGGGCAGCAAGGGCGCGGGCAAGGCCTCGGGTGGACGGCGGCTGCACTGAAGGCCAGCCGGACTGAAGGCCACCCGGACCCGCCGGCAAAGAGGAGGCGGGCCTGGTCCCCGCCCCTTGAAATGCCGGCGGGGCTTCCTAAATAAGCCTCATCCCAGCCAGAGCAGGGCTTCCGGCATGCCGGCGCTTCGTCAGCGCCGCGCCGGATGGATGCGGGTCAGGACGGATGTACTCCGACCGGCATCATTCCCTTCGGCCTCCTGACGAGAGGCCGATTCTCTGGCGGGGCACTCTTCACGTCAAGCGCGACAAGACCGGCCCCGGGGCCGGTCTTTTTGCGTCGCGCATACGCCATACGCGGCAGGTCCGCGCGAGCGTCACACCCCGAAGGGCGGGCGCGACGTCGCCCCGGCCTTCGGCTCGGATTCTTCGAGGAACGACGCCGCCTCCGGGCCGGGATCGTCCGGCAGGTTCGGCATGGCGATCACGTCGGACGGCGCGGCGCGCACGGCCGGCGGCAGGGTCGGCGCCACCGGCACGGGATCGACCGGCTCGGGCGCCACAGCGACCGCCTCGATCACCGCCGGCTCCTCCACAGGCGCGGCGGCGACAACCGCCGGCGCGGGAAGCTGCGCCTCGATCGCGGCCTGGATCGCCGCGCGCACGCGCTCGGCCTCATGCTCCAGCACCGGCGAGGCGGCGACGCCGGGCGGCACCTTCCACACGAAGGCATCGAGCTTGCCGGTGATCGGCGAGATCGGGCCCCAGCGCTCGGCCACGAAGCCGTCGGCCACCCAGGCCGGATCCCGCGGCGCGCGCACGGCGCGGGCGGTCCATTCGCGGGCCTTGCCGACATCATTGTGCTCCGCCGCTTCCAGCTCCGCCATCAGAAGGCAGATGCGCTGCGTCGGCGCGTCCAGCAACGGGGCCAGAACCGAGCGCGCGGTGGCGAAGTCCTGCGCATCGATGGCCGCACTGGCCAGCGCCATCACGCTTTCGGGGTGGGATGGCATGCGGGCGGTGAGCGCGCGCATGCGCTTCAGGCGCTCGCGCACCGAATCCCCGGTCCGCAGATGCAGATAGGTCTCGGCAAGATCGGGATGCGGGGTGGTGGCGAAGGCGGCTTCGAGTATCTTCGCCGCCTTGCGCGAATCTCCAGCGGCACCCAGCAGCCGGCCGGCAATCTCCGCCGCCGGCACCAGCGTTGGCGCCAGTTTGGCGGCTTCCACCGCCTTTTCCCGCGCCGTGGCCGGGTCGGTGAGTTCCTGGGCCTGCGCCTGCGCGGCCAGCAGCACCGCGCGGCGGCGGCGATGCGCCGCCCGGTCGAGCCCGCCATGGGCCGCCTCGCGCTCCAGCATCGCCAGCGCGCCATCGAAATCCCCAGTGAGGCAACGCGATTCGATCACCGCATCCGCCGCCCAGATCAGGCCCGGCTCCAGCTCCGCCGCTTCTTCCGCCGCCGCCTGCGCCGCGTCGGCATCGCCGCGCCGGCGCGCCTCGACATGGAGCCCGCGCAGGCCGAGCAGCCGGGTCGAGGCGGTCTGCGTCATCGCCTGAAACGCCCGCTCGGCACCCGCCGTGTCGCCGGCGAGCTGCGCGGCCTGCGCCGCCAGAAGCTGGGTCAGCGGCTCGCGGCCGATCAGCCGCTCGGCATCGCTGGCCGCGCGGCGCGCACCGGAGACGTCACCGGTGCCGACCGCGATCAGCCCGCGCGAGATCGCCGCCCAGCCGCGATTGGCGCGGCGGTTGCGCAGCGAGCCGGTCAGAAGATCGGGGGAGCGCAGCACCAGCCGGAGCACACTCCAGCCGAGAATGGCCACAGCGACCAGAACCAGAAGCGCGCTGAACGCCACCAGCACGCTGGTTTCCAGATGCCAGCCCTGCCAGTCAACGGTGAGCGCACCGGGCCGGTCCGCAATCCAGGCGACGCCGAAGGCGATGCCGGCGAGGATGAGCAGATAGACGATGAGCCGTATCACTGCGCACCTCCGGGCAGGGTGGCGAGGATCTGCTGCTTCAGCGCCGCCACCGTGGCCAGCGCCGACTGGCGGGCCTCGATGACCTGCGCGACCGGCGAGAGCGGCGCCCGGGCGGCGGCGGACATGGCATCGATGGCGCGCGCGGCCGTGGCGAAATCGCCGCGCTCCAGCGCAAGCCGGGCGACGGCGAGGCGGGCACGGTCGGATTCCGGCTCGTTCACCGGCTCGTCCGCGCGCCGGATGGTCACCAGCTTCGACGCGCTGTCCATCAGCCGGTCCAGCACGCCCTGCGAGGTGTCGGCCGTGGCCGGGGTCGCCGACGTATCATCGGCCGCCGTGGCCAGTTCGACCGCCAGCGTCATGCCCTGGGGAAAACCGGTCGCGGCCGTGGCCTGAAGCGGGGCGAGGCCGTCACCGGCAGAACCCAGAAGCGCGCGGCTGGCCGCGAGTTCGGTGGTGAAGGGCTTGCCGGCGAGGATCGCGTCCTGAAGCGCGCCGAGGGCGACCAGCTGCGCGGTGCCGTGCGCGCCGGCCTTCTGGGCGGTCGTCGCCTGCGTGACCTGCTGCTGGAGCGTATCGAGCCGGGCGCCGAGCGCGCTCATCGCCTCCGGCGAGGTCGCCTGCATCCCGCTGAGATGCTGTTCCAGCGCGCCGATGCGGGTCGCGAGGTCGGAGGTGTCGGCATTCGGCGTCGCCGCCGGCAGCGTATCGACCTTGCTGCCCAGCGCGGCGAGGCCGGATTCCAGGGCGTCGAGCCGGGTGGCCAGCTCTTCGGGCGCCTGCGCGACCGCCGGAGCCGGCGGCGTGCTGGCATGGGTTTCAAGCCGCTCGACGCGCTGGCGCAGATCGAGCGCGCGCGCCTCCAGATCGGTGATCGCATCGATATTGGCGTCGGCGCTGTAGAAAGTGCCGACCAGCGCGAAGGCGATGGCGCCGCCGATCAAGCCGGAGATCAACGCGGCGACGGAAACGCCGAACCAGCCGAGCTGGCGGCGCGGAGGCGGAACCGGGGCAAGTGAAACCGGCGCGCCTTCGATGGCATCCGCCGACGGGCTGGCATCCGCCGGGGCCTCGCGCGCGTCCTCGTCCGCCGGGCGGTCCTCCGTCGCATCGGCACGCATCTCGTCGGCACGCATCTCGTCGGCCACCGGATCGCCCGCCGGCGCGTCGGCCACGCCGGCATTGGTCCCGGCCTCGACCTCCGGCGTCACCTCATGCGCGGCGGCCGGCGGTTCCACGGCCTCGATTTTGGTCGGATCGTCCTTCGCCACTTAATTCAGTCTCCGATCATGAAGCCCGGTTCCAGCGCCTCTTCCGGGATAAACCCCCACCTCCGCCGCCGCAACCTCGCTCTCATCCGATGGTTTACGTCGACAACAACGCAAACAGCCCGTCTTCGGTCGGTTCAGCCGCGATTCGCGTCGGCCAGCCGGCATGGGCGAGCGGGGCGGCGACGTTCCGGGAAAAGCACAAATGCTCGAAGCCGGCGCAGTGTTCCGCCAGCCCGGCCTGCGTGGCCAGCCCGACCAGCGTGGCGGCCGTGCGCGGCGAGAAATGGAAGGCCGCGTCGATCTGCCTCCCCCGGATCGCCGCTTCCGTAGCCGGCAAAAGATGCCCGGCGGCCCGCGCGCGATAGACGGTGAATAACCCGACATCGTGCCCGTCCGCCGCCAGTTCCGCCCCGAGATCGACCGCGCGCTCCTCGCCGCAGACGTGAAGCACGCACGAGCGTGGCGCCAGTTCCGCGCGCAGCAGCGCGGCCAGCGCCGCGCCATTGCCCCCGGCGACCACCTGGCGCGCAAAGCCGGGCGGCGCGGCGGCAGCGGTACGCCAGCCCACCGCATAGAGCGGGAGACCACGCAACGTCATCAGCTCAGGCCGTTCCGCCAAGGCGCGCGCACCGTTGACGCTGGTGAGCACCACCGCGTCGAAACGCCCGGCCGGCAGCACGGCTTCGGGCAGCGGCTCGATGACCAGCAGCGGATCGCGCACGACATCGTGACCCAGCGCGCGCAGCCTCCCGCCCGTGGCCTGCGAATCAGGCTCCGGGCGCGTCACCAGCACCCGCATCGCCTCAGGCCCCGATCAGGCCGGGCGGCACCATGGCGCGCATCTCGCGGCCGGCCTCCACCCCGAGCGCGGCGGCCTTCGCGGCGGCGCCGTGGCGCACGATTTCGTAATAGGCGCTGCCGTCGGGCGCGAGGACCGCGCCCCGGAAGCTCACCTCGTCGCCGTCCACACGCGCCAGTCCGGCGATCGGCGTACGGCAGGAGCCGTCCATTTCGGCGAGGAAGCCGCGTTCGACACGCAGAGCGGTGGCCGTGGCGCGGCACACCACGCGGGCGACCAGCATGTCGACCGCCAGATCGCCGTGCCGGGTCTCGATCGCCACCGCCCCCTGCCCGACCGCCGGGAGGAAATCGGCGGTGTCGAGCACCGCGCTCACCCGGTCGGCCATGCCGAGCCGTGTCAGGCCGGCCAGTGCGAGCAACGTGGCGTCGAACTCGCCCTGCGCCACCTTGTCGAGCCGGCGCTGCACATTGCCGCGCAGCAGCGAGACCTGAAGATCAGGCCGCAGCCGGCGCAATTGCGCCTCGCGCCGCAGCGAGGCGGTGCCGACGCGCGCGCCCAGGGGCAGGTCTGCCAGCGAGGCCCCCTCGCGCAGAATCAGCGCATCCCGCACATCCGCGCGCGGCAGGTAGCCGACAATGTGCAGCCCGTCCGGCAACGTGGTCGCCATGTCCTTCGCCGAGTGCACGGCGAGATCGATACGCCGGTCGAGCAGCGCCTCTTCCAGTTCCTTGGTGAAAAGCCCCTTGCCGCCGGCCTGCGCCAAAGCGCGGTCGGTGATGGCGTCGCCGGTGGTGCGGATCACCTCCACCGACACCGCATCCGCCTCCCAGCCATGGGCCTTGAGCAGGGCATCGCGCACCGCATGCGCCTGCCACAGCGCAAGCAGGGAGCCGCGGGTGCCGAGACGGAGCTTCGGAAGCGATTGCGTCATGAGGTCCTGCGATGCTAGCGGTTCGACTGGGGTTCAGAACACCGGCCGGAACCATAAAGTCAATGCGCGATCTTCTCCTGCTGGGTATCGAGACGACCTGCGACGAGACGGCGGCTGCCGTCGTCCGTCGCCGTGGCGACGGCACCGGCACCATACTGTCCAACATCGTGCTGTCGCAGGTGGAGGATCACGCGGCCTATGGCGGCGTGGTGCCCGAGATCGCGGCGCGCGCCCATGTCGAGGTGCTCGACCATGTGATCGCCCGCGCGCTCAAGGCGGCCGGGGTCACCCTCGCGGGGCTGGACGGCATCGCCGCGGCGGCCGGGCCGGGGCTGATCGGCGGCGTCATCGTCGGCCTCACCTCGGCCAAGGCGCTGGCGCTGGCCGCCGAGAAGCCGCTGCTGGCGGTGAACCACCTCGAAGCCCACGCACTCACCGCCCGGCTGACCGACGCGGTACCGTTCCCCTATCTGCTGCTGCTGGCCTCGGGCGGGCACACCCAGCTGGTCTGCGTCACCGGCATCGGCGACTATACAAAGCTCGGCGGCACCATCGACGATGCCATCGGCGAAGCCTTCGACAAGACCGCCAAGATGCTCGGCCTGCCCTATCCCGGCGGGCCGGCGGTGGAGCGCGCCGCGCTGAAGGGCGATGCGTCGCGCTTTGCCCTGCCGCGCCCGCTACTGGGCCGGGCGACGCCGGATTTCTCGCTCTCCGGCCTCAAGACCGCGGTGCGGCTGGAGGCGCTGAAGGTCGCTCCCCTGAGCGAGCAGGACGTGTACGACCTGTGCGCCTCGTTCCAGGCCGCCATCGTCGACATCGTGGCCGACCGGGTGCGCTACGCGCTGCGGGCGATGCGCGAGCGCGGCACGGTGCCCCATGCGCTGGTGCTTGCCGGCGGCGTCGGGGCCAACCAGGCGATCCGCCGCTCGCTGCACAAGGTCGCGGCCGATGGCGGCACACGCCTCGCCGTGCCGCCGCCGGAACTGTGCACCGACAATGGCGCGATGATCGCCTGGGCCGGGGCGGAGCGGCTCGCGCTCGGGCTCGATGACGGTCTCGCCGTCTCGCCCCGCGCGCGCTGGCCGCTGGAAGAGGTCGAGGGTCCGCCGGAGACGAGCGACTGATGGCGCCACGCTTCTCGACCATCGGCGTCGTGGGTGCCGGCGCCTGGGGCACCGCGCTTGCCAATGCGAGCGCTCGCGCCGGGCGCGAGGTGGTGCTGTGGGGCCGCGACGCGGACGCCATCGCCACCCTCGCCCGCACCCGGCGCAACGACGCGCATCTGCCCGGCGTGGAACTCGCCGAGGCCGTGACGCCGACCACCTCGCTGATCCGCACCGCAAGCTGCGACGCGGTCCTGCTGGTCGTGCCCGCGCAGGCGAGCCGCGCGGCGGCGGAGCAGCTGTCGCCGCACATCCTGCCCGGCGTGCCGCTCATCACCTGCGCCAAGGGCATCGAGAGCCGCACCTCGCTGTTCATGACCGAGGTGCTGGAGCAGGCGGTGCCGCACGCGGTGCCGGCCATCCTGTCCGGCCCCAGCTTCGCGGCCGATGTCGCGGCCGGCCTGCCGACAGCGGTGACGCTGGCGGCCCGCGATGCCGGCCTCGCCGAGGCGCTGGCGGGCGCGCTCGGCTCCTCCTCGTTCCGGCTCTATCACAGCGACGACGTGCGCGGCGTCGAGATCGGCGGCGCGGCCAAGAACGTGCTGGCCATCGCCGCCGGCATCGTCGGCGGGCGGGCGCTTGGTGCCAGCGCGGCGGCGGCGCTGATCGCGCGCGGCTTCGCCGAGCTGACGCGATTCGGCAGGGCGTTCGGGGCGCGCTCGGAGACGCTGACCGGGCTCTCGGGCCTCGGCGACCTGATCCTCACCGCCTCCACCGCGCAGTCGCGCAACTACGCGCTCGGCCTCGCGCTCGGGCGCGGCCGGCACTCGCCCGGCGGCGCTCTGACCGAGGGCGCGCTCACCGCTGGTGTGCTGGTCGCCATGGCCCAGGCGCGCGGCATCGACATGCCGATCTGCCGGGCCGTCGAGGCGGTGCTGGCGGGGCGCAGCGACATCGAACAGGCGATCGGGTCCCTGCTGGCCCGGCCGCAGAAAGCGGAAGCGTGACCATGGCCCACTGGCTCTACAAGTCCGAACCCTTCAAATGGTCGTGGGACCAGCAGGTCGCCGCCGGCGCCAAGGGCACGCATTGGGACGGCGTGCGCAACCACCTCGCCAAGCAGCAGCTTCTGGCGATGAAGACCGGCGATCGCGGTTTCTTCTACCACTCCAACGAGGGCAAGGAGATCGTCGGCATCGTCGAGGTGATCCGCGAGGCGTATCCCGACCCCTCCGACCCGACCGGCAAGTTCGTCATGGTCGACATCAAGGCGGTGGAGGCGCTGCCGAACCCGGTCACGCTCGCCGCCGTCAAGGCCGAGCCGCGCCTGTCGGAAATGGCGCTGATGAAGTTCTCGCGCCTCTCGGTGCAGCCGGTGACGGACGAGGAATGGGCGATCGTGCTGGAAATGTCCCGCGTCGGCGCGGCCCGGTGAGCGCGATCCAGGACCCGCTCGCCTTCATTCGCGCCGAGACCCGGCCGCTGCCCGTGCCGCTGGTGCCGGAGATCACGCTGCATCTCGCCAGCGAGGCGGTGCCGATCTGGCAGCGCACCGAGGAGGAACTCGGCGAGATCGGCCTGCCGCCCCCGTTCTGGGCCTTCGCCTGGGCCGGCGGGCAGGCGCTTTCCCGCCATGTGCTCGACAAGCCGGAAACGGTACGCGGCGCGCGCGTGCTGGATTTTGCCGCGGGCTCCGGCCTCGTTGCCATCGCCGCGATGAAGGCCGGCGCGGCATCGGTCGAGGCGGCGGATATCGACCGGTTCGCGCAGGCCGCCATCGCGCTCAACGCACAGCTCAACGGCGTCAGCGACATCACGCCGAACGGCGCCGACCTCATCGGCAGCGATGGCGGCTGGGACGTCGTGCTGGCCGGCGACATCGCCTATGAGCGCGACCTCAGCGCACGGGTCTTCGCCTGGCTGTTCGCGCTGTCGGCACGTGGCGCGCGGGTGCTGGTCGGCGATCCCGGCCGCTCCTACCTGCCGCGCGACGCGCTGGAAAAGATCGCCGAATATGGCGTTCCGGTCTCGCGCGAGCTGGAGGATTGCGAGATCAAGCGCACGGCGGTTTGGCGGCCGCGCATCCTTGGCCGCTCGTCGTAAGCATTTTGCCTAACGACCAAAGTCTCGCGGCGGCGCGCTTGTCGGCACGCGAGCACCTGCCCATAATTTGACAGAAGCAAAAAGGCGCGATGGCGCCAGCGTGAAGGGAAGAACGCCAATGTCCGAGCATGTCTACGACGTCCCCGCCGCCTGGGCCCAGCGCGCCTTTCTCGATGAGCGCGGCTACAAGGCGATGTACGAGGCTTCGGTCACCGACCCCGATGCGTTCTGGGGGGAGCATGGCAAGCGCATCGACTGGTTCACGCCCTATACCCGGGTGAAGAACACCTCCTACGACCCGGGTGCGGTCTCGATCAAATGGTTCGAGGACGGCGTGACCAATGTCGCGTGGAACTGCATCGACCGGCATCTGGAGACACGCGGCGATCAGGTCGCCATCATCTGGGAAGGCGACGACCCTTCCGAATCCCGCTCGATCACCTATCAGGAGCTGCATGACGAGGTGTGCCGCTTCGCCAATGTGCTGCGCAACCGCAATGTGGAGAAGGGCGACCGCGTCACCATCTACATGCCGATGATCCCCGAGGCCGCCTATGCCATGCTGGCCTGCGCGCGGCTCGGCGCGGTGCATTCGGTGGTGTTCGGCGGCTTCTCGCCGGACAGCCTGGCGAGCCGCATCGTCGACTGCGATTCCAAGGTCATCATCACCGCCGACGAGGGCCTGCGCGGCGGCCGCAGGGTGCCGCTCAAGGCCAATGTCGACGCCGCCATCGCCAAGGCGAGCGCCTCCGTCGAGGTCGATCACGTCATCGTCGTGCGCCGCACCGGCGGCACCGTCGACATGAAGCCCGGCCGCGATGTCTGGTACCATGAGGCCGCCGACCTCGTGACCAGCGAGTGCCCGGCCGCCCATGTCGACGCCGAGCATCCGCTGTTCATCCTCTACACCTCGGGCTCCACCGGAACGCCCAAGGGCGTGCTGCACACCACGGGCGGCTATCTGGTCTACGCCGCGATGACCCACCAGTATGTCTTCGACTACCACGAGGGCGACATCTACTGGTGCACCGCCGATATCGGCTGGGTGACCGGCCACAGCTACATCGTCTACGGCCCGCTCGCCAACGGCGCGACCACGCTCATGTTCGAGGGCGTGCCGAACTACCCGTCGAACTCCCGCTTCTGGGAGGTGATCGACAAGCACAAGGTCAACATCTTCTACACCGCCCCGACCGCTATCCGCGCCCTGATGCAGTCCGGCGACCAGCCGGTGAAGAAGACCTCCCGCGCGTCGCTCCGCCTGCTCGGCTCGGTCGGCGAGCCGATCAACCCGGAAGCCTGGGAATGGTATCACCGCGTGGTCGGCAATGAGCGCTGCCCGATCGTGGATACCTGGTGGCAGACCGAGACCGGCGGCATCCTCATCACCCCGCTGCCCGGCGCCACCCGGCTCAAGCCCGGCTCCGCCACGCGCCCGTTCTTCGGCGTCAAGCCGCAGATCGTGGACGCGGAGGGCGCGGTTCTGGAGGGGGCCTGCGAGGGCAATCTCGTGATCACCGATTCATGGCCCGGCCAGATGCGCACGGTCTATGGCGACCATGAGCGCTTCATGCAGACCTATTTCTCGACCTATCCCGGCAAATACTTCACCGGCGACGGCTGCCGCCGCGATGCCGACGGCTATTACTGGATCACCGGCCGCGTGGACGATGTGATCAACGTCTCCGGCCACCGCATGGGCACGGCGGAAGTGGAGAGCGCCCTCGTCGCCCATCCCAAGGTCTCGGAAGCCGCCGTGGTCGGCTACCCGCACGACATCAAAGGCCAGGGCATCTATGCCTATGTCACGCTGATGGCGGGCGAGGAGCCGACGGAGGAACTGCGCAAGGAGTTGGTGGTGTGGGTGCGCAAGGAGATTGGTCCGATCGCCTCGCCGGACCTGATCCAGTTCGCCCCCGGCCTGCCCAAGACCCGCTCCGGCAAGATCATGCGCCGTATCCTGCGCAAGATCGCCGAGGACGAGTTCGGCAGCCTTGGCGACACCTCGACGCTGGCGGATCCCGGCGTGGTCGAGGACCTGATTTCGCATCGCCAGAACAAGAAGCACGCGGTGGCGTGAGGTGCTGCGGCCGGAGCCGGCGGCTCCGGCCTGGCACGCCCACGGACGATGAGAGGGGCATTGCGGCGCGTTGGCGGGGTCCTTACCCTTTCGAGGCCCCTCACCTCACCCTTCTCCCCCTCGGGGAGAAGGCGAAACCTGCCACCGCGACATGACCCAGCCTTCCTTTCTCGGCCTGCCCGAGCGCCTCGCCGGGGAACAGCGTCCCCGCGCCGTGATCATCGGTGCCGGTCATGGCACCACCTATCCCGGCAAGGACAGCCACGGCTATGCGCGGGCCGCGGATGAGATCCGCGCCGCCAGCTTCGAGGATGCAGCGCTGGTCGCGCACTGGGATTTCGACCTCGGCGGCCCGCTCTTCGATGGCGGACCGATTTCCTGTATCGACAGCGGCAACATCCCGACCGCGCCGGACGACAATCCGGGCAACCGGGCACGGATCGAGGCGACGACCCGCGACATTCTCGCCTTGGGTGCGGTGCCGATCCTGATCGGCGGTGACGATTCCGTGCCGATCCCCTTCCTTGCCGCCTTCGCCGGCCATGGCCCGATCTGGATTCTGCAGATCGACGCCCATATCGACTGGCGCGACGAGCGCTATGGCGAGCGGCTGGGCTTTTCCAGCCCGATGCGCCGAGCCAGCGAAATGGGCCATGTCGCCGGCATGGTGCAGGTCGGCCTGCGCAGCGTCGGCAGTGCGCGGGTTGAGGAGATCGAGGCGGCGCGGCGCTATGGCAGCCGCTTCGTCACCGCCCGCGAGGTTCATGCCCATGGCGTCGAGGCCGCGCTGCGCCATATCCCCGAGGGCGCGCGGGTGGTGATCACGCTCGACTGCGACGGCCTCGATCCCGGCATCATGCCGGCGGTCGCGTCCCGCACGCCGGGCGGGCTCACCTACACGCAGGCGATCGACCTCATCGCCGGCGCCGGAAAGCGTGGCCGGATCGCGGGTTTCGACCTCGTGGAGCTGTACCCGCCCGCCGATATCGACAACCTCTCCGCGCTGACCGCCGCGCGGCTCGTCGTTAACGCCATCGGCGCCATCGTCCGGCAAGGCGGACAGCCCGCTTGACCGTCCCCCCTGTCGGCGCGAGCATCCTTGCGCCCCGGCGATCCGACACAAAACAACAGGTCGGGGCGCCGGGAGGTTTGCATGAACATCAAGGCCGGGGTGGCGCTTGCCGCCCTTCTTCTCGTCGTGTCGTCGCCGCTTCAGGCCGACGGCACCGGCGACCCCGCCGCCGCCAGCTCGTCCGACGGCGAATATAGCGACGCGCAGGGCAACCCGACCTTCAAGATCGACAAGGACGGCACGGTCGACTGGTACACGTCGATCGGCTATCTGCGCTACGGTGCCAACTGCCTGCAGTGCCACGGCCCGGACGGGCTCGGCTCCAGCTTCGGCCCCTCGCTCGTCGATGCGCTGAAGACGCTGAGCTACAGCCAGTTCCTCGATGTCGTAACCAACGGCAAGAAGAACGTCAGCGCCAGCCAGGAGCTGGTCATGCCCGCGCTCGGCAACGACCCGAACGTGATGTGCTTCATCGATGCCATCTTCGTCTATCTGCGCGCGCGCTCGGACGGCGCGCTGGATCGCGGACAGCCGCAGAAGGTGGCGCCCAAGCCCGCCGGCTACAGCAAGACCGAGGATGAGTGCCTGGGCTGATGCGCCCGAGCGAAGGGAGTGGCGGGCCTGACGCCCGCCACCCGCCTCAGCCCTTCACCAGATCGCCGATCAGGCTGGCCGCCACCGAGAGCTTGGAGACCGAGAGCCCGGAGCCGGCGATCTCGTGCACGCCGTTGCGGGCGCGCTCGACCTCGGCGCCGCGCGCGGCCGCCCATTTCTCCACCCCTTCGGCACCGGAGCCATAGCCGTCGAGCACCTCGGCGGTGAGCCGGCGCACCCCGACCTCGAACTGCGCCAGAGCGCGGTCGAGCGCGAGCCGGTCGTAATAATCCGGCACCGAGAGATGGCGCGCCGCACCCAGCACCCGGTCGAGCCGGAAATGCAGCCCCACCGCGAAGAAGGTCGCCGCGACATCGACGAGGTCGGCCTTGGTGCGATCGGCGATCATCACGATGTCGGTCGCGTTCTCCAGCGAGGGCAGCCGCGCCACGCGCCGGGCCAGCGGCTCCGGCACGCCGGCCTGCACCCAGCCGGCGATGCGGGCATCGTGCAACGCGCGGGTCTCTTCCGGCACCAGTTCGCGCACCACGCCGGTCAGCGCCTCCGTCACCGGGGCGATGCCGGACGCATAATGCGCGACCAGCTCGTCGAGGCTCTGGCGCAGATCGACATTGCGCAGGAACCACACGGTGCGGTCGCGCAGCAGTTCCTGCACGGTCGCGTAGAGGTCGAGCTGCACCGCGCCCGGCACCGTGCCGTCCAGCGCGTCGATCTCGTCGCTCAGCGCCTCGACGCCGAAGCCGTCGCGGGTGGCAGCGAAGGCCTTGGCAATCGAGCCGATATCCGCACCGGTCTCGTCGGCGAGCCGGGCCGCGAAGGCCGGGCCGCCGCGATTGATCATGGCGTTGGAGAGCTGGGTCGCGATGATGTCGCGGCGCAGCCGGTGCCCCTCGATGCCATCCGGCAGCCGCTCGCGCAGCTCGGGCGGGAAATAGGCGGTCAACTCGCCGGCCAGATACGGATCGTCCGGCACGTCGGTGTCGAGCAGGTCGGAATGGGCGGTCAGCTTGGCATAGGCCAGCAGCACGGCGAGTTCGGGCCGCGTCAGCCCCTCCCCGCGCCCGCGCCGCTCGGTCAGCTCCGCATCGCCCGGCAGGAACTCGACCGCGCGGTCGAGCAGGCCGCGCGCCTCCAATTGCTGCATCAGCCGCTGGTGGAAGCCGAGCTCGGCCAGCGCCTGACTTTGCGCGAGCGAGAGCGCCAGCGTCTGCAGGTAGTTGTTGCGCAGCACCAGCGCCGCCACCTCGTCGGTCATCGAGCCGAGCAGCGCCTTGCGTGCCTCGTCGTCGAGCCGGCCGTCGCGCGTGGCCGGGCCGATGGCGATCTTGATGTTCACCTCGACGTCGGAGGTGTTCACGCCGGCGGAATTGTCGATGGCGTCGGTGTTGAGCCGTACGCCGCGCCGGGCGGCCTCGATGCGCCCGCGCTGGGTCACGCCGAGATTGGCGCCCTCGCCGATCACCTTGGCGCGCACATCCGCGCCGGTGATGCGGATGGCGTCATTGGCACGGTCGCCGGCCTGCGCATCGGTCTCGGAGGAGGCGCGGATATAGGTGCCGATGCCGCCGAACCAGATCAGGTCCACGGGCGCCTTGAGGATGGCGCTCATCACCTCGGCGGGCGAGGCGGTGGCCTTGTCGAAGCCCAGCGCCTCACGCACGGCCGGAGCCAGCGGGATGGATTTCGCCGCGCGCGAGAACACCCCGCCCCCGGCCGAGATCAGGCTCTTGTCGTAGTCCTGCCAGGACGAGCGAGGCAGCGCGAACAGGCGCTGGCGCTCCTTGAGCGCGGCCACGGGATCGGGCGTCGGGTCGAGGAAGATGTCGCGGTGGTCGAAGGCCGCGACCAGCTTGATGGTGTTCTCCAGCAGCATGCCGTTGCCGAACACGTCGCCCGACATGTCGCCGACGCCCGCGACGGTGAAGGGCGAGACGCGGATATCGGTGTCCATCTCGCGGAAATGCCGGCGCACCGCCTCCCAGGCGCCGCGCGCGGTGATGCCCATCGCCTTGTGGTCGTAGCCGACCGAGCCACCGGAGGCGAAGGCGTCGCCCAGCCAGAAGCCGCGCGCCTGCGACAGCGCGTTGGCGGTGTCGGAGAAGGTCGCGGTGCCCTTGTCGGCGGCGACGACGAGATAGGGGTCGTCCTCGTCGTGGCGCACCACGCGCGGGGGGTGCAGGATGTCCGTCCCCTCGTAATTGTCAGTGAGGTCGAGCAGAGAGGAGACGAACAGCTTGTAGGCTTCCGTCCCTTCCGCCTGCACCGCCTCGCGCGGGCTGGCCGGGAGCTGCTTGGGCACGAAGCCGCCCTTGGCGCCCACCGGCACGATCACCGCGTTCTTCACCTGCTGTGCCTTGACGAGGCCCAGCACCTCGGTGCGAAAATCCTGCGGCCGGTCCGACCAGCGCAGGCCGCCGCGCGCCACCCGGCCGAAGCGCAGGTGGATGCCTTCGACGCGCGGGGAATGCACGAAGATCTCGAACAGCGGGCGCGGTAGCGGCAGGCCCTCGACCCGGCGGCTGTCGAACTTCACCGCCAGCGTCGCCGGCGGCGCCCCGCTCTCGCCGGTCTGGTGGAAATTGGTGCGCAGGGCGACGTCGATCAGATTGGCGAAGCGGCGCAGGATGCGGTCCTCGTCGAGGCTCTGCACCTCGGCGAGCGCGGTATCGATCTCGGCGCGAATCGCGTCCTCGCGCGCCGCACGGGCGTCATCCGCCCCCTCGTCGAAACGGGCATGGAACAGCGCGACCAGACGGTCGACGATGGCGGGATGCCGGTTCAGCGTCTCCCACAGATAGTCCTGGCTGAACGGGATGCCGATCTGGCGCAGATAGCGCGCCAGCGTGCGCAGCAGCACGATGTCGCGCCAGCCGAGCCGGGCATTGAGCACCAGCGCGTTGAAACCGTCGCTCTCGGCCTGCCCGCGCAGCACCGCCATCAGGCAGGCATGCAGGCGCGTCTCCAGCGCCTCAAGCTCGATCTCCCCGCCACCGCGGCGCGACAGCACCATGTCGTGCACATAGGTCGGCGCGCCCCCCGCGGGCTCCAGCGTGAAGGTGCGCTCGTCCACCACCACGAAGCCCATCGCCTCCAGCAGCGGCACACGCTCCGAGAGCAGGCGCGGCATGTTGTAGCTCAGCACCTTGAGCGCCACACGGTCGCGGCCGCTCCAACGCGCGGGCCGGTGGAAATCTATCGCGACCGGATTGGCCTCGCTCAGCTTCTCGACGAGGCGCAAATCGGCCAGCGCGGCCTCGGGGGAATAATTGTCCTGGTAACCGGCCGGGAACGCCTCGCCATAGCGCGCCTTCAGACGCGCCGTCATCTCGGGAGAGAACACCACGGCCAGCGCGCCGGCAAAGGCGTCGTTCCAGGTCTGGATGATCTGGGAGACCCGGGCCTCCAGCTCGATGCGACCCGGTTCCGGGGCGCGCGCGCCGGTCAGCTCGATGGTGAAGTGCACGCGGGTCAGCGGGCCTTCGAGGAACAGCGGCCGGAAATTGATCACCGTTCCGCCGAAGCTCTCGGCCAGAAGGTTGCCGATACGCAGCCGCACCTCGCTGCCATAGCGGTCGCGCGGCACGAAGACCAGCACCGAGACGAAGCGGTCGAAGCGCTCGCGCCAGGCCAGCACCCGCACGCGCGGATGCTCGTCGAGTTGCAGGATCGCCAGCGTGAAATGGTAGAGCGAGGCGGGATCGATCTGGAACAGGTCGTCGCGCGGATAGCTCTCCAGCACCTTCACCAGCGCCCGGCCGGAATGGCTGGTGGCGTCGAAGCCGGCGCGGGCCAGCACGTCCGCCGCCTTGCGCCGCAGCAGCGGCACGTCCGACACCGAGCTGGCATAGGCGGTGTTGGTGAACAGGCCGGCAATGCACAGCCCGCCGCGCACCCGGCCCTCGGAATCGTAGCGCTTCACCACCACCACATCCATCCAGGTCCGCCGGTGCACCAGCGACAGCGTGCGCGACTTGGTGACGATGAGCGGGCTCGGCGCGGCGAGAACCTGGGTCAGGTCGGCGCTCACCGCCTCGCTGTCATCGACCGGCGGGCGGAACAGCCGCATGTCCGAATCCGACAAGAGGCCGAGCGCGTCGGTCATGCGGCGGCGGAAACTGGCAAGGCTCGGGCGGCCGGCGGCAGCTTCCGCCACGTCGTAATTGCGCGAGCCGAGAAAGGTGAAATTGCCGTCCAGCAGCCATTCCAGAAAGGCGACGGCCTCCTCGACCTCCTCGCGCGGCACGGTGGCGGGCGCCTCGCGAAGTTCAGTGACGGCGGCGGCCACTTCCTTCATCATCGGCTGCCACGCATGGACCGCCGAGCGCACCTGCCCGAGCACGGCCCCGAGTTCGGCGACCAGCGCGTCGCGCTCCGCCGCGTCCTCGACGCGCGGGACGTGGATGTGAATGAGGCTCTCGCGCCGCATCCGGCCCGCCAGCTTCTCGCCCGGCGCGGCGACGCCCTGCAGCACGCCGTCCCCGTCGCGCTCCACGGCCAGAATCGGATGCACCACCAGCGAGGCGGTGAGACCGCGCGCGTTCAGAGCCGCCGTGACCGAATCGAGCAGGAACGGCATGTCGTCATTGACGATCTCGACCACGGTGACGCTTGCCAGCCGCTCGCCGCCTTCGACGGCGGCCGGCTGGTGCAGGCGGATATCGGCGCCGCCGGGGCGGCGCTGCTTCAGGTCGTCGAAGGCGAGGCGCGCCAGCGCGACCAGTTCATGAGGCGTGTAGAGCCGCACATCCTCGGCCACCGCGCGCCCGAACAGGCGGCTGGCGAACTGCACAGGAACCTCGTCGTCCACCGCCTGAAGGATCAGGTCGGCCTGCTCGACAAGCTGGCGCGCAACGCGTTCGTCCTCGCTGGCGAGGAAACCTTCGACACCCATGATCTGCACCTCCCTTGGAGCATGCCCCGACGGCAACATGCTCGAATCACTCGCGCCGTCCGGTCCCGGCGCCGGACATGTTTCCGGCCTGCCAGAACACGGCGGCAGCCTCTTGGCCTTCATGGATCGGCCGGGCCTATGGTTGCAGCTTATACCCCTCAGCCGAATGACAACACGCCCCGCGCGATTGTTGCCGGATGGTCACACGGCGCGGCGCACGCGCACGCCGTTGACGTGGATCAATCCCGCGTGAGGTCGATGGCGCGAGGAATGCGTGGCGGCCCGATGACACGCATCCGGCCCGGGGGATTCAAAGGGGTTGCTTCATGTCGATGCATCGTTTCGCGATTTCCAGCCTGGCCGCCGTGGCGGCTCTCGCCACGTCTGGCGGCCTTCACGCGGCGGGCGCTGCCGACGTGTCGACGCCGGTCTACAAGGCGCCGGTGATCCCGGTGGTCGAGGAGCAGAGCCCCTGGCAGATTCGCGTCCGCGCGCTCTACGTCATGCCGACCGATAGCGGCTCGGTGGACCAGATCCCGGGCTCGGACCTCGATTATTCCGATGCCGTGGTGCCGGAACTCGACATCACCTACTACTTCACCAAGAACTGGGCGGCCGAACTCATTCTCGCCGTGACGCCGCACGACATCAGCGGCGCCGGCACGATCGACGCGCTCGGCAAGGTCGGCGAGGTGTGGCTGCTGCCCCCGACCCTGACCCTGCAGTACCACTTCACCGATTTCGGCGCGTTCAAGCCCTATGTCGGCGCCGGTGTGAACTACACCTTCTTCTTCGACCAGTCCGCCAAAGGCGCCGCCACCGACATCGACGTCAAGGGCGCCTGGGGCTTCGCGCTGCAGGCCGGCTTCGACTACATGATCGACGAGCACTGGGGCTTCAACGTCGACGTGAAGAAGATCTTCCTGGAGCCGGATTTCGACATCGACGTCGCCGGCGCCGCCCTGAACGGCAAGGCCGACCTCAACCCGTGGCTGATCGGCGTGGGCGTGACGTATCGCTTCTGATCGCGCCGCTTTCGATCGCGCCAGATACCGGACACGAAAAAGCGGGGCACCTTGCCCCGCTTTTTTATTGGCCGAGAAGCAACCGCCTCAATGCCGGAAGTGGCGCACCCCGGTGAAGACCATGGCGATGCCGGCCGCATCCGCCGCCGCGATCACATCGGCGTCGCGGATCGAGCCGCCCGGCTGGATCACGGCGGTGGCGCCGGCCTCGATGGCGGTGATCAGCCCGTCGGCGAACGGAAAGAAGGCGTCGGAGGCCACCACGCAGCCCTTGGTCAGCGGCTCGGCAAGGCCGGCCGCCTCGGCGGCGTCCAGCGCCTTGCGCGCGGCGATGCGGGCCGAATCGACCCGGCTCATCTGCCCGGCGCCGATGCCGACCGTGGCGAGGTCCTTCGCATAGACGATGGCGTTCGACTTCACATGCTTGGCGACGCGGAAGGCGAAGGCCATGTCGGCGAGTTCGGAATTGGTCGGCGCCCGCTTGGTCACGACCTTGAGTTCCATGTCGTCTACCACGGCATTGTCGCGCGACTGCACCAAGAGGCCGCCGGCCAGCGACTTGACGGCAAGCCCGCCCGCGCGCGGGTTCGGCAGGGCGCCGGTGACCAGCAGGCGCAGGTTTTTCTTCGAGCCGACGATCTCGATCGCCTCGTCGGTCGCGTCCGGGGCGACGATCACCTCGGTGAAGATTTCCACGATGGCGCGGGCGGCCTCCGCGTCCAGCGTGCGGTTCAGCGCCACGATGCCGCCGAAGGCGGAGGTCGGATCGCAGGCCAGCGCCTTGCGGTACGCCTCGACCAGTGTCGACCCTTCCGCCACGCCGCAGGGATTGGCGTGCTTGACGATCACCACTGCCGGCGCCCGGGTCGGGTCGAACTCGGACACCGCCTCGAAGGCGGCGTCGGTGTCGTTGAGGTTGTTGTAGGACAGCGCCTTGCCCTGAAGCTGGCGCGCGGTGGCCACACCCGCGCGCGCCGTGCCGCCAATATAGAAGGCGGCTTCCTGATGCGGGTTCTCGCCATAGCGCAGCGCCTCGGCGAGGCGGCCGCCGAACACCCGGCCGGCCGGGGCGGCGTCGCCCTCCACGCTCGCGAACCAGCTCGCGATCGCCCCGTCATAGGAGGCGGTGCGGGCATAGGCCGCCTGCGCCAGCCTGCGGCGGGTGATGCCGGTGGTGCCGCCCAGCGTGCTGATCTCGGTCAGCACGGTCTCATAGGCGGAAGGATCGACCACCACCGTGACGTCGTGATGATTTTTGGCGGCGGCGCGGATCATCGCCGGGCCGCCGATATCGATGTTCTCGACGCATTCGTCGAAACCCGCGCCGCGCGCCACCGTCTCCTCGAACGGGTAGAGATTCACCACCACCAGATCGATCGGCACGATGCCGTGGGCGTCCATCGAGGCGCAATGGCCGGCATCGGCGCGGATGGCGAGGATACCGCCATGGACGTTGGGGTGCAGGGTCTTCACCCGTCCGTCCATCATCTCGGGAAAGCCGGTGAGGTCGGAGACGTCGCGCACGCTCAGCCCGGCCTCGGCCAGTACCTTGCGGGTGCCGCCGGTGGAGACCAGCTCCACCCCATGGGCGGCGAGCGCCTGCGCGAACGGCACCAGCCCGGTCTTGTCGGAAACCGACAGCAGGGCGCGAGCGATGGGGCGGATATCGGGGGCAGTAGCGTCGGTGGACATGGATGCGGCCGGGTCTGTTGCGGGATTGAGGCCGCGTACCACGTCCACGCCCCCGCGTGAACCGTCCCGCGCGGCAATGCAGCCCGGCAAACCACGCGCACGGCCTCCCGCCTAGCCCGTGAGGCCCTGCACCCGCATGAAGGTCCAGGAGACGCGCGGCGTCTGGCGGGCGTGCCCGACGATGACAAGCTGCTCGGTCCGCCGCGCGCCGCCATTGGCCGCAAGCATGATGCTCTCCTCGATGCTGACCGCGGCCTCCGGGGCGGTGAACGCCCAGTCGTCGCCATCCGGCAAATGCAGCAGCACGGTGTGCCCGTCCGCCGCGCGCGCGGGGCGCACCAGCGGGTGCAGATGGAAACGTATGGCGTAGCCCTCGTGCTGGTCGCTGGCGAATTCCTCGCCCTGCGCCACCCGGAACAGATCCTCGCCATCGAGCCGCCCGCCATCGGGAGAAAGCCGCCAGGAGCGCTGGTGCACCACGCCGAAGCGCCGCGCATAGCCGTCATGGCTCGCCAGCAGCACATCGGCCCCGCCGCGCAGGGCGCGGTCGATGCGCAGATCCGCCGGGCCTTCCAGTACCGGCGTGCCGCATATGCGCTTCATCAGCCCTCCGGCGACGAAACGGCACGAGGATGCCTCCTCGATCACGGCCGTGGAATGGGCAGCGGTCTGCCGGGCGGTGGCGCGCCAGCCCTCGCGCCCCGTGGCGGGCATGCCGCAATTGACCACCAGCCGGTTGCGCCCGCTCGACAGTTCGAAGGACAGGCAGCCGGCATGGGCCTCGTGGCTGACCGGGATCGGCGGCGGCGCGCCGGTATCGGCGATCAGCACCGTGCCGCCGGCTTCCATGCGCTGATAGCCGGAATAGGGCGCGTTCGACAGCGGCCGGCCGCGCGCATCGTCATAGGCGAGCACGGTGGCGAGCCAGTCCGCCGGGGTCGGCCCCATGCCGTTGAAATGCGCGAAGGAGCCGTCGACATGGCGGAAGAAGCGCAGCATCGGCATCATGCGGTCGATGGCGTTGAGCAGTGCCGGCGGCGGCGGCAGATGGCGCACCGCGAAGCTCTGGCGCAGCGGCAGCAGGTCGAGCAGCAGCTCGATCAGCGCGCCGGGATCGCGCCCGACATGCCCGCCATCGGCCAGCACCTGCCGTTCCAGTTCCTCCACCAGCCGGCGCTGGCCGGAGCGCAGCAGGCGCGGCTGGTCGGCCATGCACAGGCCGGCAAAGCACAGCGCCAGCGCGCAGAGCAGGCGCGGCCGCCCGTCGCGGGCATAGCGCTGGACGCTGCGCACATAGCGCACCTGCGCGGCGAGGCTGCGCAGGAAGCGGCGATGAAAGATGGCGTCGGCCGACTGGAGAATCAGCGGCGCCTGCGTCAGCCAGCTGATCACCCGGCGCGCGGCGACATCGGGCGCGGCGGCGGCGGGATCGAGATGCGCCCGGGCGGCAATCCAGTCGCCGACCAGCGCCCGCGCATTGGCCCGCGCGATCGGCGTGCCCGCGGCCTGAAGATGGCGCAGCCAGGAAAAGCTCATCAGCTCCTCCGCCCATTCGCGCGAGGGGGGATCCATCTCGAATGGCGAGGCGCCGTCGGTGGTCACCACCTTGCCGGCGAAGGCGAAGCGGCCGGCATAGAATTCGTGCGCGCGGGTGGGATCGCCGGTGCGCAGATCATGCGGGGCGAACAGCAGGCGCGAGGGCACCGAGACCGGCGGCGTGAACCAGCGAACCAACGGATGGCGCATCGCGCGCACGCAAAGGCGGCGCCAGCCGAAATCCGTCGCGAATCGCGCGACACGCGCACGATCCGCGTAGAAATCGCGGGCCATCAGTGGCTTATCCCCTGTTTCCGGGCGTGTGTCGCGCGGGCGTCCCCATGCCACCAGCTTAGCCAAGCGGGAACGCACGTCCAGCCGTCCCGCCGGCGAGGGCGGGTTGTCCCGGGTACTCTCGCTCACGCGCGGCGCAGCCGGGCCGCGAAGAAGCCGTCGAGCCCGGAAAGGCGCGGGTCGGGGTCCGGCAGGTGGACCGGCAGCGTGCGCACTTCGCCCGCCGCGTTGATCCATTCGGGGGCGATGCCGCATTCGCCGGGGCGAACCGGATCGCGCGACAGGTCGGCGCGGGAGGCGAGCAGCGATTCGATCTGCTTCTCGCCCTCCTCCGGCTCCAGCGAGCAGGTGGAATAGACCAGGATGCCGCCCGGCTTCAAAAGGTTGGCGGCGTGGCGCAGCAGGCGCGACTGGAGCGCCTTGAGGCTGGCAATGTCGCCCGGCCCCTTGGTCCAGGCGACGTCCGGGTGGCGGCGTATGGTGCCGGTGGCCGAACAGGGGGCGTCGATCAGGATGGCGTCGAACGGCCCGCCCTCCCAGGAGGCCGCGTCAGCCTCGACGATGGTCGCTTCAAGGCCGAGCCGGGCGAGGTTCTGCCGCAGCCGCTTCAGCCGGGAGCCGGAGCGGTCCACCGCCGTCACAACGGCCCCGGCATTGGCGAGCTGGGCGGTCTTGCCGCCCGGCGCGGCGCACATATCGGCCACGCTCATGCCCGACCGGGCATGGATCAGCCGCGCCGGCAGCGCGGCGGCGGCGTCCTGCACCCACCACGCGCCTTCGTCGAAGCCCGGCAGCGCCGTGACATTGCCGGCCTCCGACAGGCGGATGCTTCCGGTCGGCAGCAGACGGCCGCCGAGCCGCTCCGCCCACCCTTGCGGGTCGGATTTCACGGTGATGTCCAGCGGCGCCTCGGTGCCGAGCGCCTGCGCGATTCGCATCGCCTCGTCCGCGCCATAGGCGGCGCTCCAGCCCTCGACCATCCACAGCGGCAGGTCCAGCGGCGGCTCGGGCAGCGCGGCAAGCGCGGCGGCTCCCTCGCGCGCGATCCGGCGCAGCACGGCGTTGATCAGGCCCTTGAAGCCGGCGGTCGCGGCAACCTCGCCCGCAAGGCTGACGCTGGTGGCGACCGCGGCGTGGTCGGGCACGTCCATCATCAGGATCTGCGCGGCGCCGGCCAGCAGGATGATCTCGGCGCGCCGCGCGCGCTCGGCCAGCGGGCGCTCCATCACCGCGCGCAGCAGGGCGCGCAGCGTGCCGAGCCGCCGCAGCACGGTCGCGGCGATCATCCGCGCCAGCGCGCGGTCGCGCTCCTCCAGCTCCCGCGTGAGGCGATCGAGGCTCTCTTCCAGCGGCCGGCCGCTCTCCAGCACCGCCAGAACAGCGTCCACCGCCGCGCGCCGCGCCGACAGGCCCGGCAGGTCGGGAGGCGTTCGGCCCGGGGCGGCAGAAGCGGGTTTGGACGGGCGGGATTTGGACGGGCGTCGCGGTGCATCGGTCATGGGGAGGAACTAGGCTTGCCGGCGCGCGAACGCAACCTCGCCATGAAGCCGGGGCAAGAAGGCGTTGCATGAAACCGCTTCGCTGCAACCTGTTCCGGCTTCGGGGCTTGTCTATGAGGGCCAGATTGGCTCCAATCATGTCGTCGTGCTTCGCTCGTACTGTGCAGGAATTTCATGCCGCATCTGATCCTGATCGCCGACATTGGCGGAACCTCCTCCCGCCTCGCTTTGGTCGGCAAGGACGGCGTTCCCGCCGATATCCGCATCCATCGCAATGACGATTTCGCCGGCTTCGAGGCGCTGATCGAGGCCGACATCGCCGCCCGCCCCGCCGGCACGCGCCCGGCGATTGGCGGCGCGGTGCTCGCCGTGGCCGGGCCGGTGGACGGCGATGGCGTGAAGCTCACCAATCGCGACTGGGCCTTCTCCAAGCGGGTCATGCGCCGGCATTTCGGCTGGCAGAAGCTGGAGGCGGTCAATGATTTCGAGGCGCTCGCCTATGGCGTGCCGGCGCTCACCGCGGACGATCTGGTGCCGGTCGGCACCGGCCGCGCCGTGCCGAAGGGGCCGATGCTGATCTGCGGCCCCGGCACTGGCTTCGGCGTCGCCGGGCTTCTCACCATCGGCCGGCGTACCCAGGCGATCACCGGCGAGGGTGGGCGCATGCGGCTCGGCGCCGTGAATTCGGAGGAGGCCCGCCTGCTCGCTCATCTGGTGCGCGATCTCGGCACGCCGGTGGTGGAGCACGCGCTGTCCGGCTCGGGGCTGGCGCGCATCCATTACATTTTTTCCGGCGAGAAGCTGTCACCGGAAGAGGTGATCGCCGCCGCCACGCGCCATGACGCGGAGGCGCTGGAGACCTGCCGCATCTTCCTGCGCCTGTTCGGCCGCATTGCCGGCGACCTCGCGCTCGCCATCAATGCCCGCGGCGGCGTATTTCTCGCCGGCGGTGTCTCGGCGGCACTGGAGCCGTTCTTCGCCGGCTCGGATTTTCGCGAGATGTTCGAGGATCACCCCCCGCACCAGCCGCGCCTCGCGGCGATGCCGATCCACATTATCACCCACGCGACGCCCGGGTTGATCGGCTGCGGCCAGATCGCGGCACGGCTGGCGACGGGGCTGAAGCCCGGCCTGCATCTGGTCTGAGCTAACCCGCGCGGCGCGAGAAAACCGCCGCGTCCGCCAGCGCCTCGATGCTCGCAGCCTCGAAGCCGGCGCTCTCGAGCGTCGCCCGCATATGGGCGGGGAGCGGCGCGCGCACGTCGATCGGCTCGCGCCCCTTCCGGCCCGGCAGCACCACGCGGCGGGAATGCAGATGCAGGATCGGCCCACCCGGCAGGCGCGAGGCGCCGCCATAGATCTGATCGCCGAGGATCGGATGGCCGATGGCGTCGAGATGGACGCGAAGCTGGTGCGTGCGCCCGGTTAGCGGCGACAGCGCGAGCACCGCAAGCCCCTCGCCGGCCGCCAGCACCTGCCACTCGCTGATCGCCTCCTGCCCCGAGGGGTCGACCGCCATCCACCAGCCGCGATGGGGCGAGCGCTTGGCAAGCCGCAGTTCGATGCGCCCGCGCGGCTGCGCCGGCACGCCGCGCACCACGGCTACATAGGTCTTGCCCACCGTGCCGTCGGCGAAGGCGCGCCCGAGATCGGCCAGCGCCTTGCGGTGGCGGCCGAGCACGAGGCAGCCGGAGGTGTCCTTGTCGAGCCGGTGCGCCAGCTCGGGCGCATTGGGCAGGCCGAAGCGCAGCGCGTCGAGATGGTCGGCCAGCGTCTCGCCGCCCTTCGGCCCCTTGTGGACCGGAAGGCCGGGCGGTTTGTCGATCACCAGCATCATCCCGTCGCGATGCAGCACCCGCGCGGCGATGCCGGCGGGAGCGGAGACGGTGGCGGAAACGATGTCGGACGCGGCGGGACCCTGTTCCATGCCGCGCTTCTCACCACAAAGACGCGGGCACGTCGAGAGGCGAGAACGCCTCCCTCACCCCGCTCAGCTCCGGGCGAGCTCCTCATGAACGTCGAGCGTCGAGCGCACGCCGATATCGTCGAAATGTTTTTCGAGGAAGGTCTCGGCGGATTCGCGGCCGATATCACGCAGGAATTGCAGGAATTCCCACTCGGCGTTCATCTTGGTGGAGGCGTCGAGCGCCACCAGCTTCTCGGCGCCGTCGATGCGGTGCATGCGCAGATTTCGGTAGCCGTCGATGCCATTGCCCTTCTCGGCCAGCTTGCCCTGATTGAGCAGGCGCGTGACGAAATCCGCCGCGCGGAGCTGGGCGAGCAGCGAGGCGTTGAAGGTGATCTCGTTCATCCGGTTGTTGATGTCCCGCGCGGTCTTGGGCGTCTCGCGGCGGATGATCGGGTTGATCTGCACCAGCAATATGTCGTCGGTCTTCACCGCGTCGTAGAATGGGAACATGGCCGGGTTGCCCATGTAGCCGCCATCCCAATAGGGCACGTCGTCGATCTCCACCGCCTGGAACATGAAGGGCAGGCAGGCCGAAGCCATGATCGCGGCCGGCGTCAGTTCCTTCTTGGAGAACACCCGCGCCTTGCCGGTGTGCACATTGGTGGCGCTGACGAAGACATGGACGTGCGAGCAGGACTGCACCGCGTCGAAATCCACATGCTCCTCGATGAGGTCCATCAGCGGATTGATGTTCAGCGGATTGAAGTCGTAAGGCGACAGGAACCGGCTCATCACGTCGAAGGCGATGTAGCTCGGATTCATGTTGAGCGACCAGTTGCCGAGCAGCCGGTCGAGCAGGGTGCGCTGGAGCGGGCTGGTGCGCCCGTCCTTGGAAACGGCTCGCCAGTAATTGGTAAGCGCCTCGCGCCCGCCTTCATTGCCGTCCCGCGCCAGCCCCGAGGCCAGCACCGCCGCGTTCATCGCCCCGGCACTGGTGCCGGAAATGCCTTCGATGACGATGCGCCCGTCCTCCAGCAGACGGTCCAGCACGCCCCAGGTGAAGGCGCCATGCGCGCCGCCGCCCTGAAGCGCGAGGTTGAGCGGCTTGAGATTGGTGCCACCGCGCCGGCGCGCCACCTTCACCGCCTCCGGGACGTCCTGTTCGCGCTTGACCGCCGCAGCCCCGGTCGGGCCGTTGGGCGCGAGGGCGCCGGCCAGCGTCTCGGGCGAGACATCGGCCGGCGAGGCTGCGGGCGGCATCTCCTTGGGAGGCGCCGACTCCACCGGAGCCGAAGCCGTCTCCGGCTTTGCGGTGACTTTGGCCGCGACTTTTGCCGCGGCGTTGCGAGCCGGCTTTGCAGTTGCCCTGGCGGTCGTTTTCACCGCCGGCTTGGGCGCGGACGCAGCTTTGGCGGCCGAAGCCGACATGTCGTCGGTCTTCGCAGCCTCAGTCGCGGCTGTCTCGGCCGTGATCGCGCCGCTCTTCGGGGCGGAGGAGGCGCTGCGGGGCGTGCGGGCCTTGGTGCCGGCCTTTGCGGCGCCTCGGGTCGGCTTCGGGCGTTCGACCACGTCGTCGTCCTCCTGTGCGCTCACTCGGCGACCCAGCCGCCATCGATCTGCTGCAGCGAGCCGGTGATGGAGCGGGCGGCGTCACCCGCCAAGAACACGGCCAGCGCCGCCACCTGGTCGACCGTGACGAATTCCTTCGTCGGCTGTTCGGCCAGCAGGAATTCCTTCACCTCCTGCTCGCTGATGCCGCGCGCCTTGGCGGTGTCGGGAATCTGCTTCTCGACCAGCGGGGTCCAGACATAGCCGGGGCAGATCGCGTTCACGGTGATGCCGAAGGTCGCGGTCTCCAGCGCCACGGTCTTGGTCAGGCCCGCAATGCCGTGCTTGGCGGAAACGTAAGCCGACTTGAAGGGCGAGGCGACCAGCGCATGGGCCGAGGCGGTGTTGATGATGCGGCCCCATTTGCGCGCCTTCATGCCCGGCACGGCGGCCTTGATGGCGTGGAAAGCGGCCGAGAGGTTCAGCGCGATGATGAGGTCCCACTTGTCGTCCGGGAAATCCTCGACAGGCGAGACGTGCTGCACGCCGGCATTGTTCACCAGGATGTCGACCGAACCGAGCGTGTCCTCCGCGAACTTCACCAGCGCCGCGCATTCCGAGCCCTTGGTCAGGTCGGCAGCGGAATAGATCGCCTTGACGCCGAACTCGCTCTCGATGCCGGCCCGTTCCTTCTCGATCGCGGCGGCATCGCCGAAGCCGTTCAGGGTGACGTTCACGCCTTCGGCCGCCAGTGCGCGGGCGATGGCGAGGCCGATACCGCTGGTGGAGCCGGTGACGACGGCGTTCTTTCCCTTAAGCATAGAAGGCGCTCCTGAACTGACCTGACTGAACGGCATCCGCCGCGCTCGCGCGGTCGCATTGTGCCGTGTGACTTCCTACATACCGGCAGGGTAGCACGACGACCCGGGCTGCAAAGGCCAAACGTCGCCCGCAGACCAATTGCCTATCGTCCTTGTGCATCCATGGTTTCCGGTTTTCCAGTGCTGGAGTACGATTGTCGTATGAACCCCTCCGCCGACCACGAGACCCGCGGGCACCAGTCCCACCACCACGGAACTGATGACCACGGTCATCACGACCACGACCACAGCGCCTGCGTCTCCGACGCGCTGGCGCGGGCGCAGGCGAGCTGCGAGGAGCGCGGCGCGCGCTTGACGCCGCTGCGTCGGCGGGTTCTGGAAGCTCTGGCCGACAGCCATGTGCCGCTCGGCGCCTATGAGCTGGTGGAGCGGCTCGGGGCGAGCGGCGACAAGCCGGCGCCGATGTCGGTCTATCGCGCACTGGACTTCCTGGTCGCCGAAGGGCTCGCCCACCGCATCGAGAGCCGCAACGCCTTCATGGCGTGCGGGCGGGCGCATGGCCGCGATGACGTGATCGTGTTCCTGATCTGCGAGCGCTGCGGGCTCACCTCCGAGGTCGCCTCCCATGCCGTGGGCCGAGATCTCGCCTGGGCGACGCGGGCCGCCGGCTTCACGCCCCGCACGCCGGTGATCGAGATCGCCGGCACCTGCGCGCGCTGCGAGGCCGCGCTGGTGCGGCAAGGCGCGAGCACCGACGCCGGTTGACGCCGCCGCGCCGCCGGCCTAACCCGATGGCGGTCGTTGCCCCGGAGCCCCGCGCCCATGAACGTCGCGTCCACCCTTTCGACCGCCCCCGTCGTCGCCCCGGAGCTGGAGGCTGCCGGACCCGCCGCGCGCCGTGACACGGTCGCAGTGAAGGTCGGCTCGGTCACGGTCGGCGGCGGCGCCCCGGTCGTGGTGCAGTCCATGACCAATACCGATACGGCGGACGCCGCCGGCACCGCCCGGCAGATCGCCGCGCTGGCCCGCGCCGGCTCCGAAGTCGTGCGCATCACGGTGGATCGCGACGAGTCGGCCGCCGCGGTGCCGGAGATCAAGGAGCGCCTGCTCAAGATGGGGCTAGAGACCCCGATCGTCGGCGACTTCCACTATAATGGCCATCTGCTGCTGGCGAATTTCCCGGACTGCGCCGCCGCGCTCGACAAATATCGCATCAACCCCGGCAATGTCGGCTTCGGCGAGAAGCGCGACCGGCATTTCACCACCATCGTCGAGTTGGCCATCAAGCATGGCAAGCCGGTGCGCATCGGCGCCAACTGGGGTTCTCTCGACGGTGACATGCTGACCCGGCTGATGGACGAGAATGCGCGTCTGCCGCGCCCGGCCGAGGCCCGCGCCGTGACGCGCGAGGCACTGGTGCGCTCGGCGCTGATGTCGGCGGCGCTGGCGGAAGACATCGGCCTGCCCCGCGACAAGATCATCCTCTCCGCCAAGGTCTCGGCGGTGCAGGACCTGATCACGGTCTATGCCGAGATGGCGCGGCGCTCGAATTACGCGCTGCATCTCGGGCTCACCGAGGCCGGGATGGGCTCCAAGGGCATCGTCGCCTCGACGGCGGCCATGGGCGTTCTGCTCCAGCAGGGCATCGGCGACACCATCCGCGTCTCGCTCACCCCCGAGCCGAACGGCGACCGCACCCGCGAGGTGACGGTGGCGCAGGAAATGCTGCAGACCATGGGCCTGCGCACCTTCGTGCCGCTGGTTGCCGCCTGCCCCGGCTGCGGGCGCACCACCTCCACCACCTTCCAGGAACTGGCCTTCGAGGTGCAGGACTTCATCCGCACCTCGATGCCGGAATGGAAGAAGCACTATCCCGGCGTCGAGACGCTCAATGTCGCGGTGATGGGCTGCATCGTGAACGGGCCGGGCGAGAGCAAGCACGCCGATATCGGCATCTCGCTGCCCGGCACCGGCGAGTTCCCCACCGCCCCGGTCTATATCGACGGCAAGAAGGCGCACACGCTGCGGGGCGCGAGCCTGCGCGACGATTTCAAGAAGATCGTCGAGGATTATGTGGCGAAGCGTTTCGGCGTGGGCAAGCCGGCGGGCGTCGACGCGGCGGAGTGAGGCGCCCCCGCGTTAGAACCCCATGCGCAGGGTGGCATCGAAGCGGGCGTCGGTGAACAGCACGAGGATCGCCACGAACACCACCGCCGCGCCAAGCGTGGTGATCGCGCGCACCCGCCGGGTGGGGCTGAAGAACGCGACGAGCGGCAGCGCCACCTCGACCAGCGAGAGCGCCGCCCAGAGCTGGCGCACATCCGCACCGAAGAAGAACCCGTTCGCGGCGATGGTCGCCAGATTGTAGAGCGCGAAAAACAGCAGCGACCATCGGCCCTCATTCTCGAAGAACTGAGCGAGATCGGTCGCCTGATCGGCCTCGGACTGCGGCAGCAACAGCGCCGCCGAGACGAACAGCAGGCAGGTGAGCAGCGAGAGCGCCACCACCGACTCGATGCTCCAGCCGCTGAAGCCGGGCGGGATGTGGTTCACCGACCACCAGAACTGCACGATGACGAGGAAGAGGATGCCGGCCCAGACCAGCGGGATCCAGTCCACCCGCGAGCGATGCCGGCCGCGGAACAGCACGATGCCGCCCGACAGCAGCCGGGTCATGCCCAGCCCGATGATGATCGAGACGACGGCGGCGATCTGCGAAAAGGAATCCATGGCGTATCCGTAGGACCCATCCAGCGCCGGGCGTCAAGCTGCGCGAGGATGCCGAGGGCGGGGCAACCCTGGCAGGCGCGCCATCCTTGCCCTTCTCCACCTTTCGGCGTAAAAGCCCGCGCTCGCCCGAGCCTGTGAATGGCAGGGCCTTCAGGAGAAACTGTGATGGGCTACAAGGTCGCCGTCGTCGGTGCCACAGGTAATGTGGGCCGTGAAATGCTCGACATCCTCTCCGAGCGGGGCTTTCCCGCCGACGAGGTGGTCGCGCTCGCCTCCCGCCGTTCGGTCGGGACGGAAGTGTCGTTCGGCGACAAGACCCTCAAGTGCAAAGCCCTGGAGAACTACGATTTCTCCGACACCGACATCTGCCTGATGTCGGCCGGCGGCGACGTGTCCAAGGAATGGTCGCCCAAGATCGGCGCGCAGGGCTGCGTGGTCATCGATAACTCTTCCGCGTGGCGCTATGACGCCGACGTGCCGCTGATCGTGCCGGAAGTGAACGCTGACGCGGTGAAGGGCTTCGTGAAGAAGTACATCATCGCCAACCCGAACTGCTCGACCGCCCAGCTCGTGGTAGCGCTGAAGCCGCTGCACGATCTCGCGACCATCAAGCGCGTGGTCATCTCGACCTATCAGTCGGTCTCCGGCGCCGGCAAGGATGCGATGGACGAACTGTTCTCGCAGACCCGCGCCGTGTTCGTCTCCGATCCGGTCGAGGCCAAGAAGTTCCCGAAGCGGATCGCGTTCAACGTGATCCCGCACATCGATGTCTTCATGGAAGACGGCTACACCAAGGAAGAATGGAAGGTGATGGCCGAGACCAAGAAGATCCTCGATCCGAAGATCAAGCTGACCTGCACCGCGGTGCGCGTGCCGGTGTTCGTCTCGCATGCGGAATCGGTCAACGTCGAGTTCGAGAAGCCGATCACGGTCGAGGAAGCCACCTCGGCGCTGCGCAACGCGCCGGGCATCCTGGTCGTCGACAAGCGCGAGCCCGGCGGCTACATCACGCCCTATGAGGCGGCCGGCGAGGACGCGACCTACATCTCACGCATCCGCGAGGATGCGACCGTCGAGAACGGCCTCGCCTTCTGGTGCGTCTCGGACAATTTGCGCAAGGGCGCGGCGCTGAACGCGGTGCAGATCGCGGAAGTGCTGGTCAACCGCAAGCTGCTGGCGCCCAAGCAGAAGGCGGCGTGAGCGCTGGTTTCTATTGTCTGAGACTGAGAATACGGAGAGGCGCCCGCGAGGCGCCTTTCTTCGTTTTCGACCGCCCGCTATGCGGACGTTGCGCGCAGCGGGCGCGCATGATCGATGACCGCCCGCAGAATCATTGCCAGCGTCTCGACATGCTGGGGGACCATGAGCGAGCCGCCAAGGCGCGGGTTGAACTCGAAGACGCAGATGCTCTGATCGCCGCGCACGATGTAATTGGCATTGCATGGGCCACTGAACCGCAGCGGCGCGAGGAAACGTTGCAGCGTCCGCAGCACGTGCCGGCTCGGGCGATAGGGGACCGATTGCACCTGCGTCGACCAGCGGCGCACCCGCTCGCCTTCCGGCAGAATGTGCATGAACGAGGCGTGGGATAGGATCCTGCCATCGAGGCAGACCATGTGCGTGACGATCTGCTGGCGCGCGCCTTCATAGGATTGCAGCACGACCTCCTGCCCCCGCCACGGGTCCATTGCGAGCAGGGCGTCGAGCTGCTCGCGGGAATCGGCGACCTCGATTCCAGCGCCGCCATTCAGGTCGCAGCGCTTCAGCATGCAGGGGAATGTCGCATGGTCGGCTGTCGGATAGGCGACAGGACAAAGGGCGGTGAGCCCCTGCGCCTGCGAATAGCCGGAGAACGCGGCCTTGTGGTCGAGCACCTTCACGGCCTGCAGGTCCGGCAGCAGCCCATGATGCTGGTGCCGCGGGCACACCATAAGATGGGCTTCCATCAGCGGCAGCAGGATGGTGCGCAAGCCCTGCTTCGGCTGCGGTATCGACGCCGCGTCATCGTCGGGAACGACCGCCACCTCGACAATGCCGGGCACCCGCCGCCACACCGGGGCGTCCGGGCGGAGAGCAAGCATCCAGTCGCCGGAATGGATGCCGAAGATGACGATGCGGGTTGGCCTGGGCTTGGAGCCGAAGATGCCGGCGATCCTGCCGGACAGATCAGCGAAAGTGCCGGCCATCACCATGCCATCCCCGCCCACAACTTTGCCACCAACGTCAGTCTGGACTGTTTTTTGCGGGTTGTCCTGGAGAACACCTTCCACTCCGGCGGTAAATCGCCTTGCTTTGGCGCAGGAGCGCCCTCCAGGTCTCGCTTGCGGCTTTCACATCGGCATGAACAGCTGAAGCGCAGCGCGTCACCATTCGGTCGAACTCCTGCGCCACGTATGAGGAACGAATCCCCCTTGGAAGGTACCAGCCCTTGATCAACCGGCTCTTCGCGGCGTGCCTTGCCTGCGGGCTTGCCCTCCTCGCTCTTGTGGTCCCCGCGGCCGCCCATCCCCATGTCTGGGTCGAGGTGCGCTCCGAGCTCGACTACGCGCCGGATGGCACCCTCAAGGGCGTGCGCCACAACTGGACCTTCGACGAGGCGTTCTCCTCCTTCGCGCTGCAGGGCCTGCCGACCAAGGCGGACGGCTCGCCGAGCGACGAGACGCTGAAGGACCTCGCCAAGGTGAACATCGATTCCCTCAAGGAGTTCGACTATTTCACCTATGCCAAGCGGGGAAAGACCGATGTCGCGTTCCTGCCGCCGGCCGACGACTACACGCTGACCTATGACGGCAAATCGCTGACGCTGCATTTCACCCTGCCCTTCGCGACCCCCCAGCCGAAAAAGGGCGCGCTGACGCTGGATGTCTACGACCCGACCTATTTCGTCGCCTTCCAGCTCGCCGACGAGGCCCCGATCACGCTGGCCGGCAATGCGCAGGACTGCGCGTTGACGCTGCACCGGCCCGACCCCGCCGTCGGCCAGACCACCACGCTGAGCGAGAGCTTCTTCAGCGCGCTGACCTCGACCTCGGAATTCGGCTCGCAATTCGCCAATCGGGTCACGGTGACCTGCTCTTGAACCGCGCGCTGGCCGCCCTCGCGCTGGCGCTGCTCGGCGCGGCGCTCGCCCATCCGGCACTGGCGCAGGCCAGCCCGTTCGGCATCGGCGCAGCCCCGACGGAGCCGGGCGGGATCTCGGGCTTCATCCTCGCCAAGCAGGCGGAGTTCTACCGGCTGCTGACCGGCGCGGTGCGGCAGGCCAAGGCAGACGGCGACGCGCTGTACCTGCTCGGCGCAATCTCCTTCGCCTATGGCGTGTTCCACGCCGCCGGCCCCGGCCATGGCAAGGCGGTCATCTCCTCCTATCTGCTGGCCAATGAGGCGACGTGGAAGCGTGGCGTCGGCCTCGCCTTCGCCAGCGCGCTCGCGCAGTCCATGACCGCGATCGTCATCGCCGGCCTGTTCGCGGCGGTGCTCGGCACCACGGCCGCGACCATGAGCCTGGCGGTGAACACCATCGAGATCGCCGCCTACGGGCTGCTGGTGGTGCTTGGCGCCCGGCTGAGCTTTCTCAAGGCGCGCGCGCTGATCACCGCATGGCGGGGGACGGCCGCCCATGTCCACACCCCGGACTGCGGCTGCGAGGATGGCCACGGGCATATGCCGGACCCGTCCGACCTGCCGAAGCGCAATGGCTGGCGCGACTGGGCGATGGCGGTGCTCTCGGTGGGGCTGCGGCCCTGCACCGGGGCGATCCTGGTGCTGGTATTCTCGCTGGCGCAGGGCATCTTCTGGGTCGGCGCGGCCTCGACCCTTCTGATGGGGCTCGGCACCGCGCTTACCGTGAGCGCGATCGCGGCGATCGCGGTGTTCGCCAAGCATCTGGCGGTCCGCCTCGCCGCCAACCGGCCGGGCGCGGGCGCCGGGGTGCTGCTGCGCGGCGTCGAGCTGGCGAGCGCGCTGGCGCTCACCGCCTTTGGCGTCGCTTTGCTGTTCGGCTTCATGGCGAGCGAACGGCTGGCTTTGGGATAGCTCAGCCCTGCGGCCTGTCACCCCGGACGGCCCGCGGCCGGGCCGGAGGACAAGCCCAGGCGCCCGCTCATTCCTTCAGATAGTCGTAGACCACCTTGCCGAGGCCGAGCGTGAGATCGGTGCGGAAATGCGCGGCCGAAATCACTTCCAGCACCGGAAGCTGGGATACCGTGCACAGCGCATGCGGAAACAGGCCGATCGCGGCCGGGCCGGTCCAGGCCTCCTTCACCACGAGGTCCTCCAGATAATACTCGACCAGTTCCAGCACCCGCGCCGAGCCGTCGACATGGGGGATGATCTTCAGCATCCAGTTCGGGGCCAGCAGCGATTTGTGCAGGGCGTCGAGGTCGAGCGCCTCGTATTTGTAGCCCATGGTGGCGCTGGTGCAGAGCACGCTGCCGTAATGCAGAGTGCCGACCAGCGTGTCGCTCTCCACCTGCAGCTTGGGCTTGGCGATCTTCTTGGGGAAGCCCCACAGCTCCCGCCCGCCGGCGGTCGGCGCCTCGTCGTCTAGATACATGGAGTGGACGTAACCGCCCTTCACGCCGTTGAACTCGACCGGGATCACCTGCCCGGTCTCGGTGTAGTCGCCGAAGCCGGTGGAATCCGGCATGCGGATGAACTCATATTTGACGATCGGGTCGACCACCTTCAGCGGCTCCGGCACCACCTTGGCCAGCGCGGCCGGGTCGGTCCGGTAGGTGATCACCAGGAATTCGCGATTGAAGAAGCGATAGGGTCCCCGGGGATAAGACGGACTGGTCAGCGGCATCGAATAGGCTTTGGCGCGCACGTCCTCGATCTTCATGGCGAATACCCTTTTGAGAAGCGGTACGTCCGACCCTAGTCGATCGGGTCGGGGGGCAATAGTCCCATTTAGGTCATGCCATCGACATGTGCGGCCGAAGCCATAGCCGGCTCAGAGCACCAGCAGGCCGGCCTTGCCGTCTTCGGCTCCGATCGCCAGCGCGCCGCCATCGGCCCGCCATGCCAGCGCGGAGACCGGCGCTCCGGCCGGCGCGCGCACGAGGATTTCCGCCCCGTCGGCGATGCGCACCATCAGCGCCAGCCCATCTTCATAGCCGACAGCAACCACCTCCTCCTTGGGATGGGTGGCCACCGCCGAGACCCGCACATCGCGCGGCGCCAGCATGGTCGGCTGCTTGCCCATCGGGCCTTCCTTGCTGGCGAAGGGCCAGAGAATGGCCTCGGTCGAGCCGGAGGTGGCGAGGAAGCGACCGCCCGGAGTGAACTCCATGGTCCGCACCCGCGAGGGATAGCCGGACATGCGCATGTGCTGCCCATCCGGCAGCCGCCAGCCATGGAGCGCGGGCTCCTGCATGGTGGTGACCACGAAGCGCGCTTCCGGGTGCCAGATCACGCCGCGATGCGAACCCTTCCATTCCAGTATCTGGGGCTTGGCGACCGCATTGGGAAACCACAGCGAGGCGCCGCCATAATGAGCGATGGCGAGCCGCGTGCCCTTGGGGGCGAAGGCGAGCCCTCCGACGGTCGAGGGCACCTCCACTGACTTCACCACGCCCTTGGCCGGCTGGAAATACGCGGTCTTGCCGTGAGAATAGGCGAAGGAGCCGTCCGGCGCGGCCGCCACATGATCGATCCAGCGCCCCTTCTGCTCGAACAGCGTCTCGACGGAGCCGTCGCCGCGCGTCGCCACCACCCGGCCGTCATCGCCGCCGGTGAGCACGCGCCGCGCATCGCCGGAGACCGAGAGCACCGATCCCTTATGCGCGGTGACGCGGGTCTCGCTCTCGCCCGCCAGCACGATGTCACCCTCGCCCAGCACGAAGGCGGCGTTCGCCCCCAGGAACCGGATACCAACCACCGCCCCGCCGAAATCGAACGGGCGCAGCCTGGAGGTCAGCGAGGACGGGGTGGCGGCAGTGGTCGGGGAGGAGGCCATGGCACTTTCGGCGTCGTTGCAGCGTCAGCCGGGTTAGCCCAATTCCGCTGCCGCGTCACGCGTGAGGTGACGATCACGGAGGGTGAGCGCAGACACGGCGGCGCGGTAGGCGACCTCCCCGGGTCGAGCCGGAGAGGTCGGAGCGGCGGGCATCACGCCACGCAGGACAGGAAACCGGCATGCAGCGCCTTGTCGTCGAGCTGGCGCCCGATGAAGACGATGCGGCTGGTCTTGGGTTCGTCCGCCTTCCACGGGCGCTGGTGGTCGCCGTCGAGGATCATGTGCACGCCCTGGAACACGAAGCGGTCCGGATCGTCCTTGAACGCCAGAATGCCCTTGGAGCGCAGGATGTTCGGCCCCTCGCGCTGGGTCAGCTCCTGAATCCACGGAAAGAACTTGTCCGGGTCCAGCGGCTTGTCGGACGAGAACGACACCGAACGCATGTCCTCGTCGTGGAAATGCTTGTGGCCGCCTTCGAGGAAGTCGGGATCGATCGCCGTGATGCGGTCGAGGTCGAAGGCGCCCTGCCCGAGCACCTTGTCGATCGCGATGTCCGAACGCTGGGTGCGGTGGATGCGGGCGAACGGGTTGATGGCGCGGATGCGCATCTCGACGTCCTTGAGCTCGGTCTCCGACACGAGGTCGGTCTTGTTGAGCAGGATGACGTCGGCGAAGGCGATCTGGTTCTTGGCCTCGGGCGCATCCTTCAGCCGCTCCTTCAGCCATTTGGCGTCGGCGACGGTAACCACCGCGTCAAGCGTGGTCTTGGCGCCCACGGTCTCGTCGACGAAGAAGGTCTGCGCGACCGGGGCGGGATCGGCGAGGCCGGTGGTCTCGACGATGATGCCGTCGAAGCCGTCCTTGCGCTTGAGCAGGCCGTCGATGATGCGGATCAGGTCGCCGCGCACGGTGCAGCAGATGCAGCCGTTGTTCATCTCGAACACTTCCTCATCGGCGCCGACCACGAGGTCGTTGTCGATGCCGATCTCGCCGAACTCGTTGACGACCACGGCGAATTTCTTGCCGTGCGGTTCGGAGAGGATGCGGTTGAGCAGCGTGGTCTTGCCCGCGCCCAGATAGCCGGTGAGCACGGTGACGGGAATCTTGGTGGTCTCGGCCTCAGCCATGGGAAACCTCGGTCCTTTAACGACGTCATGCCCGAGCGTGACCCGGGCATCCACGCCTTGCGGCGAAAGTCATGAATGGCCGGGACACGCCCGGCCACGAACAGGAATGGCGATCCGCCGGATCGTCCTCAGCTGGACAGCGCCGCGGACAGCTGGCGGATGTTGTTCTGCATCATGTCGATGTAGGTGCTCGCCGGGCCTTTGTCATCGGAGAGCGCGTCGGAATACAGCGTGCCGCCGATCTTGGCGCCGGTCTCCTGCGAGATGCGCTTGACGAGACGCGGATCGGAGATGTTCTCGACGAACACCGCCGGCACTTTCTCGGCCTTGATCTGGCGGATGATGCGGGCGACATCCTTGGCCGACGCTTCCGCCTCGGTCGAGACGCCCTGCGGCGCGATGAACTCGACATGATAGGCGTCGCCGAAATAGCCGAAGGCGTCATGCGAGGTGATGATGCGGCGGCGCGCCTCGGGGATTGCCGCCACCGCCGCCTTCACCTGTGTCTCCAGCGCGTCGAGCTTGGCGGTATAGGCCGCCGCATTGGCCTCATACTCCGCCTTGCCGGCCGGATCGGCGGCGATCAGACCATCGCGGATATTGGCGACGTAGACCTTGGCGTTGGCAATGGACTGCCAGGCATGGGGATCGGTCGGGCCGTGATCGTGGCCATCATGGTCGTGCGCGGCGTGATCCTCGCCCTTGGCGTGATCGTCATGCTTGGCGTGATCGTCATGCTTGGCGTGATCGTCATGCTTTGCATGATCGTCGTGCTTTGCATGATCGTCGTGCCCATGGGCGTGCCCCTCCTCTTCCTCCTCGAACGCCAGCGGCTTGATGCCGGTAGTGGCGACCACCACCTCCGCTTTCGTGCCGGAGGCCTTCACCAGCCGGTCCAGCCAGCCCTCGAAGCCGAGGCCGTTGACGAAGACCAGCTTGGCGGCCGCGACCGTCTTGGCATCCGCCGGGGCGGGCTGGAACACATGGGCGTCGCCGTCCGGCCCGACCAGCGTGGTCACCGCCACGCGGTCGCCGCCGACGTTCTTCACGAGATCGCCGAGGATGGAGAAGGAAGCGACGACCGGCAGCTTGTCCTGCTGGGCATTTGCGGGAACGGCCAGCGCGGTCAGGCCGAGCGCGAGGACGGCACCGGCGAGGGAACGGCGGGTGAGCATGGGGATAAGCTCCTTCAGGCTTCGAGATGGCGGCGCGGCACGAGGCGGAGCAACAGCCCGCCGACCGGCCCGATCAGCACCGACAGCGCATAGGCGCCGCCGGCAACGAGGATGATCGCCGGGCCCGAGGGCACCCCGGCGTGATAGGAAACCAGCAGGCCGACCACGCCGGAGGCGCAGGCGGTGAGCACCGACAGGACGACCATGCCGGTGAGATCGCGCGCCCAGAACCGGGCGGTGGCGGCCGGCAGCATCATCAGCCCGACCGCGAGCAGCGTGCCGAGCGCGTGGAAGCCGCCCACCAGGTTCAGCACCACCAGCGCCAGGAACACCAGATGCGTCGGCGCCCCCGCCGCGCTCACCGAGCGCAGGAAGCCGGGATCGACGCTCTCCAGCACCAAAGGCCGCCACAGCACGGCGAGTACCATCAGCGAGAGCGAGGAAATCGAGACGATGAGCAGCAGCGTCGCGTCGTCCAGCGCCAGCACCGTGCCGAACAGCACGTGCAGGAGGTCGACATTGGAGCCGCGCAGCGACACCAGCAGCACGCCGAGCGCCAGCGAGATCAGGTAGAACGCCGCCAGCGCCGCGTCCTCCTTCATCTGCGTGGCGCGGGCGATCGCGCCGGCGCCGAGCGCCACCGCGAAGCCGGCCACCAGCCCGCCCACCGTCATGGCCCAGAGGTTCAGCCCGGCGGCGAGGAAGCCCACCGCCGCGCCGGGCAGGATGGCGTGCGCCATGGCGTCGCCGGCCAGGCTCATGCGGCGCAGCATCATCAGCACCCCGACCGGCCCGGCACCGAGCCCGAGCGCGATGACGCCCACCAGCGCGCGGCGCATGAAATCGAACTCGGCGAAGGGCGCGATCAGGAGATCATACGGATTCATGCCGCCACCCCGGTCCCGTGGAACTTCGGCGCCGCGCAGGCCTCCGCCCTCTCGTCCCACGCCTCGCACATGCGCCGGGCGCGGCTCAGATTTTCCGGCGTCAACGCTTCGCGCGTGTCGCACCACGCCACTTCCTCGCGGGCGAGCAGCAGCGTGCGCGGAAAATGGTGGCGCACCAGATCCATGTCGTGCAGCACCGCGACCACGGTGCGGCCCTCGCTGTGCCAGCGCTGGATCAGGGCGAGCAGGTCCGCGCTGGTGCCGGCATCGACCGCGGTGAAGGGTTCATCCAGCAGGATCAGCCGCGCATCCTGAAGCAGCAGCCGCGCGAACAGGGCGCGCTGCATCTGGCCGCCGGACAGCGTGCCGATGGGCCGTGCCTCGAAGCCGGCGAGCCCCACCGCCGCGATGGCGTCGGCGATGCGCGTGCGGTCGGCCCGGGACACGCCGCCGAACAGGCCGGTACGCCGCCACAGGCCCATGGCGACCAGATCATAGACGTCGATCGGGAAGGAGCGGTCCAGTTCGGCTGCCTGCGGCAGATAGGCGATGTCGCGGCGCGGCAGCGCGCCCAGAATCGCGCCGGAGAGCGGCGAGAGCACGCCGGCGATCGCCTTCAGCAGGGTCGACTTGCCCGCCCCGTTCGGCCCGCACACCGCGAGCAGGTCGCCGTCGGCCACCGCGCCACCGAGATGGTGCACGGCGGGATGGCGGTCATAGCCGAGCGTCAGGTCGCGAAAGGTGAGAAGGTTCATGATGAGGCCCCCCCCCACACCACAAGGGCCGTCGCCGCCCAGAGCAGCCCGGCCAGCGGCAGCGCGATGCCGAGCCGTTGCCACACCGAGAGGCGCAGCAGCGAGGGCGCCGGCCGCGCGGGCGGGTGGTGCTCGCCGGGCGCGTGGGAATGGGCATGGGAATGCGAATGCGCGTGGGAATGCGACGGCGTGGAATCGTGCCGCGGCGCGACCGCTTCACCGTGAGGGTGCTCATGGTCATGGTCATGACCATGAGCATGGGCGCGCGCCTCGCCGGGCGACAGCGGGGACAACACAGCGGAAGCGGCAGGCGAAGGCGACATGAACATCTCCGTTGGGCGGATTGATACAACATATCAATTCATCCCGTCCAGCAGAATGATATGTTGTATCAGGTGCCCAACCGAAACGCCTTCCCGGCAGGCTCTTCGCCGAAATGAGGGTTCTTCCCGGTCTCGACGCCGCGCGCGTGGCGACCTATAGGGAAGCGCTTTTAGCCGGCGTGCCCGGCCTGTTCGATCTGGAGCCTGTTTTATGGACCTTTCCCGCATCTCGGCCGGACCGAATCCGCCGGAAGAAGTTCACGCTGTCATCGAGATCCCGGCCGGCGGCCCGCCGGTGAAATACGAAATCGACAAGGAATCCGGCGCGCTGTTCGTCGACCGCTTCCTGCACACGCCGATGTTCTACCCGGCCAATTACGGCTTCATCCCGAACACGCTCGGCGATGACGGCGACCCGCTCGACGTGCTGGTCATCACCCCCTTCCCGCTGGTGGCGGGCTCGGTGATCGCCTGCCGCCCGGTCGGCGTACTGGAAATGACCGACGAGAAGGGCGGCGACGAGAAGATCCTCGCCGTGCCGGCCGACAGCGTCTACCCGATCTACAAGTCGGTGAAGAATGCGGTCGACCTGCCGGAGCTGATCATCGAGCAGATCGGCCATTTCTTCAGCCGCTACAAGGATCTGGAGAAGGGCAAGACCGTGACGATCAAGGGCTGGGCCGATGCCTCGCGCGCCCATGAAATCATCCGGACCGGCCTCGCCGCCCACAAGAAGTGAGCGCAGCGCCCCGCGCGACGTTCTGGACGAAGGCCCGGAGCCGCGCTCCGGGCCTTTCGCTTATTCAGCCGGCAAAGCCGATATGCGCCAGCGCCTTGCGCAGGCTCGCGACCACGACGACGCCCTCGCGCGCCGCCCTCGCCCGGTTGGCGACGCGCCGCGTGCCGGGAAGCCGGGCGCCGGGCTCGTTCTCGATCAGCGCGGCCAGCCGCTCCAGATGGTCGAGATAGGCCGCTCCCGCCAGTCGCGTCGGGTCGATGGCGATCACGACATGGCCGATCGCCGCCGGCGGCCCCTCGCCGTCGAACAGGCTCGGCATGTCGGCCGCGAAGGTCGAGGCGGTGATCGCCGCGGCCATCACCTCGATGATGAAGGCCAGCGCCGTGCCCTTGGCCTCGCCCATCGGCACCATGGTTCCGGCAAGACCCGCCTTGGCGTCGGTGGTCGGGTTGCCCTCACCGTCGAGCGCCCAGCCTTCCGGTATCGGCTCCCCGCGCTGCGCCGCGGCAAGGATCGGCCCGCGCGCCACCTTGGAAACCGACAGGTCGACCACCGCGGGCGGGCGACCGCGGAGCGGGGTGGCGAAGGCGAGCGGATTGGTACCGAACACGGCGCGGCGCCCGCCCGCCGGGGCGATGGACGCCGGGGCATTGGTGAAGGCCAGCGCCACGAGGCCGCGCTCGGCGAGCTTTTCCACCGGCTGGCCGGCAACGCCGAAATGGCTGGAGCGGCGCACCGCCATCAGCCCGATCCCGGCCTCGCGCGCGATCGCCTCCAGCTGCGGCAGGCCGAGATCGAGCGCGGGATAGGCAAAGCCATTGCCGGCATCGACCGCCAGCACGGCCGGCGCGGCGCGCCAGGCGCGCGGCACGGCGTGGCCGTCGATCTTGCCGCTCGCCACCATGGCGGAGTAGCTCGGCAGCCGGGTGAAGCCGTGGCCGCCGAGCCCGTCGGCCTCCGCCGCCACCAGGGCGCGGGCGGTCGAGGCCGCGTTCGCCGCATTGGCGCCGAAGCGCTCCAGCACGCGGGCGGCATAATCGGCGGCCTCGTCAAGGGTGAGGCGCAGATCGGGGAGCGGGGCGTGGTCCATCTAGCGGGCTCCTCCGCCCAGCGGCCCGGCCGCGAGGCGGGACAGGTCGAATTTCTGGACATCGGCCAGCAGTTCGACAAAGGCGCGCGCGCCATAGAGCGCACAGGCCGCGCCCTTCTCAGGGCTCGCCTGCGCGGCGTCGCCCATCGCCCCGCTCGGCTGGATATCCTGCGACATCCATCCAAAGCCGGCCGGGGAGCCGGCGCGCAAGAACGAGAATTCCTGCTCCATCGCCAGCGTCACCGGCGGAAAATCCGCAATCTCGTCATCCTTCACCGTGTCCGGCCGGAAGGCCAACATCAGCGAGGTCTCCACCCCGCCGGCATGGATGCCGTGCTGGCGCTCGGTATTGGTGAACAGCCCTTCCGGGTAGCCAAAGCGATGCCACGATGCAGTGACCGCCAGCATGCCGAGCCGCGCGCGCAGGTCGCGGGCCACGATGTCGAGGATCGGCACATTGCCGCCATGTGAGTTCACCATCACCAGCTTGCGCACGCCGGCGCGGTGCACGCTCTCGCCGATCTCGGTCCACAGGCGGATGATGGTCTCGGCGGAAAGGGTCAGGGTGCCGGGAAAGAACAGGTGCTCATTGGACTTGCCGATCGCCTGCATCGGAAGGAAGACGGCGGGGCTGCCGTCCGGCAGGAGCTTCATCACCTCGTCGAGATAACCCTGCCCGATATAGGCATCGACGCCGACCGGCAGATGCGGCCCGTGCTGCTCCACCGCCGAGACCGGCAGCACGGCGATCCAGTTCTGCGTATCGCCGGCCGCGAAATCGGTCCAGGCGAGTTCGGTCCAGAAACGTTTGGGGGGCATGGCGTCAAGGTCCGGCTGCTGCACTGGCGCGCGTTCTAGCAAGGAACGCGCCCGCGCCCAACTCCCACCGGCGGACTGAGCCCGCTGCCTAGCCCGCCTTCGCCGCCAACGCTTCGACCTCGACCTTGAAGTCGGGCCGCGTGAAGCCGGAAACGATCATCAGCGTCGAGGCAGGCGGCGGATCGACGGTGAAGCGGTCACGCGCGGCCATGTAGCCGGCCATGTGCGCACGGTCGGTGACATAGGCGTTGATCCGCACCACATCGGCCGCGCTCATGCCGGCCTCCGCGAGGCAGGCGGCGATGGCGCGGAAGCAGATATCGGCCTGCGCCTCAGCGCTGTCGGGAATCTCGTCCTGCGCGCTGATGCCGAGCTGGCCGGAGACCAGCAGCAGCCGGGCGCCGGCCGGCACCTCGACCGCGTGGCTGTAGCGCGCGAAGGGGTGGCGGATGAGGGCGGGGAGCAGATGGCGGAGCATACCGGCAGCTTAGGCGCCCCGGCTTTGCGCGCAAGCGCCGCCGCCATCGCGGGACGGGCCGCGACCGACCGTCGCGCCAATGGCGGCCAAACTGAACGGCAATTGATTGAAAACCGGGCACTTTCGCTGCAACGCAGCGATTTATTCGCTGCACGAACCGCTCTACACTGCGTGCCACAGCCACGCTCCATCGGGAGAATTTCGATGCGCTACGCGCCGCGCCTGCGTTCCGCCATTGTCGCGCTTGCCGCGCTCGCAACCGCCGCCCTCGCGGCTCCTTCCGCGCGCGCCGCCGACAAGGTGACCTTCGGCACAAACTGGGTGGCCCAGGCCGAGCATGGCGGCTTCTACCAGGCGGTGGCGGACGGCACCTATGCCAAATACGGGCTGGACGTCACCATCGTCCCCGGCGGACCGCAGGCCAATAACCGGCTGCTGCTGCCGGTCGGCAAGATCGATTTCTACATGGGCGCCAACATGCTTCAGGCCTTCTCCTCGGTGGTGGAAGGCATCCCGACCATCATTGTCGCGGCGCTGTTCCAGAAGGAGCCGCAGGTCCTGATCGCCCATCCCGACGTCACCAGCTTCGAGCAGCTCAAGAACAAGACGCTGTTCATCTCCAAGGAGGGGCTGGCCAGCTACTATCAGTGGCTCGTCGCCGATTACGGCTTCAGCGAAAAGCAGGTAAAGCCCTACACCTTCAACGCCGCGCCGTTCCTCGCCGACAAGAACAGCGCCATGCAGGGCTATGTCACCTCCGAGCCGCTGGCGATCGAGAAGCAGGGCGGCTTCAAGCCGAGCCTGTTCCTGCTGGCCGATTTCGGCTTCGACACCTATTCCACCACCATCGAGACCCGCAGCGAGTTGGTGAACCAGAATCCCGAGCTGGTGCAGCGCTTCGTCGATGCCTCGATCCTCGGCTGGTACAATTATCTCTACGGCGACAACGCCGCCGCCAATGAGCTGATCAAGAAAGACAACCCCGAGATGACCGACGAGATGATCGCCTTCTCCATCGCCAAGATGAAGGAATACGGCATCGTCGATTCCGGGGATGCGAAGACACTCGGCATCGGCGCGATGACCGACGCCAAGATCAAGAGCTTCTACGACAAGATGGTCCACGCCAAGGTTGTGCAGTCGGATATCGACTACAAGAAATCCTACACCACCGCCTTCGTGAACAAGGGCGTCGGCAAGGAACTGGGGCCGAAGTGACGGCGGGTTCGCCCGTCCCGCCGCGCGGCTTGGCCGTGACCGCCGTGGTCGACACCCCGCCCGCCCCGCTCCTGCGGCTCGAAGCCGTCGAGAAGCGCTTTGCCAACGCCGTGACCGCCCTCAAGGGGCTGGACATGGAGGTGCGGCAGGGCGAGTTTCTCTCGCTGCTCGGCCCTTCCGGCTGCGGCAAGTCCACCGCGCTGCGGCTCATCGCCGGCCTGTCGGAGCCCACCGCCGGACGGCTGGTGTGGAACGAGAAGGAGCGCGAGCCGCATTCCATCGGCTTCGTTTTCCAGGAGCCGACGCTGATGCCCTGGGCCAGCGTGTTCGGCAATGTCCATCTGCCGCTCAAGCTCGCAGGCCAGTCGCGCCGCGCGGCCGCTCCGGCCATCGAGGAAGCGCTGGAAATGGTCGGGCTTGCCGGTTTCCGCGACGCCTATCCGCGCGAATTGTCCGGCGGCATGAAGATGCGCGTCTCCATCGCCCGCGCGCTGGTGACGAAGCCGCGCCTGCTGCTGATGGACGAGCCTTTCGCCGCGCTCGACGAAATCACCCGCTTCAAGCTGAACAACGATCTTCTTGAGGTGTGGCGCCGGCTGAACTGCACCATCGTCTTCGTCACCCATTCGGTGTTCGAATCGGTGTTCCTGTCGACCCGCATCCTTGTGTTCCGCGCCCGGCCGGGACAGGTCTCGGCCGCACTCGACATCGACCCCAACCAGCCGCGCGACGAGGCGTTCCGCACCTCGCCCGAATATGCCGGCCTGTGCCGCGACACCTCGCTCGCGCTGGCCCGCGCCATGGAAGCGGGCGAGTCCCTCTCGCCCGTCCCACGGGCCGGCTGAAGGCGAGGGCGAGGCCATGCGCGCGAGGGGTATCGAGAATTCGCCGTTCCGCTGGCTTCTCCCGATCGCGGTGATGGCAGCCGTCATCCTTGCCTGGGAGGCGGTGGTCCGGCTCAATGACCTGCCGGCCTATATTCTGCCGGCGCCCTCGCGCGTGATCGAGACCCTGATCGCCGACCACGCCGTGCTGCTCGCCTCCATGCTGGTGACGTTGAAGACCACGGCGCTGGCGCTGCTCGTCGCCATCGTCGGCGGGGTGGCGCTGGCACTGGTGTTCGCCAGCGCGCGCATCGTCGAGTTCTCGCTGTTCCCGATCGCGGTGATCCTTCAGGTGACGCCGATCATCGCCATCGCGCCCCTGATGCTCATCTACCTGTCCACCGACACCGCCGTGCTGATGTGCGCCTTCATCGTCGCCTTCTTCCCGATCCTGTCCAACACCACGCTCGGGCTGAACTCTGTAGACCCGAATTTGCGCGACCTGTTCGCGCTGTCGGGCGCCAGCCGGTTGCAGACGCTGCTGCAACTGCGCCTGCCGACCGCCCTGCCCTATTTCCTCGGCGGCGCGCGCATCGCTGGCGGGCTGGCGCTGATCGGCGCGGTGGTCGGCGAGATCGCGGCCGGCTCGGCGGGCCAGGGCTCGGGCCTTGCCTTCCGCATCGTGGAATCCGGCTATCGGCTGAACATTCCGCGCATGTTCGCGGCGCTGTTGCTGATATCGCTGGCGGGCATCCTGATCTATGCCGCGCTCAGCCTCGTCTCCTGGCTGCTTTTGCGGCGCTGGCACGAGAGCGCCCTGCAATCGAACCGCTGAAACCCATGAACCCCGACCATGCCAGCGTCGACCTCGCCCACCCGCCCCGGCATTACGCGCTGACCGGCCTGCGCGCGCCGGCCTGTCTGGTGCCGGAGCTTGAGGCGGCGCCGGATGCCGAAGGGCTGGTCGCGCTCGATCTCGCGATCTCGGAGGGTGGGGTTTCCCGCGTCGTCGCGACTGGCACCCTCGATGCCGACCTGCCCCGCCTCTCCATGGCCGGCGCGCTCGCTTTGCCGGGGCTGATCGACGCCCACACCCATCTCGACAAGGGCTTCATCTGGCCGCGCGCGCCCAATCCCGATGGGAGTTTCCAGGGCGCGGTGCGGGCGGCCGATGGCGATCGCCGCGCCAACTGGAACGCGCAGGATGTGCGCCGGCGCATGGAATTCGGCCTGCGCTGCGCCTATGCGCACGGCACGGTGGCGATCCGCACCCATCTCGATTCCGTCGGCCCGCAGACCGCGATCTCCTGGCCGGTCTTCGACGAATTGCGCGCGGAATGGGCCGACCGCATCGCGCTTCAGGCGGTCAGCCTCACGCCGATCGACCTGGTGCTGGACGATGCCGAGTTCGAGCCGATGCTCGCCGCCGTGCGCCATCACGGCGGAGTGCTCGGCGCGGTGACCTATATGGGCCCGCATCTCGATGCCGGGCTGGAGCGGCTGTTCGACGCCGCCGAGCGCTTCGGCCTGGATCTCGACTTCCATGTCGACGAGAGCGCCGACCCCCGCGCCCGTTCGCTCGCTCGCATCGCGGCGGTCGCGAACCGGCGACGCTTCGCCGGGCGCATTCTGGTCGGTCATTGCTGCTCGCTGGCCCGGCAGGACGAGGCCGCCATCGACCGCACGCTCGATGCCGTGGCGCGGGCGAACATCGCCGTGGTCTCGCTGCCCATGTGCAATCTTTATCTTATGGACCGAACGCGAGGGCGTACCCCGCGCTGGCGCGGCGTCACGCTGCTGCACGAAATGGCGGCACGCGGCATCCGCGTGATGGTGGCCAGCGACAATGTCCGCGACCCGTTCTTTGCCTATGGCGATCTCGACCTGATCGAGGTCTATCGCGAGGCCACCCGCATCGCGCATCTCGACCACCCCATTGCCGGCTGGCCGGCCGTTGTGACCCGCGCGCCGGCGAAGGTCCTCGGCCTCGACCGCCTCGGGCTGATTGCGCCGGACCGGCGCGCCGATCTGTCCATTTTCCGCGCCCGCAGCCTCAACGAATTCCTCTCCCGCCCGCAGGCGGACCGCCTCGTCCTGCGCGCCGGTCGGACCATCGACACCGCGCCGCCGGACCATGCCGAGCTCGACGATCTGATGGGAGGCTATGATGGCGCCTGAAGCCCGCTACGACCTCGCCGCGCTACGCGCCCGCCTGCCCGGCATCCGCTTCGAGGACAATCCCGCGCTGGTGCGCCAGAAGAGCCGCGATTTCTACTGGTACTCGCCGACACTCAAGCGCCAGCTCGACGCGGTGAGCGCCGACCTCGTCGCCTTCGCCACAAGCGAGGACGAGGTGCTGGACATCCTGCGCGCCTGCTACGCCCTGCGCATCCCGGTCACCCCGCGCGGTGCCGGCACCGGCAATTACGGGCAGGCCATGCCGCTGGCGGGCGGGATTGTGCTGGACCTCTCCGGCCTCGACAAGGTGCTGGAGATCGGTCCCGGTCGGGTGCGGGCGCAAGCCGGCGCCATCCTCGCCGACATCGATATCGCCTGCGCGGCCAGCGGGCAGGAATTGCGGCTGCACCCCTCGACCTATCGCACGGCGAGCCTCGGCGGCTTCATCGCCGGCGGCTCGGGCGGGGTCGGCTCCATCACCTGGGGCGGGCTGCGCGACCTCGGCAACATCATCGCCCTCACCATCGCCACCATGGAGGCCGAGCCACGCGTGCTGGAGCTTACCGGTGATGAGGTCTCAAAGGTCGCTCATGCCTATGGCACCAACGGCATCATCCTTTCCGCCGAGGTGCCACTGGCCCCGCGCTATGAGTGGGTGGACATCATCGTCGGCTTCGAGGAGTTCGGCGCGGCGGCCGCCTATGCCAACGCGCTCGGCGAGCAGGATGCGATCCTGAAGAAGCTGCTCTCGGTGATCGCCGCGCCCATCCCGCAGACCTATTTCCTGCGCCACCGCACATATCTGCCGGACGGCAGGCATGTGGTGCTCGCCACCATTGCCCCGATGGCGCTGGCGGCGTTTGACGCCTTCACTGCCCGTCATGGCGGGCAAGTGCTGCTGCGCTCGGATCAACTCGCGCCGGAGGAGGCTAAGGGCCTGCCCCCGCTCTACGAACTCACCTGGAACCACACCACGCTGCGCGCGCTCCGCATCGATCCGTCGATCACCTATCTGCAGGTGCTCTACCCATTCCCGAACCAGCTCGACCTCGTGGCACGGATCCACGCCGCACTCGGCGACGAAGTGCCGGCGCATCTGGAATTCGTGCGCTTCGACGGCAAGGTGACCTGCTTCGGCCTGCCGCTGGTGCGCTATTCCACCGAGGCCCGGCTGGAGGAAATCGTGGCGCTGCACGAGACCATGGGCGCGCCGATTTTCAATCCGCACCGCTACACGCTGGAGGAAGGCGGCATGAAGCAGACCGACGCCACCCATCTCGCCTTCAAGCGCGACGCCGATCCCGCCGGCCTGCTTAATCCGGGAAAAATGATTGCCTGGGACCACCCGGATTTCGACTTCGGCAGCGGGCGCACCTATCTGTTTGCCGGGCTCAAGGACTAGGTTCAGGAGGCCAGCCGCCATGCGCGTACTCGTCGTCTATTGCCACCCGGTCCCGGACAGCTTCGGCGCGGCGGTGCGCGACGCCGTGCTGCGCGGGCTGGCGCGCGCCGGCCACGAGGCCGAACTGCTCGACCTTTACGACGCGGGCTTCAACCCGGTGATGAGCGAAGCGGAGCGCCGCGCCTATCACAGCGAGGGCAGCAATATCGCGCCCGTGGCCGACGAACTGGTGCGGCTGAGGCGCGCCGAGGGGCTGGTCTTCGTCTACCCGACCTGGTGGTACGGCCCGCCCGCCATGCTGAAGGGCTGGCTCGACCGGGTGCTGGTGCCCCATGAGACCTTCGGCATGCCCGGCCCGCTGCGCATGCTGGAACGCCGGCTCACCAACATCCGCGTACTCGCCGCGGTGTCCACGCTCGGCTCCCCCTGGCTGTGGTGGCTGTGGATGGGGCAGCCCGGCCGGCGTATCCTGCTCTCCGGCGTCGGCGAGATCGTGCATCCGCGCGCGCGCCGGCTATGGATGGCGCTGCACAGCATGGATTCGGCGAGCCCTTCGCGTCGCGCGGGGTTCCTTGCGCGGGTCGAGACGCGCTTTTCGCGCCTACGCACAAAATAACGTCGCCTCACTGATAATTTTGACGGCGAAGCAGATTGCAGCCATGCTCCTGTCACGACATACCGTTTCTGTTGCAACAAATAGTTGTTGCGATCGCGCGTCGTACGGAGTCCCCCATGAAGGACGGCTTCGAAAAGAGCATAGGCAACCGGCTGCACCATGCGGCCAGGCTCCAGCGTGCGCTGGCAGCGCGGCGTCTGACGGAGATCGGCCTGTTTCCCGGTCAGGAGACGGTGCTCAAGCTGCTGGTGGAAGCCGACGGCCGCACCATGACCGAGCTTGCCGATGCGCTCAGGGTACGCCCGCCCACCGCCTCCAAGACCGTGGGCCGGCTCTCCGCGCAGGGGCTGCTGGAGCGCCGCGCCTCGGACGGCGACGCCCGGCTGGTGCGGGTGCATCTCACCGAGGAAGGCCGCTCACGCGCCGGGGCGATCGACGCCATCCGCGATTCGCTGGAAGACCAGATGATCGCGGGACTGGACGGCAAGGATCGCAAGCGCCTGCGTAAATTACTGCGCCGGCTGGAGAAGAACCTCTCGATCCAGCTCGGCGCAGCCGATTCCGAACCCGATGACGAGCCGGACGGCCCGGAAGACGGGAGCTGAGGCGCGGGCCAACCGCCCCGGCACGCCGCCCCGGCATCCATCGCGTGATCGGATGGAAACACTCGATCGATAAAATCTGCTTCTCATCCTGATTTCCCATTCCACGCGCTTGTGGAGCCGGCGCGGCGCGCCTAATCCTCCATGAGGACTGCTGGCGACGGATCTCGCCAGCGCGCCTGACGCCGAATGTCCCACGCCTGCCCTCGAGCCGACGAGTAGCGCCTTGAAGCCCGCCTCTTCCGGCGCCTCGCCGGGTCGCATGCCCGATTCGAACGATTCCCGGACGCGGCTGACAGGCATCGGGCTGATCTGCGTGGCCTTCGTGCTGTTCACCATGCTCGACACCACGGTGAAGTGGCTGAACAACACGGTGCATCCGCTGGAGATCGCCTGGGCGCGCTATGCCGGGCAGTTCGTGCTGTCCTTCCTGGTGCTGAATCCGTGGTCGACACCGGGCTTCTGGCGCACGCGGCGGCTCGGGCTTCAGGTTACGCGCTCGCTGCTGCTGGTGGGCACGACGCTCGGCAACTTCTTCGCGCTGCAGTATCTGCAGCTCGACCAGACCATGTCGATCACCTTCTCGACGCCGTTCCTGGTCGCACTCTTCGCCGGCCCGTTGCTGGGCGAGTGGATCGGGGTGCATCGCTGGCTCGCGATCATGGTCGGCTTTGCCGGCATATTGATCATCGTGCAGCCGAGCACGCAGGGCCTGCACCCGGCGGTGCTGGCCTCGCTCGGCGGGGCGCTGTGCTATGCGTTCTACAACATCTCGACGCGCATGCTGGCGGCGACCGATTCCACCGCGACCACGATGTTCTACACCTCCTTCGTCGGCACCGCAGTGCTCACCGTGCCGCTTCCCTGGTTCTGGTCGGTGCCGGACGAGGCGTTCGTCATCGGCGGCATGTCGCTGCTGGGCATCTTCGGCGGGCTCGGCCATCTGCTGGTGGTCATGGCTCACCGCCGCGCTCCGGCGGCCGTGCTCTCGCCCTTCCTCTACACACAGATGATCTGGATGATGCTGTCGGGTTGGCTGATTTTCCACCAGACGCCCGACACGCCCACGCTGATCGGTGCCGGCATCGTCATCTGCTCGGGGCTGTACCTGCTGTGGCGCGAGCATGTGCGACACGCCACCCAGTCGCTGGAAGCCAATCTCGGCGAGTGAGCCACCTCCGGGTGCTTGAAACCGTCCCGGCTTTGGTGACGAATAGCCGCGCAAGCGGCTTCCCGCGCCTGACCGGAAAGCCGCCCGTACCAGAGGGAATAACGCCGATGAGTGATGCCGAGAACCGCCCCGACCTGCTGCAGACCGGCCCGATGATGCCAATGATCGAGGCGCAGCTCGCCGAGCATTTCACCGTGCACCGCCTCGACGCCCCCGATGCCGACAGCCTGCTCGCGCAGCTCGGCCCGCGCATCCGCGCGGTCGCCACCGGCGTCAACTCCACGAGCGGCGGCAAGACCCGCGTCACCGGCGCGCTGATGGCGAAGCTGCCGGCGCTGGAGATCGTGGCCAATTTTGGTGTCGGCTATGATGCGGTCGACGTGGCGGATGCCGCCGCGCGCGGCGTCATCATCACCAACACGCCCGGCGTGCTCGACGACGAGGTGGCCGACCTCTCGGTCGCGCTGCTGCTCGCTACGCTGCGCCGCGTGCCGCAGGCCGACCGCTTCATACGCGAGGGCAAATGGCCGAAGGGCAGTTTCCCGTTCTCCGCGACGCTGCGCGACCGCACCATCGGTATTGTCGGCATGGGCCGCATCGGCCAGACCATTGCCAAGCGGCTTGAAGGCTTCGGCCGCCCGATCGCCTATCACAGCCGCCGCCCGGTGCCCGGCCTTGCCTATGCCCATTATCCCGAGCTGATCGCCATGGCGCGCGATGTCGACGCCCTGATCGTCATTGTGCCCGGCGGGCCGGCGACGCAGAACATGATCGATGCGCAGGTGCTGGCGGCGCTCGGCCCGAACGGCGTGCTGATCAATGTCGCACGCGGCTCGGTGGTGGACGAACCGGCGCTGATCAAGGCGCTGCAGGACGGCACCATCGCGAGCGCCGGGCTCGACGTGTTCGCCGACGAGCCCAACGTGCCGGAGGCGCTGCGCGCCATGGACAATGTGGTGCTGCTGCCGCACATCGCCTCCGCGACCCATGTGACGCGCAACGCCATGGGCCAGCTCGTGGTCGACAACCTCCTCGCCTGGAAGGCCGGCAAGCCACCACTGACACCGGTGCCCGAAACGCCGCGCTCCGCGACCTGAACCGGGTAGGGCGTGACCTCGCATCGGGGCGGTGCTAGCCTGTGGAAACATCTTCCACGGTGAAAGTGCCGCACATTCATGCGCGGAATTGTCCTTCCGGCTATGAAGCTGCTCCTTGCGGGCCTGCTGGCGCTCGCTGCCATGCCGCAGGCGAGCGCTCAGTCGCAACCATCCGCGACCGATGACGCCCATCTGGTCGGCGACTACCAGCTCGCCAGCGCCGACGGCATGCGGGCCTGCCCGATTATGCTGTCTCCGCGCGATCTGCGCGCGCGGGACACGGACGCGGCGAATTTCCGCGAGGCCAATATTCACGAGGCGACACTCGATCGCGCCGCCTGCGCGCAGATGATCGCCTTCAGCGCCGATATTGCCGGCTGGAGCATGGGGCCGGGCAATGCGATCCGGCTCCATGATGCCCGCGGCTCGCTGGTGGCGGAGTTCACCGAAGGCGTAGGTGGCACCTGGGAAGCGCTGCGCGAGCGCGACGGCGTGTATTTCCTCGTCAATCCGCGGCTCGCCGATCCGGTCGAGCAGGCGCGGCCGGACGACATGTTCGGCCTGTGGGATGTGGCGCGCGCCTATGGGCGGCCGGTCTGCCGGATCCGGCTATCCGACGCCACGGTGCGGCAGGGAGCCTACCGGCTCGATCCCGATGGAGGTTGCCGCCTGCTGTTCGGCCGCTTCATGCCGGACCGCTGGCGTATCGAGCGCGGCGATCTGGTGCTGGAATCAGCCGCCGGCGTTGCCCTGCGCTTCGCCAGCAACGAGGAAGGCGGCTTCACCAAGGTGCCCGAGGACAACCGCCCGCTGTTCCTGTCACGCGTGCGCTGACGGATACCGCGTCAGATCAGCCGCAGCCCCTTGAGGCTGGCATGGCCTTCCTTGCCGACGATGATGTGGTCGTGAACCTCAATGCCCAGCGGCTTGGCGACATCGATGATGATCTTGGTCATCTGGATGTCGGCATGTGAGGGCGTCGGGTCACCGCTCGGGTGGTTGTGGACCAGAATGATCGCGCTGGCGGAGACTTCGAGCGCGCGCTTCACCACTTCGCGCGGATAGACCGGAGTATGGTCCACGGTGCCGCGCTGCTGCACCTCGTCGAGGATCAGCTGGTTGCGCTTGTCGAGGAACAGCACGCGAAACTGCTCGTGGTCCACGAAGGCCATCGCCGCCCGGCAATGCGCCAGCACCGCGCTCCATGACGAGAGCACCGGGCGGGCCCGCACCTTGCCACGCGTGACGCGCTCCACCGCCGCACCGATCAGCTTGAGTTCGGTGACGATGGCCTCGCCCACACCCTTGACCTCGACCAGACGCCTGGGAGGCGCGGCGACGACCTCGGCGAAGGAGCCGAAGCGCTCGATGAGCCCTTTGGCGAGCGGCTTCACATCCGCGCGCGGCACCGCGCGGAACAGCACCAGCTCCAGCAGCTCGTAATCCGGCAAGGCTTCGCCACCGGCATTGCGGAAGCGCTCGCGCAGCCTCTCGCGATGGCCCATGAAATGCGGCGCCGGTTCAGCCATCCCCTGCCGCATGTCGGCAGCTTCGTTCGGCAGCGGAATGGTGTCGCCACCCGCGGCCGCGTCCTGCCCGGCCGTTCCGCCCTGCCCGGTCTTGCGAGTCATGCCGGCTCCTCGGGCGCGTCAGGCGGCGAAGACCGGCCGGTGATAACCCTTGGGCGACAAGGTGAAGATTTCGACGCCGGTCTCGGTCACGCCCACCGAATGCTCGAACTGCGCGGAGAGCGAACGGTCGCGCGTCACCGCTGTCCAGCCGTCGGAGAGCACCTTCACATGCGGACGGCCGAGATTGATCATCGGCTCCACGGTGAAGATCATGCCCGGCAGCAGCTCCGGCCCCTCGCCCCGCCGCCCGACATGCACGATGTTCGGCTCATCGTGGAACAGCTGGCCGACGCCATGGCCGCAGAAATCGCGCACCACGCTCATGTGAAGCGGCTCGACGAATTCCTGAATCGCCGCGCCGATATCGCCGACATGCGCACCGGGACGGATTACGTCGATCCCGCGAATCAGCGATTCGTAGGTGACGTCGAGCAGGCGCTCCGCGCGGCGCGGAATGGCGCCGACCGGGTACATGCGGCTGGAATCGCCATACCAGCCATCGACGATCAGCGTGACGTCGACATTCACGATGTCGCCCTCGCGCAGCGGCTTGTCGTTGGGAATGCCATGGCAGACCACGTGATTGATCGAGGTGCAGGTCGAATGCCGGTAGCCGCGATACATCAGCGTCGCCGGCTGCGCGCCATTGTCCATGGCGTATTCGAACACGAGGTCGTCGATCGCGCCGGTGGTGACGCCGGGCGCCACCATCTCGTGCACCAGATCCAGCGCCTCGGCGGCCAGGCGGCCGGCGCGGCGCATGCCCGCGAAGCCTTCCGGCCCGTGCAGCTTGATCTGGCCGGTCTTGCGCAGCGGGGCACCCGCCGCTTCCACATAAGTCATCGTTTAAAAGTCCAGAACAGAAGGGTTAGCTCGAATGTAAGCCTTTCGCGGCGTGGTGCAAGAAAGCGAAGGGCTTAGCGCGCTGCGCATCGTCAACCGCACAGCTTCAGCATGTGCACCACGCGCCGGTCCGCCAGCTGCTCCACCCGCTCGATGGCGAACCCCTTGCGCCGGTACCAGTCCACATTGTCCACCAGCTTCTCGCCGGTGATCAGCCGCATCTGCCGGCTCCCCAGTGCGCGGGCGCGTGTTTCCGCGGCGTCGAGCAGGACATTGCCGAGACCCCGGCCCTGCGCGGCCGGGGCGACGCCGATATTATCGATATAGAGATCGTCGGCGCGCGGCTGGAGGATGAGCACGCCCGCCAGCGCCCCCGACGCCCCGCCGGCCTCGGCATCGTCGAGCACCCACACCTCGCGCGTGCGGAACACCTGCCCGTACTCCCATTGCAGCGGGATCGGCTCGGTTCCCAGCACCTCCCGGTTCCGGGCGAAAGCGGCGCGCTGCAGCTTCTCCACCGCCGGTCGGTCGGCAAGGCTGGCGCGGCGCAGGCTATGGGTCGGCGTCTCGATGGCGTCGGCATTGAGCACGGCGAGCGAGACAAGCTGCCGGCCATCGGCGTCGAAATTCTCCGGCGCCAGCCACGCCTCCATCGCCACCGCGCGCTGGGGCCATTCCTCTTCCAGCATCGAGAACCACGCGGTGTCGCGATTGTGCCCCTTCACGATCATATGGTGCCGGAAGATGCCCTCGAAGGTGAAGCCGTAGCGCTCCGCCGCGCGGCGCGAGGGGGCGTTGAGCGCGTTGCATTTCCACTCATAACGCCGATAGCCCAGCGTCTCGAAGACGTGGCGGGCCATCAGATACATGGCCTCGGTGCCGCCCGGCGTGCGCATCAGCGCTGGCGTGTACAGGATGTTGCCGACCTCGATCACGCGGTTGGCGCTGTCTATCCGCATATAGGTGGCATGCCCCACCGCCCGGCCGGTCGCGCGGTCGAGTATCGCGAACATCAGCGGGTCCTCGCGTCCAGCCGCCGCTTCATAGGCGGCCAGGAACGTCGCGAAATCGGGATAGGGCGCGGCGCCGAGATAGGCCCAGAGCCGCTCGCGATCCTCGCCATGGGAAAGCTCGTACAGATCGCGTGCATGGCGCTTCGGGTCGAGGGCCACGATGTCGACATGGCGCCCGGCGAGCACGGTGGAGCGCGCGGGTTGCGGGGCGGCGTGCGCGTCCACCGGCGCGCCGACAGGGAGGAAACTTGACACTGCGGTCATTTGAGAACTCGCTTGTTGCGCCCGCCGCCGGCACGGCCGCTTGCAGCATCGGCCGGCGGCGTGACAGATAGTACAAAACCGACGGTGCGGAACCGACAAATAAAGTACCGGAGGCCCCCAAGGCCCGGCCATTGGCTGACCCGCGCAGGACCGCCGCCTAACGCCAAGAGACGCTCATGACCCAGACTGCGACGATCGCGCCGGCCGCCGGCTTCCGGCCCCAGCCCGTGGAAGCCTTCAACCGTATCGGCGAGGAAAACGCCTTCGCCGTGCTGGCCCGCGCTACCGCGCTCGCCGCCGAAGGGCGGGATATCGTCAATCTCGGTATCGGCCAGCCGGATTTCCCGACCCCGCCGCACATCGTCGAGGCCGCCATCAAGGCGCTGCGCGACGGCCATCACGGCTACACCCCGTCCACCGGTATCGCGCCGCTGCGCGAGGCGGTGGCGGCCGACGTGCACCGCCGTTTCGGCGAGGAAATCGATCCCGGCCGCGTGGTGATCGTGCCCGGCGGCAAGGTCACGATGTTCTCGGCCATTTTGATGCTGGGCGAGCCGGGCGCGGAAATCCTCTATCCCGATCCCGGCTTCCCGATCTATCGCTCGATGATCGAGTTCACCGGCGCAAAGCCGGTGCCGGTGCCGATCCGCGAGGAGAACGGCTTCGGCTTTTCGGCGGAGGAGACGCTGGCGCTGATCACTCCGCGCACCCGGCTCATCATCCTCAACTCGCCCGCCAACCCCACCGGCGGCGTGACGCCCAAGGCCGAGATCGACGCGCTGGTGGCGGGATTGGCGAAGCACCCGCATGTCGTCATCCTCTCGGATGAGATTTACGACCAGTTCCTGTTCGACGGCGAAGCCCACACCACGCTGCTGGCCTATCCGGAGATCCGCGACCGGTTGATCCTGCTCAATGGTTGGTCCAAGACCTATGCCATGACCGGCTGGCGGCTCGGCTGGTCGCTGTGGCCGGTCGGGCTGTTCGAGCCGATGCGCAAGCTGGCGGTGAATGCCTGGTCCTGCGTGAACGCGCCGGCCCAGTTCGGCGCCCTCGCCGCGCTCACCGGTCCGCAGGAGTGTGTGGGCGAGATGGTCGCGGAATTCGACCGGCGCCGGACCCTGGTGGTGGACGGGCTGAACGCCCTGCCCGGCATTTCCTGCGCAATGCCGAAGGGCGCGTTCTACGCCTTCCCTAACGTCACTGGCACGGGATGGCATTCGGCCAAGAAGCTCGCGAGCGCGCTGCTCGACGAAGCGGGGGTCGCCACTATTGGCGGGCCGGATTTCGGTGTCCATGGCGAAGGTTACATCCGTTTGTCCTACGCCAATTCCGCGCAGAACATCACGCGTGCGCTTGAGCGCATGGCGGATTTCCTTGCGCACGCACGCGCGGCATGAGGGATCGGACCGGCATGACGGAAAACGTTCCATGCCGTGCGACCCGTGCCGTCCTCGCCTGCGCGCTGCTGGCCGGGCTGTCCTTGCCGGCTGTGGCGCGCACCAGCGCGTGCGAAACCATGAAGGCGCAGATGCGCGCCTATCTCGACTGCCTTGGCAGCACGCAGAAGGCCAGCGAACGGCGGCTCGAGCGGGCGATCGACGCCGCACGGGCGGCGATTGCGGCGCGGGTTGAGCTCAAGCAGGTGCAGCGCAACCGCTGGACCGCGCTGCTGGAGGAATCGCACGGCCGTTTCGTGCACTGGCGCGACTTCGAGTGCCAGAGCATCGCGCCCTATGAAGGGGGCGGCGCCGAGAAGACGATCGGGGGCCGGGTGAGCGGAATCGGCGCGCTGGAGCAGCGGCTGATCTGCGTCATCTCGCTGAACGAGGGCCGTATCGCCGATATCGAGCAGCGCTACCGGGCGCCGCCAGACTGGCTGGAGAGCCATCCCGATGCCGCCCTGGCGGAGGGCGCCGATCGGCCAGAATCGCCCGCCGATTCCGCCGAAACGGCGCCGGTTTCCGGCGGTGTGCCGCGCCTCATCGAACTCTCACCCTGAACGTCCCGGCGCGGCTCTGTACACAGGCCGGACCGCCCGCCTTGCCCCGAGCGGCGAAAGAGGCGAGTCTCGCGCGGGGTGCGAGGCGCGCCGGTTCGAAACGGAGGGACGCGCATGTCCAAGGTCATCTCTATCGGTGAGGTCATGGTCGAATTCTCCCGCGGCGCGGATGGGCGCTACGGGCTCTCGATCGGTGGCGACACCTTCAACACCGCGGTCTATCTCGCGCGGGCCGGCATCGAGACCGCCTATGCCACCGCGCTCGGCGATGACCGCTTCTCGCAGGCGATCCGCGCCTCGGCCGAGGGCGAGGGCATCGGCACCGGGCAGATTCTGCACGTCGCGGGCCGCAGCCCCGGCCTTTATGTGATCGACACCGATGCGCGCGGCGAGCGCAGCTTCACCTATTGGCGCGACACTTCCCCCGCGCGCGAACTGTTCGAGCTGCCGGGGTGGGAAGGCATCGCGGAAGCGGTCATCGAGGCCGGCACCATCTATTTCTCCGGCATCACGCTCTCGCTCTACAGCAATGCCGGGCTCGGCCGGCTGTTCGCCACGCTGGAATTCGCGCGCGAGCGCGGGGCGCGCATCGTGTTCGACGGCAATTTCCGCCCGCGCAACTGGAAGGGCGATGTCGGCCGCGCCCGCGCGGTCTATGCCCAGGCGCTGAAGCGCTCGTCGATCGCGCTGCCGACCTTCGACGACGAGGCCATGCTGTGGGGCGACGGCTCGCCCGCCGCCACCGCCGAACGGCTCGCCACCTTCGGCGTGCCGGAAGTGGTGGTGAAGAACGGGCCGGAGGGCGCGCTGGTCTCGGTCGGCGGTTCCTCGCATTTCGTGCCGATCCCCGCGCCGGTCGAGCCGGTCGACACCACGGCGGCCGGCGACAGCTTCAACGCCGCCTATCTCGCCGCCCGGCTCGGCGGGCAGAGCCCGGTGGCGGCGGCAGAGGCCGGCCATGAGCTGGCCGGGCGGGTGATCCGCCATCGCGGCGCGATCCTGCCACGGCAGGCGCATTCCTGAGCGGCTCCGCGCGCCCGCGCGGCGCTGCTAACGCTTCTGCGAATGACTTGCAAACCGTTGGTACTGCTTGATTTCCGCGGCTCGACCCCGTAAGCGAATGCCGATTGCCGCTGCCTCACGGGCGGCGGCATCGGTTTTATCGGGGCAGGGTGACGATGGAACGATCCCAGCGGGTTGCGATCGGCAATGTCGGCATCAGCGTCATCGTGCTGGCGCTGAAATATCTGGCCTTCGTGCTGACGGGCAGCATCGCGCTCTATTCCGATGCGCTTGAGAGCGTGGTGAACGTCGCGACCTCGATCGCGGCGGTGATCGCGCTGCGCGTCAGCGCCAAGCCGGCCGACGCCGCGCACCCTTACGGCTATGCCAAGGCGGAATATTTCTCGGCGGTGATCGTGGGCGTGCTGATCGTGGTCGCCGCCCTCACCATCTTCCGCGAAGTTTACCAGAACTGGTTCGAGCCCTCCCCGCTCGACGCCTCGCCGCGCGGCCTCGCCATGAACGCGGCCGCGGGCGTGATCAATGCCGTGTGGTGCCTCGTGCTGTTCCGCGAGGGGCGCCGCGCCCGCTCCCCCGCCCTGCTGGCCGACGCCAAGCACCTGCTGACCGACGTGCTGTCCTCCGGCGGCGTGCTGATCGGCGTGGTGCTGGCCATCGCGACCGGATGGGAAAAGCTCGACCTGATCCTCGCCGGGCTGGTGGCGCTCAACATCCTGTGGTCCGGCTGGGGCGTGCTGAAGGAAAGCGTCGGCGGGCTGATGGACCAGGCGGTGCCGGGCGAGACGCTGGCACGCATCCGCGCCCGAATCGCCGAGGAGGCGACCGGCGCCATCGAGGCCCATGACGTGCGCACCCGTCAGGCCGGGCGGATGACCTTCGTGGATTTCCACCTCGTGGTGCCCGGCGACATGGCGGTGCGCGAGGCGCACGCCATCTGCGACCGGATCGAGGACGCGCTGGAGGCCGAGGTCTCCGACATCCTCGTCAACATCCATGTCGAGCCCGAGGTGAAGGCCAAGCAGGCCGGAATCCCGGTGCTGTGATCCTGCCGGTGCTGTGACGCCTACCGACCGGCGCGCAGCGCCGCGAGAAGATCGGGCGTGGGGTAGGAATCGGCCGGCAGGCCGAGCCGGGTCTGTTCCACCTTCACCGCCTGCCGCGTCGCCGCGCCGGTGATGCCGTCAACCCGCCCGACATGGTGGCCGCGCGCATTGAGCAGGCGTTGCAGTTCCATGACCTGAGATTGCGACAGCACCGGGATCGCCTTGCCCTGCCCGCGATTGAACGGGCCCGCCCCCGCCACCCGCGCGGCGAGATAGGCGGCCGAGGTGGCGTAGACCAGCGAGTTGTTCCACTCGGTGAACACGTCGAAATTCGGATAGACGAGGAAGGCCGGGCCGTTGCGCCCCATCGGCAGCAACACCGAGGCGGGAAGCTGGTCGTTGGGCAGCGGGCGACCATCGGCCCGCACCACGCCCCACGCCGCCCACTGCCCGCGCGGCAGCTTGATGGACAGATCGGCCTGCTGCCACGGCAGGTTCGCCGGCACCCGGACCTCTTCCAGCCAGGGCTGGCCGCGCTGCCAGCCCAGCGCCTTGATGTAATTGGCGGCCGAGGCCAGGGCGTCCGGCGTCGAGCGGATCAGGTCCACCCGGCCGTCGCCGTCGAAATCGACGCCGTAATTCAGATAGTGGTCCGGCAGGAACTGGAACTGGCCGAGTTCGCCGGCCCACGGCCCGCGCATGGCCTGCGGGGTGAGGTCGCCGCGCTCGACGATGCGCAGGATCGCCATGAGCTGGGTGCGGAACATCTCGGCGCGGCGGCAATCCCAGGCCAGCGAGGCCACCGAGCGGATGGTCTGCTTGTCGCCCATGAAGGCGCCGAAATCGGTCTCCAGCCCCCAGAACGCCACCAGCACCGCGCCGGGCACGCCGAATTGCTGCTCGATATGGTCGAACAGCGCCTTGTTCTTCTGGATGAGCTGGCGGCCCTGCTGAATGCGGTAATTGGCGACCATGCGGTCGGAGAACTCGAAGAAGCTCTGCCCGAACACCTTCTGGCCGCGGTCGGCCCCGACGACATTGGCGTCATAGGTGATGCCACCCAGCGCCGCCGACACCGCGCGCGGGGAGACGCCCTGCGCCACCGCCTGCTGCTTGAACAGCTCCAGCCATTGGGGAAAGCCCTGCCCGCTATTGCCGCAGCTGGTGAGCGCCACGCCCTGCGCGGCGGCGGGAGCCGGCAGCAGCGCGAAGCCGGAAACGGCGAGGGTGGTGGAAAAGGCGGCGGCCGCCAGCCGCGCCATCAGACTTTTGCGCATCGCATCCCCGGTTCGATCGAGCTGAAAATCACGGGCTTTTTCGAATCAGCAATCTACAGGAAACGCGGCGCGGGGGGAGCGCCGCCGGCAGCGGATTGACAGCGCCGGCGACTTTCGTCGTATAGTCCGCCCGTTCCAAGGGGAGCCCCGTGAAGGGGCTGAGAGATCGACGGGCCTGCCGCAAGGCGGGCCGCCGCGATGACCCTTCGAACCTGATCCGGGTCATGCCGGCGAAGGGATCGGAACCAGAAGGCGCATGCAGCCCGCAAGGGGCGACCATGCCGCCCTCTCCCCCCAGCGTCACAACGCCCGGATCTCCGTAACCCATGGTTTCAGGAGATCCATATGCCGTCCAAGCCGACCACCGAAGACACCACGCCCGGCATTGCCACCGGGCCGATCCCCGGTTCGCGCCGCCTCTATGCCGAGTGCCCCGAGCGCGGCTTTCGCGTGCCGTTCCGCGAAATCCTGCTGCACCCTTCCGCCAATGAGCCGAATCTGGCGGTCTATGACGCCTCCGGCCCCTACACCGACCCGGACGCCGCCATCGACATCACCGCCGGCCTCGCCCGCCCCCGCGCGGCATGGGTGAGCGCGCGCGGCGATGTGGAGGCCTATGACGGGCGGGAGGTGAAGCCCGAAGACAACGGGCATGTGCCGGCGGACAAGCTGGTCGCCCCGTTCCCGATCCGTCACCGCCCGCTGCGGGCGAAGGCCGGCGCGGGCGTGACGCAGATGGCCTATGCCCGTGCCGGCATCATCACGCCCGAGATGGAATATGTCGCGATCCGCGAGAACGGCCTGCGCGCGCGCATGGGCGAGATCATCCGCGACGGCGAGGATTTCGGTGCCTCGATCCCCGATATCGTGACGCCGGAATTCGTGCGCGACGAGGTGGCGCGCGGGAGGGCGGTGATCCCGGCCAACATCAACCATGGCGAACTGGAGCCGATGGCGATCGGCCGCAATTTCCTGGTCAAGATCAACGCCAATATCGGCAATTCCGCCGTCACCTCCTCGGTGGCGGACGAGGTCGACAAGATGGTGTGGGCGATCCGCTGGGGCGCCGACACGGTGATGGACCTCTCCACCGGCCGCAACATCCACAACATCCGCGACTGGATCGTGCGCAACTCCCCCGTCCCCATCGGCACGGTGCCGATCTATCAGGCGCTGGAGAAGGTCGGCGGCATCGCGGAGGACCTCAACTGGGAGGTGTTCCGCGACACGCTGATCGAGCAGGCCGAGCAGGGCGTGGACTATTTCACCATCCATGCCGGGGTGCGCCTGCCTTATGTGCCGCTCACCGCCCGGCGCGTCACCGGCATCGTCTCGCGCGGCGGCTCGATCATGGCCAAGTGGTGCCTCGCCCATCACCGCGAGAGCTTCCTCTATGAGCGCTTCGCCGAGATCTGCGAGATCATGCGCGCCTATGACGTCACCTTCTCGCTCGGCGACGGGCTGCGCCCCGGCTCGATCGCCGATGCCAACGACGCCGCGCAGTTCGCCGAGCTGGAGACGCTGGGCGAATTGACGAAGATCGCGTGGGCCAATGACTGCCAGGTGATCATCGAGGGCCCCGGCCATGTGCCGATGCACAAGATCAAGGCCAACATGGACAAGCAGTTGAGCGTGTGCGGCGAGGCGCCGTTCTACACGCTCGGGCCGCTGACCACCGACATCGCGCCGGGCTACGACCACATCACCTCCGGCATCGGCGCGGCGATGATCGGGTGGTTCGGCACCGCGATGCTCTGCTACGTCACGCCGAAGGAGCATCTCGGCCTGCCCAACCGCGACGACGTGAAGACCGGCGTCATCACCTACAAGATCGCCGCCCATGCCGCCGACCTCGCCAAGGGCCACCCGCTGGCGCGGGCCTGGGACGACGCGCTGTCGCGGGCGCGCTTCGAGTTCCGCTGGGAGGACCAGTTCAACCTAGGCCTCGACCCCGAGACCGCCCGCGCCTTCCACGACGAGACCCTGCCGAAGGAGGCGCACAAGCTGGCGCATTTCTGCTCGATGTGCGGCCCGAAATTCTGCTCGATGAAGATCAGCCAGGACATTCGCGACGCCGCGCGGGCCGCGGATTCGCAAGCGGCCGAGGCCGGCATGAACGAGATGGCGGAGCGTTTCCGCGCCGGTGGCGGGCAGCTCTACGCGCCTGCTGCGGAATAAACGGACGACACGCCGGGCGATGCCGGGTTAAGGCTCCGGCATCGCCCCTGGGAGACGAGATGACCTCACCCGCCGACGACGTTGTCGCGCTCTATGAGCGCCATGCGCATGAATGGGACCGGACTGGCGGCCGCCGCAAGGCGGAGGCGATCTGGCTCGACCGATTCATCGCGGCGCTGCCGAAACCGGGGGCGGAAATTATCGACCTGGGCTGCGGTTCGGGCGAACCCGTGGCGCGCTATCTGATCGATAAAGGCTGCCGGCTGACCGGGCTCGATGCCTCGCCGACGCTGCTCGGCCTGTGCCGCCGGCGCCTCCCGACGCATAGCTGGATCGAGGGCGACATGAGGCAGCTGGCGCTGGGACGCCGTTTCGATGGCCTGCTGGCCTGGAACAGCTTCTTTCACCTGCCCCCGGACGATCAACGCCCGATGTTTCGGATCTTCCGCGACCATGCCGCGCCCGGTGCCGCGCTGATGTTTACCAGCGGACCGGGCCATGGCGAGGCGATCGGCCGCTTTGGCGGCGACGCGCTCTACCATGGCAGCCTCGACCCGGCGGACTACCGAGGCCTGCTTGCGCAGAACGGCTTCACTGTCCTGGCGCAAAGGGTCGAGGACCCGGAATGCGGCGGGCTCACCGTCTGGCTGGCGCGCCTTAGCTGAGATGCGCCGAACGGTGGACGGCACGGCAGATGCCACGCCATTGTCGGAATGTGCAGGCAGGAGGCGTAAGCATTTTTTAGAGAGGCCCGCACATGACCGCTGCCCTTCACTGGAAACACCTGCCGGCCCTCGCCTTCCTCGCCACCCTCGGGCTTACCCCGGCCCAGGCGCAGCAGGCCCTTCAGCCGCTGACCGCCGAGGCGAGCCCCGCGACCCCGCTCGAATGCACGCTGATCCTCGATGCCGCCTCCGGCGACACGCTGCATCGCAGCGGCACCTGCGACCGCGCCTTTGCGCCGGCCTCGACCTTCAAGGTGCCGCTCGCGGTGATCGGCTTCGATGCCGGGATCCTGAAGGACGCCACCACGCCGGCCTGGCCCTATAAGGCCGAGTACGACGCGCCCGAGCGGGTGCGCAAAACCGTCGATCCCACCATCTGGGAAGCCGATTCGGTGGTGTGGTACTCGCGCGAGATCACGCGGCGGCTCGGCATGGAGCGCTTTGCCAGCTATGTCGCCCGCCTCGACTACGGCAACAAGGACGTGGCCGGCGACCCCGGAAAGGACAATGGCCTGACGCGGAGCTGGCTCGGCTCCTCGCTCGCCATCACGCCCGAGGAACAGGCCGGCTTCCTTCGGCGCCTGCTGTCCGACGCGCTGCCGGTCTCGTTCCAGGCGCAGGACAAGACCCGCGCCATCGTCCCGACCTTCACCGCCGCCGACGGCTGGAGCGTGCACGGCAAGACCGGCAGCACCTGGCTGAACGGCCCCGACGGGCAGAGCGACAGGAACCGCCCGATCGGCTGGTTCGTCGGCTGGGGCGAGAAGGACGACCGGCGTATCGTGTTCGCGCGGCTCTATGTCGGCACCGAGCCTTATGAGGACGGCATGGGGCTGAAGCAGCGCGGCATTTTCCTCGACGCCCTGCCCTCGCTCGTGAAGTGACGCCACCGGAAGGATGAAGATGAGCCCCGCGCCTGCCGGCCCCTCGCGCCCCGTTCCCGCCGTGCTTGCCCTGGTGCTCCGGGGCGAGGAGGTGATGCTGGTGCGCCGGGCCAACCCGCCGGACCAGGGGCTATGGGGCTTTCCCGGCGGACGCATGGAGGTGGGCGAGAGCCATCTCGACGCCGCGCTCCGCGAACTTCACGAGGAGACCGGCATCCACGCCGACGCGCCGCGTCTGGTCACGGTGCTGGACTTCATCGAGCACGATGCCGAAGGACGGCTCGCGCACCATTTCGCGATGATCGCTGTGCTGTGCCGCTGGCAATCCGGCGAGGGCGAGGCGGCGGACGACGCGCTGGAGACCCGCTGGTTCGGCGCGGCCGAACTCGCGGAGGTGGGGCCGGCCGCCAGCGCGCAGGTGCTCACTCTGGCGCGGCTTGCGCGCGAGATGAGCGCGGCATGAGCGCGGCCTGAGCGTGGCTTGAGCGCGGTTTGAACGAACGCCTCTGATACGCCCGATGGCCCTGCCCAAAAGAAAAGGCGGGCTCCCCGAAGGAAGCCCGCCCCGTCATTCACGTCTCGCCTGGATCAGGCGTGGGCCGAAGCCACCGTCTTGTCCCCCGCGGCGCCGGGCGCCGATGGGATGATCGACTTGGCGACATGCCGCTTCAGCGTGCCGGGCAGGACGGCGATCGCGAGGAAGGCCGCGAACAGGTCCATGGCAGCGACGGTGTAGAGAACGGTCGACCAGGTGCCGGTCGCTTCCATCAGCAGGTTGCCGACCGGAACGAACAGCGCGCCGATGCCCTTGGCGGTGTAGAGCACGCCGTAGATCTTGCCGATGTGCTTGGTGCCGAAGGCATCGCCCGCCAGCGCCGAGAACAGCGAGTAGACTTCACCCCAGGCCAGGAACACGACGCCCGAGAGGATGAGGAACGCCCAGGGATTGTGACCGAAATAGCCCAGAGCGATGATGCCGACGCCTTCGAGCGAGAAGGCGATGACCATGGTCTTTTCACGGCCGATATGATCCGAGATCCAGCCGAAGAGCGGACGCGAGATGCCGTTCATGACGCGGTCGAGCATCAGGGCGAGCGGCAGGGCGGCCATGGTGAAGAAGTACAGGTTGACCTTGAACTCCTTCACGCCGAGGTCCTGCGCGATGACGCCGAGTTGGGCGACCGCCATCATGCCGCCGGTGACGACGCAGGTGAACATCAGGAGCATCAGCCAGAACAGGCGGGTGTTCAGCGCTTCCTTCAGCGTGTAGTCGCGACGGGTCTGCGACAGCTTGTCGGAGGGCTTCACTTCGCCAACCTTCGGCGAGCGCAGGAACCACGCCGCGATGAAGGCCAGGCCGCCCTGGAGCAGACCGAAGAAGAAGAAGGTCTCCTGGAAGCCCGAGGACTCGATCATGGCGGCGATCGGCAGGATGGTCGCGGCGGAGCCGGCGCCATAGCCGCCCGCGGTCAGACCGACGGCGAGGCCGCGGCGATCGGGGAACCACTTCAGGGCGTTGTTGATGCAGGTCGCGTAGATACAGCCGACGCCGACGCCGCCGACCGCGGCCGCGACATAAAACGCGAACAGCGTGGTGGCCTGCGAGTTCAGCACCCAGGCGGTGCCGATCATCACGGCGCCGAAGGCGACCATGAAGCGGGGGCCGAGCTTATCGATGAAGTAGCCTTCAATCGGGGCGAGCCAGGTCTGCACCAGCACGAAGATCGTGAAGGCGATCTGGATCGAGGCGCGCTCCCAGCCGAAAGTCTCCTGAATTTCAGGCACGAACAGCGTCCAGGCGTACTGGATGTTGGCCGTAGCCACCATACAGACCACACCGACGGCGAGCTGAATCCAGCGACGGCTTTCCGAAAAATCCTTGCCGGGCCCCACGGCCGCCGGCGTCTGCGAATAGGCGCTCACAGGCGTTTCTCCTCTCCAAAATTAATGATCGCCGCGGATCGGCTTGTTCTTGTCGGCTACTCGCCCCCGTTGACCAGGGATCGGCAGCGTCTTGACATTATTGGCCGCAGGCCGGCTCTACGCCGTCCTGCCGCGGCCGCTTGCGCGGCTTTTAGGGTGTTCATCAGTGATCCGGTCCCACCGTCCCGGCGGCAGCGCGCGCAGGCTGCACGACGACTGACGCAAGGTTGAGGGATCCGACCCGCATGGTGATGATCATAATAGACAATATTATGTATGCCAATCGCCTTTTATGGACTCTTCGCATTTCGGGAATATGCAAGCATTCGCCTTGGATAACCTTCACCAATATAAGACAATACAAATATTAATATCGATAATAGAGTCGACTCCCCTTAATTATAAACCCGTTTATGATCATTAAAAATCAGCAACGCTAAGGAACAGCCCGCGACGATTGCCATGGTTCGATTGCGAGGGACCATGGGGCACGACTTGAGAAGGTGGCCGAACCGTGTCGGGAACCGGGCGGATTACGCTGCCACAACTGAACGGCGCTGCGGCGCCCTGCCACAGGCGCGAACGAAAAAGGGCGCGTCCGAAGACGCGCCCTTCTAAAAGGCCCGGAAAATTGAGGGCGGATTACTCGGCCGCAATCACCTTGGCGGCGTTGTTGGCGGCCGAGGCGCGGCGGCTATGCGCCGAGGCCAGCGGCTTCAGGATCGCCAGCGCCATGACCGCGGCGATGATGTTGAGCGCGGCGGCCGAGACGAACACCGCGTGCCAGCTGCCCGTCACGGTGGTGATGATGCTGGTGAACGGCACGATGATCGCGGCGGTGCCCTTGGCGGTGTAGAGCAGGCCGGCATTGGTGGTGGCGAACTTCGAGCCGAAGGCGTCGCCGCACATGGCGGGGAACAGGCTGTAGATTTCACCCCAGGCGAAGAACACCAGGCCGGTGAGGATGACGAACAGCACCGGGTTGTGGCCGAGCACGCTCAGCGCATAGATGCCGACGCCCTCGATGGCGAACGCGACGAACATGGTGTTCTCGCGGCCGATCTTGTCCGACACCCAGCCGAAGAACGGACGCGTGAGGCCGTTCAGCACGCGGTCGATGGCGGCAGCGAAGGTCAGGGCCGGCAGGGTGATGCCGATCAGGCTGACGGGAACGTCGGCGATGCCGAAATCCTTGGCGATCGGGCCGAGCTGAGCGGTCGCCATCAGGCCGCCGGCGGCCATCATGACGAACATGGCGTACATCACCCAGAACAGCGGGGTGGTCAGCATTTCCTTGGGCGAGAAGTCGCGGGCCGACTGGGCGACACTGGCGGCAACCCTCTTCGCGGCCGCCGCGATCTGGTCCTTCTTCGGCGCCATGAGGAACAGGGCCAGCACGGTGATGACGATACCCTGGGCGAGGCCGAAATACAGGAACGCCGCCTCGTAACCCTGGTTCTTGATCATGTTCTGGATCGGGATCACGGTCAGGGCCGAGCCCGCGCCGAAGCCGGCCGCGGTGATGCCGGCCGCCAGGCCGCGCTTGTCCGGGAACCACTTGAGCGAGTTACCCACGCAGGTGCCGTACACCGCGCCGGCGCCGATGCCGCCGACCGCCGCAGCGATGTAGAGCACGGTGAGGGTGGTGGCATAGGAGTTCATCACCCAGGCCAGGCCGCACATCAGGCCGCCGAACAGCACGACGATGCGCGGGCCGTACTTGTCCACGAACCAGCCCTCGACCGGCACCAGCCAGGTCTCGGTGACGATGAAGATCGAGAACGCGACCTGGATCGCCGCGCGATCCCAGCCATGGCGTTCCTGCATCGGGCCGACGAAGAACGTCCAGCCGTACTGCATGTTCGCGATCATGCACATGCAGATCACGCCAAACGCAAGCTGGAGCCAACGAGTCTTATTCAGAGATGCCGCTGCGGTAGTTTCCATTGTTTCCTCGAACGTTTCCCAACGTAATTGCTCGCAATAGCTCTATTATTTTTGTTGAATACGCTAACGGTCACCCTGCTTCCGCAAGATACCGAGGGAGCCATTACCCAACGCATAAGGCATTTTTCCGAGAATGCAATATTATGAATACCAGCCTTGCGAAATTTTCACAGCACGGTATTTACGCAGGGTCATATTCCCATACGTAATACTTTGGCACTTCTTACGTTGCGTGAGGTTTGGCCGAAAAAGCGCCCGCAATGGACATTCGGGGCGCGATAGATAATGCTTGGCATCTGGAATGCCGCATTCGAGAATCAGGCGTGCCGTGCCGCCGCCCGCGCCCACCGGCAAGGGCTCGCGGCCGTCGCGCCGGAACAGAAAAAACAAGACAAAACAACAATAAGACACCTGACCGACGAGGACGCCGCCCGTGGAAGCCGCCGATACCCAGACCCGCCTCAACATCGCCCCTCTCGCCGCCAATACCAGCCTGCGGACGCTGGCCTACGACGCCATCAAGAAAGCCATCACCGAGATGGACATGTATGGCCAGGACAACGAGATCCGTCTGGACGAACGGCAGCTCTCCGCCGACCTCGGCGTGAGCCGCACCCCGATCCGGGAAGCGCTCACCGTGCTGGAGCAGGAAGGCTTCGTGCGCTCCGTTCCCCGGCGCGGAATCTTCGTGGTCCGCAAGTCGAAGCGCGAGATCATCGAGATGATCACCGTGTGGGCCGCGCTGGAGAGCATGGCCGCCCGCCTTGCCGCCACCCGCGCGAGCGAGCGCGACCTCGCCAGCCTGCGCGACATGTTCCATGACTTCGAGGGCGGGGCACCCTCCGAGCATATGAACGAATATTCCGACGCCAATATCCGGTTCCACCAGACCGTCATCCGGCTCTCGGGCTGCGCGATGATCGGCGAGATGACCGAGAACCTGTTCATCCACATCCGCGGCATCCGCGCGGTGTCGGTGCGCCAGGAGAATCGCTCGGAGCGCTCGCTGCAGGAGCACCGCGCCATCATCACCGCACTGGTGGCCCGCGATGCCGACCTCGCGGAACGGCTGGTGCGCGAGCACACTCTGGGCCTCGCCGCCCATGTGGAAAAGCACGGGAAATTCCCGTCCTGAGCCAGCGCCCGCGCCATTTGAGCGCGTAGCGCGCCAGCGGATCGAGAACTTTCTGCTCTCGCGGACATCAAACTGTTCGCGCGCCCTCGCCACGCGGAAAATGTCGTGGTATATTGCATACGCAACGATGGTAGCCACGCCAAAAGGCCTTCACAGAAAGGTCGGGCCGCCGCTCGTTACGCTAGGGAAAAAGGAGCGCCGCCATCCCCGGCTATGGGGATATCCGATTGACATGTTGGTATTTGGTATGCCAAATTCAGAGGACTCCTGCGGGTATGTCCTCCGAGGACATTCGTGTGAGCAGCAAGGCAGTTCTGAATAAGCGTTGGCAGAGCGGCGACCATGGCTTGTCCATCGAGCGCCTGCCGGCCAAGGAGAGCTTCAAGAGCAAGGCCTACGCCGCCCTCAAGGAAGCTATCACCAACATGAACATCTACGGCTCCAACGAGCCGGTGCTGCTCGACGAGCGGGATATTTCGGAGCGTCTGGGCGCAAGCCGGACGCCCGTCCGCGAGGCGGTCGCGATGCTGGAGCAGGAAGGCCTGCTCCGCGCCGTGCCCCGGCGGGGAATTTTGGTGGTTCGCCGCACCAAGGCCGAGATCATCGAAATGATCGAGGCCTGGGCGGCACTGGAAAGTATGGCGGCCCGTCTTGCCACGCTGCGTGCCAGCGACGAGGCGATCGCCGAATTAAGGGCCTACTACAAGGAGTTCGATACTTCTCGGATCGAGCGTGAACGGAACGACGACTATTCCTCCGCGAATATCGCCTTCCACCAGGGCTTGATCCGGCTGAGCGGCTCCTCTCTGCTCGCCGCGATGACGGACAACCTGTTCTTCCATGTTCGGGCCATCCGCCATCGCACGATCTTCGAAATGGACCGGGCGCAGCGTTCGGCGGCCGACCATCAGGAGATCATCCTCGCTCTCGAGGCACGGGACGCGGACCGTGCCGAAAGGCTGGTCCGGGACCACACGCTCCGGCTGGCCCGGCACGTCGAGAGCCATGTAGATTTAGATTAGGGCGGCAAAAACCCGCCGGATTGCATTGGGAGGGAATACGGGATGTCCGCAGTCGCACAAGTCATCGACGTCAACGCCGGCGCAGAAGAGCAGGAGCTCACCGACGGCTTTCACCTCGTCATCGATGCGCTCAAACTCAACGGCATCGATACCATTTACGGCGTGCCCGGCATTCCGATCACCGATCTCGGCCGCATGGCGCAGGCCGAAGGCATCCGGGTGATCTCGTTCCGCCATGAGCAGAACGCCGGCAACGCCGCCGCGATCGCCGGCTTCCTCACCAAGAAGCCCGGCATCTGCCTGACCGTTTCCGCGCCCGGCTTCCTCAACGGCCTGACCGCGCTGGCGAACGCCACCACCAACTGCTTCCCCATGATCCTCATCTCCGGCTCCTCCGAGCGCGAGATCGTCGACCTCCAGCAGGGCGACTATGAGGAGATGGACCAGCTCGCCATCGCCAAGCCGCTGTGCAAGGCGGCGTTCCGCGTGCTGCACGCCGCCGATATCGGCATCGGCGTGGCCCGCGCGATCCGCGCGGCGGTCTCGGGCCGTCCCGGCGGCGTCTATCTCGACCTGCCGGCCAAGCTGTTCTCGCAGGTGATGGATGCGGCCGAAGGCGAGAAGTCGCTGGTCAAGGTCATCGACGCCGCCCCGGCCCAGCTCCCCGCCCCCGCCGCCGTGAAGCGCGCGCTGGACGTGCTGAAGTCCGCCAAGAAGCCGCTGATCATCCTCGGCAAGGGCGCGGCCTACGCGCAGGCCGACGAGGAAATCCGCGAATTCGTCGAGAAGACCGGCATCCCGTTCCTGCCGATGTCCATGGCCAAGGGCCTGCTGCCCGACACCCATGAGCAGTCCGCCGGCGCCGCCCGCTCGGTGGCCCTCAAGGACTCCGACGTCGTGGTCCTGGTCGGCGCCCGCCTGAACTGGCTGCTGTCGCACGGCAAGGGCAAGACCTGGGGCGAGCCCGGTTCCAAGAAGTTCATCCAGATCGACATCGAGCCCAAGGAAATGGACTCGAACGTCGAGATCGTCGCTCCGCTGGTCGGCGACATCGGCTCGGTCATCGCCGCGCTGAACGCCGGTATCGACAGCTCCTGGCCGGCGGCTCCGGCCGACTGGGTCGGCACGCTGAAGACCCGCAAGGAAGCCAACATCGCCAAGATGGCGCCCCGCCTGAAGAAGAACTCCTCCCCGATGGACTTCCACTCGGCGCTCGGCGTTCTCAAGGACGTGATGGCGGCCCGCCCCGACGCGATCCTGGTCAATGAAGGCGCCAACACGCTCGACCTCGCCCGCGGCATCATCGACATGTACAAGCCGCGCAAGCGCCTGGACGTCGGCACCTGGGGCGTGATGGGCATCGGCATGGGCTTCGCGGTCGGCGCGGCGGTCGAGACCGGCCAGCCGGTCCTGGCGGTCGAGGGCGACTCGGCCTTCGGCTTCTCCGGCATGGAGGTGGAGACGATCTGCCGCTACAACCTGCCGGTCACCGTGGTGGTCTTCAACAATAACGGCATCTACCGCGGCGTCGACGTCGACCCGACCGGCCGCGATCCCGCGACCACCGTGTTCGTGCCGGACTCGCGCTACGACAAGATGATGGAAGCCTTCGGGGGCGTCGGCTACCACGTCACCACCCCGGACGAACTGCGCAGCGCCGTCGAAGCCTCGATGGACAGCGGCAAGCCGACCCTCATCAACGCGGCGATCGATCCGGCCGCCGGCTCCGAGAGCGGCAATATCGGCAGCCTCAACCCGCAGAGCGTGGTCGGCAAGAAGAAGTGATGCCTGCCTGAGGCAGGTACCGGCCGGCGCTCATCCGCCCCGGCCGGCCCCCTCGGGTCACCAGCCAGGACCCCGCCTTCCGCCGGACGACAGCCCGGCCCGGCGGGGCCCGAAGCGGCCGGGAAACGTGCGTCCCGTCCGTGATCTCCGAAGTCACACCAGCAATCGGCAATAAAAACAAAGCCGAGCTAACCATTCTCGAGAGGAACCCCATGGGCAAGGCACTCGACGGCGTTCGCGTCCTCGATTTCACCCATGTTCAGTCTGGCCCGTCCTGCACCCAGCTTCTGGCTTGGTTCGGCGCCGACGTGATCAAGGTGGAACGTCCGGGCGAAGGCGACGTCACGCGCGGCCAGCTGCGCGACGTCCCGAACGCGGACAGTCTTTATTTCACGATGTTGAACTCCAACAAGCGTTCCATCACGCTCGACACCAAGAACCCCGAGGGCAAGAAGGTGCTCGAGGATCTGGTCAAGATGTGCGACGTGATGGTCGAGAATTTCGCGCCGGGCGCCCTCGATCGCATGGGCTTCACCTGGGAGCGCATCCAGGAGATCAACCCGCGCATCATCCTTGCCTCGGTCAAGGGCTTCGGCCCCGGTCCCTTCGAGGACTGCAAGGTCTATGAGAACGTCGCCCAGTGCACCGGCGGCTCGGCCTCGACCACCGGCTTCCGCGACGGCCTGCCGCTGGTCACCGCCGCCCAGATCGGCGATTCCGGCACCGGCCTGCACCTCGCGCTCGGCATCGTCACCGCGCTGTACCAGCGCACGCTGACCGGCCGCGGCCAGAAGGTGCTGTGCGCCATGCAGGACGCGGTGCTGAATCTGTGCCGCGTGAAGATGCGCGACCAGCAGCGCCTGGAGCGCGGCCCGCTGCGCGAATACAGCCAGTTCGGCGAAGGCCACCCGTTCGGCGACGCGGTTCCCCGCGCCGGCAACGATTCCGGCGGCGGCCAGCCCGGCCGCATCCTGAAGTGCAAGGGCTGGGAGCACGATCCCAACGCCTATATCTACTTCATCACCCAGGCCCCGGTCTGGGCGAAGATCTGCGACGTGATCGGCGAGCCGGACTGGAAGACCCATCCCGACTACGCGACCCCGGCCGGTCGCCTGCCGCATCTCAACGAGATCTTCCATCGCATCGAGGCGTGGACCATGGCCCACACCAAGTTCGAGGCGATGGACATCCTCAACGAGTACGACATCCCGTGCGGGCCGGTGCTCTCCATGAAGGAGATCGCCGAGGAGCGTTCGCTCTACGAGACCGGCACGCTGGTGGAGGTCGAGCACCCGACCCGCGGCGCCTACCTGACCGTCGGCAACCCGATCAAGCTGTCGGACAATGACGTGTCGGTCGAGCGCTCGCCGCTGCTCGGCGAGCACACCGAGGAAATCCTCGCCTCCGTGCTCGGCCTCAGCAGCGACGAGATCGCCAAGGTCAAGGCGTCCGGCGCGGTCGGCACGCCGGTGGCGCTCGCCGCCGAATGAGAGTTCCGGGTGGCGGCGCCCCGTGCGTCGCCGCCCGCACAGGAATGGCTCGCGGCCGGCGTCGTGCGGACGCGGTTGCGGGACATGTATCCGAGGCGGGCGCCGGAAGCCGAGAAGGCTTCCGGTCCATGCATCGCCCGGGCCGGCATTTCCGCCTGTGCGTGGGAATGGCGTAGGGAGAAGTGGAGTTTTCACCCGTTCGGGGTGAAGTTTCGACTTGTCGGTACGGCTGGGAGAGCCAGCGTATTGTGAACAAGTCGAGCGCTTGAAAGGAATTCGACCAAGATGACTAAGCCGCTCGAAGGTATTAAGATCATCGACTTCACGCACGTTCAGGCGGGTCCCGCCTGCACGCAGCTCCTGGCCTGGTTCGGCGCCGACGTGATCAAGGTCGAGCGTCCCGGCGCGGGCGACGTCACCCGTTCGCAGCTGCGCCACGTCAAGGACGCCGACGCGCTCTATTTCACCATGCTGAACTCGAACAAGCGTTCGCTGACGCTGGACACCAAGACCCCCCAGGGCAAGGAAGTCCTCACCAAGCTGATCAAAGAGTCGGACGTGATGGTCGAGAATTTCGGCCCCGGCGCTCTCGATCGCATGGGCTTCACCTGGGCGCACATCCAGGAACTCAACCCGGGCATGATCCTCGCCTCGGTGAAGGGCTTCTCGGAAGGCCATGCCTATGAGGACCTGAAGGTCTACGAGAACGTCGCGCAGTGCGCCGGCGGCGCCGCCTCCACCACCGGCTTCTGGGACGGCCCGCCGACGGTTTCGGCCGCCGCGCTCGGCGATTCCAATACCGGCATGCACCTCGCCATCGGCATCCTCACCGCGCTCCACCAGAAGGTGAAGACCGGCAAGGGCCAGAAGGTCGCCGTGTCGATGCAGGATTCGGTGCTGAACCTGTGCCGCGTGAAGCTGCGCGACCAGCAGCGCCTCGATGCGCTGGGCTATCTCGAAGAGTATCCCCAGTACCCGCACGGCGAGTTCTCGGACGTGGTTCCGCGCGGCGGCAATGCCGGCGGCGGCGGTCAGCCGGGCTGGGTGCTGAAGTGCAAGGGCTGGGAAACCGACCCGAACGCCTACATCTACTTCACCATTCAGGGCCATGCCTGGGCGCCGATCTGTAAGGCTCTCGGCAAGCCGGAGTGGATCGACGATCCGGCCTACAACACCGCCGAAGCCCGCCAGGACAAGATCTTCGACATCTTCGCTTTCATCGAGAGCTGGCTGGCCGACAAGACCAAGTTCGAGGCCATCGACATCCTGCGCAAGTTCGACATCCCCTGCGCGCCGGTGCTGTCGATGAAGGAAATCGCCAATGACCCGTCGCTGCGCGCCAGCGGCACCGTGGTCGAGGTCGATCATCCCAAGCTCGGCAAGTACCTGACCGTCGGCTCGCCGATCAAGTTCTCGGACGTCGAGGTCAACGTGACCGCCTCGCCGCTGCTTGGCCAGCACACCAACGAAGTGCTCGCCGATCTCGGCTACTCGCAGGAAGAAATCTCGGCCCTGCACGACGCCAAGGCGGTCTGAGCCAGACCTTCCGGGCGGCGCCTCGCGCGTCGCCCGCTCTTCCGCGCCCGACGCGGAAAGGATCGGCCATCCGGCCCCAGCCGCGGCAATCGCCCGGCCCGCCGCATGGCCCCCGAGCCTCCCGGAGCAGGACGCTTCGGGGCCTGTCTCCAACCGGATCGCAAGACCCGGCCCGGGCAGTCTCCGGCACGTTCGGTTCCTCCTAGGCGACTGATGCCGGCGCTTTTTCGAGCGCCGGCATTTTTTTGTTCGGGCGTGCTGCTTTCAAGGCTGATGGCGCGACGGTATCGCCTGGAAACCCCGGCGCCAGAGCGACACCGCCCCGGTCCGTGTACCGAGAACTCCGCGCGGTCGCGTTCGTGCTTGATGTCCACGGCGCCGCCGATCACGAATTGCCGCGACGCCGGATAGCCCCGAAGCTGACGCGGCGTCGCCCGGAGGCACCAAGCCGGGCATGGCGCGCACCGACAGGCACGGTCGCGCGCCGACGCGGCGCTGCGCCGTTTATCTCCACATCAAGGAAAGACGGGGGACGCGCCCCTCACAGCCCCGAATAACGCGTCGTCAGCCGCTGTGCGGCCTCGCGCACGCGGATGCCGAGATCGGCGATGCGCTCGGGCGGCATGCGGACCACGGGGGCGGAAATCGACAGCGCGCCGACCGGCTCGCGCCATTCGTCGAGCACCGCAGCGGCCACGCAGCGCATGCCCGGCGTGTGCTCCTCGTCGTCGATCGAAAAGCCGCGCTCGGAAATCGAGGCGAGGTCGACCTGAAGCGCGCGGCGGCTGACATGGGTGTGCTCGGTGAAACGCTTGAGCTGGTCGTCGCCGAGCCAGGCGCGGCGCGCTTCCACACTCATCGCCGCGAGGATAGCCTTGCCGCCACCCGAGGCATGGATCGGCAGGTCGCCGCCGATGCGGAAGAACGCGCGCACCGCCGCATGGCTCTCCACCTGCGCCACGCAGATCAGATGCGGCCCGTCGATCAGCGACAGGTTCACCGTCTCGTTGACGCCGTGCGACAGCTCGCGGATCAGCGCGCGGGCGATCTCGGGCAGCTTGCGGATGCGCAAGTAAGCCGAGCCGATGCGGAACAGGCCGAGCCCGACCATCCAGTGCCCGGTCTCCGCCTCATGCCCCACCAGCCCGCGCCGCTCCAGCGTGGTGAGCAGGCGATGCACGGTGGAAGTCGGCAATTCGGCGCGGCGCGCGACCTCGCTCAGGGTCATGCCGTCGGAAAGCGCCAGCACTTCGAGCAGCGCGATGGCGCGATCGAGCGACTGCACCTCTCCGCCACCTTCCGCGCCCCCCGAAGCGGAGGGACGGCCGCGGCGGCGGGTCGTCGTGACGGCATCCTGCATGCGCGTGGCACCTCTCGCCCAACCGAATTCGCCCCCCGGACGGTTATGGCATCCCCCGTCTCCCGGCGCTTCTCAGCATAAAGACGCATCCGGCTTTTTTTCGCAAATCAGAAATACATCCCGTATTGCGGAAAAGGGTCGGTCGTGGCATGTTTGCCGCGATTTCGGAAATTCATCCCGCACAGCGGGAATGAACGCACTGCACCGCACAACGGAATTCCGAATAACGGGCGCAGGCACCGGAACCGGGAGAAGATCAACACGCCGCACTGTCGGATGTTCGGGCCGCCTTCCCGCCCTCGCCGCCTCGGCCTCGGGGGAAGCGCGACACCGCCTCCGGCAACAGGCGTCAGGAGGAATGCAATGGCCAAGATGCGTGCCGTCGACGCGGCGATCCGAGTGCTCGAAAAGGAAGGCGTCACCACCGCTTTCGGCGTGCCGGGTGCCGCGATCAATCCGCTCTATTCCGCGATGCGCGCCTATGGCAAGACGCGCCACGTGCTCGCCCGCCATGTCGAGGCCGCCTCGCACATGGCCGAAGGCTACACCCGCGCCAAGGCCGGCAATATCGGCGTGTGCATCGGCACGTCCGGCCCCGCCGGCACCGACATGATCACCGGCCTGTACTCGGCCGCCGCGGATTCGATCCCGATCCTGTGCATCACCGGCCAGGCGCCGCGCGCGCGCCTCTACAAGGAAGACTTCCAGGCGGTGGACATCGAATCCATCGCCAAGCCGGTCGCCAAATGGGCCGTGATGGTCCGCGAGCCGGCGCTGGTGCCGATGGTGTTCCAGCAGGCGTTCCACATCATGCGCTCCGGCCGTCCCGGCCCGGTGCTGATCGACCTGCCGATCGATGTCCAGCTCGCCGAGATCGAGTTCGACGAGGACACTTACGCCCCGCTCGAGGTCTACAAGCCCAAGCTCACGCGCAAGCAGGCCGAGAAGGCCATCGCCATGCTGAACGAGGCGGAAAAGCCGCTGATCGTTTCCGGCGGCGGCATCATCAATGCGGACGCCTCCGACCTGCTGGTCGAGTTCGCCGAGCTGACTGGCGTGCCGGTGATCCCGACCCTGATGGGCTGGGGCACCATCCCCGACGATCACGACCTGATGGCCGGCATGTGCGGCCTGCAGACCTCGCACCGCTACGGCAATGCCAACATGCTGGCCTCGGACTTCGTGTTCGGCATCGGCAATCGCTGGGCGAACCGCCACACCGGCTCGGTCGAGGTCTACACCAAGGGCCGCAAGTTCATCCATGTCGACATCGAGCCGACCCAGATCGGCCGCGTGTTCGGCCCCGATCTCGGCATCGTCTCCGATGCCAAGGCGGCGCTGGAGCTCTTCATCGAGGTCGCCAAGGACTACAAGGCGAGCGGCAAGCTCAAGGACCGCTCGGCCTGGGCCAAGGAATGCCTCGACCGCAAGAAGACCATGCTGCGCAAGACGCATTTCGACAACGTGCCGCTGAAGCCGCAGCGCGTCTATGAAGAGATGAACGAGGCGTTCGGCCGCGACACCCGCTATGTCTCGACCATCGGCCTCAGCCAGATCGCCGGCGCGCAGATGCTGCACGTCTACAAGCCGCGCAACTGGATCAATTGCGGCCAGGCCGGCCCGCTCGGCTGGACGCTCCCGGCGGCGCTCGGCGTGCGCGCGGCCGACCCGGATGCCGAGATCGTGGCGCTCTCGGGCGATTACGACTTCCAGTTCCTCATCGAGGAACTCGCGGTCGGCGCCCAGCACAAGCTGCCCTACATCCATGTCGTCGTGAACAACTCCTATCTCGGCCTGATCCGTCAGGCCCAGCGCGGCTTCAACATGGACTTCGAGGTCTCGCTCGCCTTCGACAACATCAATGCCGAGGAAAATGCCGGCTATGGCGTCGATCACGTCGCGGTCGCGGAAGGCCTCGGCTGCAAGGCGGTGCGCGTTTCCTCGCCCAACGAGTTCAAGGACGCCTTCGTCAAGGCCAAGGCCCTGATGGCCGAGCACCAGGTGCCGGTGGTGATGGAGTTCATTCTCGAGCGCGTCACCAACATCGCCATGGGTGTCGAGATCGACGCCGTGAACGAGTTCGAGGAAGTGCTCGACCTGCCGCTGGACACCGCCAAGGAACCGGCCTGACGCTCTGCCGCTCGCGCGCCGTCCGCTCCGCCGTCATAGGTGGATCGGATCGGCGCGCGCTTGGTTCCGCGGCCGTTTCATGCGAACGACGGACAGGTGGTCCACACTCGTCGTCGTTCCACGCCCGACCTGCCGGCGACGGCGCCATGTCGCGCCGCCCCGGCTTTCCGCCTTGTCCGTCACACATTTCAGGAGCGGTCCATGCCCCGTTTCGCCGCCAATCTGACCATGCTCTTCAACGAGGTGCCCTTTCTCGATC
>NZ_JAKVIL010000011.1 GCF_022601675.1 Ancylobacter gelatini | reverse complement strand
TCGGCGCTGGTGAAGGCGCTGGAGATCATGGCCAACCACACCGTCGCCCCCGACGCGTGAGGCCGGATCGGCGCGTGAGCGCAACTGAATAATGAATTCAGTTTTTCCCGCTGGTGCCGCTGAGGCCTGACGGGAGTCGACCCGAGATAAAAGTAAGCATTGCTGCCCCGGTAGTGAAACCCACTGCCGGGGCAGTTTTTTGTGCGCGCGAGGAGACAATTGTTCTTCGTTCCACACCGTGGACAACATGCCATATGTCGACATAACTTCATCACGCGTCGCAAACACGCTCCGCTCCACCCGCGAAGCCGGCCCCACATGCGCGACGTATTATCACGGCTGCACGATTGCTCTTGACTGAGGGACCAATCTCCCCTTTCATGGCATACAAAATACCAAACAAGAGTCCGGGGCACGACACAGCCGGTCCCGGAACACAGGAGGGAGCCAAATGAAGGTCTGCATCTATGGTGCCGGCGCCATCGGCGGTTATGTCGGCGTTCAGCTCAAGCGGGCTGGTGTCGATGTGAGCCTGGTCGCTCGCGGCGCGCATCTCGAAGCCATGAAGGCCAATGGCCTCAAGCTTCTCATCGACGGCGAAGAGCGCGTCGAGCACATTCCCTGTTCGGACAATCCGGCCGATCTTGGTCCGCAGGATTATGTCATCGTCGCGCTGAAGGCCCATTCGGTGCCGAGCGTCGTCGACGCCATGCAGCCCCTGCTGGGCAACGACACCGCCGTCGTGACCGCGGTGAACGGTGTTCCCTACTGGTATTACTACAAGCACGGCGATCATCTGGAGAACAAGACGCTGGAAAGCGTCGATCCGGGCGGCAAGCAGTGGCATGGCCTGCGCCCCGAGCGCGCCATCGGCTGCATCGTCTATCCCGCGACCGAAGTGGTCGCGCCGGGTGTCATCCAGCACGTCTATGGCGACAAGTTCCCGCTCGGCGAGCCCTCGGGCGAGATCACCGAGCGCGCCACCAAGCTGTCCGAGGCGTTCGCCGCCGGCGGCATGCGCGCGCCGGTGATGCCGAACATCCGCGACGAGCTGTGGCTGAAGCTGTGGGGCAATTTGTGCTTCAACCCGATCAGCGCGCTCACCCATGCCACGCTCGACACCATCGCCTCCGACCCCGGCACCCGCGCCGTGGCCAAGTCGATGATGCTCGAAGCCCAGGAAATCGCCGTCCAGTCCGGCGTCAATTTCCGCGTGGGCGTGGAGCGCCGCATCGATGGCGCCGGCGCGGTCGGGGCCCACAAGACCTCGATGCTGCAGGACCTCGAGCGCTCGCGCCCGATGGAGATCGATCCGCTGGTGACCGTGGTTCAGGAGATGGGGCGCCTTGCCGGCATCTCGACCCCGACCATCGACACCGTTCTGGCCCTGGTTCGCCAGCGTGCCCAGATCGCCGGCTGCTACAACTGAACCTGCGCGTTCGAGATCAAGCATCACAATGACACATTGGGTTCGTTACCAGCACGCGGGCGCGGCCGGCTTCGGCACGCTCGAGAGCGACACCATCACGGTTCACAGCGGCGACATGTTCGGCGCCAACCAGTCGACCGGCGAGCGCATTGCGCTCGCCGAGGTCGAACTGCTGGCGCCCTGCGAGCCGAGCAAGATGATCGCGCTGTGGAACAATTTCCACGCATTGGCGGCCAAGCTGAATTCGCCGGTCCCGGCGGATCCGCTCTATCTGCTGAAAGCGCCGTCCTGCATCACCACGCCGGGCGCCACGGTGCCCCGCCCCGCCTCCTATGACGGCAAGGTCGTCTATGAGGGCGAACTCGGCATCGTCATCGGCAAGACGGCGACCGCGGTTTCCGAGGAAGAGGCCGACGGCTTCATCTTCGGCTATACCTGCGTCAACGACATCACGGCCGCCGACATCATCAACAAGGACGCCACCTTCGCCCAGTGGGTGCGCGCCAAGAGCTTCGACAGCTTCGGCCCCTTCGGCCCGGCGATCGTCACCGGCATCGATCCGGCCAGCCTGGTCGTGCGCACCGTGCTGAACGGCGCGGAGCGCCAGCGCTACCCGATCAGCGACATGGTGTTCTCGGCGCGCCAGCTGGTCAGCCGTATCTCGCACGACATGACGCTGAACCCCGGCGACGTGATCTGCTGCGGCACCTCGATCGGCGTCGGCACGATGAAGGACCCGTCCAATTCGGTCGACATCGTGATCGAAGGCATCGGGACGCTGAGCAACACTTTTGTGCAGTAGCGTCTCGGCACTGTTGCGCCTATAGGGGAATAGGATACGCCAATCGACGGGAGGGGCGTGCGGGTTGCCGCATGTCTGCTTCCGGCCGTCCGGTTGTGGAGGAGCGGGATTAATGAATATCCATGAGTATCAGGCCAAGGGAGTGCTCCGCGAATTCGGGGTCCCGGTGCCGAACGGCGTCGCGATTCTGGATGCCGCCGAGGCTGACGCCGCGGCCGCGAAGGTCGCCGGCCCGGTATGGGTGGTGAAGAGCCAGATCCATGCCGGCGGGCGTGGCAAGGGCAAGTTCAAGGAAGCCGATGCCGGCGAGAAGGGCGGCGTGCGCGTCGTCAAGTCCGCTGCCGAGGCCGCCGCGAACGCCAAGCAGATTCTCGGCAAGACCCTGGTGACGATCCAGACCGGCCCCGCCGGCAAGCAGGTCAACCGGGTCTATATCGAGGAAGGCTCCGACATCGACAAGGAGTTCTACCTCTCCGCCCTCGTCGACCGCGAGACCTCGCGGGTGGCCTTCGTGGTCTCGACCGAAGGCGGCATGGACATCGAGGAAGTCGCGCATTCGACCCCCGAGAAGATCCACACCTTCGCCGTCGATCCGGCCACCGGCGTGATGCCGCATCATGGCCGCACCGTCGCCAAGGCGCTCAACCTCTCCGGCGACCTCGCCAAGCAGGCGGGTGCGCTGGTCGAGAAGCTCTACAAGGCCTTCGTCGCCAAGGACATGGCGATGCTCGAGATCAACCCGCTGGTCGTCACCAAGGGCGGCGAGCTGAAGTGCCTCGACGCCAAGATCTCCTTCGATTCCAACTCGCTCTATCGCCACGCCGACGTGATGTCGCTGCGCGACGAGACCGAGGAGGACGCCAAGGAAATCGAGGCCTCCAAGTATGACCTCGCCTATATCGCGCTGGACGGCACGATCGGCTGCATGGTCAACGGCGCGGGCCTGGCCATGGCCACGCTCGACATCATCAAGCTCTATGGGGAATCGCCCGCCAACTTCCTCGACGTCGGCGGCGGCGCCACGGAAGAGAAGGTGACCGCCGCGTTCAAGATCATCACCTCCGATCCGAACGTGAAGGGCATCCTCGTCAACATCTTCGGCGGCATCATGAAGTGCGACGTCATCGCGCGCGGCGTCATCGCCGCGGTGAAGGCGGTCGGGCTCGAGGTTCCGCTGGTGGTGCGCCTCGAGGGAACAAATGTCGAGGAAGGCAAACAGATCATCCGCGACAGCGGTCTGAATGTCATCCCGGCGGATGATCTCGACGACGCCGCCCAGAAGATCGTCAAGGCCGTGCAGGGAGCCGCCTGATGTCTGTGCTCATCACCAAAGAAACCAAGATCATCACCCAGGGCTTCACCGGAAAGAACGGCACGTTCCATTCCGAGCAGGCCCTCGCCTACGGCTCCAAGGTCGTCGGCGGCACCTCGCCCGGCAAGGGCGGCTCCACCCATCTCGGCCTGCCGGTGTTCGACACCGTGGCCGAGGCGATGGAGAAGACCGGGGCCGACGCCTCGGTGATCTATGTGCCGCCTCCGGGCGCGGCCGATGCCATCTGCGAGGCGATCGCGGCGGAAATCCCGCTCATCGTCTGCATCACCGAGGGCATTCCAGTGCTCGACATGGTGAAGGTGCGTCGCGCGCTGGACGGTTCGAAGTCGCGCCTCGTCGGCCCGAACTGCCCCGGCATCGTCACCGCCGGCGAATCCAAGATCGGCATCATGCCGGCCAACATCTTCAAGAAGGGCTCGGTCGGCGTGGTCTCGCGCTCCGGCACGCTGACCTATGAAGCCGTGTTCCAGACCTCGCAGGAAGGCCTCGGCCAGACCACCGCGGTCGGCATCGGCGGCGATCCGGTCAAGGGCACCGAGTTCATCGACGTGCTGGAAATGTTCCTGGCCGACGACGCCACCGAGTCGATCGTGATGATCGGCGAGATCGGCGGCTCGGCGGAAGAGGACGCGGCCCAGTTCCTCAAGGACGAAGCCAAGCGCGGGCGCAAGAAGCCGATGGTGGGCTTCATCGCCGGCCGCACCGCCCCTCCCGGCCGCCGCATGGGCCATGCCGGCGCCATCATTTCCGGCGGCAAGGGCGGCGCGGAAGACAAGATCGCGGCGATGGAAGAAGCCGGGGTCGTGGTTTCGCCCTCGCCGGCGCGCCTCGGCAAGACCCTGGTGGAAGTGCTCAACAAGCGCGCCGCCGCCTGAGGCTCCGCCGTCACCGACGCCTGTTAGAGAAACCCCGCGCTGTCACGGCGCGGGGTTTTTTCATGCGGGAATGGACGGGTGGCGGCGCGACGGCCGGGAGGTAGCGCGACGACGGGCCTGCCGGCTCACACCGGATAGCATTCCGGCGCGAGGGCGTGCTCGCCATCCACTTCAAGCAGATGCGCGACCTCGATGGTCATCCAGGCGTGGCAGAGGATGAGCAACGACAATATGGGCATGACCTGCGCGAACATGCGGCGTTCTCCGGTCTCGGGGGCTGTGCTGCGGTGCAGCGTACACCCGAGGCTCGCGTATCTGGTATACCTAATGCCAGAAACCAAGCATGCACGGAACGCATGGCCCCGGCCGTCCGCGGCGGAACCTACCGTGTGAATGCGGAAGACACGGCAAGCCGCTCGCGCACGCCGGCGGCGGCGCGCGATGCCCTACGATAACAGGCTTTAGGCCGATGAGGGCGGCCGGAGCTATTGCGCGGGCGCGCCCTGCGGGGCTTCCTGCGGCGGCAGCGGCAGGCCCCAGGCGCTGAAGGTCTGGCGGAAGGCCTGATCGCCCGGCACGCCCTTTTCCAGCACCAGAATGGCGCGGCGGCCATTCTCGAACACCATCGGCAGGTCGATCCAGTTGCGCGTGATCAGCAGGCCGAGATTGCGCTGGCGCTCGATATCGAGCGCGGAAAGCCCGATCAGGAAGTAGCCGGGCGCCACCCGCACCGCGAGGCCCGTCAGCGGCGCGCCCTGCGCGCCCTCGGACGCCTTGGCGCGGATGCCCGGCACATTCTGAACATTGCCGAGGTCGAAATTCGGCGGCAGCTCGTACTGGATCTCGACGATGTGCGAGGCCGGGATGCTGGCATCCTGGTTGCGCCGCAGCCGCAGCGTCGCCTTGATGCCGCGGTCGGGAATGGTGATCTCGGCCTTGATGCCGATATCGGGCGCCATACCGTCGCCGGGGCTGAACGTATCGGTGCTCCAGACCACGGAGCCGACGAATTGCTGGAGGCCCTGGTCGCCGCCGCCGGCGCTTTCCTCGAACAGCACCGCCCGCTCGGCCACGCCCAGCGTCTGGACGCCCGGCTGGGCGGGGGCAACACGCTGGCCGTTGGTGGTCGGCGCCTGCGCGATACGATCGGTGGATTTCGACACTTCAGGCGTGGCCGGCGCGGAGGCGACCGGCGGCTCGTCGCCACGCAGCTCCGGCGGCGCGGACGCGCCGTTGAACATCGCGACAAGGGCGTCGCTCTTGAGGTAGCCCACCACACCGAGCGCGGCGAGCACCACCAGAATCGCGATCGCGATCAGCAGGCCACGCCCGCGCCGGGGCGTCTCGTCGTCAAAACTGTCGGGATGGCGGCCGTCGATCTCGCCGCCGCGCTCGGCGGGTCCGCGCGCGGTGTCGGTGTCGCCCGGCCGCAACGCGCCGAAATCAGCGCCCTGGGCCGGCGGTTCTCCATGCCAGTCCCCATTGGACGCCCGGCGCTGCGCCGCGGCCTCCACCAGATCCTCATAGCCTTCCAGCTCGTCGGGCTCGACACGGGGCGCGGGCGACGCCGGGGCCGCGAGCGGACCGAGCCCGAACGTCCCGGCCTCGCGCGGCTGCGCCGCTTCATAGCGCGCCGCACCAAAACGGGACTCGGATGGCCGGGGTGCGGGATCACCGGCGGCAACCGGCGCCTCGACGTCGGGCGACGCCGCCGGCTCCGGCGCCACATCTTCGGCCGGGGCAGGCTCGTCAAATGTGGGCTCGCGGTCGGCAGGCTCGTCCGGCGCCGGTTCCGGAGCGGCGCTCTCGGCCGGCTCGGGTGCGGGCGGGGGCTCGATCGCAGGCGCGGCCGCCGGCGGCTCGGCGTAATCCAGCTCCAGCCGGCGGATCGCGTCCTCCAGCGAGGACTGCTCGCGCGTGATGTCTTCCTCGCGCAGCGGCGGGTCGGCATTGCGGAGCTGCGCCAGCAGGGCCTTGCGCGCGCGTTCAAAAACCACGTTGCGGGCGTCCCGACCCTTGTTCGGGAGCCCGCCAATGGCGCGCGCGAGGAGCGGATAATAATCAGCCATTACGCTATGCGGTCACGCGCTGGAGCCGGAAGGCGGCAGCGCTCATGATTCAAAGGGATTCTGGACGAGGATCGTATCATCCCGTTCCGGGCTCGTGGACAGCAGAGCCACCGGACAGCCGATAAGTTCCTCGATCCGGCGCACATATTTCACCGCCTCGGCCGGCAGGTCCGCCCAGGAGCGCGCGCCCGCCGTCGATTCGGTCCATCCGGCGATGGTCTCATAGATCGGCTCGACATGGGCCTGCGCATCCTGGCCGGCCGGAAAATAATCCAGCTCCCGGTCGCCGAGCCGGTACTTGGTGCAGACCTTCAGCTCGGTGAAGCCGTCGAGCACGTCCAGCTTGGTCAGCGCGATGCCGTTGATGCCGGAGGTGCGCACGGTCTGGCGCACCAGCACGGCGTCGAACCACCCGCAGCGGCGCGGCCGGCCGGTCACGGTGCCGAATTCATGGCCGCGCTCGCCGATGCGCCGGCCGATCTCGTCACCCAGCTCGCTCGGGAACGGGCCCTCGCCGACGCGGGTGGTGTAGGCCTTGGTGATGCCGAGCACATAACCCACCGCGCCCGGCCCGAGGCCCGAGCCGGTCGCCGCCTGGGCGGCCACCGTGTTGGACGAGGTCACGAACGGGTAGGTGCCGTGGTCGACGTCGAGCAGCGCGCCCTGCGCACCCTCGAACAGGATCTTCGAGCCGTGCCGGCGCTCGTCGTCGAGCAGCGCCCAGGTGCGGTCCATGAAGGGCAGCACCTGCGGGGCGATCGCCAGCAGCGCCTCGCGCAGGCCCTGTGCATCGACTTCCTCGATGCCAAGGCCGCGGCGCAGCGGGTTGTGATGGGCGAGCAGGCGCTCGATCTTGGCGTCCAGCGTGTCGGGATAGGCGAGGTCCATCAGGCGGATCGCGCGGCGGCCCACCTTGTCCTCATAAGCCGGACCGATGCCGCGCTTGGTGGTGCCGATCTTGGTGCCGGAGGCTGCGGCGTTCTCGCGGATGGCGTCGAGCTCGCGGTGCAGCGGCAGGATCAGCGTGACGTTCTCGGCCACGCGCAGGCGATCGGGCGTCACTTCCACGCCCTGCCCACGGATGCGGCCGATCTCGTCGACCAGCGCCCACGGGTCCAGCACCACGCCATTGCCGATCACCGACAGCCGCGCGCCGCGTACCAGACCGGACGGCAGCAGCGACAGCTTGTAGGTGGTGTTGCCTACAACGAGCGTATGGCCGGCATTATGCCCGCCCTGGAAGCGGACGACGACGTCCGCCTGCTCGCTGAGCCAATCGACGATCTTGCCCTTACCCTCGTCGCCCCACTGGGAACCGACGACGACCACGTTCGCCACGTGCCAAGCTCCTGATTGCGGCGGACGGCACGGCCGGGCCGTGGTCCACACAGACAAAACCCCGGCGAAGCATTCCGACCGGGGTTGCCACCTATTAAGGGATCGGCTCCGGGGTGGCAAGAACATGTGGCGCCACATCTGCGCGGCGCGGGCTCACCGCCCCGCCCCCGCGCGCAGCGAAATGGCGGGAGCCACCCTCTTCGATCCGACGATTCCCTCCGATCGGGAAATGCTCTAGACCCTGTGGCCCCCGCTCTTTCGTCCTCGCGTCACGGTTGCCCGCCATGTTCCGCCGCCTGCTCGATGCGCCCTATGTGCTGCTCACGCTGGTGCCGCTGTTCTGGGCGGGAAACATCGTGCTGGGACGACATGTCGCCGGTCAGGTGCCGCCGGTCGCGCTGGCCTGGTTCCGCTGGGTGCTGGCCTTTCTCATCCTGCTGCCCTTCACCTACAAGGCGCTGCGCGAGGACTGGCCGCTGATCCGCCGCCATTTCGGCCTGCTGACCCTGATCGCCTTCACCGGCATCTCGGCCTACAACACCATCTTCTATTGGGGCCTGCAGTTCACGCCGGCGCTGAACGGGCTGCTGATGCAGTCCACCGGCCCGCTGCTGATCGCGCTCTGGGCGTTCCTGCTGCTGGGCGACCGGCTCTCCGCCGGGCAGGCGATCGGCATCAGCCTGTCGCTGGTCGGCGTGGTCATCATCATCTGCCGGGGCGATCTCGCGGTGCTGACCACGATCGGCTTCAATATCGGCGACATCGCGCTGTTCAGCGCCATGGTGCTCTACGGCCTCTATTCCGCGCTGCTGGGGCGGCGCCCGCCGCTGAGCCGCCTCGGCTTCCTCGCCTTCTCCATCGGCTGGGGCGCGGTGCTGCTGACGCCGGCCTTCATCTGGGAACGCTTCTCAGGCCCGCCGCTGAGCTTCAACCTGCTGACGCTGGTCTCCATGGCCTATGTCGCGGTGTTCGCCTCGGTGCTGGCCTATCTGTTCTTCAATCGCGGCGTCGACCTGATCGGGCCGAACCGGGCGGCGCCGTTCTTCCACCTGATGCCGCTGTTCGGCTCGGTGCTCGCCATCCTGTTCCTCGGCGAGACGCCGCATCTCTACCACGCGGCCGGCTATGCGCTGGTGCTGTGCGGGGTGGCCACGGCGACTTTCTTCGGCAAGAAGAAGGCCGCTCCCGAGAAGGTCTAGAGCATGTGCGGTGAAGTGGTTTTCACCGCGCATGCTCTCGATTTTTGAGTTTGCGCATTTTCCTGACGCGAACCGGCATCCACTTCGCTCGAAAATGCTTCAGCCCAGCTCGAAGCTCGTGACGCCGTAAATCTCGTCCAGCGCCAGCACCGGCGCCGGCCCGCGATACATGCGCGCGGTCTCGAATAACGGGGAGAGGCCGACGCGGCGGGCCAGCGCCTCTGCGGCCCGGTTCGGCTCGGCGATGTCGAGGCTCACCGGCGCATCGCCAACCTGCGCGCACAGGGCGGAAAACACCTCCTGCGCCGCCGCCTCGTCGCGCGCCACCAGCGGCGCAACCTTCCAGCCCTCGCGCGCCGGGCGCACCACGCCCCAGCCGGCGAGTTCGCCATCGCGCAGCAATGCCCGGCCGACATGGCCCGGTGTGCCGATCCAGCTTTCGAGGAAGGCGCGGCGGGCCGCCGGGAACACCCGCGCGTCGCTCGCCTCGATCCGGGCAAAGGGCACGTCGGCAAGGTCGACGCAGGCGCCACCGCCCTCCCCGCCCTGCACCCGCCCGGCAAAGCGGATGTTGCGCCAGGCGAGTTCAAATCCCTGTCTGGCGTAATTGGCCTGCTGCGCCACCACCCCGTCGAGCCCGATGGTGCGCGGCCCGGCATGGGCCAGCCCGGCCTGCCACAACCGGAAGCCGATGCCGCGCCCGCGCTGTTCCGGCTTGACGATGTAGAATCCGAGAAAGGCGAAGCTCGCATCGTAGTTCACCACGGAGATCACCGCCGCCGGGGCGCCGTCCACCTCCGCGCACCAGAAGCCGTGCGGGTCGACGGTGGCGAAGCACGCGGCGTCGGCGAGGCCCGGATTCCAGCCCTCCGCCGCCGCCCATTCCACCGCGAGCGGGATTTCAGACGGTGCGAGAGGTCGGATATGCACGGTATCGCTCATGGCAGGCTCCACTGATTCGTGCCGGGAGGACATGATGATCAACGAACAACTCACGATCGGACTTGTGGTCAACGTCGTGACCATGCTCGTGCATCTCGCGGCCACCCTGCTGCTCGTGGCGCTGATCCATCCTTACGGCAACTGGCTGCGGAACCGGCCGCGAATCCGGCTGGTGATCGCCCTGCTGGTCACCAACTACGTCCTGCTCACCGCCCATCTGCTGGAGGTCGGCCTGTGGGCGCTGATCTACACCTGGCTGGAACTGGTCGACAATCCGTCGGACGCCTTCTACTCGGCCTTCGTCAACTACACGACGCTCGGCTATGGCGACGTTCTGCAGGGGACCTCGACCCGCCTGCTCGGCCCCCTCGCCTCGGCCAGCGGCATCATGATGTTCGGCTGGTCGACGGCGCTGCTGATCTATGTGCTGCAGGGCCACCTGCCCAATATCATCATCCGCCGGGACCCAAAAAGCTGATGCCCGGGCGTCATTCCTGCGTGCAGGTGGCGACCGGCTCGGCATCCTCCCCGCGCGTGAGGTCGTAGAGGCTGGCCTCGCGGCCCTTGCTCCACCAGACATAGACCCCGCCGGCATAGCGCGCGCCGGAGCCGGACAGCACATTGGCGAGCACGACGAACTCGCCCTTGCGGGTGAGCGTGGCCAGGGAGACCGGGCCGGCATTGATATAGACCACCTCCGCCGCCGACGTGTCGTCGCAGGCGTAGCGCGCCCGTATCTCCTGCGCCTCCACCCCTTCCGGCAGCGGAATGACGATGGAGCCGGCGGCGGGGGTCGGGGCCGGATCGGTCGCGGCGATGGCGCGGGAGGCCGGGGCGGCGAGCGCGAGCCCCGCCACCAGCAGCCGTGCGAACGACAGGCGATGCGCGCGGTTCATGGCAGTCTCCGATGCGGGCGGCCGGCCCTCATGCCGGCCTGTGATGGGCGTGCCAGTGCCGGGCGATGTCGATGCGCCGTGGCACCCAGACCCGGTCATGGGATGCGATGTGGTCGATGAAACGCTCCAGCCCGACAATGCGCCCGGGGCGGCCGACGAGACGGCAATGCAGGCCGATGGTCAGCATCTTCGGCGCCTCCGCCCCCTCGGCATAGAGCGCGTCGAAACTGTCGCGCAGATAGGCGAAGAACTGGTCGCCGGAATTGAAGCCCTGCGCGGCGGCAAAGCGCATGTCGTTGGAATCGAGCGTGTAGGGAATGGTGAGGTGCGGGCCGTGCGGCCCCTTCACCCAATAGGGCAGATCGTCGGCATAGGTGTCCGAATCATAGAGGAAGCCGCCCTCCTCCATGGTGATGCGGCGGGACTGCTCGGAGGTGCGCCCGGTGTACCAGCCGAGCGGGCGCTCGCCGACGACATCGGTGTGCAGGGCGATCGCGGCGTCGAAATCGGCCTTCTCCGCCGCATAGGAATGGTTGCGGTAGTCGATCCACTTATAGCCGTGGCTGGCGATCTCCCAGTCGGCTTCCTTCATGGCGGCGACCACGTCCGGGTTGCGGGCCAGCGCGGTGGCGACGCCATAGACGGTGAGCGGCAGGCCGCGCCGCTGGAACAGGCGCCACAGCCGCCAGAAGCCGGCGCGCGAGCCGTATTCGTAGATCGACTCCATGTTCATGTGGCGCTGGCCCGGCCAGGGCTGCGCGCCGATGATCTCGGAGAGGAAGGCTTCGGAGGCGGCGTCGCCATGAAGAACGCAGTTCTCCCCGCCCTCCTCGTAATTCAGCACGAACTGCACCGCGATCCGCGCGCCGCCCGGCCATTTCGGGTCCGGCGGGTTGCGGCCATAGCCGATGAGGTCGCGGGGATAGGGCTGATCGTAATCAAACATGGCACGGACTCGAGCGAAGCGGTGATGCACGCGGCAAGTGTTACAGGCTAATGCCGCCGACGCCACGGTGGAACATTATCTCGCAGTTGCGGGATAAATCGCCCTCCGGCTCTCGACAGACGGGGCCGGCGCGTTTTTGATGGCGCCGTATCCCCTACCGGAGTCCGTTCATGTCGCTGCCTGATCCCAGCCTGCTTCTCGCCCGCGCGCCGGTGGTGCCGGTCGTCACCATTCAGAGCGTGGCGGCAGGCATCAAACTCGCCCGTGCGCTGGTCGAGGGCGGCCTGCCGCTGATCGAGGTGACGCTGCGCACCCCGGTCGCGCTGGAGGCCATGGCTGCCATCGCCGCCGAGGTGCCCGACGCCGTGGTCGGCGCCGGCACCGTGACCCGGCCGGAGCTGATCGAGAAGTCGATCGCCGCCGGTGCGCGCTTCCTGGTCTCGCCCGGCTGCCCGCCGGCGCTGGCCGAAGCCTTCGCCGAGGCGCCGGTGCCGGTACTGCCGGGCTGCGCCACCGCCACCGAGGCGATGACGCTGCACGCCATGGGTTTCTCGGTGCTCAAGCTGTTCCCGGCCGAGGCGGTCGGCGGGGCGAACCTCATCAAGTCGCTGGCCGGCCCGCTGCCGGACCTGCGCTTCTGCCCGACCGGCGGCATCGGGCCGGACAATGTCGGCAAGTATCTGTCGCAGACCAATATCCTCGCGGTCGGCGGCTCCTGGGTCTGCCCCAATGACGCGATCAACACCGGCGACTGGGCCCGCATCGTCGAACTGTCCAAGGCCGCCGCCAAGCTGCACCGCGCCGCGTTCCCGTAGGACGCGCCGCCCTCCGACGCAAAACGGCCGGGGCATGCCCCGGCCGTTTTCGTTTCGCGGGAACGGCGAGGGAGGCTCAGAACGCCAGCGGCTTGGCCTGCTTCACGGCGGGGAGCTGCTGCACCTTGGCCAGCACCTCGGCCGGGAGCGCGCCGTCGACCTCGACCAGCGCGATGGCGTCGCCGCCCTGATGGTCGCGGCCGAGCGCGAAGGTCGCGATGTTGACACCGGCATCGCCGAGCAGGCTGGCGAAGCGGCCGACGAAGCCGGGCTTGTCCTCATTGGTGACGTAGATCATCGAGGGCGCGAACTCGGCGTCGACCTTGATGCCCTTGATGTCGACGATGCGCGGGCGCCCATCGGCGAACACCGTGCCGGAGATGGAGCGCTCCATCTTCTCGGTGACGACGGTCAGGGTGACGAGGCTCTCATAATCGCCGGCCACCTCGCGGGTGACCTCCTCGACCACGATGCCGCGCTCCTTGGCGATGGAGGGCGCGGACACGACATTGATGTCGGCCAGCGCCGGACGCAGCAGCCCGGCCACCGCCGCCGAGGTGAGCGCGCGGATCTTCAGCTCGGACACCGCGCCCTCATAGGTGATGCGTACGGTCTGGATATCGGTATCGGTGAGCTGGCCGGCGAAGGAGCCCAGCTTTTCCGCCAGCTCGATGAAGGGCTTGAGCTTGGGGGCTTCCTCGGCGGTGATCGAGGGGAAGTTCACCGCGTTGGAGATCGCCCCGCGCAGCAGATAGTCGCTCATCTGTTCGGCGACCTGAAGCGCGACGTTCTCCTGCGCTTCCGAGGTGGAGGCGCCCAGATGCGGGGTGCAGATCACGCCAGGCAGGCCGAACAGCGGGTTCTCAGTCGCCGGCTCGGTGACGAACACGTCGAAGGCCGCGCCCGCGACATGGCCGCTCTTGATCGCTTCCGCCAGCGCCGCCTCGTCGACGAGGCCGCCGCGCGCGCAATTGACGATGCGCACGCCCTTCTTCGTCTTCGCCAGCGCCTCGGCCGAGAGCACGTTGCGGGTCTTGTCGGTCAGCGGCGTGTGCAGAGTGATGACGTCCGCGCGGGCCAGCAGTTCGTCCAGCTCGACCTTCTCGACGCCGATATCGAGCGCGCGCTCCGGCGAGAGGAACGGATCGAACGCCACCACCTTCATCTTCAGGCCGAGGGCACGGTCGGCGACGATCGAGCCGATATTGCCGCAGCCGATGACGCCGAGCGTCTTGGCGGTGAGCTCGACGCCCATGAAGCGGTTCTTCTCCCACTTGCCGGCCTGGGTCGAGGCATCGGCGGCGGGGATTTCGCGGGCCAGCGCGAACATCATGGCGATGGCGTGCTCGGCGGTGGTGATGGAGTTGCCGAACGGCGTGTTCATCACGATCACGCCCTTGGCGGTGGCGGCCGGGATGTCGACATTGTCGACGCCGATGCCGGCGCGGCCCACCACCTTGAGGCGGGTGGCGTTGGCGAGGATCTTCGGCGTGACCTTGGTCGCCGAGCGGATGGCGAGGCCGTCATAATCGCCGATGATCTCGGCCAGCTTGTCCTTGTCCTTGCCGAGGTTCGGCTGGAAATCCACCTCGATGCCGCGATCCTTGAAGATCTGCACGGCGGCGGGGGAAAGGGCGTCGGAAATCAGAACGCGGGGAGCCATCGGCTTCATCCTGTTCGAGAATAGGGGGTTCTATCCCGCCGCTGGCGGGAGGGGACGACGAAGCGTTCGTCGGGCGGTGCGCCGGTAGCGCCGCCGGCGGAAAGGCCGGGAGGAGGCCGTCCGCAGGCAGGGCGTGCGCATCGTCCCTTCGCCGTCCCCTCGCGTCAGCGGCGGGGGGAGCGGGACGAAAAGGACGTCAGGCCGCCTGCTTCAGACCGGCCTTGGCGCTGTCATAGGCGAAGGTGAGCCACGGCAGCAGCGCTTCGAGATCGGACGCCTCGACGGTGGCGCCGGCCCAGATGCGCAGGCCGGCGGGCGCGTCGCGATAGGCGCCGATATCATAGGCGACACCGGCCTTTTCCAGCGTGCCGGCGATCGCCTTGGCGAAGGCGGCCTGTGCGTCGGGCGCGAGCGCCTTCACTTCCGCGTCGGCGACCACGAGGCAGACCGAGGTGTTCGAACGGGTGGCCGGGTCCTTGGCAAGGAAGTCGATCCAGTCGTTCTTGGCCACGAAATCGGCCAGCACCTTGAAATTGGCGTCCGAGCGGGCGCGCAGGCCCTTGAGGCCGCCGAGGCTCTTCGACCATTGCAGGGCGTCGATATAGTCCTCGACGCAGAGCATGGACGGGGTGTTGATGGTCTCGCCCTCGAAGAGGCCCTCGATCAGCTTGCCGCCCTTGGTCATGCGGAAGATCTTCGGCATCGGCCAGGCCGGCACATAGCTCTCCAGCCGCTCCACGGCGCGGGGCGAGAGGATGAGCATGCCGTGCGCGGCCTCGCCGCCCAGCACCTTCTGCCAGGAGAAGGTCACGACATCGAGCTTGGCCCAGTCGAGGTCCTGCGCGAAGGCGGCCGACGTGGCGTCGCAGATGGTGAGGCCGGTGCGGTCCGCCGCGATCCAGTCGCCGTTCGGCACGCGCACGCCGGAGGTGGTGCCGTTCCAGGTGAACACGACGTCATGGTCGAAATTCACCTCGGCAAGGTTCGGCAGTTCGCCATAGCCGGCCTTGAGGGTGCGGGCATCCTTGAGCTTGAGCTGCTTGATGACATCGGTCACCCAGCCTTCGCCGAAGCTTTCCCATGCCAGCAGGTCGACCGGCCGGGCGCCGAGCAGCGACCACAGCGCCATCTCCACCGCGCCGGTGTCGGACGCCGGGACGATGCCGATGCGGTAGTCGGCGGGAATGTCGAGAACCTCGCGGGTGAGGTCGATGGCCAGCTTGAGCTTGGCCTTGCCGACCTTGGCACGGTGGGAGCGGCCGAGCGGCGCGTCGCTCAGGCCTTCCAGCGTCCAGCCGGGACGCTTGGCGCAGGGGCCGGACGAGAAATTGGGATTGGCCGGCTTGTGCGCCGGCAGTGCGGTAATCGTCATGATAGCCATCCTTCCAGATGGGAGCCCCTCGGTGGGGAGGGGTAGCCCGGGCCGGGGAATACTCCCGGTCCGGAAAAAGCGCAAGAGGGGGAGAGAGCGCGGCTCAGTCGCCGTCGCCGAACTGCGCGGGCAGCCGGCCGGCTCGGAACAGGATGACCGGCTCCTCGTCATAATCGCCCGACTCGGCATCGCCGGTCATGGCGAAGGCCACCACGCCCGCCTTGTTCGCCGCGAGGCGCTCCGCGGTGCGGATCGCCATCTCGCCGGTGCGCGCGCGGGTCGGCTGGTCGGCCCGCAGCGCGCCGCGCATGCCGGCCTTGAAGCTCTGCACGATATAGATGGTCTCGATCGCCATGGCCGCCTCCGTGTCGTGCCCGCTGTAGCACATGCCGGAGTGCACGTATGGTCGCAGCGCTCAGTCGATCAGGTAGCGCGCGCCGATCCGGATTTCGTGGGCGTCCTGATCGAATTCCGGCACGCCGGCGCCGCCGATATTCACGCCGTCGAGGCTGAGATAACGGTAGCCGATATCCAGTTGCCAGTTCGGCGACAGCTCGACAGCCACGCCCGCCATCACCGCCCAGGCAAAGCCCCAGCCGCTGGCCGAGCCGATATCCGCGCCGAGGACATCGATATCGGAAACCGAAACATAGCCGGCGCCCGCACCCGCGCCGACATAGGGCGTGAGGCCGTGCCAGGTGCCGAGATCGACATAGACGTTGCCCAGCAGCGTCGCCGCCTCATATTCCGCGGAGAAGGCGCCGGCCGTGTAATCGGCCTTCGTGCGGTAGTCGGCGGTAACGTCGAAGCGCAGCCAGTCATTGGCGCGCACGCCGAGGCCGAGGCCGAGCAGCCAGGCATCCGCGATCTCAGCGCCCGCGCCGAAATCGAAGAACGCCCAGTCCGGGCGCTCATTGACCACGTAGCCGATATCGCCGCGCAGGTACCAGCCGCTGGTGTCCTCGATCTGCGGCGCCTTGGCGAGCAGGTCGGAGGCGTCGAGGTCAACGCCGCCGAGATCGGCCGCCCCTGCCGGCGCCGCCACGGCAAGCCAGCCGGCGGCCAGAGCCGCCAGACCCGGAATGGTGGAGAACGCAACGCAACGCGACATGCCCGATCCTCTTGGATGGCCGGAACACGCCCGGCGACCGTCGATGAGGCGACACTCTCGCAGCGATTATTTAAGGAGCGCTTAACCTTAACGCTTAACCACGATCGCGCTTACGCGACGGGAAGGGGGCGCACCCGGCGCCCCGGCTGTCGTCCTGCCGGCGGGGTCGCGCTCAGCCCTGACGGGCCGCGCGCGCGGCCGCTTCCAGATGCGGCGTCAGGTTGGGGTCGAGCTTGAGCGCCATGGCCAGCCGGGCGAGGAAGGCGCGCTCGGCGCTGTTGTCCGGGTCGATGGCGAGCAGCGCGGAGAGATAAACCTCGGCCGCCTCCTCCTCGCTCGACACGTCGCGGGCGATGGTCTCCACGCTCGCCGGATTGGCGAGTTCATGGGTCAGGAACTGCTCGGCCTCGTCGAGCCGCGAGCCGCCCTCGTTCAACTTGGCGGAGATCGCGATGCGCTCATGGTCGTCGATATGACCGTCGGCCAGAGACGCCGCGATCATGGTGCGCAGCAGGGTGACCGGGAGCTGGGTGCGCGCGGCTTGAACCGGGCTGAACGGCGAATCCGGCGGGGGCAGCTGCGCCGCGGTCGGCGCTGGCGTGGCGGCCTTGGCCGGCGCCTGCCCGTTCTGGTAGTTCTGATAGGCCTTGTAGGCCAGCGTGCCGACTAGCGCGAGGCCGCCAAGCGCGGCGACATTGCCGCCCACCTTGCGCAGCTTCTTGTTGCCCATCACCAGCGAGACCAGAGCGCCGGCCGCGGCGCCGCCAGCGAGCGAGCCGCCATTGTTCGACAGATAGTCCTTGGCCCGGCCGACGAGATCGCCGCCACCCTGAGCCGGACCGGCGGACGGAGCACCACCGCCGAGCATGCCGGTCAAACCGCCCAGCAGACCGTCCAGCCCGCCCGGCGCGGATGAGCCTTGCGGCTGCCCGCCGGTCTGGGCCGGCAGATTGCCGGCGGCGGGGGCGCCGAGAAACTGGTCCAGCAAGCGCTTGGCGTCGAAATTCTGGGTGTTGAACATGGTGCTTCCCGTTGTGCGATGGGTCGGGAATTAGGGGCGGAGTGTGGCTTCCGCAAGGAGAGGTCGGCCGCGCGCGCAACACGCGCGATAAGCATTTCGTGAAGTGCCGGGTCGTGAAGTGCCGGGACAGGCGGCGAGCCCATCCCGGCACGATTGCCGCGCCTCAGGCGCCGCGCAGCGCCGCCTGCAGCTTCTCTTCCTGCTCATTGGTCAGGTTGGTCTGCAGCACGGTGCCGCCGAACTGCGCCATGTCGGCGACCACCTTGTCGGCCGTGACCTTGCGGACCAGCACGCACAGCGCCGCCTGCTTCGGGCCGAGCGCCGAGCTGGCATCCTTGATGAAATCGTCGTTGATGCCGACATCGGTGAACTTGCCGGCAAGCGCGCCTGCGCCCGCGCCGACTGCCATGCCGAGCAGCGGATTGAGGAACAAAAGGCCGACGAGCCCGCCCCACAGCCCGCCCGAGGCGGCGCCGGCGAGCGTCGTATTGACCATCTGGTGCAGCTTGATCGTGCCGTCCTCCTCGCGAACCGCGATGACGGCATCGCCGAGCTCGATCAGATATTCCTTCTGGAGCTTCAGCAGCTCCTGCCGGGCCGCTTCGGCCTTTGCTTCGGATTCATAGGCAATGATAACGAGATCGGCCATGTCACTCTCCACGCGTTGCCGGCGGGGCAAAGCTGCCCGCCGCCCGTCATAGAGCGCATGCTGGCGCAACCGCGCAACAGCTCTTTGACGGGAACCGCCACTGTCCCGCGCCGGGGACGCGGCGACGCGCTCCCGCCCTCGATGTCGCATTCGTTCAACGCCAGCGCCGAAACAATGCTCGCGTCCCGCCGCCCGCCGCGCCAGCATACCTGACACTGGCGCACGCGGCGCATTCGCTGTGGCGAGGAGGTTCACGCCTTGCAGAAATTCTCCGGTTTCGAGCTGTTTCGCCGCGCCCTTGGCGGGCACAAGGGCTGGCAGCCGCAATGGCGCACCCCCGAGCCCAAGGCCGAGTATGACGTGATCATCGTCGGCGCCGGCGGGCATGGTCTCGCCTGCGCCTATTACCTCGCCAAGGAACACGGCATCACCAATGTCGCGGTGATCGAGCGCGGCTGGCTGGGCGGCGGCAATACCGGGCGGAACACCACCATCGTGCGGTCCAACTACCTGTTCGACGAGAGCGCCGCGCTCTACGAGCACGCGGTGAAGCTGTGGGAAGGGCTGTCGGCCGACCTCAATTACAACGTGATGTATTCGGCACGCGGCGTGCTGATGCTGGCGCATAACCATCACGACGAGATCAGCTTCAAGCGCCATGTCCATTCCAACAATCTGAACGGCGTGGACAATGAATGGCTCACCGCCGAGCAGTGCAAGGAATTCTGCCCGCCGCTGAACATTTCCTCGATGCGCTATCCGATCATCGGCGGCGCCTTGCAGCGGCGCGGCGGCACGGCCCGGCACGACGCGGTGGCCTGGGGCTTTGCCCGCGCGGCCGATGCGCGCGGCGTCGACATCATCCAGAACTGCGAGGTCACGGGCATCCGCCGCGGGCCGGACGGCGCGGTGCAGGGCGTCGAGACCTCCAAGGGCTTCATCGGCGCGAAGAAAATCGGCGTCTCCGCCGCCGGACACAGCTCGGTGGTGATGGCGATGGCCGGGGTGCGCATGCCCTTGGAAAGCTTCCCGCTACAGGCGCTGGTGTCCGAGCCGGTGAAGCCGGCCTTCCCGACCGTGGTGATGAGCAACACCATCCACGCCTATATCTCCCAGTCCGACAAGGGCGAGATGGTGATCGGCGCCGGCACGGACGCCTACACCTCCTATTCCCAGCGCGGGGCGCTGCACATCACCACCCACACGCTCGACGCGATCTGCGAGCTGGTCCCGCAGTTCCGCCGCCTGCGCATGCTGCGCAACTGGGGCGGCATCGTCGACGTGACGCCCGACCGCTCGCCGATCATCGCCAAGACCCCGGTGCCGGGGCTGTATGTCAATTGCGGCTGGGGCACTGGCGGCTTCAAGGCGACGCCGGGCTCGGGCAATGTGTTCGCCCACACCATCGCCCGCGACGAGCCGCACCCGATCAACGCCCCCTTCACGCTGGAGCGCTTCCGCGACGGCTTCCTGATCGACGAGGCGGCCGCCGCCGCCGTCGCGCACTAGAGGCGATCCCCATGCTGATCATCAATTGCCCGTGGTGCGGCGCGCGGCCCGAGATCGAGTTCCGCTATGGCGGCGAGGCCCATATCGCCCGGCCCGCCGACCCCTCCGCCCTCTCCGATCAGGAATGGGCCGACTTCCTCTACAACCGCACCAATCCGAAGGGCCGCCACGCCGAGCGCTGGCGCCACATCCATGGTTGCGGCCGCTATTTCAACGCGGTGCGCGACACGGTGAGCGATTTCTTCGTCGCCACCTACAAGGCCGGCGAGCCGCGCCCCGACATCGCGGGAGAGACCAAATGACCGGCTCGTTCCGCACCGCTTCCGGCGGGCGCATCGATCGCGCGAAACCGCTCGCCTTCCGCTTCGACGGCACGACCTATTACGGCTTCCAAGGCGACACGCTGGCCTCGGCGCTGATCGCCAACGGCGTCCATCTCATGGGGCGCTCGTTCAAATATCACCGCCCGCGCGGCGTGGTCTCGGCGGGCTCCGACGAGCCGAACGCGCTGGTCGATGTGCGCCGCGACGACGCCCGCACCACGCCGAACCTGCGCGCCACGCAGGTCGAGCTCTATGAGGGACTGGTCGCGACCAGCCAGAACCGCTGGCCCTCGCTCGCCTTCGATGCCGGGGCGATGAACGACCTGTTCTCGCCCTTCCTGCCGGCGGGCTTCTACTACAAGACCTTCATGTGGCCGGCGGGGGCGTGGAAGCGCTTCTATGAGCCGAAGATCCGCGCCATGGCCGGCCTCGGCGTCGCCCCCACTTTGCCGGACCCGGACCGCTACACCCAGCACTACGCCCATTGCGACGTGCTGGTGATCGGCGCCGGCCCGGCCGGCATCGCCGCCGCACTGGCGGCAAGCGCCACGGGTGCGCGGGTGATGCTGGTCGACGAACAGGCCGAATTCGGCGGCTCGCTGCTGGCGGAGACCGCCGCCACCCTCGATGGAAAGCCGGCTCAGCAATGGCTGGCGGACGGGTTGGAAACGCTGGCGGCAAGCGGCAATGTCACCCTGCGGACCCGCACCACCGCCTTCGGCTATTTCCCGCACAACATGATCGCGCTGGCCGAGCGTGTCACCGAACACCTCGCCAGCCCGAATCCGAACCTGCCGCGCGAGCGGCTGTGGCAGGTGCGGGCGACGGAGGTGGTGATCGCGGCGGGCGCGCTGGAGCGCCCGCTGGTGTTCCCCGAGAACGACCGGCCGGGCGTGATGCTGGCCGATGCCGGGCGCACCTATCTCACCCGCTATGGCGCGAAGCCCGGCACCCGCGCCACCGTGTTCACCGCCTGCGACTCGGGTTACCGCGCCGCGCTGGAGCTGGCGGCCGGCGGCGTCGAGGTCGCGGCCATCGCCGATCTGCGCCCGCAGGTTCATGGCGACTGGGCGGCAAAGGCGCTCGATGCCGGCATCGATGTGCGGCCCTCCACCGTGGTCACCGGCACTCTGGGCCGGCGGCGCGTCTCCGGCGCGCACCTCGCCAAGCTGAAAGCCGGCGCGGTCGGCCCGGCGGAAACGGTCGCCTGCGACCTCGTGCTGATGTCCGGCGGCTTCACGCCGAGCGTGCACATGTTCTCGCAGTCGCGCGGCAAGCTGGTTTACGATCCCGCGCTTCAGGTCTACCTGCCCGGCACCTCGGTGGAGCGCGAGCGCTCGGCCGGCGCCTGCCGTGGCGTCTACGGGCTGAAGGCCGTGATCGAGGACGGCTACGCCCGCGGCGAGGGCGCGGCGAAGGATGCCGGCTTTGGCACCTCCTCCCCGCGCGCCTTCGCCGTGGAGGCCGCCGAACTGGGCACGGATGGTTTCATCGGCGCGGTGCCGCACGGGCGCAACCCCGCCTTCGCCAAGGCCTTCGTCGACTGGCAGAACGACGTCACCTCCAAGGACATCGCGCTTGCCACCCGCGAGGGCTTCCGCTCCATCGAGCATGTGAAGCGCTACACCACCACCGGCATGGCGACCGATCAGGGCAAGAGCTCCAACATGAATGCGCTCGGCATCGTGTCGGAACAGCTCGGCGTCGGCGTGCCGCAGATCGGGCTGACCACCTTCCGCCCGCCCTTCACGCCGACCACCTTCGGCATCTTCGCCGGGGCCGCGCGCGGCGACCTGTTCGACCCCATCCGCACCACGCCGATCCATGACTGGGCGGCCGAGCGCGGCGCGGCCTTCGAGGACGTGTCGCTGTGGAAGCGCGCGCATTACTTCCCGAAGACCGGCGAAGATATGCACGCGGCGGTGGCCCGCGAGTGCAAGGCGGTGCGCTCAAGCGCCGGCATCTTCGACGCCTCGACGCTCGGCAAGATCGAGATCGTCGGCCCCGACGCCGCCGAGTTCATGAACCGCATGTACACCAATGCCTGGACCAAGCTGGAGCCCGGCCGGCTGCGCTATGGCGTGATGCTGCGCGAGGACGGCTTCGTGATGGATGACGGCGTGGTCGGGCGCCTGTCCCATGACCGCTTCCACGTCACCACCACCACCGGCGGCGCGCCGCGCGTGCTGGCGCATATGGAGGACTATCTCCAGACCGAATGGCCGGACCTCGATGTGTGGCTCACCTCGACCACCGAGCAATGGGCGGTGATCGCGGTGCAGGGGCCCAAATCGCGCGAGATCCTCCAGCCGCTGATGGACGATATCGACCTGTCCCGCGCCGCCTTCCCGCATATGAGCGTGCGCGAGGGCCATGTGTGCGGCGTGCCGACGCGGGTGTTCTCGGTGTCATTCACCGGCGAACTCGGCTTCGAAGTCAATGTGCCGGCCGAACATGGCCGCGCCATCTGGGAGGCGATCTTCAAAGCCGGCGCGCCCTACGGGATCACGCCCTACGGCACCGAGACCATGCATGTGCTGCGCGCCGAGAAGGGCTACATCATCGTCGGGCAGGAAACCGACGGCACCGCTGTGCCCGATGACGTCAATCTCGGCTGGGCGGTCGGCAAGGCCAAGCGCGACTTCGTGGGCAAGCGCTCGCTGGAACGCGCGGCGATGAGCGCGCCGGACCGCAAGCAGCTTGTGGGCCTGCTCACCACCGATCCTAAGATCGTGCTGGAGGAAGGCGCACAGATCGTCGCCGAGCCGGGCGTCAAGGTGCCGAGCCCGCATCCCGTACCGATGCTCGGCTTCGTCACCTCCTCCTATGCCAGCGCCACGCTGGAGCGCTCCATCGCGCTGGCCATGATCAAGGGCGGGCGGGCGCGGATCGGCACCAAACTGCACGTGCCGATGCCGGGCGGCTCGATCGAGGTCACGGTGGTGGAGCCGAGCTTCTACGATCCCAAGGGAGAACGGTTCGATGCCTGACAACGCCGCGCTCCAGCGCCTCAGCGAGGGCCTGCGCCCGATTGAGGCCGTCCGCCTCAGCCTGCTCGGCCCCGCCGCGCGGCTCGCCTTCCGCTCCCGCGAGGCCGGCATCGGGCCGGCCGGCGAGGCGTTCGGCGTCGCCTTGCCGCGCGAGGCCAACCGCTTCGGCCAGTCGGGTTCGCGCTTTGCCTTCTGGCTCGGCCCCGACGAATGGCTGCTGCTCGCCCCCGGCGAGGACGCCGCCCCTCTCGCCGCCGCCATCGAGGCCGCGACTTTGGGCGTGCCCCATGCGCTGGTCGATGTCTCGTCGCGCAGCGTCGGCATCGAGATCGCCGGGCGAGAGGCCGCCTTCGCGCTCAATCAGGGCTGCCCGCTCGACCTGTCGCTTGCCGCCTTCCCGATCGGCATGTGCACGCGCACCCTGCTGGGCAAGGCGGAGATCGTGCTGGTGCGCCTCGGGCCGGAGCTGTTCCATCTCGATGTGTGGCGTTCCTTCGCGCCCTATGTGATCGGCTATCTCGACGAGGCGCGGCGCGAATTCGCCTGAGGCAAGCTATGCTATGCTGGGGCCGAGCGCTCCCGCATGGTGGATGGATGACCGAGCAGACCCCCGCCTCCCGGACGATAGCGAGCCCCGCCCCGGTGCTGAATGTCGGCTTCATCCTCACCGACAATTTCACCCTGTCGGCGTTCTCGCTGCTGGTCGACCATCTGCGCCTCGCCGCCGATGACGGCGACCGCTCGCGCCCCATTCTCGCGCGCTGGCAGATCATGGCCTCCACCCCGGCACCGATCCGCGCCTCCTGCGGCGTCACCGTGGCGCCGGCCGCCGCCTTCGTCGATCCGTCGAACTTTCAGTACATCGTGGTGGTCGGCGGGCTGCTGCACACCGGGCACCAGCTCGACGAGGCGAGCGTCGCCTATCTCAAGCGCGCGGCGAAGGCCGGCGTGCCGCTGGTCGGGGTGTGTACCGGCAGTTTCGTGCTGGCCCGCGCCGGGCTGATGACCGGGCGGCGCTGCTGCGTGTCCTGGTATCACTATCAGGATTTCCTTGAGGAATTTCCGCACCACACCCCGGTCGCCGACCGGCTCTACGTCATCGACGGCGATCGCATCACCTGCGCCGGCGGCGGCGGGGCGGCGGACCTTGCGACCGCGCTGGTGGAAAAGCATCTCGGCCGCTCCATCGCGCAGAAGAGCCGCCATGTGCTGCTGCTGGACCGCGCCCGCCCCGGCACCGAGGCGCAGCCGCACCCCCCGATCGCCGATCTCGTCGCCGACGACCGCGTACGCCGCGCCTTGCTGCTGATGGAGCAGCACATGGCAGACCCGCTGCCGATCGCCGACATAGCGCGCCGGCTCCAGCTCTCCACCCGGCAATTGGAGCGCCTGTTCCAGACGGTGATGGGCCAGCGCCCCGCCGAGTTCTACCGTCGGCTGCGGCTGCGCTATGCCCGCTTCCTGCTGGACACGACCGGGCGCTCGGTGACAGACATCGCGCTGGAAGCCGGCTTTTCCGACTGCGCGCATTTCTCCCGCCAGTTCAAGGCGCAGCACGGCTTCACCCCCTCGGACGCCCGCGCGCAACATCCGGCCGTCGCGGCGCCCGGCGCGGCGGCGCAGAGCATGGCGGCGCAGCGCCTGTTCGACTAGGCTGGTCCCTCGTTAAGCGAGGAGCCCCGCCATGGTCGCACCGACCGCCCCCATCCGCATCGGCATTGGCGGCTGGACCTTCGAGCCGTGGCGCGGCCTGTTCTATCCCGACAAGCTGCCGCAGAAGCGCGAGCTGGAATATGCCGCCGGCAAGCTCACCGCCATCGAGGTCAACGGCACCTATTACGGCTCGCAGAAGCCCGAAAGCTTCGCGAAATGGCATGACGAGACGCCGGACGGCTTCGTCTTCGCGCTGAAGGGCCCGCGCTTCGCCACCAATCGCCGCGTGCTGGCGGAAGCGGGTGGGTCGGTGGAGAAGTTCCTGACGAGCGGCCTCACCGAACTCAAGGCGAAGCTCGGGCCGATCAACTGGCAGTTCATGCCGACCAAAAAGTTCGATCCGGCGGATTTCGAGGCGTTCCTCAAGCTGCTGCCGGCCTCCATTGAGGGCCTGCCGCTGCGCCATGTCGTCGAAGTGCGCCATGACAGCTTCCGTACGCCCGACTTCGTCGAGATGGTGCGGGCCTATCATGTCGGCGTGGTGATCGCCGGCGACAGCGAGCACCCGCTGATACCCGACCTCACCGCCCCCTTCGTCTATGCCCGCATCATGGGCACGCGCGAGGACGAACCGGCAGGCTATGGCGAGGCGGAGCTGGAGTCATGGGCGGCGCGGGCGCGCCACTGGAGCGAGGGACGCACGCCGCCGGAACTCGGCAACACGCTGCTCGCCCCGGCGGCCTCGACGGACCCGCGCGAGGTATTCCTGTTCGTCATCAGCGGCTTCAAGCCCCGCAACCCGGCCGCCGCCATGGCGCTGATCGAGCGGGTGTGAGGCGCGATCCGCCCGGCACTGTCGCCGCCCCGGCCGGCGCCTGAGGCAATGTCGCCTCTTCGCAAGCGAATGTCGCAAAGAAGAAAGTCAGCCGTCGCGTTCCGTCGAACAATTCCAGACAGGATGCGCGGCCGGTGACGGCGCGCCGGGACGGAGACCTCCCATGCTCGACACCACCGACACGCCGCTGAAAGCGCTCATCAAGCGCCGCCGCCCGGGCTACAGCCTGGAGGCGCCGTTCTATACCAGCCCCGAGATCTTCGAGGCCGATATGGAGATCATCTTCAACCGGCACTGGATCTTCGTCGGCGTCGAGCCGGATATCCCCGAGCCGGGCGACGCCATGACCTTCGACATCGGCAAATACGCGATCTTCGTGGTGCGCGACGACGACATGAACGTGCGCGCCTATCACAATGTCTGCCGGCATCGTGGCGCGCGGCTGCTGCTCGACTACAAGACCACGGTCGGCAATCTGGTCTGCCGTTATCATTCCTGGACCTATGGCCTCGACGGCAAGCTGCTGTTCGCCGAGCATATGGGGCCGGATTTCGACGCCGCCTGCCATGGACTCAAGCCGGTGCATGTGCGCTCGCTGGAAGGGCTGATCTTCGTCTGCCTCTCCGACGAGCCGCCGGCCGATTTCGACGTGATGGCGGCGAAGATGGCGCCCTATCTCGCGCCGCACGATCTGAAGAACGCCAAGGTCGCGTTTGAAAAGGACATCATCGAGCCGGGCAACTGGAAGCTCACCATGGAGAACAACCGCGAGTGCTATCACTGCGCGGGCAACCATCCCGAGTTGACCGTGCCGCTGTTCGCCTATGGCTTCGGCTTCGCGCCCGAGGAACTCGACGACCACGGACGCAAGGAGGCCGAGGAGTATGCGAAACTCGTCACCTCCTCGCATCGCGAATGGGAGAGCTGCGGCTTCCCGTCCGAAATGGTCGAGCACCTCGACGACATGGTGACCGGCTTCCGCACCGAGCGCCTGCCGCTGGCCGGCGACGGCGAGAGCCACACCAACGACACCCGCGCCGCCTGCCGGAAGCTGCTCGGCAAGATCAACGATCCCCGGCACGGCGCGCTGCATTTCTGGACCCAGCCGAATTCGTGGCACCATTTCATGTCCGACCACGCCGTGGTGTTCTCGGTGCTGCCGCTCGACGCCGAGCGCTCGCTGCTGCGCACCAAATGGCTGGTGCACAAGGACGCGGTGGAAGGCGTCGATTACGACATCGAGAACCTGACCGCGGTGTGGGACGCCACCAACGACCAGGATTCGACGCTGGTCGGCTATTGCCAGGAAGGCGCGCGCTCGCCGGCCTATGAGCCCGGCCCCTACTCGCCGCACACCGAGATGCTCGTGGACAAGTTCTGCAACTGGTACATCGGCCGCATGGCCGAGCACGTCGGGCGGTGACGCCAGATCGCGTCACGGCGTGACCCCGGCCGCAGCGAAGCGGAGAGCCGGGATCGCTCGCCACCTCCCAAGCGATCCCGGATCGGCCTTTGGCCGTCCGGGATGACCGCGGGGTAGATTTCTCCTCACTTCCCTCTCCCCGACCAGGAGAGGGAGCATGGCTGATCCGCCGGGACAGTCACTCACCTGTCGGAACCGGACCCATGGACGCTTCACCCTCCACCTCGCCCGATCCCGCCGCGCTCCGCCTTGGCACCGCTTTGCCCGACTGGGACCCGGAGGCCGACGATGCGCTGATCGTGCGCGAGGTGCGCGAGGAGACGCACGACGTGAAGACGTTCGTGCTGGCGCCGCGCACGCCCTGCCTGTTCCGCTACGCGCCCGGCCAGTTCCTGACGCTGGAGCTGGAGATCGGGGGTGAGACCGTCCATCGCTGCTACACGATCTCCTCCGCGCCGACGCGCCCGCACACGATCTCCATCACGGTCAAGCGCGTGCCGGGCGGGCCGGTGTCGAACTTCCTGCACGACACGGTGAAGGCCGGCTCTGTGCTGCGGGCGGTCGGGCCGATGGGCGATTTCTCCTGCTTTTCGCAGGGACGGCCCGCCACCGCGCCGAAATATCTGTTCCTGTCGGGCGGCTCGGGCATCACCCCGCTAATGTCGATGGCGCGCACCTTCCACGACCTCGCCGAGCCGCGCGACATCGTGTTCGTGCATGCTGCGCGCGCGCCGGCCGACATCATCTTCCGCGCCGAGCTGGAGCTGATGGCGCGCAACCAGCCCGCGACCTTCCGCTTCGCCCCGGTCTGCGAGAGCGACAGCGCGCGCGAGCCGTGGCACGGATTTCGCGGCCGGCTCAATCCCGGCATCCTCAACCATGTCGCGCCGGATTTCCGCGAGCGCGAGGTGTTCGTCTGCGGCCCCTCGCCCTTCATGTCGGCGGTGCGCGAGATGCTGAAGACCTTCGGCTTCGACATGGCGCGCCACCATGAGGAAAGCTTCGATTTCGCCGAACTGGCCAGCGCCGAGCCCGAGGTCGCGGCGGAGGTGGTGGCGGCCGAGGGGTTGGCAGCGGACATCGCCGCGCCGGCGATCGTCACTTACAAGGTCGCCTTCGCCAAGAGCGGGCGCACCATCGAGTGCCCCTCCGACATGTTCGTGCTGGATGCGGCGCGGCGCGCCGGGGTGCGGCTGCCCTCCTCCTGCGCCAAGGGTCTGTGCGGCACCTGCAAGTCGAAGCTGCTCGAAGGCACGGTCGACATGAAGCATGGCGGCGGCATCCGCCAGCGCGAGATCGATGCCGGCATGGCGCTGCTGTGCTGCTCCAAGCCGACCAGCGATCTCGTGGTCGACCGCTGAGCGAAGCCCTCAGCGGATGAAGTCGAGCGCGCCCGAGACGGTCTGCTTCACCGCATCATAAGCGGCACTGGTTCCCGAGACCGCGCCGTCGACCGTGCGGTCGATCATGGAGCGGGCTTCCGAAATCACCGGGGCGATCATGGTACGGTCGAGCAGACCGTCCTCTTCCTGTGCCTGCGGGCCGGGAAAGGCAATCGGAGCCAGCATGGGATCGCGCGTGTCGCACGGGCCCTTGCACTGGTCGAAGCGCTCGACGCCGGAGGGATAGGCGACCAGTTGCGTCGAGGAATGCTCGGCGCCATTCGCCGCGGCGTGGGCGGCCTGCGGCTTGTACACCGCCGACGGCTCGATCGCCCGCACCAGTCTGGGCGCGGGGCGAGCGTCGGGCTTCTCGAGCACCGGCAGCGCGATCTCCTCGGGGGAGACGATGGGCCGCGCGAGATTTCGCAGCCCGCTCTCGTCGAGCGCGCCGAGTGCGTAGCCGCCGCCATGGCGGGCGCCGTCATAGGAGCGGGCGTCCACGCGGATGGGCGCCGAGGCCGTGTCGTCTCCGCCGGATGTCATGACCAGATGCGAGCCGGCCGCCAGCACGGCCAGGAAGCCGAGCGGCAGGGCAATACGGCCCGCGCGCCAGGAATGGAACCGTTGAAGCGAAGAGCGGTGGATACGCATGAAGGAATCCTCGTTCGGAGGCCTCATTGACAGGGGCGGGCATGACTTTTTTGCGGCGGTACTGGCGCACACCCATGACCAATGGCAGGTATTTCTGAGCAAATTGTTTCCGCTCGTTTCCGCCTCGACTTGAGGCGTAGCTGGCGCCGGGTCATGTCCAGGCCTACCTTTTCTCGGCATCCCGTGTTGTCTGAGGTGCTTTACGTGTCCGATCTGGCATCGCTCCGGCGCATCGGCTTCCTGACCTTGCCGAACCATTCGATGATCGCCTGCGCCAACGCGCTGGAAGCGCTGCGCATGGCCAATTACGTCTCGGAGAGCCCGATCTATTCGTGGCATGTGGTGACGCTTGACGGCCGGCCCGCCTCCGCCAGCAACGGTCTCACCCTCTCGCCGACCCGCGCGCTCGCCGAAGTCGGCCCGCTCGACCTGCTGCTGGTCTGCGGGGGCGTCGACATCCGCCACGCCGCGACCCCGGCGATCGAGGACGCGCTGCGCCGGCTCAATCGGCGCGGCACGGCGCTCGGGGCGCTGTGCACCGGCGGCTTCGTGCTGGCGGAGGCCGGGCTCTTAGATTTCCATCGCTGCGCCGTGCACTGGGAGAACCTTGCGGCGGTGCGCGAGGAGTTCCCCCATGTCACCTTTGTCGAGGAAGCCTATGCCATCGACCGCGACCGCCTCACCTGCACCGGAGGGATCGCGCCGCTGGAGATGATGCTGGCGCTGATCGAGGCACATGGCGGCAAGGTGCTGGCCGACAAGGTGTCCGAACAGTTCATCCTGGACCGCGCCGGCGCGCGGGCGGGACGGGCCAAGCCCGCGGCGCGGCCGCGCCCGGTGCTCGCCGACCCGACGCTCGCCCGCGCGGTGAAGCTGATGGAGGGGGCCATCGAACGCCCGCCGGGCATCGCCGCCATCGCCCGCCGGCTCGACGTCTCGCCGCGCCAGCTGGAGCGCCTGTTCCGCCGCGATCTCGGCATGGGGCCCGCCGCCTATCACCTCGGCCTGCGGCTGGAGCGGGCGCGCGAATTGCTGCGGCTCTCGCCGCTGTCGGTTACCGATGTCGGGCTGGCCTGCGGCTTCGCTTCCGCCGCGCACTTCTCGGCGGTCTATGCCCGGCGCTTCGGCCACCCGCCAAGCGGCGAGCGCCGACCGGCGTGAGCCTTCGTCCAATGCGTGGCTTGCCCATCTGGCGCGCGGCTTGCTAAGCCACTACGTGCAAAGGCCTGGAGTGCCGCCCCGGCGCTTCGCCCCCATGTCCTGATGGAGGCGGGTCACCCCCGCGCTGCACGCGAATGAACGTGTCGCCTCCCGATCTGCCGCCCCGCGATGCGCGTTCCGCCCGGGAGCTGCCGCCCGGTTTTGCCGCGCGCTATTCCGGCATGGCCGCCGGGATGCTGGCTTCCGAGCGCACCCCGCTCGCCGACGCCCGGCTCGGCCTCGCCATGACCTTCGTCGCCGGCGCCACCAATGCCGGCGGCCTGCTGGCGGTCGGGCAGTACACCTCGCACATGTCCGGCATCGTCTCGGCCATGGCCGACAATCTCGTGCTCGGCGCCAGCGGGCTGGTGTTGGCCGGACTGGGCGGGCTTCTGCCGTTCATCCTCGGCGCGGCGAGTTCGGCGATTCTGGTGAACTGGGCGCGGCTGCATCACGCCGGCAGCGAGTACGCCATCCCGCTGACGCTGGAAGCCTTCCTGCTTCTGGCCTTCGGCGCGCTGGGCGGCTACGCCCGCCATTCCGGCCTCGCGCTGTTTCTCGCCGTCGCGGTGCTGTGCTTCATCATGGGGCTGCAGAACGCCACCGTGACCAAGATGTCCGGCGCCAAGATCCGCACTACCCACATGACCGGCGTGGTCACCGACATGGGAATCGAACTCGGCAAGCTGTTCTACATGAACCACCGCCGTCGCCCCACCGGGGGGCCGCTGGTGCTGGCCGACCGCGAGAAGCTGAAGCTGCTCGCCATGTTCCTCGTGCTGTTTTTCTGCGGCGGCGTGGTCGGCGCGCTGGGGTTCAACTATGTCGGCTTCATCTTCTCGGTGCCGCTGGCTGTGCTGATCCTGGTGCTGGCCGGGCCCTCGCTGATCCTCCATCTGCTGCGCCGCATGCGCCGCTGAGCCGTGGTGCGCAAGCGGGTCGCAACGCTACCGGCCCGATGGCGCAATCGTTCTGTTCGGCATAGCCGCGCGCGACCTATCGTGCCACCATGACCGGAACCTCCGGTTCGAGGGAGCGCGTGCGGCCACCATGATCGCCAATGCCGAGGCCTTGCTGAAGCCCTTGACCATCAAGGGCCTCACCATCCGCAACCGGGTGATGTCGACCTCGCACGCCCCCGGCTATGGCCGGGACGGCAAGCCGCAGGAGCGCTACCAGCTCTATCACGCGGAAAAGGCCAAGGGCGGCATCGGGCTGACCATGTTCGGCGGGTCCTCCTCGGTCGCCATCGACAGCCCGGCGGCGCCGTGGAACCAGATCTCCGTCGCCGACGACAGCGTGATCCCCTATTTCCAGCAATTCGCCGAGCGCGTGCACGCCCACGGCGCCAAGCTGATGATCCAGCTGACCCATATGGGCCGACGCACCAAATGGGACACCGAGAACTGGTTCCCGACCCTCTCCGCATCCGCCCGCCGCGAGCCGGCCTCGCGCACCATTCCGCGCGAGATGGACAAGCACGACATCCGCCGCGTGGTTCGCGCCTTCGCCGCGGCCGCGCGGCGCTGCAAGGAGGGCGGGCTCGACGGCTGCGAGATTTCCGCCGCCCATGGCCATCTGGTCGATCAGTTCTGGTCGCCGAGCGTGAACCAGCGCAGCGACGAGTATGGTGGCTCGCTGGAGAACCGCATGCGCTTCGGCCGCGAGGTGCTGGAGGCCATGCGCGAGGCGGCGGGGGACGATTACGTCATCGGCATCCGCATGTCCGGCGACGAGATGATCGCGGACGGTCTGAGCCATGAGGACTGCGTGGAAATCGCCGCCACCTATGCCCGCGACGGGCTGGTCGATTTCCTCAACATCATGGGCGGGCAGGCGCGCGACGAGATGAGCCATGCCGTCTCGCTGCCCAACATGTCGTTCCCGGTGGCGCCGTTCCTGTTCCTGCCCAGCGCGATCAAGCGCGAGGTGGAGGTGCCGGTGTTCCACGCCCAGCGCGTCACCGACCTCGCCACCGGCGCCCGCGCGGTCGCCGAGGGCCATGTCGACATGATCGCCATGACCCGCGCCCATATCGCCGATCCGCACCTCGTGAAGAAGCTGATGGAGGGCCGCGACGACGACATTCGCCAGTGCGTCGGCGCCGGCTACTGCATCGACCGCATCTATGTCGGCGGCGACGCGCTGTGCCTGCAGAACGCCGCGACGGGCCGCGAGGCCACCATGCCTCACGTCGTCCCCCGCGCCGCGCAGGCCCGCAAGGTGGTGGTGGTCGGCGGCGGCCCGGCGGGGCTTGAGGCCGCGCGCGTGTGCGCCGAGCGCGGGCACAAGGTGGTGCTGTTCGAGAAGGAGACGGCGGTCGGCGGCCAGATCAACATCGCCGCCAAGGCGACCTGGCGCGAGGCGCTCTCCGGCATCCCGCGCTGGCTTTACGCGCAGGTGCAAAAGAAGGGCGTCGATATCCGCCTCGGCCGCGAGGCGAGCGAGGCCGACATTCTGGCCGAGGCGCCGGAGGTGGTGATCATTGCCACCGGCGGCCTGCCACAGCACGGCCATGCCAAGGGGCACGAGCATATCGTCACCACCGCCGACGTTCTGGCCGGCCGCGTCCAGCCCACCGGTGCGGTGCTGCTCTATGACGAGATCGGCGGCCACAACGCCGCCTCCACCGCCGAGGTGCTGGCGAAAGCCGGCTGCCTGGTTGAGATGGCGACGCACGATTTGCAGATCGCGCAGGAGGTCGGCACCACCAACAAGCCGGTGCACCTGCGCGAGCTCTACAAGCTCGGCGTGGTGATGAGCCCGAACATGGAGCTGATCGAGGTCTACCCCGAGGGCAACCGGCTGATCGCCGCGCTGCGCAACACCATGACCGAGGCCGAGGAGGAGCGCGTCGTCGACCGCGTGGTCGCCGATTACGGCACGCTGCCGGTAAACGCGCTGTTCGAGGCGCTGCGCGGCGCTTCCGTGAACGATGGCGAGACCGACCTCGACGCGCTGGTCGCCGGCCTCCCGCAGCGCTGGAGCGGCCAGAAGGGCTTCGCGCTCTATCGCGTCGGCGACGCCTGGACCGGGCGCAACATCCACGCCGCGCTCTACGATTCCCTGCGCCTGTGCAAGGACCTGTGAGGCCATGGGCGCCCCTCCCCCGCCGCCCGCCGCGCAACGCCCACCCGCGAGAAATCGGGTCGCCGTGGCTCTCCACGACCGGCTCCGGGCTCGACGCGGGGCCCGCGGAACCGGGGGGCGGGGATGAGCGTCGGCGCCGGCCTCGCTTTCGTCATTCTGGGCCTGTCGGTCATCGCCGCCGCGCTGGCGGCCCGCCGCGCGCGGCTGTGGCGCGCCGGACAGCCGGCAAAGATCGACTGGGTGGCGGGCCTCCTCGCCGTGCCGAAACGCTATCTCGTCGACGTGCACCATGTCGTCGGGCGCGATCCTTCTGCCGCACGCATGCATGCGCTGGCGGCGGGCGGGCTGCTTGGCGGCTCGGGCCTCGCATTGCTGGCCGGATTGACCGGGTCACGCCTCGTCTGGGCGGCCACCGCCCTCCTCTTCGCGCTCGCGCTGGCCGGCGGCCTCCTGGTCGGGGGGCGGCGCTACCCGCGCAAGCCGGCACGGCTTTCGGGCGGAAAATTCCAGCTTCTGCCCTTCGCGCTGGTCGCCTATGGCGCGGGTGCGCTGCTGGTCGCGCTGGACGCCGCGCTCGGGCACGCGCTGGCGCCGCTCGGCTGGATTGGCCTTGTGCTGGCGGCGCCAGGAGGCGGCTGGCTCGCGTTCCAGATCGGGCGCGGGCCGATGCGCCACGCCTTTGCCGGCGCGCTGCACCTCGCCGCCCATCCCCGGCCGGCGCGCTTCGACGGTGTGAGCGAGACCGCGCTGGTGCCGCTGGATCTCGGCGCTCCCCGGTTGGGGGTCGCGACGCCAGCGGATTTCGCGTGGAACCGGCTGCTGGGCTTCGATGCCTGCATCCAGTGCGGGCGCTGCGAGACCGCCTGCCCAGCCTTCGCTGCCGGCCAGCCGCTCAACCCCAAGCGGCTCATCCAGGACCTCGCCACCGCGATGCAGCCCGGCGCCAGCAACAAGGCCTACACGGGCAGCCCCTACCCGAACGCCCGCCCCGTCGCCGGGATCGGCGGGCCGGATCTGCCGATCGTCGGGGCCGGCGCCATGATCCACCCGGACACGCTGTGGTCCTGCACCACCTGCCGCGCCTGCGTCGAGGAATGCCCGATGATGATCGAGCATGTCGACGCGATCATGGATCTGCGCCGCTTCCAGACACAGGAGCTCGGCGCCCTGCCCGAAAAGGCCGGCCGGCCGCTCGCCGAGCTGCGCTATGCCGACGAGCCGGGCGGCCGCGCGCTAGCTGCCCGCACTGACTTCGCCGCGGGGCTCGACCTGCCGCGCCTGCGCGAGGGCGGCCATGCCGATATCCTGCTCTGGCTCGGCGAGGGTGCCTATGATCTGCGCCACGGCCGCACGCTGCGCGCGCTGGTGGCGCTGCTGAAGCGCGCGGGCGTCGATTTCGCGGTGCTGGGCGAGGAGGAGCGCGATTGCGGCGACCTCGCCCGCCGGCTCGGCGACGAGGACGGGTTCCAGCGCCTCGCCCGCGCCAATGTCGCGACGCTGGCACGCCGCTCCTTCGGGCGCATCCTCACCGCCGACCCGCACGCGCTCCACGCGCTGCGCAACGAGTACCGCGCCTTCGGCGGCGACTATGAGGTGATCCACCACAGCGCGCTGCTCGACGAGCTGGTGGCGGCGGGGCGGCTTCCCGTCGGTGCGCTCGCCGAGGCCCGCGTGACCTATCACGACCCGTGCTATCTCGGCCGCTACAATGGCGAAATCGACGCGCCGCGCCGGCTGCTGGACCGGCTCGGGGTCGCGCGCGTCGAGATGGAACGCTCGGGCCGGCGCTCCATGTGCTGCGGCGGGGGCGGCGGCGCGCCGGTGAGCGATATCGAGGGCGATGCCCGCATTCCCGACCTCCGCATGGGACAGGCGAAAGCGACCGGCGCGGGGATCGTGGCCGTCGCCTGCCCGCAATGCTCGGCCATGCTGGAAGGCGTCACCGGCGAACGCCCGGCGGTGCACGATCTCGCCGAGCTGGTGCTGATGGCGGTGGAGGCTGCGCCGGTGGCGGAGGCCGCGCGATGAGCCGGCTGCGCCGCGATCCGCGCGCCGAGCGCGAGGCCATGCGCATCGCCGGCGGCGCGCGACCGCGCTTCAGCCGCGAGGCGTCGCTCCCGGTGTCCGCCCGTCCGCGCCGCGACCCGCGCGCGGAGATCGAGGCGCTGCTTGTGCCCGGCGGGACGCGGCCGCGGCTCGACCGCCTGTCGCGCGGCGGCGTGCGTCCGGTGCGCGACGAGGCGACCTCGCCGAGCGAATCCACTGTCCAGACACGCATCGTCACAGAGCCGGCCTTCCTCGTCGCGGTGGTGCCGGACGCGCCGGGCGGGCGCCTCACCCCGCTCGATCGCCAGCTCTTCGGCGCCGCGCATCTGCTGGCGGCCGGAGGCGGCGCCGTGCTGGCATTGGCGGAGCCGGGCCACGACGACCTCGCCGGTGTTGGGGCGGATCGCGTTGGCCCTCTCGCCGCCGTCGCCGACTATGATCCCGAGGCCCGGGCGGCCGCGGTGGCGCAGGCGCTGGAAAGCCTGAACATCCGCCACGCCTTGTTCGCGGAGACCGCGGAAGGCGGCGACCTCGCCCGCCGCGTCGCCGCGCGGCTGGGCGAGCCCCTGTTCGCCGGCGCGGAGAGCCTGACGCCCAAGCTGGTCACCCGCCCCGCGCGCGGCCGGCGCGTGGAGCAACGCCGCGCGCCGCCGCGCCTCGTCTCGCTGGTGGCCGACAGCGTGGCACCCTATGGCGGGGCGAGTTGCGAGGCGCGCGCGGTCGAGCTGCCGGCCCCGGTACCGACGACCGGCGCTATCCTGTCGGCCGAGATCATCCTCGCCGACCCCGCCACCGTGCCGCTCGGAGAGGCGGAATTCGTGGTGTCGGCCGGTAACGGCGTCAGCGACATCCCGAGCTTCCTCGACCTCGCCCGCGCGCTGCGGGCCACGCCCGGGGCCAGCCGCATGCTGTGCGACGCCGGGCTGATGCCGCGCGCCGCGCAGGTCGGCGCTTCCGGCACCGTGCTGGGTGCCACCTGCTATCTCGCGCTCGGCATTGCCGGGGCGCCGCAGCATCTGCAGGGCATCACCGGCTGCGAGCACGTGGTGGCGGTGAACACCGACCTCCACGCCGCCATGGTGGAGCGCGCGGGTCTCGCCATCATCGCGGACGCGCATGCGGTGATGCCGGCGCTGATCGCGGCGCTTGAGGACGAGCCATGAAGATCGTGGTGCTGTTTTCCGCCGGGCGCCATCCCGCCTCGGGCGCGCCCTGCCCGGTGCCGGTGGAGCTTCAGGCGCTGCGGCTGGCGCGAGACCTTGCCGGGGCGGATGAGGTGATCGGCCTGCATGCCGGCCCGGTTGACGGCGCGCCGCTGGATGCGCTCGGCCATGGGCTGGGCAGGCTCATCCATCTGCGCATGGCGCAAGGCGACGATCCGCTCCCTGCTCTCGCACAGGTGCTGGAGGAGCTCGCACCCGATCTCATCCTCGCCGGCCGTATCGGGCAGGGCGGCGAGGATGGCGGGCTTTTGCCCTATGCGCTCGCCCGCCGGCTCGGCCGGCCGATCCTCGCCGACGCAGCGTCACTGGGGGCCGGCGACGACGGCACGCTCACCGTCGAGCAGGCCTTGCCGCGCGGGGCACGGCGGCGGGTCGTGCTGCGGCTGCCGGCGCTGCTCACCGTGCATCCGGCTGCGGCACCCGCCCTGCCCTTCACCTTCGCCGCCGCGCGGCGGGGAACGGTGGAACGGCGCGACATCGCTCCCGCCCCGGCGGCGGCAAGCGAGATGGAGGAGCGCGCCTATCGCCCGCGCCCGAAGCTGATCGCCAGGGCCGCGCCCGGCGCCAGCGCGGCGGAGCGCCTGAAGGCGGCGACGCAGGCGGCGAGCAGCGGCGGCCGGCTGCTGGTGGACCCGGCACCCGAGGAGGCGGCGCGGGAAATCCTCGCCCATCTGCGCGGGATCGGCGTACTGCGGCGAAGAGGCTGAGCCGCCCTCCCCCGACCGGGAGAGGACGACATCAGCGCTGCGCTACCTTCCAGTTAGCCGGCTTATAGTAAGGCGCGTTCGAAGCCGCCAGCAGCGGCACGCCGCGAATATGGTCGGCGGCTTTCTCGGCCAGCATGATGGTCGGGGCGTTGAGATTGCCGGTGGTGACCGAGGGCATGATCGAGGAATCCACCACGCGCAGCCCTTCGACGCCGATCACCTTCGCGGCGCTGTCGACCACCGCGAGCGGATCGTCCACCGCGCCCATCTTGCAGGTGCAGGAGGGGTGATAGGCGCTTTCCACCTTGTCGCGGATGAAGGCGTCGATCGCCTCGTCGGTGGCGATCTCCGCCCCCGGCTGGATTTCGCGCCCGCGCCAGGGATCGAACGCCGCCTGCGCAAAGATCTCGCGCGTGAGCCGCACGCAGGCGCGCATTTCGATGCGGTCGTCCTCATGGCTCATATAGTTGAAGAAGATGCGCGGCTTGTCGGCCGGGTCGGCCGAGTTCAGCCGCACCCAGCCCCGGCTCTTGGAGCGCATCGGCCCGACATGGGCCTGGAAGCCGTGTTCGGAGGCCAGCCCCTTGCCGTCATAGGTCACGGCGAGCGGAAGGAAATGGTACTGGATATCGGGATAGGGAACCCCCGGCCGCGAGCGGATGAAGCCGCAGCTCTCGAAATGGTTGGTGGCGCCCAGCCCCTGCTTGGTCATCAGCCATTCCAGCCCGATGCGCCCACGCGCGAACAGGCCCATGGACGAATAGAGCGTGACCGGCTGCGTGCAGGCGACCTGGAAATAGAATTCGAGGTGGTCCTGCAAATTCTCCCCGACCCCCGGCCGGTCCGCCACCACCTTGATGCCGTGCTGGCGCAGCTCCGCCGCCGGGCCGACGCCGGAAAGCTTGAGCAGTTGCGGCGAATTGATCGGGCCGCCGGAAAGGATGACTTCGCGCGAGGCGCGATGCTCGAAGCGCTCGCCGCCCCGCTCCCACGCCACGCCAATCGCGCGGCGCCCCTCGAACAGCACGCGGGTGACGCGGGCATGGGTCTCGACCTTGAGGTTCGGGCGGGACATGGCCGGCTTGAGATAGGCGTTCGCCGCCGACCAGCGCACGCCGTCCTTCACCGTCATATCCATCCGGCCGAAGCCTTCCTGGGTATAGCCGTTGATGTCGTCAGTCGCGGGATAGCCGGCCTGCTGCGCGGCCTCGACGAACACGTTGTAGAGCGGGTTCTTGAGAGCGCCATAGCGCGTGGCGAGTGGGCCGTCCGCGCCGCGATAGCTGTCGCCGCCCTCCTGGCGGCTCTCGGCGCGCTGGAAATAGGGCAGCACGTCGGCATAGGACCAGCCCTCCGCGCCCTCCTCCTGCCAGCGGTCGAAATCCGCCGGATTGCCGCGCACATAAACGAGGCCGTTGATCGAGGACGAGCCGCCCAGCACCTTGCCGCGCGGGCAGTGCAGGCGCCGCCCGCCGAGCCCCGGCTCGGGCTCGCTCTCATACATCCAGTTGTACTTCGCCATGTTCATCGGAATGGACAGGGCGCTCGGCATCTGGATGAAGATCGAGCGGTCGGAGCCGCCATACTCCAGCACCAGAACGCGCGCCGTGCCGTCCGCTGACAACCGGTCGGCCAGCACGCAGCCGGCCGAGCCGGCGCCGATGATGATGTAATCGAAATCCCCGGCAGCGGGCGCGGTGGCGGCCATCAGTACGGCGCCTCGACGCGGCCGAGATTGACGTAGACGCTCTTCAGCTGGGTGTAGTGCTCGATCGCCGCCTTGCCGTTCTCGCGGCCGAGACCGGACTGCTTGGCGCCGCCGAAGGGCAGTTCGATCGGCGTGATGTTGTAGTGGTTGATCCAGCAGGTGCCGGCCTCAAGCTGCGCGATCACCCGGTGGCCGCGCGCGAGGTCGCGGGTGAACACGCCGGCGGCGAGGCCGAAGGGCGTGTCATTGGCGCGGGCGATCACCTCGTCCTCGTCCTCGAAGGACAGCACCGCCATCACCGGACCGAAAATCTCCTCGCGCACGATGCTCATGTCGTCGGCGCAGCCGTCGAACACGGTCGGCGCGACGAAGGCGCCCTTCGCCAGCGCGCCGTCAGTGACGCGATGGCCACCGACCAGCAGCTTCGCCCCTTCTGCCTTGCCCTTCGCGATATAGGACAGCACCTTGTCCATGTGCTCGGGCGAGATCAGGGCGCCGACCTGCGTCGCCGGGTCGAGCGGATCGCCGACCACCATGTTTTTGACGCGCGCCACCAGCTTCTCAAGGAACGCCTTGCGGACGGACGCGTGCACGAAGACGCGGGTGCCGTTCGAGCACACTTCGCCGGCGGAATAGAAATTGGCGAGCAGCGCGGCCGACACCGCGTCGTCGAGATCGGCATCCTCGAACACGATCAGCGGCGACTTGCCGCCAAGCTCCAGCGTGACGTGCTTCAGCGTGGCGCTGGCATCCGCCATCACGCGCTTGCCGGTGCCGACCTCGCCGGTGAGCGAGATTTTCGCGATGCCGGGGTGGCGGGTGAGCATCTGGCCGGTCTCGGCAAAGCCCTGCACTACGTTGAACACGCCATCCGGCACGCCGCATTCGCTCATGATTTCCGCGAGCTTGAGCGCGGTGAGCGGGGTCAGCTCCGCCGGCTTGAATATCATGGCGTTGCCGCAGGCGAGCGCCGGGGCGGATTTCCAGCAGGCGATCTGGAGCGGATAGTTCCACGCGCCGATGCCGGCCACCACGCCCAGCGGTTCGCGGCGGGTGTAGCCGAAGGCGGAGGGGCCGAGATCGACATGCTCGCCGGAAAGCGTCGGCGCGATGCCGGCGTAATAGTCGAGGCAGTCGGCGCCCGAGAGCACGTCGACCACGCTGGTTTCCTGGATCGGCTTGCCGGTATCGAGGCTCTCCAGCCGGGCGAGTTCGTCATTGCGGGCGCGCAGCGTGTCGGCGACGCGGCGCAGGATGCGCCCGCGCTCGGCGCCGGTCATCGCCGCCCAGATCTTCTGGCCCGCGCGCGCCGCGGCGACGGCGGCATCCACCTCGGCCTCGCCCGCGATCTCGATTTCGGCCAGAACCTCGCCGGTGGCCGGATTGCGGGTCTCGAAGGTGCGGCCCGAGCCGGCGATATAGGCGCCGGCAATATGGTTGCGGTGCAGGGAGGGGGCGGTCATGGCGGAACCTTTCGCACCGGCCGGCGCGGCGGCGGCGATCTGTGAATCGACAAAGGCGGAGGCGACGGCGAGCGCCCCGGAGGCGCTGGTTTCCCCGGTGGCGGACAAGGTGGAGCGCAGCCACAGCCCGTCGATCACCGCGGCGATGGAGATGGCGAGCCGGCGCGCCTCCTGCGGCGCCACCAACCCGCGCAGGGCGTGACTGAGATTGGACAGCATGCGGGACTGGTAGACTTTCTGCACCCGCCGCAGCCGCGCCGAATGCAGCACCTGCCCCCAGAAGGCGAGCCAGACGCTGGAGGTGCGCTGGTCGAACTCCTCCGGCGCGAGGTTCGCCTCGATCACCGCCTGAATACGGGCCCGGGGGCCGTGGGCGCGGGCGAGCCGGCCGGCGGTGTCGCGGGCGATGCGGGCGGAGAGAAAGCGCAGGGTAGCTTCGAGCAGCCCGTCCTTGTCGCCGAAGTAATGTGCGACGAGGCCCGGCGAGACCCCGGCGCGGCGCGCGATCTGCGCCAGCGTCGAGGCATTGAAGCCGACCTCGGCCAGCGAATCGATGGTGGCCTCGATGAGCTGGCGGCGGCGCACATCCTCCGGCTCGCGCCGGCGGGCGTCGTCCTCGGCGGAGAGCGCCGGGGTTGCGAGAGGGGTAGGGGCATTGGCCCGGGCCATGAGCGAGCTCCGTCGCGGCGCTGCAATCTTATTGAACGTGCGTACAATATAACTCAGTTCACGCCGCCGAAAAGCCCCTTCGCAGCCGCAGCAGACCAAATCCCGCCGCCGCGGGGGAGCGGTGAACCCTCCCGCGAACATGCATCAAATCCGCTCAAAACAAGGATTTTCATGATTGAAAATTACGCATGACAAAGCGCGATTTTCGTTATTGAATAACTGTTCAAGAGAGCCGTTAACGGCCGGGATGCAACAGCCTTACCTTCCGGCTAGACTGCCGGGGACAAGACGCCGGACAGACCCGCCGACTCAAGAGCCCCCGCCGCACCATGTCGGCACGGCTTGGCTTCGGCGGTATCGGGGCCGGGCACTTGCAGCGAACGGGAACAGGGAAACATGCGCAGCTTCACGTATCTCGCGACGGCCGCCCTCGGCCTTTCATTACTCATGGCACCTGCGGCCGTCTCCCCGGCCCGTGCGGCGGAGCCCGCCTCCTGCAAGGCGGTGAAATTCGCCGATGTCGGCTGGACCGACATCACCGCCACCACCGCGCTCGCCTCCTCGCTTCTGGAAGCGCTGGGCTACACGCCCAAGACGCAGGTGCTCTCGGTGCCGGTGACCTACAAGTCGATGCAGACCAAGGACATCGACGTGTTCCTCGGCAACTGGATGCCGACCATGGAAGCCGACCTGAAGCCCTATCGCGAGGACAAGTCGGTCGAGGTGCTCTCCGCCAATCTCGAAGGCGCGAAATACACCCTCGCCGTGCCGGCCTATCTCTATGACGAAGGCCTCAAGTCCTTCGCCGACATCGCCAAGTTCAAGGACAAGCTCGGCGGCAAGATTTACGGCATCGAGCCCGGCAATGACGGTAACCGGCTGATCCTCGACATGATCAAGGACGACAAGTTCGGGCTGAAGGGCTTCGATCTGGTCGAATCCAGCGAGCAGGGCATGCTGGCGCAGGTCGAGCGCGCCTCGAAGCGCAAGGAAGCGGTGGTGTTCCTGGGCTGGGAGCCGCACCCGATGAACGCCAAGTTCGCCATGAAGTATCTTGAAGGCGGCGACGACGTGTTCGGCCCGAACTATGGCGGCGCCACCGTGTTCACCAATACCCGCGCCGGCTACACCACCGAATGCCCGAATGTGGGGCGCTTCATCAAGAACCTGAAGTTCACGCTCGGCACCGAGAATGTGGTGATGGGCTACATCCTGCTCGACGGCATGGAACCCTCCAAGGCCGCCGACAAGTGGCTGAAGGCCAACCCGGCCGTGTGGGAAGCCTGGCTCGACGGCGTCACCACCATCAACGGCCAGCCGGCCGTCCCGGCGGTGAAGAAGGCCCTCGGGCTCTGAGGCGCCGACAGGCGCTCCCTGCTCGTGCGACCCGGCCGGCGCGATGCGGCGAGCCGGGATCGTATGAGACCGCCACGCGATCCCGGATCGGCCCTCGGCCGCTCCGGGGTGACGAAACGCCCGGCCGCGCGGTCTTCGCGCCGGCCCGCGCCCTGCCTGCCCTCAATCGCCGCTCGCCTTCACCCCCGACCGCCGGGAGCGCCCGATGTATGATTGGCTGACCGAGCACAAGATCCCGCTGGGCAACTGGCTGAAGAGCTTCGTCGACCTGCTCACCGAGCACGGCCAGGACGTGTTCGACCTGATATCGCTGGTGCTCGGCACGCTGATCTCCGGCTTCACCAGCGCGCTGCTGTTCGTGCCGCCGCTGCTGCTGATCGCGCTGTTCGGCCTCGCGGCCTGGCTGGTGCACCGCTCGATCGGGCTGACCGTGTTCATCGTCGGCGCGCTGCTGCTGGTGACCAATCTCGGCTATTGGGTAGCCACCATGGAGACGCTCTCGCTGGTGATCTGCGCCACGCTGGTTTGTGTGGTGATCGGCGTGCCCATCGGCATCGCCGCCGCGCACCGGCCGTGGCTCTACACCGCGCTGCGCCCGGTGCTGGACCTGATGCAGACCATTCCCACCTTCGTTTATCTCATTCCGACGCTGGTTCTGTTCGGCCTCGGCGCGGTGCCGGGACTGATCTCCACCGTGATCTTCTCGATCCCCGCCCCGATCCGCCTCACCCATCTCGGCATCTCCTCGGTGCCGGCGAATCTCTACGAGGCCGGCAAGGCGTTCGGCGCCACCAAGACGCAGCTGCTGTTCAAGGTTGAGCTGCCCTATGCGCTGCCGACCATCATGGCCGGCATCACCCAGTGCATCATGCTCAGCCTCTCCATGGTGGTGATCGCGGCGCTGGTGGGCGCCGACGGGCTCGGCAAGCCGGTGGTGCGGGCGCTGAACTCAGTGAACATCTCCATGGGCTTCGAGGCGGGTCTCGCCATCGTCGTACTCGCCATCGTGCTCGATCGGGTGTGCAAGCGCCCCGAGCGGCGCAAAAAGAGCTGAGGGGAAGCGCCATGCCCGCCGTCGAATTCCGCAACATCGACATCGTGTTCGGCAACGACGTGAAGGGCGCGCTCGCCCTGATCGACGCTGGCCATTCGCGCGAGCAGATCCTCTCCATGACCGGCTCGGTGCTGGGCGCGGCGGGGGTGAGCCTTGCCGTCGAGCGCGGCGAAATCTGCGTGCTGATGGGGCTCTCCGGCTCCGGAAAATCCACCATATTGCGCGCCATCAACCGGCTGAACGAGGTCGCACGCGGCGAGGTTCTGGTCGAGCACAAGGGCCGCGCCGTCGATGTCGCCCGCTGCGACGAGGCGACGCTGCGCGACATTCGCATGCACACCGTCTCCATGGTGTTCCAGCAGTTCGGCCTGCTGCCCTGGCGTACGGTGCGCGACAATGTCGGCTTCGGGCTGGAGCTGCGCGGCATGAAGGGGGCCGAGCGCACCCGCATCGTCGACGAGAAGCTCGCCATGGTCGGCCTCACCAACTGGGCCGAGAAATACACCAACGAACTCTCCGGCGGCATGCAGCAGCGCGTCGGCCTCGCCCGCGCCTTCGCCACCGACGCCGATATTCTCCTGATGGACGAGCCCTTCTCCGCGCTCGACCCGCTCATCCGTGACAAGTTGCAGGACGAGTTGCTCGACCTGCAGCGCCGTATCCACAAGACCATCGTGTTCGTGAGCCACGACCTCGACGAAGCGCTGAAGCTCGGCAACAAGATCGCGATCATGGAAGGCGGGCGCATCGTACAGGCCGGCACGGCGGAAGACATATTGCTGCGCCCGGCCAATGCCTATGTCGCTGAATTCGTGAAGCACATGAACCCGCTCAACGTGCTGCGCGGCACGGCGGTGATGCGCCCGGCCGCCTCGCTGCCGCGCGAGGGGGACTGCGTGATGCTCGACAAGGAAGGCCGGGTGCGGGTGAAGATCGACGGCGAGGGCCGGCCGGTCTCGCTCGATCTCGACGGGCGCGTCGGCCTGCTTGCCAGCGCCGATGGCGAGGCCGGCACGATCGACGACACGCTGGCGCGCAACGCCGACTGCATCGTCGCGCCGGTCGACCTCAAGCTGAAGGCGGCGATCGAACTGAAGCGCCACACCGACCTGCCGATCCTGCTGGTCGACAAGCTCGGCACACTCGCCGGACTGTGCGATGACGACGAAATCTATCGCGGCCTGCTGCGCCGGCTGGACGGCTGAGCCGCCAGCTAAAGACCCCAGAATTCCCGGATCTTCGGCGCCTCGACCTTGGCCCGCTCATAGCCCGCGCGCAAGGCGGGCGCGATCTCGCCGGGGTCCAGCAGGTTCACGCCCGGCGGCGTGCCGGCGATGATCAGCTTCGCCTTGGTGCCGACCGCCTCCAGCGCGGCGATCTCCTTGTGGATGTCGTGCGGGATCCCGGTGAGCAGGCTGCCCTCATAGCCATTGGTCAGCGTGATCACCAAAGCGCGCTGCGAGCCGGCCACGAGGTCGGTGTGGGCCCAGGCCTTGGAGATCCCGCCATCCATGGCGAAGCGCTGGCCGAGCTGGGTCGGGCCGATGACGCCGGGCAGCGAGGAACTGGCCGCCGCGGCATGGGCGAGCGGGATGGCGTTGCGGTCCGCGACCGGCTTGTGCACCACGAGGCGCTCGCCGGTGTAGCAGTCGTTCGAGGTGGCGAACATTTTCGGCGTCGGCCAGCCGGTGCGGCTATCGCCGGTGAGCAGCCAGGCGAGGCGCTCGACGCCGGAACCGTTCAGGTGATTATCCGCCGCCAGCGCGGCGTGGCCAATGGCGCGGATGGTCTCCGCGCTGCCATCGGTGACCTTGAAATTGATCTCCTGCGCCCGCTTCTGGCTGGCATTGGGCGCGGTGACCGGCGCGAGCTTCGCGAACAGGCCCGGGAAGTGCCCGAAGAAATCGAATTCGCTGCGCAGCTGCAGGAAGCGGCCGGAGAGCAGCGACGAGCCGATATAGGAGCCCGCCGAGGTGCCGACCACCATCTGCGCGCTTTCCGCCGGGTTGACGCCCAGTTCCAGCAGCCCGTGGAAGAAGCCGCAATACCAGGCGACGTAATATTCGCCGCCGCCGCCCAGCACCAGCGTGCGGTCCAGCCCCTTTGCCAGATCGGACACCGTGGGCGTATCGGGCACCACCCGCGCCAGCCCATCGCCATCGAACAGCGCGTCGGAGACCCCCGCCGCCATCTGCGCGAGCGGCGTATCGGGCACGTCCGTTTCGGCCGCGCCGGCCGGCATGGCGGCGGCAAGCACCGGGGACGCGGCAAGGCCGGCGCCGGCACGGATCAGATTTCGGCGGGATATCATCGAGGCAACTCCCAGACGCGCGGATCAGGCCGCGCCGATGCGCGTCAGGGTCAGTCAGCGCCGTGCCGATGTCCAGAGGGCGGCAAGGCGCGCGGCAGCCGCCGGCCTCACGCCGCCGCGAGGCCCACCGCTTCCACCACGTCGTCCACCACCCGCTCCACCAGCGCGCGGTCGTCGCCCTCGCCCATCACCCGGATCACCGGCTCGGTTCCGGACGGGCGGATCAGCAGGCGGCCATGGCTGTTGAGCTTTTCTTCCGCTGCGGCGATCGCCTTGATCACGATCTCGCTCTCCAGCGGACGGCCCGTCTTGTAACGGACATTCTTGAGGATCTGCGGCAGCGGGTCGAAGCGGTGGCACACCTCGGACACGGGCCGACCGAGGCGCTGCACCACGGCGAGCACCTGCAGCGCCGCCACCAGGCCATCGCCGGTGGTGGAGTAGTCCGACAGAATGATGTGGCCGGACTGCTCGCCACCGACATTGAAGCCGTGGGCGCGCATGTGCTCCAGCACATAGCGGTCGCCGACCGGGGTGCGCTCAAGCGACAGGCCGAGTGACTGGAAATGCCGCTCCAGCCCGAGATTCGACATCACGGTCGCCACCACGCCGTCGCGCGCGAGCCGCCCGTCATGCTTGAAGCTCTCCGCGACCACGGCCATGAGCTGGTCGCCATCCACCAGATGGCCCTTCTCGTCGACGATCAGCACGCGATCGGCATCGCCGTCGAGCGCTATGCCGATGTCGGCGCGCACCTCGCGCACCTTGGCGGCCAGCGCCTCGGGCGCGGTGGAGCCGACCTCGCGATTGATGTTGAAGCCGTCCGGGTCGGCGCCGATGGTGACGACATCGCAGCCAAGCTCCCACAGTGTTTCCGGCGCCACGCGATAGGCCGCGCCATTGGCGCAATCCACCACCACGCGGATGCCGTCGAAGGACTGGTTGCGCGGCAGGGTGCGCTTGGCGAACTCGATGTAGCGGGCGTGCACGCTCTCGATGCGCTTGGCGCGCCCGATATCGGCGGGCTTGGCGAGGCGACTGGAGAGGTCGGCATCCATCAGCTCCTCGATCTCGTGCTCGATCGCGTCGGAGAGCTTGTAGCCATCGGGGCCGAACAGCTTGATGCCGTTATCGTCGAACGGGTTGTGCGAGGCGGAGATCATCACGCCGATATCGGCGCGCATGGAATGGGTGAGCATCGCCACGGCCGGAGTCGGCATCGGGCCGAGCAGCAGCACGTCCATGCCGACCGAGGTGAAGCCGGCGACCAGCGCGTTCTCGATCATGTAGCCGGACAGGCGGGTATCCTTGCCGATCACCACGCGATGGCGGTGCTCGCCGCGCTGGAACACCATGCCGGCTGCCATGCCGACGCGCAGGGCCAGGTCGGGCGTGATCACCCCGTTGGCCCGGCCGCGAATGCCGTCCGTGCCGAAATATTTGCGCGCCATGACATGCCTCATGCTGCGGCGGCCGGCAAACAGCACCGGTCGACCCCTGAATGGGCGAGCTGCGAACGCTCCGCCCATCCTTCATTTAGCATTCACAATCGCCGAGAACGCTTCACAAAGTGTAAGCGCTCCTTGCAGACACGCGGGACGGGTGCCCGCCTCACCCGTGCTCGACCGCCGCGGCCGCCGCCGCGACCTCCGCCTCCGCCTCTGCCGTCGAGCGCACGCCGTTGAAGAAGGCATTCAATGCCACCGCGACGATCGCCGTGAGCAGGATGCCGGATTCCAGCAGCGGGTGGAACGAGTGCGGCAGGTTCTTGAAGAAGTTCGGCGCCACCAGCGGGATCATGCCGAAACCGATCGAGATCGCCACCACGTAGAGATTGAAGCGATTGGTGCGGAAATCGACATTGGCGAGGATGCGCGCGCCGGTCGCCGCCACCATGCCGAACATCACCAGCCCGGCGCCGCCGAGCACCACCACCGGCACCGATTCCACGATCGAGGCCATTTTCGGCAGCAGGCCGAGCCCCAGCATGATGACGCCGCCGGTCGCGGTGACAAAGCGCGAGCGCACGCCGGTGACGCCGACGAGGCCGACATTCTGCGAGAACGAGGTGTAGGGGAAGGTGTTGAAGATGCCGCCGATCAGCGTGCCCGCGCCATCCGCCCTGAGGCCGGCGGTGAGCGCGGCGCGGTCGATCTTTCGGCCGGTCATGTCCGACAGCGCGAGGAACATGCCGACCGATTCGATCATCACCACGATCATCACGAGGCACATGGTCAGGATCGGCACCAGGTGGAAGGTCGGCATGCCGAAATGCAGCGGCATCACGATGCCGACCCAGTCCGCCGCTTCCACCTTCTCGAAATTCATCACGCCGAGCAGGCTCGCCAGCACGCAGCCGGCGACGATGCCGAGCAGCACGGCGACATTGGAGAGGAAGCCCGAGCCCCATTTGGTGAGGCCGAGGATGACCAGCAGCACGAACAGCGCGATACCGAGCCCGCCGAGCTGGCCGTAATTCGGATTGGGGAACGAGCCGGGCACGCCGTCGACCACCTTGGTCAGCATCGGCAGGCCGCCGCCCGCCCAGTTGATGCCGACCCGCATCAGCGACACGCCGATGATGAGGATGATGGTGCCGGTCACCACCGGGGGAAACAACGGCAGCAGGCGGCTGACGAAGGGCGCGACGAGAATCCCGAACACGCCGGCGGCGATCACCGAACCATAAATGCCGAGCAGGCCGATCTCGGGGTCGGTTCCCATGGAGAGCATCGGGCCGACCGAGGCGAAGGTGACGCCCATCATCACCGGCAGGCGGATGCCGAAGCCGAAGCCGCCCAGGCATTGGATCAGCGTGGCGATGCCGCAGGCGAACAGATCGGCACTGATGAGGAAGGCGACGTCTTCCGGCGGCAGCTTCAGCGCGCGGCCAATGATCAGCGGCACCGCCACCGCGCCGGCATACATCACCAGCACATGCTGGAGGCCGAGCGTGGCGAGGCGCGGCCAGGGCAGCATCTCGTCGACCGGGTGGATCTTTTCCGTCATCAGAACCTCTCCAGCTCAAGGCCGGCGCGCCGGCACATCCCCCAACGGAAATTGTATTCAATCTCCATGCCAAGAGCGGCGCAGACGGTAGTCGATGTGGGTTCGGCACCGAGCGCAGGTGGCTGACAGACGCGGAGGGCGGGCCGGCGGCGTTCAGCTGCCGGTCGCCGACGGCAGCGGGATGGCGCCGCACCGCGCGGGTCCGGCGCTCAAAAACAAAAGCCCCGGCGCGAGGCCGGGGCTTTCATCGGATCAGTGTCGACAGCCGGGCATCAGGCCTGCGGCTGGGGCTCCATGCCGGCATCGGGGCGCGGCGGACGGTTCTTGCCGGCGCTCGGCACCACCGAGCCACGCGTGTGCGCGGGTTCGATCGTGGTGTCGCGTACCGGGGCATTGCCGTCCAGCAGACCGATGATCTCGTCGCCCGAGAGCGTCTCATATTCCAGCAGGCCGCGCGCGAGCGCCTCGAGCTGATCCTTGCTCTCGGTGAGGATGCGCGTCGCCTCGGCGTAGCCTTCGTCCACCAGACGGCGCACTTCGCTGTCGATGGTCTGGGCGGTGGCCTCGGAAACGTTCTGCTGGCGCTGCATCGACATGCCGAGGAACACCTCGTCATTATTCTCGCCATAGGCGACGTTGCCGAGCTTGTCGGAGAAGCCCCAGCGCGTGACCATCATGCGGGCGAGGCGGGTGGCCTGCTCGATGTCGGACGCCGCGCCGGACGTCACCTTGTCATGGCCGAAGATCAGCTCTTCCGCCACGCGCCCGCCCATCATGATGGCAAGGCGCGAGGTCATCTGCTCATAGCTCATGGAGAGCTTGTCGCGCTCCGGAAGCTGCATGACCATGCCGAGGGCACGGCCGCGCGGGATGATAGTGGCCTTGTGGACCGGGTCGGTGGCCGGGACCTTGAGCGCGACGATGGCATGGCCGCCTTCGTGATAGGCGGTCAGCATCTTCTCGTCTTCGGTCATGACCAGCGAGCGGCGTTCCGCGCCCATCATCACCTTGTCCTTGGCGTCCTCGAAGTCGCTCATCGTGACCATGCGCTTGTTGCGGCGCGCGGCCATCAGGGCGGCTTCGTTGCACAGGTTCGCGAGATCGGCGCCCGAGAAACCGGGGGTGCCGCGCGCGATCACCTTGAGGTTCACGTCCGGAGCGATCGGCACCTTGCGGGCATGGACCTTGAGGATCTGCTCGCGGCCGACCACGTCCGGGTTCGGCACAATGACCTGACGGTCGAAGCGGCCCGGACGCAGCAGCGCCGGGTCCAGCACGTCGGGGCGGTTGGTCGCGGCGATGAGGATGATGCCCTCATTGGCCTCGAAGCCGTCCATCTCGACGAGGAGCTGGTTCAGGGTCTGCTCGCGCTCGTCATTGCCGCCGCCGAGACCGGCGCCGCGATGACGGCCGACCGCGTCGATTTCGTCGATGAAGATGATGCAGGGAGCGTTCTTCTTCGCCTGCTCGAACATGTCGCGCACGCGGGAGGCACCGACGCCGACGAACATCTCGACGAAGTCCGAGCCGGAAATGGTGAAGAACGGCACGTTGGCCTCACCCGCGATGGCGCGGGCCAGCAGGGTCTTACCCGTGCCGGGCGGGCCGACCAGCAGCACGCCGCGCGGGATGCGCCCGCCGAGCCGCTGGAACTTCTGCGGATCGCGCAGGAACTCCACGATCTCGGTGAGGTCGCTCTTGGCCTCGTCGATACCGGCCACGTCCTCGAAGGTCACGCGGCCATGGGCTTCGGTCAGCAGTTTGGCGCGGCTCTTGCCGAACCCCATCGCCTTGCCGGCCCCGCCCTGCATCTGCCGGGACAGGAAGATCCACACGCCGATCAGCGCGATGAAGGGCAGCCAGGAGATCAGCAGGCTGACGAACCACGGCACGTTGTCGGTCAGCGGCTTGGCGGTGATGGACACGCCCTTGCCGTACAGACGATCGACCAGCCCCGGATCGCTCGGCGCATAGGTCTGGAAGGCGCGGCCATCGGTGAAGCTGCCGGTGATCTCCGGGCCCTGGATCACGACGTCGCGGACCCGGCCGTTATCGACCTCCGTGAGGAGCTGCGAGAAGCTGATGTCGTTCGCCGACTGGCGCTGCGCCGGATTCTGGAACAGCGAGAAGAGCGCCAGAAGCAGGAGAACGATGATCACCCAGAGGGCGAAATTCCGAATATTGGCGTTCATCTCGTTCCTTTCGGCGCCGGAAAAGACCGGCGCACGGGTTCCGCCGGCGCTGGCGGACCTCCCTTGTCGCTTGGTAATTTAGGTCCGCCCTCGCCCGTTGCCAAGATGTCCCGAGCCAAGCTTGTGCCGGCACCCGTGCAATTGTGCGTCAATCGACAGCTAAATGCCCCCGGCGCGCCGGCGCGGGGGCGATGACGACCGCCCGCGGAACCGCCCGAACCAGCGCCCCGGCCAGCGTGCGCGCCCCGCCCTCCCCCGGCGCCAGCGCCACGAGCCAGTCCAGCAGCGCCTCCAGCTTGCCAAGTTCCAGAGGCGCACCGCCCGTCCGCTCCACCGCACGGCCGAGCAGCCTGAGCGCGATTTCCTGCGGGAGCGCGAGGAAGCCGGCACGGTCGATCCGCACGCCGCGCCCGGTGCGCGACGGCTCGATCGCCACCGTCGCCAGGGCAGCATCGACCGCCGCTTCCAGCGCGGCATCGGCCCGCGCGAGGCGGGCGGCGAGCCGGGTGAGACGCGGGGCGTCCAGTCCTTCGGCCTCAAGTTGCGGCATCAGAGCCCGCAGCCGGGCGCGGGCGAAGCGTGGATCGCGATTGGACGGGTCCTCGACGAAGCCGATGCCGGCCGCCCGGCAGGTCGCCACCAGCTCGGCCTTGCGCAAGGACAGCAGCGGGCGCAGCAGCGTCACGCCTTGCTCCAGCGCCCGCCCGGCCGGGATGCCGGCAAGGCCGGAGAGGCCGGAGCCGCGCATCAGCCGGAACAGCACGGTCTCGGCCTGATCGTCGCAGGTGTGAGCGGTGGCGACCGCGCCGGCACCCACGGCACGGGCATGCGCGGCAAGGCGCTCATATCGGGCATGGCGCGCCGCCTCCTGCAGGCCGGTGCGGGTCGCGCTTCCGTCCCAGCTCAGAACGGCATGGGGCAGGCCGAGATCGGCGGCGAGGCGCCCGACCGCCGCGGCTTCCTGCCGCGCCTCGGGCCGCAGGCCATGGTCGACCGTGGCGACGAAGAGAGCGGGGCCATTCGCCAGACCGGCGCGCCAGCGTGCGGCGAGCAGCATCAGCGCGGTGGAATCCGGCCCGCCGGAGACGGCAAGCACCACGCCGGGAACGTCGAGAAACGGCGCGAACAGGGGCGGCAGGGCATCGGGAGCCACGGCTCCCGCCGTCAGGAGCGAGTGGTCGGCCTCAGCAGCCGACACGCTTCTGCTCCCGCTCCACCCCCTGCTTGATGCTGGCGGAGGCGCGCGGATATTTGTTGCCGATGGCGTTGAACGTGGCGCAGGCGGCATCCTTCTCGCCGATCGCCGCCAGCGACTGGCCGAGGCGCAGCAGCGCATCCGGCGCCTTCAGCGCATTCGGATAGTCCGCCGAGACCTTGAGGAAGCTCTGCGCGGCTTCCTTATAGGCGCGGCGCTGATAGTCGGTCTCGCCGAGCCAGTAATAGGCATCGGGCACGGCGCGGTCGGTCGGGTATTGCTGGAGAAACTGCCGGAACGTGGTGCCGGACTGCTCATAGTCCTGCCGGAGCATGTAGCCATAGGCGAGGTCGTACAGGTCCTTCGGGCTGTTGCCCGGCGGTTGCGTGGCCGCGCTGGCACCCGCGCCCGCGACCGAGCCGGCGAGCGCGCCAAGATCCATCGGTGCGCTGGGCTGGCCGGGCACGGGACCGGAGGGCGCCGTGGTGCCGAGAGGGCGCGGCGCGCCGGGGGCGGCGGCCTGCGCATTCGGGTCGAAGGCGTCGGAGCGCCGGGCCGGCTGGCCCGGCGTCGCCGGCGGCAGGCCGGGAGGCGCGGCAGAGGGTGCGGCGCCGGGCGCCGTGCTGGCGCCGCCCGGCAGGCGGAAGTCGATCTCGCCCTGCAGCTGCTTCACCTGCGCTTCGAGCTGCTGGTTGCGGTACTGGAGCTGCTCGATCAGGCCGGTGGTCTGGCGAAGCTGGTTTTCGAGGCGGTCGACCCGCCCGGCGAGGCTGCCGGGATCGGACGGGTCCTCCTCGACCGGCGTCGCGGCGCCGGAGCGCACCTGTCCCGGCGGCTTGAACAGGTTGCCGAAGAAATCATTATTCGACTGCGCCAGGACAGGCGCGGCAGGCGCCAGCGCCGCGAGCCCGAGGCCGGCGGCGAGCAACAAAACGGAAGGACGGATCAAACGAGGCTTCATGACCGGGATGCGACAGGTTCATTGGGAACGCGGCGCGCAGGCGCGACGCAACGATGCATTTGACCATACGAAACCGATCGCGTCCAAAGTGTGACCCGCGACGGCCCGGTCCCCTCACATATGACGAAGCCCGGCGGCACGTCCAAGGTGCCGCCGGGCCAGCGATGTCTCATGTCGCGGGGAACGCGTCCGGCAATCAGGAGCCGGTGGCGTTCAGTACCGTGACGGCGCGCCGGTTCTGCGACCAGCACGAGATGTCGTTGCACACCGCGACGGGGCGCTCCTTGCCGTAGGAGATGGTGCGCATGCGGTTGGCGTCGATGCCGCGCGCGACCAGATAGTCGCGCACGCTCTGGGCGCGGCGGGCGCCGAGCGCGATGTTGTACTCGCGGGTGCCGCGCTCGTCGGCATGCCCTTCGATGGTGAAGGTGTACTTGGCATAGTGGTTCAGCCACTGCGCCTGCTTGTCGAGTGTCGCGCGGGCCTGCGGCGACAGGTCGGTCTGGTCGCTCTCGAAGAACACGCGATCGCCGACAGACACGACGAATTCCTGCGGGCTGCCCGCGGGGGCCGAGCCCAGCTGGCCCATCGCGCCAGCCCCGTCCATCGGGTTCTTGGCACACGCGGCCGCAAGCATGGCAAGGCCGATGATAAAGGCGGCACGCGCGCCGCCAAACTGGCGCAACATACGGATCATTCCGCTCAACTCCTGAAACATTCCGCGACCGGGCAACGTCTTCCTGCGCCGATCTGGTTAAATCAATGCTCCGTCAACCTTTACGGAACCTTAGCGCGATCAGACGAATTCGCATCGAATGCCGAAACCGCCTGTTATGGTTAACGCTTCATTAACGGCGCGGCACGGCCGGATCAAGACCGCAGCGGCGACCATGCCGGGTCGGAGGCATAGCTGGGCGTCGGCACGCGCTGTTCGTTATAGCCGGTGACGTCCACCGTGTAGAGCTGCGGCCCCGCCGCCCCGCCGGCATCGCGGAAGAACATGATCACGCGGCCGTTCGGGGCGAAGGTCGGGCCTTCATTGTGGTAGCCCTCGGTCAGGATGCGCTCGCCGGAGCCGTCCGGGCGCATGATGCCGATGGCAAAGCGCCCCTGCGCCTGCTTGGTGAAGGCGATGACGTCGCCGCGCGGCGACCAGACCGGCGTGGAATAGCGCCCGTCGCCGAACGAGATACGGTGCGGGTTCGAGCCGTCCTGGTTCATCACATAGATCTGCGAGGTGCCGCCGCGGTCGCTCTCGAAGCAGATCTGCGTGCCGTCGGGGGAATAGCAGGGCGCGGTGTCGATGGCGGCGGTGTCGGTGAGCCGCGTCGTCGCCTTGGAGCGCAAATCCATCACGAAGATATTGGAGTTGCCGCCCTGCTGGAGCGAGAGAATCACGCGCTGCCCGTCCGGCGCGAAGCGCGGCGAGAAGCTCATATTCGGGAAGTTGCCCACCACCTCGCGCTGGCCGGTCTCGATGTTGAGCAGATAGACCCGCGGCTCGCCCGAGCCGTAGCTCATATAGGTGATTTCCTGGCTGGTCGGCGAGAAGCGCGGGGTCAGCACGAGGTCGTCGCCGCGCGTGAGATAGTTCACGTTGGCGCCGTCTTGATCCATGATGGCGAGGCGCTTGACGCGCTTCTCCTTGGGCCCGCTCTCATCGACGAAGACGATGCGGGTATCGAAATAGCCCTTCTCGCCGGTCAGGCGCTCATAGATCGCGTCGGAGATGATGTGCGCGACCCGGCGCCAGTTCGTCTGCTCGGTGAAATATTGCTGGCCGATGAGCTGCTGGCCGGCGAACACGTCCCACAGGCGGAACTCCGCCTTCACGCGGCCATCCGGCTGCTTCGTCATGCGGCCCGTCACCAGCGCCTGCGCGTTGATCACCCGCCAGTCCTGGAAGCGCGGCGAGGCGTCCGGGTTGGTGATCTTCTCGACGAAGGCGGCCGGGTTCACCGGGGCGAACAGGCCGGAACGGCGCAGATTCGCGGAAATGATCTGGGTCACGCCCTTGCCGGCCTCGACATCCTGCGGACCGCCGCCACCGACGAAATCGGTGATCGCAATGGGAAGCGGCTGCACCGTGCCCTGCGTCACGTCGAGCTTGAGCACCGCCTGCGCCGGGCCCGAGACCAACCCCAGCCCCGCGAGCGCACCGGCGCCGGCAAGAACCGATCGGCGGCCGAAAAGCGGCGCCGCCGAAGAGGCGTTGAGAAGGGAGGGCTTGAGGTGCTGCATGATCATGTGTCTCGGGCGGGCATCGTGGGGGCGGGCGGGCGGACCGTGCGGGAAGCTCGCTAGCCGCGAACCATTTCGCGTGGATCGAACGTCACTTCGATGTCCTTCCACATGTCGTATTTCTCGGGCGAGAGCATGTTGAACGGCTGGCCGCGGAAGATGGCGCGGATGGCACTGTCCCGCGCCGTCATGAAGAACGGGCTGGAGCCGGAGGACACCACCATGGGCGGGCCCGACAGCGTGCCGTCCGGGTTGAGCCGGATGCGCACGGTCACGATCAGCTCTTCAGGATTGGCGGCACCGGCCGGCGGATTCCACAGCGACATCAGCCGCGCGCGAAGCGCGTCGATCTCGGTCTGCGACAGCGAGGCCGCGGTGCCGACGCGCGCGCCGAGCGAGGCGGTGTTGTTGATGGTATCGCCCAGCGCGGCCTGACGCTGCGGCGTGCGCTTGTCGAGCAGCGCCGCGATGTCGTTCGGGTTGAAGTCCTTCTGGTCCTTCGGCGGTGCCTGCACCACCTTGGGGGGAATGTCCTTCGGCTTCTTGGGCGGCGTCGGCATGGGCGGGGCGGCCTGCGCCGTCTGCTCGGGCTTCGGCTCGTCCTTCTTCGGCTCCGGCGGCTTGGCCGTGAGCGATTCAGCATCCGGCGCGGGCGCCGGGGGCTTCGGCGCGGCCTGCGCGGCCGGAGGCTTGGGCGTCGGCTCCGGCGGCTTCACATCCGGCGGCGGGGGCGGAGGCGGCGTCGGCTCGTTGGCGGCCTTGATCTCGGGCTTGTCCGTGACCTTGGCGTCAAGGTTTTCCGGCGGCTTCGGGGTGTCGACCTTCTCGACCACGGGCTTGGGCGCCTGGGCCTTCGGGGCATCCTTCTTGCCGGCCATCATCTGGCTCATCTCGGCATCGGAGATGATATCGATCGGCATCGATTCAGCCTGCATGTTCTCGAACGGGCTCGGCGCCGCGAACGAGATGGCCATGAATCCGATAATGCCGACATGCAATGCCGCCGATGAGATGAGGCCCGCGCGCATGCTCCGCTCAGCTCCCCTGCTCGACTTCGGAGACGAGGGCGACGCGCTTGAAGCCCGCGCCGGAGAGCCGGCCCATGACCTTCATCACCGCGCCATAGTCCACGGACTTGTCGCCGCGCACGAAGATGCGCTCGTCATAGCCGGCCTTGGCGATGGCCTGCAGCTTGGGCACCAGCTCGTTCACGTCGATCTCGGTGTCCTGCAGGAAGACCTGCCCCTGGGTGTTGATCGAGATCACCAGCGGCTCATGGTCCTGAGATACCGCCTGCGCCTGCGTCTGCGGCAGGTCGAGCGGCACGCCGACAGTGAGCATGGGCGCGGCCACCATGAAGATGATGAGCAGCACCAGCATCACGTCGACCATGGGGGTGACGTTGATTTCGGACATGACGGCCCCGCCGCCCCGCCGGCGCGAACGCCGCGAGGTCCAGCCGCCGCCGCTGCCTCCTGCCATCCCCATTGTCAGCCCCGTTCGTCGATCTGACGCGACAGGATCGCCGAGAACTCGTCGGCAAAGCCTTCGAGCCTGAGCGCCTGCTTGTTCACTTGCGACACGAACCTATTGTAGAAAATCGTCGCCGGGATGGCGGCGATAAGGCCAATTGCCGTTGCGAAAAGGGCTTCGGCGATGCCCGGCGCCACAACTGCGAGGCTGGTGTTCTTCGAGGCGGCGATCGACTGGAACGAGGTCATGATGCCCCACACCGTGCCGAACAGGCCGATGAACGGGCCGGCCGAGCCGACCGTCGCCAGCACCAGGAGCCGGCTTTCCAGACGCTCCACCTCGCGGGCGATGGTGACGTCCATCACCTTGTCCAGCCGCTGGGTGAGCCCGGCGAAGGACCGCGCCCCGCCCTCATAGGAGCGCTTCCACTCGCGCATCGCGGCGACGAAGATCGCCGCCATGGCGTGATTGGGGCGCGAGGACAGCGAGCGGTACAGTTCCTCCAGGCTCTGGCCCGACCAGAAGGTCTGCTCGAAGCGGTCCATCATGCGTTTGGTGCGCGTGAACAGGATGGTCTTGTCGATGATGATCGCCCAGACCCAGATTGAGGCGATGATCAGGCCGGCCATCACGAGCTTGACGACCAGATGGGCCTGCAGGAACAGCCCGATCAGCGACATGTCCGGGCCCATGCCCGCGCCCTCGGGGGCGACGGCCGCGCCGGGCGGGGCCGCGACCGCCTGGCCCTGCACCTGCGCGGTGGGCGCGCCGGTCACGGGTGTCGTCGCGCTCTGGGCATGAGCGAAGGACGCCGATGCCGCGAGAAACAGCACCATCGCAAAAAGAAGCTTCCTGAGCGTCATCACGCCAATCCTGCCAGTCTCAAAGGGTTGCGGCGCCATGATGCATCAGCCGCCCAAAGGCTGATGACACTGACGCGGCTCAAGGGAATACATCCGCCATCAAGCGATTGAGTCTGTCCAAACTTGGGCGATCGACGTCGGCGCGCTCCCGCAGCTACCCGATACAAGAGCTTATTAGGGTTAATGGCGGGTTAGCGTTGCCGCGACGCAACACGAAATCTGCGATCCTCAGGCGCTGCCGCCCTCGTCAAGGGTCGCCTTCATCGCCGCGCGCAGGGAATCGGGGATGCGCCGGGCACGGCCCTGCGCGACGAAGGCGACCTTGACCTTGCCCTCGACCAGCAGATCGCCCCCGCGCATCACTTTCTGCTGAAGCGTGATCGAGGCCCCCGCCACCTCGACCGGCGAGGTGTGGATTTCCAGCACGTCGTCGATGCGGGCGGGCCGGACGAATTGCAGCTCCATGGAGCGCACCACGAAGGCAAAACCGGGAGCTTCGGCCAGCGCCTCGCCGAACAGATCGCCCTGCACCACGCCGATCAGCCTGAGATGGTCGGAGCGCGCGCGCTCCATGAACTTCAGGTAGTTGGCGTGGTAGACGATGCCGGAGAAATCCGTGTCCTCGTAATAGACCCGCACCGGCAGCACATGCCCGCCCGGCACCAGCCGGCCGGCAAGGTGCAGATAGGGATCGGACTTGAAGGCTTCGGGGGTAAAGGGCTCGGGGCGCTCGTTCATGGCGCCCTCATAGCGAAAAGTGGCGTTGGCGAAAAGCACGGTTGGCGAAAAGCGGGGCGCCAAAAAAGAACCGCGCCCCCGATTGCGCGGGAGCGCGGTCCTCATTCAGTTCATGCGAGGCGTTCAGCCCTGCTGCTCGTTGCCCTGTTCAGGCGCGGAAGCCGGGCGACTGCGGCGGTCGGCCATGAACTGGTCGAACTCCGCCTTGTCCTTGGCCTGGCGCAGCCGGTCGAGGAAGCCGCGGAAATCCTTCTGCTCCTCCTCGAGACGGCGCAGCGTGTCCTCGCGATATTCGTCGAAGGCGCGGTTGCCGCTCGACTGGGAACCCCGGCCGAAGCGGGAACCGAACATGCCGCGCATCGCGTCTTCACCCTCTTCACGCCAGCGCGCGAAACCGCGCTTCGAACCGCAACCCATGCGTCCACTCCCTATTGTAAAGGCCAGGATCGCCAGACCCAGCGGCCACCAAGCCATGAAGCCCAGGACCGTCAGCGCGATCCAAGCCGGTTTGCCGTAACTGTCGAGCTTGTATGCGAGCTCCATGGCACCCGTTCCTGGTTAATGTTAATCACATTTACATAGGTAGGAGCCGCGTCGGATTCCGTCAAGAGGATCCGCGGGGAATTTTACGCGGCGGGAGCGTTGAGGCCGCGCAGATAGACCAGGAAGCCGGCTTCCAGCAGTTCCTCGGGCGTCATCGGCAGCTTGCGCCGCGCCCCGTCCGCCCGGCCGAACAGCGAGGCGACGCCGTGGGACAGCGACCAGATGTGCAGCGCCACCATCAGTGCCGGCGGGCGGCTGCTCGCGGGCATCGCCGCCACCAGTGCCTCTGCGGCGTCGCGCAGCACGGCGAAGGCGCGCTGGCCAGCGAGCTGCAACTCGCCATGGGTCTCCGTAGCGATGCCGGATTCGAACATGGCGATGTAATCGGCGGGGTGGGTGCGGGCGAAGTCGAGATAGGCCCGGCCCATGCGCTCGAAGGCTTCCGCGACGTTCGGCTTGCCGTCGGCCCAGCCCTCCTGGAGCGCGCGGGCAAAACGGTCGAAGCTTGCGGCGGCCACCGCCGCGATCAGTTCGTCGCGGTCGCGGAAATGGCGGTAGGGCGCGGCGGGGCTCACCCCGGCCCGGCGGGCCGCCTCGGCGAAGGTGGCGCCGGCCATGCCCTTCTCCGCGATCAGGTCGAGCGCTGCCTGCATCAGGGCTTCCCGCAGGTTGCCATGATGATAGCCGCGCGATTCTCCGTTCCGGGACCAGCTCATGTTAGGAGGCCTTACATCAGTACGGCCCCGGCGTCGACGGTTCCGGCGAGGAGTGGTGAAGATCGCCGAGCCGCCCGGGCAGAGGCCGCCGGCTCAGCGGCCGGCAGGCCCGCCCGATCGGGCCTGTTCGCCCGGCCTCCCCGTCCCGGCGGCGTCGCTCAGTCCTGTCCCTCGTCGAACAGGGGGATCTGATTGCTGCTGGTGGGCACGGCGAGGCCGAGATGGCGGTAGGCGTGGGCGGTCAGCACCCGGCCGCGCGGCGTGCGCTGGAGAAATCCCTGCTGCACCAGATAGGGCTCGATGATTTCCTCGATGGCGTCGCGCGGCTCGGAGAGCGCGGCGGCGATGGTCTCGACGCCCACCGGCCCGCCGCCATAGTTCAGCGCGATCACGCTGAGGTAGCGCCGATCCATCTGGTCGAGGCCGAGCCCGTCGACATCCAGCGCCTTGAGCGCATGATCGGCCGCCGCGCGGTCGATGGTCTCGCGCCCCGCCACCAGCGTGAAGTCGCGCACCCGGCGCAGCAGCCGGCCGGCGATACGCGGCGTTCCGCGCGCGCGGCGGGCGATCTCGCGGGCACCGTCCGGCTGGATCGGGATGCCGAGCACGCGCGCCCCGCGCGTCACCACCAGCTCCAGCTCCGGCACCGTGTAGAAGTTGAGCCGGATCGGGATGCCGAAGCGGTCGCGCAGCGGCGTGGTCAGCAGCCCGGAGCGCGTGGTGGCGCCGACCAGAGTGAATTTCGAGAGCTGGATCTTCACCGAGCGCGCCGCCGGCCCCTCGCCGATGATCAGGTCCAGCTCGTAATCCTCCATGGCGGGATAGAGGATTTCCTCCACCGCCGGGTTGAGCCGGTGAATCTCGTCGATGAACAGCACGTCGCGTTCTTCGAGATTGGTCAGCAGCGCGGCGAGATCGCCGGCCTTGGCGATCACCGGGCCGGAGGTGGAGCGGAAACCGACACCCAATTCGCGCGCCACGATCTGCGCCAGCGTGGTCTTGCCGAGCCCCGGCGGGCCGACGAACAGCACATGGTCCAGCGCCTCGCCCCGCGCCTTGGCGGCGCGGATGAACACGTCGAGATTAGCGCGCGCCTGCTCCTGCCCGACGAATTCGACGAGGTTCTGCGGGCGCAGCGTCGCTTCCGCGAGGTCTTCCTCGCGCTTGTCCGGGGCAACGAGGCGCTTGGTGCTCACGCGCGTATCTCCCCGGGGGCCGGGAACACCCCGCCGGCGATCAGCAGGCCGGTCGCGAGCACGCTGCCGCCCGCCAACATGGCGGCGACGAGCGGCGCGCGCGCCATCACGATCGGCGTGAACTCACCGAAATCGATGGAGAAGACCAGAAAGCCGAGCGGCGCCAGCGCCACGATGACCACCGCCGTCAGCACAATCAGCCGCGGGCGCGGCGAAAACGACAGGGCGAAGGCACAGATACCGGCGGCAATCCCGCCCGGTACCACCGCCGCCGCCGCGTAGCTGGCCGAGAGCGGGCTGTGGATCATGCGCTCGGCGATCAGCACGGCGAAAATCACCACACCATAGGTGAGGATCAGCGCGGGAATGCGCGCCTGCCACGTCCAGTCCGGTCCGGCGGAACGCGCGCCGGCGCGGGGGGCAAGGAAGCGCAGCATCATGACGCCAGTTCCTTCAGTCCGAGCCGGATCAGCTTCGCCGTATCCGCCCCCTCCCCCGCCTCGCGGAACGCCGCCGCCACCGCCGCGCTGGCCTGCACCTGCGCATAGCCGAGATTGACCAGCGCCGAGACCGCATCCGCCACCGGCCCCGGGGCGCGGCGCTCCTCGATCTGGCCGGCAAGACCCGCGACCGCCGGGTCGACATCGGAAAAGCCCGGCGCCTTGTCCTTGAGTTCCGCGACGATGCGCGCGGCCACCTTCGGCCCGACGCCATTTGCCCGCGCCACCATCGCCTTGTCGCCCAGCGCCACCGCATTGGCGAGTTCGGTCGGGGAGAGCACGGAGAGCACGTTGAGCGCCACCTTGGCGCCGACGCCCTGCACGTTCTGAAGCAGGCCGAACCACGCCTTCTCGGCCTGCGAGGCGAAGCCGTAGAGCCGGATCATGTCCTCGCGCACGAAGGTCTCGATGAACAGCGTACCCGCCTCGCCCACCGGTGCCAGAGCCTGCAAGGTGCGGCCCGAGCAGTGCACCAGATAGCCGACGCCGTGCACGTCGAGGATCACATGGTCCTCGCCATAGGAATCCACCGTGCCCTTGAGCTTTCCGATCATCGATATGCACCGGTCATGACGCCGCGGCCCTGAGTGTCGCCGCCTTCAGCGCGGCCATGCCGCGATGCTGCGCGTGGGTGACTGCGACCGCAAGGGCGTCGGCCGCGTCGTCGGTGGTAAAATCCGCCTGCGGCAGCAGCACCTTCATCATCATGCGGATCTGCCCCTTTTCCGCACGCCCGGCGCCGACCACGGTCTTCTTGACCAGCAGCGCGGCATATTCGGCCACCGGCACGCCAGCCAGCGCCGGGGTGAGCAGAACCACGCCGCGCGCCTGGCCGAGCTTGAGCGTCGAGGCCGGGTTCACATTGACGAAGGTCTCCTCCACTGCGGCCTCGTCGGGCGTGAACGCGGCGATGACGGCGGAGAGTTCGCGGTGGAGCTGGGCCAGCCGCTCGGCCAGCGAGCCGTCCTCGGGCGGCAGCACGGTGCCGCACGCAATGAAGCTGAGCCGCGTGCCCAATGCCTCGATCACCCCCCAGCCGGTGCGGCGGAGGCCCGGATCGAGGCCGAGAATGCGAATCGCGCGCGGTGCCATGCCTCCGGGTTAGCCGAACAAAGAGCGAACGCCTAGAGCGGACGGCGAAGTTTGCCCCGCGGCGTCGCCATGGAGCGGGCGGATGGTTAATGCGGGGTTAGCGACGCGGCGCGCACGCCGGCCATTCCGGCGAGGCATGAGCGACCATTCCCGCGTCGGGAACGCATTTCCTGTTCACCGCCGCCGACGGCGGGAGCGGCCCGTGGCACGCCCGCGCCGACCGATCGCCGTAGCCGGCGGGCTCAGCCCCGCCGGAACGCCCCGCTGGCCAGCATCACGCCGATGCCGGTGCCGATGACGCCGATCACCGCCGCCATGTCCGGGTGCTCGCCCAGCACAGGCACCGCGATCCCCGCCGCTAAGGCCGGCACCAGCCCGGTGAACGCGGCCGCGCGCGAGGAGCCGAGCCGCTCGATGGCGATGCCGAAGGCCACCAGCGCCACCACGCCGGAGAGCAGCCCCTGCACCAGGAGTTGGATCAGAACTTCCCGGCCATAGCCGTCCTGCACCGCCGCGACCACGCCCGGCAGGCCGACCGGCGTCAGGATGATCGTCGACCAGAGGCCGACCATACCGACGATCGCGGTCGCCTTCATGCCGGTGCGGCGGAAGGCCAGCGTGTAGCAGGCCCACATGGCGGCGCCGGTCAGCAGCAGCAGGTGGCCGCGCCAGGCGCCGTCTTCCGGGTAGAGCAGCCCGCGCCCGCCCAGCGTCAGCACGCCGAGCGCGATGAAGATAAAGCCGAAAAGACGCAGGCTGCCGAGCCGCTCATGAAACACCAGCACCGAGACCACCGCCACGATCAGCGGCATGGTCCCCGGCAGCAGCGGCCCGACATCGGCCGCCGGCACGAAGCGCATGGCGGTGGCAACGGTGAGGAAGAACAATCCGCCCGCCCCGACGAAGCACAGCACGAACGGGATGAAGGATTCCCGGCGCGGCCACAGGCCGACCTTCAGCCAGGCGGGGGCCAGCACGACGGCGGGCACCACGAAGCGGAGCCAGCCGACGGTGGCCGGCGGAAGGTGGCCATGGACGGCATGGCGAGTGGAGACGATCCAGCCGCCCCAGATGGCAATGGCGAGCAAGGCGCAGGCATAGCCGGTCAGGCGGTCCGCCATGGACGGCTGCGCCGCGACATCGGTCGCGGCAGGGGATGAGGAGGTGGTCATCGTCGTTTTCCGGCCGCCGTGGCGGCGAAAGAGGGGCGCCGCGCGCGCGGCGAATGTCGAAGCCGCCCTGACGGACGGAAAAGCGCATCGGCGCACGCGGAAGACGCGAAACGTCGGAATCTGATCGGGGCCGCGACAGGCGGGGTCTGGAGGAGTGCCGCGCAGGCGGCGTCGTTGACCCACTATGTGGGCGGGCTTCGCTCGCCTGCAAATGAGTTTTGCAAATCCGAACGTTCGTGTTTGCTGATGGAAGTCTGGAATGGATCGGATGCACCGATGGCTGCCTGCCGGCGCGATCCACCGCGCCGGCTCGATTGACCGGCGGCGGCGCGAGGGATAAGCCGGCCGCGCGGCGCAGTTCGCCCGCCCTGTGGTTTTCCGTCATGTCCCTCGACTTCGCCCTCGCCTGGGCGATCGCCACCGCACTGGTCGCCGGCTTCACGCGCGGATTTTCCGGCTTTGGCGGAGCGCTGATCTTCGTGCCGCTGGTCAGCGCGGTGTTCGGCCCGCGCGTGAGCGCGCCGACGCTTCTGATCGTCGACGGCGTGCTGACCCTGCCCTATGTGCTGCCGGCTCTGCGGGCCTGCATCTGGCGGCAGGTGGCGCCGCTTGCCATTGGCGCGACGCTTACCGTCCCGCTCGGGGTCGTGGTGCTCGACAATGCCAACCCGCTGGTGCTGCGCTGGGCGCTGGCCGTTCTGGTGGCGGCGCTGCTGGTGCTGCTGATCTCGGGCTGGCGCCATAGCGGACGGCAAAACCTGCCGACCAAGATCGGCCTCGGCCTGGTCGCCGGCGTGCTCGGCGGTGCGGCGCAGATGTCGGGCCCGCCCGTGGTCGCGTACTGGCTGGGCAGCGGCCAGAACGCCGCGCTGGTGCGGGCCAATCTGTTCGGCTTCTTCGCGCTGACGACGCTGGCGAGCGGGGCTTCCTATGCCCTGGGCGGCATGATCACCGGCGAGGTCGCCCGGCTGTCGCTGATCCTCGGCCCGTTCTACGCCGCCGGGCTGCTGGCGGGCGGGCGGCTGTTCCGCGGCGCCTCGGACCGCCATTTCCGGCTGGCGGCCTATGGGGTCATCGCGGTGGCGATCGTGGTCAGCCTGCCGCTGTTCGATCCGCTGTTCGGGCGGTAAGGCTCCCGGGCCGCCTCGCGGGAGGCGCGTCGCGACGGACCGGGAGGGCCGATCGGGGGCTCAGCCGATCACTCGCTCATCTTGGCGATGAAGGCGTCGGAGAGCTCGAAATTGGCATAGACGTTCTGCACGTCGTCATTGTCTTCCAGCGTGTCGACCAGACGCACCAGCTTCTCGGCCATCTCGTCGTCGACCGCGATGGTGTTCTGCGGCTTCCACACCAGGCCGGACTTGCGCGGCTCGCCGAACCTCGCCTCCAGCGCGCGGGCAACCTCGTGCAGGCTCTCGATCGAGCACATCACGACATGGCCGCTCTCGTCGGAAACCACGTCCTCGGCGCCGGCCTCGATGGCGGCTTCCAGCATGTCGTCGGCGCTGGCCTTGGCCGCGTCGAATTCGACCTGACCGATGCGGTCGAACATGAACGACACCGCACCGGTTTCCGCCAGCGAGCCGCCGGACTTGGTGAAGTAGGAGCGCACTTCCGAGGCGGTGCGGTTGCGGTTGTCGGTCAGCGCCTCGACGATGACGGCGACGCCGCCGGGGCCATAGCCCTCATAGCGGATCTCGTCATAATTCTCCGCGTCGCCGCCGGCAGCCTTCTTGATGGCGCGGTCGATATTGTCCTTGGGCATGTTCTCGGCGCGGGCGGCGAGGATCGCGGCGCGCAGGCGCGGGTTCATGTTGGGGTCGGGCAGGCCGAGCTTGGCGGCCACGGTGATTTCGCGCGCCAGCTTGGAGAACAGCTTGGAGCGCACCGCGTCCTGCTTGCCCTTGCGGTGCATGATGTTCTTGAACTGCGAATGCCCGGCCATGGCCGCCTCCACGTCATGCGGGCGGGCTCGTTTCGGCCCCTTCTCCGCGTCATGTCTCGAATGGTGGAGGCTTATAGGCGCAAGGGCTGCGTCACGTAAAGCCGGGCTGCGTCACGTAAAGCCGGGCCGCGTCGCGTAAAGCCGGGCCGCATCGCCTGAAGCCGGACGTCAGGGCGCGGCGTCGCGTCCGGCGAGGGCATCGTCGATCATCCGCGCCATCTCCGCCTGGAAATCGGCGCGCGAGCGCGGCCCGTCCTCGCGGCAGATCGCGTCGTTCTCGCCCTCCTCCGCCAGCAGTGCCAGCGCGCGGGGCGTGCACCGGCTGAACGCGTCGAAGCTGTTCGCGCCCGCGATGTCGAGATACCGCGCGGCCGGCAGGCGGCGCTGCGTTGCAGCGTCCTCGCCCGCACCGAGCCGGATCACGGTGACCGGGATGTCGATCCCGCCGAGGCTATCCGGCGTGAAGCTGCCGACAAGCTCGGGGTTGATGGCGACGACCGCCCTCACGCGCGGATCCCGGTGCGAGGCGCCCACCGCATCGGGGATGCTGGTGTGCAGGTCCACGCCGTTCGCGGCGAACCAGCGGCAATCGGGACCCCGCACCGGCGGGTCGCAGGACGCGCGGTAGGCGGCCGGGTCCAGCCGCGCGCCGGCCAGCGCCAGCACCGAGGTTCCGCCCAGGAAGAAGCCGACCGCGCTCACCTCGCCGGCGGCCAGATGCGCGGCAAGAGCGGGATCGCCCTGCACCGCATCCAGCGCCGCCCGCAGATCCTCCGGCCGCAGGCTTACCTCGCCGGGCGCCGCGCGCGCCGTCTCCGGCGACGACGCACGGGGCATGGGCGCGTGCGGCAGGACGACGAGGGCGCCGCGAGCGGCCAGATGCGCGGCGATCCATCCGGCCAGAAGCGGATTGGAACGCAGCCCGCCATGGGCCAGCAGCACGAGCGGAAAAGCACCGTCCGCCACCGCCGCGTCGCGCCGCACGGAAACGCCCTCGAACAACGGAGAGGCGCCGTGGCGTTCGGGCGTGCCGCCCGGCCCCGCCGGGTACCAGAGGTCGACCGCGATCGGCATACCCCGCGCGGGAGCGGGTACCGTCAGGCTGCGAAAGCCGACACCGTCCGCGGAAAATGCCGGCACGGCACCCCAGAACCACAGCCCCAGCGCCACGGCCAGACCCCAGACGGCGTTCATGTCCTTCGTTCCCCTCCGGTCACCAATATCCGGCGGCGTGATGATAGAGGACCAGCCCCGCACCACGCAAAGCCGGGTGGCACGGCCGCGCTTTCCCGCCGGATGAGGTTTCGCGCCGCGTCACTTCATCAGTCCCGCCGCCCGCAGCGCGTCCTCGATCACCTCGCGCACGCCGCGCGGTCTCGAATCCCCGCCCGTGGTGCCGCGCGCACCGGACCCGTAAGCGCCAGCGCCCTGCGTGCGCGCCTCCTCGCCGCGCTCGGGCTCCGGGCCGGCGAGAGCGGGAGCGCGGGGCTCGTTCGGCGAAGGCGACGGTGCGGAGGGCTGCGCCCCGGCAGTGGCGTCCGTCCGGGGCGCCGGGACGATTCCCCAGAAGTGGGCGATATGCCGGGTCGAGGAGATACCTACGTCCAGAAGGAACGGGCCGGCCTGCCCCAGCCCATTTGCTCCGCGGGTCGCGAGCGGCGTGCCATGGCCCATCCCGATGACGCTGAACTCCTCCATGACCTCGCGCCCGGTGGCATCGCACCAGACCCGGTGAGGAAAGCCCGCCACCTGCTCCAGCCGCGTCGGCAGCATGTCGACGCCATGGACGCCGCGCCATTGCGCGATGATCTCGGTGGCATTGGCGGGAGCCACGACAGTGTCGGCCGTGCCCTGCCAGACCGACAGCCGCGGCCACGGGCCGGCATAGGGCCTGCCATCACGGGTCGAGGCGGCGCGCAGCCGTGCCTGCAGCTCGTGCTCACCAAGCGTCCCCTGCCCCTTCATCTGCCGCAGCGCCTGCGGCACGCTGTGCGCGCAGTCATAGGGCAGGCCGGCAATGATGGCCCCGCCCGCGAACACGTCCGGGTAGGTCGCCAGCATCACGCCGGCCATCGCCCCGCCGGCGGAAAGGCCGGTGACGAAGATGCGCCCGCGATCCAGCGCGAAGCGCGTGACCAGCGCCTCGATCATCTGCCGGATCGACAGCGCCTCGCCCTCGCCGCGCCGAATGTCGCCCGGCACGAACCAGTTGAAGCACAGATTGGGATTATTGGCGCGTTGCTGCTCGGGGCAGAGCACGACGAAGCCCTCGCGGTCCGCCAGCCGCGACCAGCCGGCGCCGAGATCATATCCGGCCGCCGTCTGGGTGCAGCCGTGCAGCACCACGACCAGCGGCGCGCGCGGCGGCAAATGCTCGGGCACGTAGAAGCGGGCCCGCAGCGCCCCGGGGTTGGAACCGAATGCCTCAAGATCGACCAGCCGATCTTCCGCCGGCTCCGGGGCCGGTGCGGCGCCGGGGGCGGCGGACTGGAAGCGGCCGGCACGATGCAGCGCGCGCAGCCGGTTGATCATCTCGGAGAACTGCTTCACGTCCGGTGCCCTTTTCGCGGCGGGCCGCACCATGCGGCTCCGTTCGCGTCAACGCGTAGGCCGGCCATTTGTTGCTGCACTGCACAATATGGTGCGCCGGTGTGGCTCACCAGAAGGACGGGACCACCGGCTCAAGGGCGCCGCCGATGCGCACCGGGGCGAGGCGCACCGCAAGGCCGCGCCCATCCGTCTCCACCGCAAGGCCCGACAGCGTGCCCGGCCCGGCGGCCGGCTCGAAGCGCGAGGAGCCGATCTTGCGAGTGAAGCGGCGGAGCGGCTCTTCCTTGTCCATGCCGATCACCCCGTCATAGCAGCCGCACATGCCGACATCGGTCATGTAGGCGGTGCCGCCGGACAGGATGCGATGGTCGGCGGTCGGCACATGGGTGTGCGTTCCGATCACGAGGCTGGCGCGCCCGTCGCACCAATGGCCGAAGGCCTGCTTCTCGCTGGTGGTTTCGGCGTGGAAATCCACCACCACCGCATCGGATACGAGACCGAGCGGGCCGGCATCGAGTTCGCGGTCGATGGCCGCGAACGGGTCGTCCATCGGGTCCATGAAGGTGCGGCCCATCATGTTGACGACCAGCACCTGCGCGCCGGTACGGGTCTCCACCAGCGCCGCGCCCCGCCCCGGCGTGCCGGGCGGATAATTGGCGGGGCGGACGAGACGCGGGGCGCGCTCGATGAACACCAGCGCCTCACGCTGGTCGAAGGAATGGTTGCCGAGCGTCACCGCGTCGGCGCCGGCCTCCAGAAATTCCTCGTAGATCGCCTCGGTGATGCCGAAGCCGCCCGCGGCGTTCTCGCCATTGACGATCACGCAGTCCAGCGCCCAGTCGGCACGCAGCCGGGGCAGATGGTCGGCCACCACCTGACGGCCGGGGCGCCCGACCACATCGCCGAGAAAAAGCAGGCGCATCGCTACTCCTCAACCACGGCCGGGCAGATGATGCCGGCATCGGTGGCGATGGCGTCGAGGCGCTCGTCATGCACTTCCGCCGGTAGGGTGGGCAGTTCCTGCACCGCGAAGGCGTAGCCCAGCGCCTCGATGCGCCGGGCAGCGCGGATCTGCGCCAGCGTACGGTCATAATAGCCGGCGCCATAGCCGATGCGGTTGCCGCGCGCATCGAAGGCAGCGAGCGGCACCACGATGACGTCGGGCTCCACCAGCTTCTCGCTCTCGGGCGGGGCGGGAATGGTCAGCCGGCCGGGCCCGAGGCTCGACACCAACGCCACCTCCTCGCGCCATTCGCGGAACAGCAGTGGCGTGCTCGCGGCCACCACGACCGGCAGCGCCAGTCGCGCGCCGGCGTCGCGCAGCAAGGCGGCGAGCGGCGCGGTCGCGATTTCGGTGCCGATGGGCGAGAACAGCGCGACCATTTCCCCCGACACATCGCCGAGCCAGGACAGCGCATGTGCGGCGGCACGCGCGGCCGCGGCGTCGCGCGCGTCGGGATCAAGCTCGGCGCGACGGGCGAGCGCCACCGCGCGGAGGGGAGCCTTGTCGAGGGAGACCGAGGTCGTAACGGGCATGGATGCCTTGGACGTAAGTGCGGAGCCGCGATGGCCGTTGGTGATCGATCCCGGGAACCTACAGCGTAGGTGGGCGCCGTGTGTCCGGACCCACGGGTCCGGTCAGGGACAGCTCCCTTTGAGATCGATAAGGCCCCGGGGAATATGTTCTCCTGACGAACCCCGCAGCCCCGCCTGCCTAATTTAGGATGGTCCCGCGCGGAAAACCAGAGGGGGGACGCGGATATCCTGTGCGCCGATGACGGCGCGATGACGCCCGCGTCCTCCCCCCGTGGGAACCGCCCTCAGTCGACCTTCAGCATGATCTTGCCAATATGGGCGCTGGTCTCCATGCGGGCATGGGCCTCGCTGGCCTTTTCCAGCGGGAACACCTGATCCATCACCGGCTTGACGGTGCCGGCCTCGACCAGCGGCCACACCTTTGCGACGATGGATGCGGCAATGGCGGCCTTCTCGGCCTTGGGGCGCGAGCGCAGGGTCGAGCCCATATGCGACAGGCGCTTGAGCATCAGGCGCATATAGTCGATCTGCACCTTGGAGCCTTCCATGAAGGCGATCTGCACGATGCGGCCCTGCGGGGAGGCGGCCTCGTAATTGCGGGCGATGTAGGAGCCGCCCACCATGTCGAGGATGACGTTGACGCCCTTGCCGCCGGTCTTTTCCTTGACCACCGCCACGAAGTCCTCGGTCTTGTAGTCGATGGCGACATCGGCGCCCAATTCGCGGCACACGGCGCACTTCTCGGCGCTGCCGGCCGTGGTGAACACGGTGGCGCCGAAGGCCTTGGCGAGTTGGATCGCCGTGGTGCCGATGCCCGACGTGCCGCCATGCACCAGGAAATTCTCGCCGGCCTTCAGCCCGGCGAGGTCGAACACATTGGTCCACACCGTGAAGAAGGTCTCGGGCAGCGCCGCCGCCTCGACCATGGACAGGCCGGCGGGCACCGGCAGCGCGGAGGCTTCGTCCGCCAGGCAATATTGCGCATAGCCGCCGCCGGAGACCAGCGCGCACACCTTGTCGCCGAGCGTCCAGCGGGTGACGCCTTCGCCGAGCGCGACCACCTCGCCGGCGATTTCAAGGCCGGGAATGTCGGAGGCGCCGGGCGGGGGGGGATAATAGCCCTTGCGCTGCATGACGTCGGGCCGGTTCACACCGGCCGCCGCGACCTTGACCAGGATTTCGCCCTTGCCCGGCACCGGCACCGGCCGCTGCTCGGGAACCAGCGCTTCCGGTCCGCCGGGCGTCGGCAGGCCGATCGCGGTCATGGTGGCGGGAAGGTTGGTGGCGGGCAGGCTGGTGGGAGGCAGGCTGGTGGGCGTTCCGGTCACGGGCGGTTCCTCGTCAGAGTTTTCGCGGGCAGCTTTACCGTGTTGGTTAAGTCAAGCGCCGCGGGCTGGCAACCATGCCGGGCCGGGTTTACCTTGTGGAAGCCGGCCGGGTGTCGCAGGGCGCGGAAACCTGCGGAACTTCCCGTGCCGCCGGACTTTATCGAGTGAATATGTGAGAGGGGCATCACATGGCGATCGACGACGACGTGTTTTCGGTACGGCCGGCAAGGGCGCCGGCCACCCATGAGATCGGGGCCGATCTTTCCACCCTGTCGGAGATCGAGCTTGAGGAGCGCATGACTCTGCTGGCCTCTGAAATGGAGCGGCTGCGGCTCGCGCTCATCTCCAAGCGGGCCTCGCGCGCGGCGGCGGACAATTTCTTCAAGCGCTGAAAGCAGGCCAAAGGCGGATCGCTTAACCCATGGTTAAGGCTTCCGACCTTTACTTGTGTCCGTCCGATATTGGACGCGAGTGGCTCCTGTCCACTTTGTTTGACGCCGCCCTGTCTTCACTTCCGGCCGCCCTCGGGGGCGGCTTTCTTTTTCGCGCCGCCGCACATCGGCGACGCGGCGGGCTGGACAGCCGGGGCCGACTGCGCGACAGGCTAGGTGTGCTGGGGAGCGCAGGCGCGAATCGCGCGGACGGTGACGACAATGGCAGCAGACCGGACCACAGACGTGACCGGCGCGACGGTGAACATCGCCGAGCGCCGGCTGGCCTCGCGCGCTTTCGCCGACCTGTTCGCGGAAGGTATGGCGCTGGTCGAGGAAGCCGCCGCCTATCTCGACGGCACGGGGCGGGTGGAAAGCCGAGACCTGTCGCGCCCCGCCCTCACCGCCTATGCCCAGCAGAGCATGCGGCTGTCCACGCGGCTGATGCAGCTCGCCGCCTGGCTGCTGCTGCAGCGCGCGGTCAACGAGGGCGACATGCGCCCGCAGGACGCGCGGCGCGAGAGCGCGAAGATCGACATAGAAGGCCCTCCCCGCGACGAGGAGCAGGAAGAGCTGCTGCCCACCACCCTGCGCGAACTGGTGCGCCGCGGCTATGACCTGCAACGCCAGATCCAGCGCATCGACGAGGGGCTGGCGCGCGGCGCCGCCCCGCACGCGGCGCCCGAGCGAGCCGGCAATGCCGTGGCGAGCCAGATCGGTCGCCTGCGCACCGCCTTTGAACGCTGAGCGCAAAGGGATGGCGCGCCGGGATGCCCGGCGGCAACACGCAAAACCCCGCCGGGGGCCAGCGGCCTCGGCGGGGTTTGCAAAGCGTCACGCGACGGCCGCGAGCGGCCGTCCTGTCCGCAGGGCCGATCAGGCCTTGAGGAAGCCCGCGAACTTCTTCTGGAACTTCGACACGCGGCCGGCGCGGTCGAGCAGCTGCTGCGAACCGCCGGTCCAGGCCGGGTGGGAGGTCGCGTCGATATCGAGCTGAAGGGTGTCGCCCTCCTTGCCCCAGGTCGTCCGCGTCGTGTACTCGGTGCCGTCCGTCATCACCACCTTGACGAAGTGGTAGTCGGGATGGATGTCGCTCTTCATGGGTTGCATCCTCGCCGCCGCTGGGCCGGAACCCTTACGGGAACCGCGCGGCGATCTTCAAAATCGATCCTGCCGGAAATCCGAGCGGCTCTATAACCGAGACCTGAGCGTGACACAAGTCGCCCAACGAACTGACAACACCGCCATGGAAAACTCCGCCCCGGAAAAGTCCGGCCGCCGGCCGCGGCTCTCTCCCCTGCTCGCGCTCTGGCCGTATATCCGGCGCTACAAGGGCCGCGCGCTGGCGGCACTGGCCGCGCTGCTGGCCGCGGCGCTGGCGACGCTGGTGGTACCGATCGCGGTGCGCCGCATGATCGACTTCGGCTTCGATGTCGGCCATGCCGGCTTCATCGACCGTTATTTCGCGGTGATGATCGGTGTGGTGGCGGTGCTGTCCATCGCATCGGCCATGCGCTACTACCTCGTCATGACGCTGGGCGAGCGCATCGTGGCCGACCTGCGCGCGGGCGTGTTCGCCCATCTGCTGACGCTCGACGGCGCGTTCTACGATCAGGCCAAGTCCGGCGAGCTGATCTCGCGGCTCACGGCCGACACCACCCAGATCAAGTCGGCGGTGGGCGCCTCGGCCTCGATCGCGCTGCGCAACATCGTGCTGTTCTTCGGCGCGGCCATCATGATGGTGGTGACCAGCCCGTGGCTGTCGGCGATCCTGCTGATCGCGATTCCGGTCATCGTCGCCGCCCTCATCGGCTCCGGGCGCGGGGTGCGCCGGCGTTCGCGCGGGGCGCAGGACACGCTCGCCAACGCCTCCGCCTATGCGGCGGAAGCCATCGGCTCGGTGCGCAGCCTTCAGGCCAACACCGCCGAGCGCGCGGCGGATGCGCGCTTCCATGACGATGTGGAGCACTCCTTCGAGGCCGCCCGGCAGGCGGTGCGGGCGCGGGCGCTGCTCACCGGCGTCGGCATTTTCCTGGTGTTCGCCAGCGTGGTCGGCATCCTCTGGGCCGGCGCCAATGCGGTGCTGGCGGGCACGATGAGCGCGGGCACGCTCGGCCAGTTCGTGCTCTACGCCGTGCTGGCGGCGAGTGGTCTCGGCCAGCTCGGCGAGGTCTGGGGCGAAATCTCGCAGGCGGCCGGCGCCACGGAGCGCATTGCGGAACTGCTGGACGAACAACCCCATGTGCGCCCCCCGGCAAACCCGCTGGCCCTGCCCGAGCCGGCGCGCGGCGCCATTGCCTTCACGGATGTGCGCTTCGCCTATCCCACCCGCCCCGATGTGGTGGCGCTGAACGGGGTGAGTTTCGCGGTTTCGCCCGGCGAGCGGGTCGCCATTGTCGGCCCGTCGGGCGGCGGCAAGTCCACCCTGTTCCAGCTCCTGTTGCGCTTCTACGACCCCGCCTCGGGCACCATCGCGATCGACGGCGTCGACATCGCGCGGGCCGATCCACAGGCGATGCGCGCCCGCATCGCGCTGGTGCCGCAGGACGTGGCGATCTTCGCCGCCACCATCCGCGAGAACATCCGGCTCGGCCGTCCCGAGGCCAGCGACGCGGAGGTCGAGGAGGCCGGACGCCTCGCCAGCGCCGACGAATTCGTCGCCCGCCTGCCCGAAGGCTGGGAGACGCCGGTCGGGGAGCGCGGCGTCACGCTTTCCGGCGGCCAGCGCCAGCGCATCGCGATTGCCCGCGCCATCCTGCGCCGCGCCCCGATCCTGCTGCTGGACGAAGCCACCTCGGCACTCGACGCGGAAAGCGAGACGCTGGTGCAGAAGGCGCTCGACCGCTCCATGGAGGGGCGCACCACGCTGGTCATCGCCCATCGCCTCTCGACCGTGCTGTCTGCCGACCGCATTCTGGTCATCGAGCACGGCCGCATCGTCGAGGACGGCACCCATGCCAGCCTCACCGCGCAGGGTGGCCTCTATGCCCGTCTCGCCGCGCTGCAATTCGGCGAGGTAAGCTGACAGGGCGGGGAGACGCGCGAGCGGTGGGGGCGGCATGCGGTCATTGAAGACGGTCTTCGATCTGCGCGACGAGGCCGGCGTGCTGCGCATCTCGGTGGCGATCACCGTCTTCATCGCCGCCTTCGGCATCGGCTTCGGCCTGCTCTCCGGCTCGTTCTCGATCCTGTTCGACGGCGTGTATTCGCTGGTCGACGCCAGCATGAGCCTGCTGGCGCTCGTGGTGGTGAAGCTGATCCGCACCTACACCCACGGCGCCTCAGCGGAAGGACGCCGGCTTCGCGAGCGCTTCACCATGGGTTTCTGGCATCTGGAGCCCATGGTTCTGGGCCTGAACGGCGTGCTGCTGATCGGCGTGTCCGCCTATGCGTTCTTCAACGCGATCACGCTGCTCATCGCCGGCGGGCGCGATCTCGAATTCGGCTTCGCCATCGTCTATGCGGTGATCACGGTCGCCGCCTGTGCGGTCGCGGCGGTTCTCGAAATGCGCGCCAATCGCCGGATCCGCTCGGACTTCATCGCGCTCGATGCGCGGGCCTGGGTGATGTCGGGCAGCATCACCACCGCGCTGCTGATCGCCTTCAGCCTCGGCTACGCCGTGGAGGGCACCGCTCATGAATGGATCGCGCCCTATATCGATCCGGCGGTGCTGGCGCTGGTCTGCCTTGTCATCATCCCGATCCCGGTCGGAACGGTGCGGCAGGCGCTCTCCGATATTCTGCTCGTCACGCCGCCGGACCTGAAGGCACATGTCGATGCCGTCGCGCACGCGGCGGTGGCCGAGCACGGCTTCCGCACCTTCCGCGCCTATGTCGCGAAAGTGGGGCGGGCGCAGCAGATCGAGCTGTATTTCATCGTGCCGCCGGACACCCCGGCGCGGCGCATCGGCGAGTGGGACGCCATCCGCGATGCCATCGGCGCGGCGATCGGCCCGGACAGCCCGGACCGTTGGCTGACCATCACCTTCACCGGCGATCTGGAATGGGCGGACTGAGCGGGCTCACGCCGGCGCCTGCCACTCCATGCGCAGCGTCGGGCGGCCGGAAAGCGGATTGGCGCCGTGGCTGGCCACGGTGAAGCCGGACTTCTGGTAGAAGCGCACGGCGCGGGTGTTTTCCTCGTTCACGTCGAGCGAAAGTCGGCGCGGGGAATGCCGGCGCGCGGCGGCGACCAGCGCCAGCGCGATGCCCTCGCCCCAATGGTCCGGATGCACCACGAGCTGGTCGATGTAGCCGGTCCGGGGATGAATGGTGACGAAGCCGAGCATCTGCCCGCCCACCCCCGCCGTGCCGCCGTCGGGCAGCGCGGTCGCGATCTCGATGATGGCGCCCGCGTCCATCAGCGCGCCGATGCGATGGCAGATCCAGCCGCGCCGCGCCTCGAAGTCGATCTCCGGCATCGCCTCCTGCCAGCTTTCCACCCACAGCGCCGACAGCACCGGCATGTGGTCCCAGGAGAATCCCTGCAAGGCGACGTGGCGGGGTTCGGTCATTTCGACCCGGCTATCTTTCGGTGAGCTTGAGCTCGATGCGGCGGTTGCGGGCGCGGGCTTCGTCGGTGTCCGCGGTGTCGAGCGGCTGGTACTCGCCGAAGCCGGCCGCCACCAGATGGGTCGGGGAGACGCCCCTGGACGCCAGATACTGCACCACGGCGATCGAGCGCGCCGCCGACAATTCCCAGTTGGAGGGAAATTGCGGGGTCTGGATCGGCCGGTTGTCGGTGTGCCCGTCGACGCGCAGCACCCAGGCGATGTCCGGCGGAATCTGCTGCTCCAGCTCCTTGAGCGCGGTTGCCATCTGGTCGAGCGCGCTCAACGCCTCAGGCCGCACCTGTGCCGCGCCCAGATCGAACAGGATTTCCGACTGGAACACGAAGCGGTCGCCGACGATGCGCACGCCGGGGCGGTCGCCGAGAATGGCGCGCAGCCGGCCGAAGAATTCCGAACGGTAGCGCGTCAGCTCCTGCACGCGCTGCGCCAGCGCCACGTTGAGCCGGCGGCCGAGCTCCGAGAGCCGCGACTGGCTCTCCTTGTCCTTGGTCTCGGCGATGTTCAGCGCCTCTTCCAGCGCCGCGATCTGCCGGCGCAGCGCGGCGATCTGCTGGTTGAGGATGGCGATCTGCGAGGCCGCCTGAGCGGCGGCGTCCTGCTCCTGCGAAAGCTGGCGGCCGAGTTCGGCACTGCGATTCTGTGCGGCGGCGAGGTCCTCGGGAGCGGAGGCGGCGGCGGCCTCGCCGATCGCGGCGTCGCGCTCCTGTTCGAGCCGCAGCAGGCTCGCGCGCAGCGCGCCGATCTGGCTTTCGGAATCCGCGTCATTGGCGCGCTCCAGCGCCAAAAGCTCGGTCAGTTCGCGGATCTGCGCCTGGAGCCGCGCCATGGCGTTGTCCTTGCCGGTGATCTCCTGCGAGAGGAAGAACTGGGCGATGACGAAGACCGAGAGCAGGAACACGAAGACCAGCAGCAGCGTCGACAGGGCGTCGACGAAGCCGGGCCAGTAGTCGATGCCGCGTTCGCGGCCTCGGGAGCGTCCCAATGCCATGGGTCAGGCCCGCTCGCGATCAGTGTCGTTGCGCGCGATCCGCTCCAGCAGCTTCTTGATGTCCTTCTGCTGCTCGGCCTGCGCCTCCACCCAGTCGCGCACCATCTGCTGTTCGCCGCGCATGTGCTGCACCAGGCCTTGCAGGCTCTCGGCCAGATGCGCCATGGCGGTGGTCACGCGCTGCGAGCCGGCCTCCGTCATGGTGCGGTCGAGCTTTGCCACCGCCTCGGTGAGCTGGGTGAGGTCGGCGGGCGGCAGGAAAGCGGAGGGCGGAGGCAGGCTGCCCACGGGGGCGGGAGCGGCGGGCACGGGCTTGGGCGCCGGGACCGGCTTGCGCTCCTCCATGCCGAGGTCCTCCACCGTGGTGGACAGCCAGTCCTCCAGATCGGTGTAGAAGCGGTTCTGCGCCTGCCCGGCCTGCAGGTCGAGGAACCCGAGCAGCAGCGAGCCGGCGAGGCCGAACAGCGAGGACGAGAACGCAATGCCCATGCCGCCGAGCGGAGCGGCGAGGCCGGTCTTCATGGTCTCCAGCGCCGAGGCACCGTCCGGGCCGACCTCCAGCGAGCCGATGACGCGGCTGATCGAGCCGATGGTCTCCAGAAGTCCCCAGAAGGTGCCGAGCAGGCCGAGAAACACCAGCAGGCCGGTGAGATAGCGCAGCAGGTCGCGCGCCTCGTCGAGCCGGGTGCCGATCGATTCCAGGATGTTGCGCATCGTGGTCTGCGAGATCGACATGCGCCCGACCCGGTCGCCGAGCAGCGCGGCCATCGGTGCCAGCAGCTTGGGCGCGCGCCGCACCTCGATGCCCGGCTCCACGATGCGGAAGCCGTTCACCCAGTCGACCTCGGGCAGCAGGCGCACCACCTGCCGGAAGGCGAACACGACGCCGATGAACAGCACGCCGAAGATCACGCCGTTGAGGCCGGGATTGTTGAGGAAGGCGGCCCAGATCTGTCGATGCAGCACCGCGGCGAGCGACACGCAGAGCAGCAGGAACACGAACATGCGCACCAGAAAGATTCTGGGCGAGGAAATTTTCAGGAAAGGATCGTGGTCGCTCATGCCGCTGGCAGCCTCCTCGCGCGGGGCGCCCGCCAGCGCCCTCGTCGACGAGGGGACTATGCCACAGAGCGCGCGAAATGAAACACGGCGGTATTGCTTTCTTCGCGCCGTTTCGGCGCGCGAAAATCGCGTGCGCAACCCGCCGCTTCAGGCCTTGCGGATGATGGCCAGCAGGTCGCGGCGGATATGCTCGTTGCCGGCAACGATATCCCCCTTGGCGAGCATCTTGTCGCTGTCGTCGAGATCGCTGACATAGCCGCCCGCCTCGCGCACCAGCACGATGCCGGCCGCCATGTCCCAGGCCTTGAGATTGCGCTCCCAGAAGCCGTCGAACCGGCCGGCCGCCACCCAGGCGAGATCGAGCGCGGCCGCGCCGGAACGGCGCAGGCCCGAGACCTTCGGAGCGAGCGCCGTATATTCGCGGACGAAGCCGGCGAGGTCGCCACGGCCCATATGCGGCACACCGCAGGTGATCACGCTCTCGGACAGCGCGCGGCGCGCGGCGACGCGGATGCGGCGGTCGTTGAGGAAGGCGCCCGCGCCCTTCTCGGCGATGTAGAGCTCATCCATCACCGGATTGAAGATCACGCCCGCCACCGGCACACCATCGCGCAGCAGCCCGACCGAGATGCAGAACAGCGGAATGCCGTGCAGGAAATTGGTGGTGCCGTCGAGCGGGTCGATGATCCAGCGATGGCTTTCGTCCGCGCCGTCGACCTCGCCGCTCTCCTCCATGATGAAGCCGAAATTCGGCCGCGCCCGGGAAAGCTCCTCCTGAAGGATGCGCTCGGCCTTGCGGTCGGCATTGGAGACGAAATCCGCCGGGCCCTTGAGCGAGACCTGAAGGTTCTCGACCTCGCCGAAATCGCGGACGAGGGAGCGGCCGGCCTTGCGGACGGCCTGGACCATCACGGTCATGAGTGGGGAGCGGATCATGGGAACTTTCCGAAGGGACGACGGGCCCAGCGCATGCGCGGGCCACGTTAGGGACATCAAACACCAGATTCAGTGAATTCGTGTGCCCGGCGCGGGGCACTTCGTCAAGGCAACCCTGCCCGGCGCGTCGAGCGGGCGCAGGTCGCACGCCGTGGCGACGGGCTCCGCTCAGCCCATGCCGACGCCGCCGGAGGGGCTGGGACCGAGTTCGCGGGCGAGCCGCTCCAGCCGCTCGGCGGCGTCCAGCACCGTGCCGGCCAGCACCTTCTGGCCGTCGCCGAGCCGCTGCTGCGCGCCGGCGCGGGCGGCGCGTTCGGCGGTCAGCTCCTGCTCCAGCGCCCGCAAATGCCGGCGCGTCTCGCTGAGTTCGTCGGCGATGGTGATCGCCGCCATCACACTGAGGCGCTGGTCGCCAATCTCGCCAAAGGCGGCGCGGAGCTGGTCGATCTTGGCATCGACCTCCTGGCCGAGCCGGGTCAGGTGGTCTTCCTGGCCGTCGTCGCAGGCCATGCGGTAGGCGCGTCCGGCAATGGTGACGGAGACATGGGCCATGGGCGACGCCTCAGCGCTCATGCGCGGCAAGCACCGCGCGGATGGTTTCCATGGCGCTGCCGAGCCGGCGCGCCACCTCGTCATTGGCGCCTTCGAGCCGCTCGGCCTTGGCCTGCGCGCCGTCCAGCGCATCGGCAAGGCGCGCCCGGTCGGCGCCGAGCACATGGAGCTGGGCGGCAAGTGCCGCCTCCTGCCGCTCGACCTCCAGCCGGCGCTCCACGGCGGCTTCCAGCGCCTCGACGGCGGCATTGAAGCGCCGGAGCGCGGCTTCGAGCGGATTGGTCTCGCCGGATGCCGGATGATTCATGAACGCGCGGGTTCCGTCGCAAGGTGCAGGGAGATTCGCGATATCGCGCGATTCCGGCGACATTGAGCCTGCGCGGGCCCGCAGCGTCAACCGCCGGCGCAGGGACGCGGGCCGCGCGGGTCTGCTCCCGGCTTCGCGCGGTTTGACACCACGCGGCGTGGTGCTATCACTCCCGCGCTGCTGCAATGCGGCAACACCGTGGCCAAGGACCGCGCAGCGAAGCGGATCAGCTCATCCCCATCCCCGCTGCACGGCGAGACAACCCCCATCGGGAGACGTCGCCCTCATGTCGAACCGCGAAAAGCACGATCGCATGGCCAACGCCATCCGGGCGCTGTCCATGGATGCCGTCGAGGCCGCCAAGTCCGGCCATCCCGGCATGCCCATGGGCATGGCCGATGTCGCCACCGTCCTGTTCGGCAAGGTGCTGAAGTTCGACCCCACCGACCCGCACTGGCCCGATCGCGACCGCTTCATCCTGTCGGCCGGCCACGGCTCGATGCTGCTGTATTCGGTGCTGCATCTGGTCGGCTATGAAGGCGTGTCGATGGACGACATCCGCCATTTCCGCCAGCTCGGCTCGAAGACCCCCGGCCACCCGGAATTCGGCCACACCGTCGGCGTCGAGACCACGACCGGCCCGCTGGGCCAGGGCATCGCCACCGCGGTCGGCTTCGCGCTTGCCGAGCGCATGGCGGCCGCGCAGTTCGGCCCCGACCTCGTGGACCACCACACCTATGTGATCGCGGGCGATGGCTGCCTGATGGAAGGACTTTCGGAGGAGGCGATCGAGATCGCCGGCCACCAGAAGCTCGGCAAGCTGATCGTGCTGTGGGACGACAACCACATCACCATTGACGGGGCGACCTCGCTCTCGGTCTCCACCGACCAGCTCGCCCGCTTCGAGGCCTCGGGCTGGGAGGCCACGCGGATCGATGGTCACGATCCCGACGCCATCCTCGCCGCGCTGGAGCGCGCCAAGACCACCGACAGGCCCTCGCTGATCGCCTGCCGCACCACGATCGGCTTCGGCGCCCCGACCAAGGGCGGCACCAACGGCGTGCACGGCGCGCCGCTCGGCGCCGCCGAAATCGCCGCCACCCGCGCCGCGCTCGGCTGGGAGGCGGAGCCTTTCACGGTGCCGACCGACGTGCTGGACGCCTGGCGCCTCGCCGGCCTGCGCTCGCGCCAGGCCCACAAGAACTGGCTGCAGCGCTTCAAGGAAGCCGACATGGACCGGCGCTGCGAGTTCGATCGCCGCCAGCGCGGCGACCTGCCCTCCAAGTTCTCCGACGTGGTAGCCGGCGTGATCGCCAAGGCCCGCGCGGATGGCGGCGCGGTCGCCACCCGCAAATCCTCGGAGATCGTGCTGGAGGCGCTCACCGCCGCGCTGCCGGAAATGGTGGGCGGCTCGGCCGACCTCACCCATTCCAACAACACCAAGACCAAGGCCACCGCCAAGGACGTGATGCCCCCGGCCTATGACGGGCGCTATGTGAACTGGGGCATTCGCGAACACGGCATGGCGGCGGCGATGAACGGCCTTGCCCTGCATGGCGGCTTCGCGCCCTATGGCGGCACCTTCCTGGTGTTCTCCGACTATTGCCGGCCCTCGATCCGGCTCGCGGCGCTCATGGGCATCCGCGTGGTGTATGTCTTCACCCACGATTCGATCGGCGTCGGCGAGGATGGCCCGACCCATCAGCCGGTGGAGCAGATCGCCGCGCTGCGCGCCATCCCCAACCTGCTGGTGTTCCGCCCCTGTGACACGGTGGAGACGGCGGAAGCCTGGAAGCTCGCCCTCGAGCACAAGAGCGGCCCGAGCGTGCTGGCGCTGACCCGCCAGAACCTGCCGCTGCTGCGCACGGAAACCACGGAGCGCTGCCTCACCGCGCGCGGCGCCTATGAGCTGATCCCGGCCTCGGACGAGGCGCAGGTCTCGCTGTTCGCGTCGGGCTCGGAAGTCTCGCTGGCGGCGAGCGCGCGCGAGGTGCTGGAAGCCGAGGGCATTCCCACCCGCGTGGTGTCGGTGCCGAGCTTCGAGCTGTTCCTGAACCAGCCTGAGGAGACCCGCCGGCAGGTGGTCGGCAAGGCCCCGGTCAAGGTCGCGATCGAAGCCGCGATCCGTCAGGGCTGGGACGCCGTGGTCGGCTCGGACGCCGCCTTCGTCGGCATGACCGGCTTCGGCGCCTCCGGCCCCGCCCCGCAGGTGTTCGCGCATTTCGGAATCACCGTCGAGGCGGTCGTCACCACCGCGAAGAGCCGGCTGAAGAGCGCGAAGTAATGACAGCCATGCGCATTGCGCATGGATCGTGCGACAGCTCCGCGCATTGGTCCTATCGAAGGGGAAGGACGCTGGCATAGGCGCCCGCCCCGCGCTATGAGGCCAATGCGCTGGGAGGCGCCCGGACACTAAAAGGAACGGCACGTACAAGGTCCGGCGGCCAGGAACCCACTTTTCATCTCGGGGATAGACGCATGACGCTCAAGGTTGCCATCAACGGTTTCGGACGCATCGGCCGCAATGTGCTGCGCGCGATCATCGAATCCGGCCGCACCGATATCGAAGTCGTTGCCATCAACGATCTCGGCCCGGTCGAGACCAATGCGCATCTGTTCCGCTTCGACAGCGTGCACGGCAAGTTCCCCGGCACGGTCACGGTCGAGGGCGACACCATCAATGTCGGCCGCGGCCCGATCAAGGTGACCGCCGTGCGCAACCCGGCCGAGCTGCCGCACACCGCGCTCGGCGTCGACATCGCGCTGGAATGCACCGGCATCTTCACCTCGAAGGACAAGGCGAGCGCCCACCTCGCCGCCGGCGCCAAGCGCGTCATCGTCTCGGCCCCGGCTGACGGCGCCGACTTCACCGTGGTCTACGGCGTGAACCACGACAAGCTGACGAAGGACCACCTCGTCATCTCCAACGCCTCGTGCACCACCAACTGCCTCGCCCCGGTGGCCAAGGTCCTCAACGATGCCGTCGGCATCGAGAAGGGCTTCATGACCACGATCCATTCCTACACGGGCGACCAGCCGACGCTGGACACCATGCACAAGGACCTCTACCGCGCCCGCGCCGCCGCGATGTCGATGATCCCGACCTCGACCGGCGCCGCCAAGGCGGTCGGCCTCGTGCTGCCGGAACTCGCCGGCAAGCTGGATGGCTCCTCGATCCGCGTGCCGACCCCGAACGTCTCGGTGGTCGACCTGAAGTTCGTCGCCGGGAAGACCACCAGCAAGGAAGAGATCAACGAGGCGATCAAGGCCGCCGCCGAGGGCTACCTCAAGGGCGTGCTCGGCTATACCAGCCAGCCCAACGTCTCGATCGACTTCAACCACGACGCCCACTCCTCCACCTTCGCTCTCGACCAGACCAAGGTGATGGAGGGTAACTTCGTGCGCGTGCTGAGCTGGTACGACAACGAATGGGGCTTCTCCAACCGCATGTCCGACACGGCGGTGGCACTGGGCAAGCTGATCTGAACGAGTTCCGGCCGGGCCGTCGATAAGACGCCCGGCCGTTTCGTTTGCACCAGCCAAGAACCCGAAAAGCCCTGGGGAGACGCCAGAATGAGCCAGACGTCCGCTTTCCGCACCCTCGATGATGCCGATGTCTCGGCCAAGCGCGTGCTGGTGCGTGTCGACCTGAACGTGCCGGTCGATGCCGGCCGCGTGACCGACGACACCCGCATCCAGGCCGTGCTGCCGACCATCCGCGAGATTTCCGACAAGGGCGGCAAGGTCATCCTGCTCGCCCATTTCGGCCGCCCCAAGGGCGCCGACCCCAAGCTCTCGCTGGCGCCGATCGCCGGTGAGGTGGCCTCCCGCCTCGGCAAGCCCGTCGCCTTCGCGCCCGCCACCATCGGCGAGACCGCCGAGGCCGCCGTGGCCGGGCTCAAGGACGGCGAGGTCCTGCTGCTGGAGAACACCCGCTTCGACCCGCGCGAGGAGAAGAACGACCCCGCCTTCGTCGAGGCGCTCGCGAAGCTCGGCGACCTCTATGTGAACGACGCCTTCGCCACGGCCCACCGCGCCCATGCCTCGACCGAAGGCCTCGCCCATCACCTGCCCGCCTATGCCGGGCGCTGCATGCAGGTCGAGATCGAGGCGCTGGCCAAAGCGCTGGAGAAGCCGGAGCGCCCGGTCATGGCTGTGGTCGGTGGCGCCAAGGTCTCCTCCAAGCTTGATCTGCTCGGCAATCTGGTCGCCAAGGTCGACCTGCTGGTGATCGGCGGCGGCATGGCCAACACCTTCCTGGCCGCGCAGGGCAAGAGCGTTGGCAAGTCGCTGTGCGAGCACGACCTCGCCGGCACCGCGCTCGAGATTCTGGACAAGGCGAAGGCCGCCGGCTGCGAGGTGGTGCTGCCGGTCGACGCGCTGGCCGCCACCGAGTTCAAGGCCCATGCCGCGCATCGCGTCGCGTCGGTGGACGACATCAAGGCCGACGAGATGATGCTCGATGCCGGCCCGGCCTCGGTCGACAACGTCATCGCCAAGCTGAACACCGCGAAGACCGTGGTCTGGAACGGCCCGTTCGGCGCGTTCGAACTGCCGCCCTTCGACACCGCGACCGTCGCGGTCGCCAAGGCGGCGGCGGAGCTGACGGCCACCGGCAAGCTGCTCTCGGTCGCCGGGGGCGGCGACACGGTGGCGGCGCTGAACCATGCCGGCGTCGCCGACGCATTCACCTATGTCTCGACCGCCGGCGGCGCCTTCCTGGAATGGCTGGAAGGCAAGCCGCTGCCGGGGGTGGAGGCACTGCGCCGCTAGAGTGTTTTCCGATCAGGCAAACGCGTCTGTTCGACAGGGAAATGCTCCGGGAAGGCAGCGCGATCGCGCCTCAAGACGCGACGCGTTGAGTTGACGCAAGGTCCGGCCTCGCCTTTTGCGCGAGGTTGGGAAAATGAGGTGCCTGAGGTTTACCGACGCATCAATGTCGAGAAATCCACGGCGCCGATGCTATAAATCCATCAGGTCTCCTCCCGCCGGGCCATCAGGATGCGGGAGGGGGTTCGTCCTTCTCGTGCGGGAGAAAACGATGTCGGCCAGTCTTGACGAAGTTGCGTATAAAATGTGTGCCGGCGGCAAGGGCATCCTCGCCGCCGATGAAAGCTCAAGCACGATCAAGAAGCGTTTCGACGATATCGGTGTCGAATCCACCTTCGATAATCGCCGCGATTACCGCGAGATGCTGTTTCGCTCCGACGAGGCGATGACCAAGTACATCTCGGGCGTCATCCTCTTCGACGAGACCATCCGCCAGAAGGCCAAGGACGGCACGCCGCTGGTGGAGCTGATCCAGAAGGCCGGCTCGCTCCCGGGCATCAAGGTCGATGCCGGCGCCAAGCCGCAGCCGGGTGCGCCCGGGGAGACCATCACCGAGGGCCTCGACGGCCTCGGCGGCCGCCTCAAGGAATATTACGATCTCGGCGCGCGCTTCTCGAAGTGGCGGGCGGTGATCGACATCGGCAACGGCATTCCGAGCTACACCTCGCTGATCGCCAACGCCCAGGCGCTGGCCCGCTATGCGGCGCTGTGCCAGGAAGCCAACATCGTGCCGATCGTCGAGCCGGAAGTGCTGATGGACGGCGACCACGACATCGACCGCTGCTACCACGTCACCGAATGGGTGCTGAAGGAAACCTTCCAGCAGCTCTATTATGCCCGCATCCGCCTCGAAGGCATGGTGCTGAAGCCGAACATGGTGGTGTCCGGCAAGAAGTGCCCGACGCAGGCCTCGGTCGAGGAAGTCGCCGAGAAGACGGTGCGCCTGCTCAAGAACTGCGTGCCCTCCGCCGTCCCCGGCATCGCCTTCCTGTCCGGCGGCCAGTCGGACGAGGACGCCACCGCCCATCTCGATGCCATGATCAAGATCGGCGGGCTGCCGTGGAACCTGACCTTCTCCTATGGCCGCGCGCTTCAGGCCGCGCCGCAGAAGGCCTGGTCGGGCAAGGATGAGAACTGGGCCGCCGGCCAGGCCGCCTTCACCCACCGCGCGAAGATGAACTACCTCGCCGCGCTGGGCCAGTGGAGCGCCGAGGTCGAAAGCAAGAAGGCGGCCTGAGGCCGGCTCCTGTCAACGACTGATGCCGTCAGACGCCGCCCCTTCCGGGCGGCGTTTTTCGTTTCCCGCCTTCGCTGGGCACCAACGAAAATGCCCGGCGCGCGGCCGGGCATCCATCGTGTCTCAGAGCGCTGGGAACGCCTTGCCTTCAGCGGCGGAAGCCGCCCCCGCCAAAGCCATGGAACCCGCCGCCGCCGAAGTCGCCGCCGCGGAAGCCGCCATCGCCAAAGCCGCCCCGGTAGCCCCCGCCACCGAAATCGCCATAGCCGCCAGCATGGGCGAAGTCATTGAAACGCTGGTCGCCCATCGACTGGAAGCTGCGCTGGCTGTCCAGCCGATCGATCTGGCCCTGATCCGTGTCGCGCTGCCAGCCGCCATTGGCCGCCTGATGCTGCCAGGCGCCGTCATCGCCATATTGATGGATCGAGCCGTCATGGTCGGTGTAGATGTTGCCGTTGTTCCAGGCCACCGCATTGCCGGTGCGCGCATTGCCGGCGACGCCGCGGCTGTCGGCACTCACATGGCCGTCGACGTCGGTCACGCCGGTCTCCGAGGCATGGCCGATGCCGGTGGTCGGGTTGTAGCCCGCGGACTGCCGCCCGGCGGCGAAATTGCCGTTATAGGCATTGCCCTCGATGCCGGCGCGCGCCTCGCCATGCGCCCCGGAATAGGGATTGTCATAGGCGCCCTCGCGGCCGGCCGCGTAGTTCCCGCTCCACGGGTTGAAGGCCGCCCCGCCGCGCCCGGCGAAGGCGGTGCCGTTGCCGGTCACGCCGGCGACGTTGCGCCCGGCCCATTCATTGCCGGTCCACGGGTTGTAGCCATAGGCATGGTTGACCACGGCCGCGCCGCCCCAGGCGCCATAGATGTTGGTCTGGTTGATGTTGACGTTGGTCCACGGGCCGCCCCACGGGCCATGGCCCCAATACGGCCCCCACCACGGATCGGCGACGCCCCAGTCATAGCCGTCGACGAACCCGAAGGCGAAGCCGGTGGTCCAGCCGAAGGCGGCGTTGTAGCCATAGGTCGGCGGGCAGCCATACCAGTAGGTGGCGCCGACATAGCCCACGCAATTATAGCCGGTGCCGTAGACCACCGTGCCGCCGGGCTCCAGCACCACGCCGAGATAGCCGGGCGTGTAGCCCACCGTCACCGCCTGAGGCGTCGAGGCATAAACCCGCACATAGGTCACATAATGCAGCGGCGAGGAAACCGGGATGGTGTAGATCGCCGCCGGCACCACGTCGGCGACATTCCACGGGCCGGTCGGCGTGGTGGAAACGAACCACGCGGCGTGGAACAGCGCATAATAACGCCCGGTATCGAGCTGGATCACCGGCGTGCGGGTGTTCTCGGCATAGAGCAGCGTCGTGCCCTTGATCGGCACGAATTTCGGCGTGCCGCCGTCATACTGGATGGTGAGCTGGGTGTTGCGGGCGATGGTCGCGGTCTGCGGTACGGTCGCGGCAATCGCCGCCTCCTTGGCCTGCGGCGTGCCCGGCACCGCGACCAGCGCGTTGGCGGCCGGATCGGTCGGTGCGATCTTCGCGAACGCGGCCGGAAGCTGGGCGCCCGGCACGAAGCTCCACGGCCCGTTCAGCCCGGTGGAGCGGAACCAGCGGCCCGACACCAGCACGTAATAGGCATTGTTGGACGGGTCCATGAACACCGCATGATTGGCGTTGCTCATGCGCAGCAGCGAGGTGCCGGTGACCGGCGCCATCTGCGCGGCGCCATTGGTCAGCACCAGCTCGGTCGGGGCGGTGACGACCATCGCGGCGGCGGGCTGGGCCGGCTTCTGTCCATTGGCCGGCAGCATGGACTGCGCCGGCTCATCATAATTGGCGGTGCCGCCGGCGGCCTGGAGGTCCGGCGTGGGCGCCACCGTCACCGTCCACGGCCCTTCGATCGCGGGCGCCTGATACCAGGTGCCGGCGGCCTGAAGGTGATAGAGCCCGGCGCCATCGACCAGGATCAGCGGGCCGGTATTGATCACGCGCTGGTAGCCCTGCGCGCCCTGCACGGGGCGCAGAACCGGCGTGCCGGCCACCTGCACCAGCAGGGTCGGCGTGCTCGCGAACACGATGCGCGGCGGGGTGTTGTCCACCGGCTGCGTCATCTCCTTGGTGATTTCCTTGGCGGCCGCGTAGGAGGTTGTGAGGTGATCGAGCGCCACGCTCATGCCTTCGGGCGGAATGCGCGACTGCAGCGCGCTCATCAGCGCGGTGTCCTGAGAGGGATCAGTCGGCACGTCGACCTTGGTGATCTCGATCGTTGAGAGCTGGGCGAGGCGCGCCGGCTTGTCGATGGCCACGCGCGCGGTGAAATGGGCGATGCCGTAGGTCGGCGATCCCTTGGCCGGGCCAATGGCGATGGCGGCGCGGCCGGAAAGCTGGTCACCGTTCCAGGTCTCGATCAGCGGCTGGTAGACCTGAAGCATCTGGTCGCCGACATCGAAGCTGCGCGGCCAGGCCAGCGCGCCGGCGGACAGACCTTGATAGGGCGCGGTGCCGCTTCCGGCGGTCGGGCTCGGGGCGGCGGGCTGCTGCGCCAGCGCCGGAACGGCGGCGAGCAGCAGGGGCGCTCCCAAGGTGACGGCGCAGGCAAATGAAACGGCGTTACGCAGGACACGAGCGGGCATGATTTCCCCCTGCCGGCAGGCAGCCGGCGCATTTTAACACCTACGTACCTATCATTTGCCTCTGTCACGGTGAAGCGGCTCCCCGCCTGCGCGCCGTGACATCTTCATGAACACACCCAGGGCGGCGGGGCCCCCGCCCCTCTTCAACAACGCGGTGACATGCTCTAGGACAGGGACGAACCCGGCCCGGCGGACCGCCTTCCCAAGCCGGCCGCCTTATAACGGCGCGCAGGAGCGCGGCGCGGCTGACACCTGTCGCGATCGGCCTTCATGCCGCCGCGACCGGCGCCAGTTTCGTCGTGCTTTCGCCGCCATCCTGCGACATGGCTCGATGATGGCACGAAACCAGTCTCCCCCTCCCCGTCCGGCGCCGCGTCTCTACCTGCTGGCCCGGATCGACGCGGCCACGATCCCCGCGCTCACGCAAGCTCTGACCACGGCGATGACCGCGCTCGACGTGGCGGCGGTGCTGCTGCGCCCGGTGGGGGATCCTCCGCCCGCAGCCGCGCTGCGCCCGGTGGTGTCGGCCTGCCGGGAGGCCGGCGCCGCGCTGCTGATCGAGGGCAATGTCGCGCTCGCCGAGGCGATCGAGGCCGACGGCGCGCATCTCGACGACACCGACGCGCTCAAGGACGCGCTGCCGGCCCTGCGCCCGCACGGCATTGCCGGGGTCGGCGGACTGCGCAGCAAGCACGACGCCATGACCGCGGGCGAGCTGGGAGCGGACTATGTGATGTTCGGCGAGCCGGACCTTGCCGGCCGTCGCCCGCCCTTCGAGATCACGCTGGAGCGCACCGACTGGTGGGCGCAGCTCTTCGAGCCGCCCTGTGTCGCCTATGCCCGCACGCTGGAAGAGGTCGAGACGCTGGTTGGTGTCGGCGCCGATTTCATCGCGGTCGACGATCTGGCCGTCGGCGCGGCGCCGGACCTCCTCGAAGCGCTGGCCCGGCATCTCGCCGGCGGCGGGGGCGACGCATGAGCATGCCACGCCGGCCGATTCTCGCGCGGCTCGCCGCCGGCTTCGCGCTGGTGATGCTGGCCGGGCCCGCGGGGGCGCAGGTGGGCGCCCCGCCGGCCGCCCAGCCCGCAAGGCCGGCACCTGCGGCCAAGCCGACCGCCAAGCCGGCCGCAAAGCCCGCTGCCAAGCCGGCGGCGACCGCGGGCGCGGTGCGAAAGAGCGCGGCCAAGCCTGACCCGGCCTTCGCCGCCTTCCAGCGCGGCCAGTTCAAGACCGCGCTCGACCTCGCCGTGCAGCGCGCCCGGCGCGACGGCGATCCGGTGTCGATGGTGCTGGCGGGCGAGGTGCTCTCGCAGGGCTACGGCGTGCGCCAGGATGATGCCGCCGCGCGCAAATGGTTCGAGGCTGCCGCCGCCAAGGGCAATGCCGATGCGCTGTTCACCCTCGCCGCCCTCGATATCGGGCGTGGCGCGCTCAACAAGGACAATGCCGTCGACTGGCTCCGGCAGGCCGCCGAGAAGGGCAATGCCGCCGCCGCCTATAATCTGGGCCTGATCTATCTTGAGGGGCAGGTGGCTCCCAAGGAGCCCGCGGTCGCGGCGGGCTGGTTCCAGCGCGCGGCCGATCTCGACCAGCCCGACGCGCTCTACGCCCTCGCCACGCTGTACCGCGACGGCAATGGCGTGCCGAAGGACCCGGTGGAAATGGCCCGCCTGCTGCAGCGCGCCGATATGGTCGGCAACCGCGTGGCGACGACGGAATATGCCATCGCCGTGTTCAACGGCTTCGGCGTGCCGAAGGACGAGGAACGTGCCGCCGCGCTCTTCCACAAGGCGGCGCTGGCCGGCAATGCCATCGCGCAGAACCGCTATGCGCGCATTCTCTCCGCCGGGCGGGGCGCCCCGCAGGACATGGTGGCCGCCGCCGCCTGGCACCTTGCCGCCAAGTCGCAGAAGCTGGACGACCCGGCGCTCGACAAGATGGTCGCCCAGCTCACCCCCCAGCAGCGCACAGAGGCCGAGCACCGGCTGGAGGTGTGGAGCGGCGAGGCCACGCCGTGAGCGTGCCTTGCCACCGCCCCTATGCCGTCGCATACCCGCCCCGCGGCACGCTTTGGCGTGCCTGAGTTGCGGCCATGCCTTGCCCCAGCCGCTTTGCGCCGCTACTCATCGTGGCGCGGGGCGGAGAAGGGCGAACGCGCCCGCGCGGCCCGGCAGGGGACTGGTTTCGGAAGCGGCTGCGGGAGCGGCTTTCGCGGCACTATCAGAGGTACGTTTTTGACCGTCTTCCGTCGATACCTGCCCTCATTCCCGCAGGACCTGCGCGCCACGTCATTGCCTGGATGGCGCGCCCATGCCGCCCGCCCGCGCGCCGTCGCCTGCCACGTCCTGCTCCTGGCCGCGCTGCTGCTCGCCACGCTGCTGTCCGCGCCCGCCGCCATGGCTCTGGAATCGGTGGCGATCCGGCTGGATACGCCGGTGGTCGATCTCGCCCCTGCGATCGAGATCCACACCAGCGAAACCGACCGGCTGCAGATTTCCACCGTGCCCGGCGCCGACGGCATCGTGCGCCGCATCGAGGTGCGCGCGGCGGTGCCCGGGCCGAACGGCAGCAAATGGGCGGTGTTCGCCCTCACCAACAATACCGACGAACAGGTCGACCGGCTGATCGTCGCGCCGCATTACCGCATGGTCGGCTCGGGCGTGTTCCTGCCCGACCTCGGCAACCGGCGCATTCTCAACATCACCGCGAGCCAGGGTTTCCGCCCGGAAAAACAGAACGCGGCGGATGCCGACGTCTACATGATCACGCTCGACCCCGGCACCACGGTGACACTGGTGGCCGAGCTGACTGACGCCCACCTGCCGCAGCTCTATCTGTGGGAGCCGGAGGCGTTCAAGGACAAGGTGAACTCCTTCACCCTCTACAACGGCATCGTCATCGGCATTGCCGGCCTGCTGGCGCTGTTCCTCACCATTCTGTTCGTGGTGAAGGGCTCGATCATGTTCCCGGCCGCCGCGGCGCTGGCGTGGGCGGTGCTCGGCTATATCGGCCTCGATTTCGGCTTCTGGTCGAAAGTGTTCGGCATCTCGCCGCTGGCGCAGCAATTCTGGCGCGCCGCGGGCGAGGCGATCCTTGCCGCCACGCTGGTCGTGTTCCTGTTCGCCTATCTCAATCTCAACCGCTGGCATGTGCGCTACGCCCACATCACCGCCGGCTGGCTGGTTTTCCTCGCCGCGCTGGTCGGCCTCGCGCTGCTCGACCCTTCGGCGGCGGCGGGCATCGCGCGGCCCTCGCTCATGATCGTGTCGTTCATGGGCTTCGGCGTGGTGCTGTGGCTCGCCTTCCACCGCTACGACCGCGCGGTGCTGATCATCCCCACCCTGTTCCTGCTGGTGGTCTGGGTCATCACCGCCGGCATGGCGGTCTCGGGCGCCATCGGCAACGACCTGGTGGCCCCCGCCCTGCTCGGCGGCCTGGTGCTGATCGTGATGCTGATCGGCTTCACCGTGATGCAGCACGCCTTCGCCGGCATCGGCGCCGTGGCCGGCAGCGCGCAGGAGCTGGAGCGCCGCGCGCTCGCCGTCGCCGGCTCGGGCGACATCGTGTGGGACTGGGACGTCGACACCGACCGCATCCATGTCAGCCCCGAGGCCGAGCTGCTGCTCGGGCTCAAGCAGGGCGCGCTGGAGACCGAGGCCGCCGGCTGGCTCGACATCATCCACCCCGGCGACCGCGACCGCTTCCGCGCCACGCTGGACGGGCTGCTGGACCAGCGGCGCGGGCGCATCGACCAGGATTTCCGCCTGCGCGCCCATGACGGCCATTATCTGTGGTTCAACCTGCGCGCCCGGCCGGTGGTCGGCACCGATGGCGAGGTGGTGCGCTGCATCGGCACGCTCTCCGACGTCACCGAGAGCCGCACGGCCGAGGAGCGCATGCTCCACGACGCGGTGCACGACAACCTGACCGGCCTGCCAAACCGCGAGCTGTTCATCGACCGGCTCACCTCCGCCATCGGCATGGCGCGCTCGGACGACACGCTGAAGCCGACCATCATGATGGTCGACCTCGACCGCTTCAAGCAGGTCAATGCCAGCCTCGGCATGCCGGCCGGCGATTCCATCCTGCTCACCGTCGCCCGCCGCCTGATGCGGCTGACCAAGCAGCAGGACACGCTGGCGCGGCTCGGCGGCGACCATTTCGCGCTGATCCTGCTCTCGGAGAAGGACCCCGAGCGCATCACCGCCTTCGCCGATACGCTGCGCCGCACGCTGCGCGCGCCCATCACCTTCGGCGACCGCGAAATCTTCATCACCGCCTCGATCGGCCTGCTGCTCGCCGACGGCCAGACCCGCGCCCCGACAGAAATGCTCAAGGACGCGGAGCTGGCCATGTATTTCGCCAAGCGCGTCGGTGGCGATCGCATCGAGGTGTTCCGCCCCTCCATGCGCACCCACAAGCTGGATCGCCTGACGCTGGAAAGCGACCTGCGCCAGGCGCTGGAGCGCAACGAGATCAACGTCGTCTACCAGCCGATCGTCGATCTCCAGACCCGCGCGATCGCCGGCTTCGAGGCGCTCGCGCGCTGGCAGCACCCCAATCTCGGCACGCTCGGCCCGGACGATTTCATCGGCATCGCCGAGGATACCGGCCTCATCGTCGATCTCGGCCTGTTCATGCTCGACACGGCGGCGCGCCAACTCGGCATCTGGCAGCGCGGCATGCGCGGCGAGCCGGTGTTCATGTGCGTGAACGTCTCCTCCCGCCAGATGCTGCGGCACGATCTGCTGCAGGACATCAAGGCGGTGCTGGCGCGCAATGTGGTGGCTCCCGGCACGCTCAAGCTGGAGCTGACCGAATCGCTCGCCATGGAGAATCCAGAATATGCCGCGCAGATCCTGATGCGCATGCGCGAGCTCGGCGCCGGCCTCGCGCTGGACGATTTCGGCACCGGCTATTCCTCCATGGCCTATCTGCAGCGTTTCCCGTTCGACACGATCAAGATCGACCGCACCTTCGTGAAGGCGCTGGGTCGCAACGGCAACAAGGCGCAGCGCCCGGTGATCCTGCGCACCATCGTCAACATGGCGCATGATCTGGGCATGGACATCGTGGCGGAGGGCATCGAGGCCGAGCCCGCCGCCGTGGCGCTCGGCAAGATCGGCTGCCGCTTCGGGCAGGGCTATCTGTTCGGCGAGCCGATGTCGGCGGAAGACGCGCGCAAGCTGCTGCAGCCGGAGACCCAGCCGGCCTCGCTGCTGGAGCGCGGCCGCATGCTGGCGCGTCCCGGCTCGCGCACGACCCCGCGCGATCCTGGCGCCGAGCCGCCGGCCGATGTGGCAGCCAGACCGCCGGCGCCGCTGCCCGCCGCCGCTCAGCCCGCCCCGCCACGCCCTGCCGCACCCGCGGCGCCGCGTCCGGCCCGCCCGGCGCCGCCGCCGGCCGCCGGCCTGCCCCCCGCCCGGGAGAACGGGCCGAAGGAAGGCGCCCCGGGTACCGCCATGGTGGAGCCCAAAGCCGCCTCCTAGCGAGGCGCACGCGCGGCCGTTGCCGCCTTAACGATCGTGACGTGAATGACGGAAGCCGGCGTCTCAGGCGTGGCCGGCGTCCGAGGACAGCATGCCGGGATCGATGCCGATCTTTCGCAGCGCGCGGTCATATTTGGCCGCCGTATCGGCGCCGAACACCAGCGAGCGGTCGGCCGGGCAATGCAGCCAGCCATTTTGCTGGATCTCGTTCTCGAGCTGTCCCGGCGCCCAGCCGGCATAACCCAGCGCCAGCACCGCGCTGGATGGCCCATCGCCAGCCGCGATAGCCCGCAGAATGTCGAGCGTGGCGGTGAGGCAGATGCCGTCATCGATCGGCAGTGTCGAATCCTGGATGAAGAAATCGGCGCTGTGCAGCACGAAGCCGCGCCCGGTCTCCACCGGCCCGCCCTTGAGCACCCGGACCCCGCCGGCGCTGGAGGGCAGGTGGATGCGCTGTTCCTGCGGCACCACGTCGAGCTGCACCAGAAGGTCCGGGAAGGTGACGTTGCTGGCGGGCTGGTTGACGATGATGCCCATCGCGCCCTCCGACGAGTGGGCGCACAGATAGATCACCGCGCGCGCGAAACGTTCGTCACGCATGCCCGGCATCGCGACCAGCAGCTGTCCGTCGAGAAATGTCCCGCCGGATCCGTCCTCCAGATCGCGACTGTCCTGGTTTCCGATCCTCATAGAGGAAAGCGTAACCCCCATCGGCGCATTTTCAAGTGCGCGCGGCGCCGCAACGGCGCCCATCGCGGTCCGCCTCACATGAAAGTGCGGCCGCGACGGCTTTCCCGGCGCATCGCGACAGGGTATCGCCAACTCATGCTTCGACTGTGCCGCCATCTCCTCACCCTCCTCGCCGTTGCCGGCGCGCTCGCCGGTTTTGACCCGGGCGCGGCGCGGGCGGGCGTCGAATCGCCCTGGTCGGCCCCGACCGGCACCGCGGTGCGGCTCCTGGGCGGCGCGCGCGAGGATGGCCGGCTTCCCGGCGGCATCGAAATCCGCCTCATGCCCGGCTGGAAGACGTATTGGCGCTATCCGGGTGACGCCGGCATTCCGCCGCGCTTCGACTGGTCCGGCTCGCAGAATGTCGGGAATCTGGAGATCTTCTGGCCGGCCCCGGTGCGGTTCGACGAGGGCGGCAGCCTGTCGATCGGCTACAAGCACGATGTTGTGATCCCGTTTGCCGTGACCCCGAAGGACCCCACCAAGCCGGTCGCGCTCCGGCTCGCGCTGGATTTCGCGGTGTGCGAGAAAATCTGCCAGCCGGCCAATGCCGTCGTCACATTGGACCTGCCGGCTGAGGGGGCCGCGCCCACCCCGCCGGCCCTGCTGGCGGCGCAGGCTCGCGTGCCGCGTCCCGCCGCACTCGGCGCCGCGGGCGAGACCGCGATCGAGACCGCGACGCTGGAGACCATCGACGGCACGCCGACGATCCGCGTCGTCGCGCGTGTCGACGAGACGGAGCGCGCCGACCTGTTCGTGGAAGGGCCGACCGAGGACTGGGCGCTGCCGCTGCCCCGTCGCGAGCCCGGCGCGGACGGGCGCACGCAGTTCCTGCTGCCGGTGGACGGCGTGCCCACGGGTGCCGATATCGCGGCCACCGCGCTGAAATTCACGCTGGTGGACGGCTCGCGCGCCGCCGAGGTCAATACCCGGCTTTCCGCGCACTGATACGGCTTTCCGTCGGACGGGAAATGTCTATGCTACCGTCGGCCGGGCACCCGGGGGGCGTCGCGGCTGCGGCTGACCAGTCGCCTTCCGCCCGCGCAAAAATAATCACGTGAAAGGACCACTCATGACCATCAAGGTCGGCGATACCCTGCCGAGCGCCACGTTCCGCGTGGCCACGGCCGACGGCCCGGTGCCGAAGTCCACTGAGGAAATCTTCAAGAACAAGAAGGTCGTGCTGTTCGCCGTCCCCGGCGCCTTCACCCCGACCTGCCACAAGAACCACCTGCCGAGCTTCATCGCCCGCGCGGACGAGCTGTTCGCCAAGGGCGTGTCGACCATCGCCGTGACGGCGGTCAACGACCCCTTCGTGATGGAAGCCTGGGAGAAGGCCTCCAATGCCGGAGGCAAGATCGTGTTCCTTTCCGACGGCAATGGCGATTTCGCCAAGGCGCTCGGCCTTGAGTTCGACGCCTCCGCGGCCGGCCTCGGCCTGCGCTCCAAGCGCTACTCCATGCTGGTCGACGACGGTGAGGTGCTGGTCCTCAATGTCGAGGAAAAGGCCCACAAGGCCGACGCCACCAATGCCGACGTGCTGCTCACGCAGTTCTGATCACTCACATGCCTTCTCCGGCCGGACGCGTTCCGGCCGGGCTCGCGCCTTCCGCCCGCACACGTCGCGCGTCGACAGCGCCGCGTTTCAGGCGATGATATCCGGGAAAATCTGGTCCTCGACGAAGCCGATGCGGTCCTTCAGCATCAGCTTGCGCTTCTTGAAGCGAGCCAGCTGGAGCTGGTCGCAGCTCGGCATGGCCTGAAGCGCGGCGATGGCGACGTCCAGATCCCGATGCTCCTGCCGCAGACGCTCGAGGACAGCCGACAACTCGCGTTCCTCTTCCGCCGTCATCTCTATCAAATGCCCGACCTGCAAACCGACTCGCCCCCGCCCTCGCGGGGCTTGGCGCTGAGTATTGCCGCCCTTTGCCCGGCCCGCAACACGAACTCGCGAGGACCCGCCGGCCGCGCCGTTTTGCTGCAGCGCAGTACATCGTTTGATCGACAGCCGTCCCGGCTTGTGACACGCTCATGACGTTCGCTTCCGAAGACAAGGAGAAATGTCCATGTCCATGCAGGCGCATGTCGCGGAACTGGAACGACGCCACGAGGCGCTCGAAAAGGCCTTACGAGAAGAAACGGCGCGTCCCGCATCAGACGAGGCGCGAGTGAATGACCTCAAACGCCGCAAGCTGCATCTCAAGGATGAAATTACCCGGCTCAAGGGCACGCTGCACTGAGGCTGTCGCGGCACTCCATGCCTTGCATTCACTTCCCGCCGGCCGCTGCGCCGGCGGTTCTGCTTCTGCAGCCCTGGCCTGCCGTAAGGGGACGGCCGGCTAAACCTAAGGTCGTAAGCATTTGAGCGCTCTTGTAAAGCAGGGGCGCCGCTTCAATCCTTGTGTTCAAAGCAAAAAGAACGGAACGCTGGGAGACGCCTCATGACAACCGATATCAGTCGGTACCAACAGACCTATGCCCGCTCCATGCAGGACCCCGAAGCGTTCTGGCGCGAGGCGGCCCATGGCATCGACTGGATCGCGCCGGCGCGCAGCGTGTTCGATCCCGATCACGGCGCCTATGGACGGTGGTTCACGGGCGGGTTGTGCAATGCCTGCCATAACGCGGTCGACCGCCATGTCGACGCCGGACGCGGCGCCCAGCCGGCGATCTATTATGACAGCCCGGTCACCGGCTCCAGGCGCACCGTCACCTATTCCGAGTTGCTGGCGGAAGTGCGCACGCTGGGTGCGGTGCTGCGCGATCTCGGCGTGGAGAAGGGCGACCGCGTCGTCATCTACATGCCGATGATCCCCGAGGCGCTGTTCGCCATGCTGGCCTGCGCGCGCATCGGGGCGGTGCATTCGGTGGTGTTCGGCGGCTTCGCAGCGGCCGAGCTCGCCAGCCGCATCGAGGACGCCCAGCCCAAGGTCATCCTCTCCGCCTCCTGCGGCATCGAGCCCTCGCGCGTGGTCGCCTACAAGCCGTTGCTCGATCTCGCGCTCACCATGGTCAGCCACCAGCCGCAGGCTTGCCTGGTGTTCCAGCGGCCCGAGCTGGCCGCCAGCCTGAAGCCCGGGCGCGACCATGACTGGGCGCAGGCGCGCAGCCATGCCGCCAGCGCCGGCCGCGGCGCCGATTGCGCGGCGATGGGCGCCACCGAGCCGCTCTACATCCTCTACACCTCCGGCACGACCGGAAAGCCCAAGGGCGTGGTGCGCGACACCGGCGGCTATATCGTGTCGCTGCGCTGGTCGATGGACGGGCTTTACGGCGTCGCGCCGGGCGAGGTGTTCTGGTCGGCTTCCGACATCGGCTGGGTGGTGGGCCACTCCTACATCGTCTATGCCCCGCTGCTCACCGGCTGCACGACCGTGCTGTATGAAGGCAAGCCGGTGGGCACGCCCGATGCCGGCGCGTTCTGGCGGGTGATCGAAGACTACAAGGTCTCGGCGCTGTTCACCGCTCCGACCGCGCTGCGCGCCATCAAGAAGGAAGACCCGGACGGGCGGCTGATCGGCGATTACGACCTGTCCTCGCTGCGCACCCTGTTCCTCGCCGGCGAACGCGCCGACCCGGACACGGTGATCTGGGCGGAGCAGAAGCTCGGCGTGCCGGTGGTCGATCACTGGTGGCAGACCGAAACCGGCTGGGCCATTGCCGGCAATCCGGTGGGCCTCGGCCGCCTGCCGGTCAAGGTCGGCTCCACCGGCGTGCCGATGCCCGGCTATGACGTGCAGATCCTCGACGAGGGCGGCCATACGCTACCGGCCAACAAGATGGGCTCCATCGCCATCAAGCTGCCGCTGCCGCCCGGCTGCCTGCCCACGCTGTGGCAGCAGGACGAGCGGTTTCGCGAGAGCTATCTCATGGACTTCCCCGGCTACTACAAGACCGCCGATGCCGGCTTTCAGGACGAGAACGGCAACCTGTTCATCATGGGCCGCACCGACGACATCATCAATGTCGCCGGCCACCGGCTCTCGACCGGCGGCATGGAGGAGGTGCTGGCCTCGCACCCGGACGTCGCCGAATGCGCGGTGATCGGCATGCATGACGCGCTGAAGGGCGAGGTGCCCTGTGGCTTCGTTGTGCTGAAATCCGGCGTGGAGCGCGCCCCCGACGAGATCGAGCGAGAGATCGTGGCACTGGTGCGCGACCGGATCGGCCCCGTTGCCGCGTTCCGCCTCGCCATCACCGTGGCGCGGCTGCCGAAGACCCGCTCCGGCAAGATCCTGCGGGGCACGATGAAGAAGATCGCCGATGCCGAGAGCTGGAACATGCCCGCCACCATCGACGACCCCGCCTCGCTGGACGAGATCGCGGCGGCGCTGCAGCATCGCGGACTGGTAAAGCAGCCGCAGCGCGCGTGAGCCGCACCGCACGGCCGTTAAAAACAAGGCGCCCGAGCGGGCGCCTTGTTGGTTTCAGATCGACGGATCACGGCGATGCCGCGGGCGCTCCGCACAGGGACTGCCCGGCGCGCGTCACTCGTCGTCGTCGTGCTGGGTCTTGCGCGAGCCGCCGAGCTTGGCGAACACGGTTTCGAGGTCCACCGGCTCCTCGCGCGGCTTGCGCTCCGGCACGAAGGGCTCCTGGTAGCCGCCACCCGTGGTGACGTCTGCCGGCAGGAGGGTTGCGCCATCGCCGCCCGCCACCGCCGCCGGGCGGTCCTTGGAGGAGCGCTGCACCTCGATGTCGAGGTCGATCTGCGAGCACAGGCCGAGCGTCACCGGGTCCATCGGCGTCAGGTTCTGCGCATTCCAGTGGGTGCGCTCCTTGATCGAATCGATGGTGGTCTTGGTGGTGCCCACCAGACGCATCACCTGGCTGTCCTTGAGCTCGGGATGGTTGCGCAGCAGCCAGAGAATGGCGTTCGGCCGGTCCTGGCGCTTGGACACCGGGGTGTAGCGCGGGCCACGGCGGCGCTTGGGCTCGGGCAGGCGAACCTTGGATTCCAGCAGCTTCAGGCGATGATTGGGGTTCGCCTCCGCGCGCTCGATTTCCTCGCGGGCGAGCTGGCCGGTGGTGACAGGATCGAGACCCTTGATCCCCTGCGCGACCTCGCCATCGGCGATGCCCTTCACTTCCAGCACGTGAAGCTTACAGAAATCGGCGATCTGGTCGAAGGTGAGCGCAGTGTTCTCGACCAGCCACACCGCGGTGGCCTTCGGCATCAGGGGTGCGTTCACCATGGGACGCGTCTCCATCACATTTCGATGTCATTCGACCACGCAAGGGCTCTCAAGCTCCGACCACCCTGGGGCGGAGCCTCGGACCGTCTCGCGATGACCGGGATGCTTTATTATAGGGCGGCACCGGCGCGCGTGCAAACCCAAAGACGGCTGCGATTGCCGATGCGCGCCAAGGGCTGTTAGGTTCGCGCCGGGTTCCGCCATGGACGGTTGACGATGATGACGCTGCGCACGCTTGCCCTCGCCCTTCTCCTTGCTTCCGGCAGCCTCGCCGGCGCGCAGGACATGCCCGCCCCGACGGACGTGCCCGCGACGGACGGGACCGTAAGGCCGGACACGCCCGGCCTGCCCGATCCCACCCGCGTCACCGGCGGCACTTATACCGTCGACACCAACCACACCCAGGTGATCTGGTCCCTCGACCATATGGGCTTCAGCCCGCTTTCCGGCATGTTCGGCGGCATGAGCGGCACGCTCAAGCTCGACCCCAACGCGCCGGAGGACGCCGTGCTGGAGATCACCATCCCGATGTCCGGGCTCGCCGTGACCTCAAAATCGTTCGGAGAGGACCTCGCCGGGCCGGAATTCTTCGACGCCGCCAAATTCCCCGCCGCGACCTTTAAGTCCACCGAGATCAGTACCGATGGCACCTCGGCCACGATCGAGGGCGAATTGACGCTGCACGGCGTCACCCGGCCGGTGACGCTGGACGCGGAATTCGTCGGCGCCGGCATCAATCCGCGCTCCAAGGTGGAGAATATCGGCTTCATCGCCACGGCCAGGCTGAACCGCAGCGATTTCGGCCTCGGCGCCGCCGTGCCGCTGGTTTCCGACGAGGTGGAGCTCTCCGTGGTCGGGGCTTTCGCCAAGGCGCCGTGAGGCGTGCCGGGCGCGGGGGCGCGCTTGACAGCGCCGTCCCCGGCTCCCATGACGGAGCAGGTTTCCCACGGATCAAGCGATGAGCGCCGCCGCCAAGCCCCCCCTTCGCGTTCTTCTCTGCGCCCCGCGCGGCTTCTGCGCCGGCGTGGTGCGCGCCATCGACGCGGTGGAGCGGGCGCTCGAAATCTACGGCCCGCCGGTCTATGTCCGCCACGAGATCGTCCATAACAAATACGTCGTCGAGGGGCTGAAGGCGAAGGGCGCGATCTTCGTCGAGGAACTGAGCGAGATTCCCGCCACCACCACGGCGCCGGTCATCTTCTCCGCCCATGGCGTGCCGAAATCCGTGCCCGCGGAGGCCGCCGCGCTGAATTTCTTCGCCATCGACGCCACCTGCCCGCTTGTTACCAAGGTCCATCGCGAGGCCACGCTGCATAATAAGCGCGGGCGCGAGGTGGTGCTGATCGGCCATGCCGGCCACCCGGAAGTCATCGGCACCATGGGTCAGCTTCCCAGTGGCGCGGTGGCGCTGGTGGAGACCGCTGAGCAGGCGCGCGTCTTCACACCGCGCGATCCCGCGAGCCTCGCCTACACCACCCAGACCACGCTCTCCATCGACGACACAGCGGAGATCGTCGCCATCCTCCAGCAGCGGTTCCCCGCCATGGTGTCCCCGCACAAGGAGGACATCTGCTACGCCACCACCAATCGCCAGGAAGCGGTGAAGAAGGTGGCGGGTGAGGTCGATGCGATGATCGTGGTCGGCGCGCCGAACTCCTCCAATTCCCAGCGCCTGCGCGAGGCCGCCGAGCGACAGGGCTGCGGGCTCTCCGTGCTGCTGCAACGCGCCAGCGAGATCGACTGGGAGAAGTTCGGCGCCATCTCGACGCTGGCCGTCACCGCCGGCGCCTCGGCCCCGGAAGTGCTGGTGGAGGAGATCATCGACGCCTTCGCCGAGCGCTACGCCGTGAAGGTCGAAACCGTGCACACGGTGCAGGAAGACGTTTTCTTCCCCCTGCCGCGCCAGCTGCGCCCCGACATCGCCGACACCAGCGCCAATTCCGCCGCCGAATAGATTCTCCACGCCAGGTTATCCCCGCCCCATGGCCGTCTACACCGACGTATCACCGGAAGAGCTCGAAGCCTTCCTCGCGACCTATGACATCGGCCGCCTGCGCGCCTTCAAGGGCATTGCCGAGGGTGTCGAGAACTCGAACTTCCTGCTCCAGACCGAAGCCGGCAGCTTCATCCTGACGCTCTATGAGAAGCGGGTGAATCCGGCGGACCTGCCGTTCTTCATCGGGCTGATGGAGCACCTCGCCACCCGCGGCATCGATTGCCCGCAGCCGGTGAAGAACCGCGCCGGCGACGCGCTCGGCACCCTCGCCGGCCGTCCCTGCGCGATCGCGACCTTCCTGGTCGGCACCTCGGTGCGCCGGCCCTCCGTCGCCCATTGCGCGGCGCTGGGCGGGGCGCTGGCCGCCTTGCACAAGGCGGGCGCGGACTTCCACGCCTTCCACCGGCCCAACGCGCTTTCCGTCGCCGGCTGGCGTCCGCTGTATGAGACCGCCGGCGAGCGGGCCGACACGGTGGCGCCGGGCCTGCGCGCGTTGATCGGGCAGGAGCTGGACTATCTGGAATCCTGCTGGCCGCGCGACCTGCCGGCCGGCGTGATCCATGCCGACCTGTTCCCGGACAATGTGTTCTTTACCGACGACCGGCTCTCGGGCCTGATCGACTTCTATTTCGCCTGCAACGATCTGCTGGCCTATGACGTCTCGATCTGCCTGAATGCCTGGTGCTTCGAGCCTGATGGCGCGTTCAACCAGACCAAGGGCCGGGCGCTGCTCGCCGGCTACCAGGCCGCGCGGCCGCTCGGGGCTGCGGAGATCGCGGCCCTGCCGATTCTGTGCCGGGGAAGCGCGCTGCGCTTCCTGCTCACGCGCCTCGTCGACTGGCTGAACGTGCCCCCCGGCGCGCTGGTGCGCCCGCACGACCCTGTGGAATATCTGCGCAAGCTGCGCTTCCATCGCACCGTGGCCAGCGCGGGCGATTACGGGATCGTCGAGACGGCCGCGGCGGCGCGGGCATGAAGAGCGCCCCCGGCACCGCCCGCATCTTCGCCGACGAGAAGACACCCGCCGCCAGCCGCGTCGCGATCTGGACCGACGGCGCCTGCTCGGGCAACCCCGGCCCCGGCGGCTGGGGCGCGATCCTGCGCCATGGCGCGATCGAGAAGGAGCTGTGCGGCGGCGAGGTGCCCACCACCAACAACCGCATGGAGCTGATGGCGGCGATCTCGGCGCTGGAGGCGCTTAAACGCCCGTGCACGGTCGATCTTCACACCGACAGCGAGTACATGCGCAACGGCATCACCAAGTGGATCGCCGGCTGGAAGCGGAATGGCTGGCGCACCGCCGACAAGAAGCCGGTGAAGAATGTCGACCTGTGGGAACGGCTGGAGGCGGCGATCGAGCGCCATGACATCCAGTGGCACTGGGTCAAGGGCCATGCCGGTGATGAGATGAACGAACGCGCCGACGCGCTCGCCCGCGCGGGCATGGCGCCCTACAAGCCGGGCCGTGGACAGTCGCCGGAATGAGCGCGGCGGAAACGCCCGGCGCGGTCAGGGGAACCCCCAGGCTGCTGTTGCGGCTGGAGGGCGCGGCACTCGCCCTCGCCGCGATTCTTGGCTACCGCGCCACCGGCGAAGGCTGGGGGCTGTTCGCGCTGCTGATCCTGGCTCCCGATCTCTCCATGCTCGGCTATCTCGCCGGCCCGGCGCCGGGGGCGATGCTTTACAATGCCGCGCACACCACGCTGGCGCCCGCCGCGATCGGCGCCCTGGGGCTGGCGCTGGGTTCCGCGCTGCCGGTGGCGCTGGCGTTGATCTGGTTGGCCCATATCGGCATCGACCGAACCTTCGGCTACGGACTCAAGTACCGGGCCGGATTCGGCTTCACCCATCTCGGCGTGATCGGAAAACCGCACGACGATGGCGCGGGCAAGCCTGTCCCGGATTGACAAGCGCCCCTCCTCTCCGCTATCAGCCGGCCTCGAAATATTGAAGCTGGCGGATCGGGGCGCGGCCATGGAGGCGCCGTCTCATACGCAGGCGTTACTGATCCGAAGGTTACGTGTCATGAAGATTCGCAATTCCCTGAAGTCGCTGCTCGGCCGCCACCGTGACAACCGTCTCGTGCGCCGCAAGGGCCGCGTCTACATCATCAACAAGACCCAGAAGCGCTTCAAGGCCCGCCAGGGCTGAGCCTTCCGGCGCTGCCTCGCGTTCACGTTTTCGCAAGGCACGCGGCGCTCAAGATTGACGAGGGCGCGCATGGTCCTAAGATCGGGCCCATGCGCGCCCTTTTTATTGCCCTCGCCCTGACACTGGCGCCCCTCGGCGCCGCGCTCCATGCCCAGGAACAAGCACCCGGGCAGGGCTCGCCGCCTGCTGCCCGCTCCGAGAGGGACGCCGGAGCAAAGGGCCTCGGGGAGAAGGGAGCCGCGGACAAGTCGGCGAGAGGCGGCCCGAGCCTGCCCTCCGCCGATGCCAATCCTGATCAATCCAAACGGCTCGATGCCTTGTTCGCCGCGCTGAAGGTTGCGCCGGACGATGCCTCGGCCAAATCGATCGCCGACCGGATCGACGTCGCACTCACACCGTCGGGCAGCGACACGGCCGACGTCCTGATGAGCCGCGCCGCGATGGCGACCCAGGCCAAGGCGTTCGACCTCGCCATCGAGCTTCTGGACGGCGTGTTGGCGATCGAGCCGGACCATCTCGATGCCTGGAACCGCCGCGCCACCGTGTTCTACATGAAACAGGATTATGCCGACGCGCTGAACGACCTCCGGCAGGTCGTGACCCGCGAACCCCGGCATTACGCCGCCTGGTCCGGCATCGCGATCATCGCCAAGGAGGTCGGCGACGACAAGCACGCGCTGGAAGCGGCGCGCCGGGCGCTCGACATCTATCCCCGCTTCGGGCAGGCCAAGGATATCGAGGAAGAACTCACGATCACGGTCGAGGGCCGGCCGATCTGAGGCCCGCGCATCTAGGCCCGCTCATATTCGATGAAGCTGAAGGCGAACTCGTCCTTCTCGCCCTGGATCGGCCCTTCCCGGCCGACCTCGCGCCAGTCCGCCGCCGTGAAATCCGGGAAAAGCACGTCGCCCGCCGGCGAGCCATGCACCCGCGTCAGCCGTAGCCGCGATGCCCGCGGGAACGCCTGCGCATAGATCTGCGCGCCGCCGACCACCGCCATCTCGTCGACGCCCAGCCGCCCCGCCTCCTCGGCCGCGCGCTCCAGCGCCGCTTCCAGCGAGGGCGCGACCAGCACACCTTCCGGCGGGGCGAAGGCGGTGTCGCGGGTGATGACAATGGTGGTGCGCCCCGGTAGCGGCCGGCCGATCGATTCGAAGGTACGCCGGCCCATCAGGATCGGCTTGCCCCAGGTGATGGCGCGGAAGCGCTTGAGATCGCCGGAAATGTGCCAGGGCAGCGCGTCGCCCCTGCCGATGACGCCGTTCTCCGCCACCGCGGCGACCAGCGTGATGGTGGGAGCCTCGGTCACGCCACTCCCCCCGCGAGCCGCGCCAGCGCCGCCTCAGCCGCCGCAAGACCGGACAGATGCGCGCCATGGGCGGTGGAATAGGCGTGGGTCGACACCGCCTCGCCGGCGAAGAACACCCGGTCGCCCAGCGGGCGCGTATTGGCCTCCACCAGCCGGGCGCGCAGATGCGCCTTGCCGGGCAGCGCGCAGCTATAGGCGCCGCCGATCCGCGGGTCCGCGACCCAGGAGGTGGTCGCGACGCCCTTCACCCGCGCACGAATGTCGGCACCATAGGCGTCAGCGAGCGCGGTAAGGGCGAAGTCCTGCATCGCCTGCGGCCCGGCCTTCACCAGCCGCGCGGCATTGTCGCCGCCGAGCTGGCCGATCGCCATCGTCGAGCCGAACGGGTTGAGCGTGAAGTTGATCGGGGTGCGCGCGGGGTTTTCGACGTCGATCGTGTCGAAATAGGTGGTCTCTTCCGTGCCGAACACGTCACGGTCGAACAGGATGGCGACCTTCTCCGCCGCGCCGAGCGGCAGAGCCTCGAAGGCTTCCGCCAGTTCAACGGGCAGCAGCGGCGCGAAGCCGAGCCCGCCGCGCGCGATCACCGCCGTCGGCACCGCGACGATGGCGAAGCGCGCCCGGATATTTCCGCGCGGCGTCTCCAGGCTGACGCCCTCGCCCGACCAGTCCAGCGTCCTCACCGGGCAGTTCAAGGTGACGCTCATCTGGGGGGCGGCATGGGCAGCCACCGCCTCGACCAGCGCGCCATAGCCCTGCGCAACAGGATAGTTCTCTCCGGTATCCGTGTATGCGGCGAAATCCAGTGTGGAGAGGCGCTCCGCCTCGGCCGCCGACATCAGCGTCACCCAGTGCCGGGCGAGCCGCGCCCACGGGCCGGCAAGGTCCATCACCTCGCTCGCGGCAATGTCACGGCCCTCGTCGCCGGCCTGCTTGATCGCGTCGAACGCGCCGTCGATGGCGCGCCAGATCGCGACCCGCTCGGCCTGCTCGGCCCAGCGCGTGCCCAGATGCGTCGCCCGGGCCTGCCGGGTGCCGCGCGCGAGGTAGCTGATGCCCAGCCGGTCCGCCGCCGCGCGCAGCGGATTGACCGACGCGGAATGCAGCCAATGGCAGCCACGATCCCAGGCGATGCCGAAGCTGGTGGTGTCGGTATAGGCCCGCCCGCCGGTGCGCTCCGCCGCCTCGATCACGCAGGATCGCACACCGGCATTGGCGAGGCGCGCCCCGGCCGCGAGACCGGCGGCACCAGCCCCGACCACCACGACATCGAAGAAATCGCTCACGGCCTACTTCTTGCGGAAAGCGTCGAGGCGGACGACCTGCGCACCACTCTTGGGCGCCTCATCATCGACGGGCGCCTCCGTCTCAGCCGCATTTCGCCGCGCGTCGGGCTTGGGCGCGGGGTCCTTGGGTGCGGGATCCTTGGGGGCACCTTCCTTGGGAGTCCCGTGCTTGACCGCCACATCCTTGGCCGTGTCGCCATCCTCCTTCGCCGCCGCCTTGCTGGCGGGCGTCTCGGAGACGGCCGCCACAGGCTTGCCGGGCGCGGGCTTCGGCCCTGACTTCGCGGCTGTCGGCTTTTCCGATACCGGGGCCTCGGTGCGGGCGGGCCTGGCGGCGTCGCCGGCCTCGGCCGCGCGGGAGGGCATCTTGGTGGAGGGCACGGACGTCGGCCGCGCGGGAACCGCTCTGGGCTCGGCATCGACCGCACGCGGACCGGTCGGCGCGGGCGCGGCCTCCTCGTCCTCGGACGACGGGGGCGGCTCGAACTGCAAGCCGAACTTCACCGACGGATCGAAGAAGCCCTTCAGCGCATCGAACGGCACGTGAAGCCGCTCGGGAATGCCGTTGAACGACAGCCCGACCTCGAAGAACTGCTCGGCGACGATCAGGTCCCAGAACTGGTGCTGGAGCACGATCGTCATCTCTTCCGGGTATTTTTCCTTGAGGCGCGGCGACAGCCGGACGCCGGGCGCGCAGGTGTCGAAGGAAACGTAGAGATGGTGGTCGCCGGGCAGCCCATCGCGCGCGACATCGATCAGCACGCGGCGCACCACGGCACGCAGCGCGTCCTGAACAAGGAGATCGTAGCGAATAAGGTCGACGCTCATGCTGGTCACTGAACCCGATTCCGGCCGTGACCGCCAGCCTGCGACCGGCGCGGCCGATGGAATGTGAGTGGAGGCAAGCATGGAAACCGAGGTTTCACAAGCCACTCCAATGTGATGCGTTAGTTAGCCGAGGCGTGAACGGATGTGAACATCCGTCGAACGACACGCCCCACTGTAAAACGATTTCGCCGTCTGCCGAAGCAAAACCGCAGGCCCGATCGAGGTCGAGACTCATGCCTGGTCGGCGCGGCGGCGCGGCGATATCGATTTCGGTGGTTAGCACGAGTGCGCGGCAACCGGCAATGCGGTCGCACGCGGCGCGCGTGATGCGCCGGGACCGTCAGCTTCCCGACAGGTACGCGCCCTAGGGTCGCTCCGATCGCGACACCGTCGATCCACCGGAAGGAAATACCCCATGCGTTATCTTATCGCGCCGCTGCTCGCCGCCGCCGCCCTGGTCCCGGCGCTCGTTCCCACCATCGCGTCCGCCTCCCCGGCCTGCACCACCGAGGCCAAGGACAAGTGGATGTCGGAAGACGCCATGAAGGCCAAGGTAGCTGAAATGGGCTACCAGAAGATCAAGACCTTCAAGGTCTCCGGCAGTTGCTACGAGATCTACGGCTACACCAAGGACAACAAGAAGGCCGAGGTCTACTTCAACCCGGTGACCGGCGCCGTCGTGAAGTCCGAGATCGACTGATGTCGGGCGATGCTATGAAGGGCGGGGGCATCGCTTCCCCGGCCGACAGCGGCGACAACCCCGGCCTCAGCGTACGGGTTTGGGACCTCGTGGTGCGGTTGTTCCACTGGACCGTGGTTACCGGCTGCCTGCTGAACCTGTTCGTCCTCGACGATGGCGGCCTCGCCCATGAGGTCGCAGGCTATGCGGTCGCCGCCGCACTGGTCATCCGCGTCATCTGGGGCTTCATCGGCACGCGCCATGCCCGCTTCGCCGATTTCGTCCCAGGCCCGAGGCGGCTTGGGGCCTACCTCTCGGCCCTGCTGAAGGGCCGAGAGCCGCGCACGCTCGGTCACAACCCCGCTGGCGCGGTGATGATGCTCGTGCTGATGGCGCTGCTGGGCGGCGTGTCCGTCACCGGCTGGATGATGGGGCTCGACGCGTTCTGGGGCGAGGAATGGCTCGAGGATCTGCACGGCACGCTCGCGAACAGCATCCTGGCGCTCGCCTTTCTGCATGTGGGGGCAGCCTTGTTCGAAAGCTGGCGTCACCGCGAAAACCTGGTCTGGTCGATGATCACCGGGCGGAAGCGCCCGTGAGAGATCAGTGATGAGGCTTCTTCTGGTCGAGGACAGCGCCCGCCTGCGTGATCTGGTGGGCGAAACCGTCCGGGGTGCCGGCTGGCGCCTTGATGCCGTCGGCCGGCTCACCGACGCCGAGGAGGCGCTCGCCAGCCTGCATTACGACCTGGTGCTGCTCGACCTCGGCCTGCCCGACGGCGACGGCACCGATCTCCTTCGCCGGCTCAGGCGACGCAGGGACCCGACGCCGGTGCTGGTGCTGACAGCCCGCGCGACCATCGACGAGCGGATCACCGGGCTGGATTCCGGAGCCGATGACTACCTCACCAAGCCGTTCAACAATGGCGAGCTGCTGGCGCGTATCCGTGCGCTGCTGCGCCGCGCACCGCTCGCGGTCGACCCGGTGCTGGAGGCCGGCGCGCTGCGCTTCGATCCGGCAACGCATGAGATCGGCTGCCGCGGCGAGACCATCTGCCTGGCCCCGCGCGAGCGCGCGGCGCTCGAAATCCTGATGCGCAATGCCGGGCGCGTCACCTTCAAGCGCGGGCTTGAGGAAAAGCTGTCGGAATACGACGCCGAAGTCAGCGCGAACGCGATCGAGGTGCTGCTGTCACGCCTGCGCCGCAAGCTCGCGCCGCATCCGACCCAGGTCGCGATCGAGACTGTGCGCGGCGTGGGCTATCTCCTACGAGAGACAGGGGCATGACGGGCGCCCGCCGGTCACGTCCACTTGGTCGCCTCGTTGGCGCCCGCATCGTCCTGTTCGCCAGCCTTGCCATGCTGGCGCAGCTGGCGACCGTGCTGTGGCAATATGGACGCGACCCCGACAATCTCGGCCGGCTGATGCTGGAACAGGAGACGCAGGCGCTGGCCGCCGGACTGTCGGAGACCAATGGTCGCCTCGGCTATGAGCTGCCGTCCGGCCTCGCCGACCGCTACGACGTGCACGGCTCCGGCTATGTGGCCCGCGTGCGCACGGCCAGCGGCGTGGTGCTGTTCTCGCATTGCGATGCGGCCTGCACCGATCATTTCCTGCCGCTCGACGTGAACCCGCCCTCGTTCTGGCTGCGGCGGATCGCGGTGGGTTATCCGATTTCCATCGCCGGCGGGCGTACCGTCCAGATCGGCGAGCGGCCGGTCTTCATCGAGATCGCGATCACCGGCGATCCGCGCAGCGCGGTCTGGGGCGTGCTGACCGACGAGGCGCTGGAGCACATGCTGGTACCGATGAGCCTGACGCTGATCTTCGTCCTTGGCGCCACGCTGCTATCGATCCGCACCGCTTTGCGACCTGTCGAGCAGGCGGCCCGCGCGGCCGAGACGCTGGACCCCCTGCGCAGCGATGCACGGCTGGATGACGCCGGTATGCCGCGGGAGATTGCCCAGTTCACCGGCGCCGTGAACCGCAGCTTCGACCGCATCCGCGAGCTTGTTGCCTCGCAGAAGCTGTTCACCTCGGCCATTGCCCACGAGATCCGCACTCCGCTGGCTGTAATCCGGCTGGAGTTGGAGGGTATTGGCGACATACGTGCGCGCCGTGCCATGGCCGAGGTCGACGACCTCACGCGGCTGCTCCAGCAATTGGTGACGCTGGCGCGGCTGGAGGAGACGGACCGGGCCTCCTTCGAGGCCGTCGGGCTGGATGATCTGCTCGGCGACGTGGTGGGCTCCCTGGCGCCATGGGTCTATGCGCAGGGCGCGACAATCGCCTTCGAGCCGTCGGTCAATTCCCGCGTGCTCGCCAATGTCGGTCTGTTGAAGGACGCGATCCGCAACCTTGTCGAAAACGCTGTGCGCCATAGCGGGGTGGGTGTGGCGATCCTGGTAGCCTCCTCCGGGCAGGACATCGCGGTCAGCGATGATGGACGGGGCATCGAAAGCGCGATGGGCCCGCGGCCGAGGGGCGGCGCGCCCTCCTATGTGACGGAAGGGCGGGGCATCGGGCTGGATATCGTGCGCCGCGTCGCCGCACTGCATGGCGGCGATTTTGCCCTCAATGCCTGCGCGCCCCGTGGCACAACCGCCTGCATCCGACTGCCGGCGGAAGAACGTTTGGAAAGCTGAGTTCTGTCGAGGTGAGGAAGTGGAGGCTTCTGTTGCCAGGTGCCTCCGAACCCCGCCTTACAGTGCTACCCGCAAGGACTTATTTCCCAGAGATCAAACCGCTCACGCGGCCTGAGCAACCGGAGCATAGTTGTCGTTGGCAACTATATGTTTGGTCCGATGACGGCGGTACCATGCCGAGCGAAAGTCCACCCTTTACGCCCTCGTCGATCCTGTTTCGCCCCCGCCCGAGCCCAGCTTGTTCAACTGGGCTCGGGTGGAGGCGCCGGGTACTGCCCCCGGGTCCGAAGGGTTTATTCCGATAGCCGTTTATCGCCATAGCCGACTTGCGCCGGCAACGATGAATATAGGGAGAGCCGCGCCCGGTTGGAAGAGGCAAACGGCGCTGCCCTGTGGGCGACGCGCCGTTTGCCGGGTCAGATGACGCCAATCAGGCTTCGGTCTGGTCGCCATATTGCAGTTCGTCGAGTGAAAGAGCCGGCGCGGTGCCCACCAGCTTTTCGTCCAGTTCGGCAATCCGGGTGCGCAGGGCCTCGATCAGAAGCTGGCGCATCAACTCGTAATCGAGGCTGACATCGGAATGCGCGCTGCGCAGATGCTGACCCGCCCGCAGGATGAGCGAGGGGGCGGTGTGCGATTCCTGCACGGTGAAATCCAGCGGATGGGTGGCATCCTTCTCAAGCCGGCTGAGATGGATTCGGGCCCGTTCCAGCTCGCGGCTCATGCGCTCGGTCGCGTCCATCGGCGTTCTCCCTGCTGCCAAAACGGTAAATCTAGACGCAAGGATAAGTGCGCCCACGCATGGGAGTTCCCGCGTCGTCGCTCGGATCATCGCACGATCATCGGCAATTCGTCGCGTGCCGTGCGCGGCCCGGCTGCGCGACGCCACGAAATGACCCCATTGCCGCCATCGCGGAACGGGGAACGTTACGTGACGCCTACCGTTGCCTCCCGGGCTGGGGGAGCAGACGAGGAGCAGAACGATGAAACTTGCTCGACTGACCTTTGGCGCCGCCGCCGCGGCTCTCGGCGCGCTCGCGCTCTCCGCCACGCCCGGCGTCGCCCAGCAGAGCTATGTCGAGGGCTACTACGTCCAGCTTCCGCCGCCGGGCATGGATGATCGCGGCCATGTTTTCGTGCCGCCGGAGCGGATCATCATCCGCGAAGCGCCCATGGTGGTGCGCGAGGCCCCCGCGCGCGTGATCGTCCGCGAACCCATCGGCGGGCCTTATGCCAATGAGGTCTATGTGCGGGAGGCCGGTCCGCGCGATCTGGCGCCCCTGCCGCCGGATGAGGTCTCCCGTGGCTTCGACGAGGACTGCCGCACGGTGGAGCGCGAAACCCGGAGCGGGCTGATCACCGTCAGCACGGTCTGCGACTGACGCCTGTCCACAGCACTCCACAGGGTGCATAACGGCTGATCGCGTGGAGGCGGGCGCAAACTCGCCTCCACGCCTATATTGAGCAGCTTGGCGGACAGCGAATCGGCACGGAACGATGCGGCAATATCACGAGCTTCTGGAACGCACCCTGCGCGAGGGCACGCGCAAGGACGACCGCACCGGCACCGGCACGCTCTCCGTGTTCGGCCACCAGATGCGCTTCGACCTGTCCGATGGCTTCCCGCTGGTCACCACCAAGAAGCTGCACCTGAAGTCGATCATCCACGAATTGCTGTGGTTCCTCGCTGGCGACACCAACATTGCCTATCTCAAGGCCAATGGCGTTCGCATCTGGGACGAGTGGGCCGATGAGCGCGGCGATCTCGGCCCGGTCTATGGTCACCAATGGCGCTCCTGGCCGGACGGCAAGGGTGGGGTGATCGACCAGATCGTCCAGCTTCTCGCCGATATCCGCCGCAACCCGGATTCGCGCCGGCTGATCGTCTCGGCCTGGAACCCGGCGGACGTGCCGAAGATGGCACTGCCGCCCTGCCATTGCCTGTTCCAGTTTTATGTCGCCGACGGCAGGCTGTCCTGCCAGCTCTACCAGCGCTCGGCCGACAGCTTCCTCGGTGTGCCGTTCAACATCGCCTCCTATGCGCTGCTCACCCACATGGTGGCGCAGGTGACGGGGCTGAAGCCCGGCGACTTCGTGCATTCCTTCGGCGACGTGCACCTGTACCTGAACCATCTGGAACAGGCGCATGAACAGCTTTCGCGTAGCCCCCGCACACTGCCCACGCTGCGCCTCAACCCGGACGTGACCGACCTGTTCGCCTTCCGGTTCGAGGACATCGCGATCGAGGGATACGACCCCTACCCCGCCATCAAGGCGTCGGTCGCGGTCTGATGACCCTCGCCATCCGCCCGGCCCGGCCGGAAGACGCCGCCCTGATCCTGTCCTTCGTGCGCGAGCTCGCCGATTACGAGAAGCTGCTGCACGAGGTGGAGGCCGGGATCGGGGATATCGAGGCCGCGCTGTTCGGCGCCAATCCCAAGGCGTTCTGCGACATCGCGGAATGGAACGGCGAGCCGGCGGGCTTCGCGCTGTGGTTCTACAATTACTCGACCTTCCGCGGCCGGCACGGGCTCTATCTCGAAGACCTGTATGTCCGGCCGGCCTTTCGCGGCAACGGCATCGCGACCACGCTGATGAAGCACCTGGCGAAGCGCTGCGTGACCGAAGGGCTCGGCCGCTTCGAATGGTGGGTGCTGAACTGGAACGAACCGGCGATCCGGTTCTACCGTTCGATCGGCGCGGCGCCGATGGACGAATGGACGGTGCAGCGTGTCACCGGCGCCGCGCTCGAAAAGCTGGCGGCGGACTGAAGACGGACATCACCCCGACTGGCGGACCGGCCGGGGTGATGTCGCCTATGTCGCGTCAGTCGAGCCTCAAAGCCGCTCGGCTTCCGGCGGCGGGGGCGGCGCACGATGGCTGTCCCGGTCGAAACCACCCGGGCCGACGCCGTGACGCGGGCCGTGATGCGCATCCGGCCGCTGCCAGCCACGGCCGCGATCATGGCGACCGCCATCGAACGAGGCCATGCGGCGCTCGCCGCGCGCCTCGGCAAACAGCCGGTTGAAGCGGAATTTCTGCGCGTCGTCGAGGCTGGCATAAAGCGGCTTGGCGGCTTCGGCGACCTTCTTCAGCGCATCGCCCCGCTCCATCATCGCGTCGGCGCGGGCGTTCAGCCCCTCGATGGCATCGGGACGTTCACCGCGACTTGCGGCGTCGCCCTTCGCGCCGCGCCGTTCTGCGCGCTGCTCGCGCCATTCCTTGCGGGCTTCGATTCGCTGGTCGGACGAGGCGCGCAACGCGGTCTCCAGCGCCGGCCACAGCTTCTCCTGCTCGGAGGTGAGGCGCAGCCCGGCCTTTAGCGCGGCGATGCGCGCATCGGCGAAGGCACCGGCGTTCTCGGCCATCTGCTCGGGGGAAGGACGCGGCATGTCGCCGGCGCGGTGGCCCCACATATGCGGACCGGAAGCGGCAACGCCGAAGGTGGCGCTGGCCAGAAGGGCGGCGGCGGTAGCGACTAGGATAGTGCGTTTCATCGGCCTCATCTCCATGTCGAGGATGAGGCCGATGTTGACGTGAAACAACGGAAGCTTCAAATGAAACTTCGGTAATGTCTAATTACTACTGCATTTTTACTTAAATAAACACGCATTCATCCAGATGAATATGAGATGAACGGCAATCAGCCCGGCGAGATCATGTTTTCCGGGCGGACAACGGCGTCGAATTCCTCATTGGTAACGTAGCCGCCGCCGACCGCCTCTTCGCGCAGCGTGGTGCCGTTCTTGTGCGCGGTCTTGGCGATCTTGGCGGCGTTGTCGTAGCCGATCTTCGGGGCAAGCGCGGTGACCAGCATCAGCGAACGCTCCAGCGCCGCCTTGATGTTGTCCTCGCGCGCCTCGATGCCGACCACGCAATGCTCTGTGAAGCTGTCCGCGGCGTCGGCCATCAGTCGCACCGACTGCAGGAAGTTGTAGGCCATGACCGGGTTGTAGACGTTCAGCTCGAAATGGCCCTGGCTGCCGGCGAAGGTCAGCGCGGCATTATTGCCGAAGATCTGCACGCAGACCTGGGTGAGCGCCTCGCACTGCGTCGGGTTTACCTTGCCCGGCATGATCGAGGAGCCCGGCTCATTCTCCGGCAACGACAGTTCGCCAAGGCCCGAGCGCGGGCCCGAGCCGAGCAGGCGGATGTCGTTTGCGATCTTGAACAGCGAGGCGGCGACCGTGTTGATGGCGCCGTGGGTGAACACCATGGCGTCATGCGCGGCGAGCGCTTCGAACTTGTTGGGCGCCGAGGTGAAGGGCAGGCCGGTAATGTCGGCGATCCGGGCCGCGACCTGCTCGGCAAACCCCACCGGCGCATTGAGGCCAGTGCCGACCGCGGTGCCGCCCTGCGCGAGTTCCATCAGTGCCGGCAGCGTCAATTCAATACGCGTGATGCCGTTGCTCACCTGCTGGGTGTAGCCGGAGAACTCCTGGCCAAGGGTCAGAGGCGTCGCGTCCTGGGTGTGGGTGCGGCCGATCTTGATGATGTGCTCCCAGGCCTTCGACTTCTGCGCCAGCGCGTCGCGCAGCCGGGTCAGGGCGGGAAGCAGCCGGTGAACGACTTCCTCGGCGGCCGCGATATGCATCGCGGTCGGGTAGGTGTCGTTGGACGACTGGCTCATGTTCACATGATCGTTAGGGTGAACCGGCTTCTTCGAGCCCATCTCACCGCCAAGCATCTCGATCGCGCGGTTGGAGATCACCTCGTTGGCGTTCATGTTGGACTGTGTGCCGGAGCCGGTCTGCCAGACCGCGAGCGGGAAATGCGCGTCCAGCTTGCCGTCGATCACTTCCTGCGCGGCGCTCACGATCGTCTTGGCCAGAGCCGGGTCAAGCCGGCCCAGCGCGAGATTGGTCTCGGCGGCGGCCCGCTTGATGACGCCCAGCGCGCGGACGATCGGCAGCGGCTGCTTTTCCCAGCCGATCTTGAAATTGCCGAGCGAGCGCTGCGCCTGCGCGCCCCAATACTTGTCGCTCTCCACCTCAATGGGGCCAAACGTATCGGTTTCGATGCGGGTCTTGGTCATGCGGCAAGCCTTTCGGGTGGATGCGTCCATGAAAGCGACACAAGCGCGGCACAGGCTCCCTCCCGTGAGCGCGGGGCCGGTTTAGCATGAGCCGCGAGACGGGCAAATGCGACCTCGGGCCAGTGCGGCCCGCGCCGGTCCCCTCCTGCCGATACCATCCGCACCAAGACAACAGGGTATTTGGGTAACAGTAATGCGCGAGGGCGCGTGCCCCGCGCCAAATATTTCCACCGGCCCGGACCAAGAGCGGACTAGATAGAATTTGGTTGCATTACGGAATTTTCCCACCTCCGCCAGACGCGCGGCGCGCGCTTTGAATATTTCCCACCGTGACTTTGTTTTAAGTTACTGAAAGATATGTGCATTTTAAAGAATTGATTGAAGGTCGGGCGTTCAATATGTTGACTGAAACGGTACTCCGTGCAGAGGATGCCTACGGGAGAATGCCTATGGCAGACATCATCAATCTTCGGCGTCACCGGAAAAAAATTGCTCGGGAGCAAGCGGAACAAACTGCCGCGGCGCGGCGTTTGGAATTCGGCCGGACGAAGGTCCAGCGCGAGGCGGAGCGGACCGCGGAACGTTTGGGGGCGGCGTCGCTGGATGGTCATTTGCGGATACGAGAGGATGAAACATGAAGAGCCCTGTGGTTAAGCGGTCGATTGTGATTGCCGGGCACAAGACCAGCGTCAGCCTGGAAGATCAGTTCTGGGATGCCCTTAAGGAAATTGCCGCCAATCGGCGCAGCACCCTGTCGGAAATCGTGGCGTCGATCGATTCAGGCCGCAATCAGGGCAATCTGTCGTCGGCGATCCGCCTGTATGTGCTCGCCCACTACCGGAACCCGCCGACGGCGCGCGAGGGCAGCGAACATAACGATCGCGGCATCGCGGCCAGATCTACCGTTGCGTAACAGTACGGCTTTCCCATATGACCGCTCGCGAGGACGCGTTGTAACGTGGTGTTTCGTCACCTATAACCGCCTCGCTGCGTCTTTTGCTTCAGGAAGGCGCGGGTCTTTTCAGCACGAGCATGTCTGACGGCTGCGCCACATGCGGGCCCGGGCGTATCGGGCGCGCAAGATGGGAGTAGCCGCGGAATGTCGTGGAAGAACCAGAGCGGTGGACCATGGGGTGGTGGCGGTCCACGCGGTCCCTGGGGCAATGGCCCGCAAACGCCAGGGCCTAATTCTCCCGATCTCGAGGATCTGATCCGGCGCGGACAGGACAAGCTTCGGGGCGTGATGCCCGGCGGCTTCGGTTCGTCCAAGGGAATCATCGCCATCGTGGCGGTCGCCGTGTTGGTGTGGCTGCTGTCCGGCTTCTACCGGGTCCAGCCCGACGAGCAGGGCGTGGTGCTGCGCTTCGGCAAGTTCGTGGGCACCTCGAATCCCGGCCTGAACTACCATCTCCCCTACCCGATCGAGACCGTGCTGACCCCGCAGGTCACGCGCGTCAACCGCATCGACATCGGCACCCGCTCGAGCGACGATCCGCGCCGCGGCGCGACGGCCCGCACCATCGCCGAGGAGAGCCAGATGCTCACCGGCGACGAGAACATCGTCGATGTCGAATTCGCGGTGTTCTGGATGGTGAAGCCCGCCGCCGCCGGCTCGACCGAGGATGTCGGCGCCGCCAATTATCTGTTCAACGTGCAGAACCCCGAGGGCACCATCAAGGCGGTGGCCGAGAGCGCGATGCGCGAGGTGATCGGGCGGACCAACATCCAGCCGATCCTCACCGGGGCCCGCCAGAACATCGAGACCGCGGTGCATGAGCTGATGCAGCGCACGCTGGACAGCTATCAGTCCGGCATTCTCGTCACTCAGGTCCAGCTCCAGAAGGTCGACCCGCCGCAGCAGGTCATCGACGCGTTCCGCGACGTGCAGGCAGCACGCGCCGACGCCGAGCGCCTGCAGAACGAGGCCCAGGCCTATGCCAACCGCGTCGTCCCCGAGGCGCGCGGCGAGGCCGCCCGCATCACCCAGGGCGCGGAAGGCTACAAGGAACGCGCGATCATCGAGGCGCGCGGTCAGGCCGCCCGCTTCCTGAGCGTGCTCGGCGAATACCAGAAGGCCCCCGACGTGACGCGCCAGCGGCTCTATCTCGAAACCATGGAGCGCGTGTTCGCCGGCATGGACAAGGTTGTGATCGATCCTGCCGCCAGCGGCCAGTCGGGCGTCGTGCCCTATCTGCCGCTTGGCGCGCTTGAACCCCGATCGACCACTCCGGCCGCTCAGGGAGCCGCCCGATGAAGAACAGCCTTGGTCTCATCCTTGCCATCCTGATCGCGGCCGTGCTCGTGGTCGCGTATTCGGCGCTGTTCACCGTCTACCAGACCCAGCAGGCGCTGGTGCTGCGCTTCGGCGAACCGATCCGCGTGATCGAACAGCCGGGCCTCAACGCCAAGATCCCGCTGGTCGACAGCGTGATCCTGCTCGACAAGCGCATCCTCGACCTCGAAAACCCCTCGCAGGAAGTCATCGCCTCCGACCAGAAGCGCCTGGTGGTGGACGCGTTCGCGCGCTACGCCATCACCAACCCGCTGCGCTTCTACCAGTCGGTCGGCACCATCGAGGGCGCCAATTCGCGGCTCGCCACCATCCTCAACTCGGCGCTGCGCCGGGTGCTCGGCGAATCCACCTTCATCCAGGTGGTGCGCGACGAGCGCGAGGTGCTGATGGCGCGCATCCGCGACCAGGTGAACCGCGAGGCCGCTGGATTCGGCATCAACGTGCTCGACGTGCGCATCCGCCGCGCCGACCTGCCGGAGGCCAACAGCCAGGCGGTGTTCCAGCGCATGCAGACCGAGCGCCAGCGCGAAGCGTCGGAAATCCGCGCCCAGGGCGGCGAGGCGGCGCAGACCATCCGCTCCCGCGCCGACCGCGACTCGACCATCATCGTCGCCGAGGCCACCTCGACCGCCGACCAGCTCCGCGGCCAGGGCGAAGCCGAACGCAACGACATCTTCGCCCAGGCTTACGGGCAGGATAAGGGTTTCTTCGACTTCTACCGCTCGATGCAGGCCTATGAAGCCTCGATGAAGGGCGCCGACACCCGCATGGTGCTGTCGCCGGATTCGAACTTCTTCAGGTTCTTCAACGATCCGGGCGCGCCGGGCACACCGCTGACCCCGCCGGCAACTCCGGGCGCGGCAGCTCCCGCACCTGCCCAGCCCGCGAACTGACGCCGCGCGACGATGTCTGATCTCATCGTCGCGCTCGGTCTCGTGCTGGTCATCGAGGGTCTGCTCCTTGCCGCCGTGCCGGGTGCCGTGCGCCGCGCCATGATCTCGATCGACCAACTGCCCGACCAGCCCCTGCGAATTGCGGGGCTGGTCGGCGCAGTTCTCGGCCTTGTATTGGTTTGGCTGATGCGCAGCTGAAAATTGCTCCGCGTGCCGGGAGACGTCGTCTCCCGGCCGCTTCACGCCCGGCCGGGCCACGTCCCGTGCCCGCGCGATGGCGGCGAGCCCGCCGCCCGCCCTCTCCACGTCATTGCCCGTGCCATCGCCATTGCAATCGTCCGCCGCGCGCGCCCGCGATGCTCGCGTGGTTTTGGCTTGCATCGCCTTGCGTCCCGGTTAAGCGTTTGCCGATGAACGGTGCGGCAGGGTTCGGGCATCCACCGGCCCCGGCCTGCCAGAGGCACGCGGCGACGCGAAGGAGGCATGATGTTTCAATACGTTGAACGCTCTGGCACCCTGTCAGGGCTCGTGCCCCGCCTTTTCCTCGCAGGCGCGCTCGCCGCGGGCGCCCTGGCGGGTGGAGCGTTCCCGGCCCATGCCGCCGCGGTCAAGGGTCCTGACACGGTGGCCGACACCGCGGCCCAGATCATGGATGCCGTGGTCAACATCTCGACCTCGCAGACGGTCGCGCCGTCGCGCAGCGTGCCGACCCCTGAATTGCCGCCCGGCTCGCCCTTCGAGGAGTTCTTCGAGGAGTTCTTCAAACGCCGCCAGCAGCAGGGCGACGAGGATGGCGGGCGCCCGCGCCGGGTGTCCTCGCTGGGCTCCGGTTTCGTGATCGATTCCAGCGGGCTGATCGTCACCAACAACCACGTCATCGCCGACGCCGACGAGATCTTCGCCAATTTCGCCGACGGCTCCAAGCTCAAGGCCGAGCTGGTCGGGCGTGATACCAAGACCGACCTGGCCCTGCTCAAGGTGACGCCGGAGGCCGGCAAGACGCTCAAGGCGGTGAAGTTCGCCGATTCCGACGTGCTGCGTGTCGGCGACTGGGTGATGGCGATCGGCAACCCGTTCGGCCTCGGCGGCACGCTGACCGTGGGCGTGATCTCCGCGCGCAACCGCGACATCAATTCCGGTCCCTACGACAATTTCCTGCAGACCGACGCCGCCATCAACCGCGGCAATTCCGGCGGGCCGCTGTTCAACATGGACGGCGACGTGATCGGCATCAACACCGCGATCATCTCCCCCTCCGGCGGCTCGATCGGCATCGGTTTCGCCGTGCCGTCCAACACCGCCGTGCCGGTGGTGGCGCAGCTTCGCGAGTTCGGCGAAACGCGCCGTGGCTGGATCGGCGTGCGCATCCAGGCGGTAACGCCGGAAATCGCCGAGAGCCTCTCGCTGGGAACCCCGCGCGGCGCTCTGATCGGCTCGGTGAACGATGACGGCCCCGCCGCCAAGGGCGGGCTCAAGGCCGGCGACGTGGTGATCCGCTTCGACGGCAAGGAGGTCAAGGACATTCGCGCGCTGCCGATCATCGTGGCCGACACACCGGTCGACAAGGAGGTCGACGTCGTGGTGGTCCGCCGTGGCAAGGAGGAAACGCTCCGCGTGACCGTTGGCCGGCTCGACGAGAGCGAGGCGCCCGAAGCTGCCGCCCCCGCCCCCTCCAAGCCGGACGCTCCGCCCGCCGCCAGCACCAAGGTGCTCGGGGTCGAGGTGGCCGAGCTGTCGCCGGAGTTGCGGACCAAATACAAGATCAAGGACGAGCTCAAGGGCGTGGTCATCCTGAAGGTGGAGCCGGGCTCGGCGGCGGCCGATCGTGGGCTTGCCGCCGGCTATCTCATCGTCGAGGTCAACCAGGAAGCCACCGCCACGCCGAAGGATGTGGAGGACCGCCTTGCCGAGCTGAAGAAGGAAGGCAAGCGCTCGGCGCTGCTGATGATCTCCGACCCCGACGGCCAGGTGCGCTTCACCGCCCTGCCGATCGACTGAGCGACAGAGCAGGGCACAGCCCCACGCGCATTCACGAAGAAAGCCCCGGTCATGTGGCCGGGGCTTTCTTCGTGTCGGGACCGTTCCGCTCAGCGGCGGGCCGGCAAGGGCGTGGCGATCAGGGCGCGGTGATCAGGGGGCGGTGATCAGGGCGCCTTGGGCGGCGGCAATGGCGGCATGCCGACACGCGGCGTCGCGGCCTGGTCGGGCTCGGTGAGCTGTACGGTCCAGCTCTTCTGTTCGCGGGTATCGACCTCGAAGAAACCGGTGCGGTCGAAGCCGCGTGCGAGGCAGTCCTCGATGCCGCGAATGGTGAACTCCTTCTCGCGGGTGCACATGAAGGCCTTGCCGGCCCATTCCCCGCCGAGATCGTAGTCGATGGCGTAAACGTAATAGAATCGCGCCACGAGGTCGCCGCGCAGGAGCGTCTCGCAGCTTTTCGGCGCGATGTTCCACCAGCCCTCGGTGGCCCAGATATTACCGTCCTTGTAGCCGAGCGCGATGCCGATGCGGCTGCCGGAGCGGTTGCACAGGCGGAAATCCGCGGCGGCGGGCGTCGGGGCCAGCGTGGCGAGCACCGGCGCCAGCATCAGCGCGGCGAGCACGCTCCCGCCGGCGCGACGCTTCAGCCCCGCGCGTGCCGGAGCGCCCGCGCGCTCACTTGTCGATGAAGACAACTCGAAAATCATTGACGTTCGTGCAGGTCGGCCCCGGCGTCAGCAGGTCGCCGATCGTCTCGAAGAAGGTGGTCGAGTCGTTCTCGGCGAGAAAGGCGGCAGGATCGAGACCGGCCGCGCTGGCGCGGGCCAGCGTGTCGGGCATCACATAAGCGCCGGCCGGATCGGTGGCCGCGCCGCCGCCGCCATCGGTGCCGTCGGTATCGCCAGCCACCGCGTAGATCCCTTCGGCTCCGCCGAGCGCGGCGGCCAGCGCCAGCGCGAATTCCTGGTTCGGGCCGCCACGGCCCTGGCCGCGCATGGTCACGGTCAGTTCGCCACCCGAGAGCAGCACGGCGCTCTTGCCGGCCGCCTTCAGCTCCAGCGCCTTCGCCGCCTGAGCGGCGGCAACCTCGCGGGCCTCACCTTCGAGATTGTCGCCGAGCAGGATCGGCTCCAGCCCGGCCTCGCGCACCAGCTTCTCGGCGGCGACGAAGGAATCCACCGGACGGGCGACCAGCAGATACTCGCTATTGGCAAAGGCGGCGTCGCCCGGTTTGGGCGATTCATTGGCCGGATCGCGCAGCGCCACCGCGATGGACGGCGGCGGGTCGATACGGTAGCGGGTCAGCACGTCGCGCGCTTCCGCCAGCGTGGTGGGATCCGGCACCGTGGGGCCGGAGCCGATCACCGCCGGATCGTCGCCCGGCACGTCGGAGATGGAGAGCGTCACCACCTTCGCCGGCTGCGCCAGCGCCGCGAGGCGGCCGCCCTTGATCCGCGAGAGATGTTTGCGCACCGTGTTGATCTCGGTGATGTTGGCCCCCGAGCGCAGCAGGGCGCGGGTCAACGCGCGCTTGTCGTCAAGCTCCACGCCGTAAGCCGGGGCGATCCAGTTCGCCGAGGCGCCGCCCGAGAGCAGCACCAGCACCAGATCGTCGGCAGTGGCGGATTCGGCGAGGTCCAGCGCCTTCTGCGCGCCGGCGAGCCCGGCGGCGTCCGGCACCGGATGGCCGGCCTCCACCATCTCCAGCAGGCGCGTCGGGCGGCCATAGCCGTGGCGCGCGACGCCGATGCCGGCGAGGCGGGCGGGATCGAAACCGAGCGTATCGAGATAGTGGCTTTCCGCCACTTCGAGCATGGAGCCGGCGGCCTTGCCGGCGGCCAGAAGGATCAGGCGGCCATGGGCCGGAGGCGGCGGCAGCGCGGGCGGCAGACATGTGCTCGGGTGAGCCGCTGCCACCGCCGCTTCGAAGAGCTGGTCCAGAAACACACGCGCCGAGACGTCTACCATTGCAACCCCTACCCCCGATCGGCCCTGCCGGGCCTAACGATTCTGGCGCACCGGCGGATGGGTCGAAAGTCGAATCCCGAACCTGCACGACGCGAAACCGGCGTATTCCTATGGCACAGATGGTTCCGCGTCACTATCCTGACCGTGTTTATCGCATCAGACGGGACAAAATGCGTCGCCTCTCGACGGAAGAAAGCGCCCTCGCGGCCGATGACCGTGATTCTGCTCAGGATTTTCCCGCCTTCGAACGCATCGCCGGGGCGTGGGATGCCGGCGTGCTGCTGATCTGCGACCACGCTTCCAATGCGCTGCCGCCCGCCTATGGCTCGCTCGGCCTGCCGCAGGCGCAGCTGGAGCGCCATATCGGCTATGATATCGGCGCTGCGGGGGTCACGCGCAAACTTGCGAGGCTGCTGGGTTGCCCGGCGGTCCTTTCCTGCTTCTCGCGGCTGCTGATCGACCCCAATCGCGGCGAGGACGACCCGACGCTGGTGATGCGCCTGTCCGACGGCGCGGTCGTGCCGGGAAACCGCCATGCCGACGCCGACGAGGTGGAGCGCCGGCTTGATGCCTTCCACCGGCCCTACCACCGCGCCATCGAGGCGGAGCTGGCCGATGCCGAGCGGGCCGGCGTGGTTCCGGCCGTGTTCTCCATGCACTCCTTCACCCCGGTCTGGCGCGGCGTGCCCCGGCCCTGGCACGCGGCCGTGCTGTGGGACTGCGACGAGCGCTTCGCCCGTCCGCTGATCGAGGAGCTGGCGGCGCCGGGCGACCTGATCGTCGGCGACAACGAGCCTTATGACGGCGCTCTGCGCAATGATTGCCTGTACCGTCACGGCACGGCGCCCGGCCGCGCCCATGTGCTGCTGGAGGTCCGGCAGGACCTGATCGCGGACGAGGCCGGCCAGCGCGCCTGGGCCGAGCGGCTCGCCGGCATCCTGCCCGGCATTCTCGCCCGTCCGGGGATGCACGAGCTGCGCGGCTATGGCTCGCGCACCGGCCCGGTCGCCCCCATATCCGGCTGAACCGCCGCTTATCCGGAGTACGCCGCCATGAGTTCCGAAACGCCCGCTTCTGCTGCCGCTCCGCTTTCCGAGCGCGACCGTACCGAACTGGAGGCCGCCGCCTTCCGTCGCCTGGTAGAGCATCTGTCCGCGCGCACCGACGTGCAGAATATCGACCTGATGAATCTCGCCGGCTTCTGCCGTAATTGCCTGTCGAACTGGTACCTTGATGCCGCGCAGGAGCGCGGCCTGCCGGTGACCAAGGACGAGAGCCGCCAGGCGGTCTACGGCATGCCTTATGAGGACTGGAAGGCCAGGCACCAGACCGAGGCGACGCCCGAGCAGAAGGCCGCCTTTACCGGCCCGGGGACCCACTGACGCCGCGTCGATCGCGCGACATGGACGGTGGATTGCGGGGCTAGCCTGTGCACGCGGACGCCTCCGCCTTGACGCGGCGGACGAGTTCCGTTCCTGATCCGATCCCGATTTTCAGCCACGAGGCTGCCGGGCCGGCGCGGTTCGCGCCTCCCGGCCCAGGCCCACCGGAGTAGATATGTCCGACATTCCCAACGACCAGCCGCTTTCCGATGCCGCCGCCGGCTTTGCCAAGGAACAGCTCAAATCCTTCATCGAGCGCATCGAGCGGCTGGAGGAAGAGAAGAAGACCATTTCCGAAGACATCAAGGACGTGTTTGCCGAAGCCAAGGGCACCGGCTTCGACGTCAAGGCGTTGCGCGAGATCCTCAAGATCCGCAAGCAGGACGCCGACCAGCGCGCCGAGCACGAGGCGATCGTCGACCTCTATCTCCAGGCGCTCGGCATGGTCGCCTGAACCGCGCCATCGTCGCTGCATGAAAAACCCGGCGATCCAGGGCGGATCGCCGGGTTTTTGTTGTTCGGGCCAATGCCGCGGAGGTCGCGTTCAGAGCGGTTTCGCCAGCGGGGCGGCGCCGCTCATCATCGCGACCACCGGCACCGCGACCACGGCGGCACCCTCGAAGCGGGAGGTGTTCAGGCTGGCCGGCGCGGTCTTGCTGAAGCCGCCCGCAACCACCTGGCGCGGCGGGGCGACGAAGGCGGCGAAGCGACGCAGCTCGGGCGTGCGCATCACGACATGGGTGGCCACGGTCGGGCTGGAGAACAGCCGGCGAATCTCGGCCTGCATTTCCGGCGGATAGGGCGCCACCGTGCCGCGCAGGCCATTGGCACCGGTGGAGCGCGACGGGGCGGCCGCCGCGCTCGGCGCCGGCGCCGGGGCGCGGCCGGGCTGGAGCCGCTCGCTCGGGAAGATTCCGGTGGAGGCCGAGGCATAGGCCAGCGCCGGCGCGCCATCGACCGAGGAGCCGACGATCAGCTCGGGCAGTGCGCCGGGACGGGCCTGCGGACGTGGGACAGCGGCGTTCGCGACCTGAAGCGCGGCGGGCTCGGCCGCAGCGGGCAGCTTCGGCGCATCGGCAGGGCGCGAGAGCGGACGGGGCACCATCGCGGCGACCGCGAAGGGCACGGCGGCGGGAGCCGGTGCATCGGCGACAGCCGTGGCGCCGCGCGGCATCGGGCTTGGTTGCGGCCGCGGAATATCGGCCGGTTCGGCCGCCGCGACCTGCACCGGAGCCGGCGCGGTGGCCGGGGCCGTGACGGGGGCGGATCTCGCGACAGGCGCCGCGCTCTCCTCGTCATCGTCCTCCTTGCCGCCGCCGAACAGGCTGGCGAACAGATTTTTGGAACCGCCGGCAGCGGCGCCGGCGCGCTTGGGATCATTGCCGCCGGACAGGCCGGCGAAGGCGGCGCCAACGCCGCCCGGCTCCTTGCCCTTGGACTCGACCTCGGCCAGCGCCAGTTCATAGCGCGGCATCGGCTTGCCGTCGGTCGGCACATGAACGGTCTTGCCGTCGGGGAACACGCGCGCAAGCTCGGTGCGGGTCATGCGCGGCCAGTGCCGTACGCCGCCGGTGTCGAGATGCACGAAGGGCGAACCGGAGGTCGGGTAGAAGCCGACGCCGCCGCGCTGGAGCCGCAGGCCGGCCTCGCGGATCTTGGAGAGCGGCACGCCGGGGATGAAGAAATCCATCGCCTTGCCCTGCATGTGCAGGCTGGTCTGGGCGACGCCGCGCGAACGCGAGCGGAGCATGGCGTTGGTCGCGGGCGAACGGTAGCCGCCGATCACCTCGACCGGCGCCGTGGCCCCGGTCTCGCGATAGACCTCCCAGACGATATCGAACAGCTGGGGGTCCATATTGGTCGGCTCCTTGCGGCGCCAATCCTGCAGCAGAACGTTGAGCTGCCGCAGCGCGGCCGGATCGTAGCGGCCGTTGCGCTTGAAGGTGACGGTGGCGCTTGCGCCGGAATGGACGTGATGGAAGCTCAGCGTGCGCGTGTCGCCATTGGCAACCGCGTCCTGAAGCAGGTCGGTGCTGCACAGGGAAACCGCTGCCGCGAGCAGCGAGGCCTGTGCAAGACGACGAGAGCGTAAAGCGAGTGTCATGCGCACGGACTTCCAAACCCGAAAACGAACGTTTCCTTGAAGCGCCGCAGCCGGAAGCCGCGACACACATGGTCAACACAGTCTTATCGGGTTTGGTTAAAAGGCCGTTACGACCCAACCCCCACGCCTTTATTGGCACTCTGGCTAGAAAGTGACTGTGGCGAAACCGTGCCGCCCAATCAAATTCGCTACAACAGCACCATTCATCGTCAGTTTTTTGGTTGATCGTGTCTTTGATGAAACACAAATCAGCCAATGACGAGGGTGTGACAGGTGGAGATGGGCGTCAGCGCAGCGCGGTCTGGCGTCCGCGTGTCGCGATCCGGGACGAGCCATCAAGGCCGAGAATCGCTTTCACCGCGGCGTTGGTGCCGTAAATATCCTCGCGCGACACCAGCTTGCCGGCGCCGTCGACATAGGTGGTGAAGTAGACCAGATGCACCGGGAAGCGACGCTGCAGGCTCACATGCTTCTCATTGCCGCCGAGCAGGCGAGAAATGCGCTTCTGGTCCCACTGGTCGTTGACGCCGAGACCGAACATCACTTCGGCGAACTTCATCGGCTCATGCACCCGCACGCAGCCATGGCTGAACGCCCGGCGCTCGCGCCCGAACAGCGCGCGGCTCGGCGTGTCGTGCAGATAGACCGAGTGCTTGTTCGGGAACATGAACTTCATGTTGCCGAGCGCGTTGCGCTCGCCGGGCGGCTGGCGGAACGAATAGCCCTGCGTGCCCCGGCTCCAGTCCACCGTGCCGGGATCGATGATGCGGCCATTGCGCACCACGTCGATGCCCTGGCGGTCCAGCGCGTAGGGGTCAGCCTGCAGCTTGGGCAGCATCTCGTTGCGAATGATGCCCGGCGGCAGATTCCATGACGGGTTGAACACCATGTACTGCATCTCGGCGGACATGATGGGGGTCTGGTTCTTCTCGGTGCCGACCACGACGCGCGTCTCATGGATCGTCTGTTCATTGACGACCACGCGCACCATGAATTCGGGGATGTTCACCATCACATAGACCGGCGCCACCTCATGGGGCACCCAGCGCCAGCGTTCCATATTGGCGATGATGTCGGGCAGGCTTTCACTGCCGGTGCCGTTGAGCGCAGCGAGCGTGCCGGGGCCCACAAGCCCGTCCGGCTTCTGGCCGGAGGCGGCCTGGAACTGGCGCACCGCATCGACCAGCATGTCGTCATAGCCGAAATCGTCCGGCGCGCCCTGCAGGCCGAGCCGCGCGCGCAGCAGCGGCACGCGCCGATCGCCATCGCCCGGCCGCAACGTCGGGCCGGGGGGAACCTGGGCAAGCGGCACGCCGCGCCCATCCGCGAGACGCGTGGCAAGCTGCATCTTCAGCAGCCGGTACTCGTCATATTGCGGGGCGAAGGACGCCATCACCGCCGATGTATTGGGCGAGGTCGCCACCAGCGCGAGCACCGCGGCCGCCTCCGGCGCGGTGGGCGTTGGGTCGACGAATTCGGGATTGATGCCCTTGGGATCGAAACGCCCGCTCTGAACGTGGCGCGCATAGAGCAGCGTGGTGGCCGCGAGGCGCAGTTCGGCCTCGGCCAGTTCGCCGTCGGAGGCATGGGCGCGCAGCGGTGGGACCACATAGTCGGCCGGCGCCAGCCCTTCCAGCGCCGACGCGGCGAAGGTGCCGAGCACGGCTGATCCGATCGCCGAATAGCCGCCGGCGGCGGTGAAAACTGGCTGATACTGGCGCGCGGCGTAGAAATCGGCGAGCGCCTGCGCCTCCTTCGGACTCACCACGAAGCGCCGCAGCTGGCTGCCAATCAATTCCGAGAGATAGCGCGAGACCATCAGCCCCTGCTGGGGCGCGGTAGCAGCCGCCGGCGCGCCGCTGGCGGGGGTGGAAGCGGTCGGGGTGCCAGTGCCGGGCGTGCCGGTGCCCAGGCTCGGAGCGCCGAAGCCGGGAACCGGCGGATTTGCAGTGGCGGAGCCCGTGGACGTCGGGCGCGCCGGCTGGTTGGCGGCGGCGGCCGGGTGATCCTGCGGGTAGGCCGGCATCGCCAGCACGGTGTCGAGCCGGTGGCGCGTGGAGCGGATGTCGAAGGGCGCGGGCGCATCGCCCGGCGCAGAAAGCGGGGCGGCACCTTCTCCGGCAGGCTGCGCCGAGCCACCATCATGAGTGCCGTTGCCGGCAGGGTCGCCCATGGCGATGGGGGCGCCCGACAAATCCTGCGCGCGCGCCATGCCGGACAGGCCCGTCCCGGCTCCCGGCAGCGCACCCGCCGTCAGAACCGCCGCAAGCAAGGCGCACGCCGTACCGGCAAGATACCGCCTCGCAAGCTGATCGACACGCCCGGCCATTGCTGTCTCCGTTCCCCGCCACACTATCTGAAAACGCATGAGGCTGGTACGCAGCCTCTTTGTCTCGGTTCGCTCTCTCCGGTTCAACTCACGAAACCGGCAAAGGTCCCATATCCGGCCGCGATGGCGCCGATGAAACAAGGCCGGAGAAGCCGAACGGAGAAGCAAATGCACTGTCGCAAAAGGTGGTAAAGGCGGTGTTAAGCATGAGCGGGGACAGCCGTTTGCGGACGGGATGACGCGGATGTGAGAACAGCGCTTGCCGCCACCTTCGCGATTCCTATAATCCGCGCCTTCTTTTTGGGGGAAGGACCCGGCAATGACCGAGCCGACGACGGCTGACGCGCAGCCGATCGCCATCATCATGGGAAGCCAGTCGGACTGGGAGACCATGCGCCACGCCGCCGAGACGCTGGAGGCGCTGGAGGTCGGCCACACCTGCCTCATCGTTTCCGCCCACCGCACCCCGGAGCGCATGTTCGACTTCGCCAGGGGCGCGAAAGCGGCCGGCTACAAGGCGATCATCGCCGGGGCTGGCGGCGCCGCCCATCTTCCCGGCATGGTCGCCTCCCTCACACCGCTCCCCGTTTTCGGCGTGCCGGTGGAGAGCAAGGCGATGCAAGGGCTCGACAGCCTGTACTCCATCGTCCAGATGCCCGCTGGCGTCCCGGTCGGCACGCTCGCCATCGGCAAGGCCGGCGCGGTGAATGCTGCGCTCATCGCGGCCGCCGTGCTCGCCCTGTCCGACCCGGCGCTGGCCGCGCGGCTGGACGCCTGGCGCGCGGCACGCACCGCCGCCGTCACCGAACAACCGGTGTGATCGCCATGCTCAAGCCCGGCTCCACTCTCGGCATTCTCGGCGGCGGCCAGCTCGCGCGCATGATCGCGCTCGCGGCCGCCCCGCTCGGCCTCAAGACCCATATCCACGCGCCGGAAGACGGCAGCCCGGCCTTCGACGTAGCGAGCGCGCATACCAGGGCCGCCTATGAGGATTTCGAGGCGCTGGAGCGTTTCGCCGCCGCGGTCGATGTCGTCACCTACGAGTTCGAGAACGTTCCGGTCGCGACGGCCGAATTCCTCGCCGCCCGCGTGCCGGTGCATCCGGGCGCGAGTGCGCTCGGCATCACCCAGGACCGGCTGGCGGAAAAGAGCTTCATCGCCCGGCTCGGCATCGAGGTCGCGCCCTTCGCGGCCGTCGACGACGAGGCTTCGCTGACAGAAGCGCTCGCCGAGATCGGCCGGCCGGCGGTGCTGAAGACCCGGCGCTTCGGCTATGACGGCAAGGGTCAGGTGATGATCCGCGAGGGTGACGATGCGGCAGCCGCCTTTGCCGCCATCGGTGGCCATCCCGCGATCCTCGAAGGTTTCGTGCCATTCATCCGCGAAGTGTCGGTGGTTGCCGCGCGCACCGAGGACGGGCGTTTCGCGGCCTATGAGGTGACGCAGAACGAGCATCGCCATCACATCCTCTACCGTTCCACCGTCCCCGCCGAGGTGACGCCAGCGGTCGCGGCGGTGTCGCATGAGATCGCGCGGCGCATCGGCGAGGCGCTGGGCTATGTCGGCGTATTCGCGGTGGAAATGTTCCTGGTGGTGGTGGACGGCACGCAGGGCGTGATCGTCAACGAGATCGCCCCGCGCGTTCACAATTCCGGCCACTGGACGCTGGACGGCGCCGTCACCAGCCAGTTCGAGCAGCATGTGCGCGCGGTCGCCGGCTGGCCGCTGGGCGCGGTGGAGCGGCTCGGCCATGTCGAGATGACCAATCTGATCGGCGACGAGGCGGAAAGCTGGCACGAGGTGCTGGCCGAGCCCGGCGCGCATCTGCACCTCTACGGCAAGGCAGAAGCCCGGCCGGGGCGCAAGATGGGCCATGTCACGCGCATTTTCTTCGAGGACGACGCCTGAGCGCGGCGCCGCCCTCGCTTGCACGATTGCCCGTTCTGCCCGGCCCGCCTCACGCAAACGTGCGGCGGGCCGGGTAATTTTCCGGCGCATGCCATCGTATCTGGTAGCGATCCCCCCTCAGCGGTGCTTCCTGACATGGCCTTCCTGCGCGAGCGCTCCGGCGCCTTCAGTCCCGAGAAGATCGTCGCCCTGCTGCTCGTGCTGGCCCCGCTTGGCTGGCTCGCGGCGCGCGCGCTCAGCGGCGGGCTTGCCCCGGCCGACCCGTTCGGCGTGGCGGGCGGAGCGCTGGGTGGTGGCGGTCTCGGTGGCGGCGCGCTTGGGGCCGATCCGGCGCTCGCCGCGCGCCCTCTGGTGGAGGCGATCCGCTATATCGGCGAATGGTCGATCCGCCTCCTGCTGGTCACACTCGCCATCACACCGGCGCGGCGGCTGTTCAACTGGCCGCGCCTGCTGGCCGCGCGCCGCACGCTCGGCCTTGGCGCGGCCTTCTATGTGGTGCTGCATGTCGGCTTCTATGTCGCCGATATCGGCGATCTCGGCATGGTGGTGCGCGAAATCGTGCTGCGCATCTATCTCACCATCGGCTTCATCGCCCTGGTCGGGTTGCTGGTGCTGTCCGCCACCTCGTGGGACGGGGCGGTGCAGCGCCTCGGCGCCGCGCGCTGGAATCAGATCCACATGCTGGTCTATCCGATCACCGCGCTCGGCCTGCTGCACTTCTTCATGCAGCAGAAGCTCGACGTGACGGAGCCGACGCTGATGACCGGGCTGTTCCTGTGGCTGATCTACTGGCGGATCGCGCAACGGTTCCAGCACGGAACCGGGCTGGTGGCGATGATAGTGGTGGCGGCCGCCGCTGGGCTCTCCACCGCGCTGACAGAGGCCGGCTGGTATCTCGCCGCCACCGGCATCGACCCGTGGCGGGTGCTGAACGCCAACCTCGCCTTTTCCTATTCGATCCGCCCGGCCTGGTGGGTGTTCGGCACCGGCATCGCCATCGCGCTCGCCAGCGAGGTCGTGCTGAAGCTGCGCCCGCTGCCGGTGCGCCGCGCCGCCCGCCCTCAGGTCACCAGCCGGGCCAGTTCGTCGGCCGCCTGAGCGGGGCTGAGTGCGCGCCAGCCGTCGAGTTGGTGGCGGAACCAGGTATCCTGCCGCTTGGCGTAACGGCGGGTGTCGGTGACGCCGCCCTCGATCGCCGCGTCGAGCGTGATCTCGCCGCGCAGATACCGGCGCAGCCACGGCACGCCGTGGGCCTTGAGGATGGTGCGGTCGGCCGGCAGGGCGCGCGCGTCGAGCGCCCGCACCTCGTCCAGAGCGCCCGCCTCGATCATCAGCTGGAAGCGGCGGCCAATCGTCGTGCGCAGCGCGGTGCGATCGGTGGCAAGGAAAATTCGCAATACGTCATCCCCCGCCAGAACCGGGGCCGAGCCCTCGTCCTCCTGCCAGCGGGCCAGCGGGCGGCCGGTCGCTTCGAATACTTCCAGCGCCCGCATCAGGCGCTGTGTGTCGGACGGGCGCAGCCGCGCGGCGGTCTCGGGATCGACGCGGGCGAGCCGCTCATGCAGCGCCGGGGCGTCGAGGCCGCTCATCCGCACCCGCTCGCGCACCTCCTCAGGGATCGCCGGCACTGGCGCCAGCCCCTGCGTCAGCGCCTTGAAATACAGCCCGGTGCCGCCGATGAGGATCGGCAGCCTCCCGGATGCGGACGCGTCATACAGCGCATGGCGGGCGTCCTCCACCCAATGCGCGACCGAATACTCCTCCGCCCCGTCGACATGGCCGTAGAGCGCATGCGGGGCGCGGGCCTCCTCCTCCGCGCTGGGCCGGGCCGAGAGCACGCGCAGATCGCGGTAGACCTGCATGGAATCGGCATTGATGACGAGGCCGCCGGCACGCTCGGCCAGCGCCAGCGCCAGCGCGGACTTGCCGCTCGCGGTCGGCCCTGCGATAAGCACCGCGCGCGGGCGGGATGAACTGTTCACGCGAAAATCCTCGCCTTGCTTTTCCAGCCCGCCGCCGCCCGCAACCCTGCGGGGCGCAGCCGCCCGAGCCTTACCATGTCGCACAAGACTTCCCACGTCGCCGTCCTGATTTCCAACCCGACGCGGCCGATGATCAGCCCCGAGCTGGTGGCCGCGATCCGCGCGCTGCTGCCGGGCGCCGGCGAGGTCCGCACGCTGGACGAGGGTATCGCTGCGGAAATCGGTTTTGCCGGCGGCGCCAATCTCGACGTGCTGCGGGCGATGGTGGCGCATCTGCCGCTCGACATCGCGCTGCTGCCCGCCACGGGACGGCGCAAGAAGCTGTTCCTCGCCGACATGGACTCCACCATGATCGGGCAGGAATGCATCGACGAGCTGGCCGACCATGCCGGCATGAAGGCACACGTTTCCGCGATCACCGAGCGCGCCATGCGCGGGGAGATCGCCTTCGAGCCGGCGCTGCGCGAGCGCGTGGCGTTGCTGAAGGATCTGCCGGTCTCCGTGGTCGATGCGGTGATGGCCGAGCGCATCCGCCTCACCCCCGGCGGCACGGAACTGGTGCGCACGATGCGGGCCCATGGCGCGCGCACGCTGCTGGTGTCCGGCGGGTTCACCCTGTTCACCAGCCGTGTGGCGGCGATGATCGGCTTCGACGCCCATCGCGCCAATATACTGGTGACCGAAGGCGAACGCTTCGCCGGTCTCGTCGAGGAGCCGATCCTCGGCCGCGAGGCAAAGCTCGCGGCGCTGGTAGAGCTGCGGGCGGAGCTCGGGCTCTCGGACGACGAGACGCTGGCTGTGGGCGATGGGGCCAATGACCTCGCCATGATCGGCGCCGCGGGACTGGGCGTCGCCTATCACGCCAAGCCGCAAGTGGCGGCGAGCGCGCAGGTGCGCATCGATCACGGCGACCTGACCGCACTGCTCTATCTGCAGGGTTATGCCCGTGAGGACTTCGTGACCGCCTGAACGCTCACGGCGCCAATGGCGGCGCCATGATCGGGCTAAGCAACACATCGGGCGCGATGTCGATCGGCGGCGGCAAGGGCGGTGCCGCCTGCGGCACGACCCGCTCCGCACCGGACGACGCGCCCGGGCCGCTCCCGGCAGCGGAGGGCTGAAGCGACATGGGCGGCGGCAGCGGCGAGGAACGCACCTCGCCCGCGCGCAGCGGCGCGGGCCTGGGGGCCGGATCGCGCGGGCGCATGCTGAAGGGCGTCGGCGCGGGTTTCGGCAGGGGAACGGTGACCGCGGGTGCCATCGCCGCCGGCGAGGCCGGGGGTGGAGCAGGCGCTGCCGCCGGCGCACGTAATGGCGCCTGCTGCGCGGGTGTCTGCGGAGCCGGAGGCTGGCGGCGGAACTCCTCCTCCAGCCGCCGGGTCTCGCGCTCCAGCGCCCGCATGTTGATCGCCGCGCTGAGCGCCGTCACGTCGACCCGCCGCTCGGGAGCGTCCAGGGAGCCGCGCCAGACCAGCGCCGCGCCGGGCATCGCCGCCTGTGGCCCGGCGGCCGGATCTTCCATATCCAGCGTCGCCTCGAAGGCGAGTTGCGGCAGGTCGAGCGCGCCGGACAGCGCGAAGCGCCGCGTGCCTTGCGAAAACCGCGCGGAACCGGAGCGCAATACGCCGCCAACCAGCCCGAGCGCGCTCTCTGCCTGAGCCAGCTTCAGCGGGCCGCGCGCAAGCCCTTCCTCCAGAACGCCGGTGATGCGGGCTTCGTCCGGCGGCAGACCAGCCTCGGTGGCGCGCATGGCATAGGCCAGCGCCTCGGGATCGGCGCCGGCGATCTCCAGCCCGCTCACAGTGAGGCTGCCCTGCCCCGACAGCGCGGCGACAATGGCGCGCGGCGAGCGCCCGGCGCCGGAAACGTCGAGATTGACGCTCGTCCGCCCGCTCACCCCCGGTCGCGCCGTGCCGGCAGCGCGCACCAGCTGGGCGATCTCGGCATCGTTCAGCGCCAGGTGGCCATCCAGCTGGGCGAGGTCACCACGCCGGCGCAGCTCGAACCGTCCGGCCAGCCGCCCGCCGGCCAGCGAGCCGGTGATCTCCTCGACCACGGCGGCGCCGTCATTGAGCCGCAGCCGCAGCTTCGCACCGTCGATCGCAAGGCCGGCCGGCAGGTCGAGCGTGGCGACCTCCAGCCGCACGCTCGCGCCGAGCGTGGCCAGCGGGGCGCGCCCAAATGCGCCGTCCGGCCAGCCGCCGGCTCTGCCCGGCGCCGGGGTGCCCGAGACCAGCGCCAGCGCGGTGGGCAGGCTCCAGCGCGCGAGGCTGAGCTCGGCGTCGATCGGCTGCGCCTCGCCGGGCAGATAGGCGGCGCGGCCATCGATCTTCTGGCCGCCCACCGTCCCGGTCAGCCCCTCGATCCGCCAGGTCTCGCCGTCGCGGCTGAGAGCGCCCTCGAGTGTCGCCGGCAGGCTGGCAATGCCGCCGAGCGCGAGCGGTGGAAACAGCCTCGAAAGGTCGGCGCCGTCGAGCTTCAGGGTCAGGTCGGGCTGCAACCGGCCCACCTCGTCGAAGGAGAAGGCGCCTCGCGCCGCGAGCTCGGCGCCAGCGAACAGCAGTTCGCCCTCGAACTGGCGGGCGAGCGTGACGTCGAGCCGGGCCGGGCCGAGCTTGGGCCGCAGCGCCGTGAGGCCGAGCCGCGAGAACAGCGCGCTGCCGTCGTCGATATTGAGGCCGAGCGTGCCGGCGAGATCGCGCCCGGCACCGAAGGTCGCCACGGCCGAACCCTCGACCACGCCGAGCCGGCCGCGCGCATCGAGATCAAGCGCGCCCTTGTCGGCGGTGAGCGTCAGCCCGACATCAACCGGCGCCAGCGTGGGGCCGAGCCGGGCTACCAGTTCCTCCACACGCGCCAGACCGAAGGTGCGCGCCAGCGCCGGCAGTCCGTCGGCCTTCGTGCCGGCCAGCCGCGCCTCGAACCGGCCATCCGCCCCGGCGGCTCGGCCAGCCTCGGGCGAGACCAGAAGGCCGGAGCCGGTGACATTGAGCCCGCCGAAATTTGCGAGCGCGAGGCGCTGGATCGACAGCCCCTCCGGTGTGGTGGCGAGCGCGAGGTCGATCTGGCCGGCATCGACGCCGGCGAGACGCACACGGCGACCCTTGAAGCCCAGCGCGACATCGAGCTTTTCGCCGCTCATGGCCAGCAGCCGGCGCACCGGGACCAGAAGCGGATCGAGATCGACGCCCTCGGCCGCCAGCGCGGCATCAACCTTGCCGCGCCCGCCCGGCGGGAAGGCATAGGCGCCGCCGCCGGTGAGCGTCATCGTGCCGACAGAGAGGGTCGCCGCGTCGAACGCCACGCGCTCCGGCGCGATCGCGATGCCGCCGGTCAGCCGCGCCGCTCCGGCGGGCAAACCGGCCAGAAGTGTCGGCGCTTCCGGCGCGGCCCAGCCGGCGAAGGCGGCCAGGTCCTCGGCCGAAAGATCGATGGTGCCGGCGAAGAGTTCGTCTCCCGCCCGCGTGTCGCGCGTGCCCGGCAGCGCCCCGGCCAGCCGGATGCTGGCACGCCCCGGCAGGCGGGCCTCCAGCGCGCGGGCGCTCCAGCCCTCGCCGCTCCAGTCGAGCCCGGCCTTGACCTCGCGCATCGCCGCGCCGGACAGCAGCACCGTGTCGCTGGAAAAATCCAGCGCGCCGGTGGCGGCGACGCGCGACAGCGGCGCGAGGGTGGCGGCGACCGCGTTCAGCACGGCGAGCGGGGCAGCCTTGCCGGCCGCGGCGGACAGATCGAGCTGGCGGGCGCCCAGCGCCAGTTCCAGCCGCGAGCCGGCGCCGAGTTCCAGCGGACGGGTGAGCCGCGCATTGCCGTTGAGTTCCACCGGGTGCTCGCTGGCACCGAGCCTGAGGGCGAGCTCGCGCGCCTCGACCAGCTCCGGCGTCGCCGCGACCGTCGCGGAGAGGCTCCAGCCGCCGGCGGGGGCACTGGCGACGCCGCGCAGCGCGGGCGTCTCGCGCGGCTGCGTGGACAGCGAGGCCGTGGAAAGCGACGCCTTGCCCTCGAAGGCGGGCACGGCCCCGGCGATGCGCAGCACGCCGTCGACGTCGAACGCCATCGGCGTATCGAGCCCCTGCACGGTGGCGCGCAGCCTGGCGCTGCCATCGGGCTCAAGGCCGGAGAGCGCGAGCCGCAGCCGGCGCTGGGCCCCGCCGCTGCCGATCTCGCCCTCAAGCTTGAGCGGGCCGCGCAGGCTGCCGAGTTCACCGGAAAGATTTGCCCCCGCGAGGCGCAGCACGTGCCCGCTTGCCCGGTCGCGCAGCTCCAGCGCGCCGTCCTCGATGACCAGCGCGGCGATGGAAAAGGCCGAGAGGTTCCCGCCAGCCGCCAGCCGGCGCAGATCGTCGAGGTCGAGGCTCAAAGCCGGCCGTGCCAGCGTCAGCCGTTCGGCGACGAAATGCCCGCGCATCAGTTCGCCCAGCGAGAAATCACCGCGCAGCTCGCCGACCGAAAGCTGCGTCGCCGCCCCCGGCGCCCCGACCGCGACCTGCTGCAGCAGCAGCTTCGGCGCGGGCAGAAGTTGCACGTCGATCGCGCCGCCAATGGTCACCGGCACGCCGATCCGCGTGCTCGCCTGCTCCTCGATGACCGAGCGGAACTGCGTCCAGTCGATAAGGAACGGCGCCGCGAAGGCGGCGGCGATCACCAGGATGACGGCGCTTGCGACCGTGAGCAGAAAGTTCTGCACGCCTCTCCTCCGGGTCGTCCGGTACTCGCGCTCGACCCGCCGGCGCGGGAGATACCGACGGACCTCTTACCTAGAGCCCTTCCCGCTCGGATGGAACATCCGAACAATCAGGAAGTGCTCTGGATTCAAATAGCTGGAGCAATTCCTCTTCGATCAGGTGATTCCATCTGATCGGGACACGCTCCAGAGCATAAACCGACTATGCGTGCAAAAACGCCGTAGCGCGATGCGCGGCCGGCGATTCAGGGCCGCCGCATCAGGGAAGCTTGCCTCAGGGCAGTATCTTGCCGGGATTGAAGATACCCTTGGGGTCCAGCGCCGCCTTGATGGCCCGCATGGCGTCGAGCGCCGCGGTGCCGTGCTCGGCTTCCATGTATTTGCGCTTGCCCTGCCCGACGCCGTGCTCGCCGGTGGCGGTGCCGCCCATGGCCAGCGCGCGCTTGACCATGCGCGACATGAAGTCCTTCACCTTGGCGATATCCTGCGGGTCTTCCATGTCGACCAGCGTCACCGTGTGGAAATTGCCGTCGCCGACATGGCCGACGATGGGGGCGATCAGGCCCATTTCCTCGATGTCGCGCTTGGTCTCGTCGACGCATTCGGCAAGGCGCGAAATCGGCACGCAGACATCGGTGGCGATGGCGCGCGCGCCGGGCTTGAGCGGCAGGCAGGCCCAATAGGCATCATGGCGCGCCTGCCACAGCTTGGAACGCTCCTCCGGCTTGGTCGCCCAGACAAAGGGGCCGCCGCCATATTCGGACGCGATCTCGCCGAAGCGCGCCGCCTGTTCCGCGACGCCGGCCTCGGTGCCGTGGAACTCCACGAACAGGGTCGGCTGCTCGGCGAGGTCGAGCTTGGAATAGGCGTTGCACGCCTTCACCTGCACCTCGTCCAGCAATTCGATGCGCGCCACCGGCAGGCCGGACTGGATGGTGAGGATCACCGCGTCGCAGGCCGAGCGAATGGTGGGGAAGGCGCAGACGCCGGCGGAAATCGCCTCGGGAATGCCCGACAGCTTGAGCGTCAGCTGGGTGATGATGCCGAGTGTGCCCTCGGAGCCGATGAACAGGCGGGTGAGGTCGTAGCCCGAGGACGACTTGCGGGCGCGCGAGCCGGTGGAGATCACCTCGCCATTGGCGAGCACCACGGTCATCGCGATGACATTGTCCTTCATCGTGCCGTAGCGCACCGCATTGGTGCCGGAGGCGCGGGTCGCGGCCATGCCGCCGAGCGAGGCATCCGCGCCGGGATCGATGGGGAAGAACAGGCCGGCATCGCGCAGGTGCTCGTTGAGCTGCTTGCGGGTGACGCCGGGCTCGACCACGCAGTCGAGATCCTCCGGGTTCACCGCCAGCACGCGGTTCATGCGCGACAGGTCGATCGAGATGCCGCCCCTGGGGGCGTTGATCTGGCCCTCCAGCGAGGAGCCGGCGCCGAAGGCGACCACCGGGACACCATGCTCGGCGCAGGCGCGCACGGTGATTTGAACATCCTGCGTGCTCTCGACGAACACCACCGCGTCCGGCGCCTCATTGGGCAGCCAGGTGACGCTGTTGCCATGCTGCTCGCGCACCGCGCGCCCGGTGACGAGCCGATCGCCGAAATGCTTGGCCAGGCTGGCGATTACCCGCTCCACCGCCTCGACCTCACCCTCCGCGCGCGGGCGCTCCGCCACCAGTTCCGCCATGCCTTCCTCCTGAGCAATCCAGCCCGCCGGGAGGCGGGACAAGACCGCTTACACCTTATCGAACGGGGGTGCGAGCCCGCCGCGCGGCTGACCGCGGCGATTCGAGGGCACAAAAACCCTCGTCTCGCAAGATTTTCGTCATTCAAAGGCCATCAGCCTAGGTGACGACTGCATGAAAAGTCGGCACAATGCTTTTCAATAAGGCAGCGCGGACCTCGCGCTCATAATAGCGGGAACGGTGTCATGTTGGACGGGATCGACTTCGAGCCCGTGTTTTTCGCCCCTTTCGTCTCGTCCGTGATGACGGTCGAGCCGGCTTGGGTCGATTATAACGGGCAGCTCAATTCAGCATATTACGGCCTTCTGTTCGACCGCGCGGTCGACGAGGCGGTGTTCCTTGTGGGCCTTGGCCCGCATCTGGTCGAGAGGCGCAGTGCCTCCTTCTTCACGACCGAAGCCCATCAGCGCTTCGTACGCGAACTCCGTGCCGGGCAGGAGGTGCGGGTGACGCTCCGCCTGATCAATTATGACGACCGGCGCATGCATCTGTTTCAGGAAATGCACCATGCCCGCGAGGGCTGGACCGCGGCCACCTGCGAGCAGATCGCCCAGCATGTCGACATGGGCACGCGGCGGGTCTCGCCGTTCCCGGACGAGGTGCTGGAACGGCTCGCGCTGATGAAGGCGGCTCACGGCGCGCTGCCGGTGCCCGACGGGCTCGGCCGCCCGGTGAACATGCCGATCAGGCTGTCCTGACCGGCTGAACGCTCCGCGACGACGGAGCCCTTGGCTCGCGCATGCAACAGGCGCGGGCCAGCCATGAACATGCCCCTCTTCTTGTGCAGCGCAAAAAGTCTATGTTTTCGCACATAGAAACGTCGCTCCATGTGCAGGAGACACCTCATGGCAACCGCTTTTTTTGCCCCGACCCATCTCGCCCCCACCTCGTCCGCTCGCGCGGCCACGCCCTCACGCGGTTTCTGGGGCCGCTTCCTCGACCGAGTGATCGCCGCGCGCTTCGCGGAAGTCGAGCGTGAAATGGCCCGCTATCGCCATCTCGGCTTCAACCCGGACTCGCCGGTGCTGAAGGACGTGTTCGGCGACCAGAACCGCGCCGGCTGAGCCCGAAGGCTCAGGCCTTCGGACGCCCGGTATCGGCGCTGAGTTCCAGCGTGGTCCAGCCCTCGATGGTGCGCCGGCGCACGAGGTGAAGCCCCTGCGCGCGATAGGCGGCAAGCGCCGCGTTCGCGTGCGAGGGCAGCAGCCCCGACAGCACCAGCGTGCCGCCCGGCGCGAGCAGCGGGCGCAGGCCGCGCGCGATGCTCTTGAGCGGTGCCAGCAGGATATTCGCCAGGATCAGGTCATAGGGCCCGCGCGCAGCGAAATCGCTCGCGGACAGGCCCGGCGCGTGCAGGAAGGTGATTTCCGGCGCGGCGCGGTTGGCGCGTGCATTGTCGCGCGCCGTCGCCACCGCCACCCGGTCAATGTCGCTGGCGAGGATCGGGCGGTGGAACAGCCGCGCGGCCGCCATGGCCAGCACGCCCGTACCGGTGCCGACATCGAGCGTGCGCGCCGGCCGGCGCCGCTTGCCGAACGCCGCGATGGCGGCGAGGCAGCCCTTGGTGGTGCCGTGATGCCCGGTGCCGAAGGCGAGCGCGGCCTCGATCTCGATGTCGATGCGGTTGGCGGTGAAGCGGCCGCGATCATGCGAGCCGTGCACCACGAACGGGCCGACCTCGACCGGCGCCAACCCTTCCAGCGAGGCGGCCACCCAGTCCTTCTTGTCGAGCGTCGCGAACACCGCCTCTTCCGCCGCCTGAGGCGAGACGAGGGCGATCAGCTCGCGCACGCCGTCCTCGTCCGGCGCCTCGGCGAAATAGATCTCGATCGCCCAGGCCGAGCCCTCGGCGCGGTTCTCGATCTCGAACGCGCTGGTGGCGACCTCGGCCGGATCGAAGGTCTCGCCGATGAACTCGGCGATGGAGAGCGCCTCGCTCTCGGGAACGCCGACACGCATGATGTGCGTCGCGCCGTTGGGCGGCAGTCCTTCGAGCATGGCGGGGCCTCGTGATCGGTTCAGAGCGGCTCGCGCTCATGTGCCAGAGCCGGGCGCCGAACGCCAGTGCCCCGGCAACGGGCCGCGTCACGCCGCACGGATCGAACAGGCCGGCGGCTCACGCCGGGTCCATCAGAAGGCGTGCAGCTCACGCCGCCTGGACGAAGCTGTCGACCACCTTCTTCTCGCCGGCCTTGTCGAACTGGACGGTGAGCTTGTTGCCTTCCACCGCCACCACCTCGCCATAGCCGAACTTCTGGTGGAACACCCGTGCGCCGAGCGGGAAGGCGGATGGCGCGCCGGTCGACTTGGCGATGAGCTCGCCCTCGATCACCCGGCCCGCCCCACGGGAGGTCGCCGGGTTGTAGCGCCCGGCATTTTCCGCGAAGCCGCCGAACTGGCCCTCGCGCTTGCTCTGCTGCGCGCGCTGCCAGCCGGGGGTGGAGTAGGAGGAGCCGAAGGTCTCGGCCTTGTCGAAGCGGCTGGGGCCGTAGCCATAGCGCCCGGCCTGACCGCCCCCCCAGCCATGGCCGCCGCGCGATTCGGTCACCTCGACATGGGCTTCCGGCAGCTCGTCGAGGAAACGGCTCGGCACGCTGGACTGCCACATGCCATGGATGCGCCGGTTGGACGCGAAGAACACCTTGGCGCGGTGGCGGGCGCGGGTGACGCCGACATAGGCGAGGCGGCGCTCCTCCTCGAGCCCGGCGCGGCCCTGCTCGTCCAGCGCGCGCTGGTGCGGGAACAGGCCCTCTTCCCAGCCCGGCAGGAACACGGTCTCGAATTCCAGCCCCTTGGCGGAATGCAGCGTCATGATGTTGACCGCATCCTGCCCGGCGGCACCCTCGGCATCCATCACCAGCGAGATATGTTCGAGGAAGCCGATCAGGTTCTCGAACGGCTCCATGGAGCGCACGAGTTCCTTCAGGTTCTCCAGCCGGCCGGCGGCGTCCGCCGAACGGTCCTTCTGCCACATCTCGGTATAGCCGCTCTCGTCGAGCACGATCTCGGCGAGTTCGTGATGCGGCAGGCTCGCCATCTGCTGGCGCCAGCGATCGAAGGAGCCGACCAGATCGCGCAAAGTGAGCCGCACCTTCGGCTTCAGCTCCTCGCTGTTCACCAGGTCGCGCGCGGCCTCGACCAGCGGCACGCCGGCCGCGCGGGCGTGGTCATGGATCTGGCGCAGCGCCGCGTCGCCCAGCCCGCGCTTGGGCACATTGACGATGCGCTCGAAGGCTAGGTCGTCGGCGGGCGAGGCGATGACGCGCAGATAGGCCAGCGCGTCGCGGATTTCCGCGCGCTCATAGAAGCGCGGGCCGCCAATGACGCGGTAGTTCAGCCCCAGCGTGACGAAACGGTCCTCGAATTCGCGCATCTGGAACGAGGCGCGCACCAATATGGCGACCTGCGAGAGCGCCTGTCCGCCCCGCTGCAAATCCTCGATCTCCTCGCCGATGGCGCGGGCTTCCTCCTGGCTGTCCCACGCCCCGGTCACCGTGACCTTCTCGCCAAGCGCGCCTTCCGAGAACAGGGTCTTGCCGAGCCGGCCCTCATTATGGGCGATCAGATGCGCGGCGGCGCCGAGAATATGGCCGGTCGAGCGGTAGTTGCGCTCCAGCCGCACCACGGTGGCGCCGGGGAAATCGCTCTCGAAGCGCAGGATGTTGTCCACTTCGGCGCCGCGCCAGCCATAGATCGACTGGTCGTCGTCGCCGACGCAGCACACATTGCGCGAACCCTGCGCCAGCAGGCGCAGCCAGAGATATTGCGCGACGTTGGTATCCTGATACTCGTCGACCAGAATGTAGCGGAAGCGCTTGTGATACTCGGCGAGCACGTCCGGGTTCTCGCGCAGCAGCCGGATGCCCTCCAGCAGCAGGTCGCCGAAATCCACCGCGTTCAGCGCCTTGAGCCGGGCCTGATAGGCGGCGTAGAGTTTTTGCCCACGCCCGTTCGCGAAGGCGGCGCCCTCGCCGGCCGAGACCTGCGAGGGCGTGAGGCCGCGATTCTTCCAGCCGTCGATGGTGTTGGCCAGCAGCCGCGCCGGCCAGCGCTTCTCGTCGATGTTCTCGGCCTGCAGAAGCTGCTTCAGCAGCCGGATCTGGTCGTCGGTGTCGAGAATGGTGAAGCCGGACTTCAACCCGACCAGCTCGGCATGGCGGCGCAGCATGCGCACGCCGATGGCGTGGAAGGTGCCGAGCCACGGCATGCCCTCCACCTGCTCGCCGACCATCGCGCCGATGCGCTCCTTCATCTCGCGCGCGGCCTTGTTGGTGAAGGTGACGGCGAGAATCTGCGAGGGCCAGGCGAGACCGAGCGAGAGAATATGGGCGATGCGGGTGGTGAGCACACGCGTCTTGCCGGTGCCCGCGCCGGCCAGCACCAGCACCGGCCCTTCGGTCGCCTCCACCGCCGCGCGCTGCTCCGGGTTCAGCCCGTCGAGATAGACCCCGCTCCCGCCGCCCCCGCCCGGCGCGGCCATGGCGCGGGCGCGGGCCGCGATGCCGCCGGCCTTCGGCACGTAATCGGTCCCGCCGCCCGAGGCGGCGGGCACGTCGCCGCGCCCCTGCCCGGCGCGGGCCGGCAGGTCGAAGGGGATGTCGGACGCGTCGTCGCGTCCCTGCCCGGCGCGGGCCGGCAGGTCGAAGGGGATGTCGGACGCGTCGTCGCGCGGCGTTTGCTCAGGGTCGGCCACAGGCCCGCTCGGTTTCATCGGCTGATTCATATGAGAACAAAATGGCACCGCCATGCCCATTTGGCGAGACTGCGCGGTTTTTGCACAGTCTGGCGGGAAAAGCGCGCGTTCTCAGGGCCGGCGCATCGGGACGGCGCTCGGCGAGCCGGGCTCCGGCGACTGGCCGAACCATTTGCGGTGAATCTCCGCGAGCCGGCCATCTTTCTTGAGCGCGGCAATGGCGAGGTCGATCTTCTCGGTGAGCGGTGAGCCCTTGGGCAACATCACCGCATAGAGATCATGGGTCGGCAGGCGCTCGATCACCGCAAGGTCGCGGCGCGTGAGCAATTGATAGATCAGCACCGGCAGGTCACCGAAATAGGCGGCGATCTCGCCGGCCTGGAGCTGCCGCAACCCTTCATTGACGCCGGTGGAATAGCTGATGGCGCCGAAGCCGAAGGTGCGGGCATTCGCCTTCACCCATTCCTCATTGGTGGTGCCGGGCTCGACCCCGATGCTGCGCCCCTTCAAATCGCGCAGGGAGCGGATGCCGGAACTGCGCATCACCACGACGCCCTGCGAGGTGCGATAGAAGGGCTGCGAGAAATCGAAGCGGCTCGCCCGTTCCGGGGTCACGGTGATCGAGCAGATCGCCGCCTCGATCTGCCCCCGCTCCAGCGCCCCGAACAGATCGCGGAACGGCATGATGTCGAACTCGACCTTCATCCCCAGCCGGCGGCCGATCTCCATCATCAGGTCGATGTCGAATCCCGCGAGCCGGCCCTGCGGATCCGTGAACTCCCACGGCTCGTTATTGACCACCGTCCCCACGCGCAGGACCCCGTCGGCCTGTCCAGCGGACGGAACCGCGCAGGCGAGCGCGAATGCGCCCGCGAGAAACAGGCGCCTCGATGTCGGGATCATCGGGTCTCCATACAAGGCAGCGATTGACGCGTGGATCGTTCGCTCCGATGCTGAGGCAATCGCCTCCCCCCGTCCAGCCGGACTTCCGACATGACCTCAGGCCTTTACCTCATGACGGCGCTCGCCGGCGCGCTCTATGTGCTGCTGCCGGGCCCTGCCTTTCTGGCGCTTTTCTCGCTGTCCGCCTCGCGCGGCCGGGCCGCGGGCGCCCGCTTTGTCGGCGGTCATCTCATCGGCGATATTTTCTGGGGAACATTGGCCTTCGCCGCCATTATCGGGGTCAACCAGCTCGGGCCGACCCTGTTCGACCTTCTGGGAATCGGCTGCGGCCTCTATCTGTGCTGGCTCGGTTACAGGGCGGTGACGGCGCGCGAGGAACACCTCGCACCGGTCGGCGCCAGCCGGCCGCTGGTGACGGGCGTGCTGTTCGGCCTCACCAATCCCAAGGCCTACCCGGTGTCGGTGGCGATGTTCACCGCGCTGACCGCGCAATATGCCACCAGCTTCTCCTGGGACGCGGCACCTTTCCTGCTGGCGTCCGCCATCGCCGGCTTCATCGCCGCCGACATCCTGTTGATCTGGGCCGCCGGCCTCGCGCCGGTGCGCCGGCTGTTCCTGCGCCACGGGCTGATCATCACCCGCATCACCGGGCTGATGTTCATCGCCTTCGGCGCCAAGTCGCTGGTCGACGCCGGACGCGGCATCGCGGCCCGCAACTAACCCTCCTGCCTTGCCATATCGAGTGCCTGCCATGTTCGACGCAAAATTCCAGACCTTCGGCGACGCCAGCGCCCCCGCCCTCGGCGCCGCCCGGCTCAAGCTGCTGCGCGCCGAGCTGGAGCGACGGGGACTGGACGGGTTCGTCATTCCCCGCGCGGACGCCCACCAGAACGAATATGTGCCACCCTGCGACGAGCGCCTCGCCTGGCTCACCGGCTTCACCGGCTCGGCCGGGGTCGCGCTGGTGCTGCGCGAGGAGGCCGCGCTGGTGGTGGATGGCCGCTACACGCTGCAGGCCGCGGCCCAGCTCGACCCGGCGGCCTATACCGTCGTGCCGCTCGCCGAGACCTCGCCCGAGCGCTGGCTGGAAAAGCACCTGCCGGCGGGCGCGCATTTCGGCTACGACCCATGGCTGATCACCCTTGACGGGCTGGAGCGGCTCGGGCGCGCGGTCGGTAATGCCGGGGCGGTGCTGGTCGCGGTGGACGGCAATCCGGTCGACGCCGTGTGGGCCGACCGTCCCGCCGCCCCGCGGGCGCCGATCAGCCTGCGCGCGCCGGAGCTGGCCGGCGCCACGGTTGAGGACAAGCTCGCCCGCCTGCAGAACGCGCTCGGCGAGGAGAAGCTCGACGCGCTGGTGATCTCCGATCCGCATGGCGTCGCCTGGACCTTCAATATTCGCGGCGGCGATGTCTCCTTCACGCCGCTGCCGCTGTCCTGGGCGCTGGTGCCGCGCGAGGGCCGCCCGACGCTGTTCGTCGACGGGCGCAAGCTGACCAACACCACACGCGACGCGCTGGCGCAGATCGCCGAGATCGCCGAGCCGATGCTGCTGGAGCGCGCCGTGGAACTCGCCGCGAGCGGGGGCGCCACGGTCCGGCTCGACCAGGCCACGGCGCCGGCCCTGCTCGCCGCGCGCATCGAGGCGGCGGGCGGCAAGGTCTCCAAGGGCGCCAGCCCGGTCGCGCTGATGCAGGCGGCCAAGAACGAGGCGGAACTCGCCGGCATGCGGGCCGCCCACTTACGCGACGGCGCGGCGCTGACGCGCTTCCTCGCCTGGTTCGACCGCAACGCCCATGATGGCGGCCTGACCGAGATCGACTGCGTGTGCGCGCTGGAGAGCTTCCGCCGCGAGACCGGCAGGCTCAAGGACATCTCCTTCCCCACCATCGCCGGCGCCGGGCCGAACGGCGCGCTGCCGCATTACCGCGTGAGCGAGGCCAGCAACCACCCGCTCAATCCGGGCGAACTGTTCGTCATCGATTCCGGCGCGCAATATGAGGACGGCACCACCGACGTCACCCGCACCCTCGCCGTCGGCTCGCCGAGCGACGAGATGCGCGACCGCTTCACCCGCGTGCTGAAGGGGCACATCGCGATCCAGCGCTCGGTGTTCCCGGCCGGCACCACCGGCGCGCAGCTCGACCCCTTCGCGCGGCGGGCGCTGTGGGAAGCGGGGCTGGATTTCGACCATGGCACCGGCCATGGGGTGGGCGCCTATCTCTCGGTGCATGAGGGGCCGGCGCGCATCTCCAAGCTCGGCACGGTGGCGCTCCGGCGCGGCATGGTGCTCTCCAACGAGCCCGGCTACTACAAGACCGGCGCTTACGGCATTCGGCTGGAAAACCTCGAAATCGTGGTCGACGGCCCGGCGATTGCGGGAGCCGAGCGCCCGCTGCTCGGCTTCGAGACCCTGACGCTGGCGCCGTTCGACCGGCGCGGGCTGGACCTCGCCTTGCTTAACCCCGACGAGATCGCCTGGATCGACGCCTATCACGCGCGGGTGCGTGCCGAGATTGCGCCTCTCCTCGACGCGGCGGATCGCGACTGGCTGATTGAGGCGACGCGGCCGCTGTGAGGCGCCCCTTCGCGCCACCGCACAGGTGTCAGCGTGGCGCGACCGGCCTTCCGGGGCGAATGGCTCCAGCACATCGATGAGTTTTCGGGTGATGGTTTGATGGAACCATCACCGATACACGGCGTTTACCTGCCAGCCGGACGACATTCGAAGCTGGGAGACGTGTCTATGACCACGATTCTTATCGTTATTCTTATCCTTATCCTTATCGGTGCCCTGCCGAGCTGGGGCTATAGCCGCAGCTGGGGTTATGGGCCGAGCGGCATCGTCACCGTTCTCCTGATCATCCTGATCGTGATGATGCTGACGGGCCGCGTCTAACCCCCACGCTTTTCTGCCCGAAGCGCGGCGACCGGAGACGGCGCCGCGCTTCGGCGCGTCTGCGGCAATCCGTGCGCTGAAGCTGCCGCTAGGCGCGGGCGAGTTCCAGCCACTCGTCCTCAGTGAGCACCGCGACGCCAAGCTCGCGCGCCTTGGCGAGCTTGGAGCCGGCATCGGCGCCGGCCACCACATAATCCGTCTTCTTAGACACAGAACCCGCGACCTTGGCCCCTAACCGCTCGGCCATGGCCTTGGCCTCGTCGCGCGTCATCTTCTCCAGCGCGCCGGTGAACACAACAGTCTTGCCGGCCACGGCACCGGAGGCGGCGATGATCTCCATCGGCTCCGGCGTGACTTCTTTCAGCAGCGCGGCGAGCGCGGCCTCGTTATTCGGCTCGACGAAGAAGTCGACCACCGCTTCCGCCACCACCGCGCCAATGCCTTCCACCGCGATCATCTCGCCCCAGGCCTCGTTGCCCTTCGGGAATTCCGCGCCCGGAGGCACGGCGGCGAGCGCGGCGTCGCGCAATGCCTCGATGGTCGGGTAATGGCGCATCAGCCGCTTGGCGTTGGTCTCGCCCACATGGCGGATGCCGAGGCCATACAGCAGCCGGTTCACCGGCACCGCGCGCCGCGCCTCGATGGCGGCGAACAGGTTCTTCGCCGAGGTCTCGCCCCAGCCCTCACGGTTCTTCAGCCGCGTCAGCGCGCCGGGCGCCGAATCGCGGCGCTCCAGCGTGAAGATGTCGGCCGGCTGCTTGATGAGCCCGGCCTCGAAGAACGCCTGGACCTGCTTCTCGCCCAGCCCCTCTATGTCCAGCGCATCGCGCGAGACGAAATGGCGGATGCGCTCCACCGCCTGCGCCGGGCAGATGAGACCGCCGGTGCAGCGGCGCACCGCCTCGCCTTCCTCGCGCACCGCATGCGAGCCGCAGGCCGGGCAGACGGTCGGGAACACATAGGGCCTGGCGTCGGCCGGCCGCCGCTCCAGCACCACCTCGACGACCTGCGGGATGACGTCTCCGGCGCGCTGGATGCGCACGAAATCGCCCTCGCGAATGTCGATGCCGCCGCGGATCGGCTCGCCATTGCCGCCGATGCCCTTGATGTAATCCTCATTATGCAGCGTGGCGTTGGACACCACGACGCCGCCGACCGTGACCGGGGTGAGCTTGGCCACCGGGGTCAGCGCGCCGGTGCGCCCGACCTGGATCTCGATGCGCTCAAGCTGCGTCACCGCGCGCTCCGCCGGGAATTTGTGCGCGATGGCCCAGCGCGGCGAGCGCGAGACGAAGCCGAGCCGCTGCTGCAAAGCGAGGCTGTCCACCTTGTAGACCACGCCGTCGATGTCGTAGCCGAGCTGCGAGCGCTGCGCCTCGATCCTGCGGTAATGGGCGAGCAGATCGTCGGCCGAGCGGCAGACCACGGTGAGCGGATTGGTCGGCAGGCCCCAGCGCGCGAAGGCCTCGATCACGCCGGACTGCGTGTCGGCGGGCAGCTCGCCACCCGACACCTCGCCCCAGGCATAGGCGAAGAAGCGCAGCGGGCGGGCCGCGGTGATCGCCGGGTCGAGCTGGCGCAGGCTGCCGGCGGCGGCGTTGCGCGGGTTGGCAAAGAGTTGTTTGCCGGCTTCCTTCTGCCGCTCATTGAGCGCGGCGAAGTCGGCATGACCCATATAGACCTCGCCGCGCACCTCGAATACGGCGGGAATCTCGAACATGTCCCGCCCCTTCAGGCGGGCGGGAATGTCGGGAATCGTGCGCACATTATTGGTGACATCCTCGCCCTCGAACCCGTCGCCGCGGGTGGCGGCCCGCACCAGTTCGCCGCCCTCATAGCGCAGCGAGCAGGACAGGCCGTCGATCTTCGGCTCGGCGGTGAGGGCGATCTCGGCGTCCGGCGCGAGCCCGAGAAAGCGGCGCACGCGGGCGACGAATTCCTCGACATCCTCGGGCGCGAAGGCATTGGAGAGCGAGAGCATCGGCACGGCGTGGCGGATCTTGCCAAATTTCGGCGAGGGCGCGGCGCCGACCCTCACCGAGAGGCTGTCGATCCCCTTCAGCTCGGGATATTCCGCCTCGATCGCCTCGTAGCGGCGGCGCAGCGCGTCATACTCGGCATCGGAGACGGTGGGCGCGTCGTCCTGATAATAGCGCCGGTCATGGCCGGCGATCTCCTCGCCCAGCCGCTTGTGCTCGCTCGCGGCCTCGGCGGCGGTGAGCTTCTCGACCTCGGTCGGGGCGGTGTTGTCGGCCATGGTCATCTCGCGGATTCGGCGCTTTTCAGCAGGCGCTCGGCGGCGGCGCGCGCTTCGCTCGACACTTCGGCACCCGAGAGCATGCGGGCGATTTCCTCGCGGCGGTGATCCTCGCTCAGGGCGGAGACGTGGGTTGCCACGCGGTCATGGTCGGCCACCATCTCCTTGGCGATGCGGAAATGATTGGCCGCGCGGGCGGCCACCTGCGGGGCATGGGTCACCGCCACCACCTGCACGCCGGCCCCGAGCCGCGCCAGCCGGCCGCCAATGGCGTCCGCCACCGCGCCGCCGACCCCGGTGTCGATCTCGTCGAACACCAGCGTCGGCGCAGAGCCCTTGTCCGCCAGCACCACTTTCAGCGCCAGCAGGAAGCGCGCCAGCTCGCCGCCGGATGCCACCTTCATCATCGGGCCGGGCCGCGTGCCCGGGTTGGTGCGCACCCAGAATTCGATGCGGTCGAAGCCTTCCGCCTGGCCCTCGGCCTCATCGCTCTGAATGTCGGTGATGAAGCGCGCGCGCTCCAGCTTCAGCGGCGGCAACTCGGCGTTCACCGCCTCGTCGAGCGCGCTTGCCGCGTCGCGGCGCGCCAGCGACAGCGCCTGCCCGGCGCGGCGATAGCTAGCCTCGGCCACGCTGGCGGTCTCCTCCAGCACCTTGAGGGTCTGCGCGCCATGGTCGAGCGCGTCGAGCTGGTCGGCGAAGCGGGTGGCGACCGCCGGCAGGTCGTCGACCGTGCAGCTATATTTGCGGGCCGCCGCGCGCAGGGCGAACAGCCGCTCCTCGATGCGCTCCAGTTCCCGCGGGTCGAAATCCGCCGCCGCCAGCGCCGCGTCGAGGTGGCTGCGCGCCATCTCCAGCGCGTTGAGCGCGGCGTCGATTGCCTCCACGGCCGGGCGCACCAGCACTTCCACCTCGCCGGCGCGGCGTTCCAGCCGGCGCACGGCGGCGGCGAGGCCGGGGATCGGCGAGGCCGAGCCGCCGACCGCTTCCTGCGCATCGGCGAGGTCGGTGGCGATCTTCTCGAAGCGCATCATGTCGGTGCGGCGGGTGGCGAGCAGTTCCTCCTCGCCCGGCTCGGGGCCCAGGGCGGCGAGTTCGGCCACGGCGTGGCGGATATAGTCGGCCTCGCGCGCCGCCTCGTCGAGCCGCGCCCGCTCCTCACCCGCCGCCTTGCGCGCCGCGCGCCAGCCGCGCCACAGCGCCGCCACCGCCTCGGCGTCCGCGCTCAGCCCGCCATAGGCGTCGAGCAAGGCGCGGTGCGAGGCGGGATCGACCAGCGCGCGGTCATCGTGCTGGCCGTGGATTTCCACCAGATGCCGGGCGAGATTGCGCAGCATCTGCGCGCTGACCGACTGGTCGTTGACGAAGGCACGGGTGCGCCCGTCGGCGTGCTGCACGCGGCGCAGCACCAGCGCGCCGTCATCCTCTATGCCAGCGTCGGAGAGGATCGCGCGTACCGGATGATCGAGCGCGAGATCGAACTCGGCGGTGACCTGCCCCTGCGCCGCGCCCTGGCGCACCAGCGCGCCGTCGCCGCGCCCGCCGAGCGCGAGCGTGAAGGCATCCAGCAGGATCGACTTGCCCGCCCCGGTCTCGCCGGTAAGCACGGTGAGGCCGGGCCGGAAGGCGAGGTCGAGCCGCTCGATGAGCACGATGTCCCTGATCGACAGGGCGGCCAGCATGCGTGACGCTCCAGAACCTGTTCGCGCGAAGGGGCCGCCACGGCCGGTGATTCCCTCGTCATGGCGGACCCGATCCTGCTTCTAGCAGGTCAGGACCGCGCGCGCACCGACGTTCTTCTTCTGTTCGCGTGCGAGGGATGGGGAAAATCCGGCGGGACCGCCCCCGCCATGCGTCTCAGCCGAGGCCGAAGCCCTTGAACGCCTTGGCGATCCAGGACTGCTCGTTCATCTGGGGCGAGACGCCGCGCGACTGCACCAGCTTGTAGGCGTCCTTGTACCAGTGGCTGTCCGGGAAATTATAGCCGAGCACCGCGGCCGAGGTCTGCGCCTCGCTGATCACGCCGAGCGCGAGATAGGCCTCCGCGAGGCGATACAGCGCCTCCTCGACATGGCGCGTGGTCTGGTAGCGCGTGACGACGACCTTGAAGCGGTTGATGGCGCCGGCATAGTTGCGCTGCTCCAGATAGTAGCGCCCGACCATCATCTCCTTGCCGGCGATCTGGTCGCGGGCGATCTCCATCTTCTTCTTCGCGCTCACCGCATATTCGGTGTCGGGATATTTGCGCACCACTTCCTCAAGCGCATCGATCGCCTTGCGGGTGCGTTCCTGGTCGCGGGAGATATCGGGGATCTGGTCGTAATAGGAGGCGCCGAGCAGGTACTGCGCATAGGCGGCGTCGGCCGAGCCGGGATGCAGCGCCAGATAGCGCCGCGCGGCCGCGATCGCCTCGTCATAGGAGCCGGTGGTGTAATTGACATAGGCGATCATCAGCAGCGACTTGCGCGCCCAGTCCGAATAGGGGTGCTGGCGATCGACGTCCTCGAAGCGCGAGATCGCCTCGACATAATCTTCCTGGCGGATGAGGGTCAAGCCCTCATTGTAGCGCTGCTCGGCCGGGACTTCGGGCACGTTGAATTCGTCGGTCGGCTCCGGGAACAGATTGGCGCAGCCGGCCATCGGCACTGCGACCACGACGGCGGCAAGAAGCCGGATCGCCACTGCGCGGCCGATGAAGATCTGCCCCGCGCCGGCGCGGACGGTCCGAAGATAACGCATCACAAGCTTTAATCCCGATCCGGGCGCTTCACGCCGGCGCATTGCCGGCCACGTCCGCCCCGCACAAACCCTTCATGGCTGCTAAAGCCGCTTTCGGTCGGGATTATGGCGTTTGGCCCGTCCGCGGCAAGCGACATGTTGCAACGCGATCCCGACAGCGGAATTCGGCGATGCCCGGCGCCGTGCCGAAGCTGGGAGGCGACGGTAATCAGAGTTCCGGCGCGTAGGCGGGAACCGCGACCGTGATGGCGCCGCTGACATCACGCAGCGAACGACGCGACGGCAGGCGGGCTTCCACGATCTCATAGGCGGAGCGATCGGAGAGCAGCGCCTCGATCACGGCGAAGTTCAGCTTGTGGCCGCCGCGATAGGAGCGGAAGCGGCCCATCAGCGGCAGGCCGCTGATCGCGAGGTCACCGACGGCATCGAGCGCCTTGTGGCGAACGAACTCGTCGGCATAGCGCAGGCCGGTCGTGTTCACGATGCCGTCTTCGGTCAGGCAGATCGTGTTGTCGGGCGAGGCGCCGAGCGCATAGCCCGCCTGCCACAGCCGCTCGACATCGCTCACGAAGCCGAAGGTACGCGCGCGGGCCAGTTCCTTGCGGAACACGTCCGGCGACAGGGTCGCGGCGTAGCGCTGGCGGCCGATCGCGGCGTGGTCGAAATCGATCTCGACCTCAAGCCGGCAACCATAATCGTAAGGGGAGAGCTCGCCGAAGCCGGTGGCGGTCTCGATGCGGACCGGCTTGAGAACCTTGAGATAGCGGCGGGCGCTGTCGGTCTCGACGATGCCGACCTCGTCCACGGCGGAAACGAAGCCCTCGGCGCTGCCGTCGAGGATCGGCACTTCCGGCCCGTCGAGCTCGACATGGGCATTGTCGATGCCGAGGCCGGCGAAGCAGGCCAGGAGATGTTCGACGGTGGAGACGGCCGGACCGCTTTCATCACGCAGGACGGTGGCGAGATCGCCGCCACGAACGGCGGAGCGGCAGGCGCGGACGGACTGGGAGCTGTCGGAACGGTAGAAGACGATGCCGGTGTCGGGATGGGCCGGAGCGATGCTCAGCCGCGCGTCCTTGCCGGAATGTACACCTACGCCCGAAAGCGTGATGCTGTCGCCAATCGTGGTCTGTCTTACAGCGTTCATTCCAGACCCAAGGAGCGGACGAAAAACGCCATCCGCTCTCCCCCAAATTTCCCACAAACCAACATAGTTCGCCGCCAGGTTTTGAGAGACGCGAATCTCCCGTGACGGCTTATCGTTGGGCTGCAAGATATCGACGGGGCACAGCGGTGCCAAATCACGCTTGCTTACCGTCTGTTACCGATGCACCGCTCCTGCAATAACTGAAAAAGCCTAACAATTCCAAAACGTAGCACCCGGCCCTTTCAGGCCGGGTGCTGCATTGCGTCAGAGGGCTGTTACAGAGCGGCGCGTCGCCGTCCGCGGCCCGGCGCGTGCCGGGCCGAGCCGTGTCCGGCCAGTCTCCCGGCCCGGCTCTCAGCCCTGGCGGCGGAGGAAAGCCGGGATGTCGAGATGGTCATCCTCGGCCGGGCGGGCCGCCATCGGACGGCCATGGGCGTCGAGCGGACGCTGGGCCGGGCGCTTGGCGAACTCGGACGGCTCGGGGCGCATCTCGGCGAGCGGACGGGCCTCCGGCTGGGCGGGCGCCTGCGCGCGGCGCACCATCGGGCGCATCTCGGCCGGCGGGTCCACCTCTTCCTCATCCGAATGGCGGCCGAGACCGACATTGGCGAGACGCTGCAGCAGCGTCATGCGCTTCTTTTCCGCGTGGTGATGGTCCGGAGCCTCGCCGCGCGCGGCGCGGATCTGGTTCTGGGCCGGCACCGGCAGTTCGTCAACGCGCGGCATGCGGGGCATGCGGGGCTCGGGACGCTCGGCCTGCGGCGGGATGAAGGGCTCGTTCGCCTCGTCCTCATAGTCGTCATAGGCCGCCGGGGCCGGCTCCGGCTCGACATAGAGCGAGGCCTTGGGCGGCACGGCGCGGATGGTCACGTCGTCGATGGCGGCCGTGGGCATCGGGGCCTGCTCGTAGGCCGGCTCGGCGCCATAGCCGCGATCGCTCGCGGCCGGGGCGGCGAAGGCGGGCTCATAGTGCGGCTCCGGCGCGTAATGCGCGGCTTCCTCGGTGAGCGCGGAGGCGACCGAACGCAGGGCGGCGTCGCGGCGAGCTTCCACGGCGGCGCGGCCGGCGTTGGAGACCTTGCGGCCGCCCAGATCGGCGAGGTTCGAGAAGGAGTGCGGGATCTGCTCGGGGATCACCGCCGGGTCGATCCCGGTGGCGACGACCGACACGCGAATCAGGCCTTCCAGCGTCTCGTCGAAGGTGGCACCGAGAATGATGTTCGCGTCCGGGTCGACTTCCTCGCGGATGCGGGTCGCCGCCTCGTCCACCTCGAACAGGGTCAGGTCCTTGCCGCCGGTGATCGAGATCAGCAGGCCGCGGGCGCCGCGCATCGACACCTCGTCCAGCAGCGGGTTGGCGATCGCCGCCTCGGCCGCGTGCAAGGCGCGCTTCTCGCCGGACGCCTCGCCGGTGCCCATCATCGCCTTGCCCATCTCGCGCATCACGGCGCGGACGTCAGCGAAGTCGAGGTTGATCAGGCCTTCCTTCACCATCAGGTCGGTGATGCAGGCGACGCCCGAATAGAGCACCTGGTCCGCCATCGCGAAGGCGTCGGCGAAGGTGGTCTTCTCGTTGGCCACCCGGAACAGGTTCTGGTTCGGGATCACGATGAGCGTGTCGACGCCCTTCTGCAGCTCCGCGATGCCCATCTCGCCGATGCGCATGCGGCGCTGGCCCTCGAAGTGGAAGGGCTTGGTGACCACGCCCACGGTGAGGATGCCGAGTTCGCGGGCCGCGCGGGCGATGACCGGAGCCGCGCCGGTGCCGGTGCCGCCGCCCATGCCGGCGGTGATGAACACCATATGCGCGCCGGCCAGGTGATCGCGGATCTCGTCGAGGGCTTCCTCGGCGGCGGCGCGGCCGACTTCCGGCTGCGAGCCGGCGCCCAGGCCCTCGGTCACGGCGACGCCCATCTGAACGATGCGCTCGGCCTTGGACAAGGTGAGTGCCTGCGCGTCGGTGTTGGCCACCACGAAATCCACGCCCGACAGGCCGGCGGTGATCATGTTGTTGACGGCGTTGCTGCCGGCGCCGCCGACACCGAACACGGTGATGCGGGGACGAAGTTCGCGGATATCAGGAACCTGAAGGTTGATGGTCATTGCATTTGTCCCCTAACGCCGGCGGGCTCACGTCCCGTCCCGATGATCGCTGTAGTGATCTCTATAGTGCCGGTTCCGCCGGCGCGGATTGGGTTGAACACGTCAGAAGGCCTCCCTCAGCCAATGTCCGACGCGCGAGAAGTAGCCGTCGGCCTCGCCCTGCGAGGCCCTGCGGCGGCGCGCCTCGAAATGTTCGAGACCCGCCACCTGCGGATAGACGAGAAGCCCGGTCGCCACCGCGAAGGGCGCGCCGCGCGCGGCTTCCGGCAGGCGCGAAATGCCGAGCGGGCGGCCGATGCGCACCTGCGGACCCAACACCTTGCCGACCAGCTCGGCATGGCCGGTGAGCTGCGAGGCGCCGCCGGTAAGCACGACGCGCTGGCCCGCGCCCGCGGCATGGCCGGAGGTCACCAGCCGGTCGCGGATCATCTCGACGATTTCCTCGATGCGCGGCCGGATGATCTGCAGCAGGCGCGACTTGGGAATCGCGCGCGGCAGGTCGCGGTGATCGTCGGAAATCGAGGGCACGGTGAGCATTTCGCGGTCGTCGGCGCCGAGCGCCATCACCCCGCCATGCAGGCTCTTCAGCCGCTCGGCATCGGCGAGGCGGGTGGACAGGCCGCGCGCCACGTCATTGGTGACATGCTGGCCGCCGACCGCGATGCCGTCGACATGTACGCACTGGCCGTTCATCACCACCGCGACGGTGGTGGTGCCGGCGCCGAAATCGATCAGCGTCACGCCAAGCTCGGATTCATCGTCCGCCAGCGTCGAGAGTGCGGCGGCGTAGGGCGCGGCGACCATGGCCTCGACGCCGAGATGGCAGCGCTCGATGCACAGCAGCAGATTGCGCACCGCGGAAGCTTCGGCGGTGATGACGTGCAGGTCGACGCCGAGGCGCCGGCCCAGCATGCCGCGCGGTTCGGCGATGCCGGCCACGCCATCGATCGCGTAGCCGACCGGAAGCGCGTGCAGGATGGTGCGGCCCTCGCCGACCACGAAGGTCGAGGCGGCGTCGAGCACGCGGCGGATGTCACCTTCCGCGACCGCCGGCTCCGGCAGGTCGACTTCGGCGGCGAAATGCTCGGAGGACAGACGCCCGCCCGCCATGGAGACCACGACGGAGGCGATCTGCGCGCCGGCCATGCGCTCGGCGGCGTCGACCGCGCGGCGGATGGCGTGCTCGGCGCGCTCCATGTCGACCACCGTGCCGCCCTTGATGCCATGGGCGCTGGTGTGGCCGATGCCGAGAATGTCCACCGAATGCGTGCGGCGGCGCAGGCTGTTGGAGAAATCGCGCGGCTTCAGCCGGGCGATCAGGCAGACGATCTTGGAGGTGCCGACCTCCAACACGCCGACGACGCCGGAACGCTTGGGGGGGATCGGCCGCATCTTCGGCGCGATCTCGAAGGGAGCGCGGGGCCTCATGTATTGCCTCCCTTCTTCGCGGCCTTGGCCTTCGCCTTCAGCTCAGCCTGGCGTGTCTCATAGGCGGCGTCCGAAAGGCGCACGGAGACCCGGTCGGCCAGTCGCAGATCGATGACGGTGATGTCGCGCGACAGCAGCGACTTGTCGCGGTCGAGCATGGCGAGCGCGGAGAGCGCGTCCGGCATGTCCTGTTCCGGCAGGCGCACGTCGATGCCGTTGCGCATCTTCAGCGTCCAGCGGCGGTCGGCGACGCGGATCGCCGCGCGGACCTGCTCGCGCACCGCCGGCACGAGGCTGAGCGCCTCGACGATCTCGGTGACGTGACGCTCGGCGCCGTCGCCGACCACGATCGGCAGGCGGATATAGCGGGGATCGTCGGAATAGGGCGCGATGACCGTGCCGTCGCGGGCGATGACGTTGATCATGCCGTCCTTCTGCCAGAGCGCGAAGCCCTCGCGCTCCACCACCTGGATGTCGAGGCGGTCGGGATAAAGCTTCTGCACCGTCGCCCGCTTGATCCAGGCGAGCTGCTCCAGCCGGGTGCGCGCGGCTTCCGCGTCGAGGAACACCAGCGAGGAGGTCGGCTTCACGCCAGCGGTGGCGAGGATATCGCCGGGGGTGACGTGATTCTGGCCGGAGAGATTGACGGTGGCGATCTTGAAGCCGGCGATGTTGGCGCCGACATCGGCCATGTCGCGGACGGTCTCGATCGCCTCGGGCATGTGGCCGCCGCGCTGGAGGCCGTAGGCGCCGGTGGCGGCGAACAGCAGCGCCACCAGCCAGGTGCCGGCGCCGCAGGTCGCGGCGCGCGAGGAGGACAGGCCGACAAACAGCCGGCGCCCGCCGATGACGACGCGGTTGAACACCCGCCCGCCGGCGCCGGAGGCCGCCGAACCAGACGTCGTCTTGCCCGACGCGGACTTGCCGGTCGCAGCCGGCTGACCGCGCCCCGAGGGCCGGTCAGCGCGCGCGCCGCGCATCTGTCTCGTGGCCGTGCCCGCGCCTTCTCCCGCAGGCGTCTGCCTGGGGTTCAGCGATCGAGCGAGGCGTCCTCCACCATCCATTTAACCAACTCACCGAACGAATGGCCTGCATGGGCTGCAAGTTCGGGCACAAGCGACGTCTCGGTCATTCCGGGCTGAGTATTGACCTCCAGAACGATCAGGCCGGATTCGTCTCCGGTCCGATCGTCGTATCGAAAGTCCGTTCTGCTGATGCCCCGACAGCCGAGCGCGCGATGCGCCTTGACCGCTAACATCTGCGCCTTTTGGTAAACATTCGGTAAAATTTGGGCCGGAAGGATGTGACGAGATCCGCCGGGGGCGTATTTTGCCTCGTAATCGTAGAACCTTAGATCCGACTGGATTTCGATGACGCCCAGCGGCTCATCATTCATCACCGCGCAGGTGAGCTCCAGACCGGGAATGTAACGCTCGGCGAGAATCAGTTCGCCATGCGGCCAGTCGGCGCGCGTCAGCTCCTGCGGCGGGTGCTCCTGATCCTCGGGGACGATGAAAACACCGACCGACGAGCCCTCATTCACCGGCTTCAGCACATAGGGCCGCTCCATGACATGGGCACGCGCGGCCTCCAGCCGGCTGACCACCTTGCCCTCCGCCAGCGGAATACCGTGGGCGGCGAGGATGATCTTGGCCTGCGCCTTGTCCATGGCGAGCGCCGAGGCCAGCACGCCGGAATGGGTGTAGGGAATCTGCAGGAATTCCAGCAGGCCCTGGATCGTGCCGTCCTCGCCATAGGGGCCGTGCAGCGCGTTCAGCACGACGTCCGGCTTGAGCTGCGTCAGCACCTGCGCCACGTCGCGGCCGACATCGACGCGCGTCATGCGCAGGCCGACGCTCTCCCCCGCCTTGGCGCAGGCCTCGCCCGAGCGCAGCGACACTTCGCGTTCCGACGACCACCCGCCCATCAGGACGGCGACATGCTTCGACATGATGTTTCCTCCGCCCGTGATGACCGGGCCAACAGCGTCACTCTTGCCTCCTTCCCCCGCGTGGAGAGGAGGAACCGTCAGGCCGGAATGCCGATTCGCTTGATCTCCCAGTCCAGCTCGACGCCGGACTGGGCCTTGACCCGGGCGCGGACCTCCTCGCCCAGGCCTTCGATGTCGGCGGCGCTGGCGCCCCCGGTATTGATCAGGAAATTGCAGTGCATGTCCGAGACCTGCGCCGCCCCGCGCCGCAAGCCCCGGCAGCCGGCGGCGTCCACGAGCTGCCACGCCTTGTGGCCGGGCGGGTTCTTGAAGGTCGAGCCGCCGGTCTTTTCGCGAATCGGCTGCGAGGCCTCGCGGGCCTGGGTGATTCGTTCCATCTCGGCGAGGATGTCGGCCGGCTCGCCCGGCTCGCCCTGATAGAGCGCGCTGGTGAAGATGACATCGGCCGGCGCGCCGGAATGGCGATAGGAAAAGCCGAAATCGGCATTGGCGAACACATGGACCCGGCCCTGCCGGTCGATGCCGCGCGCCTCGATCAGGCGATCCTTGGTCTCGCCGCCATGGGCGCCGGCATTCATGCGCAGCGCCCCGCCGATGCCGCCGGGAATGCCGCGATAAAAGGCGAGCCCGGCAATGCCGGCATCGGCCGCCGCGCGGGCGAGCTTAACGTCCGGCACCGCCGTGCCGGCGCGGACCCGGTGCCCGTCCTCGATCGCGATCTCGCTGAAGCCGCGCCCGAGGCGAATCACCACGCCGGCCACGCCGCCGTCGCGCACGATCAGGTTCGAGCCGAGCCCGATCACGGTGACGGGGATGTCCGCCGGCAGCGCCTTGAGGAAATAAGAGAGGTCGTTCTCATCCGCCGGGGTGAACAGCACCTGAGCCGGCCCGCCGACGCGGAACCAGGTGAGATCGGCCAGCGGCTGATTCGCGATGAGCCGCCCGCGCAGGTCCGGCAGGCGGGCGGCCAGTTCGGCCGTGATGTCGGGGAAGCTCACGCCGCGCTCTCCCGCGCCAGCTGTTCGGGCAGCGCGTAGGCCCATTGGGTGATGTTGCCGGCGCCGAGGCAGATCACATAATCATCCGGCTTCGCCAGCCCCTTCACCAGCCCGGCCAGCGCGTCGGGCCCGGACAGCGGCATCACCGAGCGGTGGCCGCGCGCGCGCAGCGCCTCGACGAGATGATCGCGGTCGATGCCCTCGATCGGCGCTTCGCCGGCGGCATAGACATCGGCGACGATCACATGGTCGGCGTCGTTGAAGCAGGTGGCGAACTGGTCGAACAGCGATTGCAGGCGGGTGTAGCGATGCGGCTGCACCACCGCGATCACCTGCCCGTCGGTCGAGGCGCGGGCGGCGCGCAGCACGGCGGCGATCTCCACCGGGTGGTGGCCGTAATCGTCGAAGATGGTCACGCCATCCACCTCGCCGGTGCGGGTGAAGCGGCGCTTGACCCCGCCGAAGCCGGCGAGCGCGGAGCGGATCTGTTCGTCGCTGGCGCCCAATTCCCGCGCGACCGCGATGGCGGCGGTGGCGTTCAGCGCATTGTGCTTGCCCGGCATCGGGAGAACGAGGTCGCGCAGTTCGTGCACCACCGTCCCCGCACGGTCGCGGAACAGCACAGAGAACCGCGACTGACCGCCCTTGAGGTCGATCTCGACGATGCGCGCATCCGCCTGCGGGTTCTCGCCATAGGTGATGACGCGCCGGTCCTCGACGCGCCCCACCAGCGCCTGCACCACCGGATGATCGGTGCACATCACCGCGAAGCCGTAGAAAGGCAGGTTCTCGACGAAGGTGCGGAACGCGGCCTGCACCGCGTCGAAGGTCTTGAAGTGGTCGAGATGTTCGGGGTCGATATTGGTGACGATGCCGACCTCGACCGGCAGCTTGAGGAAGGTGCCGTCGCTCTCGTCGGCCTCCACCACCATCCATTCGCCATCGCCGAGCCGGGCATTGGTGCCGTAGGCGTTGATGATGCCGCCATTGATCACGGTCGGATCGAAGCCGCCGGCATCGAGCAGGGTGGCGACCAGCGAGGTGGTGGTGGTCTTGCCATGGGTGCCGGCGACGGCGACGCAGCTTTTCAGCCGCATGAGTTCCGCCAGCATCTCGGCGCGGCGCACCACGGGAAGGCGCTGGGCGCGGGCAGCGACCAGTTCGGGATTGTCGCGCCGGATCGCGGAGGAGACCACCAGCACCTCGGCGCCCTCGATGTTCTCGGCCGCATGGCCGATCAGCACCTTGATGCCCTTCTCGGCGAGGCGCTTCACATTGGCGCTCTCCGCGACGTCGGACCCCTGCACCGTGTAGCCGAGATTGTGCAGCACCTCGGCAATGCCGCTCATGCCGATGCCGCCGATGCCGACGAAATGGATGGGGCCGAGTGAGAGCGGAAGTTTCATCGAAGCGGTTTCCTCTGGCAGCCCGGGCGCGCATGGGGCGCGGGCGCACGGTCGGGGCGCGCAGGATTAGCCGACCGGAGCCGTGCCGTCATCCCGGCGCCCTCACAGCCGGATATCGGCAATTCTGATAACGAGATCGGCAAGCCGCTCGGCGGCATCCGCCCGGCCGACCGAATGGGCGGCGTCGGCCATGGCGGAAAGCTGGGCCGGATTGGCGGCGAGCCGGGTGATGTCGGCGGCGAATCGCTCCGGCGTGAAGGCGCTTTGCGGCACCAGCAGCGCGCCACCGGCATCGGCCAGCGCGGTGGCATTGGCGAGCTGGTCCTGATCCAGCGCGCCCGGCAGCGGCACCAGCATGGACGGGCGCCCGATCACCGACAGCTCGGCAATGGTCGAGGCCCCAGAACGTCCGATAACCAGATGTGCCGCCGCCATGCGCGCGGGCAGGTCGTCGAAGAACGGCGCCAGCTCGGCTTTGATCCCGAGCCGCTTGTAGGTGGCCCGCACGGCCTCGATATCCTCGGGCCGCGCCTGCTGCACCACCTCGATCCGCGCGATCAACTCGGGCGCCAGCAGCCGCAGCCCGGCCGGCACGATCTCGCTCATCACCCGCGCGCCCTGGCTGCCGCCGAACACCAGCAGCCGCAGCGGACCGCCCACCATCGGCGCGGCATAGCGCACGCCGGCCGCCGCAATCACGGCCGGGCGCACCGGATTGCCGGTGTGGTGCGCCTTGGCGGCGAGCGCCGGCGTATGGGCGAACAGGTTGGGATAGCCGGTGGCGATGGCGGTCACGCGGGAGGCGAGCATGGCGTTGGCCCGCCCCATCACCCCGTTCGCCTCGTGAATGAGGGTCGGGCGGCGCGCGAACACCGCCGCCAGCAACGGCGGCACGGTGGGATAGCCGCCGAAGCCGATCACGGCGGCCGGCTTCAGCCGGCGCATCAGGCGGAAACCCTTGAGGATGCCGGAGCCGAGCGCGAGCCCGGTCTTTGCCAGCGCGACCGGGGACCGCCCGCGCATCGTGTCCGCCGGCAGGACGTGCAGCCGCCGCGCCGGAAAATGCCCGGCATAGCGCGCCGCGCGGGCATCGGTCGCGAGGTCCACCGCGATGCCGCGCCTTGCCAGCGCGCCGGCCAGCGCCTCCGCCGGGAACAGGTGCCCGCCCGTGCCGCCGGCGGCGAGCAGGACGAGAGGCGTGGTGTCGGCCATCAGTGTCTCCTCAGGCGGCCTGCGGGCGCGCGCCGAGCCGCGTGCCCAGCCGCTCCAGTTCCGCCAGCGTGGCGGTGCGCGGGCGCCGCCGTGTCAGGGCGAGCAGCATGCCCATGCCATAGGCCAGCGACAGCAAAGAGGAGCCGCCATAGGAAACGAAGGGCAGCGTCATGCCCTTGGCCGGCATGAGATGCAGGTTGACCATCATGTTGATGCAAGACTGGAGCCCGAACAGTATGGCGAGCCCCGCCACCGCGAAGCGCACGAACGGGTCCTCGTCGCTCATCGCCCGCGACAGCGCGCGCAGCACGATGAAGGCGAACAGGCCGGCGATCATCAGGCACAGCACGGCGCCGAATTCCTCGCCGGCCACGGCGAAGATGAAGTCGGTGTGCCCGTCCGGCAGCACCTTCTTGTAGGTGCCCTCGCCCGGCCCCTGACCCAGCCAGCCGCCATTGAGGAAGGAATCGATGGCCAGGTCGATCTGGTAGGTATCGCCGGATTCGGGATCGAGGAAGCGGTCGATGCGCTTGGTGACGTGGGGCACCATCGTATAGGCGATGAACAGGCCGACCGCGCCGACGCCGCCCAGCCCGACCACCCAGATCAGCCGCAGCCCGGCAAGGAAGAACAGGCTGCCCCACACCAGCGAGACCAGCATGGTCTGGCCGAAATCCGGCTGCATCACCAGGGGCGTCACCACCGCGCCGAGCAGGCCGATGGCCAGCCACTGGCCCGGCATTTCCGGCCGGCGCACGCTTTCGGAGAACAGCCACGCCGCGATGATCACGAAGCTCGGCTTCAGGAATTCGGAGGGCTGGAGCGTGATCGAGGCGATGTTCAGCCAGCGCCGCGCGCCCTTGACCTCCGGGCCGACGAACAGCGTCGCCCAGACCAGCCCCAGGAACAGGATGAACAGCACCAAAGCGAGGCGCCGGATATTGCGCGGGGAGAGCAGCGAGGTCGCGATCAGCACGATGATCGCCGGGACCAGGAACATCACCTGCCGGTTCACGAAGTGGAACGGGTCGGCGATGCCGAGACGCGAGGCCACCGGCGGGCTGGCGGCCAGCGCCAGCACGATGCCGATGATCATCAGCGCAGCGAGCGCCCCCAGCAGCAGGCGGTCGATGGTCCACCACCATTCGCCGACCACGGTCCTCTCGGCACGTGAAATCATCTACGCCACTCGCTCAAGAAATACGTCTGGCGCGACTATCGAACGGTTAAGGTTGACGCCGGCTTAATGGCGAGCGCCATCGGCGCATGTCCGGTACGCCGATCGCGCCGTCTTCATTTGGCGGACATCGCCGGCACCAGCGGAATATTGGCCCCGTCACGCACCACGCGGTTTCGCCCGCCATCCTTGGCGGCGTAGAGCGCGAGGTCGGCCCGGCGCATCAGGCCGGACAATATGTCGGCATCGGTTTCCGTCGCGGCGGTCTCGGCCTGGTTCGGATCGATCACCGACACGCCGATGCTGACGGTGATCGGGATCGGCATGCCCTCGATCATCATCGGGGCGGCGGCGATGAAATTGCGCAGCGTCTCGGCGACCTTGTGCGCCTCCGCCTCGCCGGTGCCCGGCAGCAGCGCCACGAACTCCTCGCCGCCGAGCCGGGCCAGCAGATCCTGCTCGCGCAGCGCCCGGCGGCATTTCTCCACGAAGCCGCGCAGCACCAGGTCGCCGGCGGCGTGGCCGAACCGGTCGTTCACCCGCTTGAAATAATCGATGTCGACCATCAGCACCGCGGTCGGCGTCCCCGACCGCCGCGCCGAGGCCAGCGCCGCCTCGCCTTCCGCGAGGAAGCGCCGGCGGTTGCTGGCGCCGGTCAGTTCGTCGGTATCGGCCAGATGCCGGAGTTGGTTGACGAGCCGGCCATGGTCGGACACGTCCCAGTACACCAGCACGGTATTGTCCATCAGCGCCCGCAGCCGGAAGTGGATCAGCCGCTGCGACCCGTCCTTCGCGGTCACGATCCATTCCGACATCTGGATGTAGTTCTTTTCCTCCCGCGCCTGGCGCACGCCCTGCGCCCAGCCGTCGATGGCCATCTTCCGATAGGCGGGATCGGGATAGGCGAGGCGCCACCAGTCATCGAGCTCGAACACGTCGTCGACCCCATAGCCCAGCAGCGCGGCGCCATAGTGATTCATGAACAGGCACGTGTCGTCGCGGTCGTAGATCTCGACCCCGACCGGCATCGATTCCATGATCTCGCGAATATCGTCCTGGATCGCCAGGAGCTTGTCGGCGGCCTCGTGCTCGGCCATCCGGTCCTGAAGCGTCAGCAGGCAGCGCCCGTCCTCCAGCCGCGACAGCGCCACGTCGAGCGTGCGGTCCCGGCCGGCGACACGGCAGGTCAGGACGCGGGATGGCGGGGAGGATTGCGCGGCAGGCCCGGCGGTGCCCATCGCGACCACCGCCGCCGCGGCCTCCGGCCCGATCAGTTCCGCCAGCGCGCACGGCATGGTCGGCCCCGCGCCCATCAGGCGGGCGGCCTCGGCGTTCAGCGCGGTGACGAGGGCAAGGTCGCCCGCAGCGAGGACCAGCGGCGCGCGGACATGGTCGAACCATCCGGGAATGGCGTCAGGCATCGCGAAAGTCCGTCTCGACATGTATCAGGGCGGGACACCCTCAGCCCGCCCCGCTGCGATACTGAGAACAATCGCGCGAATACCCCTTCAACGCAATGTGTTGACCAGCGTGCGGAAGGCGTCGCCGCGCACCTCGAAATTGCGGAACTGGTCGAAACTGGCGCAGGCGGGCGACAGCAGCACCACCGGATGCGCCAGCCCGGAAGCCGCCGCGTCGCGGGCGGCGGAGGCCACCGCCACCGCCAGCGTGCCGGACATCTCATGCGGCACGGTCTCGCCCAGCGTCTGAGCGAACGCCGGCGCCGCCTCGCCGATCAGATAGGCCTTGCGGATGCGCCCGAACCACGGGGTGAGCGGCGTGATGCCGCCCTCCTTGGGCTTGCCGCCGGCAATCCAGAAGATGTCGTCGAAGCTGGTCAGCGCCCGCTCGGCGGCGTCGGCATTGGTGGCCTTGGAATCATTGACGAACAGCACATTGCCGAGGGTGCGCACCTGCTCCATGCGATGGGCGAGGCCGGGGAAGGAGCGCATGCCGGCCGCGATGATCTCCGGCGCGAGGCCGAGCGCGCGGGCGCTGGCGAAGGCGGCGGCGGCGTTCTGCGCATTATGCGCGCCGCGCAGCGAGCCGATGCCGGAAAGGGAAAGCTCATAGATGCGCTCGCCCTCCTCGCAGAGCACCAGCGTTTCGCCGTCGAGCCAGATGCCGTCATTGAGCGCCTCGCGCACCGAGACGCGCACCACATTGCCGCCCGCCGCGATCAGCCGCTCGGCGATGGCGCGGCACCAGGGATCGTCGACCCCGACCACCGCCGTGCCGCCGGCCTCCACCTGCGCCACCAGCCGCTCCTTGATGGCGGCGTAGTGCTCCATGTCGCCATGGCGGTCGAGATGATCCGGCGACAGGTTCAACAGCACGCCGACCGACGGATCGAGGCTCGGGGCGAGGTCGATCTGGTAGGAGGAGCATTCGATGACATAGACCCGCCCCTGCTTCGGCGGCTCCAGTCCGAGAATGGCCGGCCCGAAATTGCCGCCGATCTGCGCATCGCGCCCGCCGACCTTCATCAGATGCGCGAGCAGCGCGGTCGTGGTCGACTTGCCATTGGTGCCGGTGATCGCGGCCATGGGCGGCCGGCGCGTCGCCAGCCGGCGCTCGCGGCAGAACAGTTCGATGTCGCCAATGACTTCCACCCCGGCCGCTTGCGCCATCCGAACGCTCCAGTGCGGGATCGGATGGGTCAGCGGCACGCCGGGCGCCAGCACCAGCGCGTCCACCGCGCCCCATTCCAGCGCGCGCAGGTCGCCGGTGGGGATGTCGGCGTCGTCGGCCTTCTCCACCGCCTCGATATTGTCATCCCAGGCGATGATGTCGGCACCGCCGGCAATGAGCGCGCGCGCGGTGGCAAGCCCGGAGCCGCCGAGGCCGAACAGGGCGACGCGGCGGTCCTTGAAGGTGGTGACGGGGATCATGTCCGCCTCAGCGCAGCTTGAGCGTGGAAAGCCCGATCAGCGCCAGCACCACGGCGATGATCCAGAAGCGGATGACGATCTGCGGCTCGGTCCAGCCTTTCTGCTCGAAATGATGGTGGATCGGCGCCATCTTGAACACGCGCTTGCCGGTGAGCTTGAACGAGGCCACCTGCACGATCACCGACACGGCTTCGAGCACGAACAGGCCGCCGATGATGCCGAGCACGATCTCATGCTTGGTGGCGACCGCGATGGTGCCCAGCAGGCCACCCAGAGCCAGAGAACCGGTATCGCCCATGAAGATCTGCGCCGGGGGCGCGTTGAACCACAGGAAGCCGATGCCCGCGCCGATAAGCGCGCCGCAGATCACCGCCAGCTCGCCGACGCCGGCGACATAATGGATCTGGAGATAGTCGGCGAACAGCACGTTGCCCGACAGGTAGGAAATGAGGCCGAAGGAACCGGCGGCCACCATGACCGGGACGATGGCGAGCCCGTCGAGACCATCGGTCAGGTTCACCGCATTGCCGGCCGCCACGATGACGAAGGCGCCGAAGATGACGAAGAAGATGCCGAGGTCGATCAGCAGGTCCTTGAACAGCGGAAAGGCCAGCGAGGAGGAGAGCGGCTCGCGCCCGACATTCATGATGACCACCACCGCGACGCCGGCGATGATCGCCTCGATGGCGAGCCGCGTCTTGCCGGAGAGCCCGTTATGGGTCTGCTTGGTCACCTTGAGATAGTCGTCATAGAAGCCGATCAGGCCGAAGCTGATGGTCACGAACAGCACCACCCAGACATAGGGGTTGGCGAGGTTCGCCCAGAGCAGGGTCGCCACCATCAGGCCGGAGAAGATCATCAGCCCGCCCATGGTCGGCGTGCCCTTCTTGGTCAGAAGGTGCGACTGCGGCCCGTCGGTGCGGATCGGCTGGCCCTTGCCCTGCTTCAGCCTGAGCAGCGCGATGATCGCCGGCCCGAACATGAAGACGAACAGCAACGCGGTGATGATCGCCCCGCCGGTGCGGAAGGTGATGTAGCGGAAGACATTGAGAGCGGGGAGGCTCTCCTGGAACTGGGCCAGCCATTGCAGCATCGGATCAACCTTCCGCCGGTACGCTCGAAGAGGGGAAACGCTCGATCAGCGCGCGGACCAGCGGTCCCATGCGGCTGCCGTTCGAGCCCTTGACCATGACGACATCGCCGCCGCGCAAGCGGTCGGCAAGGAGGGGGAGCAGCGCGCTGGCATCGGGCGCCCAGGCGCCGCGCCGGGTTTCCGGCAGCGCCTCCCACAGCGCGCGCATCAGCGGCCCGGCGCAGAACACCAGATCCGCGGCGCTCGCGGCCGGGGCGAGGTCGCGGTGCAACCCTTCGCCGGCGGTGCCGAGCTCCAGCATGTCCCCAAGCACGGCGATGCGCCGTCCGCGCCCTTCCACCGGCGTCACCGCCAGCACGGAGAGCGCCGCGCGCATCGAGGCCGGGTTGGCGTTGTAGCTCTCATCGATCACCAGCGCCGGCCCGCCCTTCACGGCAAGCGGGGTACGCACACCGCGTCCCGGCGGCGGGCCGAGCGCGGCCAGCGCCATCGCCGCGAGCGCGAGGTCGGCGCCGGCGAGCTTGGCGCCCGCCAGCACGGCCAGCGCGTTCTGCACGATGTGGCGGCCGGGCAGCCCGACCTTGAAGCTCACCGTCTCGCCCATGATGTCGGCCAGCGCGGTCGAGCTTTGCGGCTGGAGCGCGACACTGAGCAGGCGCGCCTGCGCGCCGGGCGCCTCGCCGAAGCCGATGATGGTGGCGATGCCGGCCGCGCGCGCGGCGTTGGCGAGGTGGTCGTAATAGGGATTGTCCCGGTTCAGCACCACCGCACCGCCCGGCTCGATGCCGGAGAACAGCTCCGCCTTGGCATCGGCAATCGCCTCGACGCTCGGGAACTGGGCGATGTGCACCGGCTCGATCGTGGTGATGATGCCAATATGGGGCCGCACCATCGCCACCAGCGGGGTGATCTCGCCGGGATGGTTCATGCCCAGCTCGAACACGCCATAGGCGGCGCTGCGCGGCAGGCGGGCGAGCGAGAGCGGCACGCCCCAGTGATTATTGTAAGAGGCGGCCGAGGCATGGGTCGGGCCGTCGGCCGAAAGCGCGAGCGCCAGCGCCTCCTTGGTCGTGGTCTTGCCGACCGAGCCGGTCACCGCGACGATACGCGCGTGGCTGCGGGCCCGTGAGGAGCGCCCGGCGGCCTCCAGCGCCTGCAGCACGTCATCGACCAGCAGCAGCCGCGCTCCGTGGGGCATCGAGGTGCGGCGCGAGCGCGCCACCACGCACAGCGCCGCCCCGCGCGTAAGCGCCGCCTCGACATAACCATGGCCGTCGCTGTTCTCGCCGGTAATGGCGAAGAATGCGTCGCCCGGCTCCAGCGTGCGGGTGTCGATCGAGATGCCGGCGATCGCGCCGTCCGGCGTCTCGACGATCGGGCCGGACACGGTGGCTCCCATGGCCCCCGCCAGCTCGTGAATGGTCCAGAGCGGCACCCTCTTGGACATGAGAGACTTCCCCCTTAGCTCGCGATCGCCGCGATCGCCGCACGCGCGCTCTCGCTGTCGGAGAACGGCAGGGTGCGCTCGCCCACGATCTGGCCGGTTTCATGGCCTTTGCCGGCGATGAGCACGACATCCCCAGATTGCGCCATCGCGACGGCGGCGTGGATCGCCTCGGCCCGGTCGCCGATCTCGCGCGCGCCGGGGGCACTGGCCAGAATGGCGGCGCGGATCGCCGCCGGGTCCTCGCTGCGCGGGTTGTCGTCGGTGACGATCGCGACATCGGCGCCATGCACGGCGATCTCGCCCATGATCGGGCGCTTGCCGCGGTCGCGGTCGCCGCCGCAGCCGAACACCACGATCAGCCGGCCGGTGGCGTAGGGACGCAGCGCCGCCAGCGCATTGGCGAGCGCGTCCGGCTTGTGGGCGTAGTCGACGAACACGCCGGCGCCGCGCGCCGTGCCGACCAGCTCCAGCCGGCCCGGCACGCCTTCGAGCTGCGACAGCGCGCCGAGCGCCTCGCCCTCGCTCGCACCGGTGGCGATGGCGAGGCCTGCCGCGATCAGGGCGTTCGCGGCCTGGAAGGCGCCGACCAGCGGCAGCAGCAGCGAATGGCGCCGGCCCTCGACGTCGAGTTCGAGCCGCTGGCCGAGCCCTTCGTCGGTGCGCGACAGCAGGGTGATGCCGGCACCGGCATTGCCGACGCCGATCACCTCAAGCCCATGATCGGCCGCCACTTCCGCGACCTGCCCGCCTTCCGCGCTGTCCACCCACACCACGGCGGGGCACCCGCGCGGCAGCAGGTCGCGGAACAGCCGGAGCTTGGCGGCGAGGTAGTCCTCCATGGTCGGGTGGTAATCGAGATGGTCGCGCGAGAGATTGGTGAAGGCGCCGGCGGAAAGCCGCACCCCGTCGAGCCGGTGCTGGTCGAGCCCGTGCGAGGACGCCTCCAGGCACAGATGGGTGACACCCTCCCCGGCCAGCGTGTCGAGCGTGCGGTGCAGTTCGATCGGGTCCGGCGTGGTCAGCGAGCCGTAGACCGCGCCGGAGGGCGCGACCACGCCGAGCGTGCCGAGGCTGGCGCTGGCATGGCCGAGCCGCGCCCAGAGCTGCCGGGTGAAGGCCGCGACCGAGGTCTTGCCCGAGGTGCCGGTGACCGCCGCGATGGTCTCGGGCTGGCGGGGAAACGCCCGCGCGGCGGCGAGCGCGACCGCGCGACGGGCATTGCCGACCCGTACATAGGGCGTGCCGGGGTCGAGACCGGGATTTTCCGCCTCGCCGACCACCGCGCTCGCCCCGCGCGCCAGCGCGTCGCGGGCGAATTCCATGCCGTCGCTCTTGGTCCCGCTCAGCGCGAAGAACACGTCGCCGGCCCGCGCCTTGCGGCTGTCGAGCACCGGCTCGCCGACGGCCAGCGAAGGGTCGGCGCTGCTGTAATCGGCGTCCTCGCCGACCAGCTCGCCCAGGGTAAGCCTGATGCAGCCGCTGCCGGTCGGGCGGATTGCGTTGTGCATTCTCAATTGCCTCTAACGACACCCGGCCAGGCCGTGCCGCCGGCCTCTTCCCAGCCTGACCACGGGATAGCCGATCCTCAATCGGATAGCCGATTCCCGTGCCCTCACGCACGGGAAATCGGCGTCATGCCTGCCCCGCGCGGCGCGGCAGGGCCGTCATTGCGCCTGGGCGATCTTGTAGTCGTTCAGCAGGCTCTCGGCCGGCGGCAGGTCGGTACGCGGCATGATGCCGAGCAGCGGCCCGACGCGGCTGATGATCTGCCCCGTGGTCGGCGCCGCGTTCCAGCCCGCCGTCGCATAGCCATACGTGCCCTCGACCGCCTGCGGCTCGTCCAGCATCACCAGCACGAGATATTGCGGATCGTCCATCGGGAACACGGCGGTGAAGGTGGTCAGCAGCTTGGTCTTGGAATAGCGCCCGTTCACCACCTTCTCGGCGGTGCCGGTCTTGGCGCCGACATAGTAGCCGGGAGTGTTGGCCTTCTTTGCGGAGCCCTTCTCGGCATTGAGTCGCAGCAGATAGCGCATCTTGGCGCTGGTCTCCGGCTTGATCACGCGGACAGAGAGTTCCTGAACCTCTTCCGGGGTGCGCTTGAGAAAGGTCGGGGGAATGAGATAGCCGCCATTCACCAGCGCGTTGACCGCCATCACCGCCTGCAGCGGGGCCACCGCGAGGCCGTGGCCGAAGGCGATGGTGGCGGTGTTCAGGTCGCCCCAGCGCTTGGGCACGATCGGCGCCGCGCTTTCCGGCAGCTCGGTGCGCAGCCGGTCGAGCTGGCCCATCTTCTTCAGGAACGCCTTGTGCGCGTCGACGCCAAGCGCCAGCGCCATCTTGGCCGTGCCGATGTTGGAGGAGACGAGGAACACCTCGGGCAGGGTCAGCACCCGGTTTTCGGCGTGGTAGTCGCTGATGCGGAACTTGCCGAAATGCAGCGCCCCGCGCGCGTCCAGCGTCGAGTTGATGGAGAAGCGCCCGCTATCCAGCGCCATGGCGAAGGTCAGCGCCTTGAAGGTCGAGCCCATCTCGAAAACGCCGGTGGTGAGCCGGTTCAGCGCCTTCGGGTTGAGCGCGCCGGACGGGTCATTGGCATCGAAATCGGGCAGCGAGGCCATGGCGACGATCTCGCCGGTGCGCACATCCACCACCGTGCCGGCGGCCGCGATGGCCTTGAACTTCTCCTTGGCGGCGAACAGCTCGTCGCGCAGCACGTGCTGCACGCGCAGGTCCATCGCCAGTTCCACCGGCTCCTGCTGGCGGTCGGAAGCAAAGCCCGCGAGATGGAGGTCGGCAAGGCCGCGGCTGTCGACCCACTTCTCCAAGCCCGCAATGCCCTGATTGTCGATGTTCACCGAACCCAGCACATGGGCGCCGAGATTGCCGCCGGGATAGACGCGGCGGTTCTCGGTCATGAAGCCGATGCCGGGAATGCCGAGATTGTGGATTTCGCGCTGCTGCTGCGGCGTGATCTCGCGCTTGAGCCAGACGAAGCCGCGATTGGAATCGAGGCGCTTGCGCAGTTCGCCGACATCGAGGTCCGGCAGCACGGCGGAGAGCGCTTCCACCGCCTCATCGACATCGATCAGCCGCTTCGGCTCGCCGAACAGCGACGAGGACTTCACATCGGTGGCGAAGACGAGGCCGTGGCGGTCGAGGATATCGGGCCGCGCCGAGGCCACCGCGTCGGAGGCGACGCCGCGCCGCGCCAGCGCCCCGTCCGGCGCCGAGGCGAACATGGCGAGCCGGCCGGCAATGGTGAGATAGACGCAGCCGAACACGATCATGCACAGCAGGATGCGCGCCCGCGCCACGGCGTGCGGTTCCGGCCGCCCGCGCCCGGCGGCGCTGCGCACCACCCCGACCAGCGCGCGCAACAGGCGCAGCGGCAGCATCGCGAGCCAGCGCAGGCCGATGGAAAGACAGGATGCGGCGAAGCGAAACGCGGCCATGGCAGGAGACCTCCTCGCGAAACTATTGACCGACCGCTGCCGGGGGCAGCAGCGGGCGGGACGCGGCGGGATTGAGCGGAGCGCCGATGGCGCCCTGCGGTCCCGCGTTGAAGACAGGGCGCTGCGGCGCCATCACCCCCGCCGCCGGCATCGCCGAGAGCGGCAGCGGCTGCCCGGAGGACACCGCCGGACGGGGCGCCGGACGGAGGGCCGCCGGGCGGGGCTTCTCGGCTTCCTTCCCGGTGCCGCCGAGGATGGAGTTGATGCCGCCGGACGGGCCGTCGACCAGCGCCTCGATCATGCCGCCGAGCGCATCGCCGTTCTGCTCGGGCTTGGCCGGCAGGCTGGCGAGCTTGTCCATGCGGGTGATGTCCAGCGGTTGCATCTCCAGATGATGCTCGGCGAGCGCCTGCACCCGGTCCGGCGCGGTGCGGCGCGCCCATTCCGCGTTCAGCGTGGCGATGCGGTCGCGCTCATAGCGGATCTCCCCGCGCAGCGCAGCGATCTTCTGTGCCTCGAAGGCCGCGGAATATTTGACGTGATAGACCGCCCCCGCCGCCGCAAGCAGCGCGATCACCGAAACGAAGTTGAGGATGCGGAACATGTCTTCGGACCTCAGCGGCGACGGGTGTCGAAGGCGGGAAGCGGGGGCAGCAACGACGAGAGGTCGCCGCCGCCATGGGCGGGAGCGTCGGTGCGCTCGGCCGCGCGCAGCTTGGCCGAGCGGGCGCGAGGGTTGGCGGCAAGCTCGGCGTCCCCGGCCTCGACCGCGCCGCGCGCGACGAGGCGGAAACTCGGCGCCGCGCCTTGCGCCGCCGGCAGGTGCCGCGAGCCGGAGGCCGCCTTGGCACGGTTGGCGAGGAAGTTCTTCACGATGCGGTCTTCCAGCGAATGGAAGGTGACCACCACCAGCCGCCCGCCGGGCTTGAGAATGCGCTCGGCCGCCGCCAGCGCACGGGCGAGTTCGCCCAGTTCGTCGTTCACCGCGATGCGCAGCGCCTGAAAGCTGCGCGTCGCCGGGTGCGGCTCGTGGGGCTTGGCCCAGACCACCTTGGCGATGATGTCCGCGAGCTGCAGCGTGCGTTCGATCGGCGCCTCGCCCCGTGCCTCGACGATCGCCTTCGCCACCCCGCGCGAGCGCCGCTCCTCGCCGAAGCGGTAAAGCAGATTGGCAAGCTCGGTCTCGGAGAGCCTGTTCACCATGTCGGCGGCAGAGATGCCCTCGCTGGACATGCGCATGTCGAGCGGCCCGTCGCGGCGGAAAGAGAAGCCGCGCTCGCCCTCGTCGATCTGCATGGAGGACACGCCGATATCCAGCACCACGCCGTCGACCTGCGGCGCATCCAGCATGCCCGCGACCTCGGCGAGGTTGCCGAAGCGGTCCTGCGCGATGGCGAGCCGCCCGGGAAAGGCGCGCACCAGATCGGCCCCGCCCGCCACCGCGCTCGGGTCGCGGTCGATGGCGATCACCCGGCAGTTCGCCGCGTTCAGGATGGCACGCGCGTAGCCGCCGGCACCGAACGTGCCGTCGACATAGACGCCGCCGTCCTTCGGGGCGAGGTTTGCCACCACCTCCGCCAAAAGGACGGGCAGGTGCCGGGCGTCGGCCGCCGGGGACAAACCTTGCTGGCTGGGATCGCTGTGCAACGGATTACGCTACTCGGAACGGGGGCTCAAATGCGTCAGAAGGGCCGGCGGGAAGCCGGCAGGCACGCCTTTCGGCGACGCAACTGATTCCGCTCCCGGCCCTGAACCGTGATTAACGCTCCATGAACCTTAAGAATCGGTTGAATGCGGCGCATATGCCCGCTAGCTCGGTCGAGATGGAGACCTCCGCGCCACAGTTTTCCCCGGATTCCCCGCTCGCCGCGCGGGTGCTGCCCTCGCCCAATCACGGCGAGCGGATCGGCGTCACGGTCGCCGACATGCTGGTGCTGCACTATACCGGCATGACCTCCACCGACGAGGCGGTGGAGTGGCTGCGCACGCCCGAGCGCGGCGTCTCCGCGCATTACGTGGTGTTCGAGACTGGCGAGATCGCCCAGCTGGTCCCGGAAGCGCGCCGTGCCTGGCATGCCGGCGTCTCGTCCTGGGAAGGCGCGAGCGATATCAACTCACGCTCGATCGGCATCGAGATCGCCAATCCCGGCCATGACCACGGTTATCCCCCCTTCCCCGCGATCCAGATCGAGGCGGTGACCGCGCTCGCCAAGGATATCGTGACGCGGCTCGCCATCGCGCCCGAGCGCGTGCTGGCCCATTCCGACATCGCCCCGACCCGCAAGGACGATCCCGGCGAGAAATTCCCGTGGGAGGTGCTGCACCGCGCCGGGGTCGGCCATCTCGTGCCCGAAGCGCCGCTCGACGACGGGCGTTTCTTCATGCGCGGCGAGCACGGCCAGCCGGTCGAGGCGCTGCAGGCCATGCTGGCGTTTTACGGCTATGGCGTGCCGGTCACCGGCAGCTATTGCGAGACCACGGAAGCGGTGGTGCGCGCCTTCCAGCGCCATTTCCGCCGGGCCAAGATCGACGGCATCGCCGATGTCTCGACGCTCGCGACGCTCTATGCGCTCGCGCGCTCCCGGCCGGGGCCGGGGGTTCCGCAGCGGGCTGATCACTTCGTGTAACAAGATCGGAGGTTTCAGATTACCCGTCGCGCCAACATCGTTCGCGCGTGCCCCTCCTAACGCAAGGATGTTTCACAAACGTTGCGGTTGCGCCACACATCTTAGAGGTTGTGGCGAAACGGGACAGGCTTCGTCCCGAACGCGAACGATTCGAGCCTCATTCGAGACAGATTTTCCCGGCGATTCATGGCGCTGCGAAATCGACCTGAAAAGGCTTCACCGGAATAATGGCATCCCGCAACGTTTTTTGTGCTTCGCTCATCATCGCCTCGACTGTCGCCCTCGGCGCCAACTGCGCCAGCGCTAATTCGAACAACCTGAAATCCCGAGAGATCGACGCGCCCAGCTCGCGCGAACAGCTCGCAAAAATCGTCGACCGGGAGGCGAAGACAAATGGCGTTCCGGTGGCCCTGGCCCGCGCCGTGGTGCGCATCGAGAGCAACTGGAAGACCCATCTGACCGGGCGCGCCGGCGAGGTCGGCCTCATGCAGATCAAGCACCAGACCGCGCGCGGACAGGGTTATGGCGGCACGCGCGCCGCGCTTTACGACCCCGAGACCAACATCAAATGGGGCATGCGCTATCTGGCGGGCGCCTATCGCCTCGCCGGCGGCGACACCTGCGGCACCGTGATGCGCTATCAGGGCGGGCATGGCGCGCGGCGCATGTCCGCGACCGCCCGCACCTATTGCAGCAAGGCCCGCACGCTGATGGCCTCGAACTGACCCCTCCTCCTGAGCAGGTTGCGCGTGCGCGCCGGGACTTCCTGGTTGCGCGTTCCGTTCCGGCGCGCGCGCGTTTTCCTGTTCAGTCCTTGACGCGGCGCGCCGCCTCGCCCATTCACTGGCGCGCCAGCCGGCCGGACGGCCGCGTCATCCGCAAGGGTGCCGAGGAAAGTCCGGGCTCCACGGAGACACGGTGCCGGATAACGTCCGGCGGGGGTGACCCTAGGGAAAGTGCCACAGAAAGCAAACCGCCACGGATTCGTCCGCGGTAAGGGTGAAAGGGTGCGGTAAGAGCGCACCGCGCGGCCGGCAACGGAAGCGGCACGGCAAACCCCACCGGGAGCAAAGTCGTATAGGGGTGGCACGATTCCGGCCTGCCGGAATCAGATCCTGTCCTCGGATAGCCACCCGGGTTGACTGCTTGAGGCGCCGGGTAACCGGCGTCCCAGAGGAATGGCCGTCACGTGGGAGCAATCCCGCCATACAGAACCCGGCTTACAGGCCGGCTGGCACCTGACTTTTCCTCGCCCGAAGCACGGCGGGAGAGAAATCTCCCAAACGGGATATTGCCTTGGCGCGCCCCGCGCTCTGGATTGCCACGCGGACCGGGCTATTCTCGCCCACTCCCGGTGGCAAACAGGATGCGCGGCAGGTCGCGCTTCAGAAAAGGCAAGACCCATGTGCACGCGCACCCTCTATGTCGGGGACGACAACACCGTCATCACCGGCCGGAACATGGACTGGAAAGAGGACATGCTTTCCAATCTCTGGCTGCTGCCCGCGGGCGTCGCGCGCGACGGCGCTGCCGGGCCGAACTCGGTGCGCTGGACGTCGCGCTATGGCAGCGTGGTCGTGACCGGCTATGAGGCCGGCGTCACCGACGGGATGAATGAAAAGGGCCTCGTCGCCAACATCCTCTATCTGGCGGAATCCGACTATGGCCGCCCCGGCACCGACGGCCCGTTCCTGTCGATCGCGCAATGGGCGCTGTATGTGCTCGACAACTTCGCCACGGTGAGCGAGGCGGTCGACGCGCTGTCCGCGAAGCCGTTCACCATTCTCGCCCCGACGCTGCCCAACGGTTCCGAGGCGAGCCTCCACCTCTCGCTTTCGGATGCGGGCGGGGATTCGGCGATCTTCGAATTTATCGACGGGGAACTGACCATCCATCACGGGCGCGACTACCGGGTGATGACCAATTCACCGCCCTATGACCAGCAGCTCGCGCTCAACGCCTACTGGAAGAACATTGGCGGGCTCACTTTTCTTCCCGGCACCAACAATGCCGCGGATCGCTTCGCCCGCGCCTCGTTCCTGCTCGATGCCATCCCCAAGGCACTCGACAAGGCCTATATCGCCGGCGTGCCCGGGCACTCCTATGCCCATCAGGCGGTGGCCTGCGTGCTGAGCCTGCAGCGTGCGGTCAGCGTGCCGCTCGGCATCACCACGCCCGAGCACCCCAACATCTCCTCGACCATCTGGCGGACCGTCTCCGACCAGACGAACCGGGTCTATTATTTCGATTCAGCGACCCGACCCAACGCCTTCTGGCTCGACCTGTCGAAGGTGGACCTCTCGCCCGGCACCCCGGTGCGCAAGCTCACCATCGCCCATGGCGAGGTATTCGCCGGCGAGATCAGCGCGGCGATGCAGCCGGTCGCGCCGTTCACCGCGCTGCCCGCCACGCCGCCGGCGGGCTGAGACCGGCCCGGCCGACCATCGATACGGGGCGCGACGCGCCCCACAAGGAGGTTTCCCGACATGACGCTTCACCCTCGCAAGGCCCGCTCGCTCAAGCGCGGGCGGATGCTGTCGACCTCCGTGGCCGTCGTCGCCGCCATATTGACCGCCCTGCCCCCGCTCGCGCAGGCCTGCACCCGCACCCTGTTCGTCGGCGCCGACCAGACGGTGATCACCGGCCGCAACATGGACTGGAAGGAGGACATGGGTTCCAACATGTGGATCCTGCCCGCCGGCATGACGCGCGATGGCGCCAGCGGCCCGAACTCGCTGGCCTGGACCTCGAAATATGGCAGCGTGGTGGTCACCGGCTATGACGCCGGCACCACGGACGGCATGAACGAGAAGGGCCTCGTCGCCAATATCCTGTACCTCGCCGAATCCGACTACGGCACGCCGCAGGCCGGCAAGCCGTTCCTGTCGATCTCGCTGTGGGCGCAATATGTCCTCGACAGCCACGCCACCGTGGCGGAGGCGGTGGCCGACCTTTCGGCCGAGCCCTTCGCCCTGCTGGCCCCGACGCTGCCCAATGGCGCGCCCGCCGCGCTCCACCTCTCGCTCTCCGATTCGAGCGGCGATTCCGCGATCTTCGAATATATCGGCGGCAAGCTCGTCATCCATCACGGCCGCGACTACACGGTGATGACCAATTCGCCGGCCTATGACCAGCAACTGGCGCTGGACGACTACTGGCAGGAGATCGGCGGCCTCACCTTCCTGCCCGGCACCAACCGCGCGGCGGACCGCTTCGCCCGTGCCTCTTTCCTGCTCGGCGCCATCCCCAGGAAGCTGGACCCCAATTACATCGCCGGCGTGCCCGGGCATTCCTTCGCCAACCAGGCGGTGGCGGGTGTGATGAGCGTGCAGCGGGCGGTGAGCGTGCCGCTCGGCATCACCACGCCGGACCAGCCCAACATCTCCTCCACGCTCTGGCGCACCGTCGCCGACCAGAAGAACCGAGTCTATTTCTTCGATTCCGCCACCCGCCCCAACACGTTCTGGGTCGCCTTCGACAAGGTGGACTTCGCGCCCGGCAGCGGCGTCCGCAAGCTCGACCTCGCCAAGGGCGAGGTCTATGCCGGAGAGGTCAGCGGACAGTTCCGGCCGTCCGCGCCCTTCACCTTCCTGCCCGGCAAGCCGCCGGCGCCCTGAGCCACGGGAGCTTTCATGACGATCCGCATCCTTCTTGCCGGTGCCACCGGCTGGGTCGGCCGGGCGCTCACCCCTGCCATCGCCGCCGCGCCGGACCTTGAACTCGCGGCCGCCGTCGCCCGCTCCGCCGCCGGCACGCGGATCGAGGGCGCTCCCGTCTTCGCCACCATCGAGGAGGCGCTCACGGTCCCGGCCGACGTGCTGATCGATTACACCAAGCCCGGCGCGGTGAAGGCCCATGTCGCGGCCGCGCTCAATGCCGGGCTCCACGCCGTGGTCGGCACCTCGGGGCTCGGCGCCGCCGATTATGCCGAGCTCGACGCGCTGGCCCGCGAGCGCGGCCGGGGCGTGCTCGCCGCCGGCAATTTCTCCATCACTGCGACCCTGCTCAAGCGCTTCACCCTTGAGGCGGCGAAATATGTCGCCGATGTCGAGATCATCGACTACGCCTCCGCCGGAAAGCCCGACGCGCCCTCCGGCACCGCCCGCGAACTCGCCGAGACGCTGGCCGGGGTGCGACTTCCCGCCACCAGCCGGCCGGTTTCCGAGGTCTCGGGCGTGCCGGCGACGCGGGGCGGTGGCTTCGGCGAGGGCGCGCGCGAGGTGCGGGTGCATGCGCTGCGGCTGCCCTCCTTCGTGCTCGGAGTCGAGAGCATCTTCGGCGCACCGGATGAGCGGCTCAGCATCCGTCACGATGCCGGCTCCTCGGCCGCGCCCTATGTCGCGGGCACGCTGCTGGCGGCGCGCAAGGTCAGCGGATGGACCGGGGTACGGCGCGGGCTCGACACGCTGCTGGACTGACGGGCGAGGTTCGGGGGCTCAGTCCTCGCCGGCCGGCGCGTCGGGCGGCTCGATCGGGCTGGCGAACTGCCGTTCCTCGGTGAAGGAGCGGACATTGCCGGTGGAGCCGGTGGTGGTGCGGTCGAGGCCCAGCCATTTGGCGAGCGGAATGCCCGCGGGCGGCAGCGGCACGCCCGACGGGCGCGGACGCGTCTGCTGCGTGGGGGCGACGGCAGGGGCCGGATAGGGCTGCGCGGGAGAGACTCGAGCCGGATAGGTTTGCGTGGGATATCCCGGCGCGGGACGCGTTTGAGCCGGGTAACCCTGCGCGGGATAGGCTGGCGCCGGGTAGGAAGGCGCGGCCGGATAGTCCGAGGTCGCAGGATAGGGCGAGAGCGGCGCGGGGCTCGGCTGCGGCCGATAGTTCGGATCGACGCCATGGTTCGAGGGCTGGCCATAAGCCGGCTGCCCGTAAGCCGGCTGGCCATAGCCGGGCGACAGCTGGATCGGCGCACCGACGGCGCCACCCGTGGGCGCCGGATAAGCCGCTGCCGCGGGATAGGCTTGTGCCGGATAAGACTGCGCGGGATAAGCCGGCGCGCGCCCGGGAGCCGGAGTGGAGACCGGGGCGTTGCTGCTCACCGGCTCGCCCTCCTCGTCATAGGCCGGCTCGACCTCGTTGACGGCATCCGGGGCGGAGACCGGCCCGGGATAACCGCGCATCGGCGGCGCCTTGTAGATCGGCAGGTTGGGCGGGCGCGGCACCACGGGCGCGGGCTTGCAGGTCGTGCTGCCGGAGGCGCGGCGCATCAGGTCCACATGGATGTGGTTGTAGTGATAGATATTGGAGCCGGGCGCCAGCACCACGGTGAAACGCTGGCAGGCCGAGGCCTGCACGGTGCGCAGGAAGCCGGCCTCGTCGGGCCGCCCCTTCCAGCCGGACTGCACCGAAATCTCGCGTCCGTCGGCCAGCACGAAGCCGCCAATATCCAGCCCGTTGCCGAAGGCGTGCTCGGATGTCTTGCCGGTCGCCGCGCCGTTCATCTTGCGGCAGGAATAGGAGGACATCTGCTTCACCTTCACCACCGGCTGGCCGAACCAGGCCATGGCGGCGGGCTGGATGTCCTGCTCGATCCAGCGGTCCACCGCCGAGGTCATCGGGCAGGCCAGCGTCGCCTTGGGTGCGACTTCCACCGAGCCATTGCCGAAGGCGGAGATCTTGAAGGGGCGGTCCATGCCGCAGGTGCCGGCGCCGTCGATCGCGCGCATCGGCTGGATGTAGGCGGAAGGCTTGACCAAGCCCTCCGCCAGACACCGCTGTTCAGCTGCCGAGCGCCAGGGTTCGCGCTGTTCCAGCCCGAACTTGCAACCCGAGAGCCCCAGAAGGACGAGCGGGGCTACGAAAAACCAGGATACGCCGCGCGCCATGTCGGCAAGCTAGAACCGCTTTGGTTGACAGCCGGTTAAGAGCAGCGCACGTCTTCGACCTGAAAATGCAAATGGCCGGAGAGAACTCCCCGGCCATTTATTTCGAAATTGAAACTGCTTCAGATATTCTTGACGATATCCTCGACCATTTTCTTTGCGTCGGCGAAGAGCATCATGGTGTTGTCGCGGAAGAACAGCTCGTT
>NZ_JAKVIL010000010.1 GCF_022601675.1 Ancylobacter gelatini | reverse complement strand
AGCTATCGTTCGGCGATCTTCTACGCCGACGACGCGCAGAAGGCGGTGGCGGAAGAGACGATCGCCGATGTCGAGGCTTCGGGGTTGTGGCCCGGCAAGGTCGTCACCGAGGTCGCGGCCGTGGGGGATTTCTGGGAAGCCGAGCCCGAGCATCAGGATTATCTGGAGCGGATTCCCAACGGCTACACCTGCCACTTCATCCGGCCGGGCTGGAAGCTGCCGCGCCGCGTCGACGCCGCCTGAGGCACGAGACAGCGCCGGAAGTCCGCAAGCCGGCTTCCGGCCCCTCGTGAGGAGGTGTCCGGAAATGGCTCGCGCGCCCCGCGATCCGGTCGCCGATGAGCGGGTCGTCGTGCGTGCGCCATCGAAAGGCGCCCTGAGCAAACCGCTCGACGCCATTCAAGCGCGGCCGCCCGCAAGCTCATCGTCGATCCTGCCCGCGCGTGCCGGCAGGGCGAGCCTCCCGGACCACGGCAATAACGACGCCCCCACGCCACGCAAAGGCCGCCGGATCGCTCCGGCGGCCTGTTTTTCATGAGGCAAGGGCCTTGCGTCACATCGCCGGGACGATCGCGATGTCGTGGACCGTGCCGCTGGCGTCCTTGATCTTGCCCACCTCGCTGGCAGCGCCCTTGGCGAGATCGACGCGGTACAGCGTGCCGTCGGCCAGCAGCCAGCCCTCGCTCGCCGCCGCATCCACCATGACGATGTCGAAAGCATAGTTCTTCGCGCTCACGCCGAGCTTGCCGACCGCATTGAGCACGCCGTCATTGGGCGGCGCCTGCTTCACCAGCGCGCCGATGGTGGCGTCGATGTTGTAGAGGGTGGTTTCCTTCGCGCCCTTCATCGAGTTCGTGTAGCTGCCGGCGACGATGTTCGGCGTCTCGCCCTTGTGCATGTCGGTGTCGGCGAATTTCAGCGTGCCATCGGTCGTGACCTTGCCGTCATCGACATTGGCGCGGAGATTGGTGCCGTCGCTGCCGATGACCCGCAGCCGGTCGGCCACCGGGTTGAAATCGACCGTGGCCGCGACACCGGGCGCCAGCATGGTGCTCAGCTTGGACTTCTTGGTCGCCTTGCCGCTGGTGGCATCGATCACGGCGACGGTGCCGTCGTCGAACAGGCCATAGAGCATGCCATCGGCGGGGCGCACATCGATGCCGACCAGCTTGCCCTCGACGCCGCTGACCTTCATCGGCGTGCCCGCGGTCCAGGTCTTGGCGTCGACGGGGGCGATCATGTTGCCGTCCATCAGGGCGATCACCGTCTGTGCCTGGGCGGTGCCCGCGCCGGCAAGGAAGCCCGCGAGCGCCAGGGCCATCATCGAGACTTTCATCTGCGTTCCTCCGTTTGAAGCCGGACAAATCGGCTTGACGGAGCGGTTACCCGCCACATTCCCCAACGGATGCGGCGCACCTATCTTTTTTTCTTCCCGCATCCAAAGTGCCCGCTCGCGCGTATCCAGATCGGATGATCGACGGAACCGAGATGACAGCACTGGCAACACCCGGCCCGGCACCCCGGCGCGACGAGTTGGCGCGGGCACTTGAGGGCTGCGCGCGCGGTGATCGATCGAGCCTGCGGCACCTCTACGATCAACTGGCTCCACAGATGATCGGCGTCGCCCTAAGGCTGCTGCGCCGCCGCGACCTTGCCGAGGAAGTGGTGCAGGACACCTTTTTGCGGATCTGGGAGAAGGCTGCCACCTTCGATCCCGCGCGCGGCGAGCCGGCGACGTGGATGTTCGCCATTCTGCGCCACCGGGCCCTCAATGTGCTGCGCGGCGAGGGGCGGACCGATCTGGTCGACGACTTCGAGCCGATGGGTCTTGCGAGCGAGGAGGCCGACGCCGAGCAGATGGTCATCTCGCTGTCGGAGACCGGAGCGCTGCGCCGCTGCCTTGAACGTCTCGAGCCCCTGCGCCGCAACGCCATCGTGCTGGCCTACGCGCGCGGGCTGAGCCATGGCGAACTGGCGGGGCGTCTGGGCATTCCGCTCGGCACCGCCAAATCCTGGATCCGTCGCGGCCTGCTCTCGCTCCGGCAGTGTCTGGCATGACCGAGGCGGAGAAAGAGGCGCTCGCCGCCGAATACGCGCTGGGCCTGCTCGACGCCGATCAGGCGGCGCGCTGCGAGACATGGCTCGGCAGCGATCCGGACTTTGCCGACCGGGTGGAAAGCTGGCGCCGCAACATGATCGAGATCGACATGGCCGCCAGCCCCGAGCCACCGACCGAGGCGCTGTGGCAACGCATCGAAACCGGCATTGCCGGCCCGCAGGCGCAGGCGCAGGCGCAGATGCAGGTGGCTTCGTCGCTGCATGGCGCCGCCGCCAAAGCGCGAAAGCGGTGGTCCGGCAGGCTGTGGAGCCATCTTCCGGCCTGGCGTGCCTTGGGCCTCACCGCCGCGGCGGCCTGCCTCGCTTTGGCGGTCGCGCTGGCCGTGCAAACCCGCGACATCGCCCGCACGCCGATCCTGGTGGCGGTGATGATGTCCGATGAGAACCGCCCGCTGGCACTGGTCAACGCATTCCGCGACGGGCGCACCGAGCTGGTACCGCTGGAAGCCCTCAGCGCCCCCGAAGGCAAGTCGCTTCAGGTCTGGACGCTGTGGGACCGCGCCCGCGGCCCGGTGTCGGTCGGCCTGCTCGAGGCCATGCGCAGCGTGAATCTCACGGTGGACGGGCTTCCCGCGACCATTCCCGAGCAATTGTTCGAGGTGACGCTGGAGCCCGCCGGCGGCTCGCCGACCGGGCGGCCGACCGGGCCGATCCTCATGAAGGGCAATGCCGCGCGAACCGAGGTGGGAACGTAAGGCGCCCGCATTCAATCAGTGCCGTCGCCCATGATCGGGGCCCGCTGGCGGCCTCGCGCCGCCAGCGCGCTCAAGCCTCGGCTAGACGTCAACGATGAGGTCGCGGGGGCAACGCTCGGTCCAGCACTCCACGCCGGATTCCTTCACATGGAAGGTCTCCTCCGTGTGGTGGCGGCAGCCGTCATGGTAGTAGCTGTACTCGATGCAGATCACCGAATCCGGCTCGATCACCGAACGGTTCACCTGATTGAGCCGAGGCTGCTCGTGGGCGCCGACGCCGATGCCGTGGCCGAGGAATTCGCGCGGGAACTTCTCGAGATATTTCGAGATCATCGCGTAACCCTTGTCGAACACCTCGCCGCCGGTCATGCCGGGCCGCAGCCCCATGCCGAGTTCCATCTGCACCTCGTTGAGCCACTTCCAGATGTCCTGGTGACGCTGCGAGGTCTCGCCCACGAAGTAGGAACGCACGAAGTCGCCCGAATAGCCGAGGCAGGTGGCGCCCATGTCCACTTTCACGAAGTCGCCGCGCGCGATGGTGTGGTCGACCACGAACGGCGCATGGGCGGCATAGGACGTCTCGGGCCCGCAGCCGATGTTGATGAAGCGGTAGCCATCGGCTCCCTGGTCGACCATCTCCTTGACGATCACCCCGAACAGGTCGCGATCGGTCGCCCCGATCTTGATGGCGTTGCGGAAGGCGGCATGGGCTTCGACGGTGATGTCGGTCGCCTTCTTGAGCCGGCGAATCTCTTCCGGCGTCTTGGCCATGCGCACGATTTCCAGCGGGGCGCTGAAATCGACGACCTTGTTGCCTTCGAGCAGCGCGTCCAGCTTCGAGCGGTAGCCTGAAGGCAGGCTGTCGCCTTCGGTGCCGATGACGAAATTCTTCACCTTGCGATCGTCCAGCACGGCCTTGGCCGCCTGGAAGAAGTCGTCATAGAAATGGGTGTCGATGTCGGTGAAGAACTCCGCCATCGCATAGGCGCGCACGTCCTCGATCCAGGTCGAGTCCATCGCCAGATGCAGGTCGACGGCGGGCACGATGAAGGCCGGCGCCAGCGCCGGATCGCGGAAATAGAACACCGTGAACGGCCGATAGGTCAGGTGTCCGCCATTGTTGAAGAACTCGGAGATGTATTTCGAGTTCTCATTGCCGCGGACGATGATGAGGTCCACGCCCTCCTTTTCCATGGCGGCGCGCAGGCGGGGTTCACTGAACAGGACTGGTTTGCGTGACACGGCTTCTTCCCTAAAGAACGGACGAGACGTCAGGCCGGGGTTCCGGCCCGACGGGCGGGGTGGCGCTTCAGTTGGTGATGGTCGTGATGGTTTCCTGCATCAGATCGGGGCCGACCTTCTTGCCGATCTCCTCCCACAGCGGACGCATCAGCGGCTGGAAGGCGGCGGCGTCGATTTGGCCGATCTCGGAGGTGGTCTTCATTTCGGCGAGGTATTTCTCGTCGAGTTCGGCGCCGCGGGTGAATGAATATTCGGCGGCGGCCTTCGCGGAGGCCTTTACCGCATCCTGAACGTTCTGCGGCCACGCCGAGAAGAAGATCGGGCTGGCCATCATCGTGCAGGGGGTGAACAGGTAGTTCGCCATGGTGAGGTATTTCTGCACCTCGTAGAACTTGGCGCCGTAGATCGACGGCAGCGGGTTCTCCTGCCCGTCAATGACGCCCTGCCTGAGCGCGGCATAGGTCTCGCCGAACGCGATGGGCGTCGGATTGGCGCCGAGCCTCTCGAAGATGGTCTTGCGGAACGGCGTGTTGGGGATGCGGATGCGCAGGCCCTTGAGGTCTTCGGGCTTGCTGATCGGGCGGACATTATTGGTGATCTGCCGGAAGCCGAGCTCGGTCAGGTGAAGGCCGACGATGCCCTTCGCGGTCAGGTTCGCCATCAGCTTTTCGCCGATGGGACCGAAGACGACCTTCTTGGCGTCGTCCCGAGTCGTGATCAGGAACGGCGCCTCGAACAGGCCGAGCGTCGGCTCGACCGACTGCACCGGCGAGCAGGCGATCGTCATCTCGTGGGTCCCGAGCTTGAGCCCGTTCATCACGTCGATGTCCTTGCCGAGCTGGCCGCCCGGCACGAACTCGAACTCGACCTCGCCGGGAAGACGCGCCTCCAGGTCCTTCTCGAAGAAGGTCATGACGTCGTAGATCAGCGATCCGGGCGAGGATTCGATGCCCGCCTTGATCTTGGTGAGGGCGGAGGCCTCGGTGGCGCCCACGAGCGCGAAGGCGAGGACGGCGACGTGCAGGGCAGCCTTGTTCATTGATGTGTTCCCCAGAACGAAATGGCTAGAAGGATGCCTCCCCGGCGGATGTGAGGTCGCGTTCGATGGACTCGAACTTGTTCATGATGTGCGCGCGCATGATCTGGCCGAGTTCGATCGGCCGGCGCATCTGCAGCAGGCGCAGCATGGTGTCGTGCTCGCGCACCGCGGCGGCCCACCGGGCCATCGAGACGTGGGAATTGAAGCGGGACGCCAGAATGCGGCCGGACACGCCGCGATGGGCGAGGGCCAGCGCGTCATTTCCGGCGGCGGCGAGAATGGCGTCGTGAATCGCCTGGTTTATGTAGAAGTAGGTGTGGCGATCCTCGGCGAGGAAGCTCTCCACCATCTGGGCCTGCATATCCTCGATCCGTGCAATGTCGCCGTCCGTCATCCGCACGGCGGCGAGTTCGCCGGAGTACCCCTCCAGAACGCCCATCACGCCGAAGAGGCCGCGCAGGTCCTCCAGCGTCGGCGCCACGACCCGCGCGCCGCGGTTCGGCTGGATTTCCACCAGGCCATCGGCACTGAGCACCTTCAGCGCTTCGCGTAGCGGCGTGCGGCTGACGGCGAAGCGGTCGCAGAGATCGATCTCCGAAATGCGCACCCCCGGCGCCAGCTCTCCCTCGGTGATCATCACCCGGATCTTTTCAACCAGTCCCCGGTGAAGCGACGGGTCGCGGCTGCGTCGCCCCTCGGCGGACGAGGCTGCGGGCGCTGCGGAGCCGAGGAGGCTGTCCTGAGGATCGGTGTAGTCATCGGTCATGAGCTGAGGCTCCTACATAATTCAAAATGACACAATACCGTGCCGAGCATAATTTTTAGGCGCGCCGGTTTAAAATTCAGTCTTTTGAGTTTAAAGATTTATTTCTATCGTCATCAGGAATCTCGACGAGGCCACTGAGGCGAATCTGGCATGATTGAATTATATCGGCGGATTTTTGCATGACGACAGAGGTGAGAGCGATGACCCCTCCGACCCTGCTCGCCGCAGCCCTCGACCTGTTCGACGCGCTGATCCGGGCCGCGATCCGTGTCGCCCGATGGGCCGTGATCGCGATCGCCTTCTTCATCACCGCCTCGATGGTCGCCGGGGTGTTCTTCCGCTTCCTGCTGAACAGTTCGCTCGGCTGGACCGACGAAGTGTCGTCCCTGCTGCTGGCGGTGATGATGTTCCTGGCGATCGGCATCGGCTTCCACAATCGCGAGCACATCGGGGTGGGCGTGCTGATCGAGCGGCTTTCGCCTTATGGCCAGCGGCTGGCAGACGCCGCGCTGCATGTCGTCAGCGCCGCGTTTTTCCTGCTGGTGGGCTGGGCGGCGATCCGCTTCGCCGAGATCGGCATGGGCATGATGCTCGCCACCATCGAACTGCCGCGTGGCCTCTTCTACTGGGCGACGCCCATCGGCTCGATCTTCGCCGCGCTCGTCTGCCTCAACAATGTCGCCCGCATTCTTCGCGGACAGGACCGGCCTCGGTTTGGTGGAGCCGATTGATGACAACGATATTCTTCGGCCTGCTCTCCGCCATCCTCATCGGCCTTCCCGTGGCCGTGGCGATGGGCATCGTGACGACCGTCGCGCTGTCGACCACGACGGTGCCCTATGCGGTCATCCCGATGCAGATGTTCGCCGGGATGGAGAATTTCGTCTTCATCGCCATGCCGCTGTTCATGATCGCCGGCGAGTTGATGAACCGCTCCGGTATCGCGGAAGACCTGATCGAACTGGCGTCGAGCGTCGTCGGTTCGATTCGCGGCGGCCTCGCCATGGTCAATGTCGGCGCCTCGATGCTGTTCGCCGAGATTTCGGGATCGGCCGTGGCCGATGTGGCGGCGCAGGGCACCATTCTCATCCCGCAGATGGAGCGCCGCGGCTACCCGCGCGCCTTTGCGGCGGCGATCACCTCGTCATCGGCGTCCATCGCCATCATAATACCGCCCAGCCTTGCCTTCATCATCTATGGCGCGCTGGCGGAGGTGTCCGTCGCCAAGCTGTTCGTTGCCGGCGTGGTGCCCGGCCTGCTCCTGAGCGCCATGCTGGCCGGGACCTGCTACATCTTCGCGGTGCGCTACAACTGGCCGACGGAGGGGGTGTTCCAGTTCGCCCGCGTCGGCCGCGCGCTTCGCAAGGCGTTCTGGGGCCTGACGCTGCCCATCATCATCCTCGGCGGCATCCTGTCGGGCATCTTCACCCCGACCGAAGCGGCCGCCATGGCCGTGCTCGCGGCGCTGCTGATCGGGATGTTCGTCACGCGCAAGATCACCCTCGCCGAACTGCCCGAACTGTTCCTCACCGCCTCTGTGCGCACCAGCCTGGTGATGCTGATGGTGGCGACGTCGTTCGCCTTCGGTTGGTACCTCACCAATGCCGGGATCCCGCAGCAGATCGCGGCCGACGTCGTCGGCCTGTCCGACAATCGCTACGTGGTGATGTTCATCATCAACATGCTGCTCATCGCGCTCGGCGTCATCATGCACGGCTCCGCCGCGATGGTGCTGACCGTGCCGCTGACGCTGCCTCTGGTGACCCAGCTCGGCTATGATCCGATCCACTTCGGTGTGATCCTGGCGCTGAACGGTGCCATCGGCCAGCAGACCCCGCCGGTCGCCTCGGTCCTCCTGACCGCCTGCTCGGTCAGCGGGTGCCGGGTCGGCGAGGTGATGAAATATAATTGGTGGTTCATCCTGGCCATGTTCATCACCCTCCAGGTCGTTACCTACATTCCTGCCATCTCGCTGACCCTGCCCCGTCTTCTGATCAACTAGCGCCGCGCGCGACGTCGTTGCGACAGGACCTTCGGGTCCTGTCGCTGTTTCACGCGGGCTGAGTGTTCGGGGGGATGTTCATTCGCGTTGACCGGTCGGCGGATCGGGATTTCCGTTTATTTTCCGGCTCCCGATCGCGTCGCCGCCGCCCGTGCCAGCCCCGTCCGCATCTGCTTGCGGGACCTCCGCCCGCCCGGCACCGACCCGGGGGGGCGCGGCTCACAGTGCGGAGTGGTCCCGCACCGCCTCCTCGAGAGCGGGCTTCAGTGCGAGCATCCGCTCGTCGATGGCCGCCGGGTTGTCGCGGTTGAGGGCGATCATGTGCGCGCGGGCGTCGCCGCCGCGGATCACCTCGAACGCGCCGGCCTCGATGCCGCCTAGAATGGCGTCGGCCACCGCCGAGGCCGGCTCGCGCGAGAAGCCGAGTTCCGGCCCGGCGCGGTTCGACGCCATCATCGGCGTGTCGGTTCCGGCCGGGTAGGCGGTCATGACATGAACGCCCTCGCCCTTCAGCTCGCGGCGCAGCGATTCCCCGAACCGCGCCAGCCCGGCCTTGACGGCGGCATAGGTGGCGTAGAACGGCGCGCCGATCAGCGCGATGCCCGAGGCGACATTGACCACCACCGCGTCCCCGCTCGCCCGCAGCGCCGGCAGGGCGTCGCGGGTCAGCAGGATCGGCGCCACGAGGTCGACCTCGATCATCGCCAGCAACTCGGCCTCCGGCGTGTTCTCCAGCCGTCCGGCGCGCACGCCGCCGGCATTGTTGACGAGGATGTCGAGCCCACCGAGCGCGGCGAGCGCCTCATCCAGCGTCGCCGCCCGGCCCTCGCTTGTTGCGACGTCGGCGACGATGCCGTGGGCGCCGCGCCCGCCGGCCTCAAGCCGCGCCACCGCCTGCGCAACCCGATCGGCCCGCCGGCCGCTGATGGCGACGCGGGCGCCCTTGGCGAGGAAGGCTTCGGCCAGAGCAAAGCCGATGCCGCTGGAGCCGCCGGTGATCAGCACACGCTTTTCCGCGATATTCATACGGCGGCCTCGCCAATCTTGTCTTCGGTTCGGGTGTCGAAATCGCCCGCCTCGTGGCGTTCGCGCAATTGCTCGGAAGGCTCGCCGCTCATGCGGTTGACGATGCGCCCGCGCTTGACGGCGGGGCGGGCCAGTATCGCGTCGGCCCAGCGCCGCACATGGGTGTAGTCCTGAACCGAGAGGAACTCGCCCGCGCCGTACTGCCAGCCCAGCACCAGCCCGCCATACCAGGGGAACACCGCGATATCGGCGATGGTGTAGTCCTCGCCGGCGAGATACGGGCTCTCCGACAGCCGGCGGTCGAGCACGTCGAGCTGGCGCTTCACCTCCATGGCGAACCGGTCGATGGCGTATTCGATCTTCTCGGGCGCGTAGGCGTAGAAATGGCCGAAGCCGCCGCCCAGATACGGCGCGCTGCCCATCTGCCAGAACAGCCAGGACAGGCATTCCGCGCGGGCAGGCCCCTGCGCCGGCAGGAAGGCGCCGAATTTCTCGGCGAGATAAAGCAGGATCGCGCCGGATTCGAACACGCGAACCGGTTCGGGGCTGGAACGGTCCATGAGCGCCGGGATCTTGGAGTTCGGATTGACCTCGACGAAGCCGCTGCCGAACTGGTCGCCCTCGCCGATCTTGATCAGCCAGGCGTCATACTCGGCGCCGGCATGGCCGTCGGCGAGCAGTTCCTCCAGCAGGATGGTCACCTTCTGCCCGTTCGGCGTGCCGAGCGAATAAAGCTGGAGCGGGTGCCGCCCGACCGGCAGCGTCTTGTCATGCGTGGGCCCGGCGATCGGCCGGTTGATGTTGGCGAAGGCGCCGCCATTGGCCTTGTTCCACGTCCAGACCTTGGGAGGCGTGTAAGAGGGGGGCTGGGTCATGTTGCTCGTCTCCTCAGGCGTGCGTGTCAGGCCGCGGGCGGATAGTTGGAGGGGAAAAGGGCGCGCAGGGCTTCCTCGTCGCGGACCTGCTTGAATGGATGGTCCTTGCCGACCGCGTTGGCGCGCGCCGCCGCCGGGCGTGCCTCGATGTTCTCGAACAGGCGCTTGAGGTTGGGGTAGGGCGCGAGCGGATCGTCCTCTCCCTTGCGCACCCGCGAAGCACGGGCCAGCCAGCCCCAGGCCGACATGTCGGCGATCGTGTAGCCGTCACCGACGATAAAATCGCGGCCGTCGAGGTGATCGTCCAGCACCTGGTAGTGCCGCTCGGCTTCGCGCCGGTAGCGGTTCCGCGCATAGGCTTCGCTGTCCGGGGCGGCGAACTGGAAATGCACCGCTTGGCCGGAGAACGGGCCAAGCCCGGTGCCGAGGAACATGAGCCAGGACAGTAGCTCCGGCCGGTCCTCCGGCTGGCCGAGGAAGCGGCCGGTCTTTTCGGCGAGATAGAGCAGGATGGCGGTGGAATCGAACACCCGCACCTCGCGCCCGCCCGGGCCATCGGTATCGACGATCGCCGGCACCTTGCCGTTGGGGTTGATCGTCCGGAAGGCCGGGGCGTGCTGATCGCCCTTGCTGGTATCGACCGGGACCACCTCATAGGGCAGGCCGGATTCTTCGAGAAGCAGCGCGATCTTGGCGGGGTTGGGGGTCGGGTGGAAATAGAACCGGATCATGAGCGTCGTCCTTACGCGCGCAAGCGCCGACGCGCTTCGCATTTTAGCTCGATCGTTCTACAATGCGCCCGGGCAAGGCCTCTGGCAAGCTGCCTGCGGCGTGAACCGGCGGATGATTCGATGGCGAGACCGAGGGAATTCGACGAGGCGGTCGTGCTCGACGCGGCCGTGCAGTGTTTCTGGAGGCGGGGCTTCGAGGCGACCTCGGTGCGGGACCTGATCGAGACCACCGGCCTGACCGGGGCGAGCCTCTACAATGCGTTCGGCGACAAGCGGGCCTTCTATCGCCGCGCGCTCGGCCATTATGTCGAGGAGAGCATCGCCGACCGTATCCGCCGCTGCGAGGCGCTGGCACCGCGCGCGGCGGTGGGCGCGTTCTTCGCGGAGATCGTGAAGCGCTCGCTGAATGACGGCGAGCGCAAGGGCTGCATGCTGGTGAACGCGGCGCTGGAGCTTGCCCCGCACGATGCCGAGCTGCGGCAGGAGGTGGCGACCGTGCTGGACCAGATCGAAGCGTTCTTCCTGCGCTGCGTCACCGCCGGGCAGGCCGATGGCACGATTTCCGCGGCCCTGCCGGCGCCGGCGCTTGCCAGCCATCTGCTGGGCGTGCTGCTCGGGGTGCGCGTGCTGGCGCGCGTGCGGCCGGAGCCCGCCGTGCTTGAGGGGGTGATCGGCGGCGCACTGGCGCTGCTGGATGCCGGCGTGGAGCCGGCCGCGTAGCAGCGCGGCGGGCATGAGACTTGACGGGCATGAGTCTTCCACGCAGGCGGGGCCGCGTCGTTCCGGCGCGTTGCGGATTGTTGCGAGTGCCGGCCGGCGTCGCAACGCGGATGGCCGGCCCCGTGAAGGGCCGGCCGCCGGGTGCGTTCAGGCCTTGGCGAAGGCGAGCAGGTCCGCGTTCAGCACGTCGGCATGGGTGGTGAGCATGCCGTGGGGATAGCCCTCATAGATCTTGAGCGTGCCGTTCTTCAGCAGCTTGACCGACTTGAGACCGGCATCCTTATAGGGGACGATCTGGTCGTCATCGCCATGCAGCACCAGCGTCGGCACGGAGATCGCCTTCAGGTCCTCGGTCTGGTCGGTCTCCGAGAACGCCTTGATGCCTTCATAATGGGCCTTGGCCGAGCCCATCATGCCCTGGCGCCACCAATTATCGACCACGCCCGGATAGACCTTGGCGCCCTCGCGGTTGAAGCCATAGAACGGGCCGGCGGGAAGATCGACGAAGAACTGGGCGCGGTTGTCGGCGAGCGCCTTGCGCAGGCCGTCGAACACTTCGAGCGGCAGGCCCTCGGGGTTGGCTTCGGTCTTCAGCATCAGCGGCGGCACGGCGGAGACCAGCACCGCCTTGGCGACGCGCCCGGCCGGCTCGCCGAATTTCGCCACATAGCGCGCGACTTCGCCGCCGCCGGTGGAGTGGCCGATATGGATCGCGTTCTTCAGGTCGAGATGCTCGGCGACCGCGAAGGCGTCGGCGGCGTAGTGGTCCATGTCGTGCCCCTCGCTCACCTGCGACGAGCGGCCATGGCCGCGCCGGTCATGGGCGACCACGCGGTAGCCGTTCTGCACGAAGAACAGCATCTGCGCGTCCCAATCGTCCGAGGACAGCGGCCAGCCGTGATGGAACACCACGGGCTGCGCGTCCTTGGGACCCCAGTCCTTGAAGAAGATCTCAACGCCGTCCTTGGTGGTGACGTAAGCCATGATGCTGGTCCTTTTCGGTGAGGAACGAAAAAACGGGCGCCGGCATGCGCTTGGCCCGGGTGCGTCTCTGGTGGCCCGTCCGGTCCTGGCGGCGAGTGCGCCAGGCGTCCGGCCGGGGTCGCCGGTGGATGTCCGCAATGTAGCCGCTGGCGCCCGCGTCTCAATTCAGCCTAGGTGCATCCCGACTAGTCTATGCGCGTGTGGCGGTCATACGAGCGTATGATCACGATACCGTGGCGCGGCGGCAAGTGGGTTCGGCACGTTGGTTCGGCATCCGGGTTCGCCGAGCCGGTCGCCTGCGGGGCCGCCGGCCAAATCCGGGTTCCACGGCTCGCGCAGGCGGCTATAGATAGGCGCGACGAGGCCCGGCTGATGCGAGGTGACGACATGGCGGACAGGAACGAGGGCGCTGCCGGTGCGGATAACGGCGAGAGCGTGCCGCGGACCCGGCCGCCGCAGGACCCGGAGGCCTTCGCGCGCTGGCTCGGCCTGGAAACGCTCAAGGCCGACCTGAAGCGGCTGGAGCTGGAAAAGCTGCGCTATGCCCAGGAGCAGCAGCGGATACAGGAACAGCAGCGCGCGCAGGAACAGCAGCGCGTCCCCGAGGCGCCGGGCCGGCCCGGACGCGGCGGGCTGATGCTCGGCAGCGTGGCACTGGTGCTGGTCCTGCTGCTGGCGGCGCTTGCCGGCTATCTTGCCGCACGGCTCGACGCTCTCAACGGCGAGGTGGCGCGGCTGTCCATGACGCAGGCCGACCTGAAGGACGCGCTTGAGGCGGTGGACGCCCAGCTTTCCGTGGCCGCCGCGGCCCCGGTGCCTGCCGCCCCGGTCTCCGGCAGTTCGTCCCAGCTCACCTGGTCGCCTCCGCCCGGCGTCTCCAGCCGCCCGGTGGCGCCGGAGAGCATTCCGGTCGCCACGCCCGGCGCGCCCGCGGCCGCAGCCGCATCAGCCGCGCCGGCCGATCCGGCGCCTGCCGATGCCGCCGCGCCGGCGGCTCAGGCCGATGCCTTCTCGGTGCGGGTGTTCGGCTCGGCCAATGCCAATCTCAAGAACCGGATGGAGGCGTTCGCCTCCGTGGTGAAGGGGGCGGGCTTCAAGGTCGAGGTCTCCAGCAACGATGTGTTCCAGCCGCTGAACAACTCGATCCTGTTCCACGCCTCCGCCGCCGCGAAGGCCGAGGAACTGGCACGGGTCCTGAAGGCCAAATACCCGAAGATCCAGTTCGATATGAAACTGAGCGAGGCGATCACCGACAGCATGCGCCGCATCATCATCGTCAACCTGACCGACGAGTCGCTGAACTGAGGCGCCGACGGAGGTTCGGCCGGACCGGACCCGGCCCGGCGCCTAGGCCCACGTCACCGGCAGCGGCGCCTCGCGGAAGGCGAAGCGGTCGAGGTGGTTCATCACCATGCCCTTCATGCGCTCCAGCGTCTCGGCGTCCGGCGCGTCGATCCGCACCGCGAGCCGCGCCGCGTCGGCCTCCATGGTGGCGACCGCGCCGGCCGGCAGCTCGACGCGGCCATGGTCCGGCGTGAACTCGACGGTAAGTTTGTGGCTCCAGTGCTTGCAGAGCTGCTGCAGGTAGCGGCTGGCATTGAGCGTGGGGATCACGCCGCTGGCGGCATGGGTCATGGATCTGCTCCTGGCATCTGCGATCCGGCTCAGGCGGTCCGGTTCAGGTGAGGTCGTCTATGGGGATCGACGGGTGATGTCCTGTCAGCTGGGGGACGCCGGGTCCGCCGGCTCGCCGAGCCCGAGGCGCAGCATCGGAGCCATCAGCTCCACCCGAACGCCGGCGGGATCATAGGACACCTCGACCTGTCCCCCGAAATCGGCGCTGAGCGCGCGCTCGACGAGACGGGAGCCGAAGCCCCTGCGTTGCGGCGGCTGCACGAGCGGGCCGTCCTTTTCCTCCCAGTGCAGGCGGAACAGCTGTTCCGTGCCGGGCGTGCCGGCGTTCCAGCTGAGGCGCACCGCGCCTGACGGCGTCGAGAGCGCGCCATATTTGACGGCGTTGGTCGCCAGCTCGTGCAGGGCGAGCGACAGCGCCAGCGACTGGCGGGCGGAAAGATGGAGCGCCGGCCCCTCAATGGTCAGGCGCCCGTCGACATCGTGCGGGCGCAGCGCCTCGGCCACGACGTGGTGGATCGGGGCCGCCTGCCATCGGGAGTTGACGAGAATGGACTGGGCGTTGTCGAGGGCCTGCAGGCGCCCGATCAGCATGTGATGGGCGTTGTCCTTGTCCTCCGCGTTGCGGAAGGTCTGGTTGGCGATGCCGACGATCATCGCCAGCATGTTCTTTATGCGATGCTGGAGTTCCGAGTTGAGCAGCTCGACGCTGCGAAGAGCGTCGATCTTGCCCGTGGTCTCGATCACCGTGTCCATCACGGCGCAGACCTGGCCTTCCTCGTCGTAGACCGGGCTGTAGCAGAAGGTGAAACAGGCCGGCTCGGGGTAGCCGTTGCGCTCGATCACCAGCGGAAAATCCTCGATGAAGGTCGCCCGGCCCGCAAAGGCGCTGTCGAGGATCGGCGCGATCTCGTCGCGAACCTCCGACCAGATGTCGAGGAACGAACGGCCCAGCGTGTTCGATTTCTTGCCGAGGATCGGCCGGAACGCATCATTATAGATCGCCGTGCATTCGGGACCCCAGACGAGGCATTTCGGAAAGGCCGAGTTGAGCATCATGTCGACGGTGATGCGCAGGGTCGGCGGCCACTCCTCGATCGGTCCCAGGGGCGTCGAGCTCCAGTCGAACGCCCGGACGGCGCGCACCATGTCGCTGTCGCCGTGGGGAAAGGCGCCGTCAGAGGTCGTCATCAAGAGCTGCCTTGTCCATGAACGCGAACGCCGGAACCTTATATAAGGCGGCTCGGTCGTGTTTGGGAGGTGGCATGGCGCGGCGGTCCGACGGTGCGCGCACGTATCGGCGGGCGGTGCCGAAACTGGCTGGGGCGGGAGGATTCGAACCTCCGCATGGGGGAATCAAAATCCCCTGCCTTACCGCTTGGCGACGCCCCAGCAGGCGCGGGAGGGCAAACCTCGCGCGTGGGCGCGGACATAGCCACAGGAACGGCGCGCTTTCAACCATGATCACGCCGCGGCGCTCCATCCACAGGCTGCGAAGAGGAGCCCGCCGATAGGCTCTTGCGGGTTTATACATCCGCATGTTAGAGGCTCGCGCCATGTCGGAGTGTAGCGCAGCCTGGTAGCGCACCTCGTTCGGGACGAGGGGGTCGCAGGTTCAAATCCTGCCACTCCGACCATTTCAGCCCTGGGGTTTCCCGAACCCCGTTGCCCTCTGCGTCACCGCCGCCCACGGAGTCTGGGTCGCTGCACGGCGCAGGCGGCAATCGCGCGTCATTGCCGCTCTGCGATGGCGGCGCGTAGTGTGCTCAGCCGATTGCCGAAGCGCTCCTCGCCGGCCGCGCTCCAGTGGTCGCCGTCATTGAAATAGACATCCTTGCAATTGATGATGTCGGTCTTCGCATCGAAGTTCAGGTCCTTGATCGTAGAAATATAATCAATATCGCCGCGCGCAGCCATTTGCCGGGCAATATCGTCATCAAGCTTGTCAAACGATGCAGTCAGATTCGGGCGTACGCCTTCGGGAGGGTTGCTGCACCCGCGCGCGACGAGTTCCCGCATGGCGAGATAGGGTTCGATCCACGGCCCGAGCCAGATCACCGGGGTATAGGCGTCGATCTTGGCGAGATAGTCGGCAACCGCGTTCACGCCTGTCGTGTCGACGGCGAACTCCTCATGGTTGTTGCGGTCGAGCAGGTCGGCGCGGTCGGTGACGTCGCCGGTGTCATCCAGCATCAGGTAGAAGCCGGCCTGATTGTAGATCACCAGCGCGAACGCGTCGGGGCTACCCTTCACGAAGTCCAGGAAGCCGTCATAGTGGCAGTTCGCGCTGGGAATGTTCGGGCGGCAATAGCCACGTGCGATTCCGACGACGAACGGCTTGTCCGTGGTTTTGATCAGGGCGCGATAGGTGTTCATCGAGTGGGAATCGCCGAGCACGGCAATTCCCGGCCCGTAGCGCCGCCGGCAGTCCGCGATGGTCGCGGCGGAGGCGGGCGAGATGCCGTCGATCTGAAGCCGGCAGTCGCCGCTGCGGCCGTAGGGCGACTTGGCGCGGTCGGCGACCGCCTCCACAATCCTGAGGGCATTGAGTTGGTCGTCGTTCAGATATCTCAGCCGAGCCTGCGCGCTCGGGCTGAAATAATAGCCGGCGACGCCGACCGCGATGAAGACCAGCGAGGCCAGCGCGGCGCTGGAGAACAGCACGCGCCGCGTCACCTCGCCAGGCTTGCGGAACGGCTGCTCGATGAAGCGCCAGGAGAGTGCGGCCATGACGAAGGTCACGGCGCAGAGCGCCAGGTAAATGTTGGTGCTGACCTGCTCCATGAAGTACATGCGCGCGAAGACGAACAGCGGCTGGTGCCAAAGATAGGCGCTGTAGCTGATCAGTCCGATGGCGATGAACGGCTTCCAACTCAGCAGGCGGCCGGCGATGGTGTCCTGTCGCGCCAGCGCGATCACCAGGAGGACGCCGACCACCGGGATCAGCGTCCATGCGCTCGGCCACGCGATGCTCTCGTCGAAGGCGAAGATCGAATATACGATCCCCCCTAACCCCAGTAACGCGCCAGCTTCCGAACGCCAGGATGCCGGGCGGTTCCACCGTTCTGCGGTAATGGCCAGCGCGGCGCCCAGCCCCAGTTCCCAGGCGCGGGTGGGCAGCAGGAAGAAGTTCGCGTCCGGGTAGCGCGGGGCCATCCACTCCGCCAGGCCCAGACTGAGAGCCGAGAGGATCACGAGGACCGCCGTGAGGTTCCTGGGGCTCAGCTTTCCAACAAGTAGGATCAGGATCGGGAAGATGATGTAGAACTGCTCCTCGACGCCCAGTGACCATGTGTGGAGGAGCGGCTTCATCTCGGCGGCGGCGGCGAAATAGCCGCTTTCACGCCAGAACAGGATATTGGACACCGACAAGATCGTGGCGATGACGCTTTGCCAGAAATCCTTGAACTCCGGCGCGGTCATCAGCAGCCAGGCGGCGGGAATGCAGGCGAGAACGAGTGCATAGAGGGCGGGGAAGATGCGCCGGATGCGGCGCTCGTAGAACTTGACGATGGAAAATCGGTTCGCGAGCGTTTCCTGATAGATGACCGTCGTGATGAGGAAGCCGCTTATGACGAAGAAGATGTCGACGCCGACAAATCCTCCCGAAAATAAGTCGAACTTCGCGTGGAATAAGATAACAGGCAGTACAGCTAATGCACGAAGTCCATCAATTTCGGCGCGGTACTTCATGAAAATGCCCTTTAATAAATAAAAATTATATTAAATAATATCGATTATACTTTTAATGTGCGAATCTGCTTTGCTATAATATAGTTGTGCCTTCTGGTCCATCTTGTGTCGACGTTGCGGGTGCCCTCCGCCGCACTCCGGCGCGGTCTCCGGCTGATTATAAACTATACCATGCGCCGTCGCCGGCGGTGAACGTCGGCGGATGGAAGCTCACGCCGGGCCGAACGTGCCGTCGGTGCGCAGGCGTTCCAGCACACCGGTCGCCACCGCGAAATAGGCGCCGTGCAGTTGCAGCCGGCCGTCATCGACCCTTTCCTTGACCCAGGGAAAGGTTTCGAGATTTTTCAGCGACAGCTTCACGCACTGCTCCTCCACGACGCGGCGCTGCTCGACCGGATCGTCGCTGAGCTGGCGCGCAATGCCGCTCGCCGGGGCGGCGATGTTGATCCAGTCCTGCAGAAAGTCCGGCGCCGCGTCCGGGGCGCCGTCCAGCAGCGCCCGCGCGCCGCCGCACAGCGCGTGGCCCAGCACCACGATGCTCGACACCTGAAGCACACGCACCGCGAACTCGATGGCCGCGCTGGTGCCGTGATGGGTGTGGTCCGGCACGCTGTAGGGCGGCACCAGATTGGCGACGTTGCGCACCACGAACAATTCGCCCGGCCCGACATCGAAGATCATGGTCGGGTCGACCCGGCTGTCGGAACAGGCGATGACCAGCGTCTGCGGGCTCTGGCCCTTCAGCGCCAGCTTCTCGAACAGCGCCTTGCGCTCCGGCCATGACGTGTTGCGGAACCGGCGGTAGCCATCGAGCAGATCGTCCATGCTTCCCTCATCGTGTCGAGCCGGCCGGGCGGGAGGCGCCTGCACGCCGCCATCCGGCCGCTGGCGCAGAATTGGCCCTGAGTGAGGCGGCTTTGCAAGACCCTGGCCGCTTCCCGGCCGAGCTTTGCGACAATCCGGCGACGGGGCGGGCAACTTGGCCGCACCTCGACGGCCGCCCGCTGCCGCGCTATTGCGGGCGCGATGGCAACGCGGAAGGTCCGGCATGGCTGACGACGTCCTGTTCGAGCGCCGGTTCGAGGCCGTGCCCGGTGCGGTCGATCCCGTGGCGCCGGGGGTGCGGCGCGTGCTGGCGCCCAATCCCGGCCCGTTCACCTTCACCGGCACCTGCAGCTACATCATCGGCACCGGCGAGGTCGCGATCGTCGATCCCGGCCCGGACGATCCCGCCCATGTCGGTGCGCTGCTGGCGGCGGTCGAGGGCGAGCGCGTCAGCCATATCCTCTTGACCCATACCCATCGCGATCATGCCGGCGCGCTGGAGGCGCTGCGCGCGGCAACGGGTGCCCCGGTCTATGCCGAGGGCCCGCACCGGGCGGCGCGCCCGCTGCATGACGGCGAGGTCAACGCGCTGGACGCCGCGGCCGATCATGATTTCCGCCCCGATGTCGCGCTGGCCGATGGCGCCCGCGTCGATGGCGGGAACTGGAGCGTCACCGCGCTGGCGACGCCGGGGCACACCGCCAACCACATGGCTTTCGTCATGGAGGCGTCCGGACTCATTCTGGTGGGCGACCATGTGATGGGCTGGTCCACCACCATCGTCGCCCCACCCGACGGCTCGATGAGCGACTATATGCGTTCGCTGGAGCGCATGCGGGAGCGGCCGGAGACGCTCTATCTGCCCGGCCATGGCGGCCCGGTGCGCAACGGCCCGGCCTTCGTCGAGCGCTTCATCCGCCATCGCCATTCCCGCGAGACCGCGATATTGCGGGCGCTGGAGCGCGGGCCGATGACGATCCCCGACATCGTGCGGGCGATCTATATCGGGCTCGACCCGCGGCTGAACAAGGCGGCGGGCCTGTCGACGCTGGCGCATCTGGAGGATCTGGTGGCGCGCGGCGCGGTGGTGACGGAGCCGCCCGTGACCTACGCCGGCACCTACGCGCTGGGCTGAGCGCCGTCAGCGCCGGCGCCGGCCCTGCATCGCTGAAAGGTCGGACAGCAGCGCGTCGATGCGCCGGGCATTGGAGCCGAAATCCCGGTCGCTGTTGCGCGTCACCGAACGCATGTCGACCCGCGTGCCCTGGTCGGTGCGGCGGATGCGGATCACCACGTCGTCGCGCAGGCCGAAGGGCAGGCCGCGCGTCGTGGCCTCGATCCGGCCCTCGCGCTGGGCGCCGCGCGGCGGGGCGGCGTCCACCACCGTCCACTTGCGCCGGGTCACCAGCGACAGGGCGGCGTTGTAGACCTCGTCCGGCGGGTTGTCGAAATCGATCGGCTTGATTTCGGGATAGGCGTCCTCCTGCTCGGCGGCGGCCACCGCGCCGGGATAGTCCAGCGCATTGGCGTGCCGCGAGCGCGCCGCGTTCAAGGTGGCGAAGACCGGGGGATCCTCGGTGTCGGTGGTGATGTCGTGCAGCGCGGGCAGGCCGGTGCTGAGCCCGGCGAGCGTCGCCGTCGGCGCGATAAGCGCCAAAGCGAGGGCGGCGGCGGCGATGACACGGCTGAGCCCGCGCAGGCCCTCGTTCCAGATCACCACGAAGCCGGCCAGCGCCAGCAGCAGCGCAAGGCCGGACACCGCCACGCCCGCGAGCACCGCATAGACCGCGCTTCGGAAATCAAGCGTGCCCAGGGCGTAGAGCCCGATGGCGATCGCGGTCACCGGCAGGGCGAAAACAGCGGTGCGCAGGCTCCATATGGCGAGCCTCGACACACGCTCCTCGACATAAAGCCGCCTGCGGATCATCGCGCCCCCGCCTCACACCGTCGCGAACAGAAGGTCGGCGAGATCCTCGATCCCGTCCACCACAAGATCGGCCTCATCGGCGAAGTCATCGATCGGCCCCGGGCCACAGCGCACCAGAATGGCGATGGCACCGGCCGCGCGCGCGGTGTCGAGATCGTGCTTCGTGTCGCCCACCAGCGCGATGGCCGAGGGCGCAAGGCCGGTCAACCGGGCGAAGGCCTCGACCATGCCGGGCTTGGGCTTGGCGCCATAACCCGAATCATAGCCATAGACCGCCTGCAGCATGCCGCCGATGCCGAGCAGCTCGGCCTGGATGCGCCCGTTCTCTTCCGCGTCATTGGTGGCGATGCCGATGGGCAGGCCGGCGGCATGGAACCGCGCGATCGCGCGCGCCGGGTCGCCGATCGGCGTCAGGAAGCGCCGGCCTTCCTCGATGAACAGCCGGTCGATCTCGCCGAGGAAGGCCTCGTCCGGCTCGACGCCCAGTATCTGCGCCCAGAGCGGGCCGTAATCGCGCGAGGAGCCGGCGATCAGCGGCGAGCTTTGCAGGAACAGCCGGCGTTCCGGCAGGTAGTGGCTGACCGCGTGAAGGCGCCGCAGCGCCGCTTCGTCCGGCCCCGCCAGCCGGGCCATCGCGGCCCCGGCCGCCGGTCCCCAGGTGCGGTCGAAATCGACAAGCGTACCGTCCTTGTCGAACAGAATGGCGTGTGGAACGTTCAAGTCGGGTGAACCTGCGTGTGACGACATGAGGAAGCGCCTGATATCATGAAAAACCACGGCCTCCCATGGCGCCAGACGGCGCCGCATTCGCCCCGACACCCGCGCCGGCTGCCGCGCCTTGCGGCGCTGTGCCTTGTTGGCGTGGTTGCGGGCATTGCGGTGCCGGCGCATGCGCAGAGCGAGGATCTGAAATCAACCATCGATGCCGCCGGGTCTTCGGTCGACCGGCAGCTCGGCGAATGGTTCGGCGTGGCGCCGCCGCGTCGCGCCACCCGTAACGCCCGCAAGACCACTGTTCGAGAGACCGCGGCCCGCCCGGAACAGGTGCCGCTGCCTCCGCGTCGGCCGCAGGAACTCGCGACGCCAGCTGCGACGCCTTCCGTGGCCCCCGCGCCGGAAAATCGCGCCGCCCCGCCGCCCGTCGCCGCTGCGTCGACCGACAACAAGCCTGCGGACCCCAAGCCTGCGGACCCCAAGCCTGCGGACGCCAACCCCGCCGCCGCCAGCTCTGCCAAAGCCGGGCCGATCGAGACGGCGGTCGCCCCGCCGGTGCCGCTCGCGCCTCCGGTCCCGGCGGCCGAGGCGCGCTCGGAGAACCCGCCGCCTCCCGCGCCGCCGGCGAGCGCGCGCAATGAGGGGCGTGGCGTGCCGCTGCCCCCGAGCCGGCCAGCCCTGCCGGACGAGGTGAAGGTCGCCGCGCTCCCGGCCCCGGCGACGGCCCCCGCGATGGCTCCGGCGGCGGGCGACGAGGCCCCGGCCACCCCGCCCGCGCCGCCGCAGAAGGCGCTGATCCCCACCATCTGCCCGGAACTCTCCAATGAGGATCTCGGCACCTTCTCCACGCAGGATGTCACCACCACCCAGCTGGCCTGCACGGTCGACCGGGGCGTGACGCTCAGTGCGGTGCGCATGAAGGACGGCCGTATGGTGAAGCTGGAGCCCGCTGCGCTGCTGCGCTGCGAGATGGCGGCGGCGGTGGCGGTGTGGATGCGCGACGAGGTGGACCCGCTGGTCGCCACGCTCGGCTCGAAGCTCAAGAGCGTGAAGGTCGCGGGCTCGCAGCAGTGCCGCCCGCGCAACCGTGTGGCAGGGGCCAAGATCAGCGAGCACGGACGCGGCAACGCGCTCGATACCGGCGGCTATGTTCTGGAGGACGGACGGCAGATCGACATCGGCGGCAAGGGCGACAAGGCGATGCCGCGCGCTTTCCAGGAGAAGCTGAAGGCCAGCGCCTGCGCCGGCTTCACCACCATTCTCGGCCCCGGCTCAGACGGCTATCACGAGGAGCACCTGCATGTAGACCGCGCGACCCGGCGCAGCGGCGCGGTGCTGTGCCAATGGGCGATCGCGCCGGCGGACAAGGCGGAGGCCAAACCAGAAGCCAAACCGGATCCGAAGCCCGCGCCGTGAAGATATGCCGCGCTCAGACCAAGGGCGCGCTTCCGGGGAAGGCCGCCGCGCACTAGTGTGGCGGCGGCTTACCTTCGGAGTGACGGCCCATGCTGACCAATTTGCAGACTCGCGATGTCGAGACGCTTATCCACCCCTACACGAATCTCGTGGCGATCCGCGAGACCGGGCCGCTCATCCTGGAGCGCGGACAAGGCGTCTGGGTCCACGATGTCGACGGCAAGCCCTATCTCGAAGGCATGGCCGGCCTGTGGTGCACCGCGCTGGGCTATGGCAATGAAGAGCTGGTCGAGGCCGCATCCACCCAGATGCGCAAGCTGCCCTTCACCCATATTTTCGGCGGCAAGAGCCACGATCCGGCGATCGAGCTCGCCGAGAAGCTGAAGGAGATGGCCCCGGTGCCGATCTCCAAGGTGTTCTTCACCTGCTCGGGCTCGGAGGCCAACGACACCCAGATGAAGCTCGTCTGGTACATGAACAATGCGCTGGGCCGGCCGAACAAGAAGAAGATCATCGCCCGCATGCGCGGCTATCACGGCGTGACCATCGCCTCGGCCTCGCTGACCGGCCTCGCCGGCAATCACAACAGCTTCGACCTGCCGATCGCGGGCATTCGCCACACCACCTCGCCGCACCATTACCGCCTCGCCGAGCCCGGCGAGACCGAGGAGGATTTCGCCACCCGCCTCGCCGCCGATCTGGAAGCGCTGATCCTCGCGGAAGGGCCGGAGACGGTCGCCGCCTTCATCGCCGAGCCGGTGATGGGCGCGGGCGGCGTGATCGTGCCGCCGAAGAGCTATTATCCCAAGATTCAGGACGTGCTGAAGAAGTACGACGTGTTCTTCATCGGCGACGAGGTCATCACCGGTTTCGGCCGGCTCGGCACCGCCTTCGGCTCGGAAGCCATGGAGATGAAGCCGGATTCGATGTCGGTCGCCAAGGCGCTGTCCTCGGCCTACCAGCCGATCGGCGCGGTGATGATCCCGGAAGCGATGTATCAGGCCGTCGCCAGCGAAAGCGCCGAGCGCGGCAATTTCGGCCACGGCTTCACCTATTCCGGCCATCCGGTGGCGGCGGCGGTGGCGCTGAAGACGCTGGAAATCTACGAGCGCGAGAACATCTTCGAGCGCGTACGCGCCAAGATCCCGCAGTTCGAGGCCCGCTGCGCGGCGCTGGAGGATCATCCGCTGGTGGGCGAGGCACGCCGCAAGGGGCTGGTCGCCGGCATCGAGATCGTGGCCGACAAGAAGACCAAGCGCCAGTTCGACCCCAAGCTGGGTCTTGCCGCCAAGGTGGTCGCCTTCGCGCAGGCCGAGGGGTTGATCGTGCGCAACGTGTTCGGCGATGCGGTGACGATCTGCCCGCCGCTGGTGATTTCGCCGGCCGAGATCGACGAATTGTTCGACCGCCTCACCCGCGCGCTCGACCGCACGCTGGACTGGGCGACCCAGCAGAACCTGCTGGCGGCCTGAGCCCGCTGCCGGCGCACGCCCGGCCCGGCCTGCGGGCCGGCCGGGAGGGAGCCTGCGGCGAGCGGCACCGAGCGTTTCGGACAAACAAAAAGGGCGCTGCCGAGGCAGCGCCCTTTTTTCATTGTCAGGTGCGAGCCGCGCGGCTCAGAGCACCACGACCTCGGCGCCCTGCGGCACGCGGGAATACAGGTCGATCACGTCCTCGTTCAGCATGCGGATGCAGCCGGAGGAAATCGCCTGACCGATATATTCCGGCTGGTTGGTGCCGTGAATGCGGAACAGCGTGTCCTTGTTGCCCTGGTAGAGATAGAGCGCGCGCGCACCCATCGGGTTATGCGGGCCGGGACCGACGAAATTCGGCACGCCGGCGATGCGCTGCTTGATCTCGGGGGTGGGGGTCCAGGTGGGCCATTCCGCCTTGCGGCCGACCTTGGCCTCGCCGCGGAACGCCAGACCCTCTTCGCCGACGGTAACACCGTAGCGGATGGCCTTGCCGTTGCCCTCGACCAGATAGAGATACTTCTTGTCGGTATCGACGACGATGGTGCCCGGCTTCTGCGTGCCGGCGTAATCGACGATGGAGCGCTGGTAGATCTCCAGCGGCTGCACCTTCTGATACGGCGCGTTAGCAAGCAGCTTCTTGTCGCGGGGAGTCAAAGAAGCCTCAGGGGCCGGCGCACGCTGCACATTGCTGCACGCCCCAAGTAAAAGCGCCAGGACGACCGCCCCAACCCCGCGAAAACGCATTTTTGATTCTCCGAATCATATCCGGCGCTGCCGAAGACGGCCGCCGCTGTCCCTGTTCGATTAACTGAACTGAGGTCTGTCTTGAAGGGGCCACATCGTCGCCACGTGTTTGTCGCTCCAAGATGTTGCCAAAAAACATCAGCCGTAAGGGAAGCAGCAAAAGTATAGCCGGCTTTTTGGAAACGGTCTTATCGGCGCGCCGAATATTGCATATTTTTGACGCAGTTGCCGCCCAATTCATCAATTGCCCCCTCATGGCGGCACGAAACGGGAGTAAAGGACATGTCTACCGAGGAGTCCGGGGAGATCGAGCCCCGTAGCGAGCGCTGGGAGCGCGCGCAACAGAGCGTGCACTGGCGTGAGATCGGCATTTCCGCGGTGGCCGCTGCCGCCCGCTATGCCGCCAACAAGACCGTTGCGACGACCCCGCCGCCGGCCGTGCCGACCCTGAACGTGGACGACACCCCGCCCAAGGTCGTAACCCTTCGGGACATCGAATTCTTCGCGGCCTGAGCCGGCGATCCCCGCCCCGCAGGCGGAGCACCCCCCAGACAAGCGATCGTGCCGAGCGGCGTCCCACAGGACGGCGTGAGCCTCGCTGCGGCCGGATGGCGCGGCGGCTTCCAGCCGCGCCTCATTCGGCGTTAACCGGTGCCCGCGCATTGTCGCACAGGCGCCGGCGGCGCGCCGATGTGGCGCCCCGCGGACGAAAGAGGTGCGGATGATCACGGCCTATTGCCCGCGCGGCGGCGCGCTCCAGCGCGTCAGCCTCACCCCGGACAGCGCGCTGCCCGACGACGCGGTGTGGATCGACCTGTTCGAGCCTACCCCCGACGAGGACCAGCGCGTCGAGGCGGCGCTCGGCATCGCCATCCCGACGCGTGAGGAAATGGTGGAGATCGAGCCGTCGAGCCGCCTGCGCGTCGAGGGCGGGGCGAGCTACATGACCGGCTCCGTCGTCTGCAACAGCGAAACCGAGCACCCGCGCCTGTCGGAGGTGAGTTTCATCCTGTCCGGCGGCCGGCTGACGACGGTGCGCTACGCCCAGTCGCGCCCGTTCAGCATGACCGAAAGCCGGCTGGGCAAGTCATGCCCCCCGGGCTATTCCGGCGAACAGCTCATGCTGGAACTGCTCGACGCCATCGTCGATCGCGCCGCCGACATCATCGAGCGCCTCTCCGCCGAGATCGAGGGCGTTTCGCACCGGGTCTTCGAGCGCGACGAGGCCAGCGCCGGCGGCAGCCAGCGCTACCGCATCCTGCTGCGGATGATCGGCGCCCGCGCCACCCTGGCCTCGCAGGTGCGCGAGAGCCTCGTGTCCATGGGCCGGCTGGCCACCTTCCTCGCGGCAGAAAACGGCGTGCGCCATTTCTCGAAGGACCAGCGGGTCATGATCAAGAGCCAGCAGCGCGACATCGCCTCGCTCAACAATCATGTGAGCTATCTCGGCGACAAGGTGACGTTCCTGCTCGACGCCACGCTCGGCATGGTGTCGATCGAGCAGAACAACATCATCAAGATCTTCGCCGTGCTCTCCGTGGTGCTGATGCCGCCGACCCTGATCGCCTCGATCTACGGCATGAACTTCGAGCACATGCCGGAGCTGGACGAACGGTGGGGCTATCCGGCCGCGCTGGTCGCGATGATGGTGGCGGCGATCGTCCCCTACCTGCTGTTCAAGTGGAAGCGCTGGCTCTGAGCGCCCCGGTGCGCTCAGACGTGCTGGCCCCCATTGATGTGGATCTCGGCGCCGTTCAGGTAGGATGAGGTCTCGGTGCACAGCACATAGATGATCTTGGCCACCTCGTCGGGCGTGCCGAGGCGCTGCATCGGGATCTGCTCCACGATCTTCTCCGTGCCCGGAGACAGGATCGAGGTGTCGATCTCGCCCGGCGCGATCGCATTGACCCGGACGCCGAGCGGGCCGAAATCCGCCGCCATTTCGCGCGTCAGCCCGGCCAGGGCCGCCTTTGACGTGGCATAGGCCGCCCCGGCGAAGGGATGCACGCGCGAGCCGGCGATCGAGGTCACGTTGACCACCGCGCCATGGGTGCGGCGCAATTCCTCCAGCAGACCGCGCGCCAGCAGCACCGGCGCGAAGAAGTTCACCTGGAACACGCGGTGCCAGGTTTCCTCGGGCGTGTCGATGGTGCCGAGACGCGCGCCGCCCGTGCCCTTGGGCGAGATGCCGGCATTGTTCACCAGCGCATGCAATTCGCCGTCCGGCAGGCGGCTCTTGATTTCCTCGACCGCGCGCATCGTGTCGGCCGAGTCGGAAAGGTCGACCTGAATATGGTCTTCCGGCCCCATCTCCCAGGGGCAGTTCTCGGGAAAGGCGTGGCGCGAGCAGGTGATGACGCGCCAGCCGGCGGCGGAGAACCGCTTGACGGTGGCGTGCCCGATCCCGCGCGAGGCGCCGGTCAGCAGCATGATGCGGCGCGGCTGGTTTGAAGCCTTGGTCATGGTGTTCACTTCGCTCACGGGTAAAGGCGGGTCTTGGTCCAGGACGTGCCGTCGGGCTCGCGCCGGAACACGATGCGGTCATGCAGGCGGAACTGGCCGTCCTGCCAGAATTCGATCTGCACCGGGCGGATGCGGAATCCGGTCCAGAAGTCGGGGCGCGGCACGGTGCCGAACCCGAATTTCGCGGTATAGCTCGCCACCGCGGCCTCCAGCGCGAACCGCCCCTCCAGCGGGCGGGACTGCTGGCTGGCCCAGGCGCCGATCTGCGAGAGCCGCGGGCGCGTGGCGTAATAGGCGTCGGCCTCGGCATCGGTGACCTGTTCGATCGGACCGCGCACCCGTACCTGCCGGCGCAGCGACTTCCAGTGGAACACCACGGCCGCCTTGGGATTGGCCGTCAGTTCCTGGCCCTTGGCGCTGCCGACATTGGTGAAGAACACGAATCCGCGCTCGTCGCGCGCATTCAGCAGCACCATGCGGACATCGGGAAGACCATCGGCGTCGACGGTGGCCAGCGCCATGGCGTTGGCATCGTTGATCTCACGCGCCTTCGCCTCGCCAAGCCATTCCTCGAACAGCCGGAACGGTTCTGAGGCGGCGGTAAAATCACCGGATCTTAACTCTTCCTGCGCTTCCATGGCGACTTCTTCAGTGGCTGGACCACACCCATGTGCAATTCCCAAGGGCTGCGATCGACGACGGGGGCGGGCGGTGCGACGCACACGTCCCCATATAAGCCCGCATCGCGGCAAACGCCATTGGCGCTCGCGGCGCTCGGCCTTGGCCTTTTGGCGGCCGGCTGCTCGGCGGCGCCGCCGCTGGACGTGGTGACCACCGGCTCGATTTCCACGGACCGCGCCGCTGCCTATGAGAGCGAGCCGGTGCCGGCGGGCGTGGCCCCCGACGACTGGACCGCCGCGCGCGTCGCCCTCGCCGAAGCGTTCCGGGATGAATCGACCGCGCCGAGCGTGCCATGGGAGAATCTGTCCACCGCCACGCGCGGCACCGTGACCCCGCTCGGCCCGACCCAGGCCAAGGCCGGAGGCTGCCGCGAATTCCTGATGAGCTTCGTGCGCAGTTCCGAAGCGAACTGGCTGCAGGGCGAGGTCTGCCGCACCGAGCGCGGCTGGTGGCGGGTGAAGGAAGCCCGGCTGCTCGAGCGCAGCTGAAAATGCGCAGGGGCGACGCGATGAACCGCCCGGCGACCGTTGCATCCGCGCAACACCCTTCCCACATGAGGCGCGTGAGCCCGGAACCGCCGGACGAGATGTCGAAACATGCGTGACCCTTATGAAATTCTCGGCGTTCAGCGAGGCGCCGACCCGGCCGAAATCAAGCGCGCGTATCGCAAGCTTGCGAAGAAGCTGCACCCGGACGCCAATAAGGACGATCCGAAGGCGCAGGAGAAATTCGCCGAGCTGAACGGAGCGCACGAGATCCTGTCCGATCCCGAAAAGCGCGGCCAGTTCGATCGCGGCGAGATCGACGGCGAGGGCAAGCCGCGCGGTTTCGAGGGCTATCCCGGCGGCGGATTCGGCGGGCAGGGCGGCGGCTTCGGGCGCGGCGGCTTCCGCCATGCCGGCGACGAGAGCATTTTCGAGAGCTTCTCCTTCGGCCCGGAGGGCATGCGTCGATCGGGCCACGGCCCGCATGATGCCGGCGGGTTTGACGACGTGATTTCCGACATTCTCGGTGGCCTTGGCGGCGGGCGCAGCCGCGGGCGTGCCCGGGGCCAGACCCCGCGCGGCGCCGATATCGAGATGTCCGTCCCGGTGCCGCTCGACAAGGTGGTCGAGGGCGGGCCGGTGACGGTGGCGCTGCCCAGCGGGCGCGTGGTGGAGGTGAAGATCCCCGCCGGCGTCGCGGAAGGCCACCGCATGCGGCTCAAGGGGCAGGGTGAGCCCAGCGCCTTCGGCGGCGCCCCGGGCGATGCCTATGTGATTGTCGCCTATGCCCCGCACCGCGATTTCCGCGTCGAGGGCAACGACCTCCGATCCGATGTCGGGCTGCCGCTGGCGACCGCCGTCACGGGCGGCAAGCTTCGCGTGCCCACCCTTGGGGGCTCGGTCGAGCTCACCGTGCCGGCCTGGACCAATTCCGGCCGCACCTTCCGTCTGCGCGGCAAAGGGCTACCCAAGGCCGAAGGCGGCCATGGCGATCTGCTCGCGACCGTTCGCATCCTGCTTCCCGAGACGCCGGACGCGGAGCTGGAGGCCCTGATGCGGAAGCGGCAGGAGCCCGGCGCGTGACAAGCGCCGCGACACTGACATCTTCCGTGATCCCGCAATGCACGCCGCTCGCTTGAGAGGTTCATGCCACTGTGCGATAGGAACCTTTGACCGCCGTCGAGGCGGCGATTGTGACGGAGCTTGAGGTTGGGTCAGGGCATGACAGCGGGCGGATTGATGAATGGCAAGCGCGGCTTGGTGATGGGAGTGGCCAATAACCGCTCCATCGCCTGGGGCATTGCCAAGGCTGTCCGCGCGCAGGGGGCGGAGCTCGCCTTCACCTATCAGGGCGAACCGCTCAGGAAGCGGGTCGAGCCGCTGGCCAACGAGTTGGATGCCAAGATCGTCGGCCATTGCGACGTGACCGATCCGGCAACCATCGACGCGGTGTTCGCCGAGACCGAGCGCCAGCTCGGCGGGCTGGACTTTCTGGTCCATGCCATCGCCTTCTCGGACAAGAACGAGCTCGACGGGCGCTATGTCGACACCACGGCGGACAATTTCAGCAAGACCATGCTGATCTCCTGCTACAGCTTCACCGCCGTCGCCCAGCGCGCCGAGAAGCTGATGACCAATGGCGGCTCGATGCTGACGCTGACCTATTACGGCGCCGAGAAGTGGATGCCGCACTACAACGTCATGGGCGTCGCCAAGGCCGCGCTGGAGGCGAGCGTGCGCTACATGGCGGCCGACCTCGGCCCGAAGAACATCCGCGTCAACGCCATTTCCGCCGGCCCGATCAAGACGCTGGCCGCCTCCGGCATCGGCGATTTCCGCTACATCCTGAAGTGGAACGAGCTCAATGCGCCGTTGCGCCGGACCGTGACCATCGACGAGGTGGGCAATACCGGCATGTATCTGCTGTCCGATCTCGGCCAGGCGGTCACCGGCGAAATCCACCATGTCGATGCCGGCTACCACATCGTCGGGATGAAGAACCCCGACGCCCCCGACCTGACGCTGGAACGCGACTGACGTCCCGCGGGTCCTGCCCGAATTGAGCGGAGTATCGTGCCGATGACCAAGCTTGCGGGTTTCCTGTCGAGACGCCTTCCGGTCGCCGCCCTGGCCGCCGCCGCCCTGCTTGCCGGCGTGGCCGGCCCGGCCGGCGCGCAGGTGCCCGCGATCACCATCGGGCCGCCTCCGGGCAGCGGACTGCCCGGCAACACCACGCCCGGCAGTCCGGACCAGGATAGCGGCACGCCGCCGAGCTTCCAGCAATATTCGATCTGGAACCGTTTGTTCGGCACGGGCGGCGCGGTGTTCCCCGGCTATGTCAGCCCGCCCACCAACAACCGGCGCGGCAATGCCTCCTATATGACCGGCGGCGGCGTCGGCCGGCTGGTGTTCGCGGCCGGCTCGGTCGACCGGCTGTGCCAATGGGGCCAGGTGCCGACGCTTCAGGTGCTGTCCCCGCCGCCCGGCGTGACCTTCACCACCGACATCGGTAATTTCACGGCCACCGGCATCAATGCCGGCACCACGCAATGCGTCGGCCGCCATGTGCGCGGCGCGCGGCTGTTCACGTCCGGCCCGGTTCCCGCGGGCGTCGGGAGCGTGCGGGTGCGTGTCTCCTATCCGCCGCCGGGCCGGTCCTACACCCAAACCGTGGCCATTCCGACCCGATGACCACGCGCCGTATTTTCCTGGTCCGCCATGGTGAAACCGACTGGAACCTCGCCGGCCGCCTTCAGGGCGGGCAGGATATTCCGCTCAACGACCTCGGACGCGAACAGGCGGCCGACACCGCGCGGGTGATCGACCGCCTGAGCAGGGGCGCGCTGCCGCTGCTTTATGTGGCGAGCCCGCTCTCGCGCGCCGCGCAGACCATGCAGATCCTGCGCGCCGAACTCGGCCTGCCGCCGGACGATTTCCGTCGCGAGCCCCGGCTCCAGGAAATCAATTTCGGCCGCTGGGAAGGCCATAGCTGGTCGGAACTGCGCCGCCGCGATCCGGTCACGCTGGCGCTGCGCGATGCCGACCCGTGGAACTACATCCCCCCCGGCGGCGAAAGCTACGTCATGCTGTGCGAGCGGGTGAAGGCGGCGCTGGGCAGTCTCGACCAGGACGCGGTGGTGGTCAGCCATGGCGGCGTGGTGCGGGCCGTTCTCCATATGCTCGCCGGCATGCCGCCGAAAGAGGCGGTGGAACTGCCGGTGCGCCAGGGCGCGGTCTACCTGATCGAGAATGGGGCTTTCGAGCTCACCATGGCCTGAAGACGAACGGCTGCGCGGCCGGGACGAGGATTATGCGACGATGGCTGACCGACTGATCGAAGCCGCGCAGGCTGAGAATTCCCGCCCCATCTGGTGCGTGACCCCGCAGAACTGGCGTGCGGCGGCACCGGATCTGCCCGCCTCCGCCATGGCCTTCGCCGAGGCGTCGGGCTTCCGCGCCGAGCCGGGTGGGCTCATCGTGCTGCCGGGCCCGGACGGCGCCATTGCCGGCGTGCTGTTCGGTGTGGAGGACGCCCCGCGCGATCCGCTCGTCTTCGGAAAGCTGGCCACCTCCTTGCCGGCCGGCGACTATCACCTCGCCTTGCCGCCGGCAAATCCGCGCCTCGCCGTGCTGGGCTTCCTGCTCGGAACCTATCGCTTCGAGCGCTACCGCGTGCGCTCGGGCAACCGGCCGCGCCTCGTGGTGCCGGCCGGCGTCGATGCCGAGGACCTGGCCCGCATCGCCGACGCGGTGGCGCTGGCGCGCGACCTGATCAACACGCCGGCCAACGATCTCGGCCCGGCGGAAATCGAGCACGCCGTGCGTGCGCTCGCCGCCCGGCATGGGGCCGATGTCGCGGTGACCGTCGGCGACGACCTGCTCGCCGCCAATTTCCCACTGATTCATGCCGTGGGCCGCGCCAGCCCGCGCGCGCCGCGCCTGATCGATATGAGCTGGGGCGACCCGGCGGCGCCGAAGGTGACGCTGGTCGGCAAGGGGGTCGCCTTCGACACGGGCGGGCTCGACATCAAGCCACCCAGCGGCATGCTGATCATGAAGAAGGACATGGGCGGGGCGGCCAATGCCATCGCGCTCGCCGAGATGGTCATGGCGCGCGCGCTGCCGGTGCGGCTGCGGTTGATCATTCCCGCCGTCGAGAACGCGATCGATGGCACCGCCTTCCGTCCCGGCGATATTTTCCCCTCCCGCAAGGGACTCACCGTCGAGATCGGCAATACCGATGCCGAGGGCCGTCTTATCCTTGCCGACGCGCTGGCGCTGGCCGACGAGGAGGCGCCCGAACTGCTGGTCGACTTCGCCACGCTGACCGGCGCCGCGCGCGTGGCGCTCGGCCCACAATTGCCGCCGGCCTTCACCGACGACGAGACGCTCGCCGCCGACCTTGCCCGCCACGCGGCGGCCGAGTCCGACCCGCTGTGGCGCCTGCCGCTGTGGCAGCCCTATATGTCGATGCTCGACAGCCCGATCGCCGATCTCAACAACGCACCCGGCTCGGGCTTCGCCGGCGCCGTCACCGCCGCGCTGTTCCTGCAGCGCTTCGTGACGCGGGCGACATCGTGGCTGCATCTCGACGTCTATGGCTGGAACCCGTCCTCGCGCCCGGCGCGGCCGGAAGGCGGCGAGGCCCAGACCATCCGCGCGCTCGACGCGCTGCTCGCGGAACGCTACGGCTGAACGGGCCGCCCGCTCGCCGCAGTGCGTGCGTTAACCATTTTGTAGCCCGGGTGCGGTCATAGTCGGACCAATTCGTCACCGTAACGATTACGGCTCCAACCGGGTGCGGGCCCATGGCCGTCGAGATGCGCGCGTCACAGGCGTTGCGGCTGCTTCACGAGCTGTCGCTCGCGCAGGTGCGCGACGACGCGCCCGACCTGTCGCCGCGCCAGCTCGCCATCCTGCTCAGCGTCTATCTGGAGGCGCCGCCGCACACGGTGCGTGGGCTCGCCGCCCGGCTCGGCGTGACCAAGCCGGTGATCACCCGCGCGCTCGACACGATGGGCCAGCTCGGGCTGGTCTCGCGCCGGCGCGACGAAGCGGACCGGCGAAATGTCATCATTCAGCGTACGGTGGAAGGCGCGCTCTATCTGGAGCGGCTCGGCGATCTCGTGGTCGCCACCGCCCGCAGCCTGCCCCGGTGAGACACCGTCATGACGCCTGATCCCCGCCTGACGCCCGCCCGCCCGGACCTTGCCGCGGCGCATCTGAAAGGCGCGGTCGAGGCCGAGCGCTTCGTCGAGGGGGGGCGCCACCGCGTGGTGCGCGCCGCGGCCCCGGTGACGCGCGAGCCGTCGCCGGACGCGCCGCTCACCACGCAGGTGCTGCATGGCGAGACGGTGATGGTTTACGAGACCACGGTGGAGGGCTGGGCCTGGGGCCAGATCGAGGCCGACGGCTATGTCGGCTGGCTGCCGGCCGAGGCTCTGGGGCCGGCCTCCGCCACGCCGACTCATAAGGTCGCGGCGCTGCGCGCCCCGGTCTTTCCCGGCCCGAGTATCAAGCTGCCCCCGCGCGAACTGCTGTCCTTCGCGAGCCGCGTCACCGTCGTGCGCACTGAGGGCAAGTTCCTCGTCACCGACGATGGCGGCTTCCTCTTCGCCCGCCATCTGGTGCCGGTCGAGGCGCGCGAGGACGATTATGTCGAGGTGGCCTCGCGCTTCCTCGGCGCCGCCTATCTGTGGGGCGGGCGCTCCAGCCTCGGGCTGGACTGCTCCGGACTGGTGCAGGTCGCGCTGCAGGCGACGGGCATCGCCTGCCCGCGCGACAGCGACATGCAGGAAAAGGCGCTCGGCACGGCGCTCGACTTTGCCGGCGACATCACGCGGCTGCGGCGTGGCGACCTGGTGTTCTGGCCCGGCCATGTCGCCATCATCGAGGATGGCGGTACGCTCTTGCATGCAACCGCGCATTTCATGTCGGTGGTGCGCGAGCCGCTGCGCTCGGCGCTGGTGCGCATCGAGGCGACCAGCGCGCCGGTGCGCAGCATCCGCCGGCTGGGCTGAGCGCCCCTTAGCGATTCTCGGCCGCGAAGGCCGCCATCTTCGCCCGGTTCAGGGCCACCCATTGCAGCGCGGTGCGCACGAACACGTTGATGAACGGCCCCGGCGGCGGCGCGTCGAGCAGGGCCAGCGCCTCGTCTACGGGCACGGTGAAGGGGCGGGTATATTCGGCTTCGCTAGGCTCCCCGGCTTCGCTCGGGAGCGCGGTGGAATCGATGAGGGCGAGGAACAGCGTGACATATTCGTCGGTCACGCCCGGCGAGGGCATGAACGCCATGATCGGGGTGAGCGCCTGCGCCGGCACGCCGATTTCTTCCACGCATTCGCGCGCGGCGGCGTGTTCCGCACTCTCGCCCGGCTCAACGCGGCCGGCGACCAGCTCGACCAATTCGCCCTTCCCGGTGGCGAGATGGCCGGCGACGCGAAACTGGTGGATCAGCACCAGGCACTCCGCTGCCGGATCATAGCCGAGCGCGGCGATGCAGGGGCCGACGCGCAAGATGTCGCGCGGCTGCACCAGCGGCGCGCCGCCGGCCCCGACCAGCGTCGCCACCACGCGGTGATAGGGCCGGAAGCCGTCGCCCTCGATGTTCGTGATTGGCGACAACTCGACCGGCACCGCCAGATCGCGCAGCGGGCTCTCGGGCCGGGAGGATGCGGCATCGGTCATCGGGTCACTCCGGGGCCACGGCGCCCTCGGCCGTATCGAGATCGAAGGCGGCCGCGAACAAGGCGCGGGTATAGTCGGTCTTCGGCTGCGCGAACATCTGCGCCGCCGGGCCTTCCTCGACCATGACCCCACCCTTCATCACCATCAGCCGCGATGCCAGCGCGGCGACCACGCGCAAATCATGGCTGATGAACAGATAGGTGAGGCCACGCCGCTGCTGGAGATCGCGCAGCAGATCGACGATTTGCGCCTGCACGATCATGTCCAGCGCGCTGGTCGGCTCGTCCAGCACGAGGAAGGAGGGCTCCAGCACGATGGCGCGGGCAATGGCGACGCGCTGGCGCTGGCCGCCGGAAAATTCGTGCGGGTAGCGGTGACGTGCCTCAGGCTCCAGCCCGACATCGGTCAGCGCGGCGACCACCTTGGCGTCGCGCTCGGCTTCAGAGAGCGCCGGCTGGTGCACCAGCAGCCCCTCGCCGATGATGTCGGCCACCGACATGCGCGGGGAGAGCGAGCCGAACGGGTCCTGGAACACGATCTGCATCCGGTGGCGGTGCTGGCGCATCTCCTTGAAGCCGAGCGTGTCGACGCTCTGGCCGAGGAACACGATCGGCCCCTCGCTGGAGATGAGGCGCAGCAGAGCGAGGCCGAGCGTGGTCTTGCCCGATCCGCTCTCGCCGACCACGCCAAGCGTCTCGCCCTGGCGGATCTCCACGCTCACCCCGTCGACCGCCTTGATGTGCCCGACGGTCTTGCGCATCAGCCCCGCCTTGATCGGGAACCAGACCTTCAGGTCGCGTGCCTGCAGCACCACCGGCGCTTCCGGATGCGGGGCGGCCGGGTTGCCCTTGGGCTGGGCGGCGATCAGTTCGCGCGTATAGGAATGCTGCGGGCTGGCGAAGATCTCCGCCACCGGCGCGGCCTCGACGATGCGCCCATGGTTCATCACGCACACATGGTCCGCGATCTTGCGCACGATGCCGAGGTCATGGGTGATGAACAGGATGGCCATGCCGAGCCGAGCCTGGAGTTCCTTGAGCAGCGCGAGGATCTGCGCCTGCACCGTCACGTCGAGCGCGGTGGTGGGCTCGTCGGCGATCAGCAGTTGCGGCTCATTGGCCAGCGCCATGGCGATCATCACACGCTGGCGCTGGCCGCCGGAAAGCTGGTGCGGATAGGAGCCGAGCCGGCTCTCGGGATTGGGAATGCCGACCTCGGTGAGCAGCTCGATCACCCGTGCCCGCGCGGCCTGACCCCGCGTGCCGCGATGCAGGCCGAGGATTTCGGCGATCTGCTGCTCGACCGTGTGCAGCGGGTTCAGCGAGCTCATCGGCTCCTGGAACACCATGGTGATGTCGTTGCCGCGCACCTTGCGGATCTGCCGCTCGTCCATGGCGAGCAGGTCCTCGCCCTTGAACAGGATGCGCCCGGAGGGATGCGAGGCTGCAGGATATTGCAGCAGCTTCAGGATGGACAGCGCGGTGACCGACTTGCCGGACCCGCTCTCGCCGACCAGCGCCAGCGTCTGCCCGCGCTTCAACTCGAACGAGACATGATCCACCGCGAGCGTGACGCGTTCGCCTTGCGTGAAGGCGACGGAGAGGTCCTGGACGGAGAGGAGAGGGGTGTCGGTCACGTAAAGGTCTTCCGCGGGTCGAAGGCGTCGCGCACCGCTTCGCCGATGAAGATCAGCAGGCTCAGCATGAAGGCGACAGTGAAGAAGCCGGTGAGGCCGAGCCAGGGCGCCTGCACATTGGCCTTGCCCTGCGCCAGCAATTCGCCGAGCGAGGGCGAGCCGGGCGGCAGGCCGAAGCCGAGGAAGTCCAGCGCGGTGAGCGTCATCACCGAGGAGGAGACGATGAAGGGCAGCATGGTCAGCGTCGCCACCATCGCGTTGGGCAGCATGTGCCGCCACATGATCACGCCGTTGGAGACGCCGAGCGCGCGGGCGGCCTGCACATATTCGAAATTGCGCGCCCGCAGGAATTCGGCGCGCACCAGCCCGACCAGCGCCACCCAGGAGAACAGCAGCAATATGCCGAGCAGCACCCAGAACGAGGGAGCGAGGATCGAGGAGATGATCAGCAGCAGGTAGAGCGCGGGGATTGCGGTCCAGATTTCGATGAAGCGCTGGAAGATCAGGTCGGTCCAGCCGCCGTAATAGCCCTGGATGGCGCCGGCCAGCACGCCGATGATCGAGGAGATCACGGTCAGCGTCAGGCCAAACAGCACCGAGATGCGGAAGCCGTAGATCAGCCGGGCCAGCACGTCGCGGCCCTGGTCGTCGGTGCCGAGCCAGTTCCACTCCAGCGCCGCGCAGCCGCGCGCCGCGCCTTCCGCCCCGTGCAGCCGCTCCGCCACCGGGCGGCATTGCTCGTCGGACAGCATCCAGGTCGGCGGGGAGGGGGCGGGGGTCGGCAGGTCGAGATTGTGGGTCGAGTAGCTGTAGCGGATCGGCGGCCAGACGATCCAGCCGCCCTTGTCCTCGATCAGCTTCTTCAGATAGGGGTCGCGATAATCCGCCTCGGTCTCGAAATCGCCGCCGAATGTGGTCTCGGGATAGGCCTTCACCGCCGGGAAATAATAGGCGCCGTCATAGGCGACGAGGAACGGCTTGTCGTTGGCGATGAACTCGGCGCCAAGGCTGGCGAGGAACAGCACCGAGAAGATCCAGAAGCTCCACCAGCCGCGCCGGTTGCGCTTGAAATTGGCGAGCCGGCGCCGGTTGATCGGCGAGATGCGCGCGCCGGGGGCGAGCACGCTGGTGCTGGCGGCGGGGGCAGCGGGAGCGGACGCCATGTCAGACATCCCGCGTCTCGAAGTCGATGCGCGGATCGACCCAGGTATAGGTGAGATCGGAGATGAGGTTCACCACGAGGCCGACCAGAGAGAAGATGTAGAGATTGGCGAACACCACGGGATAGTCGCGGTTGAGCACGCTCTCGAAGCCGAGCAGGCCGAGCCCGTCCAGCGAGAAGATGGTCTCGATCAGCAGCGAGCCGGAGAAGAAGGCGGCGACAAACGCGCCGGGAAAGCCGGCGATGATGATCAGCATCGCGTTGCGGAACACATGGCGATACAGCACCGCCCGCTCGGATAGCCCCTTCATCCGCGCGGTGACGACATATTGCTTGCGGATTTCGTCCAGGAACGAGTTCTTGGTCAAAAGCGCCATGGTGGCGAAGGCGCCCAGCACCATGGAGATGATCGGCAAGGCCAGATGCCAGAAATAATCGAGGATCTTCCCCGTGAGCGAGAGCTGGTCCCAATTGTCGGAGGTCAGGCCACGCAGCGGGAACCAGGAGAAGAATGAGCCGCCGGCGAACAGGATGATGAGCAGGATGGCGAACAGAAAGCTCGGGATCGCATAGCCCACGATGATCACCGCCGAGGTCCAGACATCGAAGCGCGAGCCGTCGCGCACGGCTTTGGCGATGCCGAGCGGGACCGAGATCGCGTAGGTGATCAGCATCATCCACAAGCCGAGCGAGATCGACACCGTCATCTTCTCGCCGATGAGGTCCAGCACCGAGATGTCGCGGAAATAGGAGCGCCCGAAATCGAAACGGGCGTAGTTCCACATCATCAGCGCGAAGCGCTCATAGGCCGGCTTGTCGAAGCCGAACTGCTTCTCCAGTTCCTTGATGAAGGCCGGGTCGAGGCCCTGCGCGCCGCGATATTTCGAGGAGGAGACATCGCCGCCGGAGCCGCCCTGCTGGGCCGCACCGAAATCGCCGCCGCCGCCGGTGATGCGCGCGGTGGCGTCGGTGCCCTCGCCGGTGATTTGGGCGATGACCCGTTCCACCGGCCCACCGGGCGCGAACTGCACCACGATGAAGGAGATGAGCATGATGCCGATGATGGTCGGGATCATCAGCGCGATGCGTCGGGCGATGTAGGCGAGCATGCGGGCGCGCTTCCCTGGGAAGTTCCCGGCCGGGTGGGGCTACCCGGCCGCCTGAAATCTCTCTGCTGCGCAGAGTTCGAGCGTGATTTTCAAAGTGGCGGGCGCGGGGGGCGCCGTCAACTTAACGTCCGTTCAGGTTGCGGCTTATCCCTGCTGGTCGCCCTTGGCCCACCAGGTTTCGGGAATGGCGCGGGCATAGGTCGGCCGCTCGGCCTTGGGACGCTCGAACACGTCCCAATAGGCGATGCGGTGCGCGCCGGAATACCATTGCGGCACCCAATAGCGCCCCGCCCGCAATCGCCGGTCCAGCAGCTTGCAGGCGGTCTTCAGCTTGTCGCGGGTATCGGCGGCGATGACCTGTTCGATCAGCAGGTCCACCACCGGATCGGCGATGCCGGAAAGGTTGTTGGAGCCGGCCATGGCGGCGGCGCGCGAGCCGAAGAAATTGCGCAGCGATTCCCCCGGCACGGTGGAGACCGAGAAGCGGCGCACCGTGGCGTCGAAGTCGAAGCTGTTGAGCCGGCGTTGATATTGCGGGGCGTCGACCAGCCGGAAGTTCGCGGCGATGCCCAGCAGCTTCAAATTCTTGATGAAGGGCGAGGTGTGGCGCTCCAGCGACCCCTCGTCGTCGAGGAACTCGATGGAGAAGCCATTGCCCTTGGCGTCGACAAGGGCGCCGTCCTTGATGCTCCAGCCGGCCTCGCGCAGAAGCTGAGTCGCCTTGCGCAGCAGCGTCCGGTCCTGGCCGGAGCCATCGGAGACCGGCGGCGACCACGGCTCGGCCTTCATCACCTCGATGTCGCCGGGCTTGAGCCGGGAGCCGAGGCTCTCCATCAGCGCGATCTCGTCGGGACCGGCGGGTCCCTCGGCCTTGAGGTCGGAATTCTCGAAGAACGAGGTGGTGCGCTTATAGGCGTCGAACATCAGGTTCTTGTTGGTCCACTCGAAATCGAAGGCATAGGACAGCGCCTCGCGCACGCGCGGATCGGAAAATTGCGGGCGGCGCAGATTGAGGAACCAGCCCTGCGCACCGGAGGGGTTGTCGTCCGGCAGGATCTCCTGCTTCACCTTGCCCTCGCGCAGCGCCGGGAAATCGTAGCCGGTCGCCCAGGTGCGGGAGGTGAACTCCTCGCGGAACAGATAGGCGCGCGCCTTGAACGCCTCGAACCCGACCTCGCGGTCGCGGAAATATTCGAAGCGCTGGCGGTCGAAATTATTGATGCCGACATTCACCGGCAGGTCGCGGCCCCAATAATCGGCGACGCGCTCATATTCGATGTAGCGGCCCGGCTCGAAGCGGCCGATCCGGTAGGGACCCGAGCCGAGCGGTGGCTCCAGCGAGCTCTCGTCGAACGGCTTGGCCGTGTAATAGGCCTTGGAGAAGATCGGCAGCGTGGCCACGACCAGCGGCACGTCGCGCGCCCGTTTGGCAGCGAAACGCACCGCCACCACATCGTCGCCATCGGCGGAGACGCTGGTCACATCGCGCAGGTTCTGCGCGATGATCGGGTGCCCCTTGAGCTTCAGCATCAGCAGCGAGAACACCACGTCCGCGCTGGTGAGGGGGCTGCCGTCATGGAAACGCGCCTCGGGGCGCAGGCGGAAGCGGTAGAGCGTGCCGTCGGCCGAGACCGACACCGCCCTGGCCACCAGCCCGTACACCGCGTCCGGCTCGTCCAGCGCCCGGCTCATCAGGCTGTCGAAGATCAGGTCGAGGCCCTGCGCGCCGTCGCCCTTGAGAATGTAGCCGTTCAGCGAGTTGAAGGTATTGAACGACTGGTTGTACGCGGCGGTGGAGCCGATCTGCGAGAAGCTGCCGCCCTTGGGAGCGTCCGCCTCGACATAATCGAAGCTCAGGAAATCCGGGGGGTATTTCAGGTCGCCGAAGGCCGACAGGCCGTGCGTCTCGGGGCCCATTGCCGGTGCCGGCTGGGCGAGCGCGCGGCCCGCCCCGGAGAGCGCGAGCGCCGCACCGGTTCCAAGCGAGGCACTGAGGGCGAGAAGCTGGCGGCGGTTCAGGGCAGGCGGCCGCATCGCCCACACATTACGCCCTTTCACTTGGCGCCCCCGGTCTTGGCGGCGAGCGCGGCGTCCCACCACCAGATGTCCGGGAAGGAGAAGGAATAGTCCGGCAACTTCTCGGGATGCGCGAACCGGTTCCAGCGCGCGGTGCGGACGTTCGGGTAGTTCCAGGTCGGAACCACGTAATCATGGGCCAGCAGCACCCGGTCGAGCGCGCGGGTGGCGGCCACCAGCTCCTCGCGGTCCTTGGCGTAGATCACCTTCTCGATCAGCGCGTCGATGCCGGGATCCTTGATGCCGGCATAGTTCGACGAGCCCTCGCGGTCGGCGGCTTCCGAGCCCCAGAAGTCACGTTGCTCATTGCCCGGCGAGAGCGACTGGCCCCAGCCGGAGATGATCATGTCGAAGTCGCGGGCGCGCAGGCGGTTGATATATTGCGAGGTGTCGACCTGGCGCACATTCAGCGTGATGCCGAGCCGTTCCAGCGAGGGCTTGTAGAACAGCGCCACGCGCTCGAAGGCGGGGTTCGCCAGCAGGATCTCGATGGTGAGGGGCTCGCCCTTGGCGTTCAGCAGCTTGCCGCCCTTCACCTCATAGCCGGCCTCGCGCAGCAGCTTGGCCGCCTCGCGCAGATTGCCCCGGCGAAGGCCCTCGCTCCAGCCTTCCGGGTTGGCGTAAGGCGTGGTGAACACGCTCGGCGGCACCTTGTCCTTCACGCTTTCCAGGATTTCCAGCTCTTTGCCCTGGGGCAGCTCCGAGGAGGCAAGCTCGGTATTCTGGAAATAGCTCGACGTGCGCTTGTACTGGCCGAAGAACAGCGTGCGGTTCATGCCGTCGAAATCGAGCGCGAGGTTCAGCGCCCGGCGGACCCGCTGATCCTGGAACTTGTCGCGGCGCAGATTGGGGATGAAGGCCTGCATCGAGCCGGAATTGCGGACCGGAAACTCCTCCAGCACCACGCGGCCTTCCTTCACCGCCGGGAAATTATAGGCGGTGGCCCAGTCCTTGGCGGAGGTCTCGATGTTGAAGTCGTACTGGTCGCCCTTGAACGCCTCCAGTTCGACCGTGCTGTCGCGGAAATACTCGTAACGCTGCTCGCGGAAATTATTGGTGCCGATATTCACCGGCAGATTCTTTCCCCAGTAATCATCGGCCAGCTCGAACGAGATCGAGCGGCCGGGGCTCACCTGCTTCACCTTGTAGGGACCGGAGCCGAGCGGGATTTCCAGCGTGCCCTGGCCGATGTCGCGCGGTTTGCCGCTGGCATCGGTGCCGGTCCACCAGTGCTTGGGCAGCACGCGCATCTGGCCGACGATCTGCGGCAGCTCGCGATTTCCCGCCTGATCGAAGGTGAAGGTGACCTCGCGCTCGCCGGTCTTCTCCGCGGATTTGACGTGGCTGTAGTAGTAGGCCTGGCGGGGGTTGTTCTTGGTCAGCGCCTCGAACGAGAACACCACATCGTCGGGCGTCACCGGCTGGCCGTCATGCCATTTGGCCTCCGGGCGCAGGCGATAGGTGACGGAAGAGAAGTCCGCCGGATAGCTCACCGCTTCCGCCAGCAGGCCGTATTCGGTCGCCACCTCGTCGCCGGCCGGGGCCATCAGCGTGTCGTATATCAGCTGCAGGCCGGCCGCCGGGGTGCCGCGCGTGATGATGTCGTTGAGCGAATCGAAGGTGCCGCTGGCGGAGAGCCGCACCAGCCCTTCCTTGGGCGCGTTCGGATTCACGTAGTCGAAATGCTTGAAGTCGGCCGGGTATTTCGGCTCGCCCATCAGCGAGACGCCATGGCGCCATTGCGGCGCCGCTTCCGGCGCGGGCGTCTCCTGCGCGAAGGCGGGCGGGGCCAGCAAGGCGAGGCCGAGCAGCGCCGTGCTGAGCAGCGCCGTGCGACGTCGGGCGGTGGCGGGCGGATCAATGAGCAGAGCGGTGGGCAGTCGGCGCGGGCGGAGGCTCATGCGGCACTTTTCCTTCGGCGTGGCGTTTTGGCCGCTATCACGGCGGGTCGTTCGACGGCAGGTCGTCCGGCCGCGTGAACGCAGCGTGTTACCGGCCAGTATGAACGGCAGCGTTCGGAAAAGAATAAGGCCGGCGCACAAAAGTGCGGCCGGCCTGACGTGATCGTGAATGACGCAGGGGCAGCGCCGCCTGGTGAGGCTCAGGGAGCGGCAGGCGCCGCCGGAGCCGGTTCCGCGGGAGCGGGCGTCGCCGGAGCTTCCGGAGCCGGGGCGGCCGGTGCTTCGGGAGCAGGCGCCGCGGGCGCTTCCGGAGCCGGAGCCGCGGGCGCCTCGCCAGCGGGCGCGGCGGTCGGGGTGGCCTCGGCGGGGGCTGCCGCCGGAAGCGGTGCCGGGCTGTGCGACAGCGAGTTGAGATAGACCAGCAGGTCGGCGCGCTCGGTGTCCTTGGCCAGGCCGGCGAAGCCCATGGCGGTGCCGGGAATGTCGGCCTTCGGGTTCTTGATGAAGGCGTTGAGCTCTTCGAAGGTCCAGGTGCCACCATGGGCCTTCATCGCGGCGGAATAGGCGAAGCCTTCCGCGCTGGCGAAGGGGCGGTTGACGATGCCGTAGAGGTCCGGCCCGACCTTGGCACCGGCGCCTTCCACGAAATTGTGGCACGCGGCGCACTTCTTGGCGACGGCGGCGCCCTTCTCGACGTTGGCCGCGGCGAGAAGTTCCGGCAGCGGCACCTCGGCCGGGGCGGCCGCCTGGGCGGCGCCGGCGCCGGCTTCCGGCACGTCGATGACGAAGCCGGGTGTCTCAGGCGCGTGCGACGTGAACAGCAGTCCCGAAAACACGTTCAGGGCCAGCGTGAACGTCAATACGCCCAGCACCGCCCCAGCAATCTTGTTCAGCTCGAAGCTGTTCATGAAATATCGGCTCCCTCACCCGGTATCGCGGACCATCCGGCTGGCCCGCGGCACCCCGCACAATGTAGCAGCCACATCGCCCGGCCGCCAATGGCGGGCGGGAACTAATCATTTTGACGGTTGGCGTGCAACCCGTATAAGCGCCCCGCGATTGCTACGTTTCGCCACTGTTTCGCGGGCGCAGCGATCGGCCCAACTCCACGGTAAGGCAGGCAAAAGTCCGTCATGGACACACTTGTACTCATTCCGGCACGCATGGCGTCGACGCGGCTGCCCGGCAAGCCGCTGGCGGATGTCGGCGGGCGGCCGATGATCGTCGAGGTGGCGCGGCGTTCGGCCGCGGCCGATATCGGCCATGTCGTGGTCGCGACCGACGACGAGGATGTGCGCGCCGCGGTCAAATCCGCCGGTTTCGACGTGGTGATGACCCGCGCCGACCATGCCTCCGGCTCGGACCGCATCTTCGAGGCGCTGGGCCATGTCGATCCGCAGGGCCGCGCGCGGCATGTGGTGAACGTCCAGGGCGACCTGCCGACCATCGATCCCGCGCTGATTCGCGCCGCGGTCGACCTGCTGGACGAGCCGGCGGTCGACATCGGCACGCTCGCCGCGCAGATCATCCACGCCCCCGAGCGCACCAATCCGAACGTGGTGAAGGCGGTCGGCAGCCCGCTCTCGGCCACCCGCCTGCGCGCGCTCTATTTCACCCGCGCCACCGCCCCTTACGGCGATGGCGCGCTGTTCCACCATATCGGCCTCTATGCCTATCGCCGCGCGGCGCTGGAGCGCTTCGTGAGCCTGCCGCCCTCCGCGCTGGAGACCCGCGAGAAGCTGGAGCAGCTCCGCGCGCTGGAGGCGGGCATGCGCATCGACGTCGCGGTGGTCGACACCGTACCGCTCGGCGTCGACACGCCGGAAGACCTGATCAAGGCGCGGGAACTCCTCGCGCTCGAAGCGAAGAACTGACGGACAGTACCGACATGACCACGCGCCGCACCATCGTGTTCCAGGGCGAGCCCGGAGCGAATTCGCACATCGCCTGCCGCGAGGTGTTTCCGGAGTTCGAGGCGGTGCCGTGCGCCACCTTCGAGGATGCGTTCTTCGCCCTGCAGAACGGCGAGGCCGACCTCGGCATGATCCCGATCGAGAACTCGGTCGCCGGCCGGGTGGCGGATATCCACCATCTGATGCCGACCTCGGGGCTCAACATCATCGGTGAGTTCTTCCTGCCGCTGTCGCACCAGCTGATGGCGGTGCCGGGCGCCTCGCTCGCCACGGTGCAGACGGTGGAGAGCCATGTCATGGCACTCGGCCAGTGCCGCAATATCATCCGCAAGCTTGGCCTCAAGGCGGTGGTCGGCGCCGATACCGCCGGCGCGGCGCGCAAGATCGCCGAGGCGGGCGACCTGACGCAGGCGGCGATCGCCTCGCGCCTCGCCGCCGAGATCTACGGGCTCGACATCATCGCCGAGAACATCGAGGACGAGGCGCACAACACCACGCGCTTCATCATCCTGTCGCGCGAGGCGGAGTGGGCGGCGGCCGAGAGCGGCACCACCGTGACCACCTTCGTGTTCCGGGTGAAGAACGTCCCTGCCGCGCTCTATAAGGCGCTGGGCGGCTTCGCCACCAATGGCGTGAACATGACCAAGCTGGAATCCTACCAGCTCGACGGCGAGTTCTTCGCCACCCAGTTCTATGCCGATGTCGTCGGCCATCCCGACGATCGCTCGCTCAAGCTGGCACTGGAGGAACTGGCCTTCTTCTCCAAGGAGCTGCGGATCCTGGGCGTCTATCCCGCGCATCCCTACCGGATCGCACTCGCCGCCAAATATTGAGGTCGTGCCGGCGGCGGAGCGTTCCGCTGCCGATCACTCCGCGGCGACGTCCCCGCCGGCGGCTTCCACCTTGGCCTCGGCCTCTTCCATGGCCTTGAGCGTGTCGGTGTTCGGCATCGACATGATGTTGTAGCCGGAATCGACGAAGTGCACCTCGCCGGTGACCCCGCTCGACAGGTCGGACAGCAGATAGAGGCTGGCGCCGCCCACTTCCTCGATCGAGACGGTGCGCCGCAGCGGGGCGTTGCGCTTCTGGTAGTTGAACATCAGCCGGGCATCGGCGATGCCCGCGCCCGCCAGCGTGCGCACCGGGCCGGCGGAGACCGCGTTCACCCGCACGCCCTGCGGGCCGTAATCGGCGGCGAGGTAGCGCACGCTCGCTTCCAGCGCGGCCTTGGCGACGCCCATCACATTATAGTTCGGCATCACCCGGGTCGCGCCGCCATAGGTGAGCGTGATGATCGAGCCGCCCTTGGGCATGATCGCCGCCGCGCGCTTGGCGATCTCGGTGAAGGAGAAGCACGAGATGACCATGGTGCGGGTGAAGTTCGCCCGCGTGGTGTCTGCGTAGCGGCCCTTCAGTTCGTTCTTGTCGGAGAAGCCGATGGCGTGGACCAGGAAGTCGATGCTGCCCCATTTCTCGGCCAGTGCCGCGAACGCGCCGTCCACCGATTCGATATCCTCGACGTCGCAGGGCAGCATCAGGTCGCTGCCGAGCGACTGGGCGAGCGGCTTCACGCGGCGGCCCAGCGCCTCTCCCTGATAGGTGAAGGCGAGTTCCGCGCCCTGTGCCGCCAGCGCCTTGGCGATGCCCCAGGCGATGGAGTGATCATTGGCGACACCCATCACGAGTCCGCGCTTGCCCTGCATGAGGCCCATTATCTGCACTCCTTAAGCGCGGTGGCGCGACGGTGGGTTCAGGCGGCGTCGGGATGCTGGAGGACGAGCACCGCGTTGGTACCGCCGAATCCGAATCCGTTGGACAGGACGCGGCCGAGCTTCACATTGTCGATCCGCTCGCGGGCGATCGGCATGTCGGCGAAGGCGGGGTCGATCTCGTCGATATGGGCGCTGGCGGCAATGAAGCCGTTCTGCATCATCAGGATCGAGTAGACCGCCTCGTGCACGCCGGTCGCGCCCTGCGAATGGCCGGTGAGCGACTTGGTGGCGGAAATCGGCGGGCAGGTATCGCCGAACACGGCGCGGATCGCCTCGATTTCCTTGAGGTCGCCGATCGGCGTCGAGGTGGCGTGCGGGTTGATATAGTCGATACCGCCCTTCACCCCGTTGAGCGCGAGCTTCATGGCGCGCGCGGCGCCCTCGCCGGAAGGGGCCACCATGTCGGCGCCATCCGAGGAGGCGCCATAGCCCACGATTTCGGCGTAGATGCGCGCACCGCGCGCCTTGGCATGCTCCAGCTCTTCCAGAACCAGCACGCCGGCGCCGCCGGAAATGACGAAGCCGTCGCGGTTCTTGTCATAGGGGCGCGACGCGACAGCCGGGCGGTCATTATAGTCGGAGGACATGGCGCCCATGGCATCGAACAGGTCGGAGAGGGTCCAGTCGAGATCCTCGCAGCCGCCGGCGAACATGATGTCCTGCTTGCCATACATGATCTGCTCGGCGGCGTTGCCGATGCAGATATTGGTCGTGGCGCAGGCCGCCGAGATCGAATAGCTCGCGCCCTTGATCTTGAACCAGGTGGAGAGCGTCGCCGAGGCGGTGGAGCCCATGGCCTTGGGCACGGCGAACGGGCCGACGCGCTTGGGGCTGGAATTCTTACGGGTAATGTCGGCGGCTTCGACGATGGTGCGGGTGGAGGAACCGCCCGAGCCCATGACGAGGCCGGTGCGCTCGTTGGAAACCTCGTTCTCCTCAAGCCCGGCGTCGCGGATCGCCTGGTCCATGGCGACATGGTTCCAGGCAGTGCCGCCGCCGTGGAAGCGCATGGCGCGGCGGTCGACGATCGTGCTGGCATCGAGATCGGGCGCGCCATGGACCTGGCTGCGGAAGCCGAGGTCGACATAGCTCTGCGCGCGGGTGATGCCGCTCTTGCCCTCGCGCAGCGAGGCCAGCACTTCCTGAGTGGAATTGCCGATCGACGAGACGATGCCCATACCGGTCACGACCACGCGGCGCATAGGCTGATCCTTCCTTGAGACTGCTCGGAGCCCGCGAGATGGCGCTGTCCGCCCCCTCGCGCAAGAGGGTTGCTGGCCCGCGCCGTTTCGGACGCGCGGGCGATAAGGCTCAGGTCTGGAACAGGCCGACCTTGAGATCGCTGGCGCGGTAGATCACCTCGCCATCGGCTTCAAGCCAGCCATCGGCAATGCCGAGCACCAGCTTGGAGCGCATGACGCGCTTGAAGTCGATGCCGTACACCACCTTCTTGACGGTGGGCAGCACCTGGCCGGTGAACTTCACCTCGCCTGTCGCCAGCGCGCGGCCGCGGCCGGACGAGCCGAGCCAGCCGAGATAGAAGCCGACGAGCTGCCACATCGCGTCGAGACCCAGGCAGCCGGGCATCACCGGATCGCCCTTAAAGTGGCAGGCGAAGAACCAGAGGTCCGGATTGACGTCGAGCTCGGCACGGATGAAGCCCTTGCCATTGGCTCCGCCGGTCTCCGAAATTTCGGTGATGCGGTCGAACATCAGCATGGGCGGCAGCGGGAGCTGCGCGTTGCCCTCGCCGAAAAGCTCTCCACGCCCGCATGCGAGCAGTTCGTCGTAGCTGAAGCTTGTCTGCCGCTCGCCCATCGTCTTCTTGTCACCCAAAATTGTCATGTCGCGCCACGACGGGCCTCCCGACCCGCCTGATGGGCGCTTCCTAACACAGGGGCACTCGCCCTCAAAGTCGCCTGCGTGGCGCACCCGGGATTCGCGACGGGCCAATGACGACATAAACAGACACCGCCGGTGGCAGGGCTAGTTTGGAATAATTACTATCATTTGCGGCTATATTGCCGGAGGCGACAGGGTGCGGGTATAATCCCTGTTGAAAAATCCGTGTGCCTGCGGTGGTTTCCGCCACGGGCACGATCATCGAATGAATATCGGCGCTCTCTTGCCCCGCATCTGGCGGCGATGGAGCGCGGATTGACGGTATGTCGGAACGAAAGATGAGCGAAGGCCTTCGTCCCCACCCTGTTGCCGTTTCCCGTGTCGTGGTCGACGACGGGGATGCGGTGCTTCCGGTCGCACGGCTGCGCGATGGCGCGGGCAATGGCCGCACCGGCTGCCCGTTCCATGATGTGCGCCATATGCTGCGCGACGTCGGCCTGCGCCCCACCCGCCAGCGCCTCGCGCTCGGCTGGCTGCTGTTCGCCAAGGGCGACCGCCACGTCTCGGCGGAAATCCTGCACGAAGAGGCGATCAAGGCGCGCTTCCCGGTGTCGCTGGCCACGGTCTACAACACCCTGCACCAGTTCACCGAGGCCGGCCTGCTGCGCGAACTGGCGGTCGACGGTTCCAAGACCTATTTCGACACCAACCCCACCGACCACCACCACTTCTTCCTGGAAGGCGAGAACAACCTCGTCGACATTCCCAGCGCGGAAGTCGAGGTCGAGCGCGTCCCCGAGGCGCCGGAAGGTTATGAGATCGCCCGCATCGACGTGGTGGTCCGCCTGCGCCCCAAGCGCCGGGCGTGAGGCGCGGCGTACGTTCGGGCGTTTGATTTTTCAGAAAGGCCGGTCTTGGTGACTGGCCTTTTTTGTTATGCGCAGAGTGAAAAATTTCTTTGTCCGACGGCTGGATTGGCCGTGTCCGTAAGGTTCTTGTGGGGAGCCATGATCGGACGCCAAAATTTACGGGTCCTCGGCATCCCGATTGCCTGTCGCTGGCAGCCAATCGATAAGGTGGGTGAGGTGTTTCAGCCGTGGGTTACAAGCGATTTTGGCCGAAGTGATAACTGTCTGAGCGGCCTGAGGCTGATGGTGCTGGGCGAGTCTCATCACGACGATGGACCGTCATTCGACCATATCAACAAAGAGCGATTTACGGAGGGGACCGTTCGCAGCCTGACGATAAACGGCAATTATCGATTTTTCACGAACGTACTTCAAACCGTGACCGGCGTTAAGAAGTACACCTTATCAAGAACGGAAATCGAAAACTTCTGGCGCGCGACGCTCTTCTATAATTATGTGCCTGACATGGTCGACAGCCGTCGGCAGAGTGAGGGCGGTCAATCGCGGTGCCCCACGCATGAGAGTTTTCTTGCCGGGCGGGAGCCTCTCCAGTCCGTGCTCGGGACTTATCATCCGGAGATCGTGCTGTGCTGCGGAAAACGACTCTGGAACTGCTTGATTCCGGGTCTGCCGGGCTTTGCTGGGAACCATTGGAGCTATGCTTATTATGATGATGGCTATCGGGTCTTCGGCCTGATCAATCATCCGAGCATAGGCTTTTCGTCGACGCGGTGGCATCAGCGCTACCGCCAACTTTCGCGGTTCACGACCGTTCCTCGGTCTGTGCGCGGCTACTCGTGCACTGATCCTAGTCTACCGTGAGACGCCGCAGCTTCAGGCTGCGGCGTGATGCCATTGCCGCGCCCAGCCCTCACCTCACTCCAGCTTCTCGCCCGGATAAACGCCCCAGAGCTTTTCCTGCTCGATGAAGCCGTCGAAGCCGTTGTCGAAGAAGTGGCACCATTTGCCGTCGCATTTGTCGAGCTTGCCCAGCACGCCGGGTTCGAGCCGCGCCCGGACCGCTGAATCGGCGTCTGGATTGGCGTAAAGCGGCGTCGGGCCGTCCTTCAGCCAGGGGCCGACCAGCGCGGTGCGCCGCCCGGACAGCATGGAATGGTAGACCCAGCCTTCCGCCCCGTCCGCGTCGCGGATGCGCCGCCAGGTCTCGAATTCGGCGGTCACCTCCACCGGCAGGCCGGCGCGGGTGAACACCCACGCCACCGCATGGTCCTTGGTCGGGCCGGAGCGGACATTGGTCTTGTCGGCCTTCAGCGACAGGAAGCGGGGCACCGGCAGGCCCGATGTGCGGCCCACAGCCGCTTCCTGCGCGTGGGTGGCGGGCGGAGCGATCAGCGCGCCGCCCAGCAGGCCGCCCGCCAGCGCCAGCGCGGCGAGCCATACCCGGTCCGTCACCTTCCGAAGCTTCGCCCCGTTCCGAAGCCCTATGCTTTGCATCGTTCGATTCACCTATTGCCGCCCGGTGCGGGCCGGATGCCGTGCCGCGCCCCTCCCGCCATGTGTCGACGGACGCGTGCACCGCAAACCGGTGCATTTTTGTGTTACGCCGGCCTGTCTGCTAATGAACGCGTCGCCCGGTTGCGCGCGATTGTGTGCCCTCAGCGTTAACGGGACCTTGATCGCGGCTTGCGATTCACACAGGGATTCCGAATTCTCACGGGGGATCAGCATGGCTCGCAAAAAACCGCTGGTGGTGGTCACGCGCAAGCTGCCGGACAAGATCGAGACCCGGATGCGCGAATTGTTCGACGCCCGGCTCAATGTCGAGGACAAGCCGCTCACCCAGGCACAGCTCGCGGAGGCGGCCGGCATGGCCGACGTGCTGGTGCCGGCGATCTGCGACCGCATCGACGCCGAGGTACTGGCCGGTGCCGGGCCCAATCTCAAGCTGATCGCCAATTTCGGTAATGGCGTCGACCATATCGACGTGGCCGCCGCCAGCGCGCGCGGCATCACCATCACCAACACGCCCGGCGTCCTCACCGAGGATACGGCGGACATGACCATGGCGCTGATTCTCGCCGTGCCCCGCCGCCTTACCGAAGGCGCTGCGATCATCATCCAGGAAGATGGCGTGTGGCCCGGCTGGTCGCCGACCTGGATGCTCGGCCACCGCATCTGGGGCAAGCGGCTCGGCATCATCGGCATGGGCCGCATCGGCCAGGCGGTCGCCCGCCGCGCCCGCGCCTTCGGTCTGCAGATTCACTACCACAACCGCCACCCGCTGCCCTCCCATATCGAGGAGGAGCTGGAGGCGACCTATTGGGACAGCCTCGACCAGATGCTGGCGCGCATGGATATCCTCTCCGTGAACTGCCCGCACACCCCGGCCACCTTCCACCTGCTCTCGGCGCGCCGGCTGAAGCTGGTGCGGCGCGACGCCTATATCGTCAACACCGCGCGTGGCGAGGTGATCGACGAGAGCGCGCTGATCCGGATGATCGAGACCGGAGAACTGGCGGGCGCGGGTCTCGACGTGTTCGAGCGCGAGCCGGCGGTGAGCCCGCGCCTGCTGCGCCTCGCGCGCGCCGGCAAGGTGGTGCTGCTGCCGCATATGGGCTCGGCCACGGTGGAAGCGCGCGTCGACACCGGCGAGAAGGTGATCGTGAACATCCGCGCCTTCATGGATGGTCACCGCCCGCCCGACCGCGTGCTGCCCTCGATGTTGTGAGGGCCGCCTCAGCGCCGGTGGTGCGAGAGGTCGGTGATGGTCGGATGTGTCCCGGTCAGCGGGTTGTCCGGGTCCCATCCATAGTTCAGCGTCTCGAAGCGCATGGTCAGGGTGTCGATCATCAAGAGCCGCCCGACCAGCCCCTCGCCGAAGCCGGTGATAGCGCGGATCGCTTCCAGCGCTACCAGCGAGCCGGCGGTGCCGGCCAGCGCGCCGAGAATGCCGGCCTCCGCACAGCTCGGCACCGTGCCGGGCGGCGGGGCGTCCGGGAACAGGCAGCGATAGGTCGGGTTGGGTGTGCCGTCCGGCGCGGTCTCGTGCGGGCGCAGCGTCGTCACCGTGGCGTCGAAGCGGCCGAGCGCGGCCGTCACCAGCGGCTTGCCGGCCAGCGCGCAGGCATCCGCCACCAGATAGCGCGTCGCGAAATTGTCGGAGCCGTCGATCACCACGTCGACGTCGCCGATCAGCCCCATCGCATTGTCGGCGTCGAGCCGCGAATCGACCCCGACGAAATCGACATGCGGGTTCAGCCGGTTCACCGCCTCGCCCGCGCTCTGGATCTTCGGCTTGCCGATATCGGGCGTCGCGTGGATCACCTGCCGCTGCAGGTTGGAAAGCGACACCACGTCGTCGTCGACCACTACCAGCCGTCCCACGCCCGCCGCGGCCAGGTAGAGCAGGGCGGGAGCGCCGAGACCGCCGGCCCCCACCACCAGCACGCTGGCCTTTTTCAGCTTCTGCTGGCCCGGCCCGCCGACCTCGCCGAGCACGAGATGGCGGGCATAACGCTCGACCTCCTCGGAGGAGAACATCGACGGGCGGGAGGTGGGGCGGGAGGCGGAGGTGGGGTGCGTGCTCATGATAGCGCCATATAATCATCGCGCGGCCCGGCGCCATTGCCGATGGCCGGCCGCCCCGCGAATCGGGCAAAGAGAACGTATGAACAGGATCGCGCCGCCGGAGTCATCCGGCAATACCGCTCTTCTCGATGAGGCCCGCGCCCATGAGGACCGGCTGCGCCGCCGCCGGCTGGTGCTTTATGCCGGCGCCAATCTGCCATCGGAGACGGTGCGCGCCGCCTATGCGCCGGGGCTCGGGGCGATGCCCTCCATGGGGCCGAGCTTTGACAAGGAGCAGCCGGGCACGCAGATCGTCTCGCGCGTCGAGGTCGCGGTCCGCGAGGCGGCCTGCGCCGTGTTCGGCGCGGGCTGGGCCGAGCCGCGCCTGCCGAGCGCGACGCTCGCGAACCTTGCCGTGTTCCATGCCTTCGCCGCGCCGGGCGACCTGATGCTCGCGCCCGCTGCCGCTCATGGCGGGCATCTGAGCCAGCGCGGCGGCGGCACGCCGGCTCTCGCCGGCCTCGCCTGCGAGGAACTGCCGTTCGATGCCGCGGCGCTGGCCCTCGATGCGCCGGAGGCGGCGGCGCTGGTGCGCGCGCGTCGCCCGCGCCTCGTCATGCTCGGCCGCAGCGTGATGCTTCGCCCCGACGAGATCGGGCCTGTGGTCGCGGCCGCGCGGGAGGTGGGCGCCACCACGATCTTCGACGCCTCCCATGTCGCCGGGCTGATCGCCGGCGGCACCTATCCCAATCCGCTGGCGGCCGGCGTCGACGTGATGGTGACCTCCACCTACAAGACCATTCCCGGCCTGCCGCAGGGGCTGGTTCTAGGGCGTGATGCCGCCGATGGTGCCCGGCTCGCGGCGCTGCTCGATGCGCGCTTCCTTGCCAATTACAACGCGGCCATGCTGCCTGCGCTGCTGGCGACGCTTGCGGAAATCCGTGCCGGCGGGGCGGATTACGCGCGCTCGGTCACGGAAAACACTGCCGCGCTGGCAAGCGCCTGCCGGGCGCGCGGCCTGCCGGTGATCGCGCCGGAGCAGGAGTTCACTCACCAGTTCCTGATGCCGATCGCGCCGGATGCCGCCCCGCGGGCGCTGATCGACCGGCTGGAGACGCTTGGCATCCTTGTCGGCACCGCCTCAGACATCACCCGCCCCGGCCGCTCGGCGCTGCGGGTCGGAACCCAGTTCCTGGCCACGCTCGGGCTGCGAGCCGGGCGTATGGGCGCGGTGGCGGATCGGCTGGCCGCCCTGCTGGTTCCCGGCGGGGCGGGAGGGGTGAGGCTGCGCGAGGAGGTTGAGGCCGGGGCGAGCCTTGCCGCGGTGGAGCGCCTGCTGGCCGGCGAATGATGACAGGCCGCTGCCCGCGCGCCGGCCGCATGCTAGAACGGCGTGGCATTTCCTTCTCCAGCGGTTCCGGGAACGTCCTTGCGCATCCATCTCGTCAATCCGAACACCACCGTCTCGATGACCGACAAGATCGCCGCCGCCGCGCGGCTGGTGGCGGGCGGGGACACCCGCATCATCGAGGCGACCTCCACCATGGGGCCGGCCTCGATCGAGGGCTTTTTTGACGACGCACTCGCCTTGCCGGGCCTGCTTGACGCCATCGCGCGGGCCGATGCCACGGAAGGCGGGGTCGATGCCCATATCATCGCCTGTTTCGACGACACCGGGCTCGATGCCGCGCGGGCACTGAGCCGGGCGCCGGTGGTCGGTATCGGCGAGGCCGGCTTTCACATGGCGAGCCTGATTGCCCATCGCTTCGCGGTGGTGACGACGCTGCAGCGGTCGGTGCCGGTGATCGAGGCCAATCTGGAGCGCTACGGGCTTGCCCGGCGCTGCTGCGCGGTCCGGGCCTCCGATGTCGCGGTGCTGGAGCTGGAGGATCCGGGCTCCAACGCCCGCGCCCGCATCTCCGCCGAAATCGCCGAGGCGGTGGCACGGGATCGCGCGGAGGCGGTCGTGCTCGGCTGTGCCGGCATGGCGGACCTCGCCCGCTCGCTCGGCGAGGAGCACGGCGTGCCGGTGATCGACGGGGTGGTGAGCGCGGTGATGCTGGCGGAAGGGCTGGCGCGGATCGGGTTGGCGACATCGAAGTCCGGCGCCTACGCCGCCCCGCGCCCCAAGCCTTATGCCGGCATCCTCGCGCCCTTCGCCCCGCGCGGCTAAAGTACGTGCCTATCGGGCGGCTCTCCGGGCACGACGTTCAGCCGAGCTTGCGCAGCAGATCCACCACCTGCTTCTTCTCGCGCGGGCTGAGCTTTTCCAGCGTCGCCTCGCTGATATCGCGCGCCACCTCGATCGCGGCGTCGGCAACGGAGTGGCCGCGTGTGGTGAGCCCCACCGCGCGCCGGCGCCGGTCGTTGGGATCGTCGGCGGTGATCACGAAGCCGCGGCCGCTCAGACGATCGACCACGCCCTTGATGGTCGCGGCATCGAGGAAGATCAGCCGCCCGAGCCGGTTCTGCGAGCACGGCCCGATCTCGCGCAGCTTGGCCAGCGTGGCGAATTGCGGCGGGGTGAGGCCTTCGATCATCCGTTCGGCGAACAGGGCGGTATGGCGTTGATTGGCGACGCGCATGAGGAACCCCACCTGCTCGCTGAGCCGATAGGGTGGGGGTGTGTCCATCCCGGTGCCGTCATCATCCGGAGGGCGGTCAGCCACCATTCCAATGCCCCCGCATTATCTGCCGCCAACAGATCATAACTGAGCCGGCTCGCAAATAGCTGATTTGGATACAACTTCACATAATACCATTCGTCGGCGCCACACGGCCGAACAAAGCTTCCTCCTCCAGCTCCGCCATCGCGCCGTGCCAGCGAAGCTCGCCTTGCTCGATCACATAGGCCCGGTCGCAGAGAGAACGGCACAGGTCGAGGTTCTGTTCCGCGATCAGCATCGAGAGGCCGGCGCGCTTGAGCGTGTGCAAGGCATGAATCATCTGGTCGACAATCACCGGCGCCACGCCTTCGGACGGCTCGTCCAGCAGCAGGAGACGTGGTTGGCCGACCAGCGTGCGGGCAATGGCGAGCATCTGCTGCTCGCCGCCGGACATGGCGCCGCCGGGCCTGTCCTGCATCTCCGCAAGATTGGGAAACAGCGCGAACAGGGCCTGCGGTGTCCAGTCCGGCAGGTCCGGTGCGGTGCCGGCGGGGCGGGGGCGCCGGCCGATATCGAGATTTTCGGCAACGGTAAGCTCGGTGAAAATGCGCCGGTCCTCCGGTACGTAGCCGACTCCATGACGGGCGATCTCGTAGGTCGGCAGCGCGCGCAGGTCGCGACCCTCGACATCGAGACGCGCGGCGCGACGCGTCACAAGCCCCATCACCGCCTTCATGGTGGTGGATTTGCCGGCCCCGTTGCGCCCGATCAGCGCCACCGCTTCGCCGCGCCCGACATGGAGCGAGACACCGAACAGGATGCGCGCCGCACCATACCAGGCGTCGAGCGCCTCGATTTCCAGCCGGGGCGTCTCGCTCATCGCCGCTCTCCGCTTGCCAGTCCGCTGCCGAGATAGACCTCGCGCACCTTGGGGTCGGCGCGCACCGCGTCGACGCTGCCATCGGCGATCAGCCGGCCACGGGCGAGCACGATCACCCGGTCGGCATGGCCGAACACCACGTCCATCGAATGCTCGGTGAACAGCACGGCGAGCCCGCGCTCGGTGGTGAGTGCCTTCACCAGCGCGATCAGCGCCCCGCGTTCGGCCGTGCTCATGCCGGCGGTGGGCTCGTCCATCAGCAGCAGCTTCGGGTTGCCGGCCAGTGCCACGGCCAGCTCCAGCCGCTTCACGTCGCCATAGGCGAGCGAGGCGGCCGGGCGGTCGGCCAGCTCGGCCATGCCGGTCTGTTCCAGAAGTTCCAGCGCCTCGGCGCGGTGGCGGTTCGCCAGTGGGTTCCAGAAGGCGAACACCGTGCGATGCGCGGCGAGCCAGGCGATCTGCACATTCTCCACCACGGTCATCGAGCCGAACACGGCGGCGATCTGGAAGGTGCGCCCGACGCCGAGCCGGGCGATGGCGCGCGGCGGCAGGCCGGTGGCGTCGCGTCCGAGAATGCGAACCGTGCCGGCATCGGGGCGGAGCTGGCCGTTCACGATGTTGAAGCAGGTGGATTTGCCCGCCCCGTTCGGGCCGATCAGCGCCAGCAATTCGCCGGGCCGGATATCGAAGCTCACCCCGTCGAGCGCGCGCACGCCGCCATAGGACTTGGCGAGCTGCTCGACCTGAAGCACCGGCGCGATCATGGCCGCCCCGCCGCGCGCCGCAGCCGGGCCGCGATGTCGCTCAGCCCGCCCGCAATGCCGCCGGGGAACAGCAGCACGACCGCGATCATCAGCGCGCCGAGCAGTGCGCGCCAATAGGCGGTCTCTCGCATCACCGTGTCCTGCAGCAGGGTGAAGGCGCTCGCTCCGAACAGGGGGCCAAGAAGGCTCTGCACCCCGCCGAGCAGCACCATAACCAGCGCGTCGATCGAGCGCCCTACCGAGATCGCTTCCGGCGAGATCGAGCCCTTGGCGAAGGCGAACAGCGTGCCGGCCAGCCCGCACAGCGTGCCGGCGATGATGAAGGCGAGCCAGCGCACGCGGGCAATGTCGATGCCGCTGGCCTGCGCCCGCAGCGCGGAATCGCGCGCCGCCCGCAGCGCGTGGCCGAAGGGCGAGAAGGCGAGGCGGCGCAGCACCAGTACACCGGCGAGGACCAGCGCGAAGGAGGCGAGATAGAACCCCGTCGGGCTTTCCAGCACGCCCTCCGGCCACACACCGAACAGGCCGTTGGAACCGCCGGTGACCTCCTCCCACTGGAACACGATCGACCAGACGATCTGCGCGAAGGCGAGTGTCAGCATGGCGAAATACACGCCCTCCAGCCGCACGCTGAACCAGCCGAACACCACCGCGCCGAGGCCGGCAATGGCCGGGCCCAGCACCAGCGCCGCCGGCGTCGAAACGCCGAGAGTGAGGAAGGCATAGGCCGCGCCATAGGCCCCGAGCCCGAAATAGGCGGCGTGGCCGAACGAGGCCATGCCGCCCGGCCCCATGATGAAATGCAGCGAGGCGGCGAACAGCACCGCGATCAGCACGTCCTGCGCCAGCACCGGCGCATAGGCGAAACTGTCGCCGATCAGAGGCATGGCGGCGAACAGCGCGATGGCGGCCAGCGCGGCGCCGCGCCCGCCCGGACCCAGCGGGACAAGCGGCGCCTCGACGGCGGAGGCGTGGATTCGCGTCGCCGGGGCGGGGCGCCCGAACAGGCCGTGCGGGCGCACCACGAGAACCAGCGCCATCACCAGGAATTCGGCGACAAGTGTGAGCTTCGACATGTTGAAGGCGAGACCGCCCAGTTCCACGGTCCCGAGCGCGATGCACAGCGCCTTGACCTGCGCGACGATCACGGCGGCGACATAGGCGCCGCGTATCGAGCCCATGCCGCCGATCACCACGACGACGAAGGCGTCGCCCAGCACGGCGAGGTCCAGCGTCAGGCTGGCCGGCTCGCGCGGCATCTGCAGCGCGCCGCCCAGCCCCGCAATGCCGGCACCCAGTGCGAACACGGCGGTGAACAGCACCGCCTCGTTGACGCCGAGAGCGGCGACCATCTCGCGGTCCTGCGTCGCGGCGCGGATCAGCCGCCCGAAGCGGCTGCGCGTGAGCAGACGGTTGAGGCCGAGCAGCACGGCGGGGCCGGCGAGGGCGAGGAAAATGTCATAGTCCGGCAGGCGCCGGCCGAGCAGTTCCACGGTGCCGGTCAGCCCGGCCGCGCGGGGCCCGAGCTGGTCTTCCGGCCCCCATAGCCACAGCGCGGCGTCGTTCATCACCAGCATCAGCGCGAAGGTGGCGAGCAGCTGGTACAGCTCCGGCGCGCGGTAGATCCGGCGCAGCAGCACGAGCTCCACCAGCGCGCCGATCAGCGCGGTAAGCGCCACCGCGACCAGCACCCCGCCCCAGAAATCGAACGGGGAGGGCAGGCGGTCGGCGACCGTGACGGCGATGTAGAGCCCGAACATGTAGAACGAGCCATGCGCCATGTTCACGATGCGGGTGACACCGAAGATGATCGACAGGCCGGCGGCCACGAGGAAGAGCCCCGAGGCCGAGGCCAGTCCGTTCACCGCCTGGAACACCAGTGCATCGAGGGCCATTGCAGGCGCCGCCGCTCAGCGCGCGGCCGGCCGCAGTTTCTTCACCTCGTCGTCGGAGGGCAGCACGCTCAGCCCGTCGACATAGACGGGATCGAGCATCACGCCCATGCCGTCCTTGAGGCCGATCGGGCCGACAAAGGCGCCCATGGTCGCCTGATGGTCGCTGGCGCGGTACTGGAACGGGCCGAACGGGCCGACCACATCGAGCCCCTCGAAGGCGGCGACCAGCTTTTCGGGATCGGTGCTCCCGGCCTTCTTCAGCCCGGCGGCCAGAGAGGTGATCGCGGTGTAACCCACGATCGAGCCAAGGCGCGGGGGCTCGCCATACGCCTTCTGATAGGCATCGAGAAAGGCCTGATGCGCGGGCGTCGGGATGTCGTACCAGGGATAGCCGGTCACCACCCAGCCGACCGGCGCCTCGCCCTTCAGCGGGTCGAGATATTCCGGCTCGCCCGACAGCAGCGAGACGAAGAACGTGTCCTTCAGCGCCTCGCGGGCATTCATCTCACGCACGAATTTGGCGAGGTCCGGCCCGAACAGCACGTTGAACACCGCGTCGGGCCTGGCGTCCGCCAGCGCCTGCACCACCGGGCCGGCATCGAGCTTGCCGAGCGGGGTGGCCTGCTCGGCGACGAATTCGACATCGGGTTGTGCCGCCTTCAGCTTCTCCTTGAAGGTGGCGGCGGCGGACTGGCCGTATTCATAGTTCGGATAGACGATGGCCCAGCGCTTCGCCTTCTTCTCCACCGCCGCCGGCATCAGCATCGCGACCTGCATGTAGGTCGAGGGTCGCAGGCGGAAGGTGTAGCGGTTGCCGTCGGACCAGGTGATCTTGTCGGTCAGCGGCTCGGCGGCGAGGAAGAACACCTTGCGCTTGTCGGCGAAGCCCGCCACCGCCAGCCCGACATGGGACAGGAAGGTGCCGGCGAGCACGTCGACCTTCTCGCGGGTGATCAGTTCCTCGGCGACGCGGATGGCATCGCCGGGATTGCCGCCATCGTCGCGGATGATGAGTTCGAGCGGGCGTCCGCCAATGCCGCCTGCGGCATTGATCTGATCCACCGCCAGCTCCATCCCTTTGCGGTAGGGCGCGAGGAAGGCGGGCTGCGCCTTGTAGCTGTTCATCTCGCCGATGCGGATCGGCTCGGCCGCCCGCGCGCCGGTAACCGGGAGGCCGAGGGCAAGCGCGACCGCGCACAGCGGGCCGAGAGCCGCCCGCAGGATGGGGCCGCGCGGGAGGAAGGATCGGCGCATGGCAGGTCTCCGCTGGGATTCGAGCGTCGCAAAGGCGCGCGTTATGCAGGTAAGCGTGGTGCGGGCGAGTATCGGGGCGGCGGGCGGCATCGGGTCGCCGGTGTGGGCTAAACTATAGCGGGACGAGGCCGCGTCCACCCACTTCGCGCCCGTGTTGGTGCGACGAAGGCGCCAAGGGGCCGGCGTTGCGAGCCGCGTCACGGCCCGATCTCGATCTCGGGCTCCTTGATCGTGGCGGGGTGGCGCGAGGCCAGCAGCGCGCCGCCGACGATCAGCGCCGCCCCGCTGAGCGTGCTCACCGAGGGCACCTCGCCAAAGGCGAACAGGCCGATCGCGACCGCCCAGACGAAGGCGGTATATTCCAGCACGCCGAGCCGGCTGGCATCGGCGCGCCCATAAGCCCAGGCCATGCACAGATGGCCGGCGGTGCCGAGCAGCCCGATCAGTGCGAACAGGGCGAGTTCCGTCGCCGAGGGCGTGCTCCAGCCCATGAGCCCGAGCGGGGCGACCAGCAGCCCCGACAGCGCGTTCTGCAGCAGGACGATGGTTGGCAGGGGATCGCGCGCGGCCCGGCTCTTGAGCGTCACCATGGACAGCGCATAGGTGACGGCCGAGCCGATGGCGGCGGCGATGCCGAGCCCGTTTGCCCCGGCGTTGGCCCGGGCGAGCTCGTCCCACAACACCACGATGACGCCGATCACGCCCAGCGTCAGGGCCGCCAGCACGGCACCACCCGGCCGCTCGCCGAGCAGCAGCGCGGCGAACAGCGCGATGAAGATCGGCGAGGTGAAGGACAGCGCCAGCACCACGGCCAGCGGCAGTACCGAGAGCGCGTAGAAGAAGCAGACGGCGGTGGCCGCCACCACCACCGAGCGCCAGGCATGGGGGCGGACCGTGCGCCAGTCCGGCCAGCGGGTGCGCATCGCCCGGAAGACGATGAACGCGACCAGCGAGCCGAACACATAGCGCATCACCACCAATTGCCCGGTGCCGAAATCGGCCGCGACATGTTTGATCAGCCCGTCCATGACCGAGAGCAGGCCGATGCCGGCCACCGCCGCCAGGGCGGGGCTTGAAACGAAGGCGGGCATGGCGGATCAGCTTTCCGATACGGACGCGGCGACCAGCGCCAGGGCGTAGGGATATTCCCAGGTGGCGGAAATGTCGTGGAGCGCACGCGCGCCCACGCCCCGCCGGAAGCCGCAGGTTTCATAGAAACGATGCGCGTCGAGAAAGCGGGTGTCGGTCCACAACCGGATTTCCGGCGCGCCGCGCGCCATCGCCTCCGTTCGCGCGGTCTCGAACAGCGCCCGCGCAATGCCCTGCCGGCGGGCGGCGTGCGCCACATAGACCTTGGTGATTTCCTGCGTGCCGGGCGCGGCGTCCGCTTCCCGGCTGGGGGACAGCGCCAGCGAGCCCACCACCGCGCCGTCCAGTTCCGCGACCCAGATGATGCCGCCGCGCGCGACGAAATGGCTGGCGATGGCGTCGAGCTCGGGAAATTCGGCGGCGCGATCGAACAGGCAGCCATCATATTCGGCGAAGGCCGTTTCGATCAGGTCGGCGATGGCGTCGCCGTCCTCATCGGTCGCTGGACGGATATGCATGGGCACCACGATAAATTCCCGGCCACCGGGCCGGCCCGCGTCGACTACCGAGCGCGCGCGGACTATGTTCGCGCGTCCATCTGGCGTAAAGCTCAATCATTATGCCAGCATGCGAATCTGTTTCCACGGGTTCGCGCGCGCCGATCCGCCCATCGCCCGGCATCTGCCCGTACCGGAGTGCTCAATGACCGTCTTCTCCCGTTCCCTGCGCCTGTCGGCTCTCGGCGTCTTGGCTGCCCTTGCGGCAGGTTGCGCCTCCACGCAGGCCCCGGCGCCGCAGCCTGCCATGCCGCAATTCACCTCGCCGATCCAGCCGGCGCAGGTCGAGGGCAAATGGGGGCTCGCCGCCTATCACCGGCCGGAGGACGCGACGCGCACCGAGGCGCAGGCCCGGCAGGGCTGCCGCCAGCCCTACGTGATCAGCCCCGGCACCTCCGGCGGCTTCATGATGTATCTGGCCGACCAGTCGCAGCCGTCCGAAGTAGTGTCGAAGCAGGTCGCCGGCGGCCCGATCTTCATCGGTCTGCCGGATGAGCCGGCCGGCGCCGAGACCGACCGCGAGGTGCTGCGCTTCGACGGGCAGGTGCTGGTGCTCAAATGGGTCGACAAGGAAGTCTCCGGCCGCTACGGCACCATGGTCTACGTGCGCTGCACCTCCTGACGTCCGAGGCGCGTGAAACCTCGCGGCGGCACCAGATTGCGGTACCGGCACTAACGGTAAATTAACCATAGGCGGGCAGCTTGTGGTTAATGTAACGTCACTGCCGGAGTGTCGTCCGCCATGCCTCATTCTGATTCGCTGTCGATCCGCGTCGTGGCCCGGGCCTGGCGCCTCGTCAGGTTGCCGCTTGGCATTACGACTCTTGGATTCGTGCTTGCGATCGGGCTTGGCGTTGCCGGCTCGCCGGCCCTCGCGCAGGGCGTCTATGGCGTCACCGATTCCAATTACGGCGTCTTCTCCAGCCGGGGCGTGGCGTCCGCGCCGCGCGGCACCCAGCGTCGGGCCGCCGCGCAGGAGACCGGCCGTGGCTGGCAGCCCGGCGGCAATTACGTCTACCCGCCCGCGACCGTGACGGCGCCCCGTCCGCCAATGGATGTCGGCGGCGGTTATGGCGGCACCTATCGCAGCGGCGGCACCTATCGCGCCGCACCCGCGGCGAATGTCTATGGCGCTGTGCCGCGCGGCAACATCACCATCCAGACCCGCGGCGGCGGCATTCCCGCGCCGGACGTCTACACGAGCCCGCCGGTCGAGCAGGTCGCCGCGGTCGAGGCCGATGATTTCGAGTATGACGAGGACGACGCCCCGCTCCCGGTCTATCGCCCCTCGACGGGCGCCAAGGGTGTCGATCCGAAATATAATCGCAAGGTGGTGCGCTACACGTCCAGCGAGGCGCGGGGCACCATCATCGTCGATACCGGCGCGCGTTTCCTCTACCTCGTCCAGGGCGACGGCACGGCGGTGCGCTACGGCATCGGCGTCGGTCGCGAGGGCTTCGGCTGGACCGGCACGCAGCGAATCAGCCGCAAGGCGGAATGGCCGGACTGGCGCCCGCCGTCGGAAATGATCCAGCGCCGGCCGGATTTGCCGAACTATATGCCCGGCGGCGAGGACAACCCGCTCGGCGCCCGCGCGCTCTATCTCGGCGACACGCTCTACCGCATCCACGGCTCCAACGAGCCGGAGTCGATCGGGCAGGCGGTGTCCTCCGGCTGCTTCCGCATGCGCAACCAGGACGTGATCGACCTCTATAATCGTGTCGGCGTCGGCACCGTGGTGAAGGTGATCTGACATCCCCGCCCACGCGGCGCGCCGGCCTGTCACCGAAGCGGGCCAGCTCCGCCGTCTCCCGGCTTGGCAGTGCGGTGGCGTCTCCGCTATGGTCCGCGCCGTTTCGATCGAGAGGGCGGACCATGGCTGCGAGCACGATGGCGAAGAACGACGCCGCCCCGGACCAGATGACGCCGGACCAGGTGACGCCGGACGGCGCGGGTACGCCCACCGACACCCATTTCGGCTTCCGCACCGTGCCGCTCGCGCAGAAGCAGCGCATGGTGGACGAGGTGTTCCACTCCGTTGCCAAGCGCTACGACGTGATGAACGACCTGATGTCGCTCGGCCTTCACCGCGTCTGGAAGGACCTGCTGGTCTCGAAGCTCCGCCCTCCGAAGAGCGAGCGCCCCTTTGCGCTGCTGGACGTGGCCGGCGGCACGGGTGACGTCTCGTTCCGCACCGTGGAGGCCGGCGGCGCCGGCACCCGCGCCACGGTCGCCGACATCAATGGCGGCATGCTCGGCGTCGGTCGTGAGCGCGCCGCGGCCAAGGGGCTCGCCGATCGGGTGGAGTTCGTCGAGGCCAATGCCGAAGAACTGCCTTTCGCCGACCGCTCCTTCGATGCCGTGACCATCGCCTTCGGCATCCGCAACGTGCCGCGCATGGACAAGGCGCTCGCCGAGATGCGCCGGGTGCTCAAGCCCGGCGGGCGCTGTCTGGTGCTGGAATTCTCCCGCGTCGACGTGCCCGGCCTCGATGCCATCTACGACACCTATTCGTTCAAGCTGATCCCCGGCATGGGCAAGATGGTCACGGGCGACGCCGAGTCCTACCAGTACCTCGTCGAATCGATCCGCCGCTTTCCCGCCCCGGAAGTCTTCGCCCAGCTCATGCGCGAGGCCGGGCTGAAGCGGGTGGACTGGACGCCGCTGACCGGGGGCATCGTCGCCCTGCATTCCGCCGTGCGGATCTGACCGGCGTGGCGACCCCGTTCGGAGATTTCCTTCGCCTTGCCCGCGCCGGCTATGTCATGGCCCGCGAGGGCGTGCTGTCGCGCATCGATCCCGGCGCGCTGCCGCCGGGTTCCGAGCCGCTGTTCGCGCTCGCCCGCCTGATCGAGCGACGCGGCCCGGCCTCCAGCGCCGCGCGGCTTTCGGCCGCCCTGTCGCGGCTCGGCCCGTCCTATGTAAAGCTCGGCCAGTTCCTCGCCACCCGGCCGGACGTGGTCGGCCCCAAGCTCGCCCGCGACCTCGAAGTGCTGCAGGATCGCATGCCCGCCTTCCCGATGCCGGTGGCGGAGGAGGCGATCCAGCGCTCGCTCGGCCGTCCCGCCAGCGTGGCCTATGCCGTGCTCGGCCCGGCCATCGCCGCCGCTTCGATCGCGCAGGTGCACAAGGGCGAGGTGGTGGAGACCGATGGCGAGCGCCGCGCTGTCGCGGTCAAGGTGCTGCGTCCCGACGTGCAGCGCCGCTTCCGCATCGATCTGTCCTCCTTCTACCGCGCCGCCCATTTCGGCGAGCGTGCCTCGCCGGAAGGCCGCCGGCTGCGGCTCGTCGCCATCGTCGACACGCTGGCGCGCTCGGTGGCGATGGAGATGGACCTGCGTCTGGAAGCCTCCGCGCTGGCCGAACTCGCGCAGAATACCGAAGGCGAGAGTGATTTCCGCGTGCCGGCGGTGGATTGGGACCGCACGGGCCGCGAGGTGCTGACCACCGAGTGGATCGACGGCGTCAAGCTCAACGACATGGACGCGCTCAGGGCGGCCGGGCACGACCTGCCGGCGCTGGGGCGCACGGTGATGCAGTCCTTCCTGCGCCACGCGCTGCGCGACGGCTTCTTCCATGCCGACATGCATCCGGGCAATCTCTTCGTCGACCCGCAGGGCCGGCTGGTGGCGGTGGATTGCGGCATCATGGGCCGGCTCGGCCCGAAGGAACGGCGCTTCCTCGCCGAAATCCTGTACGGCTTCATCACGCGCGACTGGAAGCGCACGGCCGAGGTGCATTTCGAGGCCGGCTATGTGCCCGCCCATCATTCGGTCGACGATTTCGCGCAGGCGATCCGCGCCATTGGCGAGCCGATCCATTCGCGGCGCGCCGACCAGATTTCCATGGCCAAGCTGCTGACCCTGCTGTTCGAGGTCACCAGCCTGTTCGACATGAAGACGCGGCCCGAATTGCTGCTGCTGCAGAAGACCATGGTGGTGGTCGAGGGCGTCGCCCGCTCGCTCGACCCGCAGCTCGACATGTGGAAGACCTCCGAGCCGGTGGTGCGGAGCTGGATCGAGCGCAATCTCGGGCCGGTGGGCCGCATCGAGGATGTGGCGGACGGCGTCGGCGCGCTGGCCCGCGCCATGCAGACCCTGCCGGAGCTGGTCGGCCACGCCCAGCGTGTGGTGGCGCAGCTCGACGTGGCGACCCGCGACGGTCTGGCGCTGGCGCCCGAGAGCGTGGAGCAGATCGGCCGCGCGGAAGGGCGCGGCAATCGCTGGGTCAGCACGGCGCTGTGGGTGATCGCGGGCCTTCTGGCGGCGCATCTCATTTTCTGAGAATGGGGCGGCGGCGATGAGCCTCGTTCATAACGAGCGGACGAAAATGGCGGTTTGGCCTCCGCCGCTTCCGTCGCGGCGGTCAGCGTGATTTGTCTTGCGGACAGTATCACCCTAGATTTCCTGGCGAGACGTCTCCTCGGGGGGCTTGAGCCATGAACGCCGAGGATTTCCTGCTGCTGCTGATCATGCCGGTCGGGGTGCTGGTGGTTGGCGGGATTGTTTATGTCGTCGCCTCGCGCGGCCACCATCCTTATGCCGACCTGGCGGAGTGAGTTGCACCTTCCCCGCCGCATCGCCCCTGTGCCCCGGCTCATCCCTGCGTTATAGGCTGCGCAGCAACTCATGCGCAGGCACGGCCCCATGCTCGCGGACAAGACCATCCTTCTCATCATCGGCGGCGGCATCGCGGCCTATAAGAGCCTCGACCTGATCCGCCGGCTGAAAGAGCGCGGCGCGAGCGTGCGCGTGGTGATGACCGCTGGCGCCCAGCATTTCGTCACGCCGCTTGCGGCCGGTGCGCTGGCGCATGGCCCGGTGTTCACCGAGCTGTTCGACCGCGCGGCGGAGCAGGATATCGGTCATATCAGGCTGGCGCGCGAGGCGGACCTGATCATCGTCGCCCCCGCGACCGCCGACCTGATGGCGAAGATGGCAAACGGGCTCGCCGACGACCTCGCCTCCGCCATTCTTCTGGCCTCCACCCGCAAGGTGCTGGCGGCGCCGGCCATGAACCCGGCGATGTGGAGCCATCCCGCCACCCGGCGCAACGTCGCCCGCCTCGCCGCCGACGGCATCGCCTTTGTCGGTCCCAATGCCGGGGCGATGGCCGAGCGCGGCGAGGACGGGCCGGGCCGCATGGCCGAGCCGACCGAGATCGCCGATGCCGCCGCGAAGCTGCTGTCGCCCGTGCCCGGCCCGCTCGCGGGGCGCCATGTGCTGGTGACGTCCGGCCCGACCCATGAGCCGATCGACCCGGTGCGCTACATCGCCAACCGTTCGTCCGGCAAGCAGGGCCATGCCATCGCGAGCGCCGCCGCCAGCGCGGGCGCGCGGGTGACGCTCATCGCCGGCCCGGTCAGCCTGCCCGATCCGGCGGGTGTCACCGTGGTTCGTGTCGAGACCGCGCGGCAGATGCTGGCGGCGGTCGAGGCGGCGCTGCCGGCGGACGCCGCCGTGTTCGCCGCCGCGGTCGCCGACTGGCGCACCACTGAGGAGGCCGGGCAGAAGATGAAGAAGGACGGCGGCGCGCTGCCGGCGCTCGCCCTGACCGAGAACCCCGACATCCTCGCCCGCGTCGCCCGGCTGGCGAGCGGCCGGCCCCACCTTGTGGTCGGCTTCGCGGCGGAGACGCAGAACGTGGTCGCCCATGCCCAGGCCAAGCGCGCCCGCAAGGGCTGCGACTGGATCCTCGCCAATGACGTGTCGCAGGACGGCGATATCCCCGGCGGAGTGATGGGCGGTGACCGCAATGCGGTTCATCTCGTCACCGAGGGCGGGGTCGAGCCATGGCCGGTCGCGTCCAAGGCGGAGGTCGCCGGTCGGCTGGTCGCGCGCATCGCCGCCCATCTCGGCCCGCTCGTTGCCCCGTCCCTCGATCCCTCATCCGTGGAGAGCGCCTCGTGACGCTGACCGTTCCGGTGCAGGTGCTGCCCCACGGGGCCGGCCTGCCGCTGCCTGACTATGCCACGGCCGGCGCGGCCGGGCTCGACCTGATCGCGGCGCTGCCGGAAGGCGAGGCGCTGACGCTCGCCCCCTTCGCCCGCGCGCTGGTGCCGACCGGGCTGGCGCTGGCGCTGCCGGAAGGCTTCGAGGCGCAGGTGCGCCCGCGCTCCGGGCTGGCGTTGAAGAACGGGATCACCGTGCTGAACGCGCCGGGAACGGTGGACGCCGATTATCGCGGCGAGGTGAAGGTGCTGCTGATCAATCTCGGCGATTCGCCGGTGACGCTGGAGCGCGGCCAGCGCATCGCGCAGATGGTGGTGGCGCCGGTGACGCGGATTAAGCTGATCGACGTTGGTAATTTGGAAGAAACAACACGGGGAAGTGGTGGTTTCGGTTCCACAGGGCTCGACGGCGCGGCGATATCGCGCTAGCCAAGAGCCATGCCACGTTTATCCGACAAGAGCCTGCTCGCCATCGCCGCGGTCGTCGACGTCGCGCTTCACGCGCGCGGCACGCCCGTAGCCGCCAAGGCATTGGCCGCCCGTCACGAGTTGCCGCCGCGCCATCTCGAACCCGTCCTGCAGGCGCTGGTTCATGCCGGCGTGCTGAAGGGCGTGCGCGGCCCGCGCGGGGGCTATGAGCTCGCCCGCGAGCGCCGGCGCATCACTGTCGCCGAGGTCGTGCGGGTGGTGGAGGCGGAGGCCGACGAGGCGCTCGACAACCTTCCCGAGATCGTCCGCGACGTGGTGCAGCCGGCCGTGGCCGAGGCCGAGCGGGCCTTCGAGGCGGCGCTGGACGGGGTGACGGTGGAAGATCTGTGTCGCGCAGCCGCGCAGGGCAGCGCCCGCCGCGGCATGCCCGAGGGTATCGATTTTACCATTTGATGTTGTGAATATCAGGTTTTCTCGACATTGGTACGTGAATATGTTAGGCGTGCCGGGAAAGCCTGATTGCAAGTGATGACGGCGCCCGCCGTGGCGCCCGTTCCCCGGAGGTTCCCATGTCAGACACCGCCCTGTCAGACACCGCCCGCGCGACGCCCGCTGCTGCCGAGAAGCCCGGCCGTGGCCGCGTCTACGGCTCGATCACCGAGACCATGGGCAACACGCCCCTGGTCCGGCTCAACCGCCTGCCCGCCGAGCGTGGGGTGAAGGCGACGATCCTGGCCAAGCTCGAATTCTTCAACCCGCTCTCCAGCGTCAAGGACCGCATCGGCGTCTCGATGATCGAGGCGATGGAAGAGGCCGGCGTGCTCAAGCCGACGACCGTGCTGGTCGAGCCGACCTCCGGCAATACCGGCATCGCGCTCGCCTTCGTGGCGGCGGCGCGCGGCTATCGGCTGGTGCTGGTGATGCCGGAATCGATGTCGGTGGAGCGCCGCAAGATGCTGGCGCTGCTCGGCGCCGAGCTGGTGCTGACCCCGGCGGCGCAGGGCATGCGCGGCGCGGTCAACCGCGCCGAGGAACTGGTGAAGGAACTGCCCGACGCCATCATTCCCCAGCAGTTCCGCAACCCCGCCAATCCGGCGGTGCACCGCCGCACCACGGCGGAGGAAATCTGGAACGACACGGACGGCGCGGTGGATATCGTCGTGTCCGGCGTTGGCACCGGCGGCACCATCACCGGCCTCGGCCAGGTGTTGAAGCCCCGCAAGCCCGGCCTGCGGATGATCGCGGTGGAGCCCGAGGACAGCCCGGTTCTCTCCGGCGGCCAGCCCGGCCCGCACAAGATCCAGGGCATCGGCCCCGGCTTCGTGCCGGAGGTTCTGGATCGTTCGGTGATCGACGAGGTCGTGACGGTCGGCAACCAGACCTCCTTCGAAACGGCCCGCGCCATTGCGCGGATGGAGGGCATTCCGGTCGGCATCTCCTCGGGCGCGGCGATCGCGGCCGCGCTGGAGGTCGGCGCCCGGCCGGAGAACGAGGGCAAGACCATCGTGGTCATCATCCCCTCCTTCGCCGAGCGCTATCTCTCGACCCCGTTGTTCGAGGGTCTCTGAGCGCCGCGCCGGCGTCAGCCGGCATGCAATACCGCACGATCGTGGCCGGGCTCGTCCCGGCCATTTTCGTTTTCCCGCAGCACCCTTCTAGTGGGAGTCCCGCTTCGCTAAAGTCTGACTGATTCGGGCGCTGGGGGCGTGACCGAAGGACATCACTCGGCGAGGGGGAAAGCCGCGTATGGCGCAGCCGGCCGGCAGGCGCGGAGCTGAGGAAGGTTTGCGGAGCCGCGTGCTGCGCGCCGCCCGCTATTGCCGTCTTCCCGGCTGCCGGTGGACAGCGATTCCGATCATGCTGCCGGTAGCCGCCACGAGCGCGCAGGCGCAGGGCGAATTGCTGGTTCCCGTGGTTTCGGTGCTGAGCGATCCCGGCGCCCTGACCGGCATCGCCATGATCGTCGGCCTCATCGCCTTTGCCGCCACCACCGCCATCGTCCATGTCCGCTTCCGCCGCAGCACGCTGGAGCGCGAGGCCTTCGCCTTCGGCGAAATCTCCAAGCTGGAAGCGCGGATCGAGGAAGGCCGCGCGCTGCTAATGGCCGAGCCGCAGATCGTCGTGGTCTGGCGCGATCCGGCGGTCGAGCCCGAGATCATCGGCAATGCCAGTGCCTTCACCGGCGTCGCCGCGCCCACGCGCATCCTCGCCTTCGGGAGCTGGCTGTCGCCCGCTTCGGCACGCGAGATCGAGGCGGCGGTGGACCAGTTGCGCGCCCGCGGCGTCCCGCTTGCCGCCTCGCTGGTGACGCAGGACGGGCGCCATGTCGAGGCCGATGGCCGCCCCGTCGGCTCCGCCGTCATCCTGCGGCTGCGCGACATCACCGGCGTGCGGCTGGAGCATGCACGGCTGATCGAGGCCTGTCGCGCGCAGAGCGTGGAACTCGTCGCGCTGCGAACCCTGCTCGACGCGCTGCCCGCCCCGGCCTGGGTCGCGGATGCCCAGGGCCGGCTGAGCTGGAGCAACCTCGCCTATGTCCACGCCGTCGAGGCGCGCGATGCCGGCGACGCCGCCTCCCGCTCGCTGGCGCTGCTCGACCAGTCCAGCCGCCTGCAGGCCGCCCGCGCCCATGCCGAGGGCCGGCGCTTCGCCGCGCGCCTTCCCGTGGTGGTGGCCGGTACGCGCCGCCTGCTCGACGTTCTGGAGGTGCCGACCGGCAGCGGGACCGAGAGCGGGACCGCCGGCATCGCGCTCGACGCCACCGAGGTGGAGACCGCCCGTGCCGATCTCGCCCAGGTCATCGGCGCTCATCGCCGCACGCTGGACCAGCTCTCCACGGCGGTCGCGATCTTCGGCGCCGACCAGAAGCTGGTGTTCCATAACGCCGCCTATGCCAGCCTGTTCGAGCTGGACGAGGCCTTCCTCGACGAGCGCCCGACCGACACCGCCGTGCTGGACCGGCTGCGCGCCGCGCGCCGGCTGCCGGAGCAGGCCGATTTCCGGGTCTGGCGCGCCGAGTTGCACGAGGCCTACCGCACCATCGAGCCGCGCGAGCACTGGTGGCACCTGCCCGGCGGGCGCACGCTGCGCGTCGTCACCGCGCCGAACCCGGAGGGCGGCGTCACCTATCTGTGCGACGAGGTGACCGAGCGCCTGGCGCTGGAGAGTCGCTTCAACGCCTTTTCCCGCATTCAGAGCGAGACGCTGGATGCGCTGGCCGAGGCGGTGGCGGTGTTCCGGTCCGACGGACGGCTCGGCCTGTTCAACTCCGCCTTCCGCAGCCTGTGGGGCCTCGATGCCGGCCTGCTCAAGGGCCATCCCCATATCGACGCGGTGGCGGAGGCCTGCGCCGCGCTCAGCGCCGGCACGGGGGAATGGACGCGCCTGCGCGCCGCCGTTACCGGCATCGAGGCGCGCATCCCGCGCGCCTTCCGCATGGAGCGGCCGGACGGCATGATCCTCGACGGTTCCAGCCAGCCGCTGCCCGATGGCGGCACGCTGCTGACCTGGCGTGACGTGAGCGACAGCGTGCATGTCGAGCGCGCGCTGGTCGACCGCAACCAGGCGCTGGTCGCGGCCGACCATCTCAAGAGCACCTTCGTCAGCCACGTCTCCTACGAGCTGCGCTCGCCGCTCACCACCATCATCGGCTTCGCGCAGCTTCTCGACGATACGGGCATCGGCCCGCTCAACGAGCGCCAGCGCGCCTATGTGAACCACATCACCGAATCCAGCGACGCGCTGCTCGCCATCATCAATGACATTCTCGACCTCGCGACCATCGACGCCGGCGCCATGACGCTCGACCTTGCCCCGGTCGACGTGCGGGCGGCGATGGAGGCGGCGGCGGAGGGCGTGCGCGACCGGTTGGCCGAAGGCGGGATCGCGCTCGCCATCGAGGTGCCGCCCGGCATCGGTACCTTCCGCGCCGATGCCAAGCGCGTGCGGCAGATCCTCTACAACCTGCTCTCCAACGCTGTCGGCTTCGCGCCGGCCGGCTCCACCGTCACGCTGGCGGCCGAACGCGGCGAGGGCGAGCTGGTGTTCCATGTGCGCGACCTCGGGCCGGGCATCGCCCCGGAAATCGGCGCGCGGGTGTTCGACCGGTTCGAGACCCACAGCTCCGGCTCGCGTCATCGCGGCGTCGGGCTCGGCCTGTCTATCGTGCGTTCGCTGATGGCGCTGCATGGCGGCACGGTCACGCTCTCTCCCGCTCCGGGCGGGGGCACGCTGGTCACCTGCGCGTTTCCCCTCGATGCCGGCGCGAGCCGGGTAGCGGCGGAGTAGGGCCATGGTCGACACCCGCAATGTCCGGCCGGTGCACTGGGAAGTGGTGCTCCCCAACGAGGAGGCGACCGGCCGCCTCGCCATGGACCTCGCCGCCACGCTGGCGCCGGGCGACATCGTGGCGCTCAACGGCGATCTCGGCGCGGGAAAGACCACGCTGGCGCGGGCACTGGTGCGCGCGCTCGCCGAGGACGACGAGCTGGAGGTGCCGAGCCCGACCTTCACGCTGATGCAGCTTTACGACCTGCCGCGCCACCGGGTGGTTCATGCCGATCTCTACCGGCTCGGCGAGCCGGAGGAGTTGGAGGAAATCGGCTGGTCCGACCAGACCGACGGCGCGGTGGTGCTGGTGGAATGGCCCGAGCGCGGCGGCGAGGCGATACTCGGCGCCAACCGGCTCGACATCACCATCTCGATCCCGGAGCAGAATCCCGAACATGCCCGCCGCGTGCGCCTGCTGGGTCACGGCCGGCTGGCGGAGGCGCTGCGGCGCATGCGGGCGATCCGCGCGCTGATCGACCTTGCCGGCTTCGGGCCGGCCCGGCGACGCCATCTTCAGGGTGACGCTTCCAGCCGGACCTATGAGCGTCTGATCGGTGCCAAGCGCGACGCGGTGCTGATGAACGCCCCGCGCCGGCCGGACGGCCCGCCGGTGCGCGGCGGCAAGCCCTACAGCCAGATCGCGCATCTGGCTGAGGACGTGAAGCCCTTCGTCGCGCTGGCGCGCGGGTTGAAGATACGGGGATTTTCCGCGCCCACCATCTATGCCGCCGACCTCAATGAGGGCCTGCTGGTGATCGAGGACCTCGGCGACGAGGGCATGCTGGCGGGGCTGCCGTCGGCCCCGGTGCCGGAACGCTACGAGGCGGCCGCCGACGTGCTCGCGGTGCTGCACCAGCTCGAACTGCCGGCCACGCTCCAGGTGTCCCCGGAAATCGACCACCATCTGCCGCATTACGATATCGAGGCGCTGCTGATCGAGGCGGAACTGCTGCTCGACTGGTATCTGCCGCATCGTGGCGTGCCGGCGCCGGCGCCGGAACTGCGCGAGCAGTTCCGTGCGCTGTGGAGCGAGGCGCTGGCCGGCCCGCTGGCGCAGAAGCCGGTCTGGGTGCTGCGCGACTATCATTCGCCCAATTTGATCTGGATGCCGGAGCGCGAGGGCACCGCCCGCGTCGGCCTGCTCGATTTCCAGGACGCGGTGATGGGGCCGGCGGCCTATGATCTGGTGTCGTTGACGCAGGATGCCCGCGTCGACGTGCCCGAGGAGCTGGAGCTTGCCCTGCTCGGCCGCTACATCAAGGCGCGCCGGCAGGTGGACCCGGCCTTCGACATGCGCGATTTCGCCGCCTCCTATGCGGTGATGGGCGCGCAGCGTGCCACCAAGATTCTCGGCATCTTCGCCCGCCTGAACCGCCGGGACGGCAAGCCGCATTACCTGCGCCACATTCCGCGTATCTGGACCTATCTGGAGCGCTGCCTCGCCTTTACCGAGCTCGACCCGCTCAAGGCGTGGTTCGCCGCCCATGTGCCTCCGCCGGAAGGCGTGCCCGGCGCGGAATACATCGTCGAGGCGCTCCGCGCCCAGGCTCAAGCCCACGCGCAGACCCGGACCCATACCCACGCCCACGCCCCGGCTCCCGCTCGCAGCTATCCGCCGGCTGAGGCAGGGCCCACGTCAGCGCCCGTGGCCCCCGCGGCTGCCGCCCCGCTATCTCCCGCGCCGCTCACCGAGCCCGTGATCGACACCGCGTCCGGACCGGAGCCCGCCGCCGAACCGGCGCCGGTGGTCGGCGCCGATCCCGTCCTCGCCGCCGCGCCGGCTGAGGAAGCCGTGCCCGACCCCGCCAGCCCGCCGGCCGCACCATGACCGTCATCCGCAACGCCATGGTGTTCGCCGCCGGTCTCGGCACGCGGATGCGCCCGCTCACCGATCATCGCCCCAAGCCGATGGTGGAGGTGAACGGCCGCACGCTGATCGACCATGTGCTCGACCGCCTCGCGAGCGCCGGCGTCGAAAAGGCGGTGGTGAACCTGCACTATCATGCCGACCTGCTGGAGCAGCATCTGCTGCGGCGCCAGCGTGCCGGCGCCGGCCCGCGCCTCGTCTTCTCCGACGAGCGCGACCTGTTGCTCGATACCGGGGGCGGCGCCGTCAAGGCGTTGCCGGAACTGGGCGAGGCGCCGTTCTTCTCGATCAATTCCGATACGATCTGGATCGAGGGCATCCGCCCCAATCTGCCGGCGCTGGCGGCGGGATTCGATCCCGACACCATGGACGCCCGGCTGCTGCTCGCCGCCGGCGCCACCTCGATCGGCTATGACGGCGCCGGCGATTTCCTGCTGGACCGTGACGGCCGCCTCACCTTTCGCCCCGAGCGCTACGTGGTACCCTTCGTCTTCGCCGGCGCTGCGGTACTGTCGCCGCGCCTGTTCGAGGGCGCGCCCAAGGGGGCGTTCTCGCTGGTGAAGCTGTTCGCCCGCGCCGCGGACGCCGGGCGGCTGTTCGGCCAGCGTATGGAGGGGGTGTGGATGCATGTCGGCACGCCCGAGGCGATCCTTGAGGCCGAGGAAGCCATCCGCCGTTCGAAGGACTGAGCGCCGATGAATCGCGACACACGCCGCGATGCCGCGCGCGACGGCCGGATCGCGCCGCGCCTCTTCACCATTCCGCCCTCGCGCCCGTTTCTCGCCGTGCTCGCGGACGCGCTGCTGGACGGGCGGCTGATCCCGGATTTCGCGCCGCGCGAGGATGCGCTGGCGCTGGCCGGCGCCACCGTGTTCCTGCCGACCCGCCGCGCCGGCCGGCTGTTCGCCGAGGCGCTGCGCGAACGCATGCCGCAGGGCGCGACCCTGCTGCCGCGCATCGTGGCGCTGGGCGATGTCGACGAGGACGCGCTCGCCTTCGCGGAAAACTACACCGACCCGCCCCATGCCGTGGCGCCGGCCACCCGCCGGCTGGCACTGGCGAGTCTGGTCGGACGCTGGCGCTCGCTGCTCGCCACGTCCGATGGCCGCGCCACCGTTGCCGCCGGGCCGGGGGCGGAGCTGGCGCTCGCCGACGCGCTGGCCCGGCTGATCGACGAGATGGCGGTGCAGGAGGTGCCGTGGTCGCGGCTCGACGGTCTCGTCCCCGGCGAGCACGATCTCTACTGGGACATGGCGCTGGATTTCCTCAAGATCGCCAGCCGGTTCTGGCCGCAGGTGCTGGGCGAACTGGGCGCGGTGGATGGCGCGGTGCGCCGCGACGCGCTGGTCGACGCGGAGGCGCGGCGCCTCACCGAGGCCGGCGCGGCGGCCGGGCCGGTGATCGCGGCGGGCTCCACCGGTTCGATGCCGGCGACCGCGCGCCTGCTTGATGCGGTCGCGCGCCTGCCGCACGGCTGCGTGGTGCTGCCGGGTCTCGATACCGGCATGGACGAGGCGTCATGGTCGGCGCTCACCGCGGAGGCCGAGCCGTCGCCGAGCCACCCGCAATATGGCCTCGCCCTCCTGCTTCAGCGCTACATGCAGGTCGCGCGGGCGGAGGTGGTGGAACTCGCGCCGCCAGCCGGTTTCGGCCGCGAGGCGCTGCTGTCGGAGGCGCTGCGCCCGGTCGCGACCACGCAGGCCTGGGCCAGCCTTGACCAGCGTCTGCCGGCGCCCGCCATCGATGCCGCGCTGGCCGGCGTTTGTGTCATCGAGGCCGACGACCCGCGCGAGGAGGCCTTGACCGTGGCGCTCGCCCTGCGCGAGACGCTGGAACAGGACGGCCGGACCGCGGCCCTGATCACGCCCGACCGCGACCTCGCGCGCCGGGTCGCCGCCGAGATGCTGCGCTTCGGCGTGACCATCGATGATTCGGCGGGCGAGCCGCTCTCCGAGACCTCCCCCGGCCGCTTCGCCCGGCTGGTGGCGGATGCCGCGGTCGATGAATTCGCGCCGGTGCCCCTCAGCGCCCTGCTGCGTCACGAATTGGCGGGCTTCGGCCTTGGCGAGGAGGAGCGCGCGCTCGCGGTCGATGCGCTGGAACTGATGGCGCTACGCGGCCCCCGTCCCGCGCCGGGACCGGGCGGGCTGATCGAGGCGGTCGACGGCTTTGCGCAGGCCGGGTTGCACGGGGACAATCCGCGCAGCGCGGTAAGCGAGGACAGCCGGCGCCTCGCGGCCGGCCTCGCGCGCCGTCTGGCCGCCGCCTTCGCCCCGCTTCAGCTGCTGGCGCGCGGCACGCATCTGTTCTCCACGCTGCTCGCCGCGCATCGCGCGACGCTTGAAGCGCTCGCCGCGCCCGGCGAGGGCGAAGAAGCGGCGGCCGGCGGCAATGAGATCGCCGCCGCGGAACTCGCCGACACGCTGGACCGGCTGGCGGAGGCGGCCGGGCAGGGCGAGGCGGCCGGCGCGGCCATGGAACTCTCGCTCGCCGACTACGCCAGCGCCTTCCCGCTGCTGCTCGCCTCCAGCCCGGTGCGTCCGGCGCTTGAGCCGGGGGCGCGTCTGCGCATTCTCGGTCCGCTGGAAGCGCGTCTGGTGGCGGTGGACCGTGCCGTGCTGGCGGGACTGGTGGAACAGACCTGGCCGGCGGCGATCACCGGCGATCCCTGGCTCAGCCGGCCGATGCGGCAGGCGCTGGGGCTGGAGGCGCCGGAGCGGCGTATCGGCCTGTCCGCCCATGACTTCGTGCAATATTGCGGCGCGGCCGAGCTGATCCTCAGCCGTCCGCAGAAGCTCGGCGGCGCGCCGACCGTGCCCTCGCGCTTTCTCCAGCGCCTCGCCGCCGTCAGCGGGGAAGCGCGCTGGGCCGAGATGGTGGCGCGCGGCGACCGGTTGCGCCGCATCGCCGGGCTGATCGACGCGGCGCCGAGGATGGAGCGCCTTGAGGCGCCGACCCCGCGCCCGCCGCTTGATCTGCGGCCGAGGAAGCTCAGCGTTACCGAGATCGAGACCTGGCTGCGCGATCCCTATTCGATCTATGCCCGCCATGTGCTGAAGCTGCGCCCTCTGGACGGGCTGGACGAGGCCCCCGGCGCGGCGGAGCGCGGCAGCGCGATCCACGAGGCTCTGGGCGAGTTCGCCAAGGCTTATCCCCGCGACCTGCCGGCGGACGCGCTGGCGCAACTGCTGAATTTTGGCCGCCGGGCCTTCGCCGACCTCGAAGCCTTTCCCGCCGAGCATGCGCTGTGGTGGGCGCGCTTCGAGCGGCTGGCGGCGCGGGTGCTGGGTTGGGAAGCCGAGCGCCGGCCGTTCATTGCCCACATCCATGCCGAAATCGGCGGGCGGCTGGATATCCCCACGCTGCGCGGCTTCACCCTGACCTGCCGCGCCGATCGCATCGAGGAGCGGCGCGAGGGAACGCTGGTCATCGTCGATTTCAAGACCGGCGCGGTGCCGACGGCGAAGCAGACCAGCGCCAATTACTCGCCGCAGCTCCCGCTGGAAGCGGCGATGGCCGCGCGCGGCGCGTTCCGCACCGTGCCGGCGCGCCCGGCCGGGCATCTCGCTTATGTCCGGCTCGGCGCCTCGTCCATCAAGGAGACCGCGGCGCTGGAGAAGGACGACACCGCGCCCGCCCTGGCGGAGAGCACCTATGAGCGGCTGCGCGAACTGATCGCCGCGTTCGAGAACGAGGCGCAGCCCTATGTCTCGCTGCGCCGCCCGATGTTTCGCGGCCGCTTCGGCGATTATGATCATCTGGCACGTATCAAGGAATGGTCGACCGGCGGGGAGGGCGAGGAATGAGCGAGGCGCCTTCCTCGGCCGCGCTGGGCGCGGCGACCGCGCTGCAGACCACCGCGTCCGATCCCGATCTGTCGGTCTGGGTCTCCGCCAATGCCGGCTCAGGCAAGACCCATGTGCTGGCGCGCCGGGTGATTCGGCTGCTGATGCGCGGCGTGCAGCCCGGTCGCATTCTGTGCCTCACCTATACCAAGGCCGCCGCCGCCAACATGGCGAATCGCGTGCTCGGCGAGTTGCGCACATGGGCGCGCCTTGACGATGCCGCGCTCGACCGCGCCATCGACGCGGCGGACGGGCCGTGCCTGCCGGGATCGCGGGAGGCGCGGCGCGACCATGCCCGCCGCCTGTTCGCGCAGGCCCTGGAGACGCCGGGCGGGCTGAAGATCCAGACCATCCACGCCTTCTGTGGCGCGCTGCTGCACGCCTTTCCGTTCGAGGCCGGCGTCCCGGCCGGCTTTCGCCCGCTGGAGGAGGCGGCGCGCCTGGAGCTGATCGCCCGCGCCCGCGCCGAGATCGTGCTCGAAGCCGCGCGCGAGCCGGAGGGCGAACTGGCGCGCGCGCTGGCGCGGCTGGTCGACGAACTGTCGGACGGCGTGCTGGCCGATCTGTTGGCCGCGCTGGTGGCCGATCCGCCGGCGCTGGCGGCGAGTGCGCAGGACATGGCGGCCAAGCTCGGTCTGGAGACGCTGGAGACGGCGGCCGAAATCGAGCGCGCGGTGCTGGACGGGGCGCTGATCGCCCCCGGCGCCTGGCGCGGCATGGGCGAGGCATTGGTGGCGGAGGGCGGCCGCGCCGCCGACCGTGGCGCGGCGCTGCTCAGGGCGGCGGCCGCGCCTCCGGACGAGGCCGCCGCGCTTTATCTCGCGGTGTTCATCAAGGATGACGGCAAGCCTTATTCAGATGCCTTCATCGGCAAGGAGAACGTCCGCGCGGCCTTCCCGCTGCTGACGGCCGAGCGTGACCGCCTTGCCGCGCTGGCGCAGCGCCTTGCCGGGGCGCGGGTGCTGGAGCGCAGCCTCGCGGCGCAGACGCTGGGCCGTCGGGCACTGGCGCGCTACGAGGCGATGAAGGCCGCGCGCGGCGCGCTCGACTTCGCCGACCTCGTGAACGCGGCGCGGCGCCTGCTGGGTTCCGGGGCGGCGTCCTGGGTGCATTACAAGCTCGACCAGGGCATCGACCATGTGCTGCTCGACGAGGCGCAGGACACCAGCCCGGAGCAATGGGAGGTGATCCGCCCGCTGGTCGCGGAGTTTTTTGCCGGCGAAGGGGCCCGGCCGGGCCGGCGTACCCTGTTCGTGGTGGGCGACGAGAAGCAGTCGATCTTCTCGTTTCAGGGCGCCGATCCCGGCCGCTTCGACGCGGTGCGCCGCGAATGGCTGAATCTCGCGCCGCAGGACACGTTCCGTCATATCGAACTGCAGCACTCCTTCCGCTCGGCGCCGGGCATATTGGAGGCGGTGGATACCGTGTTCACCGCTGCCGACGCGCATCGCGGGCTCTCCGCGGAGCTCAAACCCCCGGTCCACGCCGCGATCCACGCCGCCCTGCCGGCGCTGGTGGAGATGTGGGAGCCGGAGGCGCCGAGCGCGAAGGTCGATATCGACCAGTGGCGCCGTCCGCTCGACGCGCCCGGCGCTGACGATCCGGTGGCGCGGCTGGCGGCGAACATTGCCGGCCATATCCGCCAGCGCATCGAGACCGGCTTCGTGCTGGAGGGCCGCCACGGGCGCCACGCCGCGCGGGCCGGCGATTTCCTCATCCTGGTGCGCCGGCGCGGGGCGGTATTCGAGTCGGTGATCCGCGCGCTGAAAAGCGCGAAGGTGCCGGTGGCCGGCGCCGACCGGCTGGTGGTTTCCGAGCACATCGCGGTGATGGACCTGATGGCGCTGGGCGATGCGCTGATCTCGCGCGATGACGACCTCGCGCTGGCCTGCGCGCTCAAGAGCCCGCTGTTCGGCCTGACCGACGAGGACTTGATGCTCCTCGCGCCCGAACGCTCCGGCCGGCTCGGCGAAGCGCTGTCCGCCCGCGCCGGCGAAAGGCCGGCCTGGAGCGACGCGGCGCGGCGGCTGGAACGGCTGCGGGCCGATGCGTTTCACCTGCGCCCGTTCGATTTCTATGCCCGCGTGCTCGGGCGCGAGCGCGGCCGCGCTTTGATGCTGGCGCGGCTCGGGCTGGAGGCGGCGGACGCGCTGGACGAGATGCTGGCGCTGGCCCGTGCCTATGAGAGCGTGGAAGCGCCCTCGCTGCCCGGCTTCCTCGCCTTTCTGCGGCGCGGTGAAGCCGAGGCCAAGCGTGACATGGATGACGGGCGCGACGAGGTGCGGGTGATGACCGTGCACGGCGCCAAGGGGCTGGAGGCGCCCTATGTCATCCTCGCCGATACCACCAGCGGGCCGAACACCCGCCGCACCGCCGGCCTGCTGCGCACCCGCACCGCGGACGGGCGCCCGCTCACCCTGCTCGCCGGGGCGAAGGCCAGGGACACGGCGGCGCTCACCATGGCGCGCGAGGCCGGCGACGCGGCGGCGATGGATGAATATCGTCGCCTGCTCTATGTCGCGCTGACGCGGGCCGAGAGCGCGCTGGTGCTGTGCGGCGCGGTGGGGGCGAACAAGCGTCCGCCCGATTGCTGGTACGATGTGGTGCGGCGCGCGCTGGAGCCGGAAGCGCAGCTTCGCCCGGCCGTCGGCTTTGCGGGCGAGGTGCTGCGCTGGCGGGCCGACAGCCGCGGACATTTCGACCCGGCCGGCGCCTCGGCGCCCTCCCTCGCGGGACCGGGAACCGGCGAGGAGGAGCGCGCGCTGGCGCTCCAGCTGGCGCAGCCGGTGGCGGCGGCGCCGGCGCGGCGCGGCATGCGGCCCTCCGCGCAGCCCGCCGAAGCGGCGGAGCTGAAAGCCTCGCTGGAGCGGGGCGAACTGCTGCACCGCCTGCTCGCCGGCCTCGCCCCGCTGGCGCCGTCCGAACGCGGCACGGCCGGCCGCCGGCTGCTGGCGTCCGCCAGCGACTGGGGGGAGGCGGCGCGCGAGGAACTGCTCGGCGAGGCGCTGGCGACGCTGGCGCTGCCGGAACTCGCCCCGCTCTTCGCGCCGGGCAGTCTGGCTGAAGTCGCGCTCGCCGGTGATCTGGAACCGGGCGGGCTGGCGGTCTCCGGCCGAATCGACCGGCTGGCGGTCACGGCAGGGCGCGTGACCTTCGCCGACTTCAAGACCGACCGGCATGTGCCGATGCGCATGGCGGATGTGCCCTCCGCGCATCGCCGACAGGTGGCGGTTTATGCCCAGCTTTTGCGGAAAGTGTTTCCCGGCAAGGAGATAGAGGCGCTGCTGGTCTACAGCGCCGGCCCGCTCGTCCACCGGCTGGACCCCAAGGCGCTGGCGGCGGCGGCGCGCGGGCTCACGTCGCCGTGACGGCTCCTTGACGGGCGGGGTAGGGGCTACCTACCTTGCAGGCAACTCAAGTTTGAAAGGTGTCGCCATGGGCGTCGAAAAAGTGTCGGACCAGTCTTTCGAGGCTGATGTCATCAAGTCCTCCGAGCCCGTGCTCGTCGATTTCTGGGCGGAATGGTGCGGCCCGTGCCGCATGGTCGCCCCGGTGCTCGACGAGGTTTCCGGCGAGCTCGAAGGCAAGCTGAAGATCGTGAAGCTGAACGTCGACGAGAATCCCGGCACGGCGTCCAAATACGGCATCATGTCGATCCCGACCCTGCTGCTGTTCAAGGACGGCCAGCTCGCGGCCCGCCAGGTCGGCGCCGCGCCGAAGGCCAAGCTGGTGCAGTGGATCAATTCGTCGATCTGACGCGTCGCCTGATGACATGAACAACCCCGGAGCGGGTCGCCGCTCCGGGGTTTTCTTTTGCGCGCTCAGCCGAGCAGGCTGCCGAGGCGGCGGGTGATAGGCACCACGATCACGCTGGTGCCGTGGAAGGACAGCGCCGCGGCGAGCGCCTCGCGCACCGCGTCCGCGGTGTCGGCCCGCATCGAGCGGGCGCCATAGCCGGTGCCCAGCGCCACGATGTCGAGGCCCGGCAGGTCGAGGCCGGGCACGTTCGGCGTGTTCTCCAGCTCGGCGAACTCCTTCAGTATGCCGTACTGCTCGTTCTGCAGCACGACATAGACCACATGCGCCTTGTGCTGCACGCCGGTGTAGACGCCCTGCACCGAGTATTGGAACGAGCCGTCGCCCATCAGGCAGACCACCGGCCGGTTGCGCCCGCTGGCCGCCTCGCCCAGCCCAAGGCCCACCGCCGCCGGCAGGCCCCAGCCCAGCCCGCCGGAGGCGAAGGTGTAGAAGCTGTCCGGGCGGTCGATACGCAGCCGGTCCTGCATCTGCGGCACGTTGGAGGGGGATTCCTCCACGACCACGAACTCTTCCGGCGCCATTTCGGCGACGATCGCGAACACCGCGTCCGGGGTCAGCGGCATCTGCGCCAGGTCGGCCGGCGCAGCCGGCGCGCGCAGCGGGGCGGATGAGCCCGGCGCGCGCGTCGTGATCTGCGGCCGCACGCTTGCGAGGAACAGCTTGGCGTCGCTCACCAGGCTGTCGCCGACCGCGGCCTTGGCGGCCATGTTCGGGTCGTCGGTCACATGCAGCAGCGTCGCGCCGTCCGGCAGGTACGCGCCCGGCACATAAGGGTAATAGCGGAACACCGGCGCGCCGATGACGATGACCAGATCATGCCCCTTGAGCGTGTCGGAGAGCGGGCCGATGGCGGCCGGCAGCACGCCGGCAAAGTGCGGGTGGGTCTCGGGAAACGGCGTGCGCTCGCAGAAAGGCGCGGCCCAGACCGGCGCGCCGAGCGCTTCGGCGAAGGCAATGCCTTCCTCCCACGCCTCGCTGCGCGCGAGGTCGGCGCCATAGACGATCACCGGATTGCGGGCGGCGTTGATCGCCAGCGCGAATTGCGCGACGCGCGCCGGGTCGGCGGCCTGCCGGGTGCCGACCGTGCGCGGCGGGGCGGCGTCGGGCATCTCCTTCTCCCAGTCGTCGAGCGGCAGGGAGAGGAACACCGGGCCGGCCGGCTGCTGGGTCGCGGTCGCGATGGCGCGCATGAAGGCGGCGGGCACATCCTCGGCACGGGCCGGCTCATAGGCCCATTTCACCCACGGGCGGGGCATCTGGGTGGCGTCGATATTGGTGAGCAGCGGCTCGGTGAGCAGCATCTCGCGGCTCTGCTGCCCGGCGGTGATGATGAGCGGCGTCTTGTTCTGGTAGGCGGTGAGCAGGGTGCCCATCGCATTGCCGAGCCCGGCGCCGGTGTGGATGTTGACGATCACCGGCTTGCGCAGGCTCTGCGACAGCCCATCCGCGATGGCCACCACGCTCGCCTCCTGCAGCGCCAGCACATAGTCGAAATCGGCAGGGAAATCGCGCAGGAAAGTCTCTTCCGTCGAGCCGGGATTGCCCACCACCGTGGTGATGCCGAGCTGGCGAAGCAGATTGAAGGTGACGTCCTTCACAGTAGGCATCGGGTATCCTCTCCTGTCGTTCGGCGCAGGAAGCGCTGCCGTCCCCCGGAGAGAACTTAAGGGCCGGTCAGGGAAGGTAAAGGGCGGCGCGCGCCTCGCGCGGGCCGCCCCCGTTCTTATAAAGGGGGTTCACGCCGTGAGCGGCGTCAGCCCGGCCTCGATCTGCGCGCGGCGCGCTTCGAGGAAAGGCGGCAGCGACAGGCTCTCGCCCAGTGTTTCCAGCGGCTCGTCCTGCGCGAAGCCCGGCCCGTCGGTCGCGATCTCGAACAGGATGCCGTTCGGCTCGCGGAAATACAGGCTCTTGAAGTAGAAGCGGTCCACCGGGCCGGAGGAGGGCACGCGCAATTCGTTCAGCCGCGTGGCCCAGGCGCGGTACTGCTCCATGTCGGGCGTGCGGAACGCGACATGATGCACCGCGCCCGCGCCCTGCCGCGCCGGCTTGAGATGCGGCTCGACCGCGACATGAAGCTCGGCGGCGGGGCCGCCTTCGCCCATCTCGTAGACATGAACCTTCGAGCCGGCGAGTTCGTACTCGCGCACCCGGCGCATCTCCATCACGCGAGTGAGCACAATGTCGGTTTGCTCCAGCGCCGGCACGCTCATGACGATCGGGCCGAGGCCGCGGATCTGGCGCTCGACCGGCACCGGCGAGCGGTCCCAGGGGTTGGCCTCGCCCGCGCCGCCATCGTCAATGAGGGCAAGGCGCTGGCCTTCCGGATCCTCGAAATCGAGGGTGAGGCGGCCATCGCGCTCGACGATGCCGTCATGGGCGACGCCGGCGGCCGTGAGCCGCTCCGCCCACCAGTCCAGCGTGTCGCGGCCCGCGACGCGCAGCGCGGTGCGGATCACCGAATGGGTGCCGCGCCGCTCAGCCGGCACGCTCCAGTCGAAGAAGGTCAGGTCCGAGCCCGGCGAAGCCACGGCGTCGGCATAGAACAGGTGATAGGCGGACACATCGTCCTGGTTCACGGTCTTCTTCACCAGCCGCATGCCGAGCGTGCCGGTATAGAAGGCGTGGTTGGCCCCGGCCTGCGCCGTGATCGCGGTGAGGTGGTGAATGCCGGTGAGCTGCATGGTGTCGTCCTCCGGGAGCGCGCGGCCGGCAGGGCCGGGATGGTGCGCTCCGCTGTTCGAGTGCGGTGCCGGTCGCGGCGGGTTGCTCCGGCGGATCGGCGTTGACGCAAACATGGAGGAATTCATCGGCAAAATCCATGGCATCAATGCAATGATGCTATGGCGCGGCTGACACGCGGTTCAACTCGCGGCGGCTTCCGCTTCGGCGGCGGCCTTCTCGGCGAGGTCGTTGGCGACGCGGCGATTATAAATGGCGGCGGCCGCCCCCGGCTCGCCCCCGCCCTCCAGCGCGCGCACCGCCACCGTGTTGTTGGCGAACTCGATGCCCTGCTCGGGCAGGATGCGCACCATGCGCTTGATCGCCTCGCGCTGCAGCACGGTCGGGCGGACCGGCTTCACCGTCAGCTTGAAGCGCACGATGAGCGCATTCTCGGCGATGTCGGTCACGCCCTGCATCTTCAGCGGCATCAGGAAGTCCTCCTTGTATTCGGGGTCCTCCTGAAGCTCGATGCCGATCTTCTTCACCGCCTTGCGCAGCTTTTCGAGGTCGGTGTCGCGGGTGAAGCGCAGGTTGAATTTCAGCGTCGCCCAGTCGCGGCTGAAATTGGTGATCTGCCCGAGCTGGCCGAAGGGGATGGTGTGCACCATGCCGTTCTGATGGCGCAGCCTTATCGAGCGCAGGGTGAAGCCTTCCACCGTGCCCTTGGCCCGGCCGCAATCGATGTACTCGCCGACGCGGAAGGCGTCGTCCACCAGATAGAACACGCCGGACACGATGTCCTTCACCAGCGTCTGGCTGCCGAAGGAGATGGCGAGGCCGACGATGGAGGCGCCGGCGATCAGCGGGGTGATGTTGATGCCGAGCTGGGACAGCACCGTCAGCACGGCGATGACGATGATGGTCAGCATTGCGGTGACGCGCAGCAGCGGCATCAGCGTGCTCATGCGCGAGGCGCTGGTGGCCATTTCCTCGGTGTCGTGCAGGCCGGGAACGGCGGGGGCGGCGGGCGCGGGGCTGTGCAGCCCGGTGAGATATTCGACGCCCTGCCACGCGCAATAGGCGGCGAACAGGATCGCCCCGGCCGGCAGCGCCGCATGGGCGATGGCGTTGTAGCCGCTCATGTCCATCATGCCCATGCCGGACACCGCCCAGGTGCGGAACAGCAGCGACACTGCGCCGAGCAGGATCGCCACCCGCACGCAGCGCATCACCGCCTCGATGGCGCGCTCGCGGGCGGTGGTCTCGGGCCGCAGGTCGGCGCGCATCAGCCGGCAGACCTTGTCCATGAAGCTTTCGAGGATCAGCAGCGCCAGCAGCACGTTCATCGTCATCAGGATCGCGTTCTGGATGCCGACGGAGGTGGTGAGCGCGCCATAGACCCGCGCGACGCCGAGGATGAGGAAGGCGGGGATGGCGAGGCACAGCCAGAACCGCGCCAGCGTCGCGACCAGCGGGGTTGGGCGCCCGCCCTGCACCAGCCCGTGCAGCCATTGCGCCATGGGTTGGCGCAAGGCCGTGGCGGCGGCGAGCAGCAGCGCTGTCAGGATCAGCGTGTTGAGCAGGATGACGCCCGCGACCACCAGCGGCGGCGACTGGATGCCCTCCAGCACCCGCCGCCCATCATTGAGCGCGATCGCCACGAACAGCACGGCCGAGGCCCAGTAATAGAGGCGCGTGGCGCCAGCGTCGTCGACATCGGCGAGCCGGGCCTGTGGCAGGCCGGGGCGCAGCGTCACGCGGAACGCCAGCATGTAGAGCCGCCAGTTGAACAGGCTGGTCAGCAGCAGGAAGCCCAGCCGCGCCTGCGGCTCCGGCCCGCCGAACAGGCCGACGATCACGGCATGCACCGCCAGCCACACCACGGCGAGGATCGCGATGTCGAGGCTCACCAGCCCGGTAAGCGCCCAGAGCGAGGAGGTGCCGACCACGCGCCCGGCCAGATGCCGGCGCGGGCCACGTAGCGCGAGGCGCAGCAATCCCTCCAGCACCAGAACGCCGACGAGGCAGCCCAGCACGATCAACGCGAAGGTGCTGGGTTCGCGGCCATTATTGATCTCGGCGCGCAGCAGGGCGGGAATGCGGGCGGTTTCGTCGAGGACGCCGGGAAGCTCGGCGAGCACGTCGTCGCTGCGCCCAAGCACATCGATCACCATTTCGGTGAAAGGCGCTTCCTCCGTCATCTCCATCATTGGCGCGGCGGGCGTCGGGGCGGTGGGCGCGGCGTGGGCCGCCGGCTCCAATGTGCCCGCTGTTGCAGGTGCGGTCGGCGCAGGGGCAGCGGGAACAGCGGTGCCCGCGCCTTCCTGCCTCAACCGTTCGGCGACCGCGCGGCTGAGCGAATCGACGAGCTGGTCGAATTGCTGAGGCGTCAACGGCGAAGCGGTGGTCGGAGCGCCCGGCGCGGCGGGCGGCGGTGTCTGCGCCAGCAGCGCTCCCGCCGGCAGCAGGGCAAGAAGGAGGGCGAGAAGCAGCGGACGAAGAGACGCCATGACACCAGCCGAGACCCGCGACGTCCGTCAGCCAGCCTGCGGGCCGGGGCATCGCGACCCGGCCGTCCAGCCCGCCCGATCATGCGGGCGTGATCAGGCGACCATGAGTGGTACGGCCCGGCAACTATCCCGCGTGGCGCGGGGGCTGTCCATCGCGAAATCCGGTGCCGGCTCAGGTCGGCGGGCATGAAAAAACCGGGACGAACGCTGGGCGTCCATCCCGGTCGATTTCAGCCCTCGCCCGCCGTGCCCGTCAGGCCGTCGCGTCTTCCGGTTCACGCCGCCGCGGCGGCCTTGGCCTCACGGCGGCGTGCGGTGAGGATGAACTCGGTGTAGCCGTTGGGCTGGCGGCGGCCCTCGAAGACGAGATCGCGGGCGGCGCGGAAGGCGAAGCCGTCATAGGCCGGGGCCATCGGCGTGTAGTCCGGGTCGCCGGCGTTCTGGCCGTCCACCACCCTGGCCATGCGGCGCAGCGTTTCCTCGACCTGCTCCTCGGTGACGACGCCGTGCAGCAGCCAGTTGGCGACGTGCTGCGAGGAGATGCGAAGCGTGGCGCGGTCTTCCATCAGCCCGACATCGTGAATGTCGGGCACCTTGGAACAGCCGACGCCCTGATCGATCCAGCGCACGACGTAGCCGAGGATGCCCTGGATGTTGTTGTCCAGCTCCTCCTGCACCGAGGTCGGCTCCCAATTGCCCTTGGAATCGACGGGGATCGTCAGCAGATCGTGCTGGTCGGCGCGGGCGCGGTGGCGCAGCTCCGCCTGGCGCTCGAACACGTTGATCTGGTGATAGTGCAGGGCGTGCAGCGTGGCGGCGGTCGGCGAGGGCACCCAGGCGGTGTTGGCGCCGGCGCGGGGATGGGCGATCTTCTGCTCCATCATGTCGGCCATGCGGTCGGGCATCGCCCACATGCCCTTGCCGATCTGGCCATGGCCGTCGAGACGGGCGGCGAGGCCGGCGTCGACATTGTTGTCCTCATAGGACTTGATCCAGGCCTGCGCCTTCATCTCGGCCTTGCGGACCATCGGGCCGGCTTCCATCGAGGTGTGGATCTCGTCGCCGGTGCGGTCGAGGAAGCCGGTATTGATGAACACCACGCGCTCGCGCGCCGCATGGATCGCGGCCGAGAGGTTGGCGCTGGTGCGGCGCTCCTCGTCCATGATGCCGATCTTGAGCGTCTTCGGCGCCATGCCGAGCAGTTCCTCGACCCGGCCGAACAGCTCGATGGCGAGCGCCACCTCTTCCGGGCCGTGCATCTTCGGCTTGACGATATAGACCGAGCCGGCGCGGCTGTTGCGGATCGGGCCCTCGCCCTTGAGGTCGTGCAGCGCGATCAGCGAGGTGACGGCGGCGTCGATCAGCGTCTCGGGGATCGGCTTGCCGGCCTCGTCCAGCACCGCGTCGGTCATCATGTGCTGGCCGACATTGCGCACCAGCAGCAGGCTGCGCCCGTGCAGGGTCACCGTCGAGCCGTCCGGCGCGGTGTAGATCCGGTCCTCATTGAGACGGCGCTCCACGGTGCGCCCGCCCTTCTCGAAATCGGCGGAGAGATTGCCGCGCATCAGGCCGAGCCAGTTGCGGTAGACCAGCACCTTGTCCTGCGCATCGACCACGGCGACGCTGTCCTCGAAATCGACGATGGTGGTCAGCGCCGCCTCGACGATGACGTCGGCAATGCCGGCGGCGTCGGTCGCGCCGATGCGGTGGCCGCGATCGATGACCAGCTCGATATGCAGGCCGTTATGCGCCAGCAGGATCGCGGACGGCGCCTCGGGCGCGCCTATGAAACCGGCGAACTGCTCGGGATCGGCGAGCGTCGTGGCCGAGCCGTTGGTCAGCGCCACCTTGAGCGAGCCGTCTTCCACCAGATAGGCGCCGGCGTCGCGGTGGCTGGCGCCCGCCAGCGGCACCGCCTCGTCGAGGAAGGCGCGGGCCTTGGCGATCACGCGCGCGGCGCGCACGGGGTTGAAGCCGTTGGAGCGGCCGGCGCCGTCGTCCTCGGGAATGGCGTCGGTGCCGTACAGCGCGTCATAGAGGCTGCCCCAGCGCGCATTGGCGGCGTTGAGGGCGTAGCGTGCATTGGTGATCGGCACCACGAGCTGCGGGCCGGGGATGCGGGCCAGCTCGTCGTCCACCCGCTCGGTGACCACCTCGAACGGGGCGGGTTCGGGCTGGAGATAGCCGATATCGGCGAGGAACCGCTCATAGCTCGCCTGGTCCTGCGCCTTGTGGCGGTGGCTGCGGTGCCATTCGTCGATGGAGAGCTGCAGCGCGTCGCGCTTGTCGAGCAGGGCCTGATTGCGCGGAGCGAAATCCCTTACCAGTCCGGCAAAGCCGTTCCAGAACGCTTCAGCGCTCAGCCCGGTACCGGCGAGCGCCTCATCGTTGACAAAGCTGTACAGGGTGGAATCGACCTTGAGACCGGCGACGTCGATCGTGCTCATCTAATGGTTCCTTGCGGTCAAGGCGCGGCCCCTCTTGAGCCGCGTCAGTCATGCTGCTATGCGGCAAAAACGAGGTGCGACGCAACATCGCACATAGTCGATGCTGCACCGGGGCCGAGGGGCCGCACATTTCCCAATTGTCAACAATCACAGAGATTTACGAGAAAAAAGCCACCGGCCCGGAAACGGGCCGATGACAAAAATTTGAATTCATTATTCAGAATTGGGCCGCTTCGGTCGAATCCTGCATCGCCGTGGTCGCGCTCATCCCCGCGGTGAGGGTGGTGGCGATCGCGTCGAAATAGGAGGTTCCGACCTCGCGCTGGTGGCGCGTGGCGGTGAATCCAAGGCCTTCGGCGGCGAACTCGGCCTCCTGCAGCTCGGAATAGGCCGCCATGCCCTCGGCCTTGTAGCGGCGGGCGAGGTCGAAGGTGGTGAAGCTCACCGAATGGAAGCCGGCCAGCGTGATGAACTGGTACTTGTAGCCCATGGCGCCCAGCTCGGCCTGGAAGCGCTTCATCGCCGCCCGGTCCATGTACTTCGCCCAGTTGAAGGACGGCGAGCAATTATAGGCCAGCATCTTGCCGGGATGCGCCTTGTGCACGCCTTCCGCGAAGCGCCGCGCATCGTCGAGGCTCGGCGTCGAGGTCTCGCACCACAAGAGGTCCGCGTACGGGGCATAGGCCACCGCGCGGGCGATCCCGGCCTCGAACCCGCCCTTGAGCCGGTAGAAGCCTTCCGCCGTGCGCTCGCCGGTGATGAAGGGGCGGTCATACTCGTCGACATCCGAGGTGATGAGCCGCGCGGCTTCCGCATCGGTGCGCGCCATGATCACGGTCGGCACGCCCATGACATCGGCGGCGAGGCGCGCGGCGTTCAGGGTGCGGATGAACTGGCTGGTGGGCACCAGAACCTTGCCGCCGAGATGGCCGCACTTCTTCTCCGAGGCGAGCTGGTCCTCGAAATGCACCGCCGCCGCGCCGGCCTCGATCAACGCCTTGGTCAGCTCATAGGCGTTGAGCTGGCCGCCGAAGCCGGCCTCGGCATCGGCGATGATCGGGACGATGTAGTCGGTCCTCGCCTCCGACTTGCCTTCCAGCCGCTCCAGGGTCTGGATCTGGTCGGCGCGCATCAGTGCCTTGTTGATGCGCTTGACCACGGCCGGAACGCTGTCGACCGGGTAGAGGCTCTGGTCCGGGTACATGTCGCCGGAGGAATTCCCGTCGGCGGCGACCTGCCAGCCGGAGAGGTAGATCGCCTCCAGCCCGCCCTTCACCTGCTGCACCGCCTGGTTGCCGGTATAGGCGCCGAAGGTGGGCAGGAAATCGCGGGTGTGGAGCAGCTCCCACAGCCTGCGCGCGCCGTGCTCGGCCAGCGTGTGCTGCACGCGGATGGAGCCGGCCAGCTTCTCGACGTCAGCGGGCGCGTAGCTGCGCGTGATGCCGTTCCAGCGTTCCGGCGCCCAGTGCGGGGCGGGAAACGGCGAGGCGGGCGAGGTTCTGTGCGGCTTGTCCAGCATGGTTCTTCCCTGCTGCTGAAGGATCGGAAGGGGCGGAAGGGGGCGGCGCGGGAACCGTGTGGGGGTGCGGGTCCCGCGCCCGCCGGCCCGTCTCGAACGGGTCGAGGCGGGTCGGGCGAAATCGCGGCCTAGCGGCCACGGCGCGTATAGGTGGCGGCGACGAGCTGGCCGCCGGCGAGGAGGGAGGCGAGATCGCTGCCTTCCGGCATGGCGAGGCGGTGGCGGCCGATGCGGTGGACGATGGTGTAGTCCTGCGCGGCGAGGCCCTGCTCGCGGAAGGTGCGGCTGATCTCCTCGGCGGTGCCGCCGACAATGGTCACGAATTCCTCGTCGCCATTGTGCGGGGTCCGCGTGGTCTGGTGGGTCCGTTCCATGTCAATTCCTCCGTGAGGTGTGATGTAAAGATTTGCCACTCGACATGAAAACGCAAGAACTATAGATAAATGAATGTGTTAAGCTGATAATGCCTGTAAAGTTTCGCCGTTGGTTTTGTAAAGTCAGCAAAGGAGGAGAGCATGCTCGCCAGCGAACCGCGCGTCGGCAGCCGGGTGCAGAGGCTCAGGCGGGGCAAGCGCATCTCGCAGGCGGACCTGGCGGTCGCGCTCGGCATTTCCGCGAGCTATCTCAACCTGATCGAGCATAATCGCCGGCGCATCACCGTGCCGCTGCTGATGAAGCTGGCGGGCTATTTCGGCATCGAGCCGGGCGAGCTGGTGGAGAATGACGAGAGCCGCCTCGTCGGCGATCTGATGGAGCTGTTCGGCGACGAGCTGTTCGCCGAAAGCGGGCTTACCAGCCAGGATGTGCGGGACCTCGCCGCGTCCAACCCGTCCGCCGGGCGCGCCGTCGTGCGCCTGTTCGACCAGTACCGCGCCCTGCGCGACGCCCGCCAGCGCGGCGAGGTCGATCTCGGCGGGGGCGAGGGCGGCGAATTCCACCCCGCGACCGACGCGGTGTCGGACTTCATCCAGGAAAACGCCAATTACTTCCCGACACTGGAGGAGGCGGCGGAGCGGGTGCGTCGCGACATCGACGCCGCCGCCGATTCCTATGATTCCTTCGAGTACGGGCTGCGCACCTATCTGTTCAACGTGTTCGGCCTGCAATGGCGGACCGCCGCGCTCCCGGCCGGCGTCGCCCGCCGCTACGATGCCGAGCGGCGCGAGTTGATCACCGCCGACACGCAGGCCCCCGAAACCGCCACTTTCGCGGTGGCCCACCAGCTCGGGCTGATGGCGGCGGCGTCCCAGATCGACGCGCTGATCGCCTCCGGTAGCTTCTCGGCGGACGCCCCGGTGCTGATGCGCAACGCGCTGGCGAGCTATTTCGCCGCCGCGCTGCTCATGCCCTATGAGCCCTTCCTCAAGGCCTGCCGCGAGACGCGCTACGATATCGAGCGGATCGAACGACGCTTCCGCGTCAGCTTCGAGCAGGTGTGCCACCGCATGACCACACTGCAGAAGCCCGGCGCGTCCGGCATTCCGCTGCATCTGGTGCGCACCGACATAGCCGGCAACATATCCAAGCGCTTCTCGCTGTCGGGCATCCGCATCTCCCGCCATTCCGGCGCCTGCCCGCGCTGGAACGTCTATTCGGCGTTCCTCAGCCCCGAGCGCATCAATGTGCAGATCAGCCAGATGCCCGAGGGCCAGCGCTATTTCTGCATCGCGCGCTCCATTACCAAGGGCGGGCATCGCCACCATGCGCCGCGCCGGCACCTCTCCATCGGGCTGGGTTGCCACATCGCCCACGCGCCGGCCATGGTCTATTCCGACGGCATGAACCTTTCCGACATCGCGCAGGCGGTGCCGATCGGCGTCGGCTGCCGCATCTGCCCGCGCATGGATTGCGAGCAGCGCGCCCATCCGCCGAGCGATTACCGCTTCACGCTGGATGTCACCGACATGGCGGAAAGCATCTATGCACAGGCGCGCCCGGTCTGAGCCTCCTTTGGGCCCCGAATGGTGTCCTGCGCGGGGTGCCAGCCCCGGGAAAACCCGCTAGCATTTTACCGGGCGATGATGGATCGGCTGGATGTGCGCGCGACATGACGACCACGAACGAGGGCGGCCAGACGTCCGAAAATAGCTCCCGCGACAGGCCGGCGCGCGGGGGCGACCTGCCGTTTCAGGCCCTCTGCCGCACCGCGCGTGCGCTGCTCGAGGTGCCGGTCGCCACCCTCGCCCTCGACGGCGAGGCCGAGGGCTGGATCGACCTGCGCGAGGGGGTCGACGCGCAGGACTGGACCTTCGCCGCTGCGGCCGAGCCGCGGCCCTGCGGTGATGATCCCTCCGCCATGGTCGCGAGCGTGCCGCACCATAAATCATGTGCCGGCTATCTATCTGTCGAAGGGGCGCCGCCTCTGCATGTCGTCGCGAGCGCGCCGATCCGTGCCGGTGGCAGCGGGCCGGACGGTCGGCTGACCCTGTTCGATACCCTTCCGCGCCGGCTCGATGCCGGGCAGATGCGCCGGCTCGAAGACCTCGCCGAAATAGCCGCCACCTGCCTGCGGCTTTACCGAGAGGAGCGGTCCACGGCGGGCCGCGAGGCGCATTATCGGCTGCTGGCCGAGAGCTCGACGGACACGATCGTGCGCGGCAATCTCGACGGCGTGCGGCTCTACATCTCGCCGGCGGTGCGCACGCTGCTGGGCTATGAGCCCGAGGAACTGGTCGGGCGCCGCGCGCAGGAGATCACCCACCCCGACGATCTGGAGGCCTTTCGCGCGCTGATGGCGCAGGTGCGCGACGGCGCGCTGGAACTCGCCGTCAGCGAGCAGCGCCAGCGCCACAAGAACGGCTCGTGGGTCTGGCTGGAAGCGTCCATCCGTCTGACGCGCGACGCCGTCACCGGCGAGCCCGACGGCTATGTCGCCTCCGTGCGCGACATCAGCCGGCGCAAGGCGGCGGAAGCGCAGCTGCTGCATATCGCCCATCACGACGAGCTGACGGGGCTGCCCAACCGGAAGCTGTTCGGCGAGCGGCTGGAGGGTGAGATCGCGCGGGCGTGGCGCACGGGGCAGGGCTTCGCCCTGTTCTGCATCGATATCGACCGTTTCAAGCAGGTGAACGACACCTATGGCCATGGCGCGGGCGATGCGCTGCTGCGCGCCGCGGCGCAGCGTTTCCGCGCCTCGGTGCGCGGGGGCGACGTGGTCGCGCGCCTGGGCGGTGACGAGTTCGCGCTGATCCAGATCGGGGGCGACCGCACCTCGGCAATCACGCTGGCGGAGCGGTTGATCGCCGCCCTCGCCCAGCCGCTTCGCCATGAGGGGCAGTCGATTTCGGCGGGGATCAGCATCGGGATCACATGCGCGCGCGTGCCCGTGCTCAACCCCGACCGCCTGATGGCCGCCGCCGACGAGGCGCTTTACCGGGCGAAGAGCGAGGGCCGGCGGACCTACCGTTTTTCCACCGCCGGCGCGCCGGTTCCCCCGGTGCCGGATCAGTCCGCGTCGGGGATGTAGCCGATGAACGGAAGCTGCCGGTAGGCATGGGAGACATCCATGCCGTAGCCCACCACGAAATAATCCGGGCACTGGAAGCCGACGAAATCGGCCTCGATCTGCACCGCCCGCTTGTTCGGCTTCTCCAGCAGCACGCAGACCATGACCCGGCGCGCGCCGCGCGCGGCCAGCAGGTCCTTGGCGAAGGCGAGCGTGCGGCCGGATTCGAGAATGTCGTCGACCAGCAGCACATCGCGCCCGCGCACTTCGGTCTCGACATCGCGCAGCACGGTGACGTGGCCCGAGGAGATGGTGGCGTTGCGATAGCTCGACAGGGTGATGAACTCGACCTCCGGCGCGAGCCCGGCATGGTGGAGCTGGCGTATCAGGTCCGCGGCGAACACGAAGCTGCCCTTCAGCACCGCGATCACCACCAGCTTTTCCGGCTTCGAGGCGACGATCTCCTCAGCCAGCACGCGGTTGCGTTCGGCGATGGTCTCGGGGTCGTACAGCACTTCGACATGGCGGGACATCGAGCTGTTCTCCGGCAATTCCCCGGTGGTGCGTTCGGGTTCGGTCCTGGTATTCATCGTTTCCCCTATGGCGTCGCCTTGGCGCTGCCCGTCAATCATTGATGGGGCAGGATGGACCGGGTGGCGGTCCGGCGTCCAGATTGACGGTGGCGATCACCCGAGCTTTTGCCGCGCGCCCCGCGCGCTATGCTAGACCGGGCGACGAGAAAAGAATCAATCGGGCCCGAACCGGCATGCCGGCAGGGGGCTCGGGCAGAGGCGCGATCCGTCAGGGGAACAAGGTTTGGTTCGCTTCGAGAATGTCGGCCTGCGCTATGGCATGGGGCCGGAAGTGCTGCGGGATGTCACCTTCGGCATTCCCCCGCGCTCGTTCCAGTTCCTCACCGGGCCGTCCGGCGCCGGCAAGACCACGCTGCTGCGGCTGATGCTGCTCGCGCTGCGCCCGACGCGCGGGCTCATCAATATTTTCGGCCGCGATGCTGCCGCACTGGGCGCGGATGAAGTGGCGGCGCTGCGCCAGCGCATCGGCATCGTGTTCCAGGATTTCCGTCTGCTCGACCATCTGACCACCTACGAGAACGTGGCTCTGCCGCTTCGTGTGCAGGGGCGGGAGGAGACGAGCTATCGCGGCGAGGTCCGCGAGCTGCTCGGCTGGGTCGGGCTGGGCGAGCGCATGCATGTGCTGCCGCCCGTGCTCTCGGGCGGCGAGAAGCAGCGCGCCGCCATCGCCCGCGCGCTGATAAGCCGGCCGGAAATCCTCCTGGCCGACGAGCCGACCGGCAATGTCGATCCCGGCCTCGCGCGGCGATTGCTGCGCCTGTTCATGGAACTGCACAAGAGCGGGACCTCGGTGCTGATCGCCACCCACGACATCGCGCTGATGGACCAGTTCGATGCCCGCCGCCTCGTGATCAACCAGGGCAGGCTGACCGTCTATGACTGAGAAGCGCGCGAGCCGAAACGGCTCCAGCTCCGCCCTCTCGCGTCTGCGCGGCCGGGCGGCGCATCATCCGGAGGGCGCCGCGCACGAGGCGCACCCGCCCGATGGCGAGACGCACGACGCCGCTGACATGGCCGGGCGCGACGAGGTGATGGAACGCCGCCGCGGGCCGCGCGAGGCCTCGATCGTGCCGGGCGGCACGGTCGCCGGTGCCGCGCTGGTGGCGGTGGTTGCGATCATGACCTTCCTGGCCGGCCTCACCATTGGCGGCGTCGCGGCGGTGCGCACCGTCGCCTCGGAATGGACCTCGGACATCGCGCGCGAGACCACGATCCAGATCAAGCCCGGCGACGGGCTCGACGTCGCGGCGGCGCTGGAAAAGGCGCGCGGCGTCGCGCAGGCCACTTCCGGCGTCGCGTCCGCCCGCGTCATGGGCGAGCGCGAGACCGCCGCGCTGCTGGAGCCCTGGCTGGGCACCGGGCTCGACCTGTCCAACCTGCCGGTGCCGCGCCTCATCATCGTCGAACTGTCGCCCGATGCCGGGCCGCAGACCATTGACGACTTGCGCGCGGGCCTCGCCTCGCAGGTGCCGTCCGCCAGCTTCGACGACCATCGCCAGTGGACGCAGCGCCTGTCCTCCACCGCGCGTCTCGTGGTGGCGGGCGGCCTCGCGATTTTGGCGCTGGTGACGGCGGCGACGGTGCTGTGCGTGGTCTTCGCCACCCGCGCGGCGGTGGATGCCGGCCGCGCCATTGTCGAGGTGCTGCATTTCGTGGGCGCGCGCGACAGCTTCATCGCCGCCGAATTCCAGCGCCATTTCCTCAATGTCGGGCTGCTCGGCGGGGCGATCGGCGGGGTGGGGGCGATGGCCATGTTTTTCCTCGCCTCCACCGCGCCGCGCTGGCTCGGGCGTGGCACGCCGGCCGATACGCTGATCGGGGCGATGTCGCTGGACCTGCGCGGCTATGGCGGCATTCTCGGTGTCGCGGTGCTGGTCTCGCTGGTGACGGCGGTTACCTCCCGTGTCACGGTCTATCGTACATTGCGTCGCATCAGCTAGGACGCCTGCCGTGCCCGACCCCGTCTCCCCCAACCCGACCGCTCGGCGGCGGCGCCCCGCGCGCCTGCTGGCGATGGGCATCGGCCTGGTGCTGGCCGTGGTGTTGCTGGTGGGGATCGGCTTCGGGCTGTTCATCCTGCAGATCCGCAGCTACCGGCCGGAGCTGCCACCCAAGGCCGACGGCATCGTCGCGCTGACCGGAGGCGCCGACCGGGTGGTGGACGCCACCAACCTCTTGATGGGCCAGCGCGGCCGGCACCTGCTGATCACCGGCGTGCATCCCGACACCACGCTGGCCGAGATCGCGCGCACCGTGCCGGCGGCACGGGAGGCGCTGGATTGCTGCGTGGAGCTGGGCCATTCCGCGCTCAACACCCGCGGCAACGGCATCGAGACCGCCGAATGGGCGCGCCGTCGCGGCTTCCGCTCCGTCATCGTGGTCACGTCGGCCTGGCACATGCCGCGCGCGCTGGTGGAGTTGCAGCGCGCCATGCCGGAGGTCAAGCTGGTGCCCTATCCGGTGGTGACCGAGCGCATGCGCCGCGCGCCCTGGTGGAGCGGCTTCGGCACCGGGCGCGTGCTGTTCATCGAATATGTGAAGTACATCGCCGCCTATTTCGGCGTCGGTCTGTGGCCGGCCGTGAGTTCGGACATGCAGGCCGGCGCGAAATAGCGCCGCGCTTCAGTCCAGCCAGCCCGGCACGCGGTCCAGCGCGATGATGGCGTCGGTATCGAATCGCGGGCGCACCACGGCGAAGGCGTCGCCGCGCACCAGCACTTCCGGGATCAGCGCCCGGGTGTTGTAGGTCGAGGCCTGCACCGCGCCATAGGCGCCGGCGGTCATCACCGCGATCAGGTCGCCGGGCCTGGGCTGCGGCAAGTGGCGGCCGAGCGCCAGATAGTCGCCGGTCTCGCAGACCGGGCCGACGATATCGGCGGTGATGCGGGCGGTCCCGGCCGGCGCCTGCCGCACCGGCTGCACCTCGTGATGGGCGTCATACAGAGTCGGGCGGATCAGGTCGTTCATCGCGGCGTCGACGATGACAAAGTTCCGGCCCTCGCCTTCCTTCACATAGATCACGCGGGTGACCAGCACGCCGGCATTGGCCACCAGCAGGCGCCCGACCTCGAAGACGAGCCCGAGGCCGAGATTATGGGTGTGACGCTTGATCAGCGCGGCATAGGCGGTGGGTAGCGGCGGCTCGGGATCGCCCGCGACATACGGCACGCCGAGCCCGCCGCCGAGATCGAGATGGGTCAGCCTGTGGCCATCGGCCATCAGGTCGCGCGCCAGCTCCGCCAAAAGCGCGGTGGCATTGTCGAAGGGCGAGAGATCGGTGATCTGGCTGCCGATATGCATGTCGGCGCCGGTGACGCGGATGCCCGGCAGCCCAGCGGCGTGGCGGTACACCTCGCGGGCGCGCGAGATCGGGATGCCGAACTTGTTCTCCGACTTGCCGGTCGAGATCTTGGCGTGTGTCTTGGCGTCGACGTCCGGGTTGATGCGGATCGAGACCGGGGCGGCGACGCCATGGCTGACCGCGACCTCGGAGAGGGTCAGCAGCTCCGGCTCGCTCTCGACATTGAAGCACATGATGCCGGCATCGAGCGCGGCCGCCATTTCCTCGCGGGTCTTGCCGACACCGGAGAACACGATCTTGTGGGGCTCCACGCCCGCCGCCAGCGCCCGCTTCAGCTCGCCGCCCGACACGATGTCGGCGCCCGCGCCCATCTTGGCGAAGGTGCGGATCACCGCCTGGTTGGAATTGGCCTTGAGCGCGTAGCACAGCGTGGCGTTCACATCCGCGAAGGCCTCGGTGAACACGCGATAGTGCCGTTCCAGCGTCGCGGTGGAGTAGGCATAGAACGGGGTGCCGACCTCGCGGGCGATATCGGCGAGGCTGACATCCTCGGCATGGAGGACGCCGTTCGCATAGTCGAAATGGTGCATGGCAATTCGCCGTTGCGCCCGTCGCGGGCGCGGTTCACGCGGGGATCAGAGCAGGCCGTCGAGGATGAACGGACGGTCCGGTTTCACCGGGCCGGTGTCCTTCGGCATCTTGCCATCCGGTCCCGGCTGGCCCATCGCCGTATCCGGCGGAGGCTCCAGCGGGCCTTTCACGCCGCAGCCGCCAAGCGTGAGCGCGCTGCCGACGAGCAGCGTGACAGCGAGCAGGCGGGGGAGGCTTCGAGCGGGACGGCGTGACAAGGCGGGCTTCCTCAACTGGGACGGCCGATGATACGGAAACTACCCGTAGCATAAAACAGGACGGGCGGAAGGCGAGGCGCGTACTTTTAGGCGAGGCTGGCCTTTTCACGCCTCGAAGCGGACCACCACCGGTACGTGATCGGAGGGGCGCTCCCATGAGCGCGCCTCGCGCAGCACGGTCATGGCGCGGGCCTGTGCCGCGAAGGCCGGGGTGGCCCAGACATGATCGAGCCGGCGGCCGCGATTGGAGGCGGCCCAGTCGGCGGCGCGGTAGCTCCACCACGTATAGAGCTTCTCATCCGGCGGAATGAAGCCGCGCATCACGTCGACCCATCGGCCGGCCGCCTGAAGATTCGCCAGCCGCTCCACCTCGACCGGCGTATGGCTGACCACGTCGAGCAACTGCTTGTGGCTCCACACATCGGCCTCCAGCGGCGCGATGTTGAGGTCGCCGACCAGCACCGAGCGCGCGGCCGGGTCCTGCGGATGCAGCAGCTCCCAGGCGGTGGCCTCGTCGAGGAAGTCGAGCTTGTGGCGGAATTTCTCGTTCACCGCCGGGTCGGGAATGTCGCCGCCGGCGGGGATGTAGAAATTGTGCACCGTCACCGGCTGCGCGAGCCCGGCCTCGCGGCCGAGAACCACCGAAATATGCCGCGCATCGCCCATGTCGCAGAAGCCCTGACGGCTCACATTGTCGAAGGGCAGCTTCGAGAGGATCGCGACGCCGTGATAGCCCTTCTGGCCATGGATCGCGGCGTGGGGATAGCCGAACCTCGCCGCGTCCTTCAGCGGAAAGCGATCATCGGGCGTCTTGGTCTCCTGGAGGCAGATGACGTCCGGCTGGTGCTCGGCCGCGAGCTTGCCGACGAGCTCGATGCGCAGGCGCACCGAATTGATGTTCCAGGTAGCGATGGAGAGCTGCAACGGGGCGGAACCTTGAGGCGCAGGGCAAGGGCGGGAATCGCGCGCACCCTACATCGCACCGCCCCTTGAGGCCACCCGGCCGTCCCGCTCAATCGCGGTTGATCACGAACAGTGCCGGATCCGGCCGGTAACTGGTGTCGAGCTTCGAGACCGCGACCGTGGTGTCGTAGCCCTGCGGGTCGGTCACCGTCCATTGCTTGAGCTGCATGGTCTGGGCGTCGAACATGATCATCAGCTTGAAGGTGCCGACCATGGGCTGCTTCTCCTCCAGCACCACGGTGGCGAACACGTCGTCCTTGTAAACGCCGGTGACGTTGGCGTTGCGGGCGAGGTTGAAGTTCTCCGAGAGCAGGAAGCGCAGCGGCGTCGCCGAGAGCGGGGTGATGTCCTGCGTCTTCAGCTTCTTGTCGCGCACCGCGACCGAGCGCCCGTCGGCGACCAGCTCGATGCGGCTTGGCGCTGCATAGCGGAAGATCACGCGGCCGGGCTTCAGGATCGCGAACTCGCCCTGGCGTCGGGTGCCGTCGGGGTCGACCTGCACGAAATCGCCGACCATGGTCTTGAAGCTGTTGAAATAGTCGTTGATGCGCTGAACCGTTTCCGCGGTGCCCTGCGCTCCCGCGGCGGCGGCGATCTGCACCACGGCGCCGTCGGCCGGGGCGGTAGCGGCGGCGGCCCGCGTCGCCGGTCCGGTTTGCTTCTGCAGCGGCGGCTTGGGCGGCAGCGGGGCGGCGGCAAGCGGCGCGATGCTCGCCGGTCCCTGCTGGGCCAGCGCCGCAGCGGGAGCGAGAAGGAGAACGGCGCAGAGCGGCAGGAAATGGCGCATATGCACTCCCGAAGGCGCGGTTGTCGCGCGAGGTTGGCGCTGCCTGAACGGGCGTCGGCATCAATGATTCTGCCAATAACGCGCGGCTGTGGCGATCCTGTGGCCCCCGGGTCAGGCGTGGGGATCAGGCGCGCTCACATCCCGTTCAATAGCTGTCTGTCTCCTGCGGTTCCATCAGGATTTCGCGTTTGCCGGCATGGTTGGCCGGGCCGACCAGGCCCTCCCGCTCCATGCGCTCGACCAGCGAGGCGGCGCGGTTATAGCCGATCTGCAGCCGGCGCTGGATATAGGAGGTGGAGCACTTGCGGTCGCGCATCACCACGGCCACCGCCTGGCTGTAGACGTCGCCGCCCTCCTCGCCCGACGAGCCGCCGAACGAGCCCTTGTCGAAAACCGCGCCATCCTCGCCGCTCTCGGCATCGAGATCGATGGTCACTTCGTCGAGATAGTCCGGCGCGCCCTGCGCCTTGAGGTGCTCGACCACGCGCTCGACCTCCTGATCGGAGACGAACGGGCCGTGGACGCGGGAGATCCGCCCGCCGCCGGCCATGTACAGCATGTCGCCCTGGCCGAGCAGCTGCTCCGCGCCCATCTCGCCGAGAATGGTCCGCGAGTCGATCTTCGAGGTCACCTGGAACGAGATGCGTGTCGGGAAATTCGCCTTGATCGTGCCGGTGATGACGTCCACGGAGGGACGCTGTGTCGCCATGATCAGGTGGATGCCGGCAGCGCGGGCCATCTGGGCGAGGCGCTGGATCGCGCCCTCGATATCCTTGCCGGCGACCATCATCAGGTCGGCCATCTCGTCGACCACCACCACGATATAGGGGATCGGCGAGAGGTCCATTTCCTCGCGCTCATAGATCGCCTCGCCGGTCTCGCGGTCGAAGCCGGTCTGCACGGTGCGCACGATGGTCTCGCCCTTGGCGCTGGCTTCGGCGATGCGGGCGTTGAAGCCGTCAATGTTGCGCACGCCGACCTTCGACATCTTCTTGTAGCGCTCCTCCATCTCGCGCACCGCCCATTTCAGCGCGACCACCGCCTTCTTGGGGTCGGTGACGACGGGCGTCAGCAGGTGGGGGATGCCGTCATAGACCGAGAGTTCCAGCATCTTGGGGTCGATCATGATCAGCCGGCACTGTTCCGGCCTGTGCCGGTACAGGAGGCTCAGGATCATGGTGTTGATGGCGACCGACTTGCCCGAGCCGGTGGTGCCCGCGACCAGCAGATGCGGCATGCGGGCGAGATCGACGATCACCGGCTCGCCGCCGATGGTCTTGCCGAGCGCGATGGCGAGCTTGTGCGCGGCCTCGCCGAAATCCTTGGCGGCGAGAATCTCGCGCAGCAGCACCTTGTCGCGCTTGGGGTTGGGCAACTCGATGCCAATGGCGTTCTTGCCGGGAATCACCGCGACGCGGGCCGAGATGGCGCTCATCGAGCGGGCGATGTCGTCGGCGAGGCCGATGACGCGGCTCGACTTGATGCCGGGCGCCGGCTCAAGCTCATAGAGCGTCACCACCGGGCCGGGCCGCGCGTTCACGATGGCGCCGCGCACGCCGAAATCGTCGAGCACGCCTTCGAGGTCGCGGGAGTTCTGCGCCAGTTCGTCCTTGGGGATCGAGGGTCCGCCGCGCGGCGGCGGCGGCGAAAGCAGGTCGAGCCCGGGCAGCATGTACCGCAGGCGCATTTCCTCCGCCCGGGCGCGCCCGCCCCGGATCGAGCGCAGCGCGGTGCGGCGGCCGGCGCGGGCCGGTGCGCGCTCCGGCTCCGGCTCGGGGAGCGGCTCGTCGAAATCCTCCGGCTCGTCGGCCTCGACGAAATCCATCGGCGCTTCGTCGCGCAGCCCGTCGGGATTGAAGTTCGGCTCCATCCGCGCGCCGGGACGCACCGACAGCGTATCGTCCTCGCCCGCGAACAGGCCGCGCAGCCGCGCCAGCAGGCCCGGAGAGGGCTCGTCACGATAGCGCAGCCGGCTGCGCGCGAGGCCGCGCCCCGGCATCAGCCGCGCCTTCAGCGACAGCACGCCATGGGTCAGCGCGCCGAGCGAGAGCAGGCTGAAGGCGCCGGGCTCGTCATCCTCATAGAAGCTCTCGTCGGATTCGTCGTCCGCCGCGGCGGGGTCCTTCAGCCCCATGCCGAAAGCGATCGGCAGGGTGAAGACGGTGCCCAGCAGGCACAGCGCGCCGATCACCGCGAAATCGAAGCTGCCGAGCCAGCTGGAGCGCAGCGCATCGGGCACGGCCAGCACGCCTTCGCCGAGCACGCCGCCAAGCCCGCTCGGCAGCGGCCAGGTGCCGATGCGCGGCAGGCAGGCGGCAAGACCCGCTGCGAACACGGTGCCGCCCGCCAGCGCCAGATAGCGCGCGCGCTTACGGTTCGGGCGGCGATGGGTGAGGATCAGCCAGCCCCAGGTGCCGAGTGCGAGCACCACCACCAGCGAGGCGACACCGAGAAGCTGCATCAGCAGATCGGCGATGGCCGCGCCGGGCAGGCCGAGCAGGTTCGCCGGCTGGGCGGCGCTGGAGCGCGACAGGCTGGGGTCTTCCGCCGACCAGCTCGCCAGCGCCACCAGCAGCAGGGCGGTGGCGCCGAGAAGCGCAAGGCCGATCATTTCCTGCGCCCGGCGGCCGAGCGCGCCCTTCAGTTCTTCCGGCAGGAAGCCGCCACGCCCGGCGCGCTTGCGCCGGACCGGGCCGGTGTCGGCTTGGCCGCGAACGCCCGTCTTGCCCTTGGCGCCCGGCCGGCCGGCCCGGCCGGTCGCCGCCTTGGCGGAGGAGCTTTTCACCATCGAGCCGGTTCCCATCGAGGCCGCGCGGGCCGCCTGACGCGGCGGCTGGCGCGCGAGATCGTCACGCGGGAATTGATCCCGCGCGATGTCGCGGAGCGTATCCTCATCCGCCTGTGCCGTCCGCCCCATCGCCTGGTACCACCCACCCATGGTCTCGCCCGTCCCGTTTGCGCCCGTTCAGGAAAGCCCGGCCACGAGGCGCGGCAGCGCCGCCTCGGTCGCGGCGAGGTCCTGCACCAGCGCGATGCGCAGATAGTCCCGTCCCGGATTGACGCCGTTCTCGTCGGTTCGGCAGAGATAGCCGCCGGGCACGGTGCGCAGCCCCTCGCGCTCCCAGAGCCGGCGCGCCGCCACCTCGCCACCGCCAAGCTGCGCCGTGGCCAGGCCGCCGACATCCAGCCAGGCGAAAAAGCCGCCATCCGGCCGCTCATAGCCGAACCGGCCCGCGAGGATGCGGTCGGCGGCGTCGAATTTGGCGCGGTAGAGCGCGCGGCTTTCGATCACATGCGCCTCGTCCTCCAGCGCGGCGATGCCGACATGCTGCAGCGGCTCGGGCACCTGTGGGGCCGCGACATTGCGGAAATCGGCGAAGGCCTCGATGAAGGCGGCATCCCCCGCGCAGAAGCCGCAGCGCAGGCCCGGCAGGCTGGAGCGCTTCGACAGCGAGTTGAAGGCGACGACGCCGCCAAAATCCGGGCCGGCCACTTCGAGGATGCCGGTCGGCGGCTCGTCGCCCAGCCAGATCTCGGAATAGCATTCGTCCGACAGGATCAGCACCTCATGGGCCCGGGCGAGCGCCACGAGGCGCTCCAGATAGGCGCGGGGTGCGATGGTGCCCTGCGGATTGGCCGGCGAGGCGAAATAGATCGCGACGGTGCGGTCCATCAGTTCCGGGGTCAGCGCGTCGAGGTCCGGCAGCCAGCCGCCGCTCGCCGGCAGCGGCAGCGGTACGCTCTCGCAGCCAGCGGCTTCCGCCCCCGCGCCATAGGCGGCGTAGAACGGGTTCGGCAGCAGGATCGCCGGCTGGCGCCCGGCGAGGGCGGCCTGCTTGGCGGGGGACAGCAGCCGTCGCGCCAGCAGCGCGGAAAAGAACAGCCCCTCGCGCGAGCCGTTGAGCACCAGCACCTCGCGCTCGGGGTCGACCGGGCGGGGGAGGGCGTAGCGCCGGCCGAGCCATTCGGCGGCGGCGGCGCGGAATTCGGGCAGGCCGCGGCCGGCCGGATAACGTCCGAAGCCATCGAGATGGGCGGCGAGCACCTTGCCGACGAAGCCCGGCATGGCATGGCGCGGTTCGCCGACCGCAAGGCTCAGCGGCGCCTTGCCGGGCGTCAGGTCGGCCAGCAGTTCGGTTAGCCGGATGAAGGGCGAGCGCGCGGCCGGCCCGGCATCGGCGAGCGAGGCGGGGGAACCGTTGGCGGCGGCGCTCTGAGTGGGCGTTTCGGGCACGAAGCAGGTCTCGCGGCAGGCCGCGCGGAGCGGCGGATGGGCGAGAATACCGGGCATGCGGTAAAGGCGCCCTTAACCATGGCGCCGTCGTGCCCCCGGCGCGCCCGGGTGCGGGCGGCTTTTCGCCGGGCGCGGACAAAAAAGAACCCCGGCGGTGAGGCCGGGGTTCGAAGGCGCGGGAGGTTGCGTCTCGACGTATCGAACACGCATGACGCCGGAACGGGACGGCGGCGCGGGAGTGCCGCGCCGCCGCGCAGGGATCAGCTGTGGTAGGCGCGCTCGCCGTGCTCGGTGATGTCGAGACCCTCGCGCTCCTTCTCCACCGACGGACGCAGGCCGATGATGATGTCGACGATCTTGTAGAGGATCGCCGAGACCACGCCGCACCACACGATGGTGATGGCGACCGCCTGGATCTGGATCCACACCTGCGAGCCCATCTCGTAGCCGTCGAGGCCGGGGCCGCCGAGGGCCGGGGAGACCACGATGCCGGTGCCGATGGCGCCGATGATGCCGCCGACGCCATGGACGCCGAACACATCGAGGCTGTCGTCATAGCCAAGCGAGTTCTTCACGGTGGTGACGAAGAAGAAGCAGACGATGGAGGCCACGAAGCCGAGCACGATCGCGCCGATCGGGCCGCAGAGGCCGGCGGCCGGGGTGATCGCGACCAGACCGGCGACCATGCCGGAAATCGCGCCGAGCATGGAGGGCTTGCCCTTGGCCAGCCATTCGATGAGCGACCAGCCGACGATGGCGCCAGCGGTGGCGACGAGGGTGTTCACCAGGGCGAGCGTGGTGCCGGCATTGGCTTCGAGGTTGGAGCCGGCGTTGAAGCCGAACCAGCCGACCCACAGGACGCTGGCGCCGACCATGGCGAAGGGCAGCGAGTGGGGAGGCATCAGTTCCTTGCCGTAGCCGGTGCGCTTGCCGACCAGGATGCAGCCGACGAGGCCCGCAATACCGGCATTGATGTGCACCACGGTGCCGCCGGCGAAGTCGAGCGCGCCGAGCGCGAACAGGTAGCCTTCCGAGAACCACACCATGTGGGCGATCGGGTAGTAGACGAAGGTCACCCAGAGAACGCAGAACAGCACGATCGCCGAGAACTTCATGCGCTCGGCGAAGGCGCCGATGATGAGGGCGGGGGTGATGGCCGAGAAGGTCATCTGGAACGCCATGAAGACGTATTCGGGGATCTTCACGCCTTCGGAGAAGGTGTCCGCCAGGCTGTCGGTGGTCACGCCGGCAAGGAACGCCTTGGAGAAGCCGCCGATGAAGGCGTTGCCTTCGGTGAAGGCGAGCGAGTAGCCGTAGAACACCCAGATCAGCATCATCACCGCGGCGATGACGGTGACCTGCATCAGGACCGACAGCATGTTCTTGGCGCGGACCAGGCCGCCGTAGAACAGGGCGAGGCCGGGAACGGTCATGAACAGCACGAGGATGGTCGAGACCATCATCCAGGTGACGTCGCCCTTGTCGACCGTGGCGACGACGGCAGCGGCTTCAGCGGTGGCCTCGGCGCCGGTCTGCGGCGCGTCCTGGGCGAAAGCGGCGGCTGCTACCAGCGCCGTCGTCGCCAGCACGGGAAGTCCCGTGCGCATCCAATTCTTGATCGTCATGGGTTTAATGCTCCGTCGCATTCGGAAAATGGCTGGTCTGTGGCGTTCGCTCAGAGGGCATCCGCGTCGGTCTCGCCGGTGCGGATGCGCACGGCCTGGTCGATCGCGTAGACGAAGATCTTGCCGTCGCCGATCTGGCCGGTCTTGGCCGAGGTGGAAATGGCGTCGATCACCTTCGCCACCTGATCGGAGGAGACGGCCACCTCGATCTTGAGCTTCGGCAGGAAGCTCACCGCGTATTCAGCGCCGCGGTAGATCTCGGTGTGGCCCTTCTGACGGCCGTATCCCTTGACCTCCGTAACGGTCAGTCCGTGCACACCGATGCCGGTGAGTGCATCCCGGACTTCCTCAAGCTTGAACGGCTTGATGATAGCCATGACGATCTTCATGGTTCCTGTCCCCGCTTGGCCCCGCTCCGCGACTGGTGCGGATGCCGGGCGTTTCATGTCGGACTCGGCCAGGCGGGATTTACCCTCTCCTTCGGACAAGCCGGGCACTGGGAATCAATTCGCGTGCCAACCGATACCGTTAAAGGCTTTTGGCGGTCTCGACCTGTTGAGAAGCGGCGTGGCGCGGGCGAATCCTTGTCATAAATGCGGCGGCGCCCGGCGCGGGAAGCTGCACAATTCTTGATCTGCGCGAATCTCGCGTGTCGATCGGGCGTAATAAAAAGGCATCATCTGCATAATAAACAGGCTACCCCTATTTAGGTAGGGCAACGGGGCGGATCAGCCCCTCCTGCGCCACCGACGCCACCAGCCGACCCTGCCGGTCATAGATCAGTCCGCGCGCCAGGCCGCGTGCCCCGCTCGCGCTCGGGCTGTCCTGCGCGTAGAGCAGCCAGTCGTCGGCGCGGAACGGGCGGTGGAGCCACAGCGCATGGTCGAGGCTGGCGGCCTGGATGCCCTCGCCGAGCACGCTGGTGCCGTGGACCACGGCGGTGGCCTCCAGCAGCGTCATGTCCGAGGCGTAGGCCAGCACCGCCCGGTGCAGCGTCTCGCCCTCCGGCAGCGCGCCATTGGCCCGGAACCACACCTCGCGGCGCGGCTCGTCGCGGCGGATGCCGAGGCCGACCGGGCGCAATTCGATCGGGCGCGGCCTCGTCCAGTAGTCGCGTGCCCGCTGCGGCAGCGTGGCGAGCATATGCTCGGGCAGGTTCTCGATCGAGGGCACCTCCTCGGGCGGCGGCACGCCGTCCGGCAGGGCGAGCTGGTGTTCCAGCCCCGGCTCCTCGCGGTGGAACGACACCGACATGATGAAGATCGGCCGGCCATGCTGGATCGCCACCACGCGGCGCGTGGCGAAGCTGCGCCCGTCGCGCACCCGCTCGACGTCATAAATGATCGGGATGCTGGGATCGCCGGCCAGCAGGAAATAGGCGTGCAGCGAATGGGCGAGCGTGCCCTCCACCGTGCGCTGCGCCGCCACCAGCGCCTGCGCCAGCACCTGCCCGCCGAAGACGCGGGTGCGGAACGGCCAGGATTCCGGCGGATTGATGCCGCGGAACAGATTGTCTTCCAGCGCTTCGAGATCGAGAAGCTGGATGAGTTCGGCGATGGTCGACATGGCGGCTCCCGGTACTGGCGGACAGGCTGGGCAGGACGAGACGGCGAAGCAGGTGGCGGCGAAGCATCCGGCGCAGCGCCGGGGGTGTGGACCTATCCGTAGCCCCGCGCATTGTCCCCCGCATCCAGCTAAGGCATATGTTGCAGTGCGCACAAGTTGCGGCGCGGCGCGAAACGGAGGGCGTCCGGCGATGGAACAGCAGACGACCGGCTCCCGGGATGATGGCGTCGGTGCGGCGCGCTTCGATGCGGTCGTCGCGGGCGGCGGGCTGGCCGGGCTCGCCCTTGCGCTCGCCCTGCGCCACGGCATGGGCGATGAGGCGCGCATCGCGGTCGCCGATCCGCATTTCGCCGCGTCCGATCCGCGCAGCGATGACATGCGCGCCTCCGCCTTCGCCGCCGGCGCGCGCCGGCTGCTGGAGACGGTCGGCGTGTGGGATGAGGTGGCGGGTGAGGCGCAGCCGATCCTTGCCATGGACATCACCGATTCCAAGCTCGGCGACGCCGCGCGCCCGGTGTTCCTGTCCTTCGAGGGCGAGGTCGAACCGGGCGAGCCTTTCGCGCATATGGTGCCGAACGCCCGGCTGCAGGACGCGATGCTGGCGGCCGTGCGTGCGCGCGACATCGCGCTGCTGCCGGCCGGCGTCGCCAGCTTCGAGGCCGGGCCGGGCAGCATGGCCCTGCGCCTCGCCGACGGGCTCGCGCTGAATGCCGCGGTGCTGGCGGCCTGCGACGGGGCGCGCTCGCGGCTGCGTTCGCTGGCCGGCATCGCCACGGTGGGCTGGCCCTATGGCCAGTCGGCCATCGTGATGACGGTGGGCCATGAGCGCGACCATGAGGGCCGCGCGATCGAGCATTTCCTGCCCGCCGGCCCGTTCGCCATGCTGCCGCTCACCGGCAATCGCTGCTCCATCGTGTGGACCGAGAGCACGGCGCAGGCGGAGCGGCTGCTCGCCCTTCCCCGCGCGCTGCTGCTGGACGAACTGGAGCAGCGCTTCGGGCTGGAGCTGGGGGCGATCGAGATTCTCGACGAGCCGCGCGCGTTCCCGCTCGGCTTCCAGATGGCGCGGCGTTTCATCGACGAGCGCTTCGCGCTGGTGGGCGATGCCGCCCACACCATCCACCCCATTGCCGGGCAGGGCATCAATATGGGGCTGCGCGACGTGGCGGCGCTGGCGGAGGTGTTGACCGACACCGCGCGGCTCGGCCTCGATATTGGCGGGCCGGACGTGCTGGAGCGCTACCAGCGCTGGCGCCGCTTCGACACGCTGGCCATGGGCATGGCGACCGATGGGCTGAATCGTCTCTTCGCCCCGCATTCCGACGTGGTGCGGCTGGTGCGCGATGTCGGGCTCGGGCTGGTGGAGCGCCTGCCGGCGCTGAAGAGCCATTTCATCCGCGACGCCGCCGGCCTCGGCGGGGTGGGTCTTGGCGGGCAGATACTCGGCGGGCAGGTCCCGAAGCTGCTGCGCGGCGAGGTGCTCTAGCCGACCCTCACGCCATGCGGACCTGCTGCGGGGGCGGCCCATCGGTGCGGGCTCAGTCCGGCATGCCGGCCGGCTGCTGCTGGGTGATGCAGTGAATATTGCCGCCGCCGAGCAGGATTTCGCGCGTCGGCAGCCCGATCACCGTCCGGTCCGGGAACAGCCCGGCGAGGATGGCGCGGGCTTCCTCGTCATGGGCGGGATCGAGGAACGGCATCAGCACCAGCCCGTTGCCGATGTAGAAATTCACATAGGAGCCGCCGAGCCGCTCGCCGAAATGCCGGCTCATCGTGCCGCCCGAATCGATCTCGATCGCTTCGTCCTCGCGGCGGAACAGCGGGCCGGGCAGCGGCAGCTTCACCACCTCGATGGCCCGCCCCCTAGCGTCCTTCGCCCGGGATAGCCGCTCATAGGCGTCGCGGGAGATGGCGTATTGCGGGTCTGCCGGGTCGTCGCACCAGGTGAGCGCCACCACGCCGGGGCGCACGAAACAGGCGATGTTGTCGATATGGCCGGAGGTCTCGTCATTGACGAGGCCGGCGCCGAGCCAGATCACGGTCGAGATGCCGAGATAATCCTTGAGGTGCTGCTCGATCTCGCCCCGGCTCAGCGCCGGGTTGCGGTTGGGGTTCAGCAGGCATTCCTCGGTAGTGAGCACAGTTCCCTCGCCGTCGACATGGATCGAGCCGCCCTCCAGCACCAGCGGGGCGCGGTAGCGCGGCGCGCGCTCGGTCTCAAGCACCTTGGCGGCCACCAGCTCGTCGCGGTCGAACGGCGCGTAGAGCCCGCCCCAGGCGTTGAATCCCCAGTCGACGCCGCGCACCCGGCCGCGCGAATCGGTGACGAAGCTCGGCCCGCTGTCGCGGCACCAGGCATCGTCGGTGCTGGCCTCGACCAGGCGAACGGCGGGAGGCAGCAGGGCGCGGGCCGTCGTCCATTGCCCGGCGGAGACCAGCATGGTCATCGGCTCGAAGCGGGCAATGGTGGCCGCGACCTCGGCGAAGGCGGCCTGTCCGGGAGTGCCGCCGGCGCGCCAGTTGTCGGCGCGCTCGGGCCAGATCATCCAGCAGCCGGCATGCGGCTCCCATTCGGCCGGCATGCGGAAGCCGTCGGCGGCGGGCAGGGTCTTGAGCGTCTCGGCCATGATCGATGTGTCTCTCGGCGCAGCGGCGTTCAGCGATAGCCGTCGAGGGTGAGCAGCGGTCCGTAAAGCTCCGGCCGGCGATCGCGGAACAGGCCCCAGCTCCGGCGCTGGTGGGCGATGGCGTCGAGGTCGAAGGTCGCGGTGAGCACCGTCTGTTCATCGCGGCCGGCCTCGGCAACCTTGGCGCCGGTGGCGTCGGCGATGAAGGACGAGCCGTAGAAGGTGATCGAGGTGCCGTTGCGACCCGGCTCGATGCCGATGCGGTTGGAGGCGACCAGCGGCATCAGGTTCGCCCCGGCATGGCCCTGCATCACCCGCTGCCAGTGGCCGGAGGAGTCGAGGCGCGGATCATGCGGCTCCGAGCCGATGGCGGTCGGAAAGAGCAGCACTTCTGCGCCCAGCAGCGCCATGGCGCGCGCCGTCTCGGGGAACCACTGGTCCCAGCAAATGCCGACCCCGATGCGCCCGGCCGCGGTGTCCCAGACCCGGAAACCGGTATCGCCGGGAGAGAAGTAGAACTTCTCGGAGTAGCCCGGACCATCGGGTATGTGGCTCTTGCGGTAAAGGCCGAGCAACTGCCCGTCGGCATCGATCATGGCGAGGCTGTTGAAGGCGGTCTGGCCCGATCGCTCGAAGAACGAGATCGGCAGCACCACGCCGAGTTCGCGCGCCAGAGCGGCGAAATGGGCGAGCAGCCGGTTGTCTTCCAACGGGGTCGACAGCGACAGCAACTCGTAATCCTGATCCTGGCAGAAATACGGGGTCTCGAACAGTTCCTGCAGCAGGATCAGCCCGGCCCCCCCTGCGGCGGCCTCGCGCACCAGCGATTCGGCACGGGCGATGTTGCCCTCGATATTCCAGTCGCAGGCCATCTGGGTGGCGGCAACGGTGAGGTTGCGCATCGGAATTCTTCCTTCGGAATGCGTCGGTGGGCGGGGAGGCCGGAGGGGGTCAGTTTACCGCGCGCAGCGGCTTTTCCAGCACGGCGAGCACGCGCGCAAGCTCGTGCCCGCGCTTGAGGATGAGGCCGGTCTGCGACACCACCGTGTAGGCGCCCTGGCGGCGCGCCAGACGCGGGTCCTTCTCGACACGGTAAATCGGCACCTCGGCGGCGCGCCGGAAGATCGAGAACACGGCGCGCTCGCGCGTGAAGTCTATGGCATAGTCGCGCCATTCACCGAGCGCGACCATGCGGCCGTAAAGGTTGAGGATGCAGTCGAGTTCACGCCGGTCGAAGGTGACGAGGTCGGCACGCTCGATCCGGGTGCCGGCCGGCAGACCTATGGGGTCGGTATCGGCCACACGGCTCCTCCTGGCTGGGACGTTGGGCATGATGCGCGATTGTCATGACCCGGTCATGATCGCGCCGCTGGCCTCAGGCTTCAAGCGCCTTGTGCGCCGATCCTCCGCCGATCCGCGCCGATCTGGCGTCGATCCCGCCGATCGGCGCCGCCTTACCGCTCACGGGCTCGTTAACGAAAAACACACGGCCGCCCAAATTCGGCCCTTGCGGCGCCCATGGCGGGGGCCATCTTCTTCACCATACACCGGGTCGGTTCGCGAGGCGCATCGGTTTCCCAGCCCCCCAGCCCCCCGCGGCGTTTTGTGGGCCGGCTCGGTGTAGCGCGTTAAGGTTCAATCCCCGAATTGGCCTCAGGGTCGGCAAGCTGCCGGCCCTATTTTTTTGCCCGCCGCAGCGCCGGGCAGAATGATCCCGGCAGGGGAATCCCCGAAGGCTTCAGGGCAGCGGCGTCAGTGCCGCGCCGACAATGGCGCCGGGCGCGGCCGAGGAGCCGTTCTGCACCAGCACGGCGGCGGCGTTGACGCCCTCGATCTGCAGCGCCGAGAGGGGAACCTCAAACCGGGCTTCCTCGCCCTTCCAGTCGCCGAGCTTGGTCCAGCCGCGCACCACATTGTGGTAGTCGACCTTGGCGCCCTCATTCTCGCCCCGGCCGATATCGACCTCCATCGCGCTGGCGACCGGGCACAGCCACACCTCGCCTGCGCCCGACCCCGCGCCGACCGATACCGCCAGCTTGCCGCCAGCGGTTTCGAGTTTCACCGGCACGGCAAGGTTGGGAACGTCGGCGATGGAGCGCTCCAGCCCCTCCTCGTCGGAACCGATAGCCATGGCATGGCCGTTCACGACCGCCTGCGGCGTGAACATCTTCCCGTCGCCGCGCAGCTTGGCATAGGCTTTCTGGCGCACGGAGTGGCCGTGCTTGGCCAGCGTGTCCTTCCAGCCGAGATAATCCCAGTAGTCCACGGCGAGGGTGAGGGCGATCACGTTCTGGCGGCTGGCGATCTTGCCGAGCAGCTTGTCCGCCGGCGGGCAGGAGGAGCAGCCCTGGCTGGTGAACAGCTCGATCACGGCCGCCGGCGCGGGGATGGCGCGTGGCGCCAGTTCGTCGGCCTGCGCGCCGGAGGCGCCCGTCACCATCCAGCCCACAAATGCCAGCAGCACGGCGAGCCCCGGCGATGCCGCGAGCGGCGCAGACAGGGGCGTGTTCTGGGTAGGGGAGCCGGCGGAGTGGAAAGCCAGGAAAGAAGCCATGTCGTGCACGTCGCCCTTCGGCGCATCCGGTAACGGAGGATGCGACTGAAGCCTTGTTGCCCGCCCGCAAGGCCGCGCCGCGCGGGACAGGAGAGGCCTCCATGAAAAGACAGAGCGCGCGCCGGGCTGCCCGGTGCGCGCTCTAGCCAATAGGACGACCGGCACGGCGGCACCAGTCACATTCGGGTGTCGCCGCCGCACGGAAAGGTGAAGCCGGAGACAGGCAGGACCGGCGCGACGAACCCCAAGGTCCCCGGCGCCGGCTCCAGCCGGTTCGGTCAGGCCGCGAGGTTGCGCAGGACGTATTGGAGGATGCCGCCGTTGCGGAAGTAATCCAGTTCGTCGAGTGTATCGATGCGGCAGGTGAGCGGAACGTCCTTCACCGTGCCGTCGGCGAACTCGACCTTGGCGATCAGCGTCTGGCGGGGCTTGAGGTCGCCCTCGATGCCCTTGATGGTGACAACCTCGTCACCCTTGATGCCGAGCGCCTGCCAGCTCTCCTCATTCTGGAACACCAGCGGCACGATGCCCATGCCGACCAGGTTCGAGCGGTGGATGCGCTCGAAGCTCTGGGCGATGACGGCGCGAATGCCGAGCAGCTTGGTGCCCTTGGCCGCCCAGTCGCGCGAGGAGCCGGTGCCGTATTCCTTGCCGGCGAAAACCACGGTCGGCACGCCTTCCTGCTTGTAGAGCATGGCGGCGTCGTAGATCGGCATTTCGGTGCCATCCGGCCAGTGCCGGGTGAGGCCGCCTTCCTTGCCGCCCAGCATCTGGTTCTTGATGCGGATATTGGCGAAGGTGCCGCGCATCATCACCTGATGGTTGCCGCGCCGCGTGCCGTACTGGTTGAAGTCGGCGGGGCGGACCTGATGATCGCGCAGATAGGCACCGGCCGGGCTCGCTTCCTTGATCGAGCCGGCGGGCGAGATGTGATCGGTGGTGATCGAATCGAGGAACAGGCCCATGACCCGCGCCTTGACGATGTCGGTCACCGGCTCGGGCGTCATCTCCATGCCCTCGAAATAGGGCGGGTTCTGCACATAGGTCGAGCGGTCGTCCCAGGCATAGGTCTCGCCGGTGGGAATGGCGATCTTCTGCCAGTTCTCGTCACCCTTGAACACGTCCGCATACTTCTCCTGGAACATCTTCTTGGTGACGTTCTCGCGGATGAAGGTCGCGATCTCCTGGTTCGAGGGCCAGATGTCCTTGAGATAGACCGGCTGGCCGTCCGAGCCGGTGCCGAGCGGCTCGGTGGTGAGGTCGATCTGCAGCGAGCCGGCCAGCGCATAGGCCACCACCAGCGGCGGGGAGGCGAGGTAGTTCGCCTTCACGTCGGGGTTCACGCGGCCTTCGAAGTTGCGGTTGCCGGAGATCACGGCGCCGGCCACGAGGTCGTTCTTGTTGATCGCCTCGGAAATCGGCTCGGGGAGCGGGCCGGAATTGCCGATGCAGGTGGTGCAGCCGAAGCCGACCAGGTTGAAGCCGACCGCGTCGAGGTCCTTCTGCAGGTCGGCGGCAGCGAGGTAGCCCTCGACCACCTGTGAGCCCGGTGCCAGCGAGGTCTTTACCCAAGGCTTGGAGGTCAGGCCCTTGGCGACCGCGTTGCGGGCGAGCAGGCCCGCGGCGATCAGCACGCTCGGGTTCGAGGTGTTGGTGCAGGAGGTGATGGCGGCAATCGTCACGTCGCCATGGCCGAGCGTGTAGTCGGTGCCTTCCACCGGCACCCGCTTGGCGGCTTCGCCCGGCTTCTTGAACTCACCTTCCAGCGCGGCGAGGAAGCCGTCCTTGGTGCCGGAGAGCAGCACGCGATCCTGCGGGCGCTTGGGGCCGGCGAGCGAGGGCAGCACGGTCGAGATGTCGAGTTCGAGGATGTCGGTGAACACCGGATCGGCGGTGCCGGCCTCGCGCCACATGCCCTGGGCCTTGGAATAGGCCTCGACCAGCGCGATGCGGTCGTCGGTGCGGCCGGTCTCGTCGAGATAGGCGATGGTCTCGTCGTCGACCGGGAAGAAGCCGCAGGTCGCGCCATATTCCGGCGCCATGTTGCCGATGGTCGCGCGGTCGGCGAGCGAGAGATGATCGAGGCCGGGGCCGAAGAACTCGACGAACTTGCCGACCACGCCCTTCTTGCGCAGCATCTGGGTGACGGTCAGCACCAGATCGGTGGCGGTGATGCCTTCATTGAGCTGGCCGGTGAGCTTGAAGCCGATCACTTCGGGGATGAGCATGGAGACCGGCTGGCCGAGCATGGCCGCCTCCGCCTCGATGCCGCCCACGCCCCAGCCCAGAACGCCGAGGCCGTTCACCATGGTGGTGTGGGAATCGGTGCCCACGCAGGTGTCGGGATAGGCGACGGTCACGCCGTCCTCTTCCTTCGTCCAGACGGTCTGGGCGAGGTATTCGAGGTTCACCTGGTGGCAGATGCCGGTACCGGGGGGCACGACACGGAAATTGTCGAAGGCCGACTGGCCCCACTTCAGGAAGCGGTAGCGCTCCTGGTTCTGCTTGTATTCCTCGTCGACGTTCTTGGCGAACGAGTCCGCGTGGCCGAAGAAATTCACGATCACCGAGTGGTCGATCACGAGGTCGACCGGCACCAGCGGGTTGATGCGCTTGGGGTCGCCGCCGAGATTGACCATGGCGTCGCGCATCGCTGCGAGATCGACCACCGCGGGAACGCCGGTGAAGTCCTGCATCAGCACGCGCGCCGGGCGGTAGGCGATCTCGTTCTCGACCTTGCCGCGGTTCACCAGCCAGTCCTTGATGAAGACGATGTCCTTCTTCGACACCGACCTGCCATCCTCGAAGCGCAACAGATTTTCCAGCAGCACCTTCATCGAGAAGGGCAGCGAGGAGACCCCGTCGAGGCCGTTCTTTTCGGCGTCCGGCAGGCTGTAATAGGTGTAGGTCTTGGAACCGACGGTGAGGGTTTTGCGGCTTTTGAAGCTGTCGAGCGACGTCACGGCGGGCTGGTCCTCGCGTTGAGGGAAGGGCGACGCACAACGCGGCTTGGACAGCAGGCGCCATCGCGGGCTATAGCTCGCGCGGCCCGGCCGCAGGGCAACGGCGCGTCGTTCAGTTTTCTATATAGAGCCATTTCAAACTCCGATCCTAGAGGGCTTGCGCGATGCATCGAAAAATTGTGCGCCGCCGCGTCGCCGGCGCCTCGCGGGAGGGCGCGCATGCGGCTGGCCGCTGAAGGACTATCGTGCCGCCGGGGCGCCCGGCTGCTGTTCGAGGGGCTGGATGTCTCGGTGCCGGCCGGCCATGCGCTGGTGGTCACCGGGCCCAACGGCACGGGCAAATCCTCGCTCCTGCGCATTCTCGCCGGACTGGCGGCGCCGGAGGCCGGGCAGGTCCGGCTGGAGGGCGTGGAGGAGCCGGAGCGCGTCGGCGGCCATGCCCATTATCTCGGCCATCTCGACGCGCACAAGCTCGCGCTGAGCGCCCAGGAGAACCTCGCCTTCTGGCGCGACATGCTGGGCCGACCGGGGCTTTCGGTCGACGAGGCGATGGAGGAGGTGGGGCTTGGCGGGCTCGGTGCGCTGCCCGCCGCCGTGCTCTCGGCCGGGCAGAAGCGGCGGCTGGCGCTGGCGCGGCTCTTGGTGGCTGATCGCCCGCTCTGGCTGCTGGACGAGCCGACCACGGCGTTGGACCGGCAGGCGCAGGCGAGTTTCTCCGCCCTCGCGCGCGCGCATCTGGAAACAGGGGGGCTGATGGTGGCGGCCACCCATGCCCCGCTCGACCTCACGCCCTCGTTCGAACTCGATCTCGGCGCGTTCCGGCCTCGCCGTCCGGCGGCGCTCGCTCCGGCGGAGGCGTCGTTCTGATGGGACGGGCGTTTCTGGCGTTGCTGAGGCGCGATCTCGCGCTGGCCCTGCGTGCCGGCGGCGGGGCCGGGCTCGGCGTGGTGTTCTTTCTCGCGGTTGTGGTGATCACGCCCTTCGCCATCGGCCCCGATCTCGCGCTGCTGGCGCGAATCGGCCCGGCGATCCTCTGGATCGGCGCGCTGCTCGCCTCGTTGATCGGACTGGACCGGCTGTTCGCCGCCGATGCCGAAGACGGCTCGCTCGACGTGATGGTGATGGCCGATCTGCCGCTGGAACTGATCGCGGGCGCCAAGGGGCTGGCGCACTGGATCGCCACCGGCCTGCCGCTGGTGGTCGCCGCGCCCGTGCTGTCGCTGCTGCTGAACCTGTCGCCAGCCTCGATTGGCGCGCTGACGCTGACGCTGCTGGTGGGAACGCCGGCCATCACGTTTCTCGGGCTGGTGGGGGCGGCGTTCGCGGCCGCGTTCCGGCGCGGCGGGCTGCTGGTGGCGGTGCTGGTGATGCCGCTGACGATTCCCGTGCTGATCTTCGCCGTGGCCGCGACCGGTACCGCGCTCGGCGGCACGGTGGCGTTCGGCACGCCGTTCCGTGTGCTGCTCGGGCTCTCGCTTGCCTGCATCGTGCTGGGCCCTGTGGCCGCCGCCGCCGCGTTGCGGGCAACCCGCGGCTGAAAACCGCGCGGGCGGTGCGCGCGAAGGACGCACGAGGCGTGGTCTCTGGCATACCAGGTGCAACAAAGCGCCGCAGGTCAGCGCAAAGCCTTGAAACCATTGCTGTGCAGCGCATTTCCGGCGTTGCGCCGCGGCTGCGCGCGCGCCGCGGGAGCGTTACGTCAATTCGCCCCCCTGAATCCCTCACGTCCTCGTGTTGCAGCATGCGGAAAGCCGTGTTAGGGAACCGCCGACTTGATTGGCGGGTGGGGCAAGTCCGTCTCCGGCCGTCAGTCTCAAATCCTTGTAAATCCGGGGTTCGGGCCGCATCATTCCGGTGGTGGCGGCCTCCCCGGAAAGCCCGAGAGAGGCACGGTGTCCGAGACGTTCGTATCCGGTGTGGCGGGGCGCTATGCGACGGCTCTTTTCGAGCTTGCGCGCGATGCCGGCGCCATCGACGCGGTGAAGTCGGACCTCGACAGGTTCGCCGCCCTTGTTGCCGAAAGCGACGACCTCAAGCGGCTGGTCCGCAGCGCGGTCTTCTCCTCCGAGGAGCAGGAGCGCGCGATCGTCGCCGTTCTCGACCGCGCGGGCATTTCCGGCCTCGCCGGCAATTTCTTCAAGACCGTGGCCGCCAATCGCCGCCTGTTCGCCGTGGAATCGATCATCCGCGGCTATGACGCGCTGGTTGCCGCGGATAAGGGCGAGGTCGTTGCCGACATCACGGTCGCCCAGCCGCTTTCCGACGCACATGCCGCCACGCTGAAGGAGGCCCTCGACCAGATGACCGGCAAGAGCGTGCAGCTCGCCGTCACGGTCGACCCTGCCCTGCTCGGCGGCCTCACGGTCAAGATCGGCAGCCGTCTGGTGGACGCCTCGCTCAAGACCAAGCTCAACTCGATCCGCACTGCGATGAAAGAGGTTCGCTGATGGATATCCGCGCTGCTGAAATTTCCGCGATCCTCAAGGAACAGATCAAGAATTTCGGCCAGGAGGCCGAAGTCTCCGAGGTGGGTCAGGTTCTCTCCGTCGGTGACGGCATCGCCCGCGTCTACGGCCTCGACAACGTCCAGGCCGGCGAGATGGTCGAGTTCGAGAACGGCACGCGCGGTATGGCGCTGAACCTCGAAATCGACAATGTCGGCGTCGTGATCTTCGGTTCCGATCGTGAGATCAAGGAAGGCCAGACCGTCAAGCGCACCGGCGCCATCGTCGACGTGCCGGTCGGCCGGGGTCTGCTGGGTCGCGTCGTCGACGCGCTCGGCAACCCGATCGACGGCAAGGGGCCGGTGATCTACGAAAAGCGTGCGCGCGTCGACGTGAAGGCGCCCGGCATCATTCCGCGCAAGTCGGTGCATGAGCCGATGCAGACCGGCCTCAAGGCGATCGACGCCCTGATCCCGGTGGGTCGTGGCCAGCGCGAGCTGATCATCGGCGACCGCCAGACCGGCAAGACCGCCGTCGCGCTGGACGCCATCCTGAACCAGAAGTCGATCAACGCCGGCACGGACGAGAAGGCCAAGCTTTACTGCGTCTACGTCGCGATCGGGCAGAAGCGTTCGACCGTCGCGCAGTTCGTGAAGGTGCTGGAAGAGCAGGGCGCGCTGGAATATTCCATCGTCGTCGCCGCCACCGCCTCCGACGCCGCGCCGATGCAGTTCCTCGCGCCGTTCTCCGGCACCGCGATGGGCGAGTATTTCCGTGACAACGGCATGCACGCGCTGATCATCCATGACGATCTGTCGAAGCAGGCCGTGGCCTACCGCCAGATGTCGCTGCTGCTGCGCCGCCCGCCGGGCCGCGAAGCCTATCCCGGCGACGTGTTCTATCTCCATTCGCGCCTGCTGGAGCGTGCAGCCAAGCTGAACGACGAGAACGGCGCCGGCTCGCTCACCGCTCTCCCGGTCATCGAGACCCAGGCCAACGACGTGTCGGCCTACATCCCGACCAACGTGATCTCGATCACCGACGGCCAGATCTTCCTTGAATCCGACCTGTTCTTCCAGGGCATCCGCCCGGCGGTGAACGTCGGTCTCTCGGTGTCGCGCGTCGGCTCATCGGCCCAGATCAAGGCGATGAAGCAGGTGGCCGGCAAGATCAAGGGCGAGCTCGCCCAGTATCGCGAACTGGCGGCCTTCGCCCAGTTCGGCTCCGACCTCGATGCCTCGACCCAGAAGCTGCTCAACCGCGGCGCCCGCCTGACCGAACTCCTGAAGCAGTCGCAGTTCGCGCCGCTGAAGGTCGAGGAGCAGGTCGTGGTGATCTATGCCGGCACCAATGGCTATCTCGACAGCCTGCCCCTGAACAAGGTGCGCGCCTTCGAGGAAGGGCTGCTGCTGTTCATCCGCACCAACCACGCCGACATTCTCGACACCATCCGCACCTCCAAGGAACTTTCCAAGGAGACCACCGCGAGCCTCGTCAAGGCGCTCGACGCCTTCGCGAAGACCTTCGCCTGAGTTGGGTCGCCGACAGGCACGGGAGTCGAGGGTAGATGGCCAGCCTTAAGGAACTGCGCAACCGGATCGCTTCGGTCAAGGCGACGCAGAAGATCACCAAGGCGATGCAGATGGTCGCCGCCGCCAAGCTGCGGCGCGCCCAGACCGCCGCCGAGGCCGCGCGTCCCTATGCGACCCGCATGGAGACGGTGCTCGGCAGCATCGCCTCCACGGTGTCGAGCGGGCCGGACGTGCCGCGCCTGCTCACCGGCACGGGTCAGGACCAGACCCATCTGCTCGTCGTGCTCACCGCCGAGCGCGGCCTGTGCGGCGCGTTCAATTCGTCGATCGTGCGGCTCGCTCGCGAGCGTGCGCTGTCGCTGATGAACCAGGGCAAGACGGTCAAGATCTTCTGCGTGGGCCGCAAGGGCTATGAGCCGCTGCGCCGCCAGTTCGAGAAGCAGATCGTCGAGCTGGTGGAACTGCGCGCCAACAAGGGCGTGACCTTTGCCGATGCCCAGGCCATCGCCGAGAAGATCATGGCGATGTTCAATGCCGGCGAGTTCGACGTCGCCACCCAGTTCTTCAGCCGCTTCCAGTCGGTGATCTCCCAGACCCCGACCGCCCAGCAGATCGTTCCCGCGACCTTCCCGGAGACGAAGGCCCCGGCGGGCGGCGGCACGGCGGTCTACGAATATGAGCCCAGCGAGGAGGACATCCTCGCCGAGCTGCTGCCGCGCAACCTCGCCGTGCAGATCTTCAAGGCGCTGCTCGAAAACGGCGCGTCCGAGCAGGGCGCGCGCATGAGCGCGATGGACAACGCCACCCGCAACGCGGGTGACATGATCAAGAAGCAGACGCTGGTCTATAACCGCACACGTCAGGCCCAGATCACCAAAGAACTGATCGAAATCATTTCCGGTGCCGAAGCGCTCTGACGGGCAGCGCGGTCAAGGACAAAGGACGCATGAAGATGGCGAACACGGACGGACGCATCACCCAGGTCATCGGCGCTGTTGTCGACGTGCAGTTCGACGGCCACCTGCCGGCAATTCTGAACGCACTGGAAACCACCAACCAGGGCAACCGCCTTGTGCTGGAAGTGGCGCAGCATCTCGGTGAGAACACCGTGCGCACCATCGCCATGGACTCGACCGAAGGTCTGGTCCGCGGCCATGTGGTCACCGATACCGGCGCCCCGATCATGGTGCCGGTGGGCGAGGCGACCCTCGGCCGCATCATGAACGTCATCGGCGAGCCGGTGGACGAGCTCGGCCCTGTGGTCGGCGAGATGACCCGCGCCATCCACCAGGATGCGCCGTCCTATGCCGACCAGTCGACGGAAGCCGAAATCCTCGTCACCGGCATCAAGGTGGTGGACCTGCTCGCTCCCTACTCCAAGGGCGGCAAGATCGGCCTGTTCGGCGGCGCCGGCGTCGGCAAGACCGTGCTGATCATGGAGCTGATCAACAACATCGCGAAGGCGCATGGCGGCTATTCCGTGTTCGCCGGCGTGGGCGAGCGTACCCGCGAGGGCAACGATCTCTACCATGAGATGATCGAGTCCAAGGTGAACGTCGATCCGCACGAGCACAACGGCTCGTCGGCCGGCTCCAAGTGCGCGCTCGTCTATGGCCAGATGAACGAGCCCCCGGGCGCCCGCGCCCGCGTTGCGCTGACCGGCCTCACCGTGGCCGAGCATTTCCGCGACCAGGGCCAGGACGTGCTGTTCTTCGTGGACAACATCTTCCGCTTCACCCAGGCCGGTTCGGAAGTGTCGGCGCTGCTGGGCCGCATCCCCTCGGCGGTGGGCTACCAGCCGACGCTCGCCACCGACATGGGCGCTCTGCAGGAGCGCATCACCACCACCACCAAGGGGTCGATCACCTCGGTGCAGGCGATTTACGTGCCGGCCGACGATCTGACCGATCCGGCTCCGGCCGCTTCCTTCGCCCATCTTGACGCGACCACCGTTCTGTCGCGCTCGATCGCGGAAAAGGGCATCTACCCGGCCGTGGACCCGCTCGACTCCACCTCGCGCATCCTGTCGCCCCTCGTCATCGGCGAGGAGCACTACAATGTGGCGCGTCAGGTGCAGCAGACGCTGCAGCGCTACAAGTCGCTGCAGGACATCATCGCGATCCTGGGCATGGACGAGCTCTCGGAAGAGGACAAGCTCACCGTCGCCCGCGCCCGCAAGATCGAGCGCTTCCTGTCCCAGCCCTTCCACGTTGCCGAAGTCTTCACCGGCTCGCCCGGCAAGCTCGTCGACCTCGCCGACACCATCAAGGGCTTCAAGGGCCTGGTGGAAGGCAAGTATGATCACCTCCCGGAGCAGGCCTTCTATATGGTCGGCACCATCGAAGAGGCGATCGAGAAGGGCAAGAAGATGGCTGCCGAAGCCGCGTGATCTTCCGCTGTCCGGGTGCCGCTTCGCGGTGCCCGGAGCCGGCCTTCGGGCCGACATGTTGAAGAACTGCGCGCGCTGACGCATCCCCTGGAGGATCCATGGCCAATTTCTCGTTTGAACTCGTCTCGCCGGAGCGCCTCGTCTATTCCGGCTCGGTGACCGAAGTCGTGGTCCCCGGTACCGAGGGCGAATTCGGCGTGCTGGCCGGTCATGCGCCCTTCGTCTCCACGCTGAAGCCCGGCGTGCTGACCATCAAGGGCGACGGCGCCCCTCGCAAGCTGTTCGTCAGTGGCGGCCTTGCGGAGGCAAACCCGGCCGGGCTCACCGTTCTGGCCGAGACCGCCGTGCCGCTCAGCGAGATGAACCCGGCGCGCCTGGCGCAGATGATCAAGGACGCGCAGGAAGACGTCGAGGACGCTCGCGACGACGCGGCTCGCCTGCGCCTGCAGGGCACGCTGGATTCGCTCCGGGCGGCGTCGGCGGCGATCGAGGCCGATGGCCGTACCAGCCACTGATATAGCGCCAGCCCCGTCTGACGGCGGCAGGGTAGAATGATGCGGGCCGCCTTTGGGCGGCCCTTTTCATGTCCGGAGGAATGCCATGCCCGAGAACGCCGCGATGCCAACCTCGACCCGCCCCGCTTTGCCGCGCTTCAGCGAAGAGGCCTGGCAGCGAAATCTCGCGGTCTATGAGGCGATCCGCACCATGCCGTTCAATGAGGCGCTGGCTGCCGGCACGCTCGATGTGGCCCGCTTCAAGCACTACATGATCCAGGACGCGCATTACCTCATCGCGTTCGGCCGTGCGCTGGCGATCGCTGCCGCCAAGGCCGACGACACGGACGGGCTGGTCCAGTTCGCCGAGGGCGCCAAGGTGGCGGTGGTGGTGGAGCGCTCGCTCCATGCCGACTTCTTCACTAAATTCGGCATCGCGCCGGAGGAATTCGCGCAGGCCGAGCTGTCGCCGGTCTGCCATCACTACACCAGCTTCCTGATGGCTACCGCCTATGGCGAGCCTTATCCCGTGGTTCTGGCGGGGCTGCTGCCGTGCTTCTGGATCTATGCCGAGATCGGCCGCGACATCCTCGCTCGCGCCGTACGGCCGAACCCCTATGACGCCTGGATCGACACCTATGCCGGCGAGGAGTTCCACGAGGCGGTGCGCGCGGTGATCGCTACCACCGATCGCGCGGCGGAAAGCGCCTCGCCAGCGGTGCGGGCGCGCATGCACGAGGCCTATGGCCGCGCCAGCCAGCTCGAATGGATGTTCTGGGATTCGGCCTGGCAGCTCGCGGACTGGCCGGTCTGACGATCGGCGACCTGTGCCGGCCGCGCATGGCGCGTGGCACCGAAGATGCTTATGCTTCCCCGAGCAGGCAGGCGCCTGCGCCGAGACGTTCATGGACGACATGATTGCCGATCATCAGGTGACGGGACGCGGCCGCTCCGAGGCCGTCATCCGATCACGCATCCTTCAGGCGATCTTCGAGCGGCGCCTGCCACCGGGCGAGAAGCTCACCGAGGAACGCCTTGCGGAACTGTTCGGCGTCAGCCGAACGGTGGTGCGCCAGGCGCTGGCGCGGCTTGCGCAGGACGGCATCGTGGAGCAGCAGCCCAATCGCGGCGCTTTCGTCGCGGCGCCGACCCGCGCGGATGCCGCACATGTTCTGGCGGCGCGCGCCGTCGTCGAGCCGGAAATTGCGGCGAACGTCGCCTGTTCCTGCGGCGCTCCGGCTTTGGCGCGTCTGCGCGGTCATATTGCGATGGAAGATCAGGCGCGGGCCTCGGGCGACCGGGCGGCGCTGGTGCGGCTCACCGGGGAGTTCCACGTCACGCTGGCAGAGGCGGCGGGCAATCCGGTTTTCGTGCGGCTGCTGACCGAACTGCACGCGCTGAGCTCGCTGGCCATCCTGCTCTATGCGAGGGGCGAGCACGCGGCCTGCCCTCCCCATGAGCACGGGGCCATCGTGGCGGCGATCGAGCGGGGGGACGCTGCCGAGGCGGCACGGCTTATGCGCACGCACATCGCGCATGTCGCCTCCGAGATGGACCTGAGCGAGCCGCTGGCCAAGCCGGCCGGCCTCGCGCAGGCCCTGGGCCTCAAGCCATCGCGCCAGCGGGCACGCTCGCGCGATGTTCGGACTTGACGATCGCGGCGACGCGCCGTGTGGCGGACCGCCGTAAACAGCGCGGAGAGCCGCGATCCGGGATTATTGGGGAACGATCCCGCACAGCCCGCGGCCCTGCCGGCGCACATGCGCCGGAACGCACGCCGTCTCAAGCGGCGCACAGGGCGGCAGGACTGAGCGGCGAGCGGTCAGCGGCGACGGCCGGGAGGCGGACGGCGCTGGCCGCTGCCGGGCGGGGGCGTCGGGCCGCCGGTCTTGTGGCGGAAGTTGATGCGGCCGCGCTCCAGGTCGTAGGGCGACATCTCGACGACGACGCGGTCCCCGACGATGGTGCGGATGCGGTTCTTCTTCATCTTCCCGGCCGCGTAGGCGAGAATTTCATGTTCATTATCGAGCACGACGCGGAAATTTCCGTCGGGCAGCACCTCGGTCACGGTGCCGTCAAACTCGAGCAGTTCCTCTTTCGCCATTCCTGGCTCTCCTCGTAAAGTCCCTTCAGGCTATCGGCTTCTCGCGGCCTGTCGTCAGGGCAATACCCTGACGACGCCGCTTTGTCTCGCTCAACGCGCGGGACGGAAGCTTTTCTGCGGTCCCTCGCGGCGATCTCCGCGCGCGGGCGCCTCGCGGCGGCCCTCGTGGCGGGCGCCGTCGGCACGCGCGCCTTCGTGACGGGGAGCGTCATGACGGGCGCCCTCGGGACGGGGCCGCTCGGTGCGCGCCTCGCCGCCGCGATATTCCGGGCGACGCGGGCTGCGCGCGGGCGGGCGACCCGAACGTTCGCCGTCGCGGCGCGGGCTGTCCTCGCGCGGGCTGTTGAAGCCGGTGGCGCGGCGCGGCTCGCCGCGGCGGTCCGTCGAGGGGATGGTGATCTTGATCAGCCGCTCGATGTCGCGCAGGAAGGCGCGCTCTTCGCCGTCGCACAGCGAGATGGCGATGCCATCGGCGCCGGCGCGCGCGGTGCGGCCGATGCGGTGCACATAGCTTTCCGGGATGTTCGGCAGGTCGTAGTTCACGACATGGCTGACACCCGGCACGTCGATGCCGCGCGCGGCGATGTCGGTCGCCACCAGCACCTTGACCTTGCCCTCGCGGAAGGCGGCCAGAGCACGCTCACGCTGCGGCTGCGACTTGTTGCCGTGGATCGCCTCGGCGTTGATGCCGGCGGTCACCAGGCCCTTCACCACGCGATCGGCGCCGTGCTTGGTGCGCGAGAACACCAGGGCGCGCTCGCAGGACGCATCGGACAGCACCTCGATCAGCAGGTCCGGCTTGCCGGCGCGATCGGTGAAGAACACCTTCTGCGCGATCTTGTCAGCGGTCTTGGCGACCGGGGTCACCGCGACGCGGACCGGGTTGGTCAGCAACTGGTCGGCGAGCTTCTCGATCTCCTTCGGCATGGTCGCCGAGAAGAACAGGTTGCGGCGCTGCTTGGGCAGGCGCGCGACGATGGAGCGGATGGCGTGGATGAAGCCCATGTCCAGCATCTGGTCGGCTTCATCGAGCACGAACACCTCGATCTGGTCGAGGCGCACCGCGTCGTTCTCCACCAGGTCGACCAGGCGGCCCGGCGTGGCGACGAGGATGTCGATGCCGTTCATGAGCGCGCGGGCCTGACGGCCGAGCGGGACGCCGCCGATGGCGAGCGCCGTGGAGGGGCGCACATGCTTGCCATAGAGACGGAAGCTCTCGAGAATCTGGCCGGAGAGCTCGCGGGTCGGGCTCAGCACCAGAACGCGGGCCGAGCGGCGGTCCGGGCGGCGGCGTTCGGTGACGAGATGATTGAGGATCGGCAGGGCGAAGGCAGCGGTCTTGCCGGTGCCGGTCTGCGCGATGCCGATCAGGTCGCGGCCCGCGAGAACCTGCGGAACAGCCTGGGACTGGATCGGCGTGGGGGTGAGATGGTTGGCCTCTTTGAGGGCCTGCAGAATCGGTTCGGCAAGGCCGAGCTCGGCGAAACTGTTCAAGTAGGTGTCTTTCATGGGTGATGGCGCTCGCACGCCGGAATGGCACGCGAGCCGCGCATCAGGGGTGTTGGACACCCCGCGCAGCCTGGGACGTCGGCGATAGGCTGATGATGAAGGGCAGAAGTCTGCTTTGGCGGCTGGCCGGGCTGGCCTTTGCCGAAGCGGAAATCGAGCGACGCGGCCCCGAATACGGGCAATATCCCGTACGAACCGCTATGTGGCCTAAATACGTGTTGATTTCAAGGCGTCACGGCGCGCCTTATAGGTTGAAGCCATGTTTCCCGATGTCGTCGACCTCCGCAGCTTCTATGCCCAGCCCCTCGGCGTGGTCACGCGCCGGCTGGTGGCGCGCGGCATTCGCGCGCGTTTCGACAATGTGCGCGGCCTCTCCGTGCTCGGCATCGGCTATGCCACGCCCTATCTCGGCGTGTTCCGCGAGGAATGCGAGCGCGCGCTGGCGTTCATGCCGGGCGCGCAGGGCGTGACGCGCTGGCCCTCTGCCGCCCCGACGCTGGCGGCACTGGTGGATGAGTGCGAATTGCCGTTGCCCACGGCGGCGATCGACCGGGTGATCGCGGTGCACCTGCTGGAGAACACGCCGGACGCCGAGGAGGTGCTGCGCGAGGTGTGGCGGGTGCTGGCGCCGGGCGGCCGGCTGCTCTGCGTGGTGCCGAACCGGCGCGGCGTGTGGGCGCGGGTCGACAATAATCCCTTCGGCCATGGCCGCCCCTTCTCGCGCACCCAGATCACCGAATTGCTGCGCGAGGCGCTGTTCACCCCGGTCGGCTGGAGCGAGGCGCTGTACATGCCGCCGGTGACGCGGAGCTGGTTCCTGCGCACGGCGGTGGCCTGGGAGCGCGCGGGCGCGACGCTCTCGCTGCCGTTCTCGGGGGTGCACATCGTCGAGGCCGCCAAGCAGGTCTACAAGCCGGTCGCGGTGAAGCGCCGGGCGCGGCTGCGCGTGCTCCAGCCGGTTCTGGCGCCGCAGGCGATCGGCGGATAGCGCCTTCATGGCGAGCAAGAGCTCCCGCGCGTTCAATTCCGGGCCGGTTGCGCGATGCCGCCCGTGGTCGGCGATTCATCGCCAGTGCTGCCGCGCTCTGCTATCAGGTGGAGCGACCTACCTCCGGCAGGGCTGACATGGCCGACGACACGCTCGAAATCGACATCCACCTGCGCCACCTCCGCAATTTCTTCTCGACGCCCGAGGTCGATCCGTTCGAGGGCGAGCATATCGACGAAGCCGGCATCGACCAGATCATCGACGAGCTTCGGGCCGGGCGCATCTGGCGCCGCCGCCGGGTGCGCGCGGTTCTGCATGTGCCGGCCGGCGAGGAAACAGCGTCGCTCGCCCCGCGCATCGCCGAGGCGTTGGTCAATTACTGCGACAAGCATGTCCAATATTCGCGGCGCAAGCTGAACGAGGTGCGGGCCGACGGGCTGCGGGCGCTCGCGGTCGGCGTTCTGTTCCTCGCCTTGTGCATCGGGCTCGCCGGTGCGATCGAGAAGCTGATCGGTTCCGACTCGCTGGCGAGCCGCTTCCTGGTCGAGGGCGCGATCATTGCCGGCTGGGTCGGGCTGTGGCGCCCGATTGAAATCCTGCTGTTCGACTGGTGGCCCTACGCGCTGGACGTGAAGCTCTATGGCGATCTGCGCGCGATGGACATCGTGGTGCGGCCGGTCTGAGGCCTCGCGCGCGAGGCTTCAGCTGGCCAGCCAGTGATCGAGGAAATCGTCGAGCCAGAGCCGGATCCGCGTGTCGTGCTGCAGGCGGTCGGTGAAATGGGCGCGGCGTGGCCGGGCGCCCGGCAGGTTCAGCCGCTCGCTGCCGAGCGTGGTCCAGCGGCACATCATGTGATGCGTCACCTCGGGGTGGAACTGGATGCCGAAAGCGGCAGGCCCGTAGCGGAACGCCTGATTGGGGAAGCTGTCACCTGTCGCCAGGAGCTCGGCGCCCTCGGCGAGATCGAATCCCTCGCGGTGCCAGTGATAGACGTGATCGGGCCAGGCAGCCGTCTCGCCCCCGGTCTCGTCCGCTTCTTGCCGGAACGCCGCTGCGCCATTGGCGGCGAGCAGAGCGGCGCCGGCCTGGGTAACGCGGATCGGGTAGTAGCCGATCTCGACCAGTCCCTCAGGGTGCGGCGCGACGCGGGCGCCGAGATGGCGCGCGAGCATCTGCGCGCCGAGGCAGATGCCGAGATAGGGCTTGCCGGATTGCAGCGGGACGCCGATCCAGTCGATCTCGGTGCGCACATAATCGTGGCAGTCATTCGCGCTCTGCGGCCCGCCGAAGATCACCGCGCCGGCATGCTGGTCCATGGTATCGGGCAGAGGATCGCCCAGGCAGGGACGGCGTATGTCGAGCCGGTAGCCACGTTCGACCAGCAGGCGGCCCAATCGTCCGGGAGAGGAGTGCTCCTGATGAAGCACGATCAGGACCGAGGGGGGCGAGGCAGGTGCGGGCATTCGGCTCCGTCGCGGGGTTGGTGGCCGCGAATCCAGCAGATCCGCGGCTATCGCGACGATGACGCCACGGATTTCCCTGGCATTCAAGGTTTCAGCGCCCGCACTCCATGCATGGCAGGCCCGCTGTTGCCCCGGAGTACCAGTCGCGCGGGGCGGCTGGCGGGCGGTTGCCGTCACTTTATCGTGTGAGCGGGCGCACGGCCTGCCGGACCCGGCGCGGTTGCGAAACGCGGGAACGCGCTTTACCTCCGCGCGGCGGGACAGGCAGTGATGGCCGGTCATGTTGATAGGAAGGCACGCCATGGCACGGCATCTGGAACTCGGGCTCGACACGTTCGGCGACGTCACGCTCGGCCCGGACGGGCAGATGCTTGCGCACGCGCAGGTAATCCGCGATCTGGTGGAGCAGGCGGTGCTGGCCGACCAGCTCGGCGTCGATTTCATCGGGGTCGGCGAGCATCACCGCGCCGATTTCGCGGTATCCTCGCCGGAAATGGTGCTGGCGGCGATTGCCGGGCGCACCACGCGTATCCGGCTCGGCTCGGCGGTGACCGTGCTGTCCTCGGACGAGCCGGTGCGGGTGTTCCAGCGCTTCTCGACGCTCGACGCCGTGTCGAACGGGCGGGCCGAGGTGATCCTCGGGCGCGGTTCCTTCACCGAATCCTTCCCGCTGTTCGGCTTATCCCTCGACCAGTACGAGACGCTGTTTTCCGAGAAGCTCGACCTGTTCGCCAGCCTGCTGAAAGGCGGGGCGGTGACGTGGCGCGGCACGACGCGCGCGGCGCTGGAGAACCAGAGCGTCTATCCGCCGATCGAGAACGGCACGCTCAAGACCTGGATCGGGGTCGGCGGCAGCCCGGAATCCGTGGTGCGCGCGGCGCGCTACGGCCTGCCCTTGATGCTGGCGATCATCGGCGGCAATCCGGCACGCTTCCAGCCCTATGTCGATCTCTACCAGCGCGCCTTCGCCCAGCTCGGCACGCAGGTGCAGCCGATCGGCGTGCATTCGCCCGGCTACATCGCCGACAGCGACGAGCAGGCCCGCGAGGAGTTGTGGCCGCATTACAAGCGCATGCACGACAGGATCGGCGCCGAGCGCGGCTGGCCGGCCATGGAGCGGGACGCCTTCGAGCGCGAGGCGACCCAGGGCTCGCTTTATGTCGGTGCCCCGGAAAGCGTGGCACGGCGCATCGCGGCCACCGCCAAGGCGCTCGACCTCTCGCGCTTCGACCTGAAATACAGCGCCGGCCCGATGCCGCATCGCCAGCTCATGCGCTGCATTGAGCTTTACGGTACGCGGGTGATTCCGCTGGTGCGCGAGATGCTGGCGGAAGGCTGACTCATATGACCCCCTGGCGCCCGAGGGCGCATATTCGCGTGGTGGCGATCGGCCTCCACTGGCGTGAGGGCCGCCTGCTGGCGGCCGAGGTGCGGGACGATGCCGGCCGGCTCAAGGGCGTGCGCCCGCTCGGCGGTGGCGTCGAGTTCGGCGAGAGCTGGCGGGATGCGCTGGCGCGCGAATTCCGCGAGGAACTGGGACTGGATGTGCATGTCGGCCCATGCCGGGCGGTGCTGGAGAACATCTTCAGCCACGAGGGCGCCACCGGCCACGAGGTGGTGTTCGTTGCCGATGTTGTTTTTCCTCCGGGTGTGCTGGACGAAGCGGAGAGCGTCGATTTCGAAGAAGATGGGGGCCAGCCGTGCCGTGCGCGCTGGTATGCGCTGGAGACGCTCGACGGCGACGGCCCGGCACTGTTTCCAAGCGGCTTGAAACGGATGCTGCTCGCGCGGGCGGTGGCGGATTAGGCGTCGCGCGCGCTGCGCGGGTTGCGGGCCGCGAATTCCCGGCTCACCCAGTCGATGAACGCCCGTACCCGCGGCGAGAGCTGGCGGTCACGCGGGTAGAGCAGGTTCACCGGGGTCGGGCTTGGCGGTGTGTCGGTCAGCAGCGGCACCAGCGTGCCGCGCGCGAAATCCTCCTCAAGCCGATAGCGCGGCACCTGGATGATGCCGAGGCCGAGCCGGGCGGCGGCGTACAGGCTGTCCGCGCCGTTCACGGTCACCGTGGCGGGCAGGGTGACGTGGCGCGCCCGTCCCTCCTCGATGAACTCCATCGGCATCACGCTGGCGCTGGCCGAGGACCAGAAGCCGACCATTCGATGGCCCGCGAGGTCATCGACGCTGCGCGGCGTGCCGTGGCGTTCGAGATAGGCCGGCGCGGCGCAGGTGGCCTCTTCCAGCAGCCCGACGCGGCGGGCGATCATGTCGCTGTCGGCCGGCACGCCCACGCGCAGCACGCAGTCGATGCCCTCGCGTACGAGATCCACCAGCCGGTCGCCCTCGCTCATATAGAGCTCCAGCTCGGGATAGGTCGCGAGGAAGTCCGGCAGGCCCGGCAGCATGAAGTGCCGGGCGAGCGTGCCGTGAACGTCGACGCGCAGCAGGCCGCGCGGCCGCGCACCGGCAAAGCCGCCTTCGGCATCCTCGATATCGGCGAGAATGGCGCGGCAGCGCCGGTCATAGGCTTCCCCGTCCAGCGTCGGGCTGACATGGCGGGTGGTGCGGTTGAGCAGCCGCACGCCCAGCCGCGCCTCAAGCTGCTTCACCGCATCGGTCACGGTAGAGCGTGGCAGGCCGACATCCTGCGCCGCGAGGGTGAAGCTGCGCCGCGCCACCACCCGCGTGAACACCTGCATCGCTTCGAGACGGTCCATGATATTTTTCGCAAACGCCGGATAATGATGTCGAACAGTGCATGATTATACGACCCGATCCAATGGTCATGTTAGGCGCATGACCCGCGCCGCTGCGCGGATATGGAGACAGATCATGACCCCACCCAACGACAAGGTGGCCATCGTCACAGGCGCCTCGCGCGGCATCGGCGCCGCGGTGGCCGACCGCCTCGCCCGCGACGGCTATACCGTCATCGTCAATTACGCCGGCAACGCCGCGGCCGCCGAGAAGGTGGTCGGCGCCATCGAGGCGTGGGGCGGACGCGCGCTGGCGGCGCAGGCCGATGTGAGCGCCCCCCAGGCGGTCGCCGCGATGTTCGACAAGGTGGAGGCCGCGTTTGGCGGTGTCGACGTGGTGGTGAACAATGCCGGCGTGATGACGCTCGCTCCGCTGGCGGAGGCCACGGACGATGCGTTCGACCGCCAGTTCGCGATCAATGTGAAGGGCACGTTCAACGTGATGCGCGAGGCCGCGCGGCGGCTGCGCCCGGGCGGCAGCGTGGTGAACTTCTCCTCCAGCGTGATCGGCCTGCGGATGGAGAGCTACGCGCTCTATGCCGCCACCAAGGCGGCGGTGGAGGCGATGACCGCGGTGATGGCCAAGGAGATGCGCGGCCGCGCGATCCGCGTCAATGCGGTCGCGCCCGGCCCGGTGGCGACCGAACTGTTCCTCGACGGCAAGAGCCCCGAACTGATCAATCGCCTCGCCGGGCTCAACCCGATGGAGCGCCTCGGCACGCCGGAGGACATCGCGAACATCGTCTCGCTGCTGGTCGGACCGGATGGCGTCTGGGTCAATGGCCAGGTGCTGCGTGCCAATGGCGGCATGGTGTGAGCGTCAGCTCCGCAGCGCGGCCGCCGGCGACTGGCGATAGGCACTGAGCGCCGGAACCGCCGCGATCAGTGCGCTGATCGCCAGCAGCAGCGCGAAGCGCGACAGGTCCGACCCGGTGAATTCCACCGGCAGCGGCACGCCGCTCATCCCGGCGAGAATGGCCGAGAGCGCGCGGGCCGCGACAAAGCCCAGCCCGAAGCCGGCGACGAGCCCGGCCGCGATCAGCGCGAAGGCCTCCAGCCAGACGATGGCGAAGACCGACAGGCGCGGCGCCCCGAAGGCGCGCAGCGCGCCGATCTGCCGGCGGCGCTGGCCGATGTGCAGGATCACCACGAGAAGGATCGCCGCGCCCACCAGCGCCTGCGCCCCGGCGGCTACCGCGCCGAGCACAAGGCGGGCGTCGCCGAGCGTTCCGTACAGCCGGGTCAGCACCTCGGCCGGGAACACGGCGAGCGTGTGATCGGAACGATAGGCCTGCCGCAGCTTGTAGGCATCGGCGATGGTTCGCGGCTTGACCAGGATGGCCGGCACGCCGGGCGCATGGGGATCGGCGGCGGCGGCAGGATCGATCGCGGTGTCGAGCCCGTCGGCCTCATCATGATCACGATCGCCGTCCGCGTGCTCGCTGGCCCGAACCGGGGCGGGTTCGGCATGGTCGTGCGTGTCGCCGTCCCCGACATCGTGGTTATGCCCCTCATGGGCATGCCCCTCATGGTCGTGTCCTTCATGGTCTTCGGCGTGCTGGCCATGCACCCTCCACACCGCCTCGATCGGCACCAGCAGCGCGCGGTCCCAGGGCGTGCCGGTCGGCTTCATCCGCCCGACGACGCGATAGGCGGCGCCGGTGTGGACATGGCCGCCCTCTTCGGCAAGGCCATGCTGCGGCTTGATCGCGTCGCCCTCGCGCAGGGCGACGCCCGCCCCGATCACCGCTTCGTCCAGCCGGGCGAAGGGCCGCCCCGAGGCAAGCCCGCCGAGCCCGTCCAGCAGCGCTTGCGTGGTGCCGACAATGGGCTGGCGCTCATAGAAATCCCCGAACCCGACCGGCGCGGCATAGGCCACGCGCGGATCGGCGATCAGCCCGGCGAGCACCTCGCCATCCATCAGCGGCAGCGGTGCGGCCTGCAGGAACACGGCGGAAAGCACGAGCTGGGTCTCGCTGCCCGGCGCGCCGACCACGAGGTCGAAAGCCTGCGCCGCGCGGGCGCTGCCAAGCCGCAGCGCGCGTTCCTGAAGCGTGACCACCACGCCGAGCGCGGTGGCGAAGGCGATGATGAGCACGACGGCCAGCGCCCCGGCCCAATGCCGTCGCAGGTCGGCCGCGATGAACCCGAACATGCGCTCACTCCTTCACGAGGCCGGCGTCCAGCCGCAACGTTCGGCCGAGCCGGCCGACGAGCCGGGGATCGTGCGTGGCGACAATGAGGGTGGCAGCGGCCTCATGGGCGAGTTCCAGCAGCAGATCGGATACCGCCGCGCCGGACGCGTCATCGAGGCTGGCGGTCGGCTCGTCGGCAATGATGATTCGCGGGTGCGCTGCTAGGGCCCGCGCCACGGCGACGCGCTGCATCTGGCCGCGCGACAGGGTTTCGATGTGCTGGTCGTGCCGCGCGATGCCGACCCGGTCCAGCAGTCGCGCGGCTTCCGCCGCCGCGCCGGAGGGCAGCCGAAACCGGGCGAGGCGCTGTGGCAGCAATACGTTGTCGCGCGCCGAGAGGCCGGGGAACAGATGAAAATCCTGCATCACCAGCCCGACATGGCCGGCGCGCCAGCGGTCCCGCCCGCCTTCGGAAAGCCGCGCGATGTCGACGCCGTCCCACAGCACGGCGCCTGTGTCGGGGCGCTCCATCCCGGTGACGATGTTGAGGAGGGTGGTCTTGCCCGAACCGGATGGCCCGGTGAGCGCCACATGTTCGCCCGGCGCCAGATCGAGCGCGGGAACGGACAGGGCGGGCCGCTCGAGACCGGGGAAGCGCACCTCGACGCCGCGCAAAGCGAGGGCGGTCGGCGCGGGCTCCGGGGCGCTGGCGAGGGTCATGGTCACGCCGTCGCCAGGCTGGCGCCGACGATGCGCAGCAGGCTGACGAAGCCGGTCGCCGGGTCGGTCCAGGAGCCGACCTCCAGCGTGCCGCGCACCTCGATCAGCGCATTGGCCTGCTCGAAGGTCTGCGCGCGTTCGAGATAGACCACGACGATATTGTCCGGCCAGTCGGCATCGGACGAGCAGAACGGGCAGATCGACATCGGGATTTCGGTGAGCACGAAGAAGTCCGCCTCGGCCTTGAGCGGCGGGGCCATGTAGCCCTTCATCGTCACCTGTCGGCCGGAAAGCGCCTTCACCTTTTCCGAGAAGGTGAGGCCGAGCACGCCCACCGAGCCGTACAACTCGTCGAAGTCGAGCGCCTCGGTGGCGAGGGCCGCGCATGGCAGAACGGGCGCGAACAGGCTGGAAAGCACGATGCCGGCCCCGCCCAGCACGAGGCGGCGCGAGAGGATATGCGGGTTCATCGCCGGTGGCTCCTGAACGGGGCGCGACCCGGGCGTCACCGTCCGGGCCGCGAAGATGGGGAACGCCGCCGGGGTCAGTCGGCCTGCGGGCCGACGGCCATCGCTTCCATCAGCACGCGGTAGACGTCGCTCTGCTCCATGTATCCGCGGAAGCCGTCGGCGCCGGGGCCGGTGACCTGCAGCACCACGTCGTCGACGGCGTGGACGGCGGTGTCGCTGGAGCGGGGAAGGTTGCCCTCGCGCAGCACCGCGCCGGGCACGTCCTTATAGGCCTGGTTGGCGACGTATTGCTTCTTCTCGTTCTGCACCGCCGGCTCGAACGGGCCTTCCAGCTTCGGGCGGAAGGTTTCGTAATAGTCGGGGAAGTTGTTGGCGAACAGCATCAGGCGGCGCGAGACGTCGATGCGGTCGGGATAGCCGTCGCCGTTCTTGTCCTCATAGTTCGGGAAGCCGGCATCGGCATAGACGCCGACCTTCTCCCGCATCTCGGTGCCCGGCTTGTCGTCGTCCACCGTGCCGACGATGGCCACGCCATGGGTGTGGTCGCCGGTGACGACGATCAGCGTGTCGGGGTGGGTCTTGGCGAAATCGAGCGCGGCGCCGATGGCCTGGTCCAACTCGATGGTCTCGACGAGGGCGCGGTCCCAGTCCATCGGGTGGGACATCTTGTCGATCGAGGAGCCTTCCACCATCAGGAAGAAGCCCTCCGGGTTCTTCGACAATTCGCCGAGCGCGACCTTGGTCATCTCGACGAGGCCGGGCTGGTTCGGGAACTTCGACACGGTGCCTTTCTTCAGGAACTCGCGATCGAGCGTCGTGTCCATGTTTCCGGTGTGGAACAGGCCGAGAATCTTGCCGGAATTGGTGCCGGCGGCGGCGGCCAGTTCGGTCTTGTCGGTGGCGAGCGTGTAGCCGGCCTCGCGGAACATCGTGATGAAGTCCTGCTCGTCCTTGCGCTTCGAGCCCGGCGTGCTCTTGGGCAGGAAATAGGCCGAGCCGCCGCCGAGGATCACATCTGGCTTCACGGCGAACATCTGGCCGACCACCGCGGCCTTTTCCGAGCGGAGGCGGGTGTGGGCGACCACGGCGGCCGGGGTGGCGTCCTCGATCTCGGAGGGGGCGACGATGCCGATCGACTTCCTGGTGGTGCGGCGCAGCGCCTCGGCGATGTTCTCGACGCGCGGGTCGTCGAACGCGTCCTTGGTGCGGTCGGCATAGACGCCGATGGCGTTCACCGCGGTCTTGTGGCCGGTCATGTAGGCCGACATGGTGTTGGCGCTGTCGGTGGCGATGGCGTTGGTGGCCGAGGTGCCGATGAAGGCGGCTGGCGGGATGCCGTCCATGTTGAGGCGGCCATCGGCCTTGCCCTCATGCATGCCCTTCGACATCAGGCGGGCGCCGGTGCGGTGGGCGACCGACAGGCCATCACCGAGGAAGAAGATGACGTTCCGGGCCTTGGCGGTGGCCGGGGTGCCGTAGACTTCCCAGTTCACCGTCCTGGTCTCGGCTCCGGCCTTGGCCTCGACCGTGTACATGCCGGGCTTGGGAAGCGCGCCGGCGCGGATCAGCACGGCGGAGGCCTCGAAGCCGGGTTCCTTCTCGACGAACACGACATCCTTGCCGAGCACCTTGGCGGCGGGCTCGCCATTGATGGTGACGGTGACGTCCGCCGGCTTCACCACGGTGTCGAATTCCACCTTCAGGTCGAAGGGCGAGCCGGCGAGGATGGTGGCGCGGTCGAGCGGGTACACCGTCGCAGCCTGCGCGGCCGAGAACAGGCAGGTGGTGGCGGCAAGGGCTGCGATGAGCGAGCGCATCGGCGGGTCTCCCCAGAAGATGATGGATCAGCGGTTGCGGATGGGCGGTATTGGTCGGCGCTCTGGCTAAAGCCGGCACATGTCACCGGAATGACTGCCGTTGCGTCAGGCGGGCGTGTGCCGTCCCGTTCCGCTCCGGGGCGAAAGAGACGCCCGATTTCCGGCGACGCGTGGTGCCGCGCGGCGCTAGGCTGTCGCCATGTTGTTCGATCTTCCTCCCGCCCCGGTGCTCTATGAGGCCCTGCTCGCGCGCGACGGCGCCTATGAGGGCCGGGCCTATGTCGGCGTCACCTCCACCGGAATCTTCTGTCGGCTGACCTGCCCGGCGCGCAAGCCGAAGCCGGAGAACTGCCGCTTCTTCGCCAGCGTGCCGGAATGCCTTGCGGCAGGCTTTCGCGCCTGCAAACGCTGTGCCCCGCTCGCCCCGGCGGCTGAGAGCGATCCCGCGATACGCACGTTGCTGGGCGCGCTGGAGCAGCGGCCGGCCTATCGCTGGAGCGAGCAGGATGTCGAGCGGATGGGGCTGGATCCCTCCACGGTGCGGCGCGCCTTCCGGCGGCATTTCGGCATGACGTTCCTCGAAATGGCGCGGATGGAGCGGCTGCGCGCCGGCTTCCAGACGCTGGGCGAGGGCGGGCGGGTGATCGACGCGCAGCTGGAAGCCGGCTTCGCCTCACCGGAAGGGTTTCGCGAGGCGTTCGCGCGGCTTGCGGGCGTGGCGCCGGGCAAGCTGTCGCGGGTGCCGCTGCTGGCCGCGCACTGGCTCGATACCCCGCTCGGCGCCATGGTGGCGATCTGCGACGCCGAGCGGCTGCATCTCTTGGAATTCGCCGACCGCAAGGGCCTTCCCGCCGAGTTGCGCCGGCTGAACGGGCTCGCGCGCGGCACGCTCGGCATTGCCCGCATAGCCCTGCACGACCGGCTGGCGGGCGAACTGGACCGCTATTTCGCCGGCCGGGAAGGCGGGTTCTCGATCCCGCTCGCGCTCCATGGCAGCGCCTTCACCCGCGCGGTGTGGGCGGAGCTGATGAAAATCCCGCCCGGGGTCACCCGCAGCTATGCCGACATCGCGCGGGCGCTGGGCCAGCCGCTCGCCGTGCGCGCGGTCGCCCGCGCCAATGGCGCCAACCAGATCGCGCTGCTGATCCCCTGCCACCGCGTGATCGGTGCCGATGGCTCGCTCACCGGCTATGGCGGCGGGCTGTGGCGCAAGCAGAAGCTCATCGAGATCGAACACCGGCTTGCCCATGGAAGCGCCGTCGACGACAACCGCACACCGGGCGCGGCTTAGGAATCGGGCGGCTATGTCATGCGACAGTGCGGCTTTGGCATGCCCGCACCGCATGGCTCAGCCGTTGCGCGCGCTTCATTCGGCGTCGGCCTGCGTATATGAGGGGTGTCATAAAACAGGCGGTCCGGCCGGTATGGCGGCCGCCTCGAACCGACCCGCGACGCATGTTCCATTCGCCGGCCCGTCCGTGGCCGCAAGGAGATTGCGTCCGGCCCCTCAGCCGGGTTCGTTTCGACAGGCCGCCGCCGGCTTGCCGTGACGACCCGCAGCGTTGTCCGACCGCCGTGACGGCGGCCGGCCGCGCTGCTCTCGGAGCGTCCAGCATGTCCGACACCCTCGCCGCCCCGGCGACCGCCCCCGCCGCCGTCAATCCGCGCTCGCGCGTCATTCTCGCCAGCCTCGTCGGCACCACCATCGAGTTCTATGATTTCTACGTCTATGCCACGGCGGCGGTTCTGGTGTTTCCGCACCTGTTCTTCCCGGCCGGCAACGACACGACGGCGCTGCTCGCCTCCTTCGCCGTGTTCGGCGCGGCCATGGTGGCGCGCCCGCTCGGGGCGATCTTCTTTGGCCATCTCGGCGACAGGCGGGGGCGCAAGGTGACGCTGGTCGGTGCGCTGCTGACCATGGGCATCGCCACCTTCCTGATCGGCGCGCTGCCCACCTTCCCGATGGTCGGCTGGCTGGCGCCGGCGCTGCTGGTCGTGCTCCGCCTCGCGCAGGGTTTCGCGCTGGGCGGCGAATGGAGCGGGGCGGCGCTGGTCGCCACCGAGAACGCCCCGCCCGGCAAGCGCGCCATCTTCGGCACCTTCCCGCAGCTCGGCGCCCCGCTCGGCTTCATTATCGCCAACGGCCTGTTCCTGATCATCGCGGCGGTGCTGCCTTCCGAAGACCCCTCGCGCCCCTCCGATGCCTTCCTGAGCTGGGGCTGGCGCGTGCCGTTCCTGTTCTCGGCGGTGATGGTGATCGTCGGCCTGTGGGTGCGGCTGAACCTCGTGGAAAGCACCGCCTTCGAGAAGACGGTCAAGGCCGGAAAGGTGAAGAGCCTGCCGCTAGCGAGCGTGTTCCGCACCCATGGCAGGCAGGTCGTGCTCGGCACGTTCTACATGCTGGCGACCTATGTGCTTTTCTACCTGATGACCACCTTCTCGCTCAGCTATGGTCGCGCCTCGGGCGCCGCCGCGCTGCCGGGGCTGGGCTATGATTACACCAGCTTCGTGCTGATGATGATCTTCGGCGTGGTGTTCTTCGGTATCTTCACCATGGCCTCCGGCCCCTGGGCCGACCGCCACGGCCGCCGTGCGACGCTGATCGGCGTCACGCTCGCCATCGTGGTGTTCGGATTGCTCTGGGTGCCGATGCTCTCGGCCGGCTTCGTCGGCGTCATGGCGTGGCTGGTGATCGGCTTCAGCCTGATGGGCATGACCTTCGGCCCGATGGGCGCGCTGCTGCCGGAACTGTTCCCGGCCAATGTGCGCTACACCGGCTCGGGCATCGCCTACAACGTGTCGTCGATCCTCGGCGCGGCGGTGGCGCCGTTCATCGCGGTGGCGCTGTGGAGCTATGGCGGGGGCAGCCCGTTCTGGGTCGGGATCTACCTCTCCGCCATGGCGCTGATCACGCTGGTCGCGCTGCTGCTCGGCTCGGAGACCAAGGACATCGACATCGAGGCATGACGCCCCGATGTCGTCCGATACGCCCTGCCGGCTTAGCCGCCGGCGGGCTTTTCGATGTGGCCGCCGAACTGGTAGCGCATGGCTGAGAGCAGCTTCTCGCCGAAGGTGTGGTCCTGCCGCGAGCGGAAGCGGGTGTAGAGCGCTGCGGTGAGCACTTCGGCGGACACCGCCTCCTCGATCGCGGCCTGCACGGTCCAGCGCCCCTCGCCGGAATCGGCGACCGCGCCGGAATATTCGGCGAGTTCCTCGCTCTGGGCGAGCGCGATGGCCGAGAGGTCCAGCAGCCAGGACGACACCACGCTGCCGCGCCGCCACACCTCGGCGATGTCCGGCAGGTTGAGCGTGAAGCGCTCGGCCTCTGGCAGCTCTTCCGACGATTTGCGCTTCATGATCTCGAAGCCCTCGGCATAGGCCTGCATCAGGCCGTACTCGATGCCGTTATGGACCATCTTGACGAAATGCCCCGCGCCGGCCGGGCCGGCATGGATGTAACCCTGCTCGGCGCGGGCGTCGCGGCCCTCGCGGCCGGGGGTGAGCGGAATGTCGCCGATACCGGGGGCGAGGGTGCGGAAGATCGGGTCGAGCCGGTCCACGGAGGCCTTCTCGCCGCCGATCATCATGCAATAGCCGCGATCGAGACCCCAGACGCCGCCCGATGTGCCGACATCGACATAGACCACACCACGCTCGCGCAGCATGGCGGCGCGGCGGATGTCGTCCTTGTAGAAGCTGTTGCCGCCGTCGATCACGGTGTCGCCCGGCGCCATCATGGCGGCGAGGGCGGTGACGGTTTCCTCGGTCGGCCCGCCGGCCGGCAGCATCACCCACACTGCGCGCGGGGCCTCCAGCTTCTCCACCATGTCGGCGAGGCTGGTGGCGGCAATGTTGCCTTCCTTGGCGAGTTCGGCGACGGCGGCCTCGCTGCGGTCCCAGACGACGCAGGAATGGCCGTCGCGCGCGAGGCGCCGCGCGATGTTCGCGCCCATGCGGCCGAGGCCGACAATACCGATCTGCATCTGTTGTTCTCCCGATTCACCGACGGACGCCCGCACCTTAGCGCATCAAGGTGACACGGGCATGCGGGAGCGAACAGGCTGGGGCGGCGCGGGTCAACCCGAAAGACGGGCGGTTTCGACAGGCTGACAATGGCTTGTCACGCAGTTGCGATTAATTTGCACTTGCAAAAATCCGGCGGCGGCTGAATTATGCTTTTGCAAATCAATCGCAAGAAGGCAGCCGGATGCTTCACACTTCCAGACGGACGCTGCTGACGGGACTGCCGGGAGCCGTTCTCGCGATTGCCTTCGCCGGCGTACCGGCACAGGCGCAGCAGGACGGCAAGTTCAAGGCGGTGACCACCTTCACCGTGATCGCGGACATTGCGCGCAATGTCGCCGGCGATGCGGCGATCGTGGAATCCATCACCAAGCCCGGCGCCGAGATTCACAATTACCAGCCCACCCCCGGCGATATCCGCAAGGCGCAGGGCGCGCAGCTCATCCTGTGGAACGGGCTGAACCTCGAATTGTGGTTCGAGAAGTTCTTCCAGAACCTCAAGGGCGTGCCCGGCGTGGTGGTGTCCGAAGGCGTCGAGCCGATGGGCATCGCGGAAGGGCCCTATACCGGCAAGCCGAACCCCCATGCCTGGATGTCGCCGGAAGCGGCGATGATCTATGTCGATAACATCGCGAACGCCTTCGCCAAATACGACGCGGCCAACGCCGCCACCTACAAGGCGAATGCCGAGGCCTACAAGGCGAAGATCCGTGCCGCGATCGACCCGATCAAGGCCGAGCTCGCCGCCATCCCGCCGGAAAAGCGCTGGTTGGTCTCGAGCGAGGGAGCGTTCTCCTATCTCGCCCGCGATTTCGGGCTCAAGGAGCTCTATCTCTGGCCGATCAATGCCGACCAGCAGGGCACGCCGAAACAGGTCCGCAAGGTGATCGACGCGGTGCGCGCCAACAACATCCCGGTCGTGTTCTCGGAAAGCACGATCTCGCCGGCCCCCGCCCAGCAGGTGGCGCGCGAGACCGGGGCGGCCTATGGCGGCGTGCTCTATGTCGATTCCCTCACCGAGGGCGACGGGCCGGTGCCGACCTATATCGACCTGTTGCGCGTGACCTCCGACACCATCGCCAAGGGCCTCGCCAAATGAACGCTCCGCTGCGCGAGGCTGCCGCCTGCGAACTCGAGGGGAACAGCGCCGGCATTTGCGTGCGCGGGGCGAGCGTGACCTATCGCAACGGCCACACCGCGCTGCGCGACGCCTCGTTCCAGATTCCGACCGGCACCATCACCGCGCTGGTGGGGGTCAACGGCTCGGGCAAGTCCACCTTGTTCAAGGCGATCATGGGATTTGTGAGCCTGGCGGCGGGCTCGATCCGCCTGCTCGGCCTGCCGGTGGAGACCGCGCTCAAGCGCAACCTCGTCGCCTATGTGCCGCAGGCCGAGGAGGTGGACTGGAGTTTCCCGGTCCTGGTCGAGGACGTGGTGATGATGGGCCGCTACGGCCACATGAACTTCATGCGCATCCCCCGCGCCGCCGACCATGCGGCGGTGACCGCCGCGCTGGAGCGCGTGGGCATGGCCGAGTTCCGCAAGCGCCAGATCGGCGAACTCTCCGGCGGCCAGAAGAAGCGTGTGTTCCTCGCCCGCGCGCTGGCGCAGGACAGCCGCGTGATCCTGCTCGACGAGCCCTTTACCGGGGTCGACGTGAAGACCGAGGACGCGATCATCACCCTGTTGCGCGCGCTGCGCGACGAGGGGCGGGTGATGCTGGTCTCCACCCATAATCTCGGCAGCGTGCCGGAATTCTGCGACCGCACCGTGCTGCTCAAGGGCACCGTGCTGGCCTATGGCCCTACGGCCGAGACCTTCACCCAGGCCAATCTGGAGAAGACCTTCGGCGGTGTGCTGCGCCATGTGGTGTTCGACGAGGCGCAGAACGGCGCGCATCCGCTCGGCGTGTTCACCGATGACGAGCGCGCGCTGGTGCTCCAGCGCGGCAAGCCGGTCTCGCGCGAGCCGGCACGTCCGCCGGCGGGTGGAGCCGGTTCATGAGCGCGCTGCTGCTGGAGCCGTTCGGCTATGAATATATGCGCAGCGCCATGTGGGTGTCGGCGCTGGTCGGCGGCGTGTGCGCGTTCCTGTCCTGCTATCTCATGCTCAAGGGCTGGTCGCTGATCGGCGACGCGCTCTCGCACTCCATCGTGCCCGGCGTTGCCGGCGCCTATATGCTGGGCCTGCCGTTCTCGATCGGCGCGTTCTTCTCCGGCGCGCTGGCGGCGGGGGCGATGCTGTTCCTCAACCAGCGCACAAGGCTGAAGGAGGACGCCATCATCGGGCTGATCTTCTCCTCCTTCTTCGGCCTCGGGCTGTTCATGATCTCGCTGTCGCCGACCTCGGTGAACATCCAGACCATCGTGCTCGGCAATATCCTCGCCATCACGCCGGCGGACACGCTGCAACTCGCCATCATCGGCTTCGTCTCGCTCGCCATCCTGCTGGTGAAGTGGAAGGACCTGATGGTGGTGTTCTTCGACGAAAGCCACGCCCGCACCATCGGCCTCAACCCGACGGCACTGAAGATCCTGTTCTTCTCGTTGCTGGCGGCGTGCACCGTCGCGGCCCTGCAGACGGTGGGTGCGTTCCTCGTGATCTGCATGGTGGTGACGCCCGGCGCCACCGCCTATCTGCTCACCGACCGCTTTCCGCGCCTGCTGGCGACTGCGGTTGCCATCGGCACGGTGACCAGCTTCGTCGGCGCCTATGCCAGCTATTTCCTCGACGGCGCGACCGGGGGCATCATCGTGGTGCTGCAGACGCTGGTGTTCCTCGCGGCCTTCGTGTTCGCCCCCAAGCACGGCATGCTCGCCGCCCGGCGCCGCGCGGCGCGGGTGCTGCGGGCCGACGCACCGGAGGAAGCGGCATGATCGAGACGCTGCTGGAGCCGTTCCAGTTCGAGTTCATGGTCAATGCCCTGGTCATCGCGGCGCTGGTCGCGGTGCCGGCGGCGCTGCTGTCCTGCTTCATGGTGCTGAAGGGCTGGTCGCTGATGGGCGACGCCATCAGCCACGGCGTGCTGCCCGGCGTGGTGCTGGCCTATATTGTGGGGCTGCCGCTGGGGATTGGCGCCTTTGCCGCCGGCATGTTCTGCGCGCTCGCCACCGGATTCCTCAAGGAGAACAGCCGCATCAAGCAGGACACGGTGATGGGTATCGTGTTCTCCGGCATGTTCGGCGTCGGGCTGGTCATGTATGTGAAGATCCAGACCGACGTGCATCTCGACCACATCCTGTTCGGCGACATGCTCGGCGTCTCCTGGGGGGACATTGCCGAGACCGCCGCGATCGCCGCGCTCACCACCGGGATCGTCGCGCTGAAATGGCGGGACCTGCTGCTGCACGCGTTCGATCCTGCGCAGGCGCGCGTGGTCGGCCTGCCGGTACGGCTGCTGCATTACGGGCTGCTCGCGCTGATCTCGCTGACCATTGTCGGGGCGCTGAAGGCGGTGGGCATCATCCTCGCCATCGCCATGCTGATCTCGCCCGGCGCCATCGCCTTCCTGCTGACGCGGCGCTTCTCGCACATGCTGGTGGCGGCGGTCAGCGTGGCGGTGGGCGCCTCGGTCCTCGGCGTCTACCTCTCCTTCTTCCTCGACAGCGCGCCGGCGCCGACCATCGTGCTGTTGATGAGCCTCACCTTCGTGGCGGCGTTCATCCGGGTAACGCGGCGCGCGGCGCGCGCCGAGCGCGCGGGCGGGGCGAACGAGGCCGCGTGAGAGAGGGCGCCGGCTGTTCGTCCGCTCCCGGATCGGCTAGGTATCGTCCGGGAGGCGTCAATGATCACGCTCTATTCCTACCCGATGCTGTTCGGCGTCGCCGACAATAATGGCTATGGCCTGAAGATCTTCGCGGTTCTCCGGCTTGCGGGGCTGCCTTTCGAGCACAGGCACCTGCTCGACGCCTCGGCCGCGCCGCGCGGGCAACTGCCCTATATCGAGGATGACGGCGAGGCGATCGGCGACAGCTCCGCCATCATCGCCCATCTGGAGCGCCGTCACGGCCTCAGTCTCGATGCCGGCCTCAGCCGCGCCCAGCGCGACACCGGCCACATGGTCACGCGCATGCTCGATGACCTTTACTGGGTCATGTCCTATTCGCGCTGGAAGGACGAGGCCTACTGGCCGCAGTTCCGCGATGCGCTGCTGGCACAGCACCCCGAGCTGACCGGCGAGGCGCTGCTCAAGGCCAAAGAGTTCAATGCCAAGCGCTATTACTATCAGGGCATCGGCCGCTACGAGCCGAAGGACGCCTATGCGCGCGGGCTCGCCGACCTTCAGGTGCTGGCCGACCTGATCCCGGAAGACGGCTATCTGTTCGGCGACGCGCCCTCGACCGTGGATGCCGGCATCTACGGCTTTCTCGCCAACATCTATTATTACGAGATCGACACCCCGCTGCGCGCGCTGGTCGGGGAGCGCCCCAATCTCGTGCGGCACTGCACGGCGATCCACGCCGCCATTTCCGGCGGCTGACGGGAGGTCACGCGCTGCGCGCCATCGATTTCAGTTCCTGGCAGGGCCTTGGCACCACGCTGTTCGGCCTCTTGCTGTTCGCCTTCGTCGGCGTCGGCATCCGCCTTCTGATGATGTTGACCATCCAGCAGCGCCGCGAGCGGATGAATCGCCAGATCAACGAGCGGCTGCGCACGCTGATTGCCGCCTACAAGGTGCTCGGCGGGTCGTTCACCGGCAATCTGGCGGTCGATCCCCGGCATCTGGGCGATCTGCGCCGGCAGGCGGCGGAGCTGGCGGACGAAGCGGCCTCGATGCCCGGTCCCGCCGAGGGGTCGGAGCGGCGGCGGCGCATCCGCGACGCGGTGGAGGCGGCGCTGTCGGACATCATCCTGCTCGGCACGGAGGAGCATGTCCGGCTGGCGCAGCGCGCGGTGAACGAGCTGATCGCCGGTCGTCCGGTGCACACCGATGAGCTGGTGGTCGCGCTGCGCAATTTCATCCGCGAGGCGCTGGACCTCGATCCGATTCCGGCCGATGTCGCAATCCCCCGGCAGGGCCCGACGCGGCCCGCGCCATCCGGTGGGCGCGGCAAGGGTGAGGGCGCACGAAGTGACGGGGGACGCGGCGAGGGCGGCCGGGGCGGCGGAATGGGCGCCGGCGCCGGCCTGGCGCTCGGCCCCGACGACGGGAGCGACGACCCGACGGCCGGAAGCCCCGGTGGGCGATGACGGTTTCGCCCGCGCTGTGAGGTCCTGCGTGCGCCGAACCAGCCGTGCGGGCCGGGCATGGGTGCCATTTCCGCGCAACGGTACGGCAACCATGGCTTTGTGGCCCGCTCTGAATTAGAAGAAGAGCCGTTCCGCCGTCTGAGATGGCCTGTTGCGTGCTGGCTTGCCCTGCGCGCATCGTGGCGCTCGCGGCTCTCCGCCGGAGCACCGCGCTTTTTCGCGCGGGTTCGCCCGGCCAAAAGGCTGTTCATTCCGTGGCTTTCACGACCTCCAATCCCGCGCTCGGCCGTGCCCTCGCCGCCCGCAACTATAACGACCCGACCCCGGTGCAGGCGGCCGTCGCCGCGGCCGAGACCGCCGGGCGCGACCTTCTGGTCTCCGCGCAGACCGGTTCCGGCAAGACGGTGGCCTTCGGCCTCGCCATCGCCGAGACCCTGCTCGGCACGCAGGAGCGCTTCGGTCCCGCCGCGACCCCGCTGGCGCTGGTGGTGGCACCGACCCGCGAACTCGCCCTCCAGGTCCAGCGCGAATTCGTCTGGCTGTTCGCCGAGACCGGCGCGCGCATCGTTTCCTGCGTCGGCGGCATGGACGCGCGCGCCGAGCAGCGCCAGCTGGATTATGGCGCGCATATCGTGGTCGGCACGCCCGGCCGGCTGCGCGACCATCTGGAGCGCGGACGCCTCGACCTCTCCGCATTGCGCGTCGCCGTGCTGGATGAGGCCGACGAGATGCTCGACCTGGGCTTCCGCGAGGACCTCGAATTCATCCTCGACGCCACCCCGCCGGAGCGCCGCAGCCTGCTGTTCTCCGCCACCCTGCCGCGCGGCATCCTCGCGCTGGCCGGCCGCTACCAGACCGACGCGCTGCGCGTCGAGGTTGCCAATACCGTGGGCGGCCATGCCGACATCGAATATCGCGTGATGCGCATCGCGCCGAAGGAGATGGAGCACGCAGTGGTCAACGTGCTGCGCTTCTACGAATCCCCGACCGCCATGGTGTTCTGCAACACCCGCTCGGTGGTGCGCCACCTGCACGCCACCTTGCAGGAGCGCGGCTTTTCCGCGGTCTCGCTCTCGGGCGAACTCAGCCAGAACGACCGCAACCAGGCGCTCCAGGCGCTGCGCGACGGCCGCGCCCGCGTGTGCGTCGCCACCGACGTCGCCGCGCGCGGCATCGACCTGCCCAATCTCGGCCTCGTCATCCACGCCGAGCTGCCCAATGATGCGGAAAGCCTCCAGCACCGTTCCGGCCGCACCGGCCGCGCCGGGCGCAAGGGGGTGAGCGTGCTGCTGGTGCCGCCGATGCGCCGGCGCCGCGCCACCGACCTCATGGCCGGGCTCGGCATCAATGTGGCGTGGACCGCCGCGCCCTCGCCGGAGGAAATCGGCCAGCTCGACCGCGAGCGGCTGCTGCGCGACCCGCTGCTGACCGAGGAGGTGGGCGAGGACGAGCTGGTGCTCGGCCGCGACCTGCTCGCCGCCTACACGCCCGAACATATCGCCGCGGCGCTGGCCCGGCTCTACCGCTCGCGCCTGCCGGCGCCTGAAGAGGTGGAAGACCCCGGCGAGGGCCGGACCCTGCGCGAGCGCGCGCCTCGCCGCGACTTCGCCGCGCCGGGCGAGGGCGGCTCCACCTGGTTCCGCCTCAATATCGGCCGCACCAAGAATGCCGATCCGCGCTGGCTGCTGCCGCTGATCTGCCGGCGTGGCAACATCACCAAGAAGGAGATCGGCGCGATCCGCATCTTCGAGAACGAGACCGCCTTCGAGATCCAGGCCGGAGCGGCCGAGGCGTTCGGCCGCGCAGCGCTGGGCTCGGGCGGCAAGGGCGAGGTGATCGAGCCGTTGCCCGGTGGCCTTTCCTCGCTGAGCGACGAGGGCCGCGCCGGCCCGCGCCGGTCGTTCGGGAAACCGCGCGACGAGCGCCCGCGGGAGCCCCGCTCCTATGGCGACCGGCCCCGTGAGGATCGCCCGCGCGAGGAGCGGCCGCGCGAGGATCGCGCCTTCACCGATCGTCCGCGCACCTTCCGCCCGCGCGAGGAGCGCGGCGCCGAGGAACGGCCGGGCACGGCGCCGAAGAAGCCTTATCGCAAGCCGGACGAAGCCCGCGGCTTCGATCCGCTGGCCGAGCGTCCCGCGCCGGCCAGGCCGCGCGCCAAGAGCTTCGAGGGCAAAAGCTTCGAGGACCGCCCGCCGCGTCCCGAAGGTTTCAAGGGCAAGGGTGCTCGCCCCGCCTATGCGCCGCGTACGGATGAGGGCGGCGCGCCGCGCAAGCCCTCCGGCAAGGCCGAGGGCGCTGCCGGCAAGAAGCCCGGCAAATCCGGCAAGCCGAACGGCAAGCCGGGCGGGGCCTTCGGCGACAAGCCCAAAGGCAAGCCCGGCCGCTGAGCGGCTGGGGATACGGGCAAGCCTGTCCGCTGAGCAGCGGCCTCACGGGGAACGGCGCTAGCGCCGCTCCCGCCCGGCCCCGAACGCGTTCAACCGCGTGCCGAGGCCGGCCAGCCGGTCATCCTCGACATTGGCGAACGCGACGCGCAGGAAATCCTCCTGCCCCGGCCCGAAGAACGCGCCGGGCAGGGTGAGGATTCCCGCCTCGCGCGCCAGCGCCTCCGCCACGGTAAAGCCGTCCTGCGCGAAGGGGTGGCGCAGATAGGCGAAATAGGCGCCGATCGAGGTCAGCTCCCAGCCTTCCGCCTGCGCGATTTCGCCCGTGAACAGCCGCGCGCGGGCGTTGAACTCATGGCGCATGCGCCGACGTGCCGGCAGAAGCTGTTCCACCGCACCCGCAAGCGCGAGCTGCCCGGTGCGCGGGGCGCAGATCTGCAGGCTGTCCATCACCTTGGTGAGCTGTTCGAGGAACGCCGCCCCGCCCGCCAGCGCGCCGATGCGATGGCCCGGCACGGCGTAGGATTTCGAGAAGCTGTAGAGATGCACCAGCACCTCGCGCCAGTCGCCCTGCGCGAACAGGTCGTGCGCCGCCTCGTCATGTCCGTCGGGCAGGAAGTCGCGATAGGTCTCGTCGAGCACGAGGCGGATGCCGGCCTCTTTCGCCAGCGCCGCGAAGGCCGCGATGGTGGCGCGGTCATAGACCGCCCCGGTCGGATTGTTGGGCGTGATCAATACCAGCGCGCGGGTGCGCGGGGTGATCAGCGCGCGGGCGTGGCCCACATCCGGCACGAAGCCATTTGAGGCCGCGCAGGGCAGCGGCACCGCGACCATGCCGAGCATGTCGAGCGTCATCTTGTAGTTGAAGTACCAGGGCGTCGGCAGGATCACCTCGTCGCCGGCCTTCGCCAGCGTCATCAGCGTCACGAAGAACGCCTGGTTGCAGCCGGAGGTGATGACGATGTCGTCCGCGCGCACATGGCCGCGATAGGTGCGGGAAATGTCGGCCGCCAGCGCCGCGCGCAGGTCCTCGTCGCCGAGAATGGCCCCGTAGCGCGCCGCTTCCGCCGCCCCGGCCGCCTCCGCGAGCGCGGCGAGCAGTTCCGGCTCCGGCGCGCGGCCGGGGACGGCCTGCGACAGGTTGATCGCCGGCCCGGCGGAGCCGTCATAGGCCGCGAGCCACGCCCAGGCGGCCGGGATCGGCGCGCCTTCGGTGGCGGCGAGCAGCGGGTTCAGCGGATGGAGCGGTGAGGGCATCGCAGGTCTCGGCGGGCAGAGGGACAGGCTCCCCTTTGCCCCGTGGGTCGCGCGCTGTCTACGTCGTTCTGCGCAGGTCGGGTGCCTTGTGCGGCGCGACATTCTCCCGTTTAATCGCGGGCATCGGCCGGCGACAGGGACGTCGCGGCCGGTACGCGGCAAGGAATGCCGGCAGCCCTCTTCCGGGGCCGTCTTTCCTTGCCCTGAAGGACGACGCCGCGGACCTGTAAACGCGGAGACCCTTCATGGATGCCTCGACCTCACCGCTTGATCGCTACCGCATCGCCGCCGAGCCGTTCTACCAGCCGGTGGACAACGAGGTTTCGGTGTTCGAGGCCGCCTGGCAGCATCGCCTGCCGGTGATGCTCAAGGGGCCGACCGGCTGCGGCAAGACCCGTTTTGTCGAGCACATGGCATGGAAGCTCGGCCGGCCGCTGGTCACCGTCGCCGCCCATGAAGACATGACGGCGGCGGACCTTGCCGGCCGCTTCCTGCTCGGACCCGAAGGCACGATGTGGCAGGACGGGCCGCTCACCCTCGCGGTGCGCCATGGCGGCATCTGCTATCTCGACGAGATCGTCGAGGCGCGGCAGGACACCACCGTCGTCATCCACCCGCTCACCGATGCCCGCCGCGTGCTGCCGCTGGAAAAGCGGGGCGAACTCATTCATGCGCACCCGGATTTCCAGCTCGTCATCTCCTACAACCCCGGCTACCAGAGCGCGGTGAAGGACCTGAAGGAATCCACCAAGCAGCGCTTCATCGCGCTGGATTTCGACTATCCCGAGCCGGTGCTGGAAGCGGGGATCGTGGCGCGCGAGGCCGGCACGGACACGGAGCTGGCCGGGCTTCTGGTCACCATCGCCGGCTGCACGCGCCGTCTGCGGGGACAGGGGCTCGACGAGGGCGCCTCGACCCGGATGCTGATCCATACCGGGCGCCTCGTCGCCGGTGGCGTGCCGCTGGAGATGGCGGTGCGGGCCGGGATCATCCTGCCGATCACCGACGACGCCGATGTCCGCGAGACGCTGGGCGCGGCGATCTCCGCCTGCCTGCCATGACCCTTCCGACCGCCAGCCTTCCCACCCTGAACCTCGCCGCCCCGGCGCCATCGGCAGCCACGCCGTTCGGCGACGAATTGCGGCGCCAGATGCACGGGCGGGCGCTGCTGCGTGCCTCGTTCGAGGAGACATGGCAGGCGCTGCGGCGGCGGTACGAACCGGCGGCGCTGGAGCCGTGGGCAACCGGCGTGCTGGAACTGGCGAAGGTGAATGCCGGGCCGGGGTGCCTGCTGGCGTTCTGGCGTGCCAGCGTCACGCTCGGGCGGAGGCTGCCGCCGGATGCGCTGGGCGCGGCTGGGCTGGGCGCGGCTGGGCTCGCCGCCGCGAATGTCTGCCGTGCGGCCGGTGCGCCGGCGGCGCTGGCGGTGATCGAGGCCTTCGAGCGGATCGCGGAGCGGCTCGATGCCGAGGCGCAGCGCCGCTGGTGGACGATGATGACGGCGACCGCCCAGGGCGCGCCGGACGAGATCGCGCTGTTCGCCGGGCATATGCCGACCCTGCTGGCGAGGGGCAGCCTGGCCGAGGTCGAGGCCTTCGCCACCGCCGGACGGCGCGCGGCGGGCCGGGACCGCGCGCGGCGCCGGGCGTTCTTCGCGCTGGAGGACCCGCTGTCGCGCCGGCTGCTGGCGCGCATGGGCGCCGGTCCGGGCTTCGCCGAACTGGAAGTCGGGCTGCGGCGCCTGCTCGCCGCGCTGTGGGGTGACCGTCCGGGCTTCCCGCCCAGCCTCCAGCCATTGCCGGTACCCGAGATTGGCGATGCGCCCCGCCGTGCCAACATTGCCGGCCCGGTGATCCGCCTGCCGGAAGTGTTTTCCGGTGTGACGGGCGCGGCCTCGCACGCGCTTTACCGCGCCGCCAGCGCCCATGCCGGGGCGCATCTGGCTTATGGCGGGCCGCGCTTCACGCTTGGCAAGGTGAAGCCGGTACAGATGGCCTGCATCAACCTGATCGAGGACGCGCGGATCGAGACTCTGGCCATGGCGCGCTTTCCCGGCCTGCGTCGGCTCTGGGCGCCGTTCCATGTCACTGCCCCTTCGGCCGAGCCGCTGGCGGCCCTGCTGCTGGCGCGGATCGCCCGCGCGCTGTTCGACCCCGGCTATCAGGATCCCGATGCGCTGATCGCCAAGGCGCGGGCGCTGTTCGCCGAGCGAAGCGACCGGCTCGATGACCCGGCGCTCAGCTTCGACATCGGCACCCGGCTCGCCAATGATCTCGGCCAGCGCCGCATCCGCTTCGACGCGCGCGGCCATGTGGTGGAGCCGGCCTATCGCGATGACGGGCTCGGACTGTGGGATTTCGGCGAGGAGAATGCCGAGCGGACGGAGGAGGTCGAGCTTGCGGTCGACGCCGCGCGGATCGAGCGCCGCGAGGAGGAGAACGCCCCGCAGCCGCCCGAAGCTGCGCCGCAACCCGAGCCGACCGGGCGCGCCCGCCCCGCCCCGGCGGATGAGCGCGGGCGCATCGTCGCGCGCTATCCCGAATGGGACGCGCAAGCCGGGCTGGAGCGGGCGGACTGGACCACGCTGCGTGAGGTCGAGCCGGCGCTCGGCGATCCGCGCACGCTGGCGCGGGCGCTGGAGCGCGCCGGACCGTTGCGCGCGCGGATCGCCCGGCTGGTGCGTGCCGCCAAGGTCGGGCGCGCGGTTCGGCTGAAGCGGCAGGTCGAGGGGCATGCGCTCGACCTCGACGCGGCGATCGAGGCCGCGGTGAGCCGGCGGGTTGGCGAGACGCCGGATGAGCGGGTCTTCACCGCATCCGCGCTGCGCCAGCGCGATCTTGCGGTGCTGGTGCTGCTCGACACCTCCGAATCCACCCGTGAGCGGCTGCCGGACGGCGCGAGCGTGCTCGACATCGAGAAGCTTGCGGTGGCGATGCTGGCCGAGGCGATGGCGGGACTGGGCGATGAGATGGCGCTCGCCGCTTTCGCCTCCGCGGGCCGCGACGATGTGCGCTACATCCATGTAAAGCGCTTCACCGAGCGCTATAGCGAGGATGGCGCCGCGCGGCTCGCCGGGTTGCAATCCGGCCTGTCGACCCGGCTCGGGGCGGCGCTGCGGCATGCGGGCGAGGAGATCGCCGGGGTGCGGGCGTTCCGCAAGCTCATTCTGGTGCTGACCGATGGCGAGCCGTCCGACATCGATGTCGACCGCCCGTCCGATCTGGTCGCTGATGCGCGCCGGGTGGTGCTGGGCTTGCGCGCGCGCGGCATCGACACTTTCGGCGTGACGCTCGACCCCGGCGGTGTCGGCTCTGGCGCGGCGATCTTCGGCACGACCAACACCATGCCGGTGCGCCGTATCGACGATCTGCCGATGCGGCTGTCCGAACTCTATTTCCGGCTGGCGCGGCGGTGATGAGCGCCGCGCCGCCGTGGCGTCAGGAGGCGAGCAGTTCCTTGAGCTGGGCGTCCAGCCACTTCACGTCTTCCGGGTTGGTTCCCGGTCCGCCGGCAAAATGCCCCCATACCGACGGCATGGGCAGCAGGGTGGCGTTCGGCATGTTGGCGACCTCGAACTCGCTGTCTTCCGGGGGGAAATACAGGTCGGTCTGGCCCGGCATGACCAGCGCCTTGGCCTTGATGGCGCCGAGTGCGGCCTTGAAGTCGCCCTTGTAGAGCTCGTTGGCGCTGATGTCGCCGTTCTGCCAGGTCCACAGCATGGTCAGCAGGTTGTTGGCGTCCTTGGGCAGGAAGAAGCCTTCCCAGAAAGCGACGAGGAAGTCCTCCAGCGAGGAATAGCCGAGCGCCTCGATGTCGAGCTTCTGGCGATAGAAGGTCTGTGAGAAGCCCCAGCCGGCATAGACCCGGGCGGCGGCGCGCAGGCCGCGTGCCGGCTTGGCGGTGTACCAGCCCTCGTTCCACGCCGCGTCGGCGGTGAGCGCAGCCTTCACGCCTTCGAGGAACACGAAATTGTGCCGCGAGCATTTGGCCGAGCCGCAGAACGGCGCGATCAAATCCATCATGTCGGGATATTGCGCGCCCCACTGGAAGGTCTGCAGCGCGCCCATCGACCAGCCGGTGACGAGGCGGATGTGCTCGATGCCGAACTGCTCCGTCACCAGCTTGTGCTGCGCCTTCACGTTGTCATAGGCGGTGACCTTGGGAAAGCGCGGGCCGTTATAGGGCTCGGGCATGTTGCTGGGCGAGGAGGACAGGCCGTTGCCCAGCATGTTCGGGATGATGATGAAGTACTTGGCCGGGTCGAGCGCCATGCCCTCGCCGACCAGCCATTCATTCTCGTAATGCTGGCCGGAGTACCAGGTCGGATAGAGGATCACATTGTCCTTGGCCGCGTTCAGCGTGCCGAAGGTCTTGTAGGCGAGCTTGGCGTCGCGGAGCGTGGCGCCGCCCTGCAGGACGAGATCGCCGAGGTCGAAGGTGCTGTAGTCGAGGCTCATCGTAGGTTCCCCCTTAGGCGTGGTGGTTGGACAAGGTTCCGGCACCGCGCGGGGCACGGTGCCGGTTGTACGAAGGCCGGCGGGCGTTACGCCGGCTGGACCGCACGGGTCGCGAAACCGCACAGCGCCCAATAGGCGATGCCGGCCACCACCGCCGCGGAGATCGCGGTGGACAGGCCGGGCGCGAAATGTTCGACCGCGAAGGCGACGACGGAGCCGATCGCCCAGGCGACGAAGGCACGGGGCTTCCAGTCCGCCGGGATGTCGGCGGGGCGGGAGACATAGGTGTCGACAAGAATGATGGCGCCGATCGGCGGCACGATGATGCCGAGCAGCGACAACCAGGCGATGAAGAACGCCCACACATTGCCGGCCGCGATCGCGATGCCGATCACGCCCAGCACCACGGCCATCACGCGCATATGCGTGCCGGTGATGCGGGACCAGCCGGTGGCCGCGTTGTAGAGGCAGTGCGAGCACACCGAACCGAGGTTGAGATAGAGGAAGACGAAGGCCAGCACGCTCAGCCAGCCGATCTGCATCGTGTTCATGTAGCCGAACATATTGTCGGCGCCGAACGGGTTGGCATCGGGCACCGCCAGCGCCGCCGTCATCACGCCGCCCACCAGCATCGCGACCAGGTTGGCGACCGGGAAGGCGCTGAACGTCGCGATCAGCGAGGCGGCGGGGGTGCGGGCCCAGCGGTTGAAATCGGCCGACACCGTGCCCGCGTCGATGAACAGCGCGATCACCACCGTCAGGCCGACACCCATGGACATGGTGGCGACACCGTTATTGCCGGGATAGGCGAGGATCGCCTCCCAGCTCGTGGTTGAGGCCGCGTGCAGCGCCACCCAGCCGCCGAGCACCACGAAGAGCGGCACCGAGACGATGCCGATCCAGTGCAGGCCCTTCACGCCGACGAAGGTGATGCCGATATAGAGCACGCCGGCGAGGATGGTCATGCCGACATAGCTCAGCCCGTAGGTCGAGCTGACCAGCGCCCCGGTAATGCCGGTCTGCACGGCGTACCAGCCGAGCAGCAGGGTCGACAGCAGGCCGGAGGCCAGCATGTACCCCTTGCGGCCGAAGATCTGGCTGGCGATCAGCGCGAAGTTCATGCCGGTGCGCGCGCCGATATGGCCGAGCGCCCCGACATAGACCAGCATGAACAGGTTGCCGAGGATCATGGCGGTGAGGGCACGCGAGAAGCCCATGCCGAGCACCAGAAGCGAGCCGGTCATGGCGCCGGTGATGATCATCGGGAAGCCTGCCCAGACCATGGTGACCGAGAAGGTGCTGTGGCGGGCACCGGGCGGCACCGGCTCGTGTTCGTACTCGCTGCCGAGCAGGTGCTCGATCTGCTCTTCCGATTCCTGTAAGGAGGTGGCGGTCTTATGGTCCATGTCGGATGTTCCGTTGCTGACGGGATGGGATGTGGCGCGACCGAAGACACACCCGTCCCGCTGCAACGGGGCGGGTGTGTCACCTCTGCTGCGTGCGAAGGCCTAGCGATGCGTGGTCGACTGGTTCGGAATGCCGTCGATCGGGCATTCCTCGGTGCCCACCGTCGGGCGCGTGAAGGATTCCACCATCTCCCGCGTGCCTTCGGGATCGGTGATCCACTTCTTGTAGAAGTCGTAGGGGCAGGCGGCCACGCCCTTGTCGCCGTCGCCGGAATTGATCATCCCAGTGTAGCCGCGATGGACCAGCTTGAAGAGGTGGTTCTCCGACTGCATGTTCTTGCGCGCGTCGCGGATCAGCGAGGTGGAGAGCGCGGCGTACTGGATGCCGTAGTCCTCCTCGCCGCATTCGCCCATGGTGCGCCCGTCGAAGCCGACGATCGCCGAGTGGCCGAAATAGGAATACACGCCGTCGAAGCCGGAGGCATTGGCCACTGCCACGTAGCAATTATTGGCCCAGGCCATGGCCTTTGCCATCAGGATCTGCTGGTCCTTAGCCGGGTACATATAGCCCTGGCAGCGCACGATCAGCTCGGCCCCCTTCATCGCGCAGTCGCGCCAGATTTCGGGATAGTTGCCGTCGTCGCAGATGATCAGCGAGACCTTGAGCCCCTTCGGGCCGTCCGAGACATAGGTGCAGTTGCCGGGATACCAGCCCTCGATGGGCACCCAGGGCATGATCTTGCGATATTTCTGCACGATCTCGCCCTGGTCGTTCATCAGGATCAGCGTGTTGTAGGGCGCCTTGTTGGGGTGCTCCTCGTGCTGCTCGCCGGTGAGCGAGAACACGCCCCAGACCTTGGCCTTGCGGCAGGCCTCGGCGAAGATCTCGGTCTCGTCGCCGGGAATGGTCGAGGCCGTCTCGTACATCTCCTTGGAATCGTACATGATTCCGTGGGTCGAGTATTCCGGGAAGATCACGAGATCCATGCCCGGCAGGCCGACCTTCATGCCGACCACCATGTCGGCGATCTTGCGGGCGTTGGCGAGCACCTCGGCCTTGGTGTGCAGGCGGGGCATCTTGTAGTTCACCACCGCCACGCCGACGGTGTCTTTGCTGCTGGAAACGTCGCCATGATACATCGGCTGTTCTCCTCAGGCCGGCGTCGCGCGGCGGGGGTCACACCGCGCGGCCGGGTCATTTTGCTGGAAAGGGCGAATTTTCTTGCGGCCGGAACTGGCGTTCCGTCCGGGGGGCTTGCCGGCGTCAGGGCTTCGCGGACAGCGCCGTCGCGCGGAGGCCCAAACGCAAAAAAGCCCGGCAGGCCCCTTGTGGGAGCCTTTCCGGGCTACAGCGCCAGACCCGCTCAACATCCTTGGTGAGCGGGGATGACGTTTCCGCAGGCATTGCCTCGAAAACGTCCAGAAGCGATCTAATCACCCCGCGCGCGGAAGTTCAAGAGGTCATTGGCGTTGATGATCGCGACCGCCAGTTCTTCCATCGAGACGCGCTTGGCCATGGCCTGCCGGCGCAGGCTCTGATAGGCCTCCTCCTCGCCGAGCCCCTGGCCTTCCATGAGAATGGTCTTGGCCTTCTGGATCTTCTGGATGCCGGTGAGCTTGCGCTCCAGCTTCTTGAGCCGGCGCGCGGTCTCCTCGCGCTCCATCCACAGGCTGCGGGCGATGGTGAGGTTGGTCAGCAGGCCGAACGGGCGGATCGGGCGTTCCACCACCGCCACGGCGCCGGATTCCAGCACGAGCTGCAGCGTGGACGGATTCTCATAGCCGACGATGGCGATGATCGTCGGGCGGGTCTCCGGCGCGCTCTTGAACAGTTTCTGGATCGGCACGCGCGCGTCCTGCTCGATGGCGAGCAGCACGATGTCGGCGTTCTGCGGCCATTCCGGCGGCACCGGCCAGGTGTTGTCCACCATGCAGCCGATACGGCGCAGGTGCTCCACCAGCCCGGCGCGCTCCTCGTCCGGCGGATGGATGACGTGGAGCCTGAGACCGCGCAGGTCCTTCAGGATTTGAATGCCCATGCTGGCGCTTCCCTGTTCCCGGCGTCAGACAGGGGCGACGGCGAGGCCGTCGGCGGACCAGTCGTCGAGGCTCTGCACCACGCAATAGGGATCGGGCTTCACCCGCATGCCGGGGTTCCAGACCACCTGGAACCGGCCCTGCGCGTCGACCCGGCCGACGCGAGGCCACAGCCAGGTGTGGTTGGTCTCGCCATCGATCCGAACCCGGCCCTGCGGCGCGTCGAACTCGGCGTCGCGCAGTTCGGCCAGAATGTCGTCGGGGGCGTCGGAACCGGCGCGGGCCAGCGCGCGCAGGGCGAGGTGCACCTGGAAATAGGCGGCCTCCGCCTCCGCCGTCACCGGCGCGTCCGCGCCGTTGCGGGCCTTGAAGGCGGCTACGAAACGCCGGGCGGCGGGGGTCGCCAGCGTTTCGAAGAACGGCGCGGCTGTGATGTGGCCGGCCGCGGCCGCCGCCCCCATCAGCGCGATTTCGGCCTCCGACGTGGTGAGGCTGGCGATCGGCATCTTCGCCGGATCAAAGCCGGCGGCATGATAGGCCTGGTAGAGGCTGGCCGTGCCGGCGCCGACCACGGTCGAGAAGATCACGTCGGGTTCGGTCTTGGCGATGCGGGCGATGACCTTGTCGATCTCGGCGGCCGAGGGCTCCAGCGGGATATAGATCTCGTCGAGCACCCGGCCGTCCGACTGGGTGACGAAATCGGTCATGATCCGGTTCGACTCATAGGGGAACACATAGTTCGAGCCGACCAGCAGGAAGCGGTTGCCATAGGTGCCCAGCAGGTATTTCGCGAGCTGGATCGCGTTCTGGTTGGGCGCCGCGCCGGTGTAGACGCAGTGGCGCGAATATTCGAAGCCCTCATAGAGCGTGGGGTAGAACAGCAGCCCGCGCAGCGCTTCCACCACCGGCAGCACGGCCTTGCGGGCACTGGACATGTAGCAGCCGAAGATCAGCCGCACGCCGTCCTCGTCGAGCAGCCGTGCGGCGAGCTGGCCGTACTGGCGCGGCGTCGAGGCGGGGTCGTAGACCACGGCCTCCACCTTGCGGCCCAGCACGCCGCCGGCGGCGTTGATCTCATCGATCGCCAGCAGCGTGCCGCCGAGCTGCGAGCGCTCGACATCGCGGGTGACGCCGGTCTGCGAGAACAGCACGCCCACCCGCCAGGGCTGGGCGGTGGTGGAATCAGGGACGGGGATCATCGGCACGCGAAACCTCGAACAGCGGACGGCTCCCCGTTTTGCCCCCGCGCCGCGGCGCGCGCAATGGCGGAGCGTCGTATCCCCCTGCCGGGTGCGGCCTCAGACGCCGAAGCGTTCGGCGATCTCGCTGCGGGCGCTGGTCAGGATTTCCTGCGAGAGTTCGGGATCGCTCGCCGCAACCGCGCGCGCCATGGTGAGCGCGCCCACCATCGCGGCGAAAATCGCGACTGCCCGGCGGCGGCGCTCGGGTGAGGGCTCGCCGGGCAGGCGATGCTCGATGGCCTGGAGAAAGCCCTCCACGCCTTCGGTGTAATCTTCCCGAAGCGGAACGCCCCGCGCGGCCTCACCCGCAAGCGCCGAGACCGAGCAGCCGCGCGCCGGGTTGTCGCGGTGCTCGATTGAGAGATAGCCGTCGATGATGCGTTTCAGCTCGGGCATCTGTTCCCAGCGCGCCAGGCTCTGCGCGCACGCTTCGCGGCAGGCCTCGCTCGCCAGCTCGTCCTTGGAGCGGAAGTGGCCGTAGAAGGCGCCATGCGTGAGGCCGCTCGCCTGCATGATCTCGGCGACGCCGACATCACCCACGCCGCGTTCCCGGAACATCCGAGCGGCGGTCTCCAGAATGGTGCGCCGATGTTCAGCGACCTTTTCCCGTGTCACCCGCAAGAGGGTCTTCCTTCCGACAGAGACAGTGCATGGCTATCCCATAACCCGGCTGGAAGGATTTTTGCTGATCCAGATCAGAAATTGATGGCGATCGTGCCCCTTGCGGGAAGGAAAGGCGGCCGATGATCAATCCCAGGTCGGGGCAAGGCCCGCCGGGTTGACGATGCGGCCATCCGGTCGTGCCAGCCCATGGATCGCCGCCATCTCGCCGGCGGTCAGCTCAAAGTCAAAGATCGCGGCGTTCTCAGTGACGCGGGCCTCGCTCACCGTCTTGGACAGCGCGACCACTCCCTCCTGCTGCACGACCCAGCGCAGCACGACCTGCGCGACGCTGCGGCCATGGGCGGCCGCGATCTCCTTCAGCACCGGCTCGTCGAACACCCGGCCGTCGGCCATGGCGTAATAGGCGGTAACCGACATGCCGGCGGCGCGGGCGGCCGATATCACGCGGCTCTGGTCGAGATAGGGGTGGTACTCGACCTGATTGGTGACCAGCGGCGCCGCGCTCAAGCTTGCCGCCTCCGCCATCAGCGCGGTGGAGAAATTGCTGACGCCGATGTGGCGCACCTTGCCGGCACGCACAACCTCGTTCAGCGCCGCGACCGGCTCGGCGAGTGCGGCACCTGCCGGCCAGTGCAGCAGCAGCAGGTCGACATAATCGGTGCGCAGTTTCGTCAGGCTCTCATCGACCGAGGCGATCAGCGCGTCATGGCCGTATTTGTCGACCCACACCTTGGTGGTGAGAAAGATATCGGCGCGCTTCACGCCGGACGCCTCGATCCCCTCGCCGACTTCGGCCTCGTTGCCGTAGATCTGCGCGGTGTCGATGTGCCGGAAGCCGGCCTTGAGCGCCGCCGGCACGATGCGCCGCGTGTCCGGTCCGGAGACGCGGAAGGTGCCGAAGCCGAGCGCGGGAATGCGGGCGCCATTGGCGGTGACGATGTGGTCCATGAAAGGCTCCTTGAAAAAATAGTTGGGCGGAGGGATCACGCGGGGCTCAGCGCGGGGGCGGCGCGGCGGTCGAGCACGCCGCTCCAGATGGTGAGCCCGAGCGCGCCGGCAACCAGCACGGCACCGATAGCCGGTGTGGCGATCAGGCCCAGCGGGGAGGCGACGACCAGCCCGCCGATCCAAGCGCCGAGCGCGATGCCGAGATTGAACGCGGCGATGTTGAGCGCCGAGGCGACATCCACCGCGCCCGGCCGGTGCTTCTTCGCCAGCTCGACCACATAAATCTGCAGCCCCGGCACATTGGCGAAGGACAGGAAGCCGAGCGCGGCGAGGGTGGCGAGCGTCCAGCCCGGCGAGATCGCGGTGACGCTGAAAAGGGCGAGCACCAGCGCCTGGAGCGCGAACAGCACGGTGAGCGCGCGGACCGGATCGCGGTCGGCGATGCGCCCGCCGATCAGGTTGCCCGCCGCGATGGCGAGGCCGTACAGCACCAGTATCAGGCTGACGCTGGAGGCGGCGAAGCCGGTGACGTGTTCGAGGATCGAGGCGAGATAGGTGAAGGCGACGAAGGTGCCGCCATAGCCGAGCGCGGTCATGGCGAACACGATGAGCAGCCGGCCCGAGCCCAGCACGCGAACCTGGTCGATCAGCCGGGCCGGGGCGGCGCGGGTGAGGTTCGAGGGCAGCAGCGCGGCGATGGCGAGGAAGGCGATGACGCCCAGCCCCGACACCGCCCAGAAGGTGGCACGCCAGCCGAAGCTCTGCCCGATGAAGGTGCCGAGCGGCACGCCGGTGACGATGGCGACCGTCAGCCCCATGAACATCAGCGCGATCGCCGAGGCGCGCTTGTCCGGCGCAACGAGGTCGGCGGCGATGGTGGCACCGACCGAGAAGAACACGCCATGGGCAAAGGCGGAGAGCACGCGCGCCACCAGCAGCGTCTCATAGGACGGGCTGAGCGCGGCGGCGGCGTTGCCGACGACGAACAGCGCCATCAGTCCGAGCAGCAGCGGCTTGCGCTCGATCTTCCCGGTGAGCGCGGTCAGCACCGGCGCGCCGAAGGTGACGCCGAGCGCATAGACGCTCACGATGAGGCCGGCGAGCGGCAGGGTGATGTGACGGTCCGCCGCCACGGTGGGCAGCAGGCCGACAATGACGAATTCGGTGGTGCCGATGGCATAGGCGGCGATGGTCAGCGCGAACAGCGCCGCAGGCATCCGGGTTGGCGACATGGCAAGGATTCTCCGCGCGCCGTCGGCCTTCTCAGGCCCGGCGTCACAATGAGGTTGATTGGGTTGAGGCGAATATGCGCGGCGCCGGCTTGCGCGATAAGCCGCCTTGGTGGACCAATGATTGTGAATTGATTTCACAGATCGCGGGGGCAAGGGCGCCATGGACAATCGCGCGGGCGAAATGCAGGTGCTGGTGGAAGCGGCGGACCGGGGCAGTTTCTCGGCGGCGGGCCGGCGGCTCGGCCTCTCCCCCTCTGCGGTGAGCAAGCTGATCGCGCGGCTGGAGGAGCGCCTTGGTGCGCGGCTGCTGATGCGCTCCACCCGCGCCATCGTACTCACCCCCGAAGGCGAGGCTTATGTCGGGCGGGCGCGGCGCATTCTCGGGGAGATCGAGGAGGCCGAGCGCTTCATCACCGCTGGCGCCGCCGCAACCCCGCGCGGCAAGCTGCGGGTGAGCGCGACAGTGGGTTTCGGCGAGCGCTGCCTGGTGCCGTTGATCCCCGACTTCCTCGCGCTCTATCCCGAAATCGAGCTCGACCTGTCGCTGACCGACGAGGTGATCAACCTCGTGGCCGAGCGGGCGGACATCGCGCTGCGGGCGGGGCCGATGCGCGATTCAACGCTCAAGGCGCGCAAGATCCTGGAGAGCCGGCGCGTCATCGTCGCCTCGCCGGACTACCTCACCCGTCGTGGCACGCCGACATCCCCTCACGACCTCGCCCGGCACAACTGCCTGCGCTTCAATTTCCGCCGCGCCATGGACGACTGGCCATTCATCGAACCGGCGACCGGCGCGAGCTACGCATTGTCGGTGTCAGGCAATCTCGAAGGCAATAGCGGCTCCATGGTGCGCCGGCTGGCGCTGGACGGCCTCGGCCTCGCGCGCATCGCCCGCTATGTCGCGGAAGACGACATAGCGGAGGGGACGCTGGTGCCGGTGCTGGAGGAGTTCAACGGCGGCGACATCGAACTGCTGCACGCGGTATTCGTCGGCCATGACTATCTCGCCGGGCGCATTCGCGCCTTCGTGGATTTCCTCGCGGCGCGGATCGGAAAGCAGCCCGGCCCCATGTGAGGGTTAGATACGTTGAGGACCGGGCTGCTTGTCAGGCGAATGCCTTGAGATAGGCGCGGGCCGGGGTCGAGGGGCGGCCGGCGAGCCGCTCCACATCGCCGGAGACCTGCGCATATTCGCCGGCGCCGAGCGCGGCATAGAAGCTGGCGACGCCGCTGGCCACCCAGTCCGGCAGGCCCATGGCGAGGAACTGGTCCTCGAACGCTTTCACCGGCACGTCGAGCGCGTCCACCCTGCGGCCGGTCAGTTCGGTGAGCAGGGCCGCGAGGTCGACCGCGCTATAGGCCGCCGAACCGGCAATCTCATAGATCTTGTTGTCATAGCCAGTGCCGGTGACGGCGGCGACCAGCGCGTCAGCCACATCGTCGTGGCTGACATAGGCGACCTTGGCCTCGATGCCGGGGAAGGGCAGAACGCCGTTCTTCACCGCATCGGCGAACAGCGGGTCGTTGTTCGCGAAGTATGAATTGTCGCGCAGGATGGTCCAGGCGAGACCGGACGCCCTCAATTCCGCCTCGGTCGCCTCATGGGCGGCCGCCCAGTCGAACCGGCTGGCGGCGACCGGGTTGGTGGCGCTGGTGTAGACGAGGCGCGTCACGCCGGCGGCCCTGGCGGCCTCGATGGCGTTGTGGTGCTGGCGGATGCGGACCTCGTTCGGGCCCACGCCGGAGATGAGCAGAGCGACGTCGGCGCCGGCGAAGGCGGCCTTCAGGCTGCCGGCATCCTCGTAATCGGCGGCGACGACCTCGAAGCCCTGCTCCGTGCGCGCTGCGAGCTTTTCCGGGGAGCGGACGGCAAGGCGGACCTGCGTGGCGAGGCCGCGCGCGGCGAGCTTGTCGGCGAGGGCGGCGCCCAGCTTGCCGCTGGCGGCGGTGATGACGATCATTGCATGCGTCCCATGTCAGGGCGGCAGCGGTGGAAGAGACTGTCGCCGGTTACTTTATGAGAGTAAGATGCAAATCGTAACCGAGCGCGCAAGAAGGGTTTTTGAAGTGCCTCGGTATGCCGGGAGTAACCGGCACACGCCGTCACGCGTGAGAAAGGGAGAGGCGATGCTGGTCGATCGCGCGACATATGAGCTGCAGGAGCTGTGCCCGATCCGCGACGTGCTGGACCGGATCGGCGACCGCTGGACGGTTCTGGTGCTGAGCGAGCTGGAGGGCGGCACGCGGCGCTTCAGCGTGCTGCGCCGGGCGATCCCGGACATATCCCAGCGCATGCTGGCGCAGACGCTGCGGCATCTGGAGGCGGACGGTCTCGTCCTGCGCACCGTCTATCCGACCATCCCGCCGCGCGTGGATTATGAGCTGACCGATCTCGGCCGTTCGTTGATCGTGCCGCTGCGCGGGCTCATCGCCTGGGCGAACGGGCATCATGAGGCGGTAAAAGCCGCGCGGCGGCGCTATGCGACTGCGCAGGAGGCGGGCGCCGCGCCGCCGGAAAGCGCGCGCGCGGCAGACGTGACGCCGGCTCAGTAATAGCCGAGACGGCGGTTGCGACCGATGACGGCGTTCACGCCCTGCTGGGCGTCCATATTGCCCTGCGCGGCGAGTGCCTTGAAGATGCGGTTCGCCGACTGGATGTCGTTGATGTTGTAGTAGGACCACGCGCGCAGCATCATCAGGTCCTGCTGCTCAGGCGCGATGCGGCTGCGCTCGTCGAGCGCGATGAGCGCCTCGACATAGCGCTCGTCCTTGTAGGCGACCAGGGCCTGCTGGGCGAGCAGGTCGCCGGTGAGCTGCATGGAGCGGCGCGGATTCTGCGGCGCTTCCAGCGAGGCGATCTGTGCCGCATTGGTCATGCCCTTGCGCATATAGGCCAGGGACTTGCCGTAGGCGGCATCCTCGGCATCCTTGGCCGAGCCGTATTTGATGGCGTAGTCGAACTCGCGCACCGCTTCGATCGGACGGTTAAGGTCCATCAGCCGCCAGCCGCGCGCCACCGCCGAGCCGGCCGAACCGCCGCCGCCCGAGGAAGCCGCAGAGGCTGATGAGGAGGCGCGACGCGGGGTCGCCGCGCGCCGGCGTGGCGCGGGAGCGGCGACTTCCTGCCGATACTCGACCGGAGTCACCGCCGGAGCGGCATAGGAGCGCTGGACCGGCTGGTTCGCGGCGGTCGGCACCGGCACGAAGCCCTGATTGGCGAGGCCGGGGGTCTGGACGAAGGGCTGCGCCGCCATCTGCGGCTGGGCCGTCGGTGCATAGGACATCGGGCCGACGGCGGTGCCGGGGGCGACCAGCGGGTTCACGCCCGGGGCCGGGGTGAGATATTGCGGCGTGGGCGTGCGGACATAGCCGCGCGCGGCCGGCTGCACCGGCGTCATCACGCCCAGCGTGTTCATCGGCGGCGGCGTCAGGCGGGCAGCGGCGGCCACCAGCGGATCGGTGAACGAGCCGAGCGCCATGTTCGGCAGGTTCTGCGCCTCGAGCCGCGCCCGCACCACCGGGTCCACCAGCGCCACGATGCGCTCGGAGCGGGGGCCCCAGGTCTGCACGATGGTGTTGAGGCGGGCCATGTCCTGCGTGCGCCAATAGGTCAGCGCCAGGCCATAGGCGGACGGCTCGTCATTGGGGTCCCACTGCAGCGCGGTCTGGAACCAGGCCTGCGCGGTCGGGATCTGCCCGGTATTGTAGGCGTACCAGCCCAGGCCCTGCGCGCCGGGCACGTATTTGTCACGCACCACCACGGGCGAGAAGCGGCTGAGCACGATCTCGTCCAGCACCGGCGGCGGGTCGGCGGTCAGCAGGCTGATGACGACGTCGAGATAGGCCTTGTTGTTCTCGGGCGCCGAATCCTTCCACTCATAGGCGATCGGCTCGGCCTCGAGCGCGCGGCCGAGGAAGTTCAGCGCCAGCACGTAACCTTCGGCAGACTTGGGTCCGCCCTTGCGGTCGAGCGCCAGCTTGAACCATTCGAGCGAACGCGCCGCCTCGTCATGGCGGAACAGGTACCAGCCCAGCAGCAGCGGATCGCCCGGCGCATCGGATTGCTTGGAGAGGGCCTCCATCCGCTTGATGTCGTCGTCGGGAACCGTGAATTCCGGGTTCGCCGCAGCGGCGCCCATGCGGCGGCGGATCAGTTCGTCGCGCAGCGAGGCGAATTCCGGCTTGCCCTCGGCATCCTTGCGCTCCAGCGCCAGCAGGCCCTTGAGCTGGTCGTCGTTCAACAGCGGCATGGCCTTCTGCAGGGTGGCCAGGCGCTCATTGGTGTCGTTGCAATTGGTCAGGATGTAGGTGAAGGCATCGATCGAGCGCGTCATCTGCTCGGTCTTGGCGAAGGCCTCGGCCACCCGCCACAGCAGGTCGATATTCTGGCAGGTCAGCACGGCCGGTGTGTCCGTGGCGAGCCGCAGCACGGTCGACCACTGGCTGGCGTCGGACGCATTGATGAGCCGGCGACGGGTTTCCGATTCGTCGAGCCGGGCGATCAGGTCGGCCGGTGGGTCCCAGGACGGGTCGGCGGCCTGCCGCGCGGCGATGGCGCTGCGCACGTCGCTGTACTTGCCGTCCGTGTAGAGCTTCCACATGTGCTCCAGCTCGGTGTCGGTCTGCGGACCGAACAGATCGGCGGGAGGGGACCAGTCGGGATAGAGCGCGCGCAGGCGGCCGATTTCGGCCTCAAGGCGGCGGGTGTCGCCCTGGGAGGCGAAATAGCGAAGAGCGGTTTCGTCGACCTTGGCGCGGGCCGCGCGGGTCGCGGCGTTGGAACCTGTGGCGGGAGTGGTGCCGGAGCTGCCGGGGAGATCGATTTGCTGAGCAATCGCGGGAACGACGGCGCCCCCGAGCAAGACCAGCAAAGCGGCTCTCTTCAAAGACATCTCGGATATCTCTCCGCTACCAGTGCCCAACTCAACAAGAACAACGTCGACGGGTAATAGAGCGTGGGCTCAAACCGTCGCAGATCCACGGGAATCGGCGCTGAATCCAGCGCGCATGCGAGCGACGCACCGAGCATCCGGTATCCCGGATCGGTGAGTTGCTCCAAGACCTTTCCGGTGGCGATGTCGACGATCGCGGGGCTGCCCCCATTCTCGACCAACCAGCTCCGGCGGTACGATTCCAGTATCTCCGTGTCTCTTATCCCTGCCCGCAAAAGGTAAAGAGATATCCTTAACGAATTGTAACCAAACACGGCGGGGAAGCCCTCCGCCGCCACCACCGACCCCCCAGCCGGTGCCGAAATCCAGTCCGGCTGAAGCTTTGCCGGGCCAAGCTGTGCCTGCCGCAGAAGTTCCAGCCCGGTATTGCTCAAGGTCGGCCAGTCGGTTTCCGGCGCAAGCTGCGCCATCACCGGAAATGTCTCGAAGATCCAGTAGGATAGATTCAGTATAGGGCCGTCTTTGCGGTCCCTGACAGAAAAGCCGGTGACGCCGGGAAGCAAGATGAGGCGGTTTCCGTCGCGTATCACCAGTGCTTTGCCGATCGCGCGCGCGATCTTCTGTGCGCTGTCCAGATAAGGCTGATGCCCCCAGGCGCGGCCGGCCCGCGCCAGAGCATAGGATATCAACAGATCGCCATCGCTCGCAGCGTTGACGTCTGTCACATGAGGCGTCGAATTCGGATCCCAACGCCATGCCACCAGCCCATCGTCGCGAATCAGTAATTCAGTGCGCGTGAAGCTCCAAATACGCTCGAAACCACCTCGGTCGCCAGCTAAAAAAGCCAGCAACATGCCATAACCTTGGCTTTCGCTATGGCTGATGCTGCCATTGGCGGTGTCGATGACCCGTCCGGTCTGGTCGACGAAGGCCGCCTTGTACGCCTCCCACGCCTCCGGGGGGACCGGCGTCGTGGAGTTCTGCGCTTTCACTGGAAGTATCCCGCATGCGAGCAATAGAAAAAGGCTGGCCAGCAGGTTCAACTTCATGTGGGGCGCCCGAGTCGGTGGAGCAGGAAAGTGGTGGCGATGCCGAGGACCATGCCGGTGATCATCAGGATCAGGGCGTAGGGCACGATATTGGTCGAGAACCAGTTGGCCGCGATCATGCGCACATTGGAGAAGCCGAGCGGCTGCGTGATGATGAGCCGGAATGACGCGATGTCGCGCCGTTCCACTTCGCCGCTGGAGGACTGATAGGCGACCGTCTGCCCGCCGATGCGGTTCCACACATTGTCGGAGGTGAAGCGCGGCATGGCGGCGGCCAGCGTCTCGGCCGTGCGGCCGGCGACCAGCGTCCATGTGCTCTCGCCATTGGTGCTGTTGCCCTGGGCCATCAGCACCGAGGTGCGCGGGGGCGGTTCGTAGAGCGTGCGCCGGCCTTCCTGGATGCGCAGCGATTCGAAGCCGATCGAGAAGGTGCGCTGCAGCCAGCCCTCGAAGCCCTCCGCAATCGCATAAAGCCCGCCCTTGCCCTGCACGCTGTCGCGCCAGCGGTCGTACACCTCCGGGGTGTTGGCAAGGTTGGGATGCTCGCTCGGCACGCTCAACTGCGCGGCCGTGCTCTGGCGGCTGCGGAAGCCGGCCAGCACGTTGTCGTAATTCTCGCTGGACGTATCGCCCGAGGCCTCGTCGCCGACCGAGACCACCCAGTTGGCGCGGGTGGATTCGGAAATGCCGACCTGTTCCAGCACGGCGCTGGAAATCTGGTCGATGCCGCCGACGAAGATCGCGTTGCGCTCGCCGAGCGTCACCGAGGCCGGGGAGGCGTCCATCGGCAGCGGCGCGCCGTTGGAGAGCGCGAGGCGCGACATCAGCGTGGCGGCGGCCGAGAGCGTGGCCGAGTCCGGCCGGGCGAGCACCACCGCGACCGGGCTGCCGTCGAGGCTGTAGGGGAAGGCATCGGCGGTGAGCGCCGCGAGATTCGGCACGCGGCCGATCCGGGCGAAGTTGTCCATCGAGAACTCGCTGGAATCGAACAGCACGAAGCGGTTGTCCGCCGGCAGCGTGGCGCCGGGCAGGCAGCGCGCATCCGATTCCGTGTCGAGGATCACTTCCAGGAACAGCCGGTTGATGCCGGGCCGGAAATTGCGGAGCGGCACCTGCATGCGCTGGTGCTCGAACAGCCCGCCGCCGCGCTTGGTGATCGGCAGGTTGGAGGCGATCTGCTGGTTCACATAGAGGTCGACATGGCTGCCCTGGCGCACCACGCCGGTGAAGGCGGCGTCAAGGAACAGCGAGGCATTGCCATAGGCTTCGGCGAAGAAGTCCGGCGGGAGCGCGATCTGGAACTCGGCGCGGAAACGGCGGCCGGAGAATTCCTGCGTGGGAATGCCGAGATCGGAGAAGCGCACCGTGCGCGCGCCGGTGAACAGCGGCGCGTTGGGCGACCACCGGGTCGAGGTGTTCACCGCGTCGGTCTGCTCGATCGAGACATTGTTCAACCGGTCGATGGCGCGGTCGACATCCGAAGCGCTCGGGCCGGAGATCAGCAAGGTGGGGGCGCCGAGGCGCTCATCCTTGACGAAGCTGGTGATCGGACGCTGGCGGGCTTCCGCCGGCACCGAGGCCATGAGGCGCGGCAGTTCGGAAGCCGAGCCGACCACCACGGTCAGCGTGCCCGGAGGCGCCGTGCCGGGCGTGCCGTCGGCGATGACGACGGAGGGATTGGGGAAGAGGCCACGCACCGACAGGCCCTGCACCACGCGCAGCACGCGCGAGGAGCCACCGCCCTCGATCGGACCCGGCGTGACAACACGAATCGTGGTCACGCCCTTCTCGTCGAAGCCCACCGCCGGCAGGCTGTCGAGCCCGCCGACCAGGGCCGGCGCGCCGCCGTCGAAGGTGATGCCGCTGCCCTCATTGTTGATCTCGGTCCACAGCTCATAGGTCGCGGTGACCGCGCAATCGGTGCGGTGGCGCTGGACCACGTCGACGCGGATCAGGTTCGCCCCGGCCCTCAGCGTCCCGCGGCGCATCGGTACCTGCAACCTGGCGGGCTCCTGCGAGGAGGCGAGTGGCGATTCCACGATGGTCTGGCCGTTGATGGTGACGCGGATGCGCGAGGTCTCCGGCATCACCAGAACCGAGTTCAGGTAGCTCAGCAGGAAGCCGCTGGCGCGCTGCGCCTCGTCCTCGGACATGAAGATGGTCCAGGAGCGCGACGAGATTTCGCCGGCGAAGATCATCCGCTGCTGGGGAATGATGAATCGGTCGGGCCGGCTCGGCGGGCGCGGCGTGGTGTCGACCGGCCGGATGGCGGCGCGCGGGGCCGGCTGGCCCGGGCGCATCTGGAACGGATCGACATTCGAGGCCGCCGCCGGCGGGCTGCCGGCGCTGTCGCTCGCCGCCGGGGCGCCGGATGTGCCGCCGCTGACGGCGGGGGCGGGCGCCTGGGTCTGCGCCATCTGCGGGGACGACGGGGTCAGCCCGGTCACCGGAGCCTCAGGCGCGCGCACCGTGGTGGTCGGCGGATTGGCCGCCGTGCCCGGCGAGGAGGTCGCCGGCACGTAATTATAGGTGCCGGCCGTCGAGGGCCGCGCGGTCGGGCTCGCGGGCTCGAGGGGGGCCGGCGTCGCGGCGGCTCCGGTCGAGGTCGAGATCGAGGTCCCGGAGCTGGGCGCGGGGGTGCTGGACGAGCCGCCGGGGAGGGGCGGCGTCATCTGAAACAGCGACCCCGTGCCCTGGCCGGCGGAAATGCCCTGCTGGGCGATGGCCGGACCGAGCGACAGGGACGGGACGGACAGGATCGCCAGCCCGATCGCGGCGATCGAGGAAAGAGCGCGCATGGTCATGATCCGCGTTTGGCCGGGGTGAGCGCGGCGCTCCGGCGCCGGCTCCGCCATACATTGTGGAGCTGCAACATGTAGGACAGGCCACGGAACGTGTGGTAGATCGCCATGCGCACGAAGCGGATGGTGCCGAGCAGCACGCCGGGGTTCACGCGTCGGGCGTCCTGGAATTTCTTCCATTCATCGGCATTGGCGAAGATCAGGTCCGCGACCAGCCGGTGATGCATGGGCGCCTCGGGCTGGAACTCGCAGCCCAGCACCAGGCCGGCATCGTCGCGTTCCACGTTGCGCACCGCCATGGGCAGCGTGTCGATGGTGATGTCGGAGGCTTCCGGGACGAAGCGCAGCAGGGCGTGCATGCCGCGCTCGATTTCCGGCAGGCCGAGATTGGGGTTCACGCGGATGCGCGCGCCGCCGACCGAGCCGTCTTCCAGCATCGAGGGATAGATCAGCCCGTTGATGATGATCTCGCAGCGGCGCAGCAGATTCACGCGGTGGGTGCGGCGGCGATTGGCGCGCTCCGACACCACGCCGAGCGCGCAGCCGATGAACAGGATGTTGAGCAGGTTCCAGCAGCCGACCACGATGATGACGTCGGCATTGTAGGGCTCGGTCAGCAGGCGGTAGACTGTCACCACCACGCCGAGGATGAGGATGCCGTAGATGATGAAGAACGGCCGCCCGATCTCCGACACCCGGCTCTCGCCCATGTTTTCGCCCTTCGCCGTCACGTTGAAGGTCGGCTTGTGCGGGTTCGCGATCACGGCGAGCAGCGCCGGGAACAGGTAGATCGACTGGATATACTCGTAGAGTTCCGACACCCATGGCCAGCGATACTTGCCATAGAGGTAGTTCTGGATGAGCAGGTTCACCAGCATGTAGGTCGTGGTGTAGGCCATGAACTCTGCGCCGGAGGCGTTGAAGATTTCGAGGCCGAAGAACAGGTAGAACAGCGGCGAGACCAGGAACATCAGGCGCGCATAGGGAAACAGCCAGAACAGCACGGAGGAACAGTAGCTCAGGCGCTGCTCCAGCTTCAGGCCGCGCTTGAAGGGCGGGAAGTGGAAGCGCAGGATCTGCATCATGCCCTGCGCCCAGCGCGAGCGCTGGCCGATGAAGCTGGCGAAGCTGTCGGGCTGCAGGCCGGCGATCAGCGGCTTCTCGACATAGACCGAGTGCCAGCCCTTGGCGTGCAGGCCGAGCGCGGTCTCGCAATCCTCGGTGATGGTGATGCCGCTGAAGCCGTCGGTTTCCTTGAGCGCCTTGCGGCTGAGCACCGCCGCCGAGCCGCAGAAGAACGCCGCGTCCCACTTGTCCAGGCCGCGCTGGATGATGCCGTAGAACATCTCGTTCTCGGACTGCATGTAGGCGAAGGTGTCGATGTTGCGTTCGAGCGGGTCGGGATTGATGAAGAAGTGCGGCGTCTGCACCAGGAACAGATTGTCCATCTCGCAGAAATAGCCGACCGTTTCCTGCAGGAAGGTGCGGGCGGGAACATGGTCGGCGTCGAACACCACCACCAGGTCGCTGGTGGAATGTTCGAGGCCGTTGTTGAGATTGCCGGCCTTGGCGTGCTCGTTGCGCGCGCGCGTGAGATAATTGACGCCGAAATCCGCGCAGAGCTGCTGAAGCTCCCGCCGCCGGGTCTGTGCCTCCAGCGCCTTGCCGGGGTCGTTCTGCTCGCATTTCTGGTCGGTGCCGCCGTCGTCCAGCAGCCAGATGGTGAGCTTGTCGGCCGGGTAGTCCATGCCCTTGGCCGCCGCCACGGTGGTGATCAGCAGGTCCTTGGGCTCGTTATAGGTCGGGATGAACACGTCCACGGTCGGGGTGTCATCGGCCGGGATCGGCGGCGCCGATCGTATCGGCATCGGCGAGGACACCACGAACAGGCTGAGGAATAGCATGAAAACGCTATACATTTCAGCGAGGTAGAGCATGAAGCCAGGAATGAAGTCCTCGATCTGGCTGATCGGCGGAATGGTGCTGGTGGTGCGCCAGTAGACGTAGCGCAGCACGACGGCGGTGCCGAGCGCGAGCGCGATCATGCGGAACACGCCGACGGGCGGTCCGAAAGTCTTCAGCAGGACGATCGCGCACACGACGATGCAGCCGGCGATCAGGTGTGCCTGCAGGCTGATCGGAAGGGTGATCAACAGCACCACCACGATCGAGGCTATCGCCCACAAGCCGGTAACCCATGCAGTGCGCATCGTCGCTCCAAGTCCGGTTTCAGCTCGCGCTGATCGTTCCAGTTCTGAGTGTCTTAATGACTAGAGGTTGAGGAAATCTATCTAAACGCAAACTCTATCGCCAATCGTAGATTCCAACCTGTGACACCTCAGGCTAAAGTCCCGAACAGGCAGGTGATTCGGCGGGGTTCACCTGCTGATTTTTTATACGTGCGGTCGGGGGGTGGGTCTTCGCCGTGTCGTCGGCCCAAACATTTAGACGAGGTCATGAGACAACGGAACACGCGCGCGCCTTTGTGGGGGGGTCTGGCTGTTTCCGTTGCCTTGCTCGCAGCGGGTTGCTCTCCCTATCCATGGTACGGCACGAATATCAAGGTCATGACCTCCACTGTCGAGGTTCCGCTCTCCGACGCTATCGTGCTGCCGGAGCCTGGAGCCGCGCCGCGCGTGCTCGCGGTGCTGGAGACGCGCTATTATAATGCAGTCGAGCAGGAAATCGCGCTCGAAACCAATTCCTATGCGCGCGGCCAGAACGCCTTCCACGTCGTGTTCTTCGGGCCGGTGAAGGAACGTACCGGCAGCGAGAACCTGCGTGCCGACGACTGGCTGAACGAAGAGGTCATCGATGACGAGATGACCGAGCGCATGCCCGGCGTCTCGATGCATGTCTCGAACTACTTCGTGCAGAACCGCTACGGGCCGTTCAACTACGCCATGGGCATCGGCGGCTCGGGCGAATTGTGCATGTATGCGTGGCAGCGCATCCAGTCGCAGGTTCCGCTCTACTTGCTGATGCGCGATCGCGGCATCATCGCGCTGCGCCTCCGCCTGTGTCAGGTCGGGGCGAGCGAGCAGGATCTGCTGCGCGTGATGTATCGCTTCTCCATCAATGCCTATTTCCTGCCGAAGGGCTGGCAGCCCTATGGCCGCCCGCTCGGCGAACCCGAGGGCATCGGCAGGGTCGGCGGGCCGCTGGCCTATCCGTCCGGCCTGCAGGGCGACGGCACGGTGCTCGATGGCTGGCTCGGACCGGAGCCGCGCGCCGCCGTGGCCCCCGCGCCCCGGCGCAGTGCGCCGCCGCGCGCCCGCCGCTATGGCACGCCGGTGGCGCAGCCGGAGCAGGTCTATACCGAGCCGTATTACCAGCAGCCGCAGGGACAGGAGAGCCCGCTCTATCCGGTCGAGGGTTATCCGCAGGTGCCCGGGCCGGCCGTGTCCACCCAGCTCGCGCCCGGCGCCACGCCGACCGTGGTGCGCGGCACGCCGCCGGCCGGCGTGGTCGTCGATCCCGCGCCCTCGCGCAGCGTGACCACGCCCGGCCAGAGTTCGCCCTTCAGCGTCCCCCCGACGCTGCCGGGCCTGCCCTCCGGCCAGTCGCCCACGCCGTCGACCGGCGCTCCGGTGCGACTGGTGCCGGGCGCGTCGAGCTACCCCTCGACCGCCAACTGAACCACGCGCCCGCCGCCGGGCGCGTGTCGAGCGGCCCTCCCGATCGCCGGACAAGCCGCGCCCCCGTCACCGGATGCGCGGGCGCTCCCGCTGCGGCCGAGGTCACATTTCTGTCCTCATACCAAGAGTGCCTTGCCGAACGACCCCAACCGGCGACATGCTCCCCCTACCCAGGAGGAGACGACCGGTATGAGCGAGAATCGCCGCCACGATATGCCTGCCCCGAACCGCGCCGGTGCCGAACCCGCCGCGTTCCGGCTGCTCGGCGCGCTGGAGCGCAAGGTGTCCTGGCTTTCGGCCTGGACCATCCACCACGCCAACCATGTGCGCGCCAATGCCGACGGATTGAAAGTCGGTGGCCATCAAGCCTCCTCGGCCTCGCTGTCCACGATCCTGACCGCGTTGTATTTTTCGGTGCTGCGCCCGCAGGACCGCGTCGCGGTGAAGCCCCATGCCTCGCCCATCTTCCACGCCATCCAGTATCTGCTCGGTCACCAGACGCGGGAGAAGCTGGAGAATTATCGCGGCTACAAGGGCGCGCAGTCCTATCCCTCGCGCACCAAGGACATTGACGACGTGGACTTCTCCACCGGGTCGGTCGGCCTCGGCGTGGCGCAGACGCTGTTCGCCAGCCTGGTGCAGGACTATGTGCGCGCCCACAAATTCGGCGAGCGCCAGCTCGACGGGCGGATGATCGCGCTGGTCGGCGATGCCGAGATGGACGAGGGCAATATCTACGAGGCGCTGCTGGAAGGCTGGAAGCAGGGCCTGCGCAATTGCTGGTGGATCCTCGACTATAACCGCCAGAGCCTCGACGCGGTGATCCGCGAGGGCCTGCCGGCGCGGCTGGAGGCGCTGTTCCGCGCCTTTGGCTGGGAGGTGGTGACGCTGAAATATGGCGCCCGGCTGATGGAAGCCTTCGCCGAGCCCGGCGGCGAAAAGCTGCGCGACTGGATCGACCGCGCGCCCAACCAGCTCTATTCCGCGTTGACCTTCCAGGGCGGCGCGGCCTGGCGCAAGCGCCTCAACGATGATCTCGGCGACCAGGGCCCGCTCACCGCGCTGATCGACAAGCGCTCCGACGCGGAACTCTCGGCGCTGATGACCAATCTGGGCGGCCATGACCTGCCGACGCTCACGCAGGCGTTCTCGGGCATCGACCATGACCGGCCGGTGCTGTTCATCACCTACACCATCAAGGGCTATGGCCTGCCGCTCGCCGGCCACAAGGACAACCATGCCGGCCTGATGACGCCGGCGCAGATGGAGGGCTTCCGCGCGTCCATGGGGGTGCGCCACGGCCATGAGTGGGACCCGTTCGAGGGGCTCGACGTGCCGCCGGCGGAGCTGGAGCGCTTCCTGCGCGAGGTCCCGTTCAACGCGCTGGGCACGCGCCGCTTCGAGGATGCGCGCCTGCCGGTGCCTTCGACGCTGGCGCTGCCCAAGCAGCCGGAACTGTCCACCCAGCAGGGCTTCGGCCTGATCATGGCGGAGCTCGGCAAGCAGGGTGGGCCGCTCGCGGACCGTATCGTCACCACCTCGCCGGACGTGACGGTCTCCACCAATCTCGGCGGGTGGGTGAACCGGCGCGGCGTGTTCGCCCAGCAGGAGGTGGCCGACCTGTTCCGCGCCGAGCGCATCCCCTCCACCTTCGACTGGACCGCTTCGCCGCGCGGCCAGCACATGGAGCTCGGCATCGCCGAGATGAACCTGTTCATCCTGCTGTCCGCGCTCGGCCTGTCGCAGTCGCTGTTCGGCGCGCGGCTGATCCCGGTCGGCACGCTGTACGACCCGTTTATCCAGCGCGGCCTCGATGCGCTGAACTATGCCTGCTACCAGGACGCACGTTTCATTCTGGTGGCGACGCCCTCCGGGCTGACCCTGGCGCCGGAAGGCGGCGCGCACCAGTCGATCGGCACGCCGCTGATCGGCATGGCGCAGGACGGCCTCGCCGCCTTCGAGCCGGCCTATGTCGACGAATTGTCGGTCATCCTGCGCTGGGCCTTCGACTATCTCCAGCGCGAGGGCGTGCCGCTGCCGGCCGTGGAGGCCGAGGAGCAGAGCTGGCTGCGTGACGAGATCGGCGGCTCGGTCTATCTGCGGCTGTCGACCCGCACGCTGGCCCAGCCGGCGCGCGAGATCGCCCCGGAGCTGGAGCGCGACATCATCGAGGGCGGCTACTGGGTGCGCCGGCCGGGACCGAATGCCGAAGTGGTCGTGGTCTATACCGGCGTGGTGGCGCCCGAGGCGATCGAGGCGGTCGGGCTGATGGCCGAGGATCGCAAGGATGTCGGCCTGCTGGCCGTCACCTCCGCGGACCGGCTCAATGCCGGCTGGAACGCATCGGCGCGTGCCCGCGAGCGCGGCCTCGTCAAGGCGCGCAGCCATGTCGAGCGGCTGCTGGCGCAGGTGCCGCAGAACTGTTCGCTGGTCACCGTGCTCGACGGCCATCCCGCGACGCTGAGCTGGCTCGGCTCGGTCGCGGGCCATCGCACCCGCGCGCTCGGCGTCGAGCATTTCGGCCAGACCGGCTCGATCGCCGACCTCTACCGCCATCACGGCATCGACGCCAACGCCATCGTCGCCGCCGCGCAATCGGTGGCGCCCGGCAAGCCCATCCGTTATCTGCGGGCACTGGAGGGCTGACGCCATGACCGCTCGATCGAGGTTCGCCACGCTTGGCGGCGCGGCGGTCCTCGCCATGCTGCTGGCGCTGCCGGCAGCGGCCCAGTCGCTGAAGCCTGACGAGGTGCTGTCGTCGATCGCGGTCAGCCCCTTGAGCGCGCCCAATCCCGTTCGCGGGGCCGACGGGCGGGTGCATCTGGCCTATGAGCTGGCGGTGAGCAATGCCAGCGCCTGGTTTATCCGCCTCGACACGCTGGAGAGCGTCGATCCTGCGGGCACGGTGCTGTCGGCGCTGTCGGGCAAGGATCTGGCGGCGATGACGCTGTTCCATGCCGGCAGGGACGGCGCCATTGCGCCCGGCGGCTCGGCCACGGTGCTGCTTGATGTCAGCCTGGCGGCAGATGCCGTGCTTCCCGCGCAGCTCTCCGCCCGCATCACCGCAAGCCGGCTAAAGGACGCGAACGGCACGCTGGTGCCCGATCATTCGGAGGGCCCCGCGCCGGCCGTCTACACCTTCACCGGCGCGCCTGTGGTGCCCGGGCGCCCGGCCGTTGTGGTGGCGCCGCCGCTGCGCGGCAAGGGCTGGGTCGCGGTCAGCGGCTGCTGCGACGCACTCACCGCCCATCGCGGGGCGATCCTGGCCATCAATGGCCGTCAGGTCGCGCCGGAGCGCTTCGCCATCGACTGGGTGAAGCTGCGGGACGATGGCCATCTCTTCACCGGCGATGGCACGAAGGTGACCGATTATGCCTATTACGGCGATCCGATCCTCGCGGCGGCCGACGGCGTGGTGGTGAATGTCTATGATGGGGCGGATGAGCAGGTGCCGGGCCCGGACGCCAAGCCGACGGGGATCACGCCGGCCAATATCGGCGGCAACATGGTGGTCATCGACATTGGCGGCGGGGCCTATGCCTTCTATGCCCATCTGCAGCGCGGAAGCCTGAAAGTCGGCCTCGGCGATCGGGTGAAGACCGGCGATGTGATCGGCCTGCTCGGCAACACCGGCAATTCCACCGCGCCGCACCTACACTTCCATGTGATGGACGGTACGTCACCGCTCAACGCCAACGGCCTGCCCTATGTCTTCACCCGTTTTTCCGGGCAGGGCACGCTGGCGCCGGGCAGTGAAGACGAACTGGAGAGAGGCAAGCCGGCCCGCATCGAGCCCCGCCTCGTCGGCCCGATGACCGACATGCTGCCGCTGAACGATCAGGTGGTGGATTTCGAGTAGGCGGTGGCGGCGTCACCTCTTTCCGCCGGGCCCGGAAGTCGGCTAGTCTCTGTGATCACAGTGACCAGCCGAGTCGAGCCCATGACCGCACATCTTGATTCTGACCGCATCGTCCTGCGCCCGGCACGCTCCGGCGACGGTCAGGCGCTGTTCGACATCACCTGGTTGTCGGTCAAAGGCTTGTCGACCCAGCATTATTCCCCCGAGCAGATCGCCGGTTGGATGGGCCGGCGCGACGCGGATTATTACGAGGTGCTGATCGGCCGGGGCGCCACCACCGTCGCCGAGCTGGATGGCGCGTTGATCGGTTTCGTGGATGCGGTGCCCGGCGAGGTCACCCGGCTGTTCCTGCACCCCAAGGCCGCCGGGGCCGGCCTCGGCAGCCGGCTGCTTGCGATCGGCATCGCGCAGGCGCGCCGCGACCATGAAGGGCCGGTCCGGGTGGAATCCACGCTGAACGCGGCCGGATTCTACCAGCGCCACGGCTTTGAAGTGGTCGGCACCGGGTTTTTCTCCCATGGCGTCGGCGGCGCGCCGATCGAGATCGTGGCGATGGAGATGGCCTGAGCGGCCATCCGGGCGCCCGGTCTCCGGGCGGGCTGTCCCGAAACGAAAAAGGCCCTCTCGCGGGAGAGGGCCTTTCCATCTGTGATCACGTCGTTCGACGTCAGTCCGCCGGGTCTTCCACCGGGCGGGAGCGCAGCATCGCGTCGCCGGTGGCGCGGGCCGCCGCGCGCTGAACCGGCCGTTCGGCGACCGTCTCGCCCGAGGGCAGGCGGGCCAACATGGTCTTGTCGATGGTCACGAGGCGCAGGACGTTCGTGGTGCCCGGCGTTGCGAACGGCACGCCGGCGGTGATGGCGATGCAGTCGCCTTCGCGGGCGAAGCCGTGCTCCAGCGTCACCTGCGTCGCCTTGTTGGCCATCTCGCCGAAGGTGTGGATTTCCTCGGGCGCATGGACGACATGGACGCCGTAGGACAGCACCAGCCGGCGGGCGGTGTCGAGGCGGCTGGCAATGCCCACGATCGGGATGCGCGCCCGCTCGCGGGCGGCGTGCAGCGTGGTGGTGCCGGACAGGGTGTAGGTCACGATCGCCGCCGCATCGACGGCGTTCGCCGCCTGATAGGCCGCCTGGGTCACCGCGTTGGCGACGTTGTGGCCTTCCTCGGGGCGCTGGGAATCGATGATCTTGCGGTAGCCGGGATCACGTTCGACGTGCTTGATGATCTGCTCCATCATCGCTACCGCCTCGACCGGGTACTGGCCGGCGGCGCTTTCGGCCGAGAGCATGACGGCGTCCGCGCCCTCATACACGGCATTGGCGACGTCCGAGACCTCGGCGCGGGTCGGCACCGGCGCGGAAATCATGGATTCCAGCATCTGGGTGGCGACGATCACCGGCTTGCCCTGGCGGCGGCACTCGCGGATCACACGCTTCTGCAGCGCCGGCAGTTCCGGCAGCGACAGTTCGACGCCGAGATCGCCGCGCGCGAACATCACGCTGTCGCTCAGTTCGATGACGCGGGTGAGGTGGTCGATCGCCGCCGGCTTTTCCAGCTTGAGGTTGATCTGCGCGCGATCCTGGATCAGGTCGCGGGCCTCGATGATGTCCTCGGGGCGCTGCACGAAGGACAGCGCGATCCACTCCACGCCCTGGTCGAGCGCGAAGGCGAGGTCCGAGCGGTCCTTTTCGGTCAGCGCCGAGACCGGGAGAACCACGTCGGGAACGTTGAAGCCCTTGTTGTTGGACAGCTTGGTGCCGGCAATGATGGCGGCCTCGATGAAGCCCGCGCCCTTCTTGACCACCTTCACGCGGACCTTGCCGTCGTCGAGCAGGACGGTGGAGCCCTCATGCAGGGCTTCAAGGATTTCCGGGTGCGGGATCGACACGCGCGTCTCGTCGCCCGGGGTCGGGTCGGTGTCGAAGCGGATCGTGGTGCCGGCAGTCACGTTGATGGAGCCGTCGACAAACTTGCCGAGACGCAGCTTCGGGCCCTGAAGATCGGCGAGCACGCCGATCGGGCGCCTGACCTGCTTCTCAAGGGCGCGCACATCGGCGATCACCCGGCCGTGGTTTTCCTGCGTTCCGTGGCTGAAGTTCAGCCGGAAGACATCCACGCCGGCCTCGTACAGGGCCTTGATCTTCTCCGGGCTGGACGAGGCCGGCCCGAGGGTCGCCACGATCTTGGTCGCGCGTTCCCGCCTGCTGTACATGGAGTCCTCCGTGATTATGAATTCAGTTTCTGATGTTGCTTCGATGATATGAACCAAAACGGCGGCCGTGTCTCGCAGATGTTGTTTTGCATTGCAGCGTGTCGATTTGGCGACATTAGTATTCACGTTTGCGCGCGGTGGTTATCGCAAGTGCTCATGTTCGGGCGGCGCGGCCGGGCAAGAGTGCGCTAACCACGCCGCCGGGGAGCCGTCGCCGGCGCCGGAATGGGCTTGCTGGTATTTAGAATTCTGTATACCAATTAGCCCATCAAGAGCGCGCGGTATTTTGCACAGGTGCGGTATCCACGGCATGGCTCGTGCATCGGTGAGGCTTCCTACATGCGGCATGCGGCGGCCCCGGTCGCCGGTCGCGAATGGCGCGTGCCTCCGGTGTGGCCCTGGCTCGCCGGCCGGAAGCCGCTGGCTCGGATGTAGGTCGCTGACGTTCCCGTCCCGTGGCACCGACACATCCAGGACACGCTCATGACCCGACCGATCAAGAAGCTGCTGGTCGCCAATCGCTCCGAAATCGCCATCCGCGTGTTTCGGGCCGCCTCCGAACTCGGCATCACCACCGTCGCGATCTATGCCGAGGAGGACAAGCTCTCCCTCCACCGTTTCAAGGCGGACGAGGCCTATCAGGTCGGGCGCGGGCCGTGGCTGGCGAAGCCGCTCGGCCCGATCGACGCCTATCTGTCGATCGACGAGGTGATCCGCGTCGCCAAAGAGGCGAAGGTCGACGCCATCCATCCCGGCTATGGCTTTCTGTCGGAAAGCCCGGAATTCGCCGAGGCGTGTGCCGCGGCCGGCATCGTGTTCATCGGGCCGACGCCGCAGACCATGCGCACGCTCGGCAACAAGGTCGCCGCGCGCAATCTCGCCATTTCCGTGGGCGTGCCGGTCATGCCCGCCACCGAGCCGCTGCCCGACGATTCCGAGGCGGTGCTCAAGGCCGCGCGCGAGGTCGGCTATCCGGTCATGCTCAAGGCGAGCTGGGGCGGCGGCGGGCGCGGCATGCGCCCCATCGAGAGCGAAGACAAGCTGCTCGACGCGGTCATGACCGCCAAGCGCGAGGCCAAGGCCGCCTTCGGCAAGGACGAGGTGTATCTCGAAAAGCTGGTGCGCCGCGCCCGCCATGTCGAGGTGCAGATTCTCGGCGATACCTACGGCAATCTGGTCCATGTCTTCGAGCGCGACTGCTCGATCCAGCGCCGCAACCAGAAGGTCATCGAGCGCGCCCCGGCGCCTTATGTCGACGAGGCGACCCGCAAGGGGCTGACCGACGCCGCGCTCGCCATCGGCCGGGCCACCGATTATGTCGGCGCCGGCACGGTCGAGTTCCTGATGGATTCCGATACCGGCGCCTATTACTTCATCGAGGTGAACCCGCGCATCCAGGTCGAGCACACCGTGACCGAGGTCGTCACCGGCCTCGACCTGATCAAGGCGCAGATCAAGATTCTCGAAGGCGGCCATATCGGCAAGGTCGAGGAGACCGGCATTCCGGAGCAGGGCGACATCGCGCTGAACGGCCATGCCATGCAGTGCCGCATCACCACCGAAAATCCCGAGAACAATTTCATCCCGGACTATGGCCGCATCACCGCCTATCGCGGCGCCATGGGTTTCGGCATCCGCGTTGACGGCGGCACCGCCTATTCCGGCGCGGTGGTGACGCGCTTCTATGATCCGATGCTGGAGAAGGTGACCGCCTGGGCGCCGACCGGCGAGGAAGTGATCGCCCGCATGTACCGCGCGCTGCGCGAGTACCGCATCCGCGGCGTCGCCACCAATCTGCCGTTCCTGGAGAACGTCCTCACCCATGAGGACTTTACTCAGTGCCGCTACACCACGCGCTTCATCGACACCACGCCCGAACTGTTCGACTTCGGCGGCCGGCGTGACCGCGCGACAAAGCTTCTCGCCTGGATCGCCGACGTGACGGTGAACGGCCACCCGGAGGTGAAGGGGCGGGCGAAGCCCTCCGCCACCGCCCGCGTGCCCGAGCCCCCAAGCTTCCTCAACGAGCCGGCCCCCGGCACGCGGCAGCTTTTGGAACAGCTCGGCCCCAAGGGCTTCGCCGACTGGATGCTGGCGCAGAAGCGGGTGCTGATCACCGACACCACGATGCGCGATGCCCACCAGTCGCTGCTCGCCACCCGCATGCGCGCCTATGACATCGCGAAGGTCGCGGATTCTTACGCGCGCGGCCTGCCCGAGCTCTTGTCGCTGGAATGCTGGGGCGGCGCGGCCTTCGACGTCTCGATGCGCTTCCTGTCGGAAGACCCGTGGGAACTGCTCGCCAAGATCCGCGCCAATGTGCCGAACGTGCTCACCCAGACGCTGGTGCGCGGCGCCAATGGCGTGGGCTATGCCAATTATCCCGACAATGTGGTTCGCTTCTTCATCCGCCAGGCGGCGGATGCCGGCATGGACATCTTCCGCGTGTTCGACTGCCTCAACTGGATCGAGAACATGCGCATCTCGATCGACGAGGCGCTGAAGACCGGCAAGCTGGTGGAAGGCGCGATCTGCTATGCCGGCGACCTGCTGGACCCGGACCGCTCCAAGTACAATCTCAAATACTACGTCTCCATGGCCAAGGAGTTGGAGAAGACCGGCGTCCACATTCTCGGCCTCAAGGACATGGGCGGCCTCGTCAAGCCGGCGGCCGCCAAGGTGCTGTTCAAGGCGCTGAAGGAAGAGGTCGGGCTGCCGATCCACTTCCACACCCACGACACCTCCGGTGTCGCCGCGGCTTCGGTGCTGGCGGCGGTCGAGGCCGGGGTGGACGCGGTGGACCTCGCCATGGACGCGATGAGCGGCATGACCTCGCAGCCCTGCCTCGGCTCGATCGTCGAGGCGCTGCGCGGCTCCGAGCGCGATACCGGCCTCGACCCGGAAGCGATCCGGCGCATTTCCTTCTATTGGGAAGGCGTGCGCGCGCAATACGCCGCCTTCGAGAGCGACCTCAAGGGGCCGGCCTCCGAAGTCTATCTCCACGAGATGCCCGGCGGGCAGTTCACCAATCTCAAGGAGCAGGCGCGCTCCATGGGTCTGGAGAGCCGCTGGCACGAGGTCGCCAAGGCCTATCGCGACGCCAATGATCTGTTCGGCGACATCATCAAGGTGACGCCCTCCTCCAAGGTGGTGGGCGACCTCGCATTGATGATGGTGAGCCAGGGTCTTACCGCGGCCGACGTGCTCGATCCCGCCCGCGACGTTGCCTTCCCGGCCTCGGCGGTCGCGATGCTGCACGGCGAATACGGGCAGCCGGTCGGCGGCTGGCCGCAGGCCTTGCAGAAGAAGGCGCTGAAGGGCGAAGCGCCGATCACGGTGCGTTATGGCTCGCTGATCCCGGATGCGGATCTGGAGGCCGAGCGGGCCGAGGTGTCGAAGCTGGTCGGCCACGAGGCGAGCGACCGCGAACTGGCCTCCTATCTGATGTACCCGAAGGTGTTCGCCGATTTCGCCCCCGTGGTCGCCAAATTCGGTCCGGTCTCGGCGCTGCCGACGCCGGTGTTTTTCTACGGCATGAAGCCGGGCGACGAGACCGTGATCGAGATCGAGCGCGGCAAGGCGCTGATGGTCCGGCTCACCGCCATCGGCGAGACCCGCGACGACGGCATGGTCGAGGTGTTCTTCGAGCTCAACGGCCAGCCGCGCATGATCGTGGTGGCGGACCGCGACGCGGTGCCGAAGGTCGCCGGCCGCCGCAAGGCGGAGGAGGGCAACGAATTCCACGTCGCCGCGCCGATGCCCGGCACCATCTCCTCGCTCGCCGCTCATACCGGGCAGGTGGTCAAGGCCGGTGACGTGCTGTTGACCATCGAGGCGATGAAGATGGAAACGGCGATCCACGCCCCTCGCGCGGGCACGGTGCAGGAGATACTGGTGTCGCCCGGCAGTTCCATCGATGCCAAGGACCTTCTCATCATACTGGAAGACTGAACGACAATCCGCCGGAATGAATGGCGGAGCTGATGAAACCTGCGATTACCTTCTTGGGAGGAAGGCGAATGAAGCTGAGTATTTTGCACGAAGACGTTTTGGTTGAGCCCCGGGTTTCGGGTTCGGTTGAGACGGTCAAGCGTTTTGTTGGTCTTGGTTCTGAGGTTGTTGTTGCGTCGGGGGCGGGGTTGGCGTCTGGGGTGTCGGACGCGGA